>UGYN01000002.1:2865482-5730964 GCA_900457075.1 Serratia quinivorans
GTCGCGGCGAAATGGTACTGATCGTTGAAGGCCACAAGGCACAGGAGGACGCATTGCCGCTGGAGGCGCTGCGTACCCTGGCACTGCTGCAAAAAGAACTGCCGTTGAAAAAGGCGGCGGCGCTGGCGGCGGAGATCCACGGCGTGAAGAAAAATGCGTTGTATAAATATGCTTTAGAGCAACAAGAACAGTAAAGCGGTTGACCTGCCGTGAGCGCAACGCTACTATCCGCGCCGGAGTTGACCAGACAGTCGCCGCTTCATTGCCGTCCCTTTCGGGGGGAGACAGATGGAGGGGAGGAAAGTCCGGGCTCCATAGGGCAGGGTGCCAGGTAACGCCTGGGAGGCGCAAGCCTACGACTAGTGCAACAGAGAGCAAACCGCCGATGGCCCGCGCAAGCGGGATCAGGTAAGGGTGAAAGGGTGCGGTAAGAGCGCACCGCGCGACTGGCAACAGTTCGTGGCACGGTAAACTCCACCCGGAGCAAGGCCAAATAGGGGTTCACATGGTACGGCCCGTACTGAACCCGGGTAGGCTGCTTGAGCCAGTGAGCGATTGCTGGCCTAGAGGAATGACTGTCCACGACAGAACCCGGCTTACCGGTCAGCTCCCTCTATAAAGAAAACCCCGCGTGACGCAAGTTACGCGGGGTTTTTTCCTTTCTGGATGTCCATTACACCGGCAAATCGATCAGCAGCGCGCGCAGCGGTGTCTCGGCGCGGATAGTCAGGCGGTTTTCCTCGTGGATAAACGCCCCATCGCCGCAGGTCAGGTGTTGGCTGTCGTTGCGCTCGCCATGGGCTTCAATGGTGCCGTGGATCGATTGCAGGTACGCCCGCGGTCCGTTCAGCGCCAGCGTCTGCTGTTCGCCCGGCTGTAAATCCAGATGGTGGATCCACACCTGTTGGCGCAGTTGCAGGCTGCCCTGAGCACCGTCTGGCGAGGCCAGCAGCGTCAGGCCGGTCTCTGGCAACATCAGGCGCTGTACGCGTTCATTGTTGCGCTCTGGGCAGGCATCCAGCCACAGTTGCAAGCGGGTCAGCGGCGTATCACTGCTGATGTTCTGCTCGCTGTAACTCAGCCCCGGCTGGGTGGCCAGCAGCAAAGCCTCACCGGCCCTGGCGTTGACCGTGTTGCCTTCGCTGTCGCGGTATTCCGCCTTGCCCTGCAGGATCAGGTTCAGGATATCCACGCTCGGATAAGTGCGCGGCTGGAATGATGCACCCGGCGCCAGCACTTCCTGATTGAGTACCCGCAGCGAGGCGTAGCCCATCAGCTTGGGATCGAAGTAATGTCCAAAAGAAAAGGTGTAGCGAGCCTGCAGCCAACCAAAGTCAGCTTGCCCGCATTGTTGTGCTGTTCTGCATGTAATCATGGCAATCGGCTCTCTAAATTCATTATCTAGATGGTAAGCATCTGGACGGCGGATTGTTAGCCAGTTAATCTGGTCGGTATATTCAAATTTCCTGACAGAGAGATTCGATGGCCAGAGATCGGGCGTTAACGCTTGAAGCGTTAAGGGTTATGGATGCGATTGACCGACGTGGCAGCTTCGCTGCGGCAGCCGATGAGCTGGGGCGCGTGCCTTCGGCGCTCAGCTACACCATGCAAAAATTGGAAGAAGAATTGGACGTGGTGCTGTTCGACCGCTCCGGCCACCGTACCAAGTTCACCAACGTTGGACGTATGCTGCTGGAGCGCGGACGGGTACTTCTGGAGGCGGCAGACAAGCTGACCACCGATGCCGAAGCGCTGGCACGCGGTTGGGAAACTCACCTGACGATTGTCAGCGAGGCGCTATCACCCCCGAGCAAACTGTTTCCGCTGGTCGATAAACTCGCGCTGAAGGCCAATACCCAGGTGTCGATCTTGACCGAAGTGCTGGCCGGTGCCTGGGAAAGGCTGGAGCAGGGGCGCGCCGATATCGTTATCGCTCCGGATATGCATTTCCGCGCGTCGTCCGAAATCAATACGCGTAAGCTGTATAAGGTGATGAGCGTGTATGTGGCCGCACCGGGTCATCCAATCCACCTTGAGCCGGAGCCGCTGTCTGAAGTGACGCGCGTGAAGTACCGCGGTATTGCGGTCGCGGATACCGCACGGGAACGCCCGGTACTGACGGTGCAGTTACTGGATAAGCAGCAACGGCTAACGGTCAGCACCATTGAAGATAAGCGCCTGGCTTTGCTGGCAGGGCTGGGTGTGGCGACCATGCCTTACCCGATGGTCGAGAAAGACATTGAAGAAGGGCGCTTACGCGTTGTCGGACCGGAATACAGCCGCGAAGTTGACATCATTATGGCCTGGCGACGTGACAGTATGGGGGAGGCAAAGGCCTGGTTCCTGCGCGAAATTCCGCGTCTGTTTGCACAGTTGGAACGTCAGTAAAACTCCCTCTTGCCGTTAAGCAAAAGGGAGGTGTGCGTTAACCAAAACGCCGGTCGCGGCCGTGTGGCTCATCCAAATCTTGCGCCGGCCCGATAGAAATAATGCCGTGCGGATTGATGGTGGCGTGGCTGCGGTAATAGTGATTGCGGATGTGCGGCAGGCTGACCGTTTCGGCAATGCCCGGCATTTGGTAGATGTCACGCAGGAAGCCGTACAGGTTGAGATAATCGCTGATACGGTGTTTGTCGCATTTAAAGTGGGTGACATACACCGGGTCGAAGCGTATCAGCGTGGTCCACAGGCGCAGATCGGCCTCAGTCAGGCGATCGCCCGTCAGGTAACGCTGTTGCCTCAGGATCTGTTCCAGTCGCGCCAGCGCGTCAAATACCCCGTTTACCGCTTCGTCATAGGCTTCCTGGCTGGTGGCGAAACCGGCCTTGTAGACGCCATTATTCACCTGGTCATAAATCCAACCATTCAGTTCATCAATTTGTCCGCGCAGCTCGGTGGGATAATAGTCGCCGGCGCGTGCGCCAACACCATCAAATGCGTTGTTGAACATGCGAATGATATCGGCGGATTCATTGCTGACGATGGTCTGTTGCTGTTTGTCCCACAACACTGGCACCGTCACGCGGCCGGTGTAATGCGGGTCGGCGCGCAGGTAAAGCTGGTAGAGAAAATCCGAGTGGTACAGGCTGTCGCCGGTGGCCTCAGGGAAGTCGGTGCCAAAGGTCCAGCCATTTTCCAGCATCAGCGGATGCACCACGGAAACGGGAATGAGTGACTCCAGCCCTTTCAGTTTACGCATCAGCAGCGTGCGATGTGCCCAGGGGCAGGCGAGTGAAACGTACAGGTGATAACGATCTTGCTCCGCTTTAAAACCTCCGGCTCCGTGTTCGCCCGGCTGACCGTCGGCGGTCACCCAGTTGCGGAACTGAGAGGTTGAGCGTTTGAAACGGCCCCCGGTGGATGAGGTGTCATACCAGATGTCTTGCCAAACGCCATCGACGAGTTGTCCCATGGGAATCTCCTTCGTGTCCGAGTGAAAAAGCAAAAGGGCCCGACATGCGGGCCCCTGAGTCGGTGTTAAAACCTTACCACTTTTTGTTCAGAAGACGGTCAATACTGAAACCGCCTGGGCCTGCAACGGCCAGTACGATGAAGCCGCCGGCGATGGTCAGATTTTTCATAAACATGATCTGGTTTACGCCATCTGCAAAGTTAGTATGGAACAGTAATGCGGTCAGGATGGTAAAACCGGCGGTGAACAGTGCCACGGTGCGAGTCAGGAAACCGAACAGGATCGCCAGACCGCCGCCAAATTCCAGCAGGATGGTCAGTGGCAGCAGGAAGCCAGGTACGCCCATCGATTGCATGTATTGTTGGGTGCCGGCATAGGCATCACCCATTTTGCCGTAGCCTGCCACGATAAACAGGATTGGCATCAGAATACGAGCAACCAGCAAACCTGCATCTTCTAATTTTTTCATCATTTACTCCAAAGTGATTTTTGTTTGCCAGTTTTGGCGTTTGTCATGTTAGTGAGCGGTATGCCGGGTATCTGACCCTGTCCTGCCCGTTTCGTCTTGATGGAGTGAATGTTAATCGGGATGAGTACGCTTTGTTAGCAAGTAAAACTGTCGTATTTTTTCAAAAAAACTGAATCTTTAGCCTGCTAACAAATCGTGGGGAATCAGAAAGTTGCCCAGCCTTCACCGGCAGAAACGCAAAGTCTCTGTGAAAAGGCGGGCAAAACATCGGAAGTATTGATGGAAGGGGGGAAGGTTACTTGCTGGAAAACGTTTTCTGGATCAAGCGGATAGTACCAAAGGCACCAAAAGCGCGGCGTGACCAGCGAATCAACTTGCTGGGATGGCGGATGCCGTACAACGCCATCACGCTGGAACCGACCACCAGATATTTACGCAGGCCGAAAAGGGTTTGCCAGCCGCGATCGATGCGCTCGGTCTTTTCCAGCCACAGGGCTTTGTTTTCGGCAAGATCCAGCCTTTGTTGCTGGATCTTGCCAATCAACTTCTCTTTTCTCCATTCCAGATAGCGGCGGCGATTCATTTTTCACCTTCCAGCTCGGAACGGTCGATTTCCAACTGATTGCGTGTCGCACCCAGCAGCGTGGAGCGGCGCGCTTTGACCAGTGTCCAGATAGCGCCAGCCACGGCCAGGAACAACAGCACACCGGTCGTCGTGCCTAACGCGATCAAACGGTAGACGGGATCTACGGCCCAGAAAATCAGGATCAGCAGGCTCATCAGGCCGAATGCGGTGAATAACAGGGTCATACCGGCCATAATCAGCAACTGAATGAGGTTAGCTTTCTCCTCCTCCAGCTCGACCACGGCCAGTCGAACCCGGGTCTCCACCATACCGACCAGAATGGTGATGATGCGCTGGGCGACATCCAGGACCCCTTTAGCGGGGCCCTGTGCACGAACTTGCGGTTGTTCTGCCATAATTAGCGGCGCGCTAACAGAACGCCCAGCACTACGCCTACCGCAGCGCCGATACCGATACCGGTCCACGGATTATCACGAACATACTCGTCCGCCTGGCCGGCGATTTGTTTGGTCTGGGAGGCAATCTTGTCCCCGGCATCGCTCAGGCGAGCACGGGTATCCTTCAGCGCACCTTCAGCTTTGGAACGCAGCTTTTCCAGCTCGGCTTTTGGCTTATCGGTGGAAGAGTTCAATACTTCTTCCAGCGTATCGGCTAAGGATTTAAGTTCAGCGCGTAAGTTTTCTGCATTTGAATCATGTGCCATGTGATTATTCCTTAACGTTAACTTCGACAGACTTTCAACATAGCGGATTTTTTCGCCGGAGCAAAGGGCGGATGAGTAGCTGATATCACTAAGCATCCATTTTATACGCAATAAAAATCCCGTGTGGCGTGGCTCTCAGCGATAAATCCGCTGGTGTAAAAAAATTATTCCGCTTGAGCTTGTTTCAGCTCGGCTTGAGCTTCAGCCAGCTTTTTCTGTTTCTTGGCCACTTTCTCCAGGTTGCCGGTCTGCTGGGCTTCTTTCAGTTCCTGCTGACGCTCGGTGACCTTGCCTTGTTTTTCATCAATTTTTTTCTGACGATCGGCCTGCAGGCTGGCTGGTGTGCAATGGGTCTGCACTTCGCTCAATGCCGTTTTCAGCCCGGCGACACGCTGAGTATTGCCGTGCTGGGTGGCATAATCGATCTGTTTCTGAATTTCTTGTGCCTTGGTCACACAGCCATTCTCTGCTGCGAATGACAGTGCCGGCACGAGGAATAATGGGAGGGCAAGTAACACCGAATGGCGTAATTTCATGTTATCAGTTCCTTAATTATTGGGATGCATTGGTAAACATCCTCTGTTCCTGACTGCCAACAAAGGCAGCGCGACAGGAGTCTTACGCTGCTGACTGACGCTAACCTTTAGCATAGTCATGGAAAGCGTAGACCCCCAAAGAATCCGCCCCAGTTCGGTGGTGATTGGTGATTAATTGAACAGTGAGGCTAAATGAAAGGAAAGCCCTTCATATGAAGGGGGTATTATCCCAGATTGAGTGGGGCGCGTGCAAATTCACGCACCCAATGGGTAGGAACAGGGGATTCGCTGAGGGCGATGATGTAGCCCGGTGGCAAAATGTTTTGCAATGCTTCGCGCGCCAGCAACTGTTGTTCCGGCGAGTCCAGGCGGATCACCAGGCCATCGCCTTCCGGGGTGATGCTTTTGATGCGAATGCCTCGCTGATCCAGCCTTTGGTAGACATAGAAACCGTCAGGTAGCGAAAGGCCTTGCTGGCCCGCACGGATGCGCAGTTCGCTTTCGGTACGCACCATGCAGGGCACCAACAGCGTGGCGAGTGCCAGTAAAGCTAGCGCAATCAGCAACACGTACTGCCAGCGCGGGCGCTTGATCATCACGCCCCTTTCCCCTGATCGGCGCGTTTCTTGCGCCACAGCACGATTAACGAGCCCACCAGCCCCGCTACCAGCAACACCAGCGGCAGTAGCATCAGGCAGAACATCAGTTGGTCTTCATATTTGCGGAACACCGGAGTTTTGCCCAAGGCAAAGCCCAGCGAGGTCAGGATCACCACCCACAGCAGACCGCTCATCCAGTTAAAGAACTGGAAACGTGCGTTGCTCAGGCCGGAGAGGCCGGCAATGGTCGGCAGCAGAGTGCGGACAAACGCCAGGAAACGGCCGACCAGCAGAGCGGAAAGCCCGTGGCGGTGGAACAGCTGATGGGCACGCTGGTGATAGTGAGCCGGCAGATGGGATAGCCAGCCCTGCACGGTTCGGGTATTACCGAGCCACTTGCCCTGTATGTAACTGACCCAACACCCCAGACTGGCGGCGACGGTGAGGATAAAAATGGTGAGCGGGAAATTCATGGTGCCTTTGGCGATCAGCACGCCAACCAGGATCAACAGGCTGTCACCCGGCAGAAACGCCGCCGGCAACAGGCCATTTTCCAGGAACAGAATCAAAAACAGCAGGCCGTAGAGCGTCCAGACTAGCGAGGGATTCGCCAGCGTCTCAAAATCCTGCTGCCATAAGGCATGTAACAGTTCTTTAATGATGTCCATCCGGTGTTCCTAAAACGTCATTGTTTGTTTTTGTCTCAGCGGCGGATCGGGAGTGGACGCAGAGCGCGCGGGCGATCCTGGCTGCTGATAATGATGAAACGGCGTTGCTTTTTAGTGGTTTCTAATCGGTGCGACACCGGTCAAGAGTGGTAAGTCAGCGTACCACGATAAAGCATATTACTTTCTTTCCAGCCACCCAGCCTGTTTTGCTGCTGCGAGGTATGCAGCGTCCAGTTCATCTGGGCAAGCCGGTTTGGCGCAGGTGATTTCTGGCGCGGGAGGCAAGTGCTGTGACCCAACTCTGTGGCTAACGAATAAACCGGCAACAGTTGGGCGGGGGCAGGTAGCGAACCGGGGTAAGAATGCACCCGCGGCAGCAGCAGCGGCATTTTACCGGGCGCTTTACGCCGCAGTTCTGCCGGTGACCGGTAAACCGGGTCATCAGGGGAGAACACCGACTCGGCAAGCGATGGCTGACCGTTCAGTGCCGTGGGAATAGCTTTGGAGGGCGCCGCGCATAGCTTTTGGCCGGAGACCGAACCGGTCCAGCAAAAAAGAGCAATAAGCATGGCAAACAACCAGCGCATGTATTCGCGTCCCGCCCCGTAGCAGAGGGTAAAAAGTGGCTCAACTTTACCAAAATAGCACGATTGGCAACAGGGAAATCTACGTTGCCAGCGGTGAAATACTACACGGCAAATCGCCGTTCAGGCATCGATTCAGCGGATTTTACAATACCTGACATAACGCTACGGTTTTTGACTGCTCGCGCTATTTATTTTCTGCGGCCACGCCGTCCAGATGAACCACCGGGTTATCGGCGAACAGATAGCGGTCGGCATTATATTCAAAATCGTCGCTGGTGGCGTTGAACAGCATCTGCTTGGTATTTTCCAGATGCTGCCACATGGCCAGTTTGGCGGCATAAGGATCTTTACGTATCAATGCCTTGAGGATCTGATCGTGATCGTCACACCAACTGGCGATCGAGCGGTCGTCAATATGCTCATGCAGCTTGATCCAATAAGGGTTATTCACGCGCTGTACCCACATTTTTTCCACGATGGTGGCCATCGCCGTGTTCTGAGTGGCCAGCGCGACCTGCACGTGGAATTTCAGATCCCACTGCGAGTCGCGGAAGCGATCTTCCTTGCGTGCCTGTTCCTGGATCTCCATCAACAGAACGATGTCCTGTTTGGTGACCTGAGTGGCGGCGAATTCGGCAATGTTGCTTTCAATCAGTTGGCGCGCCTGCAGCAGTTCAAATGGCCCGGCGGTGGCAAACTCGATGCTGTCGCCCGGAATCACCAGGTTTTTCTGCTGGTTGGACATCACATGGATCCCGGAGCCTTTGCGCACGTCAACGTAGCCTTCCACTTCCAGCATGATGATCGCCTCCCGCACGACGGTGCGGCTGACGTTCATCTCTTCGGCAATGTAGCGTTCGGCCGGCAGTTTATCGCCCACCGGATACCGGCCGCTTTCAATACGCTGCTTTAGCTCGGCGGCCAGCTGCTGATACAGGCGTCTGGTTTCAGTGAATTCCATAGTGAATGCTCTTAGGGTAGGGAGGGGCGCGTAACCATGGATTTGTTATACCACTTATCCTGCTGAGCTACCAGTGGCCGGGGGGCGTGCCCGGCACGCTGGCCGGGCGATGGGGTTAACTGCGAGCCGAGGCCGGTTGCAGCGGATCTTCCTGCGGCTGTGAGGCCGGCCGATTTTGCAGGATGGTCCAGATGGCGATGGCACCGAGAATATCGAATACCGACAGCGCGGCGAACAGTGGGCTAAAACCCAGAGTATCGGCCAATGCGCCGACCACCAGGGCAAACATTGTGCTGGCGGTCCAGGCTGCCATGCCGGTCAGGCCGTTGGCGGTGGCCACTTCGTTGCGACCAAACACGTCAGATGACAGGGTAATCAGCGCGCCAGACAGCGCCTGATGGGCAAAACCACCGACGCACAGCAGCGCGATAGCCGCATAAGGGCTGGTAAACAAACCGATCATGCCAGGGCCAATCATTAGTACGGCTCCCATAGTGACTACCAGTTTGCGTGAAACGATCAGGTTCACCTTAAAGTGCTTTTGGAAAAACGGCGGCAGGTAGCCACCAACGATGCAGCCGAGATCGGCGAACAGCATCGGCATCCAGGCGAACATGGCGATCTCTTTCAGGTTAAAACCATAGGCTTTGAACATGAATAACGGGATCCACGCGTTGAAGGTGCCCCAGGCAGGCTCTGCCAGAAAACGCGGCAGCGCTATGCCCCAGAACTGGCGGTTGCGCACAATCTGCCAGGCGGACATTTTCTTGGCGTTATCGGTTTGGTGCTGCGCTTCCTGGCCCTCCAGAATGTACTCGCGTTCCTCACTGCTGAGTTTCTTCTGGTCTTTCGGGTGCTTATAGAAGATCAGCCAGCAGATGGCCCAGATCAGGCTTAGCACGCCGGTGATGATAAACGCCATTTCCCAACTGTGTGCCACTATGGCCCAGACCACCAGCGGTGGGGCGAGCATGCCGCCGATTGACGAGCCGACGTTGAAGTAGCCAACGGCTATCGAACGTTCTTTGGCCGGGAACCACTCGCTGCTGGCCTTCAGCCCGGCGGGGATCATCGCCGCCTCTGCCATGCCAACGGCGCCGCGCGCCAGTGCCAGACCGCCCCAACTGTTGGCGAGTGCGGTGCCCATACAAAACAGCGCCCACAGAATGGCGAACATGGCGTAACCCACCTTGGTACCCAGTACGTCCAGCACGTATCCCGCCACCGGCTGCATCAGGGTGTAGCAGGCAGAATAGGCCGCGACAATGTACGAGTACTGCTGCGTGGTGATATGTAAGGTGCCTTCCAGCGTCGGTGCCGCCACGGCCATGGCATTGCGGGTCAGGTAGCCCAGCACGGTGCCGATGGTCACCAGCCCGATCATGTACCAGCGTAACCCTTTAATTTTACGCATCCAAAATATCTCCCAGTCTTCAATAGGTGACGCCGAGATGGCGGCAGAGTTTAAGGGGCTCCCCCTTTTCGTTGTTCTGCGCCGGTCTGTCCGTCACCGACGTATTCCCGCCGCATGAACGACTGGGTGGCGAGACAATAACTTGTCATACAGATTTAAAAGTTGAGTGATATCACAAAAGCCATTTTTCAATTGAGGGATACTGCCTGCTGGATAATTAGTCTATTTAGACGGTTTTTTGCCGTAAAACTGCCAATTAATGGCCTTTTATCGGCGATGGCGCCAAGACATAGGGTGATATTTTGCTGGACGCTCAGTGAAATTGGTGTGATAACTTTATTGCATTGGACAGAGTACCGAACGGCAAGCAAGGCGAGGAACCAAAAAAGATGGCGACGTTTTTAAGCGAAGATTTTCTGTTGGGCAACGAATTTGCCCGACGTTTGTATCATGACTATGCGGCAGACCAGCCGATCTTTGACTATCACTGTCATTTACCGCCGGAGCAGATCGCCGAGAACACCCGCTTCAAAAATTTATATGAGATCTGGCTAAAGGGCGATCACTATAAATGGCGGGCGATGCGCACCAACGGTGTGGCTGAGCGGCTGTGTACCGGGGATGCCGGTGACCGTGAAAAGTTTGATGCCTGGGCCGCTACCGTGCCGCATACCATAGGTAATCCGCTCTACCACTGGACTCATCTGGAGCTGCGCCGTCCGTTCGGGATTACCGGCACGCTGCTTTCCCCAACGACTGCGGACGATATCTGGCAGCGGGGCAACGCCTTGCTGGCGCAGGATGATTTCAGGGCGCGTGGCATCATGCAGCAAATGAATGTGAAGATGGTTGGTACTACCGACGATCCGATCGACGATTTGCGCCACCATAAAGCGATTGCGGCCGACAGTAGCTTCGATATCAAGGTGTTGCCAAGCTGGCGACCGGACAAGGCGTTCAATATCGACGCGCCGGGTTTCAATGATTACCTGCAAAAACTGGAAGCGGCAGCGGATATCAATATTGGCCGGTTTAGCGCGCTGTGTGACGCGTTGAAAAAACGCATGGATCATTTTGCCGCCCATGGCTGCAAGGTGGCTGACCATGCGCTGGACGTGGTGGTGTATGGCGAAGCGGACGAAAGCACATTGGACGCGATTTTAACCGCGCGCCTGAGTGGCAAGCTGCCGACGCCGGAGCAGAGCGCCCAGTTCAAAAGTGCGGTACTGCTGTTCCTGGCCGCCGAATATCAACGTCGTGAATGGGTACAGCAGTATCACATCGGCGCGCTGCGCAATAATAACAGCCGTATGCTCGCCAGTGTGGGGCCGGACATCGGCTTCGACTCGATTAACGACCAGCCGCTGGCGGAGGCGCTTTCTCGCCTGCTGGATGCCCAGGCACGCCAGGGCGGCCTGCCGAAAACTATTCTGTACTGCCTGAACCCGCGCGACAACGAAGTGATCGGCACCATGGTTGGCAACTTCCAGGGTGAGGGCACGCCGGGCAAGATGCAGTTCGGCTCCGGCTGGTGGTTCAACGATCAAAAAGACGGTATGCAGCGGCAAATGACGCAGTTGGCGCAACTGGGCCTGCTGAGCCGCTTTGTCGGCATGCTGACCGACAGCCGCAGTTTCTTGTCTTATACCCGTCATGAATATTTCCGCCGCATCCTTTGCCAGATGATTGGCGGCTGGGTGGAGAACGGGGAAGCGCCGGCGGATATTACGTTACTGGGTGAGATGGTGAAAAACATCTGCTTCGACAATGCCAAAAACTATTTCGCCATTGAACTGGCCTAGCCGTTGCCCGAGGTGGGTTTATGCAAAGCATGGTAAAAATTCATTCGCTGGATAATGTCGCGGTAGCGCTGAGCGATCTGGCCGCCGGCGAAACCTTGGCGTTGGACGCACTGACGATTCGGCTGGCGCAACCGGTGACGCGTGGGCACAAGTTTGCGCTGCAGCCGATCGCTGCCGGTGAGGCCATCATCAAATACGGCTTGCCGATTGGTCATGCGTTGGAAGCCATAGCGCCGGGTGAACATATTCACTCGCAAAATGCCAAAACCAACCTGAGCGATCTCGACAGCTATCAGTATCAACCCGCTTTCCCGACGCTGCCACCACAGGCTGCGGATCGTGAGGTGCAGCTTTACCGCCGTATCAGTGGGGGAGGTGGGGATCCGCAATGAACTGTGGATCGTGCCGACCGTTGGCTGCGTCAACGGCATTGCCCGGCAGATCCAGCAGCGTTTTCTGAAGGAAACTCAGGATGCGCAGGGGATTGACGGTGTGCATCTGTTCAGTCATCCGTTTGGTTGTTCGCAACTGGGTCAGGATCACGAGAACACCCGCACCATGCTGCAAAATATGGTTCGCCATCCGAATGCCGGGGCGGTGCTGGTGATTGGACTCGGGTGCGAGAACAATCAGGTGGATGTGTTCCGCAGTACGCTGGGCAGGGTTGATGAGCAACGGGTGCGCTTTATGGTGTGCCAGCAGCAGGACGATGAGGTTGAAGCCGGGCTGGAGCAGTTGCATGCGCTGTATCAGGTGATGCGTGACGATCGCCGTCAGCCGGGTAAGCTGAGCGAGTTGAAGTTCGGACTGGAGTGTGGTGGATCGGACGGTCTGTCCGGGATTACCGCCAATCCATTGCTGGGGCGTTTTTCTGATTACCTGATCGCCAACGGCGGCACCACGGTGTTGACCGAGGTACCGGAGATGTTTGGTGCCGAACGGATCCTGATGAGCCGTTGTCGCGATCGGGCGACCTTCGAGAAGACCGTCAGCATGGTCAACGACTTCAAACAGTACTTCATCGCCCATAATCAGCCGATTTATGAAAACCCTTCACCGGGCAACAAGGCCGGCGGGATTACCACCCTGGAGGAGAAATCCCTCGGCTGCACGCAGAAAGCCGGGCAGAGTCAGGTGGTGGACGTGCTCAAGTATGGCGAACGCCTGCGCCAGCCCGGCTTAAACCTGCTCAGCGCGCCTGGCAATGATGCGGTAGCGACCAGCGCGCTGGCCGGTGCCGGCTGTCATATGGTGTTGTTCAGCACCGGACGCGGCACGCCTTATGGCGGCTTCGTGCCGACGGTGAAACTGGCCACCAACAGCGAACTGGCGGCGAAGAAACCCCACTGGATTGATTTTGACGCCGGTCGGCTGATCCACGGCACCTCGATGGAGAGTCTGCTGGAGCAGTTTGTCGACCTGATCGTGGCGATCGCCAATGGTCAGGCGGCGCGTAATGAAGTGAATGATTTCCGTGAGTTGGCGATTTTTAAAAGCGGGGTAACCTTGTAGGGCTGTGATATTGAGGTCAAAAAAAAGGCGCCCGATAATGAGCGCCTTGTTGAATAAGCTCGGAAATTAACGCACCTTCAGCGGATCTTCATCTGCCAAACGTTGGTCTTCCGCCTGACAGGCTGCGGCAGTAAACAGGACGTCGGTAGAAGAGTTCAGTGCGGTTTCGGCGGAGTCTTGCAGCACGCCGATGATAAAGCCGACGGCGACCACCTGCATGGCCACGTCGTTCGGGATGCCGAACATGTTACATGCCAACGGGATCAGCAACAGCGAACCCCCGGCCACGCCGGAAGCGCCGCAGGCACAAACGGCGGCCACTACGCTCAACAGCAGCGCGGTCGGCACGTCAACCGGGATCCCCAGAGTATGCACCGCCGCCAGCGTCAGCACGGTAATGGTGATCGCCGCCCCGGCCATATTGATGGTCGCACCCAGCGGGATAGAAACCGAATAGGTGTCTTCGTTCAGATTCAGTTTTTTGCACAGCTCCATATTCACCGGAATATTGGCGGCCGAGCTGCGGGTGAAGAACGCGGTCACGCCGCTTTCACGCAGGCAGGCGAACACCAGCGGATAAGGATTGCGACGGATTTTCCAGAAAACGATCAGCGGGTTCAGCACCAGTGCGACCAGCAACATACAGCCGATCAGTACCACCAGCAGTTGAGCATAACCCCACAGCGCGCCGAAGCCGGTTTCGGCCAGCGTCGAAGCCACCAGGCCGAAGATGCCAAGCGGGGCACAGCGGATCACCGCACGCACCACCATGGTGACTGCATGTGACATATCGTTAATCAATGATTTGGTGGTGTCAGAGGAGTGACGCAGCGCCAGTCCCAGCCCCACTGCCCAGGCCAGAATACCAATATAGTTAGCGCTAATCAGCGCCTGGAACGGGTTGGCCACCACGCTCAACAGCAGGCCTTTCAGCACCTCAATAATGCCGCCCGGTGGGTTGATCTCGGCATTGCCGGCCACCAGCGCCAGGTTGGACGGGAACATAAAGCTGACCACGACCGCCACCAGTGCCGCAGCGAAAGTGCCCAGCAGGTAAAGGAACAGGATCGGCCGGATATTGGTTTTCTGCCCGTGTTTGTGATTGGCGATTGAGGCCATGACCAACACCAGCACCAGTACCGGTGCCACCGCTTTCAGTGCGCCAACGAACAGCGCACCCAGCAAGCCCACAGCCGAAGCCGTTGCCGGTGAGACCAGCGCCACGATAATACCGGCCACCAGGCCGACCATGATTTGTTTGACCAGACTGCCCTGAGTGATCTTCTGTAATAGTTTTTGCATAGTGCTTTTTCTTCCCGATGATGTTGCTTACAGCTTTATCTCGGCGGGAACCTCGCCGGACAACTTTTATTTGAATCTGTAACCAAGTGTGTTTGCCAAATCAGTATTCAGTAAACCAGGGGGGTTGGAAAGGGCCAGCGGTGAAATTCTGAGGGCGGATCAACTCTTGGTAACATACTGGTTACATTTGTGTGATCGCAATAACGTTTGGCGTTTTAGGCGAATTGCCAAACAATCACGGGGCGACTAGCGCCCCGGATAACAGATTATGGTGCTTTATTATTAGCCAGGCGGTCATTCCGGCGGTTAACCCAGGCGTTGATCAGCAGCGTCAGCGTCAGGATACTGGCGACCACGCCGAGCGAAACACCGATCGGAATGTGGAACAAATCGATAATCAGCATCTTGACGCCGATAAACATCAGGATCAGCGACAGACCATATTTCAGCATCGAGAAGCGTTCTGCCACGTTAGCCAGCAAGAAGTACATGGCGCGCAGGCCCATGATGGCAAACAGGTTAGAGGTCAGGACGATGAACGGGTCGGTGGTCACGGCAAAGATCGCCGGGATGCTGTCGACCGCGAAGATCACGTCGCTCAGTTCCACCAGGATCAGCACCAGTACCAGCGGCGTAGCAAACAGCAGGCCGTTGCGGCGCACGAAGAAGCGCTCACCTTCCAGATTATCAGTCATGCGCAGATGGCTGCGCAGCCATTTCACCAGCGGCTTGTCGCCAATCGCCGCGCCATCTTCCTTCGCCAGCGCCATCTTGATACCGGTGAACAGCAGGAAAGCGCCGAACAGGTACAGCAGCCACTGGAACTGGGTCACCAGCCAGCTACCGGCGAAGATCATGATGGTACGCAGCACGATCGCGCCCAGTACGCCAAAAATCAGTACCCGACGCTGCAGGTTGGCCGGAACGGCAAAGTAGCTGAACAGCATCAGCCAGACAAAGACGTTATCAACCGCCAACGCTTTTTCGATCAGGTAACCGGTGAGGAAGGCCAGCGCCTGTGTGTCGGCAACGGCACGCCCGGCGGTTTGGTTCAGGTAGTACCAAAAACCCAGGTTAAACAGCAGAGAAAGGCTGACCCACACCAGCGACCAACTGGCGGCCTGCTTCAGCGTCATGGTATGCGCGCCTTTGCGGCCCTGCAGCAGCAGGTCAATTGCGAGCATCACAACTATGATGGCGGCAAAGCTGCCCCATAACCAAGGTGTGCCAACGGTATTCATCATCAGAGGTATCCTTCAAAAACAAAAACGGCCAACGTCGGAAGACGCTAGCCGCTCTTATGAACGCTGCAAGCAAACCTCGCCTTCCGGCAAGGTCTCACTTACAACGTTGATGAAGGTGCACCTTGGTGCTCCCTGACATCAGGTTGCCCGGTAACCGGGTGCTTGCGCACCGTAATGACGATTAACCGGCAATGAAGTTACTCCCCTTTGCACGGCAGAAAGTAATGCAAAATGTGTCAGCGGTCAACGTTTATTGCATTACCCGGCCAGGGCTTTTTGCGCGCCCAGGCTGACGACAAACCCTTGCAACAGCAGCCGGCTGAAGGGGGTATCGCTAACCTGCTGTTGCTTAAGCTGATACTCCGCCTGTTGCTGCGGATACAGCTCACCGAGCCAACTTAGATACTGGTGCATCACCGCGCCGTTAAACTCTGGGTGGAACTGGGTGGTCAGCACGTTATCGCCATAACTGAGGATCTGATAAGCATCCTGTTGCGAACGTGCCAGCACTACGGCACCGGCAGGGGGCGTCAATACGCTCTGCGAGTGGATCAGATTCGCCTTGAAGCGCGGCGGCAGCATCGCCATTCGCCGGTCATGGGCGGCGGCGGGCAACAGCTCGATATCCAGCGTTCCTACCTCCATGCCCTGCGGGTGATAGCCAACTTCCCCGCCAAGCGCATAGGCCAGCAACTGATGACCGTAGCAGGCGCCAAAAATCGGCAGTTTGATCAGCATCGCCTGACGCAGCCATTCGGCGGCCTGTTCGCTCCACGGCAGTTGCTCGGTGACCATCGCCGGTGAACCGGTGATCACCACTCCAGAGTAGTGTTGCGGTGGCAGCGGCTGTTGGCCGGCGGGTAGGTGCACGATCTGCACGCGATCGGCGTCGATATTCCCCTGTTGCAGGAACATACCGTCGAAATTGGCCTTTTCCTGGCGGATAACTTCCGGCGCGTCGCCGGTCTGCATCAGTAATAACGGTTTCATGTCATTCTCCGTCGGCAGGAAACACTACGCCGGTCTGGCGGCGGATTTCGGTCAGCAGGCGGGCGATAATCAGCGAGTTTTCCAGCCCCGGATGTTCTACCTGCCGTTTCTCCACCAGTTCGGCGAAGACTTGCGCTTCGTACAGCATGGTATTGATATGCTGCGGCTGGGTCAGATCCTGGCGTTGACCACCGCGTGGCGTCAGCACTACGCCCTGACACTCCGAGATTTTCTCAATTACCAGCGTGCCTTCTTCGCCCTGGATCTCGCTCGGAATGTCCGAGTTGCTGACCTTGGAGTGGGAGATTGTCACATCGAAGTCGCCGTAGTTGAGGCAGGCGGTGCCGTGTGCATCAACGCCGGTATCCAGCAAGCTGGCGCTGGCGATCACCGATTTTGGCTCACCGAACAGCGCCACGGCACTGGCCAGACAGTAATAACCAATGTCCATGATCGAACCGTTGGAAAACTGCGGGTTGAAGGTGTTTGGATTTTCACCGGCCAGATAGCGTGGGTAGCGAGAAGAGTATTGGCAGTAGTTGATAAAGGCTTTTTCCGCAACCGGCCGATTTTCGGCAGCGTCTGCTGCAAGGCCAGGAAATTCGGCAGGTGGGCGCTTTTAAAGGCTTCGAACAGCACCACCTGATTTTCACGGGCACAGGCCACCAGCTTTTCGGCTTCGCGCAGGTTGGATACCAGCGGTTTTTCGCAAATTACGTGTTTTTTATGGCTGAGGAACAACAACGACTGCTGGTAATGCAGGCTATTGGGGCTGGCGATGTAAACCGCGTCGATGGCGTCTGACTGGGCCAGCGCTTCCAGGGAATCGAAAAACAGACTGACGGGGTAGTTGGCACCAAATGCCTGCGCCTGTTCCAGCTTGCGCGAATAGACGGCGGTCAGCTTCAGTTTGCCGCTTTCGTGTGCGGCATCGATAAAGCGTTCCGTAATCCAGTTGGTCCCAACAACGGCAAAGCGAATCATAGATATCTCCGGTTCCCAGACGTAAGAAATCAGAGTATCACAGGGAATAGTCAGGTATACAGATTGCCAAACACGGAGAGGTGAGTCAGATACAGCCGGGTATCGAACTCCAGTTGATGGTAGTTGGGTTCCATATGGCAGCACAGACTGTAGAAGGCCTTGTTGTGGTCTTTTTCTTTCAGGTGCGCCAGTTCATGCACCACGATCATGCGCAGAAACGGCTCCGGTGCCAGCTTGAATACCGTCGCCACGCGGATTTCCGCCTTGGCCTTCAACTTGCCACCCTGCACGCGGGAAATGGCGGTATGCATGCCGAGCGCGTGTTTCATTACCTGGATTTTACCGTCGTAGGCCACTTTGCTCAGCGGCTGGGCGTTGCGCAGGTACTGGTTTTTCAGATCGACGGTAAACTGATAAAGCGACTTGTCGGTGGTGCAGTCGTGCACCTGCGGATAGCGCTGTAACAGCACCTCACCCAGACGCTGCTGGTCGATCAACTGCTGCACCTGGCTTTGCAGATGTTCAGAGTAACCCTGCAGGTAAGTCAGTTCGATTTCACGCATGAGTAATATCACGCCCCAGAATTTCCATAATCGGACGCAGTCGCTCGCGCTGCATATTTGCCTGTCGGGCTTCCCAGCGGTCGTGGGCCGCCTGCAGGTTTAGCCAAAAGTCTGCAGTGGTTTCAAAAAGATCGGCAAACAGGTTTGCCTCCACAACGCTGAGACGGCGATGCCCATTGCATAAACGGTTTACCGTGGCGCGAGTGACGCCCAAGACCTTGGCCAGATCCTCCTGGCCGATACCCAGCGGTGTTAAGTACTCTTCTTGCAGCACTTCCCCCACCGTAGTGGGTTTTCGGCTTGTGGTCTCTAACATATATTCTCCGTTGCCTAGGTATCTTGATGTGGGTCCAGGTAAATCAGCTCGGCGGCATCATTGCGCCAGCGGAACATTAAGCGCCATTGAATATTAACCCGCATACTGGACCAACCTTGAAAGGTGCCGGACAGGCGTTTGTAGTAATTGCCGGTCGGATTATGTAAATCACACTCTTTTTCAGCGGCGGCCAGCATATCGAGTTTTCTGGCTAGTTGGCGTTCAATGGTCGAAGGAATCAAACGATCGTGTCGACCCTCCTGATAGAATTGCGCCAAATATTTGTCTCGGAAAGACGAAATCATTTCCTTCCCCATTCCATTGGGCCAATGAGTGTAACATTTAAAGTTACATCGCGTCGGATTAAAAATTGCTCAATACAGATTAAGCGGAAGGAATGCTATAGCTATCAGCAGCGAAAAGCGGGTTTGGCTTTCCGCTATGCGAGTGAATGCGCAATTTATCCGAAAAAACATTTTACTGGCGGACGTTTTTAGGGGATAAACAGCCCAAATTTTATCAGTCAGGAGGGGCAATGAGCCAACTCGATCTGGGAACACAGCAACTTGAGCTGGAGCGTTATCCCCAACAGGAAGAATCCACCCAACTACAGGCGTGGGAAGCGGCGGACGAATATCTGCTGCAACAGCTTGAAAATGTAAACATTGGCGATCGTCCGGTGCTGATTTTCAACGACAACTTTGGCACGCTGGCCTGCGCACTGCACGGCCATCAGCCTTACAGCATCAGCGATTCCTACATGAGCCAGTTGGCCACGCGCCATAACCTGAAGCTCAATGAATTGGATCCGCAGCAGGTTACGCTGCTGGACACCCTGGCAGAATTGCCTGCGTCACCGGCGGTGGTGCTGATCCGCGTTCCTAAAGCGCTGGCACTGCTGGAACAGCAGCTGCGTGCGTTGCGTGATGTGGTGGCACCGGACACGGTAATCATCGCCGGGGCCAAAGCGCGCGACGTGCATACCTCTACCATGCAGCTGTTTGAAAAGGTGCTCGGCCCCACTCGCACCAGCCTAGCATGGAAGAAAGCGCGGTTGATCCACTGTGAAGTCGCAGACATCGTGCCACCGGCAGCGCCGGTAACCACCAACTGGGTGCTGGACGGCACCGATTGGGTGATCCACAACCATGCCAACGTGTTCTCGCGCAGCAACCTGGATATCGGCGCACGTCTGTTCCTGGATCATCTGCCGCATGACATCGAAGGCCACATTATCGATCTCGGCTGTGGTAACGGCGTCATCGGCATGGCCGCATTGATGCAGAACCCGCAAGCGCAGGTGAGCTTTGTTGATGAGTCCTATATGGCGGTGGCCTCCAGCGAACTGAACGTGGAGCATAACCTGCCGCAGGATATGGATCGTTGCCAGTTTGAAGTGAACAACTCGCTGGCGGGGATTGAGCGTGAAAGCGTGCAGGCGGTGCTGTGTAACCCACCGTTCCACCAGCAGCATGCGATCACCGATCACACCGCCTGGCAGATGTTCTGCGACGCCAAGCGTTGCCTGCAGGTGGGCGGCGAGCTGCGCATCGTGGGTAACCGTCATCTGGATTACCACCAGAAGCTGAAGCGTTTATTCGGTAACTGCACCCTGATCGCATCCAACAAGAAGTTCGTGATCCTCAAAGCGGTGAAATCCGGCGCACGTTACTGATTGGCGGAGCGTAGAGCCAGCCATTTCCCATCAATATCTCGTTGAATCTCTTTGGCTAATGCGGTTGGTAACCCGACCGTATTAGCCTGTTGTTGGAAATGGCTTACCACGCTGTAAATTTCTTCGGCCACATTCATTACGGCCTTGGCGTTGGCCAAACCGGCCTGCCCGGCCATCATCGTCATTGCTGATGCGGTGATTTTCGAACCGTTACCGTTAAAAGCCGTCATATGCTGACCATAAGGCGAAGGGCTATAAACGATGTCATAACAGGGGGATAGCCGCCAGTTGTCTTGATCATCCGCTAGAAAAGCAAAGTTTTTGGCGTGGTCGTCCTGATTTACCGTCAGATAATTGAACAGGGCTCGGCGTAGTAATTTTCTGGCTTCTTCCACACCGCAGAGTATTCGGGTCGCTTTAATCAGATCGACATAATCCAATGAAGGCTCACGAAAAGGGGCATCCAATAATCCGCTGGCAGAAATCATGTGCCGACGGCCATGGTCACCCACGCAGTCAAAGCGTTCTTGCTCAAGCCAATGACGGTCTTTGCCAATATCGATCAAAGTAAAGTCTGCGACTTCAATACCGGCTTGCCGCGCCATCATCATATAAACGTATTCGATCTGGCTTTCACGATGCCCAAGGGCAAATTTCTCGGAGGTTAGCTTTACCAAAAGCTTCTTGCCGACAGCATCCTGTTGGCTAGAAAAAGTACCATCAGCTAAGCGAGTGACGCTTAATTTTGGCCGCGCGCCCCCCGATCCCCCGGCATCCATCAAATGAGCAATCAGGTGTGACTCCGTCCCTTCAAACTCCTTAACGGCCTCATTCCCCAGTGTTATCAAGGTTAAATCTTGATTGTTCTCCTGACGGGATAATGGCAAGTCAGGCTCATAAAACAAAGCACCAAACCCACGTTCACCGGTGAAGGCCAACCTTTCCAATACGCTAATTGTTCTGGGATTGTAGCCATTTTGTCGAAATACACGATCCATCAAATAAAGCCCCCAACCGTCCGGCAGGCTATCGGCAAAAACGCCCTCTAACCCGTAATGCGGCTGTTTTGGTGCCTGATGCAAAAAGTTATCCCAGGGCAAATTGAAGGGGGAAAGTGAACTCTGATGCGAGGCTAAATAGCTTTCGTCGTAACGAAAATAAACACCGGTGGCATTTTCTGCCAGTTGCCCCACATTTTGTACATTGCCATCGCTCAGGCGACGTTTTACCAGCAGAGGAATATCAAGCATTTTTCAATACCTCCTCAATAGTTTGCGGTCTATTGCGGGTTCTGGTCAGTTGATGAAGTTCATTCAGATCACCAAGAGCGTCATAGAGCATCAGGAACTGACGCAATGAGATATTGCCGTCGGCTTCAAACTTACGGATGGTACTATTAGGGACGCCAGAAATTTTAGCCAAGGCGGCGACTGATAATTTACGGCGTTTACGCAATTGCTTCAGGTAATCCTGCAGGGCGAGTTGCGTATCGTAGGGAGTATGTAGGGAAATCATGGTGCACCTATGACAACCTTAATTGCTACTATTATAGCAATTAAGGTCATATATAGGTGTTTTTTGCCACTATAGTGGCAATTTTTTACAGAGCCATCGCCAGCCGCGTGCCCTGATCGATAGCGCGGCGGGCATCCAGCTCGGCGGCCACGTCCGCACCGCCAATCAAGTGCACCGTTTTGCCCATCTCCAGCAGCGGTTGTTGCAGCTCGCGGCGCGGTTCCTGCCCGGCGCAGATAATCACCGTGTCTACCGGCAGGCAACTTTCCTGTTCGGCTCGTGAAATATGCAGGCCTTCGTCATCAATGCGTTGATAATTCACGCTGTTGAGCATTTTTACGCCGCGCATCGCCAGACTGGTGCGGTGGATCCAACCGGTGGTTTTCCCCAGGCCTTCACCCACTTTGCTGGTCTTGCGTTGCAGCAGATAAATCTGCCGAGCCGCGTGCGTCGCCACAGGCCCTTCGGCTGCCAGACCGCCGCGATGGTTAAGCTGGTTGTCGATGCCCCATTCACGGTTAAACTCCGCCTGATCCAGGCTGCTCGACACGCCGTGCTGGCTGAGGTACTCGGCGGTGTCGAAGCCGATGCCGCCGGCCCCGATAATCGCCACCCGCTGGCCGACCGGTTTTTTGTCGCGCAGGACGTCCAGATAGGTCAATACTCTGGCGTTATCGATGCCTGGGATCTCCGGGGTACGCGGTACGATGCCGCAGGCGAGGATCACTTCGTCAAATTCTGCCAGATCGGCCGCCGTCACCCAGGTACCCAGTTTCAGCGTCACCTCCAGCAGCGCCAATTGGCGGCGGAAGTAGCGCAGGGTTTCATGGAATTCCTCTTTGCCGGGGATCTGTTTGGCAATATTGAACTGGCCGCCAATCTGATCGGCAGCGTCGAACAGCGTCACCCAGTGGCCGCGGCTGGCGGCGGTGGTGGCAAAGGCCAGCCCGGCTGGCCCGGCGCCGATCACCGCCAGTTTCTTCGGTTTTTCTGCCGGAACCAGTGGCATTTCGGTTTCGCGGCAGGCGCGTGGGTTAACCAGGCAAGAGGTGAGTTTGCCTTCAAAAATCTGGTCGAGGCAGGCCTGGTTACAGCCAATACAGGTATTGATTTCGTCGGCGCGACCTTCGGCGGCCTTTTGCACAAAGGCGGCGTCGGCCAGGAACGGACGGGCCATCGACACCATATCGGCGCAGCCGTCTGCCAGCACCTGCTCGGCAACGGCCGGATCGTTAATGCGGTTGGTGGTGATCAGCGGAATGCGCACTTTGCCCATCAGCTTACGGGTTACCCAACTGAAACCGGCACGTGGCACCATGGTAGCGATGGTCGGGATACGCGCCTCATGCCAGCCGATACCGGTGTTGATGATGGTCGCCCCCGCCTGCTCAACTGCCAGCGCCAACTGTTCGATCTCCTGCCAGCTGGAACCGTCTTCCACCAGATCCAGCATCGAAAGGCGGTAAATCAGAATGAAATCGCTGCCGACCGCTTGCCGCACCGCCCGGACGATCTCCACGGCAAAACGCATGCGGTTGCTGAAGCTGCCGCCCCATTGGTCGTCGCGCTGGTTGGTGCGCGACACCAGAAATTGGTTGATCAGATAACCTTCGGAACCCATCACCTCGACGCCATCGTAACCGGCCAGCTGCGCCAGTGCCGCACACTGGGCGAAGTCGGCGATGGTCTGCACGATCTCCGCCTCGCTCAGCGCAGTGGGAGCGAAGGGATTGATCGGTGCCTGCAGCGCGGAGGGGGCGACCGGCTGCGGCTGATAACTGTAGCGACCGGCATGCAGGATCTGCAGCGCAATTTTACCGCCGGCCTGATGAACGGCCTCGGTGACGATGCGGTGGTGGCTGACCTGCTGTGGGTGGCTGAGGGTGGAGCCGCCGCGATACACCACGCCCTTTTCATTGGGGGCGATCCCGCCGGTGACGATTAGCGCCACGCCGGCCGCCGCGCGTTCGGCATAGAAAGCGGCCATGCGCTCGGGGCCATTGGGCAGTTCTTCCAGGCCGGTGTGCATCGATCCCATCAGCACCCGATTTTTCAGGGTAGTGAAGCCGAGATCCAGCGGCGCCAGCAGGTGTGGGTAATTGCTCATTGCAGTCTCCATCGCGTCTTTCATCGTTATTATTATGTACGACCAAGTGGTCGGATGAGATAAATCTAGCCGTCTTCACTGCGGTTGGGAATCTGCATTGCGCTGAATGTGATAGATGTCATGAATCTTTATTGCTGTTTGCATCGTGAACAGCAAATCGGTTAGCATTTACGCGTTGAAATACCTTCTCTCTGCGGAGCCATTACCGAAAATGAACACACACGCCTGCTGATATCTTGTCCCACGTTGCGCACATCGGTGCCTTGTGGGGATGTTTTGATCTCATTCAGGAGTGCTTATGGCTCATTTTGCGCAGTCCCCTCATCTTGTTTTACATCAACTGACCTGCCAGTTTGCTGACGGCGAAACGCTGTTCGGCCCATTGGATCTGACTTTCGATCAACAACGCTGTGGCCTGGTTGGGCGCAACGGCGTCGGCAAAACGCGTCTGCTGCGGCTGATTGCCGGGCTGGACTTGCCGGGTAACGGCCATGTTGAATCCCATGCTTCACTGGCCTACGTGGCGCAGCAGCCGGATCTCGCACCGCGGACCACGCTGGCGCAGCTGCTCGGCTACGGCGAGACCTTTGCCGCGTTGGCCCGTCTTGAGCAGGGACGACCGCAGGCGGACGATATCGATCGTCTGGAAGGGCAATGGGATCTCAGCGATCGTCTGCAGGCCGCTTTTACCTCCGCCGGATTGCCGCTGTTCGATCCGCAACGGCCAGCGAGCGATCTGAGCGGCGGTGAACGGATGCGTGCCGCCTTGTGCGGGGCGATGCTCGGCGCAGCCGACTTCCTGCTACTGGACGAACCGACCAACCACCTTGATACCCGCGCCCGCGACTGGCTGTATCAGCAGTTAGAAAACTGGCGTGGCGGCTTGCTGGTTGCCAGCCACGATCGACAACTGCTGGCGCGTATGCAGCGCATTGTCGAACTGACGCCCGGCGCACTGCACAGCTACGGCGGTAATTATGATGATTATCGTCACCAGCGTGATCTGGAGCAGCAGGCTGCGCGTGCCGGACTGGAACATGCGCGTCAGGAACGTCGACGCACCCGCGCCCGGCAGCAGAAAGAACATGACATCAGCCAACGGCGCTCTGCGCAGACGCTGAAAACCGTCGATACGCTGAATATTGCCTCCTTTGAACGCGTGGCCTACAAGGCGGCGGCCAAAGAGAGTTTGGGTACGCTGCGCAAGCAGCATCAGGAGCAGAAAGGCTCCCTTGATGCCGCAGTGCGTGAAGCCTGGCAGCGGGTGGAGGAAGACAGCCCGGTGATGTTGACTCTGCCAGGCAGTGCAGTGGCGGCGGGCAAACAGGTATTGGTGCTGGAACAACTGCAACTGCCCTTTATCACTATGCCGCCGCTGGATTTACGCATCGATGGCCCGATGCGCGTGGCGTTAACCGGCCCGAACGGCTGCGGTAAAACGACCTTGCTGAAGGTGATCCTCGGGCAGTTGGCCGCCAAAGCCGGTCGTTGCCATTGCTTGCTACCGACGGCTTATCTCGATCAAAATCTTTCGCAGCTCGATCTGTCACTCTCGGTGGTTGAGCACCTTGGCCTGCAGGATTCGCCGCTAAATGAGGGCAGGATGCGCAGCCAGTTGGCGCAGTTGCAGTTAAATGCCGAACGCGTGCTGTTACCGTTGGCGGCGCTGAGTGGAGGGGAACGGCTGAAAGCGGCGCTGGCCTGCATGCTGTGGCGGCAGGAACCGGCGCAGTTGCTGCTGTTGGATGAGCCGACCAACCACCTGGATCTGGCATCGTCACTGGCGATTGAGGCCGCATTGGCCAGTTTTCCCGGCGCGATGCTAGTGGTCTCCCATGATGAAGCGTTTTTGCAGGCGCTGAAATTAACTCACCGTTTGCAATGGCGGCAGGAAGGGTGGCAATTGCAGAGCCTTTGATGGAAAACAGCGCTCAGGGACGGATGCATTCCAGCAGCAGGGTAAAGGCGGCGGCCATTTGTTCTTCTGGCACGCAGGCAAACCCCATCAGCAGACCACGGCGATGGTTGGGCAGCATGTAGTAGCGCGACAGCGGCCGAACCAGCACGCCGCGTTCGTTGGCAGCGGCGGCGATAGCCACGTCGTCCGCCTCGTCCGGCAGGTTTAGGATCAGGTGCAGGCCGGCGTTGTTGTTGAACTCGCTCAACGCCTGCTTGCCCAGATGCTGCTCGATCAATGCGGTCAGAAACGCCCGGCGGCGGGCATACAGCAGCCGCATGCGGCGAATATGCGCGGTGTAATGGCCTTCCTGAATAAACTGCGCCAATGCGGTCTGGATCAGCAGATGACCGCCGCGGTACAGCTCGGCATGGGCGGTTTTCAACGCCGCGACCAGCGGCTTTGGCAACACCACGTAGCCCAGCCGTAGCGCCGGGTACAGCGTTTTACTGAAGGTGCCGATATAGATCACCGGTGCATCGGCTTCCAGCCCCTGCAATGCCGGGATCGGCTGGCCAGAAAAGCGGAATTCACTGTCGTAGTCATCCTCAACGATCCAGCTGCCGCCGTTGCGTGCCAGTGCCAGCAAGCGTTGTCGCCGCGCCAGGCTCATCACCGATCCCAGTGGATATTGGTGCGACGGGGTGACAAATATCAACCGTGGTGCGCCGCTGGGCTGCTCCGGCGGCACCATGCCGGCCTCATCAACTTCCAGTGGGCAGATATTCACGTCGTTCATTCGCAGGATATTGCGGATCCCCCAATAGCCCGGCTCTTCAATCCAGGCATCGTCGCCCGGATTACACAACAGCCGCGTCACCAGATCTATCGCCTGATGGATACCCTCGGTAATCAGAATCTGCTCCGGCGAACAGCGTACCGAACGCGCTACGCGCAGATAATCCACCAGCGCATGTTGCAGTTCCGGGCTGCCGCCCTGGTTGCTGTAGGTCAGTTTCTGCGGGGCTGGGCGACGGCTAATGCGTGCCTGGATCTTGCTGAATAACTGATGAGGGAAGGCATTAACATCGGGCACGCCGGGGATAAACGCGCCCCATTGTTTGGGGCTGGCGCTGGCGTGATGCAACAGAGCGGCGCCGCGCTCTGACAGTTCAATACCTCGTTGCACCCCATCACTGCCTGCCGGGGCGCTGGCAGTGGATAAACAACTATCTGGCACGGTTTCGGCGACGAATGTGCCACTTCCCGCGCGCGCCAGAACATATCCTTCTGCCAGCAATTGTTCATAAACAGTTAAAACCGTGTTACGTGAAAGACTAAGTTCCTGCGCTAAATCGCGTGAGGCGGGCAGGCGGCTGGAGGGCGGCAGGCTACCGTCCAGAATGCTGGTACGGATCGCATTATAGAGCCGTTTATGCAGCTTATCATCGGGCTGTTCGCCGAGACGCTGCAATAACAGGTCACCACTCAGTGAGCGCAATTGGATCCCTCAATTAATCGTAACTGGCTCTCGATTATAGGGCCACATCCTGTGTAAATAAACGCCATTGTTTCACGAATGTGAACGAAACGTACAACTGGCATCGCTCATCGACCGGAGAGAACAACATGAAAAACGCAGAATTGAATCAACGTCGTCAGGATGCCACCCCGCGTGGGGTAGGCGTGATGTGTGGTTTTTACGCAGAGCGTGCAGAGAACGCCACGCTGTGGGATGTCGAAGGCAATGAAGTCATCGATTTCGCGTCTGGTATTGCCGTATTAAATACCGGTCACCGTCACCCGAAGGTGATCGCCGCGATTGAAAAGCAACTGAAGGCCTTCACCCACACCGCTTACCAAATTGTTCCTTACGAAAGCTACGTCACGTTGGCGGAACGCATTAACCAGCGCGCGCCAATTGAAGGCCCATGTAAAACCGCATTCTTTACCACCGGTGCCGAAGCGGTAGAAAACGCAGTCAAAATTGCCCGTGCTCATACCGGTCGTCCAGGTCTTATAACCTTTGGCGGCGGTTTCCATGGCCGTACCTATATGACCATGGCGCTGACCGGCAAAGTGGCTCCTTACAAACTGGGCTTCGGGCCATTCCCCGGTTCGGTGTTCCACGGTCAGTACCCGAATGCGCTGTACGGCGTGACCACCGAAGACGCGATGAACAGCCTGGAACGTATTTTTAAAGCGGATATCGATCCCAAGCAGGTTGCGGCTATCGTGCTGGAGCCGGTGCAGGGTGAGGGTGGTTTCAACATCGCACCGGCCGAGTTTATGCAAGCGCTGCGCACGCTGTGTGACGAGCACGGCATTCTGCTGATTGCTGACGAAGTGCAGACCGGTTTTGCCCGTACCGGCAAATTGTTCGCCATGGATCATTACAGCGTGAAACCCGATCTAATCACCATGGCGAAAAGCCTGGCGGGCGGTATGCCGCTGTCGGCGGTGGCCGGGCGTGCCGAAGTGATGGATGCTCCAGCACCGGGTGGGCTGGGTGGCACCTATGCCGGTAACCCGCTGGCGGTGGCGGCAGCGTTGGCGGTGTTGGAAGTGATTGAAGAAGAGCAACTGTGCCAGCGTTCGCAGCGCCTGGGGCAGCATCTGGTGGAAGTGCTGCAGCAGGCGCGCCAGACCAGCAAGGCGATCGTGGATATCCGCGCGCAAGGCTCGATGGTGGCAGTGGAGTTCAACGATCCGGCCACCGGCAAGCCTTCGGCGGAGATTACCCGTCAGGTACAGCAAAAAGCGCTGGCAGAGGGCCTGCTGTTGCTGAGCTGCGGAGTCAACGGCAACGTGATCCGTTTCCTGTATCCGCTGACCATTCCGGAAGACCAGTTCACCAAGGCGCTGGGCATTCTTTCCCGCGCGCTGGCCCAATAAGGAGTGCGTGGCAATGAAATTGAATAATCCCGAGCTGCTGCGTAGCCAGTGCCTGATTAACGGTGAGTGGTGCGATGCGCTGAGCGGCAAGCGTGAAGCGGTGATCAACCCGGCGACCGGCGTCGAGTTGGCCAGTATTCCGCTGGTCAGCGGCGAAGAAACCCAGCAGGCGATCAACGCGGCGCAGGTGGCGCAGCAAGGCTGGAAGCAACTGACTGCCAAACAACGTTCCACACTGCTGTTGGCCTGGGCCGATAAGATAATGGCGGCCCAGGAAGATTTGGCGCAGTTGATGACCGCTGAACAGGGCAAGTCATTGGCGGAAGCGCGTGGTGAAGTGGCCTATGCCGCTTCGTTTATCACCTGGTTTGCCGAAGAGGCCAAACGGGTCGATGGTGCAGTATTGCAGGCGCCACTGGCCTCGCAGCGCCTGGTGGTGGTCAAGCAACCGATTGGTGTTTGTGCGGCGATCACCCCGTGGAACTTCCCGGCGGCGATGATCACCCGCAAGGTCGCGCCGGCGCTGGCGGCAGGCTGCGCGATTATCGTTAAACCGGCCGAACAAACGCCGCTGACCGCGCTGGCGTTAGGCAAGCTGGCGCAGGATGCCGGCATTCCTGCTGGCGTATTGCAGATTGTCACCGGTGATGCCGCTCAGGTGGGCAAGGTGCTGTGCGACAGCCCGGTGGTGCGCAAACTGAGTTTTACCGGTTCGACCGAGGTTGGCCGGATCCTGATGGCGCAGTGCGCGCCAACCATCAAAAAACTGTCGTTGGAACTGGGCGGCAATGCGCCGGTGATCGTCTTCGACGATGCCAACCTGGACGCGGCAGTCGCCGGCATTATGGCCTCAAAATTCCGCAACAGCGGCCAGACCTGCGTCTGCGCCAACCGCATCTACGTGCAGGACGGCATCTATGACCGTCTGGTGGACAAGCTGGTGGCGGCGGTCGAGCAACTGAAAGTCGGCGACGGCAGCCAGGAAGGGACCACTCAGGGCCCGCTGATCGACCAGGACGCGGTGGAAAAAGTGCAGAGCCACATCGACGATGCGCTGATCAAGGGGGCGCAGATCGCTATCGGCGGTCAGCCACACGCGCTGGGACGTACCTTCTTCCAGCCCACGGTAGTGACCGGCGTGACGCAGAAAATGCGTTTCGCCAAAGAAGAAACCTTTGGCCCGGTGGCGCCGCTGTTCCGATTCCATGATGAGGCGGAAGCCATCGCCATGGCCAACGACACCGAATTCGGCCTGGCCGCTTACCTGTTCACGCAGAACGCCTCGCGCCAGTGGCGGGTGCCGGAAGCGTTGGAATACGGCATGGTCGGCATCAATACCGGGCTGATTTCCAACGAGGTCGCGCCGTTTGGTGGCGTGAAACAATCAGGGCTCGGGCGTGAAGGATCGCGTTACGGGATTGAAGAATATCTGGAGTTGAAATACCTGTGTATCGATGTGAGCTGTTAACCACTGGGAAATTAACCTCTCCCGGTGGCTCGCACCGCCGGGAGACAAAGGATGCTGCATGTCTTCTGATAATACCTATATTCCTCCGGCGCTTAGCGCCGGGGTGCGAAAGCCTGCACCAACCAAATCACTGAGTTTTCTCGAAGGGGTGGCGATGATTGTCGGCACCAACATTGGCGCCGGCGTGCTGTCTATCGCTTACGCTTCCAGCAAGGCCGGTTTTTTACCGCTGTTGTTCTGGCTGGTGCTGGTGGGCAGCCTGACCACTATCACCATGCTTTACGTCGCCGAATCCACTCTGCGCACCCGTGCTCACCTGCAATTAAGCGGGCTGGCGAAACGTTATGTCGGTGGTATCGGTGCCTGGCTGATGTTTGCTTCGGTCTGCGTCAACAGCGTCGGGGCGCTGACCGCCTATATGACCGGCAGCGGTAAACTGCTGCAGTCCCTGTTTGGTATCTCACCGGCGATCGGTAGCCTGCTGTTTTTCGTGCCGGCGGCGGGGGTGTTGTACCTGGGGCTGAAGGCGATTGGCCGTGGCGAAAAGTTTATCAGCATTGGCATGGTGGTGATGCTGACCGCGCTGGTGGCCGCCACGCTGCTCAAAGACACCACTCAGATGCGCAACCTGCTGGACGGTGACTGGCGCTTTATGGTGCCGGTCTTCAACGTGGTGGTGTTCTGCTTCTCGGCGCAGTATATCGTGCCGGAAATGGCGCGCGGTTTCTCGGACAAACCAGAGCAACTGCCCAAGGCGATTATGGTCGGTATGGCGGTGACCTTTGTGTTGCTGGCGGCGGTGCCGATGTCGGTCATTGCTCTCAGTGGATTGGATGGCATCACTGATGTGGCGACCATTTCATGGGGCCAGGCGTTGGGGCAATGGGCGTTCTTCTCCGCCAACATCTTTGCTCTATGCGCGATGTTGACCTCTTACTGGGGGCTGGGCGGCAGCTTCCTGACCAATATTTTCGACCAGTTCAGACTGGGTAATGACGAACAGCCGCTGCGCCGTTTCGGCGTGTTGATGCTGGTGGTATTACCGCCGTTCGCGCTGGCTTACAGCGGGCTGGTGTCATTCGTTAACGCACTGTATTTCGCCGGGGTATTCAGCGGGGTAATCCTGTCGATTATGCCGATGCTAATCCTGCGCGGGGCGCGCAAGCACGGTGACCAGACGCCACGTTGGCAGTGCAGCTGGATCACCCATCCGTTGTTGCAGATCAGTATCGTAATGCTGTACTTGGGCAGTGCGGTGTATGCCATTGCGTCGCTGTTCGGCTATCTGCCCTCTGGATGGTGAATTGCCTTCCCTCAAGAAGTGATGTTGTTTCTCGATAATTGAGAACGGCGGCGTCGTGGCCGCCGGTTTTTTTTAGCCGCGCATTTTCTCCGGCAGTGCCAACCAGGCCTGCACCGAAGGACGTTGCCACTGTTTCTGCGCATAGTGGCGAATGTTTTCCGGCACCGCATCACCGTGTATCACCAGCCGATTGAGCATCAATGCCAGATCGGTATCGGCAATGCACCATTCCCTGAATAGATTATCCTGGCCGTGGCTCAGCATTTTTTCGACGGCGGCGATCAGCTTGTTGGCGTCAGCCTGTGCGGCGGCGGACAGCGGGGGAAACTTGCCCTTGCCGAAAACGGCCTCGGTCGAGCGTTCGGCGCGAAGGTTCTGCAGATCGCTGCGTAGCCATGCCTGGACTTCCCGGGCCTTGGCGCGTTGTTTAACGTCGCGCGGATACACCGGGTGAGCCGGGTGGATCTCATCGAGATATTCATCAATGGCCGAGGACTCCGAGAGTTGAAACTCACCGACCACCAGCGCAGGGACTCTGCGTGTCAATGACAGCGCTGCATAGGTTGCCGCTTTGTTTTCTCCCTGTGACAGGTCGACCGGTTTAACGGTGAAGGGAATGCCTTTCTCCGTCAGGGTAATAAACGCCGACATGGCATAGGGGCTGAAAAATTCGGCATCGGTATAGAGTTCGGCAATCGGCTGAGACATTGGGTTTTCCTCAAGGCAAAGGGATGCGAACTTTGATAATTGCCGAGCAGTGGCTAAAGATCAATCTGTTAGCGGAAAGTTATTTCAACGGCGACCCGCACTGCGGGCGGTGGCTGCCGACGTTGTGATATATTTGTTGCTATTAAGTTGATTTTGGCAGCGCGAAGTAACATGAAGAAGCAGTGGATAGAGAGTTTGAAACTAGGGTGCGCACGTTTGTGGCCGCACCCCTTAGCCGTAAGCAAAAAAGAGATATTGCTTTCCAGCGTTGGCGCCGGATTGGGGCTGATGATTTCCGGTTGGATCAGCCATTTTGTTCTGGGCGAAGTGAACCTGTGGTTTATTGCCCCGATGGGGGCTTCCGCCGTGCTGCTTTTTGGCGTGCCGAACAGTCCGCTGGCGCAGCCATGGTCCATCGTCGGGGGCAATATGTCGGCCGCAGCGGTGGGGGTCAGCACCAGCCTGCTGATAGCCGATCCCGGTCTGGCCTGTGGAGTGGCGGCGGCATTGGCGATTGGGTTAATGTTCAAACTGCGTTGCCTGCATCCTCCCGGCGGCGCGGTCGCGCTGACTGCGATCCTCGGTGGGCCGGGCATTCATCAATTGGGCTATAGCTTCGTGCTGTACCCGGTGCTGTTGAACTCGGTGTTATTGGCGCTGCTGGCGATTATCTTCAATAACCTGGCCGGACGACGCTACCCGCACCCTCTGGCCTCGGCCGAGGCCAAGCCAGCCAATCTGCCGATCGATGCGGTGTCCATTACCCGCGCTGACTTGCATGAGGCCCTGATGCAGGGTGAACTGTTTGATATCGACGAAGACGACCTGCAGGAAATCCTGCTGCGTGCCGAACAGCTGGCTCACCAGCGGCAGAACGGTGGCGCCTGATTAGACTATCGCCATTTCATCGCCATGAAAATCAGAGAAACAAAAAAGCCACTTCGTGTGAAGTGGCTTAATGTGCTGTTATATCAGCTAAAATTTGGTGGCCCCTACTGGACTTGAACCAGTGACCAAGCGATTATGAGTCGCGTGCTCTAACCAACTGAGCTAAGGGGCCAAGCGGCGAGATTATACGGTAATCCTCCGGCGCAGGTCTACTGTTAACCATCTGTATGTTGCTTTTATGCGCAGTTCTAGCCTGTTGTAATTGCTGGCGGATTTTGCGATAACCGCTGTAAATCCCTTTAATGGACTCTCGAACCTTATGGAACTCCTGGCACCCAACCTGCGGGTCGTGTTTTGTGGCATCAACCCTGGCCTGTCCTCGGCCCATCAAGGCTACCCCTTTGCTAATGGCAGTAACCGCTTCTGGAAGGTAGTGCATCAGGCCGGTTTTACCGATACTCAGTTAGCGCCTGAGCAGTGGCAACAGCTGCGGGATACCGGTTGTGGCATCACCGCGCTGGTGGCGCGGCCCACGGTGGCGGCCAGTGAGGTAACGCGTGACGAGCTGCTCAGCGGCGGTGAGGCGTTAAAGGAAAAAATTCTGCGTTACCAGCCGCGTGCGCTGGCGATTTTGGGCAAGCAGGCGTTCAGCAGTGCCTTTGGGGTGAAAAATGCGGCCTGGGGCCGTCAGGAGATGACGATCGGCAAAACGGAGGTTTGGGTATTGCCCAACCCCAGCGGATTGAACCGTGCCACGCTGGAGCAGCTTACGGAGAGCTACCGCGAGTTGTTCCTGGCTCTGAAATAATTTTTATTGCGGGCATGAGATCGATAATAAGGCTGTGGGGACTGTCAAAGAGCTGCCCCGGCTTTTGCCGCGAGCAGCTTATACTGACTTAATTCAAACCAAACTAATAGAGCAGCGACTACCCTGGATAGCCGTTACGTTTGGCATTGGCAATGCAATCGGAACGGTTCTTATAACCCTCCGTAGATGCGCCGACAATCTTACCGTTAGGTGCCGTACGGCGCCAACGCCATTCATTGCGATTGTCTTGATAAAACTCCCATTTATCATTCATCAAAATCATTCCTTTTATTTGATATCTCTCAGTAATGTTCTTAAGACAATTACCTCGTGTTTTAACGGAAACCGTAAAACACTATTAATATGGTGTTTTTTTGACCGTCGCTCAAGACCTTTTTTATTGTGTGGTTACTGGTGTTTTGAGGCATAAAAAAACGGCTTCCTGTTAAAGAAGCCGTTTATTGTCGAAGCTTAAATTTCGATCAACCGAACCAAACCTTAGTCGTCCAGGAAGCTACGCAGCACTTCGGAACGGCTTGGGTGACGCAGTTTACGCAGCGCTTTGGCTTCGATCTGACGAATACGCTCACGGGTAACGTCGAACTGTTTACCCACTTCTTCCAGCGTGTGGTCGGTGTTCATATCGATACCGAAACGCATACGCAGCACTTTCGCTTCACGGGCGGTCAGGCCGGCCAGAACGTCGTGCGTGGCAGAGCGCAGGCTCTCCGAAGTAGCAGAATCCAGCGGCAGCTCGAGGGTGGTATCCTCGATGAAATCGCCCAGATGTGAATCTTCATCATCACCGATCGGCGTTTCCATGGAGATCGGCTCTTTGGCGATCTTCAGCACTTTGCGGATTTTGTCTTCCGGCATCAGCATGCGTTCAGCCAGCTCTTCCGGCGTCGGTTCGCGGCCCATCTCTTGCAGCATCTGGCGCGAAATACGGTTGAGTTTGTTGATGGTCTCAATCATATGCACCGGAATACGGATGGTACGCGCCTGGTCGGCGATAGAGCGGGTGATAGCCTGACGGATCCACCAGGTGGCGTAAGTTGAGAACTTATAACCACGGCGATATTCAAACTTGTCTACCGCTTTCATCAAACCGATGTTGCCTTCCTGGATCAGATCCAGGAACTGCAGACCGCGGTTGGTGTATTTCTTGGCGATAGAAATAACCAGACGCAAGTTGGCTTCAACCATCTCTTTCTTCGCACGGCGGGCTTTTGCTTCACCGATAGACATGCGACGGTTAATGTCCTTCACCTGCTCGATGGTCAGGCCGGTCTCTTCTTCGATCTGACGCAGTTTCTGCAGGCTGCGCTGCACGTCATCCGCGACGTCTTTGAGCTTTTCTGACCATGGCTTGGCCATTGCCAGCGCTGCTGCGAACCAGGTATCACTGGTTTCGTTGCTGGAGAACAGGGTAACGAAGTTTTTCTTCGGCATTTTGCACTGCTCAACGCACAGCTTCATGATGATACGTTCTTGAGTACGAACGCGGTCCATCATGATGCGCATGCTGTTGACCAGGAAGTCGAACTGTTTTGGCACCAGGCGGAACTGCTTGAACACTTCAGACAGCTTCAGAATTTCTTCTGCTGCGCTGGCGTGGCTGCGGCCGTTCTTTTTGATGACTACACGAGTCGCTTCATACTGATCGCGCAGATCGGCGAATTTCTGACGAGCCAGCTCTGGATCGATGCTGTTGTCATCTTCTTCTTCGTCTTCGTCGTCTTCTTCTTCGTCATCTTTCTGCTCTTCGGTCGACAGCTCAGAACCGACGTGCGTTGCGGTAGGAGCGATGTCTTCTTCCGCGTTAGGATCGACGAAGCCGGTGATCAGATCGGACAGGCGAGCTTCGCCCGCTTCGACGCGATCGTACTGCTCCAGCAAATAGGTAATGGCTTCCGGGTACTCGGCAACCGAGCACTGAACCTGGTTGATGCCGTCTTCAATGCGTTTGGCGATGTCGATTTCGCCTTCGCGCGTCAGCAGTTCAACGGTCCCCATTTCACGCATGTACATGCGCACCGGGTCGGTGGTACGGCCAATTTCAGACTCAACGCTGGACAACACTTGAGCAGCCGCTTCCGCCGCATCATCATCGGTGTCGGTGGTGTTCTCGGCCAGCATCAGGTCATCGGCGTCCGGTGCTTCTTCCAGCACCTGGATGCCCATGTCGTTAATCATCTGGATGATGTCTTCGATCTGGTCGGAGTCGACGATATCTTCCGGCAGATGGTCATTGACCTCAGCATAGGTCAGATAGCCTTGCTCCTTACCACGGGTGACAAGTAGCTTTAGCTGTGACTGCGGGTTTTGCTCCATAAGACGGTATCCACACTTCAGAGTATTGGGGTTGGTGTCGGTCGGCGAAACCGCCAACAATAGCATTTGGGGCGTTTTTGTTGTTGCCGCGGCCCACTGTGGCGGCATATTGCAGGGCTCTGCCCTCGCATTTATCGGCACTTAAGCCGTTTAGGTATTCAGTTTTTCTTCGCTAGCACTTGGTTAAGAGAACGGACTTCTTCACGTTCTTCCGGGCTGAGGCCATGTGTTCTGGCCTGGGCGATCAATGTCTCCAGCCGTTGCTCCAGTACCGAGTCATATAGGCTGGCCAAGGTGTCCAAAAAGGTCTGTTCGACCCTTTCCTCAACGATCATATGGTTCCATGTCGCCAGGGTTTCAAGCTGCTGGCTCAATTTGTTGTCGCGATACTGCTCCAACAACTGGCCGGTAGTCAGGCCTGGCTGAGCTAAACAGGTCTGCACCAACTCGACAAACAGCGGTAAACCAGCCTGTTTGGTCTGCTCCAATCCCTCGAGTGAAGGGATAAGTGTAGCCAACTGCGGATTTTGTACCAGTAACCCTATTAGTATACGCATGGTTGTGCGTTTTAGCTGGGGTGCCTGATAGGTATTCGCATTTTCAGCCTGTTTGGGCATCAGCTTGTCTAGCTGGCTGTCATCGAGCAGGCCAAGCTTGCTGCCGAGCTGTTGACGCAGGTACAAGCGCAACGTTTCGCCCGGCACCTGAGTAATCAGCGGTAGCGCCAGCGTGCTCAGCTTGGCGCGGCCGTCCGGGCTGCTCAGATCAACCTGTGGCATCAGGGTTTCGAACAGGAAAGTGGAAAGCGGCTGCGCCAGCTCCATCCGCTGTTCGAAGGCCTCTTTGCCTTCTTTGCGTACCAATGTGTCCGGGTCTTCGCCATCAGGCAAAAACATAAACCGCAGCTGACGCCCGTCATTGAGATAGGGCAGCGCGGTTTCCAGTGCGCGCCAGGCCGCTTCACGACCGGCCCGGTCACCGTCATAGCAACAGACCACGTTGTCGGTGGCGCGGAACAGCAGCTGAATATGTTCAGCCGTCGTTGAGGTTCCGAGCGAGGCGACGGCATAATCAATGCCGTATTGCGCCAACGCCACCACGTCCATATAGCCTTCCACTACCAGCAAACGCTGCGGGGTAGGGTGGTTCTGCTGCGCTTCATACAGGCCGTACAGTTGACGACCCTTGTGGAATACTTCAGTTTCCGGCGAGTTCAGGTATTTCGGCATGCCGTCACCCAACACGCGTCCGCCAAAGGCGATCACTCGCCCACGCTTGTCGCGAATAGGGAACATTACGCGTTCACGGAAACGATCGTACGAGCGTCCTTGATCGTTAGTCACCAGCATGCCGGCATCGTTCAATGCACTACGGCTGTCGGCGTCGCGACCAAAACGCTTTAAGGCATTATCCCAACCGGCAGGTGCAAAGCCGATGGCAAAATGGCGGATAACATCGTCACTCAACCCGCGCTGTTGCAGATAATTACGCGCCGGCGCACCGGAAGGTTGATGCAGTGACTGTTGATAGAACGAACTGAGCTGTTCCATCAGTTGATACAGGCTTTGGCGCTGATGACGTTCGATTTGGGTCGGTCCGGAACCTGCCTCGTAAGGCACTTCCAGTCCGTGCATGGTTGCCAGCTCTTCGATGGTTTCGACAAACTCAAGTCGGTCGTAATTCATCAGAAAGTCGACGGCGTTACCGTGCGCACCACAACCAAAACAGTGATAAAACTGCTTTTCACCATTAACGGTAAATGAAGGCGTTTTTTCGTGGTGGAACGGACAGCACGCGTGATAGTTCTTGCCCTGCTTCTTGAGCTTTACCCGGGCGTCGATCAGATCGACGATGTCGGTGCGAGCCAGCAAGTCATTGATAAATACACGCGGAATTCGTCCAGCCATAAGCCCTTACTTTACTAGCCTATAAACGAGAACAAGCCGCGCATTCCTTTCGGAAAGCACGGCCTTCGTATGCAACTACTCGGTCTGCGCGATTTTTAAAATCAGAAATTCACGCGGCGGGGTTGCCCCCGAAGAATTAATACAGACGAGTGCGGCGTGCGTTTTCGCGAGCCAGTTTCTTCGCGTGACGTTTCACAGCAGAAGCTTTAGCGCGCTTACGTTCGGTAGTCGGTTTTTCATAGAACTCACGACGACGAACTTCAGCCAAAACGCCCGCTTTTTCGCAAGAGCGTTTGAAACGACGCAGAGCAACGTCAAATGGCTCGTTTTCACGTACTTTAATTACAGGCATGTGCCTCTCACCTCAATAAAATTCGGTTTGCTGCTGGCCAAGCGCCAGCAATTTCAAAATGGTGCGGAATTTTACTTCAACGGATGCTGCTTTGTAAAGCACCACAGCAAATTGAACCTGCGGCCACCCTGGTAAAACATGCGCAATTTTGCATCGGGCGCTGATTATAGACTAATCAGAAAAAAATGCTCGTTTTTAATCAAACGGCATTTATGGCTGGAATCATCAACATAGCCCAAGGGGGCCGACAAGATGCGCCGCACTGGCGGTAAACCGGCCTGTTTGTGCTAAACTGGCGGCCGCACGTGAATGATGGGAAATGTAATGCGAGTACTGGGTATAGAAACCTCCTGCGATGAAACCGGAATTGCAGTGTATGACGATCAGGCCGGTTTATTAGCGAATCAATTGTACAGCCAGGTGAAGCTGCACGCCGACTACGGCGGTGTGGTGCCGGAACTGGCTTCCCGCGATCATGTGCGTAAAACCGTGCCCTTGATTCAGGCGGCATTGAAGGAAGCGAACCTGACCGCGGCCGATATCGACGGCGTTGCCTACACTGCCGGGCCAGGCCTGGTGGGGGCGCTGCTGGTGGGCGCGACCATTGGTCGTGCGCTGGCGTTTGCCTGGGGCGTGCCGGCAGTACCGGTGCATCACATGGAAGGCCACCTGCTGGCACCGATGCTGGAAGACAATCCACCGGCGTTCCCGTTTGTCGCGCTGCTGGTTTCCGGCGGCCATACCCAGTTGATCAGCGTGACCGGCATTGGTCAATACGAACTGCTGGGCGAATCGGTCGACGATGCGGCGGGTGAAGCCTTCGACAAAACGGCCAAGCTGTTGGGGCTGGACTATCCCGGCGGGCCAATGCTGTCGAAAATGGCGCAGCAGGGTGCCGCAGGCCGTTTCACCTTCCCACGGCCAATGACCGATCGGCCGGGGCTGGATTTCAGTTTCTCCGGGTTGAAGACCTTTGCCGCCAACACCATTCGTTCCAACGGTAATGACGATCAGACGCGTGCGGACATTGCCCGGGCGTTTGAAGATGCGGTAGTGGATACGTTGGCGATCAAATGCAAACGTGCGCTGGAGCAAACCGGTTTCAAACGGCTGGTTATGGCCGGCGGCGTCAGTGCCAACCGCACGCTACGCACCAAAATGGCGGAAATGCTGCACAAACGCGGCGGTGAGGTGTTCTATGCCCGTCCGGAATTCTGCACGGATAACGGCGCAATGATCGCTTATGCGGGTCTGGTACGGTTGCAGAGCGGTGCCAATCCGGAACTGAGCGTTTCGGTGCGACCGCGTTGGCCGCTGGCTGAATTGTCTGCGGTATAAATAGTCGAAGGCCGGAGAGCTCCGGCCTTTTTGATTACTCTTCTTTCTTTTCTTCCTGCTCTGCCGCGTCGGTTTTCTTCTTGCGGAAGACACCCCAGATTTTTCCTTCCTGGCCACGCCACAGGCGCTGAATATTGTCGTGGTGCCGCATCAGGATCAGGCACGACAGCATCGCTACCGGGAAGGTGAACTGCGGTTTGAACCACCAGACGTAGAACGGAGCAATCAGCGCGCTGATAATCGCACCCAGCGAAGAATAGCCGCTGAGCAGCACGGTCAGCAGCCAGGTGCCGGTCATCAGGCCGGTAAGATCCCAGCCGATCGGTGCTATGGCACCAAACGCCGTTGCCACGCCCTTACCGCCGCGGAAGTGGAAGAATACCGGGTAGATATGTCCCAGACAGGCGGCGATCGCCGTCAGGCCCAGATACAGCGGCGGGACATCAAGTTTGTATGCCAGCCAGACCGGCAGCATCCCTTTGAGAATATCGAATACCAGCACCGCCGCCGCAGCTACGCGCCCGCCGATACGCAGGACGTTGGTCGCTCCTGGATTCCCTGAGCCATTTTCACGCGGATCGGGCAGCCTGGCGATCCGGCAAACCAGGATCGCACTGGAAATTGAGCCACACAGATACGCGAAGATAATCATGCCAAGCGCGGTAGCACTCATAACGCGGTTCCGTTTAATAAGGGTCGTTTTACTCGCAACATATATGGATAATACCCATATTCCGCTGGAAGTGGTATCCGGCAAGGCCAAAAACAGAGAATGACGTGATGGATATCGTATTTATAGAAGAGCTTACCGTAATTACTACCATTGGCGTTTATGACTGGGAACAAAACATTCGCCAGAAGCTGGTGTTCGATATCGAAATGGGCTGGGACAATCGCCAGGCGGCCGCCAGTGACGATGTGAATGACTGCCTGAGCTACGCCGATATCAGTGAAGCCATCATCCAGCACGTGGAGCCCAATCGCTTTGCGTTGGTGGAGCGGGTTGCAGAGGAAATATCTGAAATATTACTCCAGCGCTTCAATTCCCCGTGGGTCCGTATTAAGGTCAGCAAACCGGGCGCTGTTGCACATGCCAGCCGGGTTGGGGTGATCATTGAACGTGGCACCCGGCCGGTGTGAGGTTCTGTCATACCTGTGCAACTAAAGGTCATTAAATTGGTCTGAACCTGAGAATTGTTTTAGCGGCAATGTATTGAACACTGCCGCTTTTTTATGTTTATAGCCGTAAATTTATAGGGTGATCGAAGCACATGGCGGACATGCATTCACTGTTTATTGCGTTTGTTCTTGGGGTGGTCGAAGGGTTAACTGAATTTTTACCGGTGTCATCTACCGGGCACATGATTATTGTCGGCGAGTGGCTGGGTTTTACCGGCGATAAGGCCAAAACCTTTGAGGTGATCATCCAGCTGGGGTCGATTCTGGCGGTGGTGGTGATGTTCTGGCGTCGCTTGTTCGGGCTGATCGGCATTCATTTCGGTGGTAAGCCGGTTGAGCATGAAGGCAAAACGACGGGCCATTTGAAACTGGGCCATATTCTGCTGGCGATGATCCCGGCGGTGGTGCTGGGGCTGCTGTTCCATGACGTTATCAAGTCGCTATTTGCACCGAAAAACGTGATGTATGCGCTGGTAGTGGGTGGTTTCCTGCTGCTGGCAGCGGAATGGTTGAAGCCGAAAAAGCCGAGTGCTGAAGGGCTTGATGACATCACCTATCGCCAGGCGTTTATGATTGGTTGCTTCCAATGTCTGGCACTGTGGCCGGGCTTCTCCCGCTCAGGTTCCACCATTGCCGGTGGCATGCTGGTGGGCGTGAATCGTTATGCGGCTGCGGAGTTCTCATTCATTCTGGCGGTGCCGATGATGATTGGTGCCAGTGGGCTGGATTTGTACAAGAGCCTGCATTTCCTGACGATGGGCGATTTACCGATGTTTGCAGTCGGCTTTGCCACTGCCTTCGTGGTAGCGCTGATCGCGATCAAGACCTTCCTGACGCTGATCAAACGCATCTCGTTTGTGCCGTTTGCCATCTATCGCTTTATCGTGGCCGGCGTGGTTTACATGGTCTTCATGTAAGCCGAGCGGCAATAAGAAACCCCGCGCTGCGGGGTTTTTTTATGCCTGATCGAGAGGGATATCCTGAGTTTGTTTCCACTCGGCCAGAGCTTGTTGGCGGCGGCGTTTCAGCTCGTCGCGGACAGCCAGCCCTTGCAGGCCGCTGGCCACCACCTCTTTGACCGATACCGCATTCGCCACCTGAAACGCCTGGCGCAGATAGTCGCCCTGCGGATAAGGGTTGTCTTCAAAGCCGGTACGGCCGCGAGCGTCGGCTTCGCTGGTGAGGATCATCTGTTCCAGCCGCTGCGGTTTGCGCCAAACATCGACCGCATCAAACAGTTTCAGCAAGGTCTCAGGGCGCAGCTTGTTTACCGTATGGATCAGATCGTGATATTCGGCAACCAGCTTGGCCAGATCGCGCACCGGATTGGGGACTCGCAGCCGCCGGCACAGGGCTTCGACCAACAGAACGCCCGCCGGTCCATGACCGTGGTGATGCGGCCAGAGCTCTTTTGGCGTCTGCCCCTTGCCGAGGTCGTGACAGAGTGCGGAGAAGCGTACGTCCACTTCAGGGCTGAGCTGGGCAGCGATAGCCAGCGTCATCAGGGTATGAATGCCGGTGTCGATCTCCGGGTGCCATTTGGCGGGGGCCGGTACGCCGAACAGCGCGTCGATCTCCGGGAACAGCACGCCCAGCGCCTCGCAGTCACGCAGTACCTGAAAATAGACCTGTGGACTCTGGCTTTGCAGCGCCTTCTCGGTTTCTTTCCATACCCGCTCGGCCGTCAGCGCGGCCAGTTCACCACTGCGTGCCATCTGACGCATCAACTCGGCGGTTTCCGGGGCGATGCTAAAACCCAAATGGGCGAAGCGGGCGGCGAAACGCGCCACGCGCAGTACACGCAACGGATCTTCACCAAAGGCATCGGACACATGGCGCAGTACTCGTGCTTGCAGGTCGGCCACGCCGTTGAAAGGGTCGATCAGCTCACCGTCGTCGCTGCGGGCAATGGCGTTGATGGTTAAATCGCGCCGTTGCAAATCTTCTTCCAGCGTTACGTCCGGCGCGGCGTAGCAGGTAAAACCGGTATAGCCCTGGCCGGATTTCCGCTCGGTGCGCGCCAGCGCATATTCTTCATGTGTCTTGGGGTTGAGAAACACCGGGAAGTCTTTACCGACCTGTTGATAGCCCAGGGCTGTCAGCTCCGAAGGCGCAGCACCTACCACCACCCAGTCGCGGTCGACTACCGGTATCTCAAGCAAGCTGTCGCGGACGGCACCGCCGACCAGGTAAGTCTTCACTGTTAACTCCTGAATTTATCCTAAGGCTCTGTTGACCAGATTACCTCAATTAGCGGGGCGCTGCCGAAACCAATAAAAAGGGCGCCCCGCAGGCGCCCAATCTCAAACCGAACGATACTTTAATCAGTTCATCCAGCGGTTGTTGCTTTTACGACGCGGGATCAGGTGTGGTAACAGCAGACCCAACAGCAGGCCTACGCCGGCCACGCCGCCGCCGTACATAAACCACTGCAGGATAATGGTGCGCTGTTTGTCGTCGAGCTGCAGGTTAACCGCGTTAACCTTTTTCTGCGCCACTACCAGCTGGTTTTTCAGATCCTGGTTTTCCTGCTGCAGGCCGCTGATGGTGCTGTCGCTGCCGGCCACTTTCTGCTGCATTTCAGCGGTACGCTGGTTCCAGCTGTTGTCGATATTGGCCAGTTTATCGGTCAGGGTTTTGACCTGCTGCTCCAGCGCGGGCACCTGAGTGCGCAGGCTTGGGGTCTGGCTAAGCTGATCCAACGGGATCCAGGTGTTGCGGCCCTTGGCATCGCGGATCTGGCCATAGTTGGTGCTGTCGTTTACGCTCAACAGGGTCACTTCTTCACCGGCGTTCAAGGTGCCGACAATACGGTACTGATTACCCGGGCCGCTGTGGACGTAAGTATTCAATTCATCGGAGATATAGCGTTTATCTTCGGCATGGGCGCCCCAAGTGATGCTGAAGCTCAGCACGGCAAGGCAAATCAGGCGTAATTTCTGCATTAGTTCATCGTTTCTGTGTGAATTTATGGGAACGATAGTAGAGCGTTCAGTCTGACGACGCAACGCTAAAACCGGAATGAGAACTATCTTACTGTGGCAGATTCTGTGAGTTGCGCAGCGTTTTATAACGTAACAGGTTTTTTCTGCAGTTAGCAGGGTTAAGGCGCCGGGAATCGCGGTAAGATAACGGCAACTGTGCGTCACCGGGCAGAACGTGGCAGGCCAGGCCCGCCGCCGTGAAGGCTGACGCGAATGCGTAACTTATTGGTGTAAAAGACTTATGACCGTTGAAATAGAACTGAAATTTATTGCCACCCCGGATGCGGTTGCCGCCTTGCCGCAGCAACTGGCTGCCTGGCCGAATCAGCATTCCGCACCGCAAAAACTGACCAATATTTATTTCGAAACCGCCGACAATTTCCTGCGTGGTCAGGATATGGGGCTGCGTATCCGCGGGTTCGACGACAGTTATGAAATGACTATCAAAACCGCCGGCAAGGTGGTCGCGGGCTTGCATCAGCGTCCGGAATATAATGTGGCGATTGCCACGCCGGAGCTGGCGCTGGATCGGTTCCCGGCAGATATCTGGCCGCAGGGTTGTGATATCGCGGCGTTGCAGCAGGCGTTACAACCGCTGTTCCGCACCGATTTCGTGCGTGAGAAGTGGGTGGTCACTTACGGTAAGAGCGAGATTGAGGTTGGTCTTGACCAGGGTGAAGTGAAAGCCGGTGAGCTGAGCGAAGCGCTGTGCGAAATCGAGCTGGAATTGAAAGAAGGCAATACCGCCGATTTGCTGGCGCTGGCCAACGCACTGGCAGAGCACGGCGGCCTGCGTCAGGGCAGCCTGAGCAAGGCGGCGCGGGGTTATCATCTGGCGCAGGGCAATGTCCCGCGTGAGCGTCATCCGTTGGCGGTATTGAAACCGGCGGCCAAATCCAGCGTTGAGCAGGGGATGATCGCCAGTTTCGAACTGGGGTTGAGCCATTGGCAATATCACGAAGAACTGTGGTTGCGTGGCGATACTCAGGCCCGTCGCTCCGTGATGGAGGCGATTGCGCTGATCCGCCAGGCACTGGTGATTTTCGGCGGCCTGGTCCCCCGCAAGGCCAGCGCCGATCTGCGCGCCCGGCTGACTGCACTGGAGCCGCTGCTGATTGATAAAACCACTCAGCCACAGGAGTTGTGCTATAGCGCGGAATATCTGCAATGTAAGTTGGCGCTCACATCGTGGTTGGTGACCGCTGCCTGGAAACCTTTTATCGATGCCAAGGCGCAGGCCAAGCTTGACGGTTCCTTCAAACGTTTCAGCGACATTATGCTGGGGCGCAGCGCCGCCGAGTTGAAAGAAGCCTTCACCCGCACGCTGAACGATGACGAATACGAGGAACAGCTGCCGCGTCTGACGCGTCAGGTCTCGGCATTTATCCTGCTGTCTGGGGCTTACCCTGACGACGAAACCGGCCCCTACATTGACGGCTGGCGCGAGCTGCAACTGGCGGTGGCCGAACGGCGCCAGGGCTGGTACGAAGGCAGCCGCAAGCAGGCCTTATCGCATGCGCCATTCTGGTTAAACGGCGCGCTCCGCTAACTAAGCTGGCCTGCCAGGCGCAGGCCTTCGATTGGATCATTCACTATGTTGCCACTTTCAGCAGCGTTACAGACTCAGGCACAGAACATCGTGCAGCGTTTTCAGGAAACTCAGGGCGCGGACTGCGCGCTCAGCAGCCAGGAACTGTGGGTTTTGGCGTCGAGCGACTTTGTCTGCGACATGCTGCAGAGCCAGCCGGAATGGCTGGCGACGCTGCGCAAGCAACCGCCGGTGGCGGACGAGTGGCAACATTATGCCGCCTGGCTGCAGGATGATTTGGAAGAGGTGCGTGACGAAGCGCAACTGATGCGTGCACTGCGCCTGTTTCGCCGCGAGACGCTGGTCAGGATCGCCTGGGCGCAGGCGCTGGGCCAATGCAGCACGCAAGAAACGCTGTTGCAGCTGAGTGGGCTGGCGGAAACGCTGATTGTCAGCGCCCGCGACTGGCTGTACCAAACCTGCTGCCGTGAGTGGGGCACCCCATGCAATGCTCAGGGCGTGCCGCAGCCGTTGCTGATCCTCGGTATGGGGAAATTGGGCGGCGGTGAGCTGAACTTCTCGTCCGATATCGATCTGATCTTTGCCTACCCGGAAAACGGCCAGACCCAGGGCGGGCGGCGTGAGCTGGATAACGCCCAGTTCTTCACCCGTCTGGGGCAGCGGCTGATCAAGGCGCTGGATCAGCAAACCATCGACGGCTTCGTCTATCGCGTGGATATGCGGCTGCGGCCGTTCGGCGACAGCGGCCCACTGGTGATGAGCTTCGCCGCGCTGGAAGATTATTACCAGGAGCAGGGCCGTGACTGGGAACGTTATGCGATGGTCAAGGCGCGGCTGATGGGCGGCTCGGAAGACGCCTACAGCGAAGAGCTGCGCAAAACCCTGCGGCCGTTTGTCTTCCGTCGCTATATCGATTTCAGCGTGATCCAGTCGCTGCGCAATATGAAAGGCATGATCGCCCGTGAAGTCCGGCGGCGCGGGCTAAAAGACAATATCAAACTGGGTGCCGGTGGCATCCGCGAAATTGAATTTATCACCCAGGTATTCCAACTGATCCGCGGTGGCCGCGAGCCGGCGTTGCAAGGGCGCTCGTTACTGCCGACGCTACAGGCGGTGGGGGAACTGGGGCTGCTGGAGCCGCAACAGGTACAGGCGATGAGTGCCAGTTACCTGTTCCTGCGCCGGCTGGAAAACCTGCTGCAGGCGATTGCCGATCAACAAACGCAAACGCTGCCGCAAGATGAACTCGACCAGGCGCGGCTGGCCTGGGGCATGGGGTTCGACGACTGGTCGGCCCTGCTGCTGGCGTTGGATAACCATATGCAGGCGGTCAGGGCGGTATTTAACGACCTGATTGGCGATGATAGCCCCGACGTTGGCGAAGATCCCGATTATCAGCACTATCACAGTCTGTGGCAGGACGCGCTGGAAGAGAACGAACTGGCCCCGTTGACGCCACATCTGGATGAAGAGGCGCGCAGACAAATGCTGCGCACCATCGCTGAATTTCGGCATGACGTCGACAAACGCACCATCGGCCCACGCGGTCGTGACGTGCTCGATCAACTGATGCCGCGCCTGCTGGCGGAAGTCTGTCCGCGTCAGGATGCGCCGACCGCACTGCTCAGGCTGACCCAGCTGTTGCTGAGCATCGTGACCCGTACCACCTACCTTGAGCTGCTGGTGGAATACCATGCGGCCCTTAGCCATTTGATTCGCCTGTGTGCCGCTTCGCCGATGGTGGCCAACCAGCTGTCGCGTTATCCGCTGCTGCTCGATGAGCTGTTGGAGCCGGCGACGTTGTATCAGCCGGTGGCCCCGGATGCCTACCGCAGCGAGCTGCGCCAGTACCTGCTGCGGGTGCCGGAGGACGACGAAGAGCAGAGGCTGGAAGCGCTGCGCCAGTTCAAACAGGCACAGCAGCTGCGTATTGCCGCCGGGGATATCTCTGGTGCGCTGCCGGTGATGAAAGTGAGCGATCACCTCACCTATCTGGCGGAGGCGATTATCAACACCGTGGTGCAGCAGGCGTGGAACGATATGGTCGCACGCTATGGCCAGCCAACCCATTTGCAGGAGCGTGAAGGGCGCGGTTTTGCGGTGATTGGCTACGGCAAGCTGGGCGGTTGGGAACTGGGTTACAGTTCCGATCTTGACCTGGTGTTTATCCTCGATTGTCCGCCGGAGGTGATGACCGACGGCGATCGCAGCATCGACGGCCGTCAGTTTTATCTGCGTCTGGCACAGCGGGTGATGCACCTGTTCAGCACCCGTACCTCGTCCGGTATTTTGTATGAAGTGGACGCCCGCCTGCGGCCGTCGGGGGCGGCCGGCATGTTGGTCAGCACCGTCGAAGCCTTTGCCGATTATCAGCAGAGCGAAGCCTGGACCTGGGAACATCAGGCGCTGGTACGGGCACGCATCGTGCATGGCGATCCGCTGTTGCATCAGCAGTTTGATGTTATCCGCCGGGAGATCCTGTGCAAACCGCGTGACCTGGAAACGCTGAATCGCGAGGTGCGTGAGATGCGCGAGAAAATGCGCAATCACCTTGGCAACAAGCAGCGTGAACTGTTTGATATCAAAGCCGACGAGGGCGGGATCACCGATATCGAATTTATTGCCCAGTATCTGGTCTTAGGCTATGCGGCCACCGAACCGCGCTTGACACGCTGGTCTGATAACGTGCGCATTTTCGAACTGATGGCCAATTACGACATCATGCCGGAAGAGGAAGCGCGTGCGTTGACTCAGGCTTACGTCACCATGCGCGATGAGATCCATCATCTGGCGTTGCAGGAGCATTCCGGCAAGGTCGGTAACGGGCAATTCGCCGCCGAACGTGAACAAGTCCGCGCCAGTTGGGCGAAGTGGCTGGGCTGAGCAGGCCGGTTGCGCAATACGTTTTGCAGCTATTACAGACGTCTGTGGTAATATCTGCGCCACTAAAATTTTGTACTTTTTTGGAGTTATCGGATGAAAGTTACACTGCCTGATTTTCGCCGCGCCGGGGTATTGGTGGTGGGTGACGTCATGTTGGATCGCTATTGGTATGGGCCGACCAGCCGCATTTCACCGGAAGCGCCGGTGCCGGTGGTCAAGGTTGAAACCATTGAAGAGCGTCCCGGCGGTGCGGCTAACGTAGCGATGAACATTGCTTCGCTGGGCGCCAATTCACGCCTGGTGGGCCTGACCGGTATTGATGATGCCGCGCGGGCGCTGAGCGCCAAGCTGAATGAAGTCAACGTGCGCTGTGATTTTGTCTCGGTGCCGACGCACCCGACCATCACCAAGCTGCGCGTGCTGTCGCGTAACCAGCAATTGATCCGCCTCGATTTCGAAGAAGGTTTCTCAAACGTCGATCCGCAGCCGCTGTTGGAACGTATTCAGCAGGCATTGCCGCAGATTGGCGCACTGGTGTTGTCTGACTACGCCAAAGGCGCGTTGAGTCAGGTACAGAGCATGATCCAGCTGGCGCGTGCCGCCAAGGTGCCGGTGCTGATCGATCCAAAAGGTTCTGATTTTGAGCGTTATCGTGGTGCAACGTTGCTGACGCCAAACCTGTCCGAATTCGAAGCGGTGGTAGGTCACTGCAAAGACGAAGCCGAACTGGTTGAGCGCGGCATGAAGCTGGTGGCGGACTTTGAACTGTCTGCACTGCTGGTCACCCGTTCCGAGCACGGCATGACGCTGCTGCAGCCGGGCATCGCGCCGCTGCATTTGCCCACTTTGGCGCAGGAAGTGTTTGACGTTACCGGTGCCGGCGATACCGTTATCGGCGTGTTGGCCGCGGCACTGGCTGCCGGCAACACGCTGGAAGAGTCCTGTTTCCTGGCCAATGCCGCAGCCGGCGTGGTGGTGGGCAAACTGGGGACTTCGACCGTTTCACCAATCGAGCTGGAAAACGCGGTACGCGGCCGGGCCGAAACCGGCTTTGGCGTAATGACCGAAGCCCAGTTGAAAACCGCCGTGGCGCAAGCTCGTCAGCGCGGTGAAAAAGTGGTGATGACCAACGGCATCTTCGACATTTTGCATGCCGGTCACGTCTCTTATCTGGCCAATGCCCGCAAGCTGGGCGATCGCCTGATTGTGGCGGTGAACAGCGATGCTTCCACTAAACGTCTGAAAGGCGAAACCCGTCCGGTCAACGCGCTGGAAAACCGCATGATTGTACTGGGTGCGCTGGAAGCGGTGGACTGGGTGGTGCCGTTCGAAGAAGACACGCCACAACGCCTGATCGCCGATATCCTGCCGGATCTGCTGGTGAAAGGGGGCGATTACAAGCCTGAAGATATCGCCGGTAGTACCGAGGTATGGGCCAATGGCGGCGACGTAAAAGTGCTGAACTTCGAAGACGGCCTGTCGACCACCAACATCATCAAGGCAATCAAAGACGGGCGTGGCTAACGTTCGCTGAAAACGGCGGTGGGCAGTGAGTGGACTGAAGCAAGAGCTGAGTTTGGCGCAGGGCGTTGGGCTATTGTCCACTTCACTGCTGGGTACCGGCGTATTTGCCGTTCCGGCTTTGGCAGCACAGGTGGCACAGGGCGATAGTCTGTGGGCCTGGCCGCTGCTGATTATCCTGGTTTTCCCGATCGCCATTGCCTTTGCCGCCTTGGGCCGCCATTTCCCCAGTGCGGCTGGTGCAGCGCATTTTGTCGGGCTGGCCTTTGGTCCGCGCATGGCGAAAGTCACCGGCTGGCTGTTTTTGTCGGTTATTCCGGTTGGCCTGCCGGCGGCGCTGCAGATTGCCGCCGGTTTTTGGCAGGCCACTTTCGGCTGGAGCGCCAATGGCCTGCTGTTGGTGCAAATTGCCACGCTGGTGATGATTTGGTTTTTAGGCACGCGCAGCGCGGGTTCCAGTGCCAATATTCAAACGCTAATCGCCGTTCTGGTGGTAGCGCTGGTGGCCGCTATCTGGTGGCGTGGCGACATCTCACTGTCCCAAATTCCCTGGCCGGCAATCAACGAAATCTCCTCGCCCAATCTGTTCCATGCGCTGGCAGTGATGTTCTGGTGCTTTGTGGGGTTGGAGGCGTTTGCGCATTTAGCGACCGAGTTCCGTAACCCTGAACGCGATTTTCCGCGTGCACTTCTGTTTGGCATGTTGGTCGCCGGGGCGGTGTACTGGGGCTGTACCGTGGCGGTGCTGCATTTCCACGCCTACGGTGAGCATCAGGCGGCGGCTGCGTCATTGCCGGGTATCGTGGTGCAACTGTTTGGACAGCATGCGCTGTGGGTGGCCTGTATCATTGGCTATCTGGCCTGCTTTGCCAGCGTTAATATCTATACCCAAAGCTTCGCCCGGCTGGTGTGGTCGCAGGCGCAGGATCGTCCGGCCAGCGCGCTGGCCAGGCTGTCTGCCGGACAGGCACCGGTCAATGCATTAAGCGCGGTGGTGGGCAGCTGTTTGCTGTTCACTTTGCTGATTTATACGCTGAAGCTGCCGCTGGATACGCTGCTGGTGTATGCCAATGGTATCTTTGTGCTGATCTATCTGTTGTGTATGCTGGCGGGCTGTCGAATTTTGCACGGGCGTTCGCGGCTAATGGCGGCGACAGGATTAGGGCTGTGTGTGCTGTTGATGGTGATTATCGGCTGGAAAAGCCTGTATGCGCTGGGAATGTTCGCGCTGATTTGGCTGGTGTTGCGGCTTAAGGCGCAGGCGGCGCTCAAACCGCAATAAGGGCGCAGTATCGCGCCCTTAACGGTAACTTATTCGGCGTCTGGCTGTTGCGCAGCAGGCGTGGCGTTCAGCTTGCTTTCCAGCTCGCTCATACGCTGTTCCAGCAACGCCAGTTTTTCACGGGTGCGCAGCAATACCTGGGTCTGCACGTCGAACTCTTCGCGGTTGACCAAATCCAGACGGGTGAGCTGTGACTGCAACACCTGACGGATTTTCTTCTCAACGTCTTCCCCGAATTCGCGCACGCCTTTAGGCATGGACTCATGCACCTGACGTGCGATCTGTTCAATTTTTTTCGGGTCAATCATGGCGTATCCCTTTCAGAGTTTAATAGCTGTCGCCTAGTGTAATGCGAGTTGCCCGCCGGATAAACTATTTAACCGCATTCCCTGCGGCTGGCCGAATTGTGCTTTTGCCAATTGCCCTGATTAATCATTAGCGTTATAGTCGAGAGGCTTATTCTCAGGGCGGGGTGCAAGTCCCCACCGGCGGTAAATCACCTTCTACGGTGAAAGCCCGCGAGCGCTCAGCCAGTCTCTTGCAGTTTGGTTAGAGGTCAGCAGATCCGGTGTAATTCCGGGGCCGACGGTTATAGTCCGGATGGGAGAGAGTAACGGTATCTGCCGGGTTTGCGCCCGCTTGCGTTATTTTTTTAGCTATTGCTAGCTACTCCTCAAGATCGCCCTGGTTCTGGTAATCCATAATTTTCTAATGAGGTTTTTTACCATGAATCAGACCCTACTTTCAGATTTCGGCACGCCGGTAGAACGCGTAGAACGCGCTCTTGAAGCATTGCGCAATGGGCGCGGTGTGATGGTGCTCGATGATGAAAATCGTGAAAACGAAGGTGATATGATCTTCGCCGCAGAAACCATGACCGTTGAGCAGATGGCGCTGACCATTCGCCACGGTAGCGGTATTGTGTGCCTGTGTCTCACCGAAGAACGCCGTCAGCAGCTTGAGCTGCCGATGATGGTGACCAACAACTCCAGCCAGTTCCAGACCGCCTTCACCGTGACTATCGAAGCGGCGCAGGGTGTGACGACCGGTGTTTCCGCGTCCGATCGCCTGACCACCATTCGCGCGGCGGTAGCCGATAACGCCAAGCCGAGCGATCTGAATCGTCCTGGCCACGTGTTCCCACTGCGTGCGCAGCCGGGTGGCGTCCTGAGCCGTCGTGGTCATACCGAAGCGACTATCGATTTGGTATCAATGGCCGGTTTCAAACCTGCCGGCGTGCTGTGTGAACTGACCAACGATGACGGCAGCATGGCGCATGCGCCAGAAGTTATCCTGTTCGCCAAACAGCATGATATGACCGTACTGACCATCGAAGATCTGGTGGCTTATCGCCAGGCGCACGAGCAGAAAGCCAGCTGATATCGGACTGATTTTCTGAATATAAAAAAGCCGCGAATGCGGCTTTTTTTGGCTTAAAAGGTTTAACCGATCCCGCCGCTTTGCAATAACGTCAGGCTGAATCCCATCACCGCCATTCCGCACAGCACGCCGTAACTCGGGTTATTGTTCGGATCAATTTCTTTCGCCAACGGCATCAGCTCATCGACCGACAGCGCCACCATAATACCGGCGACTGCCGCCATAATCGACGCCATCACCACCGGCGATATCATCGGGCCGAGCAGCAGAAATGCCAGCACGCCGCCGAGAATTTCCGCCATGCCGGAAATACCCGACCACAGCAGCGCCTTGGTTTTTGAGCCGGTTGCGGCGTACACCGGCCCGGCGACCGCCAGACCCTCAGGAATATTGTGAATGGCGACGGCCAGTGCGATACCCATTCCCAGTTCCAGATCGGCGCTGGCGGTCACGAAGGTGGCGATGCCCTCCGGGAAGTTGTGCAGGCTGATGCCTAGCGTCAGCAGCACGGCAGTGCGTTTCAGGTTGTGCGGCTGGAGTGGTTTTTGCAGTAAATCCTGCGGGTGCTGGTGTGGCAGCATCCGGTCCAGCGCAAAATAACCCAGCAGGCCAAGCATGAACATGCCGTAGCCCAGCATGGGTGACATACCGGCGGTGTGCAGCGCCGCGGGCAGCATTTCCATCAGCGATATCAACAGCATAATCCCGGCCGCAAAGCCGAGAGCAAACGCCAGCATTCGGTTGGATGGCTTCTGGCCGATAATGCCGAACAGGGCACCGACAAAGGTGGCGCCGCCAGCCAGCAAGGTCAGGAGCAGCGGTACGGACATAGTCTTCTCCTGTACGTTGAAATTGTTGTTTATTTTCTGATACTAACAGAGTAAATGCATAAATCGAGTGGATTTGGCTGATTGCTTCCATTGTTTTAACCATTCAAATTTATTGAAGATCATCATCATGGTTATCCGGCTGTTTTACCTCGGCAAACGGCGTAGTCTGGTTCATAGAATGTATTGCGACCAACCAAGGATCCTCTATGAAAACCTCTCGTATGCCAGCACTTTTCCTCGGCCACGGTAGCCCGATGAACGCGCTGGAAGAAAACCGCTACACCCGGGCATGGCGTACGTTGGGTGAAACCTTGCCACGTCCGAAGGGCATCGTTGCCGTATCCGCTCACTGGTATACCCGTGGCACCGCCGTTACTGCGATGGAAAAACCGAAAACCATCCATGACTTTGGTGGTTTCCCACAGGCGCTGTTTGATACCCAGTATCCGGCCCCCGGCTCTCCCGAATTGGCTGCGCAGGTCCAGCAGGTGTTGGAGCCGACTCGCGTCAAGGCTGACGTCAGTGAATGGGGGTTGGATCACGGTACCTGGGGCGTGTTGATCAAAATGTACCCTGAGGCGGACATTCCGGTGGTGCAGCTCAGCATCGACGGTACTCAGCCGGCAGAATACCATTATGAGCTGGGCCGCAAGCTGGCGGAGTTACGCGAACAGGGGATTATGATCGTTGCCAGCGGTAACGTGGTGCATAACCTGCGGATGGTGAAATGGCAGGGTGACGCGACGCCTTATCCGTGGGCCATGTCGTTCGACAAGTTCGTGCGGGATAACCTGAATTATCATGGCGATAACCACCCGCTGGTGAACTTTATGCAGCATGAAGGCGCGGCGCTTTCGAACCCGACGCCGGAGCACTACCTGCCGCTGCTGTATGTGCTTGGCGGTTGGGACGGCAAGGAAGCGATCACCGTGCCGGTCGATGGCATTGAGATGAGCTCATTGAGCATGCTGTCAGTGCAGATCGGCTAGATCATTCACGCCAGCTCAGGCTGGCGTGGATTTATCGGCAAAACCGCAGGACTCGCGGATCACCAGAGAAGGCGGCAGGATGATACGTTTTGGCGGCTCATCATTACCCTGAATACGGCTGTACAACAGTTCCCCGGCCTTACGGCCAATCTCGCGCGAGGCCACCGATACGGTGGTCAAACCCGGCTGCACCAGCGAAGCTTCGGTAATATCATCAAAACCAATTAGCGCAAAATCACGGCCAATCTGGCGGTTGAGTTTGCGCAATGTCTGCATCACCCCCAGCGCGACAATGTCCTGATAGCATAAGGCCGCAGTGATTTCAGGATGGGCTTTCAGTAACTGTTCCGCCGCCATGGCTCCGGAACTCTGGCTAGCCTCGCTATCCACAATCCATTCCCCGTTGACCGCGATATTGTGCTCTACCAGCTTGCTGGTGTAGCCGCCCAGCCGTTGTGCGCGGGTAGTGGAGCTGATGGATCCCCCGATAAAGGCGATATGGCGATGCCCCAGATTCAGCAGATGCTGAGTCGCCAATTGAGTGCCCAGGAAGTTATCGGTGCCGACGAAGTCAAAGTGCGCATCGGCCACCGGGCGGACTACCATAATGGCCGGTATCTTGCGGCGCTTCAGCGTTTCAAAAAACAGCGGTGGCGTTTGTCTTGCGGCGCACAGCACCATGCCGCTGGTATTGTTCTGCAACAGGGAGTCGACAAATTTTTGCTGCCTGTCGGCAGACTCTTCGCTGTTGGCCAGAAACAGCATCAACTGATGGCGCTCCATTTCCTGGCTCAGCCCGGCGGTCATCTCCGCATAAAACGGATTGGTGATATCGTGCAGCAGCAGGCCGACCTGGTTGCTGCTGCGATTGCGCAGGTTAGCGGCGGTCTGATTGTAGACATAGCCCAGCTCATCAATGGCGCTCAGCACGCGCTTGCGGGTGGCATCCGATATGCGGCCTCGATTGCGCAACACCATCGATACCGTCGCGGTGGAGACTTTTGCAAGTGCGGCGACGTCCGCCAAGGTTATTGTGCTCATTTCATCTCCTGTCGGTGCCGACTGTCATAGCAAGGTATAACGATTAACCTTATTTTGTAAAACCCTACCGATAAATCGTGATTCGCGTCACGAAAGTTTGGTTTTTTATGGGGTTATTATCGATTGTAAGAGGTTAATCTCGTTAATCAGCCTATTTTGTCTTCGGTTAATCGATTAATCTTTTTCTATGTATTCAGTTCATAGGCAGAAGAATATGACACAGCAACAGCATAAATCAACAAGCTATGACAAGTCTCCGGAAGTGGCAGTGCAGGGATTTGATCATGCCGCCTGGCAGGGCTGGCAGGCAGTGGCCGCCGCCGTCAGCCACAAGATTGCCACTCTTGGGTTGCGCAAAACCCTGTTGGTGGTGGATTGCTACCATGGGGTGAGCCTGGCAGAGCTAACCGAGAATTTTATTCATCCTCTGCAACCGGTCAGTAGCATCAACGCCGAGTCGGCTAAATACGATGAGCCGCACATCCACGCGATGATTGAGCGCAATTTAACGGATGACCGTGTGTTTGGCGTGCTGTCGTGCCATGAAATGCCCGAGTTTTTTGATGCCGAGCGCGTCCAGCAGTTGCGCGATCAAATTGCGAGCGTAGACAGTGGGCTGGTGGTGGTTTACGGGCCGGGCGCGGCGCTGATCGCCGAAGCCGATGTGCTGGTGTATGCCGATATGGCCCGCTGGGAAATACAGCAGCGTTTCCGTCGCGGCGAACTGGGCAACTGGGGCGTGGCTAATGTGGACGAAGACGTGCTGCGCCGTTACAAACGGGCATTCTTTGTGGAGTGGCGAGTCTTCGATCGTCATAAAACCCCGTTGCTGCAGCGTGCCGATTTTGTGTTGGATACCAATCAGGCCGGTCAACCCAAGCTGGTGACCGGTACGGCTTTCCACGCCGGATTGCAGCAGGCAACCCAACGCCCATTCCGCGTGGTGCCGTTTTTTGACCCTGGCATTTGGGGTGGCCAGTGGATGAAACAACAGTTCGATCTCGACCCGACGGCAGCCAACTACGCATGGTGTTTTGACTGCGTGCCCGAGGAAAACAGCCTGCTAATGCGTTTTGGTGACGTTCGGGTCGAGATCCCCTCACAGGATTTGGTGCTGTTATATCCCCGCCCCTTGCTGGGTGAGCAGGTGCATGCCCGCTTCGGCGCCGAATTCCCGATCCGCTTTGACCTGCTCGATACCGTCGGTGGGCAAAATCTCAGTTTCCAGGTGCACCCGCTGACGGAATACATCCAACAGCATTTCGGCATGCATTACACCCAGGATGAAAGCTATTACATTCTGGCGGCAGAGCCGGGGGCTGAGGTGTACCTGGGAGTGAAAAACGGCACCGAACCGCAGGCGATGATGGCCGATCTGGCCGCTGCCCAAAGCGGTGAAAAGCCCTTCGATGACCAGCGTTTTGTTAATCGTTTTCCGGCGCGTAAACACGACCATTTCCTGATCCCTGCGGGGACGGTGCACTGTTCCGGCTCCGGCTCCATGGTGCTGGAGATCAGCGCGACGCCATATATTTTCACCTTCAAACTGTGGGACTGGGGCCGCCTGGGATTGGATGGTCAGCCACGCCCGGTGCATCTGCAGCATGGCGAACAGGTGATCAACTGGCAGTGCGACACCACCTGGGCGAAGGAGCACCTGGTGAACCGTATTGATCAGGTTGCCGAAGGGGCTGGCTGGCAGGAAGAGCGAACCGGTTTGCACGAGCGCGAATTTATCGAAACCCGTCGTCACTGGTTCAGTGAACCTGTGCTGCACCATACCGAAGGCCGGGTGAACGTACTGAATTTGGTTGAAGGGGAAGAGGCGGTAGTCGAAAGCCCTGAGGGCCATTTCGCGCCCTTTGTGGTGCATTACGCCGAAACCTTTATCGTTCCGGCCGCCGTGGGGCCATACCGTATCAGCCCCCATGGTCGCAGCCTGGGCAAGACCCTGGGCACCATCAAAGCCTGGGTAAGGGGATAAGCATTATGTTGAAAGTGATAGTGACCTCCCATGGCCCGCTGGCCGAGGCGCTGATGAGCAGCGCACGTATGGTTTACGGTGATCTGCCGGGGACCAGCCATGTAGGCCTGAGCGAAGGTGCCGGTATCGAAGCCTTTAAACAGGCGTTTGCCGACGAATTGCAGCGGGTGAGTGCGGGTGCGGACGGTGTGCTGGTGCTGTGCGACATGCTGTGCGGTACGCCCTACAACGTGGCCTGCCGCCACGCTTTTGATCCCCAAACGCCGGTGCCGGTGGCCGTGGTGACCGGCGTGAATTTCCCGATGCTGTTGATGAGTGCCGAATTGCTGGAAGAAAAGGACGTTCACCAGGCGGCACAGGAGCTGGTAGCGCTGGCGGGTGAGGCGATTGCCGTTGCCCGTCCGGCGGTAACGGCGCAATTGGACGATTTCTGAGGAGAGAAGATGGCCATTTCATTTGTACGTATCGACGACCGGGTCATTCACGGTCAACTGGTCACCCGCTGGGCGAAGGAGTTGCCTTGCGACGGTATTGTGGCGATCGATGATGAGGTGGCGGCAGACCCGTTGCTGTCATCGGTGATGAAGGGGGCGGTGCAGGACACGAAAGTGTGGCTGTTTACCGTGCAGCAGGCGATAGAAAAACTGCCGAAGGTGATCGCCAGCGACAAGCAGTACTTTGTGATTGGCAAGTCGCCGGTCACGCTGCGCAGGTTGATAGAGGCAGGGATCGATCTGAGTAATCGTAACAAGAAAATCAACGTCGGGCCGATGTCTGCCCGCAAGGAAACGGTGACCATCGGCCCGAATCAATCCGTGAACGCGGCAGAGACAGAGGCCTTTGATTTCCTTGCTGAACAAGGACATGCCATCGAATTCCGTTTAGTCCCAGACGCCAGCCATTTCAGCTGGCTGGACGCAAAAAAGAAACTCAAATAAGCCTGAACGGCGGGAGTTAACTATGTGGTTTGAAGCGACGCTTATCGGGATACTTTGTTATCTCGGTGCGCTGAGCAGCCCCTGGCTGCTGGGACTGACCGGAGGCTGGTATATCCTCAGCCGTCCGCTGGTCTCCGGCATGCTGGTGGGGGGCTATCCTCGGCGATGTGCAGACCGGCATTATCATCGGTGTTGCGGTTCAGGCGGTGTATATCGCCATGGTAACACCGGGCGGATCGATGCCGGCCGATCTCAATTTTGTGGCGTTCCCGGCGATTGCGTTGGGCATTCTTTCCGGTAAGGGAACCGAGGTGGCGGTGGCGCTGGCGGCGACTATCGGCATCATGGGCACCGTGCTGTTCAACGCCATGATGGTGCTCAATTCTTACTGGAATCACCGCGCGGACCTGGCGGTAGAGCGCGGCGATGAGCGGGGGATTTACCTCAATAGCGCCATCTGGCCGCAGGTCACCAACTTCCTGTTGCGGTTTATACCGACGTTCATCGCGGTCTTTTTCGGGGCGCGCTATATCAATGCCTTTATGGACAGCCTGCCGGCGCTGGTGTTGACTACCATGAACGTGGTGGGCGGTATTCTGCCTGCGGTCGGCATCGCTATTCTTCTCAAACAGATAATTAAAAGCTACAGCATGCTGATTTACTTCCTGGTGGGGTTCATCTGCATTGTTTTCCTCAAGCTGAATATGGTGGCGCTGGTGATTGTCGGCGCACTGCTGGCACTTATTCACTACAACTATAAGCCAGAGCCGCAGGTGGCCGCCGCACAGGGCACGCCTCAGGCTGATGATGAGGATGAATTCTGATGGATACGCCAACACCTAAATTGAATAAGCAGGATCTGCGTCGTTGCTGGCGCAGCTGGATGATGTACAACCTGTCATCGATGAGTTTCGAACGCCTGGAATCTTACGGTTTTTGCCTGAGCATGATGCCGGCGCTGAAAAAACTGTATCAGGATAAACAGCAGCGTATTGAAGCCATTCGCCGTCATACCTCTTTCTACAATACCGAGCCACAGCTGGGCGCGATTGTTAACGGCATGGTGATTGGGCTGGAAGAAAAACGTGCCAACGGCGAGCCGATCGACGGGGAAACCATCAACACGCTCAAGGTGGGGCTGATGGGGCCGGTGGCGGGTATCGGAGACTCGATGGTGCCGGGCATGCTGATCCCGATTTTGTTAAGTATCGGCATGGCGCTGGCAGCCGGCGGCAGTGTGATTGGCCCGCTGTTTTACATCATCGCGTTTAGCCTGATCGTCATTCCGGGGTCTTACTGGCTGTTTATGAAAGGCTACCATATGGGATCCGGCTCGGTGGAGATGCTGGTCAGCAGCAAGTCCTCACGGCTGCGGGAAGCCCTTTCTCTGCTGGGAGTGTTCGTCATGGGCGGCGTCGCGGCGAGCTACGTCAAACTGGGGACTGGGCTGGAGTTTGTGACCAAAGACGGGGTGAATATTCACCTGCAGCAAATGCTGGACGGCATTTTCCCTAACCTGATGCCGCTGATAGTGGTGCTGGCGACCTGGTATCTGATGGCCAAGCGCGGACTGTCACCGGTGAAGGCGATGCTGGGGTTGTTGGTTTTGGCAGCGGCAGGGGTAGCCTGCGGTCTATTCTCTTAATACCCGTCGCCTTTCAAGTTGCAGCGTTGTTACCTGCACTCAGTTATGTGGCCCGTCCATGGGCCACACCCCTTTGGGGCCGCTGCTAGCAGCGTTCAAATCTGCTCCCGGCAGATTTGTTACCCCAGTTACTTAAGTAAGCGCCTGGGGATGAGTGAGCTGGGCGCCTAGCTGCAACTCGAAATTCATAGGGTATGAAATTTCCTGTTATTGAGTGGGACAGTGGTCTTTACGGCTCAAATCGTTGCCATTTTTCCGCTACGCTGCCCGGTTTGGAAATGAACTGGAAGCGCGCCGGGTCAGCTTCAAACTGTGAGTATAAGGGAGCGTCGCTCAGACCGAATTCGTGGTATTGGCGCGGCCCGATGGCGTGCAGCCTGCCGGATTGATAGCGTGGATTCTGCTGCCAGACAATATTGCTGCCCTGCAACAGCGGGTACCAGGCCAGCCCTTTATATTCACGTACGGCATCGTATTCAAAGCCATATTCACGATCGCACCAGGCGGCGAAGGTCAGCGGCTGGTGAGGATCGGCGGAAATCGTGGCGTGCGCCCATCCTGGCGGTACCAATACTTTCTCACCCGGGCCAGCATGCACGGCAAAGCAACGTCCCGGCTCACGCTCAACCCTTTCTTGCATGTAAATAATGGCCTTCCCTTGCCAGATTTCGTACAGCTCCGGCGGTGACCAGCCACTGTGTACACTGATGCGATGCACATGACCCTGACTGCGTACTGGCTCCTGACCTAACTGGCCTTTGGCATAGGTGACAATGCCGAACAACAACATGCGTTTTTTTAATTCGGCTAAATGCTGCTGTTTGGCGACGTCCATGGCGATGGCATAGACCTGTTCTGGCCCGCTGCAGTCAGGGTCGCGCAGAGAACGGCGGATTTGTTCTAACGTCCGAATCTCCGGCAAGGGGCCAATCACGTCATCGCCATAGCCAAACCCCATCGGATGGTCGCTAATGGAGACATCCAGGCCAAATCTAAGCATCGAATCACTCATATTGCGCCTCCGCTTTCCAACCGCTGCCGTCGGCAAACACCCGCAGTTTGAAGCCCTGTGGCTGTAGTGCGTCGTAGTTGTGTCCAGCCACCGTTGGCCAAACCGCCAGTGCGGACAGTACCTCAGTACCGGTGTTGATCAGGCGATGAGCGGTAAAGGAAGGGATATGGTGCACGCTGCCGGGGGATACCTGTTCCAGCATGCAAGCACCGTCCCGGTGTTGCAGCAACAGCAAACCCTGGCCACGCAGACCAAAATAGAATTCCGCCTGTTCGGGGCGCTGATGAAAATGCCCACGGGTCATAAAGAATTCGTTGCCCACCCGGCCAGGTTGCAGGTGAGTGGTGCCGACAAACAGTTCACCTTCCTGTAGCTCGGAAGGCAGCATTTCTACCTGATACACGGCAAGTTCTGCCGACATCGCGCGCCATGCGGCAGGATCGGAAAAGATCCCCGTCAGACTGCCCAGGGTGGTAGATTTTCGTTGAATATCAGGTGCAGTAAAGCATCCGTCCGCCAGGTTGACCTGCGGTGGAATAATGGACGTCAGTTTCATATCTGGTTGCTCCGCCCGAGGAGAACAGACGCTTCGAGTATAAAAGGTTAATCGATTAATCACCAGCCGGAAAGCATAAAAAAAGCGCGATATGATCGCGCTTGATATCAACCAATTTGTTCGTTAGCCAAGGATGATGTGCGGATAGAAACGCGACAGATCCTGGGTGATCAGCTCGCGATCTTCACGCAGACCGATACCGCAGGGTTGATCGTCAACCAGCCAACTGCCGATCAGCGTATAGCTGCCTTCGAACTGTGGCAGTGGGTGGAACTGCTGCACGATCATGCCTTCTTCGCCGTAAGGGCCGTCGACGCGTGCCACTTCCTGACCGTTCTGCACGATCTGGATATTGGCACCTTCGCGTGAGAACAGCGGCTTGGTGACGTAGTGATCGAGCTGTGGATGATCGTCTTCTGCAAAATATGACGCCAGCAGATTAGGGTGATCCGGGAACATTTCCCACAGCATCGGCAGCAGGGCCTTGTTGGAGATAATGCTTTTCCATGCCGGCTCCAGCCAGCGCACGCCGGCATCTTCCAGCTTGGTGGAAAACATCTCGCGCAGCATGAATTCCCACGGGTAAAGCTTGAACAGGTTACCGATGACCTGATTTTGCAGGTCGGTAAACTGGCCTTTCTCACCCAGACCAATCTCTTCCATAAACAGGAATTCGGTCGGGACTCCGGCTTCCAGCGCGCAGTCTTGCAGGTATTGCACAGTACCGCGATCTTCCTCACTGTCCTGGCAGCAGGCCAGGTGCAGCAGGCCGAAACCGTGGTGTGCTTTCAGATCGGCGAAACGCTCGATCAGTTTTTCCTGCAGACTGTTGTACTGATCGGACTCCGGGCTGAGCTTGCCGGCGTTGATCTGGTCTTCCAGCCACAACCATTGGAAAAAGGCCGCTTCGTACAGCGAGGTCGGGGTATCGGCGTTGTTCTCCAGCAGCTTGGGCGGATTGATACCGTCGTAGGCCAGATCAAGACGTGAATACAGTGACGGTTGGCTGGTGCGCCATGAGCTGCGTACGAACTCCCAGGTGTGTTTCGGGATGCGGAACTTGGTCATCAGCGCATCGCTGCTGACCACTTTCTCTACCACCTGCAGGCACATCTGGTGCAATTCGGCGGTGGCGTTTTCAATTTCTTCAATCTGCGCCAGCGTGAATTGGTAATAGGCGTCCTCACACCAGTAGGGTTCGCCATACATGGTGTGGAAGCGGAAGCCGAATTCGGTGGCTTTTTCGCGCCAGTCCGGGCGCTCGGTGATCGCAACGCGTTTCATGCATTAACCGCCCATGCTGCGTGAGCTGGAGGTCGCGCTGCTGCGCTGCATGCTGGTCTGCTTGGCGACGGATTCGCCAAAGCCACCACGGGTGACGGTATTGGTCACTGCCGGTTTCGGTGCCATGGCGGTTTTTGGCACCGTCATGGTACGGCCGCCTGCGGTGGCCGGGCCGTAGCTCTTGCCAGAGGCATCAACGAATTTGCCGTTGGCCGGGCTGGCGGCGTTTTTAGAGGTGAACAGCGGCTGTTGAGCAAAGCCGGAGCCGCCCATCATGCGGCCCATCATGTAACCCGCCATCAGCGGCATCCACATGCTGCCGCTGCTCTGTGACTCTGCAGCCATGCCGGCCTGTGCCGGAGCCGGTGCCTGAGTACACTGCGCTTCACCGAACTCGGCGACACAGTCTTCACGAGTCGCGTATTTCGGCGCGGTTTTTTCGGCTTCTTTCAGGGCGTTGTTATAGGCAGTGGTGCACTGCTCGCTCATCGAAGGGTTGGTGCGCGAACAGTCGTCGGCATTTTGATACATAGAGACCGTTTCATCGCTCTTCTCGCAGCCGGCCAGCATAAAGACTGCGCTGATCGCCAAAGCTACGGGCGCAACGCGGTAGTCGCGCCAGGATTTGCGGAACGTCTCTCGGTTGATGTTTTTTGTCCGTTTCATCGTTATTCATCCCATCAGTCGGGCTGTATTCGCCCATTCCCAGTAATGGCGGTAAGGATAGGGTAAAGATGGTCAAAATTAAAGCTGAAATACTTAAGGAATCCACTCTTTACGCAGCTATACGTTGGGTTGTGCGCCAGTTCGCTTTACCGGCTAAAAAAGCCTCGTCAGAGTTTCATTATGAAACGTCATGGGTAAAGTAATGTTCCATAATGAAACGAAAATACCGGAGGTCGCAAAGCCTTCGACAAGCCCTATAGTCAGTCCATAACAACGCGACGGCACAAGACCGACGCACTATCACCTGATATCTGAACGTTACCATCGCCAATTTCCCTACAAGGATCCGGTTATGTTGAGAATCATCCAGTCTCCAGGCAAGTACATCCAGGGCGCCAACGCATTGGCCGCCGTGGGCGAATACGCGAAAGCCCTTGCCGACCATTATTTCGTGATCGCCGACGACTTCGTGATGAAGCTGACGGGCGATACCCTGATGGGCAGCCTGCACCAGCACGGGGTGAAGCATCACGCCTGTGTGTTCAACGGCGAATGCTGCCATAAGGAAATCGACCGGCTGGGCCAGGAACTGAAGGCCCATGGCTGCCGCGGTGTGATTGGCGTCGGCGGCGGTAAAACGCTGGACACCGCCAAGGCCATCGCCCATTACCAGCATCTGCCGGTGGTGCTGATCCCGACCATTGCTTCCACCGATGCGCCAACCAGCGCGCTGTCGGTGATCTACACCGAGCAGGGCGAATTTGACGAATATCTGATCCACACCAGTAATCCGGACATGGTGATAATGGACAGCTCGATTATCGCCAAGGCACCGGTGCGGCTGCTGGTGGCAGGCATGGGCGATGCGCTTTCAACCTATTTTGAAGCACAGGCCTGTTTCGATGCCCAGGCGACCAGCATGGCGGGCGGCAAATCCACGCTGGCGGCATTGAGCCTGGCGCGGCTGTGCTATGAGACGCTGCTGGCAGAGGGCGTGAAGGCCAAGCTGGCGGTCGAGGCCGGCGTGGTGACCGAGGCGGTCGAGCGCATTATCGAGGCCAATACCTATCTGAGCGGCATCGGTTTCGAAAGCAGTGGCCTGGCGGCCGCGCATGCCATTCACAATGGTTTTACCGTGCTGGAAGAGTGCCATCACCTTTATCACGGCGAAAAGGTGGCGTTTGGCACGCTGTCACAGCTGGTGCTGCAAAACAGCAGCATGGCGCAGATCGAAACGGTGCTGGATTTCTGCCAGCGTCTCGGCCTGCCAATTACGCTGGCGCAGATGGGCGTTAGCGGCGACCCAGCGGAGAAAATCATGGCGGTGGCCGAAGCCAGCTGCGCGGCAGGCGAAACCATCCACAATATGCCGTTTGAGGTCACGCCTGCCAGCGTACAGGCGGCCATTCTGACGGCAGACCGGCTGGGCAACGCCTGGCTGCAACAACACTCAAGCTGATAGAGCAGGGGCGCAGCACGCTGCGTCCCGTTGGCCAAACGAGGAAATAACCGTGAAAAAACTGATTAACAAGGTTGAGTCGGTACTGGAAGAGCAACTGCTGGGGTTGGCAGAGGCTCATCCTGAGCTGTTGGTGCATCAGGAGCCGGTGTTTGTCACCCGCGCCGATGCGCCGGTAGCGGGCAAGGTGGCGATCCTGTCCGGCGGCGGCAGCGGCCACGAGCCGATGCACTGCGGTTTTGTCGGCGAAGGCATGCTCGACGGCGCCTGCCCGGGGGAAATTTTTACCTCGCCCACGCCGGATAAAATGTACGAGTGCGGCCAGGCGATCGACGGCGGCGCCGGGGTATTACTGCTGATTAAAAACTACACCGGCGACGTACTGAACTTTGAAACCGCCACTGAGCTGCTGCATGACAGCGGTGTCCAGGTGGCGACGGTGTTGGTGGATGATGACGTGGCGGTTAAAGACAGCCTGTTCACCGCCGGGCGACGCGGGGTGGCCAATACCGTACTGATGGAGAAACTGCTCGGTGCGGCAACGGCGCGTGGCGATGACCTCGATAGCATCGTGACGCTGGGCCACAGCATCAATAATCACGGGCATTCGATAGGTATCGCGCTGGGGGCCTGTACCGTACCGGCTGCCGGCAAACCGTCATTCGTGCTGGCGGAAAACGAGATGGAATTCGGCGTCGGTATTCACGGTGAACCGGGGATTGCGCGGCGCCCGTTCACCACCCTGAATGCGGCGGTGGACGACATGTTCCATACCCTGATCGACCATGGTCATTACCAGCGCACCATCCGCGTCTGGGATCGTCAACAGGGTGAATGGCGCGATGAAGTGCAGACCAAACAACCGCTGACGCGCGGTGACCGGGTGATCGCACTGGTAAACAACCTGGGTGCGACGCCGCTGTCCGAACTGTATGGCGTCTATCACCGGCTGGCGGAGCGTTGCGCCGAGGCGGGCATGATTGTTGAGCGCAGCCTGGTGGGCTCCTATTGCACATCGCTGGATATGCAAGGGGTCTCAATCACGCTGCTGAAGGTGGACGACGAACTGTTGTCCCTGTGGGATGCGCCGGTGAAAACGCCTGCGCTGCGTTGGGGTTGCTGAGGAGGAATCATGGCGTTAACCAAACAACAAGTGGTCGACTGGCTGATGCGCTGCGGCGAGGTATTTACTCAGCAGCGTGATTTTTTAACCCGGCTGGATACCGAGATCGGTGATTCCGACCACGGGCTGAACATGAACCGCGGCTTCAACAAGGTAGTGGAAAAACTGCCTTCGGTGGCGGACAAAGACATCGGTTTTATCCTGAAGAACACCGGCATGACGCTGCTGTCCAGCGTCGGAGGAGCCAGTGGTCCGCTGTTCGGCACCTTCTTCATCCGCGCTGCGCAGTCGACCAATGCCAAGCAGAGCCTGGATCTGGCGGAGCTGCATCAAATGATGCAGGAAGGCGTCGAAGGCGTGGTGATGCGCGGCAAGGCGGAGCCGGGTGATAAAACCATGTGTGACGTCTGGTGGCCAGTGGTGGAAAGCCTGGGCCAGTCGGCCGAGCAGCAGCTAAGCGTGGCGGAGGCCTTGCAGCGCGCCAGTGAACGGGCGGAGCAGGCGGTTGAAAGCACCATCACCATGCAGGCACGCAAAGGGCGGGCCAGTTACCTGGGTGAGCGCAGCATCGGCCATCAGGATCCGGGTGCCACCTCGGTGATGCTGATGATGAAAACGCTGGCAGCGGTCGCCGGCCAATAGCAGGAGGCGAGATGATCAATATCGTTGTAGTTTCACACAGCGCGCTGTTGGCGCGCGGGGTTGAAGAGCTGGCGTTGCAGATGATGCGTGGCGATGGCTGCAAACTGGTGCTGGCGGCGGGGGTCGATGATGCGGAGCACCCGATAGGCACCGACGCTGTCAAAGTGATGGAGGCGATTGAGTCGGTGGCTGACGGTGCGGGCATTGTGGTGCTGATGGATTTGGGCAGCGCGCTGCTGAGCGCCGAAACCGCCATCGATCTGCTGGATCCGTCGTTGGCCGCCAAAGTCCGGCTGTGTTCGGCACCGCTGGTCGAAGGGACGCTGGCCGCGGTGGTGGCTGCCAATGCCGGAGCCGGGCTGGAACAGGTCCTGGCCGAGGCGCAGGGCGCATTGCAGGCCAAGCAGGCGCAGTTGGGGGAAGCCACCGCGCCGGTTGCACAAAGCGTTGAGTTACCGCTGACACAGGGGAAAAGCGTCAGTTGGACGGTGCAGAACCCGCATGGCCTGCACGCCCGACCGGCGGCGCGGCTGGCGGAAGCGCTGGCCCCCTTTGATGCCGAGCTGGTGTTGGAAAAACAGGGCCAGTGCGCCAATCCGCGCAGTCTTAACCAGATTGCGCTTTTGCAGGTGCGCCATGGTGACACCATTCGGCTGATTGCCGACGGACCACAGGCCGAACAGGCACTGGCGGCGTTTAGCGCACTGGCGGAGCAGCACTTTGGCGAAACGGTCTCCGAGCAGAGCCTGCCGTCGCTGCACGGTATTCCGGTAGCGGAGAGCGTGACCAGTGGCCCGGTGTGGCAGGCGCTGAGCTTCTGGCCGACAGTGGTCGAGCGCACTATTGGCGCTGACGACGTGCTGAACGAACAACAGCGGCTACGCCAGGCGTTGCAGCTCACGCTGAGCGATTTGAACCGGCTGGCGGAGCGCACTGGCTCATTGATTGGCAAACCGCAGGCGGCCATATTCGGCGCCCACAGCATGCTGCTGGACGATCCAGATCTGCAGCAGGCGGCCTATACCCGCATCGCCCGCCAGCAATGCAGCGCCGAGCAGGCATGGCGGCAAGAGATGGAAGCGATTGCCGGGGAGTATCGTGAACTGGATGATGAATATATGCGGGCGCGGGAATTGGACGTGCGCGACATGCTGCGTCGTACTCTGAGTCATCTGCAACAGCAGCCGTTACCGGTGATTACGCTAACCGCGCCGTCCATTCTGGTGATGGATGAACTGATGCCGTCTGACGTGGTGATGCTCGATCGTCGTCTGGTGCTCGGCATCTGCTTAAGCGGCGGTAACGCACTGTCGCACAGCGCCATTTTGGCGAAGGCGATGGGCATGCCGATGGTGGTGGGCATGAACGATTGCATGAGCAAAACCCGCAACGGCCAGAAAGCGATGCTGGATGCGGCGCGCGGTGTGTTGCAACTCAGCCACTGACGGCGTGCCCTCAGGCGCGCAGCTTAAACTGGCGAATATCAATCTGATACTGTTTGATTTTTCGCCACAGCGTGGTGCGACCAATGCCCAGCAGCTGCGCCATTTCGTTCAATTGCCCGCGGCTGACGTTAGCCGCGTGAATGATCGCCTGACGTTCCATCTCCGCCAGTGTTAATAGCGGTATGCCCGGCTGCGGTTCACTTTCCAGCAGTGGCTGGTGGCTGAGCAAGTGCTCGGGCAAGTCCGCCAGTTGCAGATGGTGGCCGTGGCACATCATCGCGGTGCGCTCCACCACCCCCTTCAGCTCCAGATCGTTGCCGGGCCACAGATACAGACCGAGCTGGACCATCACTTCGTCATCCACCCGAAAACGGCACTGGAAATGCTGTTCCAGCGTGCGCAGGTGGTGCTTCACCAGCAGCGGAATATCACTCAGCCGTTGGCGCAGCGCCGGGATTTGGATCTCGAATGCCTGCAGGCTGTAGAACAGTTGGCGGCGAAAGCGATTCTGTTGCACCAACAGCGGCAGATCGGCGGCACTGCTGGCGATCACCCGCACATCGACCGGGATCACCCGATTGGAATTGAGCCGCATGACTACGCCGGTTTTCAGCACCTGCAGCAGCGCAGACTGCATCTCCGCCGGCAAATACTCTATTTGTTCCAGGTACAGCGTACCGCCATTGGCCAGTTCAAACTTGCTGAGCTGGCCCGCTTCTTCCTCGTTGGCATCGCTGCCGAGCAGCTCCCGCAGCCCCTGAGCCTCCGGCAAGAGCTGGCAATTGAGGGCGATGTAAGGCCCGGTGGCGCGCTCACTGGCGTTGTGGATCGCCTGGCTGAGTAGCTCCTTGCCAACACCTTCTTCGCCGCACAGCAGGATCGGGTGCTGGCCCTTCGCCGCCTGTTGGCCATAGCGAATCAACCGCCGCATCTCCAGCGAGGCGGAAGGCATCTGTTCAAAACTGTGGCTGACGCGCCCCAGCTGGCTGCTGACATACTGATGCAATCGTTCGAGCGGATGGAGCAGGGCAATAAAGCTGCAGCGCTCACCGTCGAAGATCGGTTTGAGGGTTAACAGCGCCGCAATAAACTGCCGCTGGCTTTCGAAGGTCACTTCAACGTGTTGCAGCGGCTGCCGCTGGGCGATGGCCCGGTTGAGCAGGGCGGGCAGCGTCAGTAACTGGCTCAGGGGCTTGCCCTGACTTTGTTGTTCATCCAGCTTGAGCAAGGAAGCGGCGCGCTGATTGATGTACTGCAGGTAGCCGCGATGGTCCCAGGCCATGACGCCGTCATCCACCCCGTCGAGCAGGCCGTATAGCTGATTCAGATGGCGGTTGGATTCCGCCAGCAGGCTGTCGGCGTTGATTGAATTACCGATCTCACGTGCCAGCGCCAGCGTCAGTGACAAATCACCGGCGGCACAGTCGGCAAGCAGGCAGCCTAATGCGATCGAGCCGCGTTGGCGGCCACTGTTGTCATAGACCGGCGTGGCGCAAAATGACCAGTCGTGCAGCGCCTGGCGCACATGTTCGCTGCCGCGGACCTGCATTGGGTGGCCCTCCGCCACCGCCAGTGACGGTGCATTGGTGCCGATGTCACCTTCGGCCCAATAAGCGCCAGGCATAAAACCCAACTGTTGCAGACGTTCGCGCGTTGGGGCATCGCCACACAGCCACAGCATGCAGCCGCTTTCGTCGAGGATCATCAGCAGGCAGCGCCGTTGTTCCATGTATTCATAGGCGTCTTCCAGCGCCGCCTGGCCGAGCGTCAGCAGATCGTTCTTACGCTGGCAGATGGAGTTAAAGGTAGCGCCGAGTGCGCAGTGGGGGGGCTTTCCACACCGCGGGCTGCATCAGGCTGCGGCAGCGTAGCCAGGAAGCATAGATTGCCGGCGCAGGACGTTGTTCGGGTGGCAGGTTGCCTTCGATCAGGCGTTGCCAGCTTGAGGTGTTTTCCATTGGATCCCGTCCAGACGAGATAAAGCGATAACCTGGATGATACCACCCCAGGGTGGGGGAACGGCTGTGAGGCGGTGGGCAGAACCGATGAGCAGGCAAAAAAAACGGGGTGCGGCAGATGCCGGACCCCGTATTCAGCGCAGTACGGCAATCAATTACGGAATGGATTACCGCTGGTGCGTGCAGGCTGGCTGGTGGTGGCAGGCGCGGAGGCGCGGGTGGCAACCGGTGCTGCAGTTTGTGGCGCAGGGGCGTTGCCGTTATAGCCTTCAGCGTAAGCGTCCTGTGCGGTAGTCGGTGGCGCTACCACGTCTTGCGAGGTCGAAATCGGTTTACCCAATGCGCCATTCAGCATCATCAGATCGTTCTCGTTCAGGGTACCGAGTGCCGACTTGATGTTCAGTTGGTTGATCAGGTAGGTATAACGCGCGCTGGAGAGCTGTTGCTTGGCGTTATACAGCGTACTGGTCGCATCCAGTACGTCGACGATGGTACGGGTACCTACCTGGTAACCGGCCTCGGTCGCATCCAATGAACTCTGAGCAGACACTACCGCTTGTTGGTAGGCGTTGATGCTGCTGATCGAGGCATTCACGTTATTGAACGAAGAACGCACGGTCTGCACTACGCTGCGGTGGGCGCTTTCCAGTTGCTCACTGGCGCCAACGAAGTTGTACTGCGCCTGCTGCACCTGTGAGTTGGTCTGGCCGCCGCTGTACAACGGCAAGTTAAAGCTCAGGCCCACTTTGTTCTGACCAATATCAGCGTCGTTGTTCACGTTGCGAGAACCGCTGTAATTAGTATTGCTCACCGCGGTGGATGCGCTGAAATCAACGGTAGGCATATAACCGGTCTGTGCGGAACGGATCTGCTCACGGGCCAGATCCTGGCTCAGGCGAGCGGACAACAGGCTCAGGTTACGGCTTTCGGCTTCTTTCAGCAGATTATTGACTGCATCCGGGCGTTTGGTGTTGAAACGGTCGGTATTCAACGAGGCCAGTTCCGGATAGAAGGTGCCGGTGACCTGGCGCAGTTTTTCCAGCGCGTTGTCCAGGTTGTTACGGGCGGTGACTTCGGCCGCCAGCACGGTATCGTAGGACGAACGGGCGTTTTGCACGTCGGTGATCGCGACCAGGCCCACGTTAAAGCGTTGGGTGGTCTGGTCCAGGGTGCGGTAAACCGCTTGTTTGTTCGCCTGGGTGTAGGACAGCGTATCGATGGCGCTCAGCACGTTAAAATAGGCGGTAGCGGTATCGAGGATCAGTTGCTGTGACGAGGTTTGGAAAGTCACGTCGGAAATGCCGGCGGTTTTTTCCTGCAGCGTCAGCGCACGCCATTTGGACATGTCGAAGATAGTCTGGGTCAACGCCAGGGAGCCACTGGTGGCATCGCTGTTGGCATCTTTGCTGTCACGGTAGCCATTGGTGTAAGTGTAACCGGCGCTCAAACCCAACTGCGGCAGCAACGGGCTGCGTGCTTCGTTGATTTTTTCGAATGCGGCGTCACGGTCAGCGGCGGTTTTGCGCAGATCCGGGTTACTTTCCCTGGCCTGTTTGTAGACCTGCAGCAGGTTCTCTGCCTGGCTCATTGCACTGAAGCCGCCCAGGCTCAGTCCGATAAGAAGGGGGAGCAGTTTCTTCATTTGCATTCCTTGTTGTGCAGCAATATTGCGGAGTTAGCTGACGATAGACGAAATAGTTGCCGATTCTAGCAGAGTCTGTTGTACGCCTAAGGTGGCTGAATGTGCCATCTCGCGTAACTTTTACCTTTCAGGCCGCCTGTTTACATTAGTTCAACTGGTCGCACACGTCACACCTGATATCATGGCTCACAATCTATCATAAAGCCGCGGAAGATTATCCCGCCGTTTCTGTCATCAAAACTGTTTATTTTATCGGCATACTCATGCAGGAGAATTCACTTATGAGCCACTCGCTTCCGTCGCCCGTTACTCTTGATGAAAATGATGTAGAAATTATTGCACGGGAGACGCTTTACCGTGGTTTTTTTTCACTCAATTTATATCGTTTCCGCCACCGCCTGTTCAACGGTGACATGAGCCCAGAAATTAAACGTGAAATTTTTGAGCGTGGGCATGCCGCGGTGTTACTTCCCTATGACCCGGTGCGTGACGAGGTGGTGCTGATTGAACAACTGCGGATCGCCGCGGTCGATACCAGTAACTCACCCTGGCTACTGGAAATGGTGGCGGGTATGATCGAAACCGGCGAGAGCGTTGAAGACGTGTGCCGCCGTGAAGCGCAGGAAGAGGCCGGCGTCGATGTCGGGCGGTGCAAGCCGGTGCTGAGCTACCTGGCCAGCCCCGGCGGTACCAGCGAGCGCCTGTCGATTATGGTGGGCGAAGTGGACGCGACTACCGCAGTTGGCATCCATGGACTGGAAGAAGAGCATGAAGATATCCGTGTCCATGTGGTCAGCCGCGAACAGGCTTACCGCTGGGTTGAAGAGGGCGCGATTGATAACGCGGCATCAGTGATTGCATTGCAGTGGCTGGCGTTGCACCATGAATCGTTAAGAAAAGAGTGGGCCAATTAATGAAACAGCGCTATACCCCTGATTTCCCCGAAATGATGAGATTGTGCGAAACCAACTTCGCGCAATTGCGCCGCTTGTTGCCGCGCAATGACGAAGTGGGTGAAACGGTGACTTATCAGGTGAGCGGCGCCAGTTATCGTCTGACCATTATTGAATCCACCCGCTATACCTCGCTGGTGCAAATTGAACAGACCGCCCCGGCGGTCAGCTACTGGAGCCTGCCAGCCATGACGGTGAGGCTGTATCATGACGCGATGGTTGCGGAAGTGTGTTCAAGTCAGCAGATCTATCGCTTTAAAGCGCGTTATGATTATCCCAACAAAAAGTTGCATCAACGCGACGAAAAGCATCAAATTAACCAGTTTCTTGCTGATTGGTTGCGCTACTGTTTGGCGCATGGAGCGATGGCGGTTCCGGTTTGTTAAACAGACTGAGATAACAAAGGACACCATTTGGAAAGCCTGTTTAAACCGACCGTGGCAAGTGGGGCCAGGGTCAGGATCCTGCAAATAACAGATACCCACCTTTTTGCCGGCGAAAATGAGACTTTGCTTGGCATTAATACCTATCGCAGCTATCACGCGGTGTTGGACGCTATCCTGGCGCAGCAGCGTGATTTTGATCTGGTCGTCGCCACCGGTGATTTGGCTCAGGATCATTCATTGGCTGCCTACCGGCACTTTGCCGAAGGTATTGCACGACTGCCGGCGCCTTGCGTTTGGCTGCCGGGCAACCATGATTTTCAGCCGGCGATGGTCGACGCACTGGCCGACGCCGGGATTGCCCCGTCAAAACAGGTACTGGTGGGCGACCACTGGCAGGTGCTGTTGCTCGATAGCCAGGTGTTCGGCGTGCCCTACGGCGAGTTGAGCGACTATCAGCTCGAGTGGATGGAGCGCTGCCTGCAAGCCTATCCCGAGCGCTATACCTTAATGCTGTTGCATCATCATCCGCTGCCTTCCGGCTGCACTTGGCTCGATCAGCACAGCCTGCGCAACCCGCATATGCTGGGTGCGGTGCTGCTGCGTTACCCGAAAGTGAATACCCTGCTGTGCGGGCATATTCACCAGGAGCTGGATCTGGAGTGGCAGGGCAGGCGCCTGCTGGCCTCGCCGTCCACCTGCGTGCAGTTCAAGCCGCACTGTACCAATTTCACCATCGACGAGGTTTCACCCGGCTGGCGCTATATTGATTTACTGCCGGACGGCCGCGTCGAAACGCAGGTTTTCCGCTTGGAAAACGACGATTTCCGCCCCGACATGGATTCGGAAGGGTACTGATGCCTTCGACACTGCTCTATCTGCACGGTTTTAACAGTTCGCCGTTTTCGGCCAAGGCAACGTCTTTCAAGGCGTGGCTGGACGAACATCATCCGCATATCGAGGTATTAGTGCCGCAGCTGCCGGTTTTCCCGGCGGAGGCTGCCGAGATGATCGAGAACATGGTGATGGAGCGCGCCGGGCAGACGATAGGCCTGGTCGGTTCCTCACTGGGCGGGTACTACGCAACCTGGCTTTCACAGTGTTTTTCACTGCCGGCGGTAGTGGTTAACCCTGCTGTGAAGCCGTTTGAGCTGCTGATTGACTACCTCGGCAAAAACGAGAACCCCTACACCGGCCAGCAATATGTGTTAGAGTCTCGTCACGTTTACGATCTGAAAACGATGCAGATCGATCCCTTGGAGTCACCGGATTTAATCTGGTTGCTGCAACAAACGGGCGATGAAATTCTCGATTATGGGCAAGCGGTGGCCTATTACACTGCGTGCCGTCAGACGGTGGAATCGGGTGGAAACCACGCTTTCGTCGGTTTCGAGCACTACTTCCCCCAGATTGTGGATTTTTTAGGGCTCAACGCTGTCTGAGCAGGCGGTTCCGGTTCCTTCCTTTAACCACGAAAAATTCAACGATGACTCAATCCAGCTATAACGCTGATGCCATTGAAGTACTCAGCGGTCTAGAACCAGTGCGCCGTCGTCCCGGCATGTATACCGACACGACGCGCCCCAATCACCTCGGCCAAGAGGTGATAGATAACAGCGTCGATGAAGCGTTGGCCGGTCACGCCAAGCGCATCGACGTGATTCTGCACGCCGATCAGTCACTGGAAGTGATCGATGACGGCCGCGGTATGCCGGTGGATATCCATCCTGAAGAAGGCGTTCCTGCGGTTGAGTTGATCATGTGTCGTCTGCACGCGGGCGGTAAATTCTCCAATAAAAACTACCAGTTCTCCGGCGGCCTGCACGGCGTGGGGATTTCGGTGGTTAACGCCCTGTCGACCCGGGTGGAAGTCAACGTCAAGCGCGACGGTAATGTCTACAGCATTGCCTTCGAAAACGGCGACAAGGTGCAGGATTTGGCGGTGACCGGCAGCTGCGGCAAACGCAATACCGGCACCAGCATCCACTTCTGGCCTGACGAGAAGTTCTTCGACAGCCCACGTTTCTCGGTTTCGCGTCTCAGCCACCTGCTGAAAGCCAAAGCGGTACTCTGTCCCGGAGTAGAAATCTACTTCATCGACAAGCTGAACAATACCGAGCAACGCTGGTGCTATCAGGACGGCCTGACCGATTACCTGATGGAAGCGGTTAACGGCCTGATTACCCTGCCGGAAGCGGCGTTTGTCGGCAACTTTTCCGGTGACACCGAAGCGGTAGACTGGGCACTGCTGTGGCTGCCGGAAGGCGGTGAACTACTGACCGAAAGCTACGTGAACCTGATCCCGACCATGCAGGGCGGCACCCACGTTAACGGCCTGCGTCAGGGGTTGCTGGATGCGATGCGCGAGTTCTGCGAATTCCGCAATATTCTGCCGCGCGGCGTGAAGCTTTCCGCTGAGGATATCTGGGACCGTTGCGCCTATGTGCTGTCGGTGAAGATGCAGGATCCGCAGTTCGCCGGGCAGACCAAAGAGCGTCTGTCGTCGCGTCAGTGTGCGGCCTTCGTCTCCGGCGTGGTGAAAGACGCCTTCAGCCTGTGGCTGAACCAGAACATACAGGCGGCGGAACAGCTGGCCGAGTTGGCTATTTCCAGCGCCCAGCGCCGTCTGCGTGCCGCCAAAAAAGTGGTGCGCAAGAAGCTGACCAGCGGTCCGGCGCTGCCGGGTAAACTGGCCGACTGCACCTCGCAGGACCTGAACATGACCGAGTTGTTCCTGGTGGAAGGGGACTCGGCGGGCGGTTCAGCCAAGCAGGCGCGCGATCGCGAATATCAGGCGATCATGCCGCTGAAAGGTAAAATCCTCAATACCTGGGAAGTGTCTTCGGACGAAGTGCTGGCTTCGCAGGAAGTGCATGACATCTCGGTGGCGATCGGTATTGATCCGGACAGCGAAGATCTCAGCCAATTGCGCTATGGCAAAATTTGTATCCTGGCGGATGCGGACTCAGACGGCCTGCACATTGCCACGCTGCTGTGCGCGCTGTTTGTGCGCCACTTCCGTTCGCTGGTGAAGGGTGGCCACGTCTATGTGGCGATGCCGCCTCTGTACCGTATCGACCTCGGCAAAGAGGTGTTCTATGCGCTGGATGAAGAAGAAAAGGCCGGCGTTCTGGAACAGTTGAAGCGCAAAAAGGGCAAGCCTAACGTTCAGCGCTTTAAAGGGCTGGGTGAGATGAACCCGCCACAGCTGCGTGAAACCACGCTCGACCCCAATACCCGTCGTCTGGTGCAGTTGACGGTGAGCGATGAAGACGTGGATCAGACGCTGGCGATGATGGACATGTTGCTGGCCAAGAAGCGTTCGGAAGATCGCCGCAACTGGCTGCAGGACAAAGGCGATATGGCCGAGCTGTCTGCCTGACAGACCAGGCGAAAGACTGACTGACCCGGCTTCCCCGCCGGGTCTTCTTCCCGCAGGGGGACCGCGTGCGGCACCCGACCACACTGGGCGGAATCCATGAAAATCACCCTCGAAGAGTTACTGGCGTTTACCACCGTTGTTGATAGCGGCTCCATTACTGCCGCCGCCGAACAGCTTGGCCAGACCACCTCCGGCATCAGCCGTGCCCTCAGTCGGTTGGAAAAAAAGCTCGATACGACCCTGATGCGCCGCACCACGCGCCGGTTGGAGCTGACCGAAGAAGGCCAAAGTTTTCTCGGCCATGCGCGTGAAATTATCAACTCGGTGGAGAATGCTGAAGAGCAGATGGCGCTGCGCAGGCTGATCCCGGCCGGCAGGCTGCGGGTCAATGCCGCCGCCCCCCTTTATGGAACACGTGATTGTGCCGCTGGTGGCGGGCTTTCGCCAAAGCTACCCGCAAATTGAGCTGGAACTGAATACCGATAACCTGATCATCGATCTGCTGGAGAAACGCACCGATATTGCCATTCGCATCGGCGCGCTGCGGGATTCGACCATTCATGCACGCCTGCTGGGTGCCAGCCGTTTACGTATTCTCGCCAGCCCGGATTACCTCGCACGTTACGGTACACCGGCCAGCGTCGAAGCGCTGCGAGATCACAGCCTGCTGGGCTTCACCCAACCGGAGTCACTCAATCTGTGGCCGCTGCGTTATCAGCAGGCACAGCATTTTGCTATCACGCCGACAATTTCGGCATCCAGCGGCGAAACCTTGCGACAGCTGGCGTTGCGGGGTGAAGGGATTGTGCAACTGGCTGATTTTATGACCCGTGACGATCAGCGTAGCGGGCGGCTGGTGCCGTTGCTGGAGCAGGATACGTTGGATGTGCGCCAGCCGATTAATGCGGTCTATTACCGCAATACCCAGCTGGCGGCGCGTATTACCTGTTTCCTGGACTACGTCAGCGCGCATATTGATGCGCAGATGCTTTAGAGATCGACAGGCATTACAGTGCGTTACCCAGTACGTGAATGGTCACGCCCAGTACGCTGTCCTTGATGGTGTCACGATGCCGATGCATGTGAGCGATATCCAGATGTTTTTCCAGGTGCGCCTGGCTGGCCCATTTTTCCAGCATAAACACCGAGTCCGGCGACAGTTTTTGCCAGGGTGCCTGGGTGTGGCTGTCGATCATCGGCGTATATTCGCTACAGCCGTCTTCTGCCAGCACCAGCGGGATCAGTTTCTCAATCGCCTTCAGGACCGTTTCACGGTGGCCCGGTTTGGTTTTGATTTCTGCAATTACGGTGATCATCACTACCTCATTGATTGACGTGCATAGTGCCAGTTAAGCAAAAATTTCGGCCAGATGCTCGCGATAACGTGCGATGTCGCTGTCGATATCCGGTTGTTTAATCACGTCATTACAGATAAAGGTCGGCAGCGCTTCCATGCCCAGGAACTCGTTGGCCTTGTGGAAGTGCAGATACACGCCGTCAACGCCGACGCCGTGGAAGAACTGTTCCGGGTCGGTAAAGGCTTCCAGCGGGGCGTTCCAGGTCAGGCTCAGCATGTACTTTTTGCCCTGGATCAGGCCACCGGAACCGTATTTCTTACCGGCGTCCGAGCGGGTGCGACCATCGCTGGCATACAGGCTGCCATGCCCGGCGGTGAACACTTCATCGATGTATTTTTTCAGGATCCACGGCTCGCCCATCCACCAGCCTGGCATCTGATAAACCACCACGTCGGCCCACAGATATTTTTGCACTTCGGCTTCGATGTCGTAACCGTCATCGACCACGGTAACCTGTACCTGGTGTTGTACATCGCGCAGATAGGTTTCCGCCACGTCGCTCATGGTTTGGTTGAGTTCGCCGTTGGAATGGCCGAACTGTTTTTTAGCATTGATAATCAGGATATTGCTCATCTTTCGCGGCTCCTGTCAGAGTTAAAGTCTATGATGTCTTCTGCACCAGAGGGTGGAAAACATTTCGCTGACAGGGAGTGTAATGCTTGGCAATGTAAGTAAAAATGGGATCCAGCGCACAACAGTGTTGACTGTGAGTCAATAAATGCGCCGTGGGATAGCGAAATTTTGCATAAAATCGGCCGATGAACCCGCGACACCGGACGATTGCTGCGCCATCTGTGACAGCCACCCCGCTGATGAGTTACTATCGCGGACAGAATCAACCCTTTGTCGTCCAGGGATTGCCAAGCCACGGTCTGAGGATAATTGAGTAATGAGTGATCTGACTCATGACGGTGTAGAGCGTTTACCGCTGCACACATTCACTGAAAACGCCTATCTGAACTATTCCATGTACGTCATCATGGATCGGGCGTTGCCGTACATTGGTGACGGTTTGAAGCCGGTACAACGCCGCATCATCTACGCCATGTCTGAGCTGGGGCTGAATAACAGCGCCAAATTCAAAAAATCTGCCCGTACCGTGGGTGACGTGCTGGGTAAATATCATCCGCACGGCGACAGTGCCTGCTATGAAGCCATGGTGTTGATGGCGCAGCCGTTCTCATATCGCTATCCGCTGGTAGACGGCCAGGGGAACTGGGGGGCGCCGGATGACCCGAAATCCTTCGCCGCGATGCGTTATACCGAATCCCGCCTGTCCAAATATGCGGAAGTGCTGCTGGCCGAATTGGGTCAGGGCACGGTTGACTGGGTGCCGAACTTTGACGGCACCATGCAGGAGCCGAAGATGTTGCCGGCCCGCCTGCCCAACATCCTGCTGAACGGTACCACCGGTATTGCCGTGGGTATGGCGACCGATATTCCACCCCACAACGTGCGTGAAGTGGCCGCCGCTGCGGTGGCGTTGATCGACAAGCCTGGCGCTTCGCTGGAAGAGTTACTCGAGTTCGTACAAGGCCCGGATTACCCGACCGAAGCCGAGATCATTACCCCGCGTGAAGAAATCCGCAAAATTTATCAGAACGGTCGTGGCTCGGTCCGCATGCGCGCCGTCTGGAGTAAAGAAGACGGCAGCGCGGTGATCACTGCCTTGCCGCACCAGGTTTCCGGTGCCAAGGTGCTGGAGCAGATTGCCAGCCAGATGCGTGCCAAAAAGCTGCCGATGGTCGAAGATCTGCGCGATGAATCCGATCACGAGAACCCAACGCGGCTGGTGATTGTGCCACGCTCCAATCGAATCGATCTCGATCAGGTGATGAATCACCTGTTTGCCACGACCGATCTGGAACGCAGCTACCGCATCAACATGAACATGATTGGTCTGGACAACCGCCCGCAGGTGAAAGGGCTGGTGGAAATCCTCACCGAGTGGCTGGCATTCCGTCGCGATACGGTGCGTCGCCGCCTGAACTACCGTCTGGAAAAAGTACTGAAACGCCTGCACATCCTGGAAGGTTTGCTGGTGGCGTTCCTCAATATTGATGAAGTGATCCACATCATCCGTAGCGAGGACGAACCCAAGCCGGTGCTGATGCAGCGCTTTGGTATTTCCGATACCCAGGCCGAAGCGATCCTCGAACTGAAACTGCGCCATTTGGCGAAGCTGGAAGAGTTCAAGATCCGCGGTGAGCAGGATGAGTTAGCCAAAGAGCGCGATCAACTGCAGGCGTTGCTGGCCTCCGAGCGCAAGCTGAACACCCTGATCAAAAAAGAGATCCAGGCCGATGCGCAGGCCTATGGCGACGATCGTCGCTCGCCGATTACCGAGCGTGCAGAAGCCAAGGCGATGAGCGAGCATGACTTTGTGCCGTCGGAGCCGGTGACTATCGTGCTGTCTGAAATGGGCTGGGTGCGCAGCGCCAAGGGCCACGATATCGATCCAAGTGGCCTGAGCTACAAGGCCGGTGACAGCTTCCGCAGTGCGGCACGTGGCAAGACCAACCAGCCGGTGGTGTTTATCGACTCCACCGGGCGCAGCTACGCGCTGGATCCGCTGACGCTGCCTTCGGCGCGTGGGCAGGGCGAACCGTTGACCGGCAAGCTGACGCCACCGCCGGGCGCGACCATTGAACAGGTGCTGATGGCTGCGGACGACCAGAAGTTGCTGATGGCTTCCGATGCCGGTTATGGCTTTGTCTGTACCTTCAACGATCTGGTGGCGCGTAACCGTGCCGGTAAGGTGATGATTACTCTGCCGGATAATGCCAAAGCGCTGGCGCCGATGGAAATCCACGGTGAAGATGACATGCTGCTGTCGATCACTGCTGCCGGGCGCATGTTGTTCTTCCCGGTTGCCGACCTGCCGCAACTGTCGAAGGGCAAGGGCAACAAGATTGTCTCCATCCCGTCGGCACAGGCCGCATCCGGTGAAGACAAGCTGGCATGGCTGTTCGTGCTGCCGCCGCAAACCTCTGTAACCCTGCACGTGGGTAAACGCAAGCTGACGCTGCGTCCGGAAGATTTGCAGAAGTTCCGTGCGGAACGTGGCCGTAAAGGCACCTCACTGCCACGTGGCCTGCAGCGAATCGATCGCGTAGAGGTTGATGCCCCGGCACGTGCGCCTGGCGGTGACAGCGAAGAATAAGCCTGTGAAGGCTGGATAACCCCACGGGCGCAGCATGCTGCGCCCGCTTTATTTCCCACCACCGGCAATTATTTTCAAATAGTTAACATTTCCCGGCATAAAATTATTGTGCGTTTCGTCGGCTGGCGGGAAAATAGCAAAAAAAGGCAGGGCAGGTTTTCGAACCCTGCAAGCAAAGAATGAGTAAAGGGATCTGCGCAGCGTTTCAGGCTGCGCCGGCAGTGTGCTAATGAGGTTGTTATGTTATTAATTTTACGTGCCGTGCTCGCCACTCTGTATTGTCTTCTGGTGTGCATTTTCGGTTCTATTTACTGTTTGGTATTCCGCCCCCGCGATCCCCGCCATGTGGCGACGTTCGGTCATTTGTTTGGTCGCCTGTCCGGGTTATTTGGTCTGAAAGTGGAAGTCCGGGTACCGGCCGATGCGGCCAAAAACGGCAACTGCATTTATATTGCCAACCACCAGAATAACTACGATATGGTGACGGCCGCCAAAGCGGTGCAGCCGCGCACCGTGACCGTGGGTAAAAAAAGCCTGCTGTGGGTTCCGTTCTTCGGCCCGCTGTATTGGGTGACCGGTAACTTGCTGATTGACCGGGATAATCGCGCCAAGGCGCACGGTACCATTGCCCAGGTGGCTGAACAGTTTAAAAAACGTGATATTTCGGTCTGGATGTTTCCAGAAGGTACGCGCAGCCGCGGGCGTGGGTTGATGCCGTTTAAAACCGGTGCATTTCACGCGGCAATCGCTGCCGGGGTGCCGATTGTGCCGATCTGCGTTTCCACCACCAGCGGTAAAATTAATCTTAACCGTTGGGATAACGGTCATGCGATCGTAGAAGTGATGGAACCGATCGATATCAGTAATTACGGTAGAGAAAATGTGCGTGAGCTGGCAGCCCATTGCCATGAGCTGATGCTGGCGAAAATTGCCGAGCTGGACGCAGAAGTTGCCCAGCGCAATGCAGCCGGAAAATAATATTCCTACCGGCTTCAAAGAATGAACTTTTAAACGGCGTAAAACGCCGTTAACGCCTGGGCTCCTGCTAATCTGATTAACAGGAGCCCGGTCTTTGCACACGGTTTAGTCATTGCTTTTCATGGAGAAAATATGTCACTCAGTCGACGTCAGTTTATTCAGGCATCGGGCTTGGCGCTGTGCGCAGGAGCCGTGCCGCTGAGGGCTGAGGCGAGCGGAATGCAGACCCCATTACCTATTCCCCCGCTGCTGGAGTCCCGCCGCGGCCAGCCGCTGTTTTTAACCTTGCAGCGCGCCCATTGGGCATTTATGGATAACCGCAAGACGTCGGTGTGGGGCATTAACGGCATGTACCTTGGGCCGACGGTGCGGGTTTACAACGGTGATGACGTCAAGCTGATCTACAGTAACCGCCTGCCGGAGCCAGTGGCGATGACCATCAGCGGTCTGCAGGTGCCGGGAACCCTGATGGGTGGCGCACCGCGCATGATGTCTCCTAACGTTGACTGGTCGCCGGTGCTGCCAATCCGTCAGAGTGCCGCCACCTGCTGGTATCACGCCAGCACGCCCAACCGCATGGCACCGCATGTTTACAACGGCCTGGCCGGGCTGTGGCTGGTCGAAGACGAAGTCAGCAAGGCATTGCCGCTGCCCAACCACTATGGCGTCGATGATTTCCCGTTGATCATTCAGGACAAGCGACTGGATAACTTCGGTACACCGGAATACGCTCCCCCGTCGCAGGGCGGCTTTATCGGCGATACGCTGTTGGTTAACGGCGTGCAAAATCCTTATGTCGAAGTGTCACGCGGTTGGGTGCGCCTGCGCCTGCTCAATGCCTCCAACTCACGCCGCTACATGCTGCAACTGAGTGACGGTCGGCCGTTAAATGTGATCGCCAGCGATCAGGGTTTCCTGCCGGCTCCGGTAGCGGTACAACAGCTGTCACTGGCTCCTGGTGAGCGCCGTGAAGTACTGATCGATATGTCAAAAGGCGATGAAGTGACGATCAGCGCCGGCGAGGCTGCGGGCATTATGGATCGCCTGCGTGGCCTGATTGAGCCTTCGAGCATCCTGGTTTCTACCCAGGTTCTGACGCTGAAACCGACCGGGTTGTTGCCGCTGGTGACCGATAACCTGCCGATGCGCCTGCTGGCGGATGAACTGCTGGACGGCAGCGTCAGCCGCACCCGTGAGTTCCGTCTGGGCGATAGCCAGGCCGGGATCAACGGGGCTATCTGGGACATGAACCGTATCGATGTGCAAACCCAGCAGGGCAGTTGGGAACGCTGGAATATCCATGCGGATACGCCGCAGGCGTTCCATATTCAGGGCGTACGTTTCCTGGTGAAACGGGTCAACGGTGCGCAGCCGATGGCGGAAGATCGCGGCTGGAAGGACACGGTATGGGTCGACGGCGACGTCGAGCTGCTGGTTTACTTCAACCAGTCCACTTCGGAACATTTCCCGTTCCTGTTCTACAGCCAGACGCTGGAGATGGCGGATCGCGGCAGCGCCGGCCAGTTTATGGTGCAGCCGGCGCTTTAAGCTCGTTGCACAGACTTGTTCTGGGGAGCTGTACGCAGCATCTCCAGAAACGCCTGCACTACCGGCGTTGCGCTGTCGGCATGATAAATAGCGTAAAGATCCGCTGACGGCGCCTGCTGCAGCGGGCAAAAACGCACGCCGGGCCAGGGAATACGGCCGTAACTGTCCGGCAGCAGCGTGATGCCATAGCCTTCGGCCACCAGTGCCATCAGCGTTTGCGGCTCGTTGACCTGATAGGCGATATCCGGCTTGAAACCCTGCTGCAGACACAAATTGTGCAGATAGAGACCCAAACTGGCTTCGTGCGGCGGTAGGACAATGAATTTTTCATGCCGCAGCGCGGCGAGCGGCAGGCTTTCCGCCTGAGCCAGTGGGTGGCCCTGCGGCAGCACCAGCGCAATATTCTCCCGTGCCAGCAACTGACTCGCCAGCCCCGGCAATACCTGCTCCTTTGCCTCGCGCCAGACGCCAATATCGATATGACGCTTTTGCAGCGCAGCAATCTGCTGGCTGGGTGTCAGTTCGTTTAACGCCCAGGTGACGTTGGCCGTTTGCCCGGTAAAGCGTTTCAACGCCGGGATTAGCCCGCCCCAAACCGAAGTGCCGACCATGCCGATCACCATATGCCCGGCCTCGCCGCGCCCCAACTGCTGCACCTGATTGAGCGCATGCCCGGCCTGATCGAGCAGCATTTCTACATTGTGAAACAGCGTGCGACCGGCCAGCGTCAATGCCATCGATCGGGTGGTACGCTTGAATAACTCCACGCCCAGTTGGCTCTCCAACTCTTTAATATGTTTGCTGAGCGGCGGCTGCGAAATATTCAGCCGCAGCGCCGCCTGAGTGAAGTTCATCTCCTCCGCTACCACGCGGAAATAGTGCAGCAGGCGGAAGTTAATTCGGCTGGGATCGGGCAGTGGCTGGGGCTGTTTGATGCTGATGATCGCCTCCTGGGGCTACCAATTTATAGGTAAATGGAATAAATCGGCCGCCAATAATGTATTGGTCGCCGCCGCGCCTCGCTCTCTACTATGGGGATAACCTCCCCCCTCATAGAAGAGAATACAATGTTTAATCAAGAAGATGCTTTTTCCTGTGCCGAAGTGATCCGCACCAGGCTGCCGGACTTCCAGCCGCACGCTGCTTTGATACTGGGCTCCGGGCTGGGCGCGCTGGCAGAGGTGATGACCGACACCCTGACCATCGACTACGCAGAGCTGCCGGGTTTCCCGGTCAGTGGCGTGGTGGGCCATGCCGGGCAACTGGTTGCCGGTTGGCTGGAGGGCGTGCCGGTGCTCTGCATGAAAGGGCGCGGTCACTACTACGAAGGGCGCGGCATGCAGGTGATGACCACCGCTGTGCGCACCTTCAAACTGCTGGGCTGCGAATTCCTGCTGGCCACCAATGCTGCCGGCTCGCTGCGTCAGTCGGTGGCACCGGGCAGCCTGGTGGCACTCACCGACCACATTAATTTTATGCCTGAGTCGCCGCTGGTTGGCGATAACGACGAGCGTTTTGGCCCGCGTTTCTTCAGCCTGGCCAACGCTTACGATCGCGAGCTGCGCGGCCAGTTGGCACAGGTGGCGCAAAGCGTAGGCATTCCGCTGGCCGAAGGGGTATTTGCCGCTTACACCGGGCCAAACTTCGAAACCCCGGCGGAAATCCGCATGATGCAAACGCTGGGCTGCGACGTGGTCGGTATGTCTATCGTGCCGGAAGTGCTCTCGGCACGTCACTGTGGGCTGAAAGTGCTGGTAGTGTCCGCGATGACCAATTACGCCGAAGGGCTGTCCGATACGCCGCTGTCCCATGAACAAACCCTGAGCTGTGCGGCGTTGGCGGCAGAGGACTTTATGCGCCTGATCCGCGAATTCTTCAAAACGCGGTAATGCCGTAAACCTCCCGACGGCAGGGTGCAGGGGCCCTGTCGTGCGAATCATCGTTTTAATCAGAATAATAAGGTGATGGTGATGGCAATAAAAACGCGACTGAAGGTGATGGTTTTTCTGCAGTTCTTTATCTGGGGTGCCTGGCTGGTTACGCTGGGATCTTACATGATTAACACCCTGCATTTCAGTGGGATGCAGGTGGGTATGGTCTACAGCGCCAAAGGCATCGCGGCGCTGATTATGCCGGGATTGGCAGGCATTCTTGCCGATCGCTGGATCAAGGCCAACTACCTGTACGCGCTGTGTCATTTGTTTGGTGCGCTGGCACTGTACTGTGCCGCCCAGGTTGAGCAACCTATGGTGATGTTCTGGGTGATGCTGTTCAACGCCATGGTGTATATGCCCACGATTTCGCTCTCCAACGCCATTTCTTATTTCTGCCTGGAGAAGCACGGTTACGATACGGTGAAAGATTTTCCGCCGGTACGGGTGTACGGCACCGTCGGCTTTATCGTAGCGATGTGGTTGATCGGTTTTAGCAGAATTGAACTCAGCAATTTGCAACTCTATCTGGCCTCCGGGGTGTCGTTGTTGTTGGCGGGTTATTCGCTGACGCTGCCGAATTGCCCGACCAGCAAAGTGGAAAAATCGAAAAGCTGGTTCAGCGTTTTGGGGCTGGACGCGCTGGTGCTATTCCGCCAGCGGCGCATGGCGCTGTTTTTCCTGTTTGCCATGTTATTGGGTGCCGCACTGCAGGTCACCAACACCTTCGGCAATCCCTTCCTGCACGATTTCGCCAATAACCCGTTGTATCAGGACAGCATAAGCGTCAGGTACCCCGCGGTGCTGTTGTCGCTGTCACAAATCTCCGAGGTGTTCTTTATCCTCACCATTCCGTTCTTCTTGCGTCGATATGGCATCAAACAGGTGATGTTGATCAGCATGGCGGCCTGGACCCTGCGTTTCCTGTTCCTGGCCTATGGCACCCCGGCGGGTTTCGGTTTTGTGCTGCTGCTGCTTTCGATGATCGTCTACGGTTGCGCCTTTGATTTCTTTAATATCTCAGGGGCTATTTTCGTTGAGAAAGAGGCCGATCACCGCATTCGTGCCAGTGCACAAGGGTTGTTTATGACCATGGTGAACGGTATCGGCGCTTATCTGGGGGCGATTGCCAGCGGTGAGGTGGTGGACTTCTTCACCCACAACGGCGTCAAGGACTGGCAAAGTATCTGGCTAATCTTCGCGTTATATACGTTGGTATTGGGAGTGATTTTCGCACTGACCTTCAACTACCAGCATCGGCCGGAGGAGTTGCCAGGGGCGGCGCAACGGGCACATTAAAACCCTATGGGCGCAACTCGATTTGCGCCCATTTTACTTTATGGTCTCTCGCCTTGCCGCTGCGCTATTTCCCAGTTTTACCCCGGCAGGTGATATTTCTATAAATTGCTCTGGTTTATTATTATTGCTTTTAATAACGTAGATATTAAATAATGCACAACAAGATAAAACATCGATACAACAAAGTTGGTGAGGATTGTTTTATATAATGAATTTTAAGCGCCGATAGCTTATTGCTCTCGGCGTTTTTAGTCGCTAACCCTTGACTGCTATCGGGCTATGTGGTCTCTTATTCATAACGAGGAATAATGGATTATTGCTGAAGGGTATATTTTAGTTATGACACTCGCAGAGAAAAAATTGTCTTTGGTTGAAAACGATTTTCTCGTTCTGAACAGTAAAAGTAGCACCCTAATTATCAAGCCGAAAAATATCACCATTCATCTTACTGAACTGCAGAGACGACTTTTTTGTATTTTGCTCAGTGGCGTAACCAAGAAGCAAGAAGTGATAGAGTCAGTATGGGAAAATAACCACGTTACTATCACTGACAACAACTATCATCAATTAATATATCAATGCAGAACGTTGCTTTCCCGCCATGGTATACCTCCCGAAGTCATCAAAACCATCCCCCGATATGGCGTGAGATTCAACTACTCGCCACTGGAAGAAGTCCTGAGCCAGCGCACCGTTAAATTGCCTAAATGGCATAAGAAACTTGCCGGAATGCTCAGTGAACGGCAAAGGTTGGTTCGCAATGTTCTGCTTCTTGTCGTTATTAATTATATAGTTATTGCCAGTGTCGTGGTTTGAGTTCGATAGGCATGCCTACATTCCATTACGACGAGTGAGAGACGCTGCATGAGGTTTGGCATTGTTTACGGCGACCTGCCAATCATCGGCCGTATTGACAAAGAAGCATGGCCGACAGTGCTGGGGTATCTATTTCTGTTGTTCGGGGTGCTGTCGGTATTTTGGGTCGGTTACGAAATTCCGAGTGCAAAAGAAATTCCTGAAGCCAATATTAAAGAATTATCCCAGATTATAGTCAGCAAACCCATGGAATTGGAGGCTAACCCATTACTGACCCTGTTATATTCAAATGCTCACTCCAACATGCCGATAGAGCAAACTCGTTTCCGTATTACCGAAAAAAAACTGAGTAATGCCCTATTAATGGCGGCGCCTGTAGCAAAGTTAGCGGTAAAAGTGGTGGGGTTGCTGTGCGATAAGGATGACCATGCCGGCATGGTGATTATTGAACGCTCAGGTCGGCAGCAGAGTTATGTATCAGGCGAAAAAATAAATGACACTTATCCGATAGTGAAAATATTGGCAGACCGGATCATTATCAATGAAAACGGATTTTATGCCGCATTAATGCTCGAAAATTGAATGCAATCACAGCGGTTGCATGACAGCAGGCCGCAATCGGATACAGATATGTACAACCTCGACTTATTTCCAGGCAGACATTGGTACATGCACGCAAAAATGACAAATATGCTCTTCTCGAAAATGATCGCATTAATGGCAGTGCTCGTCATGCTGCTGTGGGTGAGCGCGCCCGTTCAGGCCGAGGCGTTTTCCGCCAATTTTAAAGGAACGGACATACACGAATTTATCAGTACAGCCAGTAAGGCGCTGGGGAAAACCATCATTATTGACGATGCGGTAAAAGGCAAGGTTACCGTGCGCAGCTATGAGCCGCTGGATGCCGGGCAATATTACCAATTTTTCCTCAACGTGCTTGATGTCTATGGTTATGCGGTGATCAGCATGCCCAACAACGTTCTGAAGGTGATCCCGGCGAAAGACGGCAAAAGGGCGGCGCTCAACGCCCTGAATACCCCAGCCGAAGGCGATGAGCTGATCATGCGGATTGTGCCCCTGAACAATATCGCGGCGAAAGAGGTGGCGCCGTTGATGCGCCAGTTTAACGACAGCATTGGTATCGGGAACGTGGTGTTCCTGGAAAGTGGCAATGCGTTGTTGATCACCGGCCGTGCCGATGTGGTCAATAGTCTGGTTGAGCTGGCCCATGAAATGGATCGTACCGAACAGGCCGGCGTGGTCTCTGTTGCCTTGCAACATGCCTCCGCCACCGATGTGGTCAGCATTGTCACCACGTTATTTCGGGATGAAAACCGCACGAAAAAGGGTGCGCTTCCCGGCATGAAAGTGGTTGCCGATGAACGGACCAACACCGTGCTGATTGCCGGTGAACCGAGCCTGCAGGCGCGCATCGAAGGGATTATCCAGCAGTTGGATCAAGAAAAAGCCAGCCAGGGGAATACCAAGGTGATCCGGCTGAAATATGCCAAAGCGCAAGGCCTGCTTGAAGTGTTGTCCGGCGTCAGCGCCAATCTGCAAGACGAGAAAAAAACGGTCGGCAACAACGTTTCCGTCATGAAGAACATGGTGATCAAGGCTGATGAACAGACCAATGCGCTGATCATCAACGCCACACCGGACGTGATGAGCAACCTGGAAAAAGTCATTGAGCAGCTTGATATTCGCCGGGCCCAGGTACTGGTTGAAGCGGTGATTGTCGAAATGCAAAACGCAGACGGTCTGAACCTGGGTATCCAATGGGCCAACCGTTACGGTGGCGGTACGCAGTTCGGCAACGCTCAGGCGCAGATCGCTCCCGGTTTTAAAGGGGGAATGACGGAGGTGTTTAAAAACGCCAACGGTCTGGTCACGGGATTTTACAGCGGTAACTGGGCCGGCTTGCTCACCGCCATCAGTAACCAGAGCCAGAACAATATTCTCGCCACGCCGAGCATCATGACGTTGGACAACGAAGATGCCGAGTTTAGCGTGGGTCAGGATGTGCCGATTCTGACCGGCTCGCAAACCACCAACAGTGACAACGTGTTTAATACGGTGGCGCGCAAAACCGTCGGCATCAAGCTCAAGGTCAAGCCGCAAATCAACAAAGGGCAGTCGGTACTGCTGCAGATCGAACAGGAAGTTTCCAGCGTGGCGGAAAACAGCTCGGTGGATAAGGATAACCTGGGCGCGACTTTCAATATCCGGACGGTGAATAACACGGTGCTGGTTGAAAGTGGTGAGACCGTGGTGGTCGGCGGTTTGCTGGACAAGTCGCAATCTGACAGCAAAAGTGCGGTGCCGTTTTTGGAGCGCATACCGCTGCTTGGGGCCTTGTTCCGCTCTACTTCTCATAAAGAGAGCAAACGGAATCTTATCTTGTTTATTCGCCCGACGGTCATACGCTCGACCGAGGAATACGCGCAAGAGAGTATGCGCAAAGCGGCCCGATTCCGCTCACTCGACGCGCAACCCCTTCCGTTAAAAACCCATGCGGAGGCGCAGCTCGATAGGGTCGGTTCCACCGCGAATGGCACCTTCCAGCGAGTCCAACGGCAAATTGATGCATTTTACCCGCGGGGGGAGCCGTGAACACACCCTGTTTGTCTTATGCCTGGGCCCGTCAGCATCACGCAGTACTCACCAGCGAAGAAAACCAATACACCCTATGGTGTCGACAGGACGTGGGCCTGGCCACGTTGGCCGAGCTTGCGCGTCTGCTGGAGGCCGACATTCCGCTGTGTTTGCTGGACGAAAATGCCTTTGAGCAGAAGTTGCTGGAACATTACCAACAGGGCAACAGCAATACGCAAAAGACCATGGACGACCTGGGCAAGGAACTGGATTTCTACAGCCTGGCGCAGGCGCTGCCGGCCACCCAGGATCTGCTGGATGAACAAGACGATGCGCCGATTATCCGTTTGCTTAATGCGATGCTCAGTGAAGCCATTAAAGAGCGGGCCTCAGATATTCATATCGAGACCTATGACAGCGAACTGGTGATCCGCTTTCGTATTGATGGGGTGCTGAAAACCATTCTGACTCCCCAGCATCAACTGGCGGCCTTGCTGACATCTCGCATTAAGGTGATGTCCAAACTGGACATTACCGAGAAGCGCATCCCGCAGGATGGCCGCATCACGTTGAAGATTGGCGGCCGGGCCGTCGATGTGCGGGTGTCCGTGCTTCCGACCAATCACGGCGAGCGGGTGGTGATGCGTCTGCTGGATAAAAGCAGCGTCAGTCTGGATCTCGCCAGGATGGGCATACGCTCGGTGGAGTTCGCGGCGCTGACGCGACTGGTTCATCAGCCCCATGGGGTGATCCTGGTGACTGGCCCGACCGGCTCGGGCAAAAGCACCACGCTTTATGCGTTACTGATGCAGATTAATGACGGCAATCGCAACATCATGACCATAGAAGACCCGGTGGAGTTTGAATTAAAGGGCATTTCGCAAACCCAGGTCAACACGCGGGTTGATATGACGTTTGCCCGCGGGTTACGCGCCTTGCTGCGGCAAGATCCGGATGTGGTGTTGCTGGGCGAAATACGCGATACCGAAACCGCACATATCGCCGTACAGGCTTCACTGACCGGGCACCTGGTGTTATCCACGCTGCATACCAATACCGCCATCGGCGCCATCACCCGTCTGCGTGACATGGGGATCGAACCCTTCCTGCTGGCCAGTTCGCTGACGGGCATTCTCGCTCAGCGGCTGGTACGAAAATTGTGCCCGCATTGCCGCCAGGCCTATGTGCTTTCTGCAGAGCAAGCGCTCTCGCTACAGCTCTCTGTCGAGATTGAGCAGGTCGCGTGGCGTCCGATCGGCTGTGAAAAATGCAATGGCCTGGGCTACCGTGGGCGTCTGGGGATCCATGAACTGCTGCTGATTGATGACGCCATTCGCAAAGCCATTCATTTGGGCAGCAGTGAGCAGGAGATAGAACAACTCTGCGGCCATGCGCGACACACCCTGCGGCAAGACGGCGCGCGCAAACTGCTGACTGGTGAAACCAGTATTGAGGAAGTTCTGCGGGTCACCGGGGGGGATCATTGCGGTGAAGTTTAACTATCACGCATACGATGCAGCCGGCAAAGGCGTCAGAGGGGTACTGGAGACGGATTCTTTGCGCAGTGCCCGGCAACGGCTCCGTGAGCAAAACCTGACGCCCTCGCATATTGCGCCGCAGCGAAACGGCGTGGCCGCCACTTTGCTGGCCGCTCGGCGCCGACATCGTTTGAGCAGTGGCGAACTGGCTCTGGTGACCCGGCAGCTCGCCACCCTGATCGCGGCGGCTTTGCCACTGGAAGAGGCACTGTTAACCGTCGCATGTCAGTCAGAAAAAAAAAACCGTTATCCAGTTAATCACCCGCATACGCAGCCATGTGCTGGAAGGCTTGTCGTTGTCGCAGGCATTGATGCAATTCCCCTCGGTTTTTGACCGTCTGTTTTGCGCCATGGTGGCCGCCGGAGAGAGCAGCGGCCAATTGCCGCTGATCTTCACCGAGTTGGCGGACTATGTCGAACAGCGGCAGAAAATCAAAAATAAAATGACTCAGGCAATGACTTACCCCGTGATATTGACGCTGGTCGCCATTGCGGTGATCGGCGTGCTGTTGGTGGCGGTGGTACCGAAGGTGATTGAACAGTTTGTGCATATGAAACAAACGCTGCCGTTAACCACGCAGATCCTCCTGCTGTGCAGTGAAGGCGTCGGTCGGTGGGGGCCTTCTGGCCTGGCGGTGGTCGTGCTGAGCTTGCTGGGTTTTCGCTGGCAGTTGAAAAAACAGCGGTTTCGCCTGGCGTGGCACCGTTATCTGTTGCGCATGCCGTACCTGGGAAGCCTGTTCCTGAATCTGGATACGGCCCGTTATGCACACACTCTCAGCATCCTGACGCTCAGCGCGGTGCCTTTACTGGACAGCATGAATATCAGTGCTGCGGTGTTGAATAACGAGGAGGCCCGGCGTCGGTTGCTCGAGGCGATGACGCAGGTGCAGGAGGGGGGATCTTTGCATCAGGCGCTGGCGGACAGCGATCTTTTTTCCCCGATGATGCGCCACATGATCGCGGCGGGCGAACGCAGCAGTGAACTTGGCAGCATGTTGAAACGGGCCGCCGCTATGCAACAGGACGCCCTTAATCAGCGCATCGCGTTGGTCCTGAGCCTGTTTGAGCCGGCGCTGGTGATCAGCATGGCCGGCATTGTCCTGTTCATTATTCTGGCGATCCTGCAGCCGATCTTACAGCTCAACAACATGATGGGTTAACTCAATGGAGAACCGTATGCGAACCCCAACAATGGCAAGGAACACCCGGCAGTCGGGATTTACACTGATGGAAATCATGGTGGTGATTGTGATCCTGGGCCTGCTGGCCAGCTTTATCATCCCCAATCTGATGGGCAATAAGGACAAGGCGGATCGGCAAAAAGCCGTCAGCGACATTGTTGCGCTGGAGAATGGGCTGGATATGTACCGTCTCGACAATGGCCGCTACCCCAACAACGAACAGGGGCTGGAGGCGTTGATTGCCAAACCGGTGACGCCACCGCTGCCCCGTAATTATCCGGAAGATGGCTACCTGCGCCGCCTGCCGCAGGATCCCTGGGGGGAGCGATTACCGTTTGCTTAATCCGGGGAAACACAACCGGATAGACATTTCGTCAGCCGGACCAGATGGCCAATGGGATAGCGAAGACGATATCACCAATGGCTCCTAGCGGCAGGCCGCATCAGCGTGGGTTTACCCTACTGGAAATTATGTTGGTTCTGGTGCTGATTGGCCTCACCGGTGCGATGTTAGTTCCCCATGGGCGTTCAGAGCGGGCGCTTTTTTCCACGACCATGAGCACGTTGATTCTGGCGCTGGATGCCGCTCAGCAGCGCGCAGAGCAAACGGGTTTGCCCGTGGGCATTGCCGTTTCCGAGCAAGGATGGCAGCGGATGATCTACCGTCTGAGGGACCGGCCAGAAGCAACCGAAGGTTGGCGAGCCGATGGCGTTCATACCGTCATTTTGCCTGAAACCCTCAGCCTTTCATTACGCCTGGAGCTGCAGGAGATCGCCTTGCCGTCTTCCCTGGCCCCCGACGTGACACCGCAGCTTTGGTTCTATCCCGGTGGTGAAATGTCGGTTTTTACCCTGAGGCTACGACAAGGGGCATGCGAACGGGTCCTGGAGACGAGCGGTTATATGAGCTTTAGCTCGGGAGATGAAAGTTGTGATGATGCGCAAGCACCCTAACGGCATGACTTTGCTGGAAGTTCTGTTGGCGATGGTGATTTTATCCGTCGGTTGCATGGCGGTGATCCGCACTACCGGGCTACAGGTGCGCAATCTTGGCACGCTGGAGGAAAAAATGGTGGCCGGCTGGGTGGCGGATAACCAACTGACGCAGCTCTATCTGGGGGATATGACCTTGTCTCCGTTATGGCAGCAGGGGAATAGCATGATGGCTAATCGACAATGGTTCTGGCGTTGTCGCAGTCGGCAGACCACCGACAGCCATCTGCAGGCTATTGATATTGAAGTGGATTGTGAACCTGAGTTCAGGTCCCCGATCTTGCGCCTGCGAACCTGGAGGATAAGCGATGCCAAACCCTGAGCAAAAGGGGTTCACCTTAATCGAAATGATGCTGGCGATCGCGATTTTTTCCTTGATGTCGCTGATGGCGTCACAGTTGCTGAGCAGCATCGTTAAGAACAATGCCATAGTGCAAACTCAGGCCAACGCGCTGACCCAGATACAACAGGCACTGGCTCTGATGGAGCGGGATGTCCGCCAAACCCTGTTGTTCCTGCCTGATCATCCGCTCAGGACCAATCTGGGGACTGCCCAAGTGGGGGAAGCCTCGCCGACGCTGGCGTTACTGCGTAGCAACTGGCTCAACCCTGGGGGCTTATTGCCTCGTTCCTCCCTGGAGCGCGTCAGTTACCGTCTGCATGACGGGCAGTTGCAGCGCCTGAGCTATCCGACCCCCGATGCCCCGGAAGACAAAGCCAGAGTCGTCACTTTGTTACAGGGTGTAGAACGTTTCCAACTGCGTCACCGGCTTACCGGACGTTGGCAAGAGGGGGCGTTTAACGGTGCCGGTTTACCTCAGGCGATAGAGGTGTCCGTGACCTTGTTCGACCGGGGGGAACTACAGCGTATTTTCTTGACGGCCGATGGAGAGGCGGCATGAAAAAATCACGGGGAATGGCGCTGCTGATCGTCCTGTTATTGCTGGCGCTGATGGCCACTTTGTCGATGGGCATTCATCAGTTTTGGCAGCTTACTTTCACCCGAACATTGCACGCGCAAACGACTTTTCAGGCCAAATGGGATCTGTTGGCGGGGGAGCAATTTGTTCGGCAGTTATTGGTGGAAAGTTTGCAAGAACAGACCTCCGTTAATCTGGGGCAGCGATGGGCAACGCCTGGGATGATACACATGGAAGACAGGGGGATTTCTTATGTTATCAAGGATGCCCAGGCCTGTTTTAACATCAATACGTTACGCTACCACTACTTGCCGGATAAGCAAAAATCGCCCCCGCAGGACCCGCCGCCGGCCCCACCGTCCGAGGTTAAAATCGACAGAGATATTGCCCGTCAGGTGTTCGGTGCTCTGTTATCGAATCTGGCGTTCACCGATGATGAAATCAAAGGCATCGGCAGTGCGATAGAACAGCGGCTGATGCCGGAGAATTCGCTTTTTACTGACGTTTCCGAATTGCGCGCATTTCCTTTCATTGGCCGCCAGCAGTATCTGCGTTTACTGCCCTGGCTATGTGCATTGCCTGAACGCAAGCCGGCAATCAACATCAACACGCTGGATGAGGCTCAGTTACCTCTGCTGCGCGCCTTGTTTCTGAACCAGGCCAGCGACACTCAATTGAAGAAATGGCTCAATGCCCGTCCCGAGGCCGGTTGGCGCGCGCTGGACGATCAGGATTGGCAAAAAGCACTGGCCGGGTTGCGCCTGTCCTCGCCGGCGGGGGAGAAAATGTTGGTGACGGAGAGCCGTTATTTTAACGTCCTGCTGCTGACTCAAGATGCAGATGCCGGTTATTACCTGCGCAGCAAATTGCATTATGAAAAAGGAAGGGTGACGGTGAAAGGCCGTCAAACCGGGCAGGGAGAGAAGGTTCAATGACGTGTTCAAAACCCTTGTTGGTGCTGGCATTGGGGGAGGCCGGAGCGCCAATCCTATGGTGTCAGGGGGATCCGAGTGAATCGCAATGGCGGCATGCGGGGGCAGATACCTTGCCGGCGGCGCTGCCGATAAAGGCATCGCAATGCAGAGTCGTGGTCTGCGTGCCGGGCCAGTCGGTGACATTGCAGAGGGTGACATTCTCTGGCCCCAGCCGCGCGGCAACGCCTCTGGCCCTGGCTTATCAGTGTGAGGATAGCCTGCTGGAGGAGGTTGAGCAGTTGTATTGGGTAATCCTGGGCCGCCAGGACGACGACTATGTGCTTGCCGGTTATCGTCATGTGGATATGCAGCGCTGGCTGTCGCAATTGGAACGCTGGGGCATTGTTCCCGACAGCCTGTTGCCAGACACGCTTTGCGGACCGGTCAACGACCGTCATTTCTACCGTTGGCGGGGAAGGTTGTTGCGCAGGACGTCGCCGTGGTCAGGCTATTCGCTGCCGTCACAGTGGCTTTTGGCTCCGTCCGATGTAGTCGACGCCGTTCCCCTGTCACCTTGCGATGTGTTGTGGGACCGGGTTCGGGGAGAGGCCGAAACGGCGGTTTCACTCCTGCAGGGCAAATATAAGGCGCCGCCACGCTGGCAACGAAACCCGTTCTGGCGCCACTGGCCCAGCATCGCTGGGGCGGTGTTAACGCTATGCGCCCTGGCGATCGGTGGAGCGCATTATCACCATCAGGCTAAGCAGGCCAACCAGCAACGTGACGCTTTATATCAGCGGCTTTTTGTTGGCCAGCCGATACCGGCGGAACCTGTGAGTGAGAGCGCGCGTTATATCCGAGCGCTACAAGAAGCAAAATCTCCGCGCCAATTCTTCGAACTTGCCGCGCAGGCGCAACGGGCCCTGCAGGGGATCCCGAAACACCGGGTCATTGGTCTGACTTTCGACGCCGACAGGTCAATGCTGGCCATCAGATTACAGGCGCCTGAATTGCAGCCCTTCACGCAAATAAATGATGAAGGTAACACCCTGGAGCTGCAGGTTAACCCGGCCAAACAGCAGGGGACGCTTACCCTGAAGGAAACTCAATGATGTCTCCAACAATGCGGCAGCGTGTGGGCAAAAAGAGCACGGCGCTTATCTTTTGCGGCATTCTCGTCGCGGTCAGCATTTTAGCATTTTATCTTCAGCAAAAAGGCCAGGCTCAGCAGGCGAACGCTGAACTGGCTCAAATGCAACGCAATGCGCAGCGTATTGCCATGCTGCGGCACCCTTTACCCCCGCCGCCGCCTGAAGGCACATCGCTCCAGACCCTGCTTAAGACCAGCGCTGAAAAACTCGGGGTGCGATTGGGGACCGTCCGCTCGGACAAAAATAACCTGGATGTGGCATTGCCCCCGCAACCCGTCAAGCCACTGCTGTTGTGGCTGGAGAACCTGCAACAGGCATATGGCATGGGGGTCAATTCGATTGATCTCAGCCTGCATGGGGATGAGGTCAGGGTGCAGGCATTGACTCTTCAAGTCATCTCAGTTCATTGATCAATAGGAATGACCATGGCGTTTTACACGGATACCTCTCTTTGGCTGGCGTTCTCGGGGCTGGTGGGGTTGTGCGTCGGCAGCTTGCTTAATGTGGTGATCTATCGCTTGCCGCTGATGATGCAGCAGGAAGAAACAACCTTCGTGATGGATTATTTGACCCGGCACCCCAGCGCCGCGCCAACGCCAGCCGGGAAGAGCATTTTCCCCGATAAAAACCGTGCAGCCCTGAACCTGTTTTTGCCGCGTTCACATTGCCCCAACTGCAAACATACCGTCGCCTGTTACGATAATATTCCACTGCTCGGTTGGTTGCTTCTGGCCGGGCGTTGTCGCCATTGCCGACAGGTTATCGGCTGGGCGTACCCGGCGGTTGAGCTGGCGATGGCGGTTATCGCCACCCTGTTGGCCTGCTGTCTGCCTCCGGGAGCGGACTGGGTGATGATGATGGTTTTTAGCGCCTTGCTGCTCTCGCTGGCCATCATCGATTTTCGCCATCAAATATTGCCGGATATCCTGACTTTGACGTTGTTGTGGTGCGGCCTGTTTTGGCACTGGCTGGAGCAGCGTGATTTTCTGGGTGATGCGGTACTCGGTGCTATCGCCGGTTACCTGGTGTTGTGGTTGCTCTATTGGAGTCTGCGGCTGATGACCGGGAAGGAAGGGTTGGGGTATGGCGATTTCAAGCTGCTGGCGGCGCTCGGTGCCTGGCTTGGCTGGCAGAAGTTGCCGGAAATCCTGCTGATAGCCTCGACGGCAACGCTGTTTGTTATCCTGTTGTTCGCGAAAAAGCGAGCAGATAGCTGGAGCCAGCCCCAACCTTTCGGGCCGGGGCTGTGTGTTGCAGGGGCGATTTGCCTGATCTTACAGCTGAAATAGCGTTATTGTCGGCGAGAGGCTTCAATAAAAGCGGCCAACGATGAGTTAAAGTAGGCACACTTCTGGGCAACCGGCGTGGGGTCTTGGTTCAGCTTGTTAATAATTTCACGGGCATTCAGCGGTAATGCGTCAGACAGGCTTTCATTGACCGGCCATTTTTTATTTTTCGCTTCTAATATCGCCGTTTTTGTTAATGCCGAAATAGCAGGAATGTCATTGCGTTGGCAATTTTCTTTTAGATACTGACTTCCGGCAATTAATGCCGCCAACTGTTGTTGATGTTCTACATCCAGCTTGGTGGTGGGGTTATTGTCAGAGGTTGTCGAACAACCCGTTAATAATGTGTTGCACAAAATAAAAGATAATAAAAACTGTTTTTTTACCACTGATAGGCTCCATGAAATTTCAGAATTTCTGCGTCTCTTATGTCGAAAAATACGGGGGTGACAGGTGTTTTTCTCTGGGGGTATTATGGGCCGTCAAAGGTGTCATGTCACTTATACTCCCTTATATTCAGCCTTTTTAAGGTGCCCGTGGCAGAAGAATAACTATGATATCGGCAGAGTAAATGAGCGGTTATCGGTGTATGGGATATACACCGTTTAACCGGTTAAATTTGAATGATAACTCTGGTGATAAAATGGAATTGAAAAAAATCGCGCTGGCAGTAGCTGCATTAACTCTCTCCAGTGGTGCTCTGGCGCATGGTTATGTTGAATCGCCGCAAAGCCGGGCCTATAAATGTAATTTGCAGGAAAATACCGATTGCGGCGCCGTGCAATACGAGCCGCAAAGCGTTGAGAAAGACTCCGGCTTCCCGACCGGGCCTTTACCGCGCGATGGCGAACTGGCCAGCGCCAGCATTCCTCATTATTCCCCGCTTGATAAGCAAAGTATGAATATGTGGGCAAAAAATCCCATCAAGGCGGGAATGAATACGTTTACCTGGTTCCATACTGCCATGCACAAAACCAATAACTGGCGGTATTACATCACCAAACAGAATTGGGACGCCAATCAGCCGCTGACTCGCGCGGCATTCGAAGCGACGCCTTTCTGCCAAGCTGAGGGCCATGGACAGATGCCGGCCCAGCGGGCAGTTCATGAATGTAACGTGCCGCAGCGCAGTGGTTATCAGGTGATTTACGGCGTCTGGGAAATTGCCGATACCGTAAACAGTTTCTATCAGGTTATTGACGTCGATTTTGGCGGAGGTGAAGGCATCACGTCACCGTGGAGTAAGCAGCTTTCAGGGCAGGTGTCTGGTAAGGATTTGAAAAAAGGCGATAAGGTTATAGCTCGATTCTTTGACGATCAGGGAGAGGTAACGTCTCTGCGCAGCGAAATGACCATTGATAATCAGAAGCAGACGGATAAAAACCGTTGGTCACACGATCTGGCGGTATTGATTAATGCGAAACATGATGATGTACGTATTGGCGTAAAGGACACACAAGGAAGTGTGAATCCGGTTTACGGCAACAACAGTGCTTTCGTCAAGGATGACAGCCGTTTGAGCAAGGTGGTCATGTCTTATGAAGAACAGGCCCCAGGCATTGAAGAAGAAGTGGAAATCTCCGGCGTTCAGGTGGATAAAATCCAGGATGGTCACGCCAACGTGAGTTTCAACGTTAACGTCAAGGGGGAAGTCACCTTTGAAGCCCGGGTGTTCGATCACCATGGCAGTGAGAAAGGCTACCTGAAGCAAAGCGTAACCGATGACCGCCTATCGATGACTCTGCCGCTGAACGACGTTACTGCCGGGCACCATATGCTGAAATACTTCGCGACCAATAAAGAAGGTCAGTTGGTTAAACAGGATGTAATTAACCTGCAATTAGAAGATGCTTCTTCCGGCAACTATCAATATATCTTCCCCGAAGGTCTCGATAGCTACACGGCAGGGACGGTGGTGTTACAACCTAAAAATGGCAAAACCTATCAGTGCAAACCTTTCCCTTACAGCGGCTATTGCACACAATGGGCTAGCGGTAAGGCGCAATTTGAACCGGGTATCGGTGAACACTGGCAACAAGCCTGGATATTAAAAAACTAATAGCAACACTACTTTTTTGTCGGCCTGCCCCGGGCCGACTTTTTTTTATCAGTAATAAGGATATTAATGACCATGCAGAATAAGGCACCTCGCTCCCGATACGATCGTTTTTCTCGCATATTACACTGGGTGCTGGCCGTCGGGATTATCTACGCCTCGCTGGTGGGGTATGGCCTGCACTTTATTTCGGACCCCAAGATTTTCACCTTCTTCTCTGAGCTTAATATGTCATTGGCAACGGTGATGACGCTGCTGATGATTGTGCGTTTTACCTGGCGTTTTTTCAGACCCTCGGTGCCCTACGGTGAGCATATTCAGGGAAATAAAAAAGGATTGGTTATTTTACTTCATGAAATTTTCTACCTGATCATCTTTGTTGTTTTGATCAGTGGCTTCTTAATGTTGAAAGATGGCTACCTCTTTTTTGGCCTGCTGCCTGTCCCTCAGCCGCTCAATAACCTTGAAGTGAACCTCTTCTTTTTCAACGTTCATCGGTACAGTTGCATTGCTCTGGGGCTGATGTTGTTAATGCATGTCGCTGCGGTGATAAAACATCAGTTATTTGATAAGAAAAACATTCTCTCAAGAATGGTCTGACCGCCCTCTATCCATTATTTATCCGGGTTATGTACAACAGAAAATATTGTTTGTTCATTTCAAAAGGAAAAAACATGTTTAGCAATAACCTCAATTACCTTATTCCTTTGACTTTATTTATCCCTTGTTTGTCCCTGGCTTCGCCTCTGACCCCCGAATACACCCCTACCCAGGTGATTGACGGTGGTGATGTTGGCATCTTTAACGTGGTGTGCGACTACTCTCATACGTTGGCCGATGACGCGATTGTCATGCCGGGCTTGCCAGGGTTCTCGATGATCCATGATTTTTTTGGCAATACCGAGGCGGATGCGATGAGCACGACCGAGTCATTGCAAAAATCCCCGACCACCACCTGTACCTCGCCCTATGACAGCTCCTCTTATTGGGCGCCGCAGCTAAAACTAGCGGATGACAGCGTTGTTACACCCAGCTATATCAAGGTTTATTACCGTAACAATATACCGGAGCAGGCCGTTGCGCCTATCCCGCCGGGGTTGCAACTGTTGGTAGGTAACCACCATAGGTCGCCAGACGATTATGATCCTTATATCTGGTTTTACTGCCGCACATCGCTTGAGGGCGGGGTGCATTCCAACGATCCACCGGAGAGCTGCCCGCAGATAGCCGGGTTTGACGAAGGCGCAGAATTCAATATTTCGCTTAACTTCCCGGACTGCTGGAATGGCACCAGCCTGACCACTAGCCCGCACAAACGCAATGCGGCTTACAGCGATAAATTAACCGGTCTATGCCCTGCGGCATATCCGGTGAAGCTCCCGCAGCTGAATATGCGTATCCATTATGCTTTGGGTGAAAATAGCAATCTTAAAGGGGCCAAATTGTCCATGAACCCCGTTCTGCAGGCTGACGGCAGTTTGCTCCCTAAATGGGGTGACCTTTATGCTGCGCACGCGGATTTCTTTGCCGCCTGGAGCTCGCGTGCCACGCGTTATAGCGTGGAAGAGTGCCTTAATCGCAAGATTGCCTGCGATAAGGATATTCCGGGCGATTTCGAGCGTAGCAGCGATGATGCCTGGGTTTCGGTGACCGATGGGCGTCTTCATGGTGATGAGGCGGTGATCAAGGTCGGGGGAGAGCAAAATATCGGCTTAATCAAATTTGACCTGCCGGAGCGTCTCGACAACCTGAATATCACCAAAGCCGACCTGCGTCTCTATGGCCGTCAGGTTAGCGGCGAAACCGGGCAGGTACGGTTATATGCACTGCCGGGGGTGAATTGGGATGAAAATCAGGGGCAACATGCCATCAAGAACTGTCCATCGGCCCAATTGGATCACGCGCAGATGTGGACCGATTCGGTGCAGAAAACCTTTGACGTCACTGCCGCCGTCACGCAAGCCCTACAGGCCGGGCAGCGTGAGGTGAGTTTTTGTCTGAGCGGCAGTCAAGACGCGGATGCCGAATTCAGCAGCAAAGAGGGGCCTCGCGGGCCGGTGTTGCGTTTCTATTTTACCCCCGAAAATAGCCATCAAAACCCTTAACCTTTTGCCGTCGCTAGGGACGCAGGGACGAAGGAGACCGGCCGAACTGGCGACGGAAGTGGGTACTGAATTGCGCCGGGGCGCTGAAACCGCATTGGGCGGAGATCTCGGTCAGAGATAACCGGCTGGTGATGACCAGTTGATAGGCTCGCTCCAGCCTTCGATGCAGAACATACTGATAGGGTGGCAGGCCAAAAACCTGTTTAAAAACCCGGGAAAAATGGAACAGGCTCAGCTCGGTGAGTTGAGCCAGAGCCTGAAGAGTGATGGTCTCACCCAGGTTATCTTCGATGTAGCAAGTTAGTTGCTCCATCTGCGTTTTGGTGAGCGCCTGGTGAGCGAGCGCCTGCGAGGACAACACTTGCAGGTGATGTGAGGTTTCAGTCAGCATCGTCAACATCAAGGACGTTGCATGTAATTCATCCGTACTGGTTTTCAGGCTGGCGCACAGTTGTCTGATTAACGGGCTGCGGATATTGGCGTTAGGCTCAATATTCAGCCCAGTGGCACCACCCGGAAGCGACGCGATGAGCTCGGGGGAAACGGAAATAGCGGTGTATTTGAGCGTGCCGTCGATATAAGTCACCGCCTCAAAACCGCAGCCGCAGGGGACGATATCCGCGACCTGGCCGATTGTGCGTCTGCAGGGAACCCGTTTGTGGTCAAACCAAATGTCGCCATGGATGGTGCTACCGCCGTCAGCAGCGTGAAAACTGTCATAGACAATCAGCGTGTGGCTGGGACGGGAAAGTTGAGCTTGATGAGCCCCACTGACCGCAACGTTATCAACCTGACCGTATTCCCAATGCGTAGAGCTAACGGTTAATTCTGTCTGGTGACGGTAAACAAGCCCATTGTTATCTTTAGTCATGGTGTCGGAGGCCCTGAAAATTTTAAAAGCGACGGGTTAATGGTGAATAATCCTGTATCGGATGAATAAGTCCTGCGGTTGATTCATCTAATCTATGGATGCGAACTCAGGATGCGTAGGGTAGTAATGTGTTTCTAGTCACTTTAGTTATTAATAGTTCAATTTGGAAATATACTTTATTTCTATTTGTGAAGCGTTGTTATTATTTCTTGGGGAAATGAATCAGAATTCAATAGCCTGAAATCGCATGGCATTACTGGCGGTATAGAGTACGGTGTGGTGAATGTTTCGATGCCCAAGGTAGTCCTGAATCAAACGGGTGTCCATGCCCAGGTTTGCCAGAAAGTAGCCACAGGCATGGCGTAACATATGAGGATGTGTCGGAACCTGGATGTTGGCATTTTTACCGTAATCACGGATCAGACGATAAATTTGCTGGCGGGTTATTGGCCCGCCTTTTCGTGAAAGAAACAGCCAGGGCTGATCGGCATAGCGCCAGCTTTTTCTTATTTCCAACCAATGATTCAGCATGATTATTTCATTATCATGTAAAGGGTGTTGCACGGACAGGCCATTCTTCAAGCGAGGGATGTAGATCCTCTTTGCATCCAGCTCGATATTATCCAATGTCAACCCTCCCAGCTCACTGGCACGCAAGCCGTGAATAAAACACATGCTGATCATGCATCTGTCACGCCAGGCATTCAGGCCTTTTTTAATATTCTCGATCATGCTGTTTATTTCTGACTCATCCAGATATTTTCTGATGTTCGGTTTCACACAGACCTCCGTTGTACTTATGTGTGGTGAGATTAAATGATCGAGTAATTATAAAATGTTTCTTAATGAACGTTCCGACTTAAGATAAATCTTATGTCGTTATGTTTGCATAAATAGACTCCCATCTTCTACTTGATTATTGCTGTGGCATTGTGATTTTTGCCATGCTTCGATCCTTGTTATCTATGTTCTTAAAAAACAATTAGTTATGTGTTATTTATTTTTGATTAATTTATTTTTTAATTATTAACATTGCTTGTGTTGATTTTTTGTTTAATAAGAATGCCTTTTGTTAAGTGCGGTTAATTATTTAATTGTCAGTATTATTCAGCGTTTTTTATTAAAATTGAGTAATGCGTTACGAGAATGAAGCACAGTGTGAGGTCCATTGCGGCCATCAGTGGCCTTAAAGGCCACTCTGACAAACCTGAGGGCCCGTTCTGGCTTGCCTTTCACCGGCGTAGCCCGCGCTGTGATGTGACCGATGTGTGAAATAACCATGCTCTTTTTGCAACTAGTGCGTATAATCGCCGCCCGGCGATTAATTAACCTGTGAAAGAGCACCAGAATGAGCACTACCAGTCTGATCCAACCCGACCGTGAATTGTTTTCCTATAAGCCTTATTGGGCCGAATGTTATGGCACCGCGCCGTTTTTACCGATGTCGCGCGAAGAGATGGATCAACTGGGCTGGGACAGCTGCGATGTGATCATTATCAGTGGTGACGCCTATGTCGATCACCCAAGTTTTGGCATGGCGATCATCGGCCGTATGTTGGAAGCGCAGGGCTTCCGCGTCGGTATCATCGCGCAGCCGGACTGGAGTAATAAAGAAGATTTCATGCGTTTGGGCAAACCGAACCTGTTTTTCGGCATCACCGCCGGCAATATGGATTCGATGATCAACCGCTATACCGCCGACCGCAAGCTGCGCCACGATGATGCCTATACCGCCGGCAACGTGGGGGGCAAACGCCCGGATCGCGCGACGCTGGTTTACAGCCAACGCTGTAAAGAAGCCTATAAAGATGTGCCGATCGTACTGGGCGGGATCGAAGCCAGCCTGCGCCGCATTGCTCACTACGATTACTGGTCGGATACCGTGCGCCGCTCGGTGCTGGTGGACTCCAAAGCCGACATGCTGATCTACGGCAACGGCGAACGGCCGTTGGTGGAAGTGGCGCACCGTCTGGCCGCCGGCGAAAAAATCAGTGAGATCCACGATATCCGCAATACGGCAGTGATGCGCAAGGGCGCGTTACCAGGCTGGACTGGCGTAGATTCTACCCGTCTGGATAAGCCGGGCCGCATTGAACCCATTCCAAACCCTTACGGCGACGATCTGCCCTGCGCCGACGGCGGCAAGCCGGAACCGGAAGCCAAGCCGGTCACCGTGCGCGCCGCCAAGCCCAAGCCGTGGGAAAAAACCTACGTGTTGCTGCCGTCCTTTGAAAAGGTGAAGGCCGACAAGGTGCTGTATGCGCACACCTCGCGTATTTTGCACCATGAAACCAACCCGGGCTGCGCCCGTGCGCTGATGCAGTCACATGGCGATCGCTACGTGTGGATCAACCCGCCGGCCATTCCGCTGACTACGCCGGAAATGGACAGCGTGTTTGCCCTGCCGTACCAGCGTATTCCGCACCCGTCCTACGGCAAGGAAACCATTCCGGCCTATGACATGATCCGCTTCTCGGTCAACATCATGCGCGGTTGCTACGGCGGTTGTTCATTCTGTTCGATCACCGAGCATGAAGGACGCATCATCCAGAGCCGTTCGGAAGACTCCATTATTCGTGAAATCGAAGAGATCCGTGACAAGGTGCCGGGCTTTACCGGTGTTATCTCCGATCTGGGCGGCCCGACGGCCAACATGTATATGCTGCGCTGCACCAACCCGCGCGCAGAGCAGACCTGCCGCCGCGCCTCGTGCGTGTATCCGGAAATCTGCACCTACATGGACACCAACCACGAGCCGACCATCAAGCTGTATCGCCGTGCGCGCTCGCTGGAGGGCATCAAGAAGATCCTGATCGCCTCTGGCGTGCGTTACGATCTGGCGGTAGAGGATCCTCGCTATATCAAAGAGTTGGCTACCCATCACGTTGGCGGCTACCTGAAAATTGCCCCGGAACACACCGAGGAAGGCCCGCTGTCGAAAATGATGAAGCCGGGTATGGGCAGCTACGATCGGTTTAAACAACTGTTCGACCATTACTCCAAACTGGCGGGCAAAGAGCAGTATCTGATCCCGTATTTCATCTCCTCGCATCCGGGCACCCGCGATGAAGATATGGTGAACCTGGCGCTGTGGCTGAAGAAAAACCGTTTCCGCCTCGACCAGGTGCAGAACTTCTATCCTTCACCGATGGCTAACTCCACCACCATGTATTACAGCGGCAAAAACCCGTTGAGCCGGGTTGGCTACAAGAGTGAAGATGTGGTGATACCGAAGGGCGATCGTCAGCGTCGTCTGCACAAGGCGCTGCTGCGTTATCACGATCCGGCCAACTGGGCGATGATCCGCACCGCGCTGGAAGAGATGGGCATGAAGCACCTGATCGGCAGTCGCCGCGAGTGTCTGGTTCCTGCGCCAAGCATTGACGAGCAGCGTGAAGCCAAGCGTTTGCAGCGCCATACCCGCCCGGCGTTGACCAAACACACCGACATCACCCGTCAGCGTACGCCGTCCAATAAGCCGCCGCGCAAGCCTATCCGCAGCGGTAAACCCTAACGGTCGGGCAGTGCTCTTAAACGAAAAGGAGAACCCCAGGGTTCTCCTTTTTGCGTTGAAAATCAAAGTTGCTCGTAGGCCGCTTCTACTTTCATCAAATGGCGCGGTGCCTGCGGGGCGGGATGATACTTGCGGACATGCCAGTTAAAGGCTTCCGGCGACAGATTGTTAATCATCGAAATGGCTTGCTGGCGGTTGCTGGAGAAGGTCCGTAGCAGCGCACCGGTGCCGTTTACGTACGCGATGATGGTGGCGTAACGAAGCGTGACGGGATCGTCGATCCCCTTAAGCTGCTGTTTTTGCAATACGGCAATATAGGCGGCACCGAGATCGATATTGGTATCCGGATCCAGCAAATCGTCTTCGTCCGGGCAGCCGCGTTTGCCTTTGTAGCGATAGGCGTCGCAACCTGCGGTATCGGCTTTCAGCTGCATTAACCCTATGGCATTTGACCGGCTGATTGCAGCCGGGTTAAAGCCGGATTCCACCTTAATCATCGCGGCGATCAGCTTTTGATCGACATCGTATTTATCCGCAGCATCTTCAATTGCGTCATCAAAAGCGTGAGCATCATAGCTGGTACGCGGTTTTTTGCTGGAACAACCGGCCAGGATCAGCATCAGGCAGACAATGCCTGCGCGTGACCAGAGTCGTAGAGTGGGGTTCATGGTGCTCCGTATTGTTTTTACTGGGATAAAGTCGGGCATCATAGCATCTCCGTCAGTGCCTGTTCGACATACAGATAGCCTATCCCCGTCACCTGCTGCGCGCGCGTCAGTTGGCCAAAGCCGATATGCGTGGCCTGGGCCTGGATCTGGTCGTGCCGGTCGAAAGGGTTAAAACCGGTCTGACTGATGATGGTGTCCAGCCAGACCTGACCAAATCCACAGCTGCGCCCGTACAGATAGATACGGTTGATATTGAGGATATTAAGGAAGTTATACAGGCTCAGGCCAATCGCCTGGGCGGCGCGTTGCACCAGCACCTGCAACGCAGCATCGCCCTGATGATAACGGGCAATCAGGTCGGCGGTGGTGGGGGTTTTAATCCTTTCGCCTTCCTGTTGTGCCCAGGGAGCGACCTTGAGCTGAATGCGGGCCTTTTTCTTCAGCGCCGACAGCGAAGCGATGGTTTCCAGACAGCCGTAACGGCCACAGGAGCAAAGGCCGCCATCGGGATCGACAATGGTATGGCCGATTTGACCGCTGCCAAACAGGCTGCCCCGGTAAATCTGCTGGTTAATCACAAATGATGAACCTATGCCGTAATCGACGTTAATCACGCAAAAGTCCTGCAGATTGGCGTTATTTTGCCACTTTTCCGCCAGCCCCAGCATCACGCAGTCGTTATCGATCAAAACCTCGGTCTTCAGACGCTCTTCCAGCAGGTATTTTATCTCTACCGGGCCTTCCCACGGGGCCTGCGGCATACGTTGGGACACCCCGGTCAGCGGATTGACCTGGCCGTGGATCGACAGCGCAATCTTCAGTGGCGTGCCCTGCTGGCGGCTGTGCAGATGATAGATTTGCACCATTTCCTGCAGCATCGCCTGCGGCGTAGTGGCGACGATCGGCTGCGGGGTGAAGGCGCTGCAAGGCGTCATCAGGCCATCCACCACGATGCTTTCAATCAGATAAGGGGAGACATTCAGGCACAGGATGCGTTGCCCGGCGGCGGCGATGCGGTAACTGCCGCCACCCAAACCGCGGCTGTGCAGGTTGTGCGGGTCGTGTTCTACCCGCTGCTCTTCCTGCAGTTCGTCGAGAATTTTGCCGACCGCAGGAATAGACAGCTGCGAAAGCCGCGCCAGCGTCGACTTACTGGCGACCTTTTCCCGGTACAGCAGTGCACATAACACCCGTTTATTAAAATTACGCACCCGCTGGTTATTCAAACCTTGCAATGCCATTTATTAAACCCCGTTTAGTGTATTGCGTGATGGTAGCGCATAAAGTCATCAATTCCGTCATCTAGACTGCCTGAAACGCAATGTTCAGTATTTTTAGAGAGGAAAGCATGCACGGGACAGTCAAGGTTTGGCAAGAACAGGTTGAATTACCCACCTACGGTATCGGTGAGCAGGACTCGCACCCGATGTTCCTGGAAAACCGTGTCTATCAGGGATCTTCCGGCGCGGTTTACCCTTATGGCGTGATTGATACCCTAAGCGGTGAGAAAACCTTGCGCCGTTATCAGGCTGTCTATCTGGAAAACGACTACCTGCGCGTGATGCTGTTACCGGAGCTGGGTGGGCGCATTCATCGGGCCTACGACAAAGTGCAGCAGCGTGATTTTGTCTACCACAACGAGGTGGTCAAGCCGGCGTTGGTGGGGCTGCTGGGGCCGTGGATCTCCGGGGGCATTGAGTTTAACTGGCCACAGCACCACCGGCCGACCACTTACATGCCGGTGGACTGCCAGATTCAACAGCATGAAAACGGAGCGCAGACCGTCTGGCTGGGGGAAGTGGAACCGATGCGCGGCCTGCAGGTGATGGCCGGTTTCACTCTGTATCCCGACCGCGCGCTGATTGAAATCAGCGCCAGGATCTTTAACGCCAACCCGACACCGCGCCATTTCCTCTGGTGGGCCAACCCGGCAGTGAAGGGCGGGGACGATCACCAGAGCGTGTTCCCACCGGATGTGACCGCCGTTTTTGACCACGGCAAGCGCGATGTCTCCTCGTTCCCCATCGCTACTGGCACCTACTACAAGGTGGATTACTCGGCCGGTGTGGATATTTCACGCTACAAGAATATCCCGGTACCGACGTCTTATATGGCGTATAAGTCGGACTATGACTTCGTCGGGGCCTATAGCCACGATGAGCAGGGCGGTTTGCTGCATATCGCCGATCATCATGTATCACCCGGCAAGAAACAATGGAGCTGGGGCCACGGCGAATTTGGTCAGGCCTGGGATCGCAATCTGACCGACAACAATGGCCCGTACATCGAGCTGATGACCGGGGTCTACACCGATAATCAGCCGGATTTCACCTGGCTCGATGCCTATGAAGAAAAATGCTTCGTGCAGAATTTCCTGCCTTACAACACCCTGGGCATGGTGCAGAACGCCAACACCCGGGCGGCGCTAAAGTTGGAAAGCGACGGACGACAGCTGGTGTGGGGGCTGTATGCGGTCGCGCCGCTGGCGCAGCATCGGCTGGTGGTCCGCAGCGATAGCGACCAACAGTTATTGCTCGATCGTCGTATCGATCTCAGCCCCGGAGCGGCCTTGATGGAGACCATGACCGGTGATTTCTCTGGTCGTCTGACGATTGAATTGTTGGACTCGCAGGGGGGCCGCGTACTCAGCTATCGTCAGCATCAGGCCGATCCGGCGGCAGAACTGCCGCAGCCGGCCAAAGCACCGCCGCTGGCCGGGCAAATTGACAGTGCCGATGAGGCCTGGTTTATCGGCCAGCATCTGGAGCAATACCATCACGCCAGCCGTTCGGCGTTCGATTACTACCAGAGAGGCTTGGCGCTGGATCCGCTCGATTACCGCTGCAATTTGGCCCTGGCGACGCTGGAATATAACCGCGCCAATTTTGCACGCGCCATTGCCTATGCTGACGATGCGCTGGCACGTGCTCACCACCTTAACCGTAACCCACAGTGTGGCTTGGCCAGTCTGATCCGCGGCTGCGCGCATGAACAATTGGGTGACGACAGCGCGGCCTATGAAGATTTCTACCGCGCCATCTGGAGCGGCAATGGTAAACCGGGCGGCTTCTACGGGCTGGCTCGGGTCGCGGCGCGGCGCGGGAATTATTCGCAGGCGCTGGAATTTTGCGAAAGCAGCCTGAGCGTTAATGCCAGCCATTATCCGTTGATCGCTCTCAAGGCATGGTTGTTGCAACGCCTGGGACAGGGGGAACAGAGCCTGGCCTATATTGCGCAGCAACTGGCTGTCCGCCCGTTGCATTACAGCCTGTATTACCTGCGTTATGCGCAAACCCGTGAGGCTGCCGATTTACAACGCTTGCGTGCGGTGACCGGTTGCCGTGGCATTAATGCGCTGACCATGGCCAACCAACTCTGTGAATGGGGGGCCAAACCGCAGGCGATTGAACTGCTGACGCTGCTGGACAGCCAGGAAAGCCTGCCGCTTTATCTGTTGGCCAGCTTGCGCAAGGGCGAGGCGGGCGATAGCGAATACCAGCAGTTGCTGGCGCAGGCGCGTGACAGCTTTAGCCGACAGGTACGCTTCCCCAATACCCTGAACGAAGTACAGATGCTGAGCCAATTGCCGGAGTGCGATTTTGCGCAGTACCTGCTGGGGTGTTTTCATTACAGCAAACGCAACTACTCGCAGGCGGTGGCACTGTGGCAGCGCTGCGTTGAGCGGCAGCCAGGGTTTGCCGATGCCTGGCGCAACCTGGGGATCTACAGCTTCAACAAGCTCCAGCAGCATGATGTTGCGCTGGAGTATCTGCAACGAGCGTTCAGGCTACAGCCCGACGATGCCCGGTTATTGTTCGAGCTGGATCAACTGAATAAGCATCTGCGAGTGGCTCCTGAACAACGGCTGGCCTTGCTGGAACAACATTTGGCGGTGGTGGCCAGGCGTGATGACCTCACAGCCGAACTGCTGAGCCTGTACAACCAGTGTGGCCGCTTGAGTGAGGCGCAACAGACTCTGCAACAGCGGCAGTTCCACCCGTGGGAAGGCGGTGAAGGCAAGGTCACCGGCCAGTACCTGATCAACCTGCAGCGCTTGGCGTTTCAGGCGCTACAGCAGGGGGATCCGCAGCAGGCGCATGAGTTGCTGCAGTCGGCGTTGCACTACCCGCACAATCTGGGGGAAGGCCGGCTGGCCGGGCAAAGTGACAACGATCTCTACTATTGGCTCGGCATCAGTGCCGCCCGGCAAGGTGATCTTGACGCTGCCACCGGCTACTGGCAGCAGGCCTGTGCCGGGCAGGGTGACCTGACGCAAAGCCGCTACTACAACGACCAACCGGTGGACTATCTGTTCTATCGCGGTATGGCACTCAAACAACTGGGGCAGTCGGCACAGGCCGAACAACAGTTCATGCAAATGCAGCAATGGGTACGGCAACAGTCAGAGCTGGCGCCGGGTGCCGATTTCTTTGCCGTTTCGCTGCCGGATTTGATGGCGTTGGACAACGACCTGAACCAGGCGCATCAACAGCACTGCCTGCTGGTGACTGCTTTGGCGCTGCTGGGGTTAGGGCAGTTAACGGCGGCGCAGCAGACATTGGGCGAGTTGCTGGTGGTAAATCCTGCGCATGACAAAGCGCGTTTATTCAGCGTACTGGCCGAGGTTTTAGCCAACTGATGCCGCAAGGGGACGAATGTGACGAATAAACTGAACATGCCCTATGTCTGGACTATCTGCCTGGTCGCCGCTTGCGGTGGCCTGTTATTCGGCTATGACTGGGTAGTGATCGGCGGGGCCAAGCCGTTTTACGAGGCTTACTTCGGCATTACCGACCCTGCGCAGTCCGGCTGGGCGATGAGCTCGGCGCTGGTCGGTTGTATTTTTGGTGCCCTGATCTCGGGCCTGTTGTCGGATCGTTTTGGCCGAAAGTTGCCGTTGGCGATCGCCGCGCTAACCTTCGTGATCTCCGCCTGGGGCACCGCCATGGCCACCAGTTTTGACGCCTTTATTGTGTATCGCATTGTTGGTGGTGTCGGTATTGGCCTGGCCTCGGCACTGTCGCCGATGTATATCGCCGAAGTCAGCCCGGCAGCCCAGCGTGGCCGCTTCGTGGCGGTGAACCAATTGACCATTGTGATTGGGGTGCTGGCGGCGCAGTTGATCAACCTGTTGATCGCCGATCCGGTGGTGGCCAATGCCAGCCAGGCCGATCTGTTAGCCAGCTGGAATGGACAAATTGGCTGGCGTTATATGTTCGGCGCCGAACTGGTTCCGGCACTGGCTTTCCTGCTGTTGATGCTGGTGGTGCCGGAATCCCCGCGCTGGCTGGCAAAAGCCGGACGTCATGAAAAGGCGCAGCGGGTATTGCGGCGTATTGGCAACGAGCAATACGCACAGCAAACGCTGGCGGAGATCCGTCAGACTTTGGGCAAGGACAGCAGCAAGGTGCCGCTCGGCGCGCTGTTGCACAGCGATGTGCGACCGGTGCTGGTAATTGGCATTGTGCTGGCGGTCTTCCAGCAGTGGTGCGGCATCAACGTGATCTTCAACTATGCGCAGGAGATCTTCGCTTCGGCAGGGTTTGATATTAACGACACCCTGAAATCGATCGTCGCCACCGGATTGATCAACCTGATCTTCACCTTGCTGGCCTTGCCACTGGTGGATCGTATTGGTCGTCGCCGCTTGATGCTGATCGGTGCCTGTGGATTAACGGCGATCTACCTGCTGATGGCGGCGGCTTACGCCTATGGGCTGCTGGGTTTGCCGGTCCTGCTGCTGGTGTTGGTCGCCATCGCTATCTATGCCGTCACTCTCGCACCGGTCACCTGGGTACTGCTGTCTGAAATCTTCCCCAACCGCATTCGCGGCGCGGCAATGGCCGCGGGCACCTTTGCCCTGTGGGTGGCCTGCTTTGTGCTGACCTACAGCTTCCCACTGCTGAATGCGGCACTGGGTGCGGCGGGCAGTTTCCTGCTGTATGGCGGCATTTGTCTGGCCGGTGCGGTGTTCATCTACGCCCGGGTCCCGGAAACCAAAGGCATTACCCTGGAGGCGTTGGAAGAGCGGCTCAGCGCAGCAGGCGCTAGCGTCGCCAAGGCGAAAGAGTTTACTTAACGCCGTTTAGTTTAATGCGTGATCCTGTGGCGGTAAGTAATCAGCTTGATCATTTAGTGTAATGAGTCTGTGCCCCGTTGGATGGCAAACTGCGGTAAAGCCCTCCGACGGGATAATAAAATAGGCAGCAAGAGGTTAATGAACATTAACTGGAGAATAACGATGTTGCTAAAAAATATAAAACACATGCTGTTAGCCATTACCGGGGGCCTGATTATTTTCAGTGCAGGCGCACAGGCTAAAAACGATAAAACCACCATCGGCGCGATTTATCTCGATACCCAAGGGTATTACGCCGGGGTCCGCTGGGGTGTGCAGGATGGTGCCGCCAAGGGCGGAGGGAAAATCGAAATCATAGAAACCAATGCGCAGGGGGATGTTTCTAAAGAGAGTTCGTTTATCGATACCATGATCGCACGCGACGTAAATGCCGTGGTGCTTTCCGCCGTTTCGGTCAATGGCAGCGTGCGGGCCATCAAGCGTGCCAACGAAGCGAATATTCCGGTGATTTGTTACAACACCTGCATCAACGAGAAGGGCGTAGATAACTATGTTTATGCCTATCTGGTCGGTGATCCCTATGAGTTTGGCAAAAAACTGGGCAATACCGCCGCCGATTACTTTATAGAAAAGAAAATCACCGAACCCGCGATTGCGGTAATTAACTGCGAAGCCTTCGAGGTTTGCGTGCAGCGGCGTAAAGGTTTTGAAGATGCGCTAAAAGCGAAAGTGCCGGGCATGAAAATCGTCGCCAATCAGGAGGGTACCGTGCTGGATAAGGCGATCTCGGTCGGCGAGAAACTGTTGATCTCCTCCGGGAATGTCGATGCCATTTTCGGCGAGTCCGGCGGTGCCACGCTCGGCGCGGTTAAAGCCGTGCGCAATCAGAACAAGGTCGGGAAAACGGTGGTTTTCGGCTCGGATATGACCACTGAAATCGCGCAGGAGCTGGTTAACCGTCAGGTACTGCAAGCGGTGGTGGATATCTCGGGCAAGAAAATGGGGGCTTTGGTCTTCACGCAGGCAATGAATGCAATTAACCGCCAGCCGGTCGGCCAAAAGGTGGTGCAGGTACCGATAGATCTCTATGCCTCATCGCAGAGTGCCACTGATTGGCTGGCGACTCACAAAGACGGCTTACCTTAATGTCGGCGGCTACCCTGAGCGACAGGGCCTTAAACGAATTGGCGCAGCAGCCGGTGGTGGCCCGCATTGAATCCGGGCATAAGCGTTACCCGGGGGTAGTGGCGCTGCAAGATGTGAATTTCACCCTGCGGCGAGGTGAGGTACGTGCCCTGCTGGGGAAAAACGGCGCGGGCAAGTCTACCCTGATCCGCATGCTGACCGGCAGTGAGCGACCGGATGCCGGGCAAGTCTTTATCGGCGACCGGTTGTTGGATGGGCCAGAGGCGTTGTTGACGCGTCGTGCCGGTGAGCTTGGCGTGCGGGCGGTCTATCAGGAACTCAGCCTGGTGCAGGATATGAGCGTGGCGGAAAACCTGTGCCTGGGCGCCTGGCCACAGCGTGCCGGAGTGATTGACGTGCAATGCATGATGGCGCAGGCACGTGCTGCGCTGGCACTGCTTGGGGTAGATATCGATCCTCAGCAATGGGTACGCGATCTCAGCCCGGCGCAGCAGCAACTGGTGGAGATAGCCCGGGCCTGTCAGGGAGATCCCAAAGTGGTGATCCTCGACGAGCCGACCAGTTCGCTGGCCAACGCCGAGGCGGATCTGGTGGCTGCGGCGGTGATGCGCCTTTCTGCGGCGGGGATTGCGGTGGTGTATGTCAGCCACCGGATGAATGAAATCCGCCGGTTGGCGTCGTCCTGCACCATTATGCGCGACGGCCGCGTGGCGGGTGACGTGACGCTGGACAACACGACCACTCAGCAGATTGTCGATCTGATGCTGGGCCATCAGGATCACCATACGCAAACCGTGACTGTTCCGGCGGGGGGCGAAACGGTATTTGAGGTGAGGCAGTTATCGCTGCCGCCCAAATTGCGGCAGGTCAGTTTTGAGCTGCGGCGCGGTGAGGTGCTGGGCATTGCCGGGTTGCTGGGGGCGGGCCGTAGCGAATTGCTGAAGGCCATTGTTGGCCTGACGCCGTTTACCGATGGCGAACTGGTGCTGGACGGGGAGACGCTGATCTGCCCGAATTATGCCGACATGCTCAAACGGGGTATGGCCTACACACCGGAGAACCGCAAGGCCGAGGGCATCATGCCGCTGCTGGGGGTGGATGAGAATACCGTGATGACCGACAGCCGCTCGGTAAGCCGCTTTGGCGTACTGAACTGGTCGAAGATCAAACAGGCAACCTCGGCCATCGTCAGCCGCATGCGGGTGAAAACCGCTGAAACCGGCACGCCGATCATGACGCTCTCCGGCGGTAACCAGCAGAAGGTGGTGATTGGCCGTTGGGTTTACGCCAGGAGCCGCATCTTGTTGCTGGATGAGCCGACGCGCGGCGTCGATGTAGAAGCGAAAAATCAAATCTATCGTATTGCGCGCGAACTGGCGGCCGAAGGGAAAAGCATTATTTTCGTGTCGAGCGAAGTGGAGGAATTGCCTCAGGTCTGCGATCGGATCTTATTGTTACAGCAGGGAACGATAGTGAAGGAGTTTATCTCGCCCGTGGATGTTGAACAGCTGATGTCCGAAGTGCTGATGATCCAATAATTCTGCCCGCATGTGAAGGCATCGGAGGTAATGACAATGTCCACCTTGGTACCGGATGTAAAAATAGCAAAAGCCCGTAAATTATCGAAGCACGCTAATGAACTTGGCCTGTTGGCAATTATTATCGTGCTGTACCTGGTGTTTTCCATTTACGCCACCGGGTTTATTTCTCTGAATAACCAAATGAATATTTTACGCGACGCCGCCACTATCGGTATTGCCGCCTGGGCAATGACGCTGATTATTATTTCCGGCGAAATCGACGTCAGCGTCGGCCCGATGGTGGCGTTTATTTCGGTGATCCTGGCTTATTTAATGCAATACCAAATCCCGCTGGCGTTCGCGCTGATACTGGCTCTGTGTCTGGGGGCGGCGTTGGGGTCGGTCGCCGGAGCGCTGCGCGGTTGGTTTAACGTGCCGAGCTTTGTCGCCACGCTGGGGCTTTGGAGTGCCTTGCGCGGCATGGGGCTGTTTATGACCAACGCCTTGCCGGTACCGATTGACGAAAACGCGGTGCTGGACTGGCTGGGCGGGCAGGTGTTGGGCCTGCCGGTTTCGGCGGTGATTATGCTGATCCTGTTTGTGGTCTTTCAGTTTATCAGCAAGAAAACTGCCTTTGGTCGCTCGGTGTATGCCATTGGCGGCAACGCCGGTGCCGCCCAGCTGTGCGGCATTAACGTCAAACGCATTCGCGTGCTGCTATTTACTCTGGCCGGCTTGCTGGCCGCCGTCACCGGTATTCTGCTGGCGGCGCGTCTTGGCTCCGGTAATGCCGGGGCGGCCAGCGGCCTGGAGTTTGACGTGATTGCCGCCGTGGTGGTGGGCGGTACCGCCTTGTCCGGCGGACGCGGTTCGATGCTCGGCACCCTGCTCGGCGTGCTGGTGATCACCCTGATTGGCAACGGCCTGGTCTTGCTGGGGATTAACTCCTTTTTCCAACAGGTGGTCAGAGGGGTGATTATCGTACTGGCGGTGCTGGCCAATATTATCGTGATGCAAAAGAACTCTAAGCAATAGCCTCACATGCCACACAAATAACTGATTAAAGCTGGAGGGAAAATAGTATGGGAAAAATGTTGGCGGCTTATTTACCCGGAAACGCCACGGCAGAACTGCGTGAGGTGGATATTCCGCAACCGGGCATTGGCCAGGTATTAATTAAAATGAAATCGTCCGGTATTTGCGGCAGCGATATTCATTATATTTATCATCAGCACCGTGGTACGGCGGCCGCACCGGATCAACCCTTGTACCGGGGGTTTATTAACGGTCACGAGCCTTGTGGCCAGATTGTGGCGCTGGGGGCCGGCTGCCGCCACTTCCGCGAGAGCGATCGCGTGCTGGTGTACCATATTTCCGGCTGCGGCTTTTGCAGCAACTGCCGGCGAGGCTATCCGATTTCCTGCACCGGCGTTGGCAAGGCCGCCTATGGCTGGCAGCGGGATGGCGGCCATGCCGACTACCTGTTGGCGGAGGAAAAGGATTTGATTCATCTGCCGGATTCGCTCAGCTATGAAGACGGCGCTTTTATCTCCTGTGGGGTCGGCACGGCTTATGAAGGCATCGTGCGTGGCGAGGTCTCCGGCAGCGACCATGTACTGGTCGTGGGGTTGGGCCCGGTCGGTATGATGGCGATGATGCTGGCGAAGGGACGTGGGGCAAAAACGGTGATTGGCGTTGATGTTATCCCGGAGCGTCTGGCGACCGCGAAACGCCTGGGGCTGATGGATCACGGCTTCCTGAGCGGTGACGACGTGACAGAACGCATTCGCCAATTGACCGCTGGCGGGGCCAACGTCACGCTCGACTGTTCCGGCAATGCCAAAGGGCGCCTGCTGGCGCTGCAGGCCTCTTCGGACTGGGGAAGAGTGATCTACATTGGCGAAACCGGCAAGGTAGAATTCGAGGTCAGCGCAGACCTGATGCATCACCAGCGGCGGATCATCGGCTCTTGGGTCACCAGCCTGCACCACATGGAAAAATGCTGCACCGACCTGCACGACTGGAAAATGCACCCGCATCAGGCGATTACCCACCGTTTTAAACTCGGGCAGGCTGCCGAGGCCTATGCTCTGATGGCTTCTGGCCAGTGCGGCAAAGTGGTGATCAATTTCGCCGATTAATATCCGGGGGTACTATGGCATTGTTTGATATGGATAACGGCTGTCTCTCGCTGGTGGTTTCGTCGTTGGGTGGCAGCGTGTTGAAATTGGCCGCGCACGGGCCAGAGGGAGAGAGCCCTCTGCTGCGGCCTGCGGTGTTGAGTGATACCACGTCGGCGCTGCAATCGGGGTGTTTTCCTCTGGTTCCTTTTGGCAATCGGGTGAATCAAAACCGCTTCAATTTCGAAGATCATGAATATCAGCTCAGCGCGAATACCGATTGGGATCGGCACTATCTGCATGGCGACGGCTGGCTGCAGGAGTGGCAATGTGTTGAACAGGGTAGCAATCACCTTCACTTGCGTTATCAGCATGAGGATGGCCCTTACCGTTATCAGGTGGAGCAATATTTCACCCTGCAGCAACATCAACTCAGTATTGAATTGGCGGTAGAACACCGTGGTGAAAGGCCGATGCCCTATGGGTTGGGTTGGCATCCGTATTTCCCGTTAACGGCGGATACCCGAGTACAGGCATCCGCCGGGGCCTACTGGTTGGAGGCCGAAGACTGGCTGGCGGGCGAGCAGGCGGCACTGACCGAGGAGCTGGATTTCAGTCAGCCAGGCCCGTTGCCGCGTCACTGGGTGAATAACGGTTTCAGCGGCTGGAACGGTGAAGCGTGGATCCAGTGGCCGGAACAAGGCGCTCGGTTACGGATGAACACTCAGCCGGCTTGCCCGGTTTACTTCCTGTTCGTCTCGGATCCGGCGTTTGATCCGGGTTATCAGTTCGACTTCTTCTGCCTGGAACCGATGTCGCATGCCGCTAACGGCCATAACATGGCTGACCTGGGTGGGCTGCGCCGCTTGGCTAAAGGGCAGCGGTTTAGCCAGACGATGCTGCTCAGTTATTCCTCGTTTTAAGTCCGGAAATTAAAATTCGGATCTCCTTCACAGAACCCGTTTAAACCCTGCAACCGGTTACTGAAACCGGTTGCTGTTTTTTCGTTTTTGAAACCATACTCATTCATCGACTGTATAATTTTCACCTATATCTCAGGAGAGCGGATGAAAAAAATATTCTTATGCTGTGCCGCCGGAATGTCTACCAGCATGGTGGTAAATAAAATGAAAAAGTCGGCAGAACAACAGGGGATTGAGGTTGATATTATTGCCGTCGGTATGGATGAATTTGAATCTACGCTGGCAAATTATCAATGCTGCCTGCTTGGGCCGCAGGTTAAATATAAACTGGCCGATTTTAAAAAAATCGCCGACAGGGAAAATAAGCCCATTGCGGTTATCAACAGCATGGATTACGGCATGATGCGCGGTGATAAAATCCTCGCCGAAGCCTTACTGATGATCGCACAACACTAATTCCGCCGGGGCCACCTGCCGCCGCGCGTGGCGTCGGTTTGTTCGCCCCGTGACCATTGACTCAGAACGTCCCGAGGGTTGAACCATGAGTATCAGCCAGGCCGCATTCAATTTTATTGAAAACCGTATCAGCCCCATTGCCGGTAAATTATCGACCCAGCGACATATTATGGCGATCCGCGACGGTTTTATTTCCGCGATGCCCTTTATGATCGTCGGCTCATTCTTATTGGTATTTGCCTACCCGCCTTTTTCGGCCGACAGCAGTTGGGGAATAGCTCAATGGTGGCTGGGTGCTGCGGAGAAACATCAGGTCGCTATTCTCACCCCGTTTAATATGACCATGGGGATTATGTCGATTTATATTACTGCCGCCATCGCTTATAACCTGGCGCAGAGTTATAAGCTCGATCCCTTTATGGCGGCCATGCTGGCGCTGATGTCATTTTTGCTGGTCGCCGCGCCGCAGACCGAAAAGATGCTGCCGACCGCTGCGTTGGGCGGCGTGGGGATCTTCACCGCCATTTTGGTGGCGGTCTATACCACCGAACTGATCCGCTTTCTCAAGCAGCACAATATCGGTATCTCACTGCCGGAACAGGTGCCGGCCAAGATCAAACAGTCGTTTGATCTGCTGATCCCGATCCTGGCGGTGGTGATCACCCTGTATCCGCTCAGCCTGCTGGTGCAGCATCAGTTTAATTTACTGTTACCGCAGGCGATCATGGCGCTGTTCCAGCCGCTGATTTCCGCTGCGGATTCGCTGCCGGCGATCCTGCTCGCGGTGCTGATCGGCCATTTATTGTGGTTCGCCGGTATTCACGGCGCGGTGATCGTCTCCGGCATGCTGCAGGCATTCTGGCTGACCAATCTGGGCATCAATCAGGATGCGTTGGCCGCCGGCCACCCGATGCCGCACATCTTTATGGAAGCTTTCTGGACCTTCTTTATCGTCATCGGCGGATCCGGCGCCACCTTTGGGCTGGTGCTGCTTTATCTGCGCAGCCGTTCGGCGCACCTGCGTTCGATCGGCAAGCTGAGCCTGGTGCCGAGCTGCTTCAACATCAATGAACCGGTGATCTTCGGCACGCCGATCGTCATGAACCCGACCTTCTTTATCCCGTTTATTACCGCGCCGATCGTCAATTCGATCATTGCCTATGCGGCCGTGAAGCTGGATCTGATTGGCCGCGTGATCTCGGTAGTGCCCTGGACGGCACCGGCACCGATTGGCGCTGCCTGGGCCACCGGTTGGGATCTCCGTGCCGCACTGCTGGTGCTGCTGCTGGCGGCGGTATCGGCACTGATCTACTACCCGTTCTTCAAGGTCTATGAGCAGCAGTTGCTGGATCAGGAAGTGAGTGAGGCGGAGCAGATTGAACAGACACAAGGAGTCACCGAATGATCGACATGGAAACGGCGGTAATGGAATTGATCATCAACGCCGGTGAGGCTCGCAGTTGTGCCATGCAGGCGTTGTACGCAGCGCGCAAATACCAGTGGGATCAGGTAGATATTTTGCTGGCGGAGTCGCAGTTGGCGGCGAAGCGAGCGCATGCCACTCAAACCGAGCTGATCGGTTTTGACGAGGGGGGAAGGCAAGCTGCCGGTCAATCTGATTATGGTGCACGCGCAGGACCACATCATGAACGCCATGCTGGCGCGCGATCTGGTGGAGGAACTGGTGAGAATTTACCGATTACTGGAGCAGAACGGGGTGAAAAACCAATGAGCGTATTTCCGAAGGATTTCCTGTGGGGCGCGGCGACCGCGTCTTACCAGGTTGAGGGCGGCTTTGATGCCGACGGCAAGGGCCTGTCCAACTGGGATTTGTTCTCCCACCTGCCCGGCACCACTTATCAGGGTACCAACGGCGACGTCGCGGTCGATCACTACCATCGCTTTCGCGAAGACGTGGCGCTGATGGCCGAATTGGGGATGCAGACTTACAGATTTTCGATCTCGTGGCCACGGTTGCTGCCGCAGGGGCGGGGCGAGGTGAATGAGGCCGGGATCCAATTCTACAGCGATCTGATCGACGAACTGTTGAAGCACAACATCAAACCGATGATCACCCTGTACCACTGGGATCTGCCGCAGGCGCTGCAAGAAGAGTTTGGCGGTTGGGAATCGCGTGAGATCGTCGATGCTTTCGATGAATATGCCCGCCTGTGTTATCAGCGTTTCGGCGACCGCGTCGAGCTGTGGTCCACCTTTAACGAAACCATCGTGTTTATCGGCATGGGCTATATCACCGGGGCGCATCCGCCCAAGTTGACCGATCCGAAGAAGGGCATTCAGGCCTGTCACCATGTGTTCCTGGCCAATGCCCGCGCGGTAAAAAGCTTCCGCGAAATGAAGATCAACGGTCAGATCGGCTTCGTCAACGTGCTGCAACCTAACGATCCGATCAGCGACTCGCCAGAAGATCGCCGCGCCTGCGAGTTAGCCGAGGGGATCTTCACCCACTGGCTGTACGATCCGGTGTTGAAGGGCGAATACCCGGCAGAGCTGTTGGCGATGGCGCAGCAGGCCTTTGGCGTACCCTATTTTGCACCGGGCGATGAGGCGTTGCTGAAGGGCAACATCGTCGATTTTATCGGTCTTAATTACTACAAGCGCGAAATGGTGGCGCATAACGACGACGTCGAGGGCTACGCGATCAACACCAGTGGCCAGAAGGGCAGCGGGCGTGAACTGGGCTTTAAGGGGCTGTTCAAACTGGTGCGCAACCCGAACGGTGTTTATACCGACTGGGACTGGGAGGTTTATCCGCAGGGACTGACCGATGCCATTGGCCGCATCGTCAAACGCTACGGCAACATTCCGATCTACATTACCGAGAACGGGTTGGGTGCCAAGGATCCGATCGTCGAGGGGGAAGTGCGCGATCAACCGCGCATAGACTATCTGCGCGATCATATTCAGGCGATCGGTGCGGCGATCGAGCAGGGTGCCGATGTGCGCGGTTACTACCCCTGGTCGTTTATCGATCTGCTTTCCTGGCTCAACGGCTATCAGAAGCAGTACGGCTTTGTGTATGTCGATCACGACAACAATCTGGCGCGCAAGAAGAAGCAGAGTTTTGGCTGGTATCAGCGGGTGATCGCCAGCCACGGTGAGCAGCTGTAACGGGGAAAAAGCAGCCCTCTCTTGAAAGAGAGGGCTGGTAAGAGCTAAACCTGTAGGGGTCGAACATGTTCGACCCGATTTAACCCATTGATTATGCTATCGGGCGCGGCATGCAGCGCCCCTACCATTAAACAACAGGGCTGGCTAACATTACAGTGAGTCGGGATCCGGCCCCAGACGGTTGCCGATATCCAGTTGGGCGATATCGCTCAGCTCGTCTTTATCCAGTTTGAAATCAAACACCTCGAAGTTTTCACGAATGCGTGATGGCGTGACCGATTTCGGGATCACGATAAGACCGCTGTCCAGGTGCCAGCGCACCACGATTTGCGCTGGGGTCTTCTCGTATTTTTCCGCCAAATGTTTGATCAGCGGCTGGTCGAACACCCCTTCGCCGCCTTGCGCCAGTGGGCTCCATGATTCGGTAGCGATGTGGTGCGTTGCGTTCCAGGCACGCAACTGACGTTGTTGCAGCAACGGATGCAGTTCAATCTGGTTAATCACCGGCGCGATATTGGTTTCGTCCAGCAGGCGCTGCAGATGCGGGGTATGGAAATTGCAGACCCCGATACTCTTCACCAGCCCCTGTTCGCGCAGTTTGATCAGCCCGCGCCAGGCGTCTACGTATTGATCCTGCTGCGGTTTTGGCCAGTGGATCAGATACAGATCGACGTAGTCCAGCTTGAGTTTTTTCAGGCTGGTTTCCAGGGCGGCCTGTGGGTCGCCCTGATCGTCGTTCCACAGTTTGGTGGTAATAAACAGTTCATCGCGCGGCACCGAGGCGGATTGCAGTGCAGCACCGACCCCTTCCTCGTTCTTGTAAATCGCAGCGGTATCGATCGAACGATATCCCACCTCCAGCGCCTTGAGCACCGCCTGGGTGGTGTCTGGAATACTCGCCTGCCAAACGCCGAGACCCAACTGCGGCATCAGATTACCATCGTGGAGTTTGATGATGGGTTGTTGCGTTGTCATGCGTATCTCCTTGTTAACGGATTGCCCGGTGCTGCATGCACCAGGAACGGCTATCAATAAATTCTAGTTGGCAAACTGGGGTGGTGCTGAGTTTGCTAAGCAAATTTCAGCGATATCAGAATAGTGCTTGGCACTGCGCCCGAGGACAGCTCGGGCGCAAGAGACTGAAATTAAAGCCTGACAGGTAACCGCGAGTTTGCGATTAACGTGCCGCCTCATAAATACGTTGGCTGACTTCCAGGGTGATGTCCTGATGTTCGCCCAGCGCGGTCATGCCGTGCTGATGCAGCTTATCGAGCAGTGCCGGGATCGAGCTGCCGTCGAGCTGGTAATCGGCCATGCGGGTTGGCACGCCCATCTGTTCGAAGAAGGCACGGGTGGCGGCGATGGCCCCGTCGATACGGCTGTCTTCGCTGCCCTCACGCAGACCCCAGACGCGGTCGGCGTACTGCAGCAGTTTTTCGCGTTTCTGCGCTTTTTTCTCGTTCAGCAGCGCCGGCAGGACGATGGCCAGCGTCTGGGCATGATCCAGACCGTGCATGGCGGTTAACTCGTGGCCCAGCATATGGGTTGCCCAGTCTTGTGGCACACCGGCACCGATCAGACCGTTCAATGCCATGGTGGCGCTCCACATCACGTTGGCGCGTACGGCATAGTTTTCCGGCTCGGCCAGCGCACGCGGGCCATCTTCCAGCAGCGTCAGCAGCAGGCCTTCGGCAAAGCGATCCTGCACTTTCGCATCGACCGGGTAGGTCAGGTACTGCTCAATGGTGTGGATAAAGGCATCGACCACGCCGTTGGCGATCTGGCGCGGTGGCAGCGAATAGGTCACTACCGGATCCAGTACCGCAAACAGTGGCTGAACGTATGGCGAGAAGAAATGCTGTTTGTCGCCGCTGCTTTTACGGGTGATCACCGCGCCGCTGTTGGATTCAGAACCGGTAGCCGGCAGTGTCAGCACGCAACCCATAGGCACTGCGCCTTTGATTTCGCTGCCGACGGTTTTCAGGATATGCCATGGATCGCTATCCGCCTGATAGTGGGCCGCTGCGGCGATGAACTTGGTGCCATCGACCACCGAACCGCCGCCGACGGCCAGCAGGAAATCGATGTTCTCTGCACGCACGACCTCGACCGCTTTCATCAGCGTTTCGTAGGTTGGGTTAGGTTCAATACCGGAGAACTCCTGCACGTTACGACCCGCCAGTGCGGAATAAACCTGATCCAGCACGCCGTTCTTCTTCACGCTGCCGCCACCGTAGGTGATCAGAATGCGTGCATCGGCAGGGATCTGCTGCGCCAGGCCGGCAATTTGGTCTTGACCGAACAGGATTTTGGTTGGGGTATGGAGAATAAAGTTTTGCATGGCTGATTTCTCTTCTGCATGAGGCAAGCGCCGGATGGCGCAAAATATCTGGGGTGTATTGTCAGTAACCTGGCCCCGCAGCACAATGCTCATTCCTGCCCGAGTCTTGCCTATTCCTACAAAACGTTGTAGAAAAGCAGAGTTTTAAACTATTATTTATGCCGAATTGTTCTTAGTGTAAGAGGGTGTTTCCGTGAGTGAAATCGATGAACTGCGCGGCCGGATGGCGCGCCAGGCGGCCGGCTTTGCCGAGAGTAACGGTTATACCCCTTCGCCGGTGCCACTGGTGAAAATCCTCTATGTGGATCGCCATTGTCCGCGTCAGCCGGTGATGTACGAACCTGGGGTGGTGATCATTTTCCAGGGCCACAAAGTGGGTTACTGCGGCAATCGGGTGTTTCAGTACGATCCGCGTAACTATCTGTTGATGACGGTACCGCTGCCGTTCGAATGTGAAACCTTTGCCAGCCCGGAACTGCCGCTGGTGGGGCTGTCAGTGAATATCGACAGCCAAATGCTGCAGGACTTGTTGATCGACATCGGCGATGACGACTACCTGATGAAACCGCGCAGAGAAAGCAGCGGGGTTAATCTGGCCGAGTTGTCGGAAGAGTTGTTGTGCGCCACCGAACGCCTGCTGGACGTGATGGCCAAACCGCTCGATGCACGGGTATTGGGGCCGCAGATTGTGCGCGAAATTCTGTACCACGTGCTGCGTGGCAGCTGCGGAACGTCGTTGCAGGAACTGGTCAATCGCCATACCCACTTTAGCCAAATCGCCAAGGCGCTGCGACGCATCGAGAACCAATATGCCGACAGCCTCAACGTTGAGCAGTTGGCGGGGGAGGTGAATATGAGTATTTCGGCGTTTCACCATAACTTTAAGGCGGTGACCAATACCTCGCCGTTGCAGTATGTGAAGTCCTATCGGCTGCACAAGGCGCGTCTGCTGATGGTCCACGACGGCCTGAAGGCCAGCACCGCCGCGCTGCGCGTCGGCTATGAGAGTGCTTCGCAGTTCAGTCGTGAATTCAAACGCTTCTTTGGCGTGACGCCAAGCGACGAAGTGGCCCGACTGCGTGATAATCCTCCTTTAATGATGGAGGGTTAAGCATGCAGCCGGGGCGGCTACTGCCGCCCGCAGGCCGCTCAGGAAGAGGCGGCGCGCTTTTTACGCCAGATAACCAGCATGGCGCCCAGCAGCCCCACCAGCAGCAGTAGCAGCGGCAGGATCATCAGCCCGGTCATTACCTGGCTTTCGTAGCGTTTCACCAGTGGGATCTGGCTGAAAGCGTAGCCAAGACCGACCACCGCGCCAACCCAAATCACGGCGCTCAGCCAGTTAAATATCTGAAAACGCGTGCTGTTCAGGCCTGAGATACCGGCCATGGTCGGCAGCAGGGTACGAACAAAACCCAGAAAACGGCCGATCACTAATGCCATTAGCCCATGACGGTTAAACAGATTATGCGCACGTTGATGATATTGGGCAGGCAGTTGCAGCAGCCAGCCTTTGACCAGACTGGTGTGACCCAGCCAGCGCCCCTGCACGTAGCTCAGCCAACAGCCGAGGCTGGCGGCAACGGTTAAAATGATCAGCGTTGGCACAAAGGCCATCACGCCTTTGGCGATCAGGGCACCGGATAACAGCAGCAGGCTGTCGCCGGGCAAGAAGGAGGCTGGCAGTAGTCCGTTTTCTAAAAATAGAGTGGTGAAAAGTACTGCATAAACCACCCAAATTACGCTGGGATCAGCAAGGGCAATAAAGTCCTGCTGCCAAAGCGCATGAACAATCTCTCGTAATACATCCATTATATATCCTGTTGCATGCCGGTTGCGCCTGGGGTTGGCTTCCCCAGGATGCGGTGTTGACCGTATCTGACAGTTACCCGGCTAGTGTAACGCTAATAGCTTAAGCACACATTAAACAAGGCGAATAAAGTTGCCATTGCAACAGGTGGTGCGTCAGTGCGCGTTGGCGATACGCTCGAATCCAGCGGCGAGGTCGTCAATCAGATCCTGTACGTTCTCCAGTCCGATATGCAGGCGCACCAGGGTGCCGGAGAAGTCGACGCCGCCGGCCGGACGGATGGCTTCCAGCTCTTCCGGTTGGTTGGCCAGGATCAGCGATTCATAACCGCCCCAGGAATAGGCCATGCTGAAATGGCTGAAGTTGTCCAGATACGCGGCCAACTGTGCGTCGCTCAGACGTTGTTTCAGCACGAAAGAGAACAGGCCGTTGCAGCCGCTGAAATCACGGCGGTAAAATTCGTGGCCCTTGCAGCTGGGCAGCTCCGGGTGATTGACCACTGCCACCTCCGGCCGTTCGGCCAGCCAGTTGGCGACTTCGATGCTGCCTTGCTGATGTTGCTTCAGGCGAACGCCCAGCGTGCGCAGGCCACGGCTGGCCATATAGGCGGTATCGGCGTCCACCATCTGGCCCATCAGATAAGAGTATTCGCGCAGTTGATCCCAACAGCGCTGGTTTGCCACGGCGGTGCCGAGCATGTAATCAGAGTGGCCGATAATGTATTTGGTCCCGGCCTGAATCGAAATATCAATGTCGAAGTTCAGCGCCTTGAACAGCACACCGGCCGCCCAGGTATTGTCGATCATGATCACCACTTCCGGTGCCACCGCGCGAATGGCCTGCACCATGGCCGGGATATCCTGAACTTCCATGGTGATCGAACCGGGCGATTCAAGGAACACCACGCGGGTATTGGGCTGAATAAGCCCGGCGATATCAGCACCGATCAGCGGGTCGAAATAGGTGGTTGCCACGTTCATGCGGCTCAGAATATGGCTGCAAAAATCCTGCGTGGGTTCATACACCGAGCCGGTCATCAGCAGGTGATCGCCGGCGCTGACAAACGAAAGGATAGCGTTGGAGACCGCAGCCGCGCCGCAAGGGTAAAGGACACAACCTGCGCCGCCTTCCAGCTCAACCATCGCATCCTGTAACGCAAAGTGGGTCAGGGTGCCGCGCCGGCCATAAAACAGTTCGCCATGGGCCCGCCTGGCGGTGGCGTGCTTTTTGGCCGCCACCGAATCAAATACCAGTGAAGAAGCGCGTTGGGTGACGGGATTGACGGAGCCCTGGGTATAGCGCTTGCTGCGTCCTGCGCCGATCAGGGTGGTTTCGATGTTTTTTGACGTCATAGGAGCAGGCTCACCTTTGGCTGGGTCTTCACGGGTTGTTTGCGATAGCCCTTACGTTAGCATGACACATGATAGCCATCCAGACGTTTTAACCGCCAAATGTAAAAGCGTTGCCGATTTACCCGTTCTTGGCACGTCGTTTTGCCGATTATTTGGTAAATAATAATGAGAACTACTATCAATCCCTGATTGGTTTGATATGATCGCACGCTGAATTATTCCTCAATTTTGATCGGTAACGGGTGGAGGCACAGCGTGAAAACGGCTGGCAAGAATTTAAATCAAGGATCGTTCGGTCAGGGCCGGGCGCAATGGGGCCAGGCATTTGGCCGCGGTCTGTTAGCTTCAATGGTATTGGTAGTGGGTCTGGCCGGTAGCGCTCAGGCTGCTCCGGCGACTAATCCGGCCGTTACCCAGAGCGTTGCTCCGGCCTCTGCGCCTGCCGCAGCCGCGCCTGAAAGTATCACTCCGCTGAATCCGCAACCGACCATCCTGCCGCCGGAAACTCGCGGTATGGACCTGTCCGTCTGGGGCATGTACCAGCATGCGGACATCGTGGTGAAAATCGTGATGATCGGCCTGGTGCTGGCGTCTATCGTCACCTGGACCATCCTGTTCTCCAAGGGCAGCGAACTGTTCCGCGCCAAGCGCCGTCTGCGCCGCGAACAGCTGGCGCTGGCCAATGTGCGCTCGCTGGATGAAGCCTCCGAGCTGGCACAGAACTTCTCGGACGAGAGCATCAGTTCCGTATTACTGAATGATGCGCAAAACGAACTGGAGCTGTCGGCAGAGTCTAACGACAACAACGGCATCAAGGAACGTACCGGTTTCCGTCTGGAGCGTCGCGTTGCGGGCTACAGCCGTAACATGGGCCGTGGCAATGGTTTCTTGGCAACCATCGGTGCCATTTCGCCGTTTGTCGGCCTGTTCGGCACCGTCTGGGGCATCATGAACAGCTTTATCGGCATCGCCCATTCGCAGACCACCAACCTGGCCGTGGTTGCACCCGGCATCGCAGAAGCGCTGTTGGCAACCGCATTGGGGCTGGTGGCCGCTATCCCGGCGGTGGTGATTTATAACATTTTTGCCCGTGTAATCAGCGGTCATCGCGCTCAGGTTGGCGACGTGGCTGCCCAGGTGCTGCTGCTGCTGGGTCGCGATTTGGATCTGGCCGCCACGGCACAAGCCAAACGTTCACAGCATTCACAGCAACTGCGGGTGGGGTGAGTTATGGCGATGCGCTTAAATGAAGATCTGGACGACAGCGGCGAACTGCATGAAATCAACGTGACGCCGTTTATCGACGTCATGCTGGTGCTGTTGATCATCTTTATGGTGGCCGCGCCGCTGGCAACGGTAGATATCCGTGTCGATCTCCCGGCTTCCTCAGCCAAACCGCAGCCGCGCCCGGAAAAACCGGTGTTCCTGTCGGTAAAAGCGGATAAGCAGCTGTACGTTGGCGAACAGGCAGTCAGTGCAGATCAACTGACGTCGGTGCTGGATCAGCAAACTCAGGCCAACAAAGAGACCACCATCTTCTTCCAGGCGGACAAGACCGTGGACTACGAGACGCTGATGAGCGTGATGGATACGCTGCGTAAAGCCGGCTACCTGAAGGTGGGGCTGGTGGGGATGGAAGGCACCGCCAAAGCGGGCTGACATCACCAACGATAAAAAAGGCGCTCAGGCGCCTTTTTTATTGGCCGAGTTTTTTACGAAGAAAAGCCTAAGGCTGGCCGAGCAATGCCTTCGAATCGGCGTGGCGCCAGTGGATGCTGCCCGGCAGGTACAGCGCGTTCTGCTCTAATGGCCGCTCGTCAATCAGCGCGCTAACCATGTCGAAACTGTGTTGGGCCAGGGCGCGGCAGTCTTGCGCCACGGTGTCGATTTTCAGCGTTAGTCCGTCGAACAAGTAGTGGTCGTCAAAGCTGCACAGATGCAGATCGCTCTCCATCAACTGGTGCTGATTCAGGTAACGCAGCACCCCTTCCAGCAGGCCGCAGGCGGCGGTAAACAGCGCCTTGGGCGGTCGGCCCAGTTGCGCGCAGAGTTGGGCGAACATCTCGTAGCCGGAGCTGGGGTGATAATTACCGTTGATGATCCACTCCGGTTTACACACCACCCCGGCACGTTCCAGACCGAGTTGGAAACCGGCCAGCCGATCGCGCGTGGGTGAAATGCGGGGTTGGCCGCCAAGGAAGTAGAATTCGTCCGGATGCTGACGCGCGACGTTTTCCACCAGCGTGGCGGTCGAGGTCAGCGAGTCGGTGATCACCAGCGGCAGGTCGGAGCCGACGATCAGCCGGTCCATCTGCACTACCGGCAGGCCGGCGTTAATCTTTTGGTATTCCGCATCGTTAAGCTGGCTGGAGGCGACGATCAGACCGTCGACCTGACGTTGTACCAGACTGTTCACCGCCATCATTTCCTGAGCCGGGTTTTCATCGGTACAGGCGATCAGCAACTGCAAACCGGCCTCGCGGCACAGGGTTTCCAGCTCGCGTGAAATCACCGCAAAACCGTAGTTGGTCATTTCCGGCACCACCAGCCCCAGGGTATGGCTGCGGGAAGAACGCAGTGAACGGGCGTGGAAGCTGGGCTGGTAGTGGTGCTCACCGGCCAGTGCCAGGATACGATCGCGGGTGTCGTCGGACACCCGATATTCCTTGCTGCGACCGTTAAGTACCAGGCTGGCGGTCGATTTCGACACGCCGGCCAGTGCGGCAATATCACTGATGGTAATGCGTTTATTTTTTTTCACTGACGGCATCTGAATTCATCGAAGGATGCGTCATTCTAGCATGCATGGCGTCAGCGACCAGTGCTCGAGCGCCAGTTGGGTTTCACCGCTCAGGTGCAGTTGTGGTTGCGGCCCGGGGAAGTAGCGTGCGCTCATCACTGCCTCGCCGTGGTTGATAAAAATCTCCACGCTGGAGCGGTCAAACAGGATCTGCAGTTGGCTCAGGTTGCCGCGCCAGTAGCGATGTTCCGACTGCCCGTTACGCAGATTATTGCGCGTCAGTCGTAGCAAGGCACCGTCCCAGAGTAGCGTCATTGCCCCGCCAAAATCGGCGCTGAATGCCCCTTCTGGCGTTAGCAGCAGTTCCGCGCTGCCGACGGGCCAACATGGCGCTTCGTCGGCGATCCCCTGCCATTGCCGGCTTTCACCGCGCAATTGTTGCAGTTCGCGCGCCGGTTGTTGGTAAAGCTTGCCCTGATGCAGCGACAGTTCGCGCGGGCAGGTCAGAATGTGGATCCAGCCGTACTGCAGCGTCGGGTGATAATCTTCGTCCTGCTCCGGCACGCCCATCCAGGCGACCAGCAACCGGCGACCATCTTCGGCCTGGGTGGTCTGCGGCGCATAGAATTCGAAGCCGAGATCCAGCTCGTGGAAGGCGCCATGTTCGAAAGTGGCCTGCCGATAATCCAGTTTGCCAGTGAAATAGCCCGCCTGATAAACGTTGAGATACTGTTCGGCCTGCGCCGCCAGCCCCTGTGGGCAACAGATCAGTATCTCGACCCCGTCCAATGTGAACAGGTCCGGGCATTCCCACATATAGCCGAAATCGCCGATGCCGTTCAGCTGTGAACCGGCAATCTCTCCCAGCAACTGCCAACCGCGCAGATCGGCGGAGCGCAACAGCAGCACTTTGCCACGGTCTTGCAGGTCACGAGCGCCGAGCACCATGTACCAATCTTCCTGATGACGCCAAACCTTCGGATCGCGCACGTGGCCGCTATAGCCCGGCGGTAGCGGTAATACCGGGCCGAGTTTGTCATAGCCACCCTGGGTATTTTCTTGCGCCAGGCACTGGTAGGCGGTGCGGGAGCCGTCGGGGTATTTGACGTTGCCGGTATACGCCAGCATGATTTTGCCGTCCGCCACCACTGCCGATCCGGAATAACAGCCGTGGCTGTCGTAGCAGGCTCCTGGCACCAGTGCCACCGGCTGATGCTGCCAGTTGACCAGATCCGTCGACTGCCAATGGCCCCAACACTTGTTGCGGTGATCGCAACCCAGCGGGTTCCACTGATAAAACAGGTGGAAGACGCCGTTATGCTGAATGAATCCGTTGGGATCGTTGAGTAACCCGACGCTGGGCGCCAGATGCCACGCCGGGCGGTGCGGCGCACGCAGTACTTTTGGCATGTCGCGCATCAACGCCTGAACGGCCTGTTTCATCAAATTCAATTCTTCCATTATTCGCTGTCCGTTTTGTATTTCAGCAGCAACGAGATAATAAAGGCGCTGCCAAAGGCGATCACCAAACCAATGATATAGCTGACCAGCGAACTGGCCTGCACAATGGCCATCCCCGGGATTGCCGTCAGCCCGACCGCGTTCATGCCGACGTGATTGGCCACCACCCAGGCACCGCCGAGCGCACCGCCGGCCAGCGCCGCCAGGAAGGGTTTTACAAAGCGCAGGTTAATGCCGAACAGCGCCGCTTCGGTAATGCCAAGCATGGCGGAAAAGGCCGAAGGCACCGCGATGGCTTTGATCTTGGCGTCGCGGGTTTTGAAATAGACCGCCAGACAGGCACCGCCCTGAGCGATATTGGCCATCGACCAGATCGGCAGCAGGAAGTTAACGCCGATATTTGGATTGCCGAGCAGTCCGGCTTCGACGGCATGGAAACTGTGGTGGATACCGGTGATGACGATGGCGGAATACAGGCCACCGAACAGCAAGCCGGCAAACCAACCGGCGTGGGCGATCAGCGTGCTGAGCACCAGCGAGATGCCATCACCCAGCGCGCGACCGGCCGGGCCGATAAACAGCATGGCGACGAAGCCGGAGATCACCACCGTCAGGAACGGCGTCAGGATCAGATCCAGCGAATTGGGGATCACTCTGCGCAGCTGTTTTTCCAGCATGCTCATAAACCACACCGTCAAAAGCACCGGGAACACCGTGCCCTGATAGCCGATCATGGCAATCTGCAACCCGAAGAAATCCATGGTGTGAAAACCGCTGGCGACGCCCCAGGCGTTGGTCAGAGCCGGATGGGTCAGAATGCCGCCGAGCGTAGCGCCCAGATAGGGGTTACCACCAAATTCACGCGCGGCGGTGAAGCCGATCAGGATTGGTAAAATAATAAATGCCGCCGAGCTGAACATATCCAGCATCACGAATACGGCGCTGTTGGCATCGGCCCAGCCGTAGGTTTTCACCATGCCGAGCAGGCCCATCAGCAGGCCGGAGGCGACGATAGCCGGGATGATTGGCACAAAGATATTCGACAGCAGGCGGGCAATTCGCTGCAGCGGGTTGAGTTTTTTCGCCGCGATATCGGCGGCCTCAGACTTGCTGGACTCGCTGACGCCAGCCGCCTTGATAAACTCCGCGTGCACCTTGTTGACCAGCCCGGTACCGAAAATCACCTGGATTTGCCCGGCGTTGCTAAAGCAGCCTTTCACCCCTTCCAGCTTGCCGATCGCCACTTTGTCCACCTTGCTGTCATCGAGCAGCACCAGGCGCAAGCGTGTGGCGCAGTGGGCTGCACTGGCTATGTTTTCTTTGCCGCCGAGCAACGGCAATAGCGCGTTAGCGGTTGCGGTAATGTCCATGTTCACTCCCTTAATCAATAAAAATGCCGCCGCGGAATTTCGCGGCGGAAATCAGTTCATCAGCGTCAGAAGAAGTACTTGAACCGGGCACGTACGCCGTAGCGCTGATCGTTGCTGGAGTTGGCAATTTTGTTATCTGCATTGGCCTCCAGCATCGAGACGTAGGCCCCGAGATACAGGTTAAAGTTCTTCATATTCATGATGTTTGGTATTTGGTACGAGGTATGAATGGTATGAATATCATATTTGCCCGGCTCGCTGAGCGGGTTACTGATGTCGGCGCTCATACCGGCGGTATTGAACTCTTTGATGTTGTTGTGGGCATAGATGTAACCCACTTCAAAGCGACGCCACAGTACGTTGATACCGGCGGTCAGGTCCTGCTCGCCGGAGGCGTCCAGGTAGGCGGTGCTCAGGTTGGCAACCACGCCGTTGTCCGGGTTGGCGGCGGTATTGTTCCAACTGAGAGTCATGCCGTAGCCGTTACGTTTGGACTGGTCGACGAATTGCCCCTGGCTGTCGTGATAGCCGTAGGCATTGTTGACCACATTGCTTTCCATCGCCACTGCCGCGCTGAGCTGGTCTTTTTTCCAGGCGATCACCGGCCGCAGGTAGGCGACGTTTTTCTTATTATCCAAGCTATTGCCGTGGTAGGCGTCGTCCTGGAACAGGGAGGTGCCGTCTTCCACCAGCGTATTGAGCTCAAAGTAGAAGTTACCGGCATACTTGCTCAGCATCAGGTTGCCGCCGCTGCTGCTACGCCCACGACCTTCTTTCATCATGTAGATATAGCCAAAACCGTCGGCATACAGATCGTTGGCGGTATTGCCGGAATACTGGATGAAGGTGTCCTGATTGAGCGGGAACATGTCGTAGGCTTCAAAACGGCCAATCTTGGTCTGCCAGTTCTTTTCGTTACCGAAGAAGAAGGCGGCATCGTCGAGGTTCATTTTACCGGTCATGTCGGCCAGCGGCTGCACGCTGAAACCGGAGAAGTTGCCGTCCGGGTTGCGTCGGTAGCCGTCTACACCGACCAGAATGCGGCCGTTGATATCCCAACGTTCTTTGTTGCCCGGCTTCCAGTCTTTGTTGTCGCTGCTTTTCAGCGAGGTGAGCTGGCCGCTGCGGCTGGCGCCGTCCAGGTTGAACTCGACGTCGCCGTACAGTTTCAGGTCGGTTAATCCGGTGAGTTGCAGCTTGCCGGCCGGTGCGGCGTGGGTTTCCAGCGTCGCGGTGCGCTGAACAACCTGTTGGGTTTGCTGCTCGGTGTTGGCGGTACGTAATTCCAACTGTTGTGCCTTGCGTTCCGCCGCCGTGGCACGCGTTTCCGCCTGGACAGCTCGCTGCTCGGCCTGTTGCAGCCGTTGTTCCAGCGCATTCAGACGGGCTTCGATACTGGTATTGGTACCAGTCGCGGCCGCAGAGGTAGAGATGAGAAGCCCTGTAGTGACTGCCAGATAGCCAAGTTTTTTCATGATTTTCTATCATCCGGGGTGGTTGTTATTATTTTTTGCTAAATTGCTAAACCGGTTTTTCAGGATGAAAGATAGTGAGTTGAACGACGGCTGGCAATCAAGTTTGCTAACCCGATTCAGCTATTGTGATCAAGTCCGCAAATTATGTTCCGGAGATGAAAAACAGGGTGGTACCCAATGCCCTGTGGCATTGGGCCTGACTTGTAGCTATCGGGTTAGCGTCGCAGGAAGTCCTGCAACTCGTCGGCATGCGGCAGGGCGGTCATAGCGCCTTTGGCGGTGGTGGCCAGCGCCCCGCAGGCCTGGGCCTGGGCGATCACTGCTGGCCATTGGGCTTCCTGCGGTAAAGCGCCCAGGTGTGCCAGTGCGGCCAGCAGACCGGCGACAAAGGCGTCACCCGCACCGGTGGTATCGACCGGCGTGATTGAAGGGGCACGGAAATGGCGGATCTGTTTGCCGTCATGCACGCAGACACCGTCGCCGCCCAGCGTCACCAGCAACAAACGCAGTGGGTAGCGCTGCATCATCCAATCGATACCGCTCTCCAACTCACCGATATTGCTGATAAAACTCAGTTCTTCCAGCGAGATCTTCACCACATCCGCCAGCAATAACGCCTTTTGCAAGCAGGGGCGCAGCGCTTCCGGCTGGCGCCAAACGTCTTCACGAATATTTGGGTCAAAGCTGACCCAGCCACCGGCCGCCTTGATGTTCTCCATTGCGGTGAAGGTGGTGCTGCGGCTGGGTTCCTGTGACAGAGCGATAGAGCAGACGTGCAGCCATTCATCCGCTTTGAAATCAGGCAGATCCTCGGGTTGCAGGAACAGATCGGCGCTTGGGCTGACCATGAAGGTGAAGGAGCGTTCACCCATCAGATCAAGATCCACCACCACGGTAGAGGTGTGGTGGTCTGGATCCTGTGACATATGGCGGATGTCGACCTGCTCTTCGCTCAGTACCTGCTGCAGGAAAGCGCCGAAACTATCTTGGCCTACCCGGCCGATAAAGGCGCTGTTGCCGCCCAGGCGGGCGATGCCGACCGCCACATTGGCCGGAGCGCCACCGGGGCATTTAAGGTAACTGTTTGAATTTTCAGGTACCAGGTCGACGACTGCATCACCCAGCACCCATACGCGATTAACCATGTTCGATCCCCGTTTTCATCGGTGTCTGATGGCGAGCTAAAATAGAAGAACCGGTTTAGCAAAGCAATAAAATAATGTTTCGAGTAGCGAAAGGAAGGGGTAAAGAGTAGCGACAGCGAGCAAAAGCGCAGGAGGGAATGCCCGCCCTGGTGTGGTTCAGGGCGGGGTCAGCAGGGTTACCCCATCTTTGGATAAACCCCCGGGCCAATCGGCAGGCCGAGCGCGTACCAGGCCAGCAGCAGCAAAATCCACACGGCAAAGAACACCAACGGATAGGGCAGGATCAGCACGTAATAGGTGCCGAGCTGGGCGTCTTTGCGGTAGCGCTGCAGGAAACCGAGGAACAGCGGCAGGAAGGGGGACATCGGTGCCAGCGGCAGCACCGAGGAGTCGGCGATGCGGAAAATCATCTGGGCGAACGCCGGATGAAAGCCCAGCAGCATAAACATCGGTACAAAGATCGGCGCCAGAATCGACCAGATGGCAGAGCCGCTGGCGATAAACATGCACAGGAAGGCCGAGAGGAACATCAGCCCGAGAAACGCCGGGGCACCGCTCATCCCGGCGGCCTCCAGCATATCGGTCAGGCCGATGGCCATAAACTTGCCCATGTTGCTCCAGTTAAAGAACGCCACGAACTGCGACAGCGGGAACACCATCACGATAAAGCCGGCCATGCTTTTCATCGGCTCTATCAGGTGGTTGGGAATATCGTCCGGCCGCCTGATCTGTTTGGTGACCACGCCATAGGTAATGCCAACGGTGAAGAAGAACAGGATGATGATCGGCACAATGCCTTTAATAAACGGCGATGGGATCACCGAGCCGGTTTTCGGATCGCGCAGCGGGGCCGCTTCCGGAACCACCAGGGCGGCGATAATCGCTATAAACACCAGCGCGGCAATGCCGCTCATCATCAGCCCTCGGTTTTGTAGTGGGGTTAGCGTCTCAATTTTGTCCTCGGCGCTGCCCTGCCATTTGGGCAGACGCGGTTCGATAAACTTATCGGTCAACAGCGCCCCGGCGAAGGTTAGCACTACGACCGAGGTGGCCATAAAGTACCAGTTGTCGATCACGCTGACGTGAACGGCGGCGTCCACCGCCTTGGTGGCCTCGGTACTGATGCCGGAGAGCAGTACGTCGGTGGTGACGATCAACAGGTTGGCGGTAAAGCCGGAGGCAACCCCGGCAATCGCGGCCAGCAGCCCGGCTACCGGGTGGCGGCCCACGGCCAGAAACATCAGCGCGCCGAGCGGCGGCATCACCACCAGTGCGGCGTCAGAAGAGATATGGCTGAAAAAGGCGATAAACAGCACCAGATAGCTGGCATAGCGGGCGCTAACGCGTGAGGCCATCTTGTACATCAATGCCTGTAGCAGCCCGACCTTTTCGGCCAGCCCGGCACCGATCACCAGCGCCAAAATTGCACCCAGCGGGGCAAAACTGCTGAAGTTATGAATGATATTCGGGAAGATCCACTGCATGCCCGCCACGCTCATCAGGTTATTTACCTTGATCAACTCGCCGGTGGCCGGGTTTTTTACCGCCATGTCGAGCCAGGAGAACAGCGCGGTAGCCAGCATTAAAACAACGATTAAATAGACGAACAGTAAAAATGGATTGGGGATTTTATTCCCGATGCGCTCTACCCAGTAAAAAAACGCGACCGGGGCTTTTATTGGCTGAAGTTGTGACCTCACTCATTGTCTTACCCTCTGTGTTTGTCCTGTTGTGTTTATTTTTTATTATTTGATTTAATTATAATTATTATGACTGGCCCGCTATTGCGGGCCTTGGCAGCATGGTGGTTACTTTAACGGTGAAGGCTTGATGTCTTTAGGGATCGGGCAGCTATAAGGCTGTTCGGCGCGCTGGCGTTCGAACTCGCGGCGGCAGTCCGCCAGCAGGGCGCTGTCGCTCAGCAGTTCGACGGCGGTGGCCGCCATCACCTTGCCGGCCAGGCACATGCCTTTGTGGGCGATCGAAGTGCGACCCTGTGCCACCAGTTGCCAGGTGTGCAGCGGAGTGCGAACGCAAAGCAGGGGCTGAAGCACTGGGCGGTCGGCGCGACCCAACTGACATCGCCGACGTCGGTAGAGCCGTACAGCAGCTCTTCCGATGCCACATAAGGGGCGACCTGATCCATCAACACCTTGTCGCCCAGATTCTGAACCCACTCGCGGCCCGCCGTGCCGCCGGTACGGGCGATATTTAACCTGGCATTACGCAGGTCGTCTTTGTTGAGCGTTTGGCGGATTTCCGTGGCGAATTTGCGTTCCGCCTCGCTGTATTCCGGCAGGCCGAAGTCGCAGACATAGCGATACATCACCTGCTCCATGCTGCGGGTTTGGCACGTAGTTGGAGCAAGCCTTGTCGAAACGCACCGTCATCTGGGTATCGGTCATCAGCGCTGCGCCTTTGGCGATGTTGATCACCCGTTGGTAAATATCCTGCGCCTGATCGAGCTGTGGCGCGCGGATCAGGTACAGCACCTCGGCATCGGCTTGCACCACATTGGGGTGAACTGCCACCGGTATTGGTGACGGCATAGTGCAGCCGGGCTTCCTGTACGATGTGCTCACGCAGGAAGTTGGCACCGGTGTTCATCAGCGTTACCGCATCCAGCGCGCTGCGGCCAAGGTGCGGTGAGTTGGCTGCGTGAGCAGCGATACCCTTGAACTGAAACGCCGCCTGAATGTTGGCCAAAGTGCTGGTATTGAACATGCCGCTGAAGCCTTCCGGATGCCAGGTGAGGGCGGCATCCACGTCATCGAACAGGCCTTCACGCACCATAAAGGTTTTGCCGGAGCCGCCTTCTTCACCCGGGCAGCCGTAGAAACGCACGGTGCCGGTCAGGCGCTGCTGTTGCATCCAGGCCTTCACCGCGAATGCCCCCGCCAGCGCGGCGGTGCCCAGCAGATTGTGGCCGCAGCCGTGGCCGTTGCCGTTTTCCACCAGCGGCTGCGGAGTGGCGCAGCCGGCCTGTTGGCTCAGTCCGGCGAGTGCGTCGTACTCGCCCAGCAGCGCGATCACCGGCTGGCCGCTGCCGTAGCTGGCGATAAACGCGGTTTCAATGCCGCCAACGCCGCGCTCAAGCCGAAAACCTTCCTGCTCCAGCGCGTCGGCCAGCAGATTGGCAGAATAGGTTTCGGTAAAGCGCGTCTCCGGGTGATCCCAGATGCTGTCGCTCAGTGCGCTGAACTGCGGCTGGTGTTGGTCAATGTACTGATTGATAAACGTAAGCAGTTGCGGGTTACTCATGCTTTGCTCCCAAAGGTCGGCAGGTTCAGTGCCAGCGACGCCAGCGTTTTCACCGCCACCGCCATCACCTGTTCGTTAAAATCGAACTTTTCGTTGTGGTGCCCGGCGCTCAGTTCGGTACCGAAAATCACGTAAGAGGCCTGGCCGCCGTGGGATTTCACCCGTTCCATCATATAAGTGGCGTCTTCGGAACCGGCGGCCTGCTCGCGGCGATCGACGACCGAAGTCAGTTCGGCTATCTCCTGCGCCTGGCGGTGAATGTAGTCCACCCAGGGCTGGGTCGGTTTACTGCTCTGCGCTGCACCCATCAGGGCGATGTCGTATTCCACGCCGTGCATTTTGGCCGCGCCTTCGATCACGTTCAGCGCCTGCTGGTAAACAAATTCGTTGATGGCGTTGGTGGCCCCGCGGGTTTCCACCTTCATAAACGCCCGATCGGCAATCACGTTGCGGCCGGTTCCGCCCTGCAGCACGCCGACGTTAATGCGTGAGCTGCCCTCGCTGTGGCGTGGGATGGCGTACAGCCCCACGGTGGCCTGCGCCGCCGCCAGCAGGGCATTACGGCCGTCCTCCGGTTTGGCACCGGCGTGAGAGGCAACGCCACGGTAGGTGACGTCCAGCTTGCTGGTGGCCATAAAGCTGTCGCTGCCGCACACCAACTCGCCAGCTGCTACGCCGGTGCCAATGTGCACGGCGGTGAAGAAATCAACGTCGTCCACCACGCCGGCTTCCACCATGGATTTTGCGCCACGAGTGCCTTCTTCTGCCGGCTGGAAAATCAGTTTGATAGTGCCGCTCAGCTGCGCCTCCAGGCTCTTGAACACCCGTGCCAACCCCAGCCCAATGGTGGTGTGGCCGTCATGACCGCATGCATGCATCATGCCGCTGTTGCAGGAGGCGAAGCCTTCACGGAACGGCAGGTGATCCGGCTGCCGCTTTTCGTTGAGATCGAGCGCATCCATGTCAACGCGATAGGCGATCACCGGGCCGGGGCGGCCGGTGTCCAGCGTGGCGACAATACCGGCGAAGCCGCCGGAAAAGTGCGGTAACCACTTCTCCAGTGCCCCCTGTTCGCGGGCGCGCTGCTCCTGTTGCTGCAGAGCTTCGGCGGAAGGCAACCCCATGCGGGCATCGGCATTAATGACTTCGCGGCCCAGTTGCAGGCGGTAGCCCAGCCGATCCAGTTCTTCCGCCACCAGCGTAGCGGTGCGGAACTCAAACCAGCCGGACTCGGCATAGCGGTGAAAGTCGCGGCGCCAGGCCTGCAGTTGCGGGGATAAATCTGACACCAACATCGAAAGCGGATTATTCATTGGGAGATCTCATTGGTTATCGCGCCCAGGCAAACGCCGGGCAGCAGTGGTGCGCTGAACTGAGGTCAGACGGTGGAACTGTTTAATGAAAAAGACGTATTTAGTGACTAACTGCCGTGAAATGCGCTTATTGGCGCAGAAAATGCGTTTAATTAAGCGAAATAAGAATTTGGTTATTTATTATGTTTTTTTCGAATGTACACAATGGAATCGGGCTAAATAAGATGCCAATATCTTGCTATTGATAAACAACGGTTATCACCATTCGCCTATGCCAGCCTCAATAAAATTGCACCAATTACGTGCGTTTGTAGAAGTCAGCCGTCAGGGCAGTATTCGCGCCGCCAGCCGGACTTCACAGCTTTCGCAGCCTGCGCTGACCAAGTCGATTCAGGAGCTGGAGACGGTGCTGGGGGCCAAGCTGTTTATCCGCCGTAGCCAGGGCGTGGTGCTGACCGACTGCGGCGATAACTTTTTCCAGCATGCCAGCCTGATCCTCGAAGAGCTGCGGGTGGCGCAGGAGGATATCCAGCAACGGCTGGGGCTGGCGGGCGGCTCGGTGAATATCGGCGTCGGCGGCAGCATTGCGCGCACCGTGATGCCGCAGGTGATTAATCAGTTCCACCGTGAATATCCAAAGGTCAAAGTGCGGATTGTCGAAGGGCAACTGGTGTCGATGATCCCGGAACTTCGCCAGGGTGAACTGGATTTCACGGTCAATACCTATTACCCCAGCAGCCTGGACAATGAATTGCAGTACGAACGGCTGATGGAGAAAGAGTACAAGGTGGTGGTGCGCAAGGGGCATCCGATGGAGGGGGCGACGTCACTCAGGCAACTGCAGCACTGCGACTGGACCATGCCGACGCCAAAGGGCAGCTACTACCGGCTACTGCACGACTTGTTCGGGGATTTGGGAATGGCGCCGTCTATCAGCGTCACCTGCGAGACTTTTATGGCCTGCACCAGCCTGGTGGCGCAGAGCGACTTTGTCAGCATTCTGTCGGTAGATGTGATCTCCGACCCGATATTGGGTAAACATCTGGTGCCGCTGGCGCTGGAGGAGAGCCTGCCAAAAGCGACGTTTTATCTGATCCAGCGTAAAGACACCACGCTGACGCCGATGGGCGCACACCTGGCGCGCCTGTTCCGCTTGTACTGCCGCTAAAGGGAATTCTCCTTTCGAACACCCTGCACGGAAATCTCAGGCTTTACCCATTAACGGATCGCTGACGCTGTGGTCGCCGTTCTCCAGCCGGCCTGCCAGTCGGCGTTGCCAGCCCTGTGCCCCCTGCAGTGAAAGATCGTACCAGCCACCGCTGGATTTGGTAGCAAAGGCCTGCTGATGGCGGCCACCCGCCGGCAGTTCAATCTGCCAGGGGCCTTTTTGCGTATAAGGGCAGCGGGCGATGGTTACCGTTGTTGCCTGGCTACCCGCGTTGGTTAGCGTTAGCGATAAACGATCGCCCTGCGGGGTGAGTTGCACTTCCGGCTGCGGCTGCAGAACGCTGCCACCCAGCTCACGATGAAAACCGTTGGGGCCTAGCAACCACAGGTGGTAGCGATCCGCCGTTAGCCAGTTGTCACTGACCGCTTTACCGGCCTCGACGGTATAGCGCCGTGGGATCTGCTCCAGACTCAGCAGGTCATACACATGAAAGACCACGCCCTGTTCGCCAGTGTTGTACAGGTTGAGCGTCAGCATTTTTTGCTCGGGGTTGCTGCTGGCCTCAACGTGCAGCTGGTAAGGCAGCGCACGCGATGGGCGTGCCAGTCGCGACTGATGCGGTAACTGTTGCCTGTTCACCGGCGGCAAGGGCACCTGCGGTAACTGTTCCTGTCGCTGGCGCAGACTGTCGGCGGCGTGGCGACTGGTGGTGGGCAGACGAGGCAAGGTTTCCTCATTAGGGTCGACAAAGTTGAAGGCGGAAGTGAGGTCACCACAGACCGCCCGTCGCCAGGCGCTGATGTTCGGTTCATGCACCTGGAAACGTTTTTCTAAAAATTGCAGTACCGAGGTGTGGTCGAATACCTGTGAATTGACCCAGCCGCCACGGCTCCAGGGAGACAGCACCAACATCGGTACTCGCGGCCCTGGGCCATAGATACGGCCGTCCGGTGGCGGTTGCTCTTGTGAACCGGGTGGGGCGACATGCTGAAAGATTTCACTATCGAACGGCACCGTCGATTTACCGGCGAAGCTGCCGTCTTCACGCAGTGACGGGGCCGAGGGCGAAGGCATATGGTCGAAGAAACCGTCGTTTTCGTCGTAATTGACCAGCAGCACGGTCTTGCTCCACACCTCCGGGTTATCCGTCAGCGCATTGAGGATCTCCTGGGTAAACCAGCCGCCCTGCACCGGGCTGGAAGGCCCGGGGTGCTCCGAGTAGGCCGCCGGGGCGATAATCCAGCTTACCTGCGGCAGCTTGCCCTGCTGTACGTCGTTACGAAAGCCGGTCAGCATCGCATCCAGATCGTTGCCGTCGGCTGCCGGCAGCGTATTGCCATTGCCCTTGTACAGCGGGGCTTCAACGTTCAATTCATCGCTATAGGGTACAAAGGCGGTGAAGTCTTTTGGCGGCTGTGCCGGGTTGCCGACCTTAACGCTGGCGGCACGGTACTGGCGGAATCCCGCCAGTGGGTTGTCGGTGAAGTTATCAGGCAAAAACTGATAGACCTTCCAACTGACGCCGCCGGCCTCCAGCCGCTCCGGATAGGTCTGCCACTGGTAGCCGACTTCCGCCGGGCCGGGGCTGTCCCACTCGTTGACCACCACCGCGACCTCGGCCGCCGTCGGGCCATTGGTGCCGGTCCAGTGGAACAGGCGGTTGGTGTTGGTGCCGGCGTGGATCGAGCAATGATAGGCGTCGCACAGGGTGAAGGTTTCGGCCAGCGCAAACTGGAACGGTAATTCGTGCCGACGGTAATAGCCCATCGAGGTGGGCGTTTTGTAGGTCGGCCAGGCGCTCATGCGGCCGCTGTCCCAGGCGGATTGTTCATCTACCCACGAATGCGGCGTGCCGCTTACCCGTTGGGCATTGCCGAGCTTGCTGTCGAGATGATAGGGCAACACCAACCGATGTTCCCCCTGCTGCTGCCAGACGTGACGGTCGCCGGGCAAAGGAATGGTGATGCGATCGCTAAAGCCGCGTACGCCGGGCAGAGTGCCGAAGTAATGGTCGAAAGAGCGGTTTTCCTGCATCAGGATCACTACGTGTTCGACATCGTTAAGGGTGCCGGTACGGTTATTGGCGGGGATTGCCAGCGCTTTGCGGATCGAGGCGGGTAACAGTGAAAAAGCCGATCCGATGGCGGCAGCCCGCAGTATTTCTCTGCGCGAAAAATCAGGCATGCGTCGTTAATCTCCCTGTGGGGTGTTTTGAAGATAGTTGTTAACGACGGTAATGGCGAAAAATAACAAACAGATGACGGGGAGAAATAATGCCCCCGGGCGGGGGCATGACAAGTGGAGCGTTATTGCCTGATCAAACGGCCCAGGGTCGGCGCCGTTTCAAAATCGCTGCGGAACGGGTTGATGTCCAGACCGCCGCGGCGGGTATAGCGGGCGAACACGCTGAGTTTCTCCGGCTGGCAGCTTTGTTTGATGTCGTTAAAAATACGCTCGACACACTGTTCGTGGAACTCATTATGCTGGCGGAAGGAGATCAGATAGCGCAGCAGGCGCTCGCGATCGATTTTACGGCCCTGATAGTGGATCACCACGCTGCCCCAGTCCGGCTGATTGGTCACCAGACAGTTGGATTTCAGCAGGTTGGAGGACAGTGTCTCCGTCACTATTTCCGCCTGTTCGCTGGTGGCACCGATCAGATATTCCGGTTTGAAGTCAAAATCATCCACGGCGATATCCAGGTCGTCGATATTGATGCCCGGCAGGGCGTCGATCTGCGCTGAATAACCGTCCAACCCCGGATACAGCTTCACCCCAACCTGACCATTGGCGGCCTGCGACAGATCTTTTTGCATCGCGGCGCTGACCTGTTCCACGCTGTCGAAGCGCGTCTGGTTAAAGCTGTTGAGATACAGTTTGAATGATTTGGACTCGATCAGGTTGGTGGACGAATGGGGCAGAGTAAATTCACCAATCCCCACCACCGGTTTGCCTTTGGCGTTGAGCCAGGAAAGTTCGAAGGCGGTCCACAGGTCGAAGCCGCTGAATGGCAGTTTGCGTTCATCCACGCCGATCAGATCGCGACCGCGTGCGCGCGGCAGGGCTTCGAGCAATTCGGGAGCATACTGATCCGGATAATCGGAGTTGGCGCCAAGATGGGTGATTTTATCTTGTTTTTTGATATGCATATTCATTGCTCCTTGCAAGATCGGTATTGATATAACGGTTAAACAGGCTACGGGCGGCGTATATCGGCCCGACGCCCACCAGGGCGTAGACCACCTTAATCAGGAACTGCGACAGGATCATGGTTTTGATGATGTCCCAGCTCAATACGTTGTAGAACGCCAGGGTACAGAACACCAGGCTGTCGATGGCCGAGGCCACCACGGTGCTGGTGATTACCCGTACAAACAGATAGCGGGAGTTGGTCAGCTCTTTGATTTTGCACAGCAGCCAGGAGTTGACGTTCTCGGAGATTAAATAGGCGGCAGATGAGGCTACCAGCACCGCCATGATGCTGTGGACGATACCGTCATAAGTCTGGCTGAACTCCCACTGCGGAATGCTCGGTACCAGCGTGGTTGCCCAAACGCCCAGCACAAAAATCAGGTTGGCCATAAACGAGATGATAATGGTGCGCCTGGCCAGCCGCAGCCCATAAAATTCGTTCAGAATATCCACCAGGATAAAGGTCAGGGGGTAAATAAATATCGCCGGGGGCGTGATGATGTTCAATGCAGCAATTTCAATCGGTTTGACGCCGCACAGGGTTGAGAAGATATAAATCACGCTGAGCGCCACGGTAATAATCAGATAGGCATACCAGGAGCGTTCATGACGATCGCTGAGCTCATAGGCGGTTTGCTGCTGATTGTTACCGTAGATTTTGCGATACAGTGCCTGTAGCTCATGGCGGCTCAGATCTTCCGATATATCGCTGTCGGCCAGCTCATTGAGCCCCATGGTAATGGTTTTGCCGGTGGCTAATACCATGACATTGGCAGCCAAAGTGCCATGCCGGGTAAAGCCCAATAGCTTGAACTTTTGATTCGGTTCCATTTATAGCCTTTCTCCAAAGATATAACCCAGGAATTGCACGGTATCCTGATGATTTTTCTCCATGCTGCTTTCTTCTTTGTCGTTAACCACAAAGAAGCCGTATTTTCCCGAGTGATACAATAAAGGCGAATCGCAAACTAATACCGGCGGGCGTTTTATAATAATGACCTCGCCTGGGATAAATGAACCTTTTATTTCGGTCTCTATGCGCATTGCTACCATATTTGACTCATCGCCGAAGAAATAAGTCAAAGGGAACTCTGTGACCAGTTGGCCGATCTTCTTACCGGCAACCGCTAAATAACGCGACTGCGGAATAACAGGAATTGCGGAAGGATTTTTATTACCTTCGGTGGACAGGGTTTCATTGAGCAGCTCCAGTTTTTCCAGATCATAGTCTTCGATCTCTTCGCAGGAAACGCCGAAGAAATCTGAAATCCGGTTAACCGTGGCTTGCTGCACGTTGTTGACCCGTCCATCGAGGATCTTGTAGATAGTGGTACGCGTCAGGCCAGTACGGTTAGAGAAGGATGCCTTGGTTTCGCCACGGGTGCGCATCAGATATTCAATATTCTTAATGATGTTGCTTTTGCGCTGGGCGTTAGTGGTCTTCATAAGCATTCCTTACAATATTCTGGCCGGCTTTACTATATCGCACGCGCTGACATTGTCCAGAATTGCCATTGGAAGAGGGAGGGTAACCGGCTGATTAATCTTTGAAAACGTATGTTAAACGGCTTCGTATCACCCCTAATGATACTTTCACCCTGTTGAGTGAAAAGTGGAATGAAAGTAATTAAATACAAATCAATCGCTTAGATGGTGAATCCATAAAAGTGAACACAAAAGTGGGTTTTGTGTCTACTTTTGTGTTGACCATGGTGCTTTTTGTGAGCTACTGTTCATCCATACTGAAGTGTTTCTTGACGGTCAAAACAGTTAATAACCGATTGTCTGACAACTTCTATAATAAAAAACTCAGGGAGGGAGGCGTTTCCATTCTCTGGGTAATAAAGGATGTTTTAGCTACCGACACCAGGGAATTCCAATCAGGTTTCAGTTTTAAAACCGCAGTTTTTAGTCCACTAAATCCTCATTCTATAGTATTACCACTCACCCGTTGCAGGAGAGTGGTAATAGCATTTCGTCGCTGGCAACCGAATCAGCTTTGCGCCGGGGCCGGTTTCTGCGAACGATTCAGCGCCAACTTGAATACCCAATACAACAGGCTGGCGGCCAGCAATGAGTTGATGGTCGGCACGCCCCATTCGGTCACTAACCCGACGATGCTGCCGGCAATGCTGGCGACGATCGCTGCCCAGCCAATGGTCGGCGTCTGGTCGGGCAGTTTGCCTTCCCGGCGGCTGTCATCCAGAATTTTACGGTGAGTCCGCAGCAAGTAATAATCCACCAGCATCACGCCGATAATCGGCGGGAACACCACGCCCAGTACCGTCAGGAAGTCGACGAACCGATCCAGGATCCCCAGCACCGAAAGCGTTGTACCCAACACGCCAATCACCAGCGTGGTGGCGGTGTATTTCAGCCTTTTACCGGTCATGCCTTCAACCGCGTTGACGATGCCCAGTGAAGATGAGTACAGGTTGAGGTCATTGACCCTTAAGGTGGAGAACACCACCACCAGCAGGCCAGCCCCTCCGGCGACCTGCGACATGATGGTCACGACATCCGCCGTGCCGAGCGTTTTGGCGATCAGCAGCGCCAGACCGTTAACCACGAACTCCCCGGCGACAATGGTGAGCAGGGTCACGCCAAACACGTGCTTGCCGTTTTTGGAATAACGCGTCAGATCGGGGGTCATCAGGCTGGCAACGATGGCGCCACCGACCACGATGGTGATGCCGGCACTGATCGACAGTGGCTCACCTGGCGGCATTAATTGAATAATTTCCGGCAGATTATGGCCGGTGAGGGTGATGTAAGAGATATAGGCTACCAGCATAATAAACATCGGTACCGCAATTCGGGCGGCGATACGTAATGCCTTGAAGCCAAAGGCCACCAGTATGGTCAGCAGGGTACCGGACAGGCCGGCCGCCAGCCCAAAGCCCAGCTTATTGCCCAGTGCGAAATCCAGCGACTTGGCGAAAATGGCGTTCTGTATGCCAAACCAGCCCAGCAGGCTGACGGCTACCACCACGCCGATCAGCACCGAACCCAGTCGGCCAAAGCCGCACCAGCGGGCCAGCAGGCTGCCGGAGATCCCTTCGCGCATCCCCGCCAGCCCGAGGCCGTAGGTGACAACGCCAAAGATCAGGCTGCCGACGAAAATGGCGGTAAAGGCGTCGAACAGCGTCATTGAGTGGCCCAATACGGCGCCGAGCATAAACTGATCCAGCGCGGTCAGCATGCCCATATGCACAATGGCCACGCTTAAAAACGAGACTCTTTTATCCTGAGGTACCCGGGTTAACGGATAGTCTTCAATTTTGATCACGGTGAGGTATTCCTTGCTATTAAATAAACTGAATGCCTTTAGCTATCAGGCGATCGGGAATGTAATTGTCCAGATGCGCATATTTGCAAAATTCTTCAAACTGCTGCTGTGTATGGACGTCAGATTTTTGATAGATGTTATATATTCTGTTTTCTATGGTTTTATTGCTGATATTGTATATTTTGGCGATCTCTTTCACCGACAGCCGTTGCAACATTAAAAATATCACGTCAAGTTCGGCTCGGGTGAAAATGGTGCTATTGGTTTCTGTGGTCAGAACGCTGGGTTTTTGTTGATTGATAAATTTCAGCGGAGATAAGGTGTTGAGCGGTTTGGCGTTCCACATCACCCCAACCACTTCTTTTTTATCGTTGTAGATCGGCAGTTTTTCGCTGATAAACGGGGTCAGACTGTCTTTGCCGTACCAATAATGCGTTTCTATCACCGCAACCCGCTCCCGCGAGACCTCTGTCATTTTGTCATGTTCGACAAAATCGGCCGCGCATTCGGCCCAGTCGGCGGGAAACTCGTCGTCCAGCTTACCGGCTACATCAAAATCAAGCGGCGTATTGGTATAGAGGTAGGCGGCGTGGTTCATATAAATATGACGGGATGCCAGATCCTTAATGCCCCATGGCTCACTTAAGTGCTCCATCATGGCAATCAGACCTTTCAAATAAAATTCATTATTTTTATCGGACGAATCCATTCTGACCTCTCCGATGACAACCGGATTAAATCTCTTTTGCCAGGTAGTGGCGCGTATGCTTCTTGGCATAGCCGCCCAGGTTGCCGTACAGCTGATAGCCCAATTTTTCGTAAAAGCCGCGGGCCTGGAAGTCGAAGGTATCGACATAGGCCATGTGGCAGCCGCGCTTCCTGGCCTCTTCTTCTGCCTGGAGCATCAGTTGACGGCCATAGCCGCTTTTACGATGCTGGTCGCTGACCCAAAGATATTGCACTTCAAGCCCGCCCCACCAGGTTCTGGCCACCAGTCCGGCAACGATTTTACCTTGCTCATCGGTCACGGTCAGGAACAAGGGGTGGATATCAACGTGTTCGGTTTTTTCATTATGAGCCCAAAGGCTGTCGATAACGAACTCTTCATCCTGCGGATTTGGCTGGTCGGTAATATTGATTTTCATGGATGTGATATGATTCCCTGTGATAATAATGTCTTATGGCAACTAATTTGGGGCTTGCCAACGGCTTTAACTATCACTTTTCGTAATGTATTTCAAGGGTGTTTTTCACCCGTTCCCGTCAGGGGGCCAAACGTTTATATTAACTGTGACGAGGCTAGAAAATAGCGTAATACGTGGTAATAAATAGCCGTTAGCCTTGCTCAGTCAATCTATTCCTATTGTGCCTCACCAGGGCCCCATCCAGGAAATACATTAGCCTTTCAGGCTCCACCGGTAGAGCAAGTCAACTTGCCAAAGGGGAGCCGCTATCTTCAGCCTTCCGATGAATCTGCGTTGAAATTTGCTGCTGTGCGTCGTCGACCGTCGGTCGACCGTCGGTCGACAGAGTGCAGGGTCTTGGCGGCGGCTTGTCAGAGGGGAGAGCAGAGGAGGTTGAGACTATTGTATTGTTTTAATACGGGGATAACACCGACGGCTCAATTCAGCTCGCCGTATTTCAAAATAACCTGTATGGCTTTATCAATCAGGGCTTGAACGATGTGTGATTCAATCCTTTGCTTTTCCTCCACGCCTTCCAGTTTAAAATCTATATCAATATCCATGGAACACCACCTTATATTGATAATATAAGGGAATGACGCTTGTTAGTAATAGAAGCCACTTTGGGTTAATGCAAAAAAATATCAGTTTAACACCGCTAATTAGGAATAATCTTAATTCTGGGTTTGCCAGTATCCGCCTTTTGAGACAAGGGCTGAGCGCCATAAGGCGTTAGCCCCGCTGGCGCTTGGCCTGAGAGCGCCTGGCGCAGTGGCTGTCTTTTATTCTCTGACATTGGGGAATAATTGTTTCTAACATCCATCTTGCACTGATTAGGTTAATGCGATAGAAAACCTAGACAGATGTATTATCCCCCTTTTTAAGCGCGTTCATTAACTGGCTGCCTAAAGGCGCATTATATGAAGATTATTAAGCCGCTGCGTCTGAGCGTATTAAATCGACCTTTCCGCCAGCAGGGTAAAAATTATCTCGGCGTTTCTGTGATGGCACTGCTGGATATGGGCACAACGCCCCAGCTGCGTCCGGAAGTGGAATTATGGCAACTGGCGGCGGAAGAACTGCAAACCAGTGGCGGCGTCATTGATGTGGCCATTCCGAAAGTCCGGGCTGAATTTCTGGCGACGGGGAATGCTTATACCCGTCATCAGAAGGAAAAAAACAGCTGCGCAGTGCGCATTGACGTGGGCAGCCTCAGCAAAACCCTGGTGGCTTTTGGCGATCGTTTCTGGTCTGGTTCGCAGCCGACCCCGCCACGCAATTTTGAGTCGATGCGCCTTGACTGGAGCCGTGCTTTTGGCGGCGCAGGATACGAAGAGAACCCTCATGGTATTGGCGCCGTGGAAGAGCAGCACAACGGCGCGGCTTATCGTCGCCTGCCGAATATCGAACCGCTATATCAACGTATGACCTCACCGCGGCAGCAGCCTGAGCCGGTAAGTTTTGGGCCGCTGGACATGACCTGGCCGCGTCGTTTTAAGCGCATGGGCAAAGCCTATGATGCCAACTGGCTGAAAAATGACTTTCCAGGCCTGGCCCGCGACGCCGACTGGCGTGTATTCAATGCCGCCAGCCCGGATCAATGGTGGCCGGAACAAGATGAGCTGCCGCCTGAGGCCGAGTGGCGCATTTGGAATATGCATCCGGAAAAACCGCTACAGTCGGGCAAACTGCCGCCATGGCGGGCGCGCTGTTTTATCAATCGTCAGCGTGGGGATGAAACGCTGTTTGAAGAGATTAGGTTGCGTGCCACCACGGTCTGGTTCTTCCCGCATCGGCAACAGATGATGCTGATCTGGCAGGGCAGTTGCCGCATTAACGAGGATGATGCGGCGGATGTGCTGCAACTGATGCCGGCGCTGGAGAAAAACGGCGCCGCTCGTTCGGCCAATCACTATCGCAAAGTGTTGGCCCAGCGGCTGGATAAAGGGAAGGGTGCGCTGTTTGCCTTCCGTGAAAAAGACTTGTTGCCGGAAGAGCTTATCGGTCCCTGGATTGACAGCGAAATGCAGCAAACAGAAAGCCCGATGCAAAACAATATGCAAAACCGGGTAAGTAAAATACGCGAACAGCACCGCGCCAGGCTTGAGGCTGAAGGGCGGGATGTTAACGAGCTACTGGCGGATATGTCGCAGCCAGAGATGCCGAGGCTGGATGAACTGCCGGAGTTTGTCGAACGACTGGAGCGCCAGGCTGAGGAGATGAAAGCGCAGGCCGAGGCGCGCCAGGCTGAAGTGGAAGCCCGCCAGGGTGCCAAACAGGACACGCGGCCGCGTGGCCCGGAATCAATGCACCGTATGCAGGAGATGCTGCATCAACATGCGGGCAGCATGACGGCGAAGAAATTGGCGCAGAGCCGCGAGTCGCTGCACCAGATGTATCTGATGGCAGCCCAGCATCAACCGCCGGCGCAACGCATGACGGGGGATATTGCCCGGATTATTCGCCAGCGCGCTTCGAACACCATGGCGTGCGGAGGGGACTTAAGCGAGTTGGATTTCACCGGCGCGAACCTCTCCGGCATGGATTTTCGCGGCGCTAATTTCCGTAAGGCGTTGCTGGAAAGCGCCGATCTCAGCGGTTGCCAGTTGGACGGCGCTGATTTTAGCGAGGCGATGCTGGCGCGAACCGATTTGCGCAACAGTTCGCTGCGTGAATGCAATCTGACCAAAGCCAGCCTGGTGTTGGCCCAGTGCCGACAGACCGATTTTAGCGGCGCTAACCTGACGGAAACCCAACTGGAAGACGCCCTGTTTGAAGACTGTGACTTCAGCCGTGCCACGCTAAAAACGCTATTGCTGCGCCAGGTCGGTATTAGCCATTGCCGTTTCCACCGTGCCGAGCTGGAGGAGTGTATCGTTATGAATTTAACGCTGCCGCAGCTCGATTTCAGCGAGGCCAGGCTGCGTAAGACCGTCTTCCAACAGTGCGAGTTGCAGGCTGCGGTCTTCAACGGTGCGTGGCTTGAGAGCTGTAACTGGGTGGAGAGCAAACTGCCGTACGCCCAGTTTAAAGCGGCCAGCCTGCTGTCCTGCGCGGCCGTAATGGATAGTGACTTAAGCGGCGCGGACTTTAGCGAAGCAACGCTGAAAGAAAGTAACCTGCGCCAGGCTTTACTTACGCAGGCGAACTTTACGTTGGCGAAGGTGGAGAACAGCGATCTCAGCGAGGCGGACTGCCAGAGGGCGAATTTCACCCGCGCCAACCTGGTCGGGAGCCTGTTGATCCGCACTGATTTCCGCCAGGTCAATTTCACCGGAGCCAACCTGATGGGTGCACTGATGCAGAAAACCCAACTGGGTGGCGCGGACTTTACCGCTGCCAATCTGTTCCGCGCCGATCTGTCACAATCCTTTATTAATATGGAGACGCGGCTGGACAACGCCTATACCAGCCGGGTGAAGACGCTGCCGAAGCGGGATGAGGAACTGTCATGACGACGCTGAGCGCGGCAGAGCTACAGCAGAAAATAAAAAATGGCGAGATGATTAACGCCTGCAACCTCGATGGTCTCGAGCTGCAAGGATGCAACCTGTCCGGCGGAATTTTTCAGGATGTCTCACTGCTGGGGGCGAACCTGCAGGCGGCCAATTTACATGAAACGGTGTTTAATGAGTGTCTGTTGAATGGGGGGACGCTGAGCGGCGCCCGCATGCAACAGAGCGTGTTTAACGATTGTGAAATGACGGCAATCAGCGCCTGCGACACGCTAATGGCGCAGTGCATCTTTAATCATTGCGAGCTTGGCAACGGCGATTTCTCCCGCAGCAGGTTCGACGCTTGCCAATTCATGCGCAGCCGCTATCCGGCAGCACCTTCAACCAGTCCACGCTGGAACGTACTACTTTCTTCGAGAGCTCGCTGGATGAGGCGCAACTGGAGCAGTGCCAGTGCCTGCTGACGACCTTTTTCAATATCGACTTGCGCACGACCCGTTTGGGCCACAGTCAATTCGACCGTACGGTCTTTTTCAACTGCGATCAGCGTGGAAAAAACTATGCCCAGCAGCGCTTTAGCGGCTGTCAGTTTACCGATAATCAGCTCGACGCGGTTGATTTTAACGGGGCGCAGCTGACGCAGTGCAATTTCAAAGGCGCTTCGCTGAGAAAGGCTCAACTCCGTAAGGTGAACGCCAGCCAGGCGCTGTTTATGAGTGCGGACCTTACCGGGCCAGCTGCCAGGGCAGTTTGTTTGATCAGGCGTTGTTTATCGGTGCCAGGTTACAACAGGCCGATTTTAGCCACAGCCGCCTGTTCCAGAGCATTTTGCAGCAGGTGAAGGCCGAAGACAGCAACTTTGCCCTTTGCGATCTGACCTACAGCGATTTCACCCATGCTGATTTACGCCGGGCCGATTTCCGCAGTGCCACATTTTCCCGCACCCGGTTCCATCGGGCGCAGCAGGAGGGAGCCCACTTTTCCGATCGCCGGGGCATCCTTGAGTATGACGAAGAGTTACTGGCTGCGGAGGCCTGGAGCCTTCAGCATCAGAGCCGCCGTTAAGGAGAGAAGATGAACAATATCAATCACAAACTGCTACAAGCGGCAGCACCGCCACTACAGAGTGCGGGGGTGGTGACCCACTGCTTTTCCAACGGCAGCCTGAGCGTGGAGAGTGAAGGGCGCGGCTGGCACTGCCGGCGTGCTACCAGCTGCGTTATTGCTCCTCAGACCGGGGGATCTGGTGCTTATTACCAGCGTGGATAATCAGGTGTGGCTGCTGGCGGTGCTGGAGCGTGCCAACCCGGAAATGGCCGAACTGAGCGTACCGGGCGATCTGCATATCCGCAGCAGCGGCGAAATCAGCCTCAGCAGCGAAGCGTTACGCGTCAGCGCCAGCCAGGGTGACTGCCATATCAGCGAAATGCAGTACAGCGGCGATAAGCTTTCCGCCTGGGTAAGCCTTTCGCGCATGGTGGGCAAGCACAGCGAGTCAATCTGGCAAACCATCACCCAGGTGAGCCATAACCTGCTGCGCACTACGCGCCAGACGGAGCAGGTACGCGCCGGCCAACTGGATATGCAGGCTGAAGATTATGCGCGTCTGCATGCGCAAAATACCGTTATTACTTCGAAGGCAATCACCAAAGTGGATGCCGAACAGATCCATATGGGCTGAGGAGGACGCGATGTTTGCCAACTGTCAACTGATGGGCACCGATTTGGCCTTTCCCGACGTCTGCATGACGCCGATGCCGACCCCAACGCCGATACCTTATCCGGATATCGCGCTTGGGCCAACGGCCATCCCCAACGCGCTGAATATTCTGTTTATGGGCATGCCTGCCCACAACATGGCCACGGTGACGCCGCTGACCAACGGGGATAATCCCGGTGTTGCCACCGGCGTGGCGTCAGGCACCGTGATGGGGCCGTCGCGGCATCTCACCGGTTCCTTCACCGTGCTGCTCAAAGGCACACCGGCGACGCGCCTGACCAGCGTCAGCCTGCAGAACTCAACCAATGCCGTGGGGATACGTGCGGTACCCAGCCAGTTCAAAGTACTGATGCTGGCACCATGAGTGGCAGAGCGGCATAACGCAGTCTTAGTTACAGGGGTAAGAAGCTATGTTTGACCGTATCACGGCAACAACGCCTGCGGGTGAGGGAACGCTGAAGTTCTGGAAACTTAGCGGAGAGGAAGTGGTTTCACGCTCATTTGAATTGAGCGTGACGATGCTCAGCACCAACGCCCGCCTGGACCGCAGGGCCATGCTTGGCCAGCCGATTACCCTGACTATCCCTACTCAGGGGCTGCTCGCTGCGCCACGCTATCTCAACGGAAAAATCACCAGGGTCAACGTTCATAGTGCGGATATTAATGGTGAGCGCTACGTGGTTTACACGCTGACCATGGAGTCGGACCTGTGGCCGCTGAAGCGGGACCGCAACCAACGTATATTCCAGAACCAGCGGGTGCCGGACATCATCAAAACGGTGCTCGACGAATATGGCGTGCAGATGGAGAACCAGCTCACCGGTAACTACCGCAATTGGGAATATTGCGTGCAGTACCAGGAGAGCAGCTACGACTTTATTTCGCGTCTGATGGAGCTGGAAGGCATTTATTTCTTTTTCCGCCACGAGTCGGGTAAACACACCATGGTGCTGTACGACGCCTCTCAGCAGCACCAGCCGTTTAGCGGTTATGAGGCCATTCCTTACCACGCCACGCCTTCCGGTGGCAGCACCAGCGAAGAGGGGATCGGCCAGTGGGCGATATCCGAGCGGGTGACGCCGGGGATCTACAGCATCGACGACTACGATTTCCGCAAGCCCAACGCATGGCTGTTCCAGGCGCGACAGAACCCAACCTCACCCTCACCGGGCCAGATTGACTACTACGACTGGCCGGGGCACTTCGTGGAGCACAGCCACGGCGAAACCTACGCCCGGGTGCGCCAGGAGGAGTGGCAGGCGGAGCATCAGCGCATCGACGCAACGGCTACCGCGCTGGGTATCGTACCAGGGTGTACCTTTGCCCTGCTCAACCCGCCGTTTGCCAGTGACGGTGGAGAGTATCTGGTGCTGAGTGCGCGTTACGATTTTGAAGAGAACAGCTACGCCAGCGGGGGAGAAGAGGCGGTGCATCGCACCGATTTTGTGGTGATCCCGGCGAGCACGCCGTTCCGCTCAGCGCAGCGTACCCCGTGGCCGCGGACTCATGGCCCGCAAACGGCCCGGGTGGTGGGGCCGCAGGGGGAGTCTATCTGGACCGATAAATACGGTCGGGTGAAGGTGAAATTCCACTGGGATCGTCTGGCGAAAGGGGATGAAAGCAGCTCCTGCTGGGTGCGAGTGTCCAGCGCCTGGGCAGGCCAGGGCTTCGGCGGCGTGCAGATCCCGCGAGTGGGGGATGAAGTGGTGATTGATTTTATCAATGGCGATCCGGACCGCCCGATGGTCACCGGTCGGGTGTATAACGAAGCCTGTATGCCGCCGTGGACGCTGCCAGCCGGTGCGACCATGATGGGCTTTATGACGCGCTCCAAAGACGGCCACAGTGACAATTCCAGCCACCTGTTCTTCGAAGATAAGGCGGGCTCGGAGATGGTGCAGCTGCATGCCGAAAAAGATATGAATATTTCGGTGGAGAACGATAAAACGGTGACCGTGGACGGCAATCGCACCACCACCATCCAAAAAGATCAGAAGGATGAGGTGTTCGGTAACGCTATCTTCCAATTCCACGGTATGCGCACCACGACGGTCGACAAACCGGAAACCAAAACCTTTAAGGACGGCGAAAAGGTCACTATCACCAATGGCCGGACGTCGGATATTACCAGCGGCGGAGAAACGCTAACCATTAAGGGAAAGCGGAGCATCGATACGGACGGCACAGAAAATCAACATGTTACCGGCAAGGTAACCCGCACTTATGACGCAGGCATGGACTCCTTCCTCACCGGGGATCGCTATGACAAAGTCACGGGGAAACGCCATAATATCGTCACCCAGGACGTTACTGACGAAATCTTGGGGGGACGGGTACAAACCATCACCAAGGATGCCAAGACGGACATCCTGGGCAGTTGGAAGCAGACGGTGCAAGGCGGGGTATCCATCACCTCACCGAAAATGATCACCATCGACAGTGCGGAAAAAGTGAGCATCAAGACGCCGCATGCTTTTGAATACAAAGATCATAAAGAGTCCGCTTCCATGTTTTCCTTTGATTTCACGGCGGCGAAAATTGTTACGGAAGGCTATTCTATGAGCGTGACTGCGAGCGGCAAGCTCGGGTTGACCAATATGAAATTTGATAAGACAGCCTTTGATCTTACCACCACCGAGGGGCGTGTAGCTTTTATCGATGCGATGGCTCATGTCGGGAAGATAATGTCATCATTTAACGGTCTGACCATGTTCGGCTAAGGGACGAATCGATGAAGTTTGCGATTATTATTTCAGTGATTCTTACAGTAGGCGTCATTGCCTATATTGTTTATCTGTTTAACCGTGACCATAAAATCCAGACACTGGGGCGGGATATTCAGGCTCGGGTGGAGGAGGTCCATTACATCAGTTCAAATGATAACGGGAGCACCAACATAAAATACCGCCTTTCATGGCATGAAAAGGGGATGACCAAGCAGGTAGAAGGCAAGGAAACCATTCCCGCCTTTTACTCTTCAAAGGTCCAGAAAGGCTGTGAGGTTGAGATCAAGTATCTGGACGATGACCATATTTCGTTTGTTTTCGATAAGTAGATAATAAAACTTCTTCGTAAACAGAAAAATTAAGATCATCGCCAGATTAGCGGCATGGTGTTATTCAGTCGCCTGCTGCTACCTTATCCAACGCCGGAGCGATGGCCGCATTGAACATGCCGCCGTGATCCAGGCCTGGCCATTCCCGGAAATCTACCTTAAGCCCGTTCAGCGTCGCCAGCCGTTCGGCCAGACGCTGAGCGGCGTCGGCGGGGATCACCGTGACGTTCGTGGTGTTTGCGCTGAACTTCCTGACGTTCTGGTGGGAGCTGGCGCGCTGGCTGGACAGTTGGTTACTGGAAGCGCTTTACGGCTCGGAAACACATAGTCGTTGGAACGTGGCTGGTTTTCAGAATAGTTCTGACGACTTGATCATGAATCTGGTGATGGGGGGGATGTTTATTGTGTTGCCTGTACTATGGCTTGGGGCACTTTCATGGGCTGGAGTGAGTGTAGGTCATTCATTGAGCACTGCACTGGCAAATGGCACTGCAGACAGTAAGGCTGCTGGAGGAAAAGTAGGTGGTGCTGTGGGGGATACTATTGCTAGTAAGGGGGTTGGCAATCTTGTTGGTAAGTAGAGTGTTCTAATACCTAAAATACGATGATTGCTGAGATACTTCAGTAATCATCTTTAACTTTGTAATTGCCTGCGTACCAACCTGGTCCAAACTCACCATCAGCTCTGTATTCATTTGGGGATTTATATGAAGTATTGATCATTTCATCTTCATCAGGGAGTGTTTCCTCTATTGGTGAAAATGCACCGCCAACAAGAAGAATCAATGCCCCAATGAATACGGCTGAGCTAGCTATGATCATCCCTCCGAAGACAATAGCCAATAACATGACCAAACTTAATATGGCCATAGGTATGTGCCCTATCCAGGCAGGTAATTTAAGCGACCGTGCTTTAGCCACACACTTATTGTCTAAGCTGCGCAGGTTCACTTTAATACGTTTCCAAATCTTTGCTGCGCTTTTACCACGTTGGTAGGCACGAGATTGATTTTTTTGTTTCATAGCCTTTCCTTCTAGCTAACCTAAATACCATAACTCATCGCACTATAGCTGAAAAAATAATCAATGGCTATTTGTCAGGCTCTGCAGACGGTTTTTGCCAAACGCTGGCGGCCGATAGACTACGTTTTAAATTTTCTATACGGCCATTTTTTAGTAGTGTAAATAACAGACCTTCCCTCGAAAAACAGTCCCAGTCTAAACTGAGGTGTTCGGGGGAAGTTCACTTCCTTTCTTTAACAAAACGACGTTAGACCAAGTTTGTCGCTATAATGTTAACTTTGTAATTAATTAGGAATGACAAGGATTGCATCAATCTCAAACTTCATTCCGTCTAAAGCCAGTCGAGGGACAGGAACTAATGTACTGGCTGGAAGATTATCACCAAATAACTGCTTGATCTCCGACTGGATTTGGTATGCATCTTTCTGAGCATAGTCAACAATATAAACCTGAATTTTAACCACATTTTCTGGCTTGGCTCCTGAGGCTTTGATGGCGTGTTTCAGGTTTTGAAATCCAATCGGTATTTGCTCAGCCAGCGTTTCCCCTAGCACATTTCCTTCAGTATCCCCACTAAACTGCCCAGACAGATATACCGTGCGCCCATTATTGGGCGCTACTACGACCTGAGTAAAACCATAGGTTGTCGAATCCAGCAATGTTGGCGGGTTGATCCTGCTGATGGATTCAGCCTGAGTAGCCGAAGCAGCCATCAAACAAAATGTTCCAATGCCAAATTTCAGTAAACTGTTCATATTTAATTTCCATTTATAGGTTTAAAATCGATATTGTACAGGGGATATCGCGCCATATGGAGCTAATGGTTCATGAACAAAAAGCGGCTCGTGGGGATTTTCTTTAACCTCGGAAGTTGCCTTTAATAATGACGGTGTGATTGTCTGGTGTGTTGGTCACATCCCGGGCAACATCACAATCGGTAGATCCGGTGGCCGGGTTCCCAACAGGGTATATACGCCCTAGGCGATTAGCGCCAGAAAAATAGATAATAGATATTCTCGCCATTGAGTATGTAATTCAGCATAACGATGGCTGCGCTTTGAATTATGAGGTTTCAGATAATCGTATTGCAGTGTTTCAGCAACGCTTTTTGTCTGGTATACCTCGCATACGCATAGGGGCGGATCTTATTAAAAAACGTTATCTATCGCCTAGAGCTAAAAGTAACGACCAAAGGGTACCGACGATTAGCCCCAAAAAAACAGATAATAGATATTCACGCATGTATTCCCTTCTGCATTAGTCTATTCAGGATACCGGAAATTTTTATCCGGTATGTTGTTTATCGATATGGCTATTTTTGTCTTCATTTTCGTGATTTCAGGCCAAAGTATTTTGACAATACTGTCCTCGGCCTTATCAGGAGTGCCACATTTATAGGCTGGATCAGGGTTGTACTCTAGAAACAATGTCATGGCCTTGGCGGCATCCTCACCAACTACTTTAGCTACGACCTTGAGGGCGAAATCGATGCCAGAAGTGATCCCGCCACCTGTTATTCGGTTGCTGTCGATTACGACGCGTTCGTTGATCACTATTGCACCCAGGGCCGCGAGTTCGTCGCGCATAGACCAATGGGTTGTTGCCTTGATTCCTTTCAGTAGCCCTGTAGCAGCGAGAATCAGCGATCCGGTGCAGACGGACGTGATGTATTTACTGGCAAGACTTTTTTCCCGGATAAAGGACAGTACTTCTTCGTCCTGCATCATTTCGACGGTACCAGGTCCGCCGGGAACAAATATAATATCGAGATCGTTAGGGCAGTCGGCAAAAGTGCAGTTTGGATTGATGAAAAGGTTGGTATCGGTTTGTACGGGTTTAATTTTTTTCCAGACGAGATAAATGTCTGAGAGTTTGCTAAATACCGTTTCTGGCCCGAGAAAATTTAATAGCGTCATGTCAGGGTAGCAGAGCATAGCGATCTTTAATTTTTTTGTGCTCATGTCCGTATGCTCCTAAATTTAATACTTCATGCTGAAGGTTTAATAGTGCTGAGCTCGTGGCTTAGAATAATTTTGATGTAATGAATCACGTTTTCCAGGGAAACGACACTCCGGCTTACCAGAGCTTGCACCAGAGCGCCTTCAATTAAGGTGACGATGATGTCGGCTAGCTGTTTTGCTTTTTCTTCCCCAACACCCATTTTCAACAAGCGGTTAGCATAAATTGTCTTCCAACTCTCGTAGACCGCCATGCACGCTTGTCTTAGCCGTGAACTGACCTGTGACGCTTCAGCAGACACCCAAAAACACACGGGTGTGGAACTGTTGAAATCACACTTCTGGAAAAACGAGATGGTGGAACGGATAAAGTTCACCACCCCTGCTTCGAAACTTGCGGCACTCAATGCTTGTTCGATGGCGACCGACACATCTGCTTTTATCCGCTCGATACAGGTAAGTGCGATCTCTTCTTTTCCATCTGGGAAGAAGTAGTAAAGTGAACCTTTAGGAGCGCCACTTTGCTCGATGATCTTGTTGATCCCTGTAGCGTTATAGCCTTGGTGCAGAAACAGGCCCATGGCGGTATCGACGATCTGTGTTCTCCGGTCAATGGTATTGTTCATCATTGATTACATTCCTATGTAGACCGATCTCTATAATATGAGTTCAACTAAGAATGTCAATCTTGAAAACACTGATAAAATAATATGCGACCAAGCAAAAAATTGGGCGGTATTTTCAGAACTGGCGAGGGTACGCTGATGCCTACTCTGCCATAACTGTGTTTCTTCACTGGGCACAGTCTGTGCACAAAACGGACACCTTACACCAACTTTAGCCATCCAATCCTCTATCCCAAATCGGATATCCTACACTGCAATCACACATTGAATACTTGACTAGAAACCAGGCCCCTTTGCCACTAAGGGAGAAACCGGCGATCTTCACTTTGAAGTGGAATGGTTGTCAAAGGGCTGGTCAACCAACATGTTCCTACCACTGAAAAAAGTTATCCAGAATTATCTATCGTCAAATGGGGTGGGTTGTTATTTATTACGACAATAATGACTAATGTTAATTGATATGGCGATTCTAATTTAATTTAAAGTATAAGTTTGCGAGATCGGTTTGTTTGAGGTTGGCTTGGGAGTAAATTAAGTTATTGTGCTATAAAAAAACTCTGGTATAACATAGCGGCCGATATGCTTGAAGATATCATCCAGAAATAAGAAGTCATCCGTTATTTTAACAATGACTGCTGTTGTTTTTTATTGTCATATATCGGTATAACGAGAAAAAGGAAATCCTCATGAAGTTGCAAACAAATAAAAAATGCTATGCATTAGCTATAATTATGGCAAGCAGCGTGGCTACATCCGCCTATGCTGCTGAATCTGCCGAGTTGAAAGTCACCGGCAAAATTGTGCCAACCAGTTGCGAAATTGATCTGGGTAGCTCTGGCACTGTAGACTACGGTGATATCAGTTCCAGGGAATTGACTGGCGCCGCCCCGATCCAACTGACCATTAGTTGTGATGGCAAAAGTCAAGTTGCCTACAAAATTACTGATAACCGCGCGGATACAGTCGTTCAAAATTTAACGATCCCACTCACCGGGACTGATGGGGTATCATCATACGCATCTTTTGGGTTGGGAAAGGTTGGAGAAAAAAATCTGGGTGCCTGGAATGCCGTTCAATCTGATCTGAAAGTTGATGGTTTTTCTGCAGTAAGTTTGATGAATGTTGGTGGTAGTCCAGGTAATGAGCTCTTTGTGGAAGGACAGAGTAACGAGTATATGCCGATTAACAATGGCATGGAATACTCTTGGTCTAGAAATGACCTGGGTATTGTCGCCCCTGCGACAGGCAAGGTTTTTTCCAGCAATATAAGAGTGGCGGGTGCTTTGGATAAAGCTATCTCATTGAATCAGGCTGATGAGGTAAAACTAGACGGTTCTGCCACGCTGAGTATACGTTACCTGTAAATCTTATCTTGACTCTGATGGATTAATTACCCGGGCGCTTCAATTGGTGCCCGGTTTTCCCCTCATCTGCGATAAAGTTGCTATATATGTTTAGAACTCTTTTATTGGCCACGCTGGCTCACTTTTTATTATTTTCAAACGCGCTTGCCGGTACGCTCCGGCTGGAAACTTCAGTGGTGGTTGTTAATGCAGATACCGGTGAGGGAACTCTGTCAATAAAAAATGAAGATACCATTCCGTTATTATTAATTACCAAATTGGAAAACTTGCCGGAAGACCCGGAAAGTATGTTGTTAGTGACCCCACCTGTCGCTCGTATTGAACCCACGAACAGTCAGGTTGTACGCTTCTTGCTAAAAAAAAGTACGACGTTGAAAACCGAACGTATGATGCGGGTGAGTTTTGAAAGTGTGGCCCCGAAAGAACTGGGTAAAGTACGCATTGGTATTAATCAGAATATTCCAGTGATTATCCGGCCGCTAAATTTGCCACAGGACGATCAACCCTGGAAGCATCTTGACTGGCAATTGAGCGGCGATCAAATGACTGTCACAAATCCTTCTCCTTATGTTGTGCGCTTGGCCCAGACCATGCAGTTGGTTCCTGCGGGGACAGTCATATTCCCACGAGCTTATTTATTGCCTGGTGAAAGTCTGAAGATTGCGGTGCCGCCCAAGGCCAAAAATGCGACGAGCGTAAAAATAGAGCCGGCATCTCTCTACGGTTATATTTTACCACCCTATGAAATGAAAATTAAATCCAACTAATTAACTTTATATTTTTGCCAGGGTTTTAAAGGATTCACAAGGGACTGGGTGGTATGAATCGTGACTTGAGCGTGGTCGCCTTGGGTTTTATTCCCACGGCGATAGGTGCACAGCAGGCCAATATAACGCAATTCGATACCGAAACATTGAAAGCCTTGGGGGTCTCAGCGACTGTTGGAGATTACTTTCGTGAGGCGGCACGCTTCTCTCCAGGGAATAATGAAGTCATGTTAATAGTCAATGGTACCAAGCGCGGCTCCGTAGAGGCAAAATTCGATGCACAAGGTAAACTCTGTGCAGGCTCAGATCTGTTACGTAAAGCGAACATTGCGATACCTGCGATCCTGTTGGCTGAGGATGATAAAGAACAAGAGCAGCAAAGCTGTCCTCAATTAGATAAGTTGCTACCTGGCAGCAATATCACCCTGCAACCCGGCAAGAATACGGTAGAAATGTTAATCCCCCCCCAACTGTTGGAAAAGGGCGAAACTAAAAGAAATTATATTCATGGCGGGAAGGCAGTATTGTTGAATTACAATGTTTTTGGTTTACATAACCGTAATACCATGAACAAAACATCCCGTTATTACGCAAACCTGGAAGCCGGTTTAAATGCCGGCAACTGGCTGCTGCGTAGCAATGGTTCTTACACCAGTGAGAATAGCATTGGTCACTACCTGCACCAAAATGCCTATATTCAACGCACTTTTACCCAACAAAAAGCCACCTTACAGGTTGGCCAGCTTAACCTTTATGGTGCGCTATTTTCTGTGCCAATGTTCACCGGTCTGCAATGGTTCCCGGAAGATGCGCTCACCACGACTGAAAAAGATACTGTCGTTTCCGGTACGGCACCTTCCCCTGCACGAGTTGAGGTCAGCCAAGGCGGTATGTTGATTTATTCAACCTTGGTCCCTGCCGGCCCCTTCACACTGTCTCAACTTCCCCTGATGAGCCAGGCAATTGATCTTGAGGTCTCGGTCATTGAGAACAGCGGAGGACGTAGCACATTCCGCGTGGCTTCTTCTTCTTTCGCCAGCAATTTCACGCCCACGCAAAGTGGAATTTCATTCGCAACTGGGCAAATTGATCGTTTTGGTCGCAATGGAAATACCGATCGCAGCTTTATCACAGGGACCAGAACCTGGCCGCTGTACAACAGTAACCTGACTTCAGGTGCATTACTGACGCAGCATTATGTTTCTACCGGTATTAATTTGGATACATCTCTGGCCCCCCATTCACGGGCCTACTTGCGCGGGACCTGGGCCAGGCATAGCCGTCAGTCAACCTCTGGCCTGCGTACTGATTTCGGTTACAGTCAGCAGCTGACCCCGGCGCTTTCTGCCAACGTTAGCGCCGGGTTTCAGACTCAGGGGTACCGTAACTTGATGGACTCTGCCATTGCTTCACAGTCGTCAGGTACCCGACGCCAGTACAATATGAACCTTTCTTACAGTTATCCTTTATTAGGAAGCGTTTCTTTAGGGTTTAGTCACAGCGAGACTTTTAGCGGCCAGGCCAGCAACCGCCCTGTTGTGAGTTGGGGCCGGGCATTTGGGCAAACCCGCGTCTCGCTGACGGCCGAAACGGGTGGTGGTGAGGAGCGTTATTATCTGAACGTCAGCATGCCATTTGGGCAAAGTTCAGCCAATTTATATGCACGGAAAGATGGCGATCAAACGCAATACGGCGTTAGCACAGATCGGCAACTCAGCGACACTGTAGGTTACAGCATTTCCGCGTCAACCTCAGGTAGCCAACATCGGCAAAATGCCTATAGTGGTTCCCTTCGCCTAAAGCCCCGGTTTACACAAATGAACCTGGGCTATTCGGGTAATAGTAATCACACTCATTCCTTGTCTGCCAGTATGCGTGGTGCTGTGGTGCACGACGGTGAAGGAATACTTTTCTCGCCTGAGGCGGTACAAGACACTTTTTCTATTGTGACAGCGCCAGGCTTGGCCAATGCCAAAGTGCAAGCACCCGGTGGCCTGGTGCGCACCAACAGTAAAGGACGGGCATTAGTGCCCTCGGTTCCTCCGTATTCAGATGCCCGATTAGCACTGGTGACAAAAGGGTTACCCCGAAATGCAGAGGTGCGTAACGGTAGCAGACAGTTTGAAAGTGCACGCGGTTCCGTAAGTCATATTGCCTTTGACGTCGCCTATCAACGACGAGTGCTATTGCAGATAACGCCATCCACTGGCCAAACCTTTGCGGCCGGGACGGGAGTTATGGATAGCCAGGGCAACTATCTGACCGTTGTCGGTAGCGACAGTGATGTTTATCTGGATGCCGAAAGCGCCAGCAAAGAAGTGTGGTTGGATTTAGGTGATAACAAACGTTGCCTCATGCAATACCAGCTTGATGAACAACCTGCTGATAATGACGACCCCTATGAAATAGTCAATGCTACATGTCATGAAGGAACTCAATAATGAAGCTCTCACCCATATTGTTACTCTTATTGGCTGGCACATTAAGCACATTATCACTTGGGCCAGTGGAGGCCGCACTGCGAGATTGCCAGGTTAACCTGTCAGAAAGTGTTATCGATTACGGTGAATTTACTTTCCATTCGTTGCCTGACAAGGTTAACAGTAAATCTTTTGGTACGCGGCAGGTAGAGTTGCAAGTGAACTGCCCGGAACCGGAAAAAGTTTTGCTTAAACTGCAAAGTCCAATGACACAAGGAGATAATGTAATAAAGACTCGCCATGGCGGCATGATTGGGATTGTGATCGATAAGGTTTATAGCGACACCCGTGGCACTCATTTTAGTATGATTAATACAGCAGATCAGCACGCTAGCACGTGGCAAACTTCACCGATGAGCTGGCTACCAGGGAAAATACTGTTACCACAATCCGATAACAATATGGGAAGTAAACAGCTGTCGGTTTTGCTTACGATATCTTTAAATGTTGATCGACAAGCACCCAAGGCTAATGCCGCACAGGTGTTAGATGGTGAAATGTTATTCTCATTAGTGGAATAACAGGGTTTTAGTTGTCTTATAATGGAGGTGCACAGTGAAAGTCTTGGTAAGGCGTCATAATTTATTACTTACGTTGATAACAATGGCGTTAATGACGAAAGCGTACGCCAACAGTACTGCCGAGTTGAAAGTAATCGGGAAAATAGTTCCATCCAGTTGTAATGTTACACTAGGTAATACAGGAGCAAGTGATCTAGGGAAAATTGATATCGACAAACATCGAAGTGCCAGCATATTGGCACCGATTCCTTTAACGATTAATTGCGATGGTCAAAGACAAGTCGCATTCCAATTGCGCGATAACAGAGAAGCCTACCGTGTTGACGGTCTTCCGATAAAACTGGGGGGAAACGAGAGCGTGACGACCAGCTCAAAACACTTTGGTTTAAAAGGAAATAATGACAAAAAGGCGGGAGCCTGGGCGGTAAACTATACTAATTTACACGTTGATGGACAGACAGCAGAAACACTATCTGCTGCGGATGCCACGTCACTTAGCCTTGGCGCCCAATCCAAAGGGGACCGTTCATCCGGTATCTATAATGGTTTTTGGTATTCTTGGGCAACTCCAGGAAGTCTGACGGCGGCGGTAGGGAAAGTATTTACCAGCGATCTGGTGATCTCTACGGCAATACTTCCGGAGCAGGATAATGAACTCAATGTCGATGGTTCAGCTACTATCGTAATAAGATATCTGTAATATTAACCACACCCTGTATTTGTAGGGTGTGGCTAATTTACTGCCCCATAAACTCCAAAATAACATGACCAGGCGCTCACCGGCCTGGTGAGCGGAAGTTTGAGTGATTTTTTGGGACTTGGCCATGGAAAATCCAGCCTTACAGTAATGTAGGTTGGGGGATTGATACTGGATGACGTGGAGCGGGGTGCGTAGTTACTGCTTGTACTAAAAATGAAGTGGCGCAGGGGTTATTCCTCTCGCACATTCAAGGATGATGAGGACATTACCACATAGGGCACCAAAGCGGTAAGCGGCCGTTGTTGAAAAAATAATTAACGTCTAAATTAAAGATGAGAGCGATTTTTACTCGCGAACGGCTGTACGGAAGTACTAAACGGCATTAGGCGATGTTAAAAACTATTTATGAAAGCGGGTGTGTTTGATTAAAATTCGTTAGTACTTTCTGGCGCTATTAGATCGCATGGGGCGTTTTGCTGTTCATTATCGGTTTTTTGTGACGGTTTAATAGGGAAACATTGGTCAAGCGTTTCTTCAGATATGTATTCTTTGTCGACGAAAATTGCTGCGTAATTATCATTAATCTCGGCGTCTGGGGTTTCTTTGGCATAAGAATCAGCTGCGCACACGGCAACCAGAAGAGTGATGGATAACTTTAAATATTTTGTTTTATTTGACATTTAATAATCTCTCCGAGTTAGTTTTAACGTTATTGTAATCCTCTGTAATCTCATTAGCAATGTGCGGGTTAATTAAATTTTTTCATTGATTTAATCATGACAATTCTGTTTAAAGATAAGAACAGATCTGTACCAAGCGGTTTAGGATTCGTTTATTGAGAATGCTTTATTCTCATTAGAGAATGACAAGGAAGGTAAAATGGAAAAAATATTATTTTTATTATTTATTATGCTGTTATATGGATGTTCAGGCCCATTTGGTGGCACGTGGGGTGTGATACCGCAAAATACTGAGGTGTGCCCTCAGGGCCGAGATGCAGTTTCCGGTGTATGTCGATGATAATTACAGGTTGAAATTTTCACAGTTTTCTGAATGAAACCGCTCTCGGTGAGAGCGGTTTAAATGAATAAAAAATGCGTGCTGTGAACTATAAGCTCGTTTCTGCATCTGTGATCATTTTCAACGCTAAAGAAAGTTTTATTATGCCACTTTCCTCAAAATAATGCCCTTGACAATCTTCAAATTTAATATGTGTTTCAATGAGGTAAAACGCCCTTTTAGCACCGCCAAACACTTTTTTCCAGTCAATACGAACTTCGCTATTTAGCGGAAATAATGCACTTTCTATTTGACGGAAATTAGCAATGAACTCAAGAAGCACATGCTTTAACAAAGTCAAACTATTTTCTGTGAGCGGCTCCGCTCGTTCTATTGTTCGATAAAAATCCCACAAAGTATTTTTTAGTAACAGGTAATCCATGAATAAATTGCTGAGCAATCTACTGGGTTTGTTAACCTGCGTATTGATGATGAAAGGGAGTTCTCTATGCTGCAAAATATAATGATAAAGCCCATTGATCGCCGTAGTGGGTTTTATACCAAGGCTACGTAATATTTCATCGACTTTATCTTTCAAGTTCTTGTCTACCTTTACACCAATTTGTGCTTGTTCACCCATTTTAACATCCTTATTATAACAAATGGTTATTAACAATTTGTTATTTTCAATCCTTACTCATAAATAATGTTTAATGTGGCGTTGGTGTTTATTTTCCCCTTCCCCGCTGCGGATAAGTTATAGGGGAAATAATAAGCGCCCATGGTCATTGTGAATTGGGCATCCAGGGTGTCACCTGCGTTAGTTTTAAAGAGTGAGGTTGCGTTGCCTTTATGGGTCGTAGAAGTTGACATTATCACTGGCGTTGAAGGTGTGTCCTGCTGAGCAAGACGGATACCGACTCCTTTGGCCGATCCGGCACTGGTGTCTATCATCACGCTGTTATCTGAAGCCAGCAAGTTGTTGCTGGATAAAAACATTTCTATGCCTCTGTCCGAAGTTCCATTCTCCAGTCTGTTTTCACAGCGCATATTCAGGGTGAAGGGGGTATAGCCAGGACGAGTCTGGCCAGCTAATTGGGCAATACCCAAACGTGGCAACTGCACCGCCAGGCCGGCATTCTCGAACTGACAGGTGGTGGCTTTCGGCGTGTAGATAATATTCAGCGGCTGCATATACATATCACGTTGATCCACTGGCCAACCATTGCCCGTTAACCAGGATAAAAACTTACCCGCCTGCTTGATAGGCCAGGTAATGATTTCCCAGAGAGACATGCCGGTCCAGTCGGACACCATCATGGAGTTATCGATGTAGTAACGATCTTTTGCCGTGGTGTTGCCGGATTTTTTCACCAGCGTTGCCTTGACGGTATAACCGATATTGAGTTCAGTTGCTGAATGTTGCCCCTTTTCCGCCAGGATAATTTCCCCTTTCTCAGGCGCGGAGGTTTGTATCTTAATCCAGTGTTTACCATCGCCAAAGCCAACAACCAACGTATTACTGGCAGTGTCTGCAATGGGGGAGAAATAACCCAATTTGCTGTTTTTTCCTGAGCAATTGAAGATTCCATTGAATTGCGAATGAACTTGCCCGGTCCATTCTGGCGAGTTAGCGCTGAGTTTATCTGACAGATCGATTGCGATGGCACGTGCCGTTCCCAGTGGATTTCCGTAGCATTTTGCCTGGCTTTCGCCAGCGTAAAGACCGGCGATTAAAATGGATAAATATAACGTTTTCATAATTTCCTCAATCACACGGGATCAGCGGCAAATAACTTTGTTCACCGTCGCAATATCGGCGGTAGTCAGATCAATGACGCAACTATTTGCGTCAGCTCGGTTGAGTTTAACGTCGAGGCGCTTCGGCGGCTGTTCACTCTTGACGTACAGGACACTGGCCTGGCCGACATAACCGACGGCGCGCCCGTTTTGATCGACCACCTCAGTGCCGAATGGCAGGGGTTTGCCGTCGGGGAAGCTGGCGGTCAGGGTATAAGATTGGCGCAGATCGGTGGCAAATTTGACGCGATTGACCGCACCGTAGAACGGCACGATATAACCGACGTTGTTGGTAATTTCTGCGCCGGAAGCGTCGTTGGTGTCTGAGAGCGTAAGCGTATTTTGACGATACGGTGTGGCGTAGGGAACCAGTGCCAATCCGTCCCGGTTAGTGATAATACTTTCATCGCCATTAACCATCAGGCCGGCGGCCTGAGGAGCGTCGACTACCGTCAGGGTGTGGCCAATTTCATTGGCGGCCAGTACATCCCAGGGAATAGCGACCAAGCTGCCGCGCGCGCTAAGGCCCGCCTGCCGGTAATCGCTAGCTTCGCTGTAAGACCCGCCGAGTGTCGAAAGCGATGTACGGTAACTGGCGCTCACTCCAGCCATGTTTTCACCGCTGGGCTGATTGGCGCCGGACAGTGTATAACTCAGTTGGTTGGCGTCGCCGGACACGCCGCTGACGCTGAGCTGGCTCTGCTGGTAATGGCTGTCTGTCATCGACAGACTGCTGCTCAAATAGGCGGTGTGTTCGAAAGCATCGAAGGGCACATTGATCGACAGGTAATACCGGGTTTCTTCCTCGTGGCTGTCATTACGAACGCGGCTGGCGGAGAGATTGTAATCCACTTTGCCGAAGTTGTTGGAATAGCCCAGTTGGTATTCGCGGCTATTGCCCTGCTCGGTCCAATAATCACGTTGGGTACCAGAGAAAAATAGTGTGCCCAGACTATCCCCTAGCCGTTGGTTCAAGCTCAGGTTAAAGGTATTACGTGGCCGAGCCGAACGCAGCGCATCCAGCGTATTCATATCCAACGGATCTCCTGACCATTCTCCCGCTGGATTTTGTATACCGGGTTGTCGATCGGCCAGTTGGCGATAACCGTCGTGGGTATAAATAGCGTCTGAAAAGCTATAATAACCTTTGGTCGAATAACGGTAGGCGGCCAGGGTAAAGTTGGTGGCAGTGGTGTCCAGGAATTTGCTGTAGGCGATTCGGTAACTTTGTCCGCTTTCACTACGGCCCGGAAAATGAGCGTCTGCCTGGGTGATATCCACGGATACGGCCCCAAAGGGCAGGTTCCAGCCGCTCCCCAGCAGATAAGAACGGTAGTCGTTACCGATAAGTGCACCGGCATAACCGGTAACCAAATTGTTGAAGCCGTATTGCAACGAACTTTGCAGGAAATCTGGGCTGTAACGAGTATTGCTTTGCTGAACCTTGCCGGCCAACAGAGCGTATTTGGCGATACCCGGCTTCAACATATTCGGCACGGCGGAAAAGGGCACGGTGAAAGACTGTTCACTGCCGTCCGCTTCTTTCACGATCACCAGAAGATCGCCACCGGAGCCGGTGGGCTGAATGCTGTCAAGGCTAAATGCACCTGGCGGGACGTTTTCCTGGTAAATCACGTTACCGCTCTGCATCACTTTTACCAAAGCATTAGTTTGTGCCACGCCGTGAACCACGGGTGAGAATCCCTGTTGGGAATTGGGCAACATATTGGTATCGGATGCCAGTGAGATCCCGCGCAAACGGATAGAATCAAACATATTGCCAGGTGAATAGAAATCGCCTCCTGTTAACGTTGAGGTAATAGATGAAAATCCGTGCTGCAAATAACGGGTATTGTTCCTCCATTGGCTGTCGCGGCCGGAATAATGTGAAAAGGTACTGTTATCACGGAACTGCCAGCCTTCAAGGTTAAAGCCTGAATTCAACCCGGCGTACAGATCGTCCCGGGTAGCAGTATTGCCGGTTTTGAATTGTGAACGATAGTAGGTGGTATTGTAGGAAAATAGCAGGGCAGATTCGCCCTGTTGCCAGAACTGTGGGTCAACATAGCCATTTTCCGAGTGGATAATATGCGCCTGCGGTACCGACAGTTTCATGCTGAGCGTATCGGTTTCCTGTGTGACGCTGCCGCCTTGAACCAGTGCGTTAAGGGGCAGAAGTTGCGTAACCTTTTGCTGTTTGGGCAAGGCGGTGAGATCGATCCCCAACACGGCGGCATCCTCATAGCGCATTGCGATCTGCTCAGGATGCTCCCCCAGTTGCAGCGGGAAACGTCCCTTCCAGTTGCCATTAACATAGATATCAAAGGTATGTTGCCCAGAGGGGAGGTCTGACTGGCGATAAAAGCGTGAAAGGTCGGCTTCTTGCGACGCCCCTGCCAGTAAACGGGTGTCGAACTCGACAGCGACTGCCCGGTTAGTCAGCAGAATTGACGTCAATGTCAGCAGCGAAGTGAGGGTTTTATTTATCGTCATCCTTGCTTAACCTCATCAATGAGACGTTATGATTTTTTCTTTATAGGCACCAAGGTCATCAACATATTTTAGCGATAGCCTGTCATTGGTTTTTAGTGGTTGCCGGGTTTGCGCCGTTGCGCTGGAGAATGGCGGGATCATGATGGAGTCGGTCAATAAATTCTTCTGGTTAGCACGGTCGATATTGGCCAGAGTAAAGTGATAGGGGGCATTATTCTTGACCGTCACAGAATTACCACGTGAATACAGTTCGACATGATTGGCCACGGAATCAGGATTGATATGCAGATCCTTAGGACGGTAAAAAAGTTTTATTCGCGACTTCACCGCCAGTTGTAACGTATTTTTGCCCTGCAAATTTTCTGGCACAGGGGGGATATCCAGCACGTTCAGATAAAAAACAGACTCACGATCGCCAGCGAGTTTCGGACCGATTTTTTTTATACGCAATTGCTGACCGCTGTTAGCGGAAACTTTAACTACCGGAGGTGAAAGTAAAAATGGCACATTGGCGGTTTCTGGCGTCGAGTTAATATCGCCATCATCGATCCAGGCCTGGACCAATGACGGATCATTGCCGTTATTGATCAACTGAACAACAACATCCTTATTGCTTTCCTGATAAATAACTCGGGTGGTGTTGATTACCACGTTGGCACAGGCGTGAGTCGTCACCAGGGCTAGCCCGGCTAATAGAATATTTTTTAACATAATTCTCCCGATGGCCAGGCTCATCCGTTGAGCCTGGCGAATAACTCAATTACAGGTAAGAAATGGTATAGGTCACGTTAGAATGCAGTGCGCCGACTTTGGCCGCTGCAGTATTGGTTTTGTAGTAATACGCATCCAGCGTGAGGGTTTCCGAGTCCGGATCGGCGCTGTTGCCGAGAATATCAGTTACGAAAGGCTGATTCAGCGCAATGGGGGTTGAGGAGGAGGCATTAGCCAGAGAGAAACCGACATTTTTAGCGACGGCATTATCTTGTTCGTTGACAGTATCATTCAGCAGATATTTGCCGTCGGTGGAAATATTGTCAGCGGAAGAGAAATAGATCTTTAACGGTTGCCCAGAGGTGCCGGAGGCCGGGGAACAGTTAGAGAAAGTGAGAGAAAAAGACTTTTTGTTTTTGATAATTGGCCCCACGGTGTTGCCGGCATCGGTGACCGAAATCGGGCTGAGCGCAACGGTGAAGTCCGCGCTTTTACCGCCATTAATGGTACAGGTGGTATCGGTAATCGCGCCAGAGAACGAAATAATGCCACCGGCGGATTGATCTGCCGCCAGCACGCTGCCTGAGCTTATCGCAGCGGCCAATACTGTGAGAGAAAGGATTTTATTAACCATATTGACTCCAAATTCCATATAGAGAGTTATAGGTGTGTGATGATATATATTGACTTGATCAACACGCGTGAAAATATCAGATTTTCGACCTGTTGAGTGCGTATATATATACCTACCTATTTAAGATTGGTATTACCCTCTGAGCATGGCAATGCTATGCTTGCTCAGTGATATCATCATAAATCATATGGATTTCAAATCAATGTAAACATAATGGTTTTTAATGTTTTATGATTGACGTTAAATTCATTTAAAAAACAATGGATTGCGAATTAATATTTATCATTAAAAGAGCTGGTGCTAATTTTATGCTTCCATAAGGCCAGGGTAAGGCTTGTTTGTATATAAAACAATATACACTTTTTCCGATGCTATCCCTTTACCACAGTAAAGAAATAATGCCGAAGGCTGTGCCAAAAAATAGCAGGCTAATGACAATGAGTAACAGCAAACCGTCTCTGGGGGTATAGTTGTGCGAGGCAATTTTATTTAATACTGCTTTATAGTATTTCATTGAGTTGTTGTTCCTTATTCAGTTCAGAGATTAGAATAGGCATAACGAAAAAATGGCTGCTGACGAAGGGGGGAGTCGTCAGCAGCCAATGGCGATTTGCCAGAGAACATGAGGCTACCGGGGGGATTCTGCAGAGTCCTGCGCCTCCTTTTTTTTCTGTGTTTCGGGGTATATTTCGGCAATACGTAGTTGGTACACCATGGTGGCGTTGGGCGGTACGCTTGGCGGATAACCTTTTTCTCCGTAGGCCAGCTCAGGAGGCACCACCAGGGTTAATGAACCGTGGTTTTTTAATTGCTTCAATGCGTCGGCAAATAACGGCGGGAATTGCGCCAGAGGCTGAGACAGCACCGCACCGTTGGTGTCCATATCCTGGATCACGGTGCCATCGGTAAGCGTTTCTTTTATAACGACGTCCAGGATGGCACCGGTAGGGATCGGCGCATCGCCGGTATAGTCAACGCGATACCAAGCTCCGGTGGCGGTAGTTTTAACCCGTTTGTCTTTTTTGAAATTGCTCAAGTAGGCGTTGCCCTGTTTTGCCTGAATTGACAGCACCTTATCCCTGGCCTTTGTCACCTGTTGCTCTGAGTCTGATAGTGCGCGATTGACCGCTTCGTCATCCAGTTGTCGCTGCCCGGAGAAGGTGTCAGTCAGCCCCGCCAGCAACACCTGCTTATCGATTTGTACCCCCCATTTTTGGCGTTCATCCCGCATTTGCAACATCTCTTCACCCAGTGAAATGCCAGCAGCGTATGCCTGACGCACTGCAGGTTGTTTCATTCGGTCTGCCGGAATTTTTAAGGGGGCCGTCTTTTGTAAAGCTCCAAGCTCGGCCTTCAGATTGGCGACCTCGACGACTTGTCCATCCAGTTCGGTTTGCAGGGTATTGCGTTGTTGCTGCAGTTCATTATGTTGCTTTTGCGTTTGCGTCTGTGTTTCACGCAGTTCAGCCTCAGTGGTTTTCAATCTAGCCAACTGCGCTTTAACATTTTCGCTGGCGGCGGTCAGCGTTTGGTTGCTTTTCTGTGCTTCTGACAAGTGGGTTTGCAGCGTAGCCTTGTCCTGCTCAGCTTGTTGTAACTGAGCGGTGAGGCTGCTGCTAGCCTCGATTGCAGACTTCTTGCTTTGCGCCTTTACGGTGGCCAGCTGATTGTTAAGCAAAAGGTTTTCCGTACGCAGGTTTTTCTCGGCTGCCTGCGCCAGTGACATTTGCTGCTGCGTCTGCCGCAGCCGTTCTTTCACCTGAACTTCTTCTGGCGTTAACGATAGCGCTTTGCGTACCCCCTGAGCTAACTTTCCTAACGCCTGAACATCAAGCGCAGTTTGAGGAGCTGGCGCCGTGTTCGCCCGATTTTTATCCAGGGTACTGATTTGTTGTTCAAGGCGGGCAATAGTGTCCTGCAAACGTCGTATCTTGGCGTCTTTCGTTTGCCAGCTTGCGGCACCGACCGTGTTTTCCTTCGTTGCAGTTTTGTTGGCGGTTTTATTTTTCTGGTTGCCAACGGCTTTTTCCACCGGTTTGGTTGCCGGCGGTGCCGCGTCTGTTGATTGTTGCTGGTATTGTTCAGCAAACTGCAACAGGGCTGGCACCCCGGCTTGCGGTGCGGCTTGAAGGGCACTGGAGGCGAGCAGGCCGAGCGCGATCACGATAACAGACAGTGGCGGCAACAAGCTGGCCTGAGTTTGTGCGACGGTATGACTCATGGAGCGCCACCCTGCTCAGCCAGTTTATTGAGGACGTTTTGATTGATTTGCGAACAAAGTAAATTGACACGATAACGGTATAACGCGTCCACTGTGTCTTGCGTGTTTTCATTGACGCTGGTGCGTAGACCGGCGTACTGGGCGGCACCACGCATCAGCTGATCAAAGCTGCGTTGCAGCCCTGGGTAACTGGCAGCCTGTAGGGTATTAAGTGTTTTCAACTGTTGCTGGCATTGACGCAGGTGCTGTACCTCTTTCCCTTTCTGTTGCTCGGACTGCTGCAGGGACGGTATTTCTGAGGAGACGGTGCGCACCGGCGATTTGCAACCGCTTAGCGAGGCAGTCAACAGCAGCAGTACAGACAGGGGCAGTAGGGCGATTTTAGGCATAATCATTCTCTGGTCAATTTTGTGGTTGTTTGCTTTGCCGATACGGCAGTAATAAAAGCGGGAGATTTCCCTGACATAACGAATTCGCTGAGGTATTCCAAAGGTGGCCGGTTGGCAGGCAATGCGCCGTCAATTGTCCAATGCCACCGCGGAGCAACCAGTAATTCAGGTCAGAGGAACGTGTGATGCCCAGTTTTTCCATGGCGTTGCGTTTATGACCACTCACGGTTTTGGCACTGATGCATAAATAATGACTGATCTCGCAGGCGCGCTGACCATTGGCAAGATAGCGTAAAATTTCCATTTCCCGGTTAGTCAGGGGAAGTTGGTGAGTGGCAGAGCGGCGTTTATGAACGTTCGGCGGAGTTAAGCTGTACAGCCCTTGTGTTGCAATCTGCATGGCCCAGCTCATGCTCTGATGGCGATAAAAAATGCCATCTAAATCTTTAAACTGGGTACCGTCGTACTGGCCCGGTTTTTCTTTGAATACAAAAATACGTTGGTGAGCTGGCGTAGTTCGCCGTTGGGTCAGGTAGCGCAACTTGGCGGTATCCTGCTCTGCTGCCAGAAACACCATATCGCAGTGGTTTTTATCCAACAGGTTTTCACTGATGCGGACATCGAGCCCAAGATTTTCAAAATGTATCCTCAATCCCTGTGAAAAACCCAGAGCGAAATACAAATTAGGCTCGGCGAGCAATATCGTTACATTCGGTTTCATGTTTGTTTTCCCTCATGAAAAACCAGTCGGGTTAAACCGTACAGGTATTAGTGGTAATCTATGTCAGGCAACTAAATAACCTTTTTTATCAGAATATTATTCATTTCTAGTTGTCTGTTTTATGTCAGGGCAGGCATACCAGCGCAGGGCATTATTTATTGGCTGTGGCGTCACTTGTACCCAGCCCTTTTTGGCCATTTTCAGCAATAAATACCGGGTCTTATAGATGCTGAAATCACAATCTTCGGCGATATCTCTTGTACTGGCCCATGTGGCAGGCACGTCTGCACGGCGTAGTTCTTTGGCGGCACATAACTTTATGATGCTCTCCGCGACCAGTTCGAAATCCTCGTGCTGCAATTGACGGGCGGAGGTTTTATTTTCGTGTTCACTCATTTCTCTGCTCACTCCTTTGATGAATGAGATTGTGCGTGGGATTAACTGGCCAGCAGACCAATGGAAATAATTGCTTTCGCAATAATTGCATTTTGTCGAAAGATGATTTCTTTATAAATCAAAGGTGTTGCTCATGTGAGATATCGGTCGTAGCCTTAAAAACACCCAATGTCAGATGATTATATCGTGATTTTTAAATTAGCGATCTATGATGTTGGTGTTTTATTGATATTTGGTTTTATATACTAATTATGGCTTTTGTTGCGATATTAAAGATCGCCACCATTAGTTATTGTAAATAAAAGTGGTTTTATGTCTCGTATTTATTGGTTTTTTGTTTTTTGTGTTTTCAAATTAATTTCTATTTGTAATAATTGTTTCCGCTGAAGGGGCAGGTTCTCTTCCTTTGGCTTTAATTGAATTTTGCTACGTGCATGTTTCTTTTTTTGCTGTTTAATTTAATATTTTTGTGCAATTTAATTCAGTGGTTCGCACAAGGATTTTCGATGTAATAAATATCACCCCTCTATTTTATGAGTGAATATTTGTTGTATGAAACGCATTTGCAATCTGTGAATGTGAAAGGGTTCCCATATGCCAATTTTATTGGGGGAACAAAAGTGTAAGTGAATGAACTCTGGTTCATCATTGTTAATGACTTAAGGACAAAAAATGAAATTGAACAAAATTATGATGGCGGCAATGCTGACTTTTGGTGCGGTGTCTATGGTGAATGCAGCTGGCAACCAAGGTGGTGGCAGCGTAACTTTCACTGGTTCTATTATTGATGCGCCATGTTCCATTCAGCCAGGCGACACTAACCAGACCGTTAACCTGGGCCAGGTTTCTAATACTCAGTTGGCTAATGGCGGCAGCTCGACGCCAGAAAACTTTGAAATCAAACTGCAGGGTTGCACCATTACAACTGCTAAAACTGTGACCACCACCTTTACCGGCATGGAAGGTGCAAATGGCCTGCTGGGCATGACCGGTACGGCGAAAGGCGCAAGCATCGCGATTACCGACGGTACGGGTGGCGTGGTTAAACTTAACCAGGCTTCCAAGCCTCAGGGTCTGCAGAACGACAATAACACCATTTCATTCTCTGCTTACCTGGTTGGTGATGGCAAAGAAGCGGGTGAAGGTGGCAAAGATATCCCAATCGTCCCAGGTGATTTCAAGAGCGTAGCCAACTTTACCCTGGCTTACCAGTAATCGGTTTCCTGTGTCTAAAGTATGCGTGCGGAGCGATCCGCATGCATTTTTTACCACGTTTCGGATTCTGGAGCTCCTATGTCGCTATATTTGAATTCGCTAATGGTGTCTTCCCTGTTGTTCATGTTGTCAGTGACATCGGCCGAAGCTGTTTCTACCGCCGGCTGGGGACGTGTCAACATGGAAGGATCTATTATCGAGACGGCTTGCGCTATTGACACCGAGAGTCTTGATCAAACGATCGATTTATCCGTATTACCTTTGAACCAGATTATCCGCGATGGTGGCGGCGGGCCGCAGAATTTTCAAATTCGGCTTATTAATTGCGTATTGGGGCGTACCGACCCGAAACTGCCGGACTGGCAGCGCTTTCAGGTCACATTTGATGGTAACCAGGATGGAAACGGTTTTAGCATCTATGGCTCTGCTCGTGGTATCGCGCTGCAGATTGCAGATGATCAAGGCAGGATTGCTAATCCTGGCGAAGCATTACCGGCAGCAGAGATTACTCCGGGAGATAAGCGGTTACAATATACGATGCGCCTGATTGGAAATAAACAATTGCTGCGGGTTGGTGACTACTATTCGACGGTGAGATTTAAATTGGACTATTACTAATCTCTTTATTACATCATGCTCGGCAATCCAATTTTTATTATTGACATCACTCATTAAAGTGTCTCTGGGGCATTACAGTAGATAATTAGAAGGCTCAAGGATTATGGATACCCCAGCATTAAAACTGTTGCCATTTCGCCCATGTCTTTTGGGATTGTTAATTACTTTCTCGTTAGTCGGGGTGAGCTATTTTTCTTACGCCGAAGAACTGCAGTTTAATACTGATGTTTTGGATATAACAGACCGTAATAACATTGATTTAAACCAATTCTCCCGTAGCGGTTACATTATGCCGGGGGAATATGTGATGACCCTGCGGATTAATAAGCAGGAAATCGCTGAGCAATCGGTAATGTTTTATGCACCTGAAGACGACCCGAAAGGCAGTGAGGCTTGCATCACACCGGAAATGGTAGAGCTGTTTGGGTTGAAACCGGCCATGCAAAAGAGTACGGCCTGGTGGCATCAGGGGCAATGTTTAGTACCGACGAGCCTGGCGGGCATGACCGTGCGAGCCGATTTAGGCAGTAACAGCCTGACGGCCACGGTACCGCAGGCCTATCTGGAATATACCGCCGAGAACTGGGATCCCCCATCGCGCTGGGATAACGGAGTGCCGGGGTTATTGGCGGACTATTACCTGAATGCACAGACGCAGTACCAACAAAAAGAAAATTCGCGCAGCAATACTCTGACTGGCAACGGCACCATGGGGGCCAACATGGGGGCTTGGCGGCTACGGGCGGACTGGCAGGCGCGGCTCGACCACCAGAGCGGAGGCGGCAGGCAGAACCAGGCAGCGCAAAAGCAGTGGGACTGGAGCCGTTACTATGCATACCGGGCGATCCCGCGTTTAGGCGCCAAGTTGACGCTTGGTGAAGACTATTTATCTTCAGGGATATTCGACAGCGTGCGTTTTACCGGCGCCAGTTTGATCAGCGATGACAATATGTTACCGCCGAATCTGCGGGGCTATGCACCGGAAGTGACCGGGGTGGCGCGCACTAACGCCAAAGTAGTGGTTAGTCAGCAGGGGCGGGTGTTGTATGAAACTCAGGTTGCTGCCGGTCCGTTCCGTATTCAGGACATTAACAATGCGGTTTCTGGTGACCTGGATATCCGGGTAGAAGAGCTGGACGGCACCGTGCAGAACTTCACCATGAGTACGGCGAACATTCCTTACCTGACGCGGCCAGGGCAGGTGCGTTACAAGTTTGCCTCCGGCCGCCCGTCGGACTTTAAGCACAGTACCAATGGTCCGTTTTTCTCCACGGGTGAATTCTCTTGGGGGATCAATAACGGTTGGTCACTGTATGGCGGCGGCGTGGCAGGCGGTGATTACAATGCGCTGGCGCTGGGTATAGGGCGTGATCTGATGGCATTTGGCGCGCTGTCGTTTGACGTAACCCAATCGCGGGCGAATTTGCAGCAAGAGGGAACGCTAACCGGTGGATCGTATCGGCTGAGTTACGCAAAACGCTTTGATGACACCGACAGCCAGGTAACCTTTGCCGGTTATCGCTTCTCGGAGCGAGATTATCTGTCGATGAGCGAATATTTGGATGCGCGAGCAGACGGTTCGCGGGTAGGTGGGAGCAAAGAAAGATACGTTGTTTCCTTTAACCAGCAGTTCCGCGATCTGGGGATCAGCGCCTACCTGCGCTATACCCATCAAACTTATTGGGATCGGCCGACCCAAGATGATTACAACCTGACGATATCACGCAATTTCGATTGGGGGAGGTTCCGTAATTTGAGCCTGTCGCTGACGGGATACAGGAATAAATATAACGGCGTCAATGATGACGGTATGTATCTGTCGTTATCCATGCCCTGGGGCACCAATAATGGTTCACTAAGTTATAACGGCAGTTATGACCGCAATCAAAGTAGCCACAGCGTGGGATATTACGACCGATTAGAGAATGGTGATAGCTATCGTATTAGTAGCGGGATGGCGCGAGATGGCGGCACGGCCAGCGGTAACTATACCCATCAGGGAGATATTGCGCAGGTTAGCGCCAATGCGGCTTATCAGGCTGGCAGTTACTCCTCACTGGGTGTCTCACTGCAGGGGGGAGCAACGGCAACGCTGAAAGGTGCGGCGTTGCACCGCGGCGGCATGAACGGTGGTACACGAATGCTGGTTGATACCGATGGCGTGGCCGGTATCCCGGTACGAGGATATGGCGCAAATATAGACTCGAATACCTTTGGCAAAGCGGTGGTGGCGGACATGAGCAGTTATTACCGCACCCAGGTGAGCATTGATGTCAACAATCTGCCGGAAAATGCCGAGGCGACTCAATCGGTTGTACAGGCGACGTTAACCGAAGGGGCGATTGGTTACCGGCGGTTTGCGGTGATTGCCGGTGAGAAGGCAATGGCGGTGATTAAGTTGGCCGATGGCAGCACCCCGCCATTTGGTGCCACGGTGCTGAATGCCAAACAGCAGGAGGTTGGTATCGTTAATGACGGTGGCAGCGTGTATCTGAGCGGCATTAATCCTAACGAAACTATGCAAGTCCGTTGGGGTGGGCGTGCGCAGTGTGAGCTGGTGCTACCGGCGCAGATACCTAATAGCGGTACGACCGATTTACTGTTGCCATGTCGGTTGCTGCGAGAGGACGAAGCGGCAGCTGAGAATAACCAGACTGTGCGGGTAACGACACCGGAGGAGAGCAATAATTGAATGTCTCTGTGTCAGTGCGACGATAAATTTTGCCCTATTGGCAAGCCGGCTCCTCTCTGGACCCCCCGGCTTTTTAATTCCGTAGTGAATAACCAGATAACGAGTAATGAACGATGACGTTAACAATGAAAAAAACTTTTCCGTTGGTCACCGGCCTGGCACTGAGCTTGCTGGCGGTGCAACAGGTGCAGGCGGCAGTAGCCCTGGATCGTACCCGCGTGGTGTTTAACGGCGGCGATAAATCGACCAGTCTTAATATAAGCAATGAAAACAAACAGTTACCTTATTTGGCCCAGGGCTGGATCGAGGATGCGCAAGGCAACAAGATCAGCAGCCCACTCACGGTATTGCCGCCGGTGCAGCGTCTGGAGCCGGGCGCAAAAAGCCAGGTAAAAATCCAGGGGCTGCCGGCTGCTGGTCAGTTGGCGCAGGATCGGGAGACATTGTTCTATTTCAACCTGCGTGAAATTCCACCAAGAAGCGATAAACCCAATACCTTGCAACTGGCGCTACAAACCCGGGTCAAGCTGTTCTATCGACCAAAGGCATTAGTGGTGGGGTCGGATGTGGCGCCATGGCAGGAACAACTGACGCTGACCAGGCAGGGTGACAAATATCGGGTCAATAACCCAACGGCCTATTACGTAACCATTGTCGATGCCGCCGGTAGCGCCAAGGGCGCAGGGGTAAAAGAGTTTGAGCCAGTGATGGTGGCACCGAAGGGCAATGCAATGCTGAATGTCGGCACCGCAGCCCTGGGGAATAGCCCGGTGCTGACCTATGTCAATGACTTCGGTGGCCGCCCGCAATTGCAGTTCAACTGCACCGGGGCAGAGTGTAAAGCGACGCCGATTAAGCAAGGTTAAAGTACGGCAGGAAAAGGAGTGGCGCATGTGGCATCGAAACAGAATGGATGAAGAGCGACGTTGGTCACGGCATGAGCGCCAGTACCTGCTGGTGAAGATCGCGGCAATACTGATGCTGCCCATTGTGCTGGCGAGCCTGCTGGCATTACTGCCAAAAGGATATGCCGCGGTGGATAACGGCAATGTCGATGGTGCCAACGGCGTGCTGCATGTACGGGGAGCACTGACCGAAAGTGCGTGTCGGTTGGACATGGCGTCAGCCTGGCAGACCGTTAACCTGGGGGAGATCGGCACTGGCCGATTACAACAGGTGGGTGATCGTGGTGCACCGGTGAAGGTGCAATTGCGTTTACAAGACTGCCTGCGCAGCCCGGCGAACAATCGTGATACCCGTACCGGCAATCTACTATGGGCACCGACACAGCCGGCGGTTTCGGTGAGTTTTATCGCCCCCGCAGACCTGAATAGTCCCGAGTTAGCGGCAGTTCGGGGCGCACAGGGACTGGGATTACGATTGCTTGATGACCAGGGCCGGGATGTGCGGTTGGGCGAGCGCGGTGCACCGTTGTTTTTGGCAGCGGGCCAAAATCAGTTGAACTACAGCGTTATGCCGGAGCGTACTCGCTTGCCATTGCAGGCTGGGGCCTATTCAGCGCTGATCAATATCAGGTTCAATTATGACTGAGGTACCGGTATGACGAGTTATAAGGTGAACTGCAAGACAGTGTTTGCTCTGGCGCTCGCATTATGTGCGAGCTCGGCAATGGCAGCCCAAACCACCATTCGCGTTAGCGTAACCATAGTGGCACCGGTGTGTGTTATTAACGACAACCAACAAATTAACGTGGATTTCGGTAACGACGTGGTAACCACCAAGGTAGACGGCAGCTATAAGAAGGTACCGATCACCTATTCGGTCCAGTGCCAGAACAGCTCCAGCAATAATATGAAACTGCAGATCATGGGCAATGGCGCAAGTTTTGACAGCAATGTTCTGGCGACCAATAAGACGGGGTTGGGGATTGCGCTGTTAATGAATGGCGGCCAGTTGCCATTGAACAGTTGGCGAGACTTTACCTATCCTTCCTTACCCAAGCTGGAGGCAGTGCCGGTGAAGCAAGCAGGCGTGACATTAAGCGGCGGTGCATTTTCGGCAGGGGCTACGTTGAAGGTGGACTACCAATGATCAAAAACAGCGGCATAACCTGTTTTGCCATTACCACGACGTTGCTATTGACCGGTGCGCTGTCCTGCGGGGGGCTCATCGCAGCGGAGAATATGACGTTTAGCGGCACCTTGGTTGAACCACCGCCGTGCACCATCAATAATGGTGAGCGTATCGATATCGATTTCGGTGAGCGGGTAGGGGTTAGCAAGGTAGACGGCGTAAATTACCTGCAGCCGGTAAATTACCGCATTACTTGTTCGCCGGGGACCGGCAACTGGGGAATGACACTGACGTTGATCGGCACGAAAACCGGTTATGACAACGCGGCGGTCGCCACCAATGTTGAGGCGCTGGGCATCCAACTGCGGCAGGCCGGCAAACCCTTTGAATTGAACAAGCCGTTGACGATCAATCTGAACAACCCGCCAGTGTTGGAGGCGGTGCCGGTAAAACAGCCGGGTGTGACGCTGAAAGAAGGAGCGTTTGAAGCCACGGCCACCCTGCAGGCGGTATACCAGTGAAACCAGGAGCGGGAATGTCTGATAAGCAAAAATATCGCGGCGCTATTGGGTTAACTGGCTGGTTGATGCTGACCGGCGCATTAGTGTTATTAAGCCAAGGAGTAACGGCTGCAGACAATATGCGCTTTCACGGGGCGTTGGTGGCGGAACCCTGTGTGATACCGCCGGGTGAAGAGCGTATTGCGCTGGATTTCGACACGGTAATCGACAAGACCCTGTATATCAATACGCGCACCCTGGGGCAGCCGTTTACGCTGCATCTGGCACAGTGTGACCTGAGCCTGGGCAAAACGGTGAAAGTGACCTTTAGCGGCGAAGAAAACGCCAGGCTTCCTGGCTTGCTGGCAGTAGCGCCTGGCAGCCTGGCCGCGGGAATTGCGATAGGGATGGAAACCGAACAGGGGCAACCGTTGCCGATCAACAAAGCCGGTGCCAGCAATGTATTGACCAGCGGTGACAACCGCCTGACGCTGTTGGCCTATGTGCAGGGCGAGCCAGAGGCGATCAAGAATCAAACCATTGAACGCGGCCCTTTTAGCGCGGTGGCGACCTTTAGCCTGGAGTATGAATGATATTTGCATATTTTGAATATATAGCTATACGTTGGCAAAGAGGTCGGTTTGTGCTAATAAAAAAACTTCAGAGTTTATGAAATGGTTTTTCCCTGCTTTTATTCTGATTTGTTCAGCTAGCGGATATGGGAAGACCTTTCAGGTGCAAATTGTTACGCAACCTGAAAATCCTAATGGAGATTTTTCAGCGAAAATTGTGTCGGCGGATTTTAATGACCCTACGCCGAACTATTGTTACCAGGTGACTGGGTGTAGTTGGAGAGGTTTTGTAAACTCGAAGAGTTGGGGGGTAAATGGAAAAAATGGGTATAATACAGCAGATACTGCCTATAAAGATAAGCGAGAAAATATAGCATATATGTCACGCACTATGGGAGAGGTGGCAACTAGGTTACGTAATGAGAATATTTTAGAAATAGTTATGATTGATTATCTTGGCCATGATAATGGAGAAAAAGGCGATCCAACATTTTGCGTTTATGCTTATAAAAATAGGGGGAATCAACAGGAAGGCACACTGGCCTCGAATTGTGCAGACTCGCCGCCAATACAAACAGTCTGTGAGTTAACCCCTGATTCGGTGGTATTTAATTGGGGTACGGTAAACCAATCTAAAAGTGGTTATATTGAGCTCGAAAAATCTGCTCAAGTGAAGTGCTCCAGACCCTCGACAATCCGTTTGTCAGTCAGTGGTATGACAATTCCATTAAACGGAGATTCCAGCACCCGCGCAGAATTTAATTTAGGCGATGGTTGGACCGGAAGTGTGCAAAAGTCCGTGGATACTGCCCCGGCAGTGATGCCGATTCAGGCTCGACTGGTCGGCCTTGAATCTCAGGTGGGAACATTTAATGGCAGCTCGATACTGTTATTAGAAGTCCTGTAGTTTAATTTGAAAATAATACCGTATTTATTAGCCTGCTATCAGGGTTAGACCATTTATTGTTAATTGATAACGCCTGTGTCATGTGTGTGATATTTTCTCTGTGGTTTTCGTGTCGCGTGGAAGATATTAAATTTTTTTGTTGTATTGGTTGTATGGACATGAGGGAACATTTTTTCCTCATTATTTATAAATTAAGGACAAAAAATGAAGTTGAAAAAAATTGTGTTGGCAACAGTATTGACCTTTGGTGCTGGATCAATGGCAAATGCGGCCAACCAGGGTGGTGGCAGCGTAACTTTCACTGGTTCTATTATTGACGCGCCATGCTCTATTCAGCCGGGTGATACGAACCAGAGCGTTAACCTGGGGCAGATCTCTAATACCCAACTGGCGAACGGTGGCAGTTCGACACCAGAAAACTTCGAAATCAAGCTACAAGGTTGCACAACCACAACGGCTAAAAATGTCACCACTACTTTTACCGGAATGGAAGGTGAAAATGGTCTGTTAGGTATTACGGGGACGGCGAAAGGCGCAAGCATTGCGATTACTGACGGTTCAGGCGCTGTGGTTAAACTTAACCAGCCTTCCAAACCACAGGGGCTGCAGAACGGTAATAACACTATTTCATTTTCTGCTTACCTGGTTGGCAATGGTTCGGGTAAACAACCCCGCGCGGGTGAAGATTCAAATATTGTTGTCGGTGACTTCAAGAGCGTGGCCAACTTTACGTTAGCTTACCAATAATAGACCTGCCGTTTTTATAGTATGCGGAGCATTCCGCATGCTATACAAGATGCTGGGGGAATTGGAAATGCTCGGGTTAAACCATCGAACACGGACGCTTTTAGCGCGGTGGCGATGGTGAATCTATTTAGTCGCCGTCATACTACTAATTAAAGTTATTTAATCAATGAAATATTGATAACTATATGGTGGCGCTTTGAATTGTTTATATTTTGGGGTTCTGTTGCTTTCAAGCATGAATGCATAAGCCACTTGGACAGTATTGTATAACCGTATAAACGATAGCTATACTTTACGAGGAAGTAATTCGGGTGTCACGGTTCAAAAAGAGCGAACTTAAGAATTATATTCTGAATCATTGTTTTTTTGCGACTATAAAGATCGTTGGTTGGTTTTTTTTGTTATTTATTGGATTCATATTTTTATTATTTTTATTATTTTTATTATTTTTATTATTTTTGTTTTAAAGGTGATCTTTATCTGCGATGCTTTTAGTATTAATTCCGTCCTGGGGATTTAACTTATACTATAAATAATTTAGAAATAATTTTTGTTGAATTGAATCGGGGGATTCCAGTTCTGATCTAAAGGTGGTGCTTTGCTCATGATTTTTGTCGTGGATATGTGGAAAGTTTGAGGTTACCAGGAGAGTTTAATGTACCGCGTAATTGACAGTAAGCGTACAAACGAGGAGGACGTATTATTGTGTTTAGATTGTCATTTTTTTTATTGGTTTTAAGTATATCTAATCTTGGTTATGCATGGAATGTAAACTGGAATTCTGATCATACGATCCCTTTTCTTGCTGGAAGTGCAACAGCTAATGATATGGTAAGGAGCTCTCGTGCTACACATATACCGGCAGGGTTGATGCTCGCAAGTTATATAGACAGTAATGGGCTTATCTACCAGACTCAGATATTTGGGGATTGTTCTACGCAGCAGAGTGCAGCAGCAACCTTTAATCGCATTAATGGTCTGCCGATGGGGGCTACTGGTATTAAAAATACACCAATTAATAGCTTAAGTATGTACTGCGGTGTAGGTATTTATAATGTCAACCCAGTAACTAAGGAGGTATTTGTATATAACGTATATGTTCCTCCAGAACCAGAACCTACAGTCAGCTGCAATGTTGCCGTAACCTCGCATGCGGTTTTACGTGCTTCTGTTGGCGGAACCGCAACGGGAAATGGCGAAATTTATATATCATGCACACCTGCCAATAAGCAGGCCACAGCGCGTATCAGTATCTCGTCCCTAAACGGAGGCAGTTTCATTGACTTGGGTGATGGTACTTCTGTCGCGATGGCTGTATGTGAAGGATGTGGCGGTTCTACTACTCGTAATATTATGGGGTGGCAGAGCCTAAAGCCGATATTTTCTTTAATCAACAGTGGAAAAGTGGCTAAAACTGTGGAAAGTTCAGCTGTTATAACGGTTGATGTTATTTAATGCCTGTTTTGAGTGAAAACGTTGTCATGGTCTATATATAAACATGGATGCTCCGCCGGCTTTGTATTTAAACTGGTGGTCATTCACAATCCTGTTCACGTTATGCTTAATGAATATCCCTATGGGTTATGACATGTGGTTCCATTATATGCTATCAATTGATGTAATGGAGCCATCATAGGGATCTCAAACTATGTTCTAGAAAACTCGGATATATATCCTCCCTCCAGTTAGATGTTATAACACCAGCATTGGCGCTATTTTTATTCTATATGAACTTAACTTTTGCACGCTACTCAACAACTGAACCCATAGTGGCAGTGGTACCGCCAGCTTTTGCGTAGTTCCATGTGATTTTCTATTACTAGCTTGCGCTGTTCCGTTCTTTACCACCCTGTACCGCTTCAATTTCATTGCTTTCGACTCTGCGTTCATAATTATTCTTCATTTTGGGTCATTATACTTAAATACCCGTATTCGCGATCATTTTTTTTGTAAAAACGCAATATTCAGAATTATATTCTGAGTCATTGTTTTTTTGCGACGCTAAAGGTTGTCAGTTGTTTTTTTTTTTGTTATTTATTGGATTCATGTTTTTATTTGTATTGTTTTTGTTTTTTTTGTTTTAAAGGTGGTTTTTATCTGCGATGATTTTAGTGTTAATTCCGTTCTAGGGATTTAACTTATACTATAAATAATTTTGATTGAATTGCAATGGGGGATTCCGGTTCTGATGAAGGTGGTGTTTCGCTCATGATTTTCGTCGTGGATATAATGTAAGTTATCATGTGATACGAATAATGATATTTGTATCTTTTATTAATCAAAGAGGTGTTTCGTGAAATGAAAATTATCATCACTGTCATTTTTGTTATTTTTTCATCCATCAATCTGTCGTATGGAGAGATGTTCACTGTTGTACTTTATCCTCCGGGGGGGGTCCTTGCTGGTTCTGCATTTCCAAACGGGAAATTAAGTGCTGGCATGCTGAGGCATGAAAATGTTCCTTATAACCTTACCCCTAATACTTTAGGGTTTATTTTTTTTGATTCATATGGACGAGAGTGGAGTTGGATATCCCCACAGTCGCAAATGGGGTGTTATGATGCAGAGAGTTCTGCTAATACACTAAATCATTTCCTAACTGGAGGTATTCATTTTTGGACTGCCAGTAATCCACCTGTAAGTTCAAGACAAAATGAGGCTTATATATTCTGTACGACACATAGCAGTCCCGGTGGTGTGGCTACCCTGGCCTATGTGTTTAGTGAAAAACAATATGTCCCAGTACCGTCGTCATGTTTAGCCGAGTCGACAACAGATATAGCTATTCAGACTACTATGGGTAAATTGGAAACTGCTACAGGCAGCGTCATTGTTGCTTGTGACCCTAGTAATGTAAGTATTCGCATATCAATAAATGCTCCGGGTGGGGGCGATATACTAGACTTAAACGATGGCACATTGGTTAAACTTTCAGTTTGTGCATCATGTGGAAGCAGTATGACGACAACTATTAATGGAAGGACTACCTTTACCCCGACCTTCTCACTATTAAATACCGGTAATGTAGCGAAGCAAACGTCCAGTCATGCTATTTTTAAGGTCGATATATTATAGTCGGTAGGTATAGCTATTTTACGCTATGGTAGCACTAAGAGCCAATCCCATTCGGTTATTTTACTTGCTATTTGGTACCTGGTCGGTGCTCAAAACTCTCACGTACTCCGTGTACGCAGCGGTTTTTTCCGCGCTGCTCGTATCCGACAATAACGCCTACTGGGATAGGCTCTAACAAAAACTATTTTTGCTGCTGGTGGCTTTGCTGATGTAGACTTGTACTTTAATCGTTTTTTGATTTTGATGTGTATGCTGAATATGCAAAAGCAAATACTAAACTTGATTATTTTGACGGGCATGAACATGGCACCCGTTTACGCAGAGGTATCGGTTACGGCGACTGACACCAGCGAGCAGGCAGGTAATTGGGCGGGGAAAAAATGGAACTATGTTTCCGGCCATGTTCTCTGGCGAGAGCAAAACGACTCTGCCACCCATGTTAGTTGTACGGCGGTGTTGGATTGTGCGCTAGCTGTGGGTACGGTGAATGACGGTAAATTTTACCCCCGCTACGGTTTTGTCACTATTAACCGCGGTGTAAGTTGGGAGGATGCATACTCAGTTTGGCGTTACCAGCATGGCACAGAGACTGCTTTTAAATACCCTGAACCGGTGGAACGCTTATCTACCAGCGGCATCTGTACGCTTATAGGTTTGTACTGGGGCGAGGATGAGAGTGGCGGTTATCAAAACTGGTTGCCGGTACCTGGGGGTCATTGCGCACCTATTAGTCGTTCTTAATGACTGCACATTTGGAGAGTAATATATTTTTTATTGGTCTTTTAAGGTGTGCGAAGAATGTTTGATGAAACCAGGCCTGGGTTATCTTGCAGATAGCACTCAGGCCTGGAATAAATTAAACCAGCGATTGTTTTCACAAAGGACTCAAGCGACTGGCTTTTAATATTCTTCAGGTGCGTATATCGTAGTTGAACATCCCTTGATCGCTAAACGACCCTTCCTTTTGATATTCATCTTTAGGTACAGGTTTCAATAGGTTCATGTTTAAACATATGCCATATTTCGGCATGGTGATGATGGTATCCTCCGGAAACCCTCCTCTCGCCAACACGGCTTTGGTTTGAAATAATAATTGAGTATAGTTATTCTCTTTAGATTTTGCTTTTGTTCCAGGCCAAATTTCCGCAATGATATAATTTTTATCATTCACTTCATTTATCAAGCAAATAAATAATTTCATCTGATTTTTACTCAATACGACTTTTCTGTCGTTAGCTTTGAGTAGTAATCTGTTATTTACTAAAGAAATAGCGTCGTTTTCAAAAAATACTTTATGGGTAAAATGACAGTTCATAATATTTTTCTGGCGTAAAAGGTGACCCTGGGAAGCGATTCCCAAATATGTTTTTTGATTTTTTGTGTCGCGCCAGGGCCAGGGTAGAGCGATCTACCACCGCCGCTGTGCTTTGCGTTGTCGGTTTTTTTCTCTGGCTAGGGTTTCCTCTGTTGGTGTGTTGAGAGTAATCCTAACATTGAGATAGGGTTGCTGGTCATATATAATGCAATCATGAGTATTTATAGATTTTTATTCTTTTGTTTTTTATATAATAGGTTTATATTCTTTATTTTTTGGGTTGGGTTCTATGTCTTAAGGCCAGTAAGGGTTCAAACTTCGTGGTTGATAACGAATTTCTTTTAAAATTCAGTTTGATTTTTAGTCGAAGAGGAAAGGTAACTGCATTTTTTACCGGTTTTGCATCACCTTGCGGGGAAAGGGAAAGTATATATAATGAAATATATTTAGATACTAGGTGCATTATGGAGTTTATTATTAACGGGGTTGTAAAGTACAACTCCTCAGATGGGACATTATTTTGCCCTGATAACACTGTGGATATGATCACTTTGACTAGGGTGGCCAATGAGCTTTTGTTATTGTTTATTAATAACAATCATGTTTCTTTGCGCAGAGATGACATTTTAAGTGAGCTGTGGGAGAAGAGGGGGTTAAGCGCTTCGAGCAATAACTTAAACAACTACGTCTCTATGTTGAGAAAGGCCTTGGAACAATGTGGTCTTGTCGGGCTCATCACCACCATCCCTAAGCATGGGTTTATATTTGATGCCGACATTATATTGGTTACCCAAGGTGAGGATGTTAAAGGTAATCAACCAGTGGTTGAAAATGCATTGTTAGCACCATTGCCTGCTTATAATGAAACAGTTGTGGAGCCGCCCTCGCGTAGCCATAGTTCGTCACTCAAGGTAAAAGCGATTGCGCTTCTTGTTACGGCCATATTGATGATCGTCTCACCCAGCGCTTATAATTATGTAAGGTTAAAGCTTATCCGAACGGAAATTTTTAGTATGGATAACTGTAACTTCTATCTTCTCGACGATAAAATTGATAGTGCTGTTGGGCAAGAAGATATTAATAATATCAAGGATATTGCGATCAAAGAAAAATTGAATTGCAAGCTTAAAGCCAATGTCTATTACTTTAGCGAAGAAATGCTGGATGTGTTAGGGCGAGATTTCGTCAGTAAATCACTTATCTATTGCCCATATAAAAATAAAATCCCTTGTGAAAACTACCACTTTCAATATTATGAAAAATAAAAACAGAAATTTTATACTTTTCCTGTTAGGGATATTAGCGATTTTTTTTGCCTATCTGTGGTGGAAAAGTGAGGTGAATAGTGGTGGTTTTGAATGCCGAGCTAAGATGCATATCAACATGACAGTTAATATCTGTGATAGAGGGTACAGTGATTTTGATATTTTTCTCTCTATGCAGGACAATGGTCTCGGGTATTATATGGTTTTAGGGACTTATACTTGTCCTAACTCGCCACCGAAATTTGTTGATAGCACGTTTCACTTTGCCTATGAACAGAATGGGCAGTATTACACCTTATATCTGGATAAGCGAGATCCTGAGGTTTCCACTATGGTTAAGATATTTAAATATGATGAATTAAAGATTAAAATAAAGAAGGTCGATAGTTTTGAATATATTGTCTACTTGCCTTTTGAGCAACCGATGATTTGCAAACAGGATTGATTTCGCATCTGGCCGATAATAAAAGGCGGACATATCGGTGTGATAGTATTAGCAAATGTGAAAAATGGCGATCATTAGATCGCCATAACCACTTTAAAATTCAATTTTGTTAGCTCAAGCGGTGCAGTTGGGTGTTGATGTAAGCACGGAACTGGGCATGCGTAACAAAATAAACTTTCAACTGCCCTTTTAATTCCACACCCATCACTCGCAACATATTGCGGTTAACTTCACTTTGTTGCTTGTTAACGTCTCGTAAATGGTAGTTTAGTTCGTGGTCTTCAGAAAAATTAACGTATTCGTGATCGCTTATACTCATTTTATATTCTCCTTTGTTAGGGGGTGTGGCTCTTCATGAGCACATTTTTAATTTTATGAACCAATTCTTATCAGGTCAATAGTGTTTGTGTGGGTTTATTTTTTTTGATTTTAAAATTTAAGATTGAAATGGTTTGTTTTGATAGCTATTCATGACGACTTTATATTTAATAATATATAAAAATTTCAATGACGATGATTTTCTAAGGTCGAAATGATTTTTATGAAGGATTTTTAAATCGTCTATCGTTGATTTTGTCAATGTACATTGTAACTCCTGCATAACTCATCTACTACTGTCCACTAAGGGCAGAATGCTGGACTAAAGCCCCTCGATACTGCGACAATTAGATGAGGGAATGCTCTAATGTTGCGATATAAAATATTTTTTATAACGAAAATTAAAAAAACATTGTTAACATGAAATATAATTAATTAAACTGTTTGCAGTATTGGTATTGAACCAATATAAATATGCAGTGAACCCTTTTAACCCTGAGATGATTCTGTCGTACCAGGGTTTTTTTATTTTTTAGAATGAGCATGCGAAGTTGAGCGGTCTTGTTACTCCTATTTTTAGGCCGTTCGTTTTTCCCATTAAAAAAGCCCTGCCATTGCAGGCAGGGCTTGAATTAATTTCCGGTCTTTCCCGGCGGTCAGCAATTAACCCTAGTTGTACCGTACCATGTGCAATATATCTATTGCACTCCTAAGATTGTCGGTCTTTCCCGACGGTCACGTTACATTGATGGGAACATATCTCCCCCTTCGGATAGGGATTGATATTGCGTGAAAAATCAAATGAGCCCACCTGATGATTTGGAACTACAGTGTCGGGTGCCTCCCGATGAGCCTTTGGCCAGCATCCTTGACCCACGTCTTTTAAGCATTGACTTAACTTGCTGATTCGCCCCTCCGCTAGGGGGATTCACCGTAGAAAGAACAGGTTAACCCAGAAGAATTTAAAACAAAATAAGCAAAACAAATTTTCAGAAAGCTCTTGGATGGTACGTGAGGGACCCGGTGATAAGGTAATGACTTAGATTTGATGCCGGTCTTTCCCGGCGATCATTAGACGATAAACGTGCTCAGCGATTTGACGACATTCGGTCAAATCATTTAACCTGTCCGTGTTGTACCGTCGTCCTTGGACGACCATCCAATGTCTCAGCACTCTGTGAGAGGCGCCTTCGGGTGAGCGCTATCCAATGTTTCATGTGACCTGTGAGAAACGCCTTCGGGTGGTCACAATATCCTCGTCGCCTGGAAGAGGATGCCCATGTGGCGGTACCTCCGTTTACCCTTTGAGAGCGGAGATCACGACAGTGATGAAGGTTCATTAGCGACTCAACCGCGCCAGTCTTGGTAAGGTTCCTTTCACCAATAACGTATGTATTACGTCTTTCAGCTATAAAGCTCGCCAAGGCGAGATTTTATGCTTCAACGTTTTGATTTTTTTATCTTTTACGACGTGTTGCTGACGATGCGACTTTGAACGCACGTATAAGGCCATTTGGTACATTTGGCCGCTTACGTGAGTCTCATGAGGAGCAGAGGAGCGCGCGTCACTTGTGAAGTGACGAAGACACTACCAAGTGACGCGCGTAGCGCATAACGTCTCAACCCACGTATGACGCGGCCTTCAACGTTTTACTACCCTCTGACCAACACGTAGTCCGTGTCAGTACGGTTTTAAACACTCATTCACCTCAACGTAATTACAACGGAAAACACCGTTTTGAACGTTTCACTATCTAAAAGGAGGAAATCGACTCGGTATCGATGGCGACACTACTAACAGTAGTGTGTGGAAGCAGACTGACGAACGTCAGCCCGGCGTAAGCCGCGAACAGGTCAGAGACTTGGGGAGCTTCGAAATAACTCAACATTTCGCCGCCCCGATGCACAGATGCCAGTCGAGACGCAGGAAGCGCAAAAGTAACCGTGTCGTCGGGGTTGAAATTTTCGGGATACAGATCCGTCTGCTTTGTGAAAGCAGAGGGTTGTGTATGCCGCGGGAGGAGAATCTATGTCAAAGCTCAGCAAGCAGCTGGTTACGATCGCCCGGCAGGGACGGGGAAGTTTTAAAACCGTCGCTGACCGTTCGAGAATCGCTGAACGTTTTTCTGAGCGTATTGCGAAATTAAATATCCAAATTCGGGATGTTAAACACATCAAAACGACGCATATCGAAAAATACATTCATAGTCGGCAGGCTGAGAATATATCGCTCCGCACATTGCAAAACGAGATGTCTGCTGTGCGTTCAATCATGTCAGTTGCTGGCCGGAATAAACTTGCAGATCCTAATCATGATAAATTGAGCAACCTGGCTTTAGGGATTTCAGGTGCTAACCGTGATGGGACAAAGGCGCCTATTTCGGATGAGAAATTAATAGCCATCATAAATAACATCATAAAAAAAGATCTGGGGGTTGCCTTGGGCGTTCAGTTATCGCGTTATTTAGGTTTGCGGACGGAGGAAACTGTTCAGTCAGCAAAGTCATTAAAAACATGGCGACAGGCTTTAATTAACGGGAATGATCGTGTTCGGGTTGTTTTTGGCACGAAAGGAGGCCGCTCTCGTGATACGACCATTTTTAATCGCGAGAAGGTATTGTCTGTTTTAGATATGGCGATCAAATATTGTGATGACCATAACGGAAAGTTAATTGACAAACCTTCATTACATACAGCAATAGAACGATATCGGAATGTTGTCCGTGAGGCCGGAATGACAGGAAAAGATGCACCTCATAGTTTACGTTACGCTTATTCACGCGATGCTGTTAAACATCATGTGAATACTGGAATGAGTAGAGAAGAGGCTGAAGCTCTCGTATCGATGGATTTGGGGCATGGTGATGGACGGGGGCGTTATATCAAACAAGTGTATTTCAAAGGTGATATTGAATAATTAATACGGTCGCAGCGCTCACAGGGCTGCGACCTCTAAAATCGTCCCTTTTTGCTTTCTACGAACAGTAAGTAAATTTTTTATAAACCACCCACTCCGGTGGGGGTTATTAATGTGGGTGGAATTGGAAGTACCCATGACTGATAAAACCCCATAAATTATTCCAATGACTCTTGATGTAAACGAAGAACTTTTTCTGAAAAAAGATCATCCAATATATAAAAATAACACTCAGGTACATCAAGAACACGTGCCAGCGCGCACATTGTTGTAAAGGTCGGCGTGTAGGTGCCACTTTCATACTGGGAGATCCGCGAACGGGCGGTGGCTTCATCAATACCCGCCAGTACGCCCAGTTTTTCCTGTGTCAGTCCGGCCCGTTGGCGGGCGCTTTTCAGTCGTTGGGGAACCATGGTCTGCCGTCGTAGAAAGGATTGACAACATGTTTAGCATCACTTAACATCATATTTGTTTAGAGTTACTAAACACCAGAGACACTACAATGCAGTACGCCAGAAAGCACCAGGGGAAAAAAGGCCGGTCATTTGACCGGCCTGCCTGTTTTCACCTATCGACCATTCAGCGCCGACCTTTAAGCATCGCCTCCGTTTCCGGCATCGAGAGCTGCACCCGGTGCCGTGCCGCCACATTCAGCGCAAACACCTGCGTATACATTTCCGTGGAACTCATCGATTAATGTCTCATTAGTGACTGCAGCACCTCGAGCGGAATGCCAGCATACAATATGTGCATCACGTAGTTGTGCCGGAAGGTGTACGGGGGGAACGATACTAGCAGCATTTTAAGTCTCCTGTGGTTGACATAGCTCCCTTTTGATTCGAAGATGAAGAGGCTTACTTGTTGTCCTTGGACAACCAGCTAATGCTTCAGCACTCTGTGAGAAGCGCCTTCGGGTGAGTGCCAACCAAAGTTTCAGTGGTCTGTGAGAAACGCCTTTGGGTGACTGCAAATAGCCTCGTAGCCTGAAAGAGGCAGCCCATGTGGCGGGAACTCCGTTTAGCCTTTGAGAACGGAGATCACTTAACGGTGATGAAGGTTCCTTCAGCATTTCACTTCCGGGCACAGTTCCCAATCTCTGCAATTATCTATCCTGACGGAAAACCTACCCCGTCAGGGCTGGTGTTATTCGTCTTTCTATTAGGACTGACACCATGAACAGTGTTCTGGGCAGCGCATGCGTTGGGACGCCGCCAATTTTATGACCATCAGTTTCCCAGGGAATACCTTTCCCCTGGGATCGGTGTTTCCCTTTTTTACAGGAGAAACACCATGTCTGTACTTTCACTGTGGCCTTATCAGCCAGAGCTCCAATTAGCTGAACAGTTTGCAAAGCAGTTTGTCTGTCTGCGTCATCGTTATAATTACGGTGTAAAACACTTGGTATGCGTGCCGCCGGCGTAAACGGTAGGCAGTAACACACCCTGACGGGGATTTATTCCCGTCCGGGGGATAAATCCCTCTTCATTATTTCTGGAGGATTTATCGTGAATATGAACGTAGCCTTTTTAACAACTGCGCCTCAGTCACTTACTCAGGATTTGTGCGATCTGGCTAATCTGGAAGGGCATTTGTTGGCGGTACGCGCGCTGATGCGTCTCGATACGGGTAATGAAAAGGGCGAGGGGGAAGCCTTCTCGCTTAACCAATGTGGGGTGGCTAATGCCGCCTACCGTTTTGGTTTTGCCTGGTATGGGGGACGTTTCGACAGCTCAGCCTGTGAGCCTCTTATTAACGCACTGCATACACTCGGGGCCGATATCGATCCGGCAGTATGGAAAAGCTGCTTTGATGAAGGGTGTAATGACGCAGAGATTGAACAGGAACAAGTGAACCTGATCTCATCCATGTAGTACGCACTACCGGTTTTGTTGAGCACAACAGGACTTCAACGATCTAACTGATATTCCCTGGAGGGGTCTTCCCCTCCCTGGGAAGTCCGTCTCCAGAACACAGGAGACTTACCATGTTGCATTTTGACCCTGCAGAACTGCGCGCTGTCGTCGCTGAAATCCGTGCCAATCAGTGTGCGCTGGTATTAGCCAAAGACGACGGCGTTTATCTGATGCCGGCCGTGGGTGAGCGAAACGCCACAGGGCGTATTAAACACCTGGCGTATGCCGACGGTTGCCATCCTCAAAAGGATGATGCCTGGTATGAGACGTCCCGGCAGCTTGTCGGCGGCGATGACTTTGGCGAGGAACTGGTGCTGACCGACCGTTGCATCGAACGAATACTGTCGCAAGGGCATGAACTCTGGATCCACCTGTTACCCGAGACGGTCTATATGCACGTCGCAGCAGTTAACTGGGTTTGTGTCGCCGACTACCGCCGTATGACCGCCCGCATGCTACAGCTGGCCGAGGTTCATTACTCGGTCTGTGTCAGCCAAGATGAGTTTAAAAGCTGGCGTGAACGGGCCATCAACCTGCTGGCCACTGCCTGCCATACCGATTGCAAGCGGGCAAAGCCCGTCGATCGGGAAGACTATCTGGCCATGTTCGAACGGCTGAAACAGCATATTGACTCCGTTAATCCGAAAGGGGCGCTGCGTTACCCCGCTTTCTAACTACTTTTCTGTCCCCTGGGGCGTATTCTTCGCCGCCAGGGGAGGAATGCGCCTTTTTTACGAGGAGCACTCCATGAAAAAAACATCATCACGTCGGCCGGCAAAAGCCCGTCGAGAACGTCCCGATTTGTATCAACAGGTGACGGACAAAATCATTGCCGCCATTGAGACGGGAACCTTGCCCTGGCGCAAACCCTGGCGGACCGACAAGGCCCGCGGCGCGTCGACAGCCATCATGCCGCAGAACGGCACGACCGGTTACTACTACAGCGGCGTGAATGTGCTGCTGTTGTGGATGGCCGCGGACGAAAGGGGATTTCACTCCAATCGCTGGCTCACCTACAAGCAGGCGGAAGCCGTCGGCGGCCATGTGCGTGCCGGCGAAACCGCGACCCTGGCCGTGGTATTCAAACCCTGGGACAAGCAGGTGGAGGATGCTGACGGTCGGCAGTTGTTTGACGAGGACGGGAACCCTCTGAAAACGCGAATACCCATGCTGAAGCCGCTGTACCTGTTTAACGTAGCCCAGTGCGACAACCTCCCGGAAACCGTTGTTGGCGTTACGCTGGCAGAGGAACCGAAAGAGGATAACGCGTCGGTTGATGCGAAAACGCAGGCTCAGGTCAGCACCCTCGTTGATGCCTGTGGCGTTCGGCTTGAACAGGTTTATCAGGACCGGGCATTTTACTCCCCGATCCGCGACCAGATTGTCTTGCCGCAGGTTCAGCAATTTCGAACCGAGGCGGATTACTGGTCGACGTTATTGCATGAACTGGTGCACAGCTCCGGTCATGCAACACGGCTCAACCGGGAGGGGATCACGTCTTCCTCCCGGGCGTTTGGTGACCCGGTATACGCGTTCGAAGAACTGGTGGCGGAGCTGGGCAGTGCTTTTATGTGCGCACAGCTTGGCGTCTTTGGCGACGTTCAGCACGACAGCTACCTCGAACACTGGCTCAAGGTATTGCGTGAAGATAAACGCGCGCTGTTTCGTGCGGCCAAACAGGCCCGCGAGGCGTCAGAGTTTTTGCTGAAGCCCCTGGCGGAACCGGTGACTACCGATACCGCCGTTGCGGCATGAGGAGTCAGATGATGACTATTGAATAGTGCTATTGGCAGATCATTGCCGGCAGGTTGCTAGCCAAATACTTTGGCCTGGCGTTAAACGATACCGATCTGTGTGAAACGGAGTGCGTGATGGCTTTACAGGAAGCGGGTGTGCGGCCGTTTGAGGCGATCAACAACCTGGTGGATAAATACCACCTGGTACGCCTGGGCGCCAATCCCTTTACCTCATCATCACCCTATCTGCGCCAGGAGGAAGAACTGGTCGTGATCGGTGAGCATGAACTCTAACGGCAGGCCAGTACCCTTGTCCTGACCATCATGATGTAACACCTAACCCATCGGGGGAGACTTTCCCCCGCTGGGGAAAGCTCTCTCTTTTTCTTGTAAGAAGAGGAGAACTAGCATGTCGAACTGGTGTAATAACCGTTTAGTAATCACTGGCCAATCTGTGTTTGTGGATGAGCTGCAGCAATGGGTGAATGGCCATGTTGTGCCTGACTACCGTCATGCTATTCAACAGAGCTGCAGACTGTTCCTGGCAGGGTGTGCCAGCATACTCAAACCGGCCACGGTAAAACCCGGTGTATACATCCCGTATCCGGGGCTGCTGGCCCATCCGGGGGTTGCGTCGACACAGAACCTGGCTTTTGAACAATGGTTCGGTTTGTTGAAAGCTGATGTGCCGTTGACAGGGGAGAATCTTCGATTAATCGAACGTCTCTACCGTCAGTCCGGTATCGATGCCGTTAAATGGGAGAACATCCCGGTCGTGGCGAAAGAACGGATTGCTGACGTGCTTGTCCGGCAATATGCAGACTGGTTCGGGCTCGTTGGTTTGGGGCCGGATATCGATGTTGGTAACTGCTGGGAGCGTCTGGGTATTATGCCCGAGTACACCGCCCCGTGCGATATGTTGCTGTTGATCCCAACGCGGCTGGCGACGGAACTGAATGGGGCTGGTAGCCTGTTGCGTGACGTCCCGACAACTGCGGAGCTTTACGGTCGCCAGTACGGGGTCGAATGGCCGTCTGGTCACAATGTTGGGTGTGTGCGAGACGGTATCAACACATTGACAGTGCACTTTGACTCACCATGGTACCCACCTGCAGGCGAGGTTATCGGGATGCTGTCTGAACAGTTCAGTTGCCAGGTGGAACATTCCTGGTATATGGCTGATGCGCAACGCAGTGGCTATGACCGCTACGATCGTGGCGAGCATGTTGACGGTGGACGAATATCGACAGAAGCCACTGAAAGTGAAGTGATTTACCTGACTTATGCAGACAAGGATTCAGTGCCGTTGTCATCCAATTCAGCAGATGGCTAATCGCCGACTTTTGTTAGCACGTCAACCTATGGCCACCGATGTTCGGTGGTCTTTTTTTTGCCGTGGGGAAGTTTCCCCACTACGAGTGGAGAAATTGTGCTGGGAAACGCTTTGACGAATTAACGTCGTTCGGTGATATGTACACCGATGCATTGGTTGGAAAACGTGTCATCAACATTGGCTTATTGAATCAGTAGATAACAGAAGGGCCTCATTTCAGAGACCCTTATATTTACCCGAGCTAATATCGACAACTTCATTCAGTGGGTTTATTCGGGTATTAACCTACAGAATAGCCACCGTCAACCGTGATAATTTGGCCAATGATAGAGCGGGCATTATCCGAAGCCAGGAATAGTGCCGTTGCAGCAATCTCCTCGGTTGTAACGATACGCCCGGTAGGCATTTTACTGAGAAATTGTTCCTTCGCTATCGGATCGTTTCCTACAAACCGGTCAAACATTGCTGTTGCTACTGGCCCTGGCGCAATGGCGTTAACCCGTACCCCGTCAGCGGCAACTTCAAGTGCGGCGGAGCGCGTTAATCCGTTAACTGCATGTTTACTTGCTGAATAGACGCTGCCACCAGGAATACCGACTTGCCCGGCTTGTGACGAGAAATTAATCAGGCTGCCTGACCCCTGTTTGCTCATAACTGGCAGAACATGTTTCATCACAAGCTGGGTTCCCAGCACATTGGTATCAAATACATGGCGGAAGTCTTCGACGGTGGTTCTGTCATGCGGGGTAGGCAGCCCCTCTGTACCAGCAACATTAAGCAACACATCAATTTTCCCAAAGACTTTCTGCGTGTACTTAATTAATTCTGAAACCTGATTCTCAAATACGACATCAGATAAAAAAAAGTGAACATCAGGACTCATTTGACGAAGTTCGGTTTCTAATTCCCGACCTTTTTGCTCATTACGTCCTGAAATGACTACGTTATATCCCACTTGACTGAACTTACGGGCACATTCTTCTCCAATGCCGCTAAGCGCGCCAGTAATTATGACGGTTTGTTTCTTAGACATCCTGAATCTCCATGGACTGTAAAATACCGATCCAAGTATAGATTGGCATTCAGGCAACGGAAATGAAATATCCTATTTTTAGCTGCGATGTAGTTATAATGGGGCGCGGTTTTAATACGTAAAATAATAATGAAAGATATTGTTACATTATATTAATAAAACGAGAGGGTTTTTAGGTTGCAGAAATATGCTAATTATAGAGTGAAAGTGAAGGATTATGCTTTCGCTTTACAGTCAAGGCCCTAAAGTCCATGGGAGGACTTCCATGACCAAGATAGACAATAGACAGTTTTCACTTTTGGATGAAAAGAACGCACCAACCATTGAGTATTATATTGATAACCCTGTAATACCTGCCTGCGCCGGGATAACCCTTGTTAAGGATCTCAGTCACCGCTTTGTTGCATCTAACCTGTTATTTAGCCGGTTCTCTGGTGTGGATCCGTATAGGTTACCGACTCTTGATGATTCAGATATGCCTTGGGCTGAAAGAGGCGATATTTATAGGGATCATGAGAAAGCGATCCTTGCAGGTGAGGTTTACAATGTTCTTGAACCACTCCCAGGGGTCGTTCATGCATTTTTACATACTTCTAAACAAGTTATATATGATAAGAATGGATTTCCCGCCGGGACTACAGCAACTGCCATTATTATGAATGGTCATATTGATTTTCATAATGTTACCGGTGTGTCAAAAGTGTTAAAAATATCATCATACAAAGATGTAAAACTTAGCTCCAATGAGGCTAGGTTACTGTTTTTTCTACTTAAAGGATTGAAAAGAAAACAAATATCAGAGCTTTTGAATATTAATCTTGCTAATTATGACTACTGCATGAGAAACCTGAAAGTCAAGTTCAATGTGAGTTCAAGTGTTCAACTTATAGATAAGTGCATTAAGCTAGGATATCAGGATACATTCCCTTTTCAGATTTTTTTCAAATAGTTATCGTGGGTTTCTTGGTTTTTTCCTATGACTTCTCATAGGATCTTAAATCCTTCTTTTTGACACGTTAACAAAATTAATATTACTCTACTCCAACGCGTTGTTAATTAAAAAACTATAAATAATCATCGTAATGCCTTGTGGTATTACTGTGGCCGGATTAATTTAAGTAAATGGCAAGGTATTTAAAACATGTAACACTAGGGAATCTCTCAATACTTAGTTTTGGAAAAGGTCATAATGCATAATGTAATATAATCCCCAGGTGAAATAAAATGAATTGATAGTAATAAATTGAGAAATAGATGGTGTGGCCTAATGGTAAATTCACCATTCCTATAAAAATTAAAAAAATATAGATTCCTGATATTTTTTCGAGAGTCACGGCTTCTACTTACTATCCATAGGATCTTTTTACCAGACGCAAGCAGCATGCATGTATGACAGCCCAGTGAAAACCTTTTCTGTTGCGAAAAGATTTTCCTGTGGTGTGTACCGTATTGACCTAGGCAGCATAGCGCCGGTCATGATTCAACGGAGTGCTGCTAATGCCTTATTCTGATACACCTGAACAAGCCGCCATCATTGAGGGTGATGTTATCGCTGGAGGCGTAGCATGCTGAAGGCTATCAAAGAGCTGCTTGTCGGGGCACGGGATATGCCGGTAAAGCCATCGGCAATCACTTCAGGCTCACGGGGCCCTACGGGCTATTATATACCCGCATCAGTAGAACAGCTCTTGAGCACGGCGTCTCGTAAGCAGTGTTTACAGCAGTTATGGGAAAACTGCGCACTTCCCAAAGACCTCTATGAACATTTCTATCTGCAGCCATTGAAGCAACTCATGACGTTGATGCAGGTGTTGCCGGCTACGCCTCTGGGTGAATATGCCAGGGAAGGGGGGTTGGTTGATGTCACCCTGCAGACGACGACCTATGCGGTGCGCTTGGCCAAAGGGCACATGCTGCCACCAGGGGCCGCGCCTGAAGAACAATCGGCCCAGAATGTACAATGGAATGTCGTGGTGTTTTACGCTGCGCTTTGGCACTACCTGCCGTTATTGAGCCAACTGCAAGGGGAGTTCCAAAGTGGCCGTACCTGGTTGCCCGGCCTGACGGTGCCCAGTGAACCTTACCGCTTTCGTTTCAGTGCGATTCCGCCAGCCCCAACATTGACGACAAGTCAGAGTGCGATGATTGCGGCCCGTCTGCTGCCTGCACAAGTAATCGATTGGCTAACAACGCTGCCGGCGGCTACACACTCGTTGATGACGGTTGCTTCCCGACAGCCCAGCGCTTTACCTGTGATAGACGAGATTATCCAGGAGGCGGTCAAGCTGGCGCGCGGCGATAGCCTGTCCGTAGCATCCTCTCCGGCATCCATCTCCGATTCATTGACAATGGTCTTACCGTCGGTGGTGCTAACTACAGAAAAGATCACCTCTTCAGTACCCGTGGTTGATTTACAAAGTGCAGTCAGCGACACCAACCCTCCGATCGTTGAGGAGCAACTGCCGGCGGAGATATTAAATCAGCCCGAAGAAAATGCAGCGTCAGCGACGGAGGTATTATTAAGCTCGGCCTTAGATATGCCGGTAAACGATCAACCTTTGGTTGAGAGGGGCCTGGTGCCTGAAACGGTGGTCGGCATCGAGGAGGACATGCAGACTCTGTTGTCATTAATGGCGGTTGAGGTGTCTGCTCCGGTGAACCAGACAAAACAGGAGTTCGGGGACGCCCCTCACGAAGATGAAGGCCCTATGCCTGCCGATAACCCTGCGCTTACAGCTGAAGTGACTCAGGTAGTTGAGGCTGCCGAAATAAACCGGGAGTCAGACGCCATCGATGATATCGCTCCCGAGGCGGAAAATTCAATAACCGGATTTTGTGCCCCTCAAACTACTGACTTCGCTCTCTCGCAATCGCAAAATCTGGGCATTCAAGGTGATGGGAGCATAACTCCCGGAGAAGTCTTTTGGCATTGGTTAGCTGATGGACTCAATTCTAATGAGATCCTCATCAACTCTGTAGCCGCGCGGGTTCATCTTGTTTCTGGTTTTGTCTTCATCACCGTACCTGGGATTTTTTATTTGTACCTGAAACAGGCTGGCCAGGATGGCTCTCAACGAGAGGACCTTCAGGAGGATTTTGAAAGCCTGGAGAAACATCGGCGAGTCAAAGGTAAACGATTTTATTTTGCACACCTGTATGAAACATCAGAGCGCACAGGTGCGTTTAAACGAACCAAAGGTTACCTCGTTAAAGCAAGTTTGCTCTATCGGGGGAAAAACCTGCCGGACGATAGTCCGGTTCTGGTGATCCCTTGATAGGGATTAATCGTGTCTTGTGACTACATCATGTTCGCAAGATTTCTATTTAAACTAGGGAGATATCATGCATAAATCTTGTGTTATGGATTGGGACACCTTGCTAGAAGAGTATTTTTTCTCAAAGGCGTTACGCCCGGAAACTGAAAGGAGCTATCGCAGAGTGGTTGCTGTTTTTAGGAAATTTATCGGGTACGAGACATTACCGGATGAAGTCACGAACCGAGAACTGATTTTGTGGCGTAGGGACATGTTGGGGAGAGGGTTAACAACAAGTACGTGGAATAACAAAGCTCGCCATTTACGTGCGATTTACAACCAGGGGATAAAGAAAAAATGGCTCAACGTAGTGGAAAATCCGCTAAATGAAACGCAAGTGCCGCCGGGTAGCAAGCGTAAAAAAATTCTGAACCGTGACCAGTTGGTTAAAGTGAATCTGGCGTTAGAACAATTTGAAGAACGCGAAAAGTTAAGGGTAGGTAAATGTCGTCCTTGTGCGCTCTTTCCTGTGTGGTATTGGCGGACTGTCATAGACGTCTTGCGTTCGACTGGGATGCGGCAAAACCAGTTATTACATATACGACTAATGGATGTAGATCTGGAGGCAAACTCGATGTTGCTGTGTAAAGAAGGCAGTAAAACGCATCGCGAGTGGTTAGTTCCTATCGTGAGCTTTATCCGTGAACGGATGCGAATACTTGTTGATCGCGCGATAGCACAGGGGGCCGAACCGGCAGATTATCTGTTCGATGTGGCGCGATTTTTGAATTCATCCGGTGAGGTTGACTCAGAGCCTGCAATCCAACCTGTTCGCTCATTCTTCACCAGGCTGACGAAAGAGTGTGGTTTTAAGGTTAGTCCGCATCGATTTAGACATACCCTGGCTACCGAAATGATGAAGTCGCCCGATCGTAATTTGGCAATGGTTAAAGGTTTGCTTGGGCATCGGAGCGTCAGCACAACAATGGAATATGTTGAATTGGATTTAAAGATTACCGGGCAAGCGTTAGAGAATGAGCTGTCACTGTATATGGATGTGATACCAGCGCGTGAAGGTGAGGCCAGACTCGTCTTGACATGACTTTAACAAGCTGTGAAAATCAACAGTGATCGAGAAAAGGACGCCTGTGCTGTCACACAGGCATCCTTTTTAAGAGGAACCTAGTTATTAATATCGAGTGTGCAAATTCGGAAAACACTGCGATATCAACCTGCCAGTTCCTTTGTTCCGCCCGTTAAAGGGTTTACCTCTAACCAACGTGCTTTGATGCAGAATTAGTGGTGCCCGGACTCGGAATCGAACCAAGGACACGGGGATTTTCAATCCCTGTGCTTGTTGATAAATTGTTAAAAGATATATAATTTAACCGTTTACACGTGAATTGATAAATTCGAGTGTAAAACATGCATACATTAGCTAAAGTCACATCTATGGGTGTCAGCCACCCAGAACCTCGTGTTATCCCTATGGTCTCAACTAAAGGGGGCGAAGGTAAATCTACCCAAAGTGCCAATCTTGCCGGCTTCCTAGCTGATGCTGGTAAAAAGACTCTCCTCATTGATGGCGACCACTCTCAACCTACCGCGAGCAGCATTTTTTCCCTGGAATATGAGGCCCCCAACGGTTTGTATGAACTGTTGATGAAGACGGTCGACCTCAATCACCCCGAGCAAATCATCTCCCGTTCTGTTATCCCTAATCTCGATGTCATCGTTTCCAACGATCCCCACGACCGTTTATCTTCTGCCATGTTGCATGCCCCAGATGGACGGATGCGTCTAAAGAATGTTCTGCAGCACCCTTTGTTCAACGAGTACGACGTCATCATCATTGATTCGAAAGGTGCGGCGTCTGTGATGCTCGAACTGATCCTGGTGGCCAGCACAGAATTCGCTGTCGGGGTTATCAAGCCTATACTGCCGGACACCCGTGAGTTTCTGCGCGGCACATTGGGGTTGATGGAGGGATTATTGCCGCTGACCTGCTACGGCATCGCGTTACCTCGTATCCGTATCCTGACCAACTGCATGGAGTACACAAATCTGGATTGGCAGACTTTGGAAAGTTTGCGCAGTATCATCACAAATGGCCAATATCTGCGTGCAGATGCCTTCGATGTCTCCCTTCTCGACACCATCATCCCCAAACTGGAAATTTACAAAATGGGGCATGCTTCCGGTCAACCTGTTCATCGGCTTGAAAAGACCACAGTTCGCACATCTACACTGGCAGCTGCTGACACCATGCATATGCTGGCTTGTGAACTGTTCCCTCAGTGGAAATCAGACTTTGATGCACTACTGGCCGGGAAGTCGGAGGTGCAGCTATGAACCAGACAACAACCAATATTCCTTATTCCTCCGATGCTGAGCAGGCCGTTCTCGGCGGCTTGATGCTGGATAACGAGCGGTGGGATGACGTTCTCCCATTGGTTGGCGAGCGTGATTTTCATCTGGCGGTTCATCGCCGAATTTTCCAGGCCATGGCTCGCCTGATGGCTGTTCAACAGCCGATTGATCTGATTACGCTTCATGAATCACTGGAGCAAAATGGTGCGCTTGAACAGGTGGGTGGTTTTGCTTATCTGGCGGAATTATCTAAAAACACGCCGAGTGCAGCCAATATTGTCGCCTATGCCGAGATTGTGGCTGAACGCAGTCGTCTGCGCAGCCTGTTGCAACTCGGGCGTGAATTGAGCGCTGATGCCGCCAATCCCCGCGCAGAGTCTGCGGCCCTGACCGAGCGGGCTGAGCAGCAATTGTTTCAGATCTCTGAGCAAACCCAGTCACAGCAGAATGTCAGCCTGACGGATGGGTTGAATGATGTTGTGACCTATCTGGAGACGGTGAATGGCGGCAATGGTATCACCGGCACCCCGACCGGTTTCTCACAGCTTGATGATATGACGTGTGGTTTGCAGCCCGGAGATTTGGTTTTGCTTGCGGCACGGCCTTCGATGGGGAAAACCGCCTTTGCGTTGGGCGCCTACACTGGCGCGCTTCGTGGCACGGAGAAACCTGCATTCTTCTTCAGTCTGGAAATGCCGCGTGAGCAACTGCTTCAACGTCTCATTGCTGTAGACGGAAGGGTTGAACTTTCACGTCTGCGCAGTGGCCAGTTGGATGATGAAGATTGGGCGCGTATTTCCAAAGCGCTGGAACGGTTATTGCCATTGGAAAACCGCCTGATTATTGACGATGAATCATATTTGACCCCCGCACTGCTGCGTTCCAGGGCTCGCCGCTACACTCGCTTGTACGGTAAGCCGGGTTTAATCATGGTCGATTACCTGCAGTTGATGCGTTGCCCAGGGCAGGAGAACCGCACCCAGGAAATTGCGGAAATTTCCCGTAGCCTGAAAGCGTTGGCCAAAGAACTCGACTGTCCCGTCGTCGCGCTGTCTCAGCTGAACCGTCAGTTGGAGAGCCGTGCGGATAAGCGTCCGTTCAATGGCGATCTGCGCGATTCCGGTGCGTTGGAGCAGGATGCGGATGTGATCGCGTTCATCTACCGTGATGAAGTTTATTACGCTGATTCTGATGATGCCGGCACGGCAGAAATTATTATTGGTAAGCAGCGGCAGGGGGCAACGGGTACCGTTCGAGTCAAGTTTGAAGGGCAATTCACCGCGTTCAGCGACCTCCACGACGGTCAGTATGGCCAATACTCGGGGAGGGCGTAACCATGGCGCGTGCTAAAACCAAGCTCCTTGATCTGAACACTGCTTTGCTCCAGCAGGGAAAAACCGCTGTCGGCACTCAAGCATCAACCTCGACAATGTCTGCACTGCCAGTAAGTGAGATGCCGTTGGTGCTGACTCTCGACCAGTTGAGCGTATCGCCGTATAACCCGCGAATTTCCCGGAACCCTGAATATGATGAAATCAAGGCGGGGATTCGTGTTCGTGGCCTGAGAACAGTGCCATTAGTTACTCTTGACCCTGAACAACCTGAATTGGGTTATTTCTTTAGCGATGGTGGCAACACTCGCTATTCAATCCTGCAGGAATTGTGGCAAGAAACAGGGGATGAGCGGTTTTACCGTATTTCTTGTGTTTTCAAGCCGTGGCCAGGCCGTTTGTCTTGTCTTCTTGGCCATCTGGCCGAGAATGAACAGCGCGGTGATCTGGCATTTATCGAAAAAGCGCTGGGGATCCGGGATGCCCGTGCACTGTATGAAGAAACATTAGGTAAAGCTGTTTCTCTACGTGAGCTCTCAAGTCTGATGGGGGCTGATGGATATCCGGTACATTTCTCCAGTATCAGTCGTATGGAAGATACGGTGAAATACCTGTACCCATTCATGCCAACTCTTCTTAAATCGGGGTTGGGGGCACCCCAGATTCGTCATTTGCTTGCACTACGAGCTGAAGCTGAGAAAACCTGGCAGGAACATAGTGTTACTGTCGAAGTTCTAGAACCGTTTGATAGTGTCTTTGGCAAAGTCTGCAACCAATTTGATGACGCCGAAATCTACTCGCTGGATATGTTTCGCGATGAGTTGATCGGTGCCCTTATCAACGCATTGCCACACCCGTTGCTCAATTATGACCGCTGGTTACTGGAGCTCGATCCCAAAGAGCAAAACCGGCGTAAGCATCTCGGTGAGCCTGCGCCGGCATTAGCGCCTGAGCTGTCAGGTAAGGGAAATACTGTCGAACTGGTGCCAGCACTGCAACAGGAAGATACCAGTGGTCAAACGGAACCTGACGTGCGGGGAGGTGGGGCTTCTTTGGTGCTGGACAGTGCGCTGCATGAGTCGACAGGTGCTGCTGATGAGGAATCACAGGACTCTCAGGAAGGGGAAACGCCTACCCCTCAAACTGAACCACGTATTGAAACTCAACCTGATTTATACGGTGCTTCTTCGGTGTTATCAGGTGACATTGAGACGGTTTTAGACGGTGAAAATGATACCGTCAATGAATATCCCCTGCCTGGTACTCATGAATCGACTGCCCCTCATAGCAATACTGAGACACAGCCAAAGCAAGGTGTAACCCCTGCTGCAGAGGTGCCGTTTGCCGAGGTAGGACTTGAGCCGGTCTCCTCAATTTGGGCTATTCCGGCTCTGCAGGACGATATCGAGCACCTGCAGGTGATCACCTTCCGGTTGGCATTTGAACTGGCCGAAGTGGCGGGCTGCGAGGCTGAAATCAAAGCCGATAAAGCGGCCTTACAGTCTGCCGGTTACGCATTGGCTGCCGAGCGTCCATCTCGTTTCACCGCGTTACTCCTTACGCTTGCCGGCAATAACCCGGACGGTGCCGGAACCAGCTCGCTCAATGAAGCTCTCATCGGGTCGGAGAATCCTGCTGACTGGCCTTTGCTTGACGATATTCATGCCGTGAAATTGATGCGTCTTATTCGCGTTTTGCGTCGGCTGCGTGAACTGCAGAGGGATTTACCTGTAACCGGGGAGGCCGTCTGATGAGTCATTCACAACGACAAGTGCGCCTGGTGAAACTGGTGCGCAAACTCCTCGAACTGGCCCGCAGCAACAGCAATGCCCATGAGGCAGGGCTGGCGTTAGCCCGGGCGCAAAAGCTGATGGAGAAATACGGCATCAGCGAGCTGGAAGCCAGCCTGTCATCTATCCAGACGGCACCGAGCCAGGGAGCTCCTTCCGAAGCGAAACAAAAACTGCCCGAATGGATGTCTGGATTGGCGTGGGCAATTGCCCGCGCCTTTGGATGTCGTTTGTATTTTTCATGGCGGGATACCCCTTCTGGCCAGCGTCGCAATGTGACGTTCTATGGCTTCAGTGAGAGGCCGGCCGTTGCTGCCTATGCGTTTGATGTGCTGAGCCGGCAGCTGAAAGATGCGACTGCAGACTACCTGAAAACCCAGAATAAGCGCCTGAAAATGAGTACGCGCCGTGCACGGGCAGAGCAGTTTCGTGCCGGCTGGGTTGCCGGCGTCCGGAGAGTTATCACGACGTTTACCGTGACTGAACAGGAATGTGACCTGATGGGGACCTGGCTGGAAAATCAAAAGATGGGCGAGCTGAAGACGCGCGCTCCGAAGGCCTGCCGCGGTGATGATATTGCCCGTTTACGTGGATACGAGGCAGGTCAGAACGCCCGATTGCATCAAGGGGTTCAGAGTGACGGGCCTGTGGCCATCGCACATAGGATTGGGGGGGAATAGGACAATGAGTAATAGCTTATCGCAGGCAACGAACAGCCTGCTCACACAGTTGGTGATGGAGTTGAAATCAGGCTATATCCGCCGCTGTGAGTCCCTGGGGCTGACCACGGAAGAGATGCAACTGCTGCACGGTCTGACCATTGAAGACCTCCATTACCTGATGAACAGCTCGGTATCGGTGCTGACCTTTCAAATCCATCACGAGAATTTCTCATTGATGTTGCAACACGCACGCCGTGAACAACAGCGCATGCAGCGGATTGACCGGGCTTTGGCGTTGGGGGGCTCTATCGAAATGATGCAGCACTATTTTGGCCTCTCTACCGTCGAAGTTGCCGCCCGCCGGCGCATGACGGGTATCAACATTCGCCAGGGGCGTTGTGCGGCGCTTAGCGACGACGAGAACGCGGCATTGTGGCGCCAGTGGCAAAAAGCGGACATCGATGACGTCTCCAGTGCAGATGGACTGGACGTCATGATGCTGGCTGCCGAGCAGATGGATGTTTCTCTGACGGCGGTCTGGCACGCCGTCCGCAGCTTCGATGCTCCGCAGACTGCTACCGCCAGAAAAGCCATTCAGGCCGTGCGTACGCCACGTGGTACGGCGGGAGGAAATGCAAGGAGGCTGGCATGAAGCCGGTGATATTAATGCCTGGGTTGCAGGTTCCCCGTTCCGCGCCACCGTCCTGCCAGAAAAAGGCGAAGGAGCAGGTCAGGCGTTTTCGCCGCGGGGAGCGTAACTACAAGCACCTTCATGTCAAAGGCAAGCACGCTCCCGGGCGTGCCTGGATGAAGATTGATATCGGTACCAGTTGGCGATTGCTTAGCCGTAACAGTGGTGATGACTGGGAGTTGTTGACCCACGAGCGCTACAACAACGAACTGTGGAAGTGATGACACTCACCCTGTACCTGATTCTCGGGTACAGGCCTGAGTGCCGTTAGGCCGGATGCAGCAATGTCTGCACAACAACCGCTTGATGTCTTCGCCCTGTGGGCGGGGACAGCGTAAAAGGATGCGCAAAATCGATGAGCATAAATAAAACACCTGATGACAGCCTGATCACCTTTACGCTCGAACAAATGAATGCCCGCCTGGCAGAACGAATAGGTGCCGAAAAGCATGCGGGGACTCCCGATGTTACGAATCTACGCAGTGGTCTGCTGTTTATGGGCAATGTGCATGATTCCATCCCCCGCCGGTTGCTCCTGGACACCCGTTTGTCCCCGCTGGATAAAACTGCGTGGATAATGATCCGTCTGTACGCACAACAGAACCAGGGCGCCGTGTTTCCGACCTATGACGAGCTGCAGCTGCAACTTGCCTCGCCGTTTAACGGTAAGGCATCACGCGAGACCGTCAGCCGCGTGCTTTTGATGTTACGCCTGACCGGCTGGCTCAGCTTGTGCCGGCGTGTGCGTGACGACAAGGGCCGGGTGAAGGGCAATATCTATGCCCAACACGATGAGCCGCTCTCGGCCCGAGATGCGGAGACGTTGGATCCGACCTGGCTGGATACGGTCGCCATGGGTTGCGCGCACAAGAACCGCACTGTCAGTCAGACTGCCTGGTCAGTACTGTCCGATATTCAACATGACCCGACAATGCGTCATCAGCATTCCCAGATGGCGGCGATTGCTGAACGGCTGGGTTCACCACAAACCCCGCAACAGATGGCCGCCAGAGTGTCTCATCGACAGGAAAACTCCCCCAGTTCGGACGTCGAACTCAGTAAAAAATCCCCGGGTTCGGAGTCCGAACTCAGTGTAAAACAGGGGGGCAAACCACCGAGTTCGCTTTCCGAACTCATGCTGAAATCAGTCACTTACGGCGCATCAACCAAACCGAACTGTAACGTACGTTCTTTCACACAGAGTGTGAATAAAACAACGTACGTACCTGAGTTGCCAGCTGAACTGCAACACAGCATGGCGGCGGATGATTTGCGGCAGATAGCTGTCCAGCTTAAGGCATTGCCTGCAGATGCTGCTCGCCAGGTTCTGGAGAGTCTTGAGCAGACAATGGGCAAAGGCAGCCTGAATAACCCCACGGGCTGGCTGCTGGCGGTGATCAAGCGTGCCCGGAACGGTGAGCTGTATGCGAGTGCCAAACTCCCAGAACCTGTCAGGCCTGTTTCGCCACGCCAAATACCTTGCCCTGCGGCGCCCGTAAAACCAGCAGGACCATCCCGCCAGCATCTGGCTTCGCGGGAGCATGTCAGCGACATTGTTGCGAAGTTACGTCTGGGAATGGCACGTGCAAAAAATAGGTCATAAATCTGGAGGGGTATTCGTGTTCAAAAAATGCACACTGTTGGCAGTGCCAGTACCGGTTAAAAACTAAACAGTTGAAGATCTGGCTAGTGTATCCAGAATTTTCGATTCTCTCAGGTATGAGCTCGATTGGTTAAAAAGCGCTCACTGTTGGCACTGCCAACAGTGATTGAAAAGTGACCGATGCTTTACGTCATCACTTTTCCTTTGGAAATGAAAAAGAGTTTTGGATTGCTGCTAATGGTGTCTGCCGAGACTATTTCAAGCCACACACAATCCCGGAAGGATGCTTCTAATGGTTGAATCAACAAAGAACAACGAACAAAAACAGGCGGTTACACGCGCTGGTGCACTAAAATCCACTCTTACCGTAGAGCTTCATACCCTCTATGCCATTCGTTTATGGGAAGGGCGGCGTAGCAAGAACGCTGATCCTGAAACGTCGGGGAAGCGACGCCCTGATATTTATAGTATGCCCCGTTTTATTCTTCGGGCAGGGCAGATCAATGAGGCTTCTGGGGAAGATAACCCTTATGCCGATGCTGCGATGGTCGCCCTGGAAGAGACCTTAAATAAAGGTACGCAGTTACTTCAACAGGCTGTTGCCGAGCTGGACAAAACACTGGCAAACATCCCTGCTCAAATTTCTCTTTCAGATGTTGCTTCTGTGTCTCCTTTAAATATTGGTGTATTTAGCCGCACCCCGGTGGGTTATCGCTGCGTTTTCCTCTTGGTCGGCTATGACCAACTGGCAATGAAAGCCTTTCAGGCCTGGCACTATGGGCTTATATCACGTTCGCAACGTGACACATTATTAGATCGGGGTGGGCATTGGATCCGTAGCGTTTACGGTGTCGTCCAACACTATCGTCCCGTCAATGTGACTCGTGATGATATTCGTCTCGAAACCCCCGCAGGTAAGGACGCGATCATTCGTTTTGGTATGCCTGACGACGACATTATGTCGGGAGCGTCACGTTCCGCTTTTTCGCCGCCCCTTAATAAAACTTCTGTGTTAACAGCCTCCGCTTCTTCTAAAAAAGGAGCCAAAGCATGAGCATGAATCGACAGGTAAAGTCTGTTTTGATGCCGGCTGTTCTCTGCACCGCGTTGTTGTTAACGGGGTGTGCAGGCACCGAGCTGGGTGAATGGAACCAAAAAATCAGTGACGCTGCTCATTCGCTGGCAAGCGGTGGCAGCGGTGGTTCCAGCGACGGCGGCATGCCCTGGATGACCCGGGCCGGTATTTCCGGGCCCCGGCAGGATGTGCGTCATACGTATACGCTCCCGGTGGATGTTGATACCGCGGCGGCGCGGCTGAAAAGCCATTATCAGTTTATCTCTTCCGAAGAGCTGGAAAGTCTGCGCCAGCGTGATCAGCACGGCGACTGGAGCGCGAGCTCCATTGATGAAGCCCGCCCGGTCTGGTCAGCAAACCAGGGCAGTTATTACAAGATGGGGCAGGAATGGAAAGGCAATGATCGCCTTGAGCTCGAAGTGGTCAAGTCCGGCGCCAGCAGTCGCCTGAAAGTGACGTATAGCTCACCGGATGCGTCGCACCTGACCGATGCTTATCTCGGACGTTTGATGACGCAGCTGCAGCAGGTCGCTAAAGGTCAGCTGGGCTGACGGGGGGTATCTGATGCAACTCTACCTGTGCGAGAAACCCAGCCAGGGTAAAGATATCGGCGCCATTCTCGGGGCGACGCAGCGTAAGCAGGGTTACCTGGCGGGCGCCGGCGTGATAGTCACCTGGGCTATAGGGCATCTGCTGGAACAGGCCCAGCCGGAGACCTACGGTGAGCAGTTCGGCAGTCCCTGGCGGGAGTCCGTTCTTCCTATTGTCCCTACCCAGTGGAAAATGGCGGTAAAAAAAGACACTGCCGACCAGTTCGCTGTCATCCGCGGGCTGCTCAAGCAGGTTGATTCTGTGGTGATTGCGACCGATGCGGACCGCGAAGGGGAAGTGATCGCGCGGGAATTACTAGAGCATTGCCACTTTACCGGCCCGGTCCAGCGGCTCTGGTTGTCAGCGCTGGACGAGGCCAGTATTCGGCATGCCCTGGCGAACAAACTCCCTGGCGAGAAGACCGCGCCCCTGTATGAAGCTGGCCTGGCGCGATCACGGGCTGACTGGATGACGGGGATGAACCTGACCCGGCTTTACACGCTCAAAGCCCGCGAGCAGGGATACGGCGAGGTGTTGTCGATCGGGCGGGTGCAGACTCCCACGCTGGCGTTGGTCGTGAACCGCGACCGCGATATTGCCAACTTCATCTCCAAACCGTACTGGCAAGTCAGGGGCACGCTGCAGAAAGGTGGGATCGCCTTCCCGGCAAACTGGGTACCTGCGGCCAACTACTGTGATGAAGAGAAGCGCTGTATTCAACAGAATGTGGCGAAGGCCGTCGTGCAGCTGTGTCAGCAAACGGCTCATGCCGTTGTGCTTGAGGTGGGGACCGAACGCAAGAAAGAGTCCGCGCCGTTGGCATTTGACCTGGGCACCCTGCAGCAGGCTTGCTCCCGCAAGTGGGGGATGAGCGCCAACCAAGTCTTGAGTATCGCACAGTCACTGTATGAGACGCACAAGGCCACCACGTATCCCCGGACGGATTGCGGCTATCTGCCGACATCGATGCGGGAAGAGGTTGCCGATGTGCTGAGCGCTGTTACCCGCACGGACCCAACGCAGAGTGAAAGCGTGGCTAGGCTCGACAGGACATTCGTATCTCGTATCTGGAACGACAAAAAAATCACGGCGCACCACGGGATTATCCCAACAAAACAGCCGTTCGACCTGAGCAAGCTGTCTGCCGACGAGCTCAAGGTCTATCAGCTGATCCGTCAGCATTACCTGGCACAGTTCCTGCCGTTACATGAAGTGGATGTCACGGAAGCGACATTCAATATCGGCGGGCAACTGTTCCGCACCCGCGGCAAGGTTGAAGCGGTAGCAGGATGGAAAGTGCTGTTCCAGCATGACGCGAGCGAGGCGAAAGAGGAACAGGCTGACACGGATGATGTTCGGCTGCCTGCCCTGGTAAAAGGTGAAACCGTCGCGGTAGCCGGCGCTGAACTCAAAACGCTGCAGACGAAGCCCCCAGGACATTTCACCGACGGGACACTGATCGCCGCCATGAAAAATGCAGCGGCGTTCGTCAGTGACCCGCAACTGAAGAAAGTGTTGAAAGAGAACGCAGGGCTGGGTACTGAAGCGACGCGCGCCGGTATCCTGGATACGTTGTTTAAACGTGGGTACCTGGAGAAGAAGGGCAAATTTCTACTTTCCACGCCGATCGCCGGCGAACTGATTGATGCGTTACCGACTGCACTGACCAATCCAGGGATGACGGCGTTGTGGGAGCAGGCGCTGGACGAGATTGCCCAAGGGCAGATGACACTCGACACATTCATGAGCCGTCAGGCGCAGTGGACAGGGCATCTGGTGGAGAAAGGAAAGGCGCAAGCCGTGAAGTTTACCGCGCCACCTTCCCCACCTTGCCCGACCTGTAGCGGCACGATGCGCCGGCGTGCCGGGAAGAAAGGTGGTGGCGCCTTCTGGGGCTGCAGTAATTACCCCACTTGCCAGGGCATCATTAACATCGATGCAAAAAGTGGGCGTAAGGCTAAGCGCTATAAAGCAAAATCACCGGCTAAAAATAAAGCAATCGTCTCGGAGTAAGAGATTGTCTGATGTTTATCACAGAAAGTTTTGCTAATGTGGGCGGGCTTTGATGCAGAGCACCCCGTGGCTGCGGATGGCAGGAAAGTTTAATGCATGGACAATTCTGCTTCAGCCCGTATCAATGGCCTCCACACTCAGGTTGATTGATTAAGCGCATGCGACTTCGTGAAAAACGCGCCAGGAGACTACTACCCCTCCTCGAAGTCAGATGAGATCTACTACCAGTTATGGTGCAAACTCCGCGGCGCAGTCTTTGACTGTGCCGTTTTTGTTTTCTCAATTCACAAAATTGATATTCCAGGTTGACAGCAGCAGCACCTGAATTAAAAATGAACAGGCTTACTTGTTGTCTTCGGACAACCACTAATGCTCAGTGGGTCTGTGATGAGCGCTTTCGGGTGACCCTGCTGTTAATTGACAGCCACTAATGATCCCGTTACCTGTGAGGATCGCCTTTGGGTGGTAACAAAAGAACACTTCCTTAGCCTGAAAGGGAGTACACAGTTTACTGTGTGGTACATCTGCCCGCCTTTGAGAGTAGATATCGTTGATAGTGAACGCGACTTTGCGCAACGATTAAGGCTTATTCAATCTGATCAGACTGTCAGGCTATGGCGTATACCCATACCTGGCTCCCGACGGGAAATACTTTTCCCGTTAGGGAAGGTGTATTTCTCCGTCACCGAATCTACACTCCTGGAGAAAACATCATGTCTAGCCAATCTCAGCAAGCATCCATCAAAACTGAATACTTCAACCTGACTATCAAAGGGATGGGGTATCTCAGCAACATTCGTCAAGTCAATGGCCCGAATGGCACCTTTATCAGCTGTGTCGTCAATGGACTCTCCGGTCCTACCGATAACGCCAGTTATACGCGTTTCGATGTGACGGTAGCCGGTAAAGAAGCCAGCAGCCTGAATCAATCGCTGTCAAAAGTCGGTTGATGAAGACAAGAAGGTCCTGATTGGTTTTGTGCTTAGCAATCTAAAAACGGATATCTTCACGCTCAACAGCGGCGAACATGCGGGTGAACAGCGCGTCAGCCTCAAAGCCCGTCTTATCAAGGTCGATTGGATCAAGATCGGTCAAGAGAAGGTCTTCCAGGCTGAGAAATCCGACTCTACGCCGCCTCAGCAAGGTTCCGCACAGCAACAATATGCGGAAAACTCTTTCTGATAACGCCCTCTACGCCTCGATTTATCGGGGCGTTTTCCCATTCTAATTCTATTCCCTATGAGGATTCGATTATGGCGTCTCGCGGCGTAAACAAAGTCATACTTGTCGGTCATCTCGGCCAGGATCCGGAAGTCCGTTACATGCCAAAAGGTGGTGCGGTTGCTAACATTACCCTGGCGACCTCAGAGAGTTGGCGCGATAAGGCGACCGGTGAGCAGAAAGAAAAAACTGAATGGCACCGTGTCGTGCTGTTCGGTAAGCTTGCCGAAATTGCCGGTGAATATTTGCGTAAGGGCTCGCAGGTTTACATTGAAGGCTCCCTGCAGACACGCAAATGGACCGATCAGGCCGGTGTGGAAAAATACACCACTGAAATCGTCGTCAACATTGGCGGCACTCTGCAGATGTTGGGGGGGCGTTCGCAACCTGCCAACGGCGCACAATCAGGCCAGGGCAGTTGGGGGAAACCTCAGCAACCGCAACCTTCGCACAGCGGTACGCCGGCTCAGCAACCCCAGCCTGCTCAATCGGGTGGAAATGCCGCGCCGATGGATTTTGACGATGATATACCTTTTCTTGGGTTTGGTTACGGCATCGCAAAATCAGCCATTTACGCTCTGTGATTGTCGGGAGACATTATGCCGACAATTCTTAGAGTAGGTGGTTTTCGCTTTTACTTTTACAGTCATGAACCTAATGAACCGGCGCATGTCCATATTGATAAGGGCAATGCAACCGCTAAAATATGGTTACATGATGTCAGTATTGCGCGTAGTGTGGGATTTGCATCACATGAACTGCGCATACTGCAGCGTCTGGTGAATGTCCGCATCGATGATGACCGTTTGTCGGTTGATTTGATGGATGGCCGAACTATTTCGGCACCGTTAGCCTGGTATCCCCGGCTTGCGGCTGGTACGCCGGCGCAACGGGAAAACTGGGAACTCTGCGGGGCTGGAATGGGTATACACTGGCCAGATCTGGATGAGGACCTAAGTACGGAAGGGTTGTTGATGGGAGCAAAAGGCATTAATCGTACCCCTTCATTATCCTGATGTTGTTCCTCGTCATCTGACACTAAACGCTGACCTTCGGGTTGGCGTTTTTTTTTGAATAGCAATAAAGAGTTGTTAATTGAGCGTCCCGGACGGTAACCGCACAGTGACACCTGTCAATTGTCACTGAAGTCACTGAACAGGAAACCTTCCGGATGAAAAAAACAATTCTCGTCTCTTCCCTGGCAGCACTCATGCTGACCGGGTGCGTTACTCAGCAGCCTCTGCAGCAGCGTGATATTTCCACTGTTACGCCGTCTGTCACCGTCAATCGCAATGTTCAGCCGGTCAGCCCGGATGCCTACGGGCAGGCGCCGGAGGTGGTGCGCTACGACCGTTATTTATTGGTCAGCACTGACCCGGCGGCCGTTCAGCGTGATCCGCTCTCGCAAATCATCGATATCCGTATTCCGGCATCAGTAAAACCGACGGTTGCTGATGCGTTGCGCTATGCGCTGCGCCAGTCGGGGTATTCCCTGTGCGCGACCGGACCGGCAAACGGCGTGCTATACCGCCAGGCGTTGCCGGCGGTGCAGTACCAACTGGGGCCGATGCGTTTGCGTACTGCCCTGCAAGTGTTGGCCGGCCCTGCGTGGCAGCTCGAGGTAGACGACGTGCAACGTGTTGTCTGCCACAGCTTGCGTGACGGGTATCAGTTGCCGGCGACACAGCTGCCGCCGGTGGTGGAGGCACCGGGCAAGGCGATTTTAGCACCGGTTTCAGCACGTCCTGCTGCAACTGTCATTGCACCTCAAGCCGTTAACGCGGTGCCGGCAACCGGTGGGTGGTTGAAAAAATGACAGAGCATAATGACGAAATGGTGCCGATGACACCGGCTAAAAAAGGGTTGCTGCGCAGCAAGACCTTTTGGGGGGCAACGGCCGGCGTCGTTGTCGTTCTGGTGGGTGGTCTCGTCGGTACAGGGGCTATCAACCATGTCGACCAGCGTATTGCTCAGCTTGAGCAGGCACAGAAAGCACTGGCGCCGCAGGATGGCATGAACTCTATGGCCGATGTGGTACAGACGCATGCCAAACAGCTTAAAAGCCTGGCTGAACGCCAGGACTCGCTCACGCGGCAGATTGGGGCGCTGACGCTAACCAATGGGTTACCAGAGAGACTTGATCAGCAGTTGCAGGCTCAACAGGTTGAGCTGAATGCGCTGAAAGACAGCATTGAGTCCATGAAAAAGTCAGCAACTGAAAAGCCTGCACCGACTGTGGCGCCATCAACGTCCGTACCCGCAGCCCCTTCAGCGACAGCCAAAATCACCCCAAAGCACAAACCTACGCCGATTAAATCCTCCCCGCGTAATGCGGTACGCCGTGTGGCGCGTAAAGCGCCATTCGTGCTGACCGGGGTGGAGCAGCGTGGGACGTCGGCCTTTGCTGCCGTGGCGCCGCAGGGATTCAGTGATTTGTCGCAGGTGCGGTTAATCGGGGAAGGGGAGTCAGTCGCCAGCTGGACCCTGGTCAGTGCCGGCTACGGGCAGGCGACGTTTCGTGTGAACGGCCGTCTGCAGACCGTCAGCGCCCAATAAGGAGAGCGTGATGAAACTGAAATATAACATGGTCGCGTTGATGCTACTGACTCCGTTATCACAGGCGGCGCAGCAGACGGCCATCGAGAACAGCCAGTCTACCCTGAGCCAGCTTCAGCAGAGCCAGGCCAACAAGACGGCTGAACAGGGCAAGCAGTGGGGCATTAGTGGGGAAGAGTACCAGCGATACCAGCAGTTGATGGATGGTCCCCGCGGGACCCAATCCCCCGGGCTTGATCCATTAACCGCCCTTGGCATTGAAGCTCAGAGCGACGCCGAACGTAAAAAGTACGCCGAGCAATGGGTGAAGCAGGAGTTTGTTCGCACGGAGAAAGAACTCAAGTTCCAGCGTGAGGTGGATGCGGCCTGGCAGCGCCTCGGTGTGTTGCCGGTCAACATGGGGAACGCTGCGGGTATCGCGCATGACACCGGCGGGCGACTGGCGCTGTTCGTGAAAGCGAAGGACTGCGGTCAGTGTGATGCTCGACTGGCGGCGGTGCTGGCAGATAACCGGCCGGTCGACATTTACCTGGTCGACAGCAAGGGCAATGACAGCCTGCTGCGTGACTGGGCTAGGGAACATCACATTCCCATCGACAAGGTACGCGTACGTCAAATCACACTCAATCATGACGGTGGCCGCTGGATGAAGTTTGGCAACGGCCTGATGCCGGTGGTGCTGCAACAAGGGGAAAACGGATGGACACTCGCCGCGTTCTGACCCGGAGGCTATTGCCCCTGTTTGCCTTCCTCACTTCTGTGGGGGGGCGGAGCCGTTCATGCTGCTACCCAGCAGGTACCTTCCGGTTATCGGGAGGTGGCGTTGCGTCACGGGGTTCCTCCGGAATCCCTATATTCGGTGGCGTTGGCCGAGACATCGATGGCGCCGAAAAGCATCCTCTCGGTGACCCGCGGCGCCGGTCCGGCCCCGGATGTGGAGCGCCCCTGGCCCTGGACCATCAACGTGGCTGGCAAAGGGTACCGCTACGCCAGCCGTCTGCAGGCCTGGGAAGCACTGCAGCATTTTTTGAAAACACATCCTCGCAAACGTATTGATGTCGGGATTGCCCAGGTCAATCTGGGCTGGAACGGCCATCACTTTACGTCGACCTGGGCGGCGTTTGAACCGTACACCAACCTCAACGCAGCCGCGGCCATCCTGCGGGAGTGCTATGACCGCAACCCCGGTAGCTGGCTGGTTGCCGCCGGGTGTTATCACCATCCTGCCGGCGGAGCGCCCGCTGCCCGGTATAAATCCATCGTGAGCGGCAAGCTGGCACGCCTAAACGGCAAGGCATCCGCCCCGATCCGGATGACCAGCACTATGCCCACGGCGTTACCGGCACAAACGGCGGCGCTGACCTGGATTGAACCACGGAGCCAATAATCATGAAAAAAGTGAATTTTCTGCTGTTCGGCCTGAGTCTGGTGACCACCGCGGCGCTGGCCAACCTGAATGTGATTGCCGATGTCGGTGGTGAAGATGCTTCGCCGTATTTTGAAGGTGTCAACCGCCAGGAGGGGGCGCAATCGTCTCCGGTCGTGCCGCCGGCGCCGGCATCTCCTGCTGATACCGAGGCGGCAGTGTTGCCCGTGGCAACGCCAGAGCTGACACCCGGCGATGTGGCTGACAGACCGCTGCAGTTACCCGGCATTGGCGCGCTGTTTATTGTGGGTGATGACGATGCCAGCCGCATCTGGCTGCAGGTGAACGCTGAACAACTCAAATCGCGACATGCTGCGGGACTTGTTGTGAATGTCAGCAACCAACCTGCACTGCAGGTGCTGCGTGAACTGGTACCGGGTGTGCCGATGGCGCCCGCATCCGGCAGTGAACTGGCGCGTCGTCTGCAGTTGGCGCATTACCCGGTGTTGATCACCGATACCGGGTTGTCACAACAGGTTACGCCATGATGTCGGTACAGCACATCGTCATAGTCGCTGCGTTGATGGTGAACCCTGTGCTGACGGCGGTGCTGATTGGGCTGTTTGTTGCTGTCATTGCGGGGTTGAACTGCCGTGGCCGGGAGACGGCCAGCCGTCGCCGCCACCGCCGTTATCAGGCTACAGCTGCACGAGTGTTTGAGCGATTACCGCAACTGGGCGGAGATGGCCAGCGTCTGGCCTATCTGCGCAAAATCAATCCCTACGTCTTTGAAGAGCTGTTGTTACTGGCCTGTGAACGCCAGGGACATCCGGTCAAACGCAATGCCTCATACAGCGGTGACGGTGGTCTGGACGGTCAGATCATTATCGCGGGCAAGACCTACTTCATCCAGGCCAAACGCTATGGCCGAACCATCACCCCCTCACACATCCAAGACTTTGGTGCGCTGCTGCTGAAATCTCGGTGCGAGGGTTTTTTTATTCATACCGGCCGTACCGGCCACCTCAGCCGGGCATTGCTGCGAAACCATACCCACGTTCACCTGGTCAGTGGTCAGCGCCTGCTGGATTTATTGGCCGGTAAACCCTGTTGGTGCGAAAAAGGAATCAATCGACCATGAGTAATCGCCACGTTATGGAAGCGTTGCTGCGCCCAGCAGTCGAATTGAATACAGCGATTGTGGCTGGCGCCGCAGCCGCCATTTGTTTTGTTGCCCCCTGGTCTGTGGCACTGGCGCCGTCGGTGAGTTATGTCACTGCCGGCGGGTTTGCGGTGCTGTCTGCGGTACGGGCACGTCAGGGTCTGCTGGTGATCCGTTACCGCCGTAATCTGCGCCGGCTGCCGCGCTATGTCATGACCAGCGCACAGATCCCGGTCAGTCGGCAACGGTTGTTCCTGGGGCGAGGCTTTCGCTGGCAGCAAAAGCATACCCAGCGACTAATGGACACCCGTCGTCCAGAGGTTGAGAAGTATGTTCAGCCGCCAAAAATGTATCAGATGGCGCGTCGCCTGGAGCTTAAAACCGAATACACCCTGCCGTGGTTATCCCAGTTGCTGCGTACCGATTCCCTGCTGAATCCGGTCAGGCCGTTGCCGCCGGTCGGTGGGAACCCGGCGATTCATGGTATTGAACCCGATGAACTGGATGTTTCGATGGATTTGCGTGAACGCGTGGGCCACAGTCTGGTACTGGGCACCACTCGTGTTGGCAAAACGCGTCTCGCCGAGTTGTTGATCACCCAGGATATTCGGCGTGGTGACATCACCATCGTGTTTGATCCGAAAGGCGATGCAGACCTGCTGCGGCGTGTCTGGGCCGAAGCCCACCGTGCCGGCCGCGGGGATGAGCTGTTCATCTTTCATCTGGGTTGGCCAGATATCTCGGCACGCTATAACGCCGTCGGGCGTTTTGAGCGTGTGTCGGAAGTGGCCGGGCGTATTTCCGGTCAGTTGAGTGGGGAGGGCAACAGTGCGGCATTCCGCGAGTTTGCCTGGCGATTCGTAAACATCGTCGCGCGTGCCCTGGTCGCGTTGGGGCAGCGACCGGACTACACCCTGATCACCCGTTATGTGAACAACATCAGTGAACTGTATGAGACCTACGCGAAAATGGTGATTGAAACGCGTATGCCGGCACTGCAGCAGCAGATAGATAACAACCTAAGGGTGCTGACGGAGGAGGACGTGCCGCGTAACATGCAGGGACAACCGAACGCGGTCAAAATATTAGCGGTTGAAATGGCCCTGAGCTCGGAAGCCGGCAAGCAGCTGTATGACCCTATCCTGGATGGCTTGCGCTCGGCTGTGCGCTATGACCGCACCTATTTCGATAAAATTGTCGCCTCCCTGCTGCCTCTGCTGGAAAAACTCACCACCGGCAAGACCGCAGAGCTGCTGGCACCGAACTACATGGACATGAACGACCCCCGGCCGATATTTGATTGGGAGCAGGTCATCCGAAAGCAGGGCATTGTCTACGTAGGGCTGGATGCGCTGTCGGACGGTGTGGTCGCCTCTGCCGTCGGTAACAGCATGTTTGCTGATCTGGTGTCAGTGGCTGGCCATATCTATAAACACGGCATGCATGGCGGGTTGCCGACCCGTGCCGACGGCAAACTGCCGATCAACCTGCACTGCGATGAGTTTAACGAACTGATGGGGGACGAATTTATTCCTCTCATCAACAAAGGCGGTGGCGCTGGCATGCAGGTGACGGCTTACACGCAAACCGAGTCGGACATCGAGGCTCGCATAGGCAGTATCGCCAAGGCTGCCCAGGTGACGGGTAACTTTAATACCCTGATCATGCTGCGCGTGCGAGAGAACCGGACCGCACAGCTACTGACAACACAGCTCCCGGAGGTCGATGTCTACACCAAAACCCTGGTGTCGGGGCACGCCGATACGGCCGACGTAGAGAAAGGGCAGGACTTCACGTCCAGCACCCAGGATCGCGTTGGTACGGTGAAAACGCCGCTGCTGATGCCGGCGGATGTGATCAACCTGCCGAAGGGGCAGGCGTTCGCGTTGCTGGAAGGCGGGCAGTTGTGGAAAATTCGGATGCCCTTACCCAGTGGGGATGGCGATGACGCGTTGATGCCACCTAACCTAGAGAAGATTGCCGAGGAGATGCAGCGCAATTACCGGACCAGTGAATCCTGGTGGTCAGCCAGCACGGTAATGCCTGATGCGGTCATAAAAGGGGGACTGAATGTCACAAGCGGTGAATAATCAGCCTCAGCAGCCCGTACAACCTCGCAAACATGGGTTGTTTTACAACGTACTGTGGGGCTGGCCATGGATGCTGATCGGGATGTTCTTCGCCTCGTTGTTAGTGAGCCTGGTGATTGAGTATGTCGGGATGGCATTCTTCTGGCCAGAGCTTGGCGCGTCGCACAGTGAAGCGGTGATGCATACCGAAATGGGGTATTTGTCATCGGAGTTTACCCGCAGTCTGATGTTGTCTGAGCCGTCAGTCACTGTCACGCGGTGGATTGGCCAGGCGTATCAGTGGACCTTTGTGGACAGCGGTTTTTTTGGACTGGATCCAACGTGCCTATGACTCGCAGGTACACAGCCAGAATGCGGTTGCCCGAGAGCTGAACAGTTGGAGTGGCTGGCTGGCCGCCAGGCTCAAAGAGTACCTGGTGGCGACGGTATATGTCACCGTCATCACCCTGGTGCGGGTGACCATTCTTGTGCTGTCCATCCCGCTGTTTATCCTAGTAGTCCTGGTAGCGCTGACAGAAGGCTTGGGGCGGCGTGATATCCGTCGTTATGGCGCCGGCTATGAAAGCAGCTTTGTTTACCACCATGCAAAGCGGATGGTGAAGCCGGCTATCTATATTCCCTGCATGCTGTATCTCTCCTGGCCAACCTCGGTATACCCGAATCTCCTGCTGTTGCCAGCAGCAATATTGCTGGGGATAGCTGTGACGGTGACGACGGCGAGCTTTAAGAAGTATCTCTGATTTATCCTCGAGCTGGACGACGGCGTACAAAACTGGTTTTTGTGCGCCGCCGTCAGCAGACAAGCCGCGGAGCGGCGCGTCAGAAAAAAGCGATTCAGGATACTATCTTTTTCAAGGTTCTTGGTTCAGAGACGATTTTATTTTCAGTCTTACCATGGAAAGTGGTCATACCAACCATCGTTTTACTATCGTTTAGAACTGTAAAAACGTAAGTTCCGGTATCAAATCCCACCCCGCGTTTATCTTCGAAAATCAAAGTTACCTGATGGCCATCGATGGAGCCATGGTATTTAAAACTTCTATCCGAACGTTTGCCATCGCGAGTTTTTGTTCGAGAGCTTATACCTGTTATAAGGCGACCATGCTGCGTTAGTTCTATATTACCTACGTTGACGCTTTTCCCATTACGTATTTCGATAATGTCCCATTTTCCTTCAACTCGGATGCCTTTATACAGGCATTTATCTCTAAATGTTGGCCAAGCAAATTTTTTTACCAAAGCTATCAGGCCTGTAGCGATGAGACTAGTAATGATCCCCAAAATAAAATTAAGCATGTTTAAATTTCTTCCTTGGAATATCTAGAACTGTAATAGCAAGACCATAAGTTGTAGCAGTAGTACGTTTAACATATCAAAAATTATCAAAATCCCATAAAGAGTTATCCGCTGACCTGACCCTTTGTATCCCGCACCCTGACAGCACCCTAAATTACCAAGGAGTGCTTGCATGCGTATCCCCGTAGTTACCCGAGGACTGGGCGCCGGCTGTTTGCTGGGGCTGTCATTCCTCACCGCATTGCCTACCTGTGCCGCCGAAAAAGATGAGCTGGCGTCTGCCCAGCGCATGCTGGTTCAGGTGCAGGCGGCGCTTGAACGCGCGCGCGTTGCCGCCGTTCAGGCCGACCCGTCCGAGCGTGGCCGTTTCTTCTTTGACTATGCCCGCGCCACGTCCGATCTGAAAACCATCAATGCCGGTATTGACCGCTACCTCGAGCCCTCGCGCGCTCAACCGCGTGATGGCAGCGCGGTGGCCGGCAATTACCGTCGGGAGCGTCCCTGATGGCCATGACCGGTGCACAGCAACAGGCCTTCAATGCGGCCAGCGGCGGTGTTGAAGCCAGCATCCTGTCGCTGATCTGCATCGGCGGATTGCTGGCGACGCTGTTTGTCTGGGCGGCCTGGGCGCTGACCGATATCTGGAAAGGGTGGAGCAACCAAAAGATCCGCAACGCGGCGATGGTGCAGTTTGCCGTCAGGCTCGTGCTGCTGCTGGTTGTCGTCACCTGGATGTTTGCCAGCTGAAGACGCTGGACGGTTTTACATGTTGTTAATTTCACACTGCAAAAAGGAATGTTTTATGAATGCTGTAGTTCGTCTTTTCCGTCATTTCTCTGCGCGTGTCGCGGTGGCGACTTCTCTGGCCTATGCCGCCAGTCAACCTGCGCATGCTGCCCTGCCGAGCGTTGAGCCTCCGTCTTCCGGCGGTGGCGGTGGCCTGATGGATACGCTGAAAGGCTATCTGCAGGACGGCATTGTGCTGGTCGGTCTGGTGTTGGCCGCGGTGGCATTTATCGTGGTGGCCCAGTCGGCGGTCTCTACATTTCATGAGGTTCGTGAAGGGAAAACCAACTGGGGTAAATTCGGCGCCATTATCGTGGTCGGTATCGTGCTGGTCGTGGCGGTTATCTGGCTGGTCGGCAAGTCCGCTGAAATCCTGTTCTAAGGTCGTTCGCTATGCAGACTATCCGATTTTTGCCTGACCGCCTCAACGCTGAGCCTGTCGTCTTCCGGGGCTTTACCACCCCGGAGATGGGACTGGCGGCATTGGCCGGTGTGGGACTGGGTCTGCTCGTGTCGTTGCCGTTTTTTCCGCTTGCCGGTTGGGTCGTGATACCCACCGGCATGCTGGTGACCCCTCTCCTCGTTATCTGGTTTGGTGGCAGCCGACTGACGCGCATCAAGCGCGGTAAACCGGAGAATTATATCTGGCAGCGCCTCGAGGCACGTAAACGTCGCATGGGGTGGGGAAATCCCACCCTGATTATCGACAAACAGGGCTGGTCGTTGCGTCGCAGCCGCGTTGTTAAGAGGTCCAAATGAGCCGTTTCAGACATGCGGTTAAAAACCGCGACCAGCACATTCTCACGTTGCGTGTTGCCTGCGGTGTGCTGGTTGTTTTCCTCCTGGTGGCCAGCATCGGCTGGATGCGGGCGCCGGAGAACCTGACTATTCATAACCCCCCCGACCTGCGTAGCGGGTCAACCCGCGCCTGGTGGGAGGTTCCTCCCTCCACGGTTTACACTTTTGGTTTCTATATTTTCCAGCAACTCAATGCCTGGCCAAAAAACGGTGAGGTGGATTACCCAGCCAAAATTGCCGCGCTTTCCCCTTATCTGACGGACTCCTGCGCACGCTTCCTGAAGGCGGACGCCAAAAAGCGCAGCGAAAGCGGCGAGCTCGCCGGTAGGACACGCGTGGTGTTTGAAATCCCCGAACATGGCTACAACGGCCGTTATAACCAAAGCCCGGTGACGGTGAAAGGCCGTGATAACTGGGTGGTACGCCTTGACCTGGTGGCGGATGAGTCCTTCGCCGGCGAACCGGTGAAGCGCGCACTGACACGCTACCCGCTCAAAGTGGTGCGCGCAGAAGGGGATCCGGAACGTAATGAGTTCGGTCTGGCCCTGGATTGTTACGACAGCATGCCACAACGTCTGGCTGCGGCGCCGGCGGAACCCGCACCCGAGAAGAAAGGAGTATTCCAATGATGAGAGCACGTGTTCTGGCGCTTTCCCTGAGTGTGCTTCCCCTGGCGGCAACGTTCACTGTACCGGTTGCCCAGGCGGAAGAGCTGATGAAATGGGAGCGTATCCCGTTGCAAATCCCGCTGGCCGTCGGCAAGGAGCGGGTGCTGTTTGCCGATAAAAATGTCCGTGTCGGTTTCCCGCCGGCACTGAACGGCAAGCTGCGGGTGCAAAGCAGCGGCGGGGCTGTTTATCTGAAAGCCGATGCCGCATTTCCGCCAACGCGTCTGCAACTGCAGGACGTCGAAAACGGGGAGGTTATTCTCCTCGATGTGACGGCATCGGACAAAGGCTCCGCCGAGCCGGTGCGTATTGTCTACAGCGGTGATGTGTCGTCGGTCAGCAGCAGTAATGATACCCCGTCCCCATCAAACGGGAGCAGTTCGGCAGCGCCTGGGGCGGATGACGGCACTCAGGCGAAGCGTAAAAAAATCAAATACAACGCGCCGCTGCCGGTGGTGCTGACACGCTACGCGGCACAAAGCCTGTACGGCCCGGTGCGCACGGTTGAAGCGGTGCCGGGCATTCACCCGGTCAACCCGCACCTGCCGAAACGAATCACCACACTGTACCCGTCAGAGCCGGTGGCCATCACGCCGCTGGGCGGCTGGGGTATTGGCAGTCGCAACGTTGTGGCGCTAAAAGTGCAGAACACCGCCAGTCGCAAAATCATCCTGGATCCGCGGGTACTGCAGGGGCAGTTCGTGACGGCCACCTTCCAGCACCGTTATCTGGGGCCAGTGGGTACCCCGGAGGACACCACCACGCTGTACCTGGTCACCGCCGGTCGCCCGGATGGGGCGTTTGTCGCGGAGCCGTCAGTGGTTCGCAAAGCGGTGAAGGCAGCGAAGAAGGGGGCAAACCATGGCTGATGTGAAATCTAACATGTTGCCAAAAGTGATTGTGATCGGCGTGCTGGCTGCGGCCGTGGTTGTTGGGCTGAAAGCCTGCAGCAACAATAAAACGACGGAAAAAACTCAGCAGCCGCATAACGTGCTGGCCAATATGTCTCCGGAGGAGTTGCGCGCCCTGGGCGTTGAAGGGGACACGCCGGAAGACACGTTGCGCACCCTGGTAGGCACCCTGCGTACCACCCGGACCCAACAGGCTGAGCTGCAAAGCAACATCGACAAAGTATTGAAAGAAAACGAAGCGCTGCGCAAACGCAATACCAATGTCTCCGGCCAGGTCAATGAGGCTGTGGCTGGTTTCCAGAAACAGGCACAGCAACGTCAGCAGCAGCTTCAGCAGGAGCAACAAACGCTGATGGGGAAAATCCAGACGCTGACCGATCAATTGGCCGGGAACAAAGACAAGGCGAAGAGCGACAGTGATATCCCGCTCGGTCTGGGGCTGGATGGCATGGGTGCTGGCGAAGGCAGCGCAGCGCCTGGTCAGGACGGGTTGATGTGGGTCGGACCGAAGGACATGAAAGAACCTGATCCGCGCAATCCGAACGGCGCCAAAGACGGCCCACAGTTCCCGACATCGTTCCTGTCTGATAACGCCATCACGCGTCAAAAAGCCAAGTATGAACAGCAGGTAAAAGGGCACACCAACGAAAAAGGCGAGGAAGAAGGCGCTGAGCCGGTGTTTACCCTGCCGGAGAACTCCACGCTGGTTGGTAGCCGCGCGATGACGGCGCTGCTGGGCCGGGTGCCGATCAACGGCACGGTGACCGACCCCTATCCGTTCAAACTGATGATTGGTAAAGATAACCTGACGGCGAACGGCATCGAGCTGCCGGACGTGGAAGGGGCAATTGTCTCCGGGACGGCCAGCGGTGACTGGACGTTGTCCTGCGTACGTGGCCAGGTCAACAGCATTACGTTTGTGTTTGCGGACGGTACGGTACGCACCTTGCCGCATCCTGACACCAATATGAAGGCAAACAGCAACAACAATAGCGGCAACAGTGGCAAAGACGTCAGCACCACCGCCGGTATCGGCTGGATCTCCGATGACAACGGCATTCCGTGCATCGGTGGGGAGCGTAAATCCAATGCCTCGACCTACCTGCCGACCATTGCCGCGTTGTCGGCCGCCAGCGCCGCCGGCGAAGGTATCAGCCAGGGGCAATACACCACGCAAAACAATGTCAATGGCATCAGCGCCACCATGACCGGCAATGCCGGCCAGGCGGTGCTGGGCAAAGCCCTGTCCGGCGGAATGAAAGAGACCGCCGATTGGGTACGCGAGCGCTACGGCATGATGTTCGACGCCGTCTACGTCCCTCCGGGCCAGAAACTGGCCGTACACATTACCCGCCAACTGGCGATCGATTTTGAGACCAAAGGGCGCAAGGTGCGTTACGACTTCAGCCTGCCAGGCGAAGACAGCAGCACCGGCGGACTGGATTAACGCGTCATTCAGAGGAGAAAGGGCATGCTATGGCTGTGGCGTCAATGCGAAAGGATGAGTCGCCCACAGGGCTGGGCGTTCATTTTACTGTTCTGCAGCGCGTTTTGGCTGAGTGTGCTGCTTCTGCTGTGTTTGCTTATAAGAGAATGATAATCATGCGGAAAAACCTATTTAACCGAGTCCTGGCTACTGCTGTCATGGTCAGCATCATGGCATTGGCCGGCTGTTCGACGTCGAAAGAGGAAATGCTGCCACCGGGCGACAGCTCGATGCTGGAATTGTGGCAGGGTGATGACGGCGGTGGCTCGGCGCGTAATGCGGTGGCGGCCCGCGACAGTCTGCGCCGCCCACTCACCGACAGCGAAAGTCAGGCGACAGCGGCGGACGATCGCAGCTACAGCCGCACGCAGGAAAGCGAAATCAGCCAGCAGTTCCCGCGGCTGCCGAACCCTGACCTGGTGATGTATGTGTTTCCGCACCTGGCGGACGGCAACGCACCGGTGCCGGGGTACAGCACCGTGTTTCCGTTCTACAGCCAGGTGCAGTATGCGATGCCGGGTGAACGGACGGAGGCCTACTGATGCGATTTTCCCTGTTTGATAAAAAGCGCCTGACGCGTAAGAAGTCGTCGGTACCGGAGGCGCTTGCCCAGGATACATTGACTGCGACCGAGGATGGCGTGCCGCTGTCCGTCGACGGGCGTGAGCCGTTACGGCGGCCCGGCAAGATGACGGTAAAGGATGAGCAGCAGGTGTATCACGCCAATCCGTCCATCGTTGATTACCTGCCCTGGGCGGAGTTTCTCGACCGCGAACAGTGTATTTTGCTGGATGACGGGGTGTCCGTCGGGGCTGTTTTTGACATCACGCCGGTAGCGACCGAAGGACGTACTGACGATCGCCTGGAGCAAATGCGCGACACGGTGGAAGACGCACTGCAGGATTCGTTTGACGAGCATGACGAAAACCCCTGGGTGGTGCAGTTCTTCTGCCAGGACGAGAACAACGTCGAGGCGTATATCGACCGCCTGAGAAATTACGTCAAACCCCATGCCCAGGGCAGTACATTCACCGAAGACTGGCTGAAAGAAACCGAACGTCATATGCGCGGTATCGCTCGTCCGGAAGGCCTGTTTAAGGACACGCTGATCACCGATCAGCCATGGCGTGGGCAGCAACGTCGTACCCGCATGGTGGTGTATCGCTGGATTGGCAAGGGCAATCATGATCCGATGCCACCGGTTGCCATGCTGAATCAGACCTGTGAGCGGGTGACCGGGGCGCTCGCCGGCGCCGGCGTTGCCTGCGTGCGCCAGAACGGGGCACAGGTCCATGACTGGATGCTGCGTCATTTTAATCCCAACCCGGAGTGGGTGGAAAAAGAGACCCTGTACCGTGACGCCGCCTATTTTGACAGTCGTGACACGCCGGAAGGCGCCATGCCGGTGCAGAATGATTTTGCCGAGACCCTGCTGTTCACCCCGCCCGTGTCCGATCCGGATCAGGGGGTATGGTGGTTCGATAACCAGGCGCATTGCGCCATTCCCGTCGAGAAGCTGCGCCGTCCGCCGGAGCCGGGCACCATCACCGGTGAAATGAAACGCGGCGAGAAGAAAATCAATGCGCTAATGGATTTGTTCCCGGAGGGAACGATGCTGTGCATGACCATCGTGGTACAGCCTCAGGACACGCTGGAGAATGATTTCAACAAGCTGTCGAAAAACGCCGTCGGCGAGAATACCGAGTCCGGCCGCGTGCGTCAGGATGTGGCGCAGGTGAAAGAGTATCTGGGGAATCGCCACAAGCTGTACCGTGCCGGCATTACGTTCCTGCTGCGTGCCGGCGACCTGACCACACTCAACCACAAACGTGTCGATCTGACCAACGTGCTGCTGGGCGCCGGCCTGCAGCCGGTACGGCCGGAGTTTGATGTGGCGCCGCTCAATACCTACCTGCGGGCGTTACCGATGTGTTTTAACCCGGAGACCGACAAGAAACACTGGTATACCCGCCTGACCTGGGTACAGCATCTGGCAGGGTTGTTGCCGGTGACCGGCCGTGAGACCGGGACCGGTAATCCCGGTATGAGCTTCTTCAATCGTGGCGGGGATACTCTGACGGTTGACCCGCTTAACAAGCATGACCGCAGCCAGAATGCACACATGCTGTATTTTGGCCCGACCGGCGCGGGGAAATCGGCGACGCTGTGTGCGACCTTATCGCAACTGATGGCGATACACCGGCCGCGGTTGTTTATCGCGGAAGCGGGCAACTCGTTTGGGTTGCTGGCCGATTACTTTGAAAGCCAGGGGCTCAGCGTCAATAAGGTGAGCATCAAGCCAGGCAGTGGCGTCTCGTTGCCGCCGTTCTCTTATGCGCACAAGCTGGTCGAAGACGCATTAACGACGCTGGCTCTGGATGAAAATGATCTGCCGGACATCGATGCCGATGACGATGACGACAAGCGCGATTACCTGGGTGAAATGGAAATCTCGGCGCGCATGATGATCACTGGTGGTGATGCGAAGGAAGAGCACGAACTGAAGCGTGCCGACCGAGCGATGATCCGTGAAGCCCTGTTGATGGCGGCGCGTCAGACCTATGACGAAGGGCGGCAGATGTTGCCGGCAGACTTGCAGAAAGCGCTGTACACCATCTCCAAAGACGAAGGGTCTGATATCCGTAACGAGCAGCGTCGGGCCAAGGCGGCTGAAATGGCCGAGTCGCTCGGGATGTTTACCCAGGCCGGCAGCTTCGAGGCGGAGTTGTTTAACCGCGAAGGTAGCCTGTGGCCAGAGGCGGATGTCACCCTGATTGACCTGGGACATCTGGCGCGCGAGGGGTATGAAGCGCAGATGGCGCTGACGATGGTGAGCCTGACCAACACCATCAACAACATTGCCGAACGAGACCAGTACTCGGAGCGGGACATCGTGTTCGCGGTGGATGAAGCGCACATCGTGACGGTGAATCCGCTGCTGGCGCCGTACATGACAAAAATCGTCAAGATGTGGCGTAAACTCGGCGCCTGGCTGTGGCTGGCGACACAGAACTTAAAAGACTTCCCGGACATTGCCGAGAAGATGCTGAATATGGCGGAGTGGTGGGTCTGTCTGACGATGCCGCCGGAGGAGGTCAACGATATTGCCCGTTTCAAGGCGCTGACCGAGGAGCAAAAAGCGGTGCTGCTGTCAGCCAGTAAGCTGTCCGGTTGCTATACCGAAGGCGTAGTGCTGTCGAAAAAACTCGAGGCGCTGTTCCGTGCGGTACCGCCAAGCCTGTATCTGGCGCTGGGGATGACCGAGAAAGAAGAGAAGGCCGAGCGCCGTGCACTGATGCAGGAGTTTGGTTGCAGTGAGCTCGAGGCGGCCCGCAAGGTGGCGCAAAAGCTTGACCGCCTGCGTGGTCTGGCGGCGAACGGGGAGGCTCGGGCTGCATGATGACCCTGAAATACCCTGAACCTGTTGTTAGACAACCGGGCCTGGTCTGTCGTGAACCATCGTTGTTTATCCTCCCTCCGCAGGGCGTGGCCACCCTGAGCGAAACGGATGCGCTGGCGCTTGAGACGTTCTGTGTGGCTATCCGCGATCGGCTGTGGGGACCGGTCACACTGACCGCCCACCCGCATCGCATCGGGAGCCGTACCAGCGTGGCGTTGCATCTTGAGGGCCGGCTGGGGCGCTGCATCGATGTGCTAATCACGGTGACCGGCAACACGCTATGGCCTCTGCCGGAGGAATACGACCACCCACGCTGGTATATCACTGTACCGGATGCCGCTGATGTGGTGTATCTGTTGCTTCATCTGAGCGAGCTGTGCGAGCGATTTCGGGTTAATTAGTTTGAAGTGCTATTACTCTTTGACCGGCCTGCTGGCCGGTTTTTATGGAGCCGTCTGAGGAAAAGTATGATAATTCGTGTATCTACGTCCTGATGAAAAAAGTGTGACTGACGGCGGCGTGGCTCATGCTTTTGGTTCCGAAGTACAGCATATGTTTGTCCACTATGTGCCAGGAGCGGACTAGTTAACTTGCCTAGAGGTCCGCTATGAGCGAAGAGCATGAGTTATTTACAGCCTCAACTCATTGAATATGGCTTTTTTTAGGCAGTTAAATCTGTTGAAAATAAATATCGAATCTATCGCTGTACAAATTGCCTTATTAACGTACTTATTTGTACCATTGACCTTCTGACACTAGTACGGATTTCCACCTCTGATGGATATGTTAAAAGGAGTAAACTGTGACGCGATTCCCTAATGGCTCGGACTGGCGCAAATGGGACCTGCACGTGCATACCCCCCAGTCATCACTTGAGAATCAGTACGGAAATGACTGGGAAGCTTATCTTTCTACAATAGAAGCATTTGGTGATGAGGTCGCCGTTATGGGTGCTACCGACTACTGCACCATTACGGGATATGAGAGATTACTCGCTTACCGTGGGCAAGGTCGGATAGCCAATATTGAAGCCATATTTCCTAATATAGAGTTTCGTATTACGCCAGAAACTCAAAAAGATAAAGGCATCAATATTCATCTTATTATCAATCCGACGGATCCCGGCCACGTTGACAAGATAAAGCACGCGTTGGGCCGTCTTAATTTCCGTTACGGTGGGCAAAACTACTCCTGCAGTGATAAGCAACTGAGTGATCTGGGAATTGCCGTCGCAGGTCATTCCTCCCCCGAAAAGAACTTGCGCAATGGTATTAATCAGTTCAAACCATCTTTTGATACCTTTGACGACTGGCTGAGAGGTGAAACTTGGCTGCGGGAGAATGCTATTGTCGTTGCATCTAACAGCTCAGGAGACGGAATATCCGGGCTTCGCGACAACGGACTTCTTGCTGTCCGGCAGAACATTTATCACCTGATAGATGCAATTTTTTCCGGTAACCCGCAGGATTGTGACTACTTCCAAGGGCGGGGCAGCGACAGCAAGGCTGACGTCATCAAAAAATACGGAAAGCTGCTTCCCTGCTTACACGGCTCGGATGCACATGGACTGACCAAAATTTTTCGACCAGACCAGGACCGTTTTTGCTGGATTAAGGCCGACCCCACTTTCGCTGGATTAAAGCAGGTCCTTTACGATCACACCCGCGTCAGGATCCAGAAAACGTCCCCCAATATAAAGACACCCTATCAGTACATTGAGCATGTCCGATTTACGGATCGCAGCGGTAATTTGCTGTTTTCAGAAGACCCGATTCATTTCAGCCCTGATTTAAATGCAATCATCGGTGGCAAGTCTTCCGGAAAATCCCTCTTGCTCTATCACATTGCGCGTGCCATCAACAGCAGCGAGGTTAGCGAAAAGATTCGACTGACTAAGCAAGCTGTCTATTCAGACTTCAGCAACCTTAACGTGGATGTGATGTGGGGGAACGGGGAGATCAGTTCATTGCACGGTGAAGACAGTCGACCTGTCACGTATATTCCACAGCTCTATATTAATCACCTCGCTGAAAGTAGCGGACGACTTCAGCTAAATCAGCTGATTGAAGACATTCTTTATCAGAACGATGCTTTCAGAGCTTTTGCAACAGAGAATGCGGCTCAACGCGAAGCATCGTTGCGGACCATTAATAACAAAATTGACTACCTTTCCGAGCTGAGAAAAAAATACAGCGAGTGCATTAAGGAAATGGAAAAGTACGGTACGGAAAAGGCCGTAAACGATGAAATCCTGCGTCAGGAGCAGAAAATAGCTTCGCTGAGAAAACAGGCGTCTTTTTCACAAGAAGAAGAAGCGCAGTACATGGCACTCAGAGCTCGCACTGACAGCCTTCAGTCCCGCAGGAGCACGTTAACTGACCTTACCCAGGCCAGTGATAGTCTTACAGAGAGCCTTAACCGGTACGCACGAAGCACATTTCAGAGTTTGTACGATCAGCTCAGTCTAGATTTCCCGCTGCCCGAAAACTCTTTATTCTTAGAAAAAAGTCTCCGTCGGCTTGAAGCCAGCCTAACGTCAACTGTTGCAACTTTTATTGCTCTTCAGGAAAAGCGTTTTGAAAATAGTCCAGTTTTACTGGAAACAATCGATAAGGAAAGTGCAGAAAAACAACAGAAGCTACTTCCTCTTTCGGTTAAAATTACAGATCAAGAGACACTGAAAACCGCGTTAACCGCGCTGGAAAAAGAGAAAGAAAAGCTCCGAAACCTGCAGCAGCTTGCTGAACGCCGCCGGTCAATTACTCAGGAAGGAAACGAAACAAAAAGCCAGCTATATGCTGAATATACCTCCCTTGCAGGTCTCTACCAGAACTACGCAGCGGAACTCAGCAAAACGGAATATCACCCTGCAAATGAAGTCAGCATTTCTGCCAGCATATCTCTCAACACGGAAAAGTTTGAGCGATTCACGGGCAGCTTTGACCAGCGGGGGAAATATGAACGCTCTGCTTGGCGAACTGATCAACGCTAAAGGAGAGTTCATATTTGACGTAACCAGCCATGCAAAGACGATTGCGGGAATTCATGAACGGTTCAGAAACAACGCCATGACGCCTTCAGTGAGAAAGGGGATCGAGGATTCAGATATTCTGAGTTACCTGTTCGATGACTGTTTCCTAATTGATTTTTCAGTCCATTACCGGAACGACGACATCGTACAGATGTCACCGGGCAAACGGGGGCTGGTCCTACTTAACCTAATCCTCCATCTGAGCAATTCTCAGCACCCAATCCTTATAGATCAGCCAGAGGATAACCTCGATAACCGGACAATCTACTCACAGTTGAATGATTTTGTAAGGCTGAGAAAGGCCGATCGTCAGATCATTATGGTGACGCATAATGCCAATTTAGTCGTGGGTACGGATGCTGAATGCGTTATTGTCTCGAACCAGAGTGGGCAGCGCTCAGGTATTGAAAATAATGAATGCCGGTTCGAATACTTCACCGGTGCATTGGAGTGCTCCTTTACTTCTCAGGATAATTCCGGGCGGCTGGATGCCCAGGGAATAAGGGAGCACGTCTGTGAAATCCTTGAGGGAGGGATTCAGGCATTCAAGGAAAGGGAACGAAAATACGGCCTGTAATATCATAAAACCTGTCTGATGTGTTTTTAACTGCGGTTTAATATAACGCACCGTCTTGCATCAGACAGAAATTATTCGGTCGAAATACCCTGACCTACTCCCTGCTAATTCACACAGAATGCTGTTAGCAATGTCCGCTTCTCGCTCAGAGCGGACCTTCTGCCCAGTGAGCTAGTCCGCTACGTGCCAGCAGCGGACGTTAGTCAGATAAGTTTTAAAACAGATCGATTAGTCATATTCATCCAAAGTTCCATTGACTTCCCCTTGTTCAATCGAACTAAGCCCAAACTTTCCAACTAATACTTCACATTGCATAATAACTGAAATAGTCATAGTCCGGCCATCAACCCCTTCTTCCTTATAATGGTGGCCACTTGCATTTGCAGATAATTCAGCATGAAAACCATTATCAAAATCAAAGTGCTCAAGCTTAATATCTTCTACAAATTCAAAGATCGTATCTGATTCTGCAATAGCGCCTGAAGTCCCATTATCATCAAATATATCGTATGAATTATTTTCAAATTCATCCTTGCATTCTTCGGCAAGACTGTCACCAGTAATTAATTTGAAAGGTACACCGTCAAAAAGCATTTCAAAATGATTAAAGACAACGTCTGCTGAAAAATCTTCATTATCTGAATTCTCATCTAATACAATCTGCTCAAGACGTTTAGCCAACTCATCATCATAATAAACGTATTTAACCTTCCCTAAGGCTTCATTATTAAATCTTTTATCATTTAGAAGTGCTTCAAAACTTTCATAACCAAAAAGCGCAGCCACAATAGAACCTAATGCGTGTAGAGAAATATTTATATTATCTTCATTTAAACTTTCTTCTATTTTCAATAATAGAAAATACGCAGATGGGAATCGATTAGAAGCGTGAGTAGCCCTAGCTGTCGCACTATCACTTTCGAATCTTATTTTTTCTAACTCTGTTTGTTTGTCCTTTTTTTCTAGTTCTAATTTCAATAATTTTGCTTTGCTTTGCTTTCTGCTTCTTGTGTTTTCGCTTCTTGTTCTTTGGCTTTTTCTTTCGCTTCTAAAGCTTTTGAATCTAAACGAGAACTCCTTTGTCTCAGATGTTCCAGTATCTCATTTCGCTTATCAATATCTTGTTGAACCAACTGCTCAAGAAATTGTTTGTTTGGATTGGCTTTTAGTTTCTCCTTGTTGAGATTTTTTTGTTGGTTAATCTTAATTAACTCTCTATCAACAGCCTGTTTATGCAGTTTTTCATTAGCCAGTGTTGAAGAAAATTCATGGACATTGATACCCATGGAAACAGAAATAAATAAAACAATGTAATAGCTAGCGGGATTAAAAGCACATAATTCCATCCCCACATCGGTGTTTCATAAAGATAGTTATAAAAGATTACGATACGTTCATTAACTTTCCCCTCTCCCCAGAAAAGTCGGGATAAGTGATTCCAATTACATACCAGCCAAGAGATTATAAACGTGCCAATAAATGGATCGTTTATTCTTGTCTTCGCATTCCCAGCTATTGAAGCACAAATATCATCTATGATTTTCATCTATTTCCAAAAAAATGATTAGTAAACGATTAGTCGTAATCCAGCAGAGGCCTAATAACTCTCACTATAATAAGTTTCATCAAGCTCAAACCTTATAGATATCATGGTAGCCTGTTTCTCGTTCAATTTCATCATTTTTGCCTATGTTTGATGGATAAATGTTAGACTATTCGAACAGCACTACCAAATATATAGTAAAAATATAATAGCTAGTATCATGAGTAGTAGAAAGACACAGGATGGAACCGTTTAACCTGATAGACTAGGGTCTAATTCATCCACAGTGTATGTCAGCTTTTCGCTCATAGCAGCCCATTGAAATCCCTTTTGGGGCTGCTTCGTGCCAGAAGCGGACGTCAGGGCCGACAAATACAATCATCACAATGCCTTTGCGAAACAGACAGCTTCTTCTCTACCTATATATGGGCCATAATTCTCAATACGGACATATCCATTTTTTTCGTAAAAATTGACAGCCCGACGGTTGATATGTCGGGTTTCCAGTTTCAACTCGCGATATCCCATTTGTTTTGCGGAGGTTTCCAGAAAAGTAAGTAAAGCACTACCCACGCCTGGCAAGCTTTGGTCTGAAAACATTCTTTTAATCTCGGCTGTATTTTGAGTTAATGGCCGGATTGCGCCGCATCCTATCGCATCCCCATGGGCATTCTTTGCCAATACCCATAATGCTTTGTCATCATTCATTGCTTCAACGGTGAAGTTGGTTTTGCCATTATCGCCAGTTATAGCGGCAAGTTCAGCGGACAGCATTTCGATTAAGCGATGGGATTCTGAAGAAAATGGATCTGATTTCTCTACGGTTATCATGGTTATATCCTATAAAGGGAGTTTAACCAGCATAAAGTACCCTGCCTGAAAAATCATCATCTCAAAACGGGTAATGGGACAACGCTGCTCCCTGGCTTTATCGGGGATACAATGTCCGTTATTCGCTCTTAACAGACGGTCATGTTTTACTACGTTCTACTACAAAGTATCACCAGAACAAGCCGCGACTAAAATTTTCATAATCCAATAAAGACTTCTTTGCTGCCTTCTTGAACTGCCCATAGCACCCTGTATGGATTCTATCCACGCAGGAGTGCAGGCCATGAAAATCAGCACGTTGCTGACGTTGTTCCCTCTGCTGATGCCGGCGTCGGTGCTTGCCGGCACGGTACTCTATACCGATTCCCACCATCCACCGAGTAACGTTGATGCCTCGGTCTCCGTTATTTATCTTGACGGTCCTGAACAGCTGCAGGCGCAGACGTTTGGTGAGCTGTCGTCAAACCCGGATGAAGCCGAACGCCAGGCTAAGGCCGTACTGCAGTCACCGCAATGGCTGGCTCATGAACAGGAGCTGGCCACGGTCTACCGTGCGGTGGTGCGTGCCTGGGAACTGGGTATTACAAAAGTGCCGGCCGTCGTGTTTGACGATACGGATGTGGTGTATGGCACGGCTGACGTAGCCCAGGCAACGGCACTGCGTGCCCAGTCACAAGGGGGGCAGTGATATGCAGCGAATCCCTTTAATACCTCCGGAGCAACCCCGCCTTACCCTTAAATCCCTCAGTGTGGCCATTATGTTGTCCGCGGCCAGCGTGCCGGCAGCGAACGCTGCGCTAAACAGCGCGCAGATTGTCGCGAGTGCTGTATCGCAGGCTTGTATCAGCTGGCGCGTCAGCGGCATTTGTTATTGGCTGCTGTGCACGCCGTTTGGCTGCAAGGTGCGGACCTCCGTCAAAGTCACCCACTTTATCCCGGAAGCCGTAGTGTCGGCGTACAACACCCAGGGAGGTAATCCCTGGAGTGAAATGTCGATGGTAAGTCAGGCTGCCGGCGGGCTGGAAAGCAGTATCACCAGCGCGCTGAGTGGCGTGTCTGCCGGCGGTGGCAATAACGAGCTCAAAACCCCCGGGGAACGTAAAACCAATCTCCACTTCAAGTATGCCGATGCCATTGGTCATCCGGCAACGTCCCTGATTGGCGGCAGCATTGCCGGCTATTCGTGCCGCAGCGCGGCGACCCCCTTTGTGCCGTATTTCCTCAGCACGCTGGACAGCCTGGCGTGGCGTACCGGTATTCCCGAATCCCTCTACCCGGAGGCGTTGATCCCCGGCCAGCGAGAGGTCGGCAGTCAGGCGGCCGCGAATATGTGGGGCAACGTCTATCCCCGATCGGGATTTGTGACCCAGGTCGATGACGACAAGGCCGGTGCCCTGGTGGCGCAACGGGTGGCGGACATCATCACCCGTTCTGGCCAGCCCCACGTCTATCAACCCCTGATGGGCCAGCGCTCTGAGGGGTACTGGCCACCAGGCGCGGTTCAGGAAAATACCGGAACCAGCAACCACAAATGGCAGCGCCTGGAGCCGCAGCTGAGCCAGTCCTGTGCCGTCTTCCCGGACGGCGACCATCCGCTGGCAGCGGATGCGAACGCTGCCTTTGCCCTGTGGCAACCCTACAGCTGCTGCCAGCGCCGCGGGCAGCGTTTCCTCTCCAGCACGGATTTTTGAGGCATGAACGATGAATAACACGATGGATAAACGCACTTTCCGAGGCCGGCGTAGCATGCTGTCTCTGTTGGTTGTCAGCAGTCTGATGCTGGTCGGCATGAACGCGCACGCTGACGACAATGATGATAACGGTACCTTGTTTGGCATTTCGTTGCCCCAGGTGAATGACAGCAATATCGGTTACGGGAAGAGCGCCAGCGGCGCGGTCTCGGACAAGCTGTTTTATTCCCTGGGCGGTGGCTCGGTGATCTCACAGCCGGCGACACGCGGCAACATGCAACGCCTGGGCATGAACCTGGGCTGGAGCTCGGATTTGATGTGCGGCAACTTCGACCTGAAAACGACGATCGGTAATCAGCTTAATGGTGTCACCGACGGCTTCAAGAACCTGATGGGCAGTGTTATCCAGGGCGCTACCGGCGCGGTGGCCAGCCTGCCGGCGATGGCTATCCAGCGTGCTAACCCGGGGTTGTACGAAATGCTGACTAACGGAGTGCTGCAGGGTGGCGTCGCGTTCGACAAGGCGCAGTTGAACTGTCAGAACCTCTCCAAGCGGATGATGGATATGGCGGACTCCGGCGGTTGGAGCCAGGCCGCCGCGATGGAGGAAGCGAAAAGCCTGATCAATAACGGGGGATGCCGATGCGGTGCGGTCGATGAATGCCACGGAGAAAGTAACCGGGCAATCCGGCCAGACCTGGATCGGCGGTCAAAAGCGGGGTGGCGCTGGCCAGCCGGCCATCAAGCCAACGCACGACCTGGCGGCCGCCGGCTACAACATGATGAATGCGTTGCCGGTCACCAGTACCTCTAGTGTATCCGGCAGCAGCTGTACCGGCGGTGCCTGTGCCAAATATGCCAGCAGCGAAGAAGCGGCCGCTGCAGTGGTGAAGGTGTTGGGGGGATTCCTCGCTGCGTACCTGTAAGGATGCGGCGCAATGTACCAGTGGTGAAGGCAGTGAGCAACCAGGCAGTACCGTGGCCGGCACCGGCTTTGCGCCGATGCTGGAAGAGGCGACAAAAGCAAATAACGAGCAGTTGGCCAAACTGGTCAACGGGGCAGAGAAACCCACTTCGGCCAACCTGGCCAAGCTCAAAACGGGAGCCTGGCGGTGACCGCCGGGGTTATCAAGGCGCTGCAGCGTGACCCTGATAATGCTGCCCTGGTAGGCCGTCTGGCCAGCGAACTGGCAATGGCGGATACCATTGAAACCGCCTTTATTATGCGTCGCATGATCACTACCGGGATGTCCGAGCCCAATGCCTCCGCACAGAAAGTGGCGATGGAAGAGGGCGATCGTCGCATCGAGGCGCTGGATCGCGAGATCACTGCGCTGAAGAATGAAATGGAAATGAAACGCGAAATTTCCCGTAACGCGGTACTGACCATTATCGATCGCGAGAACAACCGCGCGGAAACCAACCCGCAGCGTCAGTCGGTTGACAGCCCGGACACCAAGTTTAACCAGTTGGCCGTACCGGAAAGTGACCAGTAACCGTGGGGGATGCGTTAATGACTGGAACAGAGAAACAAGGCTTGTCGCCCCGCAGGGGCGGCCGGTCCGGTCACCGGGCAAAGCGAGTCCTGCAGATGCTGGGCATGATCGTGGTTGCCATGGTGATAGCGCTCGGGATGGCCCATTGGGGCGTCAATCATCCAGGACAAAGTGCTGCGCTGCGTGACTGGGTGCACAGCACCCGTTATGGCTGGCTGAGCTGGCGCCTGGTCCTTTACGCCGTGCTTGCCTGGGGTGGCTGGAAAATCTGGCATGCGCCGGGCTGCAAACCTGAATACCGGCAGCCCCTCAAGCGCATGGCCATCGCCTGCGTGGTATTTGCCCTGGCATGTGAATACAGTCTCTTTGGCGGAGGGCTGACGTTATGATGACCAACAGCTATCTGGAGTATTTCCTGACGCTGCTCGGCTGGCTGATTAACAACGGCCTGTGGGAGCTGCTGGTCAGTACGGGGCTGTTTGTGCTGCCATTGCTGTTCAAGGTGGCGGCCATCTGGCTGAAGGTCCGGGAGGAAGGTGAGGATGAGGGCAATAAAGGGATGTTGTCCCTGCCACGCATCGAGAACCTGCTTTATGGTGCGTTCTTCGTGATGCTTGCCTGCTGCCTGCCGTTGATGAATGTCAGCCTGGATACCATCAAATATGACAGCAGCCGGGCGGCAACATGCGGTACCTGGACACCAAAAAAGCCGGATGAAACCGGATACGCCAACATCATGTCGAGCATGAACGGCCAGACGGCGAAGGTGCCGGTGTGGTGGTTGGTGGTGCATAAGCTCTCAAAAGGCATCACGTCGGCGGCCGTGGCTACCATCCCGTGCCGGCCGGATCTGCGGCAGGTCCGCTTTGAGGTCCAGCACTGCCGGGTCAACAACCCGGCGCTGGCGAAGGAGCTGCAGGACTTCACCAACGACTGTTACGCGTTGGCACTGTATACCTGGCAGAACCGCGACCAGGGGCAGACGACGGACAAGGCCACGCTGCGTGATATCGAGTGGCTGGGGTCGAAAACCTTCCTGAACGGCGGGTACTACAACAACCTGCAGTCGAAAACGCCGCGCGTCAGCTTCCCGTGGAATGAGGCGCGGGACAGTGGCCGGCCAAACACTGGACGGGGTGGGTACCCGACCTGCAGCGAGTGGTGGTCAGCCGGCGAGACGGGCCTGGAGGCCAGGGTAGTGAAGCAGGTCGACCCGGGCGTGATGCTGCGAATGTCCGCCGCGTTGAAGATGATGGGGCAACCGGACGCCGACTATAAAGACGCGGTGGTGCGTCGCTTGGTGAGTCCAGACAATCTGACGGTCTCCCAGGGCGGACGGGCGTATGCCGGCTATGGCGGCAACGCTGACTTTACCTTGGACAACTCGGTTAACCGTATTGCCTCTATGGGCGGGACCGCACTGGGGAGCCTGGCGGCGTATCCGGCATTTGATGCGATGCGCCAGGCGCTGCCGATGGTGCAGGCGGTGCTGTTGATGGCGGTGTATATCATGGTGCCACTCATCCTGGCTTTTGCAGCCTACGAGTACAAGACGGTGATCACCGTGACGTTTGTGGTGTTTGCGCTGAACTTCCTGACGTTCTGGTGGGAGCTGGCGCGGTGGCTGGACAGCTGGCTGCTTGAGGCGCTATATGGCTCGGATACGCATAGCCGCTGGAATGTGGCCGGGTTCCAGAACAGTACGGATGACTTAATCATGAACCTGGTGATGGGGTGTATGTTCCTGGTACTGCCAGCTGTGTGGGTTGGAGCACTTTCTTGGGCTGGTGTTCGGACTGGCGGAGTGATCGAAGGGGCTATGACTAATGGCACTAAACAAGCACAGAATAGTGGGGGTAAGGCGGTTGATGCTTTGAGTAGCGCTGCGTTATCAGGAGCTAAAAAGGGTTGAAAATTAATAAATAGCAGGCGAAAACCTGCTATTTATTATCTATGCGGGTTCCTCCGACATAATTACCAAATCCTTCAGCACCATTCTGGTAGCCATCGTCATCAACACTTTCATTTGTTGAACTATCGGACATTTGCATGTTGCTGAAATCAGTATTCTGCAGGATAAAAGCTATCGCCCATATGAACAGTAAACAACCAGCGATGACCGCACCACCTAGCAAGATAATGGTGAGTGAACCCAGTAATGCGACAATGACAGGCACATGACCTACCCATAAAGGGAGACTTTTTTTATTGGCCCAAGCGGTACAACGACGATCCCAGTGTAAAACGCTATCTTTGAACTTCTTCCAGAGATGAGCTGTTCGAGCTCCTCGTTCGTAAGCCTGTTGTTGCCTCATCTGACTCATATCCCCTCCTCAAAGCGAAACAACGAGAGATTAATTCTACTGCGATTGTAGTCTGAATAACAATCAATGACTATTTGGTCTGTGATGTGGTTGAGCTATTAGAGACGAGGGATTGACTCAATGCTTTGGGATGATCGTTATCATGATAAAGCATGGGACACTGTTGCGGGATATCCTGAATAAATGATGAGTTTTGAAATAGTTCCTGGATGAGGGTTATCTTTCACTTACTCAGTCATGCGTTGCTTCTCATTATGGGGAAAAACTAAAAATCAGATTGTTCCAGGAATTGGTTGTGTTTTGCACGATTTTAAACCTTAAGTTAAATTGAACATTTGTCACACACCCTTACTCCATAAGGGTTGCAGGGGATTTTGTCGGAAAGTTCTTATAAATCAATTTGATGATCTTTTTTTGTTAAATTTTAAAAATCGTATTTTTTTGTTACATAATTGTATTTCCAATGGCCGGGTTAACGTTTTTACACTCCACCCATAGGTATTTATCCGAAATTTTTCAGTTTCAGATAAATGCTCAAAACACGAGTCATGCTCGCTGGTGAATGGAATGTACCTGTTTTTGACGTCGGTTTTGTTTGCGTCTTCGGGTGACGTTGAGTGGGGATATAACCTTGTCAGGGTTAGCCTTCTTAGTAATTTCTCAGTGGCATTGACCATTTCTATTATTCCATAGAACAGGGACAGCCATGTCTAATTCCTATCAGTCCGAGATCCCCAAGGCCCGCGTTAATATCCAGTTAAGCCTGCATACGGGAGGCGCGCAGAAAAAAGTCGAATTGCCACTCAAACTGATGGTGGTGGGGGATTACAGCAACGGTGCTGAGCAACGCCCGGTGTCGGAGCGTGAGACTGTCAGCATCAATAAAAACAACTTCGACAACGTGTTATCCGCATTCTCTCCTTCAGTAAACCTTTCCGTTAAAAATACTCTGGCCGGCGACGGCAGCGAAGAAAACGTCAGCCTTTCCTTCAATGAAATGAAAGACTTCGAGCCTGAACAGGTGGCCCGTCAGATACCTCAGCTCAAGGCTATGCTCGCCATGCGCAATCTGCTGCGCGACCTGAAGGCTAACCTGCTGGACAACGCGACCTTCCGCAAAGAGCTGGAAAAAATCCTGCTTGACCCGGCGCTAAGCGCTGAATTGCGCAGTGAGCTGTCTGCCCTGGCACCGAAACAGCCATAACGGTCGTGATGCTTAACGGATTAATTGAGGAATGCTGATGTCTGTAAAAAATGAAAATGCTGTCGCGGGTGAGAGTGCCGTACTGGAATGCCCACAAGCCGGTGGTGTGTATGCTTCCCTGTTTGAAAAAATCAATCTGAGTCCGGTCTCTGAGCTGAGTTCACTGGATATCTGGCAGGATAGCCAGGCGATGTCCGATGCCACGGCTGACGAGCGGCTGACCGCCGGCATGCAGGTCTTTCTGGAGTGTTTGACTAAATCGGGTTCAAAAGTCGAGAAGTTGGACAAGACCCTGATTGACCACCATATCGCAGAACTGGATTACCAAATTAGCCGCCAGCTGGATGCAGTCATGCACCATGAGGCATTTCAGAAAACAGAAAGCACCTGGCGTGGGCTGAAGTCTTTAGTCGACAAAACCGACTTCCGTCAGAACGTCAAAATTGAGTTACTGGATCTGTCGAAAGACGATTTGCGTCAGGATTTTGAAGACGCGCCGGAGATTATTCAAAGCGGATTATACCAGCACACGTATACCGCAGAGTACGATAGCCCGGGTGGAGAGCCGCTTGCCGCGCTGATTTCTGCGTATGAATTTGATGCGTCAGAGCAGGACGTGGCTCTGTTGCGTAATATATCAAAAGTGTCCGCCGCTGCCCACATGCCGTTTATTGGCTCAGCTGGGCCGAAGTTCTTTTTAAAAGACAACATGGAGCAGGTCGCGGCCATCAAAGATATTGGCAACTATTTTGACCGCGCTGAGTACATCAAATGGAAATCCTTCCGCGAAACCGATGACAGCCGCTATATCGGTCTGGTGATGCCGCGTGTGCTGGGTCGTTTGCCGTATGGCCCGGACACCGTACCGGTGCGCAGCTTCAACTATGTCGAAGAAGTGAAAGGCCCGGAACACGACAAATACCTGTGGACGAACGCCTCGTTTGCCTTCGCTGCCAACATGGTGAAAAGCTTCATTAACAACGGCTGGTGCGTGCAAATTCGCGGCCCGCAGGCCGGTGGTGCAGTGAAAGACCTGCCGATCCACCTGTATGACCTCGGCACCGGCAATCAGGTGAAAATCCCGTCCGAGGTGATGATCCCCGAGACCCGCGAGTTTGAGTTCGCGAATCTGGGTTTTATTCCTCTAAGTTATTATAAAAACAGAGATTATGCGTGCTTTTTCTCTGCTAACTCCGCCCAGAAACCGGCACTGTACGACACCGTGGATGCGACTGCCAACAGCCGCATCAATTCGCGCTTGCCGTACATCTTCCTATTGTCGCGCATCGCGCACTACCTCAAGCTTATTCAGCGTGAAAATATCGGTACAACCAAGGACCGCCGTCTGCTGGAGCTGGAGCTGAACACCTGGGTTCGTAGTCTGGTGACTGAAATGACCGATCCGGGCGACGACCTGCAGGCGTCACACCCGCTGCGTGATGCCAAAGTGACCGTAGAAGACATTGAGGATAACCCGGGCTTCTTCCGCGTGAAACTCTATGCTGTGCCGCACTTCCAGGTGGAAGGCATGGACGTCAACCTGTCATTGGTTTCTCAGATGCCGAAAGCCAAATCGTAAGGCGAGGGGAAATCAGGGATGAAAATTTATCGCCCACTTTGGGAGGACGGGGCCGCATTGTCCCCGCAACAGTTTCAGCAGCAGGCCCGCTGGAGTGCACACATTGCTGACACGGTGGCCCGGATGGGGATTTCTCATCCCTGGGGCGTGCTGGCCGCGGAGTTTGATGATGCGGCCCTCGCGCTGTCCCGACTGAATACGACCCGACTGGTGCTGCGGTTTCAGGATGGCACGATTGTGGATACGGATCTGGCGGACACGCTTCCGCCAGTCTGTGACCTGTCTTCTGCGGCCGGAAGTGATGCCGTTGAGGTCGTCGCCGCACTGCCGCTGTTGAGTGCCAGTGGCGGCAATCTGGATAACGGGCAGGACAGTGAACGTCCCCGCCGCTGGAAAGCCGAGCGGGTGGTGGTTCAGGAGCTCGCCGGGCATGAAAGTGGGGAGCTGGCTATTCTGCGTAATGCTATCACGCTGCGCTTATCCAGCCAGGAAAATACGGCATACCTGACCTGTCCGGTGGCCCGTCTGGTGCGAAATGCCCAGGGGCAGTGGAGTCGTGACCCGTCATTTGTCCCGCCAATGCTTTCGCTTTCCGCCAGTCCGTTATTGGTCACTGAGCTGGGTGACCTCCTGGTGCGTCTGCAGGCCCGTCGTCGTCGCCTGATGGCCATGCGCCGTGAGAGCAATGAACGTATGGCCGACTTCGCAGTGGCCGACGTGTCGCTGTTCTGGCTGCTCAATGCCCTGAACAGTGCCGAACCGGTCCTGATGGAGTTATTACAGACCCCGTCCCGCCATCCGGAACTGTTGTACCGGGAATTGACCCGCCTGGCCGGCAGCCTGCTGACGTTCTCGCTGGAGCAGGATGCCGGTGATATTCCGGCGTATCAGCACGATGCCCCTGAACAGGTGTTTCCGCCGTTACTGACCCTGCTGGACAAACTCCTTGAAGCGAGCCTGCCATCACGGGTGGTGAGCATCCACCTTGACCATCAGGATCAGATCTGGAAAGGCTCCCTGCATGATGCGCGACTGCGCGAAGGGGCCGATTTCTACCTGTCCGTGCGCGCATCTATGCCCAACCACGAGCTGCAGATCAGGTTCCCGCTGCTGTGTAAGGCCGGTAGTTTCGACGATGTCTCCGATGTGGTGAACGTGGCGCTGAGTGGCATGGTGATCAAACCGCTCAGTCATGTGCCGGCAGCTATCCCGTTGCGTCTGGAAAACCAGTACTTCTCACTGGATCTGTCGACGGAAGCCGCCCGGGCGATGCTGGAGGCGGGGAGCTGTACTTTCTACACCCCGGGCTCACTCGGTGATGTGAAACTTGAACTCTTTGCGGTGCTGCGTACATGACCCAATCTGATATCAGCGAGATTGAACGTATTTTCTATCCCGGCTGGCTGATGGTCAGCCAGCTTCGTGGTGGTCAGGAAGTCCGGGAAGGGGAAAAACTTTACCGCCGGGCCTGTTGCCTGGTGCAGGATGCCCGTACTGCGCTGACCGACGCGGGATACAGCGATATCAACCGTGACCACATGGTGTACGCCCTGTGCGCCCTGCTTGATGAGAGCGTGCTTAACCGCGGGACGACCGATGACGGGTATCTGGTCTGGCATCGGGACCCGCTGCAGGCACATTTCTTTGGCACGTTGAATGCCGGGGAAGAACTCTGGGAGTGTATCCGTAACCTGCTGAAAGAAACCGAACCGGACACTGCGGTGCTGACCTGTCTATATCGCACTCTGCAACTGGGGTTTGTAGGTCAGTATCGAGCCCGGGATGACGAACGTCGGGAAGATGTGGTCCGCAAGCTCGGCGAGCGGGTGCCGGCATTTTCGTTGGCGCAGGATGCACCGATTGTGGCCAGAGTGTCCCGCCTGCGTGGCGGTCGTCGCGGCTACTGGTTCTCCTGGGTTATCGGTTCTGCGGTTCTGGCCGCACTCTGGTTTTTCCTCTCGTCTTCGCTCACCGATCTGGTGAGCCAGATTGTCAGGCCGGGATAAGTGATGCGTGATGCTTACCGGAGTCTGTTAACGGCGCTGAGCGCCGTGCTGGCGCTGTGGCTCATCCTGGGCTTCTGGCCGCTGTCTATCACCAGCCGTGCGGCACTCAGCCTGCTGGTTATCCTGGCGTGCGGCATGATGCTGTGGTGCCAGCGACGGGCGGCCCTGACGCTTGCCGCCGCGGTCATTGATCTCGGGGATAACAGTCTGCCGCCGGAAGATTTTCAGGGGGCGGTCATTCTGGCCTGCGGGGATAACACGGCGCTCTTTGCGCCCGGAACCTGCCATCGGGAAACCCGGCAGGGCTGGTATCTGTGGGTAAAGGATGCGGAACATCTGCCAAAGCTTGCGCAGCACCTGAGCCAGGTGCGCCCGGCCCTGGTGTCGCAGATTTCTGTCTTACTGGCCATTCAGCCCGAAAAACACACCTCTGCGGATGATTTTACCCAGCAGCTTAGGGGCTGGCAGCGTGGTGTGGTGCAGTGTCGTCCCACAACAGGCAGTATTCCGCCCGTCTGGACTGTCACCTGGGTGTCGCCGTCAGCCGCCAGCCACGACGCAGAGCCCATTTGGTTTACTACCGTCAGTAACCGCGCCGGCATTCAGGTCTATCAGCCCGGTCAGGGCAATCTGTCACTGGCGGAGTGGACCCGGGACAACGATGCCCGCGAGCGTCTGTCACGCCTGAGTCAGGGGTTGTGGCTGGACAGCCTGCTGAGTTGGCAGGCAAGCACCGTTAACACACTGCTGCAGGTACGTCATGGCGAGTCGCCTGCCCTGAAGCCCTGTGCTCAGGGGATCTGTATGACGCCCGTCAGAGGGCTTACCGACAACCTCTGGCAACAGCATATCGCCGGCCTCACGGCCCTGCCCCCGGACATTCCTCCGTCCGAAGATCCCTTACCGTTGCCGGAGCTGCTGCTGTCCGGCCTGCCACGACGCCGGGGCGTCAGTCGCCGGATGGTGTTCTGGCGTTATGTCGGCCTTATTGCGGGGATTTTCCTGGCACTGGCGATGCTGGCGTCCTGGGTGAATAACCAGCGTCTGATCCGCAATGTCGGCGATCACCTTGCTCTCTATCATCACCTTGGCGGTCAGCCCGTTGCCCCTAAACTCCGGGCGCAGCAACGTCTGCGTGCTGACGGGGCGCTGCTGGATGACTGGCAGCGGCGCGGTGAGCCCCTGCGCTACCGCTTAGGGTTGTATCAGGGACTGCGCCTGATCCCACCTGTAGAAGCGGCGGTGAATGACTGGGCACCGCCACTACCACCACCGCCTGTTATCAAAAAGATTATTCAGGGACTGAAAACCGTCCGCCTCGACAGCATGTCGCTGTTCGACTCCGGCAAAGCGGATCTGAAGGTGGGTTCGACCAAAGTGCTGGTGAACTCCCTGGTGGGCATCAAAGCCAGACCGGGCTGGCTGATTGTGGTGGCGGGTCACACCGACAACACCGGCAGTCAGCAGATCAACCAACCGCTGTCCCTGAAGCGTGCTGAATCGGTGCGCAACTGGATGCGTGACACCGGCGATGTGCCGGAAAGCTGTTTTGCGGTGCAGGGCTACGGCGCAAGCCGCCCCGTAACGACAAACGATACGCCGGAAGGCCGTGCGCTCAACCGCCGTGTCGAAATCAGTCTGGTACCTCAGGCCGACGCCTGTCAGATACCGGGCAAACCCCAAGCGTCATCGCAGGATGATGACGTATCACAACACACTGGAGAGTAATTCCATGGCAATTCCTGTTTATCTTTGGCTGAAAGACGACGGCGGTGCGGATATTAAAGGTTCCGTAGACGTTAAAGACCGTGAAGGCAGCATCGAAGTGGTGGCACAGGAGCATAACCTGTACATCCCGACCGATAACAACACCGGCAAGTTGACCGGGACCCGCATTCACACCCCGTTCCTGTTCACCAAGGAAATCGACTCCTCCAGCCCGTACCTGTACAAGGCGGTGACCACCGGCCAGACCCTGAAGTCTGCCGAATTCAAGTGGTACAAAATCAACGACGCGGGCCAGGAAGTTGAATATTTCAACACCAAACTTGAGAACGTCAAGCTGGTGAAAGTCGCGCCGAAAATGCACGACATCAAAGATCCTTCCTTCGAGAAGCATAACCACCTCGAAGCGATCGAGCTGCGTTACGAAAAAATCACCTGGACCTACAAAGACGGCAACATCATTCATTCCGACTCCTGGAGCGAACGTACTACTGCGTAAGCCCATTGCGGGCAGGTTCTCCTGTCCGCAGTTTTGCTGAGTGTCTGCGAGCCGGGCGCTCAGCAAAACCACAATCTGACTGCCAGCCTGACCTTGTGCGCTCTGGTCTCCTGAACAACGGGAAACAGCGAGGGCGGTAGCGTGTCCAGGAACCGATAAAGAGAGAATCTCATGGAAAACCCAGCCATTCTGCTGCGACGTCTGAACCCTTACTGTGCCCGTGCCATGGAAGGGGCCGCCTCCCTGTGCCAGACCCGTGCACATGCGGAAATCCTGCCAGAGCACTGGCTGCTGAAACTGCTGGAGCAGGGCGAAGGTGACCTGACGGTGCTGGCGCGTCGCTACGAATGGGACATGGACGCCCTGTGGCAGGACTTACTCGGCTGGCTGGATGCGTTGCCGCGCTCCGTACGCAATCGCCCACAGCTGGCAGACAGCGTTCAGACACTTATGCAGGACGCCTGGATGCGGGCGTCACTGGCAGGTGAAGAACACATTCGCAGTGTCCACCTGCTGATGGCGATGGTCGATAAACCGAAACTGGCGCGCTGCGACGGTCTGTGGCCATTACTGACCCTGGGGCAAAGCCAACTGGAACGCCTGCGTCCGTTGCTGGATGCACAGTCGGATGAGCGTCCGGAAATGCAGCACGACGCCGAACTGGCGCAGCGTCACGGTGGCGAAGTGGAGTTTGTAGGGCGTCCGGTCGGGGCTCAGATAAAAGAAGGTGAACTCAATCCTGCGCTACAGAACGCACTGGATAAATTCACCCTCGACGTCACTGCCAAGGCGAAAGAGGGCAAAATCGATCCGGTGTTCGGTCGCGATACCGAAATCCGCCAGATGGTCGATATTCTCTCCCGCCGTCGTAAGAACAACCCCATTCTGGTCGGCGAACCGGGTGTTGGTAAAACCGCTCTGGTGGAAGGCCTGGCGCTGCGCATTGCCGAAGGCAATGTACCGGAAAGTCTGAAAACCGTCAGCCTGCGCACCCTCGACTTGGGTCTGTTGCAGGCGGGGGCGGGCGTGAAAGGTGAATTCGAACAGCGGCTGAAAAACGTGATTGATGCGGTGCAGGCGTCGCCAGCACCCGTGCTGCTGTTTATCGACGAAGCGCACACCATAATCGGCGCGGGCAATCAGGCGGGCGGCGCGGATGCGGCTAACCTGCTGAAACCGGCGCTGGCGCGCGGTGAGCTGCGCACCATTGCTGCCACCACCTGGAGCGAATACAAACAGTATTTTGAACGCGATGCCGCGCTGGAGCGTCGCTTCCAGATGGTGAAAGTGGATGAGCCGGACGACGAGACCGCCTGCCTGATGCTGCGTGGCCTGAAATCCCGCTATGCCGAGCATCACAACGTCCACATTACAGACGATGCGGTGCGGGCTGCGGTTACGCTGTCGCGCCGCTATCTGACCGGCCGTCAACTGCCGGATAAAGCGGTTGACCTGCTCGACACCGCCGCCGCCCGCGTACGCATGAGTCTTGATACCGTACCGGAAGCGATAGTGCGCCTGAAAGCGCAGCTGACCGCGCTGGAACTGGAAGAGCAGGCCCTGCTGGAGGATATCGCGGTCGGAGGCAGTACGCACAGCGACCGGCTGAGCCTGATTGAACAACAGCGAGTGGCGCTCGACAGTACCCTGCAGCAGCAGGAAAGTCGTTTTATCCATGAAAAGTTACTGGCACAGCAGCTGATGGCCAGCCGCCAGGATATCAGTCAGCAGGCCGAAATCATGGCACTGAAGCAACAGCTGGAAAATGAACAACAGGGCGACGCCCTGATTCAGGTGGATGTGGACCCCCGCACCGTGGCCAACGTGATTGCCGACTGGACCGGGGTGCCGATTTCCTCGCTGATGAAGGACGAACAGACTGAACTGCTGAACCTGGAATATGAAATCGGTAAACGTGTCGTCGGGCAGGACGTGGCGCTCAACGCCATCGCCCAGCGTCTGCGTGCGGCCAAAACCGGGCTGACCTCTGAAAACGGCCCGCAGGGCGTGTTCCTGCTGGTCGGCCCGAGCGGCACCGGGAAAACCGAAACCGCACTCACGCTCGCAGAAGTGCTGTACGGCGGTGAAAAATCGCTCATCACCATCAACCTGTCGGAGTACCAGGAGCCGCATACCGTTTCCCAACTGAAGGGATCGCCTCCGGGCTACGTCGGTTACGGCCAGGGCGGCATCCTGACCGAAGCGGTACGCAAGCGCCCGTACAGCGTGGTGCTGCTGGATGAGGTGGAAAAAGCGCACCGCGATGTCATGAACCTGTTTTATCAGGTGTTCGACCGCGGCTTTATGCGCGACGGTGAAGGGCGTGAAATCGACTTCCGCAACACTGTCATTCTGATGACCTCCAACCTCGGCAGTGACCACATTATGCAACTGCTGGACGAGCAGCTGGACGCTACCGAAGGCGAGCTGCACGAGCTGCTGCGGCCCATCCTGCGTGACCACTTCCAGCCCGCACTGCTGGCCCGTTTCCAGACGGTAATTTATCGCCCTCTGGCGGAAACCGCCATGCGTACCATCGTGCAGATGAAGCTGGATCAGGTCAGCAAGCGCTTACGTCGTCATTACGGTCTGACCACGCACATCGACGAGAGCCTGTTCGACGCGCTGACTTCTGCCTGCCTGTTACCGGACACCGGTGCCCGTAACGTCGACAGCCTGCTCAACCAGCAAATCCTGCCGGTGCTGAGCCAGCAACTGCTCACCCATATGGCGGCGAAGCAGAAACCGAAATCGCTGACGTTAGGCTGGAGTGATGAGGAAGGGATTGTGCTGGAGTTTGCTCATGGCTGAGAAAAAGCAGGATAACGACAATTTAAAGGAAGGTGGTATCAGGTTACTGACAACAGGTGAAATACAGCTGGCACAATCGGTGTTTGCGTCAACGATTGAGTATGCAAGTGTGTGGATCCACAAGGACAGCTATCTGCCTTTTAATCTGCAGAATGAAAATACGGCAATGACGCCGAACGGTGAGCTGTATTTTCGTAATCAGTACCATGATGACTTTTCGCTGTCGCTCGATGATATGCAGCATCTGTTTATCCATGAAATGAGCCATGTCTGGCAACGTGCCCGAGGGATGAATGTTATCGGCCGGGGATTGGTAAGTTGGATGGTCAGTTATCGTTATCCCCTTGATGGACGGCTGTTAAGTGAGTATCCAATGGAGCAGCAGGCACAGATTATTGCGGATAATTTCACCTTTCAGACTCATGGTTATTATGGCTGGCAGAAACTTAGGGGATGGGAGATCGTTACATTGGATGGCAATACTTCTGAACCGATAATCCGGGAAATGTATCAAAAAACATTGAGAGGATTTCCATGGTGAAAATAAAAAAACGACACTCAATATTACTGTCTGGCTTGCTAGCTGCTTCTCTTTTGACATTAACGGGATGTCCGTGGGGAGGAATGAAATATTACCCTGCAGAAACAACTCATGTTTTTATGAAAAATAATTCGCTTTGTTTTTCTATTCCAGACAGTAAAGATTATCAGCCCGTTTTTGTCGCAGTCAATCTCAGGGGCACACCTTCGAAAGAGCGAAAGTTTATTGACCATCCACAATTACGTGTGACAGATGGTCAATTATGTTTCCCACCTTCGCACTATCATTTTCCTGATACATCAACTGAGCCCTTTGTGATTGAGTTTGTATTGCAATCTCAGGATGAAAATAATCATCCAAGAAGTTTTGTTACGGAAATTGAAATAATTAGAGGTAGGGCTCGGAACGTGTTTTTTACGGAGAGATAGCTCGGTCAATCTGATTTTTCACGCTAAATATAGCTCTTCATGTCATATTCTATTCTCGATGATGCTAAAAATGCAGAAATATAGTGTTGGATTCTCCATGGTGAGTATTTCGTGGTCCTTACTGTTGTCTGGCATGTGCCTAATGATGCTTACAGGGTGTCCTGGCCCAGGTGACAGAATGGTACCGGACGAAACCTCGTTAGCCACTTGGAAGGTATGTATTGAGATCAAGGATGCGCAGGATTATCAACCTGTTGCTATTGCCATCAATTTGCGCGGAACACCCTCGAAGGACAAAAAATATAACTTCTCTCCTGATCTCATTGTTTCATATGGAGAACTCTGCATTCCGTCTTCTTATTATAGTTTTGTAAGCGGAAATAAATATATCGTCGAGTTTATATTGCGTTCGACCAGAAGTGATAATGAATCAAGAAGTTTTTTTGTCGGTATGGGTATTAATAACAATCAAGTATATAGTTTCCCTCTGAGCGACCGAGAATTTGCAAGGCCGTATGGCTCAATTAAAGTTTCTGAATAGTGTTTCGGCATCAAAACAATGAAGATTTTTATCTTTATCAGTTTAGTCATAGTGGGTGTGCTGTTTCTTCCGGATGCATGTTTTTACACATTCGTTAAGCACTTTATTCCCATTAGTGGCGATGGCGAATACGGCATAGACAATTTTGAAATAACCGTGTTGCTGATTAAAACCCTCGCCTGCACCCTCGGGGCCGGAGCCGTAATCACTCTTTTTCGTACTCTCTGAGTACCTAAACCTGTTACTTGCCTATCGGCAAGAAAGTCATGGACAGCAGGTTATCCCATGGAGTCACATCATGAGTCTGACTGATACGCTGAAGAACACCCTGTCTGCGCTAACTGAAGGCGGGTTGAACCGTTACCAGCTGGATATTCCTTCCTGCACATCTTCATTGGATGTTGAGGAGTTCAGCGGCAAAGAATTTATGAGTGATCTGTATTATTACACCGTCCTGTTTACCAGCAGCGATCTCAATATTGATGCCACACAGTTGCTGAGCAAACCGACCACGCTGACTATGGGGACGGGGCCACTGATGGGGCTGACCGGGCAGAAAGTGGTGCATGGGGTGGTAACGCATTTTAAGCGTATCAGGGGTTCACGTGACCAGGCGACTTACCAGATTATTATTGAGCCGTTCCTGTCTCTTCTGCGCCATCAGTTCCGTACCCATCGTTTCTTCGTCAACAAGTCGGTACCGGAGGTGGTCACCGAAGTCCTCCAGGAGCATGGGCTGAAAGACTGGGAGTATGAGTTCACGCTCAAGGCCGACTACCCGAAGCGGGAACAGATTAACCAGTATCAGGAAAATGACCTCGCGTTTATCGAACGCCTGCTGGCCGAAGTGGGGATATTTTATTTCTTCACCCTGCAGCCTGACACTCAGACCGAAGTGGTGCACTTCGCGGACAAGCAGAGCGCCTGGACGTTCGGGAAAAAACTGCCGCTGAACAGCCCGTCGGGCATGAATGATAACGTGGTGGATTCAGTCTGGGGCGTCAACGTCCGGCACAACGTGGTGGAGCGCTCTGTTACAGCGAATGACTACAACCACCGGGAGGCCCAGAACGTCCTGTCTTCGGTGCCGGCAGACATGACCCGGGGCGACGGGGAGGGCATCACCTACGGAGAGGTGTATCACCACCGACCGCGCCATCTTGAGCGTGGCGATAAAATTACACCCGTGGCAGAAACTGCCAACTTCTGGGCGCGTCTGGAGCATGAACGCTTCCTGTCCAGCCAGACAACGGTGACCGGCAGCAGCACCGACCACACCCTCGGCCCGGCCCAGGTGCTGACCATTACGGAAACGGTCATCCCGCCGACCCTGCCCCGTGAAACCGAAAACGGGCTCATCATCGTCAGCGCCGGCTATACCGCCAGCCGTCAGAACGCCCTGAAGGTGGAGTGGGCGGCGATGCCGTACTACGAGAACCGTTGCTGGCGACCTGCGGCCAAAAAGCGCCCGGTGGTCAGCGGCACCCTGATGGCACGCGTGACCAGCGCCAAAGACAACGATATCTACGCCTGGCAGGATGCATCGGGCATGTATAGGGTGAAGTTTGACGCCGACCGCGACGACAAACGTCAGGGCATGGAAAGCATGCCGGTACGCTTTGCCAAACCTTACGGTGGTGATAAGTACGGTTTTCACTTCCCGCTGATACAGGGCACTGAAGTCGCCATTGCGTTCCACGAAGGCGATCCGGATCGTCCGTATATAGCCCATGCTATGCACGACTCCCGCCACGTTGACCACGTTACTGAAGCCAACAGCACACGCAATGTTATCCGTACCGCTGGCCTGAACAAACTGCGGATGGAAGATAAGCGCGGTGAGGAGCACGTTAAACTCAGTACCGAATACGGGGGCAAGACCCAACTTAATTTAGGCCACAATGTTGACGATGACAGACTGCCGCGGGGCGAGGGCGCTGAACTGCGAACGGATGACTGGGTGGCTGTTCGGGGGGGAAAGGGGGTGTTCATCTCGGCTGATGCACAACAAGGTGCACAAGGTCGAATGATGGACATGGAGGATGCAATTCGGCAGCTTAAAAACGCACTATCACTGGCAAAAAGCTTAAGCGAAATTGTTCAAAAAGCTGGAGCTACACGAAGTGATTCAGGCTCCCAGGAAGAGCTTAATAATGCGCTGGAAGATTTGAAGCAGGCAGGTATTTTGGCCCATGCGCCTGATGGGATAGGAATTGTTAGCCCTAAATCGGTACGCATGGCTTCGGGGAGCGCAAGTGTTGGACTGATGTCAGGTAAAAATACGGACATTAGCGCCGGGGAGTCAATTACGCTTGCTGCAACCAAAACAGTCAGCGTATTTGCGCAGGGAGAAGGGATGCAATTGGTTGCTGGCGCAGGAAAAATGGATATCCAGGCCCAGAAAGGAGAGCTTAACGTAGAGGCACTACAGGACATCACGATAAGCAGTGCCGAAGGGAAAGTGTCCATAAACGCCAGTCAGGAATTGTCGATCACCTGTGGCGGAGCCTATATCAAACTCAGTGGTGGTAATATCGAGTTGGGGGCACCGGGAAATATTTTATTGAAATGTACCAATGCGCAGAAAATGGGACCAGCCTCGCTGAACACTCCGCCGCGTACATTCCCGAAAGGGTACGGCGAGGGTTTCACATTAAAAGATCCTGATAGTGGGGAGATTCAACCTTTTACGTTTTTCAGAATCACAACTGGAGAAGGTGAGGTATATGAGGGCGTCTCTGATGAGCATGGAAAAACAATGCGAGTGTTCACCGCGATGCCATCAGCGCTAAAAATTGAATTCCCGGATGAAGAAATGTCTGATATCAAGGAAGAAAAGCAATGAGTACAGCTACTACATCCCTGGAATGTAAATACCCGGATGCCTGGACCGGTAAACAAAAAAAATACTGGGTTGAGATCCAGCTCCTGGATGAACGCGAAACTCCCATCCCTGATATGCCATATGTGGCTGAGAATGCAGCGACTCGTAGCCAGTGTGCTTCCTATACCGGCAAAAGCGACGCCAGTGGTATAATTCGAATAGAAGGACTACATCCTCTTGAGCTTATTTTGCATATTGAAGCAAAACCGCTTGCGGATGAGATGGAAAAAAGAGCATTGAGGCCCTTTGGGCGCAGTGAGGATGATTCCACTGTAAAACCTAAAGCAGCTGTTGAAGGATACGAATATCGTTACCTGAAAATAGGCCAGCTGTGCGATTCTCTTCCGGAGGTGATGCCGGAATGGAAAGATAAAGCGAATCCACCTGAATACCATTTCCCGGACGCCCAGTTTACCGGACAGACGATAAAAAAACTTAACTGCCGGTATGTTTTTGAAGTCTGCCCATTTCGCGCATGGTCATTAATGTTGCATCATCAAACGGATTATTCGATAGTTAATGCCTACAATCTGGGAATAATGGCCGATCTTTCTTACTCTGCGGAAGAGCAAATTATTCGATATTTCGAGCAGGAATGTGTCGATCTCTCCGCTGCACCGAAATTAAGTGATGGGCACGACTATTACGCCGTGGTTAAAGATGTCCCGTTTAGCCAACGTTATATTAATCCGCGTTTCGTTACCACCGCAGGTAATATTATTCAGCATGACACTCAGTTCTTTTATGTTTCTAACGATGAACATGTCATTGTGGCCTGGCGTGGTACGCAGGAGGTGAGGGATTGGGTAACGGATATTACCTTTAGCCCACAGGTTTGCCCATCCTATCTTGCCCCGACGGGTAAAATCCATAAGGGTTTTTTAGATGCGTTTGAGTGTGCTAAGGATGAAGCTGATTCGGACTTTATCGAACTAGATAATCTCATAGCTAAAAGAAAGCTTTTTCTTTGTGGACACAGCTTAGGAGGAGCGCTGGCATTAATTTATGCCGCAGAGTTAAAATCAATAAAACCGCTTCTTTACACCTACGGTATGCCGAGGGTGTTTACTGCCGACGCCGTCCTGCAGCTTACGGGTATTACGCATTACCGGCACGTTAATGACTCGGATACCATCACCAGCGTACCAATGGATGCAAATCTCTATAACTGGTTTTATGAGATTTATGGTCCGGTTGGTAGCGTACTGGGTACAACATGGTCTGTAGCGGAACTGCTCTCACAAAAAATCACCGGCATTACCGTGGGGGATTGCTTCTGGCATCATGGAGATATTGTGCTGTTCTATTATACCACCCAGGTGGTGGAAAGCCTACAATGCGAAGGCTCAATGAGCGCCCCTAAATGCCGCAGGATAAAGTACCGTCTGCCTAAAAAAACGAAATATTATTTAATCCCCTCCCTGGCGGAAGAGAAAAGCATTTCTGCAAAAAATCAGGATATTCAATTTATTCGCTCTTTAACACCCGACAGCATGAAGCAATTTTTTCCCAAAAACACAAACCCGGATTTAGACTCCATACTTACCGACCCGCGCAACCATTTTATGCCCGCCGCCTATCTGCCGTATATTAATGACCAACTGGTGGAACTGGTTTGCCCCGATGCCCCTCTGAAACGTAAAGAGAGCAGGGGCGCATTCGAAAAACAGTTATCAGATGCCGGTATCCCGGATAATGAAAAGGAAAGAAATCGACTGTTTTGCCGCGTTGCAGCATCTGGTAGTGGAAACCCTGAAAGTAACGGAACAAATGCCTGAAGGGAAGCCCGCCCTGGAGCGCTTCCGTAAAACGAAAAAGGAATACGATGAATGAAAATAGTTAATATTCTTTGCCTGCTACCCCTGTTGACGCTAAGCGGCTGTGCACTGAGTGAAGATCTGTCTCCGCCACCGGATGGTCAGGCTGTAAAAATATCGGTCGTTAAACCAATCGATATCGATATACTACCGATGAAGATTATTTATCGCTCAGAGAAGTGTCGGGATAAAATATTTACCTCTACGGGAGCACTAAGCTCAAGGGCTGGCTATCATCTGCTTACCGTTCCTTTTAAGCCGGGAACGGGTAATGATACGGTGAGTAACAGCATTGCGTTGGATGGTGGTGGCCAGTGTGAGTGGAAACTTAGCAATATCAGATTTCAGTTTAAATTTAGCGATATGTTGAAGTTTGGGATGGATATTAAACAAAGTGTTTCTAGTGATATTGTTTTTGTCTTTGACAGAAACGCCCCGCCCCGGGGAGATGGCCACTATGAAGATGTTTATGGGGATGTAATAATAGATAAGGATTACTACCCTCTGGTTGTTTATGATCGCTATGTGAAACATCGTAAGTATGTTCAGATTAAAGGGGAAGAGTTATTGACTTATCGTATGCATAATGTGAAGAGTGTCATATTTAAACCAAACGTTCATTCCATGAAGATTATAAATGTATTAGGACCTAAAGAATTTGGTGGTGATTTTATTATTACTTATCCTGATGGAACAAAGACCACTGATAAAGAAGAACCTGATTATCCTGATTTTAAAAAATTAAAGATGATGAAATAAATCCAGCTACTTTAGATATTTGCTTAATACCTCTGTTATATCACGCCTTCCTGAAACGAAAAGAGAGCAGAGCTACATTCGAAAAACAGATGTCAGTATCCCGGATAATGAAAAGGAAAGAAATCGACTGTTTTCCGCGTTGCAGCGCCTGGTAGTGGAATCCCTGAAAGTGACGGAGCAGATGCCCGGAGGGGGGGCTGCCCTGGAGCGCTTCCGTAAGACAAAAAAGGAACACGATGAATGAAAATAGTTAATGTTTTTTGCCTGTTACCTTTATTAGCGCTTAGCGGCTGTGTACTAAGTGAAGATCTGTCTCCGCCAGCAGACGGTAAGACGGTCAAAGTTGCCGTTGTTAAACCAGCCGATGTCGATATTCTGCCGATGGATGTGATTTATCGCTCGGAAAAATGCAGGGACAAGATATTTACCTCAACGGGAGCGATAACTTCCCGGGCGGGATATCACCTGCGTACCGTTCCTTTTAATCTGGAAAAAGGGAACGATATAGTGAGCAACAATATTTCCCTTGATGGTGGCGGTCAGTGTGAGTGGAAGCTAAGCAATATCCGTTTCCAGTTTAAGTTCAGTAATATGGCGAAATTTGGGGCTGATATTAAAAAGAATATTCCTAATGATATTGTTTTTGTTTTTGATCAAAACTCTCCCCCACGTGGGGATGGGCATTATGAAGATATATCTGGCGATATTGTAATTAAGAAAGATTATTATCCCCTTGTTAGAAATGATCGTATGATAGATCATGCTAAAATTCTCAGGTTAATAAATAAAGATATGCTGACCTATAGAGTTGGTAATTCAGTTAGTCTCCTTTTTGAGCCTAACGTTCACTCTGATAAGGTTGTTAATGTATTAGGGCCAGAGAAATTTGGTGAGGATTCTATAACCACATATCCTGATGGCACTCAAACAACTAACGCAAAAGGGCCCGACCCTATTAATTTTGAAAAATTAAAGTCGATGAAATAAACCCGGTAACTTTGGAGAGTTACCAGCGCCTCTATAGTATTACATCATTCTTAAAAGGGAAGAGAGCAGGGGCGCATTCGAAAAACAGTTATCAGATGCCGGTATCCCGGATAATGAAAAGGAAAGAAATCGACTGTTTGCCGCGTTGCAGCGTCTGGTAGTGGAAACCCTGAAAGTAACGGAACAAATGCCTGAAGGGAAGCCCGCCCTGGAGCGTTTCCGTAAGACAAAAAAGGAATGTGCTGAATGAAAATAGCTAATGTATTATACCTGCTACCGTTATTAGCACTGAGTGGCTGCGCGTTAAGTGAAAACCTCTCTCCGCCAGCGAATGGTAAGGCTGTAAAAGTTGCCGTTGTTAAACCTGCGGATGTCGATATTCTGCCGATGGATGTGATTTATCGCTCAGAGAAATGCAGGGATAAAATATTTACCTCGACAGGAGCGATAAACTCCCGAGCTGGCTATCATCTGCTGACTGTTCCTTTTAATCCGGAAAAAGGGAGCGATAGAGTGAGTAACAATATTGCTCTTGATGGTGGTGGCCAGTGTGAGTGGAAATTAAGCAATATAAAATTTGATTTTCAATATCATAACATGAAGAAATTCGGGGCAGGGGTTAAGAGAAGTATACCCAGTGATATTGTTTTTGTTTTTGATAGAAATGCACCCCCTAGGGGAGATGGGCATTATGATGATGTCTACGGTGTTATAGAAATAAAAAAAAATTACTATCCTTTAATTAGAAAAAAGAATACAGATGAGGAAATGTTAGTTCTTAGAGTACAAGGCCAGCCAATGTTGACTTATCGTGTCCATGACGCAAATAGCATTGTATTTGAACCCATATTTCACTCTGATATGGTTGTTAATGCTGTTCCTCCAAAGAAGAAAGGTGGTGGATATACGCTTATTTATCCTAATGGAGATGAAATAATAGATCGTTACTTCCCAAATTCAGAAAAAACGAAGTATGAATTTGTAAAACAGAAATCTCGCTAAAACATTATTAATAGCTGTTATGGGAGGGGCATGTGTCTAAAGGATTTGTATTGATTGGTGATAAAACCACGCACGGCGGCCAGGTTATTTCTGCTTCATCAACAATGGTTGTAAATGGCAAAAAGGTTGCCCTCGTTGGCGATAAAATCAGTTGCCCCAAAAATGGGCATGATATTAATGCCATTATTGAAGGATCATCTGAATGGACCTCTGATGGTAAAGCCGTAGTTGTGGATGGTTGCCATTGTGAGTGTGGTTGTCAGGTGATCTCCAGTGCACCGGATTGTGTAATAGGATAAGTAATGAGCTGGGAGCGTCAGAAATCAACGATATCGGCTAAACCCGAAGAACCTTCATTCATCCTGTGGATGCTGCTGGGGGGGCTCGCGCTGGTCGGGGGCGTACTGTTGTTTGTCCTGCATGCCAATCAACTGGCAGGACCACTTCAAACATTTAATCTTTGGGCTGTCACCGCATTCCCTACAGTTATCTGGTTTTTCTTTCTCTGTCTGCGTGGCTGGCTCTATAACAATGCGGTGGACAAACACGAATTTGAATCCGGCGAAGCAGAATTTGCACAACAACAGTGGATGGACTGGGCTGGTCGCAATATTACAGTACTGCACAGCGGTGTAATGCTGCCTGCAAATCTGACATCTCAAAATTTTTTGGCTGCCCCGTCAGCGCTGGAGCAAAGCACATCTCTGACCCAACGAATTTGTCTGCACGGTCATGAGGCTCATTTTTCTGTTTTGCTTGCAGGGTTAAACCCGGCTTTGGCAAAGTTGTCTTCAGATATAGTACCCGCCGTCACACTGCTGACCGACTCTCACGATGATTTGCCAGCATTGCAGGATGCATTTGCACATGCCTGGCAGACAGCCATTCCTGACCGTCCGGTGCCACAGTTGACCATTCTTACGTCAAAGTCCTTCCTCTCACTTGATGGGCGAATTAAATCACCGACGCTGGATGTGGATTTAATCCTGATTCACCAGACTCAGGGGCGAGATGCGTACAGTGATGCCCTAGCCGTCCTGCTGTTGACCTCCGATGATGTGGCCGCAAAATATAAGCTCTCTTTTAATGCCCGTCTTTTGCGTCCAATGGCACTTGATATAGCGATTTCAGAAAAGTCACTGGATACGTTTTTCTCGACGCAAACTCAGGCCTGTTCCACCGCCAGTATTGTTGGCGACAACGTGGAATGGGGAAATGCATTCTCCGGTCTGCTTGAAGCAGCACAAAGTTATGGCGGTCATTGGAAACCTGAACAGCTCCACTGGCTGGAAAAATATGCCGGGCTCAGCGGCCCCTTTTCTCCATGGATAATGGCCGCAGTAGCCAGCGATATCGTGAATATACAAAAATCAGACTGTCTGATGCTTTCTGCAGATGGTGAGCAGAAATTTATTAATACAGTGCAAACAGGGAACCGAAACGATGACAATGGGTGATTCAGCATGGCGCGGAAGCTGGGGACGACTGGGCTTCTCCGCGCTTTTAGCCAGCGGGATTGCCTGGTTAATCTGGCACTTTGGCGACCGGATTGGGCTGCACACTACGCTTCTGAAAAGCCTGACGCTTGCCGGTGCTTTATTTCTGTTACTGATGCTTCGTCATGGCAAAACAATTAGTCTTGCCATCAATCAAGGATGGCACCGTTTTCAGGCAAAGCGTAAAAATGTGCTGCCCGTCGATGAAGGTCGCGTTAAACAGACCGCACCACGCAATGTCACCGTCGCGTCCGTACGTGAAGCCATGCGCACCCTCTATGGCCGTCGCTGGGGTCGTAAAGCCCGTATTCTGCTGATAGCTGGCACCGTCGCGGAAGTGGAGCAGCTGACCCCTGGCCTGACAGGCCAGCTCTGGCAGGAAGACCGTGGCACGCTGCTGCTGTGGGGCGGGGACCTCAATACGCCAGCTGATAATGCCTGGCTGACCGCGCTGCGTAAGCTACGTCTCCGCCCGATAGATGGCATGGTATGGGTCACCTCGGCTTTCGACCAGCTCTCAGCACCCGGGCTGGAACGACCGTTGCCGCTCCCCTCTGAAAGCACCATGGATACACTGGCGCACGCCATCAGCGATCGCATGGACGTGCTGGGCTGGAAGCTCCCGCTGTATGTCTGGTCCCTGCACCCGCGCGCCGGTCAGCCGGAAGGGCGTATTGTGCAGGCGACCGGCTGCCTGCTGCCTGCGGGGTGTCGTGCGGAGGGGCTGGCAGAGCAGCTCGCAGCCCTGACGCCGGAGCTGACTACTCAGGGCCTGCAGCAAACCTGTGGAGACGTGAAGCATAATTTCTTGCTGGCTCTGGCAGACCAGCTGGTTCGCCAGCCAGACAGCGTGACCGCACCGCTGGCGGTGATGCTCAATCCGTACCGCCCGCTGCCGCTGGCCGGGGTGGTGTTCAGCCAGCCCTCTGCCGGTGCTGAGCGCGCGGTAAAACATCACTGGGGGATGGATAAACGCTGGGATGTTCTGCCTGAATCTGTCCGTACGCTGCCTGCTGCACTGCGGCCGCGCAAACCGGGTATTCCATGGCGTAACGTGATGGCTTCCCTTGCCGCACTGGCGATGATCAGTTGGGCGGCCTGGATGGGGATTGCGTATGTCAGTAACCGCAGCCAGATTGCAGGGGCGGATGCACAGGCCTCTCTGGCCGCGCAGTCAAATCAGCCGCTGGAGCAGCGGCTGCATGCCCTGTCTGAACTCCAGAAAACCCTGGCCCGACTGCAGTACCGCGCGGAGCACGGTGTGCCGTGGTATGAACAGGCCGGGCTGAGTCAGAATAACGCGCTACTGGCTGCTCTCTGGCCACGCTATCAGGCCAGCGCGCTGCCTCTGCTGCGTGATGCGGCAGCCAGCCATCTGCAAAAGCAGGTCAGTGCCTTTAACGCGTTACCGCCGGGCAGCCCGCTGCGCGAGCAGATGGCAAAAACCACCTATGACCAGCTCAAACTCTACCTGATGCTAGCCCGTCCGGAACACATGGACGCGGCCTGGTTTAGTTCTGCGCTGCTGCACGACTGGCCAAAACGTGATGGCGTGAAAGACGGTGTCTGGCAGGGCGTGGGCCCGTCGCTGCTGACGTTCTATGGCGCGCAACTGGTTGCGCATCCTGAGTGGAAGCTCCGTGCTGATGAAAGCATGGTCAGCCAGGCGCGTTCCCTGCTGGTTCGCCTGATGGGGGTGCGCAACAGCGAGTCCTCCCTGTACCAGAAGATGCTCTCTCAGGTGGCTCACCTGTATGCCGATATGCGTCTGGATGACATGACCGGCGACACGGACGCGGCGCGCCTGTTCAGTACCCCTGAGGGGGTGCCGGGGATGTTCACCCGCCAGGCCTGGGAGCAGGCGGTGCAGCCTGCCATCGAGAAAGTGGTGAAGGCGCGCCGGGACGAACTCGACTGGGTACTCACTGACAGCAAGCGTCAGGTGACGTCACAGGATGAAACCTCTCCGGAAGCGCTGAAGAAGCGCCTGACTGAGCGCTATTTTGCAGACTTTGGTGGGGCCTGGCTGGAGTTTCTTAACAGCCTGAGGCTTCACCGTGCCTCCACGCTGTCGGGCTCGATTGACCAGTTGACCCTGATGGCCGACGTGCGCCAGTCACCTCTGGTGGCTTTGATGAACACCCTGAACGTGCAGGGACGCACCGGGCAGACGGGCGAAGCGATTTCTGACTCGCTGGTGAAGTCGGCGAAAAATTTGCTAGGTGGTGACAACAAGGATGTTATTGACCAGAGTGCGGGTGTTCAGGGGCCGCTGGATGCGACCTTTGGCCCGGTGCTGGCGCTGATGGACAAGAACCGCACTGGCGCACAGGAACAAAGCCTGCAGTCGTTCCTGACCCGGGTGACACAGGTTCGTCTGCGCCTGCAGCAGGTGACCAACGCGGCAGACCCGAAGGTAATGGCCCAGACCCTTGCCCAGACGGTATTCCAGGGCAGGGCCGTGGACCTCACCGAAACCCGCGACTATGGCAGCCTGATTGCCGCCAGCCTCGGCCAGGAGTGGAGCGGCTTTGGTCAGACGGTATTTGTGAGCCCGATGGAGCAGGCCTGGCAGCAGGTGCTGACCCCGGCAGCAGACAGCCTCAATGCCCAGTGGCAGCAGGTGGTGGTCAGTGATTGGAACAGCGCGTTTGGCGGGCGCTATCCGTTCAGCAACAGCAACAGTGATGTGTCCCTGCCGCTGCTCGCAAAATACCTCAATGCCGATTCTGGGCGTATCGCGCAGTTCCTGCAGACCCGCCTTAAGGGAGTCCTGCACCGCGAAGGCAACCACTGGGTACCGGACAGCATTAATGCTCAGGGACTGACTTTTAATCCGGCATTCCTCCGTGCCATCAATACCCTGAGTCATATCTCGGATGTGGCCTTCACCGAAGGCAACGCCGGAATGCATTTCGAGCTACGTCCGGGGACCGCAGCCGGGGTGATGCAGACTGATATGATTATCGACAGCCAGAAACTGACCTACGTAAACCAGCTGCCGGCATGGAAGCGCTTCACATGGCCTGCGGATACCGAGGCGTCTGGCGCTAATCTGAGCTGGATAAGCACGCAGGCGGGTACCCGCCAGTATGCGGATATCCCTGGCGCCTGGGGCTGGATACGTCTGCTCGATAAAGTTACGGTCAAGGCTTACCCGGGCGTCGGCAGCAGCTACAGCCTGAGCTGGAAAGCGCAGGATGGACGCCCCCTGAATTACACCCTGCGAACCGAAGCGGGAGAGGGGCCGCTGGCACTGCTGAAACTGCGTAATTTCCGTCTGCCGGAGACCATCTTCAGCACGAGCAGGGCTGCACCATCAGAGCCGGTTGCCGGCGCAGGCAACGACGCCGGGGAGGAATACTGATGAGTACGCTGAATGCATTACTCAGCGCCTGCCAGTCAGAGGAAACGCCACTGCTTGCCGCCACCCGTGAGCGCGTGGCGCAGTGGGAGGGCTGGCTGCAACCGCTGTCAGAGGCGTCCCCCGTCGGGGACGACCCGGGCTACGACGATGACTTCCAGCAGATGCGTGAAGAGGTCAATAAACTCTCCGGGGCTGACACGGAACTTATCTGCCAGCTGGCGGAGAAGCTGCTCACCGGTACGGCCAAAGACATTAGGGTGGCAACGTACTATTGTTGGGCAAAACTGCACCGAGAGGGTGAACAGGGCCTGGCTGAGGGACTTGAGCTCCTGGCTGGGCTCCTTGAGCGCTTTGGTGCACGGCTGCATCCGCAGCGTGAGCGCAGCCGTAAGGCCGCACTGGAATGGCTGGCAGGCTCCCGCATGACCGACAGCCTGTCGCTGTACCCGGAAGTGGTCCGGGAAGAGGCGGTGCGTACCACCGGAGCGCTGTTGCTGATAGCGCAGTTAACCGAAAATGAGCCCGATGAAACCCGGCCGCAGCTCGGTGCGTTGTACGGTGCGCTGGAAAGTCGGCTGCAGAAAGCCGGTGGCGTGGATGCGGTCGTACCCCAGAACGCCAACCACAGCGAAGCGCCGTCAACGATACGTCACAGTGACGCCCCCGGTCACAGGACGTATTGCCTCCGGCCAGGACTTGTTGGCGCAGGCGCGCACCTTCGCCGAATACCTGCGTGAACAGCCTGACGGCTGGTTGTCAGCTCACCACCTGATGAAGAGCCTGCGCCACGATACGCTGCATGCCATTCCGGCCCCGGATGCGCAGGGCCGATCGCGCATCGAACCACCAAGGGCGGACCAGCGGGCATTACTCAAACGCCTTTACCTGCAGCAAAACTGGAGTGAAATGCTGGAAACCGCGGACAGCACCTTCTCCCGCGGCGCCAACCATCTGTGGCTGGATTTGCAGTGGTATATCCACCAGGCCCTGATGAAGTCCGGGCTGGAGGCGCTGGCTGACATTGTGGCGGCCGACCTGAAAGGGCTGCTGACCCGACTGTCAGGGCTGGAGACGCTGGCCTTCAGCGACGGCACGCCGTTTGCCGATGAAGTGACGCTGAACTGGATCCAGCAGAATGTGCTGGAGTCGACGGGCGGGTGGGGCAATGACATGCCATCCGCACCGAGGGCTGACGGGCACGATGACATTCTGGCCCTGGAACCGGAAGCCGTGGCCCTGGCAGACGGTGAAGGCCCGGATGTGGCGCTGACCTGGCTGCAGACTCGGCCCGGCATCGCCACCGCGCGCCAGCAATGGCTGCTGCGCCTGCTGATGGGCCGTATTGCTGAGCAGTACGGCAGGAATGAGTTGGCGGTACACCTGTTTGCCGGGCTGGGTGAGCGGGCCCGCGACATCACCCTCACCGAATGGGAGCCTGAGCTGTTGTTTGAAGTCCAGGCCCGCCACCTGAAACTCCTCAGAATAAAAGCTGGACGCAGCGAGGCCGATAAGGCCCGTCTCACGCCATTGATGGACCAGCTGCTGGCCAGTCTGATTGCGGTCGATCCCGCTCGCGCCGCTGTACTTTGCGGTTAGATCTACAGGAATACGAATAAATGGATGATTTAACCCTGCGTTATTACGACGCGGAATTACGCTACCTGCGTGAAGCCGCCAAAGAGTTTGCTCAGACGCACCCGGACCGGGCCGCGATGCTGGACCTGGATAAGGCGGGCACACCCGATCCGTATGTCGAACGTTTGTTTGAAGGCTTCGCCTTCTCGATGGGGCGGTTGCGTGAAAAAATTGATGACGACCTGCCGGAACTGACCGAAGGGCTGGTCAGTATGCTCTGGCCACACTATCTGCGCACCATTCCGTCGCTCTCGGTGGTGGCGTTTACGCCCGCGCTTCAGGCCGTGAAAATGGCGGAAGTGATGCCCGCAGGTATTGAAGTGTACTCCCGCCCGGTAGGGCCGAAGAACACCGTTTGTCGCTACCGCACTACCCAGGATGTGATGCTCAATCCGCTGAATGTCTCGGGGGTGACCATGACTACCGAACCTGACGGACGCTCGTTATTGCGCCTGCGTTTTGCCTGCAGTACCCAGGCGGACTGGTCCCATGCTGACCTGAGTCACTTGAGCTTGTATCTCGGGGCGGATGCCCCGGTTAGCAGTCAGCTGCACCTGATGCTGACCAAACGACAGGCGGTGCTGTATATGCGTTTGCCTGGGCAGACCGATCGTATCCGTTTTGACGGGTATTTCTCCCCGGGCGGGTTTGCTGAAGAGGACGGTCTGTGGCCAAAAGGCGATAGCGCCTTCAGCGGCTATCAGCTGCTGCTGGAATACTTCACTTTTCGGGACAAGTTCATGTTTGTCCACCTCAATGGTCTCGACGGCATCACGCCCCCGGCGGGGGCGGAGTATTTCGATATTGAAGTGGTCTTCACCACCCCCTGGCCGTCAGACCTGCCGGTGACCGATGACGCCGTACGCCTTCACTGCGTGCCGGTGATTAACCTGTTCACGCTGGAAGCGGACCCGCTCACCATCACCGGGTTTGAAAGCGAGTATCTGCTGCGACCGAAAAGGCTGCAGGACGGACACACCGAGATTTATGCCGTGGATTCGGTGACCGGTTCAAATCGGACCCGTGATGCGGAGTATGTGCCGTTCAGCAGTTTCCGTCATAAGGGCGGGATGATGCGCCGTCAGGCACCGCCGCGTTACTACCACACGCGGGTGAAGCGCAGCGTGACCGGGCTGTATGACACCTGGCTGATTCTGGGTGGACACCAGTGGGAGGATGACCGGTTAGTTGTGCGTGAAGCCGTATCACTGCAAATCACCGGCACCAACGGCCAGTTACCGCGCCGTGCACTCCAGAGTACGCTGCTTGACCGTTGTGAGCAGGTGGTACAGACACCGTTAACGGTCAGAAATCTCTGCAAGCCCACGCTGCCGGTCTATCCTCCTGCCGAAGACCGTTTTCACTGGCGGGTGCTGAGCCATCTCGGCTCCGGTTTCCTCAATATGATGAGCTCTGCCGAAGTGCTGCGCGGGACGCTGGCACTGTATAACTGGCAGGAAGATGAGCTCAATAACCGTCGGCTGGAGGCCATTCAGCACGTGGCGCACCACCGTCTGCAGCGTTTTGAGCAGGGGTACCTGCTTCGGGGGCTGGATATCGAAGTTACTCTCGACAGCAACGGTTTCACCGGAGAGGGTGATGTTCACCTGTTTGGCGAAATGCTCAACCGGTTCTTTGGCCTCTATGCCGATATGAACCAGTTTAACCAGCTCACCCTCATTGTTCAGCCAGAAGGAAAATGCATCCGGTGGAAAGAGAATCACAGTCCTCGCCTGCCAGGCTGATGGCCTCGCTGGGCGACCGGCTGCCGTACATAAACTTTTACCGCTTCTGCCAGTTACTGGAGCAGAGCCAGCCGGATAAGCCGGTAACCGGCAGTACTTGGCAGGTTAAGTGCGAGCCGGTGCGCTTCCGACCCCATCCGGGGATGGGGTTCCCGGTCTCGGAAATCAAATCGCTTGAACCGGCGGAACATCCGCACCTGCCACCCACGGTGCGTGTCACTTTTATGGGACTCTATGGCGTTGAGTCGCCACTGCCCACGCACTATATCGATGATATCACCCAGCGGCGGGAGGGGTACGAGGCGACGGCTGATTTCCTCGATATCTTCAACCACCGGCTGATTGCCCAGTACTATCGCATCTGGCGTAAATATTCTTATCCGGCGAGCTTTGAAGCGGGCGGCAAGGACAATATATCGCAGTACCTGCTGGGACTGGCGGGAGTCGGAATTGACGGTTGTACGGACAGTATCGCGGCACCCGCCTCGCGCTTTCTGGCGCTGTTGCCGGTGATGTTACTCCCGGGGCGTACCGCAGAAGGGATGGCCTCGCTGGTACGCCTGCTGGCTCCCAATACCCAGGCGAAAATCTGGCACCACGACAAACGTCGTGTACCACTGAAAAAGCCGCTGACGATGAGCGTGCACCAGCCTGTCACCCTGACCCATCGTCCGGTGATGGGGAACTATGCCACCGATGTGAACAGCCAGGTGCTGATGAGGCTCACCACGACCGACCCGAAAGAAGTGCAGGGCTGGTTGCCCGGGGGGGACCTTCACACGGACTTAATGGCGCTGCTGCATGTGTATCTCGGGTCACGTCTCGATGTCCGCCTGCAGCTGTGCGTGGATCGCAGTCTGCTGCCTGACGCCACAATGAGCAGTAAACCCAAAGCAGGTGCGGTTCAGCTGGGGCGCACCGCCGTGATGCGGCCGCTGAACGTGGCAAACATCACCACACATCCGAAAACCATAACCATTAATCTGGGCCGCTATGAGCGTGTTCAGGAACATATTTACCGCAGGGAGACCGATGAAGATGGCGATTACCACTGGTAAATTCCCCCTGGTGGCACAGACCGCAGGCATCATCCTGATGCTGACAGGTTGTGGGCTGACCCAGAAAGTCACGGACGGCAGCGTCGCTGTGACCCAATCGATTTTTTATAAGCAGATAAAGACTGTGCATCTGGATATCCGGGCCCGTGAGGCCGTTAACAGCAATGCCAGCGGCGTGGCGCTGTCCACGGTAGTACGGGTTTATCAGCTCAAAGACAGGAAGACCTTTGACACGACAGATTACCCGTCACTGTTTAAGGATGACAGTCAGGCCATCAACGGGGACCTGGTGGCGGAGAAAGATATTCGCCTGCGGCCGGGCGGGGCCGTGATGGTCGATATGCCGATGGACGAAAATGCGCAGTATGTGGCGGTGGCTGGGATGTTCATGTCACCGGATCAGGTAAACAATACCTGGCGCGTGGTGCTGAGCCGGGACGACCTCGATCCGGACAAGGCGAGGGTGATTGAGGCGGGGAATAACCGACTGACGCTGAAGGCATTGAAAGATGAATGAGACCCCACGTCCGTCGTTGTATGAGGCCCTCTTTGGCAATTTCACCGGCGGGCTCGACCTTCATCGGGTTAGCGAAGAAAATCAGGTCATCCTGTCCGTGCTGGATAACATGCAGCGCATTCTGAATTGTCGCGCCGGCACGCTGGCACATTTACCCGATTACGGGTTACCGGATATGACCACCATTCTCCAGGGCCTTCCCGGAACCGCGCACAAACTGATGTCTACACTCTCAGCCGTGCTGCTGAAATATGAGCCCCGCCTGAGCGCCATTGAGGTAGTACTGCTTGAGCAGTCTGTTCCCGGCGAACTGCGCTATGCCATTGACGCTGAATTGAAAGGCCTCGGCCTGGTGCGTTATGGGACCGAGTTTATGCCGGAAGGTCGCGTACTCCTGAGGCACCTGAAGCAACAGCAGCTTATTGACCAGCAGGCCTTTTAATCATAGTCCGCAATAGCAGCTAAATAGACATAAAAAATGCAAATGAAATTAAGGGAATAACACGTGGCACGAAGAAAAAAAGGTGATAACGCAGCGGGTGTAATTCTGGTTATTCTTGGTGTAATTGCCTGGGGTGTTTATGCCGCGGTAAGAGCATTAATTAATATTAATGAGCGTTTTATTGATTCGGTATCAACGCCAGCCGGAATTATTGCGCTCTTCTTTGGCTTACTGGTCATGTCTGCTTTGCTCATTCGGTTTTTTATCTACCGGGGATTCAGGCAGAAAAATGCGGCACTTGAACAGGCAGCGTCTGACCTTACTCAGAAAGAAAAAGCGTTTGATGAAACCGTGAGTACCGGGGTTGCTCGGGGTATTTACCAAGAAAAGCAACGACTTGCCTGTCTTTGGGGTGAGTATCACGAGGCCAGAAATAAGGCCAGCAAAGCGCTGCAGCGCATAGTGGATTCAGCCTATAAATTCAAAGTTAAGACGCTACTTGCGGGCACCACGGTGAATAACTGGCAGAGTAAATACGACCAGCTCCGCAAGGAAAGGGATGCTTATACCGTCATCAGTGAGAAAATCACCTTCCTTAAATTGGAAGACAATGCCGACTGGGACAGCGTAAAACAACAATTCCTGGATAAGGTTGCGTTGCTGGAAAAAGCCCAGGAAGAAAAAGAGTATCAGGCCGAGCTCAAACGTCAGATGCGGGAAGAAAAGCAACGTCAGGATGAGCTGGACAGGCAACAGCGTGAGGCGGAAGAAGAAGAGCAACGCCTTGCTGAACAGCAAAAAATCCTTGAAGAAGCGCTACTGGCTGCAGAAGGTACGTATAAAGAAGAGTTGGAAAGACAGCGTCTGGCGCTGGAGCAGAAAATCCAGGACGTACATCAGCAATATGAACGTGCTAAATCCATGGCCCAGCTCACGAAGCAGGGGCATGTGTATGTGATTTCGAATATTGGTTCCTTCGGTGAAGATGTCTTCAAAATTGGCATGACCCGAAGACTGGAGCCGATGGAGCGGGTGAAAGAGTTAAGTGGGGCCTCCGTGCCTTTTGATTTTGATGTTCACGCAATGATTTCCTGCGATGACGCTCCTGCACTGGAAAAAACGCTGCATGACCATCTGGAACGTTACCGCATTAACAGGGTTAACTTACGTAAGGAGTTTTTCCGGGTGGAACTCAGCAGAATAATTAACGAGGTGGAACGTCATCATGGGCGGGTCGACTATATTGCTGACCCGGCGGCATTACAGTATCTGCAAAGTCTCGAATATGCTGAAAGCGAAGCAGCATGAATTTTCCAGAGCCAGCCACAGTAGTCATTGCCCTCACGTATAACAGTCTGGAATAGAATTATGGCAAAGTTAATAACCTCTCTTTCGCTGTGTGGGGAACGAATGACACACGGGGAAAGACGTGTTGCCCAGCGTCTGGAGTCACACCTTGGTGACGATTGCCTGGTCTGGTACGACATTCCGGTTGGACGACAATACCGACACCCGGACTTTGTTATTATCGATCCCTCTCTTGGGCTTATCTTTCTGGAAGTTAAGGACTGGCGGCTGAGTACTCTTCGCCATGCCGATCCGCAGACGGTCATTCTGGAGACAGAGCAGGGGCAAAAACAGGAGCGGAATCCGCTGGTGCAGGTCAGGGAGTATGCTTGTGCGACTGCCGACATGTTGTCCCAGGACCCGAGCCTGCAGCAGAAATCAGGATTGTATAAGGGTAAGCTCAACGTTGCATGGGCTTATGGCGTGGTGTTTACCAACATCACACGTCAGCAACTGACCGCCCTGTCTGCCGATGGTACCGTTGAGTCCATCTTTCCGCAGACACTGTCTATTTGTCAGGATGAAATGACAGAGTCGGTTAAGCCTTCTGCGTTTCGGCAAAAAATCTCCGCGCTGTTTACCACCCGTTTCAGGCCTTCGATCACTCCGGTTATGAGGGATGTCCTGCGGCGGCATCTTTTCCCGGAAATAGCGATACCTGCTAAAAAAAAGAACAGCCACGTTCAGCGGGTTATGGATATTCAGCAGGAGGTGCTGGCCCGCAACCTGGGGGAGGGGCATCGCGTTATTCACGGTGTGGCTGGGTCAGGTAAGACGTTGATTTTGCTATACCGCTGTCTGTATCTTGCAGAAACAACGGCGCGTCCCGTTTTAGTTCTCTGTTTCAATATTACCCTGGCAAACTATATCCGCGAATTCATTGCCGAGAGAGGGCTATCGCAAAAAGTACACGTCTGGCACTTCCATGACTGGTGCGGTGTCACTGTGCGTAAGTTCCGCCTGCCCGTCAGCGGTGAAGGGGCGTTATTTGATATGCGTTTTGCGACGCTTGAAAGCGCAGTAGAGAAGGGACTGATCACAGATGTCGGATATGACGCAGTGCTGATTGATGAAGGGCATGATTTTGACCGTCGGTGGCTGTCGCTGATAGCCCGTCTGTTTGATAACTCCAGCCGCTCGCTGCTGCTGATGTATGATGATGCCCAGTCGCTCTATCGTCGGGAAAGAGCGCTGAACTTCTCGCTGGCAAGTGTGGGCATTCAGGCGCAGGGACGCACTTCAGTCCTGAGGATAAACTATCGTAATCCCAGACGCATACTCAATTTTGCTTATGCCTTTTCGCGCGACTATTTCGACAAGCATCACAATCATGAAGTTCCTTTGGTGCTGCCAGAAGCATGCGGTGAGGATGGAAATATTCCTGATATCGTGCAATTCGGTTCTGCTACCGATGAGGCCTGCCATGTTATTGGCTGGCTAAAGGAAAAATACACCCTTACTGGTCGCTGGGGGGATATGGCGGTGCTATGCCCAACCCAGTTTTCGGCAACTCAGCTCACTGAACTACTGGCACAGCAGGAGATACCTGCGGCCGTTAGCTTTACCCATGCGGACAAAAAGAGCTACTCACACAGGGATAATGTTATACATCTGCTGACCTGTCAGAGCAGCAAAGGGCTTGAATTTCCTTTCGTTGCGGTCATCAATGCATCTTTTGTACACAAGGCGGCTGAGGATGAGGCGGAAGCCATTCCGCCTCTGTATGTGGCTTTTACTCGTGCGACGCGTTCATTGCTGGTGACCTGCTACAAAGAAAACAGTATCAGTCGTCACCTGACGAAATTTGCTGGCATGGATCTTCAGGAGCTACAGGATGACCCGTCATAAAACGTTAAACACCGGCAGTGACCCACGCACGCTGCCTGATTATGCCGCCCTGCGCGATGAACTGGCTAAACTATCCCATCCGGCACGTCCGGATGTGAACTGGCGTTATGCTGAAAAACTTTGTCTTTCACTGTTTGAGCAAAATGGTGTGGAGCTGCAGACGGTAGCCTGGTATACGCTGGCCCGTACGCAACTGGCCGGACTGTTCGGTCTGACTGAAGGATTATCCATCCTGGAGGCCCTGATAAGTCATCAGTGGGGCGCGCTGTGGCCGCAGCCGGTACATGCCCGCATGGAGATTCTCAGTGGTCTGAGCCAGCGACTACAGCAGCTGATGCGCACGCTCTCCCTGAATTACAGTGACCTTAGTCAGCTTTACCGAGCAGAACAGCAGTTAGCCAGTCTGGGGGCGGTATTACAGCGTCTGGAACTCAAGCATCTGAGCCAGCTAGATACGCTACACACTCTGATGCATAACAGTGCTGTTCGTCTGGAAAATAGTGACGGTGCATCCGGTACTGGTGCAGTTATTCAGCCCGGTGTTGTATTGCCCGCAACGGGTATAAATAGCCCAGGAACATCCGTTGATGCACTGTCAGGCATTCCTGATGCAGAGCAACATGTGCCGAACAACGCGGTGAAGTGGGTGTATGTAGCGCAGCCGGAACAACAGCCGAACGTGGAAGTACTTTCGGCAATACCAGCACCGGAGAAAAAATGGAAATTCTTTACTGCGGGAATGGTCACCATGCTGGTGATAAGCGCGGCAACGGTGTGGGGCTGGCAGTATCTGCACCGACCTGACCCGTTACAGACTCAGCTTGCTGCATCTCTGGCACCGTTACCCGCAATACTCACGCCTGAGCAGTTGGATATGTTGCGTCAGCAATCTCCGTTACCGCAAACTGGAATCGCACAAACACAGCAGCAGCTTGCCCGACTGGATAAATTGCCTCCTGATTGGAACATTGCCTACAGTCGGCAGCTCGTAGAACAGGCTCAGGCGCTTTGGCCGAAGCAGGCCAAGCCTCTGGTACAACTGTGGCAGCGGCAGTTAAACGCTGCCGGCATACCGACAGAAAACCTGAATGGCTGGGATCAAGGGATGACGAAGCTACAGCAACTGAGTGACCGGCTGAGCGGGCTGGATGAGCAGAAGGGTAAATACATGACGGTCAGTGAGCTGAAATCAGTGGTCTTTTCCACTATACAGTCCTTTAATCAATCCATACCGGCTGAAGAGCAACTACGGGCATTGTCAGAAAACCCTGCTGGAATACCTTTACCCGCTGCTGCCAGGGCTCAACTGGAGATGCATCTGAAACAACTGGCAGCCCGCTATGCTGAAATAAAACTGAATGCATCAGAGTAATGAAGCTGAAATGGATATTGTCCGTGACCACTATGCCCGGGGCACTGAGGCCAGGTCGCTGACACAGCTACTTCCAGGGAGAAGTATTAGTGCGATCTTTTCGATGGCGGAGACGCTGGGAGTGCAAAGTGGTCGTTTCTGGCGTGAGGAGGAACTCGATATTCTCAAAGCGGACTATCCCTGGGTGGGCACAGCTGTAACCGATCGCCTTCCAGGCAGAAATGCAGTATCCGTCAGAATAATGGCAAAGAGGCTGAGGCTAAAGAAGTCCCGGGACAGCAACGTCGGTTTTCGCCCCTCGAGTGATGAAGAATGACTCTTCTGGAAAAGAATATGCATCTGAGTGTGGCTGAGCAACAGGCAACACTGTTTCCTGACAGGACAACAAGGGCCGTGGAGAAAGCTCGTGAACGCTTGAAAAAAAAGAGTAACTGAAGATATATGACACGAAATTTCGACAGAAGTCGATATAGTGTGTCGACTTATTTCCCGTAAGATGGGGCAGTTTTTACTGATAGTAAAGATCTAGATATACCTCAATGAAAGGTTTGCCGAGAGATTGGCTGGAAGGTTGCATTGTGTACAACACATGAGTCGTGAAAATATGATATTAAACATTGTGTTTAGATTATTACTGACGTTCAACGCTACCTCACTGTTGGTTATTATTTTTCTTGTTCAAAAAAAATATACCATTGGGTACTTTTCCCAAGGAGTGCCTGTGCTTAATTTTACAGGTGCACTACCGAATTTCATCTCATATGCAATTTATTTGATGGTGCCTCTGATTATGACGGGACTAAGTATTTTATTGAGTGCCTTGCTTGGGAGGGATACGTTCAAAAGCGGTCAGGTAGTCAGTGTTGAACATGCCAACAACAGCTTTTTGCCGAGTTATTTGGGTTATTTTTTTGTTGCTTTGAGTATTAGTAACTGGAGTACGTTGTTTTTCGTTTATGGTGTTTTATTTGTTTTTACCTTTTTATCTCAGGCTTTGTATTTTAATCCGCTGTTTTTGGTTTATGGGTATGAGTTTTATAATGTCAAAACAAAAAATGGCGCTTTAATTTTCTTGATTAGCCGATGTAAGTATAAAACTCCGGGTGAAATAATTATCCAGTCAGCATCACGAATCAATAACTATACATTTATTGAAAGGAAACATTAATGAATACTGTTCTTGCAAAAGTCAAAGGTCCCCGAAAGAAACCGTATTTTAAAATATTATCTGATTGTTCACTGTTTAGTGAAGTTGTTGTACCCGATGGTTGTTGTGTTGCCTATAATCCGGATCATAATCTGGATGATGACTCATGGTTCAGAATTGAGCGGTTCAGTCAGCAAACCTTTTCTCTTTCAATATTTAATGGGGATTTTGATTCAAAGGACTATGATGATTTAACAAAACAACAGTTTCCTAAAATCTCCTGTATTATTGCGGTGCAAGGTGATGACTTTTATTTTCAGAAAATTACGCCGTCCTTGTTTATCAAAAGAAAAACGATCGCCTTTGGTGAGGCCGCTATTGTTGAAGAAAGTAAAGGACGCTTGGTGATTAATTCAATTCCTGATGCAGTTTACCGTAAGGATTCTGATTCTCTGGTGTTCAGAGATCTTGTCACAATCAGCAGTATATTCAAAGATATTGATGTGCTTTATAAAGAAGCGACAGAAGATGAAGTTGAACAATTTCTGGAAGAGTCATTTATCGGATTGTCTGCTGATTATGACGCGGGAAAAGTCTCAAAACCCAACCGTAAGCGAATTGCTCTGGCGATGAACACCCTCTCGACGATGTCTGAGGGTGCGCGAACGGAGATGCTGGATTATATCAATAGCTATTGTGAGGAGCGTCTGACGCTTGATAAAGCTGCAGGGACGTTCGAAATTACTAGTGATGAAGAGCTGAAGTTTTTGCTCTACGGTATTGAGCAGCGTTTTTATACCACACCTTTTGGGCATGAAAAGCGTTTGGCTAATTCTGTGCAAAAACTGACTTGAGACTGAATTACCGTAGATACCGTTGTTGTGTTATTGGCAGAGCTTGGTTCACTATCTAGGTGCAAAATCAGTGCGTTCATTGGTATCGCGCCAGTCAACAGCGATTCTGGCATGATGTGTGGTCGCTAAACTGTGTTGGATGGGTGAGTGTCAGTTCGCACTGCTCTATATGTTTGCATTTTTGCAACGAGACACAATCCCGTAATCAAAGAGTGTTATACTCGTTTGGTGGTCGTCGGGAAACCCAAAAAAGTAGCATTAACAGCGTGTATTGACCTGCCCCCAGGATTAGATACAACGCTCAGTTAGTAATGTCGGATCCTTCTCTCTCAGAATTACTCTTTCTCCAGCCCGCCGCAAATTCTGACGGCGTCTGATAATTCAGCGTGGAGTGCGGACGGCACTCGTTATAATCCTGACGCCATTCACTGATGGTTTTCCTGGCATGGCTGACATCGCTGAACCAATGCTCATTCAGGTATTCATCGCGAAAGCGTCCGTTAAAACTCTCAATAAATCCGTTCTGTGTCGGCTTGCCGGGCTGGATAAGCCGCAGCTCCACGCCATGCTCATAAGCCCACTGGTCAAGTGCTCTGCAGGTAAACTCCGGCCCTGGTCACTTTGTGTATTGAGTGGGTTAACGATGTTAATGAATCATACATGTGAAAACATTCATTAATGCTGTCGATTTTAGCTATAACATAATCAATGTCACCATTTTCACCTTCACATATGGCTTTTAACCAGAATTCGAATAAATAGTCCAGCCATGAATTATCATCACCTGTGTGGATGATTTCCTCATAAAGAGGACGCCAGACAGAAATAAAAAATACAATGAGTGTTTCAGACTGATGAGGTAAATCGGGAATGACGTTTTCCAATGGTAATAGGATGGCATAATATCAATCACTTAACCATGCGGATATTGTGTTTTTGTCCCGAAAACTCAGTTGTTCCCGGGTTTCCTCTTCGTATTTTTCTTTTATCCTGAACAGTATGTCATGTGGTTTTGTCAGTCACTTGTTTTTCAGAATGGCACTTGCTCTGGGATTATTGCAGACAAGGTCGGAAATGAGGCTGAGCAATTCTTCCCGCGTAAACTGATTAAGCCTTTTCTGTTGTTCTGCACTGAGCTGGCATTCGCCACATTAATTTTTCCATTCCATTTATGTCTCCCCATCTCCCGCAATAAAATACTCCCATACAAAACCTCATTATTATATTGTCATTTCGCCTGAAAAATCGCCATTAATATCGTTATTGCTCCGGTATTTTGCCGGCGGTACCTTTCCCCTTTAAGTGCACTTTGACATCACGGCATCTCTTTAATTGAGTATGCCGGGTTGCAGTGTCACCATTCCCCATCCAGTCTGCTGGTTGATGACCGTTGCACCTAATTCCCGGGCCATAAATACCTCAACAATAGCCTCTGTATCACCCATGACCAGAAAATGCACAGGAGCCAGTAACGTGCCGTCTTCGCTGAAGCTCCTGGCCAGGTCTGATTTTTTTATCAGCAGAGCGGAAGAGGCACTGTATTCCGCCTGCAACTGTTCGCAGTCCCACTCGGCATCTTCGACGACGGCGTTTATCCAGCCGTGCGTGCGAATATGTTCCACTGCATGCGTGAGCCGAAACAGATCGGACTGGTGTAACAGCGGTCCTGCACAGGAGTTCCAGAGATAATCCAGGCGTTTTTGCAACTGTGCCGACGGCCCTTTTTGACGGCCCAGCGTGAGCAGGCTCTCAATGTCCTGTGCGACGGTGCGCGGAAAACGTTTTTGTTTCTGTGCGCCAGCAAGCCAGCGCAGTAAAAAGGCATGTGTGGCCAGTGGGGAGAGGGCCTGACCATCCTGCTGTGCGGTATGCAATGCTATCAGTGCGCACCAGGCAAAATGAGCCAGGTCATTGACGACGTGTTCCGGTGATGCTGTGGTTTGAGAATTATTCATATGGCACAAAGTATAACGAAGTTGATTCCATGTTTGCAGCATTCCCGCCTGATGTCCACCGTGACCTTCGGCATCGGAAAAGGCGAAGGTATTGACGTTGATCTGCCCGATCGCGTAGTCTGATTGCGTTGTACTGTCGTCCTTGGACGACCACCAATGCTCAGTGGGTCTGTGATGAGCGCCTTCGGGTGACCCTGCTGTCGATAGACAGCCACCAATGATCTGGCCATCTGCGAGGATCGCCTTAGGGTGATGGCAAAAGAAAGCTTCCGTAGCCTGAGAGGGAGCACGCCAGATATGGTGTGGTACATCTGCCCGCCTTTGGGAGCAGATACCGCTCACTCAACGTAGTATTCGGAGCGGTTAAGGCTGCTGAAAAGTCTCTCAATGCCTTGGTGCTAACTAGCCAGGCACATATCTACATTAGGCAGTCCTTGCCTGGGTAAATCAGTCACAACTGACTGATATCGCTTACTTCTTTCAAGCTGTTAAAGGCTTTGATGACGTGTTGCTGACGATGCAACCTTTGAACGAACGTATAAAGCCAATGGGTACCTTTGGCTGCTTACGTGAGTCTCATTGGGAGCAGAGGAGCGCGCGTCACTTGTGAAGTGTCGAAGACACTACCAAGTGACGCGCGCAGCGCATAACGTCTCAACCCACGTACGACGTGGTTTTCAACGTTTTACTACCATCTGACCAACATGTAGTCCGTGTCAGTACGGTATTAAACTCACTTTTACATCAACGTAAGCACGACGGAAGGCCGTCTGAACGTTCAACTATCAGTAAGGAGGAAATCGACTCGGTATCGATGGCGACACTACGAACAGTAGTGTTGGAGGCAGCTTGACGTAAGCCAGCTCTGCATAAGCAGCAAACAGATCAGAGATCTGGGGTGCCTCGCAAGAACTCAACAATTCGCCGCCCCGATGCACAGATATCAGTTGAGACGCAGGAAGCGCAAAAGCAACCGTGTCGTCGGGGATGAATTACTGGGGTACAGATCCGTCTGCTTATTTACAAGCCGAGGGACGTGTATCCCTGTGGAGATATAGGAATGTCCAGATTCAGTAAACAGCTGTGCAAAAAACTTGTCACACTTGCTCGTCAGGGACGGGGAAATTATAAAACTGTGGCTGACCGCTCAAGAATTGCAGAACGTTTTTCTGAACGTCTGTCTGAACTTAATATTCAGATTAGGGACGTAAAACATATCAAAACTTCCCATATTGAAAAGTATATTGAGAGCAGGAAAGCAGACAGTTTGTCTCTCAGGACGTTACAGAATGAGATGTCTGCTATCCGCTCTGTTTTATTATCAGCTGGAAGAAATAAACTGGCCGATCCCAATCATACCAGCCTGAGTAATCAGGCCCTGGGAATTTCTGGTGCTAACCGGGATGGCACTAAACTCCCTATTACAGATGAAAAACTTAATGCTGTGGTTAGTTTTGCTCAAAGAAAAGATGAAGGCGTTGCTCTTGCTGTGCAACTTTCCCGATATCTTGGACTGAGAACAGAAGAAACCGTTCAGTCTGCAAAGTCATTAAAGACATGGAGGCAGGCACTGATTAATAATCATGAGCGTGTCCGTGTTGTTTTCGGGACTAAAGGCGGACGTCCAAGGGAAACGACAGTTTTTAATCGTGAAAAAGTTTTATCAATTCTTAATAAGGCAATTCATTATGTCAGTGAACATAACGGAAAACTGATTGATAAACCCTCTTTGCATACCGCTATTGATCGCTACCGTAATATTGTAAGAGAGGCAGGGATGAATGGTAAAAATGCCCCACATAGTTTGCGTTACGCTTATTCACGTGATGCTGTAAATCATCATATTAAAAATGGAATGAGCCGCGATGAAGCCGAGGCATTAGTTTCAATGGACCTGGGCCATGGAGATGGCCGGGGGCGGTATATCAAACAGGTTTATTTTCGTGAGGAAACAGAATAGACGTTTTTACACTGCACTTTGAGGACGTAGCGCCACAGCTCATTCAGGGCTGTGGCTTTTCTAAAATTCAATTCGTATCTTTACATTCTCGAATAACTGTCATGCGTGAAACGCCAGCGAGCCTTGTCGTTTCATTTATTGATTTTCCGTTTTTATTGCGGAGCGTTCTAATTAACTCATGTTTTTTCTTGTCTGCTAACATCCCCTGTATTTTCCTTTTTCCTGGCGGTTGTAATCCCCTTCCTCTACCTTCTACGGCGATCTTCAATATCTATATATTCGATTTGTCTTTAGGGAGGTCTAAACTAATATTTTATTAATTAGAGATTTGTAGTTTCACGGCGTTACCCCTTAAGTAATTATTTTCAGAGGGATGAAAGGATGAATGTTATAACATTGTCGTTCATGAAATAATAATTCCCAGTGAATTTTCTACCTGCATGAAGTTTTGTGGAGATATCATGTGAAAGAGTCAGCGTATACGTCCCTTGTATAGAATTAATATCGGATAAAAATGAAAAATTGAAATTAATAATATCTTTATTCTCGTACCAAAGTGATTTAAAAAGGCTCTCTTTAGCGGAAAAGTTAATAAGTAATGCTTCCGAATAAGGTAAAGAAAGCGTTTTCATAAAATCTTGTTCTTCATTGCTGGAGAACATATCCGCTGTTTGCAGAAGAAGGTCAGGTGTGTGCTGTTCAATATCAATACCAGGATAGAGACCCGCTTTTTCCTCCATTATCACTACGATGGCACGTCTGTGAGTGTGAGAGATACTGCCTGACCATCCCGCAGGCCATACTGGAGCTCTCTGGTGTGATCCAACCCCCTGCGAATGTCCGGTAAGTTGTTTAAACAAAACTGAACAACAGTATCGGCCAGCGAGATGCTCAGCTCTTCTTTTTGTTAATGCAGAGTTTAATGTTTCAGGAAAAGGTTGCCTAATGGTTTTAAATAGGTCATCTGAATAATGTTGGCTTTCATATTCAACCATGCAATATGAAATCAGAGGATATTGATTAAAGCACCCTGTTTCACATCTAATAATAAAAGGTGGTTCAGAAGATTGGAGCGTTGGTGAAAACATATTAATCAACCTGCTTATAAAAGTTCATCAAATGGAAATGGGAGACTTAATTTTACACTTCGGTACGAAGATTAACGAAAATAAAATGGAACCCAAACCGAAAACAAACCTAAACTTATCTAGCCAGTTTAGAAATACATTTGACTAATTAATAATTCACTAGTATGAAAAAGAAGGCTTGGCCAATCAAGTTATTTATTATTGGTTACTAATTTATTGTCAGGGGTTTTATGTAAAATTTTCTTAATAAATTCATTTGGTAGTGTTAAGTTTATGCAATCACATCAATGGAAAATATACTATAATAGCTTGGTTTGCGTTTGTGGATGGTAGCCATCCAACTTTATTTTTCTGAGTGCTCTGGTGTTCCAACCGCTCTTTAAAGTATACCCACAATACCTTGTTTGCTTAGCTTCGGTGTGCCCTTGAATCACTGACATGTTGCAATGCCTGTGATGAGCCATTTTCACCTACTCAGGAAACGGCTTCTTGACGTGAAGTGTGTAGTTTAGCTTAATCCTCCGTCAATTCAGTTACGGGGCTGATATGGCTTTTCCCGCCCAGAGACACAATACTTTTACAATTAAACAGCTTTCTGAGTCGAGTAACTGGTGCTACGGGAGATAAAATAACTGTTCAGCATAGCACTTTGGTCGATGGTTCATCGAAGGTCGCTGCAAGTTGTGTCAATTTAAGTCAGTCAGGCCCAAGAAAAATAGCCTGCGAACTCTTGGTGTTCGTCTGTGTCGCTTTGCATCGCATACGCTTTACGCCAGTCATGTTCCCCGCGCTTACCGACCTCATAATGTGTATTAAGCCAGCTTGGAGAAAAGGCGCCGAGCATGAGGCGGCGTTTTTTTCCGCCGCGCTGGGATTTAACCGCGCGGTGCCATAAATTGGCATGCATGAGCACGACATCTCCTCGTCCAGGGTATAGGATGCGCTCGCCGTCAATACTGTGGTGGCTATTCGCCTCAATCTTAATCGAGTTATCTTTGTGCGAGCTGGGTAAAACGCACAGTCCGCCTTCCCGCTCCGTGATGTTATCGAGGTATAATAGGTGGTGCAGGGCGTGCGGGTAACAGAAAAATGGCGGCAAGGGATCCGGCACCGTGCGCAAATGAATATGCCAACCTGTCCCATCAATGACATCGGCGAAAGTGATGCGCGCATCGGCGTCATCTAATTGGATCTGCGGCCCCAATGCCATGCGTGCGAGAGCAATAAGCTCGGGATGGGAATTAAAAGGCCAGAAACGCCGATCTTTCGTTAGAAGCCAGCGAAGGTAAATCGAATCTGTATTGTTTTTGTACATCGGATCGTCGAGATGGCGCTCGTTTTCTTCGAGTGTGCCAAGAGCAGACGAAAAATCGGTTAACTGTTGCTCGGTAAATAAATTGTGGATGATGGTGTATCCATCTTCAACCAGATTTTGATGATGGTATTGCGCAAGTTTAGATACCACTTTACGTGTCGGGTAGCCGGCCTGCGCATTATTGATGATATAGTTCGTTTCCATTTCTTGATCCTTAAACTGCAAACAGCACATGGGTGAGGGCTGGATTCTGCAGCCCAGTTTAAAGTCTTAAATCGCTGAGAGTAGGATCCAAAACTCCCTTGACGTCGAACAGTACGGAGTTTTCATTGCGAAGATAACGTCTAATACCCTCAATTCCCATTGACATGAGATTGTTGTGAGGGACCGCTAATATCACTGCATCGTAGCCGTTCCCGGATTCAATATGGTTATGAACCTTGACGCCATATTCAGCCCATGCGCTATCGCTGCTGACTTCGGGATCAAGAATGTCTGCGTCAATACTGTATTTTTTTAATTCTCTATAGATATCGATCACTTTCGTATTTCGAATATCAGAGCAGTTTTCCTTAAAGGTGAAGCCAATAATAAGTGTTCTGGCTGCCGAGATAGAAATGTCCCGATTGACCATTTTTTTTATCAGCTCGCTCACAAGGTAAACGGCCATCGTATCATTGATACGTCGGCCGGACAGAATAACTTCAGGATAATAACCGACTTGTTCTGCTTTGAAAGTTAAATAGTAAGGATCTACGCCAATGCAGTGACCGCCGACCAATCCAGGCTTGAACGGAATGAAGTTCCATTTGGTCGCCGCCGCATTCAAGACTTCATGCGTGTCGATCTCAAGCCTAGAGAAAATCATGGATAATTCGTTGATCAAGGCAATATTTAAATCTCGCTGCGTATTTTCAATAACTTTTGCCGCCTCCGCGACTTTTATCGATGAGGTCATATGGGTGCCTGCCTCAACAATGGAGGCGTATAGCGCATCCACTTTTATCGCGATCTCCTGAGTTGAACCTGAGGTGATCTTAACGATATCTTTGAGTTGACGCGTCTTATCGCCAGGATTGATGCGTTCCGGGCTATAGCCGACAAAAAAGTCTTGATTGAGTCGGCCGTTAGAGTATTTTTCCAGTTCAGGAACACAAATTTCTTCTGTTAATCCAGGATACACCGTGCTTTCATATATGACCAGACACTTATGTTTCATTATGCCGCCAATCATTTGCGAAGCGCTAATTAACGGTTTGAGATCTGGACGGTTTGCTTTATCAATAGGCGTGGGAACGGTAACGATGATAATATCCGCTTCGCCAAGTGAAGATGCTTCGTTGGTAAAACTGAGTCCTTTTGCGGCGAACAGATCCTCTTTCGGTATTTCACGGGTATGATCAATCCCGTCACGCAGTGAAGAGATCCTTTGTTTGCATATATCGTAACCCAAAGTCTTATATTTTTTACCAAACTCAACGGCAAGTGGCAGTCCAACATATCCAAGTCCAACTACGGCGATAGAACCGAACTGTTCAGGATTCATTTTTCGTCACTCTGAAAGAGGCCTCGTTGCAGCGAGGCGCCTAATGATTTAACTTTAGTCTGGGATTTCATCAATTCCAGATCCAATACGAGGATTCACATCAGTCATGGCAGCTGAAAATAAACGTTAACCGTCTCCGCGGGTTACCCCTGTGAGGCGTGGTTATCGAATGCATGCCATGGGAACAGTTTGGTCAGGTCCGCATCATGATTCATGCCAATCCACCACTCATCACCTATCCGGCGGCTATATTTAAAGGCTGGCCAAGCGCTTTGGTAATGTTCACGCCAAGCGTCATGCAGGAAAACAATGCCGGTATCGCCGATCAATTTTTGGGCTTCAAGGGTGCATCTACGGCGTTTACGTCCGTCAATGATGGCGAGATCGCAGTGAAAGTTCCATTTTGCGGGCAGGGATACATAAGCGTCCATGTTGACCTCCCGATCGGAAATTAGCTGGCTTTCAAACGGTGCTACCGCACCGTGATCGAATAACGCCACCACCCGTTCTGTTCCCCCGTTCCATGGGTGTGCAGGCGCGCCGGTCAGGTTATTGCAATGGATGATACGCGTACCAGGATCTGAGATAAATTCTTGAGCAATGGCGGACTCGAAATATGATTGATTGTGTTCAAGCCCCAGCCACTGATGGGGAATACCGCTGTGCTCAAGAAATCTGCCATACCAAAGCGTGGAACGCCCACATCCCCATTCGATAACTCGCAATGGCGCGTTCTTTTTTTGTTTGCTGAGGCCGATAAGAAGCGACTCAAGTAAATCGGCGTCTCGTATGCTCATCCAGGCTTTAGAACTGACCTCATGCGAGGTCCAGTCTGTCGTTTTTTCCGGTACTGAATGGGAATAATCCATGAGGATTGGCTCCTTTTAGCAGCAACTGTTAATCGACATTATCAAGATTTTACAGCTTGGTAACCTTTGCATAAAAAATTGTGATAAGTCAAACATAACTTATCAGTAAATTTAACTCCTTCCTGTGATTGAGTAAAAATGCTTCTAGGGTTTATTTGTTAATAGTTTGATTTTTTGTTTTTTATTTTCTTTGGCTTGAATTTGGAGTTGGGTTGGTTATTAATCATAACTATAGATTATTAATTTGTGGGTGAACTATATAGCTCTGCGTTATGGCGTTTTATATATCGTATTGATATGTATATATTAATTGTACCTCGGTGTCGGCAATGGACTGGGGGGCATTATTTTGAAGGTTTCTGTTATATTTTCTTTGCGAAACCTTTCGATTTTAAATTATTTAAAAACTAATAATATTTTTTTAAAAGTGGACGTTTCGCCTACTTGTTTGATTCAGAGTAGAGCACTGTGTCTTTAAATGGCTTTGTTTTAAGATAAAAATTCATAATAAAACCAATCTAATCAGTGGCTTTTAGGTAAAAGGGTTGTTTGTTGACGGTTATGGAGCGATGTTTTGATGTGATTTTTTATCGTATTGATTTTAATTGTTTTTTTAAAATTGAAGTTATTAGCAGTGTTGCGAAAAGTGTTTTTTTTTGTTTAAAAATTGTTGACTATCCATTTTTTCTTATGCAATGGTATACGCATTTCCGACTTGGGATAGATTTTACAACGCTGTGGCGAGCACGAGAGAAATAAAAGCCGGTGGGAGCACTATACGCGTATGGTATGGTTAGTAAAAATTATAACTCTCATAACGTTACATACAAAGTATTTGTTACTGCCTGACACTGATTAAGCTATACCGAACTATCGATCCAAATTACTACGTGTTTTTCATGTGAATGAGGATGAGTATGTACGTTATATCTGAAAGTGAAGTCGCTCGTACTATTAATGCAATTACCGCCGATAAATTCATGGATGCGCTGATCGATAATATCGATAAGGGATTCCGGATGTTTGACTCGGCGGGTGCGCAACTCAGTGCGCGCGCAGGTTTTACCTCTGGTAGAAATCTTATCGAATGGATGCCAGTTCATGATGGGGAAAGTAATGTTACGCTCAAACTGGTGAGTTATTTCCCGGATAATCCCGTTAATCATCAGGCGCCCACCATCGATGCCGTGATTGTCACTTTTGATTTTCAAACCGGTAAGCCTAAAGCTGTTGCCGGCGGCGCGCTTTTGACGGCAATGCGCACTGGCGCGGCCAGCGCTGTCGCGAGTCGTATTTTGGCAAAGCCGGATTCCAGGGTGCTCGGCCTCATCGGTTGCGGAGCGCAGGCGGTGACTCAGGCGCATGCACTGTCGCGAATTTTCAAATTTGAAGAAATTCTTATTCATGATACTGACCCTTATGCCGAAGAAACTATCGATGAAAGGCTGGCGTTCCTTGGCATAAAAATTTCTCCGGCCAATGTTCAGGAGATTGAAAAGCGCAGCGATATCATCTGTACTGCAACCACCAACCCCGTAGGGTCCTCCCCGGTGCTTTCAGGGGAAAATTTAAAACGGGATGTGCATATTAACGCTGTCGGCGCTGATTTCCCTGGGAAAACGGAGCTTCCCGGCACACTGGTGAAAACCGCCTTTGTCGTCACTGACTTTTATGAGCAGGCTAAAGTGGAAGGGGAGTGTCAGGTCTTTTCTGGTGAAACGCCTGGCGCGGATGTTTGTATTGAACTTAAGGATCTCGCGGTTGCTAGGGAGAATTATTACGGTCATCAGAACCGTCAAACGATTTTTGATTCGACCGGTGTGGCGCTGGAAGATGCGATCGCCGTTGATCTGCTTTGTGACATAGCGAAGAAATATGGGATAGGCAAAGTGTTAGGTGATGAGATGACAACATGCGCGCTTGATCCCTACTCGGAACTCCTGATTACGTCTGACTGCGCGATGCGTTCTGCAACCAGGCAAAGAATGGAAACGCTGTCTTAACTTGAGAAGGGTTCTGAATATGTCTCATATATCCGAAAATATCTTTTCGGCGCTTTCTTTGCATGCCAACCAGACGTTTATGGAATATAACCGAGCGCGTTACAGTTATCGTTTGTCGAAGTGAAACGCTGGGCCGGGATGGCATCTCGGCTCAGGAATCCGTTGACTGTTACAGGCACTATTATAGAACCTTAGCAAATAACGGGAACCATGTCAGCAATTCATCGTTTGCGCGTCGCCATGGGAAATCCGTCTCTAGAGTGATCTCAGACACTTTCGATTTCAAGCAAATCGATACGGCATGTCGCAAGCTTGAGGATTCATTCTCACTGCGTTGCGCCTGGGAGATGCGGACTCTGACGCGTGGACTGGATTTTTGCGGTTTCAGCAATATGGTCGATAAACGACATGAATATGGCGCTGAGGGAAAAATGGCATACCTTGTTGAACCGCTTCCTTTTTTCGTCAGGACAATGTTTCATTCGAGGAATTCGTCACGCTGCATTATTCGCACCTTAGTAATCTCTCTGGCTCATCGGATTACCTGATGTCAATCGCGGAGGAATGTGACATACAGGCTGAACTCAAAGAGGTGATTGAAGTGCGGTTTTATTTCCAAACTCATTGGAAAGATATTTGTCAGTCAGGGGATAAATGGAGATAAAGCCGGATTGATAATCATATCCCATGGGATGTCGTGAATAGCGGCCTTTCGGTGTACTTTAATATAAATAAGGGGCGATTGAACTTGGAATGCCGTTTTAGTGATGATGTTGTCAATGAGATAATACTTGTCAAAGAGATTGACGCTTTGATGGAGCGTCTCTGTACTTTTCTTGGCGAATCATCGGACGTGAATGCTATCTGCTCAATAGCGGCAAGGGATGTTTATGACTGAAGCCAATAATCAAGCGTCATCGCTTACCATCAGAGAAGGACGGATGCTGTCGCGTAATTGCTGTGCGTTGTATATGGTTAACAGCTTCGCCTATTTTATGGCGTGGCCGCTCTTAACCATTTTGCTGGTGAAACAATATGGCATGACGCATCTTGCCGTAGGGACATTATTCACGGCAGCCTTATTACTTAATGCCACCGTGGCGCTTTTCAGCAGCGTAATTATCCGGGGGGTAGGTGCCAGGAATAGCATCTTCAGCGGGCTTGTTCTGCAATGCATCGGCTTCATCATCATCGGGCTCGCTAACGTTCCGATGTGGGTGATTATCGGATTGCTGGTTATTTCTACGGGGCGAGGTGTATTTGAAAGCCCAATGAAAACGTATCTTTCCGATAATATTTTAGACAAAGGGATGCTGTTCAAGACCTTTCAGTTGGCCTATCTTTTTGTTAATGCAGGGGCGGCATGCGGCCCGCTGTTTTCAATGACGATAGGACTCAAGAATGTCAACGTAAACTTTTTGGTGGCTGGTGTGGTTTTTCTAGCTATGGCCATTTTCGTTATCCTGTTTTTTAACAATAACAAAGTTATTCATCCTGAGGGTAAGGTTGTCAGAGAGTATAAGCAGGCAATTAAGAATAAAATCTTCCTCTGCTTATTGGTGTCTGAAATTGTTCTGGCGTATGTCTTTATTCATTACGATACAACGTTCTATCAGTATATCACCGCATTGAGTTTGAAAAACCCTACCGAAATAATTTCATTCACCGTTATGATAAAAAGCGTCGTGGTAATTGTCACTCAGGCCATTTTTGTTTCTTTATTGTCTTTGATATCGAAAGCCAAGCGTGTTTATATCGGCAGTGCCTGCTTTGTCATTTCCGGTTCGTTGATCGGTTTTGCTGCGCCGCTTGCGGGTGAACACTTTGATTTACTGTTTTATTGCGCTGTGGTCTTTGTTGGTATCGGTGAAGCGGTGTTGTTTCCGTTATCCGCTATTCTCGTTGATCGTATCGCTCCGGAGGGGGCTAAAGGCACTTATTATGCGTTAACCAATCTTTATCTTCTGGGATTTGCGGCCGGCCCTATTGTCGGCGGTTGGGCGCTGACGCAAGGGGGCATGATGATATTTTGGCTTTTAGACGCCGTATTTGTCCTGTTGGCAGCTGGCTTGCTGCTGGCGGCGATTCGCCACACATCAGCAACCAGGTTTTCAGACAGCAACGATGTTCAATGTTATTCCGCGTGCGCGCAAAAGGAAGCGGACTGAATGGCTGCTTAGCATGAGGATCAGAGGAAAAATGAAAAAGACAATTGTGATTTTTGGCGGTAGCTCGGGTACGGGGCTGGCGATAATCAAGGCGTTGAGCGGCGCATATCATACCGTTTGCGCATCGCGTACCGAACCTCCAGCCGAGGCAAAGGCTGGTCAGTGGCTATCTTGTGATGTGCGGCGGTCGGAAGCGGTCAATAGCGTTTTTAACGCGCTGCACGGCGAAATTTACGCCGTCATTAATTGTTCTGCCACCGGAGCCTATGCGCCATTTTCCCCTGAGTATCACGCCTACTGGCAAGAGATTGTCGATACCAGCGTCATGGGCGCGGTGAATGTCATGAGTGCTACTTGTAAATACGTTCCTCAGTGTGAGCATCTGATCACCATTGGCTCCATCGCCAGCCGTCGGCCCAGCCCTACGCCAGGAAATGATATCTACGCAGCGGCGAAAACGGCCGTTAGCCGTCTTCAAGAGGATTTTCGCTTGCGCCTGCGTCAAGAAGGAGCGGCGATGCGAGTGACCCTGTTGACGCCCGGCTATATTGAGGGAACCCGCTTCGGCGAGACTTTCTATCGCAGCAATCCCGAGATGCAGGAACCGCTGTTCGCCGCTTTTCAGTCCTTAGTCCCTGACGACATTGCCCAAGCTGTGCTGTGGTGCCTTTCGCGGCCTTCCCATGTCGAAGTGTCTGAGTTGGTGATACGCCCCAGAGAACAGGCTTGCTAATACCTCATTTAGAACGTCTCTGAACAGGAGTAAAGAATCATGACATCCAAGATCCTTATTGTCGGATACGGATTTGCAGGAAAAAGAATGCATACCGTGCTCAATTACTCAAATCAAAATTATAAAAATGCATTCAGACAGATAGTGATTGCAGACCCCAAAATGGCTGGGCAAGCCGACGGGGTGCTGGCGACTTATCGCGATGTTGAACAGGCGCTTAAACATCATCGATTCGAGGCGGCAATTGTCACCGTCAATGAAGAGCATCATCACGGCATTTTGAAGCGGCTCACCGAGGCCGACATTCCTCGGATCCTTTGTGAAAAACCACTGACCGCAACGCTGGATGAAGCAAAGGATCTTGAATCGGCGTTGAGCGCCAAGATCTTCTCCATGAATCTTGTTGAGCGTTTCAGCCCGGTGTTTCAGGATTTTTTCGCGTGGCGAAATACTGTAGAAACACTGAAGCCTGCTCGCGTGCAGCTCTATTGGGGAAAAAACAGGGTAAGGGATTGCAGACCGACTATGGGGGTGCTCAGTGAAGCGATTCATCCTCTCGACCTAGCCTCTTTTGCTTTCGGCATTCGCGAGATCGACGTCATCGGCGGGTTTATGCATCACAGCAATTTCTCTAACCGCCCGGAAGATGCTATAGCCGACTCATTGCATTGCAAACTTATCAGCGAAGACCGCTGCATTATTTCGGCGCATGCTTCCTTTACCTGGATGTCTCGCCGGCGTGAAATGTTCGCGCATTTGGTGGGAGCGAAAGACAGCTATATCGTTCATTTCACTTTCGATATGCCGCGTTGGGATTGCGACAGCGTCACCGTCAGCCGCATTGATCCCAAAGACGGTCACCGAACTACGGTTTTGAAGAAATCATATACAAATCAGGACTTCCCCGAACCGCTGGATCAGCTGAGTAAAGTCTATCGATTTGTGACCCGCTCGCTTGACGATAAACCTGCTGGTATGAATGAACCCGACAGTATCGTTGGATTGGAACAGGCGATGCGTCTGCAGACTTGGCTGGAACAAATACATCTGGCGTTGGAACCGCAAAGCAAGGGCCAAGCCGAAAAGCTATTCGCATCCTGACAACGCGATGGAGGGGGGAGTTATGCATCTCTATGAGAATGAAGCGGCACAGATAGCGCACAGGACATTCGAATGTTGGTTTGAAGAGGAAAAAGGGCGGATTTCAGACGCACTTGCCGACTATATCAGTATCGATACTACGTCGCCTAACGAGTGGCGAGCCAGACCTTTTCTAAAAAAATTGCTCGAACCGCTCGGTTTTACGCTGACGGAGTTGACTCTGCCGGATAGCTTTTGGTCGCATCCCGAACGTGCGCCTGAGCCGGTTTCCAAGCTCTCCGCCCACTCTTCGCTGTTACGTGCCCACCGGCCGGGAAAACCCGGAGGAAGGCACATTATTGTCAATGCGCATGTGGATGTCGTGCCGCTGCAACCGGAGTTTAAAGATGGCATGACAGCCCGAGTTTTCGAGGACAGAATCGTTGGCCGCGGCGCGGTCGATACCAAAGGCAACCTCATCATGTTCGTTGAGGCGCTGCGTTGGCTTATCGCATCGGGCAACGATACCAATCATGCATTGACCCTCGATTTGGTCTCAGAAGAGGAAATTGGCGGTAATGGCGCATTGGCTTCCACGCTCAGCGGCTGTCCGGCGGATTGCTGTCTGGTGCTGGAGCCGACCGGCGGCGAAATCTTCAGAGGACACCGAGGTTGCGTGACGTTTGAAGTCGAGTTCACCGGGCATGCCCGTCATATGGGGGATGCGAAAGAAACGGAGTTTACGGCAATTGACGCCGCGACGGAGGCGGTTCGTCAGTTAAAAAATCTGGAGAAACGCCTCGACGGCGAAAAGGTTCTCGTTCCTGCATTCATCGATTGGGAAAGAGCCTTACAGATTAACGTGGGGGAAGTTAGAGGGGGAGATTGGTATGGTTCGACGCCTCGCTCCTGCAAAATATCCGGTAACTGCGGTTTCCTGCCCCATCAGGGGTTGGAGGGAACGCAGGAGAGGCTTAAGCACTTCTTTTCAACGCTTGTCGAAAATATGCCCGACATAGGGTTTTCATTAACCTGGCCGGCATTACGCAACGAATCCTGCCTGATCCCTATGGACAACCCATTCATCACTGCACTTGCCGCGCTCACCGGGCATAAAGCGCCGTTTCGTGCCTGGAATGTGAGCTGCGATGGGCGGCATTACGCCCGATTAATGGGGGTTCCGACGGTGATTTATGGCTGTGGAAGCCTGAAGGAGGCGCATGCGGTAAACGAAACGCTTAATTTTCATGAGCTTAAAGAAGGCATAGCGCTGACTGCAAAAATTTTGACTGACACCCTAGGAGGAAAGTGATGGGCCATACAGCATTTCGACCTGGCATGGATAATCGCGGCATCGGCCATTGTGCACATACCGATCCGCGCCCGGTGTTCCGGTTATTTGAAGATTGCGCTGCGCGCAACCCGAAGGCTGATGCGCTGATCCACAATGGCCGTCATGTCAGCTATGCGGCTCTGGATGACAAAGCGAATGGCTACGCTTGGGCGATACAGCAAGCCGGCCTGAGCCGCGGCGACATCGTTCTTCTCGCGCTTCCCCGGGGCGAGGCATTGATCGCTGCGCTTATCGGCGCACAGAAAGCGGGGGTGGTTTATCTCCCGATCGATCAGGAATTTCCCGCTGCGCGAGTCGACTATATGGCACAAGACGCCAACGCTCGAGCGGTCATTACCCACCGCGAAAATGCCGCCTCATGGCAGGAAAAAGTGCCACAAATCATCTTTCAGGAAGATATCGAAGCGACCCCGGCGCGAGTGGAGGCCGATGTTGACTGGCTCGAACCGATGTATGTCATTTATACCTCGGGCACGACCGGTAAACCGAAAGGGATTATGCAGTGCCATCAAACCGTCAGCAACTTGGTGCAATGGCATAACCAGGCTTCGGGCATCGACTGCACAGGGCGAGTGCTGCAGTTCGCCTCTTTTGGATTTGATGTCTATCTTCAGGAACTGTTCCCGGCGCTGACGACCGGAGGCACCGTCGTTTTGATTGATGAAAAGGATCGCATCGATCCTGCGGCGGTGGCCAAATGCATCATCGATAGCGAAATTTCAACCCTGTTTCTACCCGTCTCAGTGCTTTCCGCGCTGTTTGAAGATCCTTCGACGCTACCCGACACTCTGGCCCATATCGTGACGGCGGGTGAGCCGCTGGTGATCACCGGGAAACTGCGCGAAGAGCTGAACAAACGGCCCAATCTGATCATCTGGAATCACTACGGCGTGTCTGAATCGCATGTCGTGACGCAAGCTGGATACTCCGCCGCAACGTATTTGCCGGAAAACCCGAATCTTGGCCGCCCGATCGATAATGTCGTCATCTCGATTCTCAACGATGATGGCGTGCCGGCAAAAGACAATGAGCCGGGAGAGATTTGGATTAGCGGCGCCTGTCTGGCGCAGGGATATATCAATATGCCGGAAAAAACGGCGGCGCTGTTCCGGGAATGTGATGGTGTAATGTGGTATCGGACGGGGGATTACGGCTACTTCTTGCCGGGCGGCGAGATCGTTTTCACAGGCCGCAAAGATGATCAGGTGAAAATTTCAGGGCATCTTGTCGTGCTGAGCGAAGTCGAGTCGGCGCTCTTGCAACATCCCGCCGTTTCGTCCTGCGCTTGTACCGTTCAGGGTGCCGCCGCCGATGGCGTCATCCTCGCGCACTGCACGCTGCGTGAAAACGTTGATGCTGGTGCGTTGAGGGAGTTTGTCTCTGGGCTTTTACCCTCTTGGTCAGTGCCAGGCAGAATCGTTTTCCATGAAAAGTTGCCTATCGGCGCAACGGGCAAGGTTGACCGGCGAGTCCTGGCCGCACCGGAATACCTGGACAGAAATCAGATGGGCGTGCCGTTCGAGCCTGCCAGCGATGCTTTGGGTGGCATCATACTCGATACGTTGGAGAACGTGCTGAATCTGCGCGGGATTGGCATGCAGGATACCTTCGCGCTCCTGGGGCTAAGTTCGCTCAATATGATTAGGGCTGCCACGCTATTGAGCCAAAAAGTCGAGCGGACGATCAGTCCGATGTCGTTCTTCGAATGTGCGGATCCCGCCGGATTGAGAGACGTTTTGGCCGGTAAGCCTGAAAAAGACCCTTCGACGGTGACGGAACGTAGGGCGACGAATAAGATCGCCATTATCGGCATGTCGGGGCTGTTCCCGGGTGCTGACGATATTGCAACGCTCTGGGAGGCCATGCTGGCGGGCAACAATATGCTGAGCCGGCTGGAAGAAGAGGGAGATGCGTTGCCGGAGGCTGCACTCCTGCCGAAGAAGCGAGGCAAAAACCGTTTTATCGGGCGCATAGAAGGTATGGGCAGTTTCGACCCGTCGCTGTTTGGCATCTCTGCCCGTGATGCTTTATGGATGGATCCGCAACAGCGCAAGTTTCTTGAACAATCATGGCGCTGTTTTGAAGATGCGGGTATTGATCCTCGGAGTATCCACGGGCGGGTCGGGGTCTTTGCCGGCAGTGCCGAGAGCACTTATCTATTTTATCTTCAGCCCCGTATACGCAGCAGCCTAGACTATCTGAACACGGTAATCAGCGCAGATAAAGATTTTCTCGCCACTCGCGTGGCGTGGCATCTGAACCTACATGGGCCGGCGATGAACGTACAGAGCGCATGTTCCACCGGGCTTCTTGCGGTTCACGAGGCCTGTCAGGCAATTCGGAGCGGTGAATGTGATATGGCGCTGGCGGGAGCTTCTTCTTTGATGATCCCGCAGGAAAGGCATATTCCTTATGAGCCTAATACGATCTTTTCCGAAGATGGGTTGACGAGGCCATTTGATGAACGCCGCGATGGTACTACTATGACCAACGCCGTTGCTGCACTGTTGCTTAAACCGCTGGACGCAGCGCAGCGTGATGGCGATCCGATCTATGCGGTCATCAGCGGTACCGGCGTTAGCAATGATGGGCATCGAAAGGCCAGTTTTTCCGCCCCCAGCGTGACCGGGCAGGCTGAGGCGATCCGGGGGGCGTTAGCGAACGCCGGCGTGACGCCCGCGGATATTTCTTTCATTGAGACGCACGGTACGGCGACAAAGCTGGGCGATCAGATTGAGCTTGCGGCATTGAGTCAGGTCTTTGACGTCCCCGACCGTCAGGGCCAATGTATCCTGTCATCCGTCAAAGCGAATCTTGGGCATGCGAACCGCGCAGCCGGAACCGTTGGACTGATTGCCGCAGTTCTTTCATTGTCTCATCGAACGGTGCCGGGATTGGCGCATTTTGTCCGGGCCGACGAGGCGTTGGCATTGGATCGTTCGCCTTTTCGCATTGTGCAGCGGCCGGAACGCCTGCCGGAAAAGGGAACGTTATACGCCGGGGTCAGTTCTTTCGGGATTGGCGGCACCAATGTCCATCTTGTTATTGAATCTGCGCCGACGTACCCCGAGATGAGAGAAACGGCACAGACGGAATTGCTGTTGCTTTCCGCGTCGACCGCCGAGAAATTGGACGCGCTTAAACGTTCGCTTGTTCACGCATTAAGAAAACGGCCTTATTCCCTTTCTCAGGTTGTCAATACTTTGAACATCGGCCGGCCGGCTTTTAAGCACCGAGCTGCGTTTGTCGCCGATAGTACGGCCGATTTATGCGCGCGTCTTGACGGCGATCTTTACGCCGCGCATGGCGATGAGAGCAAACGCACGAAATCAATCTGGCTCTTTACCGACGCGCCATTACCCTACTTAGGGGCCGGCAAAGCGTTATATGACCGAAATCCCACCTTCCGCCAGGTCATCGACAGCTCCATTGCCGCTATGGATGAGAGCGAGAGCGGCAAGGCGTTCAGCGAGTGGTTCGGCGACGCGCCTTCAGCAGTTGAGTATAAGCAGAGCGCGGTTTGGCGGCCGTTGAGTTTTATGGTTCAGATGGCGGCGGCGCGCGCACTGATTGCACTGGGCGTACAGCCGGACGCGATTGCCGGCGGGCGCGAGAGCGCATTGGCCTATCTGGTTTTGTCACAGGCCTGCACGCTCGAAGCGGCGCTGACATTGATGGTCCGACTGAGTGAGGCGGGCGAGGCGCAAGAGATCGTCGCGCTCATCAAGAATTTCAGCGCTGTGCTTGATCCCGCCGATGCCGAATTGGATTTCCACTTCCTGTCACCGTCTACGGGCCAGTCCCTGTCCGTGAACGCGCTCTGCGAGAAAGAAACGCTACGCGCAACGTTGAGCCGGGAGAGTGCATGCACCGGCGGGCTGCGTCGGCCCCCGGCGGATGAAACGGAGGAGATCGTCATCTTGGGCGCCGACTCTTTGAGTGCCGCTGTTCCGCCGCTTGAGCCGGAAAAACGTGAGGGATTTATCTTCTCTGCAACGGCGGGTGATGAAATGGCCTCTTTTGCCCGCGTCATCGGCAAGCATTGGTGTTCCGGGGGACATGTGGAGCGAGCCAAACTGGTGGCTAAATGGGCACTCCGCATCAACGGTTTGCCTGGCACTGTCTTCGAGAAACACGAGTACATGTTGCCCCTTGAATGCCCGACGAGTGTACAGGCTCAGCCTACGCCTGCCGCTTTGCCACTGGCTCAGCAGCTCTGGCACAGAGAGTTGAGGAGCGAACCGCCCGAACGTTTATTCGACTGGGCGGCGCTGGCTCAGCGCTCGCCAGCTTGGAGCGTTGTCGGCAACGATCGCCAGAGCAAAGCGCTGGCCGAGCGAATGCGGCGGTCGGGGCTCGTCATCCATTACGTCGAGCCACAAAACCTGGCTAATGGGCTGCCTGCTGATTCGGTCATCATCAGCGCGACAGATGCGGCGGCGGAGCAGCAATTATTGCTCGTTGCCCGGTGTTTGAAGGCCATGAAATCAGCGAGAGAGGCGGAGCTACTCATCATCCGCCAAGAAGATACGACATCGCCCAATTTTATTCCCGACGCTGCGTTGGCCACGGCCGCCGCCGTCGCGGCGATTGAATATCCCGGTATCAAATGCCGTTTCGTGACTTTTGATGCCGTGGCCTCGCTTGATGTGATGGATGTTCAACTGGCGACAGAAATGGGGGCTCTTGCCGAGAGGCTGCAAGCATCGACGATTGTATGGCGCGAGGGCGGGCGTTTTGCAGAAACCTATTCCGCTCGCGCGGCCTTTGCCACAAATATGCCCAATCTCGATAAAAACAGCGTGATTTTCATTACAGGCGGCACGGGGAATGTTGGGCAGGTTCTCTCTGACGTGCTGGCGATGAAACTGCGGTGTCGTTTGGTGTTAACCGGTCGCAGGCCGATGGAGGAGCCGGGCGTCAACGCACAGCTGAGATCGCTGCAGGAGCGGGGGAGTGAGGCGATCTATATACCGTGCGATGTGAATGACGAGCAACAGGTCTATCAGGCGCTCGATCTGACCGTTAAAAAATTCGGTAGGCTTGATTTGGTGTTCCATCTTGCCGCGTCAATCAATGAAGAGCGTTTCCTTTGTTTCCTCGCCGATCTTTCCGAAGACAAACTGAAAGAGCAAAGTGATCCGAAAATCAGAGGGATGTACGCGCTGGACAACGGGTTGAAAGCATTAACGTTGGCGCCGGAACGGATCGCGTTCTCTTCCATTTCCGTCACGTTGGGCGGCGCAGGCTATGCGCCATACACCCTCGCTAATAGACTGATGCTGCGCGAAGGACTTGCGGCAGGGTGGCGTCTTATCCATTGGGATGTGTTTGAGAAAACGGCGCAGTCAGCCGGCGACGGCCGCATTGCTCTCGGCTCCAGCCTGAAAGGCGCAGGCCTGACGGGGGAGGATGCCTGGCATGCCCTGACGCACGTGTTGGCGACCTCGGCAAGAGAAACCGCCGTGTTCAAGTTTTCGCCGTTTAACCGGCCAACGAGCGCCAGAAAGAAAGCCGCGACGCTTGAGACACATTCGGCGCAAGAGAGCGACGCATTGAGAGAGCATCTGAGCCGGTTATGGGCAGATAATCTCGAACTGGATGCGCTGCCTGAACATGCGGATTTCCTCGCGCTGGGCGGTGATTCGATGGCGGCTATAGGCATCACGATGGACATTCGCAGCAGTTTGGCTATCGAGGTCCCGCCCGATCAACTGCTCAACAACACTGAATTTGATGCGTTTGCCCGCAGCATCGTTGAACTTGTCCGGAAGGCTAACGGTGGCGCATCGCATGAGGATGCGCTGGAAAAATCGATACGCCTTATTTGGGAGGAGCAGTTGGAGCAAGAACATCTTGCCGCAGACACGGATTTTCTCTCGGCGGGCGGTGACTCGGTATCGGCGATCGGCGTGACGATCGATATTAGGCATCAGTTGGGAATCGACATCGATCCCGATCTGCTATTGCGACATCCTCGTTTGGACACGTTTTGCCGGGCAGTCAAGGATATTGCAGAACAGCGCGTTGCAGACGCGGACAGCGGCTTGGTCGAAGCGATTCGGAAAATATGGGAGGATAATCTGGAGGTGCGGATCACGGACCGGAAAGCGGATTTTCTTGCGGCGGGGGGCGACTCCATGTCAGCGATTGGTGTGACGATGGATATACGCGAGAAGCTTGGTATAGATGTCACGCCTGATGTGTTGCTACAGCATACAGGGTTGGATGTCTTTATCGATAAAGTGGCCGCACTGACCGCACTGACCGCACTGACCGCACTGTCATCGCCTGAACCACAACGCCCGATGGCCCAAAAGCCGTTGTCGTATCGCGCGTCTCCCTTGCAGACTCGATGGTTCTATATGCACAGGGAAGGTTATGGGAATCTGATCATGCCCGTCAGCCTTAAGGGCGATATCAATGTGGCCGCCTTGCGAGAGGCCATTGATGGCGCGATTGGCGACTTTGACGCTTTACGCACAGTGTATCATGAAGAAAGTACGGGCATTGTTCGGGCGGATGTTCTTTCCAAAGAAAAACTGACGCCCACGCAGATCTTGCCGGAAGAGGCCCAGGCATCGGGGCAACTCGGCGACCTGATTAATGCGTTGCAGGCTTCGCCGTTGTCTCTTACCGCGCCGCCGATAAGAAGCTGGATCCTGCGAACATCGGCAACCAGCGTGTTGATCATCTTTCATACTCATCATATTTGCTTTGATGGATGGACCACTGCGCTGCTTTCGGATGCCATTCGCTCTTATTATGAAGACGGCGTAGGGCTGTCGGACACTAAGCCCTATAGCCTGGCGGCGGCGGAGGCGTACTCCTGGCTGGAGGGCGCCCAAGGCAGGGAACAATTGGCGCGTTTGCGCTCGCTGTTCAAAGGGGCGCCGTTGCCCGTCAGACCTAGGCCGGACCTTAACGGGAACGACGCTGAACGCGCCGCGCACAAGGTGAGCGGCATGCTGTCACCGCAAACGGTCGAGAGGATGCGTGGCAAGGCCGCGGTCAATGGCGTGACGCTGTTTACTGCCATGATGGCCGCTTTCGCTCGGTTGTTATCCGAGTTTTCAGGTGAATATGATTTAATCTTCGGCACGACCAGCAGTGGCAGAATGGCTTCGGGGGCAGATCGTACCGTGGGCGTGTTTGTCAATCCTCTGCCGGTAAGAATGAAATTGGATGCGGATAATATGCAGCGCAGTGCTTTAACGGCGGCGCGCGAGGCGACATTCATGGTGCAGGTGGGGATGCGTTTTCCGATTACCGAGCTGGTGGAGCATGTTGACCCCTTCACTCAGCGAGGTCTTAATGGCGCGTTTACATCTTATTTCCTCTATCAGAACTTTAAAAAACCGTCGAAATGGAAAGGTATTGAATATGAAATAGGTGAGCCGGAAGACGACACGGAAAATTCAGACTTGATGCCTTTCGTGAGCAAAGAGGAAATATTAATGCGTCATCTTGAACTGATCGTCTTTGAGCGTGACGACGGCAGCCTTTCTCTCAATCTTTGGGGACGAAAGAGTCTTTATTCATCAGCCTGGCTGCAGGCCATGCTGGAGCGGTACAGGTGGCTTGCTGACGAGTAATATGCTAGCTTGAAACATTATTTATACTAATTGAGTAAAGGAGAAAACATGGCCTCTGTGCTTTTGGCGTCGCAAATGGGGATCCGTGTGGCGCGAGAGATGCCTGCTAGCGTCGATTCAATTCCTCACGCTTGGTTGCTTAGAGGCGGTTATCTTTTCCAGCATGCGGCAGGCATTTTTTACTTTTCTCCTCTGATGTATCGCGTCGAGCAAAAAGTTTCCGCGCTGATTGCTGAAGAGATCACTAAAGAAGGGGGCAGCCAAGTTCGGCTGCCGATTCTTCAGAATGCCGAGCTTTGGAAACAGTCGGGTCGTTGGGACGTGTATCGCCACGAAAAGTTGATGTTCCAACTGACCGATCGCAAAGAAAGAGAGTTCGGTTTGTCGCCTACGGCGGAGGAAGCTGTGTGCGATATGGCGAAGAAAATGATCGTATCTTCAGCGCAACTGCCGCTTATTTTGTTCCAGCAAAATATGAAGTTTCGCGATGAACTGCGTCCGCGCTCCGGTCTGCTGCGAACCCGTGAATTCATCATGATGGATTCCTATAGTTTTGACATCGACGAAGCGGGGTTGGACGTTTCTTATCAGAAGATGCGTCAAGCGTACCAAGCTATTTTTGAACGGTTAGGACTCAATTACATTATCGTTCAGGCGGACAGCGGCGCGATAGGCGGGGCCAGCTCCGAAGAGTTCATGTCGATCAGCGAAGCGGGTGAAGACACGCTGCTGTTCAATGATATCTATGCGGCCAATTTGGAAAAGGCGGCCTCCCTGCCGGCTGAACCGATCCGCGTGCCGGAGGCGGAAAAACGCATTGTTGAAGCGAATCATTGCACGCTGGAAGCAGTCTCGGCGGAGTATGGATTTTCTCCATCATCGACGATGAAAACGGCGTTGTATGACATTCATCATTCGGGTAGCAAAGAACGGGTCGCCGTATTAATGCGTGGTGATGGCGATGTGAATCTTGTCAAACTGGCGAGCGCGTTTGGTGGCCTGGAAGCGGTGCTGGTCGATGATGCTGAAATCAATAGCCTCATTGCGGCTAAACCTGCTTTTCTTGGACCGTTCGGCGCGGTCGCGGATTTGAAAATGGTGGCCGATAAAAGCCTCGAGGGGCTGACATCGTTACTGACCGGAGCCGGCGAGCCAAACAAATTCGTGCTGTCAGTTAAGCCGGGGCGAGATTTTCCTTTACCCGAGTATATTGATATCCGCGAGGCGAAAGTGGGAGAACTGGGGCCGGACGGCTGTCCGCTTAAACAGTGCCGCGGCGTTGAAATCGGACATATTTTCAAACTGGGCGACAAGTATTCTAGGGCGCTTAACGCCGGAGTCTATGACAGCACGCAGACCTTCCGCCCTTTCCAGATGGGATGCTATGGCATTGGCACTACGCGAGTCATCGCCGCATTGGTCGATCAGAACTGCGATCCGCAAACGGGGCTGATTTGGCCATTGCAGGTTGCGCCGTTCCATGTTCATTTGGTCGCGCTGAAAGCCGCGTTGCAGCCTGAAGCCTTGAAAATTGCGGCGTTACTCGCCGAAAAAGGCGTTGAAGTGCTGGTTGACGATCGCAAAGGCTCGGCTGGGGAGCTGCTGAAAGATTCGGATATCCTCGGTTTGCCTTTGCGGATTGTGATCGGCCGTGATTTCTCCGAAGGTAACGTGGAGTTTCTCAATCGGCTGAATAACGAGCGCATGTTGGTTGATATTGATACGGTGATTGGGAGGATTTCCACGATCGTTTCCTCAACTCTTAAATAATATGTATTAGTCGCGACTTGATCTGATATATGGCCTTGAAAGGTTGAGAGTTACCGGTTTTGATATGGGTGTCGAATCCTTATACAAAACACGAGGTAACTCTCATGCTTCATACTACCAATCCCGTTATCAAACACAAAGCCGGTTTGCTCAATCTGGCGGAAGAACTCAGCAACGTATCGAAATTCTGTAAAATCATGGGCGTTTCACGTGATACATTTTATCGTTACCGCGAACTGGCCGATGAAGGTGGCGTGGATGCGCGGATAAACCGGAGTCGTCGCGCACCAAACCTTAAGAATCGTATCGATGATGCCACTGAGCGGGCTGTTGTTGATTATGCCGTTGAGTTCCCGGCTCACGGCCAGCACCGGACCAGTAACGAGCTGCGCAAACAGGGCGTTTTTATCTCCGGTAGCGGTGTCCGTTCCGTTTGGTTACGTCATAACCTTGAGAACTTCAAAAACGCCTGAAAGCGCTGGAAGAAAAAGTGGCCCGTGACGGCATTGAACTGACTGACAGCCAGACCGCAGCGCTGGAACGTAAAGCCAGTGATGATGAAGCATGTGGTGAGATTGAAACCGCTCATCCGGGTTATCTGGGCTCACAGGACACATTCTACGTGGGCAACCTGAAAGGTGTCGGGCGTATCTATCAACAGACGTTCGTTGATACGTACTCGAAGGTGGCTCACTGCAAGCTTTACGTCACCAAAGCGCCGATTACAGCAACTGATTTGCTACTGCCATTGTATGAGTCTTAGGGCCTGCCGATGCTGAGAATACTGACAGACAGAGGTACAGAATATTGCGGCAAAGTGGACCACCATGATTATCAGCTTTATCTGGCGATAAATGACATCGGACACACAAAAACTAAGGCGATGTCACCACAGACCAACGGCATCTGCGAGCGGTTCCATAAAACGATCTTTTTTAAACACTCCCAGCCGTTATCATCCAAACGTGAAAGCCGATCTACTTGTTCTATAACTATCGTATCTCCTGGCCCAGCATCCTGAAGCAGTCTTCATAAGTTCCGGCCGATGTAATGCTGCACCTGAAGCATTTTCAACATACCAGCCAGCTATACCCATTTGATACCACATTTGACATAAGCTCCATTTGCTCTGAAAATAAACATGCTTACTCGTTGTCTTCGGACAACCACCAATGCTCAATGGGTCTGTGATGAGCGCCTTCGGGTGACCTAGCTGTCAGTCGACAGCCACCAATGATCCAGTCACTTGTGAGGATCGCCTTCGGGTAGTGGCAAAAAACGCTTCCGTAGCTTGAAAGGAAGCACACCGTTTACGGTGTAGTACATCTGCCCGCCTTTGAGAGTAGATGTCATCGTAGTTTTGATGAACAAGGCTTAACTTTCTTACCTATGATGATTGCGCGTGACGCAATCAAATCCCAAGGGAAATACCTTTCCCCTGGGAGCGGTGTTTCCCTTTTTTACAGGAGAAACACCATGTCTGTTTTTACTTCTTCAGTTGTTCCTGATTTCTTCTCAACCCTGCACCGTGTCAAATCGGCTGTCCAGCGAATACCTTTTCGCATGGCGCCGCCGCGTTTTACTGACTGGTACGTCAATGCGGCAGGTAATTTTGCCGTTCGCGCGCATGTTATCTGCAGTGATGATGGTTCGGTCAGCGCGTTGCTGACGCTGCGCAAAGGTTGGTACAAAGGCGAATATACCTACGCAAGCACCCATGTTGTGCTGGCTTGCAAACATACCGAGCGCAGAAAAGCTTACCGACTCGCTAGCCAACATGCTGAGCATCTGGCCAGACTGCGTTACCGCTTTTAGAGCGGTCGGTTTACCCACTTAATACCCTGACGGGGATTTACACCCGATATGGGGATAAATCCTGCTTTTCTTTTTGTGGAGGATTTATCGATGCATACCCAGTTATCCAACGTACTTGACGTGAAAACCGCGCTTGATGCGTTTCATTTCCTTTGCCTGGTTGAAGGTAAGCTCATGAGTATACGGGCTTGCCAGCGTCTGGGATTGGGTCTTGAACGTGAAGACCTCACTGAGCTGAATGATGTGGAAAATGCCGTTATCAATGCGGGAGAGGCCTTTGGTGGTTTCCTGCTGGTCATGCAGTACGGCTATATATCGACACTTTCCGCTAACGGGCAAGCGCTTATGGCTCGCCTGGATACACTGAGCAAAGATATTAACGCGTCTTATTGGGCGCAGGCCGTGGAGCAAGGCAAGCGCTATGTCGAAGCCGACATAGCTATTGGCGAGCTCGAGGTTTGGTGACCGGCACGGCAGCCTGACAGACACACACCCTGACGGGGATTTATTCCCGTCCGGGGGATAAATCCCCCCAATTTTTTGTTACCGGAGGATTTATCGTGAGTATGAACGTGTATTTTGTCGCACCACCGTCCCAGGACGCGTGGATTGATTTTACCCTGGCGGTGACCGAGGTGTTCTGGTTGTTGCCGGATGAGGCCCGGCCAGAAGGTATCACGGAAGCCGGCCAGCTGTTTGATGGCATAATCTTCGAAACGGCCGGTTTACGTTTATCACCGGAATCAGAGGAAAATATCCCGATGCAACCGGTGCCTTACGTCGAAGAACGTGTGGGGTTCTTTAAGCGCCCCGACTTTTTTCACCGACTGGTTCTGACACTGATTCATAACCTGTGCCCTGGCTCTGTACGGATAGAGCGGAACGACTCCAGACTCGCCAAATATCCAGGATGGGAGTTGCCACTACTCTGGTTGCGCCATCACCTCAAACGCCCGGAACTTATTGCTCCGGGTGAAGTGGATGAGGCGGCACTGACTGATGACTCCATTCTTTACCATTTGGAAGGGTATAGCAGTCATAACGATGATCCCGATGAACTGCTTTGTCGCTGGTGCGTTATTGTCGGCATGGATGACGTGCTGGCGGCGCGTTTGAATCAGGCGCATTCGGCGGCATAGTCGCGATTTTTTTATTCACCCGGCAGGGCCTCCCTGCAGGGGAGCTCCTGTCCGTATACCGAGAGGAGTGACCCATGGGGCTTGATATCAACTTTTTCCGTCAGCGTAAGGCTGACTATCCGATGTTGCCGGTTAACGGCGACTGGACACCCGTTGGCGACTGGGTGCCGTGTTCACCAGAGTGGCTGGAGGACGGCGGTGATTGTGTGCAGGCGCCGCGAATATACAACCACAAAACGTGTAACCACTACCATCCGCCGCTGCTGGTTCACTCCTGTCATTTTCGCGGGTTTACTGCGTTGATGCATTGGGTGGCCAACAGTGTCGGTGACGTCAAAAGCGGTGAACTGATGGCGTTCGACCGCAGCGACATCCAGATGCTGCAGATGCTGTTGTCACGATTGAATGAAGCGAACTGCCATGAGGAGTTCCCTGATGACTCTCGCGACTACTGTGATGTGTACTGGATGCAGGTCGACTTACTGAAAACGTACGTTAACAGCGTACTTACCGGCTTCGATTTTAGCCGGCATCACCTTTACTTCCGGGCTTCGTGGTAACACCACCACGCTGACCCTAATGTTTCATTTTCCCTGGAGGGGCTTTCCCTCCCGGGGAAGTCCGTCTCCAGAACACAGGAGACTTACCATGTTGCATTTTAACCCTGCAGAACTGCGCGCCGTGGTGGCTGAAGTCCGCGCCAATCAGTGTGCGTTGGTGTTGGCCAAAGACGACGGCGTCTATCTGATGCCGGCTGTGGGCGAACGAAACGCCACCGGCCGTATCAAGCACCTGGCGTATGCCGACGGGTGTCATCCTGATAAAGATGATGCCTGGTATGAAACGTCCCGGCGGCTCGCCGGCGGCGACGACTTTGGCGAGGCGCTGATGCTGAACGACAGTTGTATCGAGCGAATACTGTCGCAAGGCCATGAGCTCTGGATCCACCTGTTACCCGAAACGGTCTATATGCACGTTGCCACGGTTAACTGGGTGTGTGTCGCCGACTTCCGTCGTATAACCGCCCGCATGCTGCAGCTGGCCGAGGTCCATTACTCGGTTTGTGTCAGCCAGGATGAGTTTAAACACTGGCGTGAGCGGTCCATCAACTTGCTGGCCACGGCCTGTCATACCGATTGCAAGCGGGCAAAGCCCGCCGATCGGGAAGACTATCTGGTCATGTTCGAACGGCTGAAACAGCGTGTTGACACGGTAAACCCGAAAGGGGCACTGCGTTACCCCGCTCTCTAACCACTTTTTTCTGTCCCCTGGGGCGTATTCTTCGCCGCCAGGGGAGGAATGCGCCTTTTTTACGAGGAGCACTCCATGAAGAAAACATCATCATCACGTCGGCCGGCAAAAGCCCGTCGCGAACGTACTGACCTGTACCAACAGGTTACGGACAAAATCATTGCCGCCATCGAGACGGGAACCTTGCCCTGGCGCAAGCCCTGGCGGACCGACAAGGGCCGCGGCGCGTCGACGGCCATCATGCCGCAGAACGGCACGACCGGTTACCACTACAGCGGCGTGAATGTGCTGCTGTTATGGATGGCCGCGGACGAAAGGGGTTTTCACTCCAATCGCTGGCTCACCTACAAGCAGGCGGAAGCCGTTGGTGGGCATGTGCGTGCCGGCGAAACCGCGACCCTGGCCGTGGTATTCAAACCCTGGGACAAGCAGGTGGAGGATGCTGACGGCCGGCAGTTGTTTGACGAAGAGGGGAACCCGCTGAAAACGCGAATACCCATGCTGAAGCCGTTGTACCTGTTTAACGTTGCCCAATGCGACGACCTCCCGGAAACCGTTGTCGGCATTACGCCGGCAGAGGAGCCGGAAGAGGAGGGGGCGTTGGTCGATGCGAAAACACAGGCTCAGGTCAGCACCCTCGTTGAGGCCTGCGGCGTTCGGGTTGAACAGGTTTACCAGGACAGGGCATTTTACTCCCCGCTCCGCGACCGGATTGTCCTGCCACAGGTTCAGCAATTTCGAACCGAGGAGGATTACTGGTCGACGTTATTGCATGAACTGGTGCACAGCACCGGTCATGCAACACGGCTCAACCGGGAGGGGATCACGTCTTCTTCCCGCGCGTTCGGAGACCCGGTATACGCGTTCGAGGAACTGGTGGCGGAGCTGGGCAGTGCTTTTATGTGCGCACAGCTTGGCGTCTTTGGCGACATCCAGCACGACAGTTACCTTGAACATTGGCTCAGGGTATTGCGTGAAGATAAGCGCGCGCTGTTTCGTGCGGCAAAACAGGCCCGTGAGGCGTCAGAGTTTTTACTGAAACCCCTGGCGGAACCGGTGACAACCGATCCTGCCGTTGCGGCATGAGGAATCTGGTGATGACGATTGAACAACGTTACTGGCAGACCATTGCCGGCAGGTTACTGGCCAAATACTTTGGCCTGGCCTTAAACGATACCGATCTGTGTGAAGCGGAGTGCGTGATGGCTTTACAGGAAGCGGGAGTGCGGCCGTTTGAGGCGATCAACAACCTGGTGGATAAATACCACCTGGTACGCCTGGGCGCCAGTCCCTTTACCCCATCATCACCGTATCTGCGCCAGGCGGAAGAGCTGGGTGTGATCGGTGAAACAGAACAGGAGATTACCGATGACTAAAACCACCAACAAGGGGCTGCAGGTCACCGTTGACCCTGAGATTGCCGGCGAGCTGGCGTACATGCTGAAGCTTCAGCAGACCTGTGGCGCGCCCGTTCAGCTTGAGAATGTCGAGGGCCTTATCCATTACATTCTGGCCAGTATTGCCGATGGTAGCCGACGTCCGGGCTCGTGGGAGCGCGGATTATTGGTACAGCTGGGATTGGTCGCTGATGGCGACGAACACCAGGTCTACCGGGCTCACTATGGCGAGCAAGGCCACTAAGGGTAGGGCAGTATCATCGTCCTGGCCATCATGAGGTAACACCTGACCCAACGGGGGAGACTTTCCCCCGCTGGGGAGAGCTCCCTTTTTTTTAAGAGAGGAGAAAGACCATGTCGAACTGGTGCAAAAACCGTTTAGTGATCACGGGCCAATCCGTTTTTGTGGATGAACTGCAGCAATGGGTCAATGGCCATGTTGTGCCTGACTACCGGCACGCCATTCAGCAGAGCTGCCGGCTATTCCTGGCCGGCTGCGCCGGCATACTGAAGCCGGCTACGACAAAACCCGGCGTTTACGTGCCTTACCCGGGTTTATTAATGCACCCGGGGATCGCATCGCCTCAGAATCTGGCCTTTGAACACTGGTTCGGGTTGCTGAAGGCGGATGTCACGTTAACGACCGAGAACATCCGTCTGATTGAACGTCTCTACCGCCAGTCGGGTCTTGACGCCGTGAAATGGGAGAATATCCCCAACGTCGCGAAGGAGCGTATGGCGGATGTCCTGTCTCGCCAGTATGCGGACTGGTTCGGCCTGGTGGGGGTGAGTCCTGACATCGATGCCGGCATATGCTGGGAACGTTTGGGCATGATGCCTGAGTATACCGCACCGTGCGATATGCTGATGCTGATCCCGACGCGTCTGGCGACCGAACTGAATGGTTCAGGCGCTTTGTTACGTGATGTGCCGACCACGACCGATCTCTATGGTCGACAGTACGGCGTCGAATGGCCATCAGGCCATAATGCCGGTTGTGTGCGGGACGGCATCAACACGCTGACGGTGCACTTTGATTCCCCGTGGTACCCGCCAGCCGGCGAGGTTATCGGGACAGTGTCGGAGCGGTTCAGTTGCCAGGTGGAACATACCTGGTACATGCCTGATGCGGAACGCAGTGGTTACGATCGCTACGACCGCGGCGAGCATGTCGACGGCGGACGAATAGCGGCTGAAGTTGAGGCCGGTGAAGTGATCCACCTGACCTACGCCGACAAGGATTCGGTGCCGTTGTCACCGAATGCAGCAGCCGGCTAATCACCGACTTTTGTTAACGCATTAACTTATGGCCACCGATGTTCGGTGGTCTTTTTTTTCCCGTGGGGGAGTTCCCCCACTGTGGGTGAACTCCCTTGTTAAAGGAGTTCACCATGTTGACGTTTACTGAAGCACAAAAACAATTCATCGACCTCTTTGGCCAAACGGCACGCTACCATCATCGATATAAGGTCTTCTCTGACTTTGTTCAGTGTGGCGCAATAGCAATGCACAATCGTTTCTGTCCAGACGAAGAACTGGAGAAACAGTATCTGGCGATTATCAAAGGGTATGAACGTGAAGACGTTGAGCGCCTGGCGCACTTACTTGCCCTGGTACGAATTGCACTGAATGCTCAGGCCTGTGATTTTCTGGGGATGACCTTTATGCAGCTGGAGCTCGGGGATAAACACCGTGGGCAGTTTTTCACGCCCTGGAGCGTGGCATCCATGATGGCCAGGCTGCAGTTCACCGGGCTGGAGCAAAAATTGCAAACTCAGCCGTTTGTCACCATCAGTGAACCTGGCTGTGGTGCCGGCGGCATGATGATTGCTGCTGCAGTGGAGATGCAGGCGCTGGGATACGAACCCTCACAGCATATGTGGGTTTCCTGTGTTGACATTGATGTGGTGGCTGTGTCGATGGCCTATATCCAGCTGTCATCACTGGGTATACCCGGTGAAATTGTACTGGGAAACGCATTGGCAAATGAACGTCGATTGGTGATGTATACACCGATGCATTGGCTGGGGAAATGGTCACTTCGAATACACCAGTATCATTCAGAAAATTAACCAACACCGCCCTGGATGGGGCGGTAATACCTGGGTTAATTGCGATGTAACGATGATGAAATGCATGGTCTGGTTACCCGTAATACAGGGCTGAGGATATGAGCGTTTGTTTTTTCTCTTCAGTCAGGTTGCCAGATAAAAAAGGATACTCATGGAAAATCAGGCACTTTCGCTGCGTATGAGTATATAATGGGATCGTCAGGGTTGATAACTGTCTATCAACCTGAAATCAGCTGACCTCGGAAAACTTTTTCTTCTGGAAAAAGGTTTTCCTGTAGTCATTGCCGTGTTGACCTGTGCAGCATAAGCGCCGGTCATGTTTTACGGAGTGCTGCTGATGTCTTATTGTGATACGCCTGAACAGGCCGCCATCATCGGTTGGTCTGGAAGCAAACTGGTGGTTAGGGCTTTTGCCGGCACCGGAAAAACGTCCACACTGGTGCGGTTTGCGTTAGCGAACCCGGACACCAGGATGCTCTATCTTGCCTATAACCGGGCCATCAGGGATGAAGCAGAGCAAAAATTCCCCTTCAATGTGGTCTGTAAAACCTCTCATCAGCTGGCCTGGCCCAACTTCGGACGTCACTATCAACAACGGTTGACCGGCAATCTGCGGATCACTGACGTTGCCCGTCAACTCAACACGCGGTACTGGCCTCTGGCACGTGTGGCCATTACGACCTTCAATACCTTTCTCTGCAGTGCTGATAGCCAGTTTGGACCGCAACACCTGCCGGATGATGATGCGCGCAGCGGGTTATCCGCTGAAAAAATCCTGGCGGCGGCACAGCTGCTCTGGCGTGAGTCAGCCCGTCAGGACGGCTCCTTTCCCGTCACCCACGATGTCTACCTCAAACTTTATCAGCTCTCTGAACCTGATCTCGCCAGACGCTGGCAGACGGTGCTGTTCGATGAAGGGCAGGACGCGAATCCGGTCACGCAAGCCCTGGTGCTGTCACAGCGCTGTAATGTGGTCATGGTCGGCGATCGCCATCAACAAATTTACCGGTTCCGCGGGGCAGAAAATGCGCTCGATGCCGGGCAACTGGCCGATGCCGATCAGCTTTGTCTGACACACAGCTTCCGGTTTGGCCCCGCAGTGGCCAGGGTTGCGAATATGCTGCTTAAACGGCAGGGGGAAACGCTGTCCCTGATCGGGAACGGCGGTGAAGACAACGTCGTGGCGAGCTTGCCGGAAACGGACAAATCAAAACACGTGGCCGTACTCAGTCGGACCGTTGCAGGCGTGATTGGTGTGGCGCTTGAAGCCAGCCTGGCGGGCAGAAAAGTGTATTGGGTTGGCGGCATCGCCGGCTACAAAACAGAGGAACTGGAGGACCTGTACTGGTTCTCGGCTGATATGCCTGAACGGATGCAATCCCCGCTGCTGGCACGAGAATACCGTAATTTTGAGGAGTTTGAGTCGGTGGCCAGAGCAACCAAAGATGTGGAAATGAATCAGGGTCTTCGGTTACTTGATCAGTACTTCCCGTTACCACAAAAGCTGCAGGTAATGCGTGAACATGCGGTCACTGATGAACGTCAGGCGCAGGTGACCGTTTCGACAGCACATCGTAGCAAAGGGCTGGAGTGGCCCGTCGTGGTGTTGAACCATGACTTTGCGGATATCACGGATCCCCTGATGGCCGATAGGGAACGTACCGATGAAACCAATCTGCTGTATGTCGCTGTAACCCGGGCCCGGCAAACGCTGGTACTGAATGATCTACTGCAGGTGTTGATGGACGACGAAGGTGAGGATATCACTGGAGGCCTGGCATGCTGAAGGCGATCAAAGAACTGCTTGTCGGGACCCGGGATATGCCGGCAAAACCAGCGGCAGGCATTTTAGCCTCCCGGAGTCCTGCTGGCTACTATATGCCCGCGTCCGCAGAACAGCTGTTGAGCACGGCACCCCGTAAGCAGTGTTTACAGCAGTTATGGGAAAATTGTTCGCTTCCCAAAGACCTCTATGAACACTTCTATCTGCAGCCACTGAAGCAGCTCATGACGTTGATACAGGTGTTGCCGGCAGCGCCGCAGGGTGAGTATGCCCGGGAAGGGGGATTGGTTGATGTCACGCTGCAGACAACGACATATGCAGTGCGTCTGGCCAAAGGCCACATGCTGCCCCCAGGGGCCGCGCCCGAAGAACAATCGGCCCAGAATGTGCAGTGGAATGTCGTGGTGTTTTACGCTGCACTTTGGCACTACCTGCCGCTGTTGAACCAGCTGCAGGGCGAGTTCCAGAGTGGCCGCGCCTGGTTACCCGGTTTGACGGTGCCGGGTGAACCCTACCGTTTTCGATTCAGGACGGCTCCATCAGCCCCGACACTGGCAACAAGTCAAAGTGCGATGATTGCGGCCCGGCTGCTGCCTGCCGAGGTCATCAACTGGCTATCAACACTGCCGGCGGCAACACACGCGTTGATGACAGTCGCTTCCCGACAGCCCAGCACATTACCTGTGATAGACGACATTATCCAGGAGGCGGCCAGGCTGGCGCGCGGCGATAGCCTGTCCGTAGCGTCCTCTTCGGCATCCCTCTCCGACACATTGACAGTACCTTTACCGTCGGTGGCGCCGACGACAGAAATTATCACCTCTTCAGTACCCACGATTGATTTGCAAAGTGCAGTCAGCAGCACTAACCCGCCGCTCGTTGATGAGCCGTTGCCGGCAGAGACATTAAATCAGCCCGAAGAAAATGCAGCGTCAGCAACGGAGGTATTACTGAGCTCGGCCCTGGACGCGCCGGTCAACGATAAGCCTTTGGCTGAGATGGTCGTGGTGCCAGAAACGGTGGTCGGCATCGAAGAGGATATGCAGGCCCTGTTGTCATTAATGGCGGTTGAGGTGTCAGCACCGGCTTGCCAGGTTATCCAGGAAGAGGGAGACGCCCCTCAGAAAGAGAGCCCCATCCCTGAAAATAACCAGGGGCCGGTACATGACATGACCACTGTAATTGAAGATAGCCGTGATTTACCAGACATAATAGAACCTGATTTATCAGAAAATACAGATTCATCGGTTATTTCAGTATCTGAACATTCATCAAGGAAACCACAGCCAGAAGAAATTAATACAGAGGATAACTTGATCGCAGAAAATAACATTAGGGGTGCCTTCCTACAGTGGTTGAGTCTTGGAGTCAGGAAAGGGAATATATCAATTAACACCATGGATTCCAGAGCGCATATTGTCAGTGGTTTCGTATTTCTCTGCGTTCCAGATATTTTTCATCTGTATATAAAAGAAAATGATTTGGAGCGGACAGACCGAAATTCAATCCAAAAGGCGTTTGAAAAAATGGGCAGACATCGGATCCGTAAGGGGCAGCGATTCTTTATCGGTCATCTTTATCAACAGCCAGAGGGGACGGGGGCATATCGTCGTATCAATGGCTACCTGATTAAGGCAAATAGTTTATATGGTGGGACAAGAGTACCAGAGGACAGCCCGTTACTCGTGATCCCGTAGTCGTTCCAGGCAGGGAGTAGCTCATAAGATGTTGGGTGCAACTAACGGATTGTGAGTGGATAAATAAGTTAACTTGAGGTTATAAAATGAAAAACGAAGAAAAGATGCACGACGAGTGGGAATTTCTGCTCGAGGAATATTTCTTTACTAAGCAACTTCGTTCAGCAACGGAATGGAGCTATAGGAAAGTAGCTTTAACGTTTACGCGTTTTATCGGTGGAACTATTACTCCAGCCATGGTGACGCAAAGGGATGTGTTGCACTGGCGCCGGCATCTGTTAAAGGAGAAAAAGCTTTCGGTACATACCTGGAATAATAAGGTGGCTCACCTGAGGGCAATATTTAACCTAGCTATAAAAAAAACTTTGGTTCAGCACACTGAAAACCCTTTTAATGGAACGATAGTCCCATCGGACACTAAGAAAAAACGAATATTGACGAAGTCTCAATTGACCCGTCTCTACCTCGTGATGCAGCAATATGAACAGAGGGAGAAAGAGAGAAAACCAGTGAAAGGTGGAAAGTGCGCACTCTATCCGACCTGGTTCTGGATGACGGTATTGGACACATTTCGATATACCGGCATGCGTAACAATCAGATGATCCACATCAGACTGAGAGATGTGAACCTTGAGCAAGGCTGGATCGAGCTTCGGCTTGAAGGCAGCAAAACACATCGAGAGTGGAAAGTGCCGGTGGTTCGTCAACTAAGAGAGCGAATAAAGCTACTCATTATGCGAGCAACAGAACGAGGTGCTGGCCAGCATGACTTGCTTTTTGACGTCAAACGATTCACCAGCCCACGTCATGCTCATTACATCTATGACGAGAAAAATGTTCTGCAGTCGTTCCGTAGTTTCTATCGCCGCTTATCCAGGGAATGTGGATTTGATGTTTCTTCGCATCGGTTCCGTCATACATTGGCGACAGAGTTGATGAAAGCTCCTGACAGAAACTTGAAACTGGTGAAGGATCTGCTGGGTCACCGTAACGTCAGCACAACAATGGAATATATCGAACTGGATATAGAAGTTGCCGGTAAGGCACTGGAGCAGGAGCTTGTTTTACATACGGACATCACTGCGACGAGAAGCTTACAAAGCTTGACACAGGCATGATTTGCTGTGAATATCAACAGTGATCGAGAAAAGGACGCCTGCGCACGAACGCAGGCATCCTTCTTGAGGAATTCAACTTACAACGTCGCGGTAGTAAACAGTTAACCTGTTATCTCTTTGACAAGTCGATTCCGTATTAACCACCCGTTAAAGTTCTCATCCTTTAACCAGTGCGCATTGATGCAGAATTAGTGGTGCCCGGACTCGGAATCGAACCAAGGACACGGGGATTTTCAATCCCCTGCTCTACCGACTGAGCTATCCGGGCAACGGGGCGCATTTAACCCTATTGGCCGGAAATCGTCAATCGCTTTCTGTCACAAAGCCGATCGGTTGCTCTATTTTCATGCAATGGCAGGTTGGGCAGGTGAGAGTCAGTGGTGTTGTTTGGTAATAGATATGCAAAAAAATCGTCTATTTATACCGTTTTGATTTTTCTGTGTTTTATTTTAATTGTTTAATTAACAATGTGTTACTTGTTAAGCTTTCGTAATCAAAGCAGCATAATTGTCACTTGAACCTCATAAAAAAACATGCAATCATTGCGCAAATTTTAGCACTCTACGTCCCCTAACGGCGTTCCCGCTCATTTAAGTCAGAGGGTTGCAGGCATGACTGGTTTTGTTACTCAAGCGTCACTGCGCACCAGACATCAAATGATGCCGTTACTCAACCGTTACCCTTCCCGAACGCAATCCGTCAAAAACGCCCAGCCTGCCATGCGGTAAGGCTATCTGATGCTCGCTGTTAGGCATTATTAAAAATAGAGCGGCGGCTCTGCTTTTACTGATGTCTATCGGACGCTGCCGATACCAGTCCCCGATAGTTACCTGATAATCTTAAGAGAGTCAGCCGGTCACGCTTGCGCTTTATGCGCTAACGCCGGACATCAATTTGCCGGGATAATTTTTGTTATCCCATCACCGTGCCCCGTGGCACCACCTCATCCTTAACCGTTTGAGAGTTAGCACAATGAAAGAATTGAAAATAGCCACCAGCGCCAGTTTGGTTGCCACCATTGAAACACTGCGCCAGGTCGTCCGCATCGAGCAAACGGACTACACCGACGTGGCCGCGTTAGTGGTGTCGGTTGATGACGTCAACGCAGGTCACCTGGCGCAGCTCAAAGCGACCGGGTTCGAAATACCGACCTTTGTGGCGGTGGCAGGGGACGAGCATCTCTCCCCGGACTACCTGCCGTTGATCAGCGGTGTTTTTGCGCTGGAAGGCGCCAGCAAGGCGTTCTATATGGCACAGCTCGAAGCCGCCGCCGATGCCTACGAGCAGGCGCTGCTGCCGCCGTTTTTCAAGACGCTGAAAACCTATGTGGAAATGGAAAACTCAACCTTTGCCTGCCCGGGCCATCAGGGCGGCGAGTTTTTCCGCAAGCACCCGGCCGGCCGGAAGTTTTTTGAGTTCTACGGTGAAACGCTTTTTCGTTCCGACATGTGCAACGCCGACGTTAAGCTGGGCGATTTATTGATCCACGAAGGCTCGGCCAAGGATGCGCAAAAGCATGCGGCACGGGTTTTCAACGCCGATAAAACCTATTTCGTGCTTAATGGTACCTCTGCCGCCAATAAGGTCGTGACCAATGCTTTGCTGACCCGGGGTGATTTGGTGTTGTTCGATCGTAACAACCACAAGTCCAACCACCACGGTGCACTGATCCAGGCCGGGGCAACGCCGGTCTATCTGGAAACCGCGCGTAACCCGTTTGGTTTCATCGGCGGCATTGATTCGCGCTGCTTTGATGAGCGTTACCTGCGCGAGCAAATCCGCGAAGTGGCACCTGAAAAGGCAAATGCGGCACGTCCGTTCCGCCTGGCGATTATTCAGCTCGGTACCTACGACGGCACCATCTATAACGCCCGTCAGGTGATCGACACCATCGGCCACCTGTGTGACTACATTCTGTTTGACTCTGCCTGGGTGGGGTACGAAGGTTTTATCCCGATGCTGAAAGAGTGCTCGCCGCTGTTGCTGGAGCTTGATGAACTGGATCCGGGCATCTTTGTCACCCAGTCGGTGCATAAACAACAGGCCGGTTTCTCGCAGACTTCGCAAATCCACAAGAAAGACGACCACATCAAGGGCCAGAAGCGTCACTGCAACCACAAGCACCTTAACAATGCTTTCATGCTGCACGCCTCTACCAGCCCGTTCTATCCACTGTTTGCCGCGCTGGACGTTAACGCCAAGATGCATGCCGGGGCTGCCGGTCGCCGCATGTGGCTGGACTGCGTGAAGCTGGGTATCGAGACGCGCAAGCAACTGCTGGAACGCTGCTCGCAGCTCAGGCCGTTTATTCCGCCGCAGGTGGCGGGTAAAAACTGGCAGGATTACGACACCGATCTGATCGCCAACGACGCGCGTTTCTTCAATTTTGTGCCGGATGAAAAATGGCACGGTTTTGAAGGTTACGCGCAGGATCAGTACCTGGTCGACCCGTGCAAGCTGCTGCTGACGACGCCGGGTATCGACGCGGCTACCGGCCAGTACACCGAGTTTGGCGTACCGGCGACTATTCTGGCCAACTTCCTGCGTGAGAACGGCATAGTGCCGGAGAAATGCGATCTTAACTCGATCCTGTTCCTGCTGACCCCGGCGGAAAATCCGGCCAAGATGGAACAGTTGGTGGATATGCTGGTGCAGTTCGAACGCTATGTGGAAGAAGACGCGCCGCTGAGCGTGGTGCTGCCAACGGTGTATCGCAAGAATGAACAGCGCTATCGCGGCTATACCCTTCGCCAATTGTGCCAGGAAATGCATGACCTGTACGTCAGCTTTGACGTCAAACAGTTGCAGAAAGAAATGTTCCGCCAGCGTCATTTCCCGCAGGTGATGATGAACCCACAGGATGCCAACGTGGAGTTTATCCGCGACAACGTTGAACTGGTGCCGATTGGTCAGGCGGAAGGGCGCATTGCGGCGGAGGGCGCGCTGCCTTACCCACCGGGCGTATTGTGCGTGGTGCCGGGGGAAGTGGTGGGGCGGGGCGGTGCAGCGTTACTTCCTGGCGCTGGAAGAGGGTATCAACCGGCTGCCGGGCTTCTCGCCGGAGCTGCAGGGCGTGTATATCGAGAAAAAGGATCACGGCTGGAAACGTATCTTCGGTTATATGATCAAGCAATAGTCTTGAGCGGCCCGCAACGGCCGCTTTTAAATCATCCCGGTCCGGGATGACAAAGCCGAGTGCTGGCGCTACCTTTAGGTAAAAGTGTCCAGTAGCGGAATAAGATGATGAAAGAAGAGGGTAATCTCGAGTGGGTCGGTAGAGAGAAGCGACGTTCGACGCTACGTAATTTTAACTGGTTCTTATTGGTTAATGTGCTGCTGGCGCTTTATCTGCTGTTTCAGCGTGCCCAAGCATGTGGCGAGCACTCTCTGATTTCTTTGTTGCGTGGCGCACCGGCTATCTGCGGCGTGGTATTGGTGTCTGCTCTGTCTTTTGTTGCGTTGCGTCAGTTGGCCGCCCGAGGTGAACAGGCCGCCTGGCGTGGCGGGGTGGTTTGTATTTTGTTGTTGGCCCTGTGTTGGTGCGGCGTTTTTCACCATCTGATCGTCAACGACAGTATTAATCTGCTTTACCCGTTAACCCTCGGCCTGCTGTTTTCTTCTCTGATCGCTTTTTATCTGTCCCCGCGGCTATTTTTCCTGTTCAGCATTCCGGTGCTGCTGGTGGCGATTGCCGAAAATATCTTCATCAACAGCGCATTTTCGCTGGTGAACCTGATCTCCTATGCGCTGATGCTGTTTTTGATTTATTCGGCGCGGAGCCGGCTGGAGCAGTGGTTCCAACTGGCGATCGAGCGCGAGCTGGAAAATAAGCAGCTGATTGAACGCCTGAGCAAGCTGGCCAACCGCGATCCGCTGACTGGCATTGCCAACCGCCGCTACTTCGACAACTACTTTGATGCGGTTCTGTTGCGGGAATCAACCCTGCAGGCGCCGTTTTCCCTGATCCTGCTGGACGTCGATTTTTTCAAAAAATACAACGACCACTATGGTCATCAGCAGGGGGATGAGTGCCTGACTCGCTTGGCTACCTGTCTGGAGAGTGCCACCCGGCGTTCGCAGGATCTGGTGGCCCGCTATGGTGGTGAGGAGTTTATTATTCTGCTGCCAAAATCCGACGCCGACGAAGCCGTGCAGGTGGCGAAGAGGATTGAAGGTTTGCTTGCCGGTCTGGCGATGCCGCATGCGGCTTCTGAGGTAGCGCAATGGGTGACGGTCAGCCAGGGGGTAGCGCAATGGCAGCCGGGACAGAACCGTGAACAACTGCTGGCAGCAGCCGATCAGGCTCTGTACCGCGCCAAGGAGCTTGGCCGTAATGGCTACAGTATTGCTTAGGGATGCTGGTGGTCAGGGCGACGGGAAAGACCGCCCTGACCGGGTGATTAACGGCGTCGATAGCTCTTCTGCGCGTTGTTCACCTTCACCAGATAGCGGCGCGATTCACTGGCCGGATGCTTGGTAGTCAACGTCTGGTAGACGTCGCCCGGTTGCATGCCGTTGATGATGCCGACCGCGCGGGTTCTGTCGCTGGAGAACACTCTTAGCACACTGCCCGCCCCGCCGTTATAGGCGGTGATTACCGCGTAGCGACGCGAGGTTGGGTTCTGGATGCCGCCCAAATAGTTGTTCTGCAAAATGGCCAGATAGGCGGTACCGGTGTCGATGTTGTTCTCCGGATCGAACAGGTAACTGCGGCTTGGTTTACCCCATTTGCCACGCATCTGGAACACGTCCTTACCGGCGGTGTGTTGTACCACCTGCATCAGGCCCAACGCATCCGAACCGCTCACCGCATAGGGGTTAAAGCTCGATTCGGTCTGCATAATCGCCAGGATCAGCGATTCTTCCACCCCGTACTTCTCGGACGCCTTGCGGACCATCGGCAGGTATTTATGCGCACGCTTGTCCAGGTGGTTCGGTACCAGTTGAATGGTGACCGAGTAAATCACGTGCAGGCCGGAGGTGCGTTTTTGCAGTTTGGTCTGCACCAGATAGTCGGCGAAATGCGCCGCACGCCATTCCCAACGGATTGGTGCGCCTTTGTTATCCAGCACCTGGCCGTACAGGAACGGCTCTTTACTGATCTGGATATCGTTGACGTCGGAATACAGATCGATAGAACCCGGATCGTCCCCCATCAGCAAGGTGCTGATAATCGCCTGGCGCAGGTGGGCGGCAGGATCGGTGGTGGCGATGGTTTCAATGGTGATGGCACCAGAATCAAAGTTGATGTGGCTACGAGTCTGATACTGGTCAGTGTATTTAACGTAATCTTTTGGCCCGGCGATCAGAACTTCGTTCAGACCCCAGATATTCTCGATGTTGTGGGCGAATTGGCCCATCAGGATCTCAAAGCCGTTGGTGTCTTTGACCAGGGCTTCGTTGACTTCAGTATTTTTTTTGCCGGAACAGGAAATCAGCAAAGGCGCTATCACTAGCAGAGCTAAAATTTTCTTCATCTTAAAGCCGTATACGGGAAGTGTTGAAGAGGGCCAGCGCCTGGCCCCAACAGCGTTATTCGCTTGGTGGCGTATAGCCTTCGATGTGCACGTCGTGCCCTTCAAACAGGAACTTGATCATCTCTCCTTCCAGCAGTTTGCGGTCATCAACGTTCATCATGTTCAGTTTTTTCTCGTTGATCAGCATGGTTTGTTTTTTCATCCATTCTGCCCAGGCTTCCTTCGAGATCTCGTTATAGATGCGTTTGCCGACTTCCCCTGGATAAAGCTGGAAATCCTGCCCTTCGGCGTCGCGCTGCAGGAAGGTACAAAAAATGGTTCTGCTCATGCTAATTCCTCATCAATGGCTCTATCGCCAAATAAACCCTGTTGGCGCGGGGACTGTTTTGCCAACTGTTGTAACAGGCGGTCAACCGGCGCTGCCAGCCCGACCGATGGCGGCTGCGCCAAGTTATACCAGAGACCGGCTCCCTCATCCATGCTGGCCGCCGCGTCGTTCATTTCCAACCATATCGGCACGATATCGAGATGGAAATGACTGAAAGTATGACGAAATGCGGTCAACTGCTGTTGGCGATTGTTGTTCAGACCGCGTTGTTGCAGCCAGAGTTCCATCTCTTCGCGTTCGCCGAACTGCGGGAAGCAGAACAGGCCGCCCCATAAGCCGACGGCCGGGCGCTGTTCCAGCCAGGCTCGTTCGCCGTGTTGCAGCAATAAAAAGTAGGCGGTTTTTTCCGGCAGCGTCTGCTTGGGCTTTTTGCCGGGGTATTTCGCCCAACTGTGATGGGCATAGGCGATGCAGCCGAGGTTGAGCGGGCACAGCTCGCACTTGGGTTTGGAGCGGGTGCAAACCATCGCCCCCAGGTCCATCATCGCCTGATTGAACTGGCCGACGCCCTGCGCCGGGGTGACGTCTTCACTGATCTGCCACAGCCGGTTTTCGACCTCTTTTTTGCCCGGCCAGCCTTCGACTGCATAGCAGCGAGCCAACACGCGTTTCACGTTGCCGTCGAGGATCGGGTAATGCTGGCCGAGTGCCAATGACAGTACCGCACCGGCCGTTGAGCGGCCAATGCCGGGCAGGGCGTGGATTTCTTCAAAGGTTGTCGGGAACTCGCCGCCGTGCTGTGCGACAATAGTCTGCGCGGCCTTGTGCAGGTTGCGAGCACGGGCGTAGTAACCCAGGCCGGTCCACAGGTGCAGCACTTCGTCCAGCGGCGCTTCTGCCAGCGCACGCACGTTGGGAAAACGTGCCATAAAGCGTTCAAAGTAAGGGATCACGGTGGCAACCTGAGTTTGTTGCAACATGACCTCGGAGAGCCATACTTTATAGGCGGTTTTATCAAGCTGCCACGGCAGGGTTTTACGGCCGTAACGCTGGTACCAGTCAAGCACCACCTGTGCGAACTGTTGTGCTTGCATCATAAGCAGATTCGATATCCGGCAGAAAATGAAGCGCGATTGCAGCATAGAGTCATGATGCTGTAAACCGGAACTTTCCGACGTCGCACGGCAGGTACACAAGATGAACACTTGCTAAACCAATGTATCTTTGCATAATGCGCGTTTCCCTAATTGGCAGCCAAACAGACAGAAAGCACTATGATTAATGACGTCATCTCCCCAGAATTTGATGAGAACGGCCGTGCGATGCGCCGTATCCGCAGTTTTGTTCGCCGCCAGGGGCGGTTGACCAAAGGCCAGCAGCACGCGCTGGACAACTATTGGCCGGTGATGGGCGTGGAGTATCAGGCTGAACCTGTCGATATCACCGCACTGTTTGGGCGCGATGCGCCGACCGTGCTGGAGATCGGTTTTGGCATGGGCGCCTCGCTGGTGACCATGGCGGGCCATAACCCGCAGCAGAATTTCTTGGGGATTGAAGTACACTCGCCGGGCGTGGGTGCCTGCCTGGCCGACGCTACCGAAGCGGAGCTGAGCAACCTGCGCGTGATGTGTCACGATGCGGTTGAGGTGCTGGAGAATATGATCCCGGATGGTTCGCTGGACATGGTGCAGCTGTTCTTCCCCGATCCGTGGCATAAAGCGCGCCACAACAAACGTCGCATCGTACAGACGCCGTTTGTTGAACTGGTGCGCCGCAAATTGAAAGTCGGCGGCGTCTTCCATATGGCCACCGACTGGCAGCCTTACGCAGAACATATGTTAGAGGTTATGAACGGGATCTCAGGCTATCGTAATCTTTCCAGCGATAATGATTACGTGCCGCGTCCGGATTCACGACCACTGACAAAATTTGAATTACGCGGCCAGCGTCTGGGACATGGCGTTTGGGATTTGATGTTTGAGAGGAAAGAATAATGGCTAAGAACCGCAGTCGTCGTTTACGTAAAAAGTTACACATTGAAGAGTTTCAGGAGCTGGGTTTCTCCGTAGCATGGCGTTTTGCCGAAGGCACCGCGGTTGAAGATATCGACAGCACGCTGGACGCTTTCATCGACGAAGTGATCGAGCCGAACGGCATGGCGTTTGACGGCAGTGGCTATCTGCAGTGGGAAGGTTTGATCTGCCTGCAGACTATCGGTCACTGTACCGACGAACAGCGTGAACTGGTCAAAAAATGGCTGGAAGCGCGCAAGCTGACCGACGTTAAGGTTAGCGATCTGTTCGATATCTGGTGGGACTGATTTTCCCCGCCTGATTTTGCGCTGTATTCATTGATTGTAAGGTGCCTTAACGGCACCTTTATTTTGTCCGGAGTGTGACCGCGGTGGTAACTACATTGGATAACGCGTTGCTGGAAGAGATCCTGCAACAGGTGCGCCCGCTGATTGGCCAGGGCAAGGTGGCGGACTATATTCCGGCGCTGGCGGAAGTGGCGTCCGATCGTCTGGCGATCGCCGTTTGCACTGTCGACGGTGAAATGTTCCAGGCCGGTAACGCCACCGAGCGCTTCTCTATTCAGTCAATCTCCAAGGTGCTGAGCCTGACGCTGGCGCTGACACGCTATCAGGAGCACGAGATCTGGCAGCGGGTCGGCAAAGAGCCTTCCGGTCTGCCGTTCAACTCGCTGCTGCAGTTGGAGATGGAGCAGGGCAAGCCGCGCAATCCGTTTATCAACCCCGGTGCGCTGGTGGTGTGCGACATGCTGCAAACCCGGCTCAGTGCCCCCAAACAGCGCATGCTGGAAGTGGTGCGCCAACTGGCCGGAGAAGAAGACCTGGCCTATGATTCGCGGGTCGCCCGTTCCGAGTTTGAACACTCCGATCGCAATGCGGCCATCGCCTATCTGATGAAGTCGTTCGGTAACTTTGAAAACGACGTGCTTACCGTGCTGCAAACCTATTTCCACTACTGTGCGTTGCGGATGAGCTGCCTGGAGCTGGCGCGCAGCTTTGTCTACCTGGCCAATCACGGTCGTGACCTTAGCGGACGCGAAGTGATCAGCCCACTGCAGGCGCGCCAGATTAATGCGCTGATGATGACCAGCGGCATGTACGACGGCGCGGGGGAATTTGCCTATCGCGTGGGCATGCCGGGCAAGTCCGGTGTCGGCGGCGGTATTGTCGCCATCGTCCCCGATGAGCTGTCGATCGCCGTCTGGTCGCCAGAGCTGGATGCCTCCGGTAACTCACTGGCGGGAACTGCGGCGCTGGAACTGTTGTCTCAACGGATTAGCCGTTCGATTTTTTAATCCCACCACGGAAGGGAGTCAGGAGAAAATATGTTAAAGAAAACCGGGTTAGCCTTACTGCTGTTGACTGCTTCACAGGCCCATGCCGAGTATCAGTGCAGCGTTAAACCCCAGGACGACGTGATTATCAGCCCGCAGAACGTGCAGGTGACAGGAGCCAGCGGCAACCTGCAGATTTCAGCGGATGGCGATGTGACCCGCAACGGGCAGGCGTTGACCCTGACTGACAGCCAGCGCCAGAAGGCCTTCAGCTACCAGAGCGCATTGCGTAAGGAACTGCCGTGGATCGACAACGGCGCGCAGCAACATCTGGAAAAAGCGCGTGTAGCGTTGGATAAGGTGATCGTCAAGGAATTAGGCAGCGACAGCAACGTGCGCAACCGCCTGACTACGCTCAATGGCCAGCTCAAACAGCAGATGAACCGCATCATCGAACACCGCAGCGACGGCCTGACCTTCCACCACAAGGCGATTGATCAGGTTGAGCAGGATGGCCGTAATCTGGTGCAGCAGAGCATGGGCGGCGTGTTGCAGGACAGCCTGAACGAGATGGGCGTCAAGCAGGCGGCCAACAGCGGCGGCAATCCGTTGCAGGCGATCATGGGCAATCTGGGTGGCTTGCAAAAAGCGATTCAGAACGAATGGAACAACCAGGAGCAGGACTTCCAGAACTTCGGCCACGACGTGTGTAATCGCGTTACCGGCCTGGAAACTCAGCGCAAAGACCTGCTTAATGCTTTGAAGTAACACGGAATGATGTCTGGAAGTGTGTTTTTTGACCTTTTAACCACTATCTGACAGACTGGCTAAACTATAATCAATGGCCAAAAGGATTTTGCATTGATGCCAGTAATATTTCGTTATAAAGGCTATAAGTTCTTTTTTTATTCGAATGAAGGCGAGCCGTTAGAACCGGCTCATATTCATGTCAGAGATGCGGTGGCAGAAGCCAAATTCTGGCTAACGCCTGAAGTGCAGTTAGCCCGAAATGATGGGTTTAATATCAGAGTGTTAAAAGAGTTAACCGGAACCGTTGAAGTTCATAAGAGGTTATTTTTGGAGGCCTGGAATGAGTATTTCAGCTAAGAACGTAAGCTTTGATGAGACTACGATGTGGGTTGAATTGAGCGACGCCAGAATTATCGGTGTGCCACTCGCATGGTTCCCCCGGTTGCTCAAAGCTACGGACGAAGAGCGTGCCCGTTATGAGCTGAGTGCCCGTGGTATCCATTGGGAGGCGTTGGATGAAGATATTTCCGTTGAAGGTTTGCTAAAGGGACGGGGTGATATCACCCATCGTCCCCATCATGCCGCCTGATTCATGGGTGTTTACGGAGAACGCTATGAGCCATACTCGCTACGAAACTGATGTTGTCGCCTGGGCAAATGAACAGGCTGCTCTTTTGCGCTCCGGAAAATTGTCTGAGATCGATGTTGAAAAGATCGCCGAGGAGATTGAGGACGTGGGAAAGAGCGAGCAAAGGGAACTTGCAAGCCGAATGACGGTGCTGATAGCACACCTGCTGAAATGGAAGTATCAGCCGGCGCGTCGTGGCACCAGTTGGGAAAGAACGATTAAGGCGCAGCGTAAAGAGGTGCTTTATAGCCTGAAAGAGTCGCCCAGTTTTAAAAAGCAAACTCGGCGATGCAGACTGGCTGGATGTGGTTTGGTCCAAGGCGATAGCGCTGGCGACGACGGAAACCGGGTTGGACGTTTATCCGGAAAACGGGATTTGGGATATTCAGCAGGTGCTTTCCCACGAGTTCTATCCAGATTGAAACCAAAAAAAGCGCTGATAATTCAGCGCTTTTTGCTATTCATCCGCCAGGAACAGCTCCAGCAGCGAGTTCAGGAACAGTTTGCCTTTCTCGGTGATCTGCCAATATTCCGGCGTTTCTTCCAGATAGCCTTTCGCCAGCGCTTCATCCAGCGGGGCGCGGATAGTGCTTTCATCCAGCCCGGTGTAGTTGACGAACTCGGCGCGCGGCGCGGCCTCCAGCAGGCGGAAACGGTTCATAAAGAACTCGAATGGCCGATCCGCCGTCGTCACCTCATGCTGCTTGTCCATATACTTGCCCTGCATAAAACCGCGCGGATGCTTGGTTTTCGCGGTGCGCAGAATGCGGCCGTCGCTGAAGGTCAGTTTGCCGTGTGCGCCACAGCCAATCCCCAGATAGTCGCCAAAGCGCCAGTAGTTGAGGTTGTGCTGGCACTGATAGCCCGGCTTGGCATAGGCCGAAGTTTCATACTGCTGATAGCCGGCGGCGCTCAGCAACTCATGACCCCGCTCGAAAATATCCCACAGCGCATCGTCGTCCGGCAGTACCGGCGGGCGTGAGCTGAACAGGGTATTGGGTTCGATGGTCAGCTGATACCACGACAGGTGCGGCGGGTTCAGGGCAATCGCCTGGCGCAAATCGTCCAGCGCCTCTTCCAGCGACTGGTCCGGCAGGCCGTGCATCAGATCGAGGTTAAAGCTGCGCAGGCCGAGACCGGTGGCCAGATGCGCTGCGCGTTTGGCCTCTTCCGGGCCGTGTATGCGCCCCAGACGGGTTAACTTCTCGGCGCTGAAGCTCTGCACCCCGATAGAAATGCGGTTCACTCCGGCCCGCTGATAGCCGCTGAAGCGATCGGCTTCCACGGTGCCGGGGTTGGCCTCCATGGTGATCTCTGCGCCATCAACGACGTGAATGCGCGCCCGCACGCCGTCCAGCAGCGATTGCATCGCCTCGGCACTCAGCAGGCTGGGGGTGCCGCCGCCGATAAAAATGGTACTGACTTCCCGGCCGGCCACCAGCGGCAGATCGGCATCCAGATCCGCCAGCAGGTGATCAACATATTCCTGATGCGGGACTTCGCCCTTTAACGCATGCGAGTTGAAGTCGCAGTACGGGCATTTCTGCACGCACCACGGGATATGGATGTACAAACTCAGCGGAGGCAACTTAAGCATTACGCATGGCTTCCAGCATCAGTTTCAGCGCCTTGCCACGGTGCGATATCGCGCGTTTTTCGTCGCGGCTCAGTTCGGCGGCGGTGCGGCCCAGTTCCGGGACGTAGAAGATCGGATCGTAGCCGAAACCGCCTTCACCTGCCGCAGTGTCGGTGATTTCACCGGCCCAGCTGCCGTGGAACACCAGCGGCGTTGGGTCTTCGGCGTGGCGCAGATACACCAGCACGCAGTGGAACTGAGCGCCACGGCTGCCTTGCGGTACGTCTTTCAGTGCCACCAGCAGTTTGTCGAGGTTTTGCCGGTCAGAGGCGTCAACGCCCGCGTAGCGTGCAGAATAGATGCCCGGCGCACCGCCCAGGGCGTCCACCGCCAGGCCCGAGTCGTCGGCGATCGCCGGCAGGCCGGTGATTTGCGCCGCGTGACGGGCTTTCAGGATGGCGTTTTCGATAAACGTCAGGCCGGTTTCCTCGGCAGATTCTACGCCCAGCTCGGTTTGTGCGACCACATTCAGCCCGAAATCGGCCAGCAGGTCGGCGAGTTCGCGCACTTTGCCCGGGTTACCGGTGGCAAGAACGACTTTTTGCATGATGACTACCTTGAAATTTATTCGATTAGCGCCGCGACCACGTCGGGGATCTGTTGCGGATTAACGATGCGTAACTGTTTATGCCGCCCCAGTTCGCCTTTCTCGATGGTGACGTTGCCTTTCGCCACTTTGAACTGTTTGGCGAGAAACTTGATCAGATGAGCGTTAGCCTGGCCGTCTACCGGCGGGGCGGTAATGGCGACTTTAAGTTCGTCGCCATGCAAACCGACAATCTGGTCGCGGCTGGCTTTCGGCTGAATATATAGCCTGATCGCCAGCCCGTCCAGCACCGGGGTTACTGCACTCACAGCAGGAACCAGATCTCACCGAACAGATCCATGCCCAGGTAGTTGATCAGATACAAGATAAGGATCACCACCATCGCCGAAAAATCAATGCCGCCCATGGCCGGCAGAATACGGCGGATGGGTGACATCAAAGGTTCGGTCAGTTGGTACATCAACTGGTCGATTGGGCTGCGGCCCTGGCTTATCCAACTCATCAACGCGCGGATAATCATTACCCAGAAGATCAGGTAACCGGCCGACTTCACCAGCGAGATCAGGCCAAACAGCAGGTTATACGGGCTGAGTGACATTGCGCCGCCCTGGATCAGCAGCAACAGCGGGTACTTGATGGTCATCAGCAGGAACGCCAGCAGCAGTGATGCGCTGTCGATCGGCCCCATCGATGGGATAATGCGGCGCAGCGGGCCGATTACCGGCTGGGTGATCTTCACGATAAACTGCGCGAATGGGTTGTAAAAGTCAGCGCGCGTCCACTGCATCCAGATACGCAGCAGCAGTACCATGACGTACAGATCAATAACGGTTTTGACCAAAAAAGTCAGCGTTAGCATGTAGTAGCCCTTCTCCTTAACTCTCGATTATTTAAAATGATTTTTCCATTTCCTGCGCGCGGGATACTGCCGCCTGCATGGCTTTGGCCACGGTTGCCGGCAGCTGTTGCTCGTTGAAAACGCGCAGTGCTTCGGCGGTGGTGCCGCCTTTGGAGGTGACCTGCTCACGCAAGGTCGACAATGGCGTATCCGGGTTGGCTTCCACCAGCGCAGCCGCGCCGGAGGCCGCCTGCTGCACCAGATTACGGGCGGTCTGGCTGTCGAAGCCCATACGTTCGGCTTCCTGTTGCATGGCTTCCATAAACAGGAAGAAATAAGCCGGTGCGCTGCCTGCTGCGGCGATCACGCTATTAATGCCGTTTTCATCTTCCACCCAACACACCTTGCCGACTGATGCCATCAAATCGCTGGTGTAGTCGCGGTCCTGTTGGCTGACCTGCTGCGGCGCATACAGGCCGCTCATGCCTTTGCCCACCAGCGATGGGGTATTGGGCATGATGCGCACGATGTTCAGCTTGTCACCCAGCAGTTGATAAAAACGGCTGACCTGGATACCGGCGGCGATCGACAGAACCAGCTTGGCGCTGAAATCCACTCCTTCGCGCAACGGCTGGCAGACGTCGGCCATCATTTGCGGTTTGACTGCCAGCACCACGACATCGGCGGCTTGTGTGCAGGCCAGATTGTCGCTGCTGCTGACGATGCCGTAGTCCGCCGCCAGCGCATCACGGTTTTTAGCCGAAGGTGCACAGACGCTAATGGATTTGGCCGGATAACCGCCCGCCACCAGGCCGGCGATGATAGCGCGCGCCATGTTGCCGGCGCCAATAAAGGTGATCTTGCGATGCTGCATTAGAATCCCTCGTCAGTATATTAGGCCTGTGAATAATCACGGGCGCCAAAAATGGCGGTGCCAATACGCACCATGGTGCTGCCTGCGGCAATTGCCGCCGTCATATCATCGGTCATGCCCATCGACAGGGTGTCTACCTGCGGATATTGCTGCTGCAGGGCCAGAAAGGCGTCGCGCATTTGGCCGAATACCGCCAACTGGCTCTGATAATCCTCCTGCGGGGCTGGAATAGCCATCAGCCCGCGCAGTCTGAGGTTAGGCAGGGCGGCAACCGCCTCCGCCAGCGCCGGCAATTCAGCCAGTACAATGCCAGACTTACTCTGCTCATCGCTGATATTTATTTGGATCAGAACGTTAAGCGGCGGCATGTCCGCCGGGCGCTGGTCATTCAGGCGCGAGGCGATACGCAGCCGATCGACGGTGTGACACCAGGCGAAGTTCTCTGCCACCAGTCGGCTCTTGTTGGATTGCAACGGGCCGATAAAGTGCCAATCCAGCGTTGCGCCTTCCGGCAGCGCGGCGAAATGCTGAACCTTATCCACCCCTTCCTGAACATAGTTCTCGCCGAAGGCGCGCTGGCCCGCCGCGATGGCTTCTGCTATCGCCGCCACAGGTTTGGTTTTGCTTACTGCAAGCAGCGTAACTTCTTCTGGAGCGCGTGCGCAGCCTTGAGCGGCCGCGGCAATGCGGTTTCTGACATCCTGCAGATTCTGTTGGATAGTGCTCATTATTGACCCAGGAGATTGATATGGATATCGATGAATTCGTGGCCCTTAGTGTAAAGCATAATGCTTCCGATCTGCACCTTTGTACCGGTCATCGGCCGATGTTGCGCATAGATGGTGAACTTCAGCCGCTGGAAGGGGCGGAAATACTGAGCGAAGCCAGAATGCAACTGCTGTGCAACGGCGTGCTGCAGCCGTTACAACGACAGCAGTTACAACAACAAGGGCAGTTGGATCTGGCGCTTTCGCTGCTGGGTGATATCCGGCTGCGCGCCAATTTTTTTCTGCAAAACCTGGGCGTATCCGTTGCATTGCGGCTGATAGCGGGCCAATGTCCGACTCTGGCAGCATTGGCGGCGCCAGATATTATCCCTGCGTTGGTGCGACGTGAAGACGGCCTGATCCTGGTGACCGGCGCGACCGGCAGCGGTAAATCCACTACCTTGGCGGCGATGATTGACGACATCAATCAGCACCAGCGGCGGCATATCCTCACGTTGGAAGATCCGATTGAGTTTATCCACCGCAGCAGGCAGTGTTTGATTCAGCAGCGGGAGTTGGGGCGCGACAGCCACAGTTTTGACGACGCATTGCGTGCCGCACTGCGTGAGGATCCGGATGTGATCCTGTTGGGGGAGTTGCGCGATACCGCTACCATCCGCCTTGCTCTGACCGCTGCAGAAACCGGCCACCTGGTACTGGCCACGCTGCATACCCGCAGTGCGCCGCAGGCGGTGGATCGGCTGGTGGATGTTTTTCCGGCGGAAGAAAAGCCCTATGTACGCGCCCAACTGGCCGGGAGCCTGCAGGCGGTGATTGCACAAAAGCTGTTAAGTCGGCCCGGAGGCGGCAGGGTGGCGATTTTTGAGGTGCTGACGGCAACGGCGGCGGTCAGCAGCATGATCCGTGAAGGCAAAACCCATCAGTTGGCCAACGTGTTGCAAACCGGCGGGCAGTCCGGCATGCAGACCTTTGAACAGGGCCTGCAGCAGCGGATCAGCGCCGGCTTACTTGGTGGAGGGCAAGACACTCAGAATAGGGATTAACCCAGCTGCCGCTCAAACCAGCTTTCCAGAATAACCACCGCCGAGGCGGAGTCCACGCTGCCCTTGTCCAACGCGCGGAAGCCGCCACGGTCGAACAGGTTGGCGCGGGCTTCGACGGTACTCAGGCGCTCATCATGCAGCGCTATCTGTACGCCAAAACGGCCGTGCAGGCGGTTGGCGAACTTGCGTGCTTGTTCGGTCACCAATTGTTCTGTGCCGTCCATGTTCAGCGGCAGGCCGACCACCACCAGATCCGGCTGCCACTCTTTGAGCAGCTTTTCGATCTTTTGCCAGTCCGGTGAACCGTCCTGTGCTTTGAAGGCGGCCAGCGCGCGGGCGCTGCCCGTCAGTTCCTGCCCAATGGCGGCGCCAATGCTCTTGGTGCCGAAGTCGAAGGCGATAATGGTGCGGTTGGTCATCAGGCGTGTCCTGCGTGGTTGGCAATGCTGCAGATGTCGATGCCCAGGCGGTTGGCGGCTTCACGCCAGCGGCTGGCGATTGGCGTATGGAACAGAATGTCGGTGTCGGCTTCAATGGTCAGCCAGGCGTTTTCCAGCACTTCCTGTTCTAACTGGCCCTTTTCCCAACCGGCATAACCGAGCGCGACCAGCACGTCATCCGGCTGCTCTGGGGTGCCCAGCGTTTCCAGCACGTCTTTCGAGGTGGTTATCATGGTATCCGGCGAGATCTGAATGCTGGAGCCGAAACCCTTGCGCGGCGTATGCAGGATAAAACCGCGATCGTCTGCTAACGGGCCACCGGCAAACACCGGTTTATCGAGGCTGATCGCCGGATCACGCGCCTGTGGCATGATCTTCAGTTTGCTCAGCACCGTTTCCACCGTGAACTGCTCCACCGGTTTATTGATCACCAGGCCCATGGCGCCGTCTTCATTGTGCTCGCAGACGTAAATCACCGAGCGTTTGAAGCGAGGATCCTGAAGTGATGGCATAGCGATAAGAAAATGGTGCTGTAAATTCATGGTGTTATTTAAAATAATCAAGTGGTGGTAAGTTGAACAGCCGCCAGTATGCGGCCATCCCCGTCGCCTTTCAAGCCGATAGCGCCAGTTCGGGGGCAGGGTGGCGGGCGACAAAGCCGCCCGCACTGCGGATTACTTCGCCGCCAGACGCTTTTCGATCGCGTCCATCAGCATACCGGTGATAGACACCGGGAAGGCCGCTTCGATTTCGCGTGCACAGGTTGGGCTGGTGACGTTGATTTCGGTCAGTCGATCGCCAATCACGTCCAGGCCAACGAAAATCAGCCCTTTTTCTTTCAGCGTCGGCGCTACCGCGCGCGCAATTTTCCAGTCGCTTTCGCTGAGCGGACGCGCTTCGCCCCGGCCACCGGCCGCCAGGTTACCACGGGTTTCACCCTGGGCCGGAATACGCGCCAGGCAGTAAGGCACCGGCTCACCGTCCACCACCAGAATGCGCTTATCGCCTTCCTTGATCGCCGGAATGAAGTTCTGCGCCATGCAGAAACGACTGCCGTGTTCGGTCAGGGTTTCGATAATCACCGACAGGTTAGGGTCATCCTGCTTCACGCGGAAAATCGACGCGCCGCCCATGCCGTCCAGCGGCTTGAGGATGATGTCGCCATGCTGCTGGTGGAATTTACGGATGTGCGCCGCACTGCGGCTGACCAAAGTGTCCGGCGTCAGTTCCGGGAACCAGGCGGTGAACAGCTTTTCGTTGCAGTCACGCAGGCTCTGCGGCTTGTTGACCACCAGCGTGCCCTTGACCTCTGCGCGCTCGAGAATATAGGTCGCGTAGATGTATTCGGTATCGAACGGCGGATCTTTACGCATCAGGATCACGTCCAGATCCTGCAGCGCCAGATCCTGCTCGCTGCCAAAGCTGAACCAGCTCTCTTTATCTTCTTTCACGCTCAGCAGGCGGGTGCGGGCGCGGCCGTCACCGGCGTGCAGATAGAGATCGTCCATCTCCATATAGTGCAGTTCCCAGCCACGGCGCTGCGCTTCAAGCAGCATGGCGAAGCTGGTGTCTTTCTTGATATTGATGGAGGCGATAGGGTCCATCACGATGCCGAGCTTAATCATCTTTTCTCCTTTAACCCAGATCGCCGAAACGTACCTGCAAAGCGGTAATTGCGGTGAGCGCTGTGGTTTCTGTACGCAGAACGCGTGGCCCCAGCAGGATATCAGTAAATCCGTGGCCTGTGGTCATCGCAATTTCGCCTGTAGATAAACCGCCTTCCGGCCCAATCAGCAACCGGACATGTTCCACCGGCAGCGGCAGGGTGTTGATGCTATGGCTGGCGCGCGGGTGCAGGTTAAGCTTAAGGCTGCCATCCTGCTCGGCACACCAGGCTTCCAGCTGCATGGCCTCGCGGATTTCCGGGATGCGGTTGCGGCCGCACTGTTCGCAGGCGGCGATGGCAATCTTCTGCCACTGCTGAATTTTTTTCGCCAGGCGTTCGCCGGAAAGCGCAACGCCGCAGCGCTCGGAAAACAGCGGGGTAATGACGTTAACCCCCAGCTCGATGGATTTCTGAATGGTGAACTCCATCTTCTCACCGCGAGAAATTACCTGACCCAGATGCAGATTGAGCGGTGATTCACGGTCTTCCAGCTGGCCGGCGCTCAGCTGCACCTGCACGCTTTTCTTGTCGACCTGGGCGATCACGGCGTCAAACACCTGATTGCTGCCGTCGAATAACTGCAGCGCCTGGCCGGCGTTCATGCGCAGTACACGCCCGATATGGTTGGCGGCGTCTTCGCTTAAGAAGATTTCCGCATGGTCGATTAACGGCTGCGGGTGATAAATGCGAGGTATGCGCATATGAATATTCGATCCTGACTCATGTGCAGTCATCAGTGCTGCAGCTTGAAAAAAAAGAGTATATACCCAAAGTAATTGAAGCTGCAGCAAGGCGGCAAGTGATTCGGGTGCGCTTACGCAGTCAACACCGCTGCAGTTTTAAGTACGCAGGGGATTTAGCCCTTTCGTTGCTGGCAAGCCTGCTGAACATAAGGATTATGGTTACCCTGTACCTTAGCGATGCGTGCTTCGCGCAGGCATTCCCATTGGTTGACCGGGTATTGGCGATCCCATACTTCAAAAAGCTGGGTCTGCTGGCGTGAAAGCCGCAGTTGATAACGGTCGCGCATATAGAAGTAGGTGCGGGCGATCGTACCGCGGGCGCGGGCAGGCGGTTCGGCCTGCTTATTTTTGAAGTCCACTTTCATCGGGCACTGGCCGTACTGGCCCTCGCCGCCTTTCCATTGGCTGTACATAAAGTTATTACGATCGCCGTTCACTTCACCTATCGCCGGCTGCAGATTGTGCAAATCGGTTTCGATTTGGCGGTAACCGGCGTCTTTATTGCAGTTTTTGCGCCCGCCCTGTTGCCAGCACTGTAATTGGTGACCGAATTGCCAGGCCGGTACCACGTGTTCCCATTCGATACGTTGCGCACGTTGGGCGTTTTTACGCGCCTGGTAGCCACAACTGTTTAGATCGGGGATACCTTTTTTACCCTGCCAGTCTATCCGGCAGCCGCAGTAGAAGGAGCCGGGGGCGTCCTGATTGATTTTGGCAGCCGCCGCCTTGGCCTGAGAAAAGTTGTTGATGCCGTGCGCCTGTACGGCACCGGCAGTGAGAACCACCATAAATAAAATTTTGCGAAGCATATTCCAAAACAGCTCAAAATTGGAAAAGCAGGCAGGGTAGCGGAAGTTTGAAGCCGTAGCAAATGGCGATATTTACTTGTTTTAACGTATAAATCGTTACGCTAAACAGGCTCGCCGGCGAAAAATTTCAGTTTGTCGCCACACTGACGGCAGCGATATTCACTTTCTCCGCGCATCACCCGATTGTGGCGGCGCACGGTAAGCTGGTGCAGTTGGCAACCGCAGCGGTAGGGATAGGTTTTGCTCTGCACCGAGGCAATCTCAAACTGATGGGTACGGCTGGCTGGTACCTGTAATACGCTTTCCATCATCCAGCGCCATTCGTTGCCGTGTGGTGGCACGCGGCCAAACTGGCGAAATACCAGCAGGTGCGCCAGTTCATGCGGTACCACTTCATCGATAAACGGCTGCTGATTTTCCATCAGCAACACCGGATTCAGCCGGATTTCCCAGGCTTGCAGCCAGGCGGTGCCCGCGCTGGTTCCGCGTTGCTGGTAAAGGATTTTTGGCTCAGGGAACTCGACGGAAAAATGCTGACGGGCCAGCTGCAGTTTTTCTCGCAGACAGCGCATCACCGCCTGTTGCAGCGCAATGGGGATTCTTGCTTTGTTCATTGTGGCTAGCTTAAGCAAAGGCGCGCCGGCTGGCAATAAGAGGCAAAGCTAATTTGTCAGGGGTTTACCAGGCAGGTTTTTCACCGCATTGATAACCCGATCGACGCTGATGGATTGTAATCATTGTGTTAACTGCGGGATAATGAACCGTACATGCTGAGTCCCTGCCTGTAGGGGACGAATATATTCGTCCCGATTAACACGGGCGCAGTATACAGCGCCCCTACAAATCAGAGGGAGTTATGCGATTTAGCGCAATAACCGACTGATTAAAAATACGTAAGGTGTGGGGAGTTTTTTGACGCGGCCTGCCCCGAGCTGGCTGAGTAAGTGTGAATTTAACGCAGCTGATGTTGCAAGTGAGAGATTAATGTCGAATAAACCGTTCCATTATCAAGATCCGTTCCCACTGAAGAAAGACGATACTGAATACTATCTGTTGAGCCGTGACCACGTTTCCGTGAGTGAGTTTGAAGGCCAGGAAGTGCTGAAAGTAGCCCCCGAAGCGTTAACCCTCCTTGCTCAACATGCATTCCATGACGCCTCATTCATGCTGCGCCCGGCGCATCAGCAGCAGGTGGCCGATATCCTTAAGGATCCGGACGCCAGCGAAAACGACAAGTACGTTGCGCTGCAATTTTTACGTAACTCAGAAATCGCCGCCAAGGGTATTTTACCGACCTGTCAGGATACCGGGACCGCCATCATCGTCGGCAAAAAAGGCCAGCGTGTCTGGACCGGCGGCGGTGACGAAGCGGCATTGTCGCGTGGGGTGTACAACACCTTTATCGAAGACAACCTGCGCTATTCGCAAAACGCCGCGCTGGATATGTACAACGAGGTCAACACCGGCAGCAACCTGCCGGCGCAGATCGACCTCTACAGCGTTGACGGTGAAGAATACAAGTTCCTGTGTATCGCCAAGGGCGGTGGTTCAGCCAATAAGACCTATCTTTACCAGGAAACCAAGGCGCTGCTGTCCCCAGGCAAGCTGAAGGATTATCTGGTCGAGAAAATGCGTACGTTGGGTACCGCGGCCTGCCCGCCTTACCACGTGGCATTCGTTATCGGTGGTACCTCGGCCGAAGCGACGTTGAAAACCGTCAAGCTGGCCTCGACCAAGTACTATGACGGCCTGCCGACCGAAGGCAATGAGCACGGTCAGGCATTCCGCGACGTAGCGCTGGAAGAAGAGTTACTCAAAGAAGCGCAGAATTTGGGGTTGGGCGCGCAGTTTGGCGGCAAATACTTTGCGCACGACATTCGCGTGGTGCGTCTGCCGCGCCATGGTGCTTCCTGTCCGGTAGGCATGGGCGTTTCCTGCTCCGCTGACCGTAACATCAAGGGCAAGATTAACCGTGACGGCATCTGGCTGGAGAAGCTGGAGCACAATCCGGGCAAGTTTATTCCGCAAGAACTGCGTCAGGCGGGGGAAGGCGAAGCCGTCAAGATTGACCTCAACCGCCCAATGGCCGATATCCTCAAGCAGCTGTCGCAATTCCCGGTGTCTACCCGTTTGTCGCTGAGTGGCACCATCATCGTGGGGCGCGACATTGCCCACGCCAAGCTGAAAGAGCGGCTGGACAACGGCGAAGGTCTGCCGCAGTACGTTAAGGATCATCCGATTTACTACGCCGGCCCGGCCAAAACGCCGGACGGTTACGCTTCAGGTTCTCTGGGGCCAACCACCGCCGGGCGTATGGACTCTTACGTTGACCTGCTGCAGTCCCACGGCGGCAGTATGATCATGCTGGCGAAAGGCAACCGCAGCCAGCAAGTGACCGACGCCTGCCACAAACACGGCGGTTTTTACCTCGGCAGTATTGGTGGCCCGGCGGCGGTGCTGGCGCAACAAAGCATCAAAAGCCTGACCTGCGTCGAATACCCTGAACTGGGGATGGAAGCCATCTGGAAAATCGAAGTGGAAGATTTCCCGGCGTTTATTCTGGTGGATGATAAAGGCAATGACTTCTTCCAGAAGATCCAGGCCGGTCAGTGTTCACGCTGTGTGAAATAACTTTCGTCAATACTTGCCGTCCGCTTTCGGGCGGCAAGTTTCAGGCTTGCTCTGGCCCTGTGTAAAGTCCTGTAGCCCGCTGGACGCCGCGTTTTAACCTGTATACCCTACGTGCGCAGCAGTAATACACGAATAAAGGCATATTTGGCACAGAAGGCTCGGCAACTACATGGAAACGCAAGAAAATCATATCAGGGAACTACTGGTCTGGATTGAAGACAACCTGACCAACCCGCTATCATTGGATATCGTTTCTGCCAAATCAGGCTACTCGAAATGGTATCTGCAGCGAATGTTCAAGACGCAGACCGGTCTGTCGCTGGCCTCCTATATTCGCGCCCGCCGTTTGTATCTCGCCGCTTTCGCCTTGCGCTTTACGCAAAAAACCATTCTTGATATTTCCATTGAATATCAATTTGATAACCAGCAAACCTTTTCCCGCTGCTTCAAAAAGCACTTTGCCGAATCTCCCAGCGTCTATCGTCATGCCCGCAAGCAGGACTTCAGTCATCTGGTTCGTTCGCTGTCAGCCAACCATCCTGGTGATATTCAGGTTGACCGCATCAAGGTGGCCAAAGGGCAGTATGCGATCAAGGGGAAAAGTTACGCTTACCACCTCGATATTGCCGATTTGGATAAGTCGCATTTGCACATTCGCAGCAAAATCAGAGAGCAGTTCTATCACTCGGTGGCCAGCCGGCCGGCGTTGACCTATGCATTGACCCAGTTTATTCCTGATGGAGAGCAGGTCAGAGTGGAATATGCGCTTGGCGTTGCCGAGGACTGCCCGACCAGTGATGCCGCCGGGCTTGAGCCATGGCCGGAAATTCACGGCGATTATTGCCGCTTTTGTTACTCCGGCAAGCCGGTGGCCTTGCACGACCATGTGGTGCAGATTTACACCCAGGCACTACCGGAATTGGGCCTGGCCCGCAGAGTAGGGCCAGACCTGACGATGTTCAACTATTCGCTGAACGAGCGGGAGGAGTTGCAGCTTGAGCTCCAGCATCTGGTGCCAGTGACTCCAATTGGTTGACCGATCGGACCGCGGTAGTGCGGTTTTTCTGCTGCACGATATCCGCCATTACCGCCAGCGCGATTTCCGCCGGGGTTTTACTGCCGAGTGGCAACCCGATCGGGGCATGAATACGTTCCAGTTCCTGTGGGCTGAATTCGGCAATTTGCTGCAGACGCTGGCGGCGGCGCGCGCTGTTGCGCAATGACCCCATGGCACCGATGTAAAATGCCGGGGTGTGGATCGCTTCCATCAGCGTCAAATCGTCCATGCGCGGATCGTGGGTCAGCGCCACAATCGCCGTATTGGCGTGGCAGCCGCCGTCTTCAATAAACTTGGCCGGGAACTGGCGCAACAATGTGACGTTGCCTCTGAGCTGAGGGGCGAAATTATCCAGCGCCTCCGGCCGATTCTCACAAACCAACACTTCAAAGCCCAGTGAGCTGGCGAAGTCGGCGCAGTACAGCGCTACGCTGGACAGCCCGGCGATCAACAAACGCGGTGCCGCGGCGATATGCAAAGTGACCTGCGGACCACGACGTTCCACCTGGGTGGCGCTGGCGAAATCGGTCAATGTCAGGCAGGTACAGGCATCGGGCAAGGTCAGGCGTTTGACCAGCGCGTGGTGTCCGTTCAGTGCACCGGCAATTTTTGTCAGATAGGCAATACTGTCGTCACCGGCTGGCAGGGATTCGATCAGCACTTCCAATACGCCGCCGCACGGCAGTGCTACATTCGGCTCCAGACCCCCTTCACCATAACGGATCACCTGGCTGGCCGCCTGATATTCCCCGGCCGCCACGCGCCGCAGAAAATCCTCTTCCACGCAGCCACCCGACAGCGAACCACAGTAATGCCCATCCAGGGTGGCCACCAGCAGCGCCCCCGGCGATCGCGGTGAGGAGCCGTAGGTGTTCAGTACGGTGCATAGCCACACCGGCTGTTGCTTCAGCCAGCTTATCGCCTGGTTGACCACGGTGATATCGAGATGTTGCATAGATGATTTACTCGCTGGCCGGTAGCTGTGACGGAAGATCAATATCCTGCACCACTTCGGACGTTTCAAGAGAAAGCAGGAACACTGGCTGCCCTTTAAGCAGCTCACGTGCGCCATTATCACCGCGCAATTGGCCCAGTTGTTTGCGCAAAATGGCGGAAAACCCGACCGGGTGGCCCGGCTGCTGCTGGAAAGCGGGGCGGACGATGGCGTGTTGCCGTAGGGCGGCCGCCACCTGCCGGAAAACCGTCGGCGTAACGAAGGGCATATCCGCTAAGTGGATCAGCCAGCCTTGCCAGTGTGGGGTGGAGTTAACGCCGGCGGCGATGGATCCCCCGAGGCCAGAGCTTGCCAGTAGCGTGACCGGAACCTGATAGGCCGCGCAGACCTGCTGTACCAGAAGATTGTCCGGACGGGTGACCACCCATACCGGCAGATCAGAGGCCAGCGCCTGACGCAGCGTTTGTTCAAATATCGAGCGTTGCTGACCAGAATTATCCGCAAACTCGGCATTCAATTTATTGCCTTCGCCCCCGGCCAGAGAGAAACGCTCTCCACGTCCGGCAGCGGCGATCACTATGCCCGTTGTCATCTTATCCGCCCGAATTTGCGCAACTTATTATTACCTTACTAAAAATATGTGTTCTTGAGATGTGTTTTTCTTGAAAACAGCATGTTAATCATCACATAATTTTAGTTATAAGCATATGCTTATGACGTCTACGGCAAGGTCGTCAGCGTTTGCGCAACACCACCGCTGAATACAAAAATACAATAAAGAAGCAAAGGACTTTTTATGAGCAATTTTAGCCCGTCGCGGCGCCGCTTTATCAAAAGCGCCGTGATTGCGGGGGTATCCGTGTACCTCGCGCCACTGTACAGCCGTGCTTATGCCGCGCTGTTTGAGCAAAAAATCCTTCAGTCCCCGAACTGGGATGCCCATGAAAAGCGTATTCGCTTTCGTATCGATGGTCGTGCCAAGGTGATGGGGCAAAAGGTGTTCGCCCGCGACATTCGCGCGGTCGATATGCCGCACTGGCCGCAACAACAGGCGCACGCCTTTATTTTACGCGTCACCAAGGCCGACCGGCTGTTCGAGGGCATCGATCTCTCGTTGCTGGGAGACGACCTGCAGCCCGACCGGCTGGTAACAGCAGAGGATCTGGCGCGTGACGGCCTGGCCTTTCCGGCGTTCTACGGCGACGACATGCTGCTGCCGATCGGCAAAACTCCGGCCTATCTTGGCCAGGCGGTGGCAATTCTGATTTATCACGATTTCGCCCGTTTCCGCTTTGCCAAAGACAAGCTGAAATTCCGTGAAGAAACGCTCAAGTACGGGGCGGAAACCGGCCCGCTGGAGCGGGATCCCTGGGGTACTTTCCGCTATGTGCGCGTGGGGGGCGATAAGCCGTTCGACGACGATCGCTTCTCCAGCCTGAAAGACACGCCGATTTTCCCGGTATCGATGAAGAAACACCTGCCGGTCTGGCCGGAAGGTCGCGAGGGCGGCAAGCTGGATCAGGAAGGGATGTATTACGCCGGCATGATAGCCAATGAGCTGCAAACGCCGCCGGAAGACTGGCTGGTGATGTCGCGTCGCTATACTACGCAATCCGTCGATACTTCGGCGCTGGAGCCGGATAACGCCAACGGCTGGTACGATGCCACGACGCAGACCCTGCATCTGGTGGTGCCTACCCAGTCACCGCAGGAAGTGGCCGACGAAATGCCTCGCATGTTGGCCAAACACAATCCGCCGGTGAAACAGCTGATTTTACACCCGTGCTACACCGTCGGTTACGGTTCGAAAGATCACTTTAACTTCCCGTACTACGGTGCGGTGGCGGCGATGTACGGTGACGGGCACCCGGTACGCCTGGCCAATGACCGTTTCGAACAGTTCCAGACGGCGCTGAAGCGCCATGCCTTCGATATGAATTACCGTATTGCGGTCAACCGTCAAACCGGCGTACTGCAATCATTCCACGGCGAGATGACGGCAGACGGCGGTGGTCGCAGCAACTTTACGCCGTCGGTGGTGATGGTAGCGGCGACGGCGGCACAGTCGATTTACTACTTCCCGAAAAGCGATTTGTCGGCGGTGGGGCTGGCTTCGCGCGCCATTGATGCCGGATCTGCTCGTGGCTACGGCACGCTGCAAAGCATGGCCGCTACCGAGATGATGGTGGATGAACTGGCTGCCGAGCTGAAGATCGACCCGATCGAGTTCCGTTTGCGCAACGTACTCAAATCCGGCATGAAAAATACCCAGGGCGCTATCCCGGCCGGGGCAATTCGTGCCGATGAAGTGCTGGAAAAGGCAGCGAAGCATGAGATGTGGTTGCAACGTGCCCAGCGGAAGGCGGAGTTTGAGAGCCGGCACCCGGGCAAGCGTTATGGCGTTGGTTTTGGCTGCGTGCAAAAAGACTTCGGCACCGGGGCCGAGACCTCGTTCGCTCGCGTCGAGCTGGGGGAAGATGGGCGCATCATGCTGCATCACAGCGGTGCCGAAATGGGAACCGGCATGTCGACCTCACAATCGGTGCTGTGCGCACAGTGGCTGGGCAAACCGGCGGATGAGGCGCACTTCTCGGTGACCGACTGGTCGGTACTGCCGATGGTCACCAGCGGCGATCCTTACATTATGTCGCAGGCCGAACAGGACAAGTTGCAAGCCAATCCGGCCTGGACGCCAAGCTATTGCTCACCGTCCAGCGCCAGCAACTCGGCGTATTACTTCTCCCACAGCACGCGCGAAGCGGCGCGTCTGATATTCGATCACGGCCTGTGGCCGGCGGCGATGGCCATTTGGCAATCCGGCCCCGGTGGCGGCCAGGCAGCACCATTAGTGGTGCGCAGAGAAGACGCACGTTGGGTGGAAGGCGGACTGACCGCGGCCGGCATGGAAGTGCTGAGCCTGGAGCGGTTGGCGAAACAAGCCTACCAGATGGGCGGTATCACCGGTGCGGCGGTACACGTATTTAACCGCTGGCAGTGGGCCGAGGCGGACTTCACCCTGAGCGCTAAAAGCGAGCGTCTGCCGATTGACGGGCTGGCGGTGCGCAATGCCAATGGCGAGTTTAAAACCTTGCCGCGCAGCCAGGCCTACTATCCACCGACCCAACGCAATAACGCGGCGGTCACCTATTACAGCGCCGTCGGTACCCTGGCGGAAGTGGCGGTGGATATCGCTACCGGTCAGGTGGAGCTGCTGAACCACCATTCAATCATGGAGTGCGGCAATCTGATTGTGCCTGAGCTGGTTTCCGGCCAATTGCAGGGCGGCCTGGCAATGGGGATTGGCCATGCACTGCACGAATATTTACCGCTGTACGAAGACGGGCCTGGTAACGGTACCTGGAACTTTAACCGTTACCATCTGCCGCGCGCCAGCGATGTGGCGGTCTGGAAACAGACCGATGACATCCTGCCCGCGCTGTCGGAAACCGATCCACCCAAAGGCATGGCCGAAGTGGTGATGATCCCGGTAGTTGCGGCACTGGTTAACGCTATCGCCGACGCTACCGGCCACCGTTTCCGTGATTTGCCCGTTCGTGCAGAAAATATTCGTGAGGTATTACAATGAGCATTAAAACCCAGCCGATTTCCCTGACCATCAATGAAAAGCAGTACGGCCCGATCGAAGTACCGGAAGGGCTGATGATGATCGACTTCCTGCACGAATATCTCGACCTGACCGGTTCGCGTCTTGGCTGCGGTCAGGGGATCTGTCACGCCTGCGTGGCGATTGTCGATCACCCGAGCGGCACCAGTGAGGAAGTGCGTACCTGTATCACCGGCGCGCATTTCTTCAGCGGCAAGAAAGTGCGTACCGTCGAAGGCCACGCCAAGGTGGATGATCAGGGTGAAGTGGTCGAGCTTTCGCCGATCCAGCAGGCTTTCCTGGAGCATTACAGTTTCCAGTGCGGTTACTGCACGCCGGGCTTTGTTAACGCCGCCACTATTTTTGTCGAGAAGCTCAAGCGCGAGCCGATTGCCCGCGATCAACTGGAAAGCGCGATTGAACAGGCGCTGGACAGCCATATCTGCCGCTGTACCGGCTATGTGCGTTACTACGAAGCGGTACGCGACGTAGTGCTGAAAACCCCTGGCCTGGTGAAGGAGACGGCGCAATGAAAAAACGTCTCGCACTGCTGATCCTGCTGGTGGTGATTATCGTCATCGCCGTGCTGTGGTGGCGTGAAAATCGCCATTACGACGGCCCGGTACAGCAGGTAACCGCCAGCACCGAACAGGTTGCCCGTGGCCGCTATCTGGCTCAGGCCGCCGACTGCGCTGCCTGTCATACCGCCAGTGGTGGCGCGCCAATGGCAGGGGGGTATCCGCTGGATACGCCGTTCGGCACTATCTATGGCAGTAACCTGACGCCTTCGGCCGATCAGGGGATTGGCCGCTGGACCAAGGACGACTTCTTCCTGGCGGTGACCCAGGGCGTGGCACCGGGCGGTCGTCATCTGTATCCGGCCATGCCTTATACCTCGTATAAAGGCATGTCGCGTCAGGATGCCGATGATATCTATGCCTATCTGATGACCCGTCCGGCGGTGGATGTTGCCATTCCGGAAAATGCCATGCCGTTCCCGTTTAACCAGCGCATGGCGCTGATTGGCTGGAATCTGTTGTTCCGTAGTCAGGATCCGCTGCCGGTCAGTTCGCAGGGTGATTCGGCGCAGTGGCAACGCGGCCGTTATCTGGCGGATACGCTGGGCCACTGTGGGGAATGCCACACGCCGCGCGGCATGCTGGGTCAAATGAATCTGGCCAAACCTATGCAGGGCGGTGATCTTGGGCGCTTTATGGCACCGGACATCACCCCGCACGGGTTGGCGCAGTGCGGCTGGACGCCGGACGATCTGAACCGCTTCCTCTCGACCGGCCTGGCACCGCAGGGTTCCGCCTTCAGCGAGATGCATATGGTGGTGAGTCTCAGCACCCGTCATTTGACGCCGGAAGATGGTCAGGCGCTGGCGACCTATCTGATGGGGGAACAGCCGCCGGCGGCTGTGCCGGTTAAAATCGGTCAGGGCAGCGATGCCGGGCGCATCAGCTATCAGGATCAGTGCTCCGGTTGCCATGCGCGTGAAGGCCAGGGTAAGCCTCATGTGGCGGTCGCGATGCGTGATAACGCTACGCTGCGCCAGCCGGACGCTAAAAACCTGATTGTCTCGATACTGGACGGTTTACCGGCCCAGCAATTCCCTAACGGCGAAAGCATGCAGAGCATGCCGGCCTTTGGCGAACGTCTCGATGATGCACAGGTGGCGGAACTGGTGAACTACCTGCGTGTGACCTGGGGCGGGTTGCCGGCGGATGTGACGGCCGAGCAGGTGAAAGCGCTACGTAAGTAAGGTTCAATGGAAAAATGGCTCGGCATATCGAGCCATTTGAGTTTGATGACAAAGTTGTCTTTGAATCCGAGATACCCGGGCCTAGCGCACCGAGGGGCACTCCGGCGGGCAAGCCGCTACGACCCCTTCGGCACGCTCTCCCTAATAACGGGCTTTGTCAGTAGTCTGAAATGGCTCGGCATATCGAGCCATTTTTGATTAACGATTATCTGCCGGGGGTTCACCGAATACCGGCATTCCTTCCTCATCCCATTCCAGCGGTTTAATCCGTGTATGACGATTTGGGTCATAGAGCGGATCCCCTTCGATTTCCGTGTAATTACGCGCATGGTAAACCAAGATATCTCGCCCCTGTTCATCCAGGGTAAAGCTGTTGTGCCCGGGGCCGAACTGGCGGTTTTTTACGCTGGTGCGAAACACGGGCTGTTCGAGCTTATGCCATTGGGCGGCATCGGTGATGTCGCTGTCGATATCGGCCCATAACAGACCGAGGCAATAATTCTCGTCGGTCGCGCTGGCGGAGTAGCTGATAAATATTCTTTGGCCATGGGCGATCACCGCCGGTCCTTCATTGACCGAGAACCCGACGGTTTCCCAAGGGAGTTCAGGTTGGCTGAGCATCACCGGCCGGCCCTTCAGCGTCCAGGGATCTTCCATTTCGGCCAGATACAGGTTGGAGTTGCCGTGGATCGCCGGATCCTTCTGCGCCCAGAGATAATAGTGTTTGCCACGATGTTCGAAGTGGGTGGCGTCGAGGGAGAAACTGTCGATATGGGTATAAATTCGGCCTTTTTCCTCCCACTCTCCGGTCAGCGGGTTGGCAGCGCTGCATTCCAGAGCAAACATTCGGTGCTGGAACAGGCCATTGGCAATCTCCGGGCTATGGGCTGCGGCGAAGTATAAATACCATTTGCCGTTAATAAAGTGCAGTTCCGGCGCCCAGATTAAATGGCTCATCGGTCCCTGCTGTGGTTTTCGCCATACCACCGTCGGGCTGGCTTGCGCCAGTTCGCTGAGGCTACGCGCGCGTCGAAGTTCTAACCGGTCATATTCCGGTACCGAGGCGGTGAAGTAGTAATAGCCATCGCTGTGGCGCAAAACAAAGGGATCGGCCCGCTGTTCAATCAAGGGATTAGGGTAGTCGCGCATCGCAGGCTCCTTACGGGGTTCGGGTTTTTAGTTGCTGCTCAGAGTAGTCGGTTAGCTCGCGGTAATTAATGCGTCGCTTTTCCAGGTCGATCTGAATCTGACGCATCAGTTGGCGATCAACCTTCAGCAGGCGTACCACGCCGGCAGTGATCAGATATCCGATACCGGGGATCACGGTGAACAACAGCACGATGCTGTTAAGTGCGCCAGCGCTTTGGCTGACCGCATCGGCCTGATAGCCGGACAGCGACATCAGGAAGCCCACCATGGCGCCGGCCACCGCCAGCCCGACCTTAAGGAAGAATAGATTGCCGGAAAAACTGATGCCGGTGATGCGCTTGCCGGTTTTCCATTCGCCGTAATCGTCCACGTCGGCCATTAACGACCAGTGCAGCGGCGAAGGGATCTGATGCAGGATATTCAGCAGGAAATAGGCGGCGACGATCAGCGAAGTGAACTGAGGGTTGAGGAAATAGAAGCCGCACGAAAACGCCGCCAGCAAAATATTGGTCCAGAAGAACACTTTCAGTTTGCAGAAGCGATCGGTCAGGGGCTTGGCCAATGCGCTGCCAACCATCATGCCAACGACGCCCAGCGCGATAAACAGACTGGCAAAGGAGGTTGATTGTTGCATGACGTAGGTGACGTAATACATGGTGGCGGCCATGCGGATAAAACCGGGGCAGACGTTGCAAAACGTCAGCAGCAGAATGCGCACCCACTGATCGTTTTTCCACACGTCTCTCAGATCGGATTTAAGGGCGTCATGGGTTGGCACTGCCGGACGTATACGTTCTTTGACCGTGGCAAAGCAGAACAGAAACATGAACAGGGCAATCAGTGCCAGTACACCCATTGCCATCTGATAGCCACGCGCCTTGTTTGCGCCGCCAAACCATTCAGCCATTGGCAGCAGCGTCAGGGACAGGATCAGGGTAGCGATACCGACCAGGATAAAACGGTAGGACTGACAGGAGACCCGTTCGTGCGGATCGGCGGTGATCACGCCGCCCAGCGAACAGTAGGGGATATTGATCGCCGTGTAGGTCAGCGACATCAAGAAGTAAGTGGCGAAGGCATAGACCACTTTGCTGTTGTAGCTCCATTCCGGCGTCGTAAACATCAACACGCTGAATAATACATATGGCAGGGAGATCCACAGCAACCAGGGGCGAAAGCGACCCCAACGGCTTTGGGTGCGATCGGCTATTGCGCCCATGATCGGATCGGTGATGGCATCCAGCACGCGGACTGACAGCAGCAGCACGCCGACCAGTGCGGGAGTCAGACCGTAGATATCGGTATAGAAATAGTTGAGAAACAGCATAATCGCTCCGCCGATCATGTTGCAGCCGGCATCTCCCATGCCGTAGCCAATCTTTTCTTTTATTGATAGGGCGTTGCTCTTCATGGACATTTTCTCCGCGCCGGCAAAGTCTAACTGAGTGGCAACGATTATTGTCCCGGTTGGCGGCGAGTTATCAGAAGTGAATGGTTGTAGAGATGGACAAATCCACCGTGGCGGGGAAACTGTGAGCCAGCTTGCAAAATAGAGCGGCAATAAAAAGGCCCACAGTTTGCACTGCGGGCCTTGTTTTTTGGCTTGGTTACCCGCGACCGGCTGCGCTCACGGCACGCTGGCTACGCTGTTTAATGGCATAGCCGATGCCTAAAATGGCGACCCAAACCGGGATCAGCAACACCGAGATTTGGATCCCCGGCGTCAGGTACATGATCACCAGGATAGCGGCCATAAACACCAGGCACAGATAGTTGCTGAACGGGTACCAGAAGGCTTTGAACTTCGGTTCAACACCTTCGCGGTTCTTGGCTGCGCGGAACTTCAGATGTGCCAGGCTGATCATCGCCCAGTTGATCACCAGTGCCGACACCACCAACGCCATCAGCAGTTCGAAGGCACGGCCGGGGATCAGGTAGTTAATCAGTACGCAGAACGCCGTGGCGGTGGCGGAAACGGCAATCGCAATGACAGGGACGCCGCGACCGTCGACTTTCAGCAGGCTTTTTGGCCCGTTGCCCTGTTTTGCCAGGCCGTACAGCATGCGGCTGTTGCAGTAGACGCAGCTGTTGTATACCGACAGCGCGGCGGTCAACACCACCACGTTCAGCACCGTTGCTACCAGGTTGCTGTTCAGCGCGTGGAAGATCAGTACGAACGGGCTACCGCCTTCAACCACTTTACCCCACGGGTACAGCGACAACAGAATGGTCAGTGAACCGATATAGAACAGCAGGATGCGGTAGATAACCTGGTTAGTCGCTTTGGGAATGCTTTTCTGCGGGTTGTCGGCTTCTGCCGCGGTGATGCCCACCAACTCCAGCCCACCGAACGAGAACATGATCACCGCCATCGCCATCACCAGCCCCATGACGCCGTTCGGGAAGAACCCGCCCTGCGCCCACAGATTGGTCACTGTGGCTTCCGGCCCGCCCATGCCGCTGAACAGCAGGTAGGCACCGAACACGATCATGCCGATAATCGCCACGACCTTGATGATGGCGAACCAGAATTCCATCTCGCCATACACCTTCACGTTTGCCAGGTTGATGGCATTAATCGCCAGGAAGAATACGGCTGCCGACACCCAGGTCGGGATCTCCGGCCACCAGTACTGCACATAGATCCCCACCGCGGTCAGTTCCGCCATGGCAACCAGGACGTACAGCACCCAGTAGTTCCAGCCGGAAGCGAAGCCGGCGAAGTTACCCCAGTATTTATAGGCGAAGTGGCTAAAGGAACCGGCCACCGGCTCTTCGACCACCATTTCACCCAGTTGGCGCATGATCAGAAATGCGATAAAGCCGCCAATGGCATAACCGAGAATGACCGAAGGGCCGGCCATCTTTATTGTTTGCGCGATGCCGAGAAATAGCCCGGTACCAATAGCGCCCCCTAGTGCAATAAGCTGAATATGGCGGTTTTTAAGCCCGCGTTTCAGCTGGTCGCCATCATGCTGTTGACCATCCATCAATCAAACCCTCTGTCGTTGCAGAATTACTCACATGCTGTAAAGCAGTGGTTACGATGTGTGTTTTGTTTTATTTACGGCGTTATATCTATTAATTCCACGGAGCCGCTACCGTTTGGCAAAGAATAATGTTATGCGCGCCAGTTTGCACCTGCTTTATGTAGTGAGTGATTAAGATTTCAGCAGTTTAGGAAACAAAATGCGGGTTGTGTGACGACAGGGGGGATTCAATGCATGAAATAAGCATTAACTCACATAATGCGCAAAAATAATTTAGCTCTGGCGGCTTGTCGGTGACGAAATATTAACCGGCCGAACGCACCTTTTGCGATGTAAATAGGTATTCGTCAAAGTTTAATAAACATGCAATAGAATTCTACTTTAGAGACTTCAGTCTGCCTGACGGCAGGTTTCGCAAAAGTTAAATCAAAAACCTACCTCGTAAATGGTATTACCAAGCGCGCGTTAGCGGTTTGCAGCAGGTCTGGTATTGAGGTGTTAAAATGTGCGGGTAACCTGATTTCGATCAAGGCCCATATGGACAGGAGGTGAATACTTTGTTACTTTACCGTCACGTTTTTGAAATTGGTATTACCAATTGACTCCGCGCCATTCGCAGAGAAGAAATCACCCATGGCCTACAGCAAAATCCGCCAACCCAAGTTGTCAGACGTCATCGAGCAGCAGCTCGAACACCTGATCCTCGAGGGAACACTGCGTCCAGGCGAAAAACTGCCACCGGAGCGTGAACTGGCGAAACAATTTGATGTTTCCCGTCCTTCTCTGAGAGAGGCTATCCAGCGCCTGGAAGCCAAAGGGTTGCTCCTGCGCCGTCAGGGCGGTGGCACCTTTGTACAAACTAATCTGTGGCAGAGCTTTAGCGATCCGCTGGCTGAACTGCTGGCCGACCATCCTGAATCACAATTCGATCTGTTGGAAACCCGTCATGCCCTCGAAGGCATTGCTGCCTATTACGCAGCGTTGCGCGGTACCGACGAAGATCTGGCACGCATCCGCGATTGCCATATGCTGATTCAGCAGGCCCAGGACAGCGGCGATCTCGACGCCGAAGCCGACGCGGTCATGCAATACCAAATCGCCGTGACCGAAGCTGCCCACAACGTTGTGTTACTGCACCTGCTGCGCTGTATGGGGCCGATGCTGGAACAGAACGTGCGTCAGAACTTTGAATTGCTCTACTCGCGCCGTGAGATGTTGGCAAAAGTGAGCAGCCACCGCGCCGGAATTTTTGAGGCGATTGTGGCACGCGAGCCAGAAAAAGCTCGTGAAGCCTCGCACCGCCATTTGGCGTTTATCGAGGAAATCTTGCTGGATCTCAGTCGGGAGCATACCCGACGCGAGAGATCGCTGCGGCGTCTCCAGCAACGCAAGGATTAAGAGCGGTTCTCTTCAGGGCACACCAGCCTGCGGGGTTTACGTTCGAAGTGCTTAATTAAGCATTTAAGTAAGCGGCAACTAAACTGATGGGCCTGTCTTCGTGTGTTTTGCCTCAGAACACAGGAAGACAGGCTCCAAAACAAACCATTAGACAGATAAGGAATACCACCATGTCAGAACGTTTAAACAATGACGTGGATCCGATCGAAACCCGCGACTGGCTGCAGGCGATCGAATCGGTCATCCGTGAAGAGGGTGTTGAGCGAGCTCAGTTTCTGATTGATCAGGTTCTGGGTGAAGCCCGTAAAGGCGGTGTTAGCGTTGCAGCCGGTGCTGCGGCTCACAACTACGTCAACACCATCGCGGTGGAAGACGAACCTGCTTACCCTGGTAACCTGGATCTTGAGCGTCGTATCCGCAGCGCTATTCGCTGGAATGCGGTAATGACCGTTCTTCGTGCTTCCAAAAAAGATCTGGATCTGGGCGGCCACATGGCTTCCTTCCAATCTTCTGCGACCTTCTATGAAGTCTGCTTCAACCACTTCTTCCGTGCACGCACCGAACAAGATGGCGGCGATCTGGTTTACTTCCAGGGCCACATCTCTCCGGGCGTTTACGCACGTGCCTTCCTTGAAGGCCGCTTGACCGAAGACCAAATGAATAACTTCCGTCAGGAAGTTCACGGTAAAGGCCTGTCGTCTTACCCGCATCCTAAATTGATGCCGGAATTCTGGCAGTTCCCGACCGTTTCCATGGGCCTGGGCCCAATCAGCGCCATCTATCAAGCGAAGTTCCTGAAATATCTGGAACACCGTGGCCTGAAGAACACCTCTGCTCAAACCGTTTACGCCTTCCTGGGCGACGGCGAGATGGATGAGCCGGAATCCAAGGGCGCGATCACCATCGCTACCCGTGAGAAGCTGGACAACCTGGTATTCGTCATCAACTGCAACCTGCAGCGTCTGGACGGCCCGGTCACCGGTAACGGCAAGATCATCAATGAGCTGGAAGGCATCTTCGCTGGCGCAGGCTGGCAGGTACTGAAAGTGATCTGGGGTGGTCGTTGGGATGAACTGCTGCGTAAAGATACCAGCGGCAAGCTGATCCAACTGATGAACGAAACCCTGGACGGCGACTACCAGACCTTCAAATCCAAAGACGGCGCTTACGTACGTGAGCACTTCTTCGGTCGCTTCCCGGAAACTGCTGCGCTGGTCAAAGATATGACCGACGAAGAGATCTGGGCGCTGAACCGTGGCGGTCACGATCCGAAGAAAGTCTTTGCTGCACTGAAAAAAGCGCAGGACACCCAAGGCAAACCAACCGTTATCCTGGCCCATACCATCAAAGGTTACGGCATGGGTGAAACCGCGGAAGGTAAAAACATTGCTCACCAGGTGAAGAAAATGAACATGGAAGGGGTTCACCACTTCCGCGATCGTTTCAACGTACCGGTTGCCGATGCTGACATCGAAAAACTGCCGTACGTCACCTTCGAGAAAGATTCCGAAGAGTACAAATATCTGCACGAACGTCGTCAGGCGCTGGCAGGCTATGTGCCTACCCGTATGCCGAAGTTCACCGAGAAGCTGGAAATGCCGGCTCTGGCAGACTTCAGCTCCTTGCTGGAAGAGCAGAACAAAGAAATTTCTACCACCATCGCCTTCGTGCGTGCCCTGAACGTGATGCTGAAGAACAAGTCGATCAAAGATCGCCTGGTTCCAATCATTGCCGACGAAGCTCGTACCTTCGGCATGGAAGGTCTGTTCCGTCAGATCGGTATCTACAGCCCGAACGGCCAGCAGTACACTCCGCAGGACCGTGAGCAGGTTGCTTACTACAAAGAAGACGAGAAAGGCCAGATCCTGCAGGAAGGCATCAACGAACTGGGCGCAGCCTCTTCATGGTTGGCCGCAGCGACTTCCTACAGCACCAACGATCTGCCAATGATCCCGTTCTACATCTACTATTCGATGTTCGGTTTCCAGCGTATCGGTGACCTGTGCTGGGCAGCAGGCGACCAACAGGCGCGCGGCTTCCTGGTAGGCGGTACTTCAGGCCGTACCACCCTGAACGGTGAAGGTCTGCAGCACGAAGACGGCCACAGCCACATCCAGTCCCTGACTATTCCTAACTGTATCTCTTACGATCCAGCTTACGCGTACGAAGTGGCAGTGATCATGCACGACGGTCTGGTTCGCATGTACGGTGACGCGCAAGAAAACGTCTACTACTACATCACCACGCTGAACGAAAACTACCACATGCCGGCTATGCCGCAGGGTGCAGAAGAAGGTATCCGTAAAGGTATCTACAAGCTGGACACTCTGGCAGGCAGCAAAGGCAAGGTTCAGTTGCTGGGTTCAGGTTCTATCCTGCGTCACGTTCGTGAAGCGGCGAAGATCCTGGCTGACGATTACGGCGTGGGTTCTGACATCTACAGCGTGACTTCCTTCACTGAACTGGCGCGTGATGGCCAGGATTGTGAGCGTTGGAACATGCTGCACCCAACCGAAACTCCGCGCGTACCTTACATCGCTCAGGTGATGAACGAAGCGCCAGCGGTTGCGTCTACCGACTACATGAAGCTGTTCGCAGAACAGGTTCGTACTTACGTTCCAGCCAGCGACTATCGCGTTCTGGGCACTGACGGCTTCGGTCGTTCAGACAGCCGCGAAAACCTGCGCCACCACTTTGAAGTTGATGCTTCTTACGTTGTGGTTGCTGCACTGGGTGAACTGGCTAAACGCGGTGAAATCGAAGCTTCTGTGGTAGCTGATGCGATTAAGAAATTCGACATCAACCCAGAAAAAGTTAACCCGCGTCTGGCATAAGAGGTACAGAAGAATGTCTATCGAAATTAAAGTACCGGACATCGGTGCAGACGAAGTGGAAATCACCGAAATTCTGGTGAAAGTGGGCGATAAAGTTGAAGCTGAACAATCGCTGATCACCGTTGAAGGTGATAAAGCTTCCATGGAAGTCCCATCCCCGCAGGCGGGTGTGGTTAAAGAAATCAAGGTTGCCGTCGGTGATAAAACCGAGACCGGCAAACTGCTGATGATCTTTGAAGCAGAAGGGGCGGCTCAGGCCGCACCAGCTGCCAAGGCTGAAGAGAAACCGGCCGCAGCACCTGCTGCTGCACCGGCTGCCGCTGCTGCCAAAGACGTTGCGGTACCGGACATCGGTGCTGACGAAGTTGAAGTGACCGAGATCCTGGTGAAAGTGGGCGACAAGGTGGAAGCCGAGCAGTCCCTGATCACCGTTGAAGGCGACAAGGCTTCAATGGAAGTCCCGGCACCGTTCGCAGGTACCGTGAAAGAGATCAAAATCGCCACCGGCGACAAAGTCACCACCGGTTCTATGATCATGGTGTTCGAAGTGGCTGGCGCCGCTTCTGCTGCGGCACAAGCTCCGGCTGCTCCTGCAGCACCGGCGGCCTCTGCGGCCAAAGACGTTGCAGTACCGGACATCGGCGGCGACGAAGTAGAAGTCACTGAAGTGATGGTTAAAGTGGGCGACAAAGTTGCCGCTGAGCAGTCACTGATCACCGTTGAAGGTGACAAGGCTTCTATGGAAGTGCCGGCACCGTTCGCAGGTACCGTGAAAGAAATCAAAATCAGCGCCGGCGATAAAGTGAAAACCGGTTCCCTGATCATGGTGTTCGAAGTTGAAGGCGCTGCGCCTGCTGCCGCTCCAGCCCAGAAGGCAGAAGCTGCACCGGCTCCGGCTGCAAGTTCTGCACCGGCCCAACAGGCTGCACCTGCTGCCAAAGGCGAGTTCACTGAGAACGACGCTTATGTGCACGCTACCCCGGTCATCCGCCGTCTGGCGCGTGAGTTCGGCGTAAACCTGGCGAAAGTGAAAGGCACCGGTCGTAAAGGCCGCATCCTGCGCGAAGACGTTCAGACTTACGTGAAAGACGCGGTCAAACGTGCAGAAGCGGCTCCGGCTGCTGCTGCCGGTGGCGGTCTGCCAGGCATGCTGCCTTGGCCGAAAGTGGACTTCAGCAAGTTCGGTGAGATCGAAGAAGTGGAACTGGGTCGTATCCAGAAAATCTCTGGTGCCAACCTGAGCCGCAACTGGGTGATGATCCCGCACGTGACTCACTTCGACAAAACCGATATCACCGATCTGGAAGCTTTCCGCAAGCAACAGAACGAAGAAGCTGCCAAGCGTAAGCTGGACGTGAAGTTCACCCCGGTGGTGTTCATCATGAAAGCCGTTGCCGCTGCTCTGGAACAGATGCCGCGCTTCAACAGCTCTCTGTCCGAAGATGGCCAGAAGCTGACGTTGAAGAAATACATCAACGTGGGTGTGGCGGTTGATACGCCAAACGGTCTGGTGGTTCCGGTGTTCAAGGATGTGAACAAGAAGAGCATCACTGAACTGTCCCGCGAACTGATGGCTATCTCCAAAAAAGCTCGTGACGGCAAGCTGACCGCAGGCGAAATGCAGGGCGGGTGTTTCACCATCTCTAGCCTGGGCGGTATCGGGACGACTCACTTCGCACCGATTGTGAATGCACCGGAAGTGGCCATTCTGGGCGTCTCCAAGTCTGCTATGGAGCCGGTCTGGAACGGTAAAGAGTTCGTGCCGCGCCTGATGATGCCAATGTCGCTCTCCTTCGACCACCGTGTTATTGACGGTGCAGATGGTGCGCGCTTTATTACCATCATCAACAACATGCTGGCTGACATCCGCCGTATGGTGATGTAATGAAAAAAGGGCGCAGCATGCTGCGCCCTTACCACTTCAGTAGCAGTTTTGTCGGTTTTTGCACGACTCGACAAAATTGTTGAGACACGGGTCACTCGAACACGCTTTGCAGATTATTAACAATTCTGTAAACTGCTGGCGGTGTAAGCGTCCCGGTGGATGAAGGGCGTTATGAGATCGATTAGCTATAAAAATGACGTCTGACCCGCCGGACAATCAATTAAGAGGTCATGATGAGTACTGAAATTAAAACTCAGGTCGTGGTACTTGGGGCGGGCCCGGCAGGTTACTCTGCTGCCTTTCGTTGCGCTGACTTAGGTCTTGAAACCGTTCTGGTTGAACGTTATTCCACTCTGGGCGGGGTTTGCCTGAACGTGGGATGTATCCCTTCCAAAGCCCTGTTGCACGTTGCCAAAGTGATCGAAGAAGCCAAAGCCCTGGCCGAACACGGCATCGTTTTCGGCGAGCCGAAAACTGACATCGACAAAGTGCGCGTCTGGAAAGAAAAAGTCATCAATCAGCTGACCGGCGGTCTGGCTGGTATGGCTAAAGGCCGTAAAGTGAAAGTGGTTAACGGTCTGGGCAAGTTCACCGGCGCTAACACCCTGGTTGTTGAAGGCGAAAATGGCCCAACCACCATCAACTTCGACAATGCCATCATTGCCGCAGGTTCCCGTCCGATCCAACTGCCATTCATTCCTCATGAAGATCCACGCGTGTGGGACTCTACCGATGCACTGGAACTGAAAACTGTCCCAGAGCGTCTGCTGGTTATGGGCGGCGGCATCATCGGCCTGGAAATGGGCACCGTATACCATGCGCTGGGTTCACAGATCGACGTGGTCGAAATGTTTGACCAGGTGATCCCGGCTGCTGACAAAGACGTGGTGAAAGTCTTCACCAAACGCATCAGCAAGCAGTTCAACCTGATGCTGGAAACCAAAGTGACCGCGGTAGAAGCCAAAGAAGACGGCATCTATGTCACTATGGAAGGCAAAAAAGCGCCTGCAGAACCACAGCGTTACGACGCGGTGCTGGTGGCTATCGGCCGTGTGCCGAACGGCAAACTGCTGGAAGCGGGTAAAGCCGGTGTTGAAGTTGACGAGCGTGGCTTCATCAACGTCGACAAACAACTGCGCACCAACGTGCCGCACATCTTCGCTATCGGCGACATCGTCGGTCAACCGATGCTGGCGCACAAAGGCGTGCATGAAGGCCATGTTGCCGCAGAAGTTATCGCCGGCATGAAGCACTACTTCGACCCGAAAGTGATCCCATCGATCGCGTACACCGAGCCGGAAGTTGCCTGGGTGGGTCTGACCGAGAAAGAAGCGAAAGAGAAAGGCATCAGCTACGAAACTTCCACCTTCCCGTGGGCAGCTTCTGGCCGTGCTATCGCTTCCGATTGTGCAGACGGCATGACCAAACTGATCTTCGACAAAGAAACTCACCGTATTATCGGTGGCGCGATTGTCGGCACCAACGGCGGCGAGCTGCTGGGTGAGATCGGTCTGGCTATCGAGATGGGTTGCGACGCAGAAGACATCGCTCTGACTATCCATGCTCACCCAACCCTGCACGAATCCGTAGGTTTGGCGGCTGAGATCTACGAAGGCAGCATCACCGACTTGCCTAACCCGAAAGCCAAGAAGAAGTAATTCTGCTGGTTTGAACGGTTGATAAGCGGCTCCTGAAAAGGGGCCGTTTTTTTATGCGTGGAATGCCCGATGACCAACTGCTAAATTGGCAGAACAGACCCATAGAAAGAATATCCACAAAACGAGATTGATAACATTGTTTAGTTGATTTTTTGAACGATGTTGCGCACAATGTTTTGTGCTCGGTAGCGCTTGTATCGTTCTTTAACGATGCAAGAAATCCGTAAGGTGCCTGCTAACACCGAACGGAACAACAGAACCGCCTTAACGGCGGTTTTTTTGTGCCTTCCGCTCTCAAATTTTACTATTCGCGACCAATAGCCATTGTAAGTGAATGGGTATTGTGTTGTGCTCGTCAGGCTTAATTTTGTTGTAGACGGACCCAACCTGCAGCCGCGGCTAGCCTTTGCCGCAGCCGATTACACTGTACTCAACGATTCAGCAAAGATTTAATGTTGCTTTTATGTGAACGAATTAACAACCAATTCAAATCCTGATATGCTGGCTGAGCGGAACCGGGCACTGTAACTTACAGTCCAGGACATCGACAGCAGTGCCCCGTCAGGATCAATGGCATCAATACCGTGCGCTAAACCCGGTTTGAATAGAGAACGCCAGGCACAATAAATGACAATGAGAGCGAGGAGAATGTCGTGCTAGAAGAATACCGTAAGCACGTAGCCGAGCGTGCTGCAGAGGGCATCGTCCCTAAGCCGTTAGACGCCACCCAAATGGCAGCGCTGGTTGAATCATTAAAGAATCCGCCAAAAGGCGAAGAAGAATTCCTGTTAGACCTGCTGATTAACCGTGTACCCCCAGGCGTCGACGAAGCCGCCTATGTTAAAGCAGGTTTCCTGGCGGCCATCGCCAAAGGCGAAGCAACCTCCCCCCTGATTACCCCTGAGAAAGCCATTGAACTGTTGGGCACCATGCAGGGCGGCTATAACATTCATCCGCTGATTGACGCGCTGGACAACGAAAAATTGGCCGCAATTGCCGCCAAAGCGCTGTCTCATACGCTGCTGATGTTTGATAACTTCTACGACGTAGAAGAGAAAGCCAAGGCGGGTAACCCACACGCCAAACAGATTATGCAGTCCTGGGCCGATGCCGAGTGGTATCTGTCGCGTCCGCAGTTGGCGGAAAAAATCACCGTTACCGTGTTTAAAGTCACCGGTGAAACCAATACCGATGATCTGTCACCGGCACCGGATGCCTGGTCGCGCCCGGATATCCCGCTGCACGCCCTGGCGATGCTGAAAAACGAACGTGAAGGCATAGTGCCGGATCAGCCGGGCAGCGTTGGCCCGATCAAGCAGATTGAACTGCTGAACAAAAAAGGCTTCCCGCTGGCCTACGTCGGTGACGTGGTCGGTACCGGTTCATCCCGTAAGTCCGCCACCAACTCGGTGCTGTGGTTTATGGGCGACGACATCCCGCACGTGCCTAACAAGCGCGGTGGCGGTGTGGTGCTGGGTGGCAAAATTGCGCCTATCTTCTTCAACACCATGGAAGATGCCGGTGCGTTGCCGATTGAAGTGGACGTCAATGACCTGAACATGGGTGACGTGATCGACATTTACCCGTACAAGGGTGAAGTGCGTAACCATGAAACCGGTGAACTGATTGCCAACTTCGAACTGAAGACCGACGTGCTGCTCGACGAAGTGCGCGCCGGTGGCCGTATTCCGCTGATCATCGGTCGTGGCCTGACCACGAAAGCACGTGAATCTTTGGGTCTGCCGCACAGCGATGTGTTCCGCATTGCCAAAGAAGTGGCAGCCAGCAACAAAGGCTTCTCGCTGGCGCAGAAAATGGTTGGCCGTGCCTGTGGCGTTGCCGGCGTGCGTCCGGGGGAATACTGCGAGCCGAAGATGACCTCCGTCGGTTCTCAGGACACCACCGGCCCGATGACCCGTGACGAGCTGAAAGACCTGGCTTGCCTGGGCTTCTCTGCCGATCTGGTGATGCAGTCGTTCTGTCACACTGCCGCGTACCCGAAACCGGTTGATGTGACCACTCACCATACGCTGCCGGACTTTATCATGAACCGTGGTGGCGTATCGCTGCGACCTGGCGACGGCGTTATCCACTCCTGGCTGAACCGCATGCTGCTGCCGGATACCGTGGGTACCGGCGGTGACTCCCACACCCGTTTCCCGATCGGTATTTCCTTCCCGGCGGGTTCAGGCCTGGTCGCCTTTGCTGCCGCCACCGGCGTGATGCCGCTGGATATGCCTGAGTCGGTGCTGGTGCGCTTCAAAGGCAAGATGCAGCCTGGCATTACTCTGCGCGACCTGGTACATGCCATTCCTTACTACGCCATCCAGCAGGGTCTGCTGACGGTTGAGAAGAAGGGCAAGAAGAACATCTTCTCCGGCCGTATTCTGGAAATCGAAGGTTTGCCGGAGCTGAAAGTTGAGCAGGCGTTCGAACTGACCGACGCCTCTGCCGAGCGTTCCGCTGCCGGTTGTACCATCAAACTGGACAAGGCACCGATCGAAGAGTACCTGAACTCCAACATCGTACTGCTGAAGTGGATGATCTCCGAAGGTTACGGCGACCGCCGTACGCTGGAGCGTCGTATCCAGGGCATGCAGAAATGGCTGGCAGATCCGCAACTGCTGGAAGGCGATGCGGATGCAGAATACGCTGCGGTGATCGACATCGATCTGGCAGAGATCACTCAGCCAATCCTGTGTGCGCCAAACGATCCGGATGACGCGCGTCTGTTGTCAGATGTGGCCAACAGCAAGATCGATGAAGTGTTCATCGGGTCCTGCATGACCAACATCGGCCACTTCCGTGCTGCAGGCAAGCTGCTGGATCAGCACAAGGGCCAGTTGCCGACCCGTCTGTGGGTGGCACCGCCAACCAAGATGGACGCAGCTCAGTTGACCGAAGAGGGCTACTACAGCGTATTCGGCAAGAGCGGGGCACGCATCGAGATCCCGGGTTGTTCACTGTGCATGGGTAACCAGGCGCGTGTGGCTGATGGTGCGACGGTAGTTTCCACCTCTACCCGTAACTTCCCGAACCGCTTGGGTACTGGCGCTAACGTCTATCTGGCGTCTGCAGAACTGGCGGCGGTGGCTTCATTGCTGGGCCGCCTGCCAACGCCGGACGAGTACCAGACGTACATGGCGCAGGTTGATAAAACGGCGGCGGATACCTATCGCTATCTGAACTTTGACCAACTGGGTCAGTACACTGAAAAAGCCGACGGCGTGATCTTCCAAACCGCTGTTTAAGTCGCTATATTGCGCAACTGTTTAACGGGAGGCCTTGGCCTCCCGTTTTATTTTTCTCAGTTGCCAACTTTGCGAGCGCTCACTGAGTTAGTCATGAATTAATGTTTACACTAAGAGAAAGGGCTCAGGAGGGCGTGCTATGGATTACGAATTTCTGCGTGACGTGACCGGACAGGTGATCGTCAGATTTTCGATGGGGCATGAGGTTATTGGCCACTGGATCAACGAAGAACTCAAAGGCGATTTTAACCTGCTGGATCGCATTGAAGCCGGTGCGGCGGAAGTGAAAGGCAGCGAGCGTCAATGGCAGTTGGAAGGCCATGAATACACATTGCTGATGGACGGTGAAGAAGTAATGATCCGTGCCAATCTGCTGGAGTTTGAAGGCGAAGAGATGGAGGAGGGGATGAATTATTATGACGAAGAAAGCCTCTCATTCTGCGGCGTCGAAGATTTCCTGCAGGTGCTGAAGGCCTACCGTTCTTTTATGCTGAAATACTGATTGTGCCGGCAGGGGCAGTGAGAGTGCCCCTGTACATTAGGCGCTAAGCGTTAAGCGCGGCCAGAAATGAGCGGCCGTTGTAGGGGGCTTTAGCGTTGAAGAACTCACAAACTGTTGCCCCCACGTCAGAAAGCGTGGTGCGAATACCGAGTGAGCAAGCCGCTTGTCCTGGGCGAAAAATCAACAGGGGAACCTGTTCGCGCGTGTGTTTGCTGTGACCGACGGTAGGATCGTTACCGTGGTCAGCCATGACGACCAGACAATCGCTTCCATCCATCGCGGAGATGAGTTTTGCCAGTGAAGCATCGACCAGTTGCAGGCGTTCGGCGTAACGTTCTGCATCTTGCGCATGACCGGCAAGATCGGTTTCCTGAATATTGGTGCAGATAAACGCCGGCCCCGGGCGCTGCAATTCATCGAGGGTGATATCCAGGATGGTTTGCGAATCAACCAGCTGCTGATAATTACGTCCCTGCGGGTTTTCGACAATATCGGCCACTTTCCCTACCAGGACGGTCAAAATGCCTTGCTGGTATAATTGTTGCGGTACCTGAACGCTGGCATCGACCCCATAGCCCAGGTGGATCACCTGGAAGCCGTTCCGATAAACCCCGGCCTTTGGGCTGTTGATGCCGATAAAGCGGTTATCTTTGACTTCCACCGCCGCCAGGATTTGTTCACTGCTTTCCAGCAAGCCGCCGTAGGCGATAACCCGGCCCACTTCGACACAACTGCGCACCACCCGACCAATTTTTTCAACCTGTTCAAAACTGATGGCCGAGAGATTGCCACAGACATTAAACACCTGGCCTAAATCCGCTTCGAGGTTGTCACCAATGGCGACTGCGTCGTTGACCCAAAGTAAACGCAATTCGCTGTTGTGAGCCTGATAGCGTTCGACCTTAAAACCTTCGTTCTTTAGCGCCTGTTCAACCTTTTCAAACCGGGTAGAGAAGGGCATGCGCACCGGAGGAAGCGGCAGGGTACCCATGATCTCCTGATGCCCCATGAAGGTATCACCGCCCTCGTGTTGCAGTAGTGCGACGCCAAAAGCCGCTGTCGGGCTTTCGTGCATGGCGCTGACGCGATGGTCGGGTTCGGCGATATGCAGCGCATTGATCAAACCGAGCTTTTCCAACATCGGCAGTTGCAGATTGGGCAACCGTTGCAAAATATGGCCGCAAGTATTGGCGCCAATGTCCTGTGGGCGCACTTCGGGAACATCTCCCATAGCGCCCACGCCAAAACTATCAATGACCAAAACCACAAACTTATCCATGATGGCTCCTTGCCAGGTCGTTACCGAGACTATCAAACACCCCCAACAGTTGAGGGTTACCCATTTGAATACCGCTTATCAGCGCCACATCGCTGCGTGTTACAAAAACCTGAGTGCGAAAACACATAATCACCGGGCTGCTGACAGGCCAGCGTCCTGCTAATGGCAGCGTATAATCGATGCTGTCGCTATCTATCGGCAGTACGCGACAGCGCTGCCATTGGCCGTCGAGCACCAGCGCGTTTTGCAGGTGACCGCGGCGATAGTAGCCACCGCCATAGCAGAAACTGATGTTGTCCTGGCCGTGCGAAATTTCAGAAAGATAAAGCATGGCTATTTTTTCCGGGCCGCCGCCGTACTGATTCGCGGGCTGCGTGCCCGTCAGGGCATGGCCGGGTTCGGTATGGGTCACGCCGGCAGCGGCCAGTTTGGGCAGGGTTTCAATGCAGGTTGCCGAAGCGGCATTCATTTGGCGAACTTCAATACCCTGTTGTTCCAGCAGGTTTTTTGCCCTGGCTAATGTGGTGAGATTGGGGGTTGCCTCGGTAGTTTGCCGTTGCTCGTTGAATAGCATGCAGGGGAAGTGAGTGACCCCAATAATTTCAACGCCTGCCATCCTGCTGATTTGATTAATCACGTCCGGCAGTTCTGCCAATAAGAAACCCGCCTCCTGGCCCCGGATAGACCACGTCGCCTTTATCCTGAACTTTCAGTAGCAGCGCCTGCCGGTGATTTTGGCGCAGCGCCGCAGTGGAGATCTGCCGTGCTTTTTCAATGCTATAAACGGTAATGACTTCTGGACGCTGGGCAATGGCTTCATCAATCATATTGACGGGCGTTTGCACCAGATGGCCAATGTGAGCTATCGGTAAACCCTGCTGCCAAAGTTGACGCGCCTCTTTAAAATCAACGGCGACAATGCCCTGATAACCCTGCTTCAACAGTAGCTGGCATAGCAGCGGATTGCGGCCAAACTGTTTGCTCATCAGGTACAGCGAAAGGCCCAGTTTCTCCGCGCATTCCTGTAATAGCCGGGCATTTTCCAATACCAGGTCGACATCGATAACGTAGCAATCCGGCTTGATAGCGCCGTTACGCCAAAAGTGAACAGCGGCATCAATCAGGGCAGGGTTTTGTTTTTCCAGCGCATTTAGAAACATAGGTCCCTCGATGTGTGCTATTAATTCATTTTTTTGAATATTTAATGTGTGATCAAAACTTCAGACTGTGCTGCTGTCTGTCTGAGCGAGATACAGGCCAAAAACGTTAGCCAGTAGGTAGCCGAGTTCAGAATCTGGAATCGCAAATGCGAATAAACTCAGCAGGTCGCTGTTGATTTCCCGGATGTTGGCAAAGACGCTTGATGCTTCGATCTCATCTAATAGCTCCGGATCGATAGCCGCGATGATTTCCCCGCGGCGTGCGCGTGTCAGGGCATTGGCCATATGGGTAATCATCATTTCGCCCTGGGTATGGCGGATATTAAGCTGCCAATGCTGTTCGAGCCGTTTAACGACCTCAAGCATACCGATATAGACCTCAGTATCGATGACCTGGGCATCATGTAAAATCTGCAGACGTGTTTCCATTTTGCTGCTCCTGAGTTAGTAACTGGGTTCTCTGGTGCCTTTTTTGACTTCTTGTTGATGTGCCAATAGCCGTTGCAGGTTAACCAGCGTCTTGACCAGATGAGGGATCACCCGGTCATCATTGCGCACCAGCAGGACGGCTTCGGAAGCCTTAATGCTTACCGGGTAATGATTAAGGGGTTCCTTGACCAGGTTCAGACTGTCGAGATCTTCGGTTACGTTCCACACCGTTGCATCTATTTCTCCCCGCTCAATCCGCGTCAGAGATTCGTTATAAGGCAGGTTAATGCGTTCAATATCCTGCCCGGCAAATACCACTTCCGTGAGCAAACGCTGATCGGGCGAACGAGAGTCCAGACCAATACGACGGATGTTCTGTTTTTCGCCTTTGCGATAAACCAACTGATGCCCGTCAACGTAAGAACCGGCCCCCAACATCATTGCCGCAGTGACTTTGCCATCGCGCAAGTAGCTTTCTGCGGCAAGATGGGAGACGACCGCCATGTCATAAACGCCGTCGATCAGGCATTCAATGCGGACATCTGCACCGCGCATATGGGCGTAATAGAGTGGGTAACCCTCAAACTGGGCCTTAAGCGCGCTGGCCAGTCCTTCATACAGTCGGGTGTAGGGCAATGGCATGGCACACACAATATTGCCGATATCCGCTTGCTCCAGCAGGGCCGGATAATTCATGTTGCTAAGCAGGGTGCCATTCCTGCCGCGACGCTCCAGCGTAACGCAAGAGGCGGTTTCCAGGGTCTTCAAAGCGTGTTGTACCACGCCGACCGAGAGATTCAGTTCGCTGGACAGCTCATCAATGGTTTTCAGACGGGCACCCGGTGCCAGTCCAAACAGGTAGCGTGCCAGGCTGACTAACGCCAGACCTTCCTTCTTAATAAATGCCTTGCTCATCTTTTTTAATTTTCATTTTTGTGAAGATTTAAATCTTCTATCTTCCCGGCCGATCAGGCAATCGGCAAAAAATGATAATGGGAGAGGGATCACATAACTCAGAGGGGGAGACGAATGAGGCTTATGGTTTGGGCGAAAACAGACAGGCATTTAAGAGTAGGGTGCGGCATGCCGCACCCGTTACTTATCACAGATGCGGAATATTGCGGCCGTAATAGATTTCCTGCATCTCTTTCCACAGCAGATCGGTAATCTCTTTACGTTCGGCGGCACTCAGCGCATCCGGTTTGGCGTTAAACAGGTAGTGCTTCAGATCGAAATCCTTCAGCAACATCTTGGTATGGAAGATGTTCTCCTGATAAACATTCACGTCCATCATGTGGTACAGCGCCTTCATATCATCAGACATAAAGTTCTGGATCGAGTTGATCTCATGATCGATGTAATGCTTCACGCCGTTCACGTCGCGGGTAAAGCCACGCACGCGGTAGTCCATGGTAACGATGTCGGATTCCAACTGGTGGATCAGGTAATTCAGCGCTTTAAGCGGTGAAATCACGCCGCAGGTCGACACTTCGATATCGGCGCGGAAAGTGCACAAACCGCCTTCCGGATGGCTCTCCGGATAGGTATGAACGCAGATGTGGCTCTTGTCCAGGTGGGCAACCACCGTTTTTGACAGCGGACCTGGGTGTTCCGAGGTATCGACATCGTTCGGATCCACCGGCTCTTCGCTGACCAGAATGGTCACGCTGGCACCCTGAGGTTCATAGTCCTGGCGGGCAATGTTCAGAATATTGGCGCCAATGATCGAGCAGGTTTCGCTCAGGATCTCGGTCAGGCGATTGGCGTTGTATTGCTCGTCAATGTAGGCGATATAGCCAGCGCGGTCATCCGCGGTTTTGGCGTAACAAATATCGTAAATACAAAAACTCAGGCTCTTGGTCAGATTGTTGAAGCCGTGCAGTTTTAGCTTATGCAATTTGGTTCACCTCCTTTATCTTCTCGCTTAACGTGAAACGTTCAGTGCGTCGAGCAAATACTGTGGCAGAGCAAAGCTGCCAGCGTGAATTGCCGGGTTGTAATAACGACAGTTTAAGCCGCTTTGATGAAAGCGATGTTGCAGCGTGGTCAGATCAAGCTGGCGCAACGCCGGATCCTGGCTCGCCCAGGCGAAGGTCATGATACCGCCGTAATAGGTCGGGATCGCCGCCTGATAGAAGCTGACGTCCTTGAAGTACTGGCTCAGCCTGGTGTGGCTATTGACCGCTTCGTCTTGCTGCAGGAAGCACACGCCGTTCTGCGCAACAAAAATGCCGCCTTCGTTCAGGCAGCGCGCGCAGCCTTCGTAGAATGCTGAGGTGAACAGACTTTCGCCGGGGCCGATGGGATCGGTACAGTCAGAGATAATCACATCGAATTTTTCATCGGTCTGATTAACAAAGTTGACGCCGTCGTCGATCACCAGCTTGAAGCGTGGGTCGTCGTAAGCTCCGGCATTGTGGTTTGGCAGATATTGGCGACAGAACTCGACCACACCGGCGTCGATCTCAACCATGGTGATCTGCTCTACGCCCTGATGACGGCTGACTTCGCGCAGCATGGCGCCGTCGCCACCGCCGATGATCAGCACTTTCTTCGCCTGGCCGTGGGCCAGCAGCGGTACGTGGGTCATCATTTCGTGATAGATGAACTCATCGCGCTCGGTGGTTTGCACCACGCCGTCGAGCGCCATCACGCGCCCCAGAACCGGGTTTTCAAAAATCACCAAATCCTGATGCTCGGTCTTCTCACGATACAGCACGTTCTCTACCGAGAAGTACTGGCCGAAGTTGGCATGCAGCGTTTCATACCAAATTTCTTTCTGGGTCATGTGCGGGGACTCCGTAATAACAGCCATGAAAAATTGGCGCAACATCATAGCTAACTCTGCCTGGTGATGCACGGCTGAATTTCAAACAGAGGTAGCGCAAGGCGGGGGGATTAGTTGGCGTATGCCAGCAGGCTCAGCGAGTCGCGCGCCAGGGATTTGCACTTGTTGGGGGTAGGGATGGCGATCCCGCTGAGATCGCGATAGCTGTCTTCACCCAGCGCCTTCATATTAAAACTATTATAGTTGGTCAGATCCCAACGGTTTTGCTGAGCGAAATAAACGATGGCGCGCTTGATTTGTGCATTGGGCAAATCGTTGTAGCCGCAGTCATTTTTCAAATAAATAAAGACCGCCGTCAGATCGGCCAGATCTTCCGCCTCAGACTCATTCAGCGCCAGACTGGCGTTGGAGAACCCCAGCATGGTGAGCAGCAGCACCAGTAACGTTGTTTTTTTCATCATGAAAATAGACCTGTTTATTGTCCACAGACGTTATCACACTTGCCTGTAAAGGCACCAAATTTTATTACCGGCAGGTAACATAACCGGCAGCAAAGGCTTGACCTTCCGCTAAGGGGAGGGTTTAGGCTGCGAACAGATCAATCTATACCCATACTCTTTCAAGTTGCAGTGCAGCTTGTGCCGCATTAAGTGCCGATCACTGAAAAAGGGAGTCAGCGATGTTACGCCGTGATTTTATCAAATTGACCGCTGCGCTGGGCGCGGCAAGTGCTTTACCCTTGTGGAGCCGGGGCGTGTGGGCAGCCGAGCTGCCGGCGTTGCCGATCCCGCCGCTGTTGATGCCGGACGCTCAAGGGAACATAGCGCTGGCGCTGCAAACCGGCGAAATGAACTGGCTGCCGGGCAAGGCGACCCAAACCTGGGGCGTTAATGGGGCGTTATTGGGGCCTGCGGTGCGATTGCAGCGCGGCAAACCGGTGACGGTGGATATTCGCAATGGCTTGCCGGAGGCCAGTACCGTTCACTGGCACGGCCTGGAAATCCCCGGTGACGTTGATGGCGGCCCGCAGGCACTGATTCAGCCAGGTACCACGCGCAGGGTGCAATTCAAGGTCGAACAGCCCGCAGCCACCTGCTGGTTCCATCCGCATACTCACGGCAAGACCGGCCAGCAAGTGATGATGGGTTTGGCGGGGCTGGTTCTGCTGGAAGACGACGAGAGCAGCAAGTTGCCGCTGCCTAAAACCTGGGGGCAGGATGATGTTCCGGTGATCCTGCAGGACAAACGGTTGGGTAAAGATGCACAGATTGAATACCAGCTGGACGTAATGAGTGCCGCAGTAGGCTGGTTCGGTGACCGCATGTTCACCAACGGCGCCCAGTACCCACGGCATGTGTCACCGCGCGGTTGGCTGCGCTTGCGTTTCCTCAACGGTTGTAATGCGCGTTCACTGAATCTGGCAACCAGCGATAATCGGCCGCTCTACGTGATCGCCAGCGACGGCGGCTTTTTGGCCGAGCCGGTCAAGCTGACCGAACTGTCGATGCTGATGGGCGAACGCTTTGAAGTGCTGGTGGATGCCTCCGACGGCAAGCCTTTCGATATTGTTACGCTGCCGGTTAAACAGATGGGCATGACGCTGGCCCCGTTCGACCAGCCGCTGCCGGTATTGCATATTCAGCCTTCGCTGGCGCAGGGTATCAAGAGCATGCCGGACAGCCTGGTCAAATTGCCCGCAATACCGGCGGTAAGCGGGATCCAGGAGCGCTGGTTGCAACTGATGATGAACCCGCAGTTGGATAAGCTGGGTATGCAGGCGTTGATGGACCGCTACGGCCATCAGGCCATGGCCGGCATGAGCATGGACCACGGCAGTATGCCTAAAGACGGTGGTGATATGGCCGGCATGAAAGGCATGGACCATGGCAGTATGAAGGGGATGGACCACGGCAATATGAAAGGGATGGATCATGGCGCCAAGTCGTTCGACTTCAGCCATGCCAATATGATCAACGGCAAGGCCTTCGACATGACCAAGCCGATGTTTGAGGCCAAGCGCGGCAAATACGAAAAATGGACCATTTCGGGTGAGGGCGACATGATGCTGCATCCGTTCCATATTCACGGCACCCAGTTCCGCATCCTGTCGGAAAACGGCAAACCTCCGGCGGCTCACCGCAGCGGCTGGAAAGACACGGTACGGGTCGAAGGTTGGCGCAGTGAAGTATTGGTGCGCTTTGATCACCCAGCCAATAGCGATCATGCGTATATGGCCCACTGCCACCTGTTGGAGCATGAAGATACCGGCATGATGCTGGGCTTTACCGTCACCGACTGATCTACCCCCATGGAACAACTGGCGGCGCACTCGCGTCGCCACGCTTGGTTTGGCCTTGGGAAGTGGCTATACTGCTTAAAATATCAGCTATGGAGGGAAGCATTATGTCGACAAAATTGGACCCTATCGTCTCGGAGTTTGAAACTCAAGAGCAGGCTGACCACTACGACCGTTGGTTTCGGAGCCAGGTTGAAGCTGCAATCAATAGTAGCGCCCCTTTGATCCCTCATGATGAAGTCATGGCCGGTGCCCGCAAGATTATCGAAGAAGCTAAAGCTAAAAGAAAATCAGCCTGATGCTGACCGTCAAATGGACTGACGAGGCAAAAACGGGTTTATATACCCTGATCGCTTTTATCGCGGAACAAAATCCAGTTGCCGCTGAGTCGCTGATGCAGCGTATAGAAGAATCGGTCATTCCGGTAACTGAACATCCGTATTTGTTCCGAACCGGGCGCGTAGCCGGAACTCGGGAAATAGTGGTACACCCAAATTATATAGTGATTTATCGCGTATTAGCGGAGCATATCGAGGTGTTAAGTGTGCTTCATGCCCGTCAGGAATACCCTCGAGCTATACCCTAAACTTAGTTGATACCTGAACCCGCCAGATTCAACGGGCGGCGCACTCGCGTCGCCAGCGGCGTCAGGCTATGCTAAACTCTGCGCCCTTCTTCCGGCAACTGACCTGAAAACTATGAAACACACTGTAGAAGTAATGATTTCCGAGCAGGAAGTTAAGACCCGTATCGCCGAACTTGGCCGCCAGATCACCGAAGATTACCGCGATAGCGGCAGTGATATGGTGCTGGTCGGGCTGCTGCGCGGTTCCTTTATGTTCATGGCCGATCTGTGTCGCACCATTGAAGTGCCGCATGAGGTCGACTTTATGACCGCCTCCAGCTACGGCAGCGGCATGTCCACCACCCGTGACGTGAAAATCCTCAAGGATTTGGATGAAGACATCCGTGGCAAAGACGTGCTGATCGTCGAAGACATCATTGACTCCGGCAATACGCTGAACAAAGTGCGCGAAATTCTGGCGTTGCGCGGGCCGAAATCACTGGCGATTTGCACTCTGTTGGACAAGCCTGAACGTCGTGAAGTCGAAGTGCCGGTGGAGTACGTGGGCTTCCCGATCCCGGACGAGTTCGTGGTGGGTTATGGCATCGATTACGCTCAGCGTTATCGCCATTTGCCGTACGTCGGCAAAGTAGTGCTGCTGGACGAGTAATATGCGGTGGGCGCGGTTTGCCGCGCCCCTGACAGGATTAAATCCCCTTATCCTGCTGCAGTGTAGCCATCGCCTTGCGATAGCCCATTTCCAGGCTTTCCCGGCTGGTGGCTGCAACTTCCAGATCCCGCAGACGTCCGTCTTGGATCCCGTACACCCAACCGTGAATCATCACTTTCTGCCCGCGTTTCCACGCTGACTGCATAATGGTGGAATGGCCCAGGTTATAGACTTGCTCAATCACGTTGATTTCACAGAGTACGTCGAGGCGCTGTTCTGGCTCCAGCTCACCCAACAGTGAACTGTGTTTGTACCAGAGATCGCGGATGTGCAGCAGCCAGTTGTTGATCAGCCCCAGCTCAGGGTTCTCAACCGCGGCTTCTACGCCACCACAGCCCAGGTGTCCGCAGATAATAATATGCTCAACTTCCAGAACGTCGACGGCGTACTGCACCACCGACAGGCAGTTTAAATCGGTGTGAATCACCAGGTTGGCCACGTTACGGTGAACAAAGAGTTCACCCGGCTCCAGCCCGGTCAGTCTTTCCGCGGGAACGCGGCTGTCTGAACAACCTATCCATAAAAAGCGAGGCTTCTGCGCCTGGGCCAAACGTTCAAAAAAGTTCGGGTCTTCCTTGCTGATGTTAGCCGACCAGGTATGGTTATTAGCGATAAGCTTTTCGATTTCTTTCATGGAGGTTATAGACCTGTAACGGACAGATTGCGTTGGGGTAATATAGGACAAGCGTCACAGTTTGGAAATCGGAACAGCTACGCTAGAGGGTATTCAGCCACTTTTTATACAGTAAAGCGGGATGGAACCTGAATTTTCCGCACGGATTTGCCTCAGTGAAAACGCTGCTGATGATAACATCACCTTCATTACAAGACGCAGCAGCATACTCATCGTCACAAGGTACTTTTTAACTTATGAATTATGCACTGGAAATAGCGCAGCTCACCAAGACTTACGCCGGTGGCGTCAAGGCGTTGCGCGGGATCGACCTGAACGTCGAGGCGGGGGATTTCTACGCCTTGCTGGGGCCTAACGGCGCCGGAAAATCCACTACCATCGGCATTATCAGCTCGCTGGTTAATAAGACGTCCGGCAGCGTGCGGGTGTTCGGCTACGACATCGATAAAGACATCGTCAACGCCAAGCGCCAACTTGGTCTGGTGCCGCAGGAGTTCAACTTTAACCCGTTCGAAACCGTGATGCAGATTGTGGTCAATCAGGCCGGCTACTATGGCGTGACCCGCCGTGAGGCGCTGGTGCGGGCGGAAAAATACCTGACCCAGCTGGATCTGTGGGGCAAGCGCGACGAACGTGCCCGCATGTTATCTGGCGGGATGAAGCGCCGCCTGATGATCGCTCGCGCATTGATGCATCAGCCAAAATTGCTGATCCTCGACGAACCGACCGCCGGGGTAGATATCGAGCTACGCCGCTCGATGTGGGGCTTCCTGAAAGAGCTTAATGCCCAGGGCACCACCATTATTCTCACCACCCACTATCTGGAAGAAGCAGAAATGCTGTGCCGCAATATCGGCATTATCCAAAACGGTGAGCTGGTGGAAAACACCTCGATGAAAGGCCTGTTGGCCAAGCTGAAGTCTGAAACCTTCATCCTCGATCTGGCGGCGAAAAGCCCGTTGCCGAAGCTGGACGGTTACCGTCATCGCCTGACGGACACCTCAACGCTGGAAGTGGAAGTGATGCGCGAGCAGGGCCTGAATGGCCTGTTTGCCCAGCTCAGTGCGCAGGGCGTTCAGGTACTGAGCATGCGTAACAAGGCCAACCGGCTGGAAGAGCTGTTTGTCACTCTGGTTAACGGTAATGGAGAAAAAGCATGATGCGTTTGTATTGGGTGGCCTTGCAGAGCATCTGGGCTAAAGAGATCAACCGTTTTGCCCGCATCTGGATCCAGACACTGGTGCCGCCGGTGATCACCATGACGCTGTATTTCATCATCTTCGGCAACCTGATAGGTTCACGTATTGGCGAGATGCACGGTTTTGATTACATGCAGTTTATCGTCCCCGGTCTGATTATGATGGCGGTGATCACCAACTCGTATGCCAACGTGGCGTCATCGTTCTTCAGCGCCAAATTCCAGCGCAACATTGAAGAGCTGCTGGTGGCCCCGGTACCGACGCACGTGGTGATTGCCGGTTACGTCGGTGGTGGCGTAGCGCGCGGTATTTGCGTCGGCGTGCTGGTGACCGTGATTTCGCTGTTCTTCGTGCCGTTGCAGGTGCATGCCTGGTGGGTGATTGTCGCTACGCTGCTGCTGACGGCGATTTTGTTCTCGCTGGCGGGGCTGATCAACGCGGTGTTTGCCACCACCTTTGACGACATCAGCCTGATCCCGACCTTCGTGCTGACGCCGCTGACCTATCTGGGTGGGGTGTTTTACTCGCTGACGCTTTTGCCGCCGTTCTGGCAGGCGGTGTCCAAACTGAACCCGATTGTCTACATGATTAGCGGATTCCGCTATGGCTTCCTGGGCATCAGCGACGTGCCGTTGACGCTGACCATGACGGTGCTGGTGGCGTTCATTGCGGTGTTCTACCTGCTGTCCTGGTACCTGATTGAGCGCGGTCGCGGTCTGCGTACCTGATTAACCAGCGTCCCCTGACATCGCGTACGGGGACGCTTTATCTCACCTGAAGCAAGTAGCCTGTAAATCAATAGAATTGCTCAAATAACCCCTTTCTCCCCGCCATTCAAATCGTGCTATGCTGGCGCTCCACATTTTCTCCATTTTGTTATATACCCTATGAATTTCAAGTTGCGGCTGGAAAAGCGACGGGTATACGCACTCGTAAGCAGAACATAACCATGCGGTCTACACACAAGATAGCGGCTGGGTTACTCGGCATTCTATTGTCCCTTGCCGCCCCGGCAAGCCTGGCAAATTTGTTGTCGGAAGACAGTGCCGTTAAATCCGAATATATGGAAGCGCAACGCGACAGTGAGGTTTATTCGCTGATTGGCGAGCATGTCATTCCTGTCGGTGAAGTGAAGCAGGGGCAACTGATCCAGGTGTTCCCGGCGGATGCGGAATATTACGAGTTCAAATTCGGCCACGGCACGGGTTTTATCGATAAAGACGATGTGCGAGAGCTTAAAAAATCACGCAAGGTGAAAGACGATCTGGGGGAGTTGAATAAACCGCTGACTAACCAGAACCTGATCACGCAGAAGGCTATCAACGTCTATACCGATGCGGATAACACCAGCGATGTGTTTGGAGTACTGGAACAGAACCTGCGCTACCCGATTATCGGCAAGCTGAAAGATCGGCTCAACAACACCTGGTATGAGGTCAATATTGGCGATCGCCTGGGTTATGTCAGTGAGCTGGACTGCGAGATTGACACCGGTATACCGATACTGACCTATCATCATCTGCTGAAAAACGAAGAGAACAAGCGCTTCCGCCATACCTCGACGACTACCTCTGACGTGGCGTTCAGTAACCAGATGACCTATCTGAAGCAGGCGGGCTACGACACCATTTCCCTGTATCAGTTGGAAGCCTACCTGAAAAACCAGATCAATCTGCCGGGCAGGGCGGTGGTGCTGACATTTGATGACGGGCTGAAATCGGTCTATCGCTACGCTTACCCGGTCTTGAAGAATTACGGCTTCCGTGCCACGGCGTTTATTATTTCTTCACGCATCAAGCGTCACCCGCAGAAGTGGAACCCAGATTCGCTGCAGTTTATGAGCATTTCCGAGCTGAAGCAGATTCAGGACGTGTTCGACGTGCAGTCGCATACCCATTTCCTGCATCGTACCGACGGTAATCGTCAACCGATCTTGCTCAGTCGTTCGCTGCACAATATTGAATTCGATTTTGAGCGCTCACGCCGCGCGCTGTCGCAGTTTAATCCGCATGTGCTGTATGTCTCCTACCCATTTGGCGGCTACAATCAGCGGGCGATACAGGCTGCGAAAGACGCCGGTTTTCATATGGCGGTGACCACGGTGCAGGGCAAGGTGAAACCGGGGGATAACCCCTATACGCTGAAACGGCTGTATATCTTGCGCACCGACTCGATTCAGACCATGGCGGACAGAATAGCCAATAAACCGGGAACGCTGGTGGTGCAATAATCAGGAAGGAACGGGCGCCGACAGCGCCCGTTTTTACTTTTATGCGACCTGAACCGGCACGGCTTTCGCCTTGCGCTGCAGGTGGTTGTCACCCTCGAAGTAGCCCACTTTCGGGCGGTGTTGGCGGGCATCGGCATCGCTCATCTGTACGTAGGAACAGATGATCAGTTTGTCGCCCACGCAGGCGCAGCGTGCTGCCGCACCATTGACCGAAATAATGCGCGAACCGCGTTCGGCGGCGATGGCATAGGTTGAGAAACGCTGACCGTTATCAACGTTATAAATATCGATAGCTTCATATTCCAGAATGCCTGCGGCCTCCAGAAAGTCCTGATCAATCGCGCAGGAGCCTTCATAGTGCAAGTCGGCCTGAGTCACTTTCACCCGATGCAGCTTGCCTTGCAGCATAGTACGTATCATAACTTTACCTAACTGAGTATCAGCCTTCACAGGCGATTGAGGTGGCGTTTATACCCTTCGTCTTTCAAGCTGCAGCGTTGTTGGCTGCTTACGCTCACCCCAGTCACTTACTTGAGTAAGCTCCTGGGGATTCCCGTACTTGCCGCCTAGCTGCAACTCGAAATCCATTAGGGTAGATTTTTATTACTTTCCCAATAACAACGGTACCAAATATGCAAAAACCTACAGCGTCAGGTCAACCTGTTGATTGTCGATCAGCCGCGCTTTACCCAGCCAGGCGGCCATTAATACCACGGCACGTTGGCTTTCAACACCCAGCGGTTGCAGGCTGTCGGCGTCACGGATAAACAGCTCATCCGGGGTGAACCCGGCGTTGCGCAGGTACTCTGCGGTTTGTTCCAGCAGCTCGTCGACGTGGCGTTCACCGTTGCTGAGCTGTTCGGCCAGCGCATTCATGATTCTGCTGAGCTGTGGGGCGATTTTCCGCTCTTCGGCGGTCAGGTAACCGTTGCGTGAGCTGAGCGCCAGACCATCTTTGGCCCGTACTGTCGGTACGCCAACAATGTCGATGTCGTAGCCCATATCCGCCACCATCTTGCGGATCAGCGCCAGTTGCTGGTAGTCCTTCTCGCCAAAACAGGCCAGATCCGGCTGCACCAGATTGAACAACTTGCTGACAATAGTGGCGACGCCGCGGTAGTGGCCCGGACGGCTGGCACCCTCCAGCATGGTGGAAATCCCCGGTACGTCGACATAGGTTTGCTGTTCCAGCCCCTGCGGATAGACATCGGCCGGCGCAGGGGCGAACACCAGTTCGACGCCGCGGCGGGTTAGTTTCTCGCTGTCTTCCTGCAGGGTGCGTGGGTAACTGGCCAGATCTTCAGGGCGTTCGAATTGCATCGGATTGACGAAAATACTGACTACCACGATATCGGCGCGCGCGCGGGCTTCATCGATAAGCTGCATATGACCTTCGTGCAGGTTGCCCATGGTCGGCACCAGCGCGATGCGTTTCCCATCCTGACGCCAGCGGCGGATCTGCTGACGCAACAGCGGCAGGGTTTCGATAATTACCATTCCATAACTCCTAACGCGGACACTTTAGTTGAAAGAGTGCTCTTCAGCGGGGTAAATGCCTTGCTCTACGTCTTGAATATATTGTTGCACCGCCGAGCGGATATCGCCGCTCTGTGCCAGGAAGTTTTTAGCGAATTTTGGCGTGTGGCCACCGGTAATGCCGAAGGCGTCGTGCATCACCAGGATCTGTCCATCGGTGGCGTTACCGGCACCAATGCCGATCACCGGAATGGTCAGGGCTTCGGTGACCTTGCGTGCCAGTTCGGTTGGTACGCACTCCAGCACCAGTAGTTGGATACCGGCCAGCTCCAGATTTTTTGCATCTTCCAGCAGTTGCTTGGCGGCAAGTTCATCGCGGCCTTGCACCTTGTAGCCGCCGAATACGTTGACTGACTGCGGCGTCAGGCCGAGATGGCCACAGACCGGCACCGCGCGTTCGGTGAGTGTTTTCACCGTTTCACACAGCCAACTGCCGCCTTCCAGCTTCACCATATTGGCACCGGCCTGCATCAGCTCGGCGGCATTGGCGCAGGCCAATTGTGGGGTGGCATAGCTCATAAAGGGCAGGTCGGCCAACAGCAGACAGGCCGGAGCACCCCGGCGCACGGCACGGGTATGATAGGCGATATCGGCGACGGTGACCGGTAGGGTAGAGTCGTGGCCCTGCAGCGTCATGCCCAGTGAATCGCCCACCAGCAGCACTTTAACGCCTTGCTCTTCAAACAGTTTGGCAAAGCTGGCATCGTAGGCGGTGAGGGAAGCAAACTTGCGCTGTTCCTGCTTCCACTGGTGCAAATGGGTCACGGTGGTGGGTTTCATCACGTCGTCTCCTGAATAGAGCCGCGCGGTGTACGCAGGGCCCTGGCGGCAAAAAAGTGCTGTCATTCTACTGTAACCCTAACGGGGTGGGTAGCGCAGATCATAATGCTTAAGCGGTTCTTAAGAACCTTGTGGTGTAATGGGCGGCAATGGCTAAAAAAGGACGCACATGCGAATTCTGCTGATAGAAGATGACAAGTTAATCGGCGACGGTATCAAGGCCGGGCTGACCAGGTTGGGCTTTAATCTGGACTGGTTTACCGATGGACTGGTCGGCAAAAATGCGCTGGAAAGCGCGCCTTACGATGCGGTGATCCTCGACTTGAGCCTGCCGGGCCTCGATGGCCTGGATCTGTTGCGTCAGTGGCGGCAGGCCGGCCATGACGTGCCGGTGCTGATCCTGACCGCGCGTGATGCACTGGAGCAACGGGTGAGCGGTCTGCAAAGCGGCGCCGATGATTACCTGTGCAAACCTTTTGCCCTGACGGAGGTTGCGGCGCGCCTGCAGGCCTTGATTCGCCGTCGTCACGGCCAACTGATGCCGCAACTGGTCCATGGCAATGTGGTGTTCGATACCGCAACCCGCAGCGTGAGCTGTAACGGTGAGCCGGTCACGCTGACCCCGCGTGAATTGGCGGTGCTGGAGCTGTTTTTGCATAACAAGGGGCGGGTATTGGCACGGCCGCTGATCCAGGAAAAACTGTACAACTGGGACGACGAAGTCAGCAGCAACGCGGTGGAGGTGCATATCCATCATCTGCGGCGCAAGCTGGGTAACGGGTTTATCCGCACCATACACGGCGTGGGTTATACGCTGGGGGACAACGCGTGAAACATCTTAGTTTGCGGCTGCGGCTGATCCTGATTTTCAGCCTGCTGGCGTTATTGACCTGGTGCGCTGCCAGCCTGGTGGCCTGGAAGATGAGCCGCAATACCATCAACGAAGTCTTCGATACCCAGCAGATGCTGTTTGCCAAACGGCTGGCAACCGCCAATCTGGGCGATCTGTTGGCAGACGAGAGCGTGCGCAGCCTGCCGAAAACCAAAAAACTGGTGCATCACGGCAAGCGTGGCGAGCAGGATGATGATGCGCTGGCGTTCGCCATCTTCGACCGCAGCGGCAAGATGCTGCTCAACGACGGGGAGAACGGGGCGGATTTCCGTTTTGACGGCGACCGTGAAGGCTTCACCGACGGAGAACGTAAGGGCGATGACGACAGTTGGCGGTTGCTGTGGCTGACCAGCCCGGATGGCCGTTATCGCATCGTGGTGGGGCAGGAGTGGGATTATCGCCGGGATATGGCGCTGGGCATGGTAACCGGGCAACTGGTGCCGTGGCTGGTGACGCTGCCGATACTGATGCTGCTGATTGCGCTGATGGTCGGGCGCGAGCTGCGGCCATTACGCACCGTCGCTGCCGGGCTGCGTAAACGCGCACCGGACGATGCCACGCCGCTGGATGCTGGTCAGGTACCGACCGAAGTCCGGCCATTGGTCGATGCGCTTAATGCTCTGTTTGCCCGAATCAATGCGCTGTTGGTGCGTGAACGCCGTTTTACTTCTGACGCCGCCCACGAACTGCGTAGCCCGTTGGCGGCGCTGCGGGTGCAAACGGAAGTGGTACAACTGGCCGGTGATGACGAGCAGATGCGTGAGCATGCGCTGGGCAATCTGACGGTAGGTATCGATCGCGCCACCCGGTTGGTGGATCAACTGCTGACGCTGTCGCGGTTGGATTCCCTGTCAGACCTCGCCGAGCTGGAAGCTGCCGACTGGAGCCAACTGGTACCGATGACGTTGGCTGAGCAGGATCGCTATGCTCATGCGGCCGGCGTCACGCTACGTTACGAACAGCAGGGGATGCCACCACCGTTACAGGGGCAAGCGTTGCTGCTGTCGCTGCTGGTGCGCAACCTGGTGGATAATGCGGTGCGTTACACCCCGACGGGCGGTACGGTCACGGTGAGGCTGACAGAGCGTCTGTTGACGGTGGTAGACGATGGCCCGGGCGTGACGACGGAACATCTGGCGCGGTTGGGGGAGCGTTTTTATCGTCCACCGGGTCAGGAACAGACCGGTAGCGGGTTGGGGTTGTCAATTGTGCAACGCATTGCCGGTTTACACGGGCTGCGGGTTAGCTTCGCCAATCGGCCTGAAGGGGGCTTTGTTGCTCAGGTAGCGCTGTAGGGGCGTTCTGTATATCCTGCGCCGACTTAGGCTTTTTGCCTGGGTTGGTGCCAGAGCTCCATGCCGTTTTGCGGTACGCGCTTCAGGCAGCTGACCAGCGATTCGCCGTCCGGGAAGACTAACTCGGGGGCGATTTCTGCCAACGGATAGAGCATAAACTCACGCTCTTTCAGACCGTAGTGCGGCACCGTCAGGCGATCGGTATGGATCACTTGTTCGCCATACAGCATGATATCCAGATCGAGGGTGCGTGGGCCCCAGCGCTCATCTTTGCGCACGCGGCCCTGATTGCGTTCAATCGCCTGGGTGTGATCGAGTAACTGTTCGGCGGGCAGCAAGGTATCCAGTGCCACCACCGCATTGAGAAAGTCCGGCTGGTTCTGCGGCCCCAGCGGCTTGGTGCGGTAAAACGAAGAACAGACGATCAACCGGGTGCGCGGGAGATGCTCCAGCGCTTCCAGTGCGGCTTTCACCTGCTGTAGCGGGTGCGCCAGGTTGCTGCCCAGCGCGATATAAACGCGGATCATTATTCTCCTTCTTTACGCGGCGTCCGACGGCGAGGGCGGCGCTGACGCGCACGGCGCGGTGCCGGATCGTCACCCAAAGTACTTAACATGGTTTTCTGTCGTGCCGGTGTGGCTTCCTGGAACTCGCCCCACCATTCGGTCAGACGCAGCATCTCCTGGTTTTCTTCTACTTCGGCACGCAGCGCCAGCAAATCGTAAGCGGCGCGGAATTTCGGATGTTCCATCAGCTTGTGCGCACGCTTGCCCTGACGGCGGGACAGACGCAGCTGCAACTGCCAGATATCGCGAACCAGCGTGGTGATGCGTTTCGGAATGGCTAACGAACGACACTGCTCGTCCAACACATCATTCATCGCCAGCGCGAAGGCGTCGTAGTACGCCAGCCCACTTTCCTGCGCCAGTTTCTGCGCATGTTCCAGCAGCGGATACCAAAGCATAGCAGCAAACAGGAACGCCGGATTGACGCGCATGTTGTTTTGCAGACGGTAGTCGGTGTTCTTCAGCACCTGCGCCAGAATACGCTCCATTGGCGTGTCCTGACCCGGCGTGAAGTGACGTGCAATCTGCGGGAACAGCGGTTGGAACAGCTGGTATTCACAGAGTTTCAGATAGGTCGGGTAACCGTAACCTGCCTGCAGCAGCTTGAGTGATTCCTCAAACAGACGCGCCGGCGGGATCTCATGCAGCAAGGACGCCAGGCGCGGGATTGGCTCGGCGGTTTCATCGCTGATGGTCATGTCCAGCTTGGCGGCAAAACGCACCGCGCGCAGCATACGCACCGGGTCTTCACGGTAACGGGTTTCCGGATCGCCAATCAGGCGGATCACGCCCTGTTTAAGATCGCGCAGCCCATCGACGTAATCACGCAGGGTGAAGTCCGCTACGCCGTAATACAGGCTGTTGATGGTGAAGTCGCGGCGCTGGGCATCTTCTTCGATCGAACCAAAGATGTTGTCGCGCAGCAGCATGCCGTTTTGGGCCTGCTGGGAAGAATTTTTGTCAGACTCCGGCGTTTGCTGCTCGTGGTGACCACGGAAGGTGGCAACCTCAATGATTTCCGGCCCGAACATCACGTGGGCCAGGCGGAAGCGGCGGCCAACCAGACGGCAGTTGCGGAACAGCTTGCGCACTTGCTCCGGCGTCGCGTTGGTGGTGATGTCGAAATCTTTCGGTTTTTTGCCCAGCAGCAGGTCGCGTACGCCGCCACCGACCAGATAGGCTTCGAAGCCGGATTTGTTCAGGCGATACAGCACCTTCAGCGCATTCTCACTGATGTCTTTACGTGAGATGGAATGCTGGTCGCGTGGGATCACGGTCATTGAGCCGGTTCCCTCTGCGGCAGGAAAAGGGGGGGCGTTTACGCGGTGCCGGCCGGCGGGCAGGGCTTTCTCTGCCGCGTTCGACGGAACGTCGCTGCGGCGCGGCCGGCTGTTCCGCCACCACGCTTTCTTCGCGGACTACGTTTTTATCGCTGACCGGCGCATCGTCGCGCGGTTGCTTGTCATCGCGGATTAGCACCTTACGGCAGAAATTGGCTACTCGGGTAAAAATGGTACACCTCGATAGTGTCTGATAAAAATGGCGCTAACAAAAAATAGCGGCTAATCATAGCTCACCATGGCTCTTTTGAGAATGCCGATGTGTTTTCGTCCAGGGAAATAGCCTCCCGGCGCGGCACATCGTCCAGCTTCCAGTGAGCGACTGCCCAGCTCAATAATAACGACAGGTCAAGATCTTGCCAGCTTTCCGGCAGCGGTTGACGCAGAAATTTCAGTGCGGCCACCAGTATCGGCCGTGGATCGCCGTCGGGGAGAGCGGGCGCATGGTTTTGCTTCGACAGTTTGCTGCCGTTAGCGCCCAGCGCCAGCGGCAGATGCACATAGGTGGGTACCGGCGCCTGCAACTGGTGGTACAGCGCTATCTGGCGCACCGTCGGTTCAATCAGGTCGGCACCACGCACAATTTCGGTAACGCCCTGAAAATGGTCGTCCACCACCACCGCCAGATTATAGGCGAACAGCCCATCGCGTCGGCGGATGATAAAGTCTTCCCGTGCCAGCGCCGGGTCGGCCTGCAACTCGCCCTGCAGGCGGTCATGAAAGGCGTAAACCGGGGTGGACTGGCGTAAGCGAATGGCGGCACCCTGCGGGCCAAGATTCAAATGACGACAGTGGCCGTCATACAGACCGCCTAGCTGCTGGATACGGCTGCGGGTGCAGTTGCAGCAATAGCTGAGCCCCTGCTGATGCAGTAGATCCAAAGTAGCGCGGTAGGCTTCATGACGTTGGGATTGATAGATGACCTGGCCGTCCCAGAGGAGACCATAGTGTTCCAGAGCGGATAAGATACGATCGGCCGCACCGGCGACTTCGCGCGGGGGATCGATATCTTCAATGCGAACCAGCCACTGCCCGCGTTGGGCACGAGCCTGGAGGTAGCTTCCCAGAGCGGCAATCAGCGAACCAAAATGCAGGCTTCCGGAAGGCGATGGGGCAAAGCGCCCCACATATTGTCTTTCTTGCATATCAGAGGGGAAACTTTCCCTTTTCTCTGTGCGGCGCACGCAGAACGCACGCCGCAGCGGTAACAACTGTATTAGCCTGCCATCTGCTTTTCGCGGATTTCGGCCAGAGTCTTGCAGTCGATGCACAAATCAGCAGTCGGACGCGCTTCAAGGCGACGAATGCCGATCTCCACGCCGCAGGATTCGCAGTAGCCGAAATCTTCGTCTTCTACTTTCTTCAGCGTTTTCTCGATCTTTTTAATCAGTTTGCGTTCGCGGTCGCGGTTACGCAGTTCAAGACTGAACTCTTCTTCCTGAGTGGCACGGTCGGCCGGATCAGGGAAGTTGGCTGCCTCTTCCTGCATATGAGATACAGTACGATCCACTTCATCCCTGAGCTGGTTGCGCCATGCTTCAAGAATGCGCTTGAAATGCGACAACTGGGCGTCGTTCATGTACTCTTCGCCCGGCTTCTCTTGGTACGGCTCCACCCCAGCGATGGCGAGAATGCTCAAGGACGAGGTTTTACGGGTTTGCCCTTCTTGCATGTTGCTTCTCCTACATACACACGCACTATCGAATCCCCAATGTGGGGGAAAAACAGGCCGCTATAAATAACAGATGGGAAGTAGGTTGGCAATTATTCCTGTCGCCTGCTTGACAATGGTGTGAAGGAAGGCGTATTTGGCGACGCGTTAACCGGTTGTCGAATTATTGGTGCCCGGTCAGTGCTAATCGATAAAAAACGGTAACTTATCGCAGAGATATATACCGTCAGGTGATAATTTAGCCCCATAGCAAACCACTTCTACGCCCAACTGCTGAACCTGTGCCAACAGTGTCGCATAACGCTCATCTATATGATGTGCCGGTGCGACCTGCTCAATACCGCTATGTAACACAGCAAAGAACAATACCGCCCGTTGCCCGCTTTCAACCACGCTTAGCAACTCACGTAAGTGCTTCTGTCCTCTGAGCGTTACCGCATCAGGGAAGTAACCACGTTGTTGTTGCAATAATGTGACTGACTTAACTTCAATATAGCAGTTAGCGCGATCTTCTGCCTGTAATAACAAATCGATACGACTGCTTTCGCTGCCATATTTTACTTCGCTGCTTATTTTACTGTAACCGGATAATTCATTGATTAGATTCTGTTCGATCGCCTCACGTACCAGGGTGTTGGCACGCAGGGTGTTCACGCAGATCCAGTCCCCCTGTTGGGTATGCGTCAGTTCCCAGCTGTGGGCATATTTACGTTTGGGGTTATCCGAGGTGGAATACCAGACGGTATCGCCAGGCGTGGCACAGCCGGTCATGGCACCGGTATTGGCGCAGTGCAGGGTGAAGGTTTCCCCTTCCGGGGTAATGACGTCCGCCAGAAAGCGTTTGTAACGTTTAATCAGCGTGGCGTGGCGCAACGGTGGCGAAAAAATCATGGCGTATCCTGATGGGCTAAAGACCATTGCTCAAGCATCTGATAACGCGTGCGGCCGTTTTCAAACACTGACTGGTACAGGGCGAATTCGTTAGCGCTGAAGTTCCAGCCCGGCGTAGCGGGCGGTACGGCGACCGGCTGCGTTGCGCTGCGCAACAGGGTGATATGCGGATGAAACGGCATTGGGTTTTGATAGCAGCCGCTGCGGGCCGCTTGCGATCGCAACAGCTCCGCCAACTGCAATAGCCCACGCGGTGCACGGCGGGTGCCGAGCCAGACCACGCCGGGGCGCGGCCAGTGGCCGAGGTCATCGAGCACCATGCTGAAACCGGGCTGGCTGATACGGGCGGCCAGCTTTTTCAATGCGGATTCTTTTTGCGCCGAAACGTCACCAAGAAAGGCCAGCGTCAGATGTAAATTGGCTGCCGCGACCGGCCGGCCGACTTCCGGCGCGAAGGCTTCGGCGCGCCAGCGGATCACCTGTTGCTGCAGCGCATCAGGCAAGGTCAGGGCGAAAAAACAGGCGGCGCGAGCTGGACATAGGTTCCCGGCAAGTAATGAAAGGCGGAGTCTAATGCTACAATGTGCGCCGCCCAATGTTAACCACTACGGAGAGTTCTGTGTCTTCACTGCCCGTCAGCGCGGTTCTTGATGAATTACTCACTGCGCTGCAATCCGCCCCGCAGGTATTGCTGCATGCGCCGACCGGTGCCGGTAAATCCACCTGGCTGCCATTACAGATCCTGGCCAGAGCCGGGCTGCCGGGGCAAATTATCATGCTCGAACCACGGCGATTGGCGGCGAAAAACGTGGCTTATAGGTTGGCACAGCAACTGGGAGAAGAGCCTGGCCAGACGGTGGGTTACCGCATGCGCGCCGAAAGCAAAAGCGGGCCGAATACCCGATTGATCGTTGTTACCGAAGGTATTCTTACCCGCATGCTGCAGCAGGACGCCGAGCTGCAGGGCGTCTCGCTGGTGATCCTCGACGAATTCCATGAACGTAGCCTGCAGGCCGATCTGGCATTGGCGCTGCTGCTGGACGTGCAGCAGGGGCTGCGTGACGATCTAAAGCTGCTGATCATGTCGGCGACGCTGGATAACGCCCGCCTGTCGCAGTTGCTGCCGCAGGCCCCAGTGGTGGTCTCTGAAGGCCGCAGTTTCCCGGTTGAACGCCAGTATCAGCCGTTGGCCAGTCATCAGCGGCTGGAGGACGGCGTGGCCGCGGCGGTCAAACGCCTGCTGTCGGAACAGACAGGATCGCTGTTGCTGTTCCTGCCGGGCGTAGCGGAAATCAACCGGGTGCTGGAGCGGTTGAACGGTGAGGTGGCGGCCGATACCGAACTATGCCCGCTGTACGGTGCCTTGCCGTTGGCACAGCAGCAAAAAGCGATTCAACCGGCTCCCGCCGGGCGGCGTAAAGTGGTGCTGGCGACCAACATCGCCGAAACCAGCCTGACCATCGAAGGTATCCGGCTGGTGGTAGACAGCGGCCTGGAGCGAGTGGCGCGTTATGACGTGCGTAACGGTCTCACGCGGCTGATCACACAACGTATCAGTCAGGCGTCAATGATCCAGCGTGCAGGCCGTGCCGGGCGTCTGGAGCCGGGTATCTGCTGGCATCTGTTTGCCAAAGAGCAGGCAGAACGGGCGGCAGAGCATGCCGAACCGGAAATTCTGCAAAGCGATCTCGCCGGTTTTTGGCTTGAGTTGCTGCAATGGGGCTGTCATGACGTCGGGCAACTGACCTGGCTCGACAGGCCACCGGAAACGGCGCTGGCGGCAGCCCGCAGGCTGTTGCAGCGGCTGGGGGCCATTGATGACGGCGATAAACTCACTTCGCGCGGCCGGCAGATGGCCAAACTGGGCTGTGAGCCACGGCTGGCGGCGATGCTGACCCATGGCGCGGATCTTGGCGCTGATGGGCTGGCAACGGCCGCCGCGCTGGTGGCGTTACTGGAAGAGCCTCCGCGCAGCGGACAAATGGATATCGGCTACTGGCTGAGCCGCCCACAGCCGAACTGGCAACGCCGTGCCACCCAGCTTGCCCGACGTTTGCCAGGAAAAACCGGGCAGGTTGATGTCGAGATGGCACCGCGCCTGTTGGCGTTAGCCTTCACTGACCGCATCGCTCAACGGCGTGGTCAGGATGGCCGTTACCTGCTGGCCAACGGCATGGGGGCGGCGATGAATCAGGATGAGGCGTTATCGCGTGCGCCATGGCTGATCGTTCCCAGCCTGTTGCAAGGACATAACAGCCCCGATGCCCGCATCCTGCTGGCGCTGCCGGTGGAGATTGAGGCGCTGGCGGCACAGTTGCCGGCGATGGTTTCCCAGCAAACCGCCGTAGAGTGGGATGAGGAAAAAGGCACGCTGCGCGCCTGGAAACGCCAACAGATTGGTCGCCTGACGCTGCGTGCGCAGCCGCTGGCCAAACCGGCTGCCGAAGAGCTGCAACTGGCGCTGCTCAATTGGGTACGTGCCCAGGGGGTAGCGGTGCTCAACTGGGACACCGCCGCCGAACAGTTGCGTGTGCGCCTGCAGTGCGCACTGAACTGGCTGCCGGAGGCTGACTGGCCACCGGTCGACGATGAGGCGTTGTTGGCATCACTGGAACAGTGGCTGTTGCCGTCGCTGAGTGGCGTACGCGACATGCGTGGGCTGAAACAGGTGAATATCGCCGAGGCGCTGGCGCGGTTACTGAATTGGCAGCAAAAGCAGCGACTGGATAATGCGTTACCCACTCATTACACTGTGCCGACCGGCAGCAGGCTGCCGATCCGCTATGATGCAGGCAAACCCCCGGCACTGGCGGTGCGTTTACAGGAAGTGTTTGGTGAACAACGCAGCCCGATGCTGGCCGAAGGTCGCATCCCGGTGGTGCTTGAGTTACTCTCACCGGCGCACCGGCCGTTGCAAATCACCGGCGATCTGGCGGCGTTCTGGCAGGGCGCTTATCGGGAAGTGCAAAAAGAGATGAAAGGGCGTTACCCGAAGCACGTGTGGCCGGACGACCCGGCAAATACCGCTCCTACGCGGCGCACGAAAAAATATCAGTAAATGAATTCAGATGTTTCTTCTGTTCAGCGGCGTCACGCCACGACAGATTAAGCGACTTATAATGGCCGGCAGTGCCGCCAAGTCTGGAGATTAACAGCAATGGCTGGGGATGACCGCGAGCCCATCGGGCGCAAAGGGAAACAACCAACACGCACCGCGTCGCGCAAGCCGCCGCGCCGTCGTCGAGATGACGATTACGATGATTACGAGGAAGACGAGTACCAGGATGACGAAGATGATTATGAAGACGAGGAAGAACGCATGCCGCGTAAGGTAAAAGCGACTCCGCCGCGTAAAAAACGCCGCTGGCTCGGCTTGCTGATCAAACTGATTCTGGTGGTTGCCGTGCTGTTGGCAATCTACGGCGTTTATCTGGATTCGCAGATCCGCAGCCGCATTGACGGCAAGGTCTGGCAGTTACCGGCGGCGGTGTATGGCCGCATGGTCAACCTGGAACCGGGTATGCCGTACAGCAAAAAGGAAATGGTCGATTTGCTGCAGGGCATGCAATACCGTCAGGTTAGCCGCATGACCCGTCCGGGTGAATTTACCGTACAGGCCAACAGCATTGAGATGCTGCGCCGTCCATTTGACTTCCCGGACGGTAAAGAAGGGCAGATCCACGCCCGTCTGGATTTCCAGAACAACCGCCTGGCGAAAATCGAGAACATGGAAAACCAGCGCAGTTTCGGGTTCTTCCGCCTCGATCCGCGCCTGATCACCATGTTGCAGTCACCTAACGGTGAACAACGTCTGTTTGTCCCGCGCGCCGGTTTCCCGGACCTGCTGGTGGACACGTTGATCGCCACCGAAGACCGTCACTTCTATGAACATGACGGCATCAGCCCATACTCCATCGGCCGTGCCGTGCTGGCTAACCTGACCGCCGGGCGTGCAGTGCAGGGCGGCAGTACCCTGACGCAGCAGCTGGTGAAAAACCTGTTCCTGACCAACGAGCGTTCGCTGTGGCGTAAGGCCAACGAAGCCTATATGGCGTTGCTGGTGGATTACCGTTACAGCAAGGATCGTATCCTTGAGCTGTATCTGAACGAGGTTTACCTCGGCCAGAGCGGCAACGACCAGATCCGCGGTTTCCCGCTGGCCAGCCTGTATTACTTCGGCCGCCCGGTGGATGAACTGAGTCTGGATCAGCAGGCGCTGCTGGTTGGTATGGTTAAAGGGGCGTCGCTGTATAACCCTTGGCGTAACCCTAAACTGGCGCTGGAACGTCGCAACCTGGTACTGAAACTGTTGCAGAACCAGGGGGTTATCGATGCCGAACTGTATAACATGCTCAGCGCCAGGCCGTTGGGCGTGCAGCCGAAAGGTGGGGTGATCACACCACAGCCGGCGTTTATGCAGATGGTGCGTCAGGAACTGCAAGCCAAGTTGGGCGACAAGGTTAACGATCTGTCCGGTGTGAAAATCTTCACCACGCTGGATCCGGTTTCGCAGGATGCGGCGGAAAAAGCGGTCGAAGACGGTATTCCGGCATTGAGGGCGGCTCGTCACGTGCAGGATCTGGAAGCGGCGATGGTGATTGTCGATCGTTTCAGTGGTGAAGTCCGCGCCATGGTCGGCGGTGCCAACCCGCAGTTCGCCGGGTTTAATCGTGCGATGCAGGCGCGCCGTTTGGTCGGTTCACTGGCCAAGCCACCCACTTACCTGACCGCGCTTTCCGAGCCGGATAAATACCGTTTGAATACCTGGCTGGCCGATCAGCCGTTGACGCTGAAACTGCAGAACGGCACCGTCTGGCAGCCGAACAACTATGACCGTAAGTTCCGTGGGCAGGTGATGTTGGTGGATGGCCTTGCCTTCTCACTCAACGTGCCGACGGTGAACCTGGGTATGGCGGTTGGGCTGGATCAAATCAGTGCCACGTTGCAACGTCTGGGCATTCCGAAAGCGGAAATCAATCCGGTACCTTCCATGCTGCTCGGTGCGATTGGCCTGACGCCGATGGAAGTGGCGCAGGAATACCAGACCATCGCCGGTGGCGGTAACCGTGCGACGCTGTCTGCGGTGCGCTCGGTGATCGCCGAAGACGGTTCGGTGCTGTACCAGAGCTTCCCGCAGGCGGAACGCGTGGTACCGGCACAGGCCGCTTATCTGACGCTGTACGCCATGCAACAGGGTGTCGCACGCGGGACTTCTCGCTCGTTGTCGGTGAAATTCCCCAACTACAATCTGGCGGCGAAAACCGGTACCACCAACGATCTGCGCGACAGCTGGTTTGCCGGTATTGATGGCAAGGAAGTGGCTATCGCCTGGGTGGGGCGTGATAACAACGGCCCGGCCAAACTGACCGGTGCCAACGGTGCGCTGACCCTGTATCGCCGCTATCTGGAAAACCAGACGCCGCTGCCGCTGATGCTGCAGCCGCCGGAAGGTATCAACCAGATGGGCATCGATTCAGGCGGTAACTTTGTCTGTGGCGGCGGCGGGCGCACCATTCCGGTGTGGACCGATAATCCGCAAGGATTGTGTCAGGCAAGCCAGGCAGCTCAGCAACAGCAGCAACAGCAACAGCAACAGCCGCAGGATGCGGGTGGAGCAAAAAGATGCTGACGGCGTTGCCGGTTGGATCAAGGACATGTTCGGCAAGTAAACATTGCTGAAACCTTCCCTAAAGGGCACAAATTTTTGTGCCCTTTTTCATGTTTATATCAAGATGTTGGCATTTTCTATTCCCTATTATCGGTGTCGATGAAGGGCGGTCACACCTGAGAATTAACCTTCAAAAGGTCTCGACGTCGCCTTCTCGCTAAAACGTAATAAGGAACATAACGATGCGATATTTTTCTGCTTATTCAGCGCTAACCATCGGCATGGCCGGTGGGTTACCCCTCAGTACTTTTGCCGTACAGCCCAGCGGGCCGCAGGCCGACGTGCAATGCCATTACAGCCATACGCTGGCCGACGATGCCATTATGATGCCGGGCGAGGCCGGTATGGCGATGTGGCATGATTTCTTTGGTAACACGGCAACCGACGCCAATTCTACCTCCGATACTTTGTTGGCTAACCCGGAAACCACCTGTAATAACCAGGCCGACCATTCCGCGTACTGGGTGCCTGCACTGCGGTTGGAAGACGGCACGGTGGTGCGCCCGGCCTATCAGAAAACCTATTACCAGGCGAAAAACGTAGAGCAGTTCCCACTGCATTCATTTCCCCACGGGCTGGAATTGTTGGTGGGCGATCATCAAGGCACTAAACCCACGCCTGGCGTGGTGAACTATTTTTGTCAGGGGCAGGGGTATTCTTCCGTGCCGTTTGAAAACTGTCCGCCGTATGCGCCAGGCAAACTGCAGTTCAATATTGCTCTGGCATTCCCTAATTGCTGGGATGGTAAAAACCTTAAGCCAGGCAAAACGTTGAAAAATGCGGTCTATGCGGTGAAGGATGCGTGCCCGGCGGGCTATCCGGTGAAACTGCCAACCATCAATATGAACGTCGCCTATGAGCTGGATAGCGATACGGCGGTAGATATCAGCAAGGCTCAGCTGTCGCTGGATCCGGTGATGGAAAACGGCAAAATGGTGGAGAAATGGGGGTCGATCTACACCGCACACGGTGATTTTATGAATGGCTGGACTGAACAGGCCGCAACTTTCATGACCGACCAGTGCATGAATTTCCCTATGGATTGTGGCAAAAAAATACCTTATAGCTATTCAGCCCCCCTGGCTGAGGCTACGGTTGCCGCTGATGGCAGCATAAATGAAAATCCTGCCGAGCTGTTGGTGCGGGGAGACAGCAAAAAACCGGGCCTCAGGAAAATTGCCTATCTCAAATTTGCGGTGCCTGAGTGGCCGGCAGACAAAGATATTGATACCGATAAAGATCTGGTTTATCACCTGCGCACGGTTGCTGGCAACGTGACGGATGCTACTGCCGGCATGATCTATTTTTATCAATGCAACAATGACTGGCAGCCGGAGAACCTGAGCTGGGGCGCCCGCCCGGCATGTTCTACCGACACCAAAACGGCGCTGTATCTGGACCACAATCGCGAATACCGTTATAGCAACGTGGATGCGTGGTTGCGGCAGGCAGTGAAAAATCAGCAAACCGAGATCACTATTGCGGTGGAAGGTAATGACAGCGGTCGTCTGTTCAGTATTGATTCAGCCGAGAGCAAAACACCGCCGTTGTTGATGTTAACGGGATATAGGAAATAAGCGCATTGTGTTGTCCGGCCCGCACTATTGTGTTGCGGGCTTTTTGTTCTTATCCGCTCAGTCTATTCCCACTCTGTTAATCCGTGTATCAACCCCGTCCCCTCTGGCTTCTGCTGCTGAAATGAGCTTGCAGTTTAATTTGGCTTCTGCATAAAATGCGGCGCTTATAATAATTATTATCGTTTACATTCGTCATCAAATAATTTACCAGAGAAACCATCTATGTCGACCAAGCGTCTTTCATCTTCCGGGGCCAAGCAGGGCCGCACTCATGTCAGTGGGTTAGCGATAACTATCGCTGCCGCACTTGGTACGCTGGCGATGCCGGCATTTTCCGCCGACACCAAGGAAGAGACCCTTACCGTGGTGGGCAGCAGCCAACCGCAGCAGGAAAGCGCCTGGGGGCCGGTCGGCACCTATGTGGCCAAGCACAGCGCCACCGGTACCAAAACCGATACGCCGATCGAAAAGACCCCGCAGTCGATTTCCGTGGTAACGCGTGAAGAGATGGATATGCGCCAGCCGGAGACGGTGAAAGGTGCGCTGGCTTATTCGCCGGGGGTGATGGTGGGCAACCGTGGTGCCTCCACCGCCTACGATGCCGTGAACATTCGTGGCTTCAGTTCGGTAGGTACCAATATGTACCTCGACGGCCTGAAACTGCAGGACGACAACTACTCCATTTACCAGATCGATCCTTACTTCCTTGAGCGTGCCGAAGTGCTGCGTGGTCCTTCTTCGGTACTCTATGGCAAGAGCAATCCGGGTGGAGTCGTCGCTCTGGTCAGCAAACGCCCGACCACCGAAAGCCTGCGTGAAGTTCAGTTCAAGATGGGTACCGATAACCTGTTCCAGACCGGTTTCGATTTTGGCGGCGCAGTGGATGATGATGGTGTTTACTCTTACCGTTTGACAGGTCTGGCGCGTGATGAAGATCAGCAGCAGGTGGGCGAAAAGAGTAAGCGCTATGCTATCGCGCCTTCTTTCAGTTGGCGGCCGGATGATCGTACTTCTTTGACTTTCCTCAGCAGTTTCCAGGATGATCCTGACCTGGGCTTCTATGGCTGGCTGCCGAAAGAGGGCACGGTGCAAAATGGCATCAACGGCAAGTTGCCAACCAGTTTCAACGACGGTGAGCCGGGTTATAACAACATCTCGCGCAAGCAACAGATGGTCGGTTATGCCTTCGAGCACGGTTTTGACGACGTGTGGACGGTGCGCCAAAACCTGCGTTACTCAAAAATGGATCTTGATTACCGTTCCATTTATGGTCAGGGCATCAGCCCGACTAACCCGGCAGAGCTGACGCGTGGCGTGATGAACTCGAAAGAGCATTTGTCGAGCTTTGCGGTGGACACCCAGGCCCAGGCAAAATTTGCCACCGGCGTGGTTGATCATACCTTGCTGATGGGGGTGGACTACATGCGCATGCGTAATGACGTCGTCTATCAGTACGGCACCGCTTCCCCGCTGAATGTCGTGGCTCCACAGTACGGCAACCAAAATTACACCATTACCGGTGGTGCAAGTCAGGTCAATCGTCAGGAGCAAACCGGGCTTTACGTACAGGATCAGGCCGAGTGGAATCAATGGGTGCTGACCATGGGGGGGCGCTATGACTGGAGCGATACTAACAGCACCAACCGTTTGAATCAGAACTCGGTATCCAAGCAAAAAGACAACGAATTCACCGGCCGGGCTGGCTTGAATTATGTCTTTGAAAACGGTATTGCGCCGTATGTCAGCTACAGTGAATCCTTTGAGCCGACTTCCGGCACGGATGTCAACGGCAACACCTTCGCTGCCTCTAAAGGGAAGCAGTATGAAGCCGGCGTGAAGTTTGCACCGAAGGATCGCCCTATCACTGCCAGCATGGCGATTTATCAGCTGACCAAGACCAACAACAAGGTGGCGGATCCGAATAATATATTCGCCAGCATCCAGGGCGGCGAGATCCGTTCCCGCGGGGTCGAACTGGAAGCCAAAGCCGCGCTGTCGGCCAACCTTAATCTGCTGGGTTCTTATACCTACACGGATGCCGAGTATTCCAAAGACACTACGCTGCAGGGCAATACCCCTGCCGCGATCCCAAAACATATGGCTTCACTGTGGGCGGATTACACCTTCCATGAAACCGCCATCAGTGGCCTGACCCTGGGGTCTGGTGTTCGCTATGTCGGCTCCAGCTATGGTGATGAAGCCAATACCTTTAAAGTGAAAGACTACACGGTGGTTGATGCTGCGATAAAATACGATCTGGCGCGTTTCAATCTGCCGGGTTCCTCGATTGGCATCAATGTGAATAACCTGTTTGATAAAGAATACGTCTCTAGCTGCTTTGCCACCTACGGCTGCTATTGGGGCGCAGAACGCCAGGTGGTCGCCACCGCAACCTTCCGCTTCTAACCGGATCACCGGGGCGGCATCATGTCGCCCCGGAAAAAGTAGGACCTATGCAGGATAAACACCCCAATCACGACGCCACTTTTACGTTAGACAGCGCCAGCTTTGCCGTTCCCGGCCGCGTGCTGTTGCAGCCGTTATCGCTGACCTTTCCCGTGGGAAAAGTCTGTGGGCTGATCGGCCATAACGGCTCCGGTAAATCCACGCTGCTAAAAATCCTTGGTCGCCATCAAAGCCCCACCACCGGCAACGCGCTGCTTAACCAGCAGCTACTGGGCCAGTGGGACAGCAAGGCCTTTGCGCGTCAGGTCGCCTATCTGCCCCAGCAACTGCCCGCTGCAGAAGGCATGACGGTGCGTGAACTGGTGGCGATTGGCCGCTATCCGTGGCATGGCGCGCTGGGCCGTTTTGGCGCTAACGATCGTCAGCAGGTGGAGGAGGCGATTGCGCTGGTGGGTTTGAAGCCATTTGCCAACCGCCTGGTGGACAGCCTGTCCGGCGGGGAGCGTCAACGCGCCTGGCTGGCGATGATGGTGGCGCAAGACAGCCGCTGTCTGCTGCTGGATGAACCTACCTCGGCACTGGATATCGCTCATCAGGTTGAGGTGCTGGCGCTGATCCAGCAGCTGAGCCGACAACGTGGCCTGACGGTGATTGCGGTACTGCACGATATCAATATGGCGGCGCGCTACTGCGACCATCTGGTGGCCTTGCGCGGCGGTGAGATGATTGCCCAGGGCAGCCCACTGGATCTGATGCAGGGCGAGGTGCTGGAACAAATTTACGGTATTCCTATGGGAACGCTGCCACATCCAAGCGGCGGTGCGCCGGTGAGTTTTGTCTACTGATGCCTGATTCCTCCGATTTTCACTATGACGCCGTTCGCCGACGCCTGTTGACGGCAATGGCGCTGTCACCCTTGTTGTTTTCTTTGCCGGGACAAGCCGCAGCCACGCCGCCTGACCTTGCGCGTATTGTGGCGCTGGAATGGCTGCCGATTGAGCTGCTGTTGGCGCTGGGGGTTACCCCGCTGGCGGTCGCTGATATCCATAACTACAACCTGTGGGTGGAAGAGCCAAAGTTGCCGGCCTCGGTGATTGATGTCGGTCAGCGCACCGAACCTAACCTCGAGCTGTTACAGCAGCTTCAGCCATCGCTGATGTTGCTGTCGAAAGGCTATGGCCCCACGCCGCAAAAGCTGGAGCCGATAGCGCCCTCAATGAGCTTTAGCTTCAACGACGGCAGCGGCAAGCCGCTGACGGTGGCCAGGCAGTCACTGCAGGCTTTGGCGCAGCGGTTGGGGCTGGAAACCCGGGCGGTGCAGCATTTGGCTCAGTTTGACCGCTTTCTTCAGGATGCGCGTCAGCGTCTGCATTCATATACCACACGGCCATTGCTGATGTTTTCACTGATCGACACTCGCCATGCGCTGGTCATTGGCCAGAAAAGCCTGTTCCAGGAAGTGATGGATCAGCTTGGAATAATCAATGCCTGGGAAGGGGAAACCAACTTTTGGGGCACGGCAGTGGTGGGGATTGAACGCCTGGCGGTGGTGAAAAGTGCGCGGGCGATTTATCTCGACCACGGTAATCAGGAAATGTTGAAGAAAGTCAGTTCCACCCCGCTGTGGCAGGCATTACCTTTCGTGCGGCAGAATCAATTGCGCCAGGTACCGGCGGTGTGGTTCTACGGGGCAACGCTGTCGGCGATGCGCTTCTGTCATCTGCTGGAGCAGGCGCAGGAGAGTTATTCATGAGCGCGCGCATCCGGGCATTTCCGCTGACGCTGGTACTGCTGTTGTTGGCTGCGGCTGGCGGTCTGACTCTCTACAACCTGTTGCAACAACTGCCCTGGGCATTATGGGGGCAGGCGCTGATGGCGCCGAACATCGACGATGTGCAGCAAATGCTGTTCCACTATAGCCTGTTGCCGCGGCTGTCGGTCTCTCTGTTGGCCGGTGCCGGGCTGGGATTGGTCGGCGTGCTGTTCCAGCAGGTTTTGCGCAATCCGCTGGCGGAGCCGGCAACGCTTGGCGTTTCCGCCGGTGCCCAGCTTGGGTTGACTGTCGCTACGCTGTGGATGTTGCCCGGCGGCGAGTTGACTCGCCAGTTGGCCGCCATGGCGGGGGCGGTCGTGGTCGGTGGACTGGTGTTCGGCGTGGCCTGGGGCAAACGCATGTCGCCGGTGACGCTGATCCTGGCCGGGCTGGTGCTGGGATTGTACTGCGGTGCGGTCAACAGCCTGCTGGCGTTGTTCAATTACGATCAGCTGCAGGGGGTGTTCCTGTGGAGTACCGGAGCGCTGAATCAGCAAGACTGGAGCAACGTACAGTTTATTCTGCCGCGCCTGCTGGTGGCCGGGCTGTTGGCGGTGCTGCTGCTGCGCCCACTGACGCTGCTGGGCCTGGATGATGGCGTGGCACGCAATCTTGGGCTCGGGCTGTCGATGGCGCGTTTCTGCGCGCTGGCAGTGGCAATTATCTTCAGCGCCATGTTGGTGAATGCCGTTGGGGTGATTGGTTTTATCGGCCTGTTTGCTCCGCTGATGGCTAAAATGCTGGGGGCGCGTCGGTTGGCGCACCGCATGATGTTGGCACCGCTGCTGGGGGCTCTGCTGTTGTGGTTAACCGATCAGGTGATGATCTGGCTGACGCAGGTATGGCGAGAAGTGCCGACCGGTGCGGCTACCGCGCTGTTTGGTGCACCACTGTTGTTATGGTTGCTACCGCGCCTGCGTAGTGCTTCGACACCACCGCCGATGAACCTGGGCGATAAGGTACCGGCCGAACGTGGCCACTTGGTGGTGTGGGTGACGCTGGCAGGGGCGGTGCTGTTGGCCGGAATTGCCGTTGCGCTGATGTTTGGCCAAAACGCTGCCGGCTGGCACTGGAGCCAGGGTGCCCAGCTGGAGTCATTGCTGCCGTGGCGCTGGCCTCGGGTATTGTCGGCACTGGCCGCGGGCATGATGTTGGCGGTGGCAGGGACCCTAATCCAAAAACTGACCGGTAACCCAATGGCCAGCCCGGAAGTCCTGGGTATCAGCTCGGGAGCCGCCTTTGGCGTGGTGATGATGCTGCTGATAGTTCCGGGTGATGCCTTTGTCTGGTTGTTGCCGGCAGGCAGCCTGGGCGCCGCGGGAACCCTGCTGGTGATCATGATTGCCGCCGGGCGCGGAGGCTTCTCCACCGAGCGTATGCTGCTGGCCGGTATTGCGCTCAGCACGGCGTTTACCACTACCATTTTCCTGCTGCTGGCCAGTGGCGATCCACGCACCGGTGGGCTGCTGACCTGGATTTCCGGCTCCACCTATTCGGTGACGCCGGAGCAGGCGGTGCGAACGGCGGTCATTGCGCTTGCGCTGATTGCGTTGGCGCCGCTGTGTCGTCGTTGGCTCAGCATCCTGCCACTCGGCAGTGCCACTGCCCGTTCGGTGGGCATTGCCCTGACGCCGGTGCGCTTGAGTATTCTGCTGCTGGCCGCCACGCTGACTGCCATGGCAACGCTGACCGTAGGGCCATTGAGCTTTATCGGCCTGATGGCACCGCATATGGCACGGATGTTGGGTTTCCGCCGTGCGTTACCGCAGATGGTGATTGCCGGGCTACTGGGTGGGCTGCTGATGGTGTTTGCTGACTGGTGTGGACGCATGGTGATGTTCCCGTACCAAATACCCGCCGGGCTGCTGGCGACCTTTATCGGCGCGCCGTATTTCGTTTACCTGTTGCGCAAGCAAACCTCGTAAACGACCCGGCGACTCCGGTTTTTGCTCTCAAAGGCTCAGCATTGCTGGGCCTTGTTTTTTTGTATTTACAGACTGTTGCAGCGCTTTGCGCAACGTTGCGCAGAAACGAAATTTAGCGCGGAAAGGGACGCCGAAACCAGGGGATAGGTGAATATACTGCGCGCGGGTGCTCTGGATCTTTCGTCCTGAGCATACGCAAGGGATAGAAAGAGAAAAGCCCCGTGTCGATATACATCAACCCGAGGCCAACTCTAACGCCAGAGAACGTTAGGTTAGCTTCTTACCTGCCGAGAGGCAAGGAAAAGGAGGTCAAAAATGCAGCAGGGACGGATAGTTCCAAGGCTGATGATTATCTGCATGACGCTTATTGCGCTTATGTGGATCACCCGCGGTTCGCTGTGCGAATTGCGCATCAAGCTGGGCGACACGGAAGTTGCAGCCATTCTGGCTTACGAATCCAAAGGGTAAGGCAACCCAACGGCGGGGGTGTTGCTCCCGCCTGTTGGTTGTTTGTGCGTTGATCCATGAACACCCATCCGATAAAAACAAAACGGCGAGCACCAGGCTCGCCGTTTTCACTTCCGATACCCGGGCTTATTTCAGGCCGGCGGCATCGCGCAGCAGGGCTGCCTTGTCGGTGGCTTCCCAAGGGAAGTGCTCACGGCCGAAGTGGCCATAGGCAGCAGTTTCGCGGTAGATCGGCTGCAGCAGATCCATCATCTGGATCAGGCCGTATGGACGCAGATCGAAGAACTCGCGCACCAGCAGGGGTCAACTGCTCGGTAGGGATCTTCTCGGTACCGAAGGTTTCCACCATGATGGAAGTCGGTTCTGCTACGCCGATAGCGTAGGAAACCTGGATCTCACAGCGGTCAGCCAGGCCGGCAGCAACGATGTTTTTTGCTACGTAGCGCGCTGCGTAGGCTGCTGAACGGTCAACCTTGGACGGATCCTTACCGGAGAATGCACCACCGCCGTGACGAGCCATGCCGCCGTAGGTATCAACGATGATTTTACGTCCGGTCAGACCGCAGTCGCCCATTGGGCCACCGATAACGAAACGGCCGGTTGGGTTGATGTGGTATTTGGTGCCGGCGCTCAACCATTCGGTAGGCAGAACCGGTTTGATGATCTCTTCCATCACTGCTTCTTGCAGGTCTTTGAGAGAAATATCTTCGGAATGTTGAGTGGACAGCACGACCGCGTCGATACCAACGATTTTACCGTCGTCGTACTGGAAGGTGACCTGGCTTTTTGCATCCGGACGCAACCATGGCAGAGTGCCGTTCTTGCGCACTTCGGCCTGGCGCTGCACCAGACGGTGTGCGTAGGTTACCGGTGCAGGCATCAGCACTTCGGTTTCGTTGGTGGCATAGCCAAACATCAGGCCCTGATCGCCGGCACCCTGTTCCAGCGGATCGGTACGGTCGACACCCTGATTGATATCCGGGGATTGCTTACCGATGGCGCTCAGTACGGCACAAGAGTTGGCGTCGAAACCCATATCTGAATGAACATAGCCGATTTCACGCACGGTTTTACGGGTGATTTCTTCGATATCTACCCAGGCGCTGGTGGTGATTTCACCGCCGACCAGCACCATGCCGGTTTTCACGTAGGTTTCGCAGGCTACGCGTGCTTTAGGATCCTGTTCCAGGATGGCGTCGAGAACGGCATCGGAGATCTGGTCGGCGATTTTGTCAGGATGTCCTTCAGAGACGGATTCAGACGTGAAAAGGTGTTTAGCCATTGTGTTCGTTACCTTGCATAAGACGGGTTAGAAATTACTGCACAGCGCTGGAGATCCGGCATCAAAGCGAAGGGTCTTCCGCTGATGGCGCGAGATGCATCCTGCAACGCCCCTCAGGCAAAGCCGTTAAGCAGTTTCTTCGTTAATCAGTATAGATGGATTAACATCTGGACGTCTATTTTAGGTCAGGCCTTGGCCGGATTGCCAGTATTTTTTTGCCATTTCGCTCTTTTGCGCAAAGCCGGCGACGCCATTTTCATCGCTTGAAACAGTTTCCGGCAAATTTTCATTTTGCATTTTCCCCGTGTTATCGGTATAAACTGCGCGCGCGGCTCATTTGATGCACAGCGTGGGGCAAGAAGTTGTAAATTTCTGTGACGCTCCCGTTAGTCGCCTGATGGTCAGCCGCAGACGCCGCTTTTGGCGTCGCCGCTTCATAGAACGGTCACGTTCTTACACTATTAATAGAGGCTCGGTCGTTCATTGTGGGCGGCGTGCGTGGAGGTGGTTGGATTAATGATCCGTTGTCTACCGGTTGTTGGTTCTCAGCAACAGTGCCGTTCTGGCGCACATTCTTTTGCTATCTCCCGTCTTGTCTCTACACCACCTTTCAGGTGTGATAAACACCTGGGCGCTACTCAGGATTCTCGGGCCGGTTAACGGTCGTCTGAAGAACTGAACAAGGGTAGCCTGCAGCCTTCCTGTGGGATGTTTCTTGACCCGATTCACGAGGTTTGAACAGGGTGTCTTACAATTATATGAGTAATAAACCGATCGCTGACCGCGAACGGCAGTTTTATTCGCTGCCGCAAGGGCGGTTTGTTGGGTTGTTCTCGCGGGTTGTAGCTGCGATAGTGGCTGACTGTATCGTCAGTACGGGATGTGAGGCGAGTAATGTCTGATGATCTATTGATTCACCGTCCGTCAGCAACGGGCGAATCTATATCTTTGCGCTCCATGCAGGAGGTTGCTATGAATGACCGTGATGCCAGCAAGATGCTGCGCACTTATAACGTCGCCTACTGGGGCAACAACTATTATGACGTCAATGAACTGGGCCACATCAGCGTGTGCCCGGATCCAGACGTCCCGCAGGCACGTGTCGACCTGGCCGATTTGGTAAAACAACGCCAAAAAGATGGCCTGCGTTTACCGGCGCTGTTCTGTTTCCCGCAGATCCTGCAGCACCGCCTGCGTTCGATCAATGCCGCGTTCAAACGCGCGCGTGAATCGTTCGGCTATGAAGGCGGTTATTTCCTGGTTTACCCGATCAAAGTGAATCAGCACCGTCGCGTGATTGAGTCCCTGGTCAACTCCGGCGAACCGCTGGGGCTGGAAGCCGGCTCCAAAGCCGAGCTGATGGCGGTGCTGGCGCATGCCGGCATGACCCGTTCGGTGATCGTCTGTAATGGTTATAAAGACCGTGAATACATCCGTCTGGCGCTGATCGGCGAAAAACTGGGGCACAAGGTGTACCTGGTGATCGAGAAGATGTCCGAGATCAACATGGTGCTGGAAGAAGCTGAACGTCTGAACGTGGTACCGCGTCTGGGTGTGCGTGCGCGTCTGGCGTCACAAGGTTCCGGTAAATGGCAGTCGAGCGGTGGCGAAAAATCCAAGTTCGGTCTGGCAGCCATTCAGGTGCTGAAGCTGGTGGAAACCCTGCGCGAAGCGGGTCGTCTCGACAGCCTGCAACTGCTGCACTTCCACTTGGGATCGCAACTGGCCAATATCCGCGATATCGCTACCGGCGTGCGCGAGTCTGCACGTTTCTACGTTGAACTGCACAAGCTGGGCGTTAACATCCAGTGCTTCGACGTGGGCGGCGGTCTGGGCGTGGATTATGAAGGCACCCGTTCGCAGTCCGACTGCTCGGTGAACTATGGCCTGAACGAATACGCCAACAACGTAATCTGGGGTATCGGCGACGCCTGTAATGAACACGGTTTACCGCACCCGACGGTGATCACCGAATCCGGCCGTGCGGTCACTGCGCACCATACGGTGCTGGTATCTAACGTGATTGGCGTTGAACGCAACGAATTCAGCGAGCCATTGCCGCCGGCAGAAGACGCGCCGCGCGCGTTGGAAAGCATGTGGGAAACCTGGCAAGAATTGAACGAGCCGGAAAACCGTCGCTCGCTGCGCGAATGGCTGCACGACAGCCAGATGGACCTGCATGATGTTCACACTCAGTACGCTCACGGCATGCTGGATCTGACCAAGCGCGCCTGGGCCGAGCAGCTGTACCTGAACATCTGCAACAAAATCCAACAGCAGTTGGATCCAAGCAACCGCGCCCACCGTCCTATCATCGACGAACTGCAAGAGCGTATGGCGGACAAGTTCTACGTTAACTTCTCGCTGTTCCAGTCAATGCCGGACGCCTGGGGTATCGATCAACTGTTCCCGGTGCTGCCGCTGGAAGGGTTGGACAAGCCGCCGGAAGGCCGCGCGGTGCTGCTGGACATCACCTGTGACTCTGACGGCACCATCGATCACTACATCGACGGTGACGGCGTGGCGACCACCATGCCAATGCCACCGTACGATCCGGAAAACCCGCCGGCGCTGGGCTTCTTTATGGTCGGTGCCTATCAGGAAATTCTGGGCAACATGCACAACCTGTTCGGTGATACCGCCTCGGTTGACGTGTTTGTCTTCCCTGACGGCACGGTAGAAAGCGAAGTGTCCGATGAAGGCGATACCGTTGCCGACATGCTGGAGTACGTGCAGCTCGATCCTACCGCGCTGCTGGCCAAATTCCGCGATCAGGTGAAAGAAACCGATCTGGACAGCGAACTGCAGGCGCAGTTCCTGGAAGAGTTCGAAGCCGGTTTATACGGTTATACTTATTTAGAAGATGAATAAGTAGAGCCGAACTGAAAGGCCGGGCATCTCCCTGATGTCCGGCCTTTTTTTATTTTTAATGCTTCGTTTGTAGCTCATTGGCATGATGTTAAACATGGTTTTGATTAATTCCGTTTCATATATCAGTTTGATTTTTTATTTATTAATGGGATGAATGTTCTATTTTGTATTATTAATAAAGTTGGTCGATGTAATGAACTTAAATGATTTATCCGCCAGGTAAAGGGATCAAAATCACAAAGCTCGAAGTGTCGGCGAGCGGCGACGTTCACATGCCTGAAGGATGCAGGGTCTATACTGGGTGACGACGAGCAGTCGGGATGATGATGCGCGCTCTTGAAGCGCGAACCAAATACGGCGATAATCTGCCGTATCAGCAGTACTAAACAGATTTCGAATGGATCCCTTTCTCGTCGGGCTAACGACGCGGGAGGGATTTTTTTTTGCCAGCGCCTGTGTGATTTTTCAACAGGTGAAACGTTGAAATATGAGGGTTTACTATGAGTACCTTAGGCCATAAGTCCGATAATTCTTTAGTGTCCAACGCCTTTGGTTTCCTGCGCTTTCCGCTGAACTTTATGCCTTACGACAGCGATGCAGAGTGGGTCATCACCGGCATTCCATTTGACATGGCAACCTCCGGCCGCGCCGGTGGCCGTCATGGCCCTGCGGCGATCCGTCAGGTTTCCACCAACCTGGCATGGGAAGGCAACCGCTGGCCGTGGAACTTTGACCTGCGCGATCGTCTGAACGTCGTCGATTGTGGCGACATCGTGTTCAACTTTGGTGATGCTCAGAGCATGAGCGACAACCTGCAGGCGCACGCGGAAAAACTGCTGGCGGCCGGTAAACGTATGCTCTCATTCGGCGGCGACCACTTCGTCACGTTGCCACTGTTGCGTGCGCACGCCAAACATTTCGGCAAAATGGCACTGGTGCACTTCGATGCCCATACCGACACCTACGCCAACGGCAGCCAATACGACCACGGCACCATGTTCTTCCATGCGCCGAACGAAGGCCTGATCGATCCAACACACTCGGTGCAGATCGGTATCCGTACCGAATACGATCACGACAACGGCTTTACCGTATTGGATGCTGCGCAGGTTAACGATCGCAGCGCGGACGACCTGTTGGCCCAGATCAAACAGATCGTCGGCGATATGCCGGTCTACCTGACCTTCGATATCGACTGTCTGGATCCGGCGTTCGCACCGGGCACCGGCACGCCGGTGATCGGCGGCCTGACCTCCGATCGCGCGCTGAAACTGGTTCGCGGCATGCAATCACTGAACATCGTGGGTATGGACGTGGTGGAAGTGGCACCGGCCTACGATCAGTCCGAGATCACCGCGCTGGCTGCGGCGACCCTGGGCCTGGAAATGCTGTATCTGCAGGCTGCCAAAAAGCAATCTTAAACAGTAACAGCTAAAACTCTGGCCTTTCAGAGGCCAGAGTCCATGGAGAAAGCATGCTGACCAAACCTTCCACACGTCTCAACAAATATATAAGCGAGAGCGGTATTTGCTCGCGCCGCGATGCCGATCGTTATATCGAACAAGGCAATGTTTTTATCAATGGCAAGCGCGTGACGCTTGGCGATCAGGTGTTCCCAGGCGACGTCGTCAAGGTCAACGGTCAGCTGATTGAACCGCGTAATGAAGACAATCTGATCTTTATCGCGTTGAACAAGCCAGTCGGTATTGTCAGCACCACGGAAGAAGGCGAGAAAGACAATATTGTCGATTTCGTCAATCACAGCACCCGTATCTTCCCGATCGGGCGATTGGATAAAGATTCACAGGGCCTGATCTTCCTCACCAACCACGGCGATCTGGTGAACAAGATCCTGCGGGCGGGCAACGACCACGAGAAAGAGTATCTGGTCACGGTCAACAAACCGGTAACCGATGACTTCATTCGTGGTCTGGGGGCCGGTGTGCCGATGCTGGGTACGGTTACCAAAAAGTGCAAGGTGAAGAAAGAAGCGCCATTTGTGTTTCGCATCGTGCTGGTGCAGGGGCTTAACCGCCAGATCCGCCGTATGTGCGAGCATTTCGGCTATGAGGTGACCAAGCTGGAGCGTACCCGCATTATGAATGTGGGCATGGCCGGGTTGCCTCCGGGTGAATGGCGCGACCTAACCGACGATGAGCTGGTCGAGCTGTTCAAATCGATCGAAGGCTCTTCCTCGGAAGCCAAGCCGGCGAAGAAAGCCAAACCGGCGGCGAAAAAGCCCGCCAGTGCGCCGAAAAGCGTCGAAAAGCCAGCCGGAGGTGCTCCTGCGCGTAAGCGCTTCGCTCAGCCTGGCCGTAAAAAGAAAGGGCGTTAAGCCGCAGTAACATGAATATGAGTCGGGGCGCGTTATCTGCCCCGACCCTTTTACGCCCGCCTTGCCTCACGCGTCATCAGCATCCGGCTGAACAGCACGCCGCCTGCCAACAGTGTCACTACCTGCGACACAATCAGCACCGCAAACCCCGAAGACACCTTGCCCTGGCTGGCCATCACCATGCCCATAATCATAGGTACAAACGCCGAGAACATATTGCCGATGCCGTTAATCAGCCCATAGGCGCTGCCGACGGCCTGCGGCTGCGCATAATGCTGCAACAGCGTCGGGATCGCGGCTCCCTGAGCGCCCCAACAGGCATTGGCCGCCAGCAGGAAGAAGGCTATCGAGCCGAGCTGTTCGCTATGCATCACGCCATAGATGCACAGTGCCGTCGCTGCACCGCCAAAGGCGAAAATCAGCGGTGCCTGATAAGGGCGGATGCGATCAAGCAGTACGCCGCCGAGATATTTAGAGGCAATGCTGACGATAAACGGCAAGGAGGCCATCCAGCCCATCTGTTTGATGGAAAAGCCTTTCTCGTCGGTCAGGTAGGCCGGGAGCCAGGAGCTGGATCCCCACAGATAGCTGAGGGTGGCGATCTCGATAAGCATGATCCAGCCGAGCATCGGGGTGCGCCAGGCGAGGGTAAAAGTATCCCAAACGCGTTGCAGGATCGGTCTTGGGTCAACGGCACGCGGCGGCAATGCGGCGGGATGGATAAACAGCCGTACCAACGCCAGCCCCAGCAACAGGTTGATCAGCGCCAGCAGATAGAAAGAAACCGCCCAGCCGAAGTGCGCCATCAGGAAGCTCACCAGCGGAAAGCCAATCACCAGCCCCAGCGAGACGCCCAGAGTGCTGACCGCATTGGGCTTGCCGCGCTCATCGGCAGCGAAGTGATCGCCGATATACATGGTTTTCAGCGAGAACAACGGGCCCTCACTGGCACCCAACAATGCGCGCACCGCAAATAACAGCAGCAGCGACCCTGCCAGCGGCGAGGCGGCGGTGAGCAACGCCCATAGCACAATGCTCAGCGTCAGCGCACGGCGATAACCCATCAGGGTTTCCAGAAACGGCGTCAGCAGCATGGCGGAAAGCCCGTAACCGAGCAAAAACACCGTCATCAGCATGCCCTGATGCGCACGGTTTCCCCCGAGCTGAAAGTGCTGCAGAAAGTCGGGGTTAACCAGCATCACGGCGATATTGACCCGATCGGCATAGGCGATGACGATCAAAAACAGCAGGGCCACAACCCCGAACCAGCGTTGACGTTGTTGCACAATGCGCTCCATCTGCGCTCCTTTGGTGGGTGGTTAAAGAATTCAGGCAGCAGAGAACTAACCCGCTGATTTCACAGTGCTGAAAAGCAGGGCTGAGTCATCTAAATGTAAATTTATTGTTATTTAAAAGGGTGATTAGTCAGTGAGAGAGAACTTTTACTCTCATTGCCTCAGCCAGATCAACCTGTTTTTTGCCATGAATTTGTGATGAAAAGCACAATGTTCATCAGTTTTTCATATCGGTGCATTTTTTCGTGATCCTCTCCGCATTTGTCATGTTTAAACAACTTTCCATTAACAATTGCCGCTTTGCTCTCTTGACGAAAGTTTCACCAGACTTATAGTGGTTGTATTAAATAAGAAACTGAGTTTCATATATGAAACAATCAGATAGAGGACAGAAGCAATGAGCTGGAAGAAAGTGTGTGAAGTGTCTCAGGTGAAAGAAGATTTTCCTTTCTCCGCCAACGTGGAAGGGAAAGAAGTCGGGGTGTATCTGATCGACGGCAACTATTACGCGCTGGAAGACGTTTGCCCACATGCCTATGCCTTGCTCAGCCAGGGGTTTGTTGATGACGGTAAGGTCGAGTGTCCGTTGCACGAAGCATTGTTCGACGTGCGTACCGGCCAGTGTCTGCGTGAGCCAGGCGGCCGCGATCTGCAAACCTATGCCACCCGGGTGATAGACAATCAAATCCAAATCACCTTTATTGCGGAGGAGTAATCATGCAGCACATCACCGATTTCAATCCCTGGCTGCCGGACACCCAACAGGTGATCCCGGCGCGCGAAGGCGGCAACGGTCAAATTCACCAACCAGGCCAATTCCAAAACGTCATCTGGCAGAACCGTGCCCGGGTGCCGGACGGTTTTGAAACTGCTCTGGTGACGGCGTTGGAAGAGATCTTCGATCAGGGTGCGGAAGAGTTGGAGCAGATCGTCAGTGCGCTTAATCAGCGTCGCCTGTTTGATCGCAACGGCCAACCGTGGAATGAGACGGCGTTCCGCGAATTCCTGCACGTTAACGGTTTCTGATCCACACCCAGGAGAAGACAATGACAGCAAACACAACATCCTCCGCACAAGCCTTGCAGGACTATCTCGATCAGGGGCTGCGCGGCATGTGGTATCCGGTGCTGGCCAGTTGGGAAATTGGCAATAACCCGGTCGGCATTACGCGCCTGGAGCAGCAAATCGTGGTGTGGCGTGACGGCGAAGGCGCGATCCACGCGCTGGAAGATCGCTGTCCGCATCGCGGAGCGCGGCTTTCCATGGGCTGGAACCTGGGCGATCGCATCGCCTGCTGGTATCACGGCGTGGAAGTCGGCGGTGACGGTACGGTTAAAGACGTGCCGGCGGTCGATCGTTGCCCGCTGGTGGGGCAAAAATGCCTGCGTTCTTATCCGGCCAAAGAGGCCTACGGCGCGGTGTTCCTCTATTTCGGCGTGACCGCAGATGAAGAACCGGCCGAACTGACCTTCCCGCCGGAACTGGCGGACGAAGCGGCCTACAGCAACTTCCTGTGCACCGCCAGCTGGGACTGTAATTACCAGTACGCATTGGAAAACGTGATGGATCCGATGCACGGCACCTACCTGCATTCCTCGTCGCACTCAATGGCGGAAGGGGATCGCAAGGCGGATATGGCGCTGGAGCCGACCGACAGCGGTTTCATCTTTAAGAAGAATGGCCAGATCGGCGTGAACTTTGACTGGGTAGAGTTCGGCAGCAGCGGCGCCTACTGGATGCGCCTGTCGATCCCGTACAAAAAACGCTTTGGACCGGGCGGCCACTTCTGGATCATCGGCATGGTGGTACCGGAAGACAAGGATCACTGCCGGGTGTTCTTCTGGCGGATCCGCAAGGTGAAAGACTGGCAGCGTGACATGTGGCGCTTTATGTACCGCAACCGCCTGGAATCCTTGCACTGGGACGTCCTGGAGCAGGATCGCATCGTGCTGGAAAACATGGCACCGAACGCGCGTGGCCGTGAATATCTGTATCAGCATGACGTCGGGCTATCTCGCCTGCGCCGCATGATGCAAAAAGAGGCGCAGAAACAGCTGGCACGGCTCAGTGAACTGGAGGCTGCGCAGTGAACGGCCTGCTGACGGGGAAACGTATTGTGGTGACCGGCGCTGCACGCGGGCTGGGGCGTAGTTTCGCCGCCGCTATTGCCGCCGCCGGTGCCAAGGTGGTGATGTGCGATATTCTGGCGGATGAATTGGCAGACGCTGCCGCCAGCCTGTGCGAGCAAGGTGCTCAGGTCGAAAGCCAGGTTATCGATCTGGCCGATCCTGCCTCGATCAGCGCCGCGTTTAACGTCATCGCCGCAGGCGGGGCCGTTGACGGGTTGGTGAACAATGCGGCCCTGGCCACCGGCGTCGGCGGTAAAACCATGATGGAATACGACATCGATCTGTGGGATCGGGTGATGCAGGTTAACGTACGCGGCACCTGGCTGGTGAGCCAGGCGGCGGTACCGCTGCTGGCTCAAACCCCGCATGCCAAGATCGTTAACGTGGCTTCGGATACCGCGCTATGGGGCGCACCGCGCTTAATGGCCTATGTGGCCAGCAAAGGGGCGATTATCTCGATGACCCGCTCGATGGCGCGTGAGCTGGGCCCGCAGGGCATTTGCGTCAATGCCATCGCACCGGGCCTGACGCGGGTGGAGGCCACGGAATACGTGCCTGCCGAGCGTCACCAATTGTACGAGCAGGGCCGGGCCTTGGCCGGGGCGCAGCATCCTGACGACGTCAACGGCACGGTGCTCTATCTGCTGTCACCGTTGGCAAACTTCGTGACCGGTCAGTTGTTGCCGGTTAACGGCGGCTTCGTCTTTAACTAATCAATATTCAATTAGCCAGGAGCAGCACATGGCAGACGACCAAGGGTGTAAATATCTGATCCCAGGACTGGATCGCGGATTGCAACTGTTGCTGGCGTTTGGCGAGCAACATAAGGAAATGACCTTTGCCCAATTGCATCGCCTGGTCGATATGCCAAAAGCTACCGCCTATCGCGTGGTGCAAACGCTGGAGCATCTGGGCTTTCTGGAGCGCAATCCACGCACCAACACTTTCTCGCTGGGCATCAAGGTACTGCGCCTGGGCTTTGAATATATTGCCTCACTGGACGTGGCGCAGGCCGGTCAGCCGGTAATAGAACAACTGCGCGATCGCAGCCAGTGCAGCAGTCATCTGGCGATCCGTGATGGACGCGATGTGATCTACATCGCCCGCGTCAGCGCCGCCGGTTCGCAAATCAACCAGGTCAGCGTCGGCACCCGCTTGCCGGTGCACCAAACTTCGCTTGGCCGCATGTTGCTGACCAGCGCCACCCGCGAAGAGTTCGAACTGCTGTATCCGCAGGAACAGCTGCCGGGTAGCGGCCCGGGCACCCCGGCGGATCGCGAAACGCTGTGGCAAATGGTGCAGCAGGACAAGGCGCGCGGCTATGTGATCGGCGAGTCGTTTTTCCGCCACGGTATTTCCTCTATCGTCTACCCGATCTTCAACCGCGAGCAGCGGGTTGAGGCCGTGATCAGCATTATGGTGCCGTCCGATGAGATCCCAAAAGCGGATCGCGAGCGGTTACGCATGGAGGTGCGGGACGCCGCAGTGAAAATCTCCGGCTTCCTGGGCGCACCGCCACAGGCTAACGCCGGTTAACTGACGACACCGACTCTTTTACTCAGGCAGGGATAAGGCTCATGGCAAACAGGGGCCTGGGTTCGATCATGCCTGAAAACAGCATTCAACGAGAACGTGAGGCACACTTAATGAGCGTAATCGGAATCGAAAAACTGGAATTTGGCGTCGAAGATCTGCCAACCTGCGAAAAGTTCATGCAGGACTTTGGCCTGTTGGCGGCGCAACAGCACTGGGGCGAAACCCAGCGCGAATTCACTACCCTGAGCGGGGCGCGCGTGGTGCTGCATCCGTTGCAGAGCGAAGCTTTACCCGCGGCATTTGAGGGCGGTTCGACCCTGCGCCGCATGACCTGGGGCGTTGGCAGCCCGGCCGAATTGGCGGCGTTGCAGCCATTGCTGGCGCAGATGCCGGGTTTCCGCCTGGTCGGGGAAGAACTTGAGTGCCTTGATCCGAACGGTATGACGGTGCGCTTTTGCGTTAGCCGGCAGCGGGAAGTTGATTTGCCGGTATCGCCGATCAACCAGTGGGGCGACGTGCGCCGCATCGATCAGCCCAGCCCGGTGTATGCCCAGGCGCAGCCGATCAATATCGGCCACGTGGTGTTCTTCGTCGAGGATCTGGCGGCGACCGAGCGCTTCTACTGTGAAGTGCTGGGGTTCCAGGTGTCGGATCGTTATATCGACCGCGCAGTATTCCTGCGAACTCAGGCACGCGGCGGCCATCACAACCTGTTCCTGCTGAAATTGCCTAATCGTCCACGCGGCCTGAATCATGTGGCCTTTACCGTACGCGACATCCACGAGGTGATCGGCGGCGGCATTGCCATGAACAAAGAGAACTGGAGCACCTTTATCGGCCCCGGCCGCCACCCAATCTCCTCGGCCTATTTCTGGTACGTCAACAGCCCGACCGGCGGGGCGTTTGAGTACTACACCAACGACGATTATCTGACCGAAAACTGGCAGCCACGCGAGCTGGAGCACTCACTGGTGTCGTTCACCGAGTGGGCAGTGGAAGGCGGTATCGACCACGATACACGTCGCCAGCATAAAAAGCCGGAGGCGTTATGAGCCAGCCAGAATCGGCGGGCATCCTGATCATCGGCGGCGGGCAGGCCGGGGGTTGGGCAGCGAAAACGCTGCGTGACCGTGGCTACACCGGCAAGCTGACGGTGGTCAGTGACGAACCCTATGACTTTTATGAACGTCCACCGCTTTCCAAGGCGGCGTTGCTGGACGGCAATGCGCCGCTCAGCCGGCTGTTCAGTGAGCAGGTGGTGGCCGGGTTAAACATCAACTGGTGTCGCCCGTTGCGTGCCGAAGCCATTGATGCACAGCAACAAATTGTCACTCTCAGCGACGGCCGACGGCTGCAGTTTGATCAACTGCTGATCGCTACCGGTGGGCGACCGCGTCTGCCGGACGCCCGTTGGGCCAGTCATCCGCGCGTTATGACGCTGCGCTCCTGGGACGATGCGACCCGACTGCGTCAGGCGCTGCAGGGTTGCCGCCGGCTTGCCATCGTCGGCGGCGGTTGGATTGGCCTGGAGATCGCCGCTTCGGCACGGCGTCTCGGGGCTGAGGTGACGGTATTCGAGCGCCAGCCTGCATTGTGCATGCGCAGCGTGGGTGCGGACGTCTCCCAGGCGTTGCTTGAACTGCATCAGCAGCAGGGCGTAACGGTGCATTGCGGCTGCGGTGACATCCAACTCGAAGATCGTGGCGGCAGCGCCTGGATCGGCAGTGACAGCAGCGATCCTCAGGAGTTTGATCTGGTGGTGGTGGGGATCGGCGTGGAGTTGAATCTGGAACTGGCGCATAGCGCCGGGCTGAAGGTTGACGCCGGCATCGTGGTTGACGGCCAGGGACGCACCAGTCACCCGGCGATCTTCGCCGCCGGAGACGTAGCTCGCCACCCGACGCTGGGTCTGTGCCTGCAATCCTGGGCCTATGCGCAGAATCAGGCGATCAGCACCGCCTGCGCGATGCTGGATGCCTTTGCCTCACCTTACGATGACGTGGCCTGGCTTTGGTCGGATCAATACGACGCCAATATCCAGATCCTCGGCATCCCGACCGGCGGCGTGCATCACGTGGTGCGACGCACGCCGCAGTCACAGGTGTTCTTCACGCTGAATGCCGACCGGCAGTTGGTGCAGATGGTGGCGTTTAACGATGCACGCACCATCAAGCTGGGCAAACGCTGGCTGGCCAGTGGGCGAGTGTTGGAGCCACAGCAGTTGGCGGACGCGGAGTTTTCTTTGATGGCGTTGAAATAACGCCCGTAACCTCGGGAGCGTTTCATGACTACGCAAGATATTGACGCCCGCGCTGGACGGGTGGGGGAAACCGTTGCCGAAAATCCGCAGCAGCGGGTGCGCTGGTCGGTGCCGATTGCGCTGTTTGCCTGCGTGCTGTTGGCATTTTTCGACAAGATCAGCATCGCGGCACTGTTTTCCGATAGCGAATTCCAGCAGGCGCTGGGCATCAGTTTTGACCCGGCGCGACTGGGCTTGCTGATGAGTGCATTTTTGTTCTCGTACGGCATTTCTTCGATGCTGCTCAGCGGCATTGGCGACCGGCTGAACCCGGTAAAAGTGTTGATCGGCATGATGGTAGTGTGGGGCGTATTGATGGTGCTGATGGGCCTGGCCCGTTCGTATCACACCATGATGACGCTGCGCATTTTGCTCGGCATTGCCGAAGGCCCGCTGCTGCCGATGGCCTACGCCATTATCCGCCAGGCCTTCCCGCAGCGGCTGCAGGCGCGTGCCACCATGCTGTGGCTACTCGGCACCCCACTGGGGGCGGCGCTCGGTTTCCCGGTCACGCTATATATCCTCAACACTTTTGACTGGCAGACCACCTTCTTCTTTATGGCGTTTCTGACGCTGCCGGTAATGCTGTTGGTGCTGTTCGGTATGCGTCATCTGAATGTGTCACGCCCGGCCGCCGCTACCGTTTCAAAACCGGCCATCGCCGAACGCAAACAGCATCGCCTTGAGCTGCTGCGCAACCCGCATTTCTGGATGATTTGCCTGTTTAACATCGCCTTCCTGACCTACCTGTGGGGCATGAACGGCTGGCTGCCCAGTTACCTTATCAAGGGCAAAGGTATTCACCTGGAACACGCCGGGTATCTGTCATCGCTGCCGTTTATCGCCATGCTGCTGGGTGAAGTGCTCGGGGCCTGGCTGTCGGACAAACTGGATCGTCGTGCGCTGGCCTGCTTTATCTCGCTGTGCGGTGCCGGGCTGGGGTTGGCCGCGGTGCTGCATATGCAGGGCACCTACAGCGTGATCGCCGCCATGGCCTTCAGCACCTTTATGTGGGGGGGCCGGGGCACCGAACATCTTTGCCCTGCTGGCGAAGGCCACCAGTAGCAAGGTTAGTGCCACCGCCGGCGGTATTTTTAACGGATTGGGTAATTTTGCCGGTGCGCTGGCGCCGGTGCTGATGGGGGCGCTGATCGCCGCCACCGGCAACATGGATAACGGCTTGCTGTTCCTGGTGGTAATGGCCTTTATCGGCTGCATCATTCTGCTGCCGTTGCTGAAGAAATATTGATATCCCATTGATTGAAAAGAGGAGTACCAACATGTCCCAGGTTGAGAAACAAGCCGGCGTCAAGCCGCAGGATCAGTCGATAGAGCATTGGGTGGAATCCCGTATCGCCCGCTTTGAAGGCCGTAAGTATGACTGGAATGCGTTGAAGTTCCAGGCTGACTACGACCCGAAATACCGCCGCGCGCAGATGCGTTATATCGGCACCGGTGCAACCGGAGTGGTTAACGACACCAATACCATTCCGGCGGGTAACTTTACCTTCTCCACCATGGTGCTGCCGTCGAAATGCGAAGGCCCGCTGCATCTGCACGACGATGTGGAAGAGGTGTTCTTTATGCTGAAGGGCAGTATCACGCTGATGATCCAGGACGGCACGGAGTACTACGAAACCAAGCTGAAAGAGCGCGATCTGATCTCGGTGCCGGCCGGTGTTTATCGTGGGTTGTTCAACCACGGCGAGGAAGAGGCGCTGATGTGCGTGGTGCTCGGTACGGCCAAACCGGAAACGCCGACCTACCCGGCAGATCACCCCTTGTCCAAAGTGAAGCGTAACTGATGAACGGCCTGGTTCAACGTCAGCAGGCGCGCTGCGGGAGTTACACCCTGAGCTGGCGTGAAGCGGGGGCACGGCCGCCCGGTGGTGTTGCTGCACGGCATCAGCTCCGGTTCGGCCTCGTGGATCAAGCAGTTTAACGATCGTGGCCTGGCCGATGGTCACCGCCTGCTGGCCTGGGATGCCCCGGGCTACGGCGGCAGCCTGCCGCTGACGGTGAACCAGCCGGATGCTACCGCTTACGCCGCCGCGCTGGCGGCGCTGGTGGCCGAATTGCAATTGGATCAGCCGCTGATCGTCGGCCATTCGCTCGGGGCGTTGATCGGCAGTGCCTATGCTGCGGATCATCCTGACGGGTTGTGCGGACTGGTACTGGCCGATCCGGCCCAGGGCTATGCCACCGCGCCGGAAGAAAAACGCCAACAGGTTTACGGCCAGCGGAAACAGATGATTGAAACGCTGGGGCCGCAGGGCTACGGCGAACAACGGGCGGCTGCGCTGCTGCGTGATGACGCGGATCCACAGGATATCGCCTGGGTGCGCAACGGCATGCAACAGCTCGATCCGGAAGGTTTTCTCAGCGCCGCCTGGATGCTGGCCAACGACGATATCGGCCGCCATCTGGCGCGTTACCGTGGCCCGTTACAGGTGTGGTGCGGTGACTGCGACCGGATCACACCGCCGGAAGCGGCGGCAATACTGGCGCAGCAGCAGGACGCGCCTCTGAGGTTGATTGAGGGCGCAGGACACGCCAGCTATCTCGATGCGCCGGAGCAATTTAACCGTTATCTGCAGGACTTTACGGGAGCAATCCAACCATGAATTTTCAGCTTGAGCAACGGGTCGCAGTGGTCACCGGCGGTTCGTCGGGCATCGGTTTTGAGACCCTGCGCCTGCTGTTGGCGGAAGGGGCGAAGGTGGCCTTTTGCGGCCGCAACCCGGACAAACTGGCCGGGGCCGAAGCCAGCCTGCGTAATGAGTTTCCACAGGCGGAGATCCTGGCGCTGTGCTGCGACGTGTTGGACGAGGCGCAGGTGACGCAGTTTGCCGCTCAGGTGACGGCGCACTTCGGCGGGGTGGATCTGTTGATCAACAACGCCGGCCAGGGATTCGTCGCGCATTTTGACCAGACGCCACGTAGCGCCTGGCTGCATGAGGCGGAGCTAAAACTGTTCGGCGTGATTAACCCGGTGCAGGCGTTTTTGCCGGCGCTGGAGCGTTCGGATATCGCTTCAATTACCTGCGTGAACTCACTGCTGGCATTGCAGCCGGAAGAACACATGATCGCCACCTCGGCGGCGCGTGCCGCACTGCTCAACATGACGCTGACGCTGTCGAAAGAGCTGGTGGACAAGGGCATTCGCGTCAACTCGATCCTGCTGGGCATGGTGGAATCCGGCCAATGGAGACGCCGCTTCGACGAGCGTAGCGATAAGGAACAAAACTGGGAGCAGTGGACGGCGGCGATTGCCGAACGTCGCGGTATCCCGATGAAACGCCTCGGCAAACCGCAGGAGCCGGCGCAGGCGCTGTTGTTCCTGGCTTCGCCTTTGGCGTCTTTCACTACCGGTGCGGCGCTTGACGTCTCCGGTGGCTTTAACCGCCATCTTTAACCGCAGGGGCTGAAAAGATGAAGAAGATCATGATGATTGGCTACGGCGCAATGGCCAGAGAAGTGCTTTCCCGCTTGCCGGACGGGGTGAGCGTGGGCTGGATCCTGGCGCGTGCGGCTCATCATGCGGCAATCGACAGTGCCTTCGGTGGCCAGGTGCAGGCGTTAACCCACCCGGATCAGTGTACTGAACAGCCGGATCTGGTGCTGGAATGTGCCAGCCAGCAGGCGGTGGCGGAATTTGGTGAAGCGGTGGTGACGCGCGGCTGGCCGTTGGCGGTGATCTCCACCGGGGCGCTGGCGGATGCGGCGCTGCAGCAGCGGTTGCAGCAGGCCTGTCGGCAGCACCAGGGCCAGTTGATCGTCCTGTCCGGAGCGGTGGCGGGGATGGATGGGCTGGCGTCGGCGCGCGAAGGCGGGCTGGACAGCGTCACCTATCAGGCCTGTAAAAGCCCGGCGAGCTGGCGCGGCAGCATGGCGGAGCAATTGATTGATCTTGATGCCGTGAGCGAGGCGCAGGTGTTTTTTGAAGGTTCGGCGCGTGAGGCGGCGCGGCTGTTCCCGGCCAATGCCAACGTGGCTGCGACCATTGCGCTCAACGGCCTGGGGATGGACGCCACCCGGGTGCGGCTACTGGTCGATCCCGCCACCCGGCGCAATACCCACCGGCTACAGGTGTGCGGCAATTTCGGTGAGTTTCAGATTGAGCTGAGCGGCAACCCGCTGGCGAGCAATCCCAAAACATCAACCCTGGCGGCGCTGAGCGCGGTACAAGCCTGCCGCCGTCTGGTTGACGGTGGCTTTATTGCCTGAAAGGCAGGAGCGAGCATGGAAAAGTTAAAGATTTTTGTAGCTGGGCGCTGGTGTGAAGGGCGTGGCGACGAGATGACCTCGGTGTTTCCGGCCGATGGCAGCGTCAATGCGCAGCTGCGTGCCGCCAGCGTTGAAGACGTCAATGATGCGGTAGCCGCGGCGGAACGCGCCTGGCGAGCGCCCGAGTGGCGTGGGCTGGTGCCGCATCAGCGCGCCAATATTCTGTACCGCGTCAGTAATCTGATTATGGCGCAGCAGGAAGAGTTGGCGCAGTTGCAGACCCGCGACAACGGTAAACCGCTGGCGGAAACCCGCGGACTGGTGGCCAGTGCAGCGGCAACGGCCCGCTACTTTGCTGCCGCCTGCGAGGTGCTGGAGGGCGAACTGCCGACCCAACGCAGCGCCGAGGTGATGACGCTGAGCCAGTATCAACCGCTGGGGGTGATCGCGGCGATTACGCCGTGGAACTCGCCGATTGCCAGTGAAATGCAAAAGGTGGCCCCGGCGCTGGCGGCGGGCAATGCGGTGATCCTCAAACCGGCCGAAGCCACGCCGCTGATGGCGCTAAAACTGGCGGAGCTGTTTGAACAGGCAGGGCTGCCTGCCGGGTTGCTCAGCGTGCTGCCGGGCAAAGGTTCGGTGATTGGCGAAGCGCTGGCCCGTCACCCGTTAGTGAAAAAGATTTCCTTTACCGGCGGCACCAACACCGGTCGCCATTTGGCGCACATTGCCGCCGAGAAACTGATCCCCACCTCGCTGGAACTGGGCGGTAAGTCGCCGACCATCGTGCTGGAAGATGCGGATTTGGAACAGGCGGCGCGCGGCATCTGCTATGGCATTTTCAGCTCCGCCGGTCAGGCCTGCATCGCCGGTTCGCGGCTGTTTGTGCATCGTTCTTTGTACCAGCCACTGCTGGCGCGCCTGAGTGAACTGGCGGCCGGATTGCGGGTGGGTAATCCACTGACGCCGGGTGTGCATCTCGGCCCGCTGATTAACCAAAAGCATCGCCAAAGCGTGGCGGATTACGTAGCGCTGGCGCAGCAGGAAGGCGGGCGGATAGTGATTGGCGGTGAAGCCCCGGCCGATCCGCAACTGGCCGGCGGCAGCTATTACCTGCCGACGATCATCGAAGGGCTGAGCAATAGCGCCCGCGCCTGTCAGGAAGAGATTTTTGGCCCGGTGCTGGTGGTGTTGCCGTTCGACGACGAGCAGCAGTTGATTGAACAGGCCAATGATTCGGTCTACGGGCTGGCAGCCGGTATCTGGAGCCGTGATTTCCCACGGGCTATGGCGCTGGCGGAGCAACTGGAAACCGGCACGGTGTGGATCAATACCTACAAAACATTCTCCATTTCTACGCCTTTCGGCGGTTTTAAAGAGAGCGGTCTGGGCCGCGAAAAGGGCCTGCACGGCATCAAAGCCTATATGCAGCAAAAAAGCCTGTATCTGGCGCTTAGCCATCAGGTGAATCGCTGGAGCGATTAGTTTTGAGCGACGGTGCGTACCCTACAACGAACATATAAGAAGGCTGATGATGAGCGAGAAAATAACGGTTGGCGAGGCGATAGCCCGGACTCTGGAACAGTACGAGGTGTCGGCGATGTACGGCATCATTTCGATTCATAATCTGCCGATTGCCGATGCGGTGGGGCAGCGCGGCAACATTCGCTTTGTGCCGGCACGCGGTGAGGCGGGGGCCGTGACCATGGCCGATGCCCACGGCCGTTTCTCCGGTCTGGGCGTGGCCTTGACCAGTACCGGTGCCGGTGCCGGCAATGCGGTCGGTGCGATGATCGAGGCGATGAACGCCAATACGCCGTTGCTGCACATTACCGGTCAGGTGGAAAAAGCCTGGCTGGATGCCGACGCCGGGTTCATTCATGAAACCCGCGATCAATTGGGTTTCCTGCGCGCCTGCTCCAAACGCGCGTATCGGGTTAACTCTGCGGAACAGGCGGTGGCAGTGATCCAACGGGCCATTCTCGACGCGCAGACGGTGCCTTGCGGTCCGGTGGCGGTAGAGATCCCAATCGATATTCAAAGCAGCCTGGTTTCCAGCGCGGTGCTGAGCCAGCCGGTGATGCCTGCGCCACTGCCGCCAGCCAGTGACGACGCGGTTGAACGGCTGTATCAGCGGCTGAAACAGGCCAAACGCCCACTGTTATGGCTGGGCGGCGGTGCGCTGGGCTGCGCTGAGGCGGTGCGCAAACTTGCTGATGCCGGTGTGGCAGTGATCTCCAGCACCCACGGGCGCGGCATTCTGCCTGATAGCCACCCGCGCAGCCTGCGTGCGTTCCATAATTCGCCGAGTATTGAGGCGATCTTGACGCAGTGCGATCTGACGCTGGTGGCCGGTTCACGCCTGCGCAGCAATGAAACCCGTACCTGGACGCTGCCGCTGCCGCGCCCATTGGTGCAGATTGATATTGATCCGGCGGCGGCCAATCGCAACTATTTGGCCGACGAACAAATCAACGGCGACTGTGGTGTCTTGCTTAAAGCACTGGCTGCCCGAGTTAGCCCAGGTGAAAAGGTCAATGCCGAGTGGGATAGCGAAATCGCCCACGCGGTGCAGCAGGCGGAAAGCGCGCTGCGCCAACAGTCGGGGGAATATGCCAAATTAAACGACGCCATTGCCGCTGCGTTGCCGCAGGATGGGCTGCTGGTGCGTGATATCACCGTCTCCGGCAGCGTTTGGGGCAGCCGTTTGTTCCGCGCGATTTCGCCGCTGTGTAACATTCACTCGCTGGCCGGGGCGATTGGCATGGGCTTGCCGATGGCGATTGGTACCGCGATCGCTAACCCGCAGCGCAAGGTGGTCGGGCTGGTGGGCGACGGCGGGTTGGCGTTAGGCCTGGGCGAGCTGGCGACCATGGCGCAGGAGCAGGCCAATATCACTTTGCTGATTATGAACGACGGCGGTTACGGCGTGATGCGTGGCATTCAGGATAAATACTTTGCCGGTCGTCAGTACTATAACGAGCTGCATACTCCGGCCTTTACTTTGGTGGCCGAAGCTATGGGGCTGAAAGCCTGGAAGGTCGACAGCGCGGCGCAGTTCAGCGGCGTCTTGGCAGAGGCGATTAACTATCCGGGGCCGTCGGTGGTGGAGGTGGACATGAACAGCATTGGGCCGTTGACCTTCGCCGGGCCACCGCAGAAAACCCTGTACTGAGTCGTGACAGATTGAACGACACCTTGATCAGTAAGGTGTCGTTCAAATGAAGTTAGTTTTTATTAAATATTCCCAGGGTGTCGACTATCAGTGAAATGAATACTCGCAGCCCAATAATAGCAAGAACCAGCGTGATCAAGTCCACGTAGCTGGTCGCCGGTTGTAATATTTTCAATGATGACTTAATGCCAATAAAGTAACAGCCTGGCATCCAGATTATGGAAATTAACGAGTATCTTGCTTTATTCATAAGTTGACGCCTTAATCGCCCCCATTGAGCGAGGGGCATATACAGAGAAATATTACCAGCGGCATTGCCCATTTACGCTATTTGGGGAACGGTTACCCGCTAGTGCATCTCTGTTATTCTTGTTGTTATTTCTAGATGGGCTTTTATCAGGGCAGCTTAGGCTTGCCGTCGCAGCCCCAGCAGCGGCAAAACCAACCATCGCCCACGGTCCACCGGCCATGCCTGTTAGCGCGCCAGTGATGATGCCAACGCCAACATCATTTGCGCATGTTTTTGGGGCTCCGCCTCCGTTTCGGCCATTATTTCGACTTCTTCCGCCATTATCGCTACGGTCACCGCCATTATTTCCACGACCACCGGCGATTTGTTCGAGTAAAGATGAGTCAATGGTTTTCATAAATAACTCCATTCCATAGTGTTGTTTTATGTCCATAAGGAAACTTAGTATTATATTGTTTCCAGACAACGTTCAATGCCACGTAGGTGAATTTTCGTTAAAGATCACAAAAAATAAATGGTTATCATGTGTTGTTGTAAGTTGTTTTGTTTATTTGATTCTATAAGTGGGGTTGAGTGGCTTTTTTAAAATGGATTTAATAGGAGTGCGCTTTTTATTTTTTTGAAAACGGCACCTTAATCAGTGGGAAACCCACTTTTGGGTGCCGTTGCTCTGTAGGATAATGAAGGTTACTTGCCTGCTGCGATGCGGTCGCGAATGTGCTGCGCGCGCGCTTCGGAGGCTGGGTGGTCGTCGAACATGCTGCTTTGACGGCCGGCTTCCATTTTCGCCAGTTTTTCAAAGCTGGTGACCAGACCGTTCGGATCGATACCGCGTTGTTTCAGCAGGTCGAACGAGTAGTCATCCGCTTCGCTTTCCTGTTTCTGCGAGAACTGGGCATTCACCAGTTTCTCGCCCATGTCCGCCAGTTGTGACTGTGACAACGAGCCGATGATGCCGCCGGTTGAGGCCGCTGCGGTACGCAACGCCACGGTGCCGTAAGCCACCTGCATCGCCTTGCGAGTATGGCCCAGCGCCACGTGGCCCATTTCATGGCCCAGTACGCCTTCCACTTCATTATCGGTCATCATGTCCATCAGGCCGCTGTAAACGCGGATACAGCCGTTGGCCATCGCCCAGGCATTCACGTCTTTAGTGACGTAAACCTTGTAGTTGGCCGGCGTGCCGTTGATATTATCACCCAGCGCCGCGGCGATTTTGTTCAGACGCTTGGCATAGGTGCTGTCAGCCGGCGCGATTTGTGCCTTGCTGTCCATCTCCGCGCAGGATTTATCACTCAGGGTTTTTACGTCGTTATTGCTCAACGTCGCCGCCTGGAACGCCTGTGCGCCAGACTGCATCAGGGTATCGGTATTCAGGTTTTGACAGCCGCTTACCAAAGTGGCAATGCTTAATGCAATCAAAGAGGTACGGATCTTCATAAAGCCATCTTCCTGTGATAGTAACAAGGGGGGAGTGCCATTTTAATTTAGGGAAATCTTGCCGTCTGAGACTAGTGTACGCTGACAATCAGGAAAATAGTGTTATTCCGAAAAAACGACCAATTGTGCTAATAAGTTGTGAACTCGCTCTCATTTGGCATTAGGGATTGCCGTTTTAATGCTGAGTCTGAGAAAATAGAAAACTTGACTGATTTTTTAATCCGACCTGGAGTAAAACATGTCCTCTCGTAAAGAGCTTGCCAACGCCATCCGCGCACTCAGCATGGACGCCGTACAAAAAGCAAATTCCGGCCACCCGGGTGCACCTATGGGCATGGCGGACATCGCCGAAGTCCTGTGGCGTGACTACCTGAACCACAACCCGACCAACCCGCACTGGGCTGACCGTGACCGCTTCGTCCTCTCCAACGGCCATGGCTCCATGCTGATTTACAGCCTGTTGCACCTCACCGGCTACGACCTGCCGATGAGCGAGCTGGAAAACTTCCGCCAGCTGCACTCCAAAACCCCGGGCCACCCGGAATACGGCTACACCCCAGGCGTGGAAACCACCACCGGCCCACTGGGTCAGGGTATCGCCAACGCCGTCGGTTTCGCCATTGCCGAACGCACCCTGGGCGCGCAGTTCAACCGCCCGGGTCATGACATCGTCGACCACCACACCTACGCCTTTATGGGCGACGGCTGCATGATGGAAGGCATCTCCCACGAAGTCTGTTCGCTGGCCGGTACCCTCAAGCTCGGCAAACTGACCGCGTTCTACGATGACAACGGCATCTCCATCGACGGTCACGTCGAAGGCTGGTTCACCGACAACACCGCCGAGCGCTTTGAAGCCTACGGCTGGCACGTGGTGCGTCACGTTGATGGCCACAACCCGGACGCCATCAAGGCCGCCATTGAAGAAGCCCGCAAGGTCACCGACAAGCCGTCGCTGCTGATGTGCAAAACCGTGATTGGTTTCGGTTCCCCGAACAAGGCCGGTACCCACGACGTGCACGGTGCTGCGCTGGGCGCCGCCGAAGTGGCCGCCACCCGCGAAGCGCTGGGCTGGAAATACGCCGCCTTCGAAATCCCGCAGGACATCTATGCCCAGTGGGATGCCAAAGAAGCCGGCAAGGCCAAAGAAGCGGCCTGGAACGACAAGTTCGCCGCCTACGCGAAAGCCTTCCCGGAACTGGCTGCCGAGTTCAAACGCCGTGTGAACGGTGAGCTGCCGGCCAACTGGAAAGCCGAAGCCAAAGCCTTCGTGGAAAAACTGCAGGCCAACCCGGCCAATATCGCCAGCCGCAAGGCCTCGCAGAACGCACTGGAAACCTTCGGCAAGGTGCTGCCGGAATTCCTCGGCGGCTCCGCTGACCTGGCACCAAGCAACCTGACCATGTGGTCCGGCTCCAAGCCACTCAACGAAGACCTGGCGGGTAACTACATCCACTACGGCGTGCGCGAGTTCGGCATGACCGCCATCACCAACGGCATCGCGCTGCACGGCGGCTTCCTGCCGTACTCGGCGACCTTCCTGATGTTCGTGGAATACGCCCGTAATGCGGTGCGTATGGCGGCGCTGATGAAAATCCGCAACGTGTTCGTCTACACCCATGACTCCATCGGTCTGGGCGAAGACGGCCCGACGCACCAGCCGGTTGAGCAGATGGCCAGCCTGCGCGTGACCCCGAACATGAGCACCTGGCGTCCGTGTGACCAGGTGGAATCGGCGGTAGCCTGGCAGTACGGCATCGAGCGCAACGACGGCCCGACCACGCTGATTTTCTCACGTCAGAACCTGACCCAGCAGCCGCGTAGCGCAGAGCAACTGGCCAACGTTTACCGTGGTGGTTATGTGTTGAAAGACTGCGCCGGGACGCCGGACGTCATTCTGATTGCCACCGGTTCGGAAGTGGGTATCACCGTGGAAGCGGCAGACCAACTGACTGCGGCCGGCCGTAAGGTGCGCGTGGTCTCCATGCCGTCTACCGACGCGTTCGACAAGCAGGATGCGGCGTACCGTGAATCCGTGCTGCCGGCGGCGGTTAGCGCACGCGTGGCAGTGGAAGCGGGTATCGCGGACTACTGGTACAAGTATGTTGGCCTGAACGGCGCCATCGTGGGTATGACCACCTTTGGTGAGTCAGCCCCGGCAGAGCAGCTGTTCAAAGAGTTTGGCTTCACCGTGGACAACGTGGTGGCCAAGGCGCAGGCACTGCTGAAATAAGCGGTCCTTCGCAAGCTGATAAAAAAACCGGTCATTGACCGGTTTTTTTTATTTCAGGCCATCGTCCCGGCGCGGCGCGGTGCGCGCAACCGATCGTAAACCGCCGCCAGCAACAGCACTAACAGCGTCGGCTGCAACCAAACCAATCCCTGATCCGCCAACGGCAGTTGATCGAACCAGGCCGGCAGCAGGCCGCTGAAGCTGGAGGCCTTTATTCCGTCGGCGAGGCCAAGCAGCAGACTGGTGGCGATCACCGGTGTGAACACGCGGTTGGCGCTGCGCCAACGGCTCTGGCTAAAGCTGAGCAATACCAGGGCGATGCACGGAGGATAGATGGCCGTCAGCACCGGAATCGATACGCGGATCAGATTGGCCAGCCCGAGATTGGACACCAGCATGGCGAACGCAGCGAGGAGGACCACCAGTGAACGGTAAGACAGCGGCAGATAGCGGGAGAAGAAATCGGCGCAGGCGCAGGTCATGCCCACCGCAGTCACCAGACAGGCGATGAACATCAGGATGGCCATAAAGACGCTGCCCAAATCGCCGAAGGTGTGCTGTACATAGGCATGCAGGATTGCCGCGCCGTCTTGCCCGTCGGCAACCAGGCCGCCGCTGCCGGCGCCCAGCTTGAACATGCAGATATAAACCAGTGTCAGGCCGATGCCGGCAATCAGGCTGGCCCACAGAGTGTAGCGCATCAACAAACCCCGATCGTTGACGCCGCGCGACCGTGCGGCGGTAACGATAATCGAGCCGAACATCAGCGCCGACAGCGTGTCCATCGTCAGATATCCCTGCACAAAACCGGTGGAGAACGCCGCGTCCTGATAGCTGCCGCTGGCGAGGATGGGCGCGCCGGCGGGCCAAATCAACGCGGCGACGCCCAGTGCGGCCAGCGCGAGGATCTTCAGCGGTGCCAGAATATGGCCGACGTTATCCAGCAGCCGCCCGGGGTACAGCGAGATAATCATTGCCAGCGTGAAGAACAGCAGGCTGTAGATAAACTGCTGCAGGGCGCCGTCGCCGGTAAAAGGCGCGATGCCCAAAGCGAAAGAAACGTTGGCGGTGCGCGGTGTGGCGAACAGCGGGCCGAGCGCCAGATAGCAGAGGGTAGCCAGCAGCAGGCCGGCCCTGCGGCCGATTGGTGCGGTCAACAGGCTGATGCTGCCGCCGACACGCGCCAGCGCAATCACCGCGATCACCGGCAGGACGACGGCGGTGACGATAAAGCCTGCGGCGGCCAGCCACAGATGCTCACCGGACTGCAGGCCCACCATTGGCGGGAAAATGATATTGCCGGCGCCGACAAACAGGGCGAAGGTCATAAAGCCCAGGGCGATGATGTCTTTGGGAGATAAGCGTGTTGTCATAACGGTATTGCTTTGCCTGTGTACGATAAAAACAACCTGGCGCCGATAAACTCAAGGGCAGGCGCGATGGGCAAACGGGCACCCATAAAAATTTCGGCATGCAGGATATGATATTTTGCCGAGAAAAGCCTGAGTTACGCTGCGATGAATCAGCTCAAAGCTGGAAATAAACCGGTTGCCGGGCAGCAGGGAATAAACGGCAACCGGTTGAAAACGGTACAGACAAATTTATTGATGTCCTGATTCAACCTGGCGCGCGGGGCTACGCTGACTCCATCGATAATGTAGGCCTTAAAGCGCATTATCGCCTGGAATACCGTGTTTAACTGCAGGTCGTCGTTGATGCCGCGGAAGTGGCGAATTTGCCCCGAATCATGGCGGATAAAGTCTTCCTCGACCGACAGCACAAAAGGCTGGAATTCCAGTCTCTCTATGCGGTCATTATCAAAGTTAAAGCAGAAGCGGCCGTTTCTCGATTTGCGAAAGGGCTGCGTGGGATCGTCCGCCAGGTTATTGCTGACCTGCGTCAGTTTGGTAAAGGCTTCGGGCTGAGCGCCAAGAGTCAATAAAATGTCCTTCATGGTATCACCGGGAATAAACACAGAGCGCTTTTCCTGGTATTCCTTCTTTATAGCGTCAAGCTGAGATAGCTGTTGCATTGCTCTATTGCCTTTTGGATTAGGATAAGCTGACGGTTATAAAACCTTGCTGCCGATCTCTTCGCAAAAATCGACCCGCAATTTATACGCCGGCTTTAATGCCTTCTCGTTATATTCCACAGAGATGATTTCGCCGATGCGCATATCCAGCCTTAAGTATGAAGGGTATAAATAAAAATGAATTATAAGGCGGGTTAATTATATGGTTTTCGATTTAATTATTAGCGTATCGGGCATGTTTTGTTTTTATCGAGGTCAATATTCGTGAGGTAAAATCTATTAAGCTAATGTTAAATTAGTTAGTATGCTTCGTAGTGAACCACCAACAGCATTATTCAGGTATTTTTATGGTAATTACCGGCAAGGAAAGCTTCTATCGGCGCAAATCCATTATTGCGCCGTTTTTCCTGATACTGATCTGGTCGACCGGGTTTATAGCCGCCCGCGCGGTGGCGGACCATGCCGATCCCAATCTTTTTCTGACCTTTCGTTTCCTGCTGGCCGCCGCGGTTTTTGCCCTGCTGGCCGCCAACTGCGCCTGGCCTAGAGGGCGGCAGTTCATCATGCACCTGCTTACCGGCATGCTGATGAACGGCGTTTATCTCGCCGCCAGTTGGTGGGCGGTGGCGAACGGCCTGGCGGCCGGCGTAATGTCATTGATCGGCGGCCTGCAGCCGCTGTTCACGGCGCTGATTTTTGCTTTGGTGCTGCGCAAGCCGATAGGCCTGCGTTCCTGGACGGGGCTGGCGATCGGTTTTATCGGCGTGGCGTTGGTGCTGTCACCGCGGCTGACCGGCATCGACGTCGGTAACATGGCGCTGCTGCCCATTCTGCTGGGTTTTGGCAGCATCGTTGCGCTGACGATTGGCATCATGGTGCAGAAGTCTTCGCTGGCGGCGGCGGATCTCCGGGCCGCAGGAGCTATTCAGCATCTTGGCGCGGCATTGGTCACCGGCGTTTTGGCGGCGGTGATGGGATCGGGAGAATGGGATAATTCGCCAACGCTGTGGTTCTCGCTGCTGTGGTCGGCCGGGATATTGTCGCTGGGCGGTACCGCGTTGTTTATCTGGATGGTGCGGCATGGCGATCTGACGCGCATTACCGCGCTGATGCTGCTGGTGCCGCCGGCTGCCGCGTTGCAGGCTTATTTCCTGTTTGGCGAAGCGCTGTCGTTGGTGCAACTGGCGGGGTTTTGCCTGACATTGCTCGGCGTGGCTATCGTACAGAAGATCCGCCTGCTGCGGCGTTCCAAACTGATGCAATAACACCGGTTATTTCGTCCTTGGTTTAAAAACCGGGATGACCATGGATTTTTTTGACTGAAAAACGTCCAACCTCACAAAACCAAAAGATAAAAAATCAACGGCGTTGCTTAAGAACACTTATTAACTATATGTTAATTTTTAGTTTCTTAAATGTAACCAGGAGTTGATTATGTTGACAAGAATCGGCGCGTCGGTAGTGGCGATGGCTGTACTGGGCGCGGTGCCTGCTTACGCTGAATTCCCGGCAGGCTATCCAGCCGACTATCAAAAAATTGTGGATGGCGCGAAGAAAGAGGGCAAGGTGGTGGTGTACTCCACCACGGATACCAAGGCCGCCGGGCCGCTGATCCAGGGGTTCGAAGCGTTGTATCCTGGCGTTAAGGTCGAATACAACGACATGAACAGCACCGAGCTGTACAACCGCTATATCAGCGAACAGGCGGCGGGAGGCACCAGCGGCGACGTGGTGTGGAGCTCGTCGATGGATACCGCGCTGAAACTGGCGACCGACTATGCACAGGAATACGCTTCGCCGGAACAGGGCCAACTGCCCAAGTGGGCGGTCTGGAAAGACAAAGCCTACGGCACCACCTACGAACCGGTGGTCTTCATCTATAACAAACGGTTGATCCCGCAGGGTGATGTACCGGATTCTCACGCCGCGCTGGCCAAGCTGATTGCCAGCCAGACCGACAAGTTCAAAAAGAAAGTCACCACCTATGACATTGAAAAGTCAGGGTTGGGCTTCATGCTGTCGGTGCAGGACTTCAAGGCCGACCCGAACTATTTCGCCACCCTGGCTGACGTCGCCAAAGGGGGGCTGGCGGTGCAATCTTCTACCGGCACCATGATGGAAAGGGTGTCATCCGGGGAGAACCTGATTGGTTTCAACATCCTGGGTTCTTACGCCGAAGCTCGCGCCAAAACCGACCCTTCGCTGGGCATCTCTTATCCGAAGGATTACACCCTGGTGCTGTCGCGCGTGTCCTTTATCAGCAAAGAGGCTGCCAACGGCAATGCGGCAAAACTGTGGCTTAACTACGTGCTGTCGGAAAAGGGTCAGAGCATTCTCGCCAACCAGGCCGATATTCCGTCTATTCGTAACGATATTGAAGGCAAAAACGACATCGACGGCATGACCAAAATGCTCGGCAAAGCGCTCAAACCGATCCCGGTGGATGAAAGCCTGCTGGAGTACCTGCAGCCGGCCAAACGCCTGGATTACATCAAGCAATGGCGTACCGCCGCCGCGAAATAACACAGGATCCGGACGCGCGTCTGCCATTGTGGCGCGCGCCCTTTGGTCGTCGTCGTTTACAACCATCGGGATATATTTATGGAAGCATGGCGCAGAAAGTGGCAAAGCCTGCCGCGCGGCTTGGTGGTGTTGATAACCGCACTGGTTATCTACGTGCCGCTGTCGTTTATCGTGATTCAAAGTTTCCTCTCCGCTCCCTTTTTCTCCCCCTCCAAGGTGTTCAGCCTGGAGGCGTTCCAGTTTATATTTACCGATCCGGACTTCTACAAGGCGCTGAAAAGCGGATTTATTCTGGCTTTCGGCCTGGTGGTGATCGCCATTCCGCTGGGGGGCATTCTGGCCTTTTTGATGGTCAGAACCGACTTGCCCGGTCGGCGCTTTATTGAACCGCTGATCCTGGTGCCGATCTTTGTCTCGCCGATGGTCTTGGGTTTTGGCTACGTGGTGGCCGCCGGGCCGGTGGGTTTCTTCTCGCTGTGGGCGGAGTCGCTGCTGGGGTTCGTACCCTGGAATATCTATTCGATGGCCAGCATCGTGGTGATCGCCGGACTGACGCACGTGCCACACGCCTATCTTTATATTTCCTCGGCCTTGCGCAGCGTCGGTTCCGACGTGGAGGAAGCCGCACGCACGGCGGGTGCCTCGCCTTTGCAGGTGATGACTGCCGTTAGCTTGCCGATGGTGCGACCGTCCATTTTGTACGCTGGGGTACTGCTGTTTTTCCTTGGGCTGGAAGTGTTTGGTCTGATGTTGGTGCTGGGCGATCCGGAAGGCAACCTGGTGCTGGCGACTTACCTGTATCAACTGACCAATAAGCTGGGCACGCCGTCTTACCATCTGATGGCGGCGGTGGCGGTGGTGCTGATCTGCATCACCATTCCGTTGGTGATGTTGCAACGCCGTCTGATGCGCACCGCTAACCGCTTCGTTACCGTCAAGGGCAAGGCGTCGCAGGCGCGGGCGCTGCCGCTGGGGAAATGGCGTTGGGTCGCAGGTGCGGTGGTGGTGTTCTGGCTGACGGTGACCATCGGCGTACCGCTGGTTGGGGTGGTGCTGCGCGCCTTTATTTCCAACTGGGGCGTGGGTGTTTCCATTTGGGACGAACTGTCGCTCAATACTTTCCGCACCATCTGGCAGCAACCCAACTTGCTGCGGGCGATCGTCAACTCGATGGCGATTGGGGTATTCGGCGGCGCGCTGGCGGTGGTTTGCTATCTGTTTATCGGCATTGCCATGCACCGCAAACCCGACGGGGCTACCCGTTTCCTCGATTACAGCGTGCTGGTGCCACGAGCGGTGCCGGGTCTGCTGGCGGGGCTGGCGTTCCTGTGGGTGTTTCTGTTCCTGCCGATGTGGCTGGACAAGTCATTGAAAGAGGGCTGGCTGTCGGCGCTGCCGGTGGCCGAGTGGCTGCGGGAGAACCTGATCGTCTGGCTGCGTTCCTTGCGCAGCACCATCTTCAGCGTCTGGCTGGCGTACACCGTGGTGTGGATGGCCTATGGCCTGCGGCTGATCTCTTCGACGCTGCTGCAGGTCGGCCCAGAGCTGGAGGAGGCGGCGCGCAGTGCCGGCGCGACCCGGGGGCAGATCACCCGTCACGTCACCATTCCGCTGTCGCGCTACGGCCTGATTGGTTCGTGGCTGCTGATGTTCCTGATTTTCGAACGTGAGTATTCCACCGGGGTGTATCTGTTGTCTCCGGGTACCGAAACCATAGGTTCGATGCTGGTTTCCCTGTGGGCGGCGGGCGCCATCGATATCGTTGCGGCACTCTCGTTCATTAACATCCTGCTGGTGGTGTTGGGGCTGGGTATTGCCCTGCGCTTTGGAGTGAAATTACATGATTGAACTTTCGGTAGAAAACCTGCATTTAACCTACGGCGACAACCCGGTGTTGAAGGGCGTCTCGATGGATTTAAAGCGCGGCGAGGTGGTTTCGCTGTTGGGGCCGTCGGGCAGTGGTAAAACCACGCTGTTGCGGGCGGTCGCCGGGCTGGAGAAACCGACCCAGGGCCGCATTATCATTGGCAGCAATACCGTGTACAACGGCAGCGCGCGCAGCGAAATTCCGGCGGAGGAACGCAACCTGGGGTTGGTGTTTCAGTCCTATGCCCTGTGGCCACATAAAACGGTGTTTGAAAACGTCGCCTACCCGCTGAAATTACGCAAGGTCGCCGCGGCGGAAATCAACCAGCGGGTGCAGGGCGTGCTCGACCAGCTTGGGCTGGGGCATTTGGGCCAGCGTCATCCGCATCAGTTGTCCGGTGGCCAGCAACAGCGCGTGGCGATTGGGCGGGCGCTGGTGTACAACCCGCCGGTTATCCTGCTCGATGAGCCGTTATCTAACCTCGACGCCAAGCTGCGCGAAGAGGCGCGGGTGTTCCTGCGTGAGCTGATCATCAAACTGGGGCTTTCGGCGCTGATGGTGACTCACGATCAGAACGAGGCAATGGCGATCTCCGATCGCATCCTGTTGCTCAACAACGGAAAAATCGAGCAGCAGGGTACGCCGCAGGAAATGTACGGTTCGCCGTCGACCCTGTTTACCGCCGAGTTTATGGGCAGCAATAATCGCCTGCACGGCAAGATTACCGAAGTGAGTGAGGGCAAAGCACGCATTGAAGGCAAAGACTGGGCGCTATGGGGCATGGCGGGGGCAGGGGTAAAAGCCGGCGAAGAGGCCACGGCGGTGATCCGCGTGGAGCGCGTGCGCCTGGGAGATGATCCGCAGGGCAATCAGCTTGAGCTGCCGTTGCTGACCAGCATGTACCTCGGCGACCGTTGGGAATACCTGTTCCGCACCGTTGCCGAGGATTTCGTGGTGCGGGCTTATGGCACCGAAGTACGAGGCCAGACACTGTGCCGGCTCTCCCTGCCGCCCGAGCACCTGTGGATTTTTCCTAAAGTTTAAGGCGGAAAACGTCGTTTTTGTTAAAAAATCTGGCGCAAGGCCAAGGATTGGCCAGGAAAAAGTGTGCGCTAGATCATCTTATTCCCGCAAAGTGTCGTTCGGTTGTCAGGCAGACTGTTGCATCTGTTCCTTTTGGTAAAACTTTGGTTTATGCTCAGCTGAAGCGTTTCAGTTGTGGCTGTTTTCAACTGAAATGCCGGAGTGAAGCCGGTGAAACCACTGCCGGGTCGAAGGAATAATGCAATGCGACGATTCACAGCGGGTGGTGCGCTAAAGTACTCTATGCGGGTTATCCAGATAACCCAGTCAGCGCCCTCTCGACAACGGTGAGTACGCCCGGTGAGGGAAGGCCCTTTTTCAGGAGCAGCATGACAATCCGCATAGCGATAAACGGCTTTGGCCGCATTGGCCGCAGCGTTTTACGCGCACTGTATGAATCGGGACGAAGAGCGGAGATTTCCGTGGTGGCGATCAACGAATTGGCAAACGCCGAGGGGATGGCCCACCTGCTGAAATACGACTCCAGCCATGGCCGCTTTGCCTGGGATGTTCGCCAGGAATGCGACATGCTGACCGTCGGGGACGACACCATTCGCTTGCTGCATCAGCCGGCGGTGGAACAGCTTCCCTGGGGAGAGTTGGGTGTCGACGTGGTACTGGACTGCAGCGGTGTGTACGGCAGCCGGGCAGATGGCGAAGCCCATCTGGCGGCGGGGGCGAAAAAAGTGTTGTTCGCCCACCCAGGCGGTAACGATCTGGACGCCACCATCGTGTTCGGCGTCAACCATCAGACGCTGCTGGCAGAACACCGCATTGTTTCCAATGCGTCATGCACCACCAACTGCATTATTCCGGTGATCAAGCTGCTGGACGATGCCTACAGCATCGAATCGGGCACCCTGACTACCATTCACTCTTCGATGAACGATCAGCCGGTGATAGATGCCTATCATCAGGATTTGCGGCGTACCCGTGCGGCGAGCCAGTCGATTATTCCGGTCGACACCAAGCTGGCCGCGGGCATCACCCGTATTTTTCCGCAGTTTTGCGATCGTTTCGAAGCGATTTCGGTGCGCGTGCCGACCATCAACGTGACGGCCATCGATCTCAGCGTCAGCGTCAGTTCGGCGGTGAAGGTGACAGAGGTCAACCAGCTGCTGCAAATGGCCGCACGGGGATCATTTCGTGGTATAGTTGACTATACGGAACTACCATTAGTCTCGATCGATTTTAACCATGACCCGCATAGCGCTATCGTCGACGGTACGCAGACCCGGGTCAGCGGTCAGCACCTGATCAAGACCTTGGTCTGGTGTGATAATGAATGGGGCTTTGCCAACCGGATGTTGGATACAACACGGGCAATGGCCGCAAGCGGTTTCTAGTACGGCGGCATCGGCACGACCGATGCGCCGCTCAGGCAACTTTATAGTTTCTAGAGAATCAACCAAGAGGGTTCACCATGTCTGTAATTAACATGTCCGATCTGGATCTGGCCGGTAAACGCGTTCTGATCCGCTCCGATCTGAACGTTCCAGTGAAAGACGGTAAAGTGACTTCCGATGCACGTATCCGTGCCTCCCTGCCGACTATTGAAGCTGCGCTGAAACAAGGCGCCCGCGTGATGGTAACTTCCCACCTGGGTCGTCCTACCGAAGGCGAGTACAACGAAGAATTCTCCCTGCTGCCTGTTGTTAACTATCTGAAAGAACACCTGAAAAACCCGGTTCGTCTGGCTAAAGACTACCTGGAAGGTGTTGACGTTGCAGAAGGTGAACTGGTAGTGCTGGAAAACGTCCGTTTCAACAAGGGCGAGAAAAAAGACGACGAAACCCTTTCCAAAAAATATGCGGCGCTGTGCGACGTGTATGTGATGGACGCCTTCGGTACGGCACACCGTGCGCAGGCTTCCACCCACGGCGTGGGCAAGTTTGCACCTGTCGCCTGTGCTGGCCCGCTGCTGTCTGCAGAACTGGAAGCCTTGGGCAAAGCGCTGAAAAGCCCGGCTCGCCCGATGGTTGCCGTGGTTGGCGGTTCTAAGGTTTCGACTAAATTCGATGTGCTGAACTCGCTGGTGAAAATCGCCGATACGGTGATCGTGGGCGGCGGTATCGCCAACACCTTCGTGGCTATCGATAACAACGTCGGTAAATCTCTGTACGAACCTGACTTCGTCGATGCAGCGAGAAAACTGCGTGACGAGTTTAAAATTCCGGTTCCTACCGATTCTCGCGTAGGTACGGAGTTCTCTGAAACTGCACCTGCCACCTTGAAAAAAGTCAGTGAAGTCAACGATGATGAAGAGATCATGGACTTCGGTGACGAAACCGCGCTGGCTATGGCCAAGTTGCTCAAAGAAGCCAAAACCATTCTGTGGAATGGTCCGGTTGGCGTATTCGAGTTCCCTAACTTCCGTAAGGGTACCGAAATTGTCGCGCGCGCTATCGCAGACAGCGAGGCATTCTCTATCGCTGGTGGTGGTGATACGCTGGCGGCTATCGATCTGTTCGGTATCGAGGATAAGATTTCCTACATCTCTACCGGCGGCGGCGCCTTCCTGGAATTCGTGGAAGGCAAAGCGTTACCGGCAGTTGTGATGCTGGAAGAGCGCGCTAAGCAGTAATTCAGACAACGGGAGGCGAAAGTCGCCCGTTTATTTTATACCGCGCGGCATAGGCGGCGCGGCATGAAAAATCGATTTACATCCATCTACGGCCGACGAAACAGGACAAAGTAACATGTCTAAAATTTTTGATTTCGTAAAACCGGGTGTCATCACTGGTGATGACGTTCAGAAAGTATTCGCAGTAGCTAAAGAGAACAACTTTGCTCTGCCAGCAGTTAACTGTGTGGGTACCGACTCTATCAACGCCGTGCTGGAAACAGCCGCGAAGGTACGCGCTCCGGTTATCGTTCAGTTCTCCAACGGCGGTGCCGCGTTTATCGCCGGCAAAGGCGTGAAGACTGACGTTCCACAGGGTGCAGCAATTCTGGGCGCGATTTCTGGTGCACACCACGTTCATCAGATGGCTGAGCATTACGGCGTGCCGGTTATTCTGCACACCGACCACTGCGCGAAGAAATTGCTGCCATGGCTGGACGGCCTGTTGGACGCTGGCGAGAAGCATTTCGCCGCTACCGGCAAACCATTGTTCTCTTCCCACATGATCGACCTGTCTGAAGAGTCCCTGGAAGAAAACATCGAAATTTGCAGCAAATACCTGACTCGCATGGCGAAAATCGGTATGACCCTGGAAATCGAACTGGGCTGCACCGGCGGTGAAGAAGATGGCGTGGACAACAGCCATATGGACGCATCCTCCCTGTACACTCAGCCAGAAGACGTGGCTTACGCATACGAAAAACTCAATGCGATCAGCCCACGCTTCACTATCGCGGCGTCCTTTGGTAACGTGCACGGCGTTTATAAGCCAGGCAACGTGAAACTGACCCCGACCATCCTGCGTGATTCTCAGGACTATGTTTCCAAGAAATATAACCTGCCGCACAACAGCCTGAACTTCGTGTTCCACGGCGGTTCCGGTTCTAGCGATGCAGAGATCAAAGAGTCCGTAGGTTACGGCGTGATCAAAATGAACATCGATACCGATACCCAATGGGCAACCTGGGACGGCATCCTGCAGTACTACAAAAAGAACGAAGGCTATCTGCAAGGCCAACTGGGTAACCCAGAAGGTGCTGACAAGCCGAACAAGAAATACTACGACCCACGCGTATGGCTGCGTTCAGCCCAGACTTCGATGATTACTCGTCTGGAACAGGCTTTCAAAGATCTGAACGCAGTAGACGTTCTGTAATCTCGGTTAGCTGTTAGCTCTACATGAAGGCTCCCCTCGGGGAGCCTTTTTTGTTTTTAACTCAGCAGGCTGGCGCCGACGTTGATCGACAACCCGAGGATGATCAGGTTGAAGACAAAGGAAATCACCGATTGCAGCAGGGCGATTTTGCGCACCTCGGCCGCGCCGACCGCCACGTCGGCGGTTTGCGAAGCGACGGCAATGGTGAAAGAGAAATAGGCGAAGTCCCAATAGGTCGGTTCTTTGAGGTCACCGGGAAACAGCAGTGGCAGAGGATCTTGCTGCGCGCCCTGACGATAAAATTGATGGGCATAGTGCATGGTGAACGCGGTGGGCAGCAGCAGCCAGGACACCACCAGCGTGGCGCCGGTCAGCGCCAGATGCAGTGTTTTCAGCGAGTCGCTGACCTGCCTGGTGGTACTGAGCTCAAACAGAATCGACAGAATGCTCACCATGCAGCCAATGCTGACCAGCGCCAGCACTTTACTGGCGCTTTCATCCTGCGTGCGCGCGAGTTGGCGGATATGCTTCGGCGTGCTGACCAGCATCAACCGCCACAGAAACAGCAGGTAGCACCAGGCCAGCAGGTTCCAGCCGAGCATCAGGCGTTGCAATTGACCGAGTCTGTCCGGCAGCAGCAGGTAGCACAGGATGCCCGCAGCCACGGAAAGCAGCAGCCTGGGGCGGACCCGCCAATAGTGTTGAATCGACGATGGCATCTGCATGACGAGCGAAGTTCCTTATCGTTAAAAAGGCGATAGCGCTATGTTCAGCATAGAGGAAGTTCGGCGATTTTTACCGCTTACGGTTGGCATGCTGCGGAAATGTTAGTTAACCTAGGGCGGTGGTTTCCGACTGACGCCAGATGTCAGTTTTTTTGCGAGTTTATCCCCTTAGGGAAAAGTTAGGACGACACGAATGAAAGATCTGAATGTAGTAGACGGCATTAATGGTGCCGGTAACTGGCTGGTGCAGAACCAGGATTTATTGATTCAGTATGCGGTGAACATCGTCGCGGCGATTGTTATTTTCATCATTGGTTCGATCATTGCACGGGTAGTCAGCAATGCGGTAAACCGCGTGATGAAGCTGCGCGGCATTGATGCCACGGTAGCCGATTTCCTGTCGGCCATGGCGCGTTACGGCATTTTGGCCTTCACCTTTATTGCAGTGCTGGGGCGCGTTGGCGTACAGACTACCTCGGTGATCGCCGTGCTGGGTGCCGCAGGTTTGGCCGTCGGCCTGGCGCTGCAGGGCTCGCTGTCCAACTTCGCCGCAGGCGTGCTGCTGGTGGCCTTCCGTCCACTGCGTGCCGGTGAGTATGTCGATCTGGGCGGCGTAGCCGGTACCGTCGACCAGGTGCAGATTTTCTCCACCACGTTGCGCACCGCAGACAACAAAACCATCGTGGTACCGAACGGTAAAATCATCGCCGGCAACATCATCAACTATTCCCGCGAGCCGAACCGCCGTGTGGATATCGTGGTTGGTGTGGCTTATAACGCCGACATCGATGTGGTGAAAAAGGTACTGGGCGATGTGATCGCCGCTGACAAGCGCATCATGCACGCCAAAGGCGTGACCGTGCGTCTGAACGAGATGGCGCCTTCTTCACTGAACTTCGTGACCCGCTCCTGGACCACCAATGCCGAGTATTGGAACGTGTACTTCGATCTGATGGAGAACTTCAAGCGCGCGCTGGATGCCAACAACATCGGTATTCCGTTCCCGCAGATGGACGTTCATCTGTATCGCAACGATGCGACCACCGCGAAAGCGGAATAACGGAAAGGGGCCTTGGCCCCTTTTTTATTTGTTCAGTTGGGCAACGCAGGGTCATGCGCAGATGCCCGGCGGCTCAAACTGAGCCGGTAGAGCAGGAAGATGGCGGCAGAGCCCACCAACACCGGTAGCGCCAGCCAGTTAAAGAACGTCTCCGGGGAATCGGCAGCGGCAATCATCCAGGCACCGAGCATGGAGCCGACAATGGAGCCGAAGCGGCCACTTGCCATCGCCCAGCTTACCCCGGTGACGCGAGCCGCAGTGGGGTAGATAGTGGCGGAAACCAGATTCAAACCGTTCTGTGCGCCTGCCACACCGAAGCCGACAAGGAATACTGTGGCGGCCAGCGTGTAGACATCCCCCATCAGATAGCCGGTAGCGCCGACAACCAGCGCGGCACCCAGGTAGGACAGGGCCAGCACCCGGTAAGGCCCGGCGCGGTCCATCAGCAGCGCCATCAGGATAGCCCCGAGAGTCCCGCCCAGTGGCACCATCGCGCCAATGCGTGATGCGTGAACGATATCGTAACCGGCGTCCTTGAGAATGCTCGGCAGCCAACTGGTGAGCTGGTAAAACACGAACAGCGAGCAGAAGAACGCGGCCCACAGCAGCAGGGTCCGCACTGCGCGGCCTTCGGTGAACAGATGGGACACTGGCGACCGCGCCTGCGTTGGGCGCTCGTCATCGAGGATCGTTACGCCAGCCCAGCTTTTGCCAGTGATACGCTCAACCACCTGGCGCAGGCCAGCGGCATGTTTCGGGCTGGAGGCCATAAAGCGCACTGACTCGGGCATCTGCCAGGCCAGCAACGGCAGCAGCATTAACGGCGCTATGCCGCCCAACATCAGCACGCCACGCCAGCCGAACACCGGAATAATCTGCCCGGCCAGCAGGCCGCCCAGGGCCAGACCGGCGGTGAAACCGCTCCAGCTCAGGGTGACCATGATCATCCGCCGACGTGCCGGGGAGTACTCTGAACTGAGGGTGATGCAGGTGGGCATCGCGCCCCCCCAAACCAATGCCGGTAATTAACCGCAACAGGGTCAGCGACTCAATGGAATGGGTATAGGCCGAGGCTAAAGTCCCCCCGCCAAAAATCAGTATCGAAACCAGCAGCACCCATTTGCGGCCAATGGCATCGGCGACCGGACCGAAGATCAGACTGCCGAGCAGCAGACCGAACAACCCGGCACCAAAGGCGGGGGATAACTGCGCAGGCAGCAGATCCCACTCTTCGCGCAGGGCGGGGGCGATATAGCCAATGATGGCGGTATCAAAACCGTCCAGCAGGACGATCAGAAAACACAGGCTGAGGATCAGGATCTGGTAAGGCGAGACCTTGGCGTTGTCGATAATCTCACTGATACGAGCGGTGTTTTGGCTCATGGTAGTTCCACTAAATTGGGCTGGTGTGGAGCTGGCTGGAGGGCAGAATAGGCGTCAGGTTCCGGCTGAAACGGGCCTGAGCCAAAGCCGCTTTGGCTGGCATGGCGTAGAAACCCGAGTATACACCAGAGCCAAGGGCTTGCAGCGATGTTACGGGGGAAGCCGATGATCTTTTGCGGGTTTCACGCAGGGGAAGCAGGGGGCGCTAATTATAGATACTTTCGCTTTCAGAACGGGCTGGCGTGATGGGCTTTGATCGGCTCTTGGCTGATAGGATGAAAAAAATGCAGCTCACTGGCGTGCAGCATCAGCCGCGGGGTCCGTTCGGTGCCGGGCAGCAGGAGACCGCCATACAGGTCACAGCCCAAAATAGGGTGGCCCAATTGCTGACAGTGGATGCGCAGTTGATGAGTACGCCCGGTTTCCGGGGTCAGCTGCACCCGCGTTAATGGCAGTGACGTTCCGTCTTCCAACTCATGATAAAAGCGCTCAATGACCTGATAGCCGGAGCGAGCGGGCTTGCCGTGGATGGCGCAAATCGACATCAGCGGGAACAACGCCGGATCTTTGGCAATCGCGGCGTCTATCACCCCTTCGTTATCGGCCAGATGCCCGCACAGCAGTGCGCTGTACACTTTGGTCACGGTACGCTGGCTGAACTGCTGGCAGAGGGCGGCATTGATAGCCTTATTGCGGGCAATCACCATCAACCCGGAAGTGCCGAAATCCAGGCGATGGATCAGGGTACAACCGGGGAATTGCTGTACCAGTCGATGATGCACCGAATCGAGATTTTGCGGATTTTTCCCCGACAGGCTGAGTAACCCGGTGGGTTTGTTGATCAGCACCAGACTTTCGTCCTGATAGAGGATCTCGATCTGCTCATGGCACGGCGGGGCGATAAAGGTATCGATAATCTTGGACATCAGGCTACCCGGAGGGAGAGTGGGTGCGGATGATAACGAATTTTAAACCGGCTGACGAATTACGATCGCCTGACAACAGGGCGGGCAAAAAACCGAGAAGGTTGATTTCCATGCCAGCTAACTTTGTTTTCACCAGATGCCTCAAAGCATCCGGTGAAAACTTTTGATACTGGAACTGAGGCCCGCCAACCCTATTTATTGCCCGTAATAAGCATTCTTGCCGTGTTTGCGCAGGTAGTGTTTATCCAGCAGCGCGGGCTGCATGCTGCTGATGCCCGGCGTCAACTGGCGCGAGAAAATCCCCATATAGGCAATTTCTTCCAGCACTACCGCGTTGTGTACCGCGCTGTGCGCGTCCTTGCCCCAGGCGAAGGGGCCGTGTGAATTGACCAGCACCGCCGGAATGGCGTTCGGGCTGATACCGCGTCGGTGGAAGGTGTCGATAATCACCTTGCCGGTCTCCAGTTCGTAATCTTGCGCAATTTCGTCCTCGGTCATCAGCCGGGTGCAGGGAATGGCACCGTAGAAATAATCGGCGTGGGTAGTGCCCCAGGCGGGGATGTCCAGCCCGGCCTGCGCCCAGATGGTGGCGTGGCGCGAATGGGTGTGTACGATGCCGCCGATATCGGCAAATTCACGGTACAGCGCCAGATGGGTGGCGGTGTCCGAGGAGGGCTTTTTGCTGCCCTCGACGGTTTGGCCACTGGCGAGGTTGACCACCACCATGTCCTCGGCCACCATGTGTTCATATTCCACGCCGGAAGGCTTGATCACCACCAGCCCGCGTTCGCGATCCACCGCGCTGACGTTGCCCCAGGTGAAGGTCACCAGGTTATGGCGCGGCAGGTCGAGGTTGGCTTCCAGTACCTGTTGTTTCAGCTGCGACAGCGTTAGCATGTCATACCCCCTTGTTGCATTTTTTGTTCGATCCAGCGGCGTGCCTGTACGATTTCTGCCACCGGCTCTTCGGCTTTCTCGGTCCACATCTCGATCAGGAAAGCGCCGCGATAGTTAAGCTGTTTCAGCGTGCGGAATAGCGCGACGAAGTCGACGCAGCCTTCGCCAAAGGGCACGTCGCGGAACTGCCCTGGCGAGCTTTCGGTGACCGGATAGGTGTCTTTCAGATGGATGGCGGCGATGCGGTCAATGCCCAGCGCCAGCTCCTGCGCCACGTCATTGCCCCAGGCGCTGAGGTTGCCGACGTCCGGATAGACCGTGAACCACGGCGATGCCAGGCAGGTATCCCATGCCTTCCACTTGCTGATTGAGTTCATAAAAGCGGTGTCCATAATCTCCACCGCCAGCATCACCTGGGCGGCGGCGGCGCGTTCGACCGCCCATTGCATGCCCTCGGTGAAGCGGGCGAGGGTGCTTTCGTCCTGCTGTTCGTAATAGACGTCATAACCGGCGAGCTGGATGGTACGGATACCTACGTCCTTCGCCAGTTGGATCGCCTGTTCCATCACCTCGAAGGCGCGTTGGCGCAGCGCATCGTCATGGCTGCCGAACGGAAAGCGGCGGTGGCCGGACAGGCACATTGATGGGATGCTGATGCCGGTTTCCAGCATGGCGCTGACTAGCGACAGCCGCTGTTCTTTGCTCCAGCTCAGGCGTGCCAGCCGTTCGTCACTTTCATCCACCGACATTTCGACAAAATCAAAACCGCAGGCCTTGGCCAGCGCCAGACGCTCGGGCCAGGTCAGGTGTTTCGGCAGGGCTTTTTCATAAATTCCCAATGGGTGCTGGCGCATATCAACTTCTCCAGATGTCATCAATGACGGTGTGGAACTGACCGGCGGCGGTCAGCGGATCGGCAGCTTCTGCCAACGCCCGGCCGACGATAAAAGCGGTAACGGCGATGTCCTTAAACAGCGGTAAATCGGTCGGGGTGATGCCGCCAGTGACCGACAGCTCAATGCCCAGATCCGACAACGCTTTCATCAGATCCAAATCCTGTCGGCCCCAGGTTTGTCCGCTGGCCTGGGCGTCGCGGCCACGGTGGTAGATCGCCTGGCGGATGCCAAGCTCGCGCCACTGCCGGGCATCGTCCAGCGTCCAGCGGCCGAACAGCTCAATCTGGATCTCGCCCTGGTGCTGTTGCGCCACCTCCAGCGCGCTGGCCATGGTGGCTAACGGCGCGGCGCAGATCACCGTCATCCAGTTGGCACCGTGGCTGAAGGCCTGCTGCGCCAGCGTGCCACCGGCATCGGCCACTTTCAGGTCGGCCACCAGCGTATGTTGTGGGCAGCGTTCACGCAGCGCGCTCACCGCCTGGATACCGGCGCTGATGCATAAAATGGTGCCGGCCTCGATAATGTCGACGTGCGGCTGCAGGCGTTCTGCCGTTTGCAGGGCGGCGTCCAGCCGGGTGTGATCGAGCGCCAGTTGCAGACGCGGTTTGTTGCTCATAGGGCCTCCTTCTGGATGGATTGCAGCGTGGCTACCAGCGCCTGATAACATTGATATTTTTTACCGTAAGCCTCTGCTGCTGCTGCGTCCGGCAGCACCCGTTCGATGCGCGGTGCCAGCGCTCGCTGGGCGGCAGTGAAATCGCTGAATACGCCGCTGCCGACCATTGCCGCCATGGCTGCACCCAGGCAGCCGGTTTCTTCCACCTGCGGCAGTTCCACCGGCAGGCCGCTGACGTCGGCGAACATTTGCATCCAGGGGGCGGATTTGGCCGGACCGCCGGTGACGCGCAGTGCAGTAGCCGCAGGGAAGCGTTGCCGCATGCGGTTGAGGTGGGTCATATGACAGAACACCACGCCTTCATAAATCGCCTGTACCAAATGCTCGCGCTGGTGGAAGGCCTGCATGCCATGGAAGCTGGCGCTCAGGCCCAGTCCGGCGTTGGAGCCGTACAGGAAGGGAACAAACAGCAGGCTGCTGTCGGCCTTCGGCAGCGTTGCCACCCAGTCGTTGAGCTGGGCGTAGTCCTGCAGCCCCCATTGTCGGCAGAACCACTCCAGGTTGGCGGCAGAGGTTGGGCTGGCTTCGTGCACAATGTATTTGCCGGCTTCGGCGTGGCGACCATAAACAAACGGGTGGTCGAAACCGTCGGTGATTTTGTCGGTAATGCCGCTGGTAAACCGACCAGGTGCCCATCACTGCGTTGAGCCGCGTTTCGTCGTGTAGCCCGGCGCACAGCGCGGTGGACACCACATCGAACAGCCCGCCGACCACTGGCGTACCTGGCAATAGCCCGGTTGCCTTTGCAGCGGCGGCGTTGATCCGTCCGGCGATTTCGGCCGAACCGACAATCGGCGGCAGGGTGGGCATGATGTCGCCAATGCCCAGCAGCTGTGCCAGCGCCGGGTCATAGCGACCCTCGGCCATTTGGTAAAGATTGGATTCGGAGATATTGGTTTCTTCACAGGCCAACTCGCCGGTCAGGCAGTAGCGCAGATAATCGTGGGCCATCAGCACGCTGCCGATCTGGCGATAACGTTCCGGCTGATGTTGCCGAACCCAGCGCAGCAGCGACACCGGGTGGCCGGTCCACAGCGTTTGCCGGGTCTGCGGATACAGCGTCTGCGGCACGCCCTGTTTTTGCCATTCCTGCACCAGCGCCAGTGCGCGCTGGTCAGAAGACAGCATGGCATTACCCAGTGGCTGCCCTTGCTGATCCAGCAGAAACGCCCCTTTGCCCTGCGCCGAGATGCCGACGGCCTGAATATCACCGACAGCAATCTTGTTGCGGGTCAGCAACTCGCGGATCACCTCGGCAGCGGTGTGCCATAGTGCAGGCATATCCCGCTCCGCCCAACCCGGTTGGGGCGAGACAATTTCCAGGTTGCGGCGAGCGATACCCAGTTCAGTTCCCTGACGGTCATACAGCCCGGCTTTGATAAAGGTGCCGCCGCAGTCCAACCCCAACCAATAGTCCATTATTCGGCCCTCGCGCTTTGGTCGCATTTGTTCGGCAGCATCAGCGCCAGCACCGAGGCAATGGCCAGTGATACCGCCAGGCTGTAAACGCCGACGTCCTTGCTGAACAGGCTGATCAATACGCCGACCATATAAGGGCCGCAGAAACCGCCCAGGTTGCCCAGCGCGTTGATCACGCCGCGTGCCCCACCGGCCACTTCGGCATTGAACAGTTTGGGAGGAATGGTCCAGAACACCCCGGCGGCGGCCTGGATGAATACCCCACAGCCGACCAGCGCCGCGTAGGACCACCAGATGTGATCTTTCAACAGTACCGACAGCGCCATGCAGATGGCGAAGCAGGCCAGCGGCAGCGCGACGAAGATTTTGCGTTTTCCGGTACGATCGGAGAGTGAGGAAATCACCAGCATGCCGAAGATGGCACCGATGTAGGGCAGAATAGCCAGTATGCCGACCTGTTCCATGTTGCCGTTGGTCAGCCCCTTGAGGATGGTCGGCAGCCACAGGGTGTAGCCGTAAATTCCGGTTTGGTAGAAGAAGTTTACCAGGATCAGCTGCCACATGATCTTGTCGCCCAACACCCGGCGCAGCGAGGCGTTGCGCACCGTTTTGCCTTTGATCAGCAGTTGTTCGTCATGCAGCGTTTTGATCAGGTAGTCTTTTTCCGCTGCTGAAATCCACTTGGCCTCCTGCGGACGGTTGCTGATGGTGAAGTACCACAGCACCATCACCACCAGCGACAGCGCGCCTTCCACCAGAAACAGCATACGCCAGTCCCAGACGGTGATGATCCAGCCGGACAGTGGGGCGGTGAGAATACCGGCTATCGGCACGAACATAATGACGATGGCGTTGGCACGGCCGCGTTCCTTGTCCGGGAACCAGTTGCTGATCATGGTCAGCACCACCGGCAGCATGCCGCCCTCGGAGACGCCCAGGGCAAAGCGCAGGAACAACAGTTGATACTGGTTACTGACCAGCCCGGTCAGCACCGAAATAATCGCCCAGGCCAGCAGCGACCAACCGATGAATTTCTTGCCGTTGCCGTACACCGCCAACTTGCCGCCGGGTACCTGCAGGAACAGATAACCGATAAAGAAGATGCCGCCGGCCAAACCGGCCATCGAGGCGGTAATACCCAGCTCGGCATCCATACCACCGGGCATGGCGAAGGCGATATTCACCCGGTCCATATAGGAAATGATGCAGGTAATCAGGATCGGCGGCACGATCCGCAGCCAGCGTAATTTGGGGATCGCCTGGTTTTGAGTGACAGAAACAGAGGCAATATTCATATATACACCTGTAGGGTCAGATTTTATTGTTTTGGTGGTTTAAGGCGCAGGGGCGCCCACACCCGCCCGTAGGCCGATGATTTTTATCTTTGATTCCTTTGCTGTCGGTCAGGCGCTAAATAATGCCAGCGGTATTTTCACCACTACTTTGCGAATATCGCAGGGTTGTTGATTAATACAGGCCGGGCGATGAACATCCGGCGGGAAAAATACCGCAAAATTACCGGGCTGCATGGTTAACCAGGATTCATCCGCGACGTCTTGATAAAAAATAATGTCGCGCTGCGCCAGTAATTCCTGATGGATCGGGTTATCGCCACGATCCGCCGCCACGCCGATCAATTCGCTGCCGCTGACCAGAAACTGCACATCAACATTTTGACGGTGCACTTCGGGCCGCAGATCGCTCGGTTGCTGGGTGTGCAGATCCAGCACCTGTACTACATAGCCGGTAGCGGGATCCTGATAACGTCCGGCGGGCAGGGCGCTGAAATCCGTGCCTTGCAAATAGGCGATGGCGTGAGCCACCGGTGCCGGGTAGTGCTCCGGTGAGGTATTGGCGATATGGCCAAAGATCATGGTGTTTCTCCTGTTACAGCGCCTGAATGCGCGCCCAGATGCGCTCATCCACCGGAATGCCGTCACGCATGTTTTCTGCATGAATGCGTGGGAATTTATGGCCCGGCAGGCGGATAGCCACCTCCGGGTTATCGCGTTCGGCGCTGGTGATGTAGTCCATGATGCGCTGCAGTTTTGCATCGCGAGTGGCACCGTTGATCAAGCGTTCGATCTCAATGGCGATAAACACCTGCGACACGCCGTACTCGTCACGGTTGTCCTCGGTGACTTCCGCGACTGAAGATCCGCCGGAAAGCAGGGTGGCGATCATATCCAGCACTACCGACAGCGCCGATCCTTTCCAGTAGCCCATCGGAAGAATGCGACGGTTCTCTTCAATGGTGGCCGGATCGCGCGTCAATTGCCCGTCGTTGTCAAAGCCGCCGTCCACTGGCAGGGTTTTGCCCGCCAGCCGGTTCAGCTCCAACGCGCCATAGGAGAACATCGACATCGACATATCCACCATGGTGATTGGGTTACCCGGCACCGCGACGATCAATGGATTGGTGCCGATGCGGCACTCTTTGGCTCCCCAGGGCGGCATCACTGCTGCTGAGTTGGTCCAGCAAATGCCGATATAGCCTTTCTCTGCCGCTTGCCAGCCGTAGCCGCCGCCGCGCATCCAGTGGTTGGCATTACGCAGGGCCACCAGCCCGATACCGTGGCCGTCGGCTAACTGCATGGCGCGATCCATCATCTTGCGGGCGGTGAGGTTACCTATGCCCTGATGGGCGTCCCATTGCTCAATTGCACCCAGCGACAGCAGCTTGCTGGGCTCGGCGTCAGGCACAATATCGCCAGCGTCCAACTGCTGAATAAAACGTGGGAAACGGTTAACGCCGTGGGAGTAAACGCCGCTGGCGGAGGTATCGGCGAACATACCGGCACAGTCATCGGCGGTGCCTTCCGCCACACCCCGCGCCAATAGCACGCGTTTGAATTGCTGCTTTAGATCGGTGTAACTCACTCTCATCCTGATTCTCCGCTACGGCGTATTTGTTTGTTTTATGCTCTTCGTATTTCAATATACGGAATTGCATTTCAAATAAATGCTATACCTGCGGTTGAACGAAGTCAAAGCGACGGAGGAGAAAGTTATTTATATAAAACAGTGTGTTAAATTAATCTGATGAATTTGTGATCGACAACACGTTTTGGGGTGTTGACGTGCTTCAGACGTGGCAAAGCAGAGCGGAACAGGCCCGCTCTGCCAACATCATTTTTCCCCGTTATCCGCGAGTATTCAGCACCATGCGGTATAACGAGGTGGTGGCGGTAATGTACAACTCATTGCCGTCCGGCCCGCCGAAGGTGCAGTTAGAGACGCGTTCCGGCACCTCAATCTTACCTAGCTGTTTTCCCTGGCTGTTGAAGATCAGTACCCCATCGGCACAGCTGCAAAACAGGTTACCGATCTCATCAACACAAAAGCCGTCCGGGAAGCCGGGTGCCACGCTGACGAAACGCCGACCGGCATCCAGTTCACGCCCATTGACCTGATACACCCGCAGTTCACTGCGGCCGAGGGTGGGGAAATCGACGATCGACATGTCCGCCACATATAACAGTGACTCATCCGGTGAGAACGCCAGGCCGTTTGGCCGCTGCAGGTCACTGGCGGCAATGTTCAGCGAGCCGTCGCGCGGATCAAAACAGTAGAGGTAGCAGCCGATGATCTGGCTTTCCGATTTGTAGCCTTCTTCATCCCCGGTGATGCCATAGGGTGGGTCGGTAAACCAAAGGGTGCCATCGGAGCGAACCACCAGGTCATTAGGGGAGTTGAAGCGCTTGCCGTCTACCCGATCGACCAGCATTTGCATCTCACCGTTGCTTTCGGTGCGGCTGATGCCGCGCCGCCCGTGTTCGCAGCTGATCACCCGGCCTTCGGTATCGCGCGCATTGCCGTTGGCATAGTGCGACGGGGAGCGCCACAGGCTGAGTTCTCCCTGTCGCGACCAGTGGAACATGCGGTTGCCTTTCACGTCGCTGAACACCACCGCATCCTGCAGCGGCAGCCACACCGGCCCCTCGGCCCAAATGGCCGGTGAGCACAGGCGTTCAAGCGGGTGACCTGTCATCAGTGGGTTCATGCTGCCTCCGCTTACTTCACGCCCCAAATGGCTTTGTAGTGGCCCTGATAATCATTTTGCGGGTCATACCGATTGCTGCTGCCACCGTCGGCAGTGATATTGTCGCGGGTCACCAGGTGCGCCGGGGTGACGTAGCCGGAAGGCGGCTGTTTGGCGAAGGCGCGGTTAAACTCATCCAACAGTTGCCAGCCGTGCAGTTTAAGCGGTTCCGGTACCGTAGCCGATTGGCTGCCCCCGGAGCGGATGCGTTGATAGGCGGAAATAGAGCCGTCGCCGGCCGAGATGCTGTAGGGCGCATTGTTGCCGCCTTTGCCCGCGGTTTTCAGCGCCGGGGCCATAAAATCAAAATACAGATCGTTAATGGCCAGCGCGTACTGGAACTGGTCACCGTATTTTTGCAGCAGGCTGAAAGTCATGGCCGGCATGCGGTTGGCGGTGTCTGCCAGCGGGGTGTCGATAAACTCGACCACCTTGCAGCCGCTGCATTTGCCGATTTCCTCTTTCATTACGTTGGCCTTGTCCAGCGCGATTTGGTACAGCGAATCGGTAAAGATCAACACGTTGGCCTTGCCGCCGGACTGCACCACCGCATACTGGGCGGCGATGCGTGCCACGTCATTGGAGTCGGAGGTGACATTGTAAAACACGTTGTATTTGGCGATTGGCCCTGGCTCAGGCACCGCATGCCAGGCGGTCAGCACAATGCCTTGCTGGATGGCTTTTTTCAGCGGGATCTTGGCCACGTTCGGGTTCCAGCCGCCGATCACGATACCGTCCGGCTTCTGGGCAATCGCCTGGTTCAGTGACGCCAATTGATCTTTCACCGAGCCGCCGCCATCCAGGGTTTCCAATTTCCAGCCGGCCGCTTTCGCCGCTTCACTCAGCCCTTCCTGCACGCCCTGCACGCCGCCGTTTTTCATGTCCGAAGCGATAAAGATGATTTTCTTGTTGGCCTGTAACTTTGGCCCGCTGGTGGGGCCATCCCACTGGGTCACGCTGGCGGTGGCCTTGGTGACCGCCGCCGTGGCCTGGTCGAGATAGGCATCGGCCCAGGCGGATGATGAGGCGCCGGCCAGCAGCAGGGTGGTGGGCAATATCCAAAGATGTTTCATTCGGTGAACTCCTGGTTAAGGATTGATCGCTTTATGGTTATTTTTATCAGCCGGAATGGCTGGGCTGCGTTGAACCGCTTTTTGATTGAGTAGCCGACGGCGTTGGGCGTAGCCTGCCAGCGTGATTGACAGCAACAGCGTCGCACCGTTAAACAGGGGTTCGACCCAGAACTCGCCGCCGAACTGCTGGATACCGGCGATGCCGATAGCCAGAATGGCGATGCCGACTACGGTGCCCCAGACGTTAACCCGACCGGGACGAATGGTGGTACTGCCGAGGAAGGCACCCACCAGCGCGGGCAATAGATAGTCCATGCCGACGCTGGCCTGGCCAACACCCTGCTCGGCGGCGATCAGCACCCCGCTAAAGCCGGTCAGCACGCTGGAGGCGATAAAGGCACCGATGGTAAAGCGATTGACCGAAATGCCGTTCAGCCGCGCCGCTGCCGGGTTACCGCCAACGGCATACATACAACGGCCCAGTGGAGTGTGTTCGGTGATCAACCACAGCACCACCGCGACGATCAACACGTAGAACGCCACGATCGGGATCCCGCCGATCTCGGTGTGGTGCAGGGCGATAAAGGCGTCCGGCAGATCGCCGACGATCTGTCGTCCGCCGGAGTGCCACAGCGCAATGGCATACAGCACGGTGCCTGATCCGAGGGTGGCGACGAAACTGTCGATATCCGCCAGCGCCACCAAAATACCGTTCAACAGGCCGTACAGCGCGGAGAGTGCCAGCACCGTCAGCACCGCCATCTGCCACGAAAAGCCGTATTCCACCTGTAAGGTAATGGCCAGGATATGCCACAGCACGATGCCGAAGCCGACGTTAAGGTCAATTTTGCCGACGATCATCGGGATGGTCGCCGCCAGCGCCAACAGGGCGATTTTTGCTTTGCTGGAGAGGATCGCCTGCAGCGTCAGCATTGAGGCGAACGTGGGGGAGATCAGTGAAAACAGGATCACCAGCGCAATGCACAGCAACAGCAGGCCGTAGCGGGTAAGGACCTGCATCAGCCACGGGCCGGCGCCGTCCTGCGACAGGCTGACTCTTTGTTCCAGTGCCGTTGATTTAACAGATGTTTTAGACATGACCCACCTCAGATTCTAACCTTGTCTCGAGAGTTTCCCCGGCGCTGGCGGAGGCCAGTTCCAATAAATTGGCGAATGACACCTGCTGATTTTTCAGCTCGCCGACCACTTTTCCCCGGTTAAATACCAGTGCGCGGTTGCAGATATGGGCGATCTCCTCAAAGTCATTGGAGATAACCAATACCGCCACGCCTTCCTCCAGGGATTTATTTAACAGATGGTAGATTTCCGCCCGTGCGCCGACGTCGACGCCGGCGGTGGGATCTTCCAGGATCAGCAGTGGGGCGCCCAGATGCATCCAGCGTGCCATGACCACCTTTTGCTGGTTGCCGCCGGACAGGGCGCTGATATCGATATTGACGTCCTTGGGCCGCACGTCGAACAATTGGACTTTCCACCAACTGGCCCCGATCTCGGCCCGGCGGCTATAGCGTGACAGCAGTTTGTGGCCGCTGGCCACAGGGTTGATAAACAGGTTTTCACGCACGCTCATCGACATCACCAGGCTTTCGCCGGTGCGATCCCCTGCGACCAATGAGACGCCGCAGGCCATGGCTTGCTGTGGGCTGCTGGCAGTGTAGCCTTGCTCGCGAAAGCGGATTTCGCCTTCATCAGCGTGACGCAGGCCAAACAGCAACCGGCCAATTTCTTCCTGACCGGCACCGCGCAGACCGGCCAGCGCCAGCATTTCCCCAGGCTGCAGATTGAAGCTGACCGGGCCGATATCACCGACCACCACGTTATTGAGCTGCAGCACGGGCGGCCGATTTTCAGGCAGAGGTTCACGCTGATCGTCAGCCATTGCTTCGCCGACGATCATCTGCACCAGATCGCGCAGCGAATAATCGGCGGTATTGCCACCGGCCACATAACGGCCGTCGCGCATAACGCACACCCGGTCGGCAATTTCGATTACTTCATCCAGCCGATGGGTGACGTAAATCATGCCGACCTTTTTTGGCACGTAGCCGGTTAATCACCGCGAACAGGTGGCGCACATCGTTGGCGGGCAGCGAGGCGGTGGGTTCATCCAGCACCAGCAGTTCGGCATTGACCGCGACCGCCCGGGCTATCGCCAACAGCGATTTTTCGGTACGCGACAGTTCGAAGACTCTGGCGTCGGGATCCAACTCTATGCCGACATCCTGCAGTGCCTGAACGGCACGGCGGCGAATGGCACGCCAGTCGATCAGGCCGAAACGACGTGGGAAACCCATCACCAGCGCCATGTTTTCCGCTACCGTCATCCATTCGATCAGCCCGAGATCCTGATGAATAAAGGCAATAGGCTGGCGGCTGTCACTTTTTATCGCCGCGGCGGAGGCTATGCTGGCCCCTTGAAACTGAATATCGCCCGCGTCGCGTGGGTAAACCCCGGCCAGCACTTTGATCAGCGTCGATTTGCCCGCGCCATTTTCGCCCAGCAAGGCCAGGACTTCGCCCGGCATCACCTGCAGGCTGACGTCATTCACCGCGACGTTACCGCCAAAGCGTTTGACGATATGGCTGAGGGTGAGAATGGGTTGTTCCGCATTTTCTGGTGTCATGTGATGCGCCCCTGGTCCCTGCATCCGCGATCGGCGTGATGCTGATTGGTGGTTATATCGCCTTTAAATTTCAATATGCGAAATTCAATTTCAAAAATAATATGCCGATTACCGATCTAAAGCAAAGCAGGAGAGGTTTTAATTTTCTTTTTAAAACAATTGTTTATTTATGTCTTTGCGGAATTGTGACGCACAACTCACTTCGGAAGTTAGCGGAATGTTGCGAGTTTTTAACCCGCTGACGACAATGAAACGGCGTTCCGTCTTCACCTGATGCGGGCCTTGGGGTAACATTCCCGGCAAAGGATCCGTTTGCCACGCCGTGGCGTTGGCTGGCGGCCCGACACTGGAGAAATTGCGCTATGAGCCTGAAAGCTGTCGACGAGAAAGATGATAAGAAAGACAAACCCCTGGGCAGCCAAAGCCTGTTCCGTGGTTTGCAACTGATTGAGATCCTGAGCAACTTCCCTAACGGCTGCCCACTGGCGCACCTGTCTGAGTTGGCCGGCATGAATAAAAGTACCGTCCATCGCCTGCTGCAGGGGCTGCATACCAGCGGCTATGTCACTCAGGCGCCGTCGCCCGGCAGCTATCGCCTGACCACCAAGTTTATTTCTGTCGGTCAGAAGGCGCTTTCTTCGCTGAATATTATCCATGTCGCTGCGCCGCATCTGGAACAGCTCAATCTGGAAGTGGGGGAGACGGTCAACTTCTCCAGCCGCGAAGACGACCATGTCATTTTGATCTACAAGCTGGAGCCAACCACCGGCATGATGCGCACTCGCGCCTATATCGGCCAGCATATGCCGCTGTATTGCTCGGCGATGGGCAAGATTTTTATGGCCTACGGCAACAGCGATTATCCCGATCGTTACTGGCAAACCCATCAGCATGAAATTCAGACGTTGACGCGCAATACCATCACCGAGTTGCCGAAGATGTATGAGGAACTGGCCGATATTCGCAAGCAGGGCATGGCGATGGATCGCGAAGAGAATGAGCTGGGGGTGTCCTGCGTGGCGGCACCGGTATTTGATATTCAACAGCGGGTGCCTTATGCGGTGTCGGTCTCTTTGCCGACCGCCAAACTGCAACAGATTGGTGTCAAAGCCCTGATTAAGCCGGTGCTGGCGACCGCACAGCGTATTTCTCAGGAGCTGGGATTTGTTATTCCCGCCTGATTATTAGCATTGCTGATAGTTGATTAGAAATATCAATTTCACCTAATAATTTTTTCCTCCTATGATGCGCGTATTGACCGATACGCGCCGCTGAACGGCGCTCTTTTCTCAGTGAGGAATACCATGCTAGCTGTCTTTTTGCAGGGCTTTGCCCTGAGCGCCGCGATGATCCTGCCGCTTGGCCCACAAAACGTTTTTGTTATGAATCAGGGCATTCGTCGCCAGTATCATCTGATGGTCGCGTCGTTGTGTGCGCTGAGCGACATCGTGCTGATCTGCGGCGGGATTTTCGGTGGCAGCGCCTTACTGAGCCGCTCGCCGCTGCTGCTGGCGCTGGTGACCTGGGGTGGGGTAGCTTTTCTGCTGTGGTACGGCTGGGGGGCCTTTCGTACCGCATTTAGCCGGCAACTGGCGCTGGCGACGGCCGAAGAGCTGAAGCAAAGCCGCTGGCGGCTGGTGGTTACCATGCTGGCGGTGACCTGGTTGAATCCGCATGTCTATCTCGACACCTTTGTGGTGCTGGGAAGTTTGGGAGGGCAACTGACGCCGGACGTACGTTCCTGGTTTGCACTGGGGGCGGTGAGTGCTTCCATCGTTTGGTTCTTCGCCCTGGCGCTGTTGGCCTCCTGGCTGGCGCCGTGGCTGAAAACCCAAATGGCGCAGCGCATCATTAATACATTGGTCGGGGTGGTGATGTGGGGCATCGCCTTGCAGTTGGCCTGGCAAGGGGCAAGTTTATAAGAATTTGTCACTAATCCGAATTCAAAAACCCGTGCGATATGCTAGCTTTGATGCCAAGGAACTGGCCTTTCAGGCCGGTAATCAGTTAGAGCCTGTCATCAAGGAGACACCGTGAAGCTTAAAGCATTGGCTATGGCCGCAATGATTGGATTAGGGACGTTACCTCTGGCGCTGCAGGCGGCAGAAGTGCCGGAAGGGCCGCACGTAGTGACCTCGGGTACCTCCAGCGTTGACGCGACGCCAGACATCGCCACCCTGGCGATCGAGGTCAGCGTTTCATCCAAAGACGCCGCCCAGGCGAAGAAGCAGGTTGATGAGCGCGTAGCGCAATATTTTGATTTCCTGCAGAAAAACAATATTGAGAAGAAAGACATCAGCGCCGCCAACCTGCGCACCCAGCCGGAATATGATTACCTGAAAACCGGTGAGTCAGTGCTGAAAGGCTACCGTGCCGTTCGTCAGGTACAGGTGACGTTGCGCCAGTTGGACAAGTTGAACGAGCTGCTGGACGGGGCGTTGAAATCCGGTCTCAATGAGATCCGTTCCGTTGAGCTGGGCGTGGCAAAACCGGATGTCTACCGTGAGCAGGCGCGTCAGAAGGCTATCGAGAACGCGACTCAGCAGGCGGCTTCATTGGCGAAAGGCTTTAACGCCAAGCTGGGGCCGGTATACAGCATCCGTTACCATGTCGCCAACTACCAGCCGATGCCGGTAGCGCGCATGTATAAATCCGCGGGGGGCGGCAGCGGAAAGTGATGCGGCGCAAACCTACGAACAGCAAAGCATTCACTTTGACGATCAGGTGGATGTAGTGTTTGAGTTGCAGCGCAACGCGGCACAATAACGCAGGTGGGTTTCAGTAAAAAAGGTTCGCCGCGGCGAACCTTTTCTATTTAATCCTGACGCAGAACCTGGCGGCCGTGCTCCAGCAGGGCATCGGTCACTTTACGCATCATGCGGCTCTCCGGCGCGAAGCGGTGCCAGAACAGCATGCGGCGTTGGAACAGACCCGGCGTCAGATCGATCAGTTCGCCCGAAGCCAACTCCTTCTCAATCTGCAGATGCGGGATCATACAGCAGGTGGTGCCCTGGCGTGCCAACTGCACGAAGGCTTCCGACGAGTTCACGATATGGCAGGGCACGCTCCCCGGCGACAGATCAAAGTTCTGCTGCAGGAAAGCCTGGTGCATGTCGTCGAGATGATCGAACGCCACCGCCGGCGCTTTGAGTAGCGCTGAGCGCGTAACCCCGTTCGGGAAGTAACGCTCGGCAAAACCCTTCGAGGCGACAAACAAATAGTCCAGCGCGCCCAGTTGATCCACCAGGCAGCTTGGCAGCGGCTGTGGCTGGATACTCACTGCGCCAACCACTTCACCCCGGCGCAGACGTTCCTGAGTGCGGGTTTCGTCTTCTACCTGCAGGTTCAGGCGGATAGGCGAATCTGTCAGCACCGGTTTCAATGCCGGTAGCAGCCAGGTCGCCAGGCTGTCGGCGTTAACCGCCAGCGACAGCAGCAGCGGCGTATCAATGCCGGTATCGTTGCCCAGCCACTCTTCTTCCAGTAATTCCACCTGGTGCAACAGCGCCAGCAGTTTTTGGCCCTGCTCGGTCGGGCGTGGCGGCACGGTACGCACCAACAGCGGTTGGCCAAACAGATTTTCCAACTGCTTGATGCGCTGGGATACTGCCGATTGTGTGATGCAAAGTTTTTGCGCGGCGCGCTCAAAGCCACGCTCACGGATCACCGCGTCCAGCGCTTGCAGCGTTCGATAGTCTGGGCGTTTCATCGGAAAGATATCCCTTAAAATAAATTGATACAGGCACTATGCCACATCTCTGGTGTATTACAGGTGGAAAATCACCGGGCCATCTTGCCGCACCGCGCCTAAAAATGCGGCCTGGCGTGAAGAAGTGTGATCCTGCCTAAGTGAAAAATAGCGATTTACCCTATAATACGCACACGTTTTCGTACAGAGGCAATGGACATATTATGACGCAGGATGAACTGAAAAAAGCGGTTGGCTGGGCAGCACTGGATTACGTTACCCCGGGCACCATCGTTGGGGTCGGCACTGGCTCGACCGCCGCCCACTTTATTGACGCGCTCGGCTCGATCAAGCACCAGATCGAAGGGGCTGTGTCCAGCTCTGACGCCTCTACCGCCAAGCTGAAAAGCCTCGGTATCCACGTTTTCGACAGCAATGAAGTGGATTCACTGGATATTTATGTCGACGGCGCGGATGAAATCAACCGCCATATGCAGATGATCAAAGGCGGCGGCGCTGCGCTGACGCGTGAAAAAATCATTGCCGCTATCGCGCGCAAATTTATCTGTATTGTCGATTCCAGCAAACAGGTCGATGTGTTGGGTAAATTCCCTCTGCCGGTAGAAGTGATCCCGATGGCACGTTCTTACGTAGCGCGTGAGCTGGTCAAGCTGGGCGGGCTGCCGGAGTATCGTCAGAATGTCCTGACCGATAACGGCAACGTGATCCTCGATGTGCATAACCTGAGCATCATGGACGCCATTGCGCTGGAAAACAAAATCAACGGCATCGCCGGTGTGGTGACCGTGGGTCTGTTCGCCAACCGGGGTGCCGATGTGGCGCTGGTTGGTACGCCTGACGGCGTGAAGGTTGTCGAGTAATGTAGTGCCGCTACAGGTATGCGGTCTTGGATCCCACCAGGCCGCATAATTCACTGGTTAAAATATCTTTTATTAAAAGCGTCAAATTTGGTGACATATGTCACATTGCGAGCGATAGCTCCACGAAGCTTCTGCCTATTTCTTTCCCTATGGCATTTTCTGCCAGAAACCACCAACAACGCTGAGCCTTGTACTGACGGGAGGGCAATCGTTTGTATTGCCGCCTGCGATATTTTTGTTATGTTGGATGCGTGCTGTTTCACAACAGCCGCTTCTGAAGTCTGAACATAGGGTCGGGTAAATGGCAAAAGTATCATTGGAGAAAGACAGGATTAAATTCCTGTTGGTGGAAGGGGTTCATCAGAGCACGGTAGATAATCTGCTGGCAGCCGGATATACCAACATTGAATATCACAAAGGTGCGTTAGACACCGAATCGCTTAAGGCATCGATTCGCGATGCTCACTTCGTCGGTATCCGATCGCGCACAAATCTGACCGAAGAAGTTTTCGCTGCCGCAGAGAAGCTGGTGGCGGTGGGCTGTTTCTGTATCGGCACTAACCAGGTTGATTTGAAGGCGGCGACCAAACGCGGCGTCCCGGTGTTTAACGCACCTTTCTCTAATACCCGATCCGTGGCTGAAATGGTGCTGGGCGAACTGCTGCTGATGTTGCGCGGCATTCCGTCCGCCAACGCCAAAGCGCACCGTGGCGAATGGCAGAAGCTGGCCGTCGGCTCGTTTGAAGCGCGCGGCAAGAAGCTGGGGATTATTGGCTACGGCCATATCGGTACCCAACTGGGGATCCTGGCCGAAGGCCTGGGCATGAAAGTGTTCTTCTACGATATCGAGAACAAGCTGCCGTTGGGTAATGCCCAGCAGGTGCGCCACCTGTCCGATCTGCTCAATATGAGCGACGTAGTGACGCTGCACGTGCCGGAAACCCTGTCGACCAAGAATATGATGGGCGCAGAAGAGCTGGCGTTGATGAAGCCTGGCTCGATTCTGATCAACGCCTCGCGCGGTACCGTGGTGGATATCCCAGAATTGTGCAAAGTCCTGGCCAGCAAGCATTTGGCCGGTGCGGCGATCGACGTCTTCCCGGAAGAACCTGCGACCAACAGTGAGCCGTTCATCTCACCGTTGTGCGAGTTCGACAACGTGATCCTGACTCCGCACATTGGCGGTTCTACGCAGGAAGCGCAGGAGAACATCGGTGACGAAGTGGCCGGTAAGCTGGCAAAATACTCCGACAACGGTTCGACCCTGTCGGCGGTTAACTTCCCGGAAGTGTCACTGCCGGCGCATGGCCCTAATGCCAGCCGTCTGCTGCACATCCATGAAAACCGTCCTGGTGTACTGACGCAGATTAACCAGATCTTCGCTGAAGAAGGGGTGAACATCGCCGCGCAGTACCTGCAAACCGGTCCGGAAATCGGCTACGTGGTTATCGATATCGAAGCGGAAACCGAACGTGCTGATGCTGCACTGCAACGCATGAAGGCTATTGACGGCACTATCCGTGCTCGCCTGCTGCTCTGATTGAATACGCGGTGACAAAAAGGCCGGATTTTTCCGGCCTTTTCTATTTGGCTATCTGCCATGTCCAATTTTGAGATGGGGTAATGATTTCCGGCAGCGGGATATCCCAATGCTCCACCGGCAGCTGTTCCACCTGCTGGCAGTCATGCGCCAACCCGATAGGGTAGGGGCCGAGATGTTGCCAGTTTTGCAGAGTGCGATCGTAAAAACCGCCGCCCATCCCCAAACGCTGACCCGAGCTGTCAAACGCCACCAATGGCGTCAGCACCACGTCAAGTGATCCGACCGGCAAGACGTTGCGCACATCGAGCCGTGGCTCAAGGATATTGAAACGGTTGTTAACCAGCGGCGTTTCCGGGGTGTAACGCAGGAACAGCAGGTTGCCGGGGCTAAACGGGTGCAACACCGGCAGATAGACTTGCTTGGCCTGTTGCCATAACCGTTCAATCAGCGGACGGGTATCCAACTCACCGTCAAACGACAAAAATACTGCAATGCTGTGTGCCGCCTGGATGCGCGGATGCACAGCGATACGTTCGGCAGTTTGCAGGGCAAAGTTATTTTGTTGTTCAGAGGTTAGGGCGTGTCGACGCTGACGGATTTGGTTACGGATGTTCTGCCGCTGCTGGGCATACTGGGCTTGAAAAGACATAGTCAGCACACTTACCGCTGAGGAAGGGGGAATCTCCGAGATGCCGTCGCAGGCTGTAACCCTTGAACCCATGGTTCAAGGTGAACGTGCTGTCGCAATCTTAAGGCTTCTCGGCGGGCCGAGCATGCACACCGATCGCGGATCATCACATTCTGTTGGTACTAAATATCGGCTCAGGGGACTGGCCCGCTGGCGAACATCTCAGAGAAATTTTTTACTCATTGCCGAAACCTTGGATTTCAGCAACTTAAGTTATTCGAATTGTGCATCCTGACGTTCAGAGATGCGACCCTGTTCAAGCAAAGCCTGTTCAATGGTCTGTTGTAGCATGCGAATGCGTTGTTCCATATTGGACGCATAATCACGGGTTTTCAACCGTTCTTGAGCAAGTTCGTGACAAACATTCAATGCCGCGATGAAAACGAGCTGCTCAGTATTTGTGACTCTAGTGCGAACTTTAAGATCTTGCAACCGTTCGTTAAGATCGACCGCTGCCATGTTCAACGCATCTTGTTGTTCTGGCGGGCAATTGACTCTTAAAGAGCGACCAAAAATTTGAATATCTACTGGTTGTGCAGACATGCCACCTTCCTGCCTAAATTTCGCGCCAGCCTCAACCTGCCCTTACCGGGCCGTCCAAAGCGGGCGCCACTATATATACCTCGGTACCAAGATACAACCCCTTTTTCAGTACCTGGTTGTAATCTACTGCGACAGACATTACCAGTCAAAAAAGGGTTTCAAAATGCGTATTTAGCTTCATTTTGTTCCCTGCCGGCAGTGTGTGAAATCTGGCACATCACGATTATAACTAGCCACTGAGGTGTCGTGCTTATCTGGTACAGCGACGGACCTTGGTGGTAGCATAACACGAACTTATCCTGCCAACGATGACGAATACGCATGTCTATACAGAATACATTTCCAAGTTACCAATCTTTGACCCTTGCCCTCAACCAGCAAGCGGTGGCGTTGACCGCTGCAGAAATGCACGGCCTGATCAGTGGCCTGTTGTGCGGTGGCAGCCGCGACGCCGGCTGGCAATCGCTGGTCTATGATCTGACAAACGAAGGCGTGGCCTTCCCGCAGGCGCTAAGCTTGCCACTTCAGCAACTTCATGAAATTACGCGTGAAACGCTGGAAGACGACGATTTCATGTTCCAACTGATGATGCCGGAAGGCGAGACGGTCAGCGTGTTTGACCGCGCCGACGCGCTGAGCGGTTGGGTGAACCATTTCCTGCTCGGGCTCGGCATGATGCAGCCGAAACTGGCTCAGGTGAAAGACGAGGTGGGTGAGGCGATCGACGATCTGCGCAATATCGCCCAACTCGGTTATGAAGAAGACGAAGACCAGGAAGAGCTTGAGCACTCTCTGGAGGAAGTGGTGGAGTATGTGCGGATGGCGGCCATTTTGTGCCACACCGAATTTACCCGCCGCAAGCCGACGGCACCGGAAAATGCCAAACCGACCTTGCACTAAATACCCGATTTCACGTCCTTAAGGCCGTGAGCACAGGCAGATTGATTTCAGGAGAAGGTGATGACTCAGCAGGAATTCAACAGCCGCCGTCAGGCGCTGTTGGCTAAAATGGCTCCGGCCAGCGCGGCGATTATTTTCTCTGCGCCGGAAGCGACGCGCAGTGCCGATACTGAATATCCTTACCGTCAGAACAGCGATTTCTGGTACCTGACCGGTTTTAACGAGCCGGAAGCGGTGCTGATTCTGGTGAAAAGTGACGAGACGCATAACCACAGCGTGCTGTTCAACCGGGTGCGCGATCTGGCGGCGGAAACCTGGTTTGGCCGCCGTCTGGGCCAGGATGCCGCTCCGGCGAAACTGAGTGTGGACCGCGCTCTGCCGTTCAATGAAATCAACGATCAATTGCCTCTGTTGCTTAATGGCCTGGACGTGGTTTACCACGCACAGGGCCAGTACGCCTATGCCGATAAAATAGTGTTCGACGCGCTGGACAAGCTACGTAAAGGCTTCCGTCAGAACCTTCAGGCACCGGCGACCCTGACCGACTGGCGTCCGTGGCTGCACGAAATGCGCCTGTTCAAGTCGTCCGAAGAGATGGTTATCATGCGCCGCGCAGGTGAAATTAGTGCGCTGGCCCATACCCGCGCGATGGAAAAATGCCGTCCCGGGATGTTCGAATATCAGCTCGAGGCGGAAATTCATCATGAGTTTACCCGCCTGGGTGCCCGCTCCCCGTCCTACAACACCATCGTCGGTGGTGGAGACAACGCCTGCATCCTGCATTACACCGAAAACGAAAGCGAATTGCGCGATGGCGATCTGGTGTTGATCGACGCCGGCTGTGAGTTTAAAGGCTATGCCGGTGACATCACCCGTACCTTCCCGGTCAACGGCAAATTCAGCCGACCGCAGCGCGCGGTGTATGACATCGTGCTGGCGTCACTGACGCGGGCGCTGGAGATGTTCAAACCGGGCATCAGCATCCGTGTGGTGAATGATGAGGTGGTGCGCATTATGATTACCGGGATGGTAGAGCTGGGGATCCTGAAAGGCGAAGTAGAGCAGTTAATTGCCGAGCAGGCCCACCGTCCGTTCTATATGCATGGCCTTGGCCACTGGTTGGGGCTGGATGTACATGATGTCGGCCATTACGGCACGCCGGATCGCGACCGTACGCTGGAGCCGGGTATGGTGCTGACGGTTGAACCGGGGCTGTACATTGCGCCGGATGCCGACGTGCCGGAGCAATATCGCGGCATGGGCATTCGTATTGAAGACGACATCCTGATCACCGCGACCGGTATTGAGAACCTGACTGCCGGCGTAGTGAAAGACGCTGACGCCATCGAAGCATTGATGGCGGCGGCAAGGTAATAGCATGAGTGTAATCATCGTTGGCGGCGGTATGGCGGGCGCGACTTTGGCGTTGGCCATTTCATCGCTTACTCAGGGACGATTGGCGGTTGATCTGGTCGAAGCGACCCGACCGGACGACCGCAGCCATCCGGGATTTGACGCCCGCGCCATTGCCCTGGCGCAGGGCACCTGTCAGCAGTTGACACGCATCGGCGTTTGGCCGGCGCTGCGTGACTGTGCGACGGCCATCACCCAGGTGCACGTTAGCGATCGCGGCCACGCCGGGTTCGTTAATTTGCACGCGCAGGATTATCAGGTTGACGCGTTGGGGCAGGTGATTGAGCTGCACGACGCAGGGCAACGGCTGTTTGCGCTGCTGGCCAAGGCCCCCGGCGTTACGCTGCACTGTCCGGCCCGAGTGGTCGATGTGGTGCGCACCGCGGAGCAGGCCGAAGTGCTGCTGGATAACGGTCAGCGCATCAGCGGGAAACTGCTGGTGGCGGCAGACGGCTCGCGTTCGGCGCTGGCACAGGCTTGCAATGTGCAGTGGCAGCAAAGCGACTATCCGCAGTTTGCTACCATCGCCAATGTCACCACCGCCGAGCATCCGCAGGGGCGCGCTTTTGAACGCTTCACCCGGTACGGGCCGCTGGCATTATTGCCGATGTCTCAGGGACGCAGCTCACTGGTGTGGTGCCATGCGCGTGAAGATCGCGAACAGGTTGACGGCTGGGACGACGAACGTTTTATCAGTGAGTTGCAGCAGGCATTTGGCTGGCGTCTGGGGCGCATCCTTCGCGCCGGGAAACGTCACAGCTATCCGCTCAGCCTATTGACCGCCAATCAGCATGTCAGCCATCGCCTGGCACTGGTGGGCAATGCCGCGCAAACGCTACACCCGATCGCCGGGCAGGGGTTCAATCTCGGCCTGCGTGACGTGATGTCGCTGGCGGAAACCCTGGCCGAGTCGCAGCAGGCCGGAGAAGATCCCGGTGGCTATGCGCTGTTGGGGCGTTACCAACAACGGCGGCAGCAAGATCAGCAGGCAACCATCGGCGTGACCGACGGCCTGATCCGGCTGTTCGCCAATCGCTACGGCCCCCTGGTGGTCGGTCGCAATCTGGGCCTGATGGCGATGGCCCGGTTACCGACAGTGCGAGACGCCTTTGCCAAGCGCACTTTGGGCTGGGTCGATCGTTAAGCGGTGTATGAGCAGGGGCGTAGCGTGCTGCGCCCAAAACGCTGGGCAATGGCACAGCGAGTCATTTAAGGAAATTAAGCAGCATGCAATCATTTGACGTGGTTATCGCCGGCGGCGGTATGGTGGGGCTGGCTCTGGCCTGTGGTTTGCAGGGCAGCGGTCTGCGCGTTGCGGTGCTGGAGCATCAGCAACCGGATATGACGCCGCCGCAACCACAGCCGGAACTGCGCGTTTCCGCTATCAATGCCGCCAGCGAGCGCCTGCTGCAGCATATTGGCGTGTGGGACGAGATCCTCAACCTGCGCGCCAGCGCCTATAACGCGATGGAAGTTTGGGATCGCGACAGCTTCGGTAAAATAGCCTTTCGTGGTGACGAGTGCGGCTTCAGTCATCTCGGTCATATCATCGAGAACTCGGTGATCCAGCAGGCATTGTGGAAACGGGCGGAAAGCCTGAGCGACGTCACGCTGATGACTCCGGCGGCGCTCAAGCAGGTGGCCTGGGGCGAAAACGACGCTTTTATCACCCTGGAAGATGGCCGTATGCTGACCGCCCGGTTGGTCATCGGCGCCGATGGCGCCCATTCCTGGCTGCGTCAGCATGCCGATATTCCGCTAACCTTCTGGGATTATCGCCACCATGCACTGGTGGCCACCATTCGCACCGAAGAACCGCATTTGGCGACGGCGCGGCAGGTGTTCCACGGCGATGGCATTCTGGCGTTTCTGCCGTTCAGCGATCCGCATTTAAGCTCGATCGTTTGGTCGGTGGCGCCGGAGGAGGCAGAACGGCTGAAGCAACTGGAGCCGGAGCAGTTTAACCGTGAACTGGCGATGGCTTTTGACCTGCGCCTCGGTGCCTGCTCGGTGGAAAGTGAACGTCAGACCTTCCCCCTGACCGGGCGTTACGCCCGCAGCTTTGCCGCGCACCGGCTGGCGCTGGTAGGTGATGCAGCGCATACCGTGCATCCGCTGGCGGGGCAAGGGGTGAACCTGGGCTTTATGGACGCCGCCGAGTTGATTGCCGAACTGCGTCGTCTGCAACGTCAGGGCAAGGATATTGGCCAACATCTGTATCTGCGTCGTTACGAGCGCCGCCGCAAACACGGCGCGGCGGTCATGTTGGCCAGCATGCAGGGGTTCCGCGAACTGTTTGACGGCAACCATCCGGCGAAGAAGCTGCTGCGTGATGTCGGGCTACGCCTGGCCGATAGCCTGCCGGGCGTGAAGCCCAGGTTGGTGCGTCAGGCGATGGGCCTCAATGATCTGCCAGAATGGCTGGCCTGACCGCTGTCTGAGGGAGGTCGTCAGGCCTCTCTGCCTTATTTTCCTCGCATTATCATCGCTCCCGAAGGCGCAGCCCTGCGCCTTATACCCATAGATTTTTCTTATATAACCCTTCATTTGAAATAATCTAATTCCAGGCCGGTTTTGCCATTAGTTTTTCTAATTCCATGTTCGGTTATCAAAAGTCGAAATTCCGTATGCTGCCGTGGGTTTGTTATATAACTTCGGATTTTTGGTGCTTTAATTGTTGGTTTTGTGCCTTAAAGCGCAGTTTTCCAGTTTAAAACTCTGCACACTAGCCCGGCATTTTACTGGCCCTGAACGACGCCAAGCCTATTTTATCTTATGGTTAATGGGGTCGTTCGGTGATAACGTCAGGACAAAGGTATCGTTTGCGTCGCGGCGGTTAGCCGCAGTTTTTGCACGTTTCGGCGCAGCGTTTCCGTTGGGCAGTCAGTGCGCCACGCAATCCGGCCGCGAGCCATTATCTGATGTATTGCGTAGCAGCACCCTATCTTCAGCTTCTGAGTGAAATGAGGGAAAAGATGGCAAAGCAAACCCCACTGTACGACCAGCACGTGGCGTGCGGTGCGCGCATGGTAGATTTTCATGGCTGGATGATGCCGCTGCATTACGGCTCCCAGATCGATGAGCACCACGCCGTGCGTCAGGATGCCGGTATGTTCGACGTCTCCCACATGACCATTGTGGATCTGCGCGGTACCCGCACCCGCGAGTTCCTGCGTTACCTGCTGGCGAACGACGTCGCCAAGCTCACTCAACCTGGCAAAGCGTTATACACCGGTATGCTGAATGCGTCCGGCGGTGTGATCGACGACCTGATTGTTTACTTCCTTACTGAAGACTATTTCCGCCTGGTGGTGAACTCCGCCACACGCGAAAAAGACCTGGCCTGGATCGAAGAGCACGCAGCCCCTTACGGCGTAGCCCTGACGGTGCGTGACGATCTGGCGCTGGTTGCGGTGCAGGGCCCACAGGCCAAAGAACGTGCCGCCACCTTATTTACTCCGGAACAAAAAAGCGCGGTTGAAGGCATGAAGCCATTCTTCGGCGTACAGGCCGGGGATCTGTTTATTGCCACCACCGGTTATACCGGCGAAGCGGGCTATGAAATCGCCCTGCCGAAAGAGCAGGTGGTCGATTTCTGGCAAAAACTGCTGGCAGCAGGTGTGAAGCCTGCCGGCCTGGGCGCACGCGACACGCTGCGTCTGGAGGCCGGCATGAACCTGTACGGGCAAGAAATGGACGAAGGCGTTTCGCCGCTGGCCGCCAACATGGGCTGGACCATTGCCTGGCTGCCGGAAGACCGTCAGTTTATTGGCCGTGAGGCGCTGGAAAAACAGCGTGAAATGGGTACCGAGCAACTGGTCGGCTTGATCATGACGGAAAAAGGCGTATTACGTAATGAGCTGCCGGTGCGATTCACCGATGAAGCAGGTCAGACGCATGAAGGGATTATCACCAGCGGTTCATTCTCACCGACCCTGGGCTTCAGTATTGCCCTGGCCCGCGTGCCCGCCGGTATCGGTGAGCAGGCCATCGTGCAGATCCGCAACCGTGAAATGCCGGTCAAGGTCACCAAACCTGGATTCGTGCGTGCCGGTAAGCCACTGACTAATTAATTTTTTGTTTATTGATTCTTTATTTCTTCGAAGGAGTAGCTGGCGATGAGCAATGTGCCAACAGAATTGAAGTATGCATCTTCCCATGAGTGGGTTCGTTCAGAAGGTAACGGCGTTTACACCGTGGGCATCACCGAACACGCGCAGGAACTGCTGGGCGATATGGTATTTGTCGATCTGCCGGAAGTAGGCCGTACCGTTGCCGCCGGTGAAGACTGCGCCGTGGCGGAGTCCGTCAAGGCGGCCTCTGACATTTACGCGCCAATCAGCGGCGAAATCGTTGCGGTAAACGGCGAACTGGAAAGTTCTCCGGAGCTGGTCAACAGCGGACCATACGCTGAAGGCTTCCTGTTCCAGATTAAAGCCTCAGACGAAGGCGAACTGGCGAAGCTGCTGGACGCCGCGGCTTATCAGGCTTCTATCGACGAGTAACCGTTGCAACGCCCCAGGCCTATTGGTCGGGGCGTTTTAGTTACAGAACAGGCTATGTCCCGTACCCCGTAAGCATTCAGGAATTTGTAGCAATGACTCAGACACTCAGCCAACTTGAACACAGCGAAGCGTTCATCGAACGTCATATCGGCTCTTCTGCGCAGCAACAGCAGCAGTTGCTGGAAGCGGTGGGCGCACGTTCGCTCAACGCGCTGATCCAACAGATTGTGCCGGCAGATATTCAACTGCCTGCGCCGCCGCCGGTGGGTGATGCGGCCACTGAACATCAGGCGCTGGCCGAACTGAAGGCGATTGCCTCGCAGAATCAGCGCTACAAATCCTATATCGGTATGGGCTACAGCGCAGTGCTGACGCCGCCGGTGATCCTGCGTAACATGCTGGAAAACCCGGGCTGGTATACCGCTTATACTCCTTATCAGCCGGAAGTGTCACAGGGCCGTCTTGAGGCGCTGTTGAACTTCCAGACCGTAACTCTTGATCTGACCGGTCTGGATCTGGCATCCGCTTCATTGCTGGACGAAGCAACCGCAGCAGCCGAAGCGATGGCGTTGGCCAAACGCGCCAGCAAACTGAAAGACGCTAATCGCTTCTTCGTGGCTGACGACGTACATCCGCAGACGCTGGACGTAGTACGTACCCGCGCCGCCACCTTCGGTTTTGAAGTGATTGTAGATAAAGCCGAGAAGGTGCTGGAACTGCAGGGCGTGTTTGGCGTGCTGCTGCAACAGGTTGGCACGACCGGTGAATTGCACGATTACAGCGCACTGCTGGCGGAACTGAAAAACCGTAAAATCGGCACCAGCGTGGCTGCCGACATTATGGCGCTGGTGCTGTTGACCGCACCGGGCAAACAGGGCGCCGACGTGGTGTTCGGCTCCGCACAGCGCTTTGGCGTGCCGATGGGCTACGGTGGCCCACACGCCGCCTTCTTCGCCTGCCGTGACGAATTCAAACGTTCGATGCCGGGCCGCATCATCGGTGTTTCCCGCGATGCCGCTGGTAACACCGCGCTGCGCATGGCGATGCAAACCCGTGAACAACATATCCGTCGCGAAAAAGCCAACTCGAATATCTGTACCTCGCAGGTGCTGCTGGCCAACATTGCCAGCCTGTACGCGGTGTACCATGGCCCACAGGGCCTGCAGCGCATTGCCGGGCGTATCCATCGCCTGACCGACATTCTGGCTGCCGGGCTGCAACAGGCTGGTCTGCAATTGCGCCATAAAACCTGGTTCGACACCTTGACGGTGGAAGTGAAAGACAAGGCTGCGGTGCTGGAACGTGCGTTGAGCTTTGGTATCAACCTGCGTACCGACATTCACGGTGCGGTGGGTATCACGCTGGACGAAGCCACCTCACGTGAAGACGTGCAGACTTTGTTCGCCTTGCTGGCGGGCGACAATCACGGTCTGGATATTGACGCTCTGGACGCGGCGGTAAGCAAAAATAGCCAGTCGATCCCGGCGGGCATGCTGCGTCAGGATCCAATCCTGACTCATCCGGTATTCAACAGTTACCACAGCGAAACCGAGATGATGCGTTATATGCACCGTCTGGAGCGCAAGGATCTGGCGCTTAACCAGGCGATGATCCCGCTCGGCTCTTGCACCATGAAGCTGAACGCCGCGGCGGAAATGATCCCGATTACCTGGCCTGAATTCTCCGAGCTGCACCCGTTCTGCCCGCCAGAGCAGGCTGCAGGCTATCAGCAGATGATCGGCCAGTTATCACAGTGGCTGGTGCAATTGACCGGTTACGACGCGGTTTGCATGCAGCCGAACTCCGGCGCGCAGGGTGAATATGCCGGGTTGCTGGCGATCCGCCATTACCATGAAAGCCGTAACGAATCCGGCCGTCATATCTGCCTGATCCCAAGTTCCGCGCACGGTACTAACCCGGCTTCTGCCCAAATGGCAGGAATGAGCGTGGTGGTGGTGGCCTGCGACAAGAACGGCAACATCGATCTGCACGATCTGCGCGTCAAGGCGGAGCAAGCGGGTGAAGAGCTGTCTTGTATCATGGTGACTTACCCGTCGACCCACGGCGTGTATGAAGAAACTATCCGTGAAGTGTGCCAAATCGTTCATCAGTTCGGCGGCCAGGTGTACCTCGACGGCGCCAACATGAATGCTCAGGTGGGCATCACTACTCCAGGTTATATCGGTGCGGATGTCTCACACCTTAACCTGCATAAAACCTTCTGTATCCCGCACGGCGGCGGCGGTCCAGGCATGGGGCCAATCGGCGTTAAAGCGCATTTGGCACCTTTCGTTCCAGGCCACAGCGTAGTGCAGATCGACGGTGTGCTCACTCAGCAGGGTGCGGTTTCCGCTGCGCCGTTCGGCAGCGCTTCTATTCTGCCAATCAGCTGGATGTATATCCGCATGATGGGCGCGGAAGGGCTGAAACAGGCGAGCCAGGTGGCAATTCTTAATGCTAACTACATTGCGACCCGCCTGAAGGACGCTTACCCGGTGCTGTATACCGGCCGCGATCACCGAGTGGCGCATGAATGTATTCTCGACATTCGTCCGCTGAAAGAAGAGACCGGCATCAGCGAAATGGATATTGCCAAACGTCTGATTGACTACGGTTTCCATGCGCCGACCATGTCGTTCCCGGTAGCGGGTACGCTGATGGTTGAACCTACCGAATCGGAAAGCAAAGTGGAGCTGGATCGCTTTATCGATGCGATGCTGGCTATCCGCAGCGAGATCGACCGGGTGGCGAAAGGTGAATGGCCGTTGGAAGACAACCCGCTGGTGAACGCGCCGCACATTCAGGCGGAACTGGTCAGCGATTGGCAGCATGCCTACAGCCGTGAGCTGGCTGTGTTCCCTATCGCCGGTGTACGCGAGAACAAATACTGGCCGAGCGTGAAGCGTCTGGATGATGTGTACGGTGACCGCAATTTGTTCTGTTCCTGCGTGCCGATGAGCGAATACGAATAAGCTCTTCTGTAGTCCGGTGTTTAAAAAGCAGCGCATCATGCGCTGCTTTTTTTTGCCCTTTAACCCATACTTTTCTTGCTTATATTTTTGATGTTTTTTTATTTATTGTGCAGCTCTGCGCAGTTTATTCTCAACCTGGTTTAAGACTTCATCCGGTATACATTCCGTTTAAACCCTGGTGATTAAATTGATCTCAGCAAAATATTTTGCAGGGAAGATTGACTCACAAGGAGTGCTCTATGAAAAGGTTGGCTATCGCAATCATTGCGGCTTTACCCTTCTGTGCCGCGCAGGCGGTTGAGAGTTATGAAGTCCGCAATCACAGCGGACAAACGGTATTTAAACTGAATTTTTACGCTCCCCCCGACGGCAGTTATTTTACGGATGAGGATGGGCCTCAGCGCTCATCCTGGACACTGGATGCCGGACAAAAGGCCCAGGTGATCAGTGCGGCGCAGCGCTGGGCCGATATCATTAAACCCAAGCCCGGCGAATTGCCCGGGGTGATCAATATCGGTACTTTTGATGAACAGAATGCCGGAGCATTGAGCCCTGATGTTAGCGAAGCTCCTTTCAGCCTGACCCAACTTCAGGCGGTATTGCAAGGCCAGGATGCGGGTGAGTTGGACAGTGGCGCTCACGCCTTCGTCAGCATCGGTAAACTGAACTTTACCCCAGTACAGGCCGCGCCTGCGCAGGTCCCGACCGATTCCCGCTTTGATCTGGAAGTCACCCTATTTCATGAGCTTGCCCATGCGTTAGGGATTAGCACCAGCGCCGGCGTGCCGGATGATGGCGTGACCCAGTTCGGTCCGACGCAGGGCAGCTGGACATCACACCTGTTTGACGACAACGGTAATCCGGCACGGCCAGGGCAGGCTATTTTATGCAAAGGATGCGAGGGGCCGGACGATCCTTCAGGCTTTGACGTGCGCAAAGACCAGGGCTATTTTGCCGGCAGTCACGTCAAAGAGGTGCTGGCCGGTGCTATGCCGGGAGTTCCTGTGCGAATCCTCTTTGAGGATGGCAGCCTGGATGATGATTACATGTCCCACAGTGAGCTGGACCGCAGTCTGATGAGCCATCAAGACTACCGCAACTACACCTCCATGATGGAAGCCGAACTGGCGGTGTTGCAAGACATGGGATACGACATCGATCGCCGTAACTTCTTTGGTCGCTCTGTGTACGGCAGTGGCCTGGATGTGGTTAATCAGCTGGGGTATTTCGCGCGCAATGCCGCAGGCACTGCGTATCTCGACGGCCAGGCCAATACCGCCGCCCGCGGTGTCGGGTTGCACATTTACGGCAGTAATAACCGGGTGGAGCAACGCGGTGACTTACTGGCCGACGGCGTTGCCGCCGCCGGTATTCGGGTTGACGGTGCGGGCAATACGCTGACCATCGCACCGGGTACCCGGGTACAGGCCAACGGTGATTATGGCACCGGTTTATTGGTGGCCTACGGAGATAACCACAGGATTATCCAGCGCGGCAGCCTGGAGGCGACCGGCAAAGAAGGCGTCGCCGCCCGGTTGGATTTCGGCAACAACCTGCTGGGCAATGAGAGTGAATATCGGGGGTCATATATTTGGCTGGTGGACGGCACCGATCAGTCCGAAGACATGGCAGGACCATTGGTGTCCAGTTTCGATATCACCGGCTCGTTAAAGGGGGCCAAAGCGGCTATTTACCAGTCGGTGAATGCGTTGGCCGGCGCGATTAACGTGATGCGCGGCGCCGATATTCAGGGTGATATTATTTCTGATTATGCGCAATGGGACGAAAATAATCAGGCGCGGCTCACCCGTTTAACCTTCGGTCTGCAACCGGATGGGTTGGGGCAGGTGACCGCGCTGGCGGATAGCGGTTTCGACTTCACCTATAACGGCAACATTCGCGGCAAGGATAATTTGGCTCTGGTGGCCGAAGGGGGCAAAACCACCCTGAATGGCGAGCATCAGGTGTATAGCGTGGATATTGAGCCGGGGGCCCAGTTGGCAGGTAATAGCCGTTATGCGCTGTCGGATGCCGGGTTGTTCACCAATAATGGCTTGCTGACGACCGGTTCGCCTTTTGGCCAGGTTGCTATCATTGGTGATTACCAGCAGGGGCCCCAGGGGCGTTTGCAACTGATGTTCGACAGCCTGGGGCGCGGAGATCAGGTGTCAATCAGTGGCACATCCAGTCTGGACGGTGCCCTGACGCTGATGCCGGTAAAAGGCTGGTATGCTTCAGACTGGCAGTTGAACAGCGCTTCGCTGCTGCAACTGGGACAGGTCAGCGGCGAGTTCGATCAAGTCAGCGTGCAGACGCAGTCACCGACGCTGAGTTTCAGTACAGCGCCATTGGCGGCCGGAGAATATCAAATCAGTGCGACCCGTGGTGCATCTGCCTACAGCCAGTATGCGCAGAGTGCTAATGAGCGAAATGTCGGGCTGGCGTTGGCCCGTGCGGCGGCGACGGCGGGTAATGATATGCGGCCGTTGCTGACCGCGCTGGATTTCTCTGCCCCTGATGGCAAGCAGGTGAGCGGCGCTTTGGCGCAGCTGGAGCCGTCGGCCTATAACAGCCTGATTCAGGCGTCATTCGATCGCGAACGCCAATTAACCCGAGCGTTGACGGCGCCGGAGCGCAATTTGACGTTGGCTCCAATGGGCGACGAGCAGGATTGGATCAGTTTTGCCCTGCCTTACGGCGGTGGAACCTGGCAGCGTAATGCGGCCAACATCACCGGTTACAACGCATCGCGCTATGGCGTGCTGTTCGGCGCGGAGAAACGCAATGTCCTGGTGCCGGGGCTGACAACCGGCTTCCACGCGGCGGTTGGCGGGCAAACAGTCAATGCCAAAAGCGCCGATCGGGCGCGTGCACACAGCACGTCATTTGATGTCGGTCTGCAGTTCAACTTCGCGCAGGATCCCATGGCCGGGCCGTTTGCCTATGGCCTGGGTCGTGTAGGGGCTGAGGATAAGCATATGAAGCGTCAGTTTGATGTTGCCGGCGTGAGTGGCACCAGCAAGAGCGACTGGACGTCGTGGAATGGTTCATTAGCCCTGGGCGGCGGCTATCATTTTGCGTTAACCGAGTCGTTCAGCTTCGGCCCGTTGGCGGCACTGGATTATACCGCCAGCAGGCATCGTACAATTAAAGAGTCCGGGTCTGGTACCTTGCCGATGCAGATTAAAGGCCATTATGCCGATTCACTGCAAAGCACGCTGGGCATAGAAGCGTTGTACCAGGGGCCACAGGCTTTGTCCGCCACCCTGCGCCTTGGCTGGCAGCATGAGCTGCTGAGCAACAATGTCACTCAGCGTGCTCAATTCGTCGGTTATGACGCCTCCGTTTTTGATAGCAAGAGCACGTTGGCCGGTCGTGATGGATTGGCGGCGCAGGCGGGTGTGCAATATCAGCTTACTAAAGATGTTTCCTTGGGGGCCGGGCTTTCCAGCGAGCTGTTCCGTCAGGGTAGCAATTCGTTAGAGGGCAATCTGTCCGTGACCTGGCGGTTCTGATTTTAGGCAATATCAATAACACGTTCGGCAAAGCGTGCTATCAGAGGACACTGCATTATGCAGTGTCCTTTTCTATTGTCGCCGCAGGGCCGAACGGATATCAGGTGATAGTCGATTACATCTGGGGTACGGCGACCGAAGCGCTGCTGGCCACGCTGAACAACCACGACCTGTCTTCCTACGCCGGCGGGCGCGGTATTCGCTTGGTCAATGTTGGGTCGATGGCCGGGCCGGACATTCGCTTGCCGGCGGCAGTATTGCGCAGTAACCAACTGCAGATTATGGGTAGCGGCACCGGCAATTTCCCACCGGCGGCTGAGATGCAGAGATATGCCAGTGAGATCCTGGCGTTGGCGGCCACCGGGCAGATTTCGGTCGAGACTCAGGAGCATGGCTTATCCGAGATCGCGGAAGTGTGGGATCTGAACAAGAAAAGCGACGTCCGCTCGGTGATCCGCATTGCCGGATAGTTATTTTTATACAAATGGGCAAACCACAGTTTGCCCATTTGTTTGCCACAGCAAATCTAGCGGATGCCGTTGCAGTAAAATTGGCTGGGCGATGTTGGCTTAACTCTCCGATGACACCAGATAGTTCTCCGGTAGATCAATAACAAACCCGATGCCGCGTTCATCAAGCCCTTCGGCCACCCGCAGTTGCGCACCGATTTTATCCGCCAGATTTTTGGCAATCGCCAGCCCCAGACCGCTGCCGACCTGCAGAGTACCTGGCACGCGATAAAAACGTTCGAATAACCGTTTGTGGTATTCAGGGTTAATACCGGGGCCATTGTCTCGCACAGTAATATAGCAACCCAGTGGCGATAGCGAACGGATGTTGACTTCGATTCGGCCACCGTCAGGCGCGTATTTGATGGCGTTTTCCAACAGGTTGGTAAAAATGGTAATCAGCGAGTGACGATCGGTATCAATCATCACATTTTCACTGCCATCCAGCGAGAGTTCGACATTCTTCTCCAGCGCATAGGGAACGTGCTGGGCAATGCATTTACCGATTTCCGCGTGGATATTCACCGTTTCAATCTTCAGTGGGAAGTCTTCCGACTCCAGTTTGGCCAGATCAATCAGTTGGCGCGAAAGCGATGCGGCGCGATCCAACCCTTGCTGCATGTCTTCAATGATTTCCTGACGTTCGGTTTTATCCGCCACCTGGGTCAACAGGTGCAGCTGTGCCAGTACGGCGGCGATCGGGGTGCGCAGCTCATGCGCCGCATCGGCCATAAAACGCTTTTCACGTTGGTTGGCAGCATCGATGCGCGACATCAGCTTATTGATTTCCAAAACGATTGGCCGGATTTCTTGATATTGTTCGGCCGCATTGATCGGCGACAGAGTACCGGGCTTGCGGTCAGAGATCATTCTGGCAATTTGCCGCAGAGGCCGCAGGCTGAGATAAGCGGTAAACAGTAAAGTGACAATGATGGCTGCCAGGGTGACCAACAGCGGGATCGCGGTGCTTTCCGCCGGATTACCGAAAATAGTGGTGCGGTTGTCAAAGGATTCGCCGACGATCACCCTAAATTGCTGTTTATCGCTCCAACTGCCGGCAATATGCCACTTCACATTGGCGTAGCTGATGGTGCCGGACAGCACCGACGGCGGCAGGAACAGCGGTTTTTCCTGTGACGGTGAGGCGTAAAGCATCTGGTTGTTGCTATCGTAAACCACAAATAGCGGGCGATAGTCTATTTCATCCTGCATGCCGTTTTTGATCGAGTCGATATACATGACTTCGATATCTTTAATCACCTCAAGATAACTGCGGTTGGTAACATCTGTCTTATCAAGAATATTGGCGATACCCCGGGCGACAATGCGTTGCTGATTATCTAAATACTTTTCCGCATCGGGATAATATGAATATTTTACCCAACCAATCAATGCGCCCCAGAGCAATAATATAGCTAAAACCTGGAAAATAATGGTACGCATAAAAAAGGATTTAAAACTTATCATCCCAGAGTCTCTTTTTTTAATAAATAACCGATGCCACGCACGGTGATAATTTTTTCCTTGCCAATCTTGCGCCGCAAGTTATGCATATGCACCTCCAGAGAATTACTTTCCACGCTGTCGCCATGGCCGAACAGACTCTGCTCCAGTGCGGTTTTACGCACCACGGTGCCGGCGCAGCGCATCAGTTCATGCAGCAGCCGATACTCCTTTTTCGATAACAGCAGAAGTTCGTCATCCAGCGTCACCTGGTGATTAATTGGGTCCAGATACAGATTGCCCAGGCTCCAGGTTTGGGAGGCAAACCCTGCCATGCGGCGGTTCACCGCCTTCACGCGGGATATCAACTCAGGCAAGGCGAAAGGTTTGGCCAGAAAGTCGTCCGCGCCGGAGTCCAGGCTATTGACCAGGCTTTCGATACGGTCGCGTGCGGTCAGAATAATGATCGGGATATTTTGTCCGGCGGCCCGCCACTCGACCAGTTTTTTTAATCCATCCCCATCTGGCAGGGTCAGGTCTAACAGCATTAAATCGAAACTGCCCTGTGAGAGCCTGGTTTGAGCATCATGCACCAGCCGCACCCAGCATAGCTCAAAACCCGCCAGTTCTAGTGCCCGGCACAGGGCCTTGCCCAATTGCAGATCGTCTTCCACTAACAATATGTTCACGGGGTATCCGGTTTATGTCACGACGCTGGCGGCTATATAACTACAACCCTCATGGGAAGACAACGGCGTCATCTTTTTTGCACCATCGTTCTTAAGCAAACCTTAATCTGGGATTAATTTGGCGTTAAGGGAGCGTCGATATATTTCGAGTACGCTGATTCCTGCACAAATCATCAGGGTAGGAAAAATGCGTGTCGACAACTTTTCAATGGCGGTTACCTGTACAGGCGCAATTTTATTGTTGGTATTGGTCATACTGCCTTCCGACGTTGGCGCGCAAGGGGGTAATCATCCCGTCCAGATTTCTTCTCCCTTGCCGCATATTCAGCATGAGCAGTCCCTGATTTTTTATAAAAGCTTAAAGCCACGGATTAAAAAACAGCTGCGTCGTTTGGTGCAGTTATAAGGTTTATTTTAATAAGGGTAACAAGTGGAAAAATACCCTTGGATATTCTGCAGCATGGATATCTATACTCTGTTGAAGAAGGTGGCTGAGGTAGCTTTGCCGAGCGCCAGTTACCGGTTATGACTTCCCAATCAAAGAAAGGAACAACATGACTAAAGTTGCATTGGTCACCGGCGCCAGCCGGGGAATTGGCCGCGCTACGGCGCTACTGCTGGCACGTCAGGGTTATGTGGTAGGCGTTAACTATCTGCAGAATGAAGCTGCGGCGCAACAGGTGGTCGCGGAGATAGAATCACTGGGCGGCCGGGCGCTGGCGCTGCGTGCCGATATTGGCGATGAAAGCCAGGTACAGGCGATGTTTAGCCAACTGGATGCCACCCTCGGGCCTATTGACGCACTGGTCAACAATGCCGGTATTCTGTTTCAGCAGTCGAGCATTGAACAACTGACCGCCGAGCGCATCAACAAGGTATTGACTACCAACGTTACCGGTTATTTTCTCTGTTGCCGCGAGACGGTGAAGCGCATGGCGCATCGTCATGGCGGCCAGGGCGGGGCGATCGTCAATGTCTCTTCCGCTGCAGCACGCTTAGGCGCACCGGGCGAATACATCGACTATGCCGCCTCTAAAGGGGCGGTGGACACGCTAACTACCGGACTGGCGTTGGAGGTGGCGGCGCAGGGCATTCGCGTCAACGCGGTGCGGCCGGGGCTTATTTATACCGAAATGCATGCCAGCGGCGGCGAGCCTGGGCGCGTTGATCGGGTAAAAAGCAGCCTGCCGATGCAACGCGGCGGTACCCCGGAAGAGGTGGCAGAAATCATCGCCTGGCTGCTGTCCGATGCCGCTTCTTACGTCACCGGCAGCTTTATCGAGGCCGCCGGCGGTCGTTAACAGCGCATGTAGGGAAAGTACTGTGGGACGTACTTTCCCTATTTGCAGGGCTTAGCCAATAAATGCCGGTTCCTGCATGGTTTCGGTCGCCCCACTGATTTCAATTTTGGGAGGAGTATAGTGCGCCAGTTTAAGTGCGTCGTTGACGGCAATATTTCCCAGAGAGAAAACGATGTCGTCATGATCGAAAGACTGATTAGCATTGCTGTCGATAATGATAAAACTGCTTTGGCCGAGCTTCAGTATGCCAACGTCACTAAGGTGATCCTGGCTGGCGCCGTGCGTTGCAGCAGACAATGATTGACTAAACAAATCAAACGCGTTGGCAGTGGAGCCTAGATTTAATGAGGCAAATAACTCTGCAGCTTCATCTTGTTCCGAGTATTCACCGTAAAGGGTCATGACATGACCACCCTGAGATGAGAATACCCACGGATTACTACTATCTCCGACAATTATTTTATCACCGACCCGGATTGTTGGGAGGGCACTGCCACCGGGATCGTTAGTATTTAATGTCACCATGCTGTTAATGGAGCTATCTTTAAAAATGATGGTGTCGCTGCCGAGCTGTTTTTTGATATCTCGAGTGATGGTTGTGTTCCCCACAACGTTAATCGTGTCACTTTCAAGCGAGTCTGTAATTTTTAATTGATATCCTGATAACTCACTGCGAATTGCCGAGTATTGGCCGAAAGGCAATAGTTTGAATAATTCACCACCGCCTGTTCCGCCTTTTTCTGCTAACAGATTCAGCGAACCATGAGCACTCATCTCATTTCTGATAATGTATAAGTGTGTGCTGAAGTCATTTTTGATAACCAGGTTTAATTTTTTATCGCCGGAAATTTCAATGGCTTCTATAGCATTTTGATCGCCAGTCAGTCGGAGCGTGTTTTCCGCCGAACCGGATGAGTCGATAGTAATGGTTTCGACAATGTCTTCATCGCTTCCATTTGGGAAATTTATGGCGAAACTGAGAGTGCCGGCATCAATTTTATCGATGTTCTGACCGTTGAATCGTATATCCATTACCGGTGTTGTGCGGGTATAACGATCGTCTTGGATATAATCGAAATGAATTCGGCTGTTGGCTGTAGCATCTCCAAGCACATTTAACGTGCGGAACGTGTAAGTTGTGCCCCAGTCATCTACCGGCATATTAATGACTGTAACGTTATCGGCAAAACCTGTAAGAGCCAGCCCGGCATCGCCAGTTGCATAATTCCATGTGCTGCTCGGAGGCGGGGTAGCCTGTGTCAAGTGATCAACATTGGCGTAATTGGCATTATGAATACTGGCTACCTCACGGATGACCCCGAAATCAAATACGTTCTTCCCCTCAGTTGCCACCAGTTTCCCATCCAGATAAATGGAGCCAGTCCCTTTATAGTGGGCTAAGTCAATCATCGGGAAAAGTAAAAAGTTATTGATGTTACTTTCTATGACGCCATTTACTCCTCCATTTTCATTGGTCGTCAGGTAAATGTTTTTGGTCAGAAAGTTTGCTGAAATTACATTGTTATGATTTTTGTCTTCAGAGTCATAATACGCTGCCGACGCTTTAAATTTATCACTGACAATATTGGCATGATCGGCACCAGCATTGCCTTGCCAAAGTAACCAGTCATCACCCAGCCCCAGTTGAATTTGAGCTTCGGCATTTATCATGTCGGCATTAGGCGCTATGATGACTCTATCGTCACCGCTTGAGCCAATAAAAGAAATTAGAGTATTTTCAATGATGACTTTTGTAGTGACGTGAGGATACGCCGAGTTTGCTCCAAAAGCAGTTGCGGAGTTTTTACTAAAGTCTAATGTGGCTTTTTTATCGCCAGTAATCCTCAGTGTATCAAGGTTGGGGGTGAAGTTTATTGTGATATTGGCTTCATGATTGACATTTATTTGAGCATTTCTCAGCGCGTAAATTTCGATATCGGAGAGTCTGTGAGCTGAGCTATGATTTATTTCACCAATTAACTCACCGGAATCATTGATGGTCAGGGTTGCATGGTCGGTGTATCCCAGTATGTTGGAGATGGTGTCATAGCTTTTGGCATGATACGTCCAACCCCAGGCACGATCGCTCTCTGGGTGCCCCCCATTTAAAAGTTTATCAATAATTAAACTGGTGGCTTGGTAAGCGTCATTGCCGCTAAGTTTCCAGATATTATTGACATCGGAGGGGTTCAGGAAATTATTCAATAAATTTTGGTAGGTTTGTTCCCAGTTCTGAGCATTGGAAAAAGCCGGTGTTCTTGCCAGTTGATGCAATAGGTCTGCCGTACTCATACCCGCAGCTAATTGTTTGCTGTAAACGTCCAGAGCAGTAGCATCTACCTTATATCCAGCCACACCATAGAAAAGTGCTGCAACCGTTTCCTGGTACTTATTTTCTGGCAACTCTCCGGGTTTATAAACATGAGTTGCTAATAGAAAAATTTCTTTTGCCGAGGAGTTTTCGCTGGATGAGTCATTTCTGATATCATTTATCATATTGACGACAACATCGCCACGAGATTGTGAATGGTTATTTAAACCAATAATATATTTATTTACATCGCTTTCGCTTGGTGGTTTTTTGAATGTCTGTTCGAATATGATTTTCACGAAATCCTGATTGCTTAATTGTGTTAAAGAAGTTTTATTTTTAACAAATGCATCGGCAATGTAATTTATTGTTGCCTGGGAAGTATCCAGTTTGCTTCCCCAATAGTTAATGCCTTGCGGTACCATAGTCGAATGTAATACGTAATAAATTGCTTGTATGTCAGCAGCACCTGAGTTTTCTGTAGGGCCTCCTGCATAGGATGGGAACAAGCTTTGCTGAATAGTGGTGTCCAGCACTGTCTGTTGCGACAGGATTTCTGTGTTATCTCCTTGATAGCTGCGTAAAGTGTTGGTTAATTCGGCGGTAATCTGACCCAGAGTCATCCCGTTATGGAGTTGGTCCATCAACACTGAGAGCTGTTCTTCGCTGGCATTGACACCATGGATATTATGATAAATGTACTGGATTTTATTAGCGTCATCCAGGGTGGCTAGCCGGTTTTGCCCATCCTGCGAGTTTATGAAAAGGTCAGCCATCTTACCGATAGAAAGCTTACCGTTCTGAAGGTTTTTGGCGAAGTATTCGAGAGCGATTTTGTCTGCCTGTTTTCCCAAAACACCATAAAAAATTGCTGCCACATCACGCTGTAATGATATGAAGTTCATGCTTTTATCCCCGGAAAAGTATATGTGCCAATCATTATTTAAGCTCAAAATAATAGGATGGCAAGAAGATGGGTAATTATTTAATAGTATTGATAAAATACTGGGTGGCGGCAGAGGAATTAAAAGGTGATTATTATTTTATTTTTAATAATACAAATTGCACATAAAATTAATATTTATGAGAGTAATGGATTGATAAATATATGAATAGTTGATTATTCAAAATTGATGCAAACGATCACAGGAAAGAGCGTTTGCATCTCAAAGTGTTCGGTGTCAGCCAGGCATGCCAGATAAGTATGTCGGCTGGTCAGCCCTCATGCAGCAGCGCGCTGCGGAAAGACAGAATGTGCGCCTCTGCTGCATTGGCGGCTGCGTCGTCATCCTGTGCGGCCAGTGCAGCGATAATGGCTCGATGTTCTTCGATCACCTCTCGCATATGACCTTCGCGTGACAGCGTACTGGCCCAAAAGCGTTGCGCCCTGGCGTGCAGCACGCTCAGGATGTCCGCCAGCATATTATTCCCGGCGATCTGCGCCAGCTGCTGGTGGAACTGGTGGTCCAGCGTCATCATCTGCACCCGGTCACGGCGCTGGCTGGCGGCTTCAATTTGTTGATTGAGGGCCGTCAGTGCGGCGACTTGTGGTTCGGTAATTCGCTTGCTTGCCAGCCGCATACACAGCATTTCATTGGCCAGTCGGACTTCAATCAATTCCAGTGCGTCATCCATCGACAGTGGCGAGACCATCACCCCTTTACGCGGGATCACCTGTAACAACCCTTCATTGGCCAGCCGGTGGATTGCCTGATTGATTGGCGTTCTGCCCATATCCAGCTCACTCATTACCTGCGCGGTATTGAGATATTCACCAGGCTTATAACTCAACGTCACCAATGCCTGCTTAAAGCGCCGATAGGCCAGTTCATTCAGTGACATTCCGGCTTCCTCTGCCGTCGGGAGTTCCTGGCTCTCTGCGTCAAGGCTCATCACGTTCTGCTCCTGCAAGAAGAAAGTTTTTAGACATAGTACACAAAAACATGGCATGGAAATCGCTTATTTGGTAGCTAAAGATATAGTGAAATTTCACAGTATTTTAACTAAAGGGACACAAACGCCATGAGACTGACCTTCACTTTACCTGAATCCAGCGGGGCCGGGGTGTTGGATGTTGAGATTGATCATTTGGTGATCGCCGGCTGGACCGGCCGCGATCGCGAGGCCATTCTGCACCATATTAGGGAGTTGGCCGAACTGGGCGTGCCCCAACCCAGTGCAGTCCCGCTATTTTATCGGGTGGCGGCTAATCAGCTCAGTCAGAGCGATTGCATTGAAGTGATCGGCAATGCCAGCTCCGGAGAAGCGGAGCCTTTGATCTTCACTCATCAGGGTGAACTGTTTGTTTCGCTGGCCTCAGATCATACCGATCGCCAACTGGAGGCGCACAGCGTCGCGCTGTCCAAACAAATCTGCGTCAAACCGGTAGCCCGCGCCGCCTGGCCACTACGGGAAGTGATTGCTCACTGGGATTCATTGATCCTGCGATCCTGGATCAAAGAAAACGGTGAGTTCCGGCTTTATCAGCAGGGTTACCTTGCCAGTCTGCGTACTCCCGGCGATCTGCTGGATCGCTATTTGAGTGGTCAGCAGGTGCCGGAGGGCGGGCTGACGGTCCCGCAGCCGCGAGATGGCCTGGCGATGGCCTGTGGCACGGTCGCGGCGATTGGCGGTATCCGTCCGGCGGTCGAGTTTCGTATGGAACTGGTGGACGAAGTGCTGGGACGTACCATCAGCCACGGTTATCGCAGCATAGAACTGCCGGTGGTGGCGTGATGAAAAAACTGACTTTAGCGCAGGCCGCCGCCGGATTGGCCAGTGGCGAATTCACTGCTGTGCAACTGACCGCCACCGCTCTGGCGCAAATCGCCGACCCACAGGGGGAGGGCGCACGCACTTTTACTCATGTTTATAGCGACTGGGCACAGCAGCAGGCATTGGCTGCCGATCGACGGCGTGCGGCGGGTAAGCCCCTGTCGGCGTTGGACGGTGTGCCGGTATCGGTCAAAGACCTGTTTGATGTCGCCGGGGAGACCACCGCTGCCGGTTCGCGGGTGTTGGCCGATGCGCCGGTAGCCAACAACCACGCTGCAGTGGTGGCGCAGTTGTTGCAGGCTGGCGCGGTAGTGATCGGCAAAACCAACATGACCGAGTTTGCCTATTCGGGGCTTGGCATTAATCCCCACTACGGCACGCCCGCCAATCCCTGGGATCGCCCTGCTGGCCGTATTCCCGGTGGTTCGTCTTCCGGTGCGGCGGTTGCGGTGGCTGACGGCATGTGCTTTGGCGCGATAGGCAGCGATACCGGCGGTTCGGTACGTATTCCGGCGGCCTTCTGTGGCCTGACCGGTTATAAACCTACCGCCCGGCGCATCAGCAGTCGTGGTTTGCTGCCCTTGTCACCCTCACTGGATTCAATTGGCGTGATTGCCCATGACGTTGCCGGTTGCATCGCGCTGGATACGGTGATTGCCCAGCAGCCGCTGCACCCGCAGCAGAAAATGCTGAGTCAGGCGCGCTTTGCCGTGCCACAAACACTGGTGCTGGATGGCCTGGATGAGGAAATCACCGCCGCCTTTCATCTCAGCGTGGAGCGGCTGGTGCAGGCCGGGGCGCAGATTGAATTTATTCCCTGTCATGAGTTCGCCGAGCTGGCAGCGATCAACGCCGCCGGCGGTTTCACCGCGCTGGAGTCCTGGCGCTGGCACCAGCCGCTGATTGCCGAACATGCCGAAGACTATGACCCACGGGTGCTGTCACGTATTCGTCGCGGCCGGTTGCTCGATGAGCAGGATCTGCAGCAATTGCGGATGCAGCGTGCCGATTGGCAACGGCGAGTGACCGCGGCAGTGGAAAAATTTGACGCGTTGTTGATGCCAACCCTGCCCTTCGTTGCGCCGACCATTGCCGAACTGCAGGAGGATGAAGACGCCTATTTCCGTATCAACGGTGCCGCGTTGCGTAACCCTTCGGTGATTAACTTCCTCGATGGTTGTGCGCTGTCGCTGCCCTGTCAACGAGGTGATACGGCTCCTGTGGGGCTGATGGTGGCTGGGCTGCCGCTGCATGACGAGGCGCTGCTGGGCTGGGCGCTGGCGATTGAACGCTGCCTCGCCGAGGCGTGATTTTCCGGTGGGGACGACCCCGCCTTACTTTGAACTAACAGGAGAGTACCCATGACCGGTTCCCCAAACGGAATGCTGTTTGTCGCAACAGATGTCGCCGCGCAGGACGAGGCGGATTTCAATAAGTGGTACGACCGTGAGCACGTGGAAGAGCGAGTGCGGGTGCCTGGTTTCTTGTCGGGTACGCGTTATCAGGCACTACAGGGCGGACGCAAATACCTCGGACTGTATAAAACCGAATCCCTGGCCAGCTTTACCTCGGCGGCCTACCGCGCCGCGTTTACCGAACAGACCCCCTGGTCGGTCGCCAGTCTCGATAAAATGCGCGATCCGATGCGTCGTGTCTGCGCGGTGGAGGCGGTGACCGGTCAGGGTTGCGGCAGCCATCTGGTTATCCTTTCCCTCGAACCGGCGCAGCCGCAAGTGCTGAAGGCCAGCATCAAGCATTTGGGGAGCCAACTGGCCGAACTGCCCGGTTTTGTGCGCAGTAGCCTGCTGTCGCCGGACGCGGATCTCAGCTCACCGTTGCCGAAAGAGCCGCGGGAGAACCGCCAGTTACTGCCGATGATGCTGATCGAAAGCAGCAGCGCCGAAGCCGGACAGCGGCTGAGTGAGTTGGCCTGTAGCCAACTGAAAATCCCCGCCACCGATGCCCTGCATTATGCCCTTGGCTGGCAATTGACCACACAGGAGCTTTCATCATGAGCACTTCAACCACACAGCCGTCAATCGCGGAAGCGTCCACTGCCGAGGCTACCGCCCATCCGCCAAACACCGGCAAGCTGGCAGCGGCCAGTTCGATTGGCACCGCGCTGGAATGGTATGACTTCACCGTCTACAACATCATGGCGGCGCTGATTTTCAACCACGTATTTTTCCCCTCTTTCGATCCGCTGGTGGGCACCATTTTGGCGTTTTCCACTTACGCGGTGGGTTATGTTTCGCGGCCGATTGGCGGTATCGTCTTTGGTCATCTGGGTGACGTGCTGGGACGGCGTTTTGTATTGGTGACCACGCTGGTGATCATGGGTGTGACAACCGCGCTGATGGGGTTGCTACCCGGTTATGCCAGTTGGGGGATTTGGAGCCCGCTGCTGTTGGTGACGCTGCGCTTTATTCAGGGAATTGCGCTGGGGGGCGAATGGGCGGGGGCGGTATTGCTGTCGATGGAGCACGGCAAGCCTCATCAGCGAGGACGCAACGCCTCCTTTGCTCAGGTTGGCCCTTCCTGCGGAACGTTGATCGGCACCGGGCTTATCACGCTGGTGACGGTGGCGATGACGGCGGAGGATTTCCAGCAGTGGGGCTGGCGTATTCCTTTCTTGCTTAGCCTGGTACTGGTGGTGTTTGGCCTGTGGCTACGCCGTGGCGTGGGGGAAACGCCTGCGTTTCTGAAACTGGAGGCATCGAAGGACGTTACCCATTCACCAATCCGCGAAGTTTTCACCCAGCATCGGCGTCCGCTGTTGATCGCCGGAGGTTCGCGTATTGGTTCCGACGTGCTGTATGCGCTGGTGGTGGTTTTTACCCTGACCTACGTCACTACGGTATTGAACCTGCCGCGCCCGGTGGCGTTGGCTGCCACCATGTTGGGGGCGATCGGTAACGCGATTACCGTGCCGATGTTCGGCGCACTGTCCGATCGTTTTGGCCGTCGGCCGGTGTATATCGGTGGGGCTTTGGCGGCGATGGTTTGGGCATTTGTGTTCTTTATGCTGCTCGACAGCAGCCAGCCGGTGCTGATCTGCCTGGCGGTGGTGGTCGGTCTGTTGATCCATGCGGCAATGTATGGCCCGCAGGCGGCCTTTATCACCGAGCAATTCCCAACCCGGGTGCGTTATGCGGGGTCGTCGTTGGCTTATACGTTGGCAGGTATTATCGGCGGTGGCTTTGCGCCGCTGATCATCGCCTCATTGTTCAAGTCTTACGACAGCACGCTGGCTATTTCGGCCTATGTGGTGCTGGCACTGCTAATCACACTGTGGGCAGTGATTGCCGCGAAGGAAACGGCACACAAGCCGTTATGAAAGGCGTGCCGGGTGAAGGGATCACCCGGCCTGTCACAATAGCAACGCTGTTATTTCAGCCAGCCTTTGCGTTGTGCGTCCTGCAGGTGTTGCAGCAGGTACTTCCACAACTCCGGGTGAACATCGGCGATGGTAGTGTTACGCGCCAATACCTGCTCCAGGCTGATACCGTTCTCTACCCAGCTTTGGCCCTGGTTGTGCAGGTTCATCAGCATCGGCATGGTGCGATCCAGCACCAGCGCAAAGCGCGCGTCGGCGCTCTCGCCATCTTCATATTCCTGCCATAAAGCGGTGAAATACTCGCGCTGAGTGTCCGGCAGCATACCGAACAACCGGCGTGCCGCCGCCACTTCCACATCATGGATCGCTGCGCGGGCCGCCAGATCGTAGACCAGCACGTCACCGGCATCGATCTCAACGATGTCATGCAGCAGCGCCATCTGGATCACGCGTTGGATATCTACGCCTTCACTGGCGTAAGGGGCCAGGCTCATGGCAGCAATAGCAAAGTGCCAGCTATGTTCGGCGGAGTTTTCCTGGCGTTGGGTGCCCAGCACTTTGGTGCGGCGTTGCACGCTTTTCAACTTGTCGATTTCCATCAGGAACTGGATGACCTGGGTCATGGAGCCGAAATCTAACGCGGGTACAGCGGATGACATGGTGTAAACCTCATGGTAGATGGGTTGAAGCCGAACGATTGTAGACCAGCGGGCGAGGGATTTCGATGGTTACACGCGCACACAGTTTTATTTTAGCGTACACGTGTACACTGAAATTATTCTCAGTTAAGCTGCCTTGCGGTAATTTCGAACAATGTTGGCTGTTTTGAGGGGTTGTGTGCAATGGGAAAAACGGGCGTAGTGAAAGCCGGTACTGAAAAAATGGCCGCCACGGCCTATCCGTGGGCGGAAGAAATCGCTAACAGCATCAGTCACGGTATAGGGTTGGTTTTTGGTATTGTCGGCCTGGTACTGTTGTTGGTTCAGGCGGTAGACACCGGCGCTGACGTAACGGCCATCGCCAGCTACAGTCTTTATGGCGGCAGCATGATCCTGCTGTTCCTGGCCTCCACGCTGTACCATGCCATTCCCCACCAGAAAGCCAAGCACTGGCTGAAAAAATTTGACCACTGCGCCATTTATCTTTTGATTGCCGGTACCTACACGCCGTTTCTGTTGGTGGGGCTGAACTCACCGTTGGCCAAGGGGTTGATGGCGGTAATTTGGGGTTTGGCGCTGCTGGGCGTGTTGTTCAAACTGGCGTTCGCACACCGGTTTGAAGCGCTCTCGCTGGTGACCTATCTGACCATGGGTTGGCTGTCGCTGATCGTGATTTATCAGTTGGCAACTCATTTGGCGCTGGGCGGTGTGACGCTGCTGGCGGTCGGTGGCGTGGTTTATACCCTGGGCGTGATCTTCTATGCATCGAAGCGTTTCCGCTTCGGCCACGCCATTTGGCATGGTTTCGTGCTCGGTGGCAGCCTGTGCCACTTTATGGCGATTTATCTGTACGTCTGATACCCGCTGATATCTTTCGCACTGCAGCCAACAACGCTGCAGTGCGAAATCTATTGCAGACAGACCAGGAAGCTCTGACTGCTCCCTTCTTTATTTCTCTTCCGCCAGTGAGTATGGCAGTGGCTTGATGGCCAGTTGACTGGTGGCATCGTCGCGAACCCGCAGCTTGCTGTCGGCGTCCAGATCGTTATTCAGCACCACTTGTACCCACAGCGTGCCGTCGGCCAACCTGGCGGCGCTCAGCACCGTACCGGTACGGCGCCAGTTTTCACCCAACTGCAATTCCACGTCTTCAGCGGCCTGCGGCACTCGCCCAGCCTTGCCTTCCAGCCAGTACAATGCCCGTTTGTTGGCCCCGCGGAACTTGGCGCGCGCCACCATTTCCTGACCGGTGTAGCAGCCCTTGCTGAAGCTGATGCCATCCAGCGCCTGCAGGTTGGTGGCCTGTGGGATCAACTGCCCGCTGTTGGCGGCGTCAATCACCGGGTAGCCGGCTTCGATATCCAGCGTCAGCCACTGCTGACTGTCGTTCAATTCGGCCTGCTCGTGCAGTTTGTCGACCAACTGTTCGGCAACGGCGGCGGTGGTGACCAACAGAAAACGTTCTGCCGGGAGTGAGAAGTGCAACAGGGTAGTTTCACCGTCCTGCACTACCTGATGTTCGGCATCCGGCAGGCTGTTGAAAACCCCTGCCAGCGCCGCGCGTGCCTGAAAACCGGCCACGCCCAGCAACACCGCTTCGCTGTCGGCGGCAATGGTGAGTTTGGAAAATACCGCGTACTTTTTGATTTCAGCCAGTTGGCTGTCCAGCACGCTGCGGCGTTCCAGATAGGCAAAGCCTTCACCGCGATGGAATAAACGCAGATTGCTCCACATTTTTCCCTTGGCGTCGCAGTGGCCGCACAACACGTGGCTATCGGCCGGCAGCGCTTCGATATCGGCGGTTACCTGGCCCTGAAGATATTTCACCCGGTCCGGCCCGTTCAATGTCACCAGCGCCCAATCTTCCAGAGAGATCAGGGTCAGGGGCAGATGGGAGGAAGCGGAAGGCTGACGGGGTGGAAATGGAATTTTATACGCCATAGTAAGATCCTGCTTAACGTTTAGCTTACCTGAAGGTGTGTTGGCCCCATGGTAAAAGAGGTAGCGGCCTTTGCAAACTGTTATTCACGCTTGCCTCGCAGACAGCGCTTTTTTTGACATTTAGCGCTTTATTACGCTTTACACCGAGAACGTCCTTCCCGGCGAGTATGTCAAATTGTTACTCTATAGGCTTGCGGCCAAGGGTAACCCTTGCAGACAGATCTTTGGCTGATGGAATTATATCGCGCCGGTGTTGCCATACAGTGTGTCAGTTGAACCCTGCGATGGTGTTGCCACGCTGAAAAGAGGTTAGTCATAACAACATGGATATTAATAACAAAGCACGTATCCACTGGGCTTGTCGCCGCGGTATGCGTGAGCTGGACATCTCCATCATGCCCTTCTTCGAGTATGAATATGACCTGTTGAACGATACAGACAAAGCGCTGTTTATCCGTCTGCTGGAGTCTGACGATCCCGATCTCTTCAATTGGCTGATGAATCATGGCGCTCCGCAGGACAGTGAACTGCAGAGAATGGTGACACTGATCCAGACGCGAAATAAAGACCGTGGCCCAGTGGCGATGTGACGTCCGTATTTCCTGGCGCACCCAGTTATTTTCGCTGCTGACACATGGCGTATTGATCCTGCTGATCCTGATTTCGCCCTGGCCGGAAGGCTATGGCCCGATCTGGCTGGTGCTACTGACGCTGGTGGTGTTTGAGTGCATTCGCAGCCAAAAGCGTATTGCGTCGCGGCAGGGTGAGCTGCGCCTGCTGGAGAACCAACGCCTGGGTTGGCATGGGCAGGAGTGGCAATTGCTAAAGCAGCCCTGGATGCCACGTTACGGCATTCTGTTGACGTTACAGCCGGTGGGAGGCAAAAAGCGCCGTCGGCTGTGGCTGGCTTCCGACTCTATGGCTAAAGCCGATTGGCGGCATTTGCGCCAACGCTTGCTGTATCCGTCCACCAGTGATGACGAGGAGCCCTGATGAAGCCGACGCTCTGGCTGGTGGAAGATGAACCCAGCATTGCCGACACGCTGATTTATACCCTGGAGAGCGAAGGCTTTCAGGTGCGCTGGTTCGAACGCGGTGAACCGGCATTACAGGCGTTGGCGCAAGGGGCACCTGCGCTGGCGATCCTCGATGTTGGTCTGCCGGACATCAATGGTTTTGAACTCTGCCGCCGGTTGTTATCGCAGTCGGCGGATTTGCCTATTTTATTTCTCACCGCCCGCAGCGATGAGCTTGATCGCCTGATAGGGTTGGAAATCGGTGCCGATGATTACGTCGCCAAACCCTTTTCCCCGCGAGAAGTCAGCGCCCGGGTGCGCACTATTCTGCGCCGTCTGCAAAAACAGCAGCGCCTGCAGCAGCCGGCTCTGTATCAATTCGGTCCTTTCAGCCTGGATGAACAGGCCGCGGCCATCCATTACCATCAGCAGCCGTTGCTGCTGACCCGTTACGAATTTTTGCTGTTGAAAACGCTGTTGCTGGCGCCCGGCCGGGTATTTTCACGCCAGCAACTGATGGAAAGCGTCTGGGCGCTGGCCGAAGAAAGCCTGGATCGCACCGTCGACACCCATATCAAAACGCTGCGTGCCAAGCTGCGCGCCATCGATCCCGCTGAACCCCCGATCCACACTCATCGCGGCCTCGGCTACAGCGTGAGCCGCCAGCCATGAGAATAGGCCTGCGCCTGCTGTTGGGGTACTTCCTGATTGTGGCGGTGGCAGGCTATTTCGTACTGAGCATTTTCGTGCAGGAAGTGAAACCCGGCGTGCGGCGCGCTACCGAAGGCACACTGGTGGACACTGCCAACCTGCTGGCGCAGATTGCACGTCTGGACATGCAGCGCGCCGACGTAGCGCACGGGCAACTGGCGCAGGCGTTCTCTCAACTCAATCAACGCCCCATTGGCGCCAATATTGCCGGCATCCGCAAGGATCGCAGCGAATATCACGTTTATCTTACCGATCAAAACGGCAAGGTCATTTTTGATTCCAGCGGCAAGGCGCTCGGCCAGGACTACTCACGCTGGAATGACGTTTATCTGACGCTGCTTGGCCAGTACGGCGCACGCAGCACGCGCAGCGATCCGCAGGATGAAAACAGCTCGGTGATGTATGTTGCCGCGCCGGTCATGGAGCAGGGGAAAATTATCGGTGTGCTGAGCGTCGGTAAACCGAACAGCACCATGGTACCGGTGATCAAGCGCAGTGAACGCCGTATTCTGTGGGCCGGTGCGCTGCTGTTGGGCATTGCCTTGCTGATCGGCCTGGGCTTTGTCTGGTGGATCAACCGCTCGATTGGGCGGCTGGTGCACTACGCCGACGGTGTGGCGCAGGGAAAAAGTGTGCCGTTACCGAAGATGGGCGGCCATGAATTGACCCAGTTGGCGCAGGCGCTGGACAGCATGCGGGTGAAGCTGGAGGGCAAGGCCTACATCGAACAGTATGTACATACCCTGACCCACGAACTGAAAAGCCCGCTGGCGGCGATCCGTGGCGCAGCAGAGCTGTTGCAGGAACAGCCACCTCCGGCCACCGCCCAGCGTTTTCTGACCAATATCGAACAGCAGAGTGCGCGCATTCAGCAGCTGGTGGATAAATTGCTGGTGCAGGCGCGGCTGGAGAGCCGGCCGGCCCTGGATCTTGTGCCACTGGCCATGGCGACGCTGGTGCGTCAGGCAGTGGCAGGCAAAGAGGCGCAGGCAGCGCGGCGTAGCGTTTTGCTACAGGTTGAAGGGGTGGAAGATATTACCCTGAGCGGCGATGGACTGCTGATTAGCCAGGCGCTGACCAACCTGCTGGACAACGCACTGGACTTCACCCCGGTTGGCGGCAGCATCAAGGTGCGCGGTGAGCGCCATGAGGGCCACTACCAGGTCACCGTTAGTGACGACGGCAGCGGCATTCCGGATTATGCACTGGATAAAGTGTTCGAGCGTTTTTATTCTCTGGCCCGCTCGGATAAGCCGAAAAGCAGCGGTCTGGGGCTGAATTTTGTGCAGGAAGTGGCGCGCTTGCACCGTGGCAGTATCCAGTTGAGCAACCGTCAGCCGCACGGCGTGACTGCTATTTTCACCTTATCGCTCTGACTTCACCGTCCCTTCACATAACCACATTCTGCTTTCACCCGAGGGCATTATCGTGACTCCATTACCTACATGGAGCGCGGCGATGATGAAATCGATACTGTTTTGGAAAATAACCACTCTGCTGGGACTAATGATTTTAATGATCATCCCGGTAACGATGTTAATGAATGTGATTGATGAGCGCAGCGGCTACCGCCAGAGCGTGGTTGGGCAGGTCAGTGAAAGCACCAGCCGGGCACAGCGCATTTTGGGGCCGCTGATCGTCATCCCTTACAGCGAGCGGGAAGAGAAGACGGATGACAAGGGGCAGAAGGTGGTGCAGATAGTTCGGCATCATCGCTATCTGCTGCCCGAGACGTTGCAGGTCAGCGGCAAGCCGAACGTGGAGGTGCGCAAGCTGGGCATTTACCAGACTCAGGTCTATCAGGGACCGTTGCAGTTTAAGGTGAAGTTTGGCCAGCCGGATGTGACAGACCTGCAGCGCAGCAATGTCGTGATTGGCCAGCCGTTCCTGCTGGTTTCGCTGAGCGATTCACGCGGCATCAAGAGCATCTCGCCGCTTAGCAGCGCAGAGTCTCAAACGGTGTTTGAACCGGGTACCCAGGTAAACGTGTTACCTCAGGGTATTCATGCACCGCTGACGCTGCCCGCATTGCAAAAAGCGGGGCTGGATGCCGAGTTCACCCTGACGCTGGCCGGCACCAGCAGCCTGTCACTGGTACCGCTCGGGCGTAGCAGCGAATTGACGTTGCAGAGTAATTGGCCACACCCGAATTTCCTCGGTAACTTCTTGCCGGACGAACGCAAGGTGACGGAAAAAGGCTTCAGTGCCCGCTGGCGCAGCACCTGGTTTGCCAACAACATCAACAGTGCTTTCCATTACGACGACGAAATTCTTGGCGAAGACAAGTTGCCAACCTTCAGCACCAGCCTGATTGAACCGGTCGATCACTATCAACTGACCGAACGCGCGGTGAAGTATGCGGTGCTGTTTATCGGCCTGACATTTATGGCGTTCTTCCTGTTCGAAACCCTGACCGGCCTGCGGGTACACCCGATTCAGTACCTGCTGGTCGGCATGGCACTGGTGCTGTTCTACCTGATCCTGCTGGCATTCTCCGAGCATTTTGGCTTCGCCACCGCTTATCTGCTGGCCAGCATCGCCTGCAGTGGGTTGATCGCTTTTTACCTCAGTGCGGTACTGCGCGGCAGGCTGCGGGGGGCGCTGTTCGCCGCCAGTCTGTTGATGTTGTATGGCGTGCTGTATCTGTTGCTGCAGTCGGAAGATAACGCGTTGGTGCTGGGGGCAGGGCTGTTGTTCGCTATTTTGGCGGGAATTATGCTGCTGACGCGTAAATTGGACTGGTATCAGGTGGCCGATCCGGCGCGCTTGAACGGAGAAACGCCAACCGGCGCGGAGGAGAGCCGCTTCCGGTTGTGGAAATAAGCATCGGACTGGGCGCGGCTACCGCGCCCACGGGCATTACAGCAGGGGTTCCATCTCCAGCAGGATCTGTTCGCACCACTGTTGCAGACGTTCTTCGCTCATGTCGTATTGGTTCACATCATCGAGCGCCAGGCCAACAAAGTGTTTGCCGTCGGCGCTTAGTGGTTTCGGGCTGGTGAATTCGAAGCCGTCGATCGGCCAGAAACCAATAAACTGTACGCCCAGTGGGGCAATGTGATCGTGCAACATGCCGAGTGCATCGAGGAACCATTCGCCGTAGCCGAGTTGATCGCCCATGCCATACATGGCGACAATTTTCCCCTGGAGATCCAGCGTGGTCAGCTGTGGCCAAATCGCTTCCCAGTCTTCCTGAAGCTCACCGAAATCCCAGGTTGGCATGCCGAGGATCAGGATGGAGTACTCTTCCATCAGCTTGGGGGAAACGTCTTTCAGGTTGTGCAGGTCGACCAGGTCTTCACCTAAAATCTCACGGATTTTTTCTGCCGCCATCTCGGTGTAGCAGGTGCTGGAGCCGTAAAACAGACCAATCTTCATGTGTAAACCGTTTATATTGCCGTAGGTAGAATTGCAGCGAGTATACCCGATTTGTCCCGGCTTAAGGCATAATGCCTGTGGCATAAACGTAACAAAGAGAGGACCGCGTGCAACAGCAAGAGAGTGCGTTGATTGAGCAATTCCTGGATGCGCTGTGGCTCGAACGTAATCTGGCAGAAAATACGCTGGCCTCTTACCGATTGGATTTGCAGGCGCTGGGTGCCTGGCTGAATCAGCAAAATACCTCGCTGTTACAGGCACAGGCGCTGGATTTACAGGCGTTTCTCGCTGATCGGGTGGAGGGAGGATATAAAGCGACCAGCTCCGCACGTTTGCTGAGCGCTATGCGCCGTCTGTTCCAATACCTGTATCGCGAAAATATGCGTAGTGACGATCCCACGGCACTGCTGGCTTCGCCGAAGTTGCCGCAGCGCCTGCCGAAAGACTTGAGCGAAGCGCAGGTCGATGCGCTGCTGAAGGCGCCCTGTGTCGATCAGCCGCTGGAGCTGCGTGACAAGGCGATGCTGGAAGTGCTGTACGCTACCGGGCTGCGCGTCTCCGAACTGGTCGGGCTGACCATCAGCGATGTCAGCCTGCGTCAGGGCGTGGTACGGGTGATAGGTAAAGGCAACAAGGAACGACTGGTGCCGCTGGGTGAAGAAGCGGTGTACTGGATAGAAAATTATCTGGAGCACGGCCGCCCGTGGATGGTCAACGGCCAGGCGCTGGACGTCTTGTTCCCCAGCAACCGCAGCCAGCAAATGACCCGACAGACATTCTGGCATCGCATCAAACACTATGCGATCCTAGCGGGTATTGACAGCGAGAGGCTGTCGCCGCACGTGTTGCGCCACGCGTTTGCCACCCATTTGCTGAACCATGGGGCCGATCTCCGTGTCGTACAGATGTTATTGGGGCATAGCGACCTCTCGACCACACAAATTTACACGCATGTAGCGACTGAAAGACTTAAACAGCTACATCAACAGCACCACCCGCGTGCCTGACACGCCGGGTTCAAAAGGATTGGAAGAATGAAGAAAGGTTTAATGCTGCTCTCTATGCTGGTGGCTTCAGTGACCGGCGCGGCCCATGCCGACGACGCGGCAATTCAAAAAGCACTTGGCAGCCTGGGCATTCAGCAGGCGGACGTGCAGCCTTCACCGGTGAACGGCCTGAAAACCGTATTGACCGATAGCGGCGTGCTGTACGTGACCGAAGACGGCAAACACATTCTGCAAGGCCCGCTGTACGACGTCAGTGGCAAAGAGCCGGTTAACGTCACCAACCAACTGCTGACCGGCAAGCTGGAAGCGCTGAAAGATCAGATGATCGTCTACAAAGCGCCAAAGCAGAAACACGTGATCACCGTGTTCACCGACATCACCTGTGGCTATTGCCACAAGCTGCACCAGCAGATGAAAGAATATAACGATCTGGGCATTACCGTCCGTTATCTGGCGTTCCCGCGTCAGGGGCTGAATTCCCAGGCCGAAAAAGACATGCAGTCAATCTGGTGTACCGCCGACAAGGCCAAGGCCTTCGATACCGCCATGAAAGGCGACGCGGTTTCTCCGGCGACCTGTAAAACCGATATCAGCAAACACTATGCGCTCGGCGTGCAGTTCGGTATTCAGGGCACCCCGGCGATCATTCTGGAAAACGGCATGATGATCCCAGGGTATCAGGGGCCAAAAGAGATGGCCGCCATGCTGGACGCGCATCAGACCGCAACCAAAACCGGTGGTTAATCGCCGGTGAGCATCAAAACACAACTACGCCGCCGTGCGGCGACGGACGACAGCCATTTGCCAGCCAGCCTGCACCCGCTGTTGCGCCGTTTATATGCGCTGCGCGGCGTTCAGGCTGAGCAGGAATTGGAACGCAGCGTCAAAGGCATGCTGCCGTGGCAGCAGTTGGATGGCATTGACACCGCCGTTGGCATTCTGCAACAGGCGCTGGCGGCGAGTCGCCGCATCATGGTGGTGGGGGACTTCGACGCTGATGGCGCCACCAGTACTGCGTTGACGGTGTTGGCGCTGCGCAGCATGGGCGGCAGTGCGGTCGATTATCTGGTGCCGAATCGTTTTGAGGACGGCTACGGCCTGAGTCCCGAAGTGGTCGAACAGGCGGCGACGCGCGGTGCCGAATTGATCCTCACGGTGGATAACGGCATCTCTTCCCATGCGGGAGTGGACGTGGCCCACGCCAAAGGCATGCAGGTGCTGGTGACTGACCACCACCTGCCGGGGGAAACCCTGCCGGCGGCGGAAGCGATCGTCAACCCGAACCTGCGCGGCTGTGAGTTCCCTTCCAAATCCCTGGCCGGCGTCGGTGTGGCTTTTTATCTGATGCTGGCGCTGCGTGCGCGGCTGCGTGACAGCGGCTGGTTCGAACAACGTGCGCTGGCGATGCCGAACCTGGCGGAACTGCTGGATCTGGTCGCGCTCGGTACGGTGGCGGACGTGGTGCCACTCGACGCCAACAACCGCATTCTGGTGTACCAGGGCTTGAACCGCATCCGCGCCGGTAAATGCCGGCCGGGCATCCGGGCGCTGCTGGAAGTGGCTAATCGTGATGCACGTCAGCTGGCGGCCAACGATCTCGGCTTTGCGCTGGGGCCGCGGCTCAACGCCGCCGGGCGGCTGGATGATATGTCGATCGGCGTGGCCTTGTTGTTGAGTGATGACATCGCGCAGGCGCGTATGTTGGCTAACGATCTTGATGCGCTCAATCTGACACGGCGTGAGATTGAACAGGGCATGCAGGTTGAAGCTCTGCAGCTGTGCGACGAACTCGAGCGCAGCAGCACCGCCTTGCCATACGGGCTGGCGATGTATCATCCGGAGTGGCATCAGGGCGTGGTGGGGATTCTGGCCTCACGCATCAAGGAGCGCTTCCATCGCCCGGTGATAGCCTTTGCACCGGCCGGTGAGGGCATTCTTAAAGGTTCGGGCCGTTCGATAGCCGGTCTGCACATGCGTGATGCGCTGGAGCGGTTGGATACGCTGAATCCGGGGTTGATGATGAAGTTCGGTGGTCATGCCATGGCGGCCGGGCTGTCGCTGGAAGAGAGCAAATTCGACGAGTTCCGCCAGCGCTTTGGCGATCTGGTGGGTGAATGGCTCGATCCGGCGATGCTGGAAGGGGTGATTTGGTCTGACGGCGAACTGGCGATGCAGGAACTTTCGCTCGAAACGGCGGAGCTGTTGCGCGAGGGCGGCCCCTGGGGCCAGGCGTTCCCGGAACCGACCTTCGATGGCACATTCCGCATCCTGCAGCAGCGGCTGGTGGGCGAGAAACACCTGAAACTGATGGTGGAACCGCTTGGCGGCGGCCCGCTGCTGGACGGTATCGCGTTCAATGTCGATACCACCCTGTGGCCCGACAGCAGCGTGCGCGAAGTGGAGCTGGCCTACAAGCTCGACGTCAACGAGTTCCGTGGCAACCGTAACGTGCAGTTACTGATCCAGCACCTCTGGCCGCGTTGATTTGTGGTTGCTTTATCCCGGGGTTTGCTCTGCCAAATCCCGGCAAGTTTTCTTCCCCCACAAAAACTAACCAACCGGCTATAAACTGACGCCTGGATCCGCTAGAATTACCGGTTCCAATGGCATTTCGCCATCGACGACATCAACGTAAAAGAACGCAAAAAACATGTTTGAAATTAACCCGGTAAAAAACCGAATTCAGGACCTGTCCGTGCGGACTGCCGTTCTTAGGGGGTATCTTTGACTATGATGCCAAGAAAGAACGCCTAGAAGAAGTTAACGCAGAGCTGGAACAACCTGACGTTTGGAACGAACCCGAGCGCGCACAGGCGCTGGGTAAAGAGCGCGCAGCGCTTGAAGCCATCGTTGAAACCATCGATCAGCTGGAGCAGGGCGGCGAAGACGTCTCTGGCCTGCTGGAATTGGCGATTGAAGCCGACGATGAAGAAACCTTTAACGAAGCCGTCGTTGAGCTTGATCAACTGTCTGCCAAGCTTGAGCAATTAGAATTCCGTCGTATGTTCTCTGGTGAATACGACAGTGCTGATTGTTACCTGGATATCCAGGCGGGTTCCGGCGGCACCGAAGCACAGGACTGGGCCAGCATGTTGCTGCGCATGTACCTGCGCTGGGCCGAGGCCAAAGGCTTCAAGACCGAAGTGATTGAAGAGTCCGACGGCGACGTGGCAGGGGTGAAGTCCGCCACCATCAAGATCATCGGTGACTATGCGTTCGGCTGGTTGCGTACTGAAACCGGCGTACATCGCCTGGTGCGCAAGAGCCCGTTCGACTCCGGCGGCCGTCGTCATACCTCGTTCAGTTCGGTGTTTATCTACCCGGAAGTGGACGACGATATCGATATCGACATCAACCCGGCGGATTTGCGTATAGACGTTTACCGCGCCTCGGGTGCGGGTGGTCAGCACGTGAACAAAACTGAGTCGGCGGTGCGTATTACCCACTTGCCGACCAACATCGTAGTGCAGTGTCAGAACGACCGTTCTCAGCATAAGAACAAGGATCAAGCGTTTAAACAGCTGCGAGCCAAGCTGTACGAGTTTGAGATGCAAAAGAAAAATGCTGATAAACAGATGATGGAAGACAACAAGTCCGATATCGGGTGGGGCAGCCAAATCCGCTCTTACGTGCTGGATGACGCCCGAATCAAGGATTTGCGCACTAACGTTGAAACGCGCAACACGCAGGCCGTATTAGATGGCGACCTGGATAAATTCATTGAGGCAAGTTTGAAAGCCGGGTTATAAGGAACAGAAATGTCTGAGCAACAACCACAAGGCGCCGAACAGGCGCTGGATCTCAATAACGAGTTGCAGTCACGCCGTGAAAAACTGGCTTCGCTGCGCGAGAACGGCATTGCGTTCCCGAATGATTTCCGTCGCGACACCACGTCCGACAAGCTGCACGCTGCGTACGGCGATAAAGACAACGAAGAGCTGGAAGCACTGGGTGTAGAAGTCACCGTTGCCGGCCGTATGATGACCCGCCGTATCATGGGCAAGGCATCCTTTGTCACGCTGCAAGACGTTGGTGGCCGCATCCAGCTGTACGTCGCCCGCGACGATCTGGCGGAAGGCGTTTACAACGAAGAATTCAAGAAGTGGGACCTGGGTGACATCCTTGGCGCACGCGGCAAGCTGTTCAAAACCAAGACGGGTGAACTGTCTATCCAATGCACCGAACTGCGCCTGTTGACCAAGGCACTGCGCCCGCTGCCGGACAAGTTCCACGGCCTGGCCGATCAGGAAACCCGCTATCGTCAGCGTTACCTGGATCTGATTGCCAACGACGAATCGCGCAAGACCTTCCAGGTGCGTTCTCAGATCATGGCGGCGATGCGTAACTTCATGGTGGAACGCGGCTTCATGGAAGTCGAAACCCCTATGATGCAGGTGATCCCGGGTGGTGCTTCTGCTCGTCCATTCGTGACTCACCACAATGCGCTGGACATCGATATGTACCTGCGTATTGCCCCAGAGCTGTACCTGAAGCGTCTGGTGGTAGGTGGCTTCGAGCGCGTGTTCGAAATCAACCGTAACTTCCGTAACGAAGGCGTTTCTCCGCGTCATAACCCAGAGTTCACCATGATGGAACTCTATATGGCTTACGCGGATTACAAAGATCTGATCGAACTGACCGAGTCGTTGTTCCGCACCCTGACCCAGAACGTGCTGGGTAATACTCAGGTGCAGTACGGTGATGAAGTGTTCGACTTCGGCAAGCCGTTCGTGAAGCTGACCATGACCGAGGCGATCAAAAAATACCGTCCGGAAACCGATCTGGCTGACCTGGCTGATATGGGCAAAGCGGTGGCTATCGCTGAATCCATCGGCATCAAGGTTGAGAAGAGCTGGGGTCTGGGCCGCGTAGTGACCGAGATCTTCGAAGAAGTGGCGGAAAGCCATCTGATTCAGCCGACTTTCATCACTGAATACCCGGCCGAAGTTTCACCGCTGGCACGCCGTAACGACGTTAACCCGGAAATCACTGACCGCTTTGAGTTCTTCATCGGCGGCCGTGAAATCGGTAACGGCTTCTCCGAGCTGAATGACGCAGAAGACCAGGCGCAGCGTTTTGCTGACCAGGCTAATGCGAAAGACGCAGGTGATGACGAAGCCATGTTCTACGACGAAGACTACGTCACCGCGCTGGAGCACGGCCTGCCACCAACCGCAGGTCTGGGCATCGGTATCGACCGTATGGTGATGCTGTTCACTAACAGCCACACCATTCGCGACGTGATTCTGTTCCCGGCAATGCGCCCGCAGAAATAACTTCGCAGTAATGAATATCAACCGGCGCAGGTCTCTGTGCCGGTTTTTTTTCGTCTGAGGGGGAAGGCGAGGGGATGTTGCGGCTAACTGCTTAAAACATCAGCAGTTACGCGTTATCTCCGCTTGCCCGGCAGGGATAACCGGTTATAATGGCAGCCGCACACCGATGCGGGTGTAGTTCAATGGTAGAACGGCAGCTTCCCAAGCTGCATACGAGGGTTCGATTCCCTTCACCCGCTCCAAACACACTTCTTCCAACGTCTACCAAAGCCCACTAAACCCAGTAATTACAAGCCTCTCGGTAAAAGCTCGTTATCTCAACGTCTACACACATCTACCCAAATCTATACATCCATGTGTATAGTAATGAGTATAGGACGTTTGATTTACCTCGGAGCTATACACAATGCCCCTCACAGACCTTGAGCTACGGCGCTCTAAGCCGCAAGACAAACCCTATACACTCAGTGATGGCGGTGGGCTTTCTATACTCATTGAGCCGAACGGTTCCAAAGGCTGGCGCTTTCGCTACCGTTTCGATGGCAAACCGAAAATGCTTTCTCTCGGGACATACCCCACAGTTTCACTCACCGAGGCAAGGCAGAAGCGTGATGAAGCTAAAAAGCTGGTGGTATCGGGCATCAACCCCAGCGTGGCCAGGAAGCAGCAGAAACGAGCGCGGCAAGATGTTACTGGCAATACCTTTGAGGGGATAGCGCGAGAGTGGTACGGCAAGCGGCGTGATCGCTGGTCAGAGTCATATGCAGAAGAGATGATGAAAACGTTTGAGATCGATGTTTTCCCATACATAGGCCACCGGCCAATTGCCGAGATAAAGCCAATGGAGCTTATGGAGACGCTTTCTAAACTGGATGAGCGCGGCGCAACAGAGAAATTGCGCAAGGTGCGCCAACGGTGCGGGGAGGTATGGAAATATGCCATCGTCACCGGCAGGGCTGAATATAACCCAGCCCCAGATCTTGCCAGCGCGTTCTCACCGCATAAAAAAGAACACTATGCCTTCTTGTCAGTTGCTGAGCTACCCGACTTTTTCCGCACCTTTAACACCTACACCGGCAGTCTGATCGTCAAGCTGGCTATGCGCTTGCTTATTATCACAGGGACAAGACCGGGAGAACTGCGTAAGGCTGAATGGTCAGAGTTTGATTTTGATAACCGGCTTTGGGAAGTGCCGCCGGAACGTATGAAAAAACGTCGCCCTCATTGCGTGCCACTATCTGACCAGGCTATCAGCATTCTGGAACAGCTAAAACCGCTGACCGGTCATTACAGCTTTGTGTTTCCGGGCAGGATCCACCACAGCAAGCCAATAAGCGAAATGGCTATGAATGTGCTGGTTCGCCGCATTGGATACGCTGGACGTGTAACTGGTCACGGCTTCCGCCACACCATGAGTACCATCCTGCACGAGCAGGGCTATAACACTGCCTGGATTGAAACCCAACTGGCCCACGTCGATAAGAATAGTATCCGGGGAACTTACAACCATGCCCAGTATCTGGATGGCCGGCGGGAGATGCTTCAGTGGTATGCCGACTATATGGACAGTCTGGAGCAGGGTGGCAATGTGGTTCACGGCTCGTTCGGAAAGCAGGCATAACTGGATGTATGGACAGTGCAATTAGACCGCAGTAGACTTGTGTGGACGAACAAAGAATAGGCTATGTCTAGGCTGTTCCCCGAAAACCCGTACACCTCTACGGGCTGGCGTAGCCGCTAATACTTAGAGGCGTGAGGTGGCGCAAATTGACATATAATACAAAGAGTTGTAGTTCCCTTGAGAAGGCATATTACACCCCTGTTGAAGCCGCATTGCGGTGGTGCAATTTGATTTCACATGAAGTATTGATACTTGAGAGAGTGGGTTTTGATGTTTTGCCAGGGGTTGGAATGTTCCCTCAATGGCCTTGCTTACGTGTTAACGCTGAGAAAATTTTAGATGCTATTCATAACGGAGAAGTATCTTATGGGCGGGACGGGAAAACTGTTTCTCCTGGAGAGCAGGTTGCAAAGCATCGACTGACGATCCGCCACTCAGACCTTAAGATATGGATGGCTAAAAACTATCCGAACCAAAAACCACCTTTTCTTTTTGATTCGGTTGAACAACAGCTACACTCCGGAATTACAGTTGAGGCATACCAGACATTACAAGCGGAAAACGAGCGCATTCGTATTCGCTTAGATAATGCCGTAAAAACTTTCCAGCAGCAAAAAGCTGAGATTTCTGAGTTGCATGGAGAAATAGCCTCTCTTAGGCAGATGGTCAGTAATCCAGTTCAAAATATTGATGCTCGGTCGGAGACGACATATTTAAATATTCTTGGTGGCTTGCTTAATCTTATGTTGGGAAGCTCTCCGAGCGGGAAGAAAATGTCTGAATTTGTAAATCAGGCAAGCATAATTAGCGCATTACTTGCTTACCATGGTGACTTAGCTGGAATAAGCAGTAGAACTCTTGAAGCTAAATTTGCTGAAGCTAATCGCAGTATAAAGCAGAAGTAGCCGCAACTGCGGTGCGGATTACCGCAGTTGCGGTGACGTACTTAGCCTCTTCGTTTTAAATGACTCCTGTAGACGACAATCAACTACAGGAGCACATAATGTCACAGTCCTTTATCCGTCTTCCAGAAGTACAACGACGAACTGGGTACAGCAAAGCTTGGATCTATCGCCTTATGTCCCAGGCTAAGTTCCCTACATCCGTAAAGATCGGCACTCGTGCTATTGCCTTTGTTGAAAGTGAGATTGACGAATGGGTCAATCAACGTATTGCTGAATCCCGAAAGGAGGTTTCCTGATAAAGAATATCGGGGGCAGATTTTGCGGGCGCTTGCGGTGAGTTGCATTCAATATTCATCGACAGCAATCAAAAGCTTTAACGAGGGATAACCAATGGAAATCGAAAAAACGACCAACACTGGTCGGGGCCAAACACACCCTGAAGAAAGTCACAGCAATATTAACAGTAACGACTTTGCTTCTTTAGTACCGGTATCTCATGGTCGGATAGGTGGGCGTGAAAGTAATATCGTGAGCGCGAAGGCATTACATAAAACGCTGGGTGTAGGCCGTGATTTTACCAACTGGATTAAAGGCCGTATTAGCCAATATGGATTTATGGCCACTGCCGATTATGTGTTTGTTGAGAATTTGAGCACGCCAAAACGGGCGAGCGCAAAAGCCAGACAACAGCTCGAACATGACTACCTGATAACCCTGGGTATGGCTAAAGAGTTGGCAATGGTTGAACGCAATGAGCAGGGGCGCGCCGTTCGCCGTTATTTCATTCAGTGCGAAGAAGCATTACAGCGCAGTGCGCCAGAAGTGGCCGCCCGGTTCCGTCGCCAGCTTAAGGCCCGCATAGGTGCAGCCAACCTGTTTAAGCCAATGTGCGTCGCGTTGGATGCTGCCCGCGCCGAACAGGGTAAGCAGACGCTGCAGCACCACTACAACAATGAAAGCAACATGATTGCCAGGATTGTGCTGGGTGGGCTGTCGGCTAAGCAGTGGGCTCAGGTGAACGGCATTGACGGAGACCCGCGTGACAGTATGAGCGCGGAGCAATTGGATCACCTTGCCTATCTGGAAAGCACCAACATAACGTTGATCGAGTTAGGGCAGGACTACACCCAGCGCAAGGCCGAACTGGCGCGGCTATCACAACGTTGGATGGCTAAACGCTTGGGGGTAGACCATGCATAACCACGCTTCCAGCCAGGAAGATGCTTTTCCCCTGGTCGGTATCCATTACCGTGCATCTGGTGGATCGGCCCCAATAAAAAAAGGCGAGGATTGCGCCCCCGCCCTTTGGTATCACCTGAACAAAACTCAACTTTCTGGCGTTTCCGGCTTTGCTTTTCGGCGTTGCCGTCGCTTGATTTCACCTTTAGCGGCCACAATCAAGAAACCCGCAATGCTTTCGCCGTCATCCTTTAATTTATCGATCTCTTCTAAGTCCTCAAGGGGAAGCCTTACCGAAACTTGTAGAGAACGATTATTTTTCCTACCAGTTGCCATTGCTGTAACTCCTTGCGTTAGGTGGTGTTCAGTATACACAAGGAAAATGATATTAAAACACTTGAAGTGGTGTTCACTTGGTTATACATTGGTGGTGTTCACCCTATCCACAGGTAAGGCACAGTCAGTACACAAAATAGCGACGCCCCGGAGTGCGGGAACACTACCGAGGCGTCTTACCACCAACGATAGAATCAGTATCGAGGCAGCTATGTCAAATATTACCACAGCGCCGCAGCGCTTCACCTTCCTGTTTTTGGCCGTAGTCCGCGCCAATCCACAGGCCCACCCTCACCGCGAGCAAATCACTGCCATTAGCGAGCGCGAAGCCCGCTCTTTACTGGCTGGCCGCTTTGTTCTGGTATTCGCTGGCCGTCTGCCGGTGCTGGGGGAAATCCATGCATAACCAAACCCCCATGCTTACCGTCAATCTGTATGCCGCCCCTGACTTCACAGGCCGCGTGATGCTTTACCTGGAGGATGGGCACGTTAAATCAGATATTCCCGTTCCTGATGATCACTTGGTTTGTTCTCTCGATGCGTTTATTGAATTAGCCAGGCGTTGTGGTGATGGATTTCAGAAAATTACGGTTCCAACGAAATTTACCGGGCAAATTCTGGTGACCGCGCTGAACGGCGAAGTGATTCGACAGCAAGAGTTATTGCCTAACCACGTTGTGACGACGCTCGGCGATATTGCCGAGGTGGCGCAGCAAGTCGGCATTATCACGAAAAAGCCAGACACCAAACAGTAAGGGGAAATTTATGAGCAGAAAATTAACCGGCCACCCGCCGGGGGCCAAACTCACCCCGAAAACAGATAATGCCGATATTACGCCTTATTCCGGCCAGCGCTGGAAAGACCATCGCGGCAATGGGGTAATGGTGACCGGAGCCAGTATTTACCGGGTGAAGTTTATTCGTGATGGGTATGAATTCCCGTGCGAAATGCCAACATCACGTTTCCTTAGTGATTTCACGTTAGCGGGAGGCTCTCACCATGAAGACTAATTCGGCTAAACGTAAAACGCACTCGATTACCGTTACTGTGAATCTGAATATCAAAGAAGGCTTTACCGGCATGGTGGTTGTACAGATGGATAACGGTTCAGAAAAGGGACATTACCCGCTGCGCGGCAATGAATTTACCGGCTCTCTTGAGTCCTTCCTGAATACTGCCAGCATAGCGGGTTATCAGGTTATTCCACCAGCGGCACAGGTGAAAGCATGAAATCTGCACCGAACGTTAAGCAATTGCCAAAGGATAAACTCACCGAGGCGATTATTTTCGCTGGGGCTGACGCTTACGCCCACGCTCAACATTGGATAGAAAGCGAAGGGAAAAGGCATGGTGATACTGTTCCACCTGTTTATCTGGGCAATAAGCAACTGGCCGAGCTGGGTAATCTGCGCATTATCGACAAGGGGCGGCAGTCTGCCCGTGTTTATTTGGCGGGTAATATTGAATCCCTTCAAATTAATGCCATTGGTGAAAAGCTGGCACTGGCGGGTGTATTGGAGGCAAAACTCTACAAGGGCATTCCCGACCGGGAGCCGGAGAACTGGCGAGAGTATTTAGCCAGGGTGCGCGAGCAGGCCGAACGCGGGGAAAGCCTGGTTGAAGATATGCGCAAAGCAAGCGGAAATCGGACGCCGGCGGATGAACTGGCCCCCCGCGTAGAATCCCGTGCTGGTGGCCTGTATTGGGTTACACCCAAAATTGATAAGCAGTCTGGGGAAGTGATCCGCCCTGGGCAATGGCTGTGTGGCGCGGTGGAGGTGCTGGGAGCCGGTGAAGGTGACGGCAGCGACTTTGTTATTTTGCGCTGGCAACCGATCGGAAACCGCCCCGAGCGAACGGAGGCTATCCCGGCGGGTGATATTGGTAATCGAGAAGGTTGGGCAAGGCTGAGTAACCGGGGGCTGCGCGTCACGGCGAAACCTCACCTCCGCGCTATCCTTGCCGACCATTTAACGGACAGTGATACCGGAGAACTGTGGAACGTCGCCACGCTGTCTGGTTGGCAGCACGGTGTTTATATCATGCCTGACGGGGAGATCATCGGCGACAGCCAAAAGCGCGTCGTATTCTATGGGCGAAGTGCTACGGCGTCGGGTTATACCGTAGCGGGAACGGCTGAGAGCTGGCGTGACAATGTGGCCGTGCTGGTGGCGGGCAATCCGTCGATGATGTTGGGCGTTGCTACTGCGCTGGTTGCGCCATTGGTGGGGCTGGTGGGCGCTGATGGTTTTGGTGTGCACTTTTTCCAGCAGTCTAGCGCCGGGAAAACCACCACGGCGAATATTGCCAGCAGCCTCTACGGTAATCCTGAAATGCTGCGCCTGACGTGGTACGGCACGGCGCTGGGGATTGCCAACGAGGCGCAGGCGCACCATGACGGACTGCTTGCGCTGGATGAGGTCGGCCAAGGGGCAGATCCCAAATCTGTCGCTACCTCGGCTTACACGCTCTTTAACGGTTCGGGAAAACTGCAGGGTGCTAAAGATGGCGGCAACCGTGAGTTAAAACGCTGGCGAACAGTGGCGATCAGTACCGGGGAAATGGACATTGAAACCTATCTGCTGAGCCACGGCATTAAACCCAAAGCCGGCCAACTGGTGCGCTTACTCAATGTGCCGATGGAGAAAACGACGGTATTTCATGGCTTACCGTTAGGCAAGGCCCATGCTGACGCCCTGCGTGATGCTTGGACGGCTCACCATGGTGCGGCGGGTCGTGAGTGGGTGCGTTGGCTTGCCGATCACCAGCAGGAGGCGCAGGAGGCCGCAGGCGCAGCGCGTGAACGTTGGCGCGGACTTATCCCTGAAAGTTACGGCGAACAGATCCACCGTGTAGGGGAAAAATTCGCGTTGATGGAAGCGGCGCTGATACTGGCGGCCCATATTACCAGCTGGGATGCGCAGGCGTGTCGAGATGCCATTCAGCACAGCTTTAACGCTTGGGTAAAGGAATTCGGTACTGGCAACAAAGAGTACCAACAGATTATTGAGCAGGCCGAGGAATTCCTTAATGCCTATGGTATGAGCCGGTTCGCCCCACTGGACTATGACCCGCGAGATTTGCCGATCTCCGAACTGATGGGGTATCGCGATAACGGCGAACAGTTCGATGATCCTATGTTGTTCTATGTGCTGCCTGCACCGTTTAAAAAACACGTTGCTGGAACTCACAACAAAGACGCCGCCGCGCGAGTTCTCCATGAAGCCGGAATGCTCAAAAGGCCTGTCAGCGGCAAAAATTGGCAAATAAGAACCCCGCGGTTGAAACACTTAAACAACGCCCGCCCATGGACTTACGTTCTGCTCTTTGCGCCGGAATCAGAGGAAAGCGAAGCCGAATAGCTTATATGTGCGTGTAAAAACATTTATCCCACTTATCCCAGAGGTATGCTTTATTGGTTAACTTGTTGTTATATATGGATGTTAAAGTGTTGTTCTGGGATAAAAGTGGGACAAGTCGAGGGCGTTTTGGGATAAGTCGTGGCAATTTTGGGATAAGTCTTCGCTACTGGTGCCTGGGACAAGTCGAAAACAGGCCAACTTGTCCCAAATGAGGGTGACTTATCCCAGAAATAAAACTCAGTGCCAATTAAATCATTGAGTTACGCTTGCTGGGATAAGTGGGACAAGTGGGATAACTACTTTTGTTGATCTATAGGTGTTTTTTTATTGGAGTAAGAGCATGACAGCACAAATCGCAGCATACGGCCGGCTGGTGGTATCGTTGCCGTGCCACAGTGCAGAGAACGGCGAGGCTCCTTTCTGGCTGGGCGTTGTGGCCTTTGGTAAACAGGCCGATGCGCTGGCGCGTCACAGCAAGGGCGATATGGTGAGCGTGTCCGGCAATATGCAGGTTAACCAGTGGACAGCGCAGGACGGCAGCACCGCCAGCGGCTACCAGGTGGTGGCTGATTCAGTGGTCAGCGCCAGAACGGTGCGACCCGGCAGCGGGCCAGCCAATCAGAAAACCGCCTCAGATCGGGGCGGAAAACCGGAAGCACAGCAAGCAGGGCAGCGGCCAGCCCCTTACCAACAGCCGGAAGATTTCGACCAAACGCCGCCGTATGATGCGCCATTTCGACCGAGGACAGACCAGTGAACACGAGCCAAGAGCAACTGAAGCAGGTTAAACAGCAGATGCGCCAGCAAGGGGAGCCAGCGCCATCGGTGACTAAACCCACCCAACGCACGGCTACCCCGACAAAAACAGTACTACGCCCCACCGCCGCAGCAGGACAGGTAAAAAAATCCCAGCATGGTGCTGGTGGTTGGAAATCCCCGCATATTCAGCGAGCGCAGATTTATTACCCGCAGGTGTTCAACCGCCGGGAGGTCAAACCGGTTAAGGTTGGGATCAACGACGATATGCAGGCCAATGCTGCCACAAGACAATTACCGCTAACGGCGAAGCATATTGCGTGGGCGTTGGCGTCACTGACTCAAACACCGTGCTACTTGCGTGCGATTGCCGCCGGAGGCCAGCGGTATGATCTGCACGGTCAGCCATGCGGCGAGGTTACTCCTGAACAGCAGGAAAACGCGAGGGTGTTGCTGGCAGGCCTGAAATCCACCAGCAAGAAAAAGCGTGCGGCGCAGCAGGCCCAGAGTGTGGACGAATGACAGCAGAGAAAGCCGAGGCATTAGAATTGGCCGGGTTATGGCGTCGTGCCGCCCGTTGTTGGCTGGATGTGATGGACAGCAGTACCGACGATGCTGAACGGGAGCGGCTCGCATTGCGCCGGCAGCATTGCATAGCGATGGCGAACGGCATCACACCAGACCAGCGCCGCTATCAGAACAAACAGCGCTATCGGGAACAGCAATCCGGGGCTGGATATTAGAGTGACAGGAGAAAACCGTATGTTGATGAGCAAAGCTGCCTATGCCAAGCATCGCGGCGTCAGTCGTCAGACCGTCTACGATTGGATAGCCAAGGGCGATGTTGTGATGTCCGGTAGCAAAATCGATGTGGAGGCGACAGAAAAGCGATTGCAGGGAGAAGATACAGTCCCCACTGACAGTAATTCGTTGTCCATGTCTGCATCACAGCTTATTCAGTGGGTTCATGCTAACGATGGCAAATACCCAGCGGCCCGAAATCAGGATGAGGCGAGGCGGCTGGTTGAAATTGCGGTCAACCTGATCTCTTATGACATTGAATTTTTATCTGATGGCGACGACGGTGACTACGAGGATGCCGTAAGGATTTATTTTGATGGTGACGACGTTGAACACATTTTCCGGGGATTTCACCAACTGGAAAACGCGATGAGGTTCATCGGAGACTATTTTTATGCTGAGTGCCTTACCGCTGATTTGCGTGGTCTTGGCGACAATGAAAACATAGATCCCGATGGTGACATAGTGACGATGGAAAGGCTGATAGCACTATGTACCCCGCTGGAAACGGAAGAGGCCCGCATTAAGCGCTTTCATGGGGAAAGCGAATAAGGCAATAAATACATGCAGGGATACCAGAGAATGCCAGGGTATTACGGGGAAAGTGTAAGTGCCCCGGAAATACGAAACGGAACAGGTTTACACTTTTACGACGCACCGCGAAAGTGTAAACCACGCTACAACCCTTTCTGTAGCTATGTTTGATGCTTTCCTTTCGTGATTTTTCCGGGATTCGATGTACCGGAATGTACCGCTCAATTCGCGAATTTTCCGGAAAAGTGTCAAGTTGCCCCACGAATTCGGGGTTCGATGTATAGATTTATACAGGTCAACTACCGGATTCCCCCGCCTTATTCGTGAAAGTGTCAACCTCGTGTACAGAGCGGATAAGGTTTTCTGTGAAAAACGAAACCGATCCGCGAAAGTGTCAATCAGCCTGAAAGCCGCGCGACGGTTGGGATTAAGGAAATTCACCCGCGTTGGGATGTATAGAAAACCCAACATTCGTTCCCTAGTTTACGCAAAAGTGTCAACCCGCCGGATCCAAAATGATCCGGATTTTGCGCAAAAAGTGTCAATCCCACCTCACGATGTATAACGGCGAACGGAAATTGCCAATTCTCACAGCCGTGTAGCGATTCCACTGGCGGCGTACTCCGACAGGAAGCGAATACGGCATAACGTTGAGTCAGGCAACGGGGTAATGGCGAGTGTGGTCCAACAACACAAAGTCACAATTTTTATGTGGATAATTAATGCTCATATTTTTATGCTAGCGATTCATATTGCGTTTAAATTAAGGGTAATCAGTATGCTAAATACCATTAATACCCCAAACTCCCCCCCTTTTTACACCAACGAACTGACCCCGGATGTTCTGGCCTGCCAAGATAAATCGCCTTTCAGTGCTGAGGAATTGGCAACCATGGGTGCGGAAGCCCGTAATCTTGTCGAAGAGCAGCAACGTTTTTGCCGTGAGCACCCCGTTACCGCCATTTTCCGCATTGCGGTGGACGGCAGTATGACCCGTGACGGTGGCATCGTCCGGGCAACGGATACCGGACATAAAATTGAGCTTTCGGCAGGTTGCCGGGCGAACGTGGCTTTGGCCGGAGATATCGTGGTGTACCCGGACGGTCGGATGGCGAAGATAGTGACCAGTGCCGGAAAGGCTGAGGCGATTAACGGCACGGGCGTGGCGCTGGTCGGCAGCGTACTTGATAACGGCGATGAAATCATCAATACGCCGCAGGGCAGCGCGTGGCTGGTGCGCCGTGAAGGCATGCTGGTGGCGGATGATTTTCTGGCAAAGGGAGTTTGACCGGATGTCGATCAACAGAGGCAGCATCTGCCACGATAAAAATCTCGGGCTTAATGGCGACAAAACCACCACTGGCGCGACCTGTTATGCCAGCATCACCGGTTGGTCAGTGGACGGTGTTTTGCTGTTGTATGTCGGGGATAAAACGTCCCCCTGTCCCAAATGCGGGAAAATCGGGGAAATTATCACCGGCGACAGCAGGCACACGAACGGCAGGCATATTGCGGCGGTGGACGGGTCGATTATCCGCTGTGGCTGCCCTTCCGGTACCAATGTGCTGATTGCGCCCGGCACCATTCCGCAGCTTTCAGCGGCAAGAGCCCGTATGGCACCGGTGGCAGCCCCGAAACCGGAGCCGGAACAGCACGCGCAGGCGGCGAAGAAAAAGAAACGCGAAATTACGTTGACCATCGGGGTGTTCTTCGACGGCACCGGTAACAATGCTGATAATACTGCAGCCAGTCTTAATGCCTGTTCCGGGGAACATTTTGGGATGGATAATGCCGATGCTCAGTCTGCTTATTTCCAGTGTGTTCAGTTAAAGCGTGGCTACAGTGGCACCGCAGCGGGAAGCCATCTTGGCTATTACACTAATGTGCACTGGCTCCATACGCTGTATAACCAAAAACTCACCACTGATACGGGGTACGGACAAGGTGCCATTTATATCGATGGGATCGGCACGGAGAGTGGCAAAGGTGATAGTAGTTACGGGATGGGTACTGGCAGAGGCAATACCGGTGTAGTAAGCAAAACCGACAAGGCGGTCACGACGCTGGTTGCCAGCATTCGAGATTATCTGGGCAAGCACTCCGACACCGGCTCTTGCATCATCAAAGAATTGCAGTTTGATATTTTCGGCTTTAGTCGAGGAGCGGCGGCAGCACGGCATTTTGCTAACCGGGTGTTCGGTCAGGACAGCGCTATTATTGCGGCCATAAAGGCTGGGTTGGGTGAGGTTGAATTCTCAGGTACCCCCGGCGGTAAAACCCGTTTTCTGGGGATATTTGATACGGTGGCCGCTATCGGTACCCCGGCTAACGGCCTCAATCCACACAGTGCCGATACCGGTGAGGTGAATATTGTGCTTCGTCCGGGTGTGGCGGAGAAGGTTTTCCACATCACCGCACAGCATGAATGCCGCTTTAACTTCGCGTTGAACAGCGTCAAACCGGCGTGGCCGGAACTGGCCTTACCCGGAGTGCACTCAGACATTGGCGGCGGCTACAATCCCGACGAGCACGAAGCCTATTTTCTTACCCGTCCGCAGTTTGAGACCGTCCCCCTTTCGACTTCTGATACCCGAACCCGGATTTATCAGCAGACCGGCGAACAGCTTAGTGTGATGGATACCTATCCGGCAATTGCTCCGGTGTTGCAAGCTGTAGAGATTGAAATCAACGCCTGGCATGACGACAGAATGCCCGCCGATCGCTATGGCACACCGCAAAAACGCAGCGGCGCGGCGCTGATTATCGACCGACCCACGCGTAATGATTGGTCAAAGGTGGTGCTACGGGTGATGCTTGATGCGGCACAGGATGCGGGGGCAGTGTTCGATCCTATATTACCCAAAGACGATAAACTATCATTACCACCAGAACTGAATAGCCTGTGTGAAAAAGCTATCGTTATGGGGCGTGCCGCTCGCAGCGGCCAATCGGCCATTGGTTTTACCACGCCGGAAATATACGGGCTTGCGGAAAAATATCTCCACTGCTCAGCCAACTGGAACAGCGTGATAAGCGACGGACAGGGGATGGTTACGGGGGCTGTCAAGCCAGCGAAACTGGTCACTTTCACCAATCGCCCAGACGAACGCTGGCAGCGGACGGTCTACGATATGGACGGGAATAAAACATGGAAATAATGCGTCTGGCCGGACTGCTTTCGGTACTGACGTTGACGGCCTGCCAAGGGGCAGGCCAACCTAACGCTACCGCAGCCAAAAGCGATGTACCAACAGAGTGGAAATTTAATTTTTTCACGCCTAAGGCGCTGCCTGCGCTGGTAACGTTCGCCGTTATTCTTGATGTGGATGGTACAGACTATCGATTTAATACGCTGAACAGTACTCCCGATATGGATAAGGTTATCGGTGAGTGGAACAACGACTCGCGAGCGCCCAGCGGGTACTGGAATAAAATAAAATCCCCCCCCAGACATCTTTTTTTCTGCTGGGATTCCATCATTGACAAAAAGGTGTATGAAACCCGGCTTACTTTTGCTCAATCTGACACTGAGAAAATGCGGCAGCCCAGCGTGCATAAGGATTATCAGGGGGATCCCACGTATTACGACAACATACAAGTTGGGCTGGCTCCGGAAGGTAAGGTTGCCGTCTGGCTAGTCGGCATAGGGGCTGAGCCTAATTATCGTGTGACACCGTCAGTCGTAACAACGGTCTCTGGGGATAAATTAGAGCTTTGTAAAGGGGTAACCCGGTTTTCTAACGGTTATGAATATGACAAAGACATAAAGGATTTTATCAAAGGGAAAAAGTACCCCTATGGTAACTGGAATTAAATAGACTGGGTCGGTGTTATACACTCGAGCAGAAGCTGAGTAGTGCAGATCAGTCTACAGGCGGCTATTAACATTCGAGCCCACACCAACCATCATCAGCCGGGTAAAGTCCCTATTCTGGCTGGTGGTGTGACGTGCTGGTAGGACTGGATAGGTGTTGCCTGTACTCGATGCAAGTAATCGAGTTTGATCTGCTGGCGTTGGAGCTGATGATCCACCAGCGGGGGAAGCGGTTAACCGTGACCGGCGCGGCGGGTTATCACAACGGCTATCAGATCACTGCGCGTGAGATGGTTGGCAGACCACAGGTCGGAGAATAAAACGAATTACCTACCCTACAAACATATCCAACCATGGAGGAAACATGGCACCTAAAAAATTGACGTTGAAGGAATGGAACAGCCGCTTGCCTCGTCCACGAAGTGAGGAAACCGTTCGCCGCTGGGTACGCGCTGGAAAAATTTACCCCGCCCCGGTGCTTGATGGCCGTGAATACCTTTTTGATGAAAATGCAGTACGGATCGACCCGCAAAATCCACGAGTCTCGTTGCTATCAAGAATCCGTAGTGACCAAGGAAAAACCCTACTCAATACCAGCCTACCTAGCAAAGGTGTTCGTAAGAAGTAGCTATCAAGATATTTTCGATATCTACCGAAATCCCTCGGCTAATGCGCAACACCCTGTACCGGAATGTACCGGGTAATCATGACGTTTTAAGGCGGGAGAAAATGGTTAAAAATCACCCGAAATCATGGCAAGCAAAAACTAATGTGTATAGGAGTGTGTGTAGTTTTGTTTTTATAAAGTCATTGATTGGCTTGTTTGCTGGCTTTGTGTGGTTCCGTTCTACTCCCTTCACCGCTCCAAAACTTCCTGTCACTACCTTCCGCTGGCAAGTATCTCAAACAAAGTATCGATTTCTTGCAGAGTATTGTAATGCATCATCCCAATGCGCAGCACGCCGCCGCTGTCCTGCAGGTTCAACCGTCGAATTAACCCCAGTGCATAGAAGTGTCCGCTGCCGACGCAGATATTGTGTTGGCCTAACCTGCGGGCAACCTGTTCAGGCGAATGCCGCTTAAAGGTCAATGCAAACGTGGGCGTCCGGCGTTGGGGATCCGCCAGGGGTGAACCGTAGAGTTGTACATCATCGATTTGCGATAAGCGTTGCAAAAAGTACCTGCACAGATTCTCTTCATGACGGTGATAGTCGGCAAAACTTTCCTGTAAACGCTGCCTTAAAGGAGCGCCTGCTGTACCCCATTGCGCCAGGTAGTCAATCGCCGCCGTTACACCGGCCAGCCCTTCGAAACTTTGGGTGCCGGTCTCAAAACGGCCTGGGCCGATGTCGGTGGCCGGCTCGACTTTATAGGGCTGCAGCCGTTGCAGCCATTGCGGCGCGATATAGGCCATGCCGATATGCGGGCCAAAGAATTTATAGGCGGAACACACCAGAAAGTCGCAACCCAGCGCCTGCACATCGATCAGGTTATGCGGAGCATAATGCACCGCGTCGACATAAACCTGCGCGCCGACCCGGTGGGCGGCTTCGGTGATGGCTTTAATATCGACGATGCTGCCCGTAACATTAGACGCATAGCTGACTGCGACCAGGCGAGTTTTGGCGGTAATCTTTTCGCACAGCCGGGCGGTATCCAAAGAACAATCCGCTTGTTGCAGGGGGATTTGATGCACGGTGACTTGCTTGTCATTTGCCGCCTGCTGCCAGCTGGAGACATTGGCGTAGTGATCCAGCTCGGTAACGATGATTTCGTCCCCGGCTTGCCAACTACGGCTAATGATGCGGCTGAGGTGGAACGTCAGCGAGGTCATGTTCATGCCAAAAACGATATTATCGGGCGAGGGTGCATTCAAGAAGGCGCGCACCGATTCCCTTGCATGATCCATCACCTCGGTTGTTTTATGGCTGGAAAAATAATGTCCGCCCAGATTGGCGTTATATTTCCCCAGGTAGTGGGTCATTTTCTCCAGCACCCCTTGCGAAACCTGAGAACCGCCAGGCCCATCGAAAAAGATAACGGGTTTGTCATCATGGCGTTGGGTCAGCGCACTAAACTGAGCCCGGGCGAGTTCGGGAGTAAATGTCATGCTTTTTCCCCTCGTGCGGTCAGAACAAACAGGTCAAGATGTCCTTCTTGTTCCGGGACAATGGCGCTGATCGGCGTGGCGTTATGCCATAGCTTACTGTCCGCCAACAAAACGGCTTCGCCGTCCGCCAACACTTTTTTAAAGAACGGGGGCTGGTGATTATCGGCGTATAGCATGATCTCGCCGCCGACAATATTTTGCCGATGAATACCAATCATCGCTATATGGTCAAAACCATCCTGATGGATCCCTTCCGGCGCCACCTGCGTTTCATTATCAATAGCGACCACGCGCATCTGATGAATTTCTATTTCCGTTCCTTCAGGTAAATCATTGCTTTCAGCAAACAGATTGCACATTTCTTCCATAGCGGCGCTTTGCAGTACGGCATCGTCAATCGGTTCGAAACGGCGCACTACGTTGCCCTGAAAGTGGTTGATTTCATCAGACTGAACGAAATTGCGCGGACCAATTTCTACCACATGACCATTGAGATGTTTGACGACCGAATAGCGGCGCAAACGGTACTTGCCGTCGGCGTGTTGTGTATGGGGCAAGCCAGAAAATGACGGCATTAATTGTTGGGTGGCCTGGTGGCTAAGTGCAGTCATACTTATTACGTTTTCGTGTTTATGTAACATAATCACCTCAAATATGAATCAAGACTGACTTTGTAGGGAGGTATTTCGATTGAATTGTAGTCGACACTATTGCCAACGCAATTTTTAGCCAGCACCGACTACCTTCAAGCGATATGTTGCTGTAAACAAGAATGAACGCAGACAGTATTAGCTGTCGGTTGAGCGGCTAAGGGTTTCCCAGGCATCGATATCGGTATTCATTTGGTGCAGTTTTTCTCTGACATACATGACGGCGTCGCTGCCCAGTAGCAGTGATGCAGGGGGGGCTGGGCTGTTGATGAGTTGCAGGATGGCTTTGGCGGCCTTAACCGGATCGCCGGGTTGATGGCCGCTGCGTTTTTCGCGTGTTTCACGGATCGGTCCAAAACTCTGATCGTAATCACTGATGCTGCGTGGTGAACGCACCATCGAGCGCCCGGCCCAGTCGGTTCGAAAAGAGCCGGGCTGAATGGCGGTGACCGCAATATTAAAGGGCTTTAGTTCTTTGGTCAGCGTTTCTGAAATTCCCTGCAAGGCAAATTTGCTGCCGCAGTAATAGCTGATCCCCGGCAGGGTAATGAAGCCGCCCATGGAGGTTACATTGAGAATATGGCCGGCCCGGCGCGCCCGAAAATAAGGCAGGAAGGCTTTAATTACGGCCACTGCACCAAACACGTTGACCTCAAATTGGTGGAGAGCTTCACTCAGCGGCGATTCTTCCATAATCCCTTCGTGGCCATAACCGGCATTATTGACCAGAACGTCGACAGCCCCCAGTTCCTGCTCTACGGCATCGACCAGTGGGGCAACCGCAGCAAAGTGAGTGACATCGAGAATGCGGCCAAAGCAGCGGCTCGGCGCCAGGGTTTCGAATTCATCTTTGGCCTGCTGGTTGCGTAGTGTTCCGACCACGCGGTGCCCCGCTTTAAGCGCTTCTTCTGCCAGTGCGCGACCAAAACCGCTGCTGACTCCGGTGATGAAAAATAATTTTGAATGGGTCATGGCACTCTCCTCAGTAATGTGGAGAAGCAGAATAGGGGAGGCAGGATAAAATCCGTAGCCCAGATCCTCTCTGATGTTTGCCTATTCCTCTGAGCTGTCTGGACGAGGATGACGCTGAGTGTCACACTTCAATGACTTCCCACTTATCTTTTCAGATGCCTATGACCTTCTTCATGCCAACGGTTACGGACCAGATGATTGAGCTTTTGGATCGGTTGACACCGCGTGAAGGCTACAACCTAACCGCCCTGGCGGACGTGCGTTTTTTACGTTCCAACCGTCCGCTGATGCGCACGCCGGTTTTATATGAACCGGGGATCGTCATTGTGGTGCAGGGGCGAAAACGCGGATTTTTGGGGAACGATGTCTATTTGTATGATGCGCAGCATTATCTGATGGTCTCGGTTCCGGTGCCCTTTACCATGGAAACGGATGCCAGTGCTTCCGAGCCGATGCTGGCGATTTACATGCGGTTGGATTTTAGTTTGGCCGCTCAGTTGATGTTGCAACTCGGCGATCGCGCTCCGGCGCTCAGCGAGCCGCCACGAAGTATGGTCTCGAGTCCGATGGATGACGCAATAAGCCGTTCGGTTTTACGTTTTTTACAGGTCATGGCTTCACCGCTGGATGCCGAGATATTGGGGCCGGCGATGATGCGGGAAATTTATTACCGCGTAATGACCGGGGCGCAGGGGCAGATGTTGCGAAATGCGCTGACCACCCAAGGGCAGTTTGGCAAAGTGGCGAAAGCGCTGCGAAAATTGCACGCTGAATATGACTCGCATCTGGATGTGAATGCGCTGGCGAAAGAGGCGGGTATGAGTCTGCCAACATTCCATAGCCATTTCAAAACCGTGACCAATACCACGCCGATACAATATCTTAAGTCTACGCGACTGCATCAGGCCAGATTGCTGATGCTGCGAAATAATCTCTCCGCTTCAGCCGCCTGCGTGCGGGTGGGGTATGAAAGCGTTTCTCAGTTTAGTCGTGAATTTAAACGTCTGTTCGGACTAACGCCGCTTAATGAAGTTGAGCGTATGAGGCACAACTTTTCGTTGCCTGCGCCAGTGACCCCTTCAGATTTTATTTCTTCTCATTGACCGGGAGGCCGCGCTTCACGAAATGGCGACCAGAGCACCGATGATGGCGATCAGCAGGATCCAAAACCATTTGGAGGTTTTTTCCGGTTTCCATTCTTCGCCATATTCAACCTGATAATCGGGTTTAGGCTCCTTTTTGTTCATCCTGTTCCCTGGCATTTAATATCCATAAATATGCCAGGTGTATTTTAAGATGAATCCTAATCACATTGAATCTAAAACTGTTTTTTGGGTAAAAATCCTAATTGTGTCGCTGTGTTTTCACCTTGAACATCCATAGCTCCCGCCATAAATTTGCTACGGGAATCCCGGATCTCAGCCATGTTTGACAGGATCCATTCCCACATTGGCAGCATATTAATCAGCACGCCTTCGCCAATTGGGGTTAATTGATATTCAACGTGAGGATGCGGGTATTTTTGTTGGTAGTCGTGACGAGTAATCAATCCGTCACGCTCCAAATGGCGCAGTGTTCTTGTCAGCATGCGTTGTGTTACACCGGATAGCGCCCGGCCCAGTTCCGCATGACGTAAAGGCCCATGGGTGCCCAGCGTATAGATGATACTCAGAGACCAACGGTTGCCGGTATGCGCCAATACTTCTCGTTTTAAGCCATCATCTTCATCGCTGAGCGCACTGCATATCGCGGCAAATTTTGTTTTTTGTTCGTCGTTGAGTTTCATTTCATCCTCACAGTATCAACGGTGTGCCTGATTGCTCCCCTGCTATCAGGCTGACAGGATATGGCGACCAATACAGCAGGAGAGAGTATGAGCATCTCAAATAGTCGTCAAATATCTAATATTCTGATTCTGGGAGCCGGCGAACTTGGCATGGCCATGTTGAACGGATTTGTGAGGGAGAAGGAACGGCGGACTGGTGTCGAACTGACGGTACTGCTGCGGCCTTTATCTCTGGGCAATACCTCGCAGGAAAACCTGTTGCGTCAAAGGCAGCTCGAAGCATGGGGGATTAATATCGTTACCGCCGATTTTAGCCTGCAATCGGAACAAGAACTGGCAACGGTTTTTGCCAAGTATGACGCCGTCATAAACTGTAGTGGATTTGTCGGCGGTAAAGGAACACAGCTTAAAATTACTCGTGCGGTTCTGTTAGCCGGGGTGGCCCGTTATTTCCCCTGGCAGTTTGGCGTCGATTACGATCGTATCGGCATGGGAAGCGGCCAACCGGTATGGGATGAACAGCTTGCCGTGCGGAGTCTGTTACGTGCGCAGCAGAGGACAAATTGGGTCATCGTATCGACCGGAATGTTCACCAGCTATCTTTTCGACCCCGGCTTTGGGGTGGTTGAGCGGGAGTTCCACAGGGTTAATGCACCGGGGAGTGCTGACTATTCGGTCACCCTGACCACGCCCGAAGATATTGGTCGACTGACGGCGAAGATTTTCTTCCAGCGGCCACGGATCGACAATGACATTATTTATATCGCAGGGGATAGCATTACTTACCGTCAGTTGGCTGAACTGCTTGGTGAGCATGACCGATGTGCTTATACGCTGGTGGTCGAGGATCATCAGGCTTTGCAAGATGCTGTGACTGCGTCACCTGAAAGTATCACCGCAGCCTACCGACTGGCGTTTGCCCGTGCTGATGGTGTCTACTGGGATAAAGCGAAAACCTACAATGCTCGGCAGGGTATTGTGGTGACGGATGTTCGGGGATGGCTGAAACAACATTGCCCCGACGTTTAATTAATCACTGCCGGCATTGTCGGCAGTCTTAAGGGAAATTTATAGCTATATTTATTTACCGAAGTTGATGATAATCAATTTCCATTTTTTTACAAAACAAAAACAATAATAACTTTATTTAAACAAGCTGAGTTCAAGTTATTTCCCCTGGTGTTTTTTTAACTTAAAAAACCATCTGTTTGTGATCGCTATCCCTCAATGAAAATGAAAATAAGTTAACTATTAACCTTCTTAACAATAATAATGAGGTTAGCATGCTATTTACCATTCAACTTATTGTCATACTGATCTGTCTATTTTATGGAGCCAGAAAAGGTGGAATTGCACTGGGGCTGCTCGGCGGTATTGGATTAATCATCCTGGTTTTCGTTTTTCATTTACCGCCCGGAAAACCGCCGGTTGACGTTATGCTGGTTATCATCGCCGTGGTGGCCGCATCGGCGACGTTGCAGGCATCCGGTGGGCTTGACGTGATGCTGCAGATTGCCGAGCGGATGCTGCGCCGCAATCCTAAATATGTCTCCATCGTCGCTCCCTTTGTGACCTGCATCCTGACCATTCTTTGCGGTACCGGGCATGTGGTATACACCATTTTGCCGATTATTTATGATGTGGCAATCAAGAATAACATTCGCCCGGAAAGGCCGATGGCAGCCAGTTCTATCGGGGCACAGATGGGCATTATAGCCAGCCCGGTATCCGTCGCTGTGGTGTCGCTGGTCGCCATGTTGGGTAATTTTACCTTCAATGGCAAGCACCTCGAGTTTCTCGATCTGCTGGCCATTACTATTCCCTCGACCCTGTGCGGCATTCTGGCTATTGGTATATTCAGTTGGTTCCGGGGTAAGGATCTGGATAAGGATGAAAAGTTCCAAAGCTTCATTTCAGACCCAGAAAACTATAAATACGTTTATGGCGAAACGGCAACATTACTGGATAAGAAATTGCCCACCAGCAACTGGGTGGCTATGTGGATTTTTCTGGCTACCATAGCTATTGTTGCGCTATTGGGCGCTTTTTCTGAACTACGGCCATTAATTAATGGAAAACCACTTTCCATGGTATTGGTCATCCAGATGTTTATGCTGTGTGCAGGTGCAGTAATTATTATCGCGACCAAAACGAATCCGGCCAATATCTCAAAAAACGAGGTTTTCCGTTCAGGCATGATTGCCATAGTGGCGGTTTACGGTATTGCCTGGATGGCCGAAACCATGTTTGGTGCGCATTTGGAAGAGATAAAGTCCGTACTGGGAACCTTGGTTAAAGAGTATCCCTGGGCCTACGCTATCATTTTGCTGCTGGTTTCCAAGTTTGTTAACTCCCAGGCCGCTGCACTTGCAGCCATCGTCCCTGTCGCATTGGCTATCGGTGTTGATCCGGCCTATATCGTAGCTTCTGCTCCCGCTTGTTATGGCTACTATATTTTACCCACCTACCCAAGCGATCTGGCGGCTATTCAGTTCGATCGCTCCGGGACAACCAACATCGGACGGTTCGTCATCAACCACAGTTTCATCATGGTGGGTTTGATCGGGGTTTCCGTATCCTGCGTGATGGGTTGGGTGCTGGCCGCGGCCTACGGGTTCTTATAACGGGGGGCGTAGCGCTGGATAATACTGTTTGTTGATGAGTCACTATTTTTCTTAGATGTGAAATGCAAAAAACCCGCTCAACGCGGGTTTTTTATCACTAATGCTTAACTGCTCAGGCTGGTGCCTTCATCGCTATCGTAAGTCTTAGTGAGGTTATCGGCGATTAAAGCGCGATAACATTAACAGCAGATGGGCCTTTAGCGCCGTTCTCAATCGAGAACTCTACTTTCTGACCTTCATCCAGGGTTTTAAAATCGCTGCTCTGGATGGCGGAGAAATGTACGAAGACATCTTTGCTGCCATCTTGTGGAGTGATAAAGCCGAAGCCTTTGTCAGCGTTAAACCATTTTACTAAACCAGTCATTTTGTTAGACATAGATATATCCTTTTCATTTTTGAGCCACTCAACGTGGCGAACATGGCCTGTTTTGCAGATTTTTACTTATGGGGCACTTAGGAGGAGGCTCATGAAGAAGGGTATCTAGAGATAACGCTTGAACTGAGAACTGCTTTACTAAAACTGCTTTCATAAGGTCTGTGTTCCAAACCGATGCCGCCATAGTAGGCTTGGTTTGATTTATTAAGCAAGGATTAATTTCCTTAATGTCATTGGCAGGCCAATATTTCCTTGGTGCCGCATGAGGGATAATGACAGGACTCAGGCTGTGTGGCAGGCATCTTTTATCGTCATGTGGCTGATGCATAAAAGATAAAAGCCCTGACAATGGTTGCCAGGGCTTTTAAGGTACTATCGACTTCAAATTTAACATTAATGAACTTACTGATTTCTTACTGCTAAGGTACTACCATTAAATGTACATGTTTATCACAGATAATATTGGGCGAACTAAAACCTCCCCTATATTTACCAGTTTACGTTTATCATCAATCCTAATAGATATTCAAAGATTGATGGCTTAACCAGGTACATCTCCCCTCGCGATATAGACTTTTTGATGCGTGGCCTCACTTCTATTGCGATCTGTTGCACTAAACTGAAGAGTCGCAAACAAAAAACAATTAGAACATGGCCTTACATCATCGCGTATTGGTACACACCCTGCGATTGTAGGTACTGACTACATGGCCTGAAAGCGTCATCAATAGAGAATGTTGCTTATCTCGATACTGATGCCCATACAAAAAATACTTCGTGGCCTTTATCGCAAAAATAACTGTAATAACTAAACTTCAATACTTTTACCTTTATCAACAAGCTATTATTACGCTGTTGATGATTACTAATCTACTGGTTTTTTAAGGGGTGTCAATACTGTTTTTAATAACATGTTTTTAATGACATGTCTTTATTAACAGTATTCATAGTAATCATCGACTAAGCATCATGGAACGCTTATTTCTCAGCCTCAAATCTTGAGTTTTAGGAGGTTTATTATGCTTGAAATTCGTACAGTGGCGGTAGGGGAAAACTTATTTTTTAATTAATTAATGAAAACAAAATTATAGTGGAACAGCAGAGAATGGCAGTGTCTGACATAGCCCGCTGCAGAAGCAACGGGCTGGTTTTGATGCTATCAGGGCTTGGCGATAAAGCGGGCCAGGCGTTGATGCAATTGACTGTTCTCTTTACGTAAATGCTCAATTTCTTCCAGCAGCGTCAGCGTTACCGCAATTCCGGGCCAATCCAGAGCCAGCTCGCGATGCAACTGCTCAGCGCGATGGAAGGTGATTAATGCACGATCGTCAAAGATCCAGTCTTCAGTCTCGGGATCGCGCGGTTGAATCACACCCAGCCCGACAATTTCCGCCAGCTCATCCTGTGAAACGCCGGTGTGCAGGCAAAACTCGGTAATGGTGAAAGTTACTGTTACGTTAGCCATTTTGCTTACTCCAGTCTTTGCGCGGATCGAAGCTCTGCTGGGCTTCTGCCAACTGTTGCCACAGCGCGGCGCTTTTTTCGTCCGGCTTCGGTGGCATCATGACCTTGATCACGGCATACAAATCCCCGGTTTCTTTTTTGCCGACCAGGCCTTTTCCCTTGATGCGCAAGCGCTGCCCGGTTTGGCTACCGGCAGGAATGGTCAACAGGATACTGTCTTTCAGTGTGGGTACCGGTACTTTGGCGCCGAGTGCGGCTTCCCACGGGGCGACTGGCAGCACGATCTCCAGATTGTGACCTACGATGTCGAACAGTGGATGCGGAGCAATGCGGATGATCAGATAGAGATCGCCGCTGGCGCCACCGTCAGTTCCTGGTCCGCCCTGGCCCTTAAGACGAATGCGTTCGCCATCGCCAACGCCGGCGGGGATTTTCACATTAAGGGTTTTAGGAATTTCCTGCTCCACCATGCCGAAAGCGTTATATACCGGCAGGCTATAGCGAATGGTACGGGTTTGCTCGGCCTGGGTTTCTTCCAGGAAGATAGCCACTTCCATTTCAACATCCTGGCCGCGCATGCCCTGACGTCGTTGACGATGTTGTTGGCCACGGGCATGTTCGCCGAACATGGAGGAGAAAATATCGGAAAAATCTTCGGCGTTATGAGCACTGCCATGCTGCGTCTGGCGGCCAAAATTGGGATCGTTGCGGTGCTCTCGCAGTTGATCATATTCGGCGCGGCGTTCGTCGTCTTTCAGCACTTCATAGGCTTCGGCGACCAGTTTGAACTGTTCCTCGGCATTCGATTCGGTGCTGACGTCGGGGTGATATTTTCGTGCCAGTCGGCGATAGGCAGTTTTGATTGCCTTGAGATCGTCCGCCGGCTTAACCCCTAAAATGGCATAGTAGTCCTTGAATTCCATAGCGTTATCATCTCACTTCAATCTTTCGTCAGGGGGATAGTTGAACCTGTATTGGGTGAAACTTTACTCTTAGTCGGGCTGTTTGTCGTTGATGTCCCGATGTCATCAGGCGGTTTGGCAACCAAAAAGCGGAGCCGGGTGGCTCCGCTGCGGGATCATGCCCGTTTCAGTAGTCGGGCAACCTGGAACAGGCTGAAAGAGCTGAACAGCATTTCAATGCCGACAATGGTGGTCACCAACACCACCGACGTCACGGGGTCGGCGCTCAGCAGCAGCCAGGCAATCGCCAAATCCAGAACGCCAATCACCAATTGCAACCAGCTTCCTTTAACTTCACGCAGCTTATAGCCGGCGATCAGACGAGCAATCCCACCCAGCGCAAACAAGGCGGCGAGATAAATTGCCATGGCGAAAATGCCCACCGCCGGGTTGGTGATAAAAACGTAGCCGATAATCAGGTAAGCCACCCCGAGCAGAATGCCGCCGATCATCGGCCAGGTATTTTGCAACCGGTTGGCAACCATGGCGAAAATCAGACCGAATCCACTCAGCAACAAGAAAATCCCCACGACCATACTGATCGCCGCGCCGGAGGCGAAGGGGCTGAACAGGCAGAAAAGGCCGCCCAATAACAGCAGTAGCGAGATGATTAACAGCGGGGTGCGTTGTTTCTTTAGGCTCTGTTCGTCGATGTTCAACGAATGAAGATGATTCATATTTAGCATGATGTAACTCCCTTGTTTTGAATGTCCTGTACTGTTCACCACTGAGTATAGTGGAACACGCCGCCTTGAGGATGATGCATGGCTGCGGTGTTTTTCCTCCGGTACCAAAAAGAGCCTCGCAGGTGGATTACATAAGGTTTTTCATGGCATACGTGCCAGAATAGAGATAAAACCGATGCCGCTATGCTGACCGAGATAATAGATATCCGATGATGGCTCCTTCCCGCTTACTGAAATTTCTGCTGCCTTATCTTTGGCCTAAAGATAACCCTAAACTGCGTTATTACCTGGTTATTGCCTTTGCTTTCATGGTGATATCCAAGGTCAGTATCACGCTGGTGCCGCTGGCATACAAAGCGATGATCGACGCCCTGAGTGGCGAAACCGCCAAAATGCTGGCCATCCCCATAGGATTGATTTTGGCCTATGGCGTCGCCCGCATCGGTGGGGCGTTATTTGAAGAGCTGCGCAACGTGATGTTTGTGCATGTCAGCCAGAATGCCACCCGATTACTGGGGCTGCGGGTTTTCAGACAGTTGCACGCGCTGAGCCTGCGCTTTCACCTGGAGCGCCAAACCGGCGGGTTATCGTTATCGATCGAACGCGGTACCCAGGCGGTGGCAACGGTGCTTTCGCGGCTGCTGTTCTCCATTTTCCCCATTTTGTTCGAAATCACCCTGGTCGCGGTGATCATGTGGCATCTGTTAAACGGTTGGTTTGCACTGGCCATTTTGCTGACGGTCGGCTGCTATATCCTGTTTACCGTGATGGCGGTCAGTTGGCGTAGCCGCTTTCGGCGCGAGCTTAATCAGGCGAATGCCGATGCCAATACCAAATCTATCGACAGCCTGCTCAATTATGAGACGGTAAAATACTTCGGTAACGAAGACTTCGAGGCCGAGCGTTTTAATATGTCGCGCCGGCTGTATGAATATGCCGCCATCAAGAACCAGTTCAGTTTTACCGCTCTGAACCTCGGGCAAACTGCCATTATTTCCATCGGCCTGATCGTGATGATGGCGATGGCGGCGCAGGGCATTGTGCAAGGGCGCATGACGATTGGTGACTTTGTATTGGTGAATGCCTATCTGCTGCAACTCTATCAGCCGCTGAATTTCTTCGGTTTTATTTATGCAGAAGTCAGGCAGGCGCTGATCGATATGGAAAACATGTTCGATTTGTTGCAGGAAGAGCAGGAGATCGTCGATCGGCCGGATGCGAAGGCGCTGCACCTGGCTGCTGGCGAGGTGAGTTTTGACTCGGTCAGCTTTGGCTATGATGCGCGTCGGCCGATCCTGAAAAACGTCAGCTTCACTATTCCGGCCGGTAACACGGTCGCGGTGGTCGGAGCCTCGGGGGCGGGCAAGTCCACGCTGTCCCGGTTGCTGTTTCGTTTCTATGACGTGAGCGGTGGCTCGGTCTCGATTGACGGCCAGGATATCCGCAGCCTGAAACAGGCCAGCCTGCGTGCGGCGATCGGCATTGTGCCGCAAGATACCGTACTGTTTAACGATACGCTGGGCTACAACATTGGCTACGGTAAAACCGGCTCGAGCCAGGACGAGATCGAGCGGGCCGCCAGGTTGGCGCATATACATGAGTTTATCGTCAGCCTGCCCGACGGCTATCAAACCCGGGTGGGGGAGCGTGGGCTTAAGCTGTCCGGCGGTGAAAAGCAACGGGTGGCGATTGCTCGTACCATTCTGAAAAATCCGGCGATCCTGGTTTTCGACGAAGCCACCAGCGCGCTGGATACCCAGACCGAACGCGAAATCCAGTCGCACTTACGTGAAGTGAGCCGTGACCACACCACGCTGGTGATTGCGCACCGTTTATCGACGGTGGTGGATGCCGATGAAATTATCGTGCTGGAGGCCGGTGAAATCGTTGAGCGCGGACGGCATGAAGCCTTGCTGGCCGCCAATGGCCGCTATGCTGCGATGTGGCAAAACCAATATAACGACGAACAGCAGCCCTGAAGGTGTTGACCCCGGGCGCTTTACTGCGCCTGGGGGTTATCGTTTATAGATCGCCGGTCAGGTACTGCGCTACCCCGTTGCCGAAACTCCAGTCGCCCTGACTGTTGGTGGTGATGGACACCATCAGGTCACTGCCTTCAATCCCACAGTTCTCCTTCAGCTCCCGGCTGAGATCGGCATAAAAACGCTGTTTCTGCTGCTCGGGTCGCGGGCTGGTAATCACCCGTACCACCACCAAATCGCGGGTGCGAGTCAGGTTAAGGCCGGTGTCTTCAATCACCATGTGGTGAGCCTTGTTTTCATGAACAATCTGGTACCTGTCACGCGGCGGGACCTCAAAGGCGCTGAGCACCGCGCGGTGGGCAGCATCGAGCAGGGTTTTCAGTTCGGCTTCGCTGCGGCCCTCAATGACTTCAAAGATAAGTAATGGCATTTTTATAATCCTGTCAGTGGGTTAATCTCGATATGAGGCAGCGAGTTATCTTCGCCTTTGAGAACCCATCTTAGCCAAGCGGCGGTGTGGGAAGAAGCGCTATACTTGAACTCATTGTTTATATAAATGAACAGTCGACGATGAAAAACCCAAAAATAGAAACCCTGTGGACCCATTTGCACTGGCTCACCGTGCTGGCCGAGCAGGGCAGTTTTACCCGTGCGGCGGAGCGGCTGGATGTCAGCAAAGCGGCGATGAGCCAAAAAATCAAAGAGATTGAAACCTTGGCCGGGGTGCCGCTGGTGCAACGCACGACGCGCAGCGTCAGACTGACCGATGCCGGGCTGCGACTGGTGGAGGAACTGCGCCAGCCTTTCGCGCAGATAAAGCAGAGTTTCTCCGGCATTTGCGATTCGGCCGGGCCGCTGCGTGGTTCGGTACGGGTGACGGCGCCGGTGGCGTTTGCCCGCCAGCAGCTGGTGCCACGTATTACCGGCTTTCTGCGTGCTAATCCGGAGGTGCGGTTGCAGCTTGAGGTGTCCGACCGGCTGGTGTCGTTAACCAGCGAAGGGTTCGATTTGGCGATCCGCCACAGTGACAGCCTGCCCGATACCCATGTCGCCTGGCGGCTGTGCCAGACCGAAACCTTGGCGGTGGCCTCGGCAGACTACGTGAAACGGCACGGCATGCCGGTTTCACCGGCCGATCTGCAACGGCATCAGTGTCTTTATTATCCTCGCAGCAGTGAATCCCCGAGCTGGAGCTTTGTCGCCAAACAGGCAGCAGAGGGCAAGACAGAAAAGATTCGGGTGCCGGTCAGCGGCCCGTTTGCCACCAACAACAGCGAGTCGATACGTGATGCGGCAGCGGAAGGCTTGGGCATTGCCCTGTTGCCAGACTTTAGCGCGCAGCAGGCATTGGCAGACGGCAGATTGATCGAGGTATTACCGGCCTGGCGGCCGATAGATGCCTTTGCTGACAGCCTTTATGTGGTACGCCCTTATGCGCCCCAGGTCTCGCGAGCGGTGGCGGAGTTCAGCCGTTATCTGCGCAGTGCCTTTGCCGAGGGGTTTTCGTCTGCCGGGTGCTGAATTGCCAGCGTTACCCCCCACCAAGGCTGGCGCAATGGTAACGCTAATTATAAGAACGATGTGATTAACGCAGCCCCTGGACCAGCGAGTCGGCGCTGATGTCCGCAATGGTTTTCGCGCCGATCAGCGTCATGGCGACGCGCATTTCTTTATCGATCAGCTCGAGCAGGTTGGCGACTCCGGCCTGCCCGGCGGCGGCCAGCGCATAGGCAAAGGCGCGCCCCAGCAGCACGCCGTCGGCGCCCAGAGCAATCATGCGCACCACGTCCAGCCCGCTGCGAATGCCGGAGTCGGCCAGCAGGGTGATATCGCCTTTTACCGCCTCGGCAATCGCCGGCAGCGCATGGGCAGTGGATAACACGCCGTCCAGCTGGCGGCCGCCGTGGTTGGATACCACAATACCGTCGGCACCAAAGCGCACCGCATCTTTGGCGTCTTCGGGATCCAAAATGCCTTTGATGATCATCGGGCCTTGCCAGAACTCGCGGATCCAGTCCAGATCCTTCCAGGAGATTGAGGGATCGAAGTTGGTACCCAGCCAGCCGATATAGTCTTCCAGGCTGGTGGGTTTGCCGCGATAGGCCGAGACGTTGCCCAGATCGTGCGGCTTGCCGCACAGCCCGACGTCCCAGGCCCACTGCGGATGGGTCACCGCCTGCAACATGCGGCGCACGGCGGCATTGGGGCCACTCATGCCGGAGTGGGCGTCGCGGTAACGCGCACCGGGCACCGGCATATCGACGGTGAATACCAGGGTTTTCACCCCGGCGGCTTTGGCGCGCTCCAGCGCATTGCGCATAAAGCCCCGGTCTTTCAATACGTACAGCTGGAACCACATCGGCCGATCGATTGCCGGTGCCACTTCTTCAATCGGGCAAACAGAGACCGTCGACAGGGTAAAAGGAATGCCTTTCTGCGCGGCGGCTTTGGCTGCCTGGACTTCACCGCGTCGGGCGTACATACCGGTTAACCCGACCGGGCCGAGGATCACCGGCATCGCCAGTTTTTCACCGAACAGGTTGGTTTCCAGGCTGAGGTCGGACATATTGCGCAGTATGCGCTGGCGCAGCGCGATGCCTGCCAGGTCTTCCGTGTTGCGTCGTAGCGTGTGTTCCGCGTAGGCCCCGCCGTCAATATAGTGAAACAGAAAAGGCGGGAGCTTAGCCTGTGCTGCGGCCCGGTAATCGGTTGAAGCGGAGATAATCATATTTATACCTTATTTCGATAATGGGCTTTTACGCTCAGAGGATCATTGCCTGCGCCATCACAGCGGCGATCCCCCGTACACCAACATGGGCAATACGGTCTTTTTGATAATTTTGCCTTCGGCATTGCCGATCCCGAGGATTGAGCAAACGGCGATAATATTGTTCAGGCATATCATGTTGCCCATAGCTCCCCCGACGGATTGCAGTGCCAGCGTCAGGTTGACGTTTAGCCCGCTGCTCAGGGCGATTGACTGCTGGATGCCGCCGAACGTCAGGTTGGAAACGGTATTGGAACCGGAGAAAAACGAACCCAGCGCCCCAAGGAAAGAAGAGAACAGCAGCCAGCTTTCCCCCGTCAATGCCGCCAACGCCTTGCCGATGAGGATCACCGGCGCATTGTCGCCGCCCAGCATCATCAGGTTGACCATCACCAGCGCACCAAACAGGGCGATAAAGGGTTTAGCCACGCGCCCACCGGTTTCTGCGAACATCTGTTTTACCTGCCTGCAGTTCAGCCGGAACAGGGGAATACACAGCACGACCACCAGCAAGAAAGGGATCAGTGCGGGTACATACAGCGTTTTGTAGCTGGCGGCGGCAGAAGTGCCGAATACCTGCTGCAATTCAATGATCAGGGCATTGCTGACGCGTAGCTCACCCAGGTTGCCGAGGCTCCCTTGCCACAGCAGTGCGCTGCTGTTGAGCAGCGCTTTGATGCCCAACTGGTGGATACGGGTCACTATCAGAATAGCAATCAGCAGCAGGGTCGGGGTCATTGCCTTGATGACCTGAACGAATGGCACGGCCTGGGGAGATGTTTTGCCTTCGCAGCGGGTCAGGCCGATGCCGGCACGCGCCAACAGCACCGACAGCATCAGGCCAATGGCGCCGCCCACCAGAGCCGGGAATTCATAGTTAACCTGTGCCAGCAGCAGGTAAGGCACCGTGCAACTCAAGACGCTGAGTAAAATAAACGGCAGGTTATAGCGAATTTCACGCCAGGAAACGATAAAACGCAGCGCCAGCAATGGGATAACAAATCCGGCGACAAAGTGGATCAACGCGGTCTGACGGCCAATTTCCAGCAGGCTGGCATCGGATAACCCCAAATTGGCAAAGCCGAACCAGGTGGGCGTGCCGACGGCACCGAATGAGACGGGAACCGAGTTCATGACCAGCGTCAGCAGCGCAACGCGCAGGGGGTTAAAGCCTAGCCCGACCAGAATGGGGGCGGCAATGGCGGCTGGCGTGCCGAATCCGCTGGCACCTTCAATCATAAAGGCGAATGCCCAACCGATAATCATCAACTGAGCAACCGGATTGGGGCTGATATTTTCCAGCCAACGACGAACCACGTTTTCCGCACCGCTGATTTGCATCAGCTTATTCAGCAAAATCGCGCCGGCAATAATGGTTATCGGGGTGAAAACCGACACCAGTGCGGTAATGATATTGGCGTGCAGCAGCAGGGGCAGACTGTCGAACCAAAACATTTGCACGCCATACACGGCAGCGGCCGTTAAGGGCAGCGCGATATAAGAGGGCACACCGTTCTTTTTGGTCATCATCCAAATCAGCAGGACGATCGGCGAAATACTGAAAAACAGGGACATAAGAGCCTCAGCGTTATTATTGTTATTTGTAGAGGTATGTAGCCGGAAGGTTAATTACCGCAACATTTTCATTCTAATCACAACGCTGGCTGATGTTCTATTCTGCAATTTTCCAGGATGGGGATGTAGGGCGGTATAGTGACTCTGCGGGATGATTTCTGATTATTGGGTTTGTTTTTATTTGATTTAAAATCAAGTGGATATAATTTTTTTGTTGTGTGATGAATGTGCTGGGTCACATTGATTACACAATAATTACCAATAGATTATATTCAAAAATGGAGTAATCCCGCGGCTCGCTCACGAGCCAACGAAAAATAATTATGTGACTCACTTCAAAAATAGTGGCTGATATTCTGATAGGACGTAATGATATGTTCGATCAGCAGCCGGGTTTTTAACGGTAAATTGCGGGTATAAGGGTAAACCGCGTAAATACCTAATACCTTGCCACAGTGGCCGCTCAAAACCTCCACCATGGCCCCTTCCTGTAAATCCTCGTACACCATGCAGCGTGGCACCATGGCAATGCCATAACCGGCGATCACCGCCTTGCGGATCGCCCGGGCGTTATTGGCGGACAGGTTGCCACTAACCTGCAGTTCATAAATCTTGTTGCTGCCCGGCTGCTTCATCAGCCAGTTGTCGGTGCCGCTTTCCTGATAGGTATAGGTCAGACAGTTATGCTCGAGCAGGTCGCCTGCTGACTGCGGCTCAGAATATTGTTGCAGATAGTTGGGCGAGCAAACGATCACCCAGCGGGAGTTCAGGATCGGACGGGCGATCAGGCTGGAATCCGGCAGGGTGCCAGTGCGGATAGCCAGATCTATCCCTTCGTTGACCAAATCGGCGAAGCGATTTTCCAGCCGCATTTCCACCTTCAGGTTCGGGTGAAGGGCGCAAAATTCCGCCACGCTTTCACTTAACAACAATTCCCCTGAAATGGTTGGCACCGACATGCGGATGATGCCGGTCAGTTCATCGCTGTGTTCACTGATGACGTTCAGGGCTTCCTGAGTTTTTGCGCTGATTTCTTTGGCCTGACGGTACAGGCTTTGGCCGTTTTCGGTTAGCGTCAGGCTGCGGGTGGTGCGGTACAGCAGGCGTGCGCCGAGAGATTTCTCCAGGCGACCAATGCGCTTGCTGACCACCGAGCTGGTGATGCCGGCGGTTTCAGCGGCTTTGCTGAAAGAACCGCAGTCAACAATCAGGGCGAACAGGATCAGGTCGTTGGCGTATTCATGTGTGGGCAGCATCGGTGGGTGTTTTCCTCGTCCCGGAGTAACGGCCAGTGTAAATCCTCAGGTTCAGGAATCAATCGTTGGCGACAATATGAGAATTGTTATTGATATCACTTTTTGGCCGCTTACAATGCCTGCCATCTCAAGATTTCAGGCTAAGGGTTCTTCATGGAGTTGCTACGGGTGGTTTACCGCCAGTATCGCTGGCCGTTTCTGGCGGTAATGGCGTTGACCATGGCCAGTGCGGCGCTGGGCATAGGCATCATCGCCTTTATAAATTTGCGGCTGATGACGGTGGCGGGCAACCCGCTGGCCGTATTGCCTGAGTTCCTCGGGCTGCTGGCGTTGCTGATGGCGGTCACGCTGGGCTCGCAGCTGGCGCTGACCACGCTCGGCCACCATTTTGTGTTCCGACTGCGCGGCCAACTGGTGAAACAGATCCTGGATACCGATATCGAGCGGATAGAGCAACTGGGCAGCGCCTCACTGTTGGCGAGCCTGGCCAGTGATATACGAAATATCACCATTGCCTTTGTTCGCCTGCCGGAGCTGGTGCAAGGGGTGATACTGACGCTGGGGTCGGCGGCCTATCTGGGCTGGCTATCTCCGCAGATGCTGGCGGTCACCGCCGTTTGGGTCGCGGTGACGGTATTTGGCAGCGGGTGTCTGGTCTCGCGGGTGTATCGTCATTTGACCAGCGTGCGAGAGGCCGAAGAGCGCCTCTACGAACACTATCAGTCTGCGATTGACGGCCGCAAAGAGCTGGCATTGAACCGCGATCGTGCAAAAGCGCTGTACCAGCAGGCCTACCAGCCGGATGCCGAAGATTATCGACAGCACATTATCCGCGCCGATACCTACCATCTCAGTGCGGTGAACTGGTCGAATATCATGATGTTGGGGGCGATTGGTTTGGTGTTTTACATGGCCAACAGCCTGGGCTGGGCCGATACCACCGTCGCGGCAACCTACTCGCTGACGTTGCTGTTCCTGCGTACCCCGTTACTGCAGGCGGTGGGGGCATTCCCGACGCTGATCGGTGCCGAAGTTGCCTTCGGCAAGGTCAAAGCGCTGCGACTTGCCGATTATCAACCCGAGTTTCCTGCGGTAGCGGCCAAAGCCTGGCAAACCCTGGAGCTGCACGATGTGATGTTCCACTATGGCGCGACGGAGCAAAAAGCGGGGTTCGCCGTTGGGCCGATCGACCTGAGGTTGCAACGTGGTGAACTGGTCTTCCTGATAGGCGGTAACGGCAGTGGGAAGTCGACGCTGGCGATGTTGCTGACCGGGTTATATCAGCCGGTCAGTGGACAAATCTTGCTGGATGGCGTGCCACAGACTCTGAACGATATGTCTGACTATCGTCGTTTGTTCTCCGCTATTTTCACCGACTTTCATCCGTTCCACCATTTGCAGGGGCCTGAAGGCGAACAGCCGGATGCCGAACTGGTGGAAAGCTGGCTTAACCGTTTGAACATGAAAAGCAAATTGCAATTCGACGGCCTGCGGGTAACTAATCCACAGTTGTCGCAGGGGCAGCGCAAGCGACTGGCGCTGCTGCTGGCAGTGGCGGAGAAGCGGGATATTTTGCTATTGGACGAATGGGCGGCGGATCAGGATCCGCAATTTCGTCGAATATTCTATCGTGAACTGCTACCGCAGTTACGCGCTTTGGGTAAAACGGTGTTTGCCATCAGCCATGACGATCATTACTTCGAACATGCCGATCGGCTGCTGCAAATGCGTGACGGGCGCCTCAGCGAGTTGACCGGCAGCGAACGTGAACGTGCCAGCAAGGACTCGGTTTCGCAGATTGACTGAAATTAATATCACCCGGCCTGCACTATTGGGCTGGGTTATCCATTCTTCTCGCATGGCGCTATCCGCTAAAATCAGTATATCCCCGCGTTTCAGAGTCACTCCCCAGCCTAAATTGTCGCCAATTTAACTTAAGTTGTGCTGATTAATTGTGTTTTGATTTATTGAATAGTGGTTTAATTTTGATCTACCTGCTTGTGCCACACTGCGGCTTGTCGATTAATTCACCCCAAATCTGGCGCCAATGACCTGACTAATCCTGTTGTCTTTCTGCCGCATACCTGACTTTAGGTACATGAGTAGCAGATATTTTTTAAATTTCTATAGGAACAAACTTCTTTATTGATCGTTTAAATAGATCAATAATTGCATTTTGATTAGTTTAATCTATTAGATGAGGCGGCTGTGATAAGCAAGGATGACGCGGATATCAAACGTAAAGCTTGGCTGTGCGTATTTATCGGCTGCGGGGTGTTTTGGCTGGCCGTTGCCGCCGTGATTTATTGGCTGCTTATTTAGGAAACAAATCGATGGACAAAAAGCGCGTAAAGAAGAAAGGGGGCGCCCGGGATGACAGCCCGGTCAAGATCCCCCCTTTATGGCAGTTGACCCAACAACAACGGGATTTTATCAACGATCTCTGGCAGGACGATGCCACGGAACCCGTACCGAAACCGGCCACCCGGCCCGGCGTTAACGAATAACCCTATTGCGCCCGGCCAATATGCCGAACAGCATCTGCAGCAGCGTCAGGCCCAGCAGAATGCTCAGCGGCAACTGCCAGCCCTGAGTCAGGTCATGTAACAGACCGAACAGCGTCGGCCCCAGCGCGGCCAGTAAATAGCCTACTGATTGCGCCATGCCTGACAGTTGCGTGGCCTGGTGATGATGGCTGCTGCGCAGGCCAAAGAACGACAGCGCCAGTACCAAAGAACTTCCCGCCCCCAGACCGGCAAAAATCAACCAAATCAGAGAATAGGTTGGCAGCAGCAGCAGCCCGGCGACGCCGATAAAAATCAGCAGTGAACTGCACAGCGCAATAGCCCGCTGATCGCGTGCGCGCGGCAGAATAAACACCATCACAAAGTTGGCGGCGATTGCCACCACCTGATAGATAAACAGCTCAAACCCCGCCTGCTGCGGCGAGGTGCCATGGCTGGCGGCGAAGGCGCTAAACCAGCCGATAATGGTATAGAAGGTGATGGACTGCAGGCCCATAAACAGCGCCACCTGCCATCCGAGCGCACTGCCCCAGGGGGAGCGGGGCGGCGCCGGCTGAACCGCCGGGGCATCGGCAGTCACCGAAGTCGCTGGACGGCGCAGCTGCGGCAGCCAGACAATCAGCGCCAGCAGGGCAGGCAGGCTCCAGCACAGCAGGGAAAAACGCCAACCGAGACCATTCAACCCCGCCAGCGGCACCGCCAGACCCGAAGCGGTTGCGGCCACCAGTGACATCACCGCCGCGTAACCGGCAATCATGGCGGCGGCACGGCCTGGAAAGTCGCGTTTCACCAGCGTCGGCAGGACCACGTTGGCAAATGCGATGGCAGCGCCGATCAGAATAGTGCCCAGCCATAACATGCCGGGTTGCGGCAGGGAACGCAGTGCGATGCCGAAAACCAGCAACAACAGTGCCATACCCAGCGTGCGTTCAATCCCCAGGCGTTTGGCCAGGCCAGGAGTCACTGGTGACAGCACGGCAAACAGGATCAACGGTAACGAATTAAGCAGCCCGGCCGCGGTGGCGGACAGCAACAACTGCTGCTGGATCTGTTCCAGTAACGGTCCGACGCTGGTGAGCGCGGCGCGCAGGTTGGCCGCGACCAGCATAATGCCGGTGACCAGTAATAATGGGTGGCGTAAACGGCTGCGTTTTAGGGGAGCAGACGTTGGGGGTAAGACAGATTGGGGCATCAGTTCCTCGCACCAGGGCAGGCAGTCAATCAATACTGCATGGCATGATGCGTTGATTGACGTTAACGCTTACGCATTGGCAGCGGCCAATGTCTGCGCGCAAGTGTAGGGAAGAACCCCTGACCTGACAAGGGGCTGGTTTTGCGATGTATGCGCCATTCCGGCGTCTGCGACGCAATGCCGGGAGGGGATAATTGCTGTTATGTGATCCCGATCACCTGATGAAATAAAAGTCAGCCAGCCGGGCCGCTGCACCCCCTCTTTCGTTTTCTGCTGCGCATTGGACTCCTCACCCCGGCAGCCGCGCCCACGCAGAGATTTCACTTTGCCTTTCACTGCCGCTTAATATTTTCACTTCATTTCGATCCGAAAGGTTTTTAGCCTCTTTTTCTGCTAAAACAGCGCTGTAACCCCGATCACAATTTCATTGCTTTCGCTTTGCTGTAATGCCAGCGCAGTAGAGCGAAAGCCATCTTCTCCCCGGCCCGGCCGGAAACCTGAGGACCGCAGCTCATGCCAGTGAATACCGCAAAGCGACGTGAACACATTATCGACTTGTTATGCGAGCACGGCAGCGTGCGCGTGGAGCAGCTCAGCAAACAGTTTGCAGTATCCACGGTGACGATCCGCAACGATCTGCGCTTTCTGGAACGAAAAGGGTGTGCGCTGCGGGCTTATGGCGGCGCGATGCTCAATCAGCAATTCGCCTTCGATCGCCCGTTGCATGACAAGGGGCGGTTAAACCGCGACGTGAAGTCGCAGATCGCAAGCGTAGCGGCCAGCTATGTGCGCGATGGTGACGCGCTGATCCTCGATTCCGGTTCCACCACTACCCAGATAGTGCCGTTCCTCAAAGGGCGACGCGATCTGGTGGTGATGACCAATGCGCTGAACATTGCCTATGAGCTTTCAGGTAACGATGGGGTGGAGGTGATGGTGCTGGGCGGCAGCGTGCGCCGTAACTCCTACTCGCTCTACGGTCCGGCTGCCGAGCAGCAATTGCGCCAGTACCGCTTCGACAAACTGTTTTTGGGTGTCGACGGTTTCGATCTGGTTGCCGGCATCACCACGCCTCACCCCGGTGAGGCCCACCTCAATCGCGTGATGTGCGAGGTGGCGCGCGAGATCATCGCCGTGGCGGATGCCAGCAAGTTTGGTCGCAAGAGCTTTTGCATGATTCGCGAAGCCGGACAAATTCATCGGCTGATTACCGACAGCCTTCTTCCGGACGATTACGAGCGGGCGTTAACCGAGTTGGGCGTGGAGGTTGTCATCGCCGATCGGTAGTACGGCGCCTGCGTGGGGGTTTCATGCAGCAGTTGTTACAGCTTGTTGAGCAGCACAAGGCCGGAAAACCGGTTGGGGTATTTTCCGTTTGTTCCGCTCACCCCTGGGTGCTGAAAGCGGCCCTGCGACAGGCCAAAGCGCGTGGCACGCCGGTGCTGGTTGAGGCCACCTCGAATCAGGTCAATCAGTTTGGTGGTTACACCGGCCAGACGGCGCAGCAGTTCCGCGATGCGCTGTGGCAACTGGCGGATGAAGTAGGGCTGTCGCGGGATCGTCTGTGGCTGGGGGGCGATCATCTCGGTCCCAATGCCTGGCAGGACCGGCCGGCGGAAGAGGCGATGCAACTGGCGGAAACGCTGATCGACGATTATGTCCGCGCCGGCTTTCGCAAAATTCACCTCGATTGCTCCATGTCCTGCGTTGGCGATCCTTTCCCGCTCAATGATGAAACCGTGGCCGTTCGTGCCGCCCGGTTATGTAGCGTCGCGGAACGCGCCTGGCAGCAAAGCGGCGGCGAGCCACCGGTGTATGTCATAGGTACCGAAGTGCCGGTGCCGGGCGGCGCGCAGGAGGCGCTGGAAGGCATGCAGGTCACCACGCCACAGGCGGTCCAGCAAACGCTTGAGGTACATCGCCTGGCCTGGCAACGGGCAGAGCTGGTCGATGCCTGGAGGCGAACCATTGCGCTGGTGGTGCAGCCGGGCGTGGAGTTTGATCATCACAGCGTAGAACACTACCAGCCACAGCGGGCTCATGAGCTGAGTCGTTTTATCGAACGGCAGCCTGGCATGGTTTACGAAGCGCACTCAACGGACTACCAACCCCCGCAGGCCTATCGGCAACTGGTGGGCGACCATTTCGCCATCCTGAAAGTCGGCCCGGCGCTGACTTTTGCCCTGCGTGAGGCGCTGTTCGCCCTGGATCATATTGAACGTGAATGGCTGGGCGAGCATCAGTCGGCGCAGCTGTGCGCCACGCTGGAACAGGTGATGCGCGAGCAGCCGCAACAGTGGAGCCGCTATTACCACGGCAACCCGCATCAACAGTATCTGGATCGCCACTACAGCCTGAGCGACCGGGTGCGTTACTACTGGCCACAGCCGCAGGTTCAGCAGGCGGTAGAGGGGCTAATTGACAATCTGCGCCGCAACCCGGTACCGCTGGCGCTGTTAAGCCAATATCTGCCCGAGCAAGCCCGCGCGGTGAATGCCGGCGAATTGAGCGAGGATCCGCAGGACTGGGTGATGCACAAGGTGACGCAGGTGCTCGATGATTATCACGCCGCCTGCTACCCGGAGGTGCACTGAAATGCCGAATATCCTGATGACCCGCATTGATAACCGACTGGTACATGGCCAGGTCGGCGTTACCTGGACCAACACCCTGGGGGCCAATCTGGTGGTGGTGGCCAACGATGAAGCGGCGGCCGATCCGGTGCAGCAGAACCTGATGGATATGGTGGTGGCTGAGGGGGTGCAGACGCGCTACTTCACGCTGCAGAAAACCATCGACGTGATCCACAAGGCGGCGGATCGCCAGAAGATCTTTTTAGTGTGCAAAACGCCGCAGGATGTTTTGCGGCTGGTACAGGGCGGAGTACCGATCCGTTTCGTCAACGTCGGCAACATGCATTTCGCCGAGGGCAAGCGGCAGGTACATAAAACGGTCTCGCTGGATGAGGGTGACGTGGCCGCCTTTCGCGAACTGGCGGCGCTGGGCGTCGAGTGTGAGGTGCGTCGGGTGCCGGATGAAGCGGGTGAGCCTGTCGGCAAACTGCTGTTTTGAGTTTGGGGGAAATCATGTTGACTGATGCGTTATTGATAGCACTGCTGGCCGGGCTGGCGGGGGTCGATCTGTTCGACGGCCTGACCCACTTCCACCGTCCTGTGGTTCTGGGGCCGCTGGTCGGCCTGATCCTCGGGGATGTCTACACCGGCCTGCTGGTCGGCGGCACGCTGGAGCTGGTGTGGATGGGCATGGTGCCGCTGGCGGGCGCTCAGCCGCCGAACGTGGTGATCGGCGGGGTGATTGGCACGGCGTTCGCCATTCTGACCAAAGCCGATCCCAAGGTGGCGATTGGCGTTGCGGTGCCGTTTTCGATTGCGGTGCAGGGCTGTATCACGCTGCTGTTCACCCTGTTTTCACCGATGATGCATCGCTGCGATCGCATGGTGAAAGAACTGAACTGGCGCGGTATTGAACGGGTGAACTATCTCGGTATCACCATCCTGTTCGCGTTCTATTTCGTGGTGGCGTTTCTGCCGATTTATTTCGGCGCCGATGCGGCCAGCGCCATGGTGCAAAAGGCCCCGGTCTGGCTGTTGGACGGCCTGGCGGTGGCGGGTGGCATGATGCCGGCGATTGGTTTCTCACTGTTGATGAAAGTGATGATGAAAAAAAACCTATGTGGCCTATTTCATCCTCGGTTTTATTTCCGTCACCTTCCTGAAATTGCCGATCCTGGCCGTGGCGCTGGGCGCGCTGGCGATCGCCCTGATCGACTTCTTTAACAGTCAACGGGCCGCTGCCGACCCGCTCAAACAACCTGTACCCCAGGAGGATGCTGAAGATGGCATTTAATGATTCTGACGATCTGCTGGCGCAAAAAGCGGAAAAACGTATGGCGCAGGCGCTGGCCACCAGTCAGGTGGAGCAGGACGACTACGTCGATAGCCAGCCCGCCGAGGCTCTGACCCGCGGCGATATCAACCGGATGGCCTGGCGCTCGTTGCTGTTGCAGGCGTCGTTCAACTATGAGCGTATGCAGGCCGGTGGCTGGCTGTATCAGTTGATCCCGGCATTGCGCAAGATCCACCGTAATCCGCAGGATCTGTCCAACTCGATGAAAATGCACATGGAGTTTATCAATGTGCATCCGTTTGACGTCACCTTCCTTTCCGGGTTGGTGCTGGCGATGGAGCAAAACAAAGAGAAGATCTCCACCATCCGTGCGGTAAAAGTGGCGCTGATGGGGCCGCTGGGCGGTATTGGCGATGCGCTGTTCTGGCTGACGCTGCTGCCGATCTGCGCCGGGATTGGTGCCTCGCTGGCGCTGGAGGGCAGCCTGTTTGGGCCGATCGTCTTCCTGCTGCTGTTTAACGTCTTTCACTTCGGGCTGCGCTTCGGGCTGGCTCACTACGGTTATCAGGCCGGTACCAGCGCGCTGGCGCTGCTGAAAACCCATACCCGACGAATATCCCACGCCGCCTCGATTGTCGGCATGACGGTGATCGGTGCGCTGGTGGCTTCGTATGTTCATCTTTCTACCCCGCTGGTGATGCATGCCGGCAAAGCCAGCGTGGCGCTACAGACTGATGTGCTGGACAAGCTGATGCCCAACCTGCTGCCGCTGTGCTTTACGCTGCTGATTTTCTTCCTGATGAAGCGCGGCTTCTCACCGGTGAAACTGATTGGCGTGACGGTGGTGATTGGCATGGTGGGCAAGTTTATCGGTTTATTGTGAGGAGCGGTTTATGCCAGGCATTGTGATTACCGGCCACGGCGGTTTCGCCAGTGGGCTGTTGCAGGCGGTTGAACAGGTGGTGGGGACGCAGCCGTACTGCGTTGCGGTCAATTTTCCCGAGCAGATGAGTACTGCCGAGTTAAAAGCGGCGTTGATCTCGGCGTTGGCCGAAGTGGCACAGCCGGACGGCGTGGTGTTTCTCACCGATATGCTCGGCGGTTCGCCGTTTCGCTGTGCCAGCGAACTGGCGGATACGCACGGGGATTGTGAGGTGCTGACCGGGGTGAATATGCAGTTGGCGGCGGAAATGATGCTGGAAAGGGACGGGCTGAGCCTGGACGAATTCCGCGAAGTGGCACTGGCGTGCGGTAAGCGCGGGTTGACCAGCCTGTGGCACGAAAGACGCCGGGTAAAATGTGAAGACGTACAGACCGACGGCATTTGAGGGAGGCCGGGTGACGCTGCGATGAGCACCACCCGGTTGATTAACCGACGACCGGCAGCGGGCTAAGCGCCATGCGGGCCGGTTGATTCTCCTCCGGGCGGCTAAAGCGCCAGCAGCTCTGGTGGTATTTCGCCACGCTGTTGCGGTGTGCCACGCTGACCAACGTCACCTGCGGCAGTTCATCCACCAACAGGCAATACATCAACTGCTCGGTTTCATCGTCCAGCGCGCTGGTGGCCTCGTCGAGGAACAGAATATCCGGGCGGGTCAGAATCGCACGGGCGAATGCCATCCGCTGTTGCTCGCCTGGCGACAGGCGGTGGCTCCAGTTGGCGCTGGTGTCCAGCCAGCGTTGCAGATGCTTCAGACGGCAATTTTCCAGCACTCTCAGCAGTTGCTCATCACTGTATTCGGCCGCAAGATGCGGATAACTGAGCGCCTCGCGCAGCGTGCCGATGGGAATATAGCTGCGTTGTGGCAGGAATAAGGCGCTGCTGGCCGCGTCGCGGCCAATGGTGCCGGAGCCGTAGGGCCAGATCCCGGCGATAGCACGCAGCAGCGTGGATTTACCGCAGCCCGAAGGGCCGACGACCAGCACTTTTTCACCGCGTTTCAGCGTCATCGACGTTGAGCCCAGCAAACTTTGACCGTCCGGCAGTTGCAGGCTGAGACGATCGAGGATCAGCGGTTGGTCGTTCTCCGCTTGCAGTTGAATGCCGCGTTGCTGATGGTGTACCTGATCCACGGCGGCGTTAAAACCGGCCAGACGGTTAACGCAGGCTTTCCAGGTCGCCAGATCGCTAAAGGCATCGATAAACCATGACAGCGCCCCCTGTACCTGGCCAAAGGCGGAGGCGATCTGCATCATGCCGCCCATCTGGATAGCGCCGGAGAAGTAACGCGGTGCTGCCACCAACAGCGGGAAAACAATGGCAAACTGGCTGTAAAAATTAGAGGCGATGTTCAGCCGGCGGGTGATGCGCATGATTGACCACCAGTTGGTGCGGATGCTGTCAAAGCGGTCACCCAACTGTTGCGCTTCGCGTGGTTCGCCGTGATAAAGCGCGATGGCATCGTTGTTTTCCCGGATACGGATCAGCCCAAAACGGAAGTTTGCTTCATAGCGCTCCTGATTAAAGCCGAGCTGGACCAGCGGTTTACCGACCCACCAAATCAACAGCGAACCCAGCACCGCGTACAGCAGGGCGAACCACACCATGTAGCCGGGCAGGGTGACGGCATGCTGATGGATAACAAAAGTCATTGGCCCGCTGACGTGCCAGAGAATGGTGATAAAGGAAAACAGCGTCACCAGGCTGGAGAGCAGCCCGAGCGACAGCGACAGCGTGTACTGGGTCAGTACATTGAGATCTTCGGCAATACGCTGGTCCGGGTTATCGACGATCTGTTGCTGTTCGGTATGGTAATAGGCCTGATGCGCCAGCCATTTACCCATAAATTTTTCCGTCATCCAGCGCCGCCAGCGCATCTGCAGGCCCTGCGTCAGGTAAATTTTATAGACTGCCAGCACGATAAAGATCAGCGCCAAATAGGTAAAGCGCCACAGTTGCGCCTTGAATACCGGATAGTTTTTGTTTTGCAGCGCGTCGTAAAACACCTGGTTCCACTCATTGATCTGTACGCTGATGTACACCAGCCCGAGCGACAAAGCGACAATGGCGATCAGCATCGACCAGGCCCGCAGCTTTTCTTCCGAAACCCAGAAGGGTTTAATCAATTGCCAGACGGCGTGTTTGGGGGTTGGGGTTGCGTTCATGAGGTCTCGTTAATTCTGCATTTTTTTCAGCATGGGCCGCAGGCAAGTAACAAACAAACCTGGACTGTAAGCAGTTTTAACGCGGCTAACCTTTTGAAATATTGTGATTGAATCGTCAGAGGTGAAGCCGGGAGGGATGGCGGTTATACTGGCGCCGAAATTTGGCTTGTTTACTGCGGAAAGGATGAGTGATGAAGGCGTGGGTTCCCCTGCTGTTGGCCTATGGTGCGCTCACCAGCGGCCAGGCGACGGCACAGATTGATGAGCCGGATATTGATGCCGATTGTCACAAGGTGGCGAGCTATGCCGAGCTGGGGAAAAGTGCCTACCAGCGCGGTGATTACCCACGCGCAGCCGACGTTTTCCGCGATCAGGCCGCCTGGAGTGAGTTCTGCGGTCTCGACAATCAGGCGACCGCCACTGCTTACAACAATGTGGCGCTGGCGCTGATGCATGCCGGTGAACTGCTCAAGGCACGCGCCTATCTGGAATTGGCGCCGCAGGACAGTAAATCCCAACATAATTTGAAACTGCTGCAGCAGCGCCTGGCGAAGCAACCGCCGTCGAACGGACCGGGTGGCGCCTACTGGCAGTACGCCGGGCGCGGCGTGTGGAGCGAAGTGGAGGTCAAGCCACAGGACGGCCGCTGGCTGATCAATTATTCCGGCTATTATATGCCGCAAATGGGGTTGTATTACGGCCCGAATATGGGCGAATTCGCCGAGGTGTTGCCGATTGAACAGGACAAGGCGCTATACCGTCAGCGGGAGCCGGAGGACGCGATGGCCTGTGATGTGACGATGCAATTCAGCGCGGATGCGCTGGAAATGCACACCAAAGGCGACTGCGGTTTTGGTTTTAACGTGCGGGCGGAAGGGCGCTTCGTGCGGGTCGAATAATCAGCCCCGGACATTCAATATCCTGAATGTCCGGGCACTGTAACAGGCATTACGCCCAGGTAGCGGCACCGCTCAACAACTCTTTCCAGGCTTCAACATTCCCCAGATAGTTGCCCGCCGGGATCTGGCGCAGCTGGCCTTCACTGTCTTCAAGCGCAAAGGTCGGGAAGCCTTGTCCCTGAACTTTGGCCAGCAAAGCCCGGCTTTGTGCGATGTGTTGCGCGGTCGGGGCACCGGCGTTAAAGCGCATCTCGGCGATGAACGGGGCAGAGGCCAGACCCAGCTCTTTCGCCAGGGCCTCCAGCACTGGCGTATCGGCGATGCGTCGACCTTCCTGATAATGCGCTTCCTGAATGCGATGCAGCATATCCAGCCCACGTCCCGCCAGCGCTTGCGCCGCCAGTATCGCGGTAATCGGCGGCTCTGAGTCCATGATCGCCGTGGTATCACGCAGCAGGCCATTGAAATAGGCATCACCAAAGGTCTGTCCGGTTAACTCCGCAATACGTTTGTCGTGCGGGATAACATAATTACGCCATTCGTCCGTGATTTGGCGGCGGTTGTTGCCGGTCATCATGCCACCGGCGTGCAGGGCAATATTCAGCCCTGGAATGGTTTTGGCCGCCTTCACCAGCGGGGCTGCGCCATAGCACCAGCCACACAGCGGATCGAAAATGTAATGCAGAGTCGTGCCGGTCATATTTATTCCTCGTTATCCCCGCCCTCTTTCAAGGGCGGGTTGCAGTAACGCTTTGGTCTGTTGGTCTAGGCGGGCTTATTGCGGCCACTTCATTTCGCCTTTCAGCACCTTGGCGCTCAGTTCCAGGCTGGATTCATCCTTCAGGTTCGGGTAATGCTTTTTCATTGCCGCCACCAGTGCAGCAGAATCTTTGGCTTTCGGCAGTTCAGCTTCCAGCGTGGTCAGGTAGTTCTGGGTAAAGGTCACGGATTTCAGCGTCTGGTCGGCACCCGGCAGGAAATGGCCAGGGACAACGACTTTCGGTTTCAATGCCTTGATGCCTTCCAGCGTTTGCTGCCAGTGCGCGCGGGATTCTACGGTCTGGTTATCGGCGACCCACGGATGGATGTTGTCGCCCGCGACCGGAACACCGCCCACTACCGCTTTCAGCGCCGGGATCCACACGTAGGTGCGCTCCGGCGTTGGGCCGGTCAGGCCTTTCACTTCCACTTTCTGGCCGTCAACGGTGAAGCTGTCACCCTGCAATGCCTGTGGAACCACCACCGCTTTCGGTGCATTGTCTTTCAGGATCGGGCCCCAATAGGCGACTTTACCGTCTTTGGTGGCGTTGATTTCTTCGATGGTGCCTGGGGACGCGATGATTTTCGCCTGTGGGAACGCGGCTTTAATCACGTCCAGACCAAAGTAGAAATCCGGATCTGAATGGCTGATGTAGACGGTGGTCAGCTTTTTGCCGGTGGCCTTGATCTTTTTCACCAGTTCTTCTGCGTCGTTGCGCTGGAACTGGGCGTCAATCAGCGCCACTTCGTGTTTACCGATGATGATCTCAGAGGACACCGGGAACACGCTTTTCTCACCTGGGTTGTACACTTCCATGGTCAGAGTGTCGGCGGCGGTGGCGTAGGCGCTAAAGGTGGTGATGCCGGCGAAGGCCAGGGTCAGTAATGATTTGTTAAACATGGGCAGAGGTCCTTGGGTAGCGATTAAATGTTGTATAGATGTTAGGTTGCATAAAGCGATAGAAAAACCGGATAATGAGCAATTATTAATTGCGTAAATCGGACGAATCATGGATCGCATCACCGCAGCTGAGGTTTTTATCACCATCGTTGACCGTGGCAGCATGATTGCGGCGGCAGAAACGCTGGAAATGTCGCGAGCCATGGTGACGCGTTATCTGGCCCAGATGGAGCAATGGGCCGGGGCACGTTTGCTGCACCGTACTACCCGTAAGCTTAGTCTGACTGACGCCGGTGAGCGTACATTAGAGCGTTGCCGACAGATGTTGGCGCTGGCGGGGGAAATAGACCTGGTTGAAGGGGAACAGAGTGATGAACTACGCGGCCTGCTGCGGATCACCTGCTCGCAGTCGCTGGGCCAGACGGCGCTGGTGGGCGCGGTAGCGCAATATCTGAAGCGTCATCCGCAGGTGGCTGTGGATCTGCAAATGAATAACCGCGCAGTGAATCTGGTCGAAGAGCGTATCGATTTGGCGCTGCGAATTACCAATGAGCTGGATCCCAATCTGATCGCCCGACCGCTCTCTTCCTGCGCCTCGGTGGTCTGCGCTGCACCGGCCTATCTGGCGGCGCATGGCACGCCGCGCCATCCGCAGGATCTGGCGCTGCACAACTGCCTGACTTACTCCTACTTCGGTAAAAGCCTGTGGCATTTTGACCACCAGGGGGTGAAGTCGGCAGTCGCGGTCAGCGGTAATCTGAGCGCCAATGAATCGGTGGTATTGATGGCGGGAACGGTGCAGGGGGCCGGGGTTTCCATGCAACCTTATTATTCGGCGGCACCGCTGCTGGCCAGCGGCGAACTGATTGAGCTGATGCCGGATTATCGGCCCCAGTCGATGGGCATTTACGGCATTTATACTTCGCGTCGGCAGATGCCGGCGACTCTGAGGACCATGTTGGACTTTTTAGTGGAGTGGTTTGCCACTGATGCCGGCTGGCGAGCGACGTTGCGCTGATATTATTAACGCCGCAGTAACATTTTCACACATTTTTCATCATTAGCGCATTCAAGCGGTTAGCGAGTTTACCGGTGCATTTTGTGCGCTGTCGCGGCTCTGTCACTGGTTAACTGATGGGGCGACGTGTAGTTTTTGTAGCGTGAGAAGAGTGAATAAGACTTAATAATTATAGGGTTAAATAGATATCCCGGCTCTTTGAACATCCTCTCTGACCTTTCCACGGGCAGCCTGCCAGGCTGGCCGATAATTTTGTGTTTTTTTACCAGCCTCGTGCGCCTGACGCCGGGGCTTTGTTGATTGGGAGCGTTACGCATGCCTGTTTCTCTGCTCGCACTGGCATTAAGTGCATTTGCTATCGGCACCACCGAGTTCGTTATTATGGGGTTGCTGCCGGAGGTCGCGAGGGATCTGCAGGTCTCTATTCCTTCCGCCGGCTGGTTGATCAGCGGCTATGCCCTTGGCGTGGCTATCGGTGCACCGATCATGGCGCTGCTAACGGCGAAGCTGCCGCGCAAAAAGACTCTGCTGCTGCTGATGGTGATTTTCATCTTCGGCAATATTATGTGTGCGCTGAGTTACAGCTACGATTTCCTGATGCTGGCGCGCATTATCACCGCCCTGTGCCACGGAGCATTCTTCGGCATTGGCGCTGTAGTGGCGGCTAATCTGGTGGCTCCCAACCGTCGGGCTTCCGCCGTGGCGTTGATGTTCACCGGTCTGACATTGGCCAACGTGCTGGGGGTGCCGATCGGCACTGCACTGGGGCAAGCATTGGGCTGGCGCTCAACCTTCTGGGCGGTGACGGTGATCGGCGTATTATCCCTGTTGGCGCTGTATAGCAAGCTGCCGACGGTCAGGGATGAACAACCGACCGACCTGAAAAAAGAGCTGACGGCACTGCGCGGCGGCGGCATCTGGCTTTCGCTGCTGATGACCGTGGCCTTTGCCGCATCGATGTTCGCACTGTTTACCTATATTGCCCCGCTGCTGACCGAAGTGACCGGGGTTTCGTCACATGGCGTGAGTTGGACGCTGTTGTTGATGGGGGTTGGCCTGACGCTGGGCAATATCCTTGGCGGCCGTCTGGCAGACTGGCGTTTGCCGCTGACCCTGACCTGTACTTTCCTGGTCATCGCCTGTTTCGCGGCGCTGTTCAGTTGGACCAGTCACTCAATGGTGCCGGCGGAAATCACCCTGTTCCTGTGGGCCGCTGCGGCGTTTGCCGCGGTGCCGGCGCTGCAGATCAACGTGGTGACCTACGGTAAAAAGGCACCCAATCTGGTGTCTACGCTAAATATTGCTGCGTTTAACGTTGGCAATGCCATTGGTGCCTGGGTCGGTGGCGTGGTGATCGCGCAGGGGCTGGGCTTGACCAGCGTACCGCTGGCGGCCGCGGGGATCGCGCTGCTGGGGCTGCTGCTCTGCATGGTGACCTTCAGCCGTGCCAAGCGCCCGGTTAGCGTGTAATTACTGCCGCCAGGCGGGCGGGGAGTGTCTGCGCATGCTGTTGCAAATGCTGAGTAAAGGCCGTGACCAGCGCCGACGATGGGCGGTGCAGCGGCCGGATCAGACTGACGGTAAAGGGGACGTCAACGCTGAATGTCCGCACGTGGACGCCGCTGCCGGCGTAATCGAGCGCCGTCAGCGGGTTAACGATCGACACTCCCACTCCCGCTTTAACCATGGCGCAGACCGATGCGGCGCTATGGGTTTCCATTACCAGACGGCGGTTGACTCCTTCCTCACTGAACAACGAATCCAGTAACTGGCGATAGCTGTCGGTGTTCGACAGGCTGATAAAGTTTTGTCCGGCAAAGTCCTGCGGCGTCAACACCGTTTTCGCCAGCAGGGGATGCCCGGCCGGTAGCACGCACACCTCGTTCAAGGTCATCAGCGTCATGCGCTCGGTCCCCGCCGGGGTCAGGGTATTTTCTGTGAGTCCCAAATCGTGACGCTGCGCCGACAGCCACTCCTCCAGCAGCGGTGATTCCTGCGGTATTACGCTGAAGCTCACTTCCGGATAGCGATCGATAAAAGGTTTGCACACCGCGGGTAGCAGTGATTGCGAGAACACCGGCAGGCAGGCAATCGACAGCTGTGCCTGCCGGAACTGGCGGATACTGGCGGCGGCGGCGGTGATACGATCCAGACCGTAGTAGGAGCGCTGCACCTCTTCCAATAGCCGCAGGCCTTGCACCGTTGGGGATAACCGCCCGCGAACCCGTTCGAACAATTGCAGCTGGATTAGCTTCTCAAAGCGCGCCAGCTCGCGGCTGACGGTGGGCTGCGAGGTTTGCAGCAGCGCGGCGGCTTCGGTCAGGTTGCCGGTGGTCATCACCGCATAGAAGATTTCAATCTGGCGTAGCGTTATCGCGTGCATCGGTAGCTCTTTTAATCAGCAAAGCCATATCATAAATGAATAGACTCTGGCTAAATAGATATTTTCCATCCAAGAAAGCGTGCGGCAATATTGGGGTATTAGAGTCACTAAATTTTATTCAGGGATACCACCATGCCACGTGCTCTCGACGACACCACTACCGCTCTTAATACCGCTAACCTGTTGGCCCTGCCTGAGCGCTTTGGTTGCCCGGTATGGGCTTATGACGCCGCTATCATTAGCGAGCGCATCAGCCAGCTGCGTCATTTCGATGTTATTCGTTTTGCCCAAAAGGCCTGCTCGAATATCCATATTCTGCGCCTGATGCGTGAGCAGGGCGTCAAGGTGGACTCGGTGTCGTTGGGGGAGATTGAGCGTGCATTGCAGGCCGGTTTTCAGCCGGGTGGTGAGCCAAGTGAGATTGTGTTTACCGCAGACGTGCTGGATCACGCGACCCTGGCGCGCGTCAGCGAATTGAAAATTCCGGTTAACGTCGGTTCGATCGACATGCTGGAACAACTGGGCCAGGTTTCTACCGGACATCCAGTGTGGCTGCGCATCAACCCAGGTTTTGGGCACGGCCACAGCCAGAAAACCAATACCGGCGGCGAAAACAGCAAGCACGGCATTTGGTATGCCGATTTACCGCAGGCGGTGGAGAAAATTCAGCAGTACGGCCTGAAATTGATCGGTGTGCATATGCATATCGGCTCGGGCGTGGATTACCAGCATCTGGAGCGGGTGTGTGATGCCATGGTGCAGCAGGTGATCGATCTCGGTCAGGATATCAGCGCCATTTCCGCCGGTGGCGGCCTGTCGATCCCTTATCAGTACGGTGAAGAGGCGATTGATACCGAGCACTATTTTGGCCTGTGGAACAGTGCCCGTGAGCGCATTGCCGCGCATCTGGGGCATCCGGTGAGCCTGGAAATTGAACCTGGGCGTTTCCTGATGGCGGAAGCCGGGGTGCTGGTGGCCGAGGTGCGCGCGGTGAAAGACATGGGCAGCCGCCACTTTGTGCTGGTAGACGCCGGTTTTAACGATTTGATGCGTCCGGCGATGTACGGCAGTTACCACCATATTTCATTGCTGCCGGCCGATGGCCGCGATACTGCCAACCAGCCGCTGCGCGATACCGTGATTGCCGGGCCGCTGTGCGAATCCGGTGATGTCTTTACCCAGCAGGCCGGTGGTGGCATTGAAACCCGCGAACTGCCGCCGGTGCAGGTCGGTGATTATTTGGTGTTCCATGACACCGGTGCTTACGGCGCGTCAATGTCATCGAACTACAACAGCCGTCCATTGCTGCCGGAAGTGCTGTTTGAAAACGGCGAAGCGCGATTGATTCGCCGCCGCCAGACCATTGAAGAGCTGATTGCGCTGGAACTGATCTGATGCTTTCGGGCGCAGTTCAGTACTGCGCCCGTTTCACAGAGACATTCGCCGGTGCTGGCCGTTGGGGAGTCGGACTTCCAGCGACAGCGTACCGCCCATGGCTTCAATATAGCGTTTTAACGAAGAGAGTTTGATTTCGCTACCGCGTTTTTCCAAATTGGCCACAGAAGGTTGGCTGATGCCAAGCCGCTTCGCCAGTTCTACCTGGGAAACCGCCAGTTCTTCCCGCAGCATAGCCAGCCGCAGTTCAAAAATTTCTTTGTCCGCTTTTTGCCGGGCCGCGTCAACCACGGCGGGATCGAGCTTATCGATCAGATTTGATAATGGCTTGGCCATTTGCGTTACCTCTGGGTTGCCAAATAATGTGAAAACTCTCTGACGGCAATCGGTAGCATTTGTTGATAGAAACGTTTATTGCCGGTTTTGTCGCCGCCGCACAGTAGAACCGCTTGCCGTTGTGGGTCGAAGGCGAAGAAAACCCGATACGGACGACCACGATGCTGAATGCGTAATTCTTTCAGATGCTGTATTTGACCGTTGTGATGCAGCGTGTCGGCATGGGGACGCGCCAGCAAGGGGCCAAATTCCTGCAGTTTAAAGATGCCCACCAACAGGCTTTTTTGTTCATCGCTGTGTAATGATAAAAACCAGCTGTCGAATCGTTCGACGGTCACGACCTGCCACATGTCACACTCCGAATATAGCCTTTGTGCTATATAGTGTAAAGGTTATTGTCATGACAATATGCGGGCTGGTGGCAGGGAAAGGAAATGGCGGTGGAGGAAATGCGGCGCGGCGCGCAATCAGCGGCGGCGCCAGATGGAATCAGTCGGCGTAAGGCCCTGGAACCACGGACTCCCGCAGCCGAAGTTCACCGGTGAAAGGCGTAAGTGGCTGTATGTCCTCCCCCTTAATCAGGCGGAAAGCCTGGCTGATGGCGGCTTCGATCATCACGTCGATCGGCAGATAAACGGTAGACAGCGCCGGTTGCAAATAGGCGGCGCTGGGTTCGTCGTCAAAGCCGAACAGTGAGACATCCTGCGGCAGGCGTTTACCCGCATCGTGCAACGCTTTCATTGCGCCGACCGCCATGTCGTCGTTACAGGCAAACAGGGCGCTAAAGCCGCTACCCCCGGCCAGTAAACTACGCACAGCCTGGTAGCCGCTCTGTACGCTGCTGTCACCATAGGCTACGCGGGCGTCGTCAAAGGCAATGGTGTGATGCTCAAGCGCCTGCCGATAACCGGCCAACCGAGCCAGGGCGGTAGGCGTGGCAATCGGCCCGGTAATGCAGGCTATCTCGCGATGTCCTTGCCGAATCAAATAATCCACCGCATGGAAGGCGGCTTTCTGCTGTTCGAAGGACACACAGCGTGCGCGGGCCTGTGGCAGATCGCGGTTGATCACCATGATCGGCACCGGCAGGCTGTCCAACAGGTTCATCAGCGTGGGCTCGGACATAAAACGGGTATACAGGATGATGGCGTCGCAGCGGCGATCGGCCAGCAGTTGCACCGCCTGCAGCTCGTCTTCCGGCGTGTCGTGGCCATCGGTGACAATCAGATGCTTGCCGCTGGCCTCGATCAGCTTGGCGGCTTTTCGCAGCAGGCGGCCGAAGTAGGGGCCATCGAAGTTGGAAACCACCAGCCCGATACTGTTGGAGCTTTTATTTGCCAGCGATTGGGCCAGGAAATTGGGGCGGTAGCCCAGGTCGTCCATGGCCTTGAACACCGCGTCGCGGGTGCTCTTTTTCACCTGGCCGGTGCCATTCAACACGCGTGAAACCGTGGCTTTAGATACCCCCGCGCGAATGGAAACATCCAACATGGTGATCATCAATGGCTTACCCCTTTCAACTTCCGCTGTGGCAAATAATGCTCAGTCTAGCATAGGGTTAGCCCTTGGCTGCGCGGCTTTTTATCGCGGTGATTGCGTTGTGGTGAAACGCTCGTAGACTGTTCTCTGGCAATGAGAATAAGGGGAAGGCTGGATGACTAATATTGTGCTTCTGGCGGATTATCCGCAGCACCGGCAGCAGGTGATCAACTGGCTATGGCAGGCATTCGGCAGTGAAAACAGCAGGGCATTTTTCGCCAGCGTGGTGGACAGTGGTCTGCGTGGGGCAGACTTGCCCATCACTTTTATTGCCTTGCAGGGGGACGAACTGGTCGGCACCGTCGGTCTGTGGCGCTGTGATTTAATCAGCCGCCAGGATCTGACGCCCTGGCTGGCGGCGCTGTATGTCGATGAAAGCCAGCGCGGCAGCGGCCTGGGCTTGCGGCTACAGCAGCATGTACAGGACTACAGCCGCCAGGCCGGCTTTGACGAGCTGTATCTCTACAGTGACTTCAGCGGCTATTACGAACGTCACGGCTGGCACTATATCGGCGACGCGCTGGACTACCCTGACCGCCCGGTGCGGCTCTATCACCGCGAGCTGGACTAGTTCTGCTCGTAAACGTTATTGATGCTGGCCACCGAGTGGCGGCGCACCAGCGTCGGACTGAACATATTGGTGATCTCCGGCAGCGGCTGGTTATTGGCTAGCGCCAGTGCCAGTTCGGCCGCCTGGGTCGCCATGGCCACCACCGGATAGCGGATGGTGGTCAGGCGGGGGCGCAGATAGCGTGAAATCAACACGTCATCAAAGCCAATCAACGACATTTGGCCCGGCACATCCACGCTGTTGTCGCTCAGCACCGAGAGCGCGCCTGCGGCCATCGAATCGTTATAACAGGTCACTGCGGTGAAGTTTTTACCGCGCCCGAGCAACTCGGTCATCGCTTGTTCACCGCCGATTTCGTCCGGCTCTCCGTAGGCAATCAGCCTTTCATCTACCGCAATGCCATGCTCCTGCAATGCATCGAGATAACCCTGCAGGCGGTCTGCGGCGTCGGAAATTTGGTGGGTGGAGCAGACGATGGCAATACGCTGATGCCCCTGTTGAATCAGATGGCGAGTCGCCAGCCAGGCACCATAGCGGTCGTCCAGCGCCACACAGCGCGATTCAAAGCCCGGCAGCGTGCGGTTAATCAGCACCATCCCCGGGATCTGCTGCATCCAGCCGCTTAACTCAGGATCGGTCAGCTTTTTGGCATGCACCACCAGTGCTGCACAGCGGTGACGCACCAGTTGTTCAATCGCCTGACGCTCTTTTTCCGCCTCATGGTAACCGTTGCCAATCAGCAAGAAGTTGTGGGTAGCGTAGGCCACCTGTTCGACCGCTTTGACCATAGCGCCAAAAAAGGGATCGGACACGTCGGAGACGATCAGCCCCAGCGTTTCGGTCGATTGCTGCGCCAGCGCGCGGGCGTTGGCGTTTGGGTGGTACTGCAGTTGTTCCATCGCGGCCAGCACGGCGGTGCGTGAGCTTTCGCTGGCCTTCGGGGAATGGTTTATTACGCGGGATACCGTGGCCACGGAAACACCCGCCAGCCTGGCAACATCCTTTATGGTAGCCATATCTGTCATACATCCTGGGTAATCGCTTACATTCCTCAGTCTTGCGGAAAAAACCCGGGGCTGCAAGCGCTGGCGATCGCAACTTGTGGCGGCTGTTGCAGATATGGGCGATTTATTCTGTGCTTAGACCTGCGCAGCTCAGTAATAGAGCCATTTGTGCTTTGGCGGCGCACGGCAGCTAATGTTACTTTTGTGTATCCCATTTTGTTTGAGAACCGCATGTCGATTAAACGTTACCCGCAACTCGCTCACTGGGGGGCGTATACCGCCGTGGTTGAAGACGGCAGGCTTATCCGCTGTGAGCCGTTTGCAGGCGATCCGGATCCTTCCCCGATGCTCGACTCCATCGCGCCGATGGCCTATTCCGACAAACGGATCCGTAAGCCGGCGGTGCGCCGCTCCTGGCTGCAAAAGCGTGAAGGCAGTGACCGCACGCTGCGTGGCCGTGAGGATTTTGTCGAAGTGGACTGGGATCTGGCGCTCGATCTGGTGGCGGAAGAAAACCGCCACGTGCGCGATCGCTATGGCCCCTCGGGCCTGTTTACCGGCTCCTATGGTTGGTCATCCGCCGGGCGTTTGCATCATGCGCGTTCGCTGGTGCGGCGCTTTTATTTCGGCGGTGGCGGCGGTGTTGATCAGTTAGGCAACTACAGTTGGGGCGCTGCGCAGTTTTTCCTGCCGTATGTGATTGGTACCTTCACCCCATTGACCGGGCGCGTCACCAGTTGGCCGAGCGTGGTTGAGCACTGTGAACTGTTTGTCGCTTTCGGTGGGTTGGCGCTGAAAAATGCCCAGGTATCGTCCGGTGGCGCGGCGGAACACTCGCTCAAACCATGGTTGCAAAAGCTGGTGCAGAAAGGCACTCCGGTTATCAACATCAGCCCGATGCGTGATGACTGCCCGGCATTTGTGAATGCCGAATGGATCCCAATCCGCCCGAATACCGATGTGGCGTTAATGCTGGCACTGGCGTATGAAATTCAGCGTCGGGGCGCGCAGGACGAAGCATTCCTCTATAGCCACTGTGCCGGTTATGACCAACTGGCGAGTTATCTGCGCGGCACCGATGACGGCGTGGCGAAAACCCCAGAATGGGCCAGTGCGATCACCGGTATTCCGGCGGCGCGCATTGGCTTGCTCGCACAGCAACTGATTGGCGTGCGAAGCTTTCTTACCTGCTCCTATTCCGTTCAGCGCGCTCATCGTGGCGAACAGCCCTATTGGATGATGATTGCCCTGTCGGCGATGCTCGGCCAGGTTGGGCTACCGGGCGGCGGCTTCTCGTTTGGCCACGGTTCAATGAACGGCGTTGGCAACCCGCGCGTGGATACGCCGGGGCCAATGATGCCGGTGGGGCCTAACCCTTGCGGGTTGGCGATCCCGGTGGCACGCATTTGCGACATGTTGCTGCAACCGGGCGAACCCTACCAGTTCCGCGGTGAGACGCTGCATTACCCGGATATCCATTTGGTGCACTGGGCCGGGGGTAACCCGTTCCATCATCACCAACAGTTAAACCGGCTGGTGGAAGGCTGGCAGAAGCCGGATACGGTGATTGTGCAGGATATCTGGTGGACTCCGGCCGCCAAAATGGCGGATATCGTGCTGCCGGTAACCACCTCGCTGGAACGTAACGATATCGGCGGTTCATCGCGCGATCGCTACGTGTTGGCGATGCATCAGGCCATTGCGCCGCAGCATCAGGCGCGTAACGACTTTGATATTTTTGCCGATCTGGCGGAGCGACTGGGTTACCGCGAACAATTCACCGAAAATCGCGATGAACGAGCCTGGATCGAATCTATCTATCAGCAGTGCGGACAGGCGCAGGCCGGTACCGGTGTGGAATGGCCCGAGTTCGAGGATTTTTGGCGTAAAGGCTATGTCGAGCTGCCGGCACCGGCGAAAGAATTCGTGTTCTTTGACGACTTCCGCGCCGACCCACAGACCAACCCGCTGCAAACCCCGAGCGGCAAGATTGAGCTGTTCAGCGAGAAAATTGCCGGCTACGGTTATGCTGATTTTGCACCGCATCCGCAGTGGCAGCCGCCGGTCGAATGGCTGGGGGCGCCACAGGCCAAAGAGTGGCCGCTGCACCTGATTTCCATCCAGCCGAGCGATCGTTTACACAGCCAGATGGACCCGGCACCCCTGGCACAGGGCAATAAAACCGCCGGGCGCGAAACGCTGTATATGCACCCGCAGGATGCGATAAAACGCGGTATTGTCGATGGCGTTGAGGTGTTGGTCAGTAATGCGCGCGGCAGTTGTCTGGCGGGCGTCGCTATTACCGACGGCGTTACACCGGGCGTGGTGCTGATGGCCACCGGTGCCTGGTTTGATCCGGGCTTCGGCAGCCAGCGGCTGCAGGTGGAACAGTCCGGCAATCCGAACGTATTAACGCTGGATATCGGCACCTCGCCGTTAACTCAGGGGCCGAACGCCATGAGCTGCCTGGTCGAGGTGAGCGTTCGATAAACAATTACACCCCTGGTTACACTTTGCGCCCCAATGTTGCGATTGCCTGCTGGCTGGTTTTTGCCGGCACGGGGTAAATTGAACGTCCCAGAGGTATTGATTGGTGAATCTCAGCAACTTGTTGTTGAACCCATATTAATTTGCACCAACCTACGCAGATGCGTAGGTTTTTTTTTGTCTGATGCCCTGCCATCCCGCCTGCACAAAATTCGATTTTGTATTTTTCTGTTCCAGGACTGTTTAAGTTTCATTGAGTTATTTCCGTAAATTGCGGGAAATTTACAGCTGGTTGCATTTAGAGCAAAACTCTTGCGATTGGTCGGTAGTTTCTTGATCGCTACCTCTCTAGAGTAGGTGATCCCAGAGGTATTGATTGGTGAGAAATCAGCATACTCTGTATGTTGAAGCCATTTTCAATTGCACCAACCTACGCGGATGCGTAGGTTTTTTTTTGCCTGCCATATAGTATTCTTTTCCCTACAACCATTTACGCTCATCTTGGCCAAGGGGAGAAGGGCATGATCTTTTCTATACTGCGGGTGCTGTTCCGCCTGCTGTACCGGGTACGTGTCGAGGGCGACGTCCGGCATTTCGACCAGCAAAAACTGCTGATTACGCCCAATCATATCTCCTTCCTTGACGGTATTTTGCTGGCGTTGTTTTTGCCGATCAAACCGGTGTTTGCCGTCTATGCCAGTATTGGCGATCGCTGGTTTATGCGCTGGCTGCGGCCCTATATCGACTTTGTCTCGCTCGACCCTACCAAACCCATGGCCATCAAACAGCTGGTGCGCACGGTGGAACAGGGCAGGCCGGTAGTGGTGTTTCCCGAAGGACGCATAACCGTTACCGGTTCGCTGATGAAGGTTTATGACGGTGCCGCGTTTATCGCCGCCAAATCGGGGGCGACCCTGGTGCCGATACGGCTCGATGGCGCCGAGTTCAGCCCCTTTGGCCGCATGGCCGGAGTGTTCAAGATCCGCTGGTTCCCGCAGATCAGCATCCGTATTTTACCGCCGACCTCGCTGCCGATGCCGGTAGCGCCGCGCGCCCGCGATCGCCGTGCATTGGCCGGGGATCGGCTGCACCAGATCATGATGCAGGCGCGGATGGATACCCGTGAGCCGCAGACCCTGTTTCAGGCTTTGCTGGCGGCGCAGCACCGTTATGGCCGCAGCAAGCCGTGTATCGAGGATATTAACTTCAAGGAGGACAGTTACCGCACGCTGACCAAGAAAGCGCTGGGCGTCAGCCGTATCCTGCAACGTTTTACCGCCGAGGGCGAACATGTCGGTATGTTATTGCCGAACGCGACCATCACCGTAGCGGCGATTTTTGGCGCTTCACTGCGCAACCGCATTCCGGCGATGCTCAACTACACCGCCGGTTCCAAGGGCCTGAAAAGCGCCATGACCGCCGCCAGCCTCAAAACTATCGTCACGTCACGCCAGTTTCTCGAAAAGGGCAAGCTGACCCATTTGCCGCAGCAGGTGCCGGAGGCCAACTGGGTGTACCTGGAAGACCTGAAAGATACGGTGACCCTGGCGGACAAGCTGTGGATCCTGCGCCATCTGTTGCAACCGGCGCGGGCCATGCTGCCGCAGCAACCTGACGATGCGGCGCTGATCCTGTTCACCTCGGGTTCGGAGGGCAATCCGAAAGGCGTGGTGCATTCCCATGCCAGCCTGTTGGCCAACGTTGAACAGATCCGTACCATCGCCGATTTCACCCCGCGTGACCGCTTTATGTCATCGCTGCCGCTGTTCCACTCGTTCGGCCTGACGGTCGGGCTGCTGACGCCGCTGATGACCGGCAGCCGCATCTTCCTTTACCCCAGCCCGCTGCATTACCGTGTGGTTCCGGAACTGGTGTACGACCGTAACTGCACCGTGTTGTTCGGCACAGCGACCTTCCTTAATAACTATGCGCGTTTTGCTCACCCGTATGATTTTGCCCGTTTGCGCTATGTGGTTGCCGGTGCGGAAAAGCTGGCGGACAGCACCAAACAGATTTATCAGGACAAATACGGCATCCGTATTCTGGAAGGCTATGGCGTGACTGAATGCGCACCTGTGGTGTCGATCAACGTGCCGCTGGCGGCCAAGGTCGGTACCGTCGGCCGTATTATGCCGAACATGGAAGCGAGGCTGATGAAGGTGCCGGGCATCGATAACGGTGGGCGCCTACAGTTGAAGGGGCCTAATATCATGAAAGGTTACCTGCGGGTCGAGCGTCCGGGCGAACTGGAACCCCCGGCGGCCGAGGATGAGCATGGCAACCTGCAGCCGGGTTGGTACGATACCGGCGATATTGTCACATTTGACGAGCAGGGTTACTGCGTGATCCGCGGCCGGGTGAAGCGCTTTGCCAAGCTGGCGGGGGAAATGGTTTCGCTGGAAAGCGTTGAACTGCTGGCACAGCGCGTCGCGCCGGAAGCCCAGCATGCCGCCACGGTTAAAAGCGACAGCAGCAAGGGCGAGGCGCTGGTGCTGTTTACCACCGACACCGGCATCACCCGTGAAGCCTTGTTGAAGGTGGCGCGTGAATTGGGCAGCCCTGAGCTGACGGTGCCGCGTGATATCCGTATTTTGAAAACCTTACCGGTGCTTGGCAGCGGTAAACCGGACTTTGTGACCCTGCGTAACATGGCTGAACAGCCGGAGATTGCCTGATGAACCCGACGTTACCTACTGATTCACCTTTGCTTTCTCGCAGTATGATCGCCGTAATTTGCGCCCAGTTTCTGTCCGCATTCGGTGACAATGCATTGCTGTTCGCTACCCTGGCATTGATCAAGCAACAGCTCTACCCCGACTGGAGCCAACCGATTTTGCAGATGGCGTTTGTCGCCACCTACATCATCCTCGCGCCATTTGTCGGGCAGGTCGCCGACAGCTTCGCCAAGGGGCGGGTGATGATGGTGGCCAACGGCCTGAAACTGGCCGGCGCGTTGGTGATCTGTTTCGGGTTTAATCCGTTCCTCGGCTATACCCTGGTCGGCGTAGGGGCAGCCGCCTATTCACCCGCCAAATACGGCATTCTGGGTGAGATCACCAGCGGCGAAAAGCTGGTCAAAGCCAACGGCCTGATGGAGGCTTCTACCATCGCCGCGATCCTGATAGGTTCGGTGGCCGGCGGCATATTGGCCGACTGGCACATTGTGGCGGCGCTGGCGGTGTGTGCGGTGGTCTACGCGGCGGCGGTGATCGCCAATCTGTACATTCCACGTTTACCGGCGGCACATCCTGCCGTTTCCTGGACGCCGCGTGCCATGACGCAGGCTTTCTTCAACGCCTGTGTGGTGCTGTGGCGCGACGGTCAGACGCGTTTCTCTTTGATCGGTACCAGTCTGTTTTGGGGGGCCGGGGTCACGCTGCGCTTCCTGTTGGTGCTTTGGGTGCCGGTGGCACTCGGTATCGCCGACAACGCTACGCCGACGTTGCTCAATGCGATGGTGGCGGTCGGGATAGTGATAGGCGCCGGGGCAGCCGCACGTTTCGTCACGCTGGAGACGGTGAGGCGCTGTATGCCCGCCGGGATCCTGATCGGTGTGGCGGTGGCAATATTTGCCCTGCAAACCACCCTGTTTAACGCTTATGCACTGCTGTTGATTATCGGCGTATTGGGCGGTTTTTTTGTGGTGCCGTTGAATGCGCTGTTGCAGGAACGGGGCAAAAATTCGGTGGGGGCAGGCAATGCGATCGCGGTACAGAACCTGGGGGAGAACACCGCCATGCTGCTGATGCTCGGGTTGTATTCGCTGGCCGTTAAAGTCAGCGTGCCGGTGGTCGGCGTGGGAATTGGCTTTGGCGTGGTGTTTGCATTGGCGATTAGCGCACTGTGGCTGTCGCAGCGGCGGGCAAAATAGCAGAAGGGGCGCGGAGTAGGCGCCCCATCTTATTGATGGCGCAGGATGTGTTTTATGGTGCCGGAATAGTAAAGCGGGTGTGGATCTCTTCCAGCCCCTGCAGTACGTCTTCATTCAATACCACGTCGAAACTGTCGATGTTGGTTTTCAGCTGTTCCAGCGTGGTTGCACCCAGCAGGGTGCTGGCAACGAACGGCTGCTGGCGCACAAACGCCAGTGCCATCTGCGACGGATCCAACCCGTGCTTTTTGGCTAACGCGACATACTCGGCAATCGCCAACTGCGTTTGTGGCGCAGAGTAGCGGTTAAAGCGAGTGAATAGCGTGTTGCGTGCACCGGCAGGCTTGGCACCGTTGAGATACTTGCCGCTCAGGGTGCCGAACGCCAGGCTGGAATAGGCCAACAGTTCAACCCCTTCGTGCTGGCTGATCTCCGCCAGGGCAATCTCAAAACTGCGGTTCAGCAGGCTATAGGGGTTTTGAATCGAGACGATGCGCGGCAACTCATGTTTTTCAGCCAGTTGCAGGTAACGCATTACGCCCCATGGCGTTTCGTTAGACACCCCGATATAGCGGATTTTACCGGCGCGTACCTGTTCGGTCAGCGCTTCCAGCGTTTCCAGCAGGGTGACGGTGGCCTTATCGTCGGTGTATTGATAATTGAGCTTGCCGAAGTAGTTGGTCGGGCGCTGCGGCCAGTGCAATTGGTAGAGATCGAGATAATCGGTGTTGAGTCGTTTCAGGCTGGCGTCCAGCGCGACACGAATATTTTTGCGATCCAGCGCCTGCTGCGGGCGGATGCTGCTGTCGGTACCGCGCACCGGCCCGGCAATCTTGCTGGCCAGCACTATCTTTTCACGGTTGCCGCGTGCCTTGATCCAACTGCCGATGTATTGCTCGGTCAGCCCCTGGGTTTCAGGGCGGGGCGGTACCGGGTACATCTCTGCGGTGTCAATCAGGTTGACGCCAGCGGCTAATGCATAGTCGAGTTGCGCATGGGCATCGGCTTCACTGTTCTGTTCGCCAAAGGTCATGGTGCCCAGTCCCAGCACGCTCACTTCTAAAGAACTGTGGGGAATACGGTGGTATTGCATTAACGGCCTTCCTTTCATGTTAGCGCTTACGGGCTAAACCGCCCGGTGAAACAGGAGCCAAAGGGCAGGCTGTGGCAAACAACCTGCAAGGCGGTGTACTGCCTTTGCCGACTATAACCAAGCCGAGAAGATGGGGGAAGCGGATTCAGTGCGGGGAGGGCTATCGCGCACTACGAGAGCGATAGCCGACGGGGAATTTAACGTTCGATAACCTGTGAAACCTGATCGCCGTTGATTTGGCGGCTGTTGCCTTTTTCATCTTTATAGCTGATCAGGCCGGTATCTTGGTCAATCTCCGGTTTGCCCTCGGTCAGGATCATATTGCCGTCTTTGGTCGCCATCACGTAATCGCTGGAACATCCCGCCAACCCGGCGGCGATCACCAACGCAGACACTGCCATTACCCACTTTTTCATCCTGCGGATCCTCAGTTATATATGCAAAAAAGAAGCTTCTTTTAAGATTAGCAAAATCTGGATGCGCCGTGTTTCGGATAAGTCTTTATCTTGATAGGGAAAGTGACGCTGAAACAGGGCAGCAGAAAATAATAACGGGAGTGGCTGACGCGCACTCCCGTGGGGAATTACTCAGAGACGGTTTTTTTCTTGCTGCGCATCAGGTTGAGCGCTTCGACCGACATTGAGAAGAACATCGCAAAGTAGATGTAGCCTTTCGGCACATGCACCTGGAAGCTTTCCAGCATCAGGGTGAAGCCCACCAGGATCAGGAACGCCAACGCCAGCATCTTCACCGAAGGATGGCGGTTAACGAACTCACCAATAGGTCGGGCGGCAAACATCATGACGCCAACGGCAATCACCACTGCGGCCATCATAATAAACAGATGGTCGGACAGGCCTACCGCGGTAATCACCGAGTCCAGGCTGAAAATGATGTCCAGCAGCATAATCTGCACGATAGCGCCGAAGAAGCCGTGCACCTTGGTGTGGTGCTCCTCATCAGAGCCTTCGATGGTTTCATGGATCTCTTTACTGGCTTTCCAAATCAGGAACAGCCCACCCAGCAGCAGGATCAGATCGCGTGCCGAGATGCTGTGGTCCATGACGCTAAACAGCGGATGGGTCAGACGGATCACCCAGGCGATGGAGGCCAACAGCCCCAGACGCATTAACATTGCGCCGGCCAGCCCGATGCGGCGAGCCTTGTTCTGCTGCGCTTTCGGCAGCTTGGACACCACCAGCGAAAGGAAAATAATGTTATCAATACCCAGAATGATCTCAAGAATGGTCAGCGTACCTAACGCTAACCAGGCATTGGGATCCATAATCCACTCAAACATTGTCGAGCCACACCTTAATAAAAAACAAAGGCTGAATTATACGCGTTTATTGATACAACGACACTGTTAGCTAAACGCGACCTAAACAAAAGGGATCAGACAAAGAAATGTCTTGCCAATAATGCGCCGGTGAAGCTTTTTTTCAGGTAAAAACCGCGTGGCAATGTGAGGATCGGCTGCCCCTGTTCGCCGATAGCTTCGGTCAGGGCCTTACTGTTGGCCGCCTTGGGACGCAGTTGCAGCACCTCACCGTGGCGGGCGGTGATCCGCTCTACGTGGCCAAGCACGATCAAATCCATCAGTTCCTCCCAGTCGCGGCGCAGCATCTCTTCTTCTTCGGCGTTTGGGCTCCACAACAGCGGTGAACCGATACGTCGCTGCGCCAGCGGGATTTGTCGCTCACCTTCTACCGGGATCCACAGCACCCGCGCCAGCTTATGACGTACATGGCTGCTGGCCCAGGTTACGCCGCTGTTGCCGGTTAAGGGGGCTACGCAGACGAAGGTGGTTTCCAGCGGTTTGCCGGCGGCGTCTATCGGGATGGTTTTCAGCTCGATGCCCAGTTCGGGGAAATCCTGCTCCGGCTTGCTGCCTGCCATGGCGCCAAGATATTGCTCCAGCAGCATGCCAACCCAGCCTTTATCACGCTTAAGATCCCTGGGGATAGCCAACCGCGCACCTTCGGCCAGTTCGCCCAGGGAACAGCCGGCAAGCCGCTGCGCCCTTTCAAACAGCTGTTGTTCGTTTTCAGGAGGAGGGGGCAAAGGAGATAAAAACGCCATAATACAAGCCTGTTAGATTTGGTTGAAAAACGTACTGTATTTGTCCACAGAGAACTTTGACCGGAAAGGACTGGGGAAAAGAATAATAGTAGCATGATTTTCCATGACTTTTTCTCTCTCACCCGACAGAGGAAAAATTCCGGCTGACGCTTGTGCACCTGTAGCCACCGACAATAAACAGGATCTTACACCTATTTATCCACAGATTTATGGGATAACCCAAATTTTTACCGATCACTGGTTCGATTTACAGCCTTGACGCAGGCACTTTTTTGCGAAATTGTCCGATTTGTGCGTAACTCATACGGATAATCTGTGGATAAAAACGACGTTGGTGGATCTTTCGCCAGGGTAAGATCCTAAACGGACATAGATCACATTTTTGCTCTGTATAGGGCTGTTGATAATTACATATCAATATGTTTTTAAAGGGTTAATGTGATTTTTGTATTTCCGGGGTTTTTAGGCTCACCAGAGTTTTACCGGCTTATCCCTTGAGTTCTTCACATACCTATCCACAGAAAAAGTGAATAAAACCCGGTGTAAATCGTTCCGCATGTTTATAACTTTGCCATTATCTGTGAGTTATCCCAATGTTATCCGGTTTGCAGCGCCGCAAAGCAGTGGTTTACCGCCTGTAGCTTGTGTGAAACAATCAGGGTATCTATGCGAATTTAAGCTTATCGAGGTAGTCCGGTGATCGATGATGATGGCTACCGCCCGAATGTTGGTATCGTAATCTGTAATCGTCAGGGGCAAGTCCTGTGGGCTCGCCGTTACGGTCAACACTCCTGGCAGTTTCCCCAAGGTGGGATTAACCCTGGTGAAACCGCAGAACAGGCCATGTACCGTGAGCTGTTCGAAGAAGTGGGGCTGAGTAAAAAGGATGTCCGTATCCTGGCCTCAACCCGCAACTGGTTGCGCTATAAATTGCCAAAACGTTTGGTGCGTTGGGACACAAAGCCGGTTTGTATCGGCCAAAAGCAGAAATGGTTTCTGTTGCAGTTAATGTGCAATGACGCTGATATCAATATGCAACGCAGCAGCACGCCGGAGTTTGACGGTTGGCGCTGGGTAAGTTTTTGGTATCCGGTGCGCCAGGTGGTGTCGTTCAAACGCGACGTTTACCGCCGGGTGATGAAAGAATTCGCCGTCACCGTGATGCCGATGCAGGAGCAGGCAGCACAGCGGCAGACCCCCGCTTATCGCCGGAAGAGAGGTTAAGTTAAGCCGACTATGCTCACGCGCTTGCGAGAAATTGTTGAGAAGGTGGCCGCGGCGGCCAGTCTGACAGATGCGCTGGATCTTTTGGTCAATGAAACCTGTCTGGCAATGGATACAGAAGTCTGTTCCATCTACCTGGCGGACAACGACCGCCGCTGCTATTACCTGATGGCGACACGCGGGTTAAAAAAACCGCGTGGGCGCGCTATCGCACTGGCATTTGATGAAGGTATTGTCGGGTTGGTCGGACGCCGTGCGGAGCCGATTAACCTGGCAGACGCGCAGAGCCACCCCAGCTTCAAATACATTCCCCAGGTGAAAGAGGATCGTTTCCGATCCTTCCTCGGCGTGCCGATCATTCATCGCCGTCAGTTGCTGGGGGTATTGGTGGTGCAGCAGCGTGAACTGCGCCAGTTTGACGAAAGCGAAGAATCCTTCATGGTGACCCTGGCCACGCAAATGGCCGGGATCCTCTCGCAGTCACAGCTTAACGCCATTTTTGGTCAATATCGTCAGACGCGTATTCGTGCACTGGCGGCATCGCCGGGCGTCGCGGTAGCTGAAGGCTGGCAGGACAGCAGCCAGCCGTCTCTCGACCAGGTTTACAAAGCCTCGACGCTCGATACCGCCAGCGAACGTGAACGCCTGACTCAGGCACTGGAAGAGGCCGGCGCGGAATTCCGCCGTTTCAGCAAGCGCTTTGCCGCCAGCTCGCAAAAAGAGAGCGCGGCGATCTTCGATCTTTACTCTCACCTGCTCAACGACGCTCGTCTCAAGCGCGAACTCTTTGCCGAGATTGATGCCGGTTCCGTGGCGGAATGGGCGGTTAAACAGGTGATCGAAGTCTTTGCCGCCCAGTTTGCCAGCCTGCAAGACACCTATATGCGTGAGCGTGCCAGCGATCTGCGCGCGCTCGGCCAGCGTCTGCTATTCCATCTCGATGACACCACCCAGGGCGCTACCCAGTGGCCGGCGCGTTTTGTGCTGGTAGCCGATGAGCTGACCGCGACTCTGCTGGCTGAAATGCCGCAGGACAGGCTGGTCGGCGTGGTGGTGCGCGACGGTGCCGCCAACTCCCATGCAGCCATATTGGTGCGGGCGATGGGCGTACCGACGGTGATGGGCGCGGATATTCAGCCTGCGCTGCTCAGCCAGCGACTGCTGATTGTCGATGGTTATCGCGGCGAACTTTTGGTCGACCCCGAACCGGTGCTGGTGCAGGAATACCAACGGCTGATCAGCGAAGAGCTGGAATTAAGCCGGTTGGCGGAAGATGACGTTGAGCAACCGGCCCAGCTTAAAAGCGGCGAGCGGGTTCAGGTGATGCTTAATGCCGGCCTCAGCCCGGAACATGAAAAGCTGCTTGGCGGGCGGGTTGACGGTGTGGGTCTGTACCGTACCGAAATTCCCTTTATGCTACAGAGCGGCTTCCCTTCCGAAGAGGAGCAGGTTGCCCAGTATCAGGGCATGTTGCAGATGTACCCGAATAAGCCAGTGACGCTACGTACGCTGGATATCGGTGCCGATAAACAACTGCCTTATATGCCGATCAGCGAAGAAAACCCGTGCCTGGGCTGGCGTGGTATCCGAATTACCCTGGATCAACCGGAGATCTTCCTGATCCAGGTGCGAGCCATGCTGCGCGCCAATGCCGGTACCGGCAATCTGGGCATACTGCTGCCGATGATCACCAGCCTGGAAGAGATCGACGAGGCTCGCAGGTTGATCGACCGGGCAGGGCGGGAAGTGGAAGAGGTGCTGGGGTATGAAATCCCAAAACCCAAATTGGGCATCATGCTGGAAGTCCCTTCGATGATCTTCATGATCCCGCATCTGGCCGGGCGTATTGAGTTTATTTCGGTGGGGACCAACGACCTGACCCAATACCTGCTGGCGGTGGATCGCAACAATACCCGGGTGGCCTCACTGTACGACAGCCTGCATCCTTCCATGTTGCAGGTGCTGAAGCTGATAGCCGTTCAGGCCAGGGCCGTCGGGCTGCAGGTCAGCCTGTGTGGTGAACTGGCCGGCGACCCAATGGGGGCGCTGTTGCTGGTGGGGATGGGCTACCGTAACCTGAGCATGAACGGCCGCAGCGTGGCGCGGATAAAATATCTGCTGCGACACATTGAGTTATCCGACGCCGAAGTGCTGGCCCAGCGGGTGCTTAACGCCCAAATGACCACCGAAGTGCGCCATCAGGTGGCCGCATTTATGGAACGTCGTGGTATGGGCGGTTTGATCCGCGGCGGCAAGTAAGGCCGCGGGCTGACTGATTTTTTTACAGAACTTTTCCCGGCGGGCCAGTCCGGTGGTGGTTAAGCTTATGCTATTATCCGCTTCCTCAACTGCGTTGAAAGCCACGGAAAAATAGTGTTCCCGCTGTGTTTCACCGCGTTTGGCACCTGCCGCCCCCGGATGGGGAAGAATAATAGACATGTTGTGGTGATAGATGACCAATAGCTATCTGGCGTTTCCTAAATTTGATCCGGTGATTTTCTCGATCGGCCCGGTTTCTCTGCATTGGTACGGTCTGATGTACCTGGTTGGCTTTGTTTTTGCCATGTGGCTGGCGGTACGCCGGGCTAACAAACCAGGCAGCGGCTGGACCAAGGATGAAGTAGAGAACCTGCTGTACGCCGGTTTCCTCGGTGTGTTCGTCGGTGGCCGCGTGGGCTATGTGCTGTTCTACAACCTGCCGCTGTTCATGGAAAACCCGCTCTATCTGTTTAAAGTCTGGGATGGCGGCATGTCGTTCCACGGCGGTTTGATGGGGGTGATCCTGGTGATGTTCTGGTTCGCTCGCCGCACCAAACGCACCTTCTTCCAGGTTTCTGATTTTATTGCCCCGCTGATCCCCTTCGGCCTGGGTGCTGGCCGTTTGGGCAACTTTATTAACGGCGAACTCTGGGGCCGCGTGACTACCGATACCCCATGGGCGATGCTGTTCCCAAGTTCGCGTGCAGAAGACGTGGCGCTTGCCGCCGCCGATCCGAAACTGTTGCCTATTCTGAACCAATACGGCGTGTTGCCGCGTCACCCGTCCCAGCTGTATGAACTGCTGTTGGAAGGCGTGGTGCTGTTTATCATTCTGAACCTGTTTATCCGCAAGCCGCGGCCGATGGGCGCCGTCTCCGGCCTGTTCCTGATTGGCTATGGTGCATTCCGTATTATTGTCGAAGCTTTCCGCCAGCCGGATGCCCAGCTCGGCCTGTTCGACGGCGTAATCAGCATGGGGCAGATCCTGTCCGTCCCTATGGTGGTGGCCGGTATTATTATGATGATTTGGGCGTATCGTCGCCGCCCGCAGCAACAACTGTCGTGAGGAACAAATGAAACAGTATCTGGATTTGATGAACAAAGTGCTCGCCGAGGGCACCCCTAAAGCCGACCGTACCGGCACTGGCACCTTGTCGATATTCGGCCACCAGATGCGTTTCAATTTGCAGGAAGGGTTTCCGCTGGTTACTACCAAAAAGTGTCACCTGCGTTCAATCATCCATGAGCTGCTGTGGTTCCTGAACGGTGACACCAACGTGGCTTACCTGAAGGAAAACAAAGTCAGCATCTGGGACGAGTGGGCCGACGAAAACGGTAGCCTTGGCCCGGTGTACGGCAAGCAGTGGCGTGCCTGGGGGACGGCGGACGGTCGTCAGATCGATCAATTGACCACCGTGCTGAACCAGTTGAAACAGGACCCGGATTCACGCCGTATCATTGTTTCAGCCTGGAACGTGGGGGAGTTGGATCAGATGGCGTTGGCACCGTGCCACGCGTTCTTCCAGTTCTACGTGGCGGATGGCAAATTGTCTTGTCAACTGTACCAGCGTTCCTGCGATGTGTTCCTCGGCCTGCCGTTCAACATTGCCAGCTACGCGCTATTGGTACATATGATGGCGCAGCAATGTGACCTGGAAGTGGGTGATTTCGTCTGGACCGGCGGCGACACTCATTTGTACAGCAACCATATGGAACAAACCCAGCTGCAGTTGACGCGTGAGCCGCGTGCCTTGCCGAAGCTAGTGATTAAACGCAAGCCGGCATCGCTGTTTGATTACCGTTTCGAAGACTTTGAAATCGAAGGTTACGATCCGCACCCAGCCATTAAGGCACCGGTTGCCATCTGATTTTTACCTTATGATTGATCCCCAGGGGCGCACAGGTTGCGCCCTTTTTTATTTCTGCCGATCCGCCTTGGTTGTTTCTGCGTTCCTCATCGCATTTTGTTGGTTTCTCCCGTCAGTTTCATAGAAAGGTTGCGCAGCGCGCTTCAGGCTGGATAACGCCGTCTTTATCCGGCGGCGGCTCTGGTTACAATGGCCGCCATGAACGACAAGATGATTTTCAATAATATTGATGGCCAGCGCGGGATGACGCTGATTGAGCTGCTGGTGGTGATAACCCTGGCAGGCCTGCTGACCGGCTGGGGGGTTAGCCACTGGCGTCATTATCAACAGGCCCTGCGGCTGGAACATACCGCGCAGCAACTGTTGGCATTTCTCACCCGGTTACAGGCAGACGCCAACTGGCGCAACCGCACGGCACTGCTGGGGTTTAAAACCGGCGATCCCTGGTGCATCGGCAGCGGCCAATCGCCAATGGATTGCGCAGCGCTCGGCGATGATGTGTTCAGCCCCGGCTATCGGGACGTGCAACTGGCGGGTTTTACTCAAAAGGATATGGGGTTTTATGGCCTGCGTAACAATGCACAGGCCGGGCATATCTTGCTCAGCAATGGCGCTGGCCGCCTGCGGTTGGTGCTGTCTGCCAAGGGGCGGCTACGGCTATGCAGTGAAGACGTGAGCATAAGAGGGATTACGACATGCCAGCCCTAGAGCGCGGTTTTACCTTGCCGGAGGTGATGTTGGCGCTGACGTTCGGCAGCCTGATTGCGTTGGCGGCCGCTAAAACTTATCCGGTCTTGCGTCAGCACAGTGTCGATGTTGGTCGGCATTATCGGCTGGAATCGGTGCTGCGGCAGTTAGCCTTTGGCATTGAGAAGGATCTGCGCCGCGCCGGCTTCTGTGCCGGCCAGTGCCAGGGGCAACCGCTGTTGATTAGCCGGGCGGGCGGAGAGGCCGTGGGCAGTTGCGTGATAGTCGCCTATGACATCAGCCGCAGTGGGCGCTGGGAAACTCTTGGCGCCGACGCCGGATACTTCGGTTACCGCTTACGGCAAGGCATGCTGGAGGGGCAACGTGGGGTGAGACACTGCCATGGCGCTGGCTGGGAGCGTCTGCTGGATAACGACGAAGTGCGCATTGAAGCCTTCGGCATCAAGGTGAATACGGGCGAAGGCGGTAAACGTTGGGTAACGCTGACCTTGAGTGGCCGTTCAAAAGCGGATGGCGGCATACGGCGCAGTCTGCAGTGGGCGGTTAATATGGCCTCGCTGCCATGAACGCTGCCGGGCAGCGGGGAGGCAGCACTCTGGCGGCGGTGATGATGCTGTTGGTGATGGGGCTGATGCTGTTGAATGCCCAGCATCGCCAACTCGACAGTGCTTTGCTGCTGGCTGCCGACGAGAAGCAATATTTACAGGCTTACAATCAGGCCGCTTCGGCGCTCAGTTGGGGTGTTGCGCAGTCCTGGCCACGCGGCAGGCTCGCCGCCAACGGCTGGTGGTGCCAGCAAACCGACCAACTGCGGGCCTGTGCAAAACTGTCCTCTCAGGCAGGTATTGTGCTGGTACGTGGTGATGCGCAGGTGAGCCGTGGGGAACCGCTGCGGTTATATCAACGAACCAGGCCTGATGGCTCAGGGGGCGACATCGGGCTAAGAGCGGAAACCGGCGGCTGGCTGGATTTTTGCCCCGAGAAAAAGCAGGCTGACTGTGCGGAGTAGCCAGCGGGGCTTCAGCCTGCCGGAGGTGCTGATTGCCGCATTGCTGTTCGCGGTGTCACTGCTGGGATTGTTACAGTATCATCAGGTGCTGTTGCAGTCGTTCCAGCGCCAATGGCAGTATCGACAGGCCTGGTCGTTGGCGCATCAGCAATTGGAAGTTTTCGCCGCTACCGGGCGCGTGGACGTCGGGCTACCGCTACCGACATCCGGATGGCAGCGTCAGACCGGGTTAAGCACCCCGCAAGCCGCCTGCCAGCGGCTGACGGTAAGAATACAAACGCCCCAACGGCAGTGGGCGGAACTCAGTCGTTGGTACTGCATACGTCAGTGATCCGGCAGATATTTTGTTTTAAGGGAGCTCCCAATGTTTAGGGTTTATCATTCCAATCAGTTGGATTTGCTGAAAACGTTAACCAGCGCGTTGATAGCCAGAGAGCCATTGGCCGATCCTTTTCAACAGGAAGTGGTGCTGGTGCAGAGCCCCGGTATGGCGCAGTGGCTGCAGATGCAACTGGCTGAACAGTTTGGCATTGCCGCCAACATCGCTTTCCCGCTGCCAGCTTCTTTTATCTGGGAGATGTTCACCCGGGTGTTGCCTGAGGTCGAGGAAGAAAAAGAGAGCGCCTTCAACAAAGACGCCATGACCTGGAAGCTGATGTGGCTGCTGCCCGATCTGCTCACCCAGCCTGAATTTGCCCCGCTGCAGCATTACCTCACCGACGACGGCGACAAGCGGAAGATTCACCAGCTTGCCGGCCGGGTAGCCGACCTGTTTGACCAATATCTGGTGTATCGCCCGCAATGGCTGGAAAGCTGGCAGAAAGGCGAACGCATTGACGGACTGGCGGAAGCACAGCAGTGGCAGGCACCACTGTGGGCGCGACTGGTCGAATACACCCAGGAACTGGGGCAGCCGGAATGGCATCGTGCCAACCTGTATCGCCGTTTTATCAGCGCGTTAGATAAAGCTGAAACCTCACCTGCGGGGTTGCCGCCTCGGGTATTTATCTGCGGCATCTCGGCCTTGCCGCCGGTCTATCTGGAAGCGCTGCAGGCGCTGGGCAAGCATATCGATATTCATCTGATGTTCACCAATCCCTGCCGCTACTATTGGGGGGACATTCAGAGCCAGTCCTTCCTGGCGAAATTACAGAGCCGCAAAAGACAGCATTATCGCGATAAAACGGAATATTCGTTATTCAGGGATCCAGATAACGCCTCTGCATTGTTTAATGACGCCGGCGAGCAAGACCTGCCGAACCCGCTGTTGGCCTCATGGGGCAAGTTGGGGCGCGACCACCACTTTTTACTTTCGCAGATCGAGTCCTCAGAAGAGGTTTTTGCCTTTGTGGATATCCCTGCGGACAATCTGTTGCATGGCATTCAGCACGATATGTTGGAGCTGAAGAACAGTGCGGTGATCGGCACTACCCGGAAACGCTGGAGAGTAGCGACACCAAACGTCGACTGGATCCGGCCGATAGGTCTATCAGCCTGCACGCCTGCCATAGCCCGCAGCGTGAGGTAGAGGTGCTGCATGACCAACTGTTGAGCATGCTGGCGGACGATCCCGAGCTGACGCCGCGTGACATCATCGTGATGGTGGCGGATATCGACAGTTACACCCCTTATATTCAGGCGGTATTCGGTAACGCCTCTCCCGAACGCTATCTGCCGTTTGCCATTTCTGACCGAAAAGCCAGCCAGGCGCACCCGGCGCTACAGGCGTTTATCTCGCTGTTGGATCTGCCGCAGAGCCGCTTTACCTCAGAACAGGTACTGGCTTTGCTGGAAGTTCCGGCACTGGCGGCACGTTTCTCCATTCGGGAGGAAGGATTGCGCCTGTTGCGCCATTGGGTTGGTGAGTCTGGCGTGCGCTGGGGGCTGGATGACGACAACGTGCGTGAATTGGATCTGCCCGCTACCGGCCAGCATACCTGGCAATTTGGCATTACACGCATGCTGCTGGGTTACGCGATGGACAGCAATGCCGGTGATTGGCAGGGCGTTTTGCCTTATGACGAGTCGAGCGGGCTGGTGGCAGAACTGGCCGGGCAACTGGCGGAACTGCTGGCAGCGCTGAGTCGTTGGCGGCAACGTCTGGGGCAGGCGCGCTCTTTGCCAGAGTGGCAGCCACTGTGTCGTCAACTGCTTGAGACCTTTTTTGAGCAGGACGGCGAAACGGAAGTGGTGTTGGCACTGATAGAGCGGGAGTGGAACAGGCTGTTCGAGTTCGGGCTGGCGGCGCGCTATCCCGATGAGGTGCCGCTGTCTATCCTGCGGGACGAGTTGGCAGCACGCCTCGATCAGGAACGCATCAGCCAGCGTTTCCTGGCCGGGCAAATCAACTTCTGTACGCTGATGCCCATGCGTTCTATCCCATTCAAAGTGGTTTGCCTGCTGGGTATGAACGACGGGGTTTATCCGCGCACTCTGCCGCCGTTAGGCTTTGATCTGATGGCGCAACAGGTGAAACGCGGTGACCGCAGCCGCCGTGATGATGACCGTTACCTGTTCCTGGAAGCGATTTTGTCGGCTCAGCAACGGCTGTACATCAGCTTTATTGGCCGCTCCATTCAGGATAACAGCGAGCGTTATCCCTCGGTGTTGGTGACTGAACTGCTGGAGTATCTGGAGCAAAGTTATTGTCTGCCGGGCGATGAACATCTGGACGCCGATGGCAGCGCACGGCGTGTGGGTAAACACTTGCTTAACTGGCATTCACGCATGCCGTTTGCCGCCGAGAACTTCCTGCCCGATACCGAAGCGCAGAGCTATGCGGCAGAATGGCTGCCTGCCGCCGATCGGCGCGGTGCGGCACATCCGCCGTTTAATCAGCCCTTGCTGCCGGATGAGAAAACTCAGGTCTCGCTGGACGATTTATTACGCTTCTACCGCCACCCGATCCGCGCCTTCTTCCAACTGCGGCTGGGGGTCAGTTTCATCCTGGAAGAAACCGAACTGCCGGATGAAGAACCCTTCACCCTGGATAACCTCAGCCGCTATCAGTTCAACAGCCAACTGCTGAACACCCTGATTGACGGCGAGGATGCCAGCCGCCTGTTTCAGCGGGTGCGTGCCGCCGGTGGGTTGCCTTTTGGCCCCTTCGGCGAAATTTACTGGCAAAAACAACAAGAAGAGATGAGCGAACTGGCCGAACAGGTACGCGCCGAAAGAAGTGAAGGGCACAGCCTGGAACTGGATATCGACATTGCCGGTGTGCGCATCAGCGGCTGGTTACATCAGGTACAAGGCGATGGGCTGCTGCGCTGGCGGCCATCAACCCTATCGGCAGTCGATGGCATATTGCTGTGGCTGGAGCATCTGGTGTATTGCTGCGTCGGGGGGAGCGGCGAAAGTCGCATTTACGGGCGCAAAGGGGCTGTCTGGCGCTTTGCTGCATTAAGCGCGCAAGAGGCCCACGAACAATTGGCCGAACTGGTGGCGGGTTATCAGCGCGGCCTGTGTCAGCCGTTGCTGCTGCTGAACAAAAGCGGCTGGGCGTGGCTGAGCCAGTGCTATCAGCCACAAACGCAGCAGATTGACTGGGATGAAGAGGTGCAAATCAAGGCCCGGGGCAAGCTGCTGCAAACCTGGCAGGGCGACCAGCGTATTCCGGGCGAAGGTGAAGACCCTTATGTGCAGCGGGTCTTCCGCCAGTTGGACAATATTTATTTAGCGCAAATTCTGGACGAAACAGAACGTTATCTGTTGCCGGTGGCACGGCATAACCTTGGGTAACAATCCCCCGGTGGTACTGATTGCCCTGAGGTGGTAAAAATAATCAGGGTTATATTCAACTATCGGGGTTAGTCCCGGTCTTACATAACGTACAAGCATATAGACCCGTCGCCTTTCAAGCTACAGCTTGAAATTCATAGGGTATAGATTTTGAGTGTGTTGTTTTGATGTACGCCGTCAACGTCAGGGATGTGGCGCGACGGCGTCTGAATAGGGGTTCATTTTGGATATGCGCAGACAGTTGGCCCGCATCACCGGGTTGGTATTAGTGGTTATGTTTTGGACGCCGTTGAGCTGGGCCGCACAGGGATGGCAACCGCTGGCGGAGAAGATCAATAAAAGCGATCACGATCCGCGCCAGTATCAGGCGATCAAACTGACGAACGGCATGACCGTGCTGTTGGTTTCCGATGCTCAGGCACCGAAATCACTGGCGGCGCTGGCACTGCCGGTAGGCTCGCTGGAAGATCCGAACAGTCAGCTGGGGTTAGCGCACTACCTGGAGCACATGGTGCTGATGGGTTCCAAGCGCTATCCGCAACCCGAAAACCTGTCGGAGTTCCTGAAGAAGCACGGTGGCAGCCATAACGCCAGCACCGCGTCTTACCGCACCGCGTTCTATCTGGAAGTGGAAAACGACGCGCTGGCCCCGGCGGTAGACCGCATGGCGGACGCCATCGCCGAGCCACTGCTGGATCCGGGCAATGCCGATCGTGAACGTAATGCGGTCAACGCCGAACTGACGATGGCACGCTCACGCGACGGTATGCGCATGGCGCAGGTTGGGGCAGAAACGCTGAACCCGGCTCACCCGAGCGCGCGTTTCTCTGGCGGTAACCTCGATACCTTAAAGGACAAGCCGGGCAGCAAGCTGCACGATGAGCTGACGGCATTCTACCAACGTTATTATTCTGCCAATCTGATGATGGGGGTGCTGTACAGCAACCAGCCATTGCCGGAACTGGCTGAACTGGCGGCCAAAACCTTTGGCAAGGTCCCTAACCGAGACGCCAGCGTACCGCCGATCACAGTCCCGGCGGTCACCCCTGAACAGCAGGGCATCATTATTCATTATGTACCGGCCCAGCCGCGTAAACAGTTGAAAGTAGAATTCCGCATCGACAACAACAGTGCCGAGTTCCGCAGCAAGACCGATACCTACATCAGTTACCTGATTGGCAACCGCAGCCAAAATACCCTGTCTGACTGGCTGCAAAAGCAGGGGTTGGCGGATGCCATCAATGCCGGGGCCGATCCTATGGTAGATCGTAACGGCGGCGTATTCTCGATCAGCGTCTCGCTGACCGATAAAGGCCTGGCCAAGCGCGACGAAGTGGTGGCGGCCATCTTCAACTACCTGAAAATGTTGCGTAGCGAAGGCATCAAGCAAAGCTATTTTGATGAGATTTCCCACGTACTGAATCTGGATTTCCGCTATCCGTCGATCACCCGTGATATGGACTACATCGAATGGCTGGTGGATACCATGCTGCGCGTGCCGGTCGAGCATACGCTGGATGCGCCTTATCTGGCCGACCGCTATGACGCCAAAGCGATTGCCGAGCGTCTGGACGCCATGACGCCGCAAAATGCGCGTATCTGGTTCGTCAGCCCAAATGAGCCGCATAACAAGATGGCCTACTTCGTCAATGCGCCGTATCAGGTCGATAAAATCACTCCGCAGCGCTTTGAGCAGTGGCAGCAACTGGGGAAAGGCATCAGCCTGTCGTTACCCACGCTGAATCCGTATATTCCTGATGATTTCAGCCTGACCAAACCTTCGCACGAGTTTAAAAAACCGGAGGTGGTGGTCGACCAACCGGGCCTGCGCGTGTTGTATATGCCGAGCCGTTACTTTGCCGACGAGCCGAAGGCTGACGTCACAGTAGCGTTCCGCAATGCAAAAACCATGGATTCTGCACGTAACCAGGTGTTGTTCTCTTTGACTGACTATCTGGCCGGGATTTCACTGGATCAACTGAGCTATCAGGCTTCGGTTGGCGGGCTGAGTTTCTCAACCTCGCCGAACAACGGTCTGGAGTTCAACGCCAACGGCTTTACCCAGCGTCTGCCGCAATTGCTGACCTCGCTGATCGAAGGCTACTCAAGCTTTACGCCGACGGAAGATCAACTTGCGCAGGCCAAATCCTGGTATCTGGAACAGCTGGATTCTGCCGAGAAAGGCAAAGCCTTTGAACTGGCTATCCAGCCGGTGCAGATGGTTTCCCGCGTGCCTTACTCAGAACGTAGTGAGCGCCGTGAGGTGCTGAAAACCCTGACGCTGAAAGATGTGCTGGCCTACCGTGACAGCCTGCTGGCTGAGGCGACGCCGGAGTTGTTGGTGGTGGGCAATATGAGCAAGCAGCAGGTGGATACCCTGGCCTCCACGCTGAAACACCGTCTGGGTTGTACCGGTGTTGCATGGTGGCATGGCGAAGACGTTGAAGTGACTAAAAGCCAGTTGGCCAATCTGCAGCGGGCAGGCAGCAGCACCGACTCGGCGCTGGCGGCAGTGTATGTGCCGACCGGCTACGACGAAGTGACCGGCATGGCTTACAGCTCGCTGCTTGGCCAAATTATCCAGCCATGGTTCTACAGCCAACTGCGTACTCAGGAACAGCTGGGCTACGCGGTGTTTGCTTTCCCGATGTCCGTCGGCCGTCAGTGGGGTATTGGTTTCCTGCTGCAAAGTAACAGCAAGCAACCGGCGTACCTGTATCAGCGCTATCAGGATTTCTACCCGAAAACCGAGAAACGCCTGCGAGAGATGAAAGAAGCAGACTTCGAGCAGTATAAGCAGGCGATGATCAACGAATTGAAGCAGCGTCCACAAACCCTGAGCGAAGAAGCCGGCCGTTTCTCCAATGACTTCGACCGTGGCAACTTCGCATTTGATACCCGTCATAAACTGATTGAGCAAATCAAGCAGTTGACGCCGACCAAACTGGCGGATTATTTCCACCAGGCGGTGATTAAGCCGCAGGGGCTGGCGGTGCTGTCGCAGGTGAGTGGTAGTGGGCAAGAGAAGGCGGATTATGCGGTGCAGCCGAACTGGGTGACTTATCCAAACGCCTCTGCGCTGCAGAAAACTCTGCCGCGTAAGGTGGCGACACCATGACAGAGACCACCCCGCAGCGACTTGATCCGCTAACGTTGCCGCTATTTGGCGAGCGGTTGATAGAAGCGTCGGCGGGGACCGGTAAAACCTTTACCATCGGTGCGCTGTATCTGCGCCTGCTGCTTGGCCTGGGCCAGGCAGCGGCCTTTCCCCGGCCGCTGACGGTAGAGGAGATCCTGGTGGTGACCTTTACCGAGGCCGCCACCGAGGAGCTGCGTGGACGCATCCGCAGCAATATCCATGGCTTACGCATTGCCTGCGTACGTGGCAGCAGTAAAGACCCGTTATTTAATGCGTTAATGGCGGAAATTGACGATCTGCCCGATGCTGCCGCGCAACTGCTGGCTGCCGAGCGGCAGATGGACGAAGCGGCAATCTACACCATCCACGGTTTTTGCCAGCGTATGCTGACCCACAACGCCTTCGAGTCCGGCATTCTGTTTGAGCAAACGCTGGTGCAGGATGAACTGCCGCTGCGCCGCCAGGCCTGTGCGGACTTTTGGCGTCGCCATTGTTATCCGTTGCCGATTGGCGTTGCCCGGGCGGTGAGTCAGGAATGGAGCGGCCCGGAAGCGCTGCTGGCCGATCTTTCCGGCTATCTGCATGGCGAAGCGCCCATGCTGCGTCGGCCGCCGAAGGATGAAGAAACGGTGCTGATGCGCCATGAGCAGATCGTGGCGCGTATTGACGCCCTCAAAGCGCAGTGGCTGGCAGCGGCGGGCGATTTGGAGGCGTTAATCAGCCAGTCCGGCGTTGATAAGCGCAGTTACAGCAGCAAACACCTGCCTAACTGGCTGCAGAAGGTGGGTGAATGGGTGGTGCTGGAAACTCAGGACTACCAACTGCCGAAAGAGCTGGATAAATTTCGCCAGTCGGTACTGTTGGAGAAAACCAAAAAAGGCGAACCGCCGCACCATGCATTGTTCGTGGCGATCGACGAACTGTTCGATGAACCGCTGACACTGCGTGATTTGATCATGGCGCGGGCGCTGAGCGAGATACGTTTGTCCATTCAGCAGGAGAAACGCCAGCGGGCCGAGCTGGGTTTTGACGACCTGTTAAGTCGGCTGGACAGTGCATTGCAGAGCGAAGGTGGTGAACGTTTGGCACAGGCGATTCGCCAGCGTTACCCGGTGGCGATGATCGATGAGTTCCAGGATACCGATCCACAGCAATACCGCATCTTCCAAAAACTCTATGTCAGCAGGCCGGAATGCGGCCTGCTGCTGATCGGCGATCCCAAACAGGCAATTTACGCTTTCCGCGGTGCCGATATCTTTACCTATATGCGCGCTCGTTCAGAGGTAAGCGCCCACTACACGCTCGAAACCAACTGGCGCTCCTCACCGGCGATGGTGAACAGCGTTAACCATCTGTTTGCGCAGGTGGAAAAACCTTTCCTGTTCGGCCAGATTCCCTTTATTGAGGTGGCCGCCGCCGAGAAAAATCGGGGGCTGGCGTTTGAGCTGCAAAATCAGCCGCAGCCGGCGATGCAGTTCTGGCTGCAGCAGGGGGAAGGTGTTGGCGTTAGTGAGTACCAACAATTGATGGCGCGCCTGTGCGCCACGCAAATTCGCGACTGGCTCAGCGCCGGACAAAACCAACAGGCCTGGCTGGTCGATGGCGAAAAACGGCGGGCGGTAGAGGCGTCAGACATTACCGTGCTGGTGCGCAGCCGCAATGAGGCGGCGTTAGTACGTGATGCCCTGAGTGCGCTGGCGATACCTTCGGTTTATTTGTCCAACCGCGACAGCGTATTCGATACGCCAGAAGCCAAGGATTTGCTGTGGCTGCTGCAGGCCGTGCTGGCGCCGGAGCAGGAACGTACGCTGCGCAGTGCCATGGCTACCGGGCTGATGGGGCTGGATGCGCAGGCGCTGGACGGATTGAATCGGGATGAGCGTGCCTGGGATGCGCTGGTCAACGAGTTCGATAAATATCGTACGCTGTGGCTGCGCCGCGGCGTGTTGCCGATGCTGCGTGAGGTGATGAATCAGCGCCATCTGGCAGAAAACCTGTTGGCCAGCCTCGGCGGTGAGCGCCGGTTGACCGACGTGATGCATCTGGGCGAGCTTTTGCAGGAAGCTTCTGCACAGCTCGACAGCGAACATGCGCTGGTGCGTTGGCTGGCGCAGCAGATTGCCCAGCCCAACCGGCAGTCAGACAACCAGCAGCTACGGCTGGAAAGCGACCGCCATTTGGTACAGGTGATCACCATCCATAAATCCAAAGGGTTGGAGTTCGATCTGGTATGGCTGCCGTTCGTCGGCAATTTCCGCCAGCAACAGCAGGTGTTGTACCACGATCGTCACAGTTTCCAGGCTCTGCTTGACCTCAACGCCGATGAGCAAAGTATTGAGTGGGCAGAGGAGGAGCGGCTGGCGGAAGATTTACGCCTGTTGTATGTCGCGCTGACCCGTTCGGTATACCACTGCAGTATCGGCATTGCGCCGTTGATTCAGGGCACCCGCAAAAAACAGGGTGATAGCGATTTACACCGCAGCGCGCTGGGCTATCTGGTGCAGGCCAGCCAGGCCGGCGATGCGGCTTATCTGCAGCAATGTCTGCAACAGTTGGCTGTAGATGGCGTTGCGCTGTCGCTGGTCGAAAGCCTGGACGAGCAACCCTGGCAGCCGCAAACGCCAGACTTGACCGAACTGTCGGCGAAACACTTCACGCGCCAGGTGCAGGATTTCTGGCGGGTGACCAGCTATACCGGTCTGCAACAGCACGGCACGAGCCTGATGCAGGATTTGTTGCCGCGGTTGGATGTTGATGCCGCCGGCGAGCAAGCGCAGGACAGTGAGCCAGCGCTCACACCGCATACCTTTCCTCGTGGCGCCGGTCCGGGGACTTTCCTGCACAGTCTGTTTGAAACGATCGACTTTACCCAACCCCTCGATGAGGCGTGGTTGCTGGAGCAGTTGCAACAACAAGGATTTGGCGAACACTGGCAACCGATACTGTTGGCGTGGATGCAGGTGCTGTTAAACACCCCGCTTAATGATACCGGCGTCGCTTTGTCGGCGCTGGCTCCGCAGCATAAGCAGGCTGAGTTGCAGTTTTATCTGCCTATCGAGCAGCTGTTGCAGGCGCGTGAGCTGGATAAGCTGGTGAAAAGTTACGATCCGCTTTCTGCCCGTTGCCCTGAGTTGGATTTTCAGCAGGTGCAGGGGATGCTGAAAGGATTTATCGACCTGGTGTTCTGCTGGCAGGGGAAATATTACCTGCTGGACTACAAATCCAACTGGTTGGGTGAAGACAGCAGTGCCTATACCCAACCGGCGATGGAGCAGGCGATGGCGGAACATCGTTACGATTTGCAGTACCAGCTATACACGCTGGCACTGCACCGCTATCTGCGCCATAGGTTGCCGGATTATGATTATCAGCGGCACTTCGGCGGGGTGATTTATCTGTTCCTGCGCGGTGTGGATGCACTGCATCCGGGCAATGGCATTTTTGCCTGCCGTCCGCAGGAGCAATTGGTGGAAGGCATGGATTTGTTATTCAGCGGTAAAACCGCTGCGGTGGAGGATGCATCATGATCGCTCTACTGGAACAGGCGCAGGCGCTTGGCGTGTTACGTCCACTAGATTTGCAGTTCGCCCGCGTAGTCGCTGGAGCGGATGAGCCTGAGATACTGTTGGCTGCCGCCTGCCTCAGTGCGGAGGCTGGCGCGGGTCACGTTTGCCTGATGCTGGAGCAACTGCTGCCGGAAAACCTATTTGACGGACGTCAGCCGGAGCTGGCGCAGGCCGCGTGGTTGGCGGCAGGGCAGTTGGATGTGGCCGGTTGGCAACGTCGTCTGTCGGCCAGTGCGGCGGTGGGCGACGGCAGCACTGCGACGCCGATGGTGTTACAACCGCAGCGCTTGTATCTGCAGCGCATGTGGCAGAACGAGGGGGAGGTTGCCGCCTTTATCCGTGGTGACAGTATCAGCAGCGACCGTCTGCCTCAGGCGGTTGAAGAGGCCGACCTGCGCACCATTCTCGACCAATTATTTGGTGAGGCGACCGATGAACCCGACTGGCAGAAAATTGCTGCCGCGGTGGCCGCTACGCGACGTATTGCGGTGATTTCGGGCGGACCGGGCACCGGTAAGACCACCACGGTCGCCAAATTGCTGGCGGCGCTGGTGCAGCTCGATGAAGGGCGACGTTTACGCATCCAACTGGCGGCGCCTACCGGTAAAGCGGCGGCGCGTTTAACCGAATCGTTAGGCAGTGCCGGCAAACAATTGGCGCTAACCCCGGAGCAGCGTGCGTTGTTCCCTACCGAGGCCTCCACGTTGCATCGCCTGCTGGGCGCTCAGCCCAACAGTCAGCGTATGCGTTATCACAGTGGCAACCGGCTGCATCTGGACGTGCTGGTAGTTGATGAGGCCTCTATGGTCGACCTGCCTATGATGGCGCGTTTGATTGCCGCCTTGCCCACTCAGGCACGGGTGATCTTCCTGGGCGATCGCGATCAACTGGCTTCGGTGGAGGCCGGGGCGGTACTGGGAGATATTTGCCGCTTTGCCGAACAAGGTTACAGCGTGGCGCGGGCGGAGCAACTTTCGCGGCTGACCGGCTGCCGGCTACAGGGGCAAACTGCCCAGGCGGAAGCTGCGGTGCGCGACAGTCTGTGCCTGCTGCGTAAAAGCTACCGTTTTGATGCCAATTCGGGTATTGGTCAATTGGCCTTTGCCGTGAACGCCGGTGATGGCAAGCGGGCAATGGCGGCGCTCAGCGGCAGTTTCGCTGACGTTAGCGGTTATCCACTGGCGGAAACGCAGGACTATCAGGCGTTGTTGGATGCCTGCGTGGCGGGTTACCGTGATTATCTGCGACTGGTGGGTGAAGGGGCGGACGCAGTGGCGGTGTTGGCGGCGTTCGGTCATTTCCAGGTGCTGTGCGCGCTGCGCGAGGGGCCTTTCGGCATCGCCGGGTTAAATGACCGCATTGAGACGGGGCTGCAACGTGCCGGTCTAATCCAGCGTAAGCCGGGAGCCGCTGGGCGTTGGTATTCCGGCCGTCCGGTGATGATTGGTCGCAATGACAGCGCTCTGGGGCTGTTTAACGGCGATATTGGCATTGCCTTGCGGGACGAGAGCGGCGAACTACGTGTTCACTTTCAACTGCCGGACGGCAGCATCAAGTCGGTGCAGCCGAGCCGTTTACCGGCGCATGAAACCGCTTATGCGATGACGGTGCATAAATCACAAGGCTCGGAGTTTGACCATACGGTACTGGTGTTGCCCAATCATTTCCTGCCGGTGCTGACCCGTGAACTGGTGTACACCGCGATCACCCGCGCTCGCAGGCAGCTTTCGCTGTACGCCATCGATGCGGTTTTGATGCGGGCGATCCGCACTCCGACCCAGCGCCGTAGCGGATTGGCGGAGCGGTTGCAGCTCAAGGCTTAAGTGCCCATGGGCGCAGCACGCTGCGCCCGCCAACCATTACAGATCCGCCAGCAAAATCTTGGAACGGCGTTGGTAGTTGTACAGCGCCTGTTTCTCAACCGGTAGCACGTCGACTTCCGCCGGCGTGAAACCACGTTCCTGGAACCAGTGGATGCTGCGCGTAGTCAGCACAAACAGCTTACGCAGGCCCATCTGGCGTGCCTGACTCTCCACCCGTTGCAGCAGCATTTCACCCCGTGACGAGCTGCGGTAATCAGGATGAACCGCAACGCAGGCCATCTCACCAATCTTCTCTTCCGGGAACGGATACAGCGCCGCGCAAGCGATGGTCAGGTTATCGCGCTCAATAATGGTGAATTTGTCGATCTCCATCTCCAGTTGCTCACGTGAGCGGCGCACCAAGATGCCCTGCTGCTCAAGCGGACGGATCAGCTCGAGGATGCCGCCGATATCGTTAATCGTCGCCCGGCGCACCTGTTCAGCGCTCTCCATCACTATCTGGGTGCCTATACCATCGCGTGAAAACAGTTCCTGCACCAGCGCACCGTCTTCCTGATAGCTGATCAGGTGGCTGCGGCGCACGCCGCTGCGGCAGGCCTTCACCGCGCCACGCAGGAAACGCACGGTGCCGGAATGATAGTCGCCATGCTCTTCCAGCTCCTCGATGCGTTTTTGCGCGTCGTTGGGGAACAGTTCGGAAATGATGGTGCCTTCCTGATTGGTGACCCCCTGTGACGAACAGAAGCCGATCATTTTCTCGGCTTTCAGCTTGACGGCCAACTGAGTTGCCACTTCTTCTGAGGTCAGGTTAAAGCTTTCGCCGGTAACGGAAACGGCCACCGGGCCAATCAGCACGATGGCGTTACTGTCGAGCTGACGGTGAATGGCTTCTTCATCAATACGGCGGATGCGGCCGCTGTGGCAGTAGTCCACACCGTCATCAATCCCCAGTGGCTGGGCGATAATAAAATTACCGCTGACCACGTTGATATGCGCGCCCTGCAATGGCGTGTTGTTGAGGCTCATTGACAGCCGGGCGGTGATATCCAGTTGCAGCAGACCCGCCGCCTGTTTAACCAGCTCCAGCGTATGGGCGTCGGTGACGCGGGTGTGCTTGTGATAAATCGGTTCGAGATTATGCTGCGCCAGATTGACGTCAATCTGCGGCCGGGCACCATAGACCACGACTAAACGAATACCCAGACTATGCAGCAGCCCGATGTCGTTAACGATGTTGGCAAAGTTCTCATGTTCTATGGCTTCGCCACCCAGCATAACGACAAACGTCTTGCCACGGTGGGCGTTGATATAGGGAACTGAGTGACGGAATCCTTGGACCAGCTCTGTACTACGTTCCTTCACGGCCAAACCTCATTTGCATATTTATACGATATTTTTGTATTTTTATTCTTTTATTGCCCTGATGGCAAGTGAGAATTTATCTCTATTTCTTTGCCGGGGGCGCTGAGTCGTTAATAAATTGAAAAACCATAAAAAGATTTTCTGATGACAGCGCCGGAATGATTGGTTAAAGTTTTCGGCATTCCTGTTAACTGGTGTTTTTTTCATCTGTTTTAATCTGTTACCACTGCTGGAGCCGCATGCCAAACTCAAATCACAATCTGGGCCGCCGTCGTTTATTACAGGGGGTTGCCGCAAGCTGGTTGCTGAGTGTGAGTCGCACAGGTTTTGCTGCTTCATCGCACGTCATTGCCGTACGCGTCTGGCCATCCTCCACCTATACCCGGGTGACGCTCGAATCCAACGTTGAACTGAAATATAAGCAGTTTGCGCTGACCAATCCCGATCGCGTGGTGGTGGATATTGAAGGCGTGCAGCTCAACAGCGTGCTGAAGGGGATTGTTGGCCAGGTTCGTGCCGACGATCCCTACCTGAAACAGGCGCGCGTTGGTCAGTTTGATCAAAACACCGTCCGGTTGGTGCTGGAGCTTAAGCGCAGCGTCAGCCCGCACATGTTTACTCTGGCGCCGGTGCCGGAATACCGCAATCGTCTGGTGATGGATCTGTACCCGAGCAAGGGCGGCAGCGGTGAAGACTATGATCCGCTGTTGGCGTTACTGGAAGATTACAACAAGGGCGATCTTGAGCGTACATTGCCGGCGGAAGCGCCACAGGCCGGTAAGGCGGGGCGTGACCGACCGATTGTCATCATGCTGGATCCCGGTCACGGCGGCGAAGATCCCGGAGCGATTGGTAAATTCAAAACGCGTGAAAAAGACATCGTATTGCAGATTGCGCGCCGGCTAAGCACGCTAATCAAGCGCGAGCCGAATATGAAGGTGTTCATGACGCGTAATGAAGACGTCTTCATTCCGTTGAAGGTGAGGGTGGCGAAGGCGCGTAAGCAGCGTGCCGACCTGTTTGTGTCCATCCACGCCGATGCCTTTACCAGCCGGGCCGCGCGTGGGTCATCGGTGTTTGCGCTATCGACCAAAGGTGCCACCAGTTCGGCGGCGAAGTTCCTGGCGCAGACCCAAAATGAATCGGACCAAATCGGCGGCGTAAGCAAAAGCGGTGACCGCTATCTGGATCACACCATGTTTGATCTGATTCAAACCGCGACCATCAATGACAGCCTGAAATTCGGTAAGGAAGTGCTGAACCGGATGGGCAAAATAAACCGTTTGCATAAGAATCGTGTCGATCAGGCCGGTTTTGCGGTATTGAAAGCGCCGGACATCCCTTCGATTCTGGTTGAGACGGCGTTTATCAGCAACATCGAAGAAGAACGCAAGCTGCGTACCACGCATTTCCAGCAGCAGGTGGCGGAATCTATTCTGGCGGGTATCAAGGCGTACTTTGCCAACGGTGGTGCGGTGGCGCGCAGAGGGTAAGGCTAATGCGGAAACGACTGGGCGGCTGCCCGGTCGATTTTTGGCGGATTTCAGATACAAAAAAACACCCGTTAAGGTGCTTATTTGTAGTCATTAAGATTGGTTGCGGAGGCCGGATTTGAACCGACGACCTTCGGGTTATGAGCCCGACGAGCTACCAGGCTGCTCCACCCCGCGTCCGTCTTAATGCTTGTATTATCGAAACCAACATTTCATGTGATACCGCTGGTACAGTATCGGTTGGTTGCGGGGGCCGGATTTGAACCGACGACCTTCGGGTTATGAGCCCGACGAGCTACCAGGCTGCTCCACCCCGCGTCCGTATAATACTTTCTTTTTCATCGAATCCAACACTTTACTTGATACTGCCTCTGGCAATATCGGTTGGTTGCGGAGGCCGGATTTGAACCGACGACCTTCGGGTTATGAGCCCGACGAGCTACCAGGCTGCTCCACCCCGCGTCCGATGGAAGCGCACTATACTCTCCGTGCATTTTGTTGCAACCCTTTTTGCACTTAATTGAACTAAAACAGTCTTTCTGCTGGATTAGTCCGCAATCTGCGTTCTTTTTCAGCGTTATTGCCCCTGGGGCTTTTTTTATTGGCGGCGATTCCTTTATCTATGGGCGTTTGTTATCGTTCGCCGGGAGATCATATATGTAGAGAGTGTGCGCGATGAAAGGACGTTGGGGCAAATACCTGCTGGGCGGGTTAATGGTAGCGGTACTGGCGGGCTGTTCTTCCAAGCCGACCGACCGGGGACAACAATATAAGGATGGTCACCTGGATCAGTCGTTGGAGTTGGTGAATCAACCCAACGCCAGGGGCGTACCGGTTAATGCCAAGGATTACTCGGATCAGCTGATGGAGATTAAATACGCCTCTCCTTCACTTTTTAATCGCAACAACACTACCTTCCAGGCGGTACAAAGCTGGATGGCGTCCGGTGCCGACACTCGTACTCTGAACCAATATGGCCTCAGCGCTTATCAAATGGAAGGCGTGGACAGTTATGGCAACGTGCAGTTCACCGGTTACTACACACCGGTGCTGCAGGCGCGTTATACCCAGCAGGGGGAGTTCCGTTACCCGCTGTACCGCATGCCACCAAAAGGTAAAGGCCGTCTGCCCGATCGCGCGGGCATTTATTCGGGCGCACTGGATGACCGATATATCGTGGCGTATACCAACTCGCTGATGGACAACTTTATGATGGAAGTCCAGGGCAGTGGCTATGTGGATTATGGCAACGGCCAGCCGTTGGTGTTCTTCGGTTACGGCGGCAAGAACGGCCATGCGTATCGCAGCATTGGTAAAGTGCTGATCGATCGCGGTGAAGTGGCCAAGGCGGATATGTCGATGCAGGCGATCCGCCAGTGGGCGGACACTCACAGCGCCGCCGAAGTGCGCGAATTGCTGGAGCAAAACCCTTCCTTTGTCTTCTTCCGTCCTGAAGCCTTTGCGCCGGTACGCGGTGCCAGCGCCGTGCCGCTGGTGGCCAAGGCGTCGGTGGCTTCCGACCGTTCACTGATCCCGGCGGGTACCACGCTGCTGGCAGAGGTGCCGCTACTGGACAACAAGGGTAAATTCACGGGAAAATATGAGATGCGCTTGATGGTGGCTCTGGACGTGGGTGGGGCAATCAAAGGCCAGCACTTCGATATGTATCAGGGCATCGGGCCGGATGCCGGTCACTCGGCCGGTTTTTATAACCACTATGGCCGCGTTTGGGTGCTGAAAGGCGCCAACGTTAATGCGCCGTTGTTCACCAGCCAGACCCGTTCCGCCTCTGGCGGCTCGCTGTTAGTCACCCGCTAACGGCAATAATTGACCGCAAGGGCCGGACATTCCGGCCCTTATTATTTGCAATGTTAAGGTAATTAAAGCGTTATGAGCACAGCCTATTCTGAAGCCTACCTGCAGCGTTTTGGCGGCACGGCACGTTTATACGGTCAGCAGGCCCTGGCGCTGTTTGCCCAGGCGCACATTTGCGTGATTGGCATCGGCGGCGTGGGCTCCTGGGCGGCAGAGGCGTTGGCGCGCACCGGTATCGGTGCCATTACGCTGATTGATATGGATGATGTCTGCGTCACCAACACCAACCGCCAAATCCACGCGCTGCGTCAGCATGTGGGCCAGTCAAAAACGGAAGTGATGGCGGAGCGCATTCTGGCGATCAACCCGGAGTGCCGGGTGACCTGCATTGACGACTTTATTACTGCGGACAACGTTGCAGAGCTGCTGAATAACAATTTTAGCTATGTCATCGATGCGATTGACAGCGTGCGACCGAAGGCCGCGCTGTTGGCCTATTGTCGTCGTTACAAGATCCCGGTGGTCACTACCGGCGGAGCAGGTGGTCAGATAGATCCGACCCAGATTGCAGTGGTCGATCTGGCCAAAACCATTCAGGATCCGCTGGCGGCCAAGCTGCGTGAGCGGTTGAAAAATGATTTCAACGTGGTGAAGAACAGCAAGGGCAAATTGGGCATCGACTGCGTATTTTCCAGCGAGCCGCTGGTTTACCCCCAGCCGGATGGCAGCGTTTGCGCATCACGCAGTACCGCGGAAGGGCCAAAACGAATGGATTGCAGCGCGGGATTTGGCGCGGCAACCATGGTTACCGCTACCTTTGGTTTTGTCGCCGTTTCCCATGTGCTGAAGAAGATGGTGGCGAAAGCCGCGCGTCAGGCGTAGCTAGCGGCCATTTCTTTCACGGCAGCAGCCAGTGCTGCCAGCCCGCTGGCGCGGGTGGCACTGAGTTGAGCACGTAACGCCAGTAGATCAAACAGCGCCAGGGGATCCATCGCCGCTATCTGCTGCGGCGTTTTTCCTTCTACCGCCGTTAGCAGTACCGCCAACAGACCGCGCACGATACGGCCTTCGCTGTCGCCATAAAAGTGCAGCGTGCCGTCCGCCAGTAACTGATGCCCCAGCCAGACCCGATTCTCACAGCCGCTCAACTCCATTTCTGCTGCGCGTAATGCCTCTGGCAATGGCGGCAATTGTTTCGCCAGCATGATCAGTTGGCGATAACGATCTTCCCATTGTTTCAGCTCGGTAAATTTCTCGATCAGCGCTTCGGCGGTGATTTCATGGCCAAAGGGATGGGGGGCAAGCATAGCGTCTCCGGGGTTCATTTAATCGGCCAGCAGGTCGATGGCGTTGTGCAGGGCGGTTACCAGGGTATCGACGTCTTCCCGCGTGTTGTATGGCGCAAAGGAGGCGCGTAGCGTCCCACTGACACCCAGCGCCGCCATCAGCGGTTGAGCGCAGTGCTGACCGGCTCGCAGCGCGATGCCTTGTTCTGCCAGCAGGGTGACGATATCGCTGTGATGGATACCGGCAATATCAAACGCCAGTAAGCTGGAGCCCGAACAACGGAAGCTGCGGAACCCCGGCAGTTGCGCCAATCGCTTCTCGGCGAGATCGGCCAGCTCGCGGCTGTATTGCTCGGCTGCCGCCAGATCCTGGGTGCCAAGCCATTCCAATGCGGCGGCCAACCCCAGTACACCGGCGATATTCGGCGTACCGGCTTCAAAACAGTGCGGTGGTTTTTGCGGCGTGAAGCCGTCGAAGGAGGCCTGAGTCAACATCTTGCCGCCGCCTTGCCAGGGGGCCATCTGCGCCAGCAATTCACTTTTCCCGTATAGCGCACCGATGCCGGTCGGGCCATAAAGTTTATGCCCAGAGAAAGCGTAGAAATCAATGTCTAGTCGCTGAACGTCAGCCGGACAGTGAACGATGCCCTGCGCGCCGTCGATCATCACCAGAGCACCGGCATTATGGGCAAGCCGGATGGCCAGATCCAGATCCGGACAGCCGCCGGTGACGTTGGACATTTGGCCCAGTGCCAGCAGGCGGGTTTTATCACTCAGCAGGCTGGGTAACTGGGTCAGATCCGGCAGGCGGTCTGCACCCAGTGGCAGTTTCACCACCCGAGCGCCGGTTTGTTCCGCCACCATCAGCCAGGGGATCAGGTTGGCGTGGTGTTCGGCCTCGCTCACCAGGATTTCGTCACCGGGCTGCAACCGGGGGCGGGCATAGCTCTGCGCTACCAAATTGATGGCTTCGGTGGTGCCGCGGGTCCAGATAATGTCGTCGGCTGAAGGAGCATTGACCAGCGTCGCGACCTGTTGGCGAGCCTGCTCGAAGCGTGCAGTCAGATCCTGCGCCGCCCGGTGCTGGCTGCGGTGCACGGTAGCGGCATCGTCGCGGTAAAACTGCTGCGTGGCATTGATGACCGCCAGCGGCTTCAACGCGGTGGCGGCGCTGTCGAGATAAATGCCCGCTTGCTGCAAGGCAGGAAACTGATTACGAAAAACGATGGGATTAAAAGGTGTCATAACCTGATTGTCACTGGCTTGAGTCAATGGCCGATCCTGTCTTATTTTACCGCCAGAGACAAGCTATCCCGCATATTAGGATTCATCGTCTGGAAATTATAGGTAAGTTTGTTATGCTGTTAGGTGCGCACTAAGTCATGGCGTTAAATAACATAAAAGGTTTTTACAGCATTTAAAACTACAAGGAGTCCACAATGAAGAAAACAGCCGCAGTTATCTCTGCCCTGATGCTAACGTTTACCCTGGCCGCCTGTTCCAGCAACTACGTGATGCAGACCAATGATGGACGCACCATTGTCGCTAAAGGAAAACCCGCGTTGGATAACGACACCGGGATGATCAGCTATAAAGACGCCAACGGCGTTGAGCAGCAGATCAACCGTTCAGACGTGAAGGAAATGGTTGAAAAAGACCAATAACGTCGGGCAAAAAAAAAGCACCGCAAAGATTGCGGTGCTGCATAAAATCACTATGGACAGACAGGGTAAATGTACAGGAAGTGAAAAACAGTAGCTTAGCTACCACGTCTGGATTGCCAGACAATTTGCAAACACAACATCACAACCACAAGCCAAAAGTTCATCGGCGTCCTCGACACCCACTCCCTTTTCGTTCCGGCCCGGGAAGTGCCGCCACTATAGGTATTTACTGGCGCATGCTCAACGGACAATTTATAATGGCTCGGATTAAAAAAACTAATGGTAGCGCTTTGCTGTCTGGTGCCTATCGCACGGCAGATAACGCCGCCTGATTTTTTATGCCGAATCACTCGGATTATTGTTACACAAAAGTAGCTAATAAATGTCTAAACGCTTACCACCTCTTAATGCACTGCGGGTTTTTGACGCGGCTGCCCGTCACCTGAGTTTTACCAAAGCGGCAGAAGAACTATTTGTCACCCAGGCCGCGGTGAGCCACCAGATCAAGTCGCTGGAGGACTTCCTCGGCCTGAAGCTGTTTCGGCGCCGCAATCGCTCGCTGTTGCTGACGGAAGAAGGGCAAAGTTATTACCTGGATATCAAAGAAATTTTCACCTCAATCAATGAGGCCACCCGCAAGCTGCAGGCCCGCAGCGCCAAGGGGGCATTAACCGTCAGTTTGCCCCCTAGTTTTGCTATTCAGTGGCTGGTGCCGCGCCTGTCCGGCTTTAACTCAGCTTATCCGGGAATTGACGTGCGTATTCAGGCCGTGGACCGCGAAGAAGACAAGCTGGCGGATGATGTCGACGTGGCTATTTTCTATGGACGCGGCAACTGGACCGGATTGCGAGCCGAACGTTTATACGCGGAATATCTGTTGCCGGTGTGCTCACCCAGCCTGCTGACCGGGGAACATGCGTTAAAAATGACGAGCGATCTGGCTTATCACACGCTACTGCATGATACTTCACGCCGCGATTGGCTGGCCTATACCCGTCAGTTGGGGTTGCAGCACATTAATGTGCAGCAGGGGCCTATTTTCAGCCATAGCGCGATGGTGGTTCAGGCGGCGGTGCATGGGCAGGGGATTGCGCTGGTGAATAACGTGATGGCGCAGACCGAGATTGAAGCCGGGCGTTTGGTCTGTCCGTTTAACGAGGTTTTGGTCAGTAAAAATGCTTTTTATCTGGTATGTCATGACAGCCAGGCAGAACTGGGTAAAATAGCCGCCTTTCGTCAGTGGATCCTGGCTCGGGCAGCCAGCGAACAAGAAAAGTTCCGCTTTCGCTACGAACAATGAGGCCGGTCGCCGCGATGGCGCAGCCGGTTTTCTTCAATAAAGGTAAATAACGATGAGCAGTCGTTCAATGCTGATTTTTGCCGCTATCAGTGGCTTTGTATTTGTTGCTCTGGGCGCGTTTGGCGCACACGTATTAAGTGGCACCCTGGGTGCCAACGAGATGGTCTGGATCCGTACCGGACTGGACTATCAGGGGTTCCATACCCTGGCGATCCTGGCGCTGGCGGTGGCAATGCAACGCCGCGTCAGCCTGTGGTTTTACTGGAGCGGAGCGTTGTTGGCGCTCGGCACCGTACTGTTCAGCGGCAGTCTGTACTGTCTGGCGCTGTCACACCTGAAGTTCTGGGTTTATATCACGCCGATTGGCGGCGTGTGTTTCCTGATCGGTTGGGTATTGATGTTGATTGGCGCTTTGCGTCTGAGGAAAAAGGCCGAGCGCCATGAATAGACTTGCGTTGTATTGCCGTCAAGGCTTTGAAAAAGAGTGTGCGGCAGAAATTACCGCCAAGGCTGCCGAACTGGAAGTGTTCGGTTTTGCCAGAGTAAAGGATAACAGCGGCTACGTGCTGTTCGAGTGCTACCAGCCGGATGACGCCGATCGCCTGGCGAAGGAAATCCCGTTCCGGGAGCTGATTTTTGCCCGTCAGATATTGGTGGTTGGCGAGTTGCTGCGCGATTTACCACCGGAAGATCGGGTTTCTCCGATTGTCGGCATGCTGATTGGCGTGGTCGATCGTGGTGGTGAACTGCGCGTGGAAGTGCCGGATACCAACGAAAGCAAAGAACTGTTGAAGTTCTGCCGCAAGCTGACGGTGCCGTTGCGTACTGCGATGCGTGAGCAGAAGGTGTTGATGGCGCGTGAGAATAAGACCCGTCCAGTGGTGCATGTGTTCTTTATCGCACCGGGGTGTTGCTATGTGGGTTACTCCTTCAGCAACAACAACTCACCGTTCTATATGGGCATTCCGCGTCTCAAGTTCCCATCCGATGCACCGAGCCGTTCTACCCTGAAACTGGAAGAAGCGTTCCACGTGTTTATTCCTGCCGACGAGTGGGATGAACGTTTGGCCAGCGGCATGCACGCGGTCGATCTGGGCGCCTGTCCGGGTGGCTGGACCTATCAACTGGTGCAACGCAGCATGATGGTGCACGCGGTGGACAATGGCCCAATGGCACCGAGCCTGATGGATACCGGGCAGGTGACGCATCATCGTGCCGACGGTTTCAGATATGAGCCTTCCAGCAGCAAGATTTACTGGCTGGTGTGCGATATGGTGGAAAAACCGGCGAAGGTGACCAGCCTGATGATCCAGTGGCTGGTGAAAGGCTGGTGTCGTGAGGCGATCTTCAACCTGAAATTGCCGATGAAAAAACGTTACGAAGAGGTTTCGCAGAATCTGCTGGCCATCAAGGAAGCGTTGGATACGGCGGGTATCAGTTCAGAAATTCATGCCAAGCAGCTGTATCACGATCGTGAAGAAGTCACCGTGCACGTCCGTCGTATGTGGTCGGCCGTGGCAGGCCGCCGCGACGAGCGCGATTAAATGACAGGGCGCTGTCTTCAGCGCCAGTGATTAAACCGGTAACCGCAGTTGCTGCAGGTTGCCGGTTAATGCCAGATCGGTTCGCAAGGTAGCGACTCTTTTGCTGACGTAGGCCATCTCGCGGTGCTGTTGCAGTTTTCCGCGCCATTTTTCCGGCACCTGTTCCAAATCCTGATATAACCCATCCAGCGAACCTGCCTGTTGTAACAGCAATACCGCCGTCTTCGGCCCAATCCCCGCCACGCCGGGGATTTTGCTGCTGCTTATCCCCGCCAGCCCCCAGTAATCCGCCAATTGTTGTGGCGATACGCCGAACTCTTGCTGCACAAACGGCATATCCAGCCAACGTTTTTGGAAATAATCGCGGATCTGCACGCTGGGTGCCAACAGTTGGCAATAGCCTTTGTCGGTGGACACAATGGTCACCTGATGGCCGCCGCCTGCAACCTTGGCGGTCAGCGTTGCCGCCAGATCGTCGGCCTCATTGCCCGGAGAGTGCCAACAGGCAACGCCAAGCGATTCAAATGCTTGCCGTAACTGCGGCATTTCCTGCTGCAAATTGTCCGGCATGGGCGAACGTCCGGCCTTGTAGTCGGGCAGGATTTGGTGGCGCCAGCTTTCGCTGCGGTCATCCTCATCGAACACCGCTACGGCGTGCGTTGGCCGACTGTGCTGAATCAACTGTTGCAGTGCGTGCTGGCAGGCATTCACACAGGGGGACCCCTGCACGGCGTGTATGCGGCGGATCAGGTTGAGGGCATCGACAATCAGTAGGTGTATCATTATGGGCTTACAAGGTCAGAAAAAAGAAGGGCGGCTGTCAGGCCGCCCCGGATTGCTCATTAAGCGACTATTTCGTAACAGGGCACATAAGCGGTGCCTGGCAGTTTCATCCGGTGCTGAGCGACAAAGCCCTGCAGCAGACTGTCCATTTGCTTCATCATCTGCGGTTCGCCGTGCAGCTTGTACGGCCCAAACTGTTCGATGGCATGAATGCCATTTTCCTTCACGTTACCGGCGACGATGCCGGAAAACGCGCGGCGTAGCGCGGCAGCCAACTGTTCGGCCGGCTGGTCGGGATACAGGTTGAGATTGGCCATATTCTCATGGCTTGGCTCAAACGGCAGCTGCAAATCCGGCGCAATGCGGATCGACCAGTTAAAGCTGTAGGCATCGCCGGTATTACGACGGTTCTCTTTCACCAGCGGCATGGCTTTTTTCATCTGACGTGCGACTTCGGCCGGATCGTCGATGATGATGGTGTAGTGACGGCGCGCTTCGTCACCCAGCGTGTTCATGATGAACTCATCCAGCACCTGGAAGTAATTGGCGCTCTCTTTCGGCCCGGTGAGGATCAGCGGCAACACCTGTTCGCTGTTCTCCGGGTTCATCAGGATACCCAGTAGATAAAGCAGCTCTTCTGCCGTGCCGACACCGCCCGGGAAAATGATGATGCCGTGGGCGATACGGACGAAGGCCTCCAGGCGTTTTTCAATGTCCGGCATGATCACCAGCTCATTGACCAACGGGTTGGGTGGCTCGGCGGCGATGATCGACGGCTCGGTCATGCCGATAAAGCGGCTATTGTGGTAGCGCTGTTGCGCATGGCCTACGGCCGCGCCTTTCATCGGTGCCTCCATGGCACCCGGCCCACAGCCGGTACAGATATTCAGCTCGCGCAGGCCCAGTTGGCTTCCGACCTTACGTGCGTAGAGGTATTCGTTTTCGTTGATCGAGTGACCCCCCCAGCACACCACCAGATTGGGATCTTCATCAAGGTGCAGCGCACGGGCGTTGCGCAGGATAGAGAACACCAGATTGGTAATGTGGGCCGAGTTTTCCAGATTCAGATGCTGGAAACGGCCGGCGCTGTCGATCTGCCCGTGAACGAACAGGATATCGCGCAGCACGGCAAACAGGTTGGCCTGCAGCGAACGGATGATTCGCCCGTCGACAAACGCGTCTTCCGGTGGATTCACCAGTTCAAGTTTGACCCCGCGCTCACGGCGCAGAACGTTAATATCAAAGGTTTCGTAGCGTGACAGCAGCTGTTTGCTGTTGTCGGTCTGGCTGCCGGAGTTCAGGACGGCCAGCGAACAGTTGCGGAACAAACGGTATAGATCGCTGCTGGCGGTACGCTTCAGCATGTCTACTTCCAGCTGCGACAGCAAATCCATAGAGCCAAGCGGGCTGATGTGTGTAATCAAGGTAACTCCTTTGCACCCGGAAAGGGGCAGTAGTAATCCATACGCAGCAGAACAGCATCTCGTTATAGTTAGCGCACGGCGGCAACGTCATCGTTTGCCAGCCGGAATGCCCAGCGCTCCTGATTTAACCTTACCGCCGTCACCTGTTTTTTACCAATACAAACCGCTCGTTAGCTCAGTTGTTGAGCACTGTTTCGCACTATTGGCGTGCCAGACGGCCATGTGACGGGACAAAGTCAGTGTTGCTGCGCCATGGATTGATGTCCAACCCGCCGCGACGGGTGTAGCGCGCATATACCGTCAGGCTTTGCGGCTGACAGTAACGCATCAGGTCGTTAAAGATGCGTTCGACACATTGTTCATGGAATTCATTGTGATGACGGAAAGACACCAGATAACGCAGCAGCGCTTCGCGATCGATCTGCGCACCACGATAGGCAATTTGCACCGAGCCCCAGTCCGGCTGGTTGGTGATCAGGCAATTGGACTTCAACAGATGGCTGACCAACTGCTCTTCCACCTGCAGGGGGCCGGTGGCATTTTGCAGATAATCGGCATTGAACTCGTAGTTATCGATACGTATGTCCTGGTTATCGATGCATTCGCCTTCTAACCGGGCGATCGGGTTGCCTTCCAGCTGATCTACGCGGAACAATGAGACGCTGACCTCGCCCTGAGCGCAGGCAGACAGATCGCGTTGCAAGGTATTGCGCACCGTCTCCCAGTCGCTGAAAGGCGTTTGGTTGAAACTGTTGAGATAAAGTTTGAAGCTCTTGGATTCAATCAGATTGATGCTGTCGGCAGTCAGGCTTATCTCTCCAACTGCCACCTGCGGCAAGCCGTTGTCGTTCAGCCAGGAGAGTTCGTACAGCGTCCAGATATCGGCCCCGTGGAACGGCAGGCTGTCCGGATACAAGCCCAGCGGCTCGCGGTTCATACTGCGCGGTACCGCCTGCAACAGCGTGGCGTCGTAATGGTCACGATACGCGGTGGCTTTGCCCAGCGTCAGTGCCGACAGGGCGTGATGGTCTTGGTAGGAGGACATCTGCTGTCACCTTGGTAATAGATAGGTACAATGGTTGCCAGTTTACCGTATGCGAGAAAAAATATGGACCATGATGTACCGCACGCCCTGCGTGAATTTACCCAGCGCTATGTTGATCTTTGGCAGCAAGAGCGTGGTCATGCCCCAGCCAGCCAGGATCTGTACGGTGTGCCGTCGCCTTGCCTGGTAGAAAATCGTGATGACGAAGTGCTGTGGTTGCCCCAAGCTTTTACCCCGGCGGCGACGCTGGAAAAGGTAGAGACCGCGCTCGAGCTGCGCTTGCAGCCGGATATCAACCTGTTTTATACCCAGCAGTATGCGGGTGACATGAGCGCCCAGTTTGGTGAGCATCACGTGACTCTGTTGCAGGTGTGGAGCGAGGACGACTTTATTCGTCTGCAGGAAAACCTGATCGGTCATCTGGTGACGCAAAAGCGCCTGAAACTGTCGCCAACGCTGTTCCTGGCAACGACCGAATCAGAAATGACCATGGTCTCGCTGTGTAACGTTAGCGGCAATGTGGTTTTGGAGCAGTTTGGCAGTGATAAACGCACTTTGCTGGCGGCTTCGTTGGGCAATTTCCTCGATGCATTGCGCCCGACGTTGGGTGTTTGAGCCTTTTTGTTTCGAAGTCCGTGTGCGAGATCTCGCACACGGGCTGTGAGAGATCGCTTTTAATTTTTCCCTCGCACTAGCTTAGGTGGAATTTATTGTTATCCAGATCAATTGGTTAGATTTTCTTTAGGATAACTCTTAGTGTTAATTTCCTGTCAGCCGCCCAGTAAGCCCTTGTGAACCCGGGATAATTAAGCGATCTTATGTTCACCGGAAGGGATACGGTGGAGCTGGAAAGCATCAGGATGATGCAGCTTCAGGATGAAGAAGTGGATGCGCTCAGTGAAGAGCGAAGGACGGCGTCAGGAGATGCTCAGGATGTTTCAGGATTGAAACCAGGGACACCTCCAGGATGGAGATTGAGAGCCGGCACAGGATGGTTGGCGGGTCATGAAGACTGAGGAACCGCGTCAGGACGATGCTACAGGACAGAGCCAGGATGGTTTTGGTCAGGATGGCCGCAGGAAAAGTTTTCAAGGATTGAGCAGGGAGCACACTGTGTAGCGGGACTGCTATAAAACGAACCGAGGGCACTGTTAGCGCAGTGCCCTCAACTTTTTATACGGGTTCATGCTTTAAGTATCAATAATACTTAACCCTGCTTACATTCATCTCAGTTATTAACCAATCGCACCCAGCGTATCGCCATCGCTCTGTTTTTTCGGTAACAGGAACAGCGTGGCGTAGATATCCAGCAAATAAATAGCCGCCAGCAGGCTGATCGCCGCAGTGAAGGATACCTGTGTCACCAGCGCGCCGATGACCAATGGCCCCAGTCCACCGACGCCTCGCCCCAGGTTAAACAGAATATTTTGTGCAGTGGCACGCGCCTGAACCGGGTAGGTATCGGAGATCAATGCGCCGTAGCCCCCAATCATGCCATTAACGAATAACCCCATCAGCGCTCCGGCAAACAGCATCAACGTTGGGTCACTAAGCTGCGCGTAGACAACCACCATGACCACCGCACCAATCTGATAGCAGATAAAAATCTTCCAGCGGCTGAAGCGATCGGCCAACACGCCAAATAGCCAGATGCCAAATGTCATGCCGATCACCGTGACGGCTGTCCACAGGCCGGATTTGGTCAGTGAGAAACCAAAGTTTTTTGCCAGGTAGGTCGGCATCCAAATCATCAGCCCGTAATAACCGAAGTTCTGCACCGAGCACAGAATGAAAATGCCGATGCTGGCCTTGCTGGTGGCCCGGTCTTTGAATAGCAGGCTCAGACGTTGGGCGAATGACAGTTGTGGGCCGCTGTTTTGCTGACGGACGAACTCTTCCGGCTCACCCAGAGTGCGGCGGATCAGGAACGACACCAGCGCCGGTAACAGCCCAACCAGGAACATGCCACGCCAGCCGATATGGGGCAGCAGCAGTGGGGTGAGGAACGCCGCCGCCAGGACGCCCAACTGCCAGCCCATGCCCACATAGGCCGAGGCGCGATTACGTTTTTCTGCCGGCCAGGCTTCGGCGATCAGCGCCATGCCGATACCGAACTCGCCGCCGAGTCCAATGCCCGCCAGCGTGCGGTAGGCGAGTAAATCCCAGTAGCCTTGCGCCAGCGCGCACAGACCGGTAAACAGTGAGAACATCAAAATTGTAATGGTCAGCACCCGGATACGGCCAAAGCGATCGCTGAGGTGGCCGAAGATCACGCCGCCCAGTACCGCGCCGATCAGCGTCCAGGTGACCAGTGAACCGGCAGCGGAGGAGCTTAACCCCATTTCGATACTGATGGCAGGCAGCATAAAGCCGAGGATCAGCAGGTCAAAGCCGTCCATGGCGTAGCCGGTGACTGAAGCCACCATGGCTTTACCGGGCGTGGCGTGATTTTTTCTCGGTGTGATTGCGGGCATCTGTCTAATCTGTGTGGTTTATTCGGTGAACACATTGTGCCGTGTGGCCGTGCCGCCCACCAGTCCAAATCCATTTCTGCCATCAACTCAGCTGAATTTGGGCTATAAAAAGTAAAATGCTATGCTTTGCCGCCTTTCAGCCGCGCCGCTGAATATCATGGTTTAAACAGATCGGGAATGCAGATGAGTATACAAAATCAGGTTCGCCTTAGTTTGCAGGCGATTGAACAGTCAATGCGAGAGTTGGCGCTGTGGCAAGCTACGCCGCCCGAGCCTGAAGCCTTCGCCAGCCCCGAGCCGTTTTGCGTTGACAGCATGTCGGCCGAAGCCTGGTTGCAATGGGTCTTTCTGCCACGCATGTACGCGTTGCTGGATGCGGGAGCGCCGCTGCCGACGCGTTTTGCCATCACGCCTTATTTCGAAGAGGCGTTGAAAGATAACGACCCCAACTGCATGCCGCTGTTGGTGCTGTTGCAGCGCCTGGATAACATGCTGAATAAAGAGCTGCAATAATGCTTGAGATTCTATATCAGGATGAGCATTTGGTGGCGGTGAACAAGCCTTCCGGGTGGTTGGTACACCGCAGTTGGCTGGATCGCCATGAAACCCGGTTTGTGATGCAAACCGTGCGCGATCAGATTGGCCAGCATGTGTTTACCGTGCATCGCCTCGATCGGCCCACCTCTGGGGTGCTGTTGATGGCGCTGTCCAGTGAGGTGGCACGGTTGCTATCGCAGCAGTTTGAACAGCATCAGATGCAGAAAACCTATCACGCGGTGGTGCGTGGTTACGTGCTGGAGGGTGCGACCATCGACTATCCGCTGACGGAAGAGCTGGACAAAATCGCCGACAAGTTTGCCTCTAAAGACAAAGGCCCGCAGCCGGCGGTCACTCATTACCGGCCGCTGGCGCGGGTAGAAATGCCGGTAGCGATTGGCCGTTACGAAAGCGCGCGCTACAGCCTGGTTGAACTGAAGCCGGAAAATGGCCGCAAGCACCAGTTGCGCCGCCATATGGTGCATATCCGCCATCCGATTATTGGTGACAGCAAACACGGCGACCTGAACCAGAACCGGGGTATGGCCCAGCATTTTGGCTGTCCACGCCTGATGCTGCATGCCAGTCATCTGCAACTGAATCATCCGGTGACCGGCGAGCCGCTGCATCTTTCCGCGCGCTGGGATGAACCCTGGCAGGGAGTCATGTCACAGTTTGGCTGGACAGAGAATCTCCCTGAGCTTGCCAGGGTTGAGTTTCCCCCGGCTAGCGGTCAGGATAACTGATCATTTTCAAAGATATTTAAGGGAGTAGGGGCAATGGCTCAGGTTGGAATCTTCGTGGGAACGGTCTACGGCAACGCATTATTGGTGGCGGAAGAGGCTGAAACTATCCTCAGTGAGCAGGGCCATGAGGTCAAACTGTTTGAAGAAGGCACGCTTGAGGCCTGGCAGTTTTACCGTCAGCACTACGCGCTGGTGATTACTTCAACCACCGGCCAGGGTGATTTGCCGGACAGCATTGCGCCGCTGTTTCACGCTATCCGTGACCAGGTCGGCTACCAGCCGGAGCTGCGCTATGGGCTGATCGCACTGGGTGACAGCAGCTACGACAATTTCTGCGGTGCCGGGCGTGCTTTTGATGCGTTGCTGCAGGAACAAGGCGCCACCCGCGTGGGTGAAGTGTTGGAAATCGATGCGATGGAACAGCCTGAACCGGAAGTGGTTTCTTGCCCGTGGGTTGAGAAGTGGGGCACGCTGCTGAAATAGAATGACCTGCCGCCTGTAGGGGCGAATATATTCGCCCCGATTAATACGGGCGCAGCATGCTGCGCCCCTACAATCTGTAGTCTCAGTTCGCTGAACCCTTACTTACCGCGAGTCAGTTTTTCCAGATCGGATTCGATCTCGGCAATTTTGTGGGAGACCACGCCTTCCAGATGACGCAGGTCATCAAGAATTTTGCGCTTCAGATCGACTTCCACCTGATCGCGCTGGCATAGCTGATCCAATTCATCAATGACGTAGCGAAGGTTCGGGTTAATTTCGTGGATTTCTTTGTAACCCTGGCCGGCGTTGTCCGCGACGACCGTTTTGCGTTGGCGCGGATATTTGAATTTCACGCTCTTGGCAAAGAATTCGCCTTTATCCTTGCGGAAATAAATCTTAAGAATGTCGTTATTGGCCTCCTGACGCAGGCTATAGCGATCGACATCTTCCGGTTGATTGATTCCTAAGCTTTTCAGGTTGTCATACATAATAGCGCCACCTTATAAATAGACTATATTCCACGGTCTGGGATTATGGCGAATAACCGCGCCAGAGACTGTGACTGCTCACGTAATGAAGATAAAAAAATGGCGGGTGATTAACCCGCCATGTCTATTTTAGTCGATGGTGCGTAATAACTCATTAATGCCGACTTTACCACGCGTCTTGGCATCGACTTTCTTGACGATGACCGCGCAATACAGGCTGTAAGAGCCATCTTTGGACGGCAGGTTACCGGAAACCACTACCGAACCGGCCGGTACGCGGCCGTAGTGCACTTCGCCGGTTTCACGGTCGTAAATGCGGGTGCTCTGGCCCAGGTACACACCCATGGAGATCACTGAACCTTCTTCCACGATCACGCCTTCAACCACTTCTGAACGCGCACCGATAAAGCAGTTGTCTTCAATGATGGTCGGGTTGGCCTGCAGTGGCTCCAGTACGCCACCGATGCCGACGCCGCCGGACAGGTGAACGTTTTTGCCGATCTGCGCGCAAGAGCCGACGGTTGCCCAGGTATCCACCATGCTGCCTTCGTCAACGTAGGCACCGATGTTCACGTAGGATGGCATCAGTACGGTATTACGGGCGATGAACGCGCCCTGGCGAACGGTGGCTGGTGGCACCACGCGGAAGCCTTCTTTCTGGAAGCGCGCTTCGTCGTAATCGGCGAATTTCATTGGCACTTTGTCGTAATAACGGGTTTCGGCACCGTCCATCACTTTGTTGTCATTGATGCGGAAAGAAAGCAGCACGGCCTTTTTCAGCCACTGATGCGTTACCCACTGACCGTCAATCTTCTCGGCAACGCGCAGGGCGCCGCTGTCCAGCAGGGCGATCACCTGGTTTACCGCTTCGCGCGTTACGGTGTCTGCGTTCGCCGGGGTGATTTCCGCACGGCGTTCGAAGGCGTTTTCAATAACGTTTTGTAATTGCTGCATGCTGTTCTCTGTCCTGATGTTGTCTACGAAAAAGTTACTTGTATCACATTTTATCGTTTGGATTGAGGGCCTCTGTCAACCGTTGTTCCAACTTTCTGCGCGTTTCCGGGTTAAGGGCGCGTCGATCGCTGTCGGCCAGAATAAATAAATCCTCAACCCGTTCGCCGATAGTGGAGATGCGTGCGCCGTGCAGCGACAGGTTGAGATCGGCGAACACTTCGCCCACCCGAGCCAACAGACCGGGCTGGTCGAGTGCGGTCAGTTCCAGATAGCTGCGACGGTCGGTATGGGTCGGCAGGAAACTGACTTCGGTCGGCACGCTAAAATGACGCAGCTTGGAAGACGGCCTGCGCACGCGCGGCGGCTGATATTCCCGCTGGGTAATGGCCTGCAACAGTGCGTGGCGGATCGCCGTGTGGCGGTCCTGGGCCAGCGGGCTGCCGTCCGGCTCCAGTACGATAAAGGTATCCATTGCCATGCCGTCACGATTAGTGAAGATCTGCGCGTCATGTACGCTCAGGTTACGGCGATCCATCTCCCCGGCCACGGCGGCAAACAGGTAAGGGCGGTCAGGGCTCCAGATGAAAATTTCGGTGCCGCCGCGCGTGGCCTGCCGGCTGACCAGCACCAGCGGTTTGGTGGAGTCATGGGCCAGCAAATGGCGCGCATGCCAGGCTAGCTGGTTGGGTGAATGACGCAGGAAGTAATCGGCGCGACAGCGGCTCCAGATGCGGTGCAGCGCCTCCTCGTCGATATTGTCCATGCGCAGCAACGCCAAAGCCTGCAGGCGATGATGACGTACGCGTTCGCGCAGGTCCGGGCTGTTTTGCATGCCGCGGCGCAGCTGTTTTTCGGTGGCAAAATACAGCTCGCGCAACAGGCTCTGTTTCCAACTGTTCCACAGGGTTTCGTTGGTGGCGCAGATATCCGCCACCGTCAGGCAGACCAGATAACGCAGACGGGTTTCGCTCTGCACTTCGGCGCTGAACTGCTGAATAACGGTCGGATCCTGAATGTCGCGGCGTTGGGCGGTCACCGACATCAGCAGATGACAACGCACCAGCCAGGCGACCAGTTGGGCCTCGCGGGAATTCAGCCCATGGACTTCGGCGAACTCCAGCACGTCCTGCGCACCGAGGATCGAATGGTCGCCGCCGCGCCCTTTGGCGATATCGTGGAACAGGGCGGCCAGCAGTAGCAGTTCCGGATTCGGCAGGCGTGGATACAGCTCGACACACAGCGGATGGCGCGGTCGCGTTTCGGCATCGGCAAAGCTTTCCAGCTTTTGCAGGACGCGAATGGTGTGTTCGTCGACGGTGTAGGCGTGGAACAGATCGAACTGCATTTGCCCGACGATTTTGCCCCACTGCGGCATATAGGCCCACAGCACGCTGTGGCGGTGCATCGGCACCAACGCCCGGGAGACCGCGCCGGGGTGGCGCAGAATGGCCATAAACAGTTCACGTGCCTCAGGAATGGTGCAGAGCGGCTGCTTCAAATGGCGGCGCGCATGACGCAGCTGGCGCACTGTGGTGGAATAAATGCCTTTGATCTCGCGGTTGCGTACCATCAGGTAGAACATCCGCATGATGGATTCCGGCTGGCGGATAAACAGCGTTTCATCACGCAGGTCGATCAGATCGCCACGCAGTTGGAAATCGTCGTTCAGAGGACGTGGTTTTTCCGTCGCGTCCAGCGCCAGAATTGCCTCGTCGAACAGCTGCAGCAGCATATGATTCAGCTCGCCGACGCGGCGCGTCATGCGATAAAAATCCTTCATCATGCGTTCAACCGGTTCGTTGCCTTCCCCCTCATAACGCAGTAACTGTGCCACGTTGAGCTGGCGATCGAACAGTAAACGGTTGTCGTAGCGCGGCAGCACCAGGTGCAGTGCGAAGCGGATGCGCCACAGGAAGCTCTGGCATTCGTTCAGCTCGTTGCGCTCGGCCTGAGTGAGAAAGCCGAAGCCGACCATTTCGTCCAGCGAGGTGGCGCCAAAGTGACGACGCGCCACCCACAGCAAAGTGTGAATATCGCGCAGGCCACCGGGGCTGCTCTTGATATCCGGTTCCAGGTTGTAGCTGGTACCGTGGTATCGCTGATGGCGTTCCTGCTGCTCAACCACCTTGGCGTGGAAAAATTGCGGGGAGGGCCAGAAGCCATCGCTGAAGATATGTTTTTGCATTTGCAGAAACAGTGCGACATCGCCGCAGATCATCCGCGATTCAATCAGGTTGGTGGCGACGGTCAGGTCCGCCAGCCCTTCCAGCAGGCATTCTTCCAGGGTTCGCACACTGTGGCCGACTTCCAGCTTCAGATCCCACAGCAGGGTGATAAATTCCCCCACGCGTTGGGATTGCTGTTCATTCAGGCGGCGCTGGCTGAGCACCAGCACGTCAATGTCCGAGAGCGGGTGCAGCTCGCCACGGCCATAGCCGCCAACGGCAACCAGCGCGGTTTCCGGAATATCCTCGAACCCGTAGAAGACCCACAGGCGGCGCAGCAGGCGGTCGATAAAGTCACTGCGGGCCGCTACCAGGCTTTCGGCGCTGGAACCGGCGTTGAACGCTGCCGCCAGCCATAATTGGAACTGCTCCAGGCGTTGTTTCAGCGCGATGCAGTTAATCTCCTCATCGCCATAGGCGTTGGGATATTCAGGCTGCACCGGTACGGCCTGTGGCGAAATGACCGAGGTGTCTTGTTGGCGAAAGTTTTCAGACATAATACGCAGCCCATAAAAAAGGCCGGCAAAAGCCGGCCTGTGACATCATGCATCGCGGCAAAACGCCGCGGCGCCTACATCTCGTGCGTAATGATGTTGGGGATGGTGTCATCCTTGCGCAACGTCATTATCTCGCAGCCGTTATCCGTGACCACAATAGTATGCTCATACTGCGCCGACAAGCTGCGATCTTTGGTTTTTACCGTCCAGCCGTCTTTCATGGTGCGAATGCGGTAATCACCGGCATTGACCATCGGCTCGATGGTGAAGGCCATACCAGCCTGCAACACCACGCCGCCGTCGTCAGCGTCATAGTGCAGCACCTGCGGTTCCTCGTGGAACACTTCGCCAATGCCGTGGCCGCAGTACTCGCGAACCACCGAGAAATTCTCGGCCTCGACGAATTTCTGGATCTCTTTGCCCAGCGTGCGCAGGCGGATACCCGGCTTCACCATTTTCAGCGACAGATACAGGCTTTCCTGAGTGATGCGGCACAGGCGCTCGCCCAGAATGGTCGGTTTACCGGCGATGAACATTTTAGAAGTATCACCGTGGAAACCGTCTTTGATGACGGTAACGTCGATATTAACGATGTCGCCGTCTTTCAGGACTTTGTCATCGCTCGGGATGCCGTGGCAGACCACTTCATTCACCGAGATACACACGGATTTCGGGAAACCGTGGTAGCCCAGACAGGCAGAGATCGCCTGCTGCTGGTTGGTGATGTGATCGTGACAGATACGATCGAGTTCGCCGGTGGTCACGCCAGGTTTGACGTGCGGCTCAATGATTTCCAGCACTTCGGCAGCCAGTCGGCCGGCCACGCGCATTTTTTGGATGTCATCAGGTGTTTTAATTGAGATTGCCATGAAATTCGTCCGCAGGTGTCGTGCTCGCCGACAACAGAAAGAAATAAGAAGCAGTCTCTTATGGTATCAGCCCGGCCTGAGGCTGCCAAATTTGATTTCTCGCCGGCCTGCGCCTGGCAACAAAAGTTGGTGTCCGGGGTGGGTTTATGGTATAAAGCGCGCCGGCAGATCCGCACATCTTCCTTGTGATAATGGCGGAATAGGCCGAAAATACTTTAACTGCACTCACTTTGTGTAAATAACACACACGTATCGGCACATCCGCCGGGGTGCCCTGAGGTGATTTATCACCGCCAGGGTCGGCGTTATGGGATACGTGGAGGCATAACCCCAACTAACTCTATAGAGGTTTAATCATGGCAACTGTTTCCATGCGCGACATGCTCCAGGCCGGTGTACACTTTGGTCACCAGACCCGTTACTGGAACCCGAAAATGAAGCCTTTCATCTTCGGCGCACGTAACAAGGTTCACATCATCAACCTGGAAAAAACCGTACCAATGGCCAACGCAGCACTGGCTGAACTGACCAAGATCTCTTCCCGTAAAGGTAAGATCCTGTTCGTTGGTACCAAGCGCGCAGCAAGCGAAGCGGTAAAAGAATATGCTACCGGCTGCGACCAGTTCTTCGTGAACCATCGCTGGTTGGGCGGCATGCTGACTAACTGGAAAACCGTTCGTCAGTCAATCAAGCGTTTGAAAGATCTGGAAATCCAGTCTCAAGATGGCACCTTTGACAAGCTGACCAAGAAAGAGGCGCTGATGCGTACTCGCGAACTGGCCAAGCTGGAAAACTCCCTGGGTGGTATCAAGGACATGGGTGGTCTGCCTGACGCTCTGTTCGTAATCGATGCTGATCACGAACACATCGCGATCAAAGAAGCCAACAACCTGGGTATCCCGGTATTCTCTATCGTTGATACCAACTCCGATCCAGACGGCGTTGACTTCATCATCCCTGGTAACGACGATGCAATCCGTGCAATCAAATTGTACCTGACTGCCGTTGCTGCCGCCGTCCGTGAAGGTCGTTCTCAAGATCTGGCCGTTCAAGCGGAAGAAAGCTTCGTAGAAGCTGAATAATAAGGCAAGCTCGTCACTGAGCCCTTATTAACCAGGTATTGAATATGTTGGTTAGGGGGGCCTTTATAGGCCCCCTTTGCTTATCTGAATGAGAACTGTCTCCACGTGAGATAACCGAGGAAAAAGAAATGGCTGATATTACCGCTGCTCTGGTAAAAGAACTGCGTGAGCGTACTGGCGCTGGCATGATGGATTGTAAAAAAGCTCTGGTTGAGTCTAACGGCGACATCGAGCTGGCAATCGAAAACATGCGTAAATCTGGTGCGATCAAAGCGGCGAAAAAAGCAGGCAACGTAGCTGCTGACGGCGTGATCAAAACCAAGATTGAAGGCAACTACGGTCTGATCCTGGAAGTTAACTGCCAGACTGACTTCGTAGCTAAAGATGCTGGTTTCCAGGCATTCGCTGACAAAGTGCTGGATGCTGCTTTTGCCGGCAAAATCACTGACGTTGAAGTGTTGAAAGCACAGTTCGAAGAAGAACGTGTAGCGCTGGTTGCAAAAATCGGTGAGAACATCAACATCCGTCGCGTTGCTTCCCTGGAAGGCGAAGTGCTGGGTAGCTACCTGCACGGTGCGCGTATCGGCGTTCTGATCGCAGCTACCGGTGCTGACGAAGAGCTGGTTAAGCAAATTGCCATGCACGTTGCGGCAAGCAAGCCTGAATTCGTTAAGCCTGAAGACGTGTCTGCTGAAGTGGTAGAAAAAGAGTACCAGGTTCAGTTGGACATCGCCATGCAGTCTGGCAAGCCGAAAGAAATCGCTGAGAAAATGGTTGAAGGCCGCATGAAGAAATTCACCGGCGAAGTTTCCCTGACCGGTCAGCCTTTCGTTATCGAACCAAGCAAAACCGTTGGCCAGGTGCTGAAAGAGCACAACGCTGACGTGGTTAACTTCATCCGCTTCGAAGTGGGCGAAGGCATCGCTAAAGTTGAGAACGACTTTGCTGCTGAAGTTGCAGCAATGAGCAAGCAGTCTTAATGACTGTTAATGGGGCCGCCGTCTGGCGGTTCCATTTTATCCAGCCAGAATTACACCGGTGGCAAGCCCTGTGGCATGATACACAGCACAGGCGCGTTTCATCGGCTGAAATCCCCAATACTAATACTGCTTCTTAGGACAGATCACCATGGCAACCAATGCAAAACCCGTATATCAGCGTATTCTGCTTAAACTGAGTGGCGAAGCCCTGCAAGGTGCAGAAGGTTTTGGTATCGACGCTAGCGTTTTGGATCGCATGGCTCAGGAAGTTAAAGAGCTGGTCGAACTGGGAATTCAGGTCGGTGTAGTTATTGGCGGCGGTAACCTGTTCCGCGGCGCGGGCCTGGCACAAGCTGGCATGAACCGCGTAGTGGGCGACCACATGGGAATGCTGGCTACCGTGATGAACGGTCTGGCTATGCGTGATGCACTGCACCGTGCCTATGTGAACGCTCGCCTGATGTCGGCAATTCCGTTGAACGGCGTGTGCGACAACTACAGCTGGGCCGAGGCGATCAGCCTGCTGCGTAATAATCGCGTGGTGATCTTCTCCGCCGGTACCGGCAACCCGTTCTTCACTACCGATTCTGCGGCGTGCCTGCGCGGGATCGAGATTGAAGCGGATGTGGTATTGAAAGCGACTAAAGTGGATGGTGTATACTCCGCTGACCCGGTTAAAAATCCGGATGCCACACTGTACGAACATATAACCTATCAGGACGTGTTGGAACGTGAGCTGAAAGTGATGGATCTGGCGGCATTTACGCTGGCTCGCGATCACGGTCTGCCAATCCGCGTATTCAACATGAACAAGCCGGGTGCTCTGCGCCGGGTAGTGATGGGTGAAAACGAAGGCACGCTGATCAGCAAATAAGGCGGGTCTGCCAAATTTAGCGGGAGCGGGTAACGCCAGGCGTAGCGCGCTTTCCTTGAGTAAAATTCACGGGCTATACTGTGGTATGGCCTGCCAAGTATCCAGCTTTCAAGGGTTCGCAACGTGATTAATGAAATCAGAAAAGATGCTGATTCACGCATGGAAAAAAGCGTAGAAGCATTCAAAAACCAAATCAGTAAAATCCGTACCGGCCGCGCTTCTCCGAGCATCCTGGACGGCATCATGGTTGAATATTACGGCGCATCTACGCCGCTGCGTCAGCTGGCTAGCGTGACGGTAGAAGATTCTCGTACGCTGAAAATTAACGTATTTGACCGCTCTATCAGTGCCGCTGTTGAAAAGGCAATCATGAGCTCCGATCTGGGTCTGAACCCATCTTCAGCCGGTAGCGACATCCGTGTTCCACTTCCTGCATTGACCGAAGAGCGCCGTAAAGATCTGATCAAGATCGTGCGTAATGAAGCTGAGCAGGGCCGTGTAGCGGTTCGTAACGTGCGCCGTGATGCCAACGACAAGGTTAAAGCGCTGCTGAAAGACAAAGAAATCAGCGAAGATGAAGATCGTCGTTCACAGGACGACGTTCAGAAACTGACCGATGCTTACATCAAACTTCTGGATGCCGCTCTGGCGGATAAAGAAAAAGAGCTGATGGAATTCTAATCAGCATCGCGCAGAAAAAAAGCGTCGCCTGGGCGGCGCTTTGTTTTTTGTGGCGCAGATCCCGTTTCATCGTACTGATTGATCATGGACAAGTGGTGGCCAAGGTTACACACTGGAGCACCCCGATCTCATCAGACAGTTATTCAGAGTGAGCTCATGAAGCAACTGACTATTCTTGGTTCCACCGGCTCAGTGGGGACCAGTACCCTGGCCGTGGTCAGGGAAAATCCCGACCGTTTTGCGATTAAAGCGCTGGTTGCCGGCCGCAATGTCGCGGTCATGGCGCAACAGTGCATCGAATTTCGCCCGGCCTATGCCGCGATGGCGGACGAAGGCGCTGCGCGTGAACTGCGTATTCTGCTGGCGGAAAACGGTATTGCCACCGAGGTGATGGCGGGCGAGCAGGCGGCCTGTGAGTTGGCGGCATTGGACGACGTCGACCAGGTCACGGCAGCCATTGTGGGCGCTGCCGGACTGCTGCCAACGTTGGCGGCAATTCGTGCCGGCAAGCAGGTGCTGCTGGCGAACAAAGAGTCGCTGGTCACCTGCGGGCGTCTGTTTATGGACGCGGTGCAACAGAGCAAGACGCAGTTACTGCCGCTCGACAGCGAGCATAACGCCATTTTTCAGAGTTTGCCTGAGAGCATTCAGCGTCAGTTGGGATACTCTTCATTAGAGAGTCATGGTGTGTCGCGCATCGTGCTTACCGGTTCTGGCGGCCCGTTCCGCACTACGCCGCTGGAGCAGTTCACCACGATGACGCCGGATCAGGCCTGTGCCCATCCCAATTGGTCGATGGGGCGCAAGATCTCGGTGGACTCCGCCACCATGATGAACAAAGGACTGGAATATATTGAGGCCCGCTGGCTGTTTAACGCCTCGGCCGAGCAAATGGAAGTGATTCTGCATCCGCAGTCGGTGATCCACTCGATGGTTCGTTACACCGATGGCAGCGTACTGGCCCAGTTGGGCACGCCGGATATGCGTACGCCGATCGCCCATGCGATGGCTTATCCTCAGCGCGTTAATTCTGGTGTGGAAGCACTGGATTTCTGCCGCATCGGCTCGCTGACCTTTGCCGAGCCTGAACGGGAACGCTATCCCTGCCTGTATCTGGCCATTGAGGCCTTTGATGCCGGTCAGGCGGCGACTACCGCGCTGAACGCGGCCAACGAAGTGGCCGTGGCGGCTTTCCTGCAGGAGCAGATTCGCTTTACCGATATTGCGGCAGTGAACCAAAAAGTAGTCGAACGGCTGTCACTGCAGGAACCGTCCTGCATTGATGCGGTCTTAGAAATAGATCGCCAGGCGCGTGAGGTTGCGGTTGGATTGGTTAAATCACTGCATAACTGATACCGGCAATTATCCTATTTTGTTCGCAAATTACGCGTGCCGCAGTGGGGCCGTTTGTTCAGGCCTTGCTGAGGTGGTATAGTCTGCGCCACCTTTCAGCGGTTATACCGTTGAATTATGGCCTGATTGACATCTCGAATGCCGATAGTACAGCGCAGATTACCGGCTGTCGCAAGGCAGTCTGAAAAGCCGTGTCGGGCACACGGCTTTTTTTGCGCGTAAGGGCCTGATGTTCCGGAAGGGCAGTTGTATTTCTATTGAGGAAATAAGTACGAGTTATGTCGTCCGCAAATCAACAAGAGGCTAATCTGTCCACTCTGGGGCCACGACATGTCGCCATTATTATGGACGGCAACGGGCGCTGGGCTAAACGTCAGGGTAAGTTACGTGTCTTCGGTCATAAAGCAGGGGTGAAATCGGTGCGTCGCGCGGTCAGTTTTGCCGCCAACAACCATTTAGATGCGCTCACGCTTTATGCCTTCAGCAGCGAGAACTGGAATCGTCCAGTGCAGGAAGTTTCCGCTTTGATGGAGCTTTTCGTCCGCGCCTTGGACAGTGAAGTAAAAAGCCTGCATAAACATAACGTCAGACTGCGAGTGATCGGTGATATCAGCCGTTTCAGCACGCGCTTGCAGGAGCGGATCCGTCGCTCCGAGCAACTGACAGAAAATAACGATGGCCTGACGCTCAACATTGCTGCCAACTACGGCGGCCGTTGGGATATTATTCAGGGAGTAAGGGAACTGGCTGAGCAGGTGAAGGACGGTTCACTGCGTCCGGATCAAATCAGTGAAGAGTTACTGGGTGAGCGGATCTGCATGAACGATCTGTCGCCGGTGGATTTGGTGATCCGTACCGGTGGCGAACATCGCATCAGTAACTTCTTGCTGTGGCAAATTGCTTATGCCGAACTTTACTTTACTGATGTACTCTGGCCTGATTTTGATGAACTTGTCTTTGAAGGTGCGCTGAATGCATTTGCACAACGCGAGCGTCGCTTCGGGGGAACAACACCTATCGGCGCCAATGCGTCCTAGGGGGAACTTTTGCTGAAGTATCGCCTCATAACTGCTCTGATCTTAATTCCGATTGTTATCGCGGCGCTGTTTTTGCTGCCGCCGGTGGGCTTTGCCCTGGTAACACTCGTGGTGTGCATGTTAGCGGCCTGGGAGTGGGGCCAACTGGCCGGATTTACCTCCCGCTCGCAGCGCATCTGGTTGGCGATATTGTGCGGCTTCCTGCTGGCGTTGATGATGCTCAGTATTCCGGCCTATCATCAGTCGGTCCATTTACTTCAGGTAGGCGGCTCGCTGTGGCTGTCAATGGCCTGGTGGCTGGTGGCGCTGTTGCTGGTGCTGTTTTATCCCGGCTCGGCCGCACTGTGGCGTAACTCACGTCCGATACGTCTGGTTTTCGGTCTGCTGACCATAGTGCCGTTCTTCTGGGGTATGCTATCGCTGCGTCAGTTCGGCTACGAACAAAACCACTTCACCGGCGCCTGGTGGCTGCTGTATGTGATGTTGCTGGTTTGGGGCGCGGATTCCGGTGCCTACATGTTCGGCAAACTGTTCGGCAAGCATAAGCTGGCACCCAAAGTTTCTCCGGGGAAAACCTGGGAAGGGCTGGTCGGTGGCCTGATTACTTCGGCCCTGATATCCTGGCTGTTTGGTCGTTATGCCCCGCTCAATGTGGTGCCGACAACCTTACTGATTTGTTCGGTGATTGCCGTGCTGGCCTCCGTGCTGGGCGATCTTACCGAGAGCATGTTCAAACGCGAAGCGGGTATCAAAGACAGCGGTCATTTGATACCGGGTCATGGCGGCATACTGGATCGTATCGATAGCCTGACCGCAGCAGTGCCTGTATTTGCCTGCCTGATGCTGTTAGTGTTTTAATCCGTCAACGGCGGGGAGTGAAGGGATTATGGTTAGCGTGCTCTGGAACTTAGTCGCATTTCTTGTTGCGCTCGGTGTATTGATCACCGTGCATGAGTTCGGGCACTTTTGGGTCGCCCGTCGCTGCGGCGTCCGTGTAGAACGCTTCTCCATTGGCTTCGGCCGCGCCCTGTGGCGTCGTACCGACCGTCAGGGTACGGAGTACGTGATTGCCCTGATCCCGCTTGGCGGCTACGTGAAGATGCTCGATGAGCGGGTTGATTCGGTCGCACCGGAACTCCGTCATCAGGCGTTTAACAACAAAACCGTTTGGCAGCGTGCCGCTATCATCAGTGCCGGTCCTATCGCCAATTTCCTGTTTGCTATCCTTGCTTACTGGCTGGTATTCATTATCGGCGTGCCCAGTTTCCGCCCGGTAATCGGTGAAATCGCTCCCCAATCGATTGCAGCTCACGCTGAAATTTCGCCTGGAATGGAACTTAAGTCCGTAGATGGCATCGAAACGCCTGATTGGGAATCAGTTCGTCTGGCACTGGTGGCGAAGATTGGCGACGCAGAAACCGAGGTGGGTATCGCGCCGTTTGGTTCTTCCAGTGTGGTGACCAAAACCCTGGATTTGCGCCAGTGGAATTTTGAGCCGGACAAACAGGATCCCGTGGTGGCGTTGGGTATCATTCCGCGCGGCCCGCAGATAGAATCTGTCCTTGCCGAAGTGCAGCCGGGGTCGGCAGCGCAAAAGGCGGGTTTACAAGCGGGGGACAGGATCGTTAAAGTCGATGGTCAGTTATTGGGTCGTTGGCAAACGTTGGTGAAACGGATACACAACGGTCCAGGGCAACCGCTGGCTTTAGAGATCGAAAGAAACGGCGCCCCCTTGTCTTTGACGCTGATACCGGATACAAAGCCGGTGGGAAAAGACAAATCGGTGGGTTTTGCCGGCATCATTCCGAAAGTGTTGCCGCTGCCGGACGAGTATAAGACGATTCGCCAGTATGGACCTTTCCCGGCGCTGTATCAGGCCGGGGACAAGACCTGGCAGCTTATGAGCCTTACGGTCAAAATGCTGGGTAAATTAATAACCGGTGATGTAAAGCTGAACAACCTGAGTGGCCCGATTTCGATTGCACAGGGAGCAGGGGCGTCAGCTGGGGTCGGGTTTGTGTATTATCTGATGTTTCTGGCGTTGATCAGTGTCAACCTGGGTATCATCAACCTGTTCCCATTACCGGTGTTAGATGGTGGGCATCTCCTCTTCCTGGCGATAGAAAAGCTGAAGGGTGGGCCGGTTTCCGAGCGAGTACAGGACTACAGTTACCGCATAGGTTCGATCGTGTTGGTGCTTTTAATGGGTCTTGCACTTTTCAATGATTTTTCTCGTCTTTAGGGGCGGGGATAGGTTAGGAAGAACGCATAACAACGATGGCGATGAAAAAGTTGCTCATAGCGTCGCTGCTGTTTGGCAGCGCCACCGTATACGGTGCAGACGGGTTCGTAGTGAAGGATATTCATTTCGAAGGCCTGCAGCGAGTCGCCGTCGGTGCGGCGTTACTCAACATGCCGGTTCGCGTAGGCGATACCGTCACTGACGATGATATCAGTAATACCATCCGTGCCTTGTTTGCCACTGGCAACTTCGAGGACGTTCGCGTGCTGCGCGATGGTAATACGCTGATTGTTCAGGTTAAGGAACGCCCTACCATTGCCAGCATCACTTTCTCCGGCAACAAGTCGGTGAAAGATGACATGCTCAAGCAAAACCTGGAAGCCTCTGGCGTTCGGGTTGGCGAAGCGCTCGACCGCACCACGATATCCAGCATTGAAAAAGGGCTGGAAGACTTCTATTACAGCGTCGGTAAATACAGTGCCTCGGTGAAAGCCGTGGTCACGCCATTGCCGCGTAACCGTGTTGACCTGAAACTGGTGTTCACGGAAGGGGTTTCCGCCAAGATTCAACAAATCAACATTGTCGGCAATCATGCCTTCACCAATGATGAACTGATTTCACGCTTCCAACTGCGTGATGAAGTGCCGTGGTGGAACGTGGTTGGCGATCGCAAATACCAGAAGCAAAAGCTGGCGGGTGACCTCGAAACCCTGCGCAGTTTCTATCTGGACCGCGGCTACGCGCGCTTTAATATTGATTCGACTCAGGTCAGCCTGACGCCGGACAAAAAAGGCATCTATATCACCATCAATATCACTGAAGGCGAGCAGTACAAGCTCACCGACGTGGTGGTGAACGGCAATCTGGCCGGCCACTCGGCGGAAGTCGCCCAGTTGACCAAGATTGAGCCAGGTGAGCTGTATAACGGCAGTAAAGTAACCAAAATGGAAGACAACATCAAAACGATGTTGGGCCGTTACGGTTACGCTTACCCGCGTGTTTCTACCCAGCCTGAAATCAACGACGCGGATAAAACCGTGAAGCTGCACGTGAATATTGATGCGGGTAACCGTTTCTATGTCCGTCGCATCAAGTTTGAAGGCAACGACACCAGTAAAGATTCCGTACTGCGCCGTGAAATGCGTCAGATGGAAGGTGCGTGGCTGGGCAATGCACAGGTAGAGCAGGGCAAAGAACGTCTGAACCGTTTGGGCTATTTTGAAACGGTAGATGTGGAAACCCAGCGCGTGCCAGGTACTGCAGATCAGGTTGATGTCACCTATAAGGTGAAAGAGCGTAACACCGGTACCTTCAACTTCGGCGTTGGCTACGGCACCGAGAGCGGCGTGAGCTTCCAGGCGGGCGTTCAGCAGGACAACTGGCTGGGGACCGGCTATTCCGTCGGCATCAGCGGTACCAAGAACGATTACCAGACCTACACCGAGCTGTCGGTAACCAACCCGTACTTCACCGTTGACGGTGTGAGTTTGGGTGGCCGTATCTTCTACAACGACTTTAAAGCCGATGACGCGGACCTGTCCGACTATACCAACAAGAGTTACGGTATAGACGGTACCCTGGGCTTCCCGATCAACGAAAACAACTCGTTGCGTACCGGCCTGGGTTACGTGCATAACGGTTTGTCCAACATGCAGCCGCAGATTGCCATGTGGCGTTATCTGGACTCGATGGGTCTGAACCCTAACACCACCGATCGCGCCAGTTATTCTGCCGATGACTTCACGCTGAACCTGGGTTGGACCTATAACAACCTTGACCGTGGCTATTTCCCAACCTCGGGTAACCGCACTACGCTCAATGGTAAAGTCACCATTCCAGGCTCGGATAACGAATACTACAAGTTGACGTTAGACAGCGTGCAGTATGTTCCGATCAATGATGACCGCACCTGGGTGCTGTTGGGTCGTGGCCGTCTGGGTTATGCAGATGGTCTGGGCGGCAAAGAAATGCCGTTCTACGAAAACTTCTATGCCGGTGGTTCCAGCACCGTGCGTGGTTTCGGCTCCAACACCATTGGTCCAAAAGCGGCATACTACAACTCCAATTCGTATGGCTGTAGTAACGGTACCCCGATTTGTAATTCGGACGACGCAGTGGGCGGTAACGCCATGGCTGTCGCCAGTATGGAGCTGATCACACCAACGCCATTTATCAGTGAGAAATACGCCAACTCGGTGCGTACTTCACTGTTCATGGATGCGGGTACCGTGTGGGATACCAACTGGCAGAATACTGCGCAGACCAGCATGTACGATATTCCGGACTACAGTAAGGCGAGCAACATCCGCGTTTCTGCCGGTATCGCCTTGCAGTGGATGTCACCTTTGGGTCCGTTGGTGTTCTCTTATGCCAACCCGATCAAGAAATACGAAGGCGACAAGTCCGAACAGTTCCAGTTTAACATTGGCAAGACCTGGTAACAGGTCCGGCTTCTGGGCATAGCAGTTATTAAGAATCGCAAATGCCAGGCGCCCGTCCGAGCACAGAGAGATGATTCTCATTGTTTTGCGGGATAAGTCTGGCAGATTGTGTACTTCAAGTGTCATATGACACAAATGGGTGATGGTAAGGAGTTTATAGTGAAAAAGTGGTTGTGTGCCGCAGGCCTCGGTTTAGCAATGGCTGCTTCAGCTGGCGTTCAGGCAGCAGATAAGATCGCTGTAGTTAACGTCTCCAGCATTTTCCAACAGTTGCCGGCTCGTGAAACCGTAGCTAAACAGCTGGAAAACGAGTTTAAAGGCCGTGCGGGTGAGCTTCAGACTATGGAGCGTAGCCTTCAGACCAAAATGCAACGTTTGCAGCGTGATGGCGCTACCATGAAAGCCAGCGATCGCAGCAAGTTGGAAAAAGACGTGATGGCACAGCGCGAGCAGTTCTCTCAGAAAGCACAGGCTTTTGAGCAGGACAACCGTCGCCGTCAGATGGAAGAGCGTAACAAAATCCTGAGCCGTATTCAGGACGCTGTGAAATCTGTTGCCAGCAAAGAAGGCTACGACGTAGTTATCGATGCTAACGCTGTTGCCTACGCAGGGACTTCTAAAGACATCACTGCTGACGTGCTGAAACAGGTTAAATAACAACATGCCTTCAATTCGACTGGCTGATCTAGCGCAGCAGTTGGATGCACAATTGCACGGTGATGGCGATCTCGTCATCACCGGCATTGCTTCTATGCATTCGGCACAGGCTGGCCAAATCACGTTTTTGTCAAACAGCCGCTATCAAGAGCAGCTGGCTTCCTGCCAGGCAAGCGCAGTAGTGCTTACCGAGGCGGATTTACCACACTGTCGTTCTGCGGCGCTGGTGGTTAAAAATCCTTACCTGACTTACGCGCGCATGGCGCAACTGATGGATACTACGCCGTCCCCGGCTCAGGATATCGCTCCAAGCGCGGTTATCTCACCTGAAGCCACTCTGGGTCAGCATGTTGCCATTGGTGCCAATGCGGTGATCGAGTCGGGCGCAGTGCTTGGCGATAACGTGGTTATCGGCCCTGGCTGCTTCATCGGCAAACGTGCACGCATTGGCGCGGGTACGCGTCTGTGGGCGAACGTAACGATTTATCATGAAGTCGAGATCGGCCAACGCTGCCTGATCCAATCAGGTACTGTGATTGGTGCTGATGGTTTCGGCTATGCCAACGAACGTGGTGAGTGGATCAAAATCCCTCAGTTGGGCACGGTAATTATCGGCGATCGCGTCGAGATTGGCGCTTGCACCACCATTGACCGCGGCGCGCTGGATAACACCCAGATCGGGAATGGTGTTATCATCGACAACCAATGCCAGATTGCACATAACGTGGTGATTGGCGACAATACTGCTGTTGCCGGCGGTGTTATCATGGCGGGCAGCCTGAAAATCGGCCGCTACTGCCAGATCGGCGGAGCCAGCGTGATCAACGGTCACATGGAGATCGCCGACAAGGTTGTTGTCACCGGAATGGGAATGGTTATGCGACCAATCACCGAACCTGGGGTATACTCTTCGGGCATTCCGTTACAACCCAACAAAGTTTGGCGTAAAACCGCTGCGTTGGTGATGAATATCGATGAGATTAGCAAGCGCTTAAAAGCTGTCGAACGAAAAGTCGGAAAAGACTAATCACTACCGCCCGCCTCGCTGGGTACAAAACGAAACGCGTTGGTCATGAGACCAAAAGCGCAAAGAGTTGTTAATTTGCGGCCTGCATGACTTCCCCCTTATTGGGGGCAGCGCAGGCCGTGTTGTTGATGCCATCAGTTTTTAGAGACAGGAAGAGTATTTTGACTACTGACACTCATACTCTGGATATTGCAGAAATTTTAGAGTTGCTTCCTCACCGTTACCCGTTCTTGCTGGTTGATCGCGTCCTCGAGTTTGAGGAGCACAAATTCCTGCGTGCGGTGAAGAACGTATCTGTAAATGAGCCGTTTTTCCAGGGACACTTCCCTGGTAAGCCGATTTTTCCAGGCGTATTGATTCTGGAAGCCATGGCGCAGGCCACCGGTATTCTGGCGTTTAAAAGCGTCGGCAAACTGGAGCCGGGCGAGTTGTATTACTTTGCCGGTATCGACGAAGCTCGCTTCAAACGCCCGGTAGTGCCTGGTGATCAAATGATCATGGAAGTCACCTTTGAGAAAACTCGTCGTGGTTTGACGCGCTTTAAAGGCGTGGCGACCGTCGACGGCAAAATTGTCTGCGAAGCAACCATGATGTGTGCGCGCAGCCGGGAGGCCTAATCCGTGATCGACAAAACCGCCTTTATCCATCCTAGCGCGATTATTGAAGAAGGCGCCGTTATCGGCGCTGGTGCGCACATCGGTCCCTTCTGCTACGTCGGCTCCCAGGTGGAAATCGGCGAAGGCACGGTACTGAAGTCCCACATTGTGGTGAATGGCTTGACCAAAATCGGCCGCGATAATCAGATCTATCAGTTCGCCTCTATTGGCGAAGTGAATCAGGATCTGAAATACGCGGGTGAACCGACGCGTGTCGAGATTGGCGATCGCAACCGCATCCGCGAAAGCGTCACCATTCATCGCGGTACGGCGCAGGGCACCGGTTTGACCAAAGTAGGTAATGACAACCTGCTGATGGTTAACGTGCATGTCGCGCACGACTGCGTGGTGGGTAACTCCTGTATCCTGGCAAACAACGCCACGCTGGCCGGCCATGTGGAAATTGACGATCATGCCATTATCGGTGGTATGACGGCTATTCATCAGTTCTGCATTATCGGGACTCACGTGATGGTTGGCGGTTGTTCCGGCGTTGCTCAGGACGTGCCACCTTTTGTCATTGCGCAGGGTAACCACGCCACGCCATTCGGTGTTAACGCCGTTGGCCTGAAGCGTCGTGGTTTTGATAAAGATGAAATGCAGGCTATCCGTAACGCCTACAAAATTCTTTATCGCAGCGAGAAAACGCTGGATGAAGCGAAAACAGAAATCGAAGCCCTGGCGAAAGAACAGCCAGTGGTGCAGCAGTTCCTTGATTTCTTTGGTCGTTCCACCCGCGGTATTATTCGCTGACCTATGCAAAATCGCCCATTGACCATCGGATTGGTCGCCGGAGAAACTTCCGGTGATATTCTTGGCGCCGGTTTAATTCGCGCGCTCAAGGCGCAGATCCCCGACGCGCGTTTTGTTGGCGTCGCCGGCCCGCTGATGCAGGCCGAAGGCTGCGAAACCTGGTACGAAATGGAAGAGCTGGCGGTAATGGGCGTGGTCGAGGTGCTTGAGCGCCTGCCACGCCTGTTAAAGATCCGCAAGGATCTTACCCGCCGGTTCAGCGATCTCGCGCCTGACGTGTTTGTGGGTATCGACGCGCCGGACTTCAATATCACCCTGGAAGGTCGCCTGAAACAGCGTGGTATCCGCACCATTCATTATGTCAGCCCCTCCGTCTGGGCCTGGCGTCAAAAGCGCGTTTTCAAAATAGGCAAAGCCACCGATCTGGTGTTGGCGTTTCTCCCTTTCGAAAAAGCGTTTTACGATCGTTTCAACGTTCCCTGTCGGTTTATCGGTCATACCATGGCTGACGCCATGCCTCTGCAACCGGACAAACTGGCTGCGCGCGCTAAACTGGGCATTGCCGCTGATGCGCGTTGTCTGGCCCTGCTGCCGGGCAGCCGCGGCGCGGAAGTCGAGATGCTGAGCGCTGATTTTCTGAAGACGGCCCAGTTGCTGCGTACCCGCTATCCGGAGCTGGAACTGGTGGTGCCGTTGGTTAACGCCAAGCGACGCGAGCAGTTCGAACGCATCAAGGCGGAAGTGGCACCTGAGTTAAGGGTCCATTTACTCAATGGCCAGGGCCGTGAGGCGATGATCGCCAGCGACGCAGCTTTACTGGCCTCAGGGACGGCGGCACTGGAGTGCATGCTGGCCAAATGCCCGATGGTGGTGGGTTACCGCATGAAGCCCTTTACCTTCTGGATAGCGCAGAGGTTGGTGAAGACTCCCTATGTCTCGCTGCCCAACCTGTTGGCCGGTCGTGAGATCGTCACCGAACTGTTGCAGCACGACTGCGTGCCGGACAAGTTGGCGGCATCGGTCATGCCGTTGCTGGAAGACAGTCCGCAAACCGACGAACTGAAACAGACTTTCCTTACCCTGCACCAAAGCATCCGTTGTGGTGCCGATGAACAGGCCGCTCAGGCTGTGTTGGAGCTGGCAAAAGCATGATTGAACCCTTCATTTATCCTGTCGCCACGCTGATTGCCGGCGTGGACGAAGTCGGCCGTGGCCCTTTGGTCGGGGCGGTAGTGACCGCCGCAGTGATCCTCGATCCTGCGCGGCCAATCGTTGGGCTGGCGGACTCGAAAAAACTCAGTGAAAAGCGCCGCCTGGCGCTGTATGACGAAATCGTCGAAAAGGCACTTTCCTGGAGTCTGGGGCGAGCCGAGCCGGACGAGATCGATCAACTGAATATTCTGCATGCCACCATGCTGGCGATGCAGCGAGCGGTTGCCGGATTGCATATCGCGCCGGACATGGTATTGATCGACGGTAACCGTTGTCCTAAATTACCGATGCGTTCGCAGGCGGTGGTGAAGGGCGATAGCCGCGTGGCAGAAATCAGCGCCGCGTCCATTCTGGCGAAGGTAACGCGTGATCGCGAAATGACCGAGTTGGATCGGGAATTCCCGGACTACGGTTTTGCGCAGCATAAAGGCTACCCAACCGCTTTCCATCTGGAGCGGCTGGCCGCGCTGGGTGCGACCGAGCATCATCGCCGCAGCTTTGCCCCGGTTAGAAGGGTGCTGGCGCTGTAATCTGCCGGCCCTAGCGATAGAGTTAACCCGGGTTCAGTTCGCTGAACCCCTAGATTCAGGTATCTGGATATGGCCGAACCTCGTTTTATTCACCTGCGCGTTCATAGCGACTACTCCATGATTGATGGATTAGCCAAGATCGGACCGTTGGTGAAAAGAGCCGCCGCGTTAGCCATGCCCGCTTTGGCAATTACCGACTTTACCAATCTGTGTGGCCTGGTGAAGTTTTATGGCAGCGCGCACGGCGCCGGGATCAAACCGATCATCGGCGCGGATTTTCATGTGCAAAGTGAAGTGCTGGGCGACGAGCTGGCGCAGCTCACCGTACTGGCCGCCAATAATGAAGGTTACCAAAACCTGACGCTGCTGATTTCCCGCGCCTATCAGCGTGGTTACGGCGCCGCCGGCCCGATCATCGATCGCGACTGGCTGATTGAGCACCGTGAAGGGCTCATTCTGCTCTCTGGCGCCCGTCAGGGCGACGTCGGCAAGTTTCTGCTGCGCGGCAACCAGCCGCAGGTGGAGCAGTGCCTGGAGTTCTATCAGCAGTACTTCCCCGACAGTTACTATCTTGAACTGATCCGTACCGGTCGGCCGGACGAAGAAAACTACCTGCATGCAGCGGTAGCCCTGGCGACCGAACGTGGGCTGCCGGTAGTGGCCACCAACGATGTGCGTTTTCTGGTCGCAGATGACTTTGACGCCCACGAGATCCGCGTTGCCATCCACGACGGTTTCACGCTCGATGATCCCAAGCGCCCGCGTAACTACACCTCGCAGCAATACATGCGTGACGAAGACGAGATGTGTGAGCTGTTTGCCGACATCCCGGAGGCGTTGCTCAACAGCGTAGAGATCGCCAAGCGTTGTAACGTGACTATTCGCCTTGGCGAATACTTCCTGCCGCAGTTCCCAACCGGTGATATGACTACCGAGGACTTCCTGGTCCTTAAGTCGAAGGAAGGGCTGGAAGATCGACTGGAGTTCTTGTTCCCGGATCCGGAGGTGCGTGCCCAGCGCCGCCCTGAATACGACGAACGTCTGGATATTGAGCTGAAAGTAATCAACCAGATGGGCTTCCCGGGCTACTTCCTGATCGTGATGGAGTTTATCCAGTGGTCGAAGGACAACGACGTGCCGGTCGGGCCAGGCCGTGGTTCTGGTGCCGGTTCACTGGTGGCCTATGCGCTGAAAATCACCGATCTTGATCCGCTGGAATTTGACCTGCTGTTCGAACGTTTCCTTAACCCGGAACGTGTTTCGATGCCCGACTTCGACGTCGACTTCTGCATGGAAAAACGCGATCTGGTGATTGATCACGTGGCGGAGATGTACGGCCGTGAGGCGGTATCCCAGATCATTACCTTCGGTACCATGGCGGCGAAAGCGGTTATTCGCGACGTGGGCCGCGTGCTGGGTCACCCGTATGGCTTCGTCGATCGTATCTCCAAGCTGGTGCCACCCGATCCAGGTATGACGCTGGAGAAAGCCTTTGCCGCCGAGCCGCAGTTACCGGAAATTTACGAGGCTGATGAGGAAGTCAAAGCGCTGATCGACATGGCGCGCAAGCTGGAAGGGGTGACGCGTAACGCCGGTAAGCACGCCGGTGGTGTTGTGATAGCACCGACCAAAATCACTGACTTCGCCCCCTTGTACTGCGATGCGGAAGGCCAGCATCCGGTAACCCAGTTTGACAAGAACGATGTGGAATACGCCGGGCTGGTGAAGTTCGACTTCCTCGGTCTGCGTACCCTGACCATCATCGACTGGGCGTTGGCGATGATCAACGCCCGCCGCGCGAAGACCGGGCTGGAACCGATCGATATCGCCGCTATCCCGCTCGAAGACAAGAAAAGCTTCGACATGCTGCAGCGTTCGGAGACCACTGCGGTCTTCCAGCTTGAATCGCGCGGCATGAAAGACTTGATCAAACGCCTGAAGCCCGACTGCTTCGAAGATATGATCGCCCTGGTGGCGCTGTTCCGCCCTGGGCCGTTGCAGTCCGGCATGGTAGATAACTTTATTGACCGTAAGCACGGTCGTGAAGAGATCTCTTACCCGGATATCCAGTGGCAGCATGAGTCGCTCAAGCCGGTGCTGGAGCCTACCTACGGCATCATCCTGTACCAGGAACAGGTAATGCAGATTGCCCAGGTGCTGGCCGGCTATTCGCTGGGCGGCGCGGACATGTTGCGTCGTGCGATGGGTAAAAAGAACCCGGTCGAGATGGCCAAGCAGCGTGGCGGTTTCGAAGATGGGGCAAAATCACGCGGTATCGACGGTGAACTGTCGGTAAAAATCTTTGACCTGGTGGAGAAATTCGCCGGTTACGGCTTCAACAAATCGCACTCCGCCGCCTATGCGCTGGTGTCATACCAGACATTGTGGCTGAAGGCGCACTATCCAGCCGAGTTTATGGCGGCGGTAATGACCGCCGATATGGACAACACCGATAAAGTGGTCGGGTTGGTGGATGAATGTTGGCGTATGGGCCTGAAAATCCTGCCGCCGGACATCAACAGCGGGCAGTACCATTTCCACGTTAACGATGAAGGCGAGATCGTTTACGGCATCGGCGCTATCAAGGGCGTCGGGGAAGGGCCGATTGAAGCCATTCTTGAAGCGCGTAACAGTGGTGAGCAGGGCTACTTCAAAGACTTGTTCGATCTGTGTGCTCGCTCAGATATCAAAAAACTGAACCGCCGCATTCTGGAAAAGCTGATCATGTCCGGGGCATTCGACCGCCTTGGGCCGCACCGCGCCGCGCTGATGAACTCATTACCCGATGCGTTGAAAGCGGCCGATCAGCATGCCAAAGCCGAAGCGATCGGCCAGGTGGACATGTTTGGCGTACTGGCCGAAGCGCCGGAGCAGGTGGAGCAATCCTACGCCAACGTGCCCCTCTGGCAGGAGCAGGTGGTGCTGGACGGTGAACGGGAAACGCTGGGGTTGTACCTTACTGGCCACCCGATCACCCAGTACCTGAAGGAAATCGAACGCTATGCCGGTGGCCAGCGTTTGAAAGATATGCACCCGACGGATCGGGGCAAGATGACGACCGCCGTTGGGCTGGTGATCGCCTCACGGGTTATGGTCACCAAGCGAGGTAATCGCATCGGAATTTGTACGCTGGATGACCGTTCAGGCCGTCTGGAAGTGATGTTATTCACCGATGCGTTAGAAAAATACCAGCATTTATTGGAAAAAGACCGTATCCTGATCGCCAGTGGACAGGTCAGCTTTGATGACTTTAGCGGTGGGCTTAAAATGACTGCCCGCGAGCTAATGGACATCAGCGAAGCCCGTGAAAAATACGCTCGCGGACTTGCTATCTCGCTGACGGACAGGCAAATTGATGACCAGCTTTTGAACCGTCTCCGTCAGTCTTTGGAACCCCATCGCTCGGGGACGATTCCAGTGCATCTTTACTATCAACGGGAAGATGCGCGGGCCAAGCTGCGTTTTGGCGCAACCTGGCGCGTGACGCCCACCGACCGCTTATTGATAGATTTGCGGACTTTGGTAGGTAATGAGCAGGTGGAACTGGAATTTGACTAAAATAGGAATGCTATGAGTCTGAATTTTCTTGATTTTGAACAGCCGATTGCAGAGCTGGAAGCGAAAATTGACTCGCTGACTGCAGTCAGCCGTCAAGACGAAAAATTAGATATTAATCTGGACGAAGAGGTTCAGCGCCTTCGTGAAAAGAGCGTTGAGCTGACGCGCAAGATTTTTTCCGATCTTGGGGCTTGGCAAGTTGCTCAATTGGCACGCCACCCACGCCGTCCTTATACCCTGGATTATATCAAACACATCTTCACCGACTTCGAAGAACTGGCTGGCGATCGCGCCTATGCCGATGATAAAGCGATTGTCGGTGGTATTGCGCGTCTGGATGGTCGCCCGGTGATGATCATCGGTCACCAGAAAGGCCGCGAAACCAAAGAGAAAATCCGCCGTAACTTCGGCATGCCGGCACCGGAAGGCTACCGCAAAGCGTTGCGCCTGATGGAAATGGCTTCTCGCTTCAAGCTGCCGTTGATCACTTTCATCGACACCCCAGGGGCATACCCGGGCGTGGGCGCGGAAGAACGCGGCCAGTCAGAAGCGATTGCCCATAACCTGCGTGAAATGTCTCGTCTGAACATCCCGGTTGTCTGCACCGTGATCGGCGAAGGCGGTTCTGGCGGTGCATTGGCCATCGGCGTTGGCGACAAAGTGAATATGCTGCAGTACAGCACCTATTCGGTGATCTCACCGGAAGGCTGTGCCTCCATCCTGTGGAAGAGTGCTGATAAGGCACCTCTGGCTGCAGAAGCGATGGGCATTACTGCACCGCGTCTGAAAGAGCTTAAGCTGATCGATTCGGTGATCCCGGAGCCTTTGGGCTCTGCTCACCGTGACGTTCCTGCGATGGCTGCGACGCTGAAAGCACAGTTGCTGGCTGACCTGAAAGATCTCGATGGCCTGAACAACGAAGAGTTGCGCAACCGTCGTTACCAGCGCCTGATGAACTACGGCTACTGCTGAGTTTTGTTATGCGTTACAAGAAACCGCCTTCATTTGGGCGGTTTTTTTTTGGCTGATGAAAAGGGGGCTTTGGGGTACACAGCACGGTTTTTTCATGTTGTTATAGACGATTGGTGGTTAACTGACAGGAGCAGCCGTTGAATATCATCGCGATCATGAGCCCAGCGGGCGTTTATTACAAAGACGAGCCGATCCGCGAACTTCACACCGCACTGGCTGCAATGGATTTCCAACTGGTCTATCCGAAAAACAGCGGCGATCTGTTAAAACTGGTCGAAGCCAATGCGCGCATTTGTGGGGTGATTTTTGACTGGGACGACTACAGTCTGGAGCTGTGCAGCAATATCAATGAGTTGAATGAATATCTGCCGTTGTATGCCTTCATCAACACCCATTCCACCTTCGACGTCAGCCTGCATGAAATGCGCATGGCGCTGTATTTCTTTGAGTACGCTCTAAACGCGGCGGATGATATTGCACAGCGTATTCAGCAGTACACCGCCGAATACATAGATACCATTACGCCTCCTTTGACCAAGGCGCTGTTCAACTATGTGCGCGAAGGGAAATACACTTTCTGTACTCCAGGCCATATGGCTGGCACTGCCTTTCAGAAAAGCCCGGTCGGCTGTCTGTTTTACGACTTTTTTGGTGCCAACACGCTAAAAGCAGATGTCTCGATCTCTGTGACAGAACTGGGATCGCTGCTGGATCACACCGGTCCACATCTGGAAGCCGAAGAGTATATTGCCCGTACCTTTAACGCCGAGCAGAGTTATCTGGTGACCAACGGCACCTCCACCGCCAACAAGATAGTCGGAATGTATTCGGCGCCGACCGGTAGCACGGTATTGATTGACCGCAACTGCCATAAATCCTTATGCCATTTGCTGATGATGAGCGATATCGTGCCTATCTACCTGCGTCCGCTGCGTAATGCCTATGGCATTCTCGGCGGTATTCCGCAGCATGAATTTACTCGCGAGAGCATTGCCGGCCGGGTCGCGGCAACGGCTAACGCCAGTTGGCCGGTACATGCGGTGATCACCAACTCCACTTATGACGGTTTGTTGTACAACACCGACTACATCAAACAGACGCTGGACGTACCCTCAATTCACTTTGATTCGGCCTGGGTGCCCTATACCAACTTCCATCCCATTTACGACGGCAAGAGCGGTATGAGCGGCGAGCGCACGCCCGGCAAGGTTATCTACGAAACCCAGTCTACGCACAAACTGCTGGCGGCGTTTTCGCAGGCCTCAATGATTCACATTAAGGGTGACTACGACGAAAGCACCTTTAACGAAGCCTATATGATGCACACCACCACCTCGCCGAATTACGGCATCGTAGCATCGATGGAGACTGCCGCAGCCATGCTGCGCGGCAATCCGGGGCGGCGATTGATAAATCGTTCGGTGGAGCGCGCACTGCATTTCCGCCGTGAGGTACAGCGGTTGCGAGAGGAGAGCGATAGCTGGTTCTTCGACATCTGGCAGCCGGAGGAGATCGACGAGGCGCAGTGTTGGCCGCTGAACCCGGATGATAATTGGCACGGTTTCGGCAACACCGACAGCAACCACATGTACCTCGATCCGATCAAGGTCACTATCCTGACGCCGGGCATGAATGAACTGGGCATGCTGGAAGAGAGCGGGATACCGGCGGCGCTGGTGGCGAAGTATCTGGACGAACGCGGTATCGTAGTGGAAAAAACCGGGCCTTATAACCTGTTATTCCTGTTCAGCATCGGCATCGATAAAACCAAGGCGATGAGTCTGCTGCGCGGTTTGACCGATTTTAAACGCGCTTACGATCTCAACCTGCGGGTGAAGAACATGCTGCCGGATCTGTTTGCGGAAGATCCGGATTTCTACCGCAATATGCGCATTCAGGATCTGGCGGCCGGGATCCACAGTTTAATCTGTCGGCACGATCTGCCGGGGCTGATGCAGCGGGCGTTTGACGTGCTGCCTGAAATGAAACTGACGCCGCACCAGATGTTCCAGCAACAGGTGCGCGGCAACGTAGAAACCTGCGAGCTGGATCAGTTGGTCGGCAAGGTGGCGGCCAACATGATCCTGCCTTATCCGCCAGGGGTACCGCTGGTGATGCCGGGTGAGATGATCACCGAAGAGAGCCGTGCAGTGCTGGATTTCCTGCTGATGCTGTGCTCGATCGGCGAGCGTTACCCGGGCTTTGAAACCGATATCCACGGCGCGAAACTGACCGAGGACGGGCGTTATCTGGTGAAGGTACTGAAAATGCCGCTGGCTTAAGCAAATTCTCGGCAAATCAGGTTCACGCTGCTTGCCGGCAACGGTTCCTGCGTCAGGCCGCAAAATGGTTGGCCATCCTGCCGTTGGTGATAGCGGCAGCGATGGCATTCGCCGAATAACGCCACGTTATCATCCTGCTTTTGCAACTGGCGCAACAACTGCGTCAGCAGTTCCACTAGCTGCCTGCCGTCTCGCTGCATGGCATCCTGCGCATCCTGTAAATAGGCCGGTGGGAACAGGGCATCCATCAATACGCGTGATTTGTCAGTCAGCTTTAGCCTGACGCTGCGGCGGTCCTTCTCGTCCGCAGTGCGGGCAATCATTCCGTTACTTTCCAGCTTTTTCAGCGATTGCGATACCGTGCCCTTGGTCAGGCCAAGATATTCCGCCACCGCCATTGGCGTGTTGGAGTAATGGTTGCAGCGCGCCAGATAGTACAACGCACTCAATTGCACCGGGGGCAGGCTTTCCAGCTCTTCATGGCTACGCAGCCAGCTGCGTTGCAGGCTATTCAGTCGTTCCAGTAAATCAAAAAGTCTCAATATGGGATCCTCGCTAACGTGGGAAAATAGTATCGATTAAAAACTATATTGACAAGGAGTGACGGAGGATTTATTGTGCATTTGGTTTCGAGTCGAAACCAAATGTGCGAATTAATTTCGCCCACACAGTCAGAACCAAGGAGAATTATCATGACTAAGGCCGTTTTCTATCATGCCGGTTGCCCGGTTTGCGTGAGCGCAGAGCAGCAGTTGTTGGGCCTGTTGAGCCAGGATGTGCAAGTGGATGTCGTTCATCTGGGTGAAAAACCGGCGCGTATCGCCGAAGCAGAAAAAGCCGGGGTACAGAGCGTACCGGCGCTGGTGGTGGATGGGCAGGTACTGCACATCAACTACGGTGCTGCGCTGGCGGATCTTAAAGCCTGATCTGCCGTTGCGTTGCTGATTTCTGAATGACGGCCCCGTCTTATATGCGGGGCTTTTTGTCGTTGACGTCGCCACTGCTGCCGGATAACGTGCCTCATCACATCGATAATGAGACACACTATGTTGGCACTTCGTCAGATACACCACATTGCCGTCATTGGTTCAGACTATGCGGCCAGTAAGCATTTTTATTGCGATATTCTGGGTTTCACCTTACTCGGCGAGTTTTTACCGCGAAGAACGTGACTCCTGGAAGGCCGATTTGGCACTCAACGGCCAATACAGCATCGAACTGTTTTCCTTCCCGTCCCCCCCCGGCTCGTGTCAGTCGTCCGGAAGCCTGTGGCCTGCGCCATCTGGCATTCAGCGTCGAGGACATCGAGCAGGCCATCCAGCATTTGCAGGCTGCCGGCGTAGTTTGCGAGCCGGTACGCATCGATCCTTATACCCAGTCACGCTTCACTTTTTTCAGCGATCCCGATGGCTTGCCTCTAGAATTATATGAGGTATGAATGCTTAATCGGGGCATATCGACGCAGGTCGGGCGCTCATATGGTATTATCCCGCGCTTGCCGCACCCCCTTTTGAGTTATTTTCACTATGCAAGAACCCGTTTTTCGCGTTGGTGAGTGGTTGGTTACTCCCGCAGACAACAAAATAAGCCGTGATGGGCGCCAACTGGCGTTGGAGCCGCGCTTAATCGATATGCTGCAATATTTCGCCCGGCACCCGGATGTGGTGCTGAGTCGCGATGAGCTGATCGATAACGTTTGGAAGCGCAACATTGTCACCAACCATGTCGTGACTCAGAGTATTTCCGAACTGCGCAAATACCTGAAGGACGGTGACAGCAACAGCCCGGAATACATCATTACCGTGCCAAGCGCGGCTATAAGCTGGCTGCGCCAGTGATGTGGTGTGAAGGGGAAGAGATAGGCATACCTGCGCTACCCCGGGTGGCGGTCATCACCCATGAGCCGGAAGATGGCAGTGAAGACGATGACGTTGATTATCAACCGCCAAAACCCAGCCAGGCAAAAACATCGCCGGCAAAGTCGAAGGTGGCTTTTTATCGACAATCACCGTTCTGGGTGTGGCTGGCTTTCCTGGCGGCATTGAGCGCCTGCGTGGTGTTTGTGGCCATTGCAACTTTGTCGCGTCGCATACCGGAATCCACCATGCCGGTGCTGATGAACCCGCGGGATATTGATATCCGCATTCAGGGGGGCAACAGCTGCAGTAACTGGACGCCGCAACTTTCCTATGTCGTCGGCCTGAGCGAAGTAGTCACGGACTCGCTAAATACCTATTCCACTTTCCTGGTGCACGATCAAACCAACTATAACTACACCGGGCCAAGCAGTTCGGGTAAATCGCTGACCATTGAGTTCGTCAACCAGCGCCATTATCGTGCGCAGCAATGTTTCCTGTCGGTACGGCTGGTGGACAATGCGGACAGCTCGATCATGCTGGATAAGCGCTACTTCGTTACTACAGACAATCAACTGAAAATTCAGGAGGACTTCCTGAGTAGCCTGTCTGTGGCCCTCAATCAGCCGTGGCCGGCCCCTTTGCAGCAGCGGTTGATGAAACTCTTGCCAAACTCAGGCCCGGAACTGCAGCAGTATTATCAGGCACATCAGTTATTGATCCAGGGGGATATCGATTCTTTGACCCATGCCAGCCGCATGCTGGGTGATATGGTGAAATCGTCTCCGGACTTTATTTATATTGCAGCCGAAAAAGCGCTGGCAGACTTACTGCGTAATTCTTATCAACCTTTTGATACTGTGCAGTTGGCGCAACTGGATACGGAGATAGCTCGCCTGGATGCGTTGCCAGCATTAAAAGACAGCCCCATAATTCAGCAAATTCATACGATACGGGCACTGGGAGAGGGGAAAACCGATGAGGCTTATCAGGCGATAAATAAAGGCATCGAGCTGCAGATGTCATGGATGAATTATGTGTTACTCGGCAAAGTTTATGAAATGCAGGGCTACAATCGCTTGGCTGCAGATTCCTATATCACGGCATTTAACCTGCGTCCGGGCGAGAATACCCTGCACTGGATCCGTAATGCCGTCTTCCATACCTCAATAAACACCGTAGTTCCCTATCTCGAAAACTACAATCCGGATAAACAACCCAATTAAGCCACGCCGCCGAGTCAGATAGTTGACCGGCGGTGTTATTTATTGTGTTTTATTTGTTAAGTCCCATTAACTTATTGGTTGATTTGTTTCTCTCTTTTATTTTCATTTGTTAGTGAAAATAACAACGCTATCTTAATGTTTTTATTGGTTGTTTATCTTTTCTTGAGCAGGTGTTTATCTCTTGATGTGTTAATGAAAAACCTCAATTTATCATTTGTATGATCATGAGCGTAATATCACTTTATCTTTAGGACTTTATTCCCGCCAATCATTAGCATCCTGACTATCAAGTCCGGTCATTAGCAAATTTGCATAACGGCCAAGACTTATAAGAAATCAAAATCAGGAGAAACTGACCATGGGTTCATCCAAGAAAATAGGGCTTATTGCCTGCACCGGTGTGGTTGCCGGTAATATGATGGGGAGCGGTATTGCCTTATTACCCGCGAACCTGGCAAGCCTCGGTTCTATCGCCATCTGGGGATGGGTAATCTCTATTATTGGCGCGATGTCATTGGCTTATGTCTATGCGCGTCTGGCCACCAAAAACCCTCAGCAGGGTGGTCCTATTGCTTACGCGGGTGAAATTTCCCCGGCGTTTGGTTTCCAGACCGGTGTGCTTTATTACCATGCGAACTGGATCGGTAATTTGGCCATCGGCATTACCGCAGTTTCTTATCTCTCTACCTTCTTCCCTGAATTGAATAATCCGGTACCGGCAGGTATTGCCTGTATCGCCATCGTGTGGATATTCACCTTTGTTAACCTGCTTGGCGGGACCTGGGTCAGCCGCTTGACCACCCTCGGCCTGGTGTTGGTGCTAATCCCGGTGATTGTCACCGCGACTGCCGGCTGGCATTGGTTCGACGCCGCAACCTACCACGCTAACTGGAACACCTCCGGTACCACCGACAGCCATGCGGTAATCAAAAGTATTCTGCTGTGCCTGTGGGCGTTCATCGGCGTAGAGTCTGCCGCCGTGAGCACCGGCATGGTGAAAAACCCGAAACGCACCGTACCGCTGGCAACCATGCTGGGTACCGCGCTGGCCGGGATTATCTACATTGCGGCCACTCAGGTGATGAGCGGTATGTTCCCGGCTAGCCAAATGGCTGCCAGCGGTGCACCGTTCGCCGTCAGTGCCTCCGCCATTATGGGTAACTGGGCTGCACCACTGGTCTCTGCCTTCACCGCCTTTGCCTGCCTGACTTCACTGGGTTCGTGGATGATGCTGGTTGGCCAGGCCGGGGTTCGTGCCGCCAACGACGGTAACTTCCCGAAAGTTTATGGTGAAGTCGATAAAAACGGCGTGCCGAAAAAAGGCCTGCTGCTGGCAAGCTGCAAAATGACCGCGCTGATGGTGCTGATTACCGCCATGAGCTCCGGCGGCGGTAAAGCTTCCGACCTGTTCGGCATGCTGACCGGTATTGCGGTGCTGCTGACCATGTTGCCTTACTTCTACTCTTGCGTAGACCTGATCCGCTTCGAAGGCGTCAATATCCGTAACCTGTTGAGCCTGATTGCCTCGGTTCTGGGTTGTGGCTTCTGCTTCATCGCACTGATGGGGGCCGAATCGTTCGAACTGGCCGGTACCTTCATCATCAGCCTGATCATCCTGATGTTCTACGCCCGCAAAATGAATACCCGTCAGACAGCGAAAGCCAATGCTGTAGCCATCGACGACAGCTCGACGGCCAAAGCGCACTAAGCACGTACTGACCCACTTCTTAATTCAGCCCCTTGCAACAACGATTGTCATCCGTGATGGCAAGGGGCTCGCATTACCTGGAGAAATGATTATGAACGTTATTGCTATCATGAACCACATGGGTGTCTACTTCAAAGAAGAGCCCATCCGCGAACTGCACAACGCGTTGGAAAAACTGAATTTCCGCATTGTTTACCCGAACGATCGCGAAGACCTGCTCAAATTGATCGAGAATAATGCCCGTCTGTGCGGCGTGATCTTCGACTGGGATAAATACAACCTTGAGCTGTGCCAGGAAATCAGTGAGTTGAATGAGTACATGCCGCTGTATGCCTTTGCCAATACCTATTCAACGCTGGACGTCAGCCTGAACGATCTGCGTATGCAGGTGCGTTTCTTTGAATATGCGCTCGGTGCGGCCAACGACATTGCCGACAAGATCAAACAGAACACCGATGAGTACGTAGACACCATCCTGCCACCGCTGACCAAAGCGCTGTTCAAATATGTACGTGAAGGCAAATACACCTTCTGTACTCCTGGCCACATGGGCGGTACTGCCTTCCAGAAAAGTCCGGTCGGTAGCCTGTTCTACGATTTCTTTGGTCCTAATGCGATGAAATCCGACGTGTCAATTTCGGTCTCTGAGCTGGGTTCACTGCTGGATCACTCCGGCCCGCACAAAGAAGCTGAAGAATACATTGCCCGCGTGTTCAACGCTGAACGCAGCTATATGGTGACTAACGGCACTTCTACCGCCAACAAAATTGTCGGTATGTACTCCGCACCGGCAGGCAGCACCGTATTGATTGACCGTAACTGCCATAAATCGCTGACCCATCTGATGATGATGAGCGACATTACGCCAATTTATTTCCGCCCGACGCGTAACGCTTACGGCATCCTCGGTGGTATTCCACAGAGCGAGTTTGCCCGCGCCACCATCGCCAAACGCGTGAAAGAGACGCCGAACGCCACCTGGCCGGTACACGCGGTGATCACCAACTCGACCTACGACGGTCTGCTGTATAACACCGATTTCATCAAGAGCACGCTGGATGTGAAATCCATCCACTTTGACTCTGCCTGGGTGCCTTACACCAATTTCCACCCGATCTACAAAGGCAAGTGCGGCATGAGCGGCGGCCGCGTGGAAGGGAAAGTGATCTATGAAACCCAATCCACCCATAAACTGCTGGCGGCGTTCTCACAGGCTTCGATGATCCACGTGAAAGGCGACATCAATGAAGAAACCTTCAGTGAAGCCTACATGATGCACACCACCACTTCACCGCACTACGGTATCGTGGCATCTACCGAAACCGCAGCGGCGATGATGAAAGGCAATGCCGGTAAGCGTCTGATTAACGGTTCAATTGAGCGAGCTATCAAGTTCCGTAAAGAAATCAAACGTCTGAATGTCGAATCTGAAGGTTGGTTCTTTGACGTTTGGCAGCCGGAACATATTGATGAAGCAGAATGTTGGCCGCTGCGTTCCGACAGTGCATGGCATGGTTTCAAAGGTATTGATAACGAACATATGTACCTTGACCCAATCAAGGTCACCATGTTGACACCGGGGATGAGCAAAGATGGCGAAATGGAGTCGTTTGGTATCCCGGCCAGCCTGGTTGCTAAATACCTGGACGAGCATGGCATCATCGTTGAGAAAACCGGCCCGTATAACCTGCTGTTCCTGTTCAGCATCGGCATCGATAAAACCAAGGCTCTCAGCCTGCTGCGCGGTCTGACTGACTTTAAACGCTCGTTCGATCTGAACCTGCGGGTGAAAAACATGCTGCCTTCGCTGTATAAAGAGGCACCAGAGTTTTATGAAGACATGCGGATCCAGGAGCTGGCTCAGAATATCCACAACCTGGTGAAACACCATAATCTGCCTGACCTGATGTACCGCGCCTTTGAAGTGCTGCCGGCGATGGTAATGAACCCGTTCCAGGCCTTCCAGAAAGAACTGCACGGTGAAGTGGAAGAGGTTTATTTGGAAGACATGGTGGGCAAAGTGAATGCCAACATGATCCTGCCATATCCTCCGGGTGTTCCGCTGGTCATGCCGGGTGAAATGCTCACCGAGGAAAGCCGTCCGGTTCTGGAGTTCCTGCAAATGCTGTGCGAGATCGGCGCGCATTATCCAGGCTTCGAAACTGATATCCATGGCGCTTATCGCCAGGCGGATGGACGTTACACCGTGAAGGTGTTGAAAAACGATAAATAAGTGAACTAACAAGGGGAGGCGCTTGCGCTTCCCCTTTTGTCGTTCCCCGACTGATGGGAGAAAACCATGAAAACACCCTCACAGCCGCGCGCAATCTACTATGTCGTAGCCATACAAATTTGGGAATATTTCAGCTTTTACGGCATGCGTGCGTTACTTATTCTCTATCTTACCCACCAACTTGGTTATTCCGATAGCCGCGCCATTAGCCTCTATAGCGCTTACGCTTCTCTGGTCTATGTCACGCCGATCCTCGGCGGCCTGCTTGCCGATCGCCTGCTGGGCAACCGCGTAGCGGTCATTGCCGGAGCGGTATTGATGACGCTGGGCCATATCGTGCTCGGCCTGAGCGCCGTATCGACACAATCACTCTATCTCTCGCTGTCGATCATCATCTGTGGCTACGGCCTGTTTAAATCCAATATCAGCTGCCTGCTGGGCGAGTTGTATCAACCGCAGGACTCGCGCCGGGAAGGGGGCTTTTCACTGCTGTATGCCGCCGGTAACGTGGGCTCGATCCTGGCGCCGATTGCCTGTGGATTGGCGGCAGAACGTTACGGCTGGCACGTCGGCTTTGCGCTGGCGGGTATCGGTATGCTGGCCGGGTTGACGATCTTCCTGTTCGGCAGCCGTCATTTCAGCCATACGCGCGGTGTGGATCGGGCGCAGATGTGCGTCACCACGCTACGGGTACCTAACTGGGTATGGCTTGGTGCCATGCTGCTGTTGGCCCCTCTGTTCTTCACTTCACTGTTTATTTACGACCTGGCCGGCCAATTACTGATGCTGGTGTGTGCCGCCGCCGTCGTGATGGTGATCCGTATAATGGCCCGGGCTACAACAGTGCAGCGCCGTGGGCTGTGGCAGATAGTGATGTTGATGTTGTTGGGCACCTTGTTCTGGGCCTTTGCCCAGCAGGGCGGTAGTTCGATCAGCCTGTTTATCGATCACTTTGTCGACCGCCAATGGTTTTCCTGGACGGTGCCGACCGCATTGTTCCAGTCGGTTAACGCTTTTGCCGTGATGTTTGGCGGTGTGATGCTGGCCTGGCTGGTGCGGGGTAACGGCAATGGCAACCCCACTCTGCGGATTTGGGGAAAGTTCGCCTTTGGTTTACTGCTGATTGGCGTGGGGTTTACCCTGATGGCGCTTAACGCCCGTTACGGGCAGGGCTCGATGAGCCTGATGATCGCCGGGCTGTCGGTGATGGGGCTTGCCGAACTGTTTATCGATCCGGTCGCCATGGCACAGATTACCCGACTGAATATCCCAGGCGCTACCGGGGTGCTGACTGGTATTTATATGCTGACTACCGGCTCGATAGCCAATTACCTGGCCGGTATTATCGCCGGCCAGACCGCTGAAGACCCGGCAACGGGCGCGACGGCGCAGGCCTATGTTCACCTGTTTGCTCAAATTGGCTGGTGGGCGATGGGCTGTACGGCGGCAGTGGTGGCGGTGTTGGCCATGTGGTGGTTGCTGTCCGGCCGTCATATCCGTGCGGTTAATGCTTGATTGATGGTATGACGGGGGTTAACGTGCAGCTATCTGGACGTCATTAAGCCTAATCAATGAATAACAATCAATTATCCGCACAGCTAGCCCGCCAATTGGGTGCACACCGGCACTTGCTGGTGGCATTCAGTGGCGGGCTGGATTCCAGCGTGCTATTGCATCTGCTGGTAGGGTTACGGCAGCAATTGCCGGACTTGCAGCTTCGCGCGGTGCACGTGCATCACGGCCTGAGCGCTTTTGCCGACCAGTGGGTAACACACTGTCGGCAACAATGCGTTGCCTGGCAGCTCCCCCTGGTGGTTCAGCACGTGCAGGTTGATAGCCAGCAGGGTGGTATCGAAGCCGCAGCCCGGGCGGCACGCTACTCGGCTTTTGCCAGTACGCTGGCGGCTGATGAAACCTTGCTTACCGCGCAACACCTTGACGACCAATGTGAAACCTTCCTGCTGGCGCTAAAACGTGGCAGTGGCCCGGCGGGCCTGTCGGCCATGGCTGCACAGACGTCGCTGGGGAATAATCATTTGCTGCGTCCACTGTTGGGTCACTCTCGCCAGCAGTTGGAGGCCTATGCGCAGCAACATCAGCTCAGTTGGATTGAAGACGACAGCAATCAGGACCCACGCTTCGACCGCAACTTTTTGCGCCTGCAGGTGTTGCCGCTACTGAATCAGCGCTGGCCGCACTTTGCTGCAGCGACGGCACGTAGTGCCAGCCTGTGCGCCGAGCAAGAGCAATTGCTGGATGAGTTGCTGGCAGAGCAACTGCACAATCTGCTCGATGAAGACCGTGCGTTGGCGATTGATGGTTTGCTGGGATGCTCAGCGGCCCGACGTTTCGCCCTGTTACGCCGTTGGATCGCGCTATTTGGCGTTACCATGCCTTCTCGGGAACAGTTGCAGCGGTTATGGGAAGAAGTGGCGCTCAGCCGCGAGGACGCCGAACCCCAGCTGCAATTGGGCCAATATCAGTTTCGCCGCTTCCGCTGCCGCTTGTATCTGCTGCCGCTGATGGCCGATCTGCGTGAAATCAGTCTAAGCTGGTCATTGGATGATTCGCTGATGCTGCCGGATGGGTTGGGTGAACTGGTCAGTGGGGAAGGAGACATCTGTTTGCGTGCGCCGCAATCACAGCAAAAAGTGAGCATTCGTTTTAGCGCTCAGGGCAAACACCGCATCCTGGGGCGCGCGCATTCTCGTCCGATCAAAAAATTGTGGCAGGAGTTGGGTATTCCTCCGTGGCAGCGTGAGCGTATCCCGTTGATCTATTATGATGACCAGCTGATTGCGGCGCTGGGGATTTTTGTTAGCGAGGCCGGACAAACGCCTGAGGGGCAGCAGCCCTGGCGGCTGCATTGGCGTAAAAATAATAATTAGACTGAGGAACCATGATGAAATTTGTGAGCGCAATGGCGGTGATGTTGGGTCTGTTCAGCCTGCCTGTAATGGCGGCGGGCGATGCGGCTGCGGGTAAGGATAAGTCCGCCAGTTGTATGGCGTGCCATGGGGCTGAAGGGAAGGTGTCGATGCCCATGTACCCGAATCTGGCTGGGCAAAACGCCATGTATCTGGAGCATGCGTTGCAGGCTTATAAGAAGGGTGAGCGTAACGGAGGGCAGGCGGAAGTGATGAAAGCCTACGTTTCCCCGCTGTCTGATGCGGATATTGCCGATCTGGCGGCCTACTATTCCAGTCTCAAACCCTAGGCCAGTCTCAAACCCTAGCCAGCCTCAAACCATAAATGACGAGGGCAGCCGTTGGGCTGCCCTGTTGGGATGGCGTTACCGCTAAATCAATCAGACAGGCTGACGACCACGGTACCGATTTCCGGATGACTGAAACTGAGGATGTGATCCAGACGCAAGCTGAGAGCGTCGCCGGCCCGATCGATAATCAGGTACTCAACGCCCTTGGTAAACTTCAGCTCGGTGGCTTTGCCTTCGAATTTTTCTCCGTCGCGTAACTCCAGCTTCAGAATGTAGTTATGCTGACAGGCGAGTTCCAGGCTTTCATAGTCATCGCAATTGATGGATTGGTACTCATCATTCATCAACATAGTCGCTCACCAATAAGTTAGCGGCGGCAAAGGCCGCCTGTTCCCTAACGGAGGACGGTAGCGTGCTATTCGCAGCAACTTCGTCCAATGCCTTTAATACACATGCTAACGCATCAGGCACGTAGCCGAGATCACCACTGCCGATCTCAGCGTAAAAACGGCGTACTAACTCACAGTATTGTTGCACAGTTTCCTCCCTTAAGAACCTCTGCGTCATCGAAGCCTTATAGCGATGAGGCGCAGGCACTCGGAGCTTGACTCTATCCTAGACGACTATAGCACAGCTATTGTGGAGTTATTAGCACCTCAGCGCGGCTTTCGCACCGGGCTTTGCCCGGCCGTGCTGGCCGCGGTTGGGCCAAATCTAGTACACTGTCGCCTGATAATAATGAGGTCACCCATGGCGCTGAAAGCTACTATTTATAAAGCCACGGTCAATATCGCTGATATGGATCGTCACTTCTACCACGACGCCACGCTTACTCTGGCCCAGCATCCTTCCGAAACTGAACAGCGCATGATGCTGCGTTTGCTGGCCTGGATCTGTCATGCCGATGAGCGTCTGGTGTTTACCAAAGGCCTGAGCGCCGATGATGAGCCGGAAATCTGGCGGCGAAACGATCATAACGGGCTGGAAATGTGGATTGAAATGGGCCTGCCTGATGAAAAACGCATCAAGAAGGCCTGCAACCAGTCACCGAGAGTGGTGCTGTATGCTTACGGCGAACGTGCCGGCCACGTGTGGTGGCAATCGATGCAAGGCAAGGTGGCAAACCACAAAAAACCTAAGCATCCGTTTCCTGGATGATGAACAATTAGCCAAACTGGCGGCGTTGGCCAGCCGCAATATGACGCTGCAGGCCACGCTGCAAGAGGGAACTATCTGGCTTTCCGATGCTCAGAATAGTCTGGAAATCCAGTTTGCCGAGTGGCAACAGGCGCAGGTGTGACCGGTGCTTGAACTGTCAAGAAATGTAGCCATACCGGATAACGAAGTGGAATTGACCGCGATCCGCGCGCAGGGCGCGGGTGGCCAGCACGTGAACAAAACCTCAACGGCTATCCATTTGCGCTTTGACATCCGGGCATCCAGCCTGCCAGAGTATTATAAGGAAAGGCTGCTGGCCCTGAATAATCATTTAATTACCGCCGATGGCGTGGTGATTATCAAAGCGCAGGAATATCGCAGTCAGGAATTAAACCGCGAGGCGGCGTTGGCCAGACTGGTCACTTTGATCCAGCAGGCGATGGTGGTAGAAAAAACTCGCCGGGCGACCAAGCCCACCAAAGGGGCAAAATTACGTCGTCTGGAAGGCAAGGTACGGAAAGGCGCGACTAAAGCGCTGCGCGGCAAGATCCGCACTTAAGGACACATGAACACAGTAGGAGAATAACTGTGAAGAAAATAACACTGGCCCTGTTTTTAGCGGCAGGGGCACTTTCGTTACTGGGATGTAATAACCACTTCCAGCCGAAAGAACAACCGCTTCAGGCGATGCAACAAAGTTATCAGGGCGTGCTGCCTTGCGCTGACTGCGGCGGTCTGGATACCGCATTATTCCTGGATAAAGACGGTACTTTCGTCCTGCAGGAAACCTATCTCGACACCAAAGACGGCGATCAAACCTTTGCCGATTACGGTAAATGGGCGCGTACCGCCGATAAGCTGGTGCTGACCGACAGCCGTGGTGATAAGCGTTATTTCCGCCCGGTGGGTAAAAGTTTGGAAATGCTGGATCAAACCGGCATGCCGATTGAGTCGCAGTTGAATTACCGCCTTGATCCGGTAGAGAAAGCCTTGCCTAAAACGCCGATGGCGCTGAAAGGCAGCTACACCTACATGGCGGATGCGGCAGTGTTCAAAGATTGCGCCACCGGTAAAACGTTCCCGGTCGACAATACAATCGCGCTGGAGCAGGGGTATGCCAAGGCGTACAAAACGCCGGGCGAGCCGGTGTTCCTGACGCTGAATGGCCACTTTAGCGTTCAGCCGTCAATGGAAGAGGGGTTAACCGAGAAGGCGCTGGTGCCGGACGGTAAAATAGCCTTCGACCGCAGTAAAAATTGCGACAGCAAATAACCGCTACAAAAAAACCCGCCTAGGCGGGTTTTTAGTTTCTGCGATAGTGGATTAGCGCTTGATCTGCCCCAGCAAGAAATCAATGACTTCGCCGGTTTTAATCATTTGCTTCTCGCCGACACGGCGGTTTTTGTACTCAATCTCTTCGCTGTCGAGGTTACGGTCGCCGATCACGATAGAGTGCGGTACGCCAATCAGTTCCATATCCGCGAACATCACGCCCGGACGTTCTTTACGGTCGTCGAGGATCACGTCGATACCGTGGGAACGCAGAGTGTTGTACAACTCCTCCGCCAGCGCCTGCACGCGGAAGGATTTGTGCATGTTCATTGGCAGAATAGCCACCTGGAATGGCGCAATAGCGTCAGGCCAAATGATACCGCGTTCGTCATGGTTCTGCTCGATAGCGGCAGCGACCACGCGGGTGACCCCGATACCGTAACAACCCATGGTCAGCACCTGATTACGGCCATCTTCACCCTGAACGGTGGCTTTCATCGCTTCCGAGTATTTGGTGCCGAGCTGGAAGATATGGCCCACTTCGATACCGCGTTTGATCAGCAGTGTGCCTTTACCGTCCGGGCTGGCATCGCCTTCAACGACGTTACGGATATCGGCAACCTGAGGCAGCGGCAGATCGCGCTCCCAGTTGATGCCGAAGTAGTGTTTACCGTCGATGTTGGCACCGGCGCCAAAATCACTCATCGCCTCTACGCTGCGATCGGCAACCACGGGAACCTGCAAATTGACCGGGCCGAGTGAACCAGGGCCTGCACCCACGATAGCGCGGATCTCTTCTTCGGTAGCAAAGACCAACGGAGCAGCAACCTGCGGCAGCTTCTCGGCTTTGATTTCGTTTAGTTCGTGATCGCCACGCACCAACAGGGCAACCAGCTTGTGGCCGCTCTCTTCTTTAGCACGTACCAGCAGCGTCTTGACGGTTTTCGTCACCGGCAGTTGGAATTGTTCTACCAGTTCAGCAATGGTCTTGGCGTTCGGGGTATCCACAATGCGCAGTTCTTCACTGGCTGCCGCACGCGGCTCAGCGGGTGCAACCGCTTCTGCCAGTTCGATATTGGCGGCAAAGTCGGAGCCGGTGGAAAACACGATATCGTCTTCACCGCTGTCGGCCAGTACCTGGAACTCGTGTGATGCACTACCGCCGATCGAGCCGGTATCGGCATGTACCGGACGGAAGTCCAGGCCCATACGGCTGAAGATTTTGCTGTAGGCTTCGTACATCGCTTCGTAGGTTGCCTGCAGCGATTCCTGAGAGGTATGGAATGAGTAAGCATCCTTCATCAGGAATTCACGCGAGCGCATGACGCCGAAACGTGGGCGGACTTCATCACGGAACTTGGTCTGAATCTGGAAGAAGTTCAGCGGCAGCTGCTTGTAAGAGCTGATCTCGTTACGGATCAGGTCGGTGATCACTTCTTCGTGGGTTGGCCCCAGTACGAATGGACGATCGCCGCGATCGACAAAGCGCAGCAGCTCAGGGCCGTACTGTTCCCAACGGCCGCTTTCCTGCCACAGATCGGCAGGCTGTACCACCGGCATGCAAACTTCGATCGCGTTAGCATTGTTCATTTCTTCGCGAACGATGTTTTCAACCTTTTTCAGAACGCGCAGGCCGGTTGGCAGCCAGGTATAAAGACCGGAGGCCAGCTTGCGAATCATCCCGGCGCGCAGCATCAGCTGGTGGCTGATCACTTCGGCATCGGCAGGTGTCTCCTTCAGAGTGGAGAGCAGATATTGGCTAGTACGCATGGTGTTTTGGTTCCGTTAGAACTGCAAATTGCAACCGGCTGCCAGTAGTAGGGCAGCCAAAATTTTCGAAAGTGATTTAGTTTACCAGTGCGAGCGGGTTGTCAAAAGAGAGACGGTGGAATTTTAACGCAGGTCGAGAGACAGCACCTCGGTTTGTTGACCCACCACTCGCCAGCGCACGTTGAAATCCAGTAGCCAGACGGCATAATCCCGTTCTGCTGCTTGCCCCTTGCGGTAGGCTGGACGCGGATCCTGAGCCAGCACCTGACTGATAAAGCGCCGCAGGTGCGGATAACGCCGCTGATGTTGCAGCAACTGTTGTTCCGCTTCTGGTGCAAAGCATACCGGCATATCACCGGCAGGCGCTGCCTGAGCAAACCCGGCGCGGGCCTGTGGCTGGCTTTCGGCAAATGGCAGATAGGGTTTGATATCCACCACCGGCGTGCCGTCAACCAGATCGAGACTGCCCAACTCCAGCACCACTTCTCCGCCCTGCACACGTACGCCTTTTAATTCGATCAGCGACATACCGAGCGGATTGGGGCGGAAGGTTGAGCGGGTGGCAAAAACCCCCATCCGGGCATTACCGCCGAGGCGGGGTGGCCGGACAGTGGGGCGCCAGCCACCTTCCATGGTTTGATGGAAAATAAACATCACCCACAGATGGCTGAACTCACTGAGTCCGCGTACCGCTTCCGCCTGATTATAGGGCGGCAGCAGCACCAACTCACCGCCACCGTCTTCGACTAACCCCGGTTGGCGGGGGACGGCGAACTTTTCTTTATACGGTGAACGGATGGTACCGATCTGGTTGAAAACAAATTCGGTCATTTGGACGAAACGTTAAGCGCTGAACCCTGGCAAATGGCCTGTTGGTAACAGCCGGCAACACCGCTGACAATCTGGCAGTCATGCAACAGCACGGCATTAGCCTTCATATAAGAGGCGCGGATTTGCATGCGCTTACGAGCGGTCGCCAGATTCGGTGGTGAGTCCTGAACGGTTGTCTGGCAGGATTCGCCAGAGACTTCACCCAGATCGCGGAATGGTTTACCCACTAATTCTTCTGCACTTTTGTACAGTTTAACCGGTGCCGGACGCGCTGCTGGCGTGGGTTTGGTCGGAGTGGTTACTGCCGGTTTGCTGGTGCTGCTTGTGGACGGGGGCGCGAAACGCTGCGACGAACACCCTGCCAGCGCAAGCGCTAACAAACAGAGAGGTAAAGCACGCATTGAGATTCCTCTGCCTTGATGGAATAGTTAAGTGGCGCTATTGAAGCAATCTATGGTGGAAATAACAAGACGGGCCGTAGCCCGTCTAGATATAAGACAAACACCCGAAAAACGTGGTTTTCGGATGTTTGGGGTAATTCAGAAGATCTAATTCTTTGTTTTCATTAGGACTAAATCATTACTTTTAGCCGCAAAGAACTATGCCAACTCTCTCGACGGGCCGTAGCCCGTCTTGCAATTATAGGAATAAATTCGGTAATTAATGATTACCAGCCTTTAACTGCGCCACCGTTAAAGATCTTGTTGGCCGCTTCATTAACTTCGTCAGACTGATAAGCCTGAACGAACTTCTTCACGTTTTCCGCGTCTTTGTTATCTTCGCGGGCAACCAGCAGGTTAACGTACGGTGAGTCTTTATCTTCAACAAACAGGCCGTCTTTTGCCGGCGTCAGGCCAATCTGGCTGGCGTAAGTGGTGTTGATCACCGCCAGAGCGATTTGTTGGTCGTCCAGGGAGCGTGGCAGCTGTGGTGCTTCCAGTTCAACCAGCTTCAGGTTTTTCGGGTTTTCAGTCACGTCCAATACGGTCGGCAGCAGGCCAACACCGTCTTTCAGTTTGATCAGGTTAACCTTCTGCAGCAGCAGCAGGGAGCGGCCCAGATTGGTTGGGTCGTTAGGCAGGGCAACCTGAGAACCGTCTTTCAGTTCGTCCAGCGATTTGATTTTCTTGGAGTAACCGGCAATCGGGTAAACGAAGGAGTTACCGACCGACACCAGTTTGTAGCCGCGATCCTTGATCTGCTGATCCAGGTAAGGTTTGTGCTGGAAGGCGTTCAGATCGATATCGCCTTTGCTCAGCGCTTCGTTTGGCAGCACGTAGTCATTGAAGGTCACCAGTTCGACGTCCAGACCGTATTTCTCTTTTGCTACTTTTTGCGCGATTTCAGCGACCTGCTGTTCAGCACCGACAATGACGCCGACTTTGATATGGTTTGGATCTTTTTCTTCCTGACCGCAGCCTGCCAGAGCCAGAGTACCGATCAGTGCGCCGATTGCCGCGATGGATTTAAATTTTAACGACATATCCCTTCCTCATTAGACTCGCATTTGAAATACGCTGTGTGAGCGCAGTTGCTGTAAAACTACTTATGGGTGACGGCCTTGACGATCCGATCACCGAAGAACTGAATCAGATAGACCAGCACCACCAGTAATACTAATACGGTATTCATTACTGTGGCGTTATAACCGATATAACCGTACTGATAGCCAATCTGTCCCAGACCGCCTGCGCCGACTGCGCCACCCATGGCGGAATAACCCACCAAAGTGATCAAGGTGATAGTGGCGGCGTTAACCAGGCCCGGCAGGGCTTCCGGCAGCAGCACCTTCTTGATGATTTGCATCGGGGTCGCCCCCATAGCGCGGGCTGCCTCCACCAGACCTGAGGGGATCTCCAGCAGGGCGTTTTCCACCATACGGGCAATAAACGGCGCAGCGCCCACGGTCAGTGGCACGATAGCTGCCTGCAGGCCGATCGAGGTACCGACGATCAAACGAGTAAATGGAATCATCCACACCAACAGAATAATGAACGGAATGGAACGGAAAACGTTCACCAGCCCGGACAGCGTCCTATATAGCGTGTTGTTGGCGGCGATTTGCCCCGGGCGGGTCACATACAGCAGCACGCCAACCGGCAGGCCGAGTACGAAACCGAAAAAGCCGGAGACAAAGGTCATCATGACGGTTTCCCACACGCCACGAGCCATTAACCACATCATTGCCTCAGACATAACCCAGAACCTCTACTTTTACCTGATTTTCCTGCAGGAACTTAATCGTTGCCAGCGCGTCTTCATCACTGCCATGCAGCTCTGCCAACATCACGCCGAATTTAACGCCGCCGGCATAATCCATCTGCGCACTGATAATGTTGTTGTTAACGTTGAAACGACGGGCGGCTTCTGACAGCAGCGGCGCATCAACGGATTGGCCGGTGAACTCCAGACGCAAAAGGGGCTGACGGCCGCCACTGCGTTCCGGTGCCAGGCGTTTTGCGTAGTCGTCCGGGATATCCAAATGCAGCGTGGCTTGAATAAACTGCTGGGCCAGCGGAGTTTTCGGGTGCGAGAACACTTCGCTGACGCTGTCTTTTTCAATCAATTGACCCTGGCTGATAACCGCAACCTGATCGCAGATGCGTTTCACCACATCCATTTCATGGGTGATCAACAGGATGGTCAGGCCGAGACGACGGTTAATGTCTTTCAGCAGTTCCAGAATTGAACGGGTGGTGGCCGGGTCCAGCGCGCTGGTGGCTTCATCACACAGCAGGACTTTAGGTTGGCTTGCCAGCGCACGGGCAATCGCCACGCGTTGCTTCTGGCCGCCCGACAGGTTGGCCGGGTAGGCGTCATGCTTGTCTGACAGTCCGACCAGTTCCAGCAATTCGGTTACGCGTTTTTTGATTTCAGCGCGTGGGGTGTTGTCCAGCTCAAGCGGCAATGAAACGTTGCCAAACACCGTGCGGGAAGACAACAGGTTAAAGTGCTGGAATATCATACCGATCTGACGGCGAGCGCGCGTCAGTTCGCCTTCAGACAGCGAGGTCAGATCCTGTCCGTCAACCAGTACCTGGCCGGAGGTAGGACGCTCAAGCATGTTGGCGCAGCGGATTAAGGTACTTTTACCGGCGCCTGATGCACCGATAACGCCATAAATTTGCCCGGCAGGGACGTGAAGAGTCACGTCAGAGAGCGCGGTAATGGTGCGCGAACCCTGCTGGAACACTTTGGTGATGTTAGAAAGTTTAATCATATTCTTCTTATTTTAGCGTGGTTGCCCGTGGCTAGATAAAAGTAAACCCTGGCGTGGACCAAGGTATGAGTCAGATGTTAAGGCGTCTAGACGTCCAAGTCAACGATCAACGCTGTTCTCTGCCGTTCTCAGTGCCGGGTAAAACATGCGATACTGTCGGCGTTTTCAGGCCCTCAGGAGCAAACCGGTGACACAAAGCGTTCCAGCAATTTTCCTCGATCGTGATGGCACGATTAATGTCGATCATGGCTACGTTCATGAAATCGATAATTTCCATTTTATAGATGGCGTGATTGACGCCTGTCGCGAACTCAAAAAGATGGGCTTTGCTCTGGTATTGGTGACCAACCAGTCCGGCATCGCGCGCGGCATGTTCAGCGAAGACCAATTTATGTACCTGACCGAGTGGATGGACTGGTCGCTGGCCGATCGCGATGTTGACCTGGACGGTATCTATTTCTGTCCACATCATCCTGATGCAGTAGTAGAAGAGTTCCGTCAGGTGTGCGACTGCCGTAAACCTCAGCCGGGCATGTTGTTGCAGGCGCAGCAGGAATTGAACATTGATATGGCTGCTTCTTATATGGTTGGCGATAAACCGGAAGATATGCAGGCAGCAATAGCGGCAGGCGTCGGGACTAAAGTGCTGGTGCGTACCGGCAAACCTGTCACTGAGCAAGGTGAGAAACTGGCGGATTGGGTGATAAACAGCCTGGCAGACCTGCCGGAAGCCATCAAAAAGCGGGTTTAGTAGGCGTTGTGCATGAATAGTGAGCGGTCAGATAAAAAGTGAATATAAACCCTTGTCATTCTGAACCAGCTCCCTATAATGCGCCTCCATCGACACGGAACATGTGAACAACTTCACAGAGTCTCCGGGGTTCGAAGAGAAAAAATCCTGAAATTTAGGGGTTGACTCTGAAAGAGGAAAGCGTAATATACGCCACCTCGAGATAGCAAGCTACGGCGGCTAACTCACTGCTCTTTAACAATTTATCAGACAATCTGTGTGGGCACTCCACAAGACGATATCCAGAACCTTCGGGTTCGAAAAAATATCAAGTCTTGAAGAGTGACCAAGCAATAAGTTGTTTTGTTGGCTTGTCCAACTGAATGACTATTACGAAAGTTATTTTCGAGCATCGCTTCACGAGTTGAAGCAAATCAAGCTTTTAATTGAAGAGTTTGATCATGGCTCAGATTGAACGCTGGCGGCAGGCCTAACACATGCAAGTCGAGCGGTAGCACAGGAGAGCTTGCTCTCTGGGTGACGAGCGGCGGACGGGTGAGTAATGTCTGGGAAACTGCCTGATGGAGGGGGATAACTACTGGAAACGGTAGCTAATACCGCATAACGTCTTCGGACCAAAGTGGGGGACCTTCGGGCCTCACGCCATCAGATGTGCCCAGATGGGATTAGCTAGTAGGTGGGGTAATGGCTCACCTAGGCGACGATCCCTAGCTGGTCTGAGAGGATGACCAGCCACACTGGAACTGAGACACGGTCCAGACTCCTACGGGAGGCAGCAGTGGGGAATATTGCACAATGGGCGCAAGCCTGATGCAGCCATGCCGCGTGTGTGAAGAAGGCCTTCGGGTTGTAAAGCACTTTCAGCGAGGAGGAAGGGCAGTGTGTTAATAGCACATTGCATTGACGTTACTCGCAGAAGAAGCACCGGCTAACTCCGTGCCAGCAGCCGCGGTAATACGGAGGGTGCAAGCGTTAATCGGAATTACTGGGCGTAAAGCGCACGCAGGCGGTTTGTTAAGTCAGATGTGAAATCCCCGCGCTTAACGTGGGAACTGCATTTGAAACTGGCAAGCTAGAGTCTTGTAGAGGGGGGTAGAATTCCAGGTGTAGCGGTGAAATGCGTAGAGATCTGGAGGAATACCGGTGGCGAAGGCGGCCCCCTGGACAAAGACTGACGCTCAGGTGCGAAAGCGTGGGGAGCAAACAGGATTAGATACCCTGGTAGTCCACGCTGTAAACGATGTCGACTTGGAGGTTGTGCCCTTGAGGCGTGGCTTCCGGAGCTAACGCGTTAAGTCGACCGCCTGGGGAGTACGGCCGCAAGGTTAAAACTCAAATGAATTGACGGGGGCCCGCACAAGCGGTGGAGCATGTGGTTTAATTCGATGCAACGCGAAGAACCTTACCTACTCTTGACATCCAGAGAATTCGCTAGAGATAGCTTAGTGCCTTCGGGAACTCTGAGACAGGTGCTGCATGGCTGTCGTCAGCTCGTGTTGTGAAATGTTGGGTTAAGTCCCGCAACGAGCGCAACCCTTATCCTTTGTTGCCAGCACGTAATGGTGGGAACTCAAAGGAGACTGCCGGTGATAAACCGGAGGAAGGTGGGGATGACGTCAAGTCATCATGGCCCTTACGAGTAGGGCTACACACGTGCTACAATGGCGTATACAAAGAGAAGCGAACTCGCGAGAGCCAGCGGACCTCATAAAGTACGTCGTAGTCCGGATCGGAGTCTGCAACTCGACTCCGTGAAGTCGGAATCGCTAGTAATCGTAGATCAGAATGCTACGGTGAATACGTTCCCGGGCCTTGTACACACCGCCCGTCACACCATGGGAGTGGGTTGCAAAAGAAGTAGGTAGCTTAACCTTCGGGAGGGCGCTTACCACTTTGTGATTCATGACTGGGGTGAAGTCGTAACAAGGTAACCGTAGGGGAACCTGCGGTTGGATCACCTCCTTACCTAATGATATTGATTGCGTGAAGTGCTCACACAGATTGTCTGATAGAAAGTAACGAGCAGAAATACCTTTATAGGCTTGTAGCTCAGGTGGTTAGAGCGCACCCCTGATAAGGGTGAGGTCGGTGGTTCAAGTCCACTCAGGCCTACCACTTCTCGAAGTGGAAAAGGTACTGCACGTGACTGTATGGGGCTATAGCTCAGCTGGGAGAGCGCCTGCCTTGCACGCAGGAGGTCAGCGGTTCGATCCCGCTTAGCTCCACCATATAGTCCTGTATTTCAATACTTCAGAGTGTACTGGCAACAGTATGCTGCGAAGTATTTTGCTCTTTAACAATCTGGAACAAGCTGAAAATTGAAACATGACAGCTGAAACTTACTCCTCCGTAGAAGTATTGGAGTAAGGAGTACCCTGTCATAGAGTCTCTCAAATGTAGCAGCATGAAAGTGGAAACACTTTTGGGTTGTGAGGTTAAGTGACTAAGCGTACACGGTGGATGCCTAGGCAGTCAGAGGCGATGAAGGGCGTGTTAATCTGCGATAAGCGTCGGTAAGGTGATATAAACCGTTATAACCGGCGATACCCGAATGGGGAAACCCAGTGCAATTCGTTGCACTATCATACGATGAATACATAGTCGTATGAGGCGAACCGGGGGAACTGAAACATCTAAGTACCCCGAGGAAAAGAAATCAACCGAGATTCCCCCAGTAGCGGCGAGCGAACGGGGAGGAGCCCAGAACCTGAATCAGTTCTTGTGTTAGTGGAAGCGTCTGGAAAGTCGCACAGTAAAGGGTGATAGTCCCGTACACTAAAATGCATTAATTGTGAGTTCGATGAGTAGGGCGGGACACGTGACATCCTGTCTGAATATGGGGGGACCATCCTCCAAGGCTAAATACTCCTGACTGACCGATAGTGAACCAGTACCGTGAGGGAAAGGCGAAAAGAACCCCGGCGAGGGGAGTGAAATAGAACCTGAAACCGTGTACGTACAAGCAGTGGGAGCCTACTAGTTGGGTGACTGCGTACCTTTTGTATAATGGGTCAGCGACTTATATTTTGTAGCAAGGTTAACCGTATAGGGGAGCCGTAGGGAAACCGAGTCTTAACTGGGCGAATAGTTGCAAGGTATAGACCCGAAACCCGGTGATCTAGCCATGGGCAGGTTGAAGGTTGGGTAACACTAACTGGAGGACCGAACCGACTAATGTTGAAAAATTAGCGGATGACTTGTGGCTGGGGGTGAAAGGCCAATCAAACCGGGAGATAGCTGGTTCTCCCCGAAAGCTATTTAGGTAGCGCCTCGTGAACTCATCTTCGGGGGTAGAGCACTGTTTCGGCTAGGGGGCCATCCCGGCTTACCAAACCGATGCAAACTCCGAATACCGAAGAATGTTATCACGGGAGACACACGGCGGGTGCTAACGTCCGTCGTGAAGAGGGAAACAACCCAGACCGCCAGCTAAGGTCCCAAAGTCATGGTTAAGTGGGAAACGATGTGGGAAGGCATAGACAGCCAGGATGTTGGCTTAGAAGCAGCCATCATTTAAAGAAAGCGTAATAGCTCACTGGTCGAGTCGGCCTGCGCGGAAGATGTAACGGGGCTAAACCATGCACCGAAGCTGCGGCAGCGACGCTTAGGCGTTGTTGGGTAGGGGAGCGTTCTGTAAGCCGTTGAAGGTGGCCTGTGAGGGTTGCTGGAGGTATCAGAAGTGCGAATGCTGACATAAGTAACGATAAAGCGGGTGAAAAACCCGCTCGCCGGAAGACCAAGGGTTCCTGTCCAACGTTAATCGGGGCAGGGTGAGTCGACCCCTAAGGCGAGGCCGAAAGGCGTAGTCGATGGGAAACAGGTTAATATTCCTGTACTCGGTGTTACTGCGAAGGGGGGACGGAGAAGGCTAGGCTAGCCGGGCGACGGTTGTCCCGGTTTAAGCGTGTAGGGGGAGTGACCTGGTAAATCCGGTTGCTTATTCAACCCTGAGGCGTGATGACGATGCACTACGGTGCAGAAGTAGTTGATGCCAAGCTTCCAGGAAAAGCCTCTAAGCATCAGGTAACACAGAATCGTACCCCAAACCGACACAGGTGGTCAGGTAGAGAATACCAAGGCGCTTGAGAGAACTCGGGTGAAGGAACTAGGCAAAATGGTGCCGTAACTTCGGGAGAAGGCACGCTGGCGCGTAGGTGAAGAGACTTGCTCTCGGAGCCGAAGCCAGTCGCAGATACCAGCTGGCTGCAACTGTTTAATAAAAACACAGCACTGTGCAAACACGAAAGTGGACGTATACGGTGTGACGCCTGCCCGGTGCTGGAAGGTTAATTGATGGGGTCAGCCGCAAGGCGAAGCTCTTGATCGAAGCCCCAGTAAACGGCGGCCGTAACTATAACGGTCCTAAGGTAGCGAAATTCCTTGTCGGGTAAGTTCCGACCTGCACGAATGGCGTAATGATGGCCAGGCTGTCTCCACCCGAGACTCAGTGAAATTGAACTCGCTGTGAAGATGCAGTGTACCCGCGGCAAGACGGAAAGACCCCGTGAACCTTTACTATAGCTTGACACTGAACATTGAGCCTTGATGTGTAGGATAGGTGGGAGGCTTTGAAGCGTGGACGCCAGTCTGCGTGGAGCCAACCTTGAAATACCACCCTTTAATGTTTGATGTTCTAACTCGGCCCCGTAATCCGGGGTGAGGACAGTGTCTGGTGGGTAGTTTGACTGGGGCGGTCTCCTCCCAAAGAGTAACGGAGGAGCACGAAGGTTAGCTAATCACGGTCGGACATCGTGAGGTTAGTGCAAAGGCATAAGCTAGCTTGACTGCGAGAGTGACGGCTCGAGCAGGTACGAAAGTAGGTCTTAGTGATCCGGTGGTTCTGAATGGAAGGGCCATCGCTCAACGGATAAAAGGTACTCCGGGGATAACAGGCTGATACCGCCCAAGAGTTCATATCGACGGCGGTGTTTGGCACCTCGATGTCGGCTCATCACATCCTGGGGCTGAAGTAGGTCCCAAGGGTATGGCTGTTCGCCATTTAAAGTGGTACGCGAGCTGGGTTTAGAACGTCGTGAGACAGTTCGGTCCCTATCTGCCGTGGGCGTTGGAAGATTGAGAGGGGTTGCTCCTAGTACGAGAGGACCGGAGTGAACGCACCACTGGTGTTCGGGTTGTCATGCCAATGGCATTGCCCGGTAGCTAAGTGCGGAAAAGATAAGCGCTGAAAGCATCTAAGCGCGAAACTTGCCTCGAGATGAGTCTTCCCTGGGAACTTGATTCCCCTGAAGGAACGTTTAAGACTAAGACGTTGATAGGCTGGGTGTGTAAGTGCAGCGATGCATTGAGCTAACCAGTACTAATGATCCGTGAGACTTAACCTTACAACACCAAAAGTGTTTTGATTTGAGAGATTTTCAGCGCGTTCCGAGATTGGTTCTGGTGGTCATGCAAATGACGGCTGGAATGAAACAGAATTTGCCTGGCGGCAATAGCGCGGTGGTCCCACCTGATCCCATGCCGAACTCAGAAGTGAAACGCCGTAGCGCCGATGGTAGTGTGGGGTCTCCCCATGCGAGAGTAGGACACTGCCAGGCATCAATTAAGCCAAGAGGCCATCCGTAAGGATGGCCTTTTTGCTTTGCCTGCTATAAATAAATGACCGTTATCACACCAATTTTCATATCACTCTTCAATGCGCATCACATAAATCACGCTATATTCTTCGCCCGCTATTTGTTTTAATCGTTAACTAAACACTAACAATTGAATCACATTTAAACGGCAGGACGCCGACTTCACTGTTTATCTGGCTCGGAGAATATAAAATGACAGAAACAACCTCGGCCATTGAGGATGAAGGGACCGCCGATCTGGCTGTTCAGGACAAAAAGAAACGTATTTTCGCGATTGTTGGGGCCTCATCAGGGAATCTGGTGGAGTGGTTTGATTTTTACGTCTATTCCTTCTGTTCTATCTACTTTGCCGCCTCGTTTTTCCCCGCCGGCAACAGCACTACCCAGCTGCTGCAAACGGCCGGTGTGTTTGCCGCCGGTTTCTTTATGCGCCCAATTGGTGGCTGGTTGTTCGGTTATATTGCCGACAAGCATGGCCGTAAAAACTCGATGCTGATCTCGGTCTGTATGATGTGCGCCGGATCGCTGGTGATCGCTTGCTTACCGACCTACGAGTCGATCGGCAGTTGGGCACCGGTGCTGCTGCTGGTTGCACGCCTGTTCCAGGGGCTGTCGGTCGGCGGTGAATATGGTACCAGTGCCACCTATATGAGTGAGGTGGCCATAAAGGGGCGACGCGGGTTCTATGCCTCTTTCCAATATGTCACGCTGATTGGCGGCCAACTGTTGGCGTTGCTGGTTTTGGTGGCGCTGCAGCAAATCCTGTCCACGGAAGAGCTCAAAGCCTGGGGCTGGCGTATTCCCTTCGCGATAGGAGCGGTATTGGCCGTAGTGGCGTTGTATCTGCGCCGTTCACTGAATGAAACTTCCGATGCCGAAACCCGTAACCATAAGGATGCCGGTTCGCTGAAAGGGCTGTGGAAGAATCGCAAAGCCTTCCTGATGGTGCTGGGGTTTACCGCCGGTGGCTCGCTGAGTTTTTATACTTTTACCACTTACATGCAAAAGTATCTGGTCAATACCTCAGGGATGGATGCCAAGCTGGCCAGCGGTATTATGACTGCAGCCTTGTTTATCTATATGCTGCTGCAACCGTTGGTTGGGGCACTATCGGACAAGATTGGTCGCCGTAGCTCAATGCTGATCTTTGCCTCTTTCGCCACCTTACTCACAGTACCTATTCTGTTAACCTTGAAAAATGTCAGCAATCCCTATGCGGCATTCGGTCTGATCGTACTGGCACTGTTTATTGTCAGTTTTTATACTTCGATCAGTGGGTTGCTGAAAGCCGAAATGTTCCCGCCGGAAGTGCGGGCGCTAGGCGTTGGTCTGTCTTATGCGGTGGCTAATGCGATGTTTGGCGGGTCTGCAGAATATGTTGCTCTATCGCTGAAGTCATATGGTATAGAGAATGCCTTCTTCTGGTACGTTTCCGGCATGTGTCTGTTGGCGCTGATCGTTTCACTTCGCTTGCATCGCAAGGGGAAAGAGATCCAACTGTGAATCAACGGGTGGCGTGGTACAGGCTATACCCCGTAGCCGCCCCTGCCACATCCCAGGCAAAATCTTTCCAGCTCCAGCCGGTGCCGCCTTCGCGACTGTCATACAGCTCTTTGGCGGCACCCAGCCCGATCGAAAACATCAGGCCAAAGCTCCGGCTGCGGGCCTCACTCCAGTTTTGATGATCGCCATAAGCGGCACCCGCGGCGGCAAAGGCAGCAGAAGAGACAAAATGCTGCGCCTTGTCTTTTCCGGTCCAGCTGTCATTTGCCCAATGGGTGCAACCGCTGGTGAACAGGACAAAGGGCAGCACAAACAGACAGCGGAGTGGGCGCATAATGAAAACATCCTGTTGTCATGGCTCATAAAAAACCCCGGCATGGGCCGGGGTCTGCGATAGCTGAATTATAGCGCGCTTACAGTATACGGCTAATCAATCGGTCGATACGGATACGGCGCAGACGGCGGATCAGCTTACGCACTTTGATCGGATACTCCTGGATGCTTTGCAATTCCAGATAGTGTCCCACCACGGTGGTATGGGTACGGATGCATTCCAGCTCTTTATGCCGCTGCTCACGCATTTCCTGCTTGGGATCGTGGATCAGAATGGCATTTTCCAGATCCAACCGCCAGGCGCGTGGATTGAGGTTATTACCGGTAATCAACTGCCATTCGTCATCCACCCACATGCCTTTCAGGTGATAGCTGTTATCGCCGTCTTTCCACAGGCGAACAATCAGCTGACCGGTATCGATATAACGCTGCAGACGGCTGAGAAAGCGTCGCAGGTTGATTTCGTACAGGTAAGGCAGAGCGCCGATAATTTTAAATGGCTGATCTTCCGGAATATAGAAGTCATTAGCGGTTTTATCACCGACAATGATTTCCACCTGCTTGCCCTGGCGCAACAGATAAATAATATTGCGCACCAGCAGCGCCGGCAGATTGAAATAGGGGGTGCACAGAGTCAGTTTCTGATCGGCGCTGGACATCAGGTGGTGAATGGTTTTATTCAGTATGCTTTGTTTGCCCAGCCCAACCAGCGGTGTTACCGCCAGCTCATCGTTGCTGGCGTTGTTGCTAAACTGATAGCCGGCACGACGCAGGCCGAAGCGGAACAGGCGAGTTTCGTTTTTGATCTCGGGGCTTTTCGGGCGATCGTCACGATCCAAACGTTGTACGGCGCCGGCGGTCAGCAGATGCTGTTTGATGTAATCGACCAGGGTATTGGCCAATTCACCGTTAGCGATCAGTTGGTAGCGATCGTAACGGTATTTTTCATGCTGATGCAGGTAAACGTCATTGATACTGGCACCGCTGTAAATCACGGTATCGTCGACAACAAAACCTTTCAGGTGCAACACGCCCAAGGCTTCACGGGTGTTGACCGGCACGCCGTATATCGGCACCGGCAGCCCCGGATGCTGGTCTGCCATTGAGCAGTACCAGTCGGCGTTGGTATTGGCGGCCGCGGCGCCGATGCGCCCACGCTGGGCACGATGCCAGTCGACCAAAATGCAAATCTCCAGCTCCGGACACCGCTGCTTCGCCTGATAAAGTGCGTTGAGAATATCGCGCCCGGCGTCGTCATGCTCCAGATACAGAGCGACCAGATAAATGCGTTGGGTGGCGTTAGCGATTAATTCCAGCAGGGTGGCACGGTAATCAGACGGCGTGTACAAAGTACGTACATCAGCTACCGTCTGAGGGAGTTTGGGCAGTTGTGCAAGGTGTTGTTGATGTTTGCTACGTTTAAATTTTGACAACATCACAGTGCGCTTCTTCTCTCATGATTAGATGGCCTGAACGCCAAATACGGAAAAACAACAAATCGAATAATCGGGCGATAATACCACTAGTTGCCTCGATTGTGCGTATGTTTTGGCGTTAAGTGGTGGATTCGTAGCGCATTGCGACACAGGTCACTGCGCTTTCTCCGCCTGCAGCGGCAGGGTCAAATTGACGATACCGTCCTCGATCTGCACATCAATGCCAAAACCCAACCGCTGTGCCAGCCCGATCATTCCACGGTTGTTCGGCATGGTGATACCGGTCAGACGGGTCAACCCATGGGCTCGGGCATAGGCGATCATTTTTTCCAGCAGTTGGCGTCCCAGACCGAGTCCTTTCAGATCGGAACGCACCAGCACGGCAAATTCTGCATCGGTATTGTCCGGGTCGGATAGCGCGCGGGTTACGCCTATAATCTGTTCATCACGCACTGCTACAAAAGCCATTTCTCGATCGTAGTCGATCTGCGTCATGTTAGCCAAATCGTCATGGGTAAACTCGTTGATCTCACTGAAGTAGCGATAGTAGAGGTCTTCCTTGGTCACGCGATCGATAAAGTGTTTCAACGCAGGTTCATCTTCCGGCAGGATCGGCCGGAACAGGCATTGCGAACCATCTTTCAACCCAATGGTTTCTTCCAGCTCATGGGGATAAGGACGGATCGCCAGCCTTGCCTGCGGGTCACCCACAAAGGGGGCAAGCTGCATGGAAACATCCAGCAGGGTGAACTCGCTGCCGGAGGCCAGTACCGGGTGGATGTCCAGCCGGGTGATTTCCGGACAGTCGAGGATCAGATTGGAGACTTGCACCAACAGGCGACTCAGCCCGGGAATATCCAGTGGCCTCAGGGCACTGCGCCCGCGGATTTTTCCTCCTTTTACCGCCTGCAATACCAGATAGCGCGCCAGCGCCATATTCAGCGGCGGCAGCGCCACCGCGACCTGATTTTCCTGCCGCCATTCGATACCCCCTTCGCCCAGCATGATCAAGGGGCCAAAAATGGCATCTTGTTCCACCGCAATACGCAGCTCTTGCGCTCCGGCGCGGTTGGCCATGCTCTGCACCAGCAAGCCGTGGATACGTGCCTGCGGATAGGTGCGTTTCACCCGGTCAAGGATCGCATCTGCTGCCCGCTGCACTTCGGTCGCGGTGCGCAAGTAGAGCATAACGCCCTGGACTTCAGACTTGTGGGGGATATCCGGCGAACGCAATTTCAGGGCTACCGGGTAGCCAATTTGCTCGGCGATATGCACCGCTTCGGCGCTGTCTTCGGCAATCCAGGTTGGCAGCGTGGTCAGATCATAGGCCTGCAGAATCGATTGCACCTCGTGAGTATCGAGCTGCGTAGCGCCTTCGGCCAGCGCCTGTTGAATTAATCGGTGGGCATCGGCGGTGTTGGCGGTCAGGCCGACCGGGAGCGCCGGGGTTTCTTTTAGCTGTTTCTGATTACGGCGGTATTCCACCATATGCATAAACGCGGTCACCGCGCCTTCCGGGGTGCGATAGGTGGGTATGCCGGCCTCGGTAAACAGCCGTCGGGCTTCCTGCGAGGAATATTCACCGCACCAATTGGTGAGTAGCGTAATGCGTTTGCCCCGCGGGTGCTGACGTACCGCTTCGATAATACGTTCGGCAGTAATGGTGCCCGGGGCCGCCGCGCTTGGAGCGTGGATCAGCAGTAAGGCGTCGTAGTCATGACTGTCGAGCAGCGTTTTAACCGCCGCCAGATAACGTTGCGGTGTCGCGTCATCACGCAGGTCTATCGGGTTGCCGGCTTGGATAAATTCGGGCAAAGCCTCGCCAAGCTGCGCCAGGATCTCGTCGCCCAACTGCGCCAGCTTGCCATTACGGCCCAACAGCTCGTCCAGAGCCATAGCGGCCGGTGCCGCACCGTTGCTGACGATCATCAGCCGCTCGCCGCGCAGCGGGTGCATATGGCTCAGGGTCTCTACTGCGGAGAACAGCTCATGGGTATCCTGCACGCGCAACAAACCGGCGCGCTGGATAGCGGCATCGTAGGCGGCATCCAGCCCCTGTTGGCTGTTAAGCAACAGTTGGGCCTGCTGGCTGCGGCCGCTTTTGACCACCAGAATCGGTTTGTTGCGTGAGGGCGCTGCGCGAGGCGGATAAAAAGCGCCGTGCATCGCTGATGTTTTCCAGATACAGCAAAATGGCGCTGGTTTTACTGTCGCGCGCCAGAAAGTCCAGCAGGTCGTCGACGTCAATATCCAGGCTATCGCCCAGCGCGATAAAATAGGAAAAGCCAACCTCACGCTGTTGCGCCCAGTCGAGAATGGTGTTGGCCACGGCGGCGGACTGGGAAATAAACGCCAGCTTGCCTTTGAGAATGGGGACCGGTGAGAAACTGGCGTTAATGCCTTGCCAGGGAGCCAGCAGGCCGAGGCTGTTTGGCCCCAGCAGGCGCATCGAATAACGCTGCGCACAGGCTTTCAGCTCGGCGAACTGTTCCGGCGGGGAGGAGAGCACAATGGCAGTTTTGCAGCCGCGCTTGCCCAGCTCTTCAATCAATGCCAGGTTGCGCTGCGCATGGGTACAAAGTATCGCCAAATCGGGGCTGATGGGCAGGCTGGCGACGTCTGGGTAGGCCATGACGCCACACACTGCCTTGTAGCGCGGTGTGACCGGCATCACCGGCCCGTTGAAACCGCCGGCCAGCAGGTTGCTCATCATCAGGTTACCGGCGCGGCCGGGCTGTTGTGAAGCGCCGAGAACGGCAATCGATTTAGGACGTAAAAGCGCTTCTAACCCTCGCTGGCTCATGCACGACTCCTTTAGGCAACGTTACGCCTGATTCTAGGCGTTTTGCGACGGCTTTGCTGTGACCGGTGCCTCCGGGCGGGTAGGTTTCCCGGCCAGATACTGTTGACGGAAATAGTGAAAATGCTCGGCCAGCCCGTTAGCGGCGGCCACGTCACCGGCTTGCTGCAACAGCGCTGCCGCCACTTCGGCCGTGCAGTGCTGTTCGATGCGGCTGGCTTCGCGCAGTTGGTAATTCGAAGCGGCGGTCACGTTGAGTGAGAATACCGGGAACTGATTAAGGTACGGGCTTTTACGGAACATTTTGCTCGCCTCGGTCCAGGTGCCATCGAGCATAATAAACAACGGCGGTTTGCCACCGGCAGGCAATTCGCTGAACACCGGCCGCTCGGGGGCGGCATAGGACGCGGGAAACACCACGTAAGGCTGGCGTTCGGGATCGTTAATCGCCGCCAGCAGGGCAGGGTCAACCTCGGTGCGCGACCAAAGAAATGCCTGGGTTTCCGGCAGAATATCGGCGATCAGTCGGCCGGTATTGCTCGGTTTCAGCGGTTCTGCACCAAACATGATCAGGCAAAAACGGCTGGCGGCAGGCTGTGGCCGGATACTGTCACACAGGCAGTTTTTATGGGGTAGCAGGCAGCCCTGACAACGCGGTACGCGGTTGCCACGCGCCAGAAAAGGGCGAGTAGAGCGTTCCAGGCGAAATTGGCGCAGGCGAAGGACGGCGTTGTCGGTCATAAAGATCTCGGGGAAAACCGCTATTGTAACGCAGAAAAAAGCCCGACGGGAGCGTTCGGGCTGGATTGCGTCACGGCGGTGTCATGGGCAATGGACAACACCGCCTATTGAAAGGCGACGGGTATAGACTTTCTGCGTTAAACTAGTTCATTGAGCCAGTTATCGAACGGCGTTTTCGGCATGGCACCGTTGAGCATGTCGACCATTTTCCCTTCGCGGAACAGCATAATGGTTGGAATGCTGCGGATGCGGAAACGGGCGCTCAGTTCGGGTTCTGCCTCGGTGTTGACTTTAACGAAGCGAACTTTGCCGGCACGCTCTTCGGCGACGTCTTCAAAGATCGGGGCAAAACTGACGCAGGGGCCGCACCACGGCGCCCAAAAATCGACCACCACTGGCAGGCCATCCTGCAACAACGAGTCCAGTGTGGCGGCGGTGGCGTTGATCACCTCGCCGTCAAAGAGCGCATGGCCGCAACGGCCGCATTTCGCGCCGTCAGCCACTCGTTCTTCAGGCACGCGGTTGGTGGCATTACAAGCTGGACAAACTGTATTCATGATGACCTCGGATACTGAGAATGCACGACATGCCGCACTCGGGTTGCGGATATGTATCTTTAATGCTGCTTATTATCGTTAAAAGTAGGGCAATGGACAAAGAGGTTTGTTCGATGAATACGATAGTTGTTAGCTTTTAGCGCAAGTAGGTGGCTTAGCACCCCAACATCAGGTAATCTTCGCGCCCTGCGCGTTGGTGGAGAAGAAAATGAACGATTCATTTAGTGGCAAGAACGGTAAAGTTAAAGTGATGTACGTCCGCAGTGACGACGACAACAACAGCGACGACCGTAACAAGAATAAGCGTCCGGCCGGCAAAGGCCGTCCGGCAGACGGTGCGCGCTCTTCGGGCCGTACCGGTCAGGACAAGCCGCGCGGTAATAACGATCGCCGTGGCTCTGGCTCTGATTCCCGCCGCAGTGAAAGCGATCGTCCTCGCCGTCCAGCGCACAATGAAGACCGTGGCGGTTATGATTCGCCGTGGAAAACCGTGTCACGTGGCCCGGAAGAAGAGCCGGCGTTTGATCACGGCGGCATCAGCGGCAAGAGCTTTATCGATCCAGAGCAGTTGCGTCGTCAGCGTGCGGAAGAAACCCGCGTTTACGGTGAAAACGCCTGTCAGGCCCTGTTTGCCAGCCGTCCGGACGCTATCGTCCGCGCCTGGTTCGTACAGTCGGTCACGCCACGTTTTCGTGAAGCACTGCGCTGGATGGCGGCAAACCGCAAAGCCTATCACGTGGTGGATGAAGAAGAGCTGGCCAAAGCGTCCGGCACCGAACACCACGGCGGCGTTTGCTTCCTGATTAAAAAGCGTCAGGGTCTGGATGCGCAAACCTATCTGAAAGAAGCCCCGGCGAAAGACTGCGTGCTGGCGCTGGAAGAAGTAGGCAACCCGCACAACCTGGGTGCTATCGTGCGTTCTTGCGCTCACTTTGGCGTGAACGGCGTGTTGCTGCAGGATCCGGCGGTGCTGGAATCAGGTGCTGCGGTGCGTACGGCCGAAGGCGGCGCGGAACACATCAAGGCAATTAACGCCGATGACTTCCTGTCGGTGCTGGATACCTTCCGCAAGGCGGGTTACGCCATCGTCACCACCTCGAGCCACAAAGGGACTCCATTGGCGCAGGCTAAGCTGCCGGCCAAAATGGTACTGGTACTCGGCCAGGAACGTGACGGCCTGAGCGACAGTGCCTGGCAGCAGGGCGACATGAACGTGTCTATCGGCGGTACCGGCAAGGTGGAAAGCCTGAACGTATCGGTCGCGACCGGCATTTTGCTGGCTGACTGGTGGCGTCAAAACCAGGCCTAATATACCCGTCGCCTTTCAAGCCGCAGCGTTGTTACCTGCACTAACTCACCCCAGTTACTTACTAGAGTAAGCGCCTGGGGATGAGTGAGTTGGTCGCCTAGCTACAACTTGAAATTCATAGGGTATACATAATATTTTATAAAAAAACGGGCACCCTGGGGTGCCCGTTTTGCTTTCTACTGTTTAGTGAGCGCCGCCGCCCCCACCGCCGGAGCTGAATGGCGGTTTCGCCACCCAGACCAGCGCCAGCAGCACCAGGAACACCCCAGCGGACAGCCAGAATATCTCGTTAGCCGAGATAATCAGCCCCTGCGCGGTGATCTCGTTGGCGATATAGGCCGACGCCTGCTGCTTGCTCATGCCAATCTGTTCCAGTTGCCGGTACATGTCCTGCGACTGCGGGCTGTAAGGATTCACAAACTCCGCCAGCTGCGAGTGGTGTTGCGACTCGCGCTGAGTCCACAGCGTGGTGGTGATCGACGTCCCGATCGACCCCGCCAGCGTACGGGTAAAGTTCGACAGGCTCGATGCCGCCGCCATACGTTCCGGCGGCAGGCCGGACAGCGTAATGGTGGTCAATGGCATAAAGAAGCAGGCAATGGCGAAGCCCTGGACAAACTGCGGCCAGGCCGAGGCGCCAAAGTCCATTCCCGGTTCAAACGTATAGGCGCGCCAGTAAAAGCACACGGCATACATAATGAAGCTGAAGGTCACCAGCCGTCGCATGTCGAGCCGGTTACCGAACTTGCCGATGATCGGCGACAGCAATACCGGTATCAACCCGATTGGCGCCGAAGCCAGCCCCGCCCAGGTGGCGGTATAGCCATACACCTCCTGCAGCAGCTGCGGCAATAGCACGATAGCGCCGAAGTACAGCATATAGGCCAGGCTGATACACAGGCAGCCGACGGTAAAGTTGCGCGACTTGAACAGCGACAGATCCACCACCGGGTGGTCATCCGTCAGTTCCCAGATGATCAGGAACACCAGCGCCACCACCGCCACCACCGTTAGCACTATTATCTCGGTGGAGTTGAACCAGTCCAGCTCCTTGCCCTGATCGAGCATCACCTGCAGCGAACCAATACCGACGATCAACAGCACCAGACCGATGGTGTCGATCGGTTTGATCTCGGTTTTGGTTTCCCTGCCTTTCAACGTCGACATCGCCACCAGGATCACTACGGCGCCAATCGGAATATTGATGAAGAAGATCCAGCCCCAGTGATAGTTATCACTGATATAACCGCCGAGGATAGGCCCGAATATTGGCGCGACGATCACCGTCATCGACCATAGCGCCAGGGCCATCGCTCGCTTGGCGGGCGGATAGTTGTTCAGCAACAGACTTTGCGACAGCGGGATCAGTGGCCCTGCGACCACGCCCTGGATCACGCGGAAGAAGATCAGCATGCCCAGGCTGTTGGAGATGCCGCACAGCCAGGAAGCGAGCACGAACAGTGCGGTGGACCAAAGGAACAGCCGCACTTCACCGACGCGCTTCGCCAGCCAGCCGGTGATCGGGATCGAGATAGCGTTCGCCACGCCAAACGAGGTGATCACCCAGGTACCCTGCGAGTTGGAAGACCCGAGGTTACCCGCGATGGTCGGGATCGCCACGTTGGCAATGGTGGAGTCCAGCACCTGCATAAAGGTCGCCATGGCGAGCGCGACCGTCATCCAGGCGAGCTGGGCACCTTCAAGCGGTTTCTGTGCCAAGGTAGCCTCCCACGCGCTTAGCCGGCATTCGCATGGATCACGTCGGCGATCATCTGGTTAACCGGTGCCAGGTTCAACGCCAGCGCGTCGGTCTGATACAACGGCTTGTCACGCACCACGTCAGACAGCACGCGGCCGTCCAGGTTGGTGGTGTCCACTTTCACCAGCGTCGACAGACCGATACGCAGCGGATGATCGGCGATTTGCTTGGCATCCAGTTCAATACGTACCGGCAGGCGCTGAACCACCTTGATCCAGTTACCGGTAGCATTCTGCGCAGGCAGCAGAGAGAAGGCGCTGCCGGTGCCCATATCGATACCGACCACTTTGCCGCTGTACACCACGTCGTCACCGTAAATATCACTGACCACGGTGGCCGATTGACCGATGCGCATATTGGCGATCTGGGTTTCTTTGAAGTTGGCGTCCACCCAGATGTGATCGGCAGGCACCACCGCCATCAGCGGGGAACCGGCGGCGATTTGCGCGCCAACCTGTACGCTGCGGCGGGACACATAGCCGGTGATCGGGCTGATGATTTTGGTACGTTGCAAGGCCAGCCAGGCGTCACGCATTTGCGCAGCGGACTGTTGGATAGCCGGCTGTTGCTCCAGCGGGGTGTTCAGCACCATCGCCTGGTTGGCGTTGTATTGCTGAACCGCCACTTCCAGTGCCGCTTTGGCGCTGTCGACCGCATCACGCGCATGTTGCAGTTCTTCACGGCCGATGGCGTCAAGGCTGCCCAGTACCACGCGGCGCTTCAGATCGTTCTCCGCCTTGCTCAGGTCAGACTTGCGCAGGGCAATGTTGGCCTGATACTGCTTGCTGTTGATGATCAGCTGGTGGGTCTGACGCACGCTGTTGGCCAGGCCGGTTTTGGCGCGTTCAAGCGCCTGTTCGGCATCGGTCGGATCCAGCGTGAGCAGCACATCCCCCTGCTTCACGTAGTCGGTATTGTCGAAGTTGACGCTGTTAACGCTACCGTTCACCTGGGCCATGATCTGCACCTGGTTACCGGACACATAGGCGTCGTCCGTTTCCTGATGATGACGCAACACCAGGAACCAATACACTAAATATGCCACCCCAATAACAACGAAAATAACCGTCATCAACAGCAGCCAAAACTTGCGCTGCTTCTTTTTGCCGACAGGTTGTGGCGGGGTCTGAGTCTCCGCGCTTGCGCTCATGGTGTTCTCCAAGCTCTCTATTTTATTATGCTTTTGAATCCGCAGCGACCGGGGCCTGATAGCCACCGCCCAGCGCACGGATCAGTCCTATCTTCGCCTGCAGCAAGTTGCTGTTGGCATTCAGTTCCGCCTGTTGCTGCTGCAAGAGCTGCGTCTGGCTGGTTAACAACTGGTCGCGCCCGATAATCCCTGCCTGGTATCGAGCGTTAGCGACGCGGTACACCTGTTGCATCGATTGGGACGCAGATGCCGCCTGCAGCTGCTGTTGCGCAGTGCTTTGTTGGACGGTGATGGCATCGGCGGTTTCCTGCACGGCATTCAGGATGGTTTGGTTATAGGACTCCACCGCCTGGTCATACAGCGCGGACTCCTCACCCAGTTTGCTGCGCAGCGCACCGGCGTGGAAGATCGGCAATGAAATCGCCGGCATCACGTTCCAGGCCTGGCTGGCCGCTTCAAACAGATTCGGGCTGGTCCCACTGGTGTTGGTGGTAGTCAGGCCGGCAAAGGCTGAAATGGTCAGGCTGGGGTAAAATTCCTTGCGGGCGGCGCTGACGCGTTGGTTGTAAGACTCGACCAACTGACGCTGCGCGGCGATATCCGGGCGTTTGCCCAGCAGATCGGCGGTCAGTTCACCTTTTGGCGCCATCAGATTACTGGCGGGCAGAGCCACCGGACGCAGATGCTGCATCGCGCTCGGGCCCTGGCCGGCCAGCGCGGCCAACTGGTGTCTTAGTTGTTCAATCTGCGACTGCAGTTGCAGGATCTGCTGCTTGGCACCGTCGGCCTGCGCCTGGCTTTGTTGCGGAACATCAACACCGGTGATGCCGGCTTTATATTGTTGTTGGCGCAAATCCGTCAGGCGTTGGTTGTTGTCGACTTCCTGTTGCAGCAGTTTTTCCAGCGCGAAATTGCTCTGCAGCTGGAAATAGGCGGAGGCCACCGAGCTGGTTAACGTCAGCGCAGCCTGTTCCTGCTCGGCGCGGGCCGCATCGACCTGCGCCTTGGCGGCGTTAACCTGATTGCGGTATTTACCCCACCAGTCAAATTCATAGGCCAGATTCAGCCCCAGCGAGTTGGAGCTCTCGTAGATCGGCTTATGTGGATAGCCCAATCCCATGTTGACGTTTTGCGGGACTTTCTGGCGGTTGCTGCTGGCGTTCAGATCCAGATTCGGGCCGTTGGCGGCACTGGCTTCACCCATCACACTTTGCGCTTCGCGCACGCGCCCGGCGGCTTGTCTCAGCGTCGGTGAGCTTTGCAGCGTCTGGGTCATCAGACTGTCGAGCTGTGGATCGTTAAGCGAGCGCCACCACTGTGGGCTAACGTTCAGCGAGCTGACTTTCGGCTGTGACAATTGCAGGCTCTGCGGGTCCATCAAGGTGGACTGCGGGGCAATATTGTCGGTAGAAGCGCACCCGGCCAGCAGCAATACGGCGAACAGCGGGGTGAATCTCCAGTTAAACGGGGATCGCATAGTAGGTTACCTGAACAGAAATTATTGGGATAACTGTCCTGAAACTTCCATCTGGTCCAGACGCGTTAACAGCTTGCGTGTCAGCTGTTCAAGCTGTTGCTGTTCATCATCGTTCAGCGTGGACCACAGGAAATGCAGACATTTGTGCTGCGGTGGCAGCAGTTGGTTGAGAAACTCTTCTCCCTGCGGCGTCATGTGCAGATGCAGGCAACGACGGTCATGGTCGCTTTCCCGGCGTTCAATCCAGCCGCGTTTTTCCAGTTCATCGGCAATCCGCGTGGCATTGGTGCGTGACGAGCCCAGAGCAGAGCTTAGCTCAGAAGGCTGGATGCTGTGATTCTCCTGCGCATCCAGAGTAATCAGCGCCATAAACAGTGTTTCGTTAATCCCTTGTGCCTTAAGCATTTTATTGCGGTTTTCCAGCAGCTTGCTTTGCATGTGCATGCACAGCCGGGTCAGCAGAATTTCCTGATAAGGAAAATCTTTCTGACGTTTTGCGCGGAAATTAAGCATTTGTTCAATGGGAGTAAACGAGCTTTCCATAATTTGGGGCCTCATTAATTTCGTTCGAGATAGTAACGATAGTGATTAATAATGTAAATCTTCAGCCGTGCGAATAATTTAGCAATTCGTGTCATTTGTAAGTTATTTGTCAACGGCCCATTCACGAGCGACAGCTCAGAATGGGGATGACGGATAAAATCAAAGGCTGGCAGGACCGAAAATCATAAATATCTTTAACGTGATGCCAAAGGCTAGCGCACCGATCAAGGTAGACAGAATGATGCTTTTGCTACGGTAAAAGCACAGCCCCAGGGCGGCGAAGCCGACCAGCGTCGGCCACAGCTTGTCCGGTTCGCGCATCACCACCGGCGTGCTGGACACCACCAATAGTGCGCAAATGGAGGCGATACCAATGCTGTCGAGCAACAGCGCGGTTTTACCGCGTTTAATGTCCGGTTGGGCACGCGCCGGAGCCAGGCGTAAAGGCAAGTAACGGAACAGATAATTCGCGCAACCGACCACCAGGCCAATCACCACCACATCAGTGTTCATCGATGGCCTCCGTTGCGGTGGGTTGGAACAGGGCGGCAATACAGCCGGCGCTGATGCCGGCTAAAATGGCGACGGGAATGGAAAACAGCACCACGCCAAGCAGCGCGCCAGCCAGTGCGGCGACGATGGTCAGGCTTTGTGGACGCCTGAAGGCGGCCAGCAGGAAGCTGAGGAACAGCGCCGGCAGCATAAAGGACAACGAGGCTTCAACCACCGGGTATTGCTCCAGCGGTCCGTTACCGAACAGCGCTCCGATGGCGGTGCCCGCTACCCACGACAGCCAGGAGCACAGTGAAATGCCGAGCATCCAGTTCTCGCTCCAGCTGCGGTTATTGCGCATCAGTTTGGCGGTAGCGGCGGCGAACACTTCGTCGGTCAGGCCGAACGCCCAGAGTGCGGTTTTACCGGCCGACATGCGTGAGACGATGCGGTGGCGCAGTGCGGGGCCATACAGCAGATGCCGTATGTCCATGGCCATCACGGTCAGCGCGGAAACCCACAGCGACATGCCGGCGCTCAGCAGGGCGGTGATCACGAACTGGCTGGCGCCTGCATAGATAATGCAGGAAAAGAAGATGCTCTCCAGTGGGGAGAACCCCAGCTTAACGGCGCTCAGGCCAAAGGCAAAGGCCACCGGCACGTAGCCGATGACGATCGGTAAACTGTCGACGATGCCGTGGGTGAAGGTAGAACTGACGGCTGGGGGATTGAGGTTTTCTGCAGCTTGGCTTTGCATTTTTATTAGTGTCGCAGGATATAGAGATCAATAGTTCATCTGCAGAACATTACCAGAGAGTGAGTAATGTTTATACCCTGCGGCGCTAATAAATTCCCGATATGACTATTCGCTTGCTAATCAGATTGTCGCCGGTCCTTGCGGATCGTGGTGCTTGCCGCGCCACCAGGTCAGCAGGTTGAGCAGGCACAAAATGCCCCCGGCCACGGCAACGCCGGTCCAACCCGCATGTTGATAGGCCGAGGCAGACAGCAGTGAGCCGAGTGCACCCCCGATGAAATAGCTGGTCATGTAGCCGGCGGTCAGGCGGTTGCGCGCTTCCGGCATAATGCGGTAAATCACGCTCTGGTTAGTGACGTGTACGGCCTGCACGGCCAGGTCGAGGATCAGGATACCGGCGATCAACGCCCACAGGGATTGTTTAGCGAAAGCGATGGGTATCCAGGAAAGCAGCAGCAGGACCAGGCCCACGCTGGTGGTTAAACCGGCCTTACCCTGATCCGCCAAATGCCCGGCGCGTGAAGCCGCCAATGCGCCGGCAGCGCCGACCAGGCCAAACAGACCAATCACCCCTTCGGAATAACCAAACGGCGGAGCCGCCAGTAAAAAGGCCATCGAAGTCCACAGCACGCTGAAGTTGGCGAACGACAGCGCCCCGAGTATCGCGCGGGTACGCAGCAGCGGAGTACCACAAAACAGGGTGAAGATCGATTTCAGCAACTGCGGGTAATTCAGCCCCGAATGCTGCTTGTAACGCGGCAGTGCGCGCCACAGGATCAATGCCATCAGGATCATCAGCACGCTGGCGACCCAGTAGATGGTGCGCCAGCCGCCGAGTGACGCCAGCGCTCCGGCTACGGTGCGCGCCAACAGAATGCCGAGCAGCAGGCCGCTCATGATAATGCCGACGGTTTTGCCGCGTTTTTCCGGATGGGCCAGGGTGGCCGCCAGTGGCACCAGAATTTGCGCCACCACCGAGAACAGCCCGGTGAGCGCGGTCCCGAGGATCATCATCGGCAAGGTCGTGGAACTGGCGGTGATCAGCATGCCGCCCGCCGCCAGCAGCGTCATAAAGACGATCAGGCCGCGGCGTTCAAACATATCGCCGAGTGGCACCAGCAACAGCAGGCCAACGGCGTAGCCCAACTGGGCGGCAGTGACGATAAAGCCGGCCTGATTGACCGATAAATCGAAGTTCTGGGCGATGGTTTCCAGCAGCGGCTGGGCATAATAGTTACTGGCGACCGCCAGACCGGTGGCGATGGCGATCAGCACGATCAGCGCCGGGCTGAGACCCGGCTGTGAATGTTGTTGGCTCATAAGATATTAATCACAGGGAAAAGTTAGCCGAAGTATCGGGCACGACAGCCGGCGAATCCAATGTATAATTTTCATTTGATCAATCTCATTTTGCGATAGATGCCATGAACCTGAAACAGATACGCTTTGCGTTGGCGGTAGCCGAAGAGCAGAGCTTTACCCGGGCGGCGCAGCGCTGCCATACGGTGCAGTCTGCCCTTAGCCACCAGATCGCCAAACTGGAAGAGGAGCTGGGCTGTACATTGTTCGAACGCACCTCGCGGCGGGTCAGGCTGACCACCGCCGGGCAGGCGTTTATTCAACCGGCGCAACGGCTGCTGGCGGCGAAACAGGCGCTGGTAGAAGAGGTGGTTGCCGCCAGCGGCACGGTATCCGGCACCCTGACCATCGGCACTATTTCAACCATAAACGCGATTGATCTGACCGAAAAACTGGGCAACTTTCATCGCCATTATCCGGCGGTGAATATCCGGCTGTACGTGGGCATGAGCGAAGCATTGCTGGAAGACGTCCGCCAACAAAAGACGGACGTGGCGTTTGTCGGTCTCTGGCCGGGGGATATTGATATGCTGCCGGTGTCGCATCGGCAGCTAACCGATGAACCGCTGGTTGCGCTGGTGGCGACGCAGCATCCGCTGGCCAGTCGTCAACGGGTCAATCTGCAAACCCTGTCAGAAGTGCCGCTGGTGGACTTTTACAGCGGGACCGGTGCCCGGCGGCAGACCGACCGTGCGTTTCAGGCGGCAGGTATCAAGCGGCATGTCAGTTTTGAAATTGACCATATCGAATGGCTGGAAAATCTGGTGCGGCGTGGGTTGGCGGCAGGCATTGTGCCCATCTCGACGGCGCAGCGTTTGAGTTCGCTGGTGTCGATCCCGATCGAGGATGGTCCGCGGCGACAGGTGTACTGCGTATGGCCGCAGCCGCTGTCCAGAACCGCCGAGCGGTTTTTGCAGTTTAGTGGGATAGCTATTGCTGAATGAATAGAACGGGGCGCAGTGGTGAACTGCGCCCCGGTGTTATTACTTCTTCGCGGCTTCGGCGGCGGTTTTCACCCAGCCGTCAAAGGTGGCCTGATGCGCCTTGATCCAGCCATTAACGTGGCCCTGGATATCGGCTTCTGACGCCTGACCTTCATGCATCCGCAGGTTCTGCGCATTCACGTCGCTAATCGGCAGTTTCATGATGGCAAACAGCTTGGCGGCTGCCGGGTTGGCTTCGGCCCATTTCTTGTTGGCGGCGATGCGCATGGTGTTTACCGGGAACCCATAGTTGGCACCGTTTGGCAGCTTGGTATCCATATCTTTCATTTCGCCCGGCATGGCGGAAAACGGCACCTGCAACCAGACGACATCACGGCCCGGTACCAGCACGTCGCTCACCCAGTATGGCGTCCAGGTGTAATACAGCACCGGTTTGCCTTCTTTGTAGCGCGTAATGGTATCGGCAATCATCGCCGCATAGTTGCCCTGGTTGTGCTCGACGGTCTTATCCAGGCCGTAGGCCTTGATGTGGTGGTTAATCGCCGCCTCACAGCCCCAGCCCGGCGTACAACCGGTCAGATCGGCCTTGCCGTCACCGTTGGTGTCAAACAACTTGGCGATCTTCGGGTCTTTCAACTGCTCAACGTTGGTGATGTGGTATTTATCGGCGGTTTTTTTGTCGATCAGATAACCCTGCGCCGCGCCGTTGACATAAACCCCTTCACGGTAAAACTTGGCGTCACCGCCGGCGGCCTTGTACTGATCGGCGTGCAGCGGATCCCAGTTCACCGCCAGGAAGGTTGCGTCGCCAGAGGCGATCGACGTGTAGGCGACGTTATAGTCCACTTCACGGGTGTCCTTGACGTCATAGCCCAACTTTTCCAGCGCCTTGCTGACCAGCAGCGTCTGGAAGGTTTCTTCAGATATGGTGCTTTGCACCGGCTGAACGCTAATGCCTTTACCCGGCAAGTCCGCGGCGGAAACCGCCTGTGAGCTAATCAATGTGGTGAGGGCAACCGCCCAGATTCCTGTAGTGCGCATAGTGAAATACCTTTTTTATGTTATGAAGCCGGGATTTCCGGCACGTCGGGATTATTTCGCTGCCGCCGCAGCGGTGCTGACCCAGCCGTCAAAGGTGGCCTGGTGGGCTTTAATCCAGCCGTCTACGTGGCGTTGTATATCGTCGGCGCTGTTCTCGCCCTTGTGCATCCGCAGGTTCTGCGCATTTACGTCCGCCAACGGCAGCTTCATGATGGCGAACAGCTTGGCCGCCGCCGGGTTGGCCTGCGCCCATTGCTTGTTGGCGACGATATGCTCGTTATTGACGAAGAAGCCGTAATTTTTGCCGTTCGACAAGGCGGTATCCTTGTCTTTCAACGAACCCGGGCTGGCGGAGAACGGCACGGTCAACCAGACCACATCGCGGCCGGGCACCAGCTCGTCGCTGACCCAGTACGGCGTCCAGGTGAAGTACAGCACCGGTTTACCCTGTTTGTAGCGGGTCAGGGTGTCGGCGATGATGGCGGAGTAGTTACCCTGGTTCTGAGTAACCGTGTTGCTCAGGCCATAGGTTTTGATATGCGTGTTGATCGCGCTGCCGCACACCCAGCCGGGCTCACAACCGGCCAGATCGGCCTTGCCGTCACCGTCGGCGTCAAACAGCCTGGCCAGCTTGGGATCTTTCAACTGCGAAATATCGCTGATGTGATATTTATCGGCGGTTTTCTTGTCAATCAGATAACCCTGCGCTGCATTAGTGATATAGGCGCCCTGGCGATAAAACTTTTTGTCGCCGCCGGCGCTTTGGTACATGTCGGTTTGCAGCGGATCCCAGTTCACCGCCATATAGGTGGCGTCACCGGAAGCGATTGAGGTGTAGGCAATGTTGTATTCCACCTCGGCGGTCGGCTGGACGTTATAGCCCAGCTTGACCAGCGCACGGTTGACCAGCTCGGTCTGAAAGCTTTCTTCGGCGAGGGTGCTTTGCAAGGGTTTAACCGTGACGCCTTTGCCGGGAAGTTCGACGGCGAACGCCTGTGTGCCAAGCAATGAAGTCAGGGCCAAAGCCCAAATTCCTGTCGAGCGCATAGTGGTTCCTTCGATTTTATCGGTGCCCCCGACGCTGGCCGGGGGCAGGGCAATTAAGGCTTTTTGATGAAGGGCCGGGTGACCAGGCCGATGGGGCCGTGTGCGTACCAACGCCCCATGCCTTTACTGCGGCGATCGCGCCCCAGCGACTGGGTGAGACGGTCGAGAATAATCGCCAGGATCACGATACCGACCCCGCCGACGGCGGCCAGCCCCATATCGAGGCGACCGATACCGCGCAGCACCATCTGGCCCAGACCGCCGACGGCGATCATCGAGGCGATCACCACCATCGACAGTGCCAGCATCAGCGTTTGGTTTACCCCGGCCATAATGGTCGGCATCGCCAATGGCAACTGCACTTTAAACAGCAGTTGGCGCGGGCTGGCACCAAAGGATTCCGCGGCTTCGATAAGATCTTCCGGCACCTGCTTAATGCCCAGAATGGTCAACCGCACGATGGGCGGCAGGGCGAAGATAATGGTGACCACCACTCCCGGCACGTTACCGATACCGAACAGCATGACGATCGGCACCAGATAGACGAAGGCCGGCGTGGTTTGCATGGCGTCCAATAACGGCCGTATGACCTTGCCGGCGTGCTTGCTGCGCGCCAGCCAGATGCCGAGCGGCAAGCCGATGACGATACAGAAGAACAGGGCGGTCAATACCAGAGCCAGCGTCACCATGGCCTGCGACCAGGCACCAATAGCGCCAATGGCAATCAGTGAGACCAGCGTGGCGGCACCCATACCGAGGCTGGAGAGCTGCCAGGCAATCAGCGAGAACAGCAAAATGGCGATCGGTGCCGGCATGCCCAGCAGCAGTTGTTGAAAACCGCTGAGGATAAAGTCGACCGGTACGCGGATCCCCTGGAACAGCGGGCGAAAGTGCAGCACCAGCCAATCAATGCCGTGGGTGACCCAGGAGTCAAACGGTACCCAGGTCTTGTGGAACGGATCGAGCAGGTTGAAATGCTCCGGCTGAGCCGGTGCGCTATTCAGCCAGTCGGCGCCCTGAGCGGCCTGATTAGCGGCGTCATGGCTTGCCGGTGGCGGAGCGCTCGACCAGGCATCGCCGGCGGGAGCCGCTGAATTTGCAGCGTCAGTGGCCGGTGCGGCACTGGCACCAGCGTCGGCAGGCGCAGTGGCCCATGGATCCTGTGTAGTATCACTCATTCGTTGGGCCCTCTTTATCCAGGGCCTGCAGCAGCATGGCCTTGGAAATAATTCCGATATAGTTATTTTCTTCGCAGACCACAGGTACCGCGCAAGGCGCCAGAGCGACCAATGAAATCAGTTCGCTTAGCGGCATGTCGGCCGGTACCGGGGCGGGAGCTTCCAGCAGGGCGTCATCCAGCGTCAGATTGGCCGCCAGCGCCTGCTTGAGTGAATCTACCGACACCACGCCGATAAATTTCTTTCCGCGTTCAACAACATAACCATAATCGCGGTCTTCATCCCGCAGCAGCTGTAACGCTGAGCGCGGACCAAAACCGGGGGTTTTACGAATAAGCGCGACCGGACGACGCTTGGCGATATCCTTGGCGCTGAAAACATGGCTGACATCTACGCCACGGAAGAAGGTGCGTACATAATCGTTGGCCGGATTATTTAATATTTCCTCCGGCGTACCGACCTGAATCACCTCACCGCCCTGCATAATGGCAATACGATCGCCAATACGCATCGCTTCGTCCAAATCATGGGAAATAAAGACGATGGTACGCTGATGTTGGGCCTGTAATTTGACCAGTTCATCCTGCATTTCGGTACGGATTAATGGATCAAGTGCTGAGAAGGCTTCATCCATCAATAATATATCCGGATTATTAGCCATGGCACGGGCTAATCCCACGCGCTGACGCATCCCACCTGAAAGTTCATCGGGATAAGAATGAGCATAATTCTCCAGTCCGACCTGACGCAGGGCCTCGAGGGCTTTTTCCTGACGTTCCTGCGGCGGAATACCGGCTAATTCCATACCGAATGCGGTGTTATTCAACACATTCATATGCGGCATTAAAGCGAATGATTGAAACACCATGCTGATCTTATTTCGACGTACGGTGCGCAGTGCGCTGTCGGATATTTTCGATATATCTTCACCGTCAATCAGCACCTGGCCGCGGGTGGGTTCTATCAGACGATTGAGAAGGCGTACCAGGGTGGATTTTCCTGAACCGGAAAGCCCCATGATGACGAATATCTCGCCTTCTTCAATGGCCAGAGAGGCGTCTTTTACGCCTAGTGATAACCCGGTTTTTTCAAGCAGTTGATCTTTTGTCAGACCTTTCTCAATCAGTTTGAATGCGCGATCCGGATGTTCGCCAAATATCTTATACAGGTTCTTTACTTCGAGTTTAATTGCCATGCAATTTGCTGTTTCCTCTGATGAATTATCAAACGATAAAAAATGTCCCAATAGAAAATAATAGTCGCCTATACCCTAACACAGTGAATATCTGAGACAACCCTCAATGTCCGATGAATGGGATATTAGCGATTTACATCAACATTTCGATTGGCTATGGTAGTGGGGTGGATATTCAATTATTTGAATCTGATATTCGCCTTAAACTCTTGGTTTTAGGTAAAAATAATCCTGCTGCAATAATCTTGTTATTTCCCCGTTCGGCACTGAATTCAGACAATAAAAAACCCGACCATAGGCCGGGTAAAAGTCATCAGTATTTCATTAATTTCAACGACAGGTGCCGATATCGAGGGGATATCGTCGCAGTCATATTATCCGCTTAATATGACAGCCAGATGTCAGATTAAGCCTTGCGATACAGACGGCGTGGATGACCGATATTGCCGTACATCATCTCTACGCGCACGAACTGGGTAGCGACGCAATATTCCAGATAACGCCGGGCGGTGGTTTTGCTGATACCCACCTGTTTGACCACGTCTTCCACCGCGTGCGCCGCCTCCGGCTGTTCGATAAACAGCGCCTGCACCAACTCCAGCGTATTGGTTTCAATGCCCTTGGCACTGGGTTCGCTGGAGAACTGTTTGGATTGCAGGTTATACAGCGCGTCGACGTTGCTTTGGTCGATCACCTTAAAGGTGCGCTGGGTTTGAACAAACTGCATAAAACGCTCCAGCGAGTTACGCAGCCGCTTATAGGATACCGGTTTGATGATGTAGTCGAAGGCACCGTTGCGGATCGCCTGGCTGCAGGTGTTCATATCGCTGGCGGCGGTAATGAAGATCACCGAACAGCCGGGGTTTTTCACCGCGGCTTCTTCCATCAGTTCGATGCCCTGGCCGTCCGGCAGAAAGTTATCCAGCAGGATCAACCGCGGCTGGTGGGCGTTGACCTTGGCTCTGGCCTCGGCCAGCGTAGCGGCATAAGCCACCACCCGCAGAGCAAAGTTTTGCTCGATAAACTCGGCGTGCAGCGTGGCCAACTGCGGCTCATCTTCAACGATCAAAACGTCCAGTGCTTCTGGTTGCATCATTCGGGTGCTCGAAACGGGTTATAAGGTTTTAGGGATAAATAAAGAAAAAATGGCCCCGTGCGGCTCGTTGTCCGACACTTCTATACTGCCATGCGTCTGCGCTACGTGGCTGGCGACCAAATGCAGGCCGATGCCGTGGTCACCTTTATCTTCTTTGGTGGTGACGCCCTGCTCGAACAGCGTATCACGCACCTCGGGCGCAATGCCGATACCGCGATCGGCCACTTCAATCACCAGCTCATTGCTGATATCGCTAATATAGAGTTCTACCGCCTCGTGTGGCTCGGCGCAATGCAGCGTAGCGTCTACCGCATTATCCAGCAAATTGCCGATGATCGACATCAGTTCGGTTTCATTCAGCGCCGCCGGAATTTGTCGTAGCTGGCAGGCGGGATCGAAGCGCAGCTCAACGCCTTTTTCCCTGGCGCTGGAGTACTTGCCCAACAGCAAACCACAGAGTGCCGCCGAGCTGAAACGCTGCGAAATAAAGTCGAGAATTTCTTGCGCGCCTTCCGATTGAGCCTCCACATAGCGGATCGCCTCGTCGTAGCGCTGCATATGCAACAGCCCGGCCAGGGTGGCAGTCCAGTTAAGCTGCTCATGGCGCATGATGCGCAGGTTGTCAGCGTAGCGTTTGACCTGACTGAGCTGACTACTCAGGGTATTGATGTCGTTCTTGTCGCGGAAGCTGATCACCCAACCCTGCAGCTCTTGCTCCTGCATAATACGCACCCGGCTGGCGATAACCCGCACGTGGTTAAAGCGGCAAACCTCGTCGTGGGTGTCGTGCCCCAACTGGGAAGCGCCGAAGAAGTCCGGCTGTGACTGGATAATCTCGCCGATATTGCGGCCCATCAGCGCGGCGGCAGGCTGGCGCAGCTCCAGCAGTTCACGCGCCGCGTGGTTGATGGTGATGATCCGCAGTTGCGGGTCGACGGCGATGACGCCTTCATAGATGGCCTCCAGCAAGGCTTTTTGCTGACGCACCAGTAGCGCAATTTCTTTGGGTTCCAGCCAGAACATCTGGCGTTTTAAATTCTTCGACAATAGCCAGGAAAAAACAAACAGGGCGATTAATAACAACACAATGGAGCCGACGATTTGCGTCAGGGTTCTGGCATTCAGGTTATCAATATGGGATTTCAGATAGCCGACCGAAACAATGCCGATGACGTTATTATGCTCATCCATAATGGGCGCTTTACTGCGCAATGAAATGCCGATGCCACCTTTGCGGATGGAAATAATACTTTTCCCTTCCAAAACCTCTTTATTATCGCCCCCGACCATTGGGGTACCGACACGGTTGGTATATTCAGAGTGGTAAAGATGCCGGGTTTGTTTATCGCCGATCACGATATAGCTGGCATCGCTGCTGGCGCGTATTTTTTTCATCAATTCGGCGATTTTTACCGGGTCGTTTTTTTCCACCGCGCTGACCAGCGAGGGGATCAGGGCAATCTCTCTTGCCTGCACTTGCGCTCGCGCGCCGAGATCGCGGTGCAACTGGGCATCGAGCTGATAGTAGGTATAGGCGCCAATAAAGCTCAGCAGCAGGCAGGAGAAGGCGACCAGGCACAGGAATAGCTTGATTTGAAATGAGAGTTTTATGCGCATGGTCTGGGAGGCACCCTGAGAAATCCTGAGCGCTTACCCTATCATGAGTCGGGGTTCATGTAATATTGCGCAGGATCAACTTGTGATCGCCGCCACGGGTTTATTCTTGGCGGGTCGCTGCATTCACGGCCGCAATAAAATTGATAACTTTTAAAGTTAAAATAACATTAACACCATTAAAACCACGCTGTATTTTACATAACCTCAATTAACACCATAGAAACCATAACCACCATTAAAAACCCTTTTTTATTTTGAACAAAATCACAGCAGATAATCCGTGCGTTTCTCTATGATGGCTGAACAAACTAATAAGAGGCCAGATTATGAGCACAACAGATGATTCTTACCTCGTCGCCAAAGATAAAGCCGCTGAAATACCGTTGCGTGAAAAATGGTGGCACATACTGGATAACTACAAAGTAGGGATTATTCCGTTGCCGTTCTTTGTTCTGGCCGGCGTACTTATTTTACTTGATTGCCTGGAAGGGAAATTACCCAGCGATATCGTAGTGATGGTCGCAACGCTGGCCTTCTTTGGCTTTGCCTGCGGTGAGTTCGGTAAACGCCTGCCGCTGATCGGCAAAATGGGTGCCGCGGCGATCTGTGCCACCTTTATTCCTTCCGCACTGGTGCATTACGGCCTGCTGCCGGATGTAGTGGTGGAGTCGACCACCAAATTCTATAAGTCGACCAATATTCTGTACCTGTATATCTGCTGCATTATTGTCGGCAGCATTATGAGTATGAATCGTCAGGTGCTGATCCAGGGCTTCCTGCGCATCTTCGTACCGATGCTGTGCGGTGAGATTGCCGGCATGCTGGTGGGCATGGCCGTTGGTATGGCTCTTGGGCTGGAACCCTTCCAGATCTTCTTCTTCCTGATCTTGCCAATCATGGCCGGGGGCGTCGGTGAGGGCGCGATCCCGCTGTCGATGGGCTACGCGGCAATTTTGCATATGGAGCAGGGGGTGGCGTTAGGACGTATTTTGCCGATCGTGATGCTCGGCAGTCTGACCGCCATTGTGCTTGCCGGCTTGCTGAATCAACTCGGTAAACGCTACCCGCACCTGACCGGTGAGGGCAGCCTGATGCCGAGCAAGCAGGGTGACAGCGAAATGAGCGCGGTGGATAAAATCAGCGGCAAGGTGGATGTCAGCACCATTGCCTGTGGCGCGCTGCTGGCCATCCTGCTGTACATGGTCGGGATGCTGCTGCACCGCATGATTGGCCTGCCTGCACCGGTTGGCATGCTGTTCGCGGCGGTAGCGGTGAAGCTGGCACACGGTGTTTCCCCACGCATTCAGGAAGGTTCGCAGGTGGTGTATAAGTTCTTCCGCACGGCGGTGACCTACCCAATCCTGTTTGCCGTTGGCGTAGCCATCACCCCATGGCAGGAACTGGTTAACGCCTTCACTCTCCAAAACCTGGTGGTGATTGTCAGCACCGTTTCCACCCTGGTGGCGACCGGTTTCTTCGTTGGTAAAAAAATTGGCATGCACCCGATAGACGTGGCGATTGTCTCCTGCTGCCAAAGCGGGCAGGGCGGCACCGGTGATGTAGCCATCCTGACTGCCGGTAACCGCATGTCGCTGATGCCGTTTGCCCAGATCGCCACCCGTATCGGCGGTGCGATCAACGTCTCACTCTCTTTGTTAGTCCTGGCCAAATTCTTCGTATAACAAAAAAAACTCAGTTTTCTTTGCCTTTCCCCGCCCCCGCGGGGATTTTTTTTGCCTGTGTCATCGCTCTTGCGGGCAGGCTCTGGGTTTTGCGTCAATACTTAGCGCTGCCAAATTTACAATAAGGAGTCGTTATGTTCTGGAAACGTTACCTGCTGGGGGCGGCGCTGGCCGTCATATCGCTGCAAACTCTGGCCGCTGCGCCACAGGTGAAAACCCCCGCGCCGGGTTTTTATCGCATCATGCTGGGCAGCTATGAGGTCACCGCCTTGTCCGATGGTGTGCTCCGTTTGCCGGTGGAAAAACTGCTGCTTAACAGCTCGCCAAAGCAGATTGAAAACGCTCTGGCCGAGCGCCATCAGAAACTGCCGGTGATCACCTCGGTCAATGCCTATCTGATCAACACCGGCAGTAAGCTGATCCTGATTGATACCGGCGCCGGCAAGTTGCTGGGGGACGGGTTGGGCAAGCTGGTGGCTAACCTGAAGGCCGCCGGCTATCAGCCGCAGCAGGTGGACGAAATTTATCTGACTCATCTGCATCCGGATCATCTCGGCGGCCTGTCGCAAAACGGCAAGGCGGTATTCCCGAATGCGGTGGTGCATGCCAGTCAGCAGGATGCCGATTTTTGGCTGAGCGAGAGCCGATTGAAGCAGGCGAAAAGCGAAGACAGAGCCTCGTTTGAAAGGGCAATGGCGGCGATCAAACCTTATCAGGCTGCCGGACATTTTAAATCTTTCACCAGTGACGGTGAGTTGTCGCCAGGCATCAGCGCGTTCGCGACTCACGGCCATACGCCGGGGCACAGCATTTATCTGGTCGAGAGCGAAGGTAAAAAGCTGCTGGTGATTGGCGACCTGATCCATGTGGCGGCAGTGCAGCTTCCCGATCCGCGCGTTGCCATAAGTTTCGACAGCGATGCCAAAGCGGCGGTGGCTCAGCGCCTGCGAGTCTTTGGTGATAGCGCCCGGCAGAGTGTGCTGGTGGGCGCTGCGCATCTGTCATTTCCGGGATTGGGTTATCTTAATCAGCAGGGTGAAGGCTACAACTGGGTCCCGCTGGACTATGGCACAATGTAAGCCATTGGCCGCCCCGATGGGTAATGCTTGTTATTGTTCCCTCTCCTTTGGGAGAGGGTTAGGGTGAGGGGATACATACCAAGGCCAAAGCCCCTCACCCCGGCCCTCTCCCTCTGGAGAGGGGGACGCCCACTTAAACAACGTCGTACATTCTGATTCAGAACTTTGCTTAACTGACCGGCATTACGCCCTTATGGGCGGTTTTTTAGTGGTTGCCTGCGGCGAACACCTTGCTGAACCAGTCGATAAATACCCGTACCCGGGGGGAAAGTTGGCGGCTGCGGGGATACAACAGCGATACCGGCATTGGCGTGGAAGGGAATTGTGGTAACAGCGGCAGCAGACTGCCGCTGGCCAAATCGTCGCGCAGGTGATAGCGCGGCACCTGAATAATCCCCAACCCCATACGAGCCGCAGCCACCAGGCTTTCCGCCGCGCTGACCGACACCGTGCAGGGCAATATTAGCTGCTGCGGCTGGCCTGCGACGTTAAACTCCAGTGGCATTATGCTGCCGCTGGCCGAGGAGCGAAAACCCACCATGCGGTGCCCTTCAAGTTCATCGATGCCAAGCGGCGTGCCGAAGCGTTGCAGATAGTCCGGTGCCGCGCAGGTCACTTCTTCCAGCTCACCCAGCCGACGCGCCACCATATCGCTGTCTTTCAGTTTACCTACGCGGATCACGCAGTCGATGCCTTCCCGCACCGGATCCACCAGCCGATCGCCTTCGCTCATAAACAATTCGATATCCGGGTATTGCGCCATAAAGTCGGGCAACCCCGGCAGCAGAAAGTGGCGGGCCAGCGTGCCATGCACATCAATGCGCAACAACCCACGCGGTTTTGCACCGGCAAAGGCCATCTCGGCATCTTCGATATCCGCCAGAATAGTCAGGCAGCGCTGATAGTAAGCCTCGCCATCCAGCGTTGGGCTGACGTGGCGAGTGGTGCGCTGCAGCAGCCGCACCTGCAACCTGGCCTCCAGTTGTTTGATGGCATCGGTCACCGTCGAACGTGGCAGAGCCAGATCCTGCGCGGCCTGGGTAAAGCTGCGTTGTTCCACCACGCGGGTGAATAGACGCATGGCATCAATTCTGTCCATGTGATTGTTCGCTTTATTCGAATAGTGATAACGAAGATTAGGGGATTATCCGCCATTGCGAAAGGTGCATGATGATCTCACGCCAGCAAGTCTGCCGGCGCAGCGCCGACGAGGAGAGATCAGATGAACACCACCACCCAACAAGTTGCCATCGTAACCGGTGCATCACGCGGCATCGGTGCCGCCATCGCCGAACGGCTGGCCGCCGACGGTATGACAGTGATCGTCAATTATTCAGGTAATCAGGCTTTGGCCGATCAACTGGTGCGCAAAATCGAGCAAAATGGCGGCCGCGCGCTGAGCGCCAAAGCGGACGTCAGCGATGCCGCAGCGGTGGCAAAAATGTTTGACCACGCCGAACAGGCCTTCGGCGGCGTGGATATTTTGGTCAACAACGCCGGGGTAATTGCATTGGCCCCGGTGGCGGAAATGAGCGATGCCGATGCCGATCGGCTGATCGACATCAACCTGAAGGGCACCTTTAATACCCTGCGTGAAGCGGCGAAACGTCTGCGCGACAATGGCCGCATCATCAATTTTTCTTCCAGCGTGGTCGGGTTGTTACAGCCGAGCTACGGCATGTACGCCGCCAGTAAGGCCGCCGTTGAGGCGCTGACCAGCGTGCTGGCGAAAGAGCTGCGCGGGCGTAATATCACCGTCAATGCGATAGCGCCAGGCCCGACCGCCACCGGATTGTTCCTGGACGGTAAAACGCCGGAGCTTGTCGAACGTCTGGCGAAAATGGCACCGCTGGAGCGTCTGGGCCAGCCGCAGGATATCGCCGCGGCGGTATCATTCCTGGCCGGTGCCGACGGTGCCTGGATCAACGGCCAAACCTTGCGTGCCAACGGTGGCATTATCTGATGCTTGCGACCGGTTTTTCCGCCGCAGGATCGGGTATCCTGTGGCAGGAAATCCGCCGCGAGGAAGCGTTTAATGGTAGGCCGCAGTAGAAGAAGGAAGACGGGCAGTCAGATCGATGATGGCGTCCGTTCGCCCTGCAATAATGTTTGCCAGATCGACACCGAGAAATCGTGGTGCCGTGGCTGTTGGCGCACGCTGGATGAAATCGCCGCCTGGTCGAGCGCCGATGACGATGAAAAGCGAGCCATCTGGCAACGCATCCGCCAGCGTGCCGTGATCTCTGAATGAATATATTGAGGATGTAAGAGAGGGACTTACTATGCCAATAATTACTGTTTTGATACCTGAAAGGCTTGAAGGTCGAATAATAGCGGCGGCAAAACAAAGTGGTATAACTTCTAACAGTTTTATTTTACAGGCAATTACCGAGAAAATTCAGAGAAGAGAACTGCGCCGCAATTTTGAGGATGAGGCAGAAAATCGTTATGCCAATGTAGTGGCAACGGGAAAAACGCTTTCCTGGGGCGATATGCGAGGTTTTCTCGAAAGTAATGTGCAGCTAGCAAAAGAATGAATTGTAGGGGCGCTGCATGCTGCGCCCGTTCACCGGTTATCGTTATAAGGCGAAGTTATTCGCCCCTGCTATTAACCTCAGAAATCCCAGTCATCATCCTCGGTATTGACCGCTTTACCAATCACGTAAGACGAGCCGGAGCCGGAGAAGAAGTCGTGGTTCTCATCGGCGTTCGGCGACAGCGCCGACAGAATCGCCGGATTGACCTCCGCCATCGACGGTGGGAACAGCGCTTCGTACCCCAGATTCATCAGCGCCTTATTGGCGTTATAGTGCAGGAAGGTTTTCACGTCCTCGCTCCAGCCCACCCCGTCGTAAAGTTCTTCGGTGTAACGCACCTCGTTGTCATACAGATCCTGCAGCAGATCGAAGGCGAAGTTTTTCACCTGTTGCCGGCGGGCGGCATCGACCTTCTCCAACCCTTTCTGGAATTTATAGCCAATGTAATAGCCGTGTACTGCCTCGTCGCGGATGATCAGTCGGATCAGATCGGCGGTGTTGGTCAGTTTGGCGCGGCTTGACCAGTACATCGGCAGGTAAAAGCCCGAATAGAACAGGAACGACTCGAGGAACACGCTGGCGACCTTCTTCATCAGCGGATCGTCACTGCGGTAGTGGGCCAAAATGATGCTGGCCTTTTTCTGCAGCGCACGGTTTTCCTCGCTCCAGCGGTAGGCGTCGTCAACGTCCGGCGTTTGGCACAGCGTGGAGAAAATCGAGCTGTAGGAGCGGGCGTGTACCGCCTCCATAAAGCTGATATTGGAGTACACAGCCTCCTCGTGCGGCGTAATGGCATCGGCGATCAGCGCGGGTGCTCCGACGGTATTCTGAATTGTATCGAGCAGCGTCAGGCCGGTGAACACCCGGATGGTCAGTTGCTGTTCCTTCGGCGTCAGCGTGGCCCACGAGGGAATATCGTTCGACAGCGGCACCTTCTCCGGCAGCCAGAAGTTGGAGGTCAGACGGTTCCACACCTCCAGATCCTTGTCGTCTTCGATGATGTTCCAGTTGACTGCGCGCACCAGCTGCACCGGTTTAATGCTATTCATAATTTGCCTCACAGTGCGCAGGACACGCAGCCCTGCACCTCGGTGCCTTCCAACGCCATCTGGCGCAGGCGGATGTAATAAATGGTTTTGATGCCTTTACGCCAGGCGTAAATCTGCGCGCGGTTGATGTCGCGCGTAGTGGCGGTGTCGCGGAAGAACAACGTCAGCGACAATCCCTGATCGACGTGCTGGCTGGCGGCGGCATAGGTATCAATGATCTTTTCCGGCCCGATGTCATAGGCATCCTGGTAGTACTCCAGGTTTTCGTTGGTCATATAGGGCGCCGGATAATACACGCGACCAATCTTGCCCTCCTTGCGGATCTCGATGCGTGACACAATCGGATGAATGCTGGAGGTCGAATTATTGATGTAAGAAATGGAACCGGTTGGTGGCACCGCCTGCAGGTTCTGGTTGTACAGCCCGTGCATCATCACTGACTGGCGCAGCGCCAGCCACTCTTCACGGCCTGGAATGGCGATATTGGCGTCGGCAAACAGTGTGCGAACTCGCTCGGTCTGTGGCAGCCAATCCTGCTCGGTGTATTTGCTGAAATATTCACCGGAGGCGTAGGTGGAATCCTCAAAGCCACCGAAGGCGCTGCCGCGTTCAATCGCCAATTGGTTAGAGGCGCGAATGGCGTGGTAAGCAACGGCATAGAAATAGATATTGGTGAAATCAATCCCTTCCTCCGAGCCATAAAAGATGCGTTCGCGTGCCAGATAGCCATGCAGGTTCATCTGGCCCAGACCGATGGCGTGTGAGCTGCGATTGCCTTCGGCGATCGACGGCACCGAATGAATGTCGCTCATATCTGCCACCGCAGTCAGCGCACGGATCGCGGTGTCGACGGCTTTGCCGAAGTCCGGCGCATCCATGGTTTTGGCGATGTTTAGCGAGCCGAGGTTGCAGGAGATATCCTTCCCCACCTGGTCATAGCTCAGGTCATCGTGGTAAGTGCTGGCGCGGTTAACCTGCAAAATCTCCGAGCACAGGTTACTCATATTGATGCGTCCGGAGATCGGGTTCTCACGATTGACGGTATCTTCAAACATCATGTACGGGTAACCAGATTCGAACTGGATCTCCGCCAGCACCTGGAAAAACTCACGCGCATTGATGCGTGATTTGCGGATGCGCTTGTCATCCACCATTTCGCGATATTTCTCGCTGACGCTGATTTCCGAGAAGGGCACGCCATACACCTGCTCGACGTCATACGGCGAGAACAGGTACATCTCTTCGTTGTTTTTCGCCAGCTCGAAGGTGATATCCGGGATCACCACTCCGAGCGACAGGGTTTTAATGCGGATCTTCTCGTCGGCGTTTTCGCGTTTGGTATCGAGAAAACGCAGGATATCCGGGTGGTGAGCATTGAGATAGACCGCTCCGGCGCCCTGACGCGCGCCCAGTTGGTTGGCGTAAGAGAAGGCGTCTTCGAGCATTTTCATGATCGGAATGACGCCGGAGGATTGGTTCTCAATGCGTTTGATCGGTGCACCGACTTCACGGATATTGGTCAGCAAAAATGCCACGCCGCCGCCGCGTTTCGACAGTTGCAGCGCAGAATTCACCGCCCGGCCAATCGACTCCATGTTGTCTTCAATGCGCAGCAGGAAGCAGGAAACCAGTTCGCCGCGCTGCTGTTTGCCGCAGTTGAGGAAGGTTGGCGTCGCCGGCTGGAAGCGACCGGAGATCATTTCTTCTACCAAATCCTGCGCCAGTGCGGTATCGCCTGCGGCCAGCGTCATGGCGACCATGCACACCCGGTCCTCGTAGCGTTCCAGATAGCGTTTGCCGTCAAAGGTTTTCAGCGTGTAGCTGGTGTAGTACTTAAAGGCCCCGAGGAAGGTCTCGAAGCGGAATTTTTTCGCGTAGACCTGCTGGAATAGCTGCTTGATAAAGGCGAAGTCGTATTGCGTCAGTACGCTTTGCTCGTAATAGCCTTCTTCCACCAGATAACGCAGCTTTTCTTCCAGGTTGTGGAAGAACACGGTGTTTTGATTCACGTGCTGCAGGAAGTATTGTCGTGCCGCCAGTCGATCCTTATCAAACTGGATGCGGCCTTCGGCATCATAAAGATTGAGCATCGCGTTGAGCGAATGGTAATCCAGCGCGCTGGTGGTGGGCCTGGTCAGTTCTGTCGTTGCCAAAATGCGGTTACTCCCTGTCGAACGTTTGCAACGTCTTGTGTGGTGCCGAGCAGCTCAAAGCGGTAAAGAAAAGGCACCTGACATTTTTTGGCGATGATGTCGCCGGCAATGCCGTACGCTGCACCGAAATTGGTATTCCCGGCGGCAATGACGCCGCGCAGGAAAGCGCGATTCTGCGGATCGTTGAGAAAGCGGATCACCTGGATCGGCACGGCTCCCACGGCGCTGCCGCCGCCATAACTGGGCACGATCAAAATATAGGGTGTTTCCATCAACAGTTTGCTGCGGGCACCGGCGATCGGTATGCGCATCGCCGGCAAGCCCAACTTTTCAACGAACCTGTGGGTGTTCTCCGAGCTGCTGGAGAAATAGACCAGCGGGTTCATGGTCGGCCTCAAGGCACCAGGGCGTGAGCCAGTGCGCCAATTTTGTCCGGGCGGAAACCGGACCAGTGATCGTCACCGGCGATAATCACCGGAACCTGCTGATAGCCAAGGGATTTGACATGGCTCAGCGCCTGTTGATCCTGGGTGAGGTCGATCACCTGATAACCAATCCCTTGTTTATCGAATGCGCGATAGGTGGCGTTGCACTGGACACAGTCCGGTTTACTGTAAATAATAATGCTCATGATTCGCATTTACCTTTTAAGCTGAAGGAAAGGCGGAAAGGTCAGATAACGGAGCATTGAACGGCGTTTCTGACGGCGTTACCGACCGCGACATATTCCCTGCGGTTGATGACTTAAATACTATATGTAGATATTTTATTTATCAACCACGCTATATATGGTGTTTTGTTGAGTTTTTCGCGCAGGGTGCAGCGGGGCTGGAAAAGCGGTGGGTAAATTTTTTTTGCAGAGGGTTATTGACGGAAAACCCCTCTCGCCGCGAGAGGGGAAGTGCGGTTTTATCACTGACGCATGCTGATGGCCAGGCGGTTAAAGGCATTCATGATGCTGATGGCGAAGGTTAAATCGGCAATTTCCACGTCGCTGAAGTGCGCCTGCAGTGCTTCAAACGCGCTGTCCGGTGCGCCAGTCGTGGCGATCAGCGTGACGGACTCTGCCCATTCCAGTGCTGCACGCTCGCGCTCACTGAATTCATGGCTGACGCGCCAGCCTGCCAACTGGTCCAGTTTGGCGTTATTGACGCCGCTTTCGCGTAGCGTTTTGCCGTGCATATCCAGGCAGAAGGCACAGCCGTTGATCTGCGAAACACGCATGAACATCAGTTCAATTGTCGCTTTGTCCAGCGCGCCCTTCTCCAGTGCCATCAGGGCGCTCACCATGCTTTTGTACGGTGCAGGGGAGAGTGCGGAATAGTTCAAACGTTGCTTAATCATGGTCAACCTCGGTGTGCGAATAACAGGAACATGACGCTACTTTAGCGGTGATATGGACTATACTATAGGGCCATAAAATGATTATTTAACCGGGCCATAATGCACTGTATCCATCAGACCAGCAGTATTGGGCATATGTGTGTGCGACGTTGCTTGAGTGAGCATCTCCCTCTCCTTTGGGAGAGGGCCGGGGTGAGGGGCTTTTGCATCAGTGTGCTTCCCCTCACCCTAACCCTCTCCCAAGGGAGAGGGGACTATTTAGCCTTGATTTGTAGCATTAAGACGTGATGCGTCCGTTTCTTTCCTCCCTAACGCTGGACAGTCGGCTTGCCGACCCGCTGTACCGGCAGATTTATCTGCGAATTAAAGATGCCATTGCGCAGGGAACTCTGCAGGCGGGCAGTCGGCTGCCTTCGGTTCGTGGACTGGCGAGCGATCTGGGCGTGGCGCGCGCGACGGTGGAAAGTGCCTATGCTCAGCTGATTGCCGAAGGTTTTCTGCAAAGTCGGGGGCAGGCGGGAACCTATGTTTCCCCTCAGTTGCAAAACCTGCCGGTGCGTGCGGCGCTGGCGGTGGAGCCTTTGCCAACGGTGACGGCGAATGCGCTGCATCCGAACGGCGCCACACAGCCGTTTCAACTGGGGCTACCGGCGTTGGATGCCTTTCCTCGCGCACTGTGGCAGCGGATTGTCGGCCGCCAGTTGCGCACCAGCCCACTGGCCGCTCTGGCCCATCCTTCAACTCAGGGATTGCCTGAGCTGCGTGCGGCGATCGTCAATTATTTACAGCTTTCGCGCGGCATCAGTTGCCGACCGGAACAGGTGTTTATCTGCGCAGGGTATCAGGCGCTGCTGGATCTGGTGATCGGTACCCTGCTCAAGCCGGACGATCAGGTATGGCTGGAGGATCCGGGCTATCCGGTGACGCTGCCGCTGTTTCAAGCCGCCGGCATGCGGCCGGTGGCGGTGCCGGTTGATGAACAGGGCATGAACATTGCCAGCGGTATGGCCAGGGCGCCTCAGGCTCGGATGGCGGTGCTGACGCCGACCCACCAAAGTCCATTGGGGGTTTCGCTTAGCCTGGCGCGGCGCATGGCATTGCTGGAGTGGGCGCAACAGCAGGCGGCATGGGTGATTGAAGATGACTACGACAGTGAGGTTCGTTACCACGGCAGGCCGTTGCCTCCGCTGAAAAGTCTCGATCGTCAGGGGCGGGTGCTTTACGCCGGAACCTTCAGCAAAACGCTGTTCCCGGCATTGCGTATGGCGTATTTAGTGGTACCGGCAGGGCAGGTGGAAGCCTTTGGGCGCAGCAGTCGGCTGCGCGGCTGCGGTTGCCCGCCGTTGTTACAGGCCAGCGTGGCGGACTTTATTGAGCAGGGGCATTTCTATCGCCATTTGAAACGGATGCGGCCAATCTACCGTCAACGCAGAGCGTGGCTGGCGCAAGCGCTGGAACAACAGTTGGCGGAGTATTTGACGGTGGCGTCGCAGGACGGCGGTATTCAGCTATTGGCTCGTTTTAAGCAGGATGGAGAGGATCGGCGCTTGGCTCAGGACGCCTGGCGGTGCGGTCTGTCGGTGCAGGCGCTGTCGGACTGGCGAATCACAGAGCCTACAGGTACTGGTTTGCTGATGGGGTTTGCCAACTTTACTCAGCAGACCGAGACGGAGCGTGCGGTGGCCAGATTGGCTGAGTTGTTCAAAGGCAGAAATTAAACGGCCCACGGTTTCCCGTGGGCCAGACGCACATCTGTTTTATCTTTATGACTGCAAGGGGTGTTAACGCCGGGCCAGCAGTACGCCAAGGACGATGCCGACAGCGGCCCCGATCCCCACGCCCTGCCAAGGTTTGTCGCGCACGTAGCTGTCGGCTTGTCCGACGACATCGCGGGCGTGCTGTGTCAAATTGCTGGAGCCATTGAAGCGCGCACGGGCATCGCGTAAAACGCCTTTTGCCTTGCTGTGCAGCTCTTTCAGTTCCTCCTTGGTCTTGTCACCGGATTCGCGTAGCACCTCATCCAGCGTATCCGCCAGCAGGGTGACGTCTTGATCGATGTCGCGTTCTACTTTTTCTGATCTCTTAAACATTCGATTCTCCGTTTCGACACATGTCTTTTAAGTGTAGACCATTATTTAAAATGTGTTGGCGATCACGGAAAAAAACGGCCTGTCCGATGGTCATACTGTCGCTGTACATTTGGTTACTCGGCGAAACCAATCACTCACGGAAGCGGCTCATCGATTCCTCTAGTATCTGCTTCAACGGCCCAACGGGGCTTACTGAAAAAACACTCTGAGGAATTAAAGATGAAAAAAGTATTAGCCCTGATCGTTGCTGCTACCATGGGTCTGTCTTCTGTTGCCTTCGCTGCCGATGCAGTAGCTCCAGCGGCTGCGGCTCCAGCTGCAACCACTACCGCTGCACCAGCCGCTGCTGCTACCAAGGCACCTGCTAAAGCCACTCACCATAAGAAAGCGCACAAGAAAGCCCCAGCTCAGAAAGCTCAGGCCGCCAAAAAGCACCACAAAGCGACCAAGAAAGCCCCAGCACAGAAAGCCCAGGCCGCCAAAAAGCACCACAAAGCGACCAAAGCCGCTCCAGCACAGAAAGCCCAGGCCGCTAAAAAGCACCACAAAGCGACCAAGCCAGCTGCAGCTCAAAAAGCCCAGGCTGCTAAAAAACACCACAAAGCCACCAAAAAAGCCGCTCCAGCCGCTAAATAAGTGAAGTCTGCGGTACCGCAGCATCCAGACAGTATTTAAACACCCGGTTTTGCCGGGTGTTTTCTTTTGAGGGCTAGCTCATGATGATCAATCGTTATTTATTCGAAGTGATTTTCAGCGCCGTCACCCTGTGTGGGTTAATTGTCGCCTGGGAGCTGTTCCTGGCCGACGGTTTTCTCTGATTACTGCGCCAGCGTGGTTTCATGCAGGTGCCGCCAACCCAGCCCGGTTTGGGTCTGTTCGAACACCACGGTGGAGTTGCGTAGCGTTGCCGCCTGTCCCGGCAACATTTGCTTTTCACGGTAGCTGACCACCGCACCGGTCGGCCATTCGGCCACCAACGTCATCTCTTCTATAGTGATTTCCAGCCCTGGTTTAGCGGCGCGATGCGCGTGGAAAAAGGCGCTCAGTGCGGCGAAATCCAGCCGACTGCCGTTTAGCGCGATCATGCTGAACGCCGGGTCAAAACGTGCCAATAAGGCCTGTTCTTCCCCTGCACCTTTCTCCAGCCAGTTTTCAATGGCGACATGAGCGTCGATCACTTCGGTAAAATAGCGGTTCATCAGTTTTCCTGTTGAGTATTGAGATGGCGCACGATGGCGCGGTTAGCGATGCGCAGACACAGCAGCAGTGGGATCAGCGTGCTGGCGGCGGCCAGGTAAAAACAGCTTTGGTAAGCGACGGCGGGGGAGAAATGTTCAAGCAGCAGATTCAGCAGCAGGCTGAGCAGGGCGACCCCCAGGCAAAAGCTGAGCTGTCGATTGATATTCCACAGGGCGCTGGCATCTGCCAGTTGCTCATCGGCAATCTGCAGGAAAGCGCTGCTTTGCGCGGTGCTGCTGCACAGGCTGCCGCCAAAGCCCATCAGGGCGAAGGCCGCCAGCTGCAATCCATGATCCCCGGCATGGGTAATTTGCGACAGCGCAAGAATGCCCAGCCCCTGCAGCAGGCAACCGGCGATAAACAGCGGTCGTGGGCCAAGGCGGTTAAACTTCTTGCCGGTCAGCGTGATGGCCAAAAACGAGGCCAGCGACCAGGGCAGCATCAGGCTGCCGACCTGTGCGGCGTGCATGCCCAATTGATTTTGCAGATACAGCATGGCGACCAGGCTGACGCCGATAAACAGGCCGGGAATGCATTGATAAATCATCATTGAAGTGCGCAGCAACGGATCCTGCATCAGCCGCAAATTCAGCAGCGGTTGGGCAATGCGCAGGCTGCGTCGCAGGTAATAGGCCAGCATCAGTGCCCCGGCAGCCAATAACACCATGCCCTGCGTCAGGCCATCGGCTTCACCCAGCCGGGTCAGACCCAGCAGGATTAGCGTCAGCGCAGCGCAGGCGCTGAGCAACCCATTGAGATCGAGCGGCCTGCGCTGCGGATCGGCCGCCTGCGGGCGTAACCACATCGCGGCCAGCAGCAACGCCAGCGCCGCCAGTGGCAGGTTGGCGAAGAACACCCAACGCCAGTCAAGACTGTCGACAATCAACCCGCCCAGCGCCGGTGACAGCGCCGGTGCCAGCAGGCCGACCAGCATAATGGCGGCGGAAAGCCCGGCGCGTTCGTGGCTGCGATACAGTTGATAGGTCAGCGTTTGGCCGATAGGGATCAGCAAACCGCCGCCCATACCTTGCAGTACCCGCCAACCAATCAACTCGCCAATTGAGCTGGCGTAGCCCGCCGCGGTTGTCGCCAGCATAAACAGCGTCAGCGACAACAAAAATACCCGTCGTCCGCCGATGCGCTGTGCCAGCCAGGCGCTGAGCGGGATCACCAGCGTCAGGCCGAGAATATAACCGTTACTGACCCAGGCCAGTTCACCGACCGAAGCCTGCAGCGCATGGCCGATCGACGGATAAGCGACATTGGCGATAAACATGTTGATCAGATCGACAAAAAATCCGAGCAGATAGACGATTGCGACTTTGATGCGATAGGGCATGAGGCCTCCGGTTGAAGGCCCGCAGTGTAGCGGGTGGGAAACTGCGGATAAATCGGCTGCGAACGATTACACTGTCAAAATAATTTTGACAATAACGGGCAACACTATGCTTAACCTGCAGCGTTTGGCGATCTTTGTGGCGGTGGTGGATGCGGGCAGTTTCACCGCCGCAGCGGTGGCTTTGGGGCAAACCAAGGCGGTGGTCAGTTTCAATGTCAAACAGTTGGAAAGCGAGTTGGGCGTCTCGTTGCTGGTGCGCAGCACCCGGCGGTTGGCGTTGACCGATGCCGGTGAACGCTTTTATCAACGCTGCCTGCGGCTACTGCAAGACGCGGAGAATGTGCTGGATGACGTGCGCCGCGATCACCACGGCCTGAGCGGGGTATTGCGTATCACCACCACGCCGGAGTACGGCGCACAGGTGGTGGTACCGGCGCTGGCGGCATTTTCCCAGTTGCATCCGCGCTTGCGCATTCAGCACGTTTCTTCTTCTTATCATGCCGATTTGATTTCGGAGCGCTTCGACGTGGCGATCCGGCTGGGGCAACTGGCGGACTCCAGTCATCACGCAGCGCGGCTCGACAGTTTTGCCATCCTGCCGGTCGCCTCACCGGCGTATTTGGCGCGTCATCCTGTTGGCTCGCTGGCGCAACTGGCGCAGGCGCAGTGGATAGCCCACAGCCGCCTTAGTTCACCGTTGAGCTGGCAGGTGATTACCCCGGAACGGCAGGCGGTGCTGTTCAAGGTTGAAGACGCCGCCACGCTAATGGGCGACAGTGCCTCCGCGCTGCTGGCGTTTGCCCTGCACGGTGCCGGGGTGGCATTGCTGCCAGAATGGCTGGTGCGACCCGCCATTGCCGAAGGCAAGCTGTGCCCGCTGCTGGCAGACCATCAATTCCCGACACAAAGCATTTATGCACTGTATCCAAACACGCGTCACGTGCCGGAAAAGGTGCGGGCGTTTATTGATTTCCTGCGGGCGCGGGTAGCCACGGGCGAATAAACGTCATTATGGCTGCCACTGTCTTCTGGTGTACCCATTCACGCTGCGTATTGGAGGAAGCGCATAACACCGCCGCGTCTTTCTCCTCTGCGGCCAGAATTTGACGGCCATTCGGCTGACAAAGCGGAATAAAATCGAAATGGTTACCGTTCGACAGCCGTAGTGCATCAATCGGTTGCTGCCCTGCGTCTTTGGCCAGTGCGGCACCGCCAAGGCCGGGTATCCGGCTGTCTGGTTCAAAACGTTGAGGTTCGATGACCAATAAAGGGGCATTGAGCCGACGCAGGCTGGCAGGCAACAGATAAGGGACCATGCCGGGATCGAGGGCAACGGCAAAGCGGATGCGCGGGTCGGTATAATCCGCATCAAATTGCCGGGCGGAAAGCGCAGCCAAATCAACCTTGGCCTGGGTATAAAACTGGCAGTTGGGTGACTGTGGGGCCTGTCGGCAGCCGCTGATGAAATCGGCCAGCCGGACTCGTCCGCCGATGGCGGCAATGGCACTGTAACCGCCCTTGGAGTGGCCGATAACGCCAATCATCTGGCGATTAATGACTTTATCCCACAGGGGATCGGCGGTGATGGCGCTGATCAAGGCGGAAATATCTTCGGTCTGCAACCACAATTCGGCTGAGAGCGCCGGGACAGAGTTGCCGGTGGTGCTGCCGGGGTGATTGGCCGCCACCACGATCACTCCCTGTTGGACTAATGCCGCCGCCAACCAGCCCTGACTGCTGTTATTACCGCCGCTGCCATGGCTGATAACGATCAGCGGGAAACGTCCACTGGCCACAACGGCATCCGGTTGGCTGTTGATACCGGTAAAGACCGGATTCGCCCCGATGGCCCTTTGTTGAGCGGTCTCGGTAGTGGGGTAGTAAATTCGGCTGTTCAACGAACGTGAACCGGCCTGGAAGACTTGATCGTGGGTGGCGACCTGATAAGGGGTAGCGCTGGCAACGCCGCACAGCAATATCCACAACAACAACAACGCTCTGTTCATTTTCACTCCTCAAGATGTTGACCTTGCGAGGGTGGCATTGGCGGCGCTATCCGGCGACCTCGATCGCGATCCGGGTCGTTAAATGATTGTTTTGACAGTACACTGCCGGTTCTGTGTGAACACAACAAGATGCCGATAATGCCACTTATTCCGCTCACTTTTCTGTTTGGTTTGCTGTGCCTGGGGCTGTTGTACCGTCTGGGACGACCGCGGCCGCAGCTTTGGGTTTTCCAGCTATTGCTGCTGTTATGTGCCTGGCAAAGTCTGCTGGTGGGTGTCCGCTACGGCTATGGCGTGACGCAACTTAACCGGTTGCAACCGTTCGGCGCGGTGGCGATCCCTGCGTTGACCTATCTGGCCTTTCTGGTCAGTACCCAGGGTCGGCTTCGTTGGCGTGAGCTTGGGCACCTGACGCCGCTGGGCCTGACGCTGTTAGCCAGTCTGGTCGCGCCTTTTTGGCTGGATACCTTGATTGTTAGCGTTTATCTGGGTTACGGCCTGGCACTGCTGTACGCGTTGCGGCGCGGTGAGAACGGCTTACAGCAGGTGGCGCTGGCGGAAAGTTGGCTCAGTTACCGGTTGTGGCGCGGTCTGGGCATGCTGTTAATAGCCATCGCGTTGGCCGAACTGGTGATTGCACTCGATTTCTCACTGTTCGATGGCCGGCACGCAGCTGTGCTGGCGACCCTCGTTAACTTGCTGGTGGCCTTGAGCCTTTATCTGGTGCTGTCCCGTAGCCGTCCACTGGACAACCCGGTGGAGCCGCTGCCGGAGCCGACGCCGGAGGCCACCGAGGACGAAGAGCAACTGGCCGAGTGGTTTGACCGGGTACAACAGCGGCTGCGGCAGGATGATCTTTATCTGGAGCCTGAGCTGAACCTGGCCCGATTGGCGCGCAAAGTGGGCTTGCCGGCGCGTCGGGTGTCACAAGCCATCAATCGGCATGCGGGCATGAATGTGTCGCAATATGTGAATCAGCTGCGTGTCCACCAGGCGGCGCAATGGCTGCTTGCCAGTGATGATCCGGTGACCGATATCATGCAGGCGGCAGGCTTTACCACCAAGTCGAACTTTAACCGCGAATTTTTGCGTATTTATAGTGTTAATCCGAGCGAATGGCGCAGGCAACAAACGCGTAGTTAAATAATAATTCGTTATAACTCTCACATTTATCATCGGATCCCATCGGGGTATGCTGAGCACTGTTGCTTACCCCGTTCGATGCGAGCCACCTTCGATGACCGCAATCAGTTCCAAAGAAAACCATCTCCAACTGAATAAACGTATTTTGTCGGTCGTGATGTTCACCTTCGTTTGTTACCTGACCATCGGCCTGCCGTTGGCGGTGCTGCCTGGGTTTGTGCATAACGATCTGGGCTACAACTCGGTACTGGCCGGTTTGATTATCAGCGCCCAGTATTTCGCTACCTTGTTTAGCCGCCCGCATGCCGGACGCTATGCCGATCAGCTCGGCCCGAAAAAGGTGGTGCTGTTCGGCCTGGCCTGCTGCGGCGCAAGCGGCCTGTTTTACGCCGTGGCTTTTTGGTTCAGCGGCCTGCCGTTACTGAGTTTAATCCTGCTATGCATCGGCCGGGTGTTTCTTGGCGTCGGCGAAAGCTTTGCCAGCACCGGCTCCACGCTGTGGGGCATTGGTCTGGTGGGGCCGCTGCATACCGCCCGGGTGATCTCGTGGAATGGGGTAGCGACATACGGTGCCATGGCGGCCGGAGCGCCACTGGGCGTTTATCTCAACCAGCATTGGGGATTGGCCGGGGTGGCGGCGCTGATCGTGCTGGCGGTCGCGATTTCGTTGTGGCTGGCGAGCGGTAAGCCCAATGTGACGATCGCCGCCGGTCAGCGTATTGCCTTTAGCGCCGTGTTTGGCCGCATCTGGGCTTACGGCCTGGGGCTGGCGATGGGGACCGTGGGTTTTGGCGTGATCGCCACTTTCATTACCCTCTACTATGCTGATAAGGGCTGGAGCGGGGCCGCGTTCTCACTGACGCTGTTCAGCGTTGCCTTTGTCGGTATCCGCCTGATATTTAGCCAGACGATTAATCGCCACGGCGGCTTGAAAGTTACGCTGGTGTCGTTCCTGATCGAGATTATCGGGTTGTTGATGATCTGGCAGGCCGGCGATCCGCTGATGGTGCAGGCCGGGGCTTTGTTGGCCGGTGCCGGTTTCTCGCTGGTGTTCCCGGCGCTGGGCGTGGAGGCGGTGAAACAGGTGCCGCAGCAGAATCAGGGTACCGCGCTGGGCACCTACTCGGCATTTCTCGATCTGGCGCTGGGGATCACCGGGCCGTTGGCCGGTTTGCTGATGAGCCGCATGGGCGTGCCATCAATCTATCTGGCGGCGGCGCTGATAGTGTTTCTGGGCGTGCTGTTGACGCTGCGCTTGCTGCTGCAAAACCGGAAAAATCTATAGTTAAGGATTATTCCTAAACCCACATCCATACCGAAAAATTTATTGTTTCATCTCATGATTACGGTAAGGTCGCTCAGCGGTCCAGAACGAGAGGAGAAATCGATGTATTTACGGCCGGATGAAGTGGCTAGAGTGTTGGAGAATACTGGCTTTGAGCGTGATTATGTCACCGACCAGTCTTATGGTTACCGCAAGGGTGAGCACTACGTTTATGTGAATCGTGAGGCGCGGATGGGCAGAACCGCGTTGGTGATCCACCCGGCGCTGAAAGAGAAAAGCGTGCATTTTGCCACGCCGACCTCGCCGGTGCGCATCAGCAATCAGTACCTTGAGTTTCCCCTGGATTTAAGCAGCGATGCCCCGAGTGCGCGTTACGGCATTCCCCACGGCTTCAGCTCGCGTGATGCGCTTTCGCGCTATATCTACAGCATGTTCCAGTAATGCCTCCCCCGCCAGCGGGGGACACAATTTTACCAATTCGCAATCGCTTCCTGATTAAAACGCTCATTGTAAGCGCGGCGAAACTGCGCCAGTTCGAAAGCGTCGATATCCAGATCGGCAAAGTAAAACAGCGCGGCCTCGGTGTGTTCGGCATGCAGCTCCGGCGATAGCCCGGCGCGTATCAGCGTTTCCCGCCACAGAGCTATCTGGTGGTCATCCGCCTGTTTGATAAAGGTCAGATAGATAAACAGCAAATAGGCCGCCTGGTGCATCTCCTCGGTATAACCGTTGTTCAGCACGCGGATAAACGTCTGGCTGTTGCGGCTGCCCATCTCCTGAATCATGGATTCAATCAGCATCGGTTTTACTTTCAGCAGGTGGGCCAGAGAGTCGATGGCTTTGCGAGTATCGGAAGTCAGAATGCGGTAACCAATAATAAATACAACGATCAGGGCAGCGATGATGATCCAGGTCATTTATGATTTATTACACTCTCATTGCGCCAGTATTTGGCAGGAGGCGCTGCGTGACAGCGCCCGGTGTCAACGCTGTTCGCCGCTGAAATTGTCGGCTGCCCGCTGTTGATGACGCAGGTGATGGTTGAAGGTGGCTGCATCCTTGGCCAGCGCGTCCAGATGGGCGCCCAGCATTTTGATTTGCTTCACTAACGCGTGCTGCTCCGGCACTGAACTGGCGGTGCTCAGCTTGCGCACCAGCTGCTCATTTTGCATACGCAATGCGACTTCACGCTGTTTAGCCTCTTCCAGCAACTGCTGCAGTGCCTGATAGCTGTGCTGCCATTCACGGTGTTGCTTTTCGAAGCTGGCCTGCAACTCGCTCATGGCATTTTGAAACTGGGTTTCCAGCTCGCGCATTTTCATGGGATCGATCCTTTGCGGCACTCAATAATGGTTTAGCAGTATAACGAAAACTGCACAGAACCTCACCCGTTGACGACAATTGCGGAAAATTCCCGGCTTGCAACCGCGGCAAGCCGTCTTACAATCAGGTTCATCCCCGGCATTAAAGGCCCAGTCTGAGAGTGGCAGAAAGATGAGCAACCAGGACAAAGACTTTTTTGAACAGGCGATGGCGGATGTCATCCCGTTATCCAGCGCCCCCGAGACCCTGTACCTTAAACCGCAGGAAACGATGGATAAAAGTGCGCGGCGTGAGGCGCAGGCGCTGCGGCAGGAAAACTTTCTCAGTACCGGCTTTCTCGAACTGATCCCTTGCGAAGTCCCGCTGGAATACAAAGGCGAGGGCATTCAGCAGGGAGTACTGGACAAACTGAGCCATGGCCGCTATCCGCCGCAGGCCAGTCTGAACCTGCTGAAACAATCGGTGGAGGCTGCGCGGCAGGCGCTGTTCCGCTTTATTTTGCAGGCAGAAAAGCAAAACCTGCGTTCGCTGCTGATTGTCCACGGCCGTGGTCGGGAAAATGAGAGTCATGCCAATATCATTCGCAGCTATCTCGCCAAGTGGCTGGCACAGTTTGAACAGGTTCAGGCTTTTTGCCGGGCGCTGCCGCGTGACGGCGGTGAAGGTGCCTGCTATGTCACGCTGCGCAAATCGGCGCAGGCCAGGGCGGATAATTTCGAGCGCCACGCCAAGCGCAGCCGTTAGGGGATTGTGGAACAGCAGCAGCCGGCAGCGTTGCCGCCGGCTGGAATAGGCTATTTATTAAAGAATTTATGGTCCAGCGAATAACGCCCGGCACCGGTGACCGCCAGCAACAGCAGCCCGCCGATAATGCTGATATTTTTAAAGAAGTTTATTTCGTTGCCCATCATTTCCATGCCGGTCATTTTCCAGAACGGGTGACCGATAAAAGCGGTGCCCAGGACATAGACGGCAAAAATAACCGCAATAGGCCGGGTAAATAATCCGAGAATAAGCGCGATGCCAAAAAAGAACTCAACCACCACGGCGATAATCGCCGCCAAATAGGGCATTGGCGTGCCATAACCTTCCATTGCGCTAACGGTTGCACCAAAACCGATCAATTTCATCCAACCAAAAATGATAAACAGGATCATCAATAAGATTCGGGATAGCAGAATAACGCCGTCTTTTGAGCCTTCACCCATTTTGAACTCCTCAGCCACTGTCAAAATTATGTTGTGTTACTGATTAAATAGTAGACTAATATCAGGTTTGTTCTAGACCCGTCATCTTTCAAGCTGCAGCGTTGTTACCTGCTTACAAGGCCCATCCATGGTCCTTGCCCTTTCAGGGCCGCTGCAAGCAGCGTTCAAATCTGTTCCCGACAGATTTGTCGCTCACCCCAGTTACTTACTAAAGTAAGCGCCTGGGGATGAGCGAGCTGGCCGCCTAGCTGCAGCTTGAAAGCTATAGGGTATAAATTTATGTATTTTTAAAATGGGATAAATTTATGGATCTTGAAATTCTGGCAGACGAGAAACGTTTTTATATAAACGATCGGCAGGGAAAAATGATCGCCGAGATATCCTTTGTACCGAGCGGAGACAAATTAACCATTATCGATCACACCTGGGTGGATGAGGTATTGAAAGGTCAGGGCTTCGGTAAAAAGCTGGTGGCGCTGGTGGTGGCGAAAATGCGGGCGGAAAACCGTAAAATTATTCCGCTGTGCCCGTTCGCCAAACATGAGTTTGACACCACGCCGGAATATCAGGATATCCGTGCCTGAAGGCTGGGCCATAGGTGACTTTGGGGGAGGTAGCCTCCCCAATATTGGATATGTTAAGGATTTACTGTGGCAGGGGATAACTACGCGGGTTTATGGGCGGCCAGAATAAAAATCATCGGGCGTTCTTTCTCTTCGTCCAGCGCGGGGTTTTCTGCGATTTGCTGTGCCGAAGGGCCCCATTCATTGAGATAACTCACGATGAAACCTTGCTGCACCAGCAGATTAAGGTAACTGCCGAGCATGCGATGCTGCTTGATCACTCCTTCCGCCAACCAGTTTGAAATGCGTTGCCCCTCCTGCTGATAACCGTTGACCGGCCAGGATTTTTGCCCGTTTTCGTCCATCAGCCAGCCCTGCTGTTTTGGGGCGGTGTAAATCGGGTGTTCGGCGGTGAAAATAAACTGCCCACCCGGCACCAGCGCCTGATAAACCGTGGCGAACAGCCGTGCCAGATCTTTGATGTAGTGCAGCGTTAGTGAGCTGTAAGCCAGATCAAAAGACTGCGATGGCAGTTGAAGCTGTTCCAGATCCTGTTGGCGGTATTCAATACCGCTATCCTCGGTCATCGTCCGTGCCTTATCGAGCATTTTCTCCGACAGATCTAAGCCCAAAACGCTGGCGGCGCCCTGTTCACGTGCGCTGCGGCAGAACCAGCCATAACCACAGCCAAGATCGACCACTTTTTTACCCTGCAAGTCCGGCAGGATGCTACGGATGCTTTGCCATTCCGGTGCACCATCCAGCCCGTGTACCGAGCGGCTGAGCTGGGCATAACCGTCGAAAAACGCCTGATTGTCATAAATATTCTGTGTCATAACGACTCCTGTTGGGGTAAACCGCTGCCGGATATTCGGGCAGTGCTACCATATTATCCGCACATCCAACTGATTCCCATAATAAAGGTAGTGATAACCCGTGTAGGCTGTCGCATAATCGTCGACCGGAAAAAGCATGAAAACTAACCTCAGGAACGGATATGAAGATGATTTCGGTGCGTCAGTTACCCGAGTTTAAATCTCAGGCGATTCGCTACTTCCAACAACATTGGGCCACGGAAGAGACCCTGATGATGTATGAGGATGCCATCACCCGATGCATTGGCGCGGTCAATCCGTTGCCGCAGTGGTATTTGTTAATGGATAACGAACAAATTCTGGGCTGTGCTGGGCTGATCACCAATGACTTTATTAGCCGTGGTGAACTTTATCCCTGGCTGTGTGCGCTGTATGTGGAGCCGCAGCACCGCGGGCGCGGTTATGGCTCACAACTGATTAATCATGTGGCGGAGGAGACGCGCAAGTTCGGCTTCCCGCAGTTGCATTTGTGCACCGATCTGGAAGGCTACTACGAGAAACAGGGGTTTGCCTTCAATGGGCTGGGCTATCACCCCTGGGGTGAGGCTTCGCGAGTGTATACGCGGACATTGTGAAAAGCCCGACATCTGCTGTGGACTGTTGTCTGAGTGCGATTACAGCCGGCGGCGATGATTATTCCCGCCGAAGAGATGCCCATCCCCCCACGAGCGGTTCAGCGCGCTGGAAAATGCCGGGTGGGATGCGCCATCGCCGAAGGGACGCACATCACGCTCACGTTGGAACTGGGGCTGATGCACGGAGGACAAGCGCACCGGTCCGGGGGCCAGATGACGTTCGGATTGCAATCCGCTGCTGCGCTGGGGCAGGGCATGCTCGACATGACGTTCCGACTGGCGTGTCGTGGTACGCACTGGGCCTGCGTAACGCTCGGCATTGCGATGCGGGTCGAAGGTCGGTGAACGGAGACCTTGATGATCCAGCGGCGTGGCATGCCGTGGGGTAAAGTTGCTGCGTGCCGGTGCGAAGTGCGGTTCGCTGAAGGGCGCGCGTGGCCCATATCCGTTGTGATGCCAATCGTTATTGCTGATAAAGGTCCGGTTGTTATATACCACTACCGGGCTGCCGCCCCAGTGCACACCCCAGTTATTATCGAACATCGACCCGACCATGACCCCGGCGGTAAAGCTGATCAACCCGGTAGCCACCATGTCACTGGTGCTGTAAGCCGGTGGTGGCGCATAGCCCGGATAGTAGGCCACTGGTGGATTGCCATAAACGGCGGTGCCGTAGCTGGGCACATATACCACGCTTGGCTGAGCCGGTTTGATGACGATGGTCTGGGTCGGTGCAGCCGTGGTTTTATTGGCCGCAGTCGCGGGCGTGCCTGCCGCGTTATTAGCGGTAACGATAACTTGCTGTTGTGCGTTGCTTTTCAACGCACCACTGTTGCTGGCGCGTTGACGCAGTAGCTGAACGGCGTTCATCACGTCGCTCGGATCCTGGCTATAAGCGCTGCCCAGAGCCTGAGTCCAACCCGGATTCTGTGCCATTTGCTGCAGCACGTCGGGGAAGGTCACCATGGCTTTTACCGCCGGCGCCCAGGGCTGCGCGTTAACTGCCTGCGTCAGTGCGTTGCCGGTCAGGCTTTTGTTCTGCAGCAGCCAGGCATTGGCGGCGGTAACCTGATCGGGCGTGGTGCTGGCTGCCAGGACCTGTGCCAGCAAATTATCCGGGAACAGGGCGATCGGACCGAGCAGTGAGTACAACTGCTGAGTGCTTGCGGCACTCTGTGGTAGGCCGCTATTTTGCACCAGTGGTACCGGCGCGGTGGCAGATGACGAAGACGGCGGTGCAGGGCGGTCTTGCGCTCGGTCGCAACCACTCAGCGCCAGCAGCGCCATCAGAACCCAGGGTAATTTTTTCATGTTGAACATGCGATGCTCCTCTTGTTGAGCCGAGGATCTCTTGAGCCATTCAGGGGGAAGCGCCGACCTGGCTGCGGCGTTTAACGCCATTCCCCGCTCAGTTTCTCGGATGCCCCAGAATCCCATGTTCACTCATTGGGCGATATTTAAAACCGGGTCCGGAATCGGACCGCCGGGTCAGAAGCGGTAGGTCACGCCTGTCCATAGCATGCCGCTGCCGCTTTTATCCACCATCGGGCTGTCGGTGATGCTGTTTGCCAGGTGGGTATAGCGCCCGGTGATAAAGGTCGTCCATTGCGGGGTGAGCTGGTAGCTGGCTGACAGTTCCAGATAGGGCGACCAGGACGAACCGGCCTTATAAGCAGAGAGTCCGCTGCGCGCCGACTCATCGGAAGAAACGCCATAGTAGTAATCATTGGTTTTGCCGTTGCTGTAGGTGACGCCAACGCCGGGCCGAAATTGCCAATCACCGCGTTCGATCGGGTACAGATAGGCGACGTCGCCGGTAAAGCCGTTGCTGTTGTTCAGCATATCGGTCGCCAGCTCGGTGCGGAGGGTGCCCCAACTGGCCTGGTGGCGATAGCCGATACCACCCATCATGGTGGCGTGGCGGTTGTTCAACTGTTTCATGGCGTCGTTGTCGCTGTCGGAGGCCTTGAAATGCAATGGAGAATAGTAGGCGTTTAGGCTGAGCTGATTCTGCTGGTCCTTCCACAGATAGGCTCCGGCGCTAAGCCCCTGCACGAAGAAACGGTCACTGTCATAACCGATCACCGGCAGTGGCATTACCCGGTCCTGTTCCCCCTGATAAGGGCTGGGGCTGACCAACACCGACGCACCCAATGTCCACGGGCTTTGCGCCCAGGCGGGGTGGCTTAAGCAACCCGCGCTCAGCAGGATCCAGGTTAATTTCTGTTTTTTAATCATCATGAGGCCTTTTAAAAAAGTGCGGGCCAAAGCGGCCCGCCAGGGTTAATCGGGTTATTTACGGCCGAAGCGACGTTGGACGACAACGAAGAATACCGGGACCAGGAATATCGCCAGCAGGGTGGCGCTGATCATGCCGAACATGACGCCGGTGCCGACTGCGTTCTGCGCGCCGGAACCGGCACCGCTGCTGAGAACCAGCGGCAGCACGCCAAGGATAAAGGCCAGCGAGGTCATCAGAATCGGACGCAGACGCATGCGGGTGGCTTCAAGGGTGGCGGCAATCAGCGGTTTGCCCTCTTTCTCCATCAGATCCTTGGCGAATTCGACGATAAGAATGGCGTTTTTGGCTGACAGGCCAATGGTGGTCAGCAGGCCGACCTGGAAGTAAACGTCGTTATTGAGGCCGCGTAAGGTGGCCCCCAACAGTGCACCGACCACGCCGAGCGGCACCACCAGCATTACGGCAAACGGGATGGACCAGCTTTCATACAGCGCCGCCAGGCACAGGAACACCACCACCAGCGAGATGGCGTACAGCGCGGGAGCCTGGTTGCCGGAAAGTCGTTCCTGATAAGACATGCCGGTCCAGTCATAGCCGATGCCCTTCGGCAGTTTGGCCGCCAGTTTTTCCATCAGCATCATCGCCTGGCCTGAACTGCGCCCCGGGGCCGGTTCACCCAGAATTTCCATCGAAGGCAGACCGTTGTAACGCTCCAGGCGTGGTGAGCCGTATTCCCAGTGCGCGCTGGCAAAGGCGGAGAACGGTACCATCTGGCCGCGGTTACCCTTCACGTACCATTGGTTGAGATCGTCCGGCAGCATGCGGTACGGCGCATCGGCCTGCACATAGACCTTTTTCACCCGACCGCGATCGATAAAGTCATTAACGTAGGTGCCGCCCCAGGCGGTAGACAGCGTCTGGTTGATGTCGTCAACCGAAACCCCCAGCGCCTCGGCCTTGGCCTGATCGACATCAACCTTGAACTGCGGCGTGTCCTCCAGGCCATTCGGACGAATTTTGGTTGCCACGTTAGGGTATTTGGCGGCCATAAACAGCAACTGGTTACGTGCCTTGGTTAACGCGGCATGGCCGAGGCCACCGTTGTCGATCAGCTCGAAGTCAAAGCCGGTAGCGGTACCGAGATCGGTAATCGCCGGCAGGTTAAAGGCAAAGGCGATGCCTTGTTTGATCGTGTGGGCAAAGGCCATATTGGCGCGCTTGATGATCGCCTCAACCTTGTTTTTCTCCCCCGGACGTTGGCTCCAGTCCTTCAGGCTGACAAACGCCAACCCGTTATTCTGGCCGTTACCGTTAAAGCCGAACCCGGCAACGGTGAAGACCGAATTGACGTTAGCCTTCTCCTTGTTCAGGTAGTAGTGGGTTACCTGGCCCAATACGGCCTCGGTGCGTTGCTGGGTGGCGCCGGCCGGCAATTGGATCATGTTCATGAATACCCCCTGATCCTCGTCGGGCAGGAAGGCGGTAGGCAAGCGGATGAACAGCAGCGCCATACCAATCACAATCAGCAGGTAGATCAGCAGCATACGACCGGTATGGTTGAGGATATTGCCGATGCTGCCCTGATAATGTTGGGTGCTGCGGTCGAACAGGCGGTTAAACCAGGCGAAGAAGCCGGTTTTGGGCGCATGCACGCCGGGTTTCAACAGCGTGACGCACAGTGCCGGAGTCAGGATCATCGCCACCAGTACCGACAGCACCATGGCGGAAACGATGGTGACTGAAAACTGGCGATAGATGGCGCCGGTTGAGCCACCGAAGAACGCCATGGGAATAAATACCGCCGACAGCACCATGGCGATGCCTACCAGTGCGCCCTGGATTTGCGCCATCGATTTGCGTGTGGCCTCTTTGGGCGGTAACCCTTCCTCCGTCATGACCCGTTCGACGTTCTCGACCACCACGATGGCATCATCCACCAACAGGCCTATCGCCAGCACCATGCCGAACATTGTCAGGGTGTTTATCGAGAAGCCAAAGGCCGCCAGAATGGCAAAGGTCCCCAGCAACACCACCGGCACCGCAATGGTCGGGATCAGCGTGGCACGGAGATTTTGCAGGAACAGATACATCACCAGGAACACCAGGATGATGGCTTCGATCAGCGTTTTCACCACTTCACCGATCGAGATTTTAACGAACGGCGTGGTGTCATACGGATATACCACGTGCATCCCGGCCGGGAAATAAGGTTCCAGACGACCAATTTCAGCCTTCACCGCGTTGGCGGTATCCAGCGCGTTGGCGCCGGTGGCTAATTTAATCCCCAGCCCGGCGGCCGGTTTGCCGTTGTATTCGGCGCTGGTGGTGTAGTTTTCGCTGCCCAGCGCAATGCGAGCAACGTCACGCAGATGCACCTGAGAACCATCCTGATTGACGCGCAGCAGGATATTGCCGAACTGTTGCGGCGAACTGAGGCGGGTTTGGGCAATGATCGATGCGTTGAGCTGCTGCCCCGGTACCGCCGGCAGGGCGCCGAGCTGGCCACCGGCAATCTGGTTGTTCTGCGCTTTGATGGCACGCACCACGTCTTCGCTGGTCAGTTGGTAATTATCCAGCTTGTTGGGATCCAGCCAGATACGCATGGCGTATTGCGCGCCGAATAACTGTACCTGACCGACGCCGCTGGTACGGCTGATCGGGTCTTTGATATTGGCGACCGCATAGTCCGCCAGATCGGCCTGCGTCATGGCACTGCTGTCGGAAGTGAAGGCGGCCACCATCAGGAAACTGCTGGAGGCCTTCTGCACGTTAATCCCCTGATCCTGCACGGTCTGCGGCAGCAGCGGCATCGCCAGTTGCAGCTTGTTTTGCACCTGTACCTGAGCAATGTCCGGATCGGTGCCGGTGGCAAAGGTCAGGGTGACCGTGGCGTTACCGGCGGCGTCACTGTTGGACGACATGTACATCAGGCCGTCCAGGCCATTCATATTCTGCTCAATCACCTGGGTGACTGTATCCTGCACCGTCTTGGCGTCGGCTCCTGGATAGCTGGCAGTGATACTGACCGCCGGCGGCGCGATGGTCGGATACTGTGCGATCGGCAGCTTCATGATGGACAGGGCACCGGCCATCATGACGATGATGGCGATGACCCAGGCAAATATCGGGCGGTTGATAAAGAAATTAGACATGCCTTGGCGCCCCTTAACCGTGATAGACGTCAGACAAGGCCTGAGCGGTGTCCGGCGTCTCTTCCGTTGCCCGTACCTGCATACCCGGCTTCAGGCGCATCAGGCCGCTGACGATCACTTTGTCGCCGGCCTGCAACCCCGACGTCACCAACCATTTGTCGCCAATCGCCTGGCTGGCGATCACCTGACGTAACTGTGCTTTATTGTGGGCGTCGACAATCAGCGCCGTGGCTTCGCCGCGCGGGTTACGAGTGATACCTTGCTGCGGTACCAATAGCGCGTTTTTCTGTTGACCCTGGTCAATCTCGGCGCGGACATACATGCCGGGCAGCAGGCTATGCTGCGGATTAGGGATGATGGCGCGCAGGGTAATGGAACCGGTGCTTTGGTCAACGGTGACGTCGGAGAATTCCAGGGTGCCAGTCGGCTGATAGCGCTGGCCGTTATTCAGGATCAGGCTGACCGGCACTTTGCCGCCGTTGTGGGTAATGGTACCGGAGGCGATAGCCTGTTTGAGCTTGAGGAAATCGTCGCTGGACTGGGTGACGTCGACATACATCGGATCCAATTGTTGCACCGTCGCCAGCGCGCTGCCCTGGCTGGAGGTCACCAGCGCACCTTCGGTGACGCTGGATTTGCCGATGCGCCCGGAGATTGGCGCAATAACCTTGGTGTACTGCAGGTTGATGCGTGCGCTTTCCAGTGCTGCGCGGGCGGCAATGACGTCGGCATCGGCCTGCCTGGCCTGGGCCACGCTGGTGTCGAACTCCTGCGGGCTGACGTAGTTTTTGGCCCGCAGCGGTTGCTCACGCTTTACGGTCAGATGCGCTATTTCGCTGCTGGCCTGGGCCTTTTTCAGATCGCCCAGCGCGCTGTCGCAGGCGGCCTGATAGCTGGCCGGGTCGATCTGATACAGCGATTGACCGGCCTGCACGTCACTGCCTTCAACAAACTGGCGCTTGAGGACAATACCGCTGACCTGAGGCCGGACTTCCGCCGTGCGGTAAGCGTTGGTGCGACCCGGCAGTTCTGTTTTTATTGCCAGTGGCTGAGAGCGCAAGGTGACAACACCGACCGGATGCGGCGGAAGCTGTGCAGATTTGGGATTTTGATCCTTGCAGCCGGTAAGCAACAGACCGCCGCACAGCAGTAAGCTGCCGGTTAAGCATAATGCGTTTTTGTTCATGATTATCCCGTTGGCCAGAGGGTATCGCAATGCGGTCTGGCGGCTGATTAAATACAGAAAGAGATTAATTGCGGTGTATTTTACGGAATAATCACAGCGGAAAGAGTCCGAATTCGGACTGGATAATGATGGGCATAGGATTTTATTACTCTATTATTGCCACTGTGTGTAAGCAATAAGAAAGCTAGAAAGACAATATCAGTAGTGTCCGTTGCCGCTGGCATCCCCAGCGGCCTTTTTTAATAACGCTGAGGCAAATTAAACACCTGAGTCAGGTGGCCTTTCTCCATGGCGATATAACCGCCGGTCTTCAAGTCACTCAAACATTTTAATATGGTGCTGCGCGCCAGTGTGGTGCGTTCCTGAATATACCTCAATGCCGAATAGTCGAGCCTTGTGCTTTCTGGCGCATTGATCAATTCCAATAGCTTACCGCGGATGGCGTCATAAGCATGGTTATTCAGCAAGTGCAGGTCACGCAGGCTGGCAAAATGCAGCTGATAAGCCAAAATGCGAGAGACGTCGGCCCATAACATGGGGTGCTGGTCGAGCTTTTGCAGCACCTTGCTGCCTGCCACCACATGGATCTCACAGTCTTTTTCCAGATGCAGATAGGTTTGTCCCACCGGGTGCAGCAGTTCCGCCAGGCCGATGATATGCGGCGCGTAGATGGTGGTCATCAGCAGATCGTCCGCCTGACGATGCAGGTTGACCGCACCCTGCAATAGCAGGAATACCTGAGGATTTTTACCGCTGAACTGGCGTGAGCGTCTGGCGGTCACTTCGACGGCCTCGGGTTTCAGCTCCGCCATCAGACGAGCAATGATGTCGCTTGGCTTATGCGGAATGATTTTTTGCAGCGCATCGTTGAAGTGGTCGTTGCCTGGAGCACTCCCGGCTGCATGCGGCTTGTCTGTCACCTTGATTCCCCGTTAATCAGCACGTTAGCTTGTAGTTTATGCGTGTTGTACCGGCTGAGTATAGGGGAGGCTGCTTAATTCGGGGAATTAAACGTTCTTTGCCCTGGGCGTAACCCACTGCCGGGGGAATGAGTGGCAGTGGGTATAGCTGGGAATGGGGTTACTTGATCATTTTTTGCAGTTTGGTTTTCTGCTCTGGCGTCAGGGTTTGCATTACGTCAAACAAGTAGCGGTAACGGATATATTCCGCCTGTTGTTGATAAATGCCCATTTCAGCAATGCGTTTTTTTACCGTTGGCTCGTCCCACTGAGAGGAGCCAAGCACTTTCAGAATGGCGCCGTTGTCGACCTTATCCGTTTTTATGCTGTCGAGCTGCAGTTGCGCCTTATCGCGAATAACATGTATTTCCTGACGCTGTGTTTGGCTCAGATCCAATACACCGGCCAGACGACTGGCGCTTTGCAAGCCTTCGGCGGCAAAAACAGAACCGGCGGAAAATAAACACATGCCGGCGATCAGCATTTTTATTCTTTTTTTCATTATCTACTCCTTATATTTGTCTCATGGCGATATTACGCATTAATTTAAATTCAGTGCGGTTGCGAATGTTTCAAGATATATTCAAATTGAAGGTTTTTATTTTATTTCATAAGGTTGTGCCCAGAGTCCGAAATTGGACTCTGGGTTTATTTAAATAATATGCCGGGAGTGGTAGCCGTATGCGTTAATGGATGCTGGCGGTTAGACCAATCGATGTTCGTGCAGCTTAATGGTATTCATGATGCTGTCCATCATCACCTGCACCCGGTGGGGTAACACGCCACGTTGGCGGTAAATAAGATACGCCTGCATATCGATGCAGCGTTCGCGCTCAATGCAGGGCAGCAGTGAACCGGACTCCAGCGCCGAGGCCACCGAGTAGTAAGGGGCATAAACAATGCCCAGCCCCTGCTTGGCTAACTCAATCGCCGGCAGAATATTGTCGCAGATGCTGGTGCCGTTGACCGCTACATCGACCAACTGCCCCAGCGAGTTGTAACAGCTCCAGGTATTACGGCTGCCGCCCAATACCCGCAGGGTGATGCAGCGATGCTGCGTCAATTCAGTCGGCTCCACGAGCGGAGAGTTGGCGATATAATCCGGCGATGCAAACAGCCCCACCCGGAAGCGGGTCAGTGGTCGGGCGATCAGGCTTTCATTCTGTGGCTGGAAGAAACTGATCAGCAGATCGCTGTCACTGTCGAAAACCGCGCCATATTTTTTCTCTCGTTCATCCGGATTGCGGGTCACCAGGTCGACGATCAGTTCGGGTGACTCGCGCAGCAACGGCGGCAGTAGATAACGGGTCAGGAATGAATGGATGCCGATCGGTGCGCCAAGCGTCACCATGCCGTTCAGGCTTTGTTTATAGGTGCCGGACATATCGAGCAGGTCGTTATGCTCATCCAATAGCTGAGCGGCGCGACGTAAAAACTGTTCACCAAACTCGGTCAAAGACAGCGTTCGTGGGCTGCGTAGAAATATCTCCAGGCCAAGTCGCCGTTCCAGCGCCGTCAGGGTGCGCGACACATTGGATTGCGGCATATCCAGCAGCTGTGCCGCCTTGCTGACGCTGGCGGTTTCGGCGATGGTGCGAACGATCCTGAGTTCGTCGATCCTGAAGTCTTTTGCTTTCACGCGGTGAGCCATTCTGAGTTTGTATATCAAAAATGATATACATTTTTGCCGTTATTGTCATATGACTTATCACTGACCGGCGGGTATTCTTTTGGTCAATTATTTGCTATGCATTAAAATTGACATGGAAGATTATAATGAAAAAAACCTGCGCGATAATTTTACCCGTGGCGTTAACATTGACCGCCTGCTCATCATCGGTCACTGAAAAAGAGAAATACTCGACGTTTCTGCCTGATTATAATGATATTACCAAGAGCCAATCTGCCTCCGGTAAGGACGTATTATATTGGAAGGATAAGAACGTTGATTTTTCCAAATATAAATATCTGGTTTACCAGCCGATGATCTATTTCCCACGGCCAAAACCTAGCGAGATGGTGAGCCAGCAGGCGCTTGATAATATTCTCAGTTACACCAACAGGCAGTTCAAGCAAGCTATGGGGTCGCATTTTACCCTGGAGGATGTTCCGCGTGAAAACACGCTGATTTTCCGTGGGGCCATCACGGCGATCGACACGCAGAAGAAGGGGCTACAGGTGTATGAGGTACTGCCGATTACGCTGCTGGTTGCCGCAACGCAAAGCGTAACCGGCCACCGCACCATGGAAAGCGCCGTTTATATGGAAGGTGAATTTATCGACGCTTCAACCAACCAACCGGTAATCAAAGTGGTGAGGAAGGCGTCCGGAGAGAATCTGAATAATGAAAAGTCGCAGTTAAAAGTAGCCGATGTGAAAAATGCCATAGATACCATTGCCAATGATATTAAAGAATATAAGACGTCATAGACGTCGGTAATTAGTTTGCCTTATTAACCAGGGTTTCGCATGTTTCTAGATTACTTCGCTTTAGGCGTATTGATCGCCGTGTTTTTAATTCTGTTTTACGGCGTGATCATTATCCACGATATTCCTTATCTGCTGGCCAAGAAACGCCAGCACCCGCATCAGGATGCTATCCATGTGGCAGGCTGGGTCAGCCTGTTTACTTTGCATGCCATTTGGCCACTGTTATGGATTTGGGCGACCTTATACCGGCCGGAACGGGGCTGGGGAATGAGCGACAAAGCTGATCAACCTGATGTGTTGCAGGCACGAATTAATCGGCTCGAAAGTGAATTGCAGCGTATGCAGACGCAGGTTGCCGCTCAAAGCTCGTCGTCCAATAAAGGTTAAGCAAACAGTATGGATCTCTTAATTATTCTCAGCTACGTTGCGCTGAGCTACGGCGTATTCAAACTGTTCCGTATTCCGGTCAATAAATGGACGGTGCCGACGGCGGTGCTTGGCGGTATTTTCATTGTGGGTGCCTTAATCCTGGGCATGAATTACAACCATCCTTATACCTACCGGGCGCAGAAGATCGCGATATCCGTACCGATCGTCCCGCAGGTCTCGGGGATGATTGTTGAAGTCACCGATAAAACCAACGTGTTACTGCGCAAAGGGGAAGTTCTGTTTCGCCTTGATGATACCCGCTACCGCGCCCGACTCAACAAACTGCAGGCGGAGCTTGCCGGTGCGCAGGCTGATGTACGTGGGCGCCAGGCGACATTGAATGAGTCTGCCGCTAATGTTCAGCGGGTAAATGCCGAGTATGAACGGGCCCGCAAGGATTATCAGCGCTATGCCAAAGGCGCGACCATGGCGGTCAACCCTTTTTCTGAGCAAGACATCAGCCATGCGCAGCAACAATACCAGGCGCAATCCGCCGCGCTGCAGGCCGCCAGGGCCCAGTATCAGCAGGCGAAGGAACAGCTTTCGGGCCACTACAACGGTGAAGATGCCCATATCGCCAGCCTGAAGTCACAAATTGCAGAGGCCACCTATAACCTGGAACAAACCACTATTCGCGCACCCAGCGACGGTTATGTTACCCAGGTACTGGCCAGGCCGGGTACCACGGCGGTGCGTTTGCCTTTCAAGCCGGTGATGATTTTTATTCCGCAGCAAAAACGGCAGGTGGTAGCGGTATTCCGGCAAAACTCGATCCTGCGTTTAACCGAGGGCGATAAAGCCGAGGTGGTATTTAACGGCTTGCCTGGCAAAATCTATGGCGGCTCGGTGACGCGGGTGTTGCCGGTGGTACCGGACGGCAGCTACCAGGCCAGCGGGGCATTGCAGGGGTTAAATGTTGGCGCCCAACAGGAAGGGGTTTACGTGATGATTGATCTGGCCCCCAGCAGGGAACTCGACAAACTGCCCGATGGCGTGACGGCACAGACTGCGGTGTATACCGAGCACTTTGAGCATCTTTCCATTATGCGTAAAGTCCTGCTGCGCATGACCAGCTGGATGCACTACCTGTATTTGGATCACTAGTGGCGAGAGGTTTGTGCCGTTGATTCTAAAGCCCGTAATTTAGGTTACGGGTTTTAGAGGAACTTGGCCGAGGTTTGGTAAATGGTACTTTACTCGTTAAGTAAAGTACTTAAGGTATGACGAGATATCGGCACTAATCCCACCTGAAGCCCAAAGGGCTTGAATACTTTATTTATAATGTCGGAGGTATAGTTACCTCTGTCATTTTCAATTTCCGACAATGTCTTTCTCGATACCGAAACCAGAGTGGCATAATTTTCCTGTTTTAATCCCAGTACGTCGACTCTCAATGTCTTTAAAGCTTGCCCCTGAGTGATCTCTCCCAAGAGAAGCAATTTCATGATGTTATGCCGGGCAGAATTCCGTTCAATTGCACTCATCGATTTAGAGGTGCCAGAGGCTCTTTGGCGCCCTCTCTCTTTTTCTGAATTCACTTCATTTTTCACATCGCTGATGCTGCTGTTTTCTTTATAATTAGCTTTGTTTTTTTCACGCAGCCGATTAATGGTCTCTCTCGCTGAATCACTCATCTTTTCTGGCGTTTTCATAGCAAACCCCATTTCTTCAACTTCTCTGGTATATAGTCAAAACCGATCGATGGCATCTCAATGATTTGCCGGGGAACGCCTCTGTTTTGTAATCTTTCCTTAAGCCCAACCAATTGTTTTGCCGTGGTTTTTAATGCATGCATAAGTTCGTTTTCAGGCACCAGGTCGGCGAGTGCAGCCGTAATGGCTTCATAGTTGTATTCTCCGCCAACTTCTAATTTTTGTGCCCATTTGGTTGTTCTTGGTATACCCTCTGGATCTGCTTTCATTGGGGCGAAGTCATAAATTGGGGCTAGCTGAATACTGAAGGAGTCTTTGATAAATGAGGTGTTCCGGCCGTGATTGTCACTATTGCCAAAGATAATGTTAAGCAAATCTCTTCGTACCCACTCAATCACAAATTCCCGCACGTCAAAATCAAACCCATGCTCTGTCACCATATTGCTTTGGGTGATTTTTTCAATCAGTGTCCTTATTGTTATCTCTTGATCCAGGGTTGTACCGGCCGTTTTTTTCAGCATAGAGTCAACCGATTCCATACCGAAGCGCTTCACCTTGTCGGCAGTTTCAAAACAAATATCAAACCTTGGCAACCAGATTGAAGGATAGGTTATTCCCTCCTCAAGCCGCATGTGTTGGGTTGATATTGTGTTAAACCCCATGGCTTCCAGCTCATGGTAATAATGAAATTCAGCTCTGACGATGTTGCAGTCAATTTCAGTTTTTTGACCGCGCGGATATTTTACCAAATAGGGTATATCCCGGTTGGTCAGGTCATTTTGGAAGGTATCAATCCAAATCCGCTCATCATGGCTGCATCGCAATAGTAACTTTGGTGCTTCTCCGCCCGCACCTGTCGCCCCACCTGCGGCGGCACCACGTTGTTGAGCGTAATCGAGAAAGTCGCCGGCTCTGTTTTTGACATCCTCAATGCTAAAAAAACAGTCTGTCGGCCAGAGGATTAGCCTCGGCTAAAGATTCTTTGATGCGCAAATTCCCGACGGGTGACATGGTGCCATACTTGAGCAGCACAAAGTTCTGTTGGCCAGGGGTAAGCTCATCAATATCGAGATACTTTAACCAATAGCGGCGGCTTGACCCGTTGGGCACGATGTCGTCCAGAAATTTCATCCAGCCGCGTGGGCCTTCGTCCTCAAAAAACAGGGAGACAGGATGGTTGATTGAGACGGCGTGGTTATCATCCCGATCTAAATAATCTATCGCAAAGTCGGTGTGATAGTGCAATTCGGTGATTTTGTATGATTGTTGCTCGCCATCAGGGAAAGCAATATTGGCGACATCAATCCACTGATTGTTGAGGAACGCTTGCAGGGTTAAAGTTTCCATATCCGCCTCCCGGTAGATAATGAGTCACTAATTACTCATTAAACACGATTTTTCTGTTTAATGTAACTTTTTATACTCACAATTGCCGATTGAGTATAATAATGTAACTTTAAATACTCATTAAATTGAAGGGAGTGCTGTGTTCTGGTATCCGAAGATAGTGGTTGTCCGCGCAGGGGCTTTCTTGAAACCTCACTGAGCGGGTTGGCGGATTCGATTTCTGTTTGTCTTGCCACTGCCGGGTTTCCAAAATTTGGGGCGCCACAAAAACGATAATGTTTTAGAAAGTGCCTGGAAGATTCGGATTTAATAAGTTGGCTTCAAACTTCATGGGATAAATTGAGGGCACAAAAAAGCCCGCAACGTGAATTGCGGGCTTTTTCGTTATTGTCACTGGATCTATCTGGTATCACCGGTGACCTATTTGGTGGGCTGGGGGAATCTGAATAAATCGATTAGTTTGTTGTAATAATTGATAAAAATCGAGTTCAGATTTGTTGGATATACCTAAACGTATACCAATGCAGGAAAGTGACACCAATTTAGAGATTGATTTTAGAATCCGGCATCAGCAGTTAACGGCTTTGCCCATCCTTGTTTGATGAGCTGAATGTCAGGTTTGAAGCACGGAATGTGGCGGATGCTTACCCCGGACACACCGAATTGCTCAAATCGTGCCGTGAAGTAGTTAGCGAAGCAGGTTCATCACCATTGCCGACTGTTTTTAGTTCCGGCAGCGTCCACATTATGAACAAGCCTCTGCCCGTTTCCCAAATTGTTCTGAAAAAAAAGATTTATGTAAAAACTATGCACACTGTTCACATTGTAATTTATTTCTTTAATATCAAATAATTAACGTAGATTCACTCATCACTCGACTGTGCACTAGTGTGCACCCATTGATTAAATGGGACATTCTTGTCGATGGCAGCACTATCTTCCAGCCTCGCCGTAGTTATGCCGGGCATAACTATTACGTGCTCATTGAATACAGGCCGCCACGCTCGAGATCCTGCTGTGCGAAATAGCAAAGCACAAGGGCACCGTTGAGCGACGGGATATCAATATCTATATCACGGTGGAAGACGAAGTAGATAAAATTTACGTTGATGATATTAATCGAATTTAAAAATAGTTTCACACAACTATTAATATAATAATGGATATAACGATGCTCCAAAAAAATAGGCTGAGAAATATAGCGCTAAATAAGACGCATCTCTTGGTAAAAAAACGAGAGGTAAAGTTGGTGAAATTAATTCTGAACATAGTAACCTGCCCATTCAACATTCCAATCATAAACCCCAGGTGAAGACAGAGTTCCTGCTACTATTTATTAATGATGTCAGAAGCTCGTACCCTATTTTTACGAAGGAAACTGCGCAAGCGGTCTGTGACATCTTCATTGCTTTCGATATCAATAGCCCTGTTAATTTTGTAAGTGTAAAGCGTCGACTCTGTGGCGTAATAATGACAATAGCCGTAAATTAACCCGTTTTTGGGGTGGTATGCGCTGATGTTGATATCAGTTTCAATGACAATCCCATGTTCACTGGCATAGGTGACGTGCAGGTTGACCGCGACTTTGATGGTGCTGGCATCATCAAGCCAGGCTACGTTTTTGTTTTGAAATAACCTGTTATTATTGCAGTTAGTCTGTGAGCTATCTTGGCGCACATCAACGAAAGAGGAAGGTAACTCTTCGTTTTTATCAGGATGAGGGCATTGTTTAAAAAATAGAGGCAGGAAGATAATGGCAAAAAGCATCAGTAAAGCGAAAACATAATCGAGTAAACCCATAAAAAATCCTTTTATTGAGTTTTATTAGAACGAATAGTCCTTTTTCCTATACAAGAATTACTTGATCTCTCTATGACAACTAATTAGATGGTATACGAGATTTCATTAATTTCAAACCCCTTAATGCTATTTTAAGATTCCTCTTGTTTGATGGGGGTTGAAGTGACAATAGCTATAATAAACAATGGCCATACCCTATAGCCAGATTGTAAAATCGAGATGATATGATGGCGATAAGTTTTCAATGCTCATTAAGTAATTAAAAAAACTAGCGCCACCTTAATGCCGCCCGGATAAAGGGCGGAATAAAGTTTAATATCTCCCGCTAACGGGTAGCAGGCTTTTTGATAGTGCCGGTGCTGGCATTTTTTCCCGCTGTTGCAGGATATATTTCCGCAATGCGTAAGGTATAAACCATTGTGGCGTTGGGCGGCACGCTTGGCGGGTAGCCCTTGGCACCGTAAGCCAGTTCAGGCGGAACAACCAGCGTTAAGGAACCGTGGTTCTTCAATTGGCCAAGCGCCTCACTAAACAACGGTGGGAACTGAGCTATAGGCTGCGAGAGCACGGCTCCGCTGCTCTCCATATCCTGGATCACCGTGCCGTCGGTCAAAGTTTCCTTAATCACTACGTCCAACGTCGCGCCTGGGCTGACGGCGCTATCCCCCGGCATAATCGACTCTATACCAGGCACCGGAGGCCGTTTGCCGGACATTCTTGTCCTGACGAAAGTGGGTCAGGTAACTGTCCCCTTTTTTGGCCTGTTCGGACATCACTTTATCGCGGGCCGATGTCACCTGCTTTTCTGATGCTTCCAGTGCAAGGTTAAGCTCGTCATCGGTCATTTTTTTATGCCCGACAAAGGTGTCGATAATGCCGGTCAGCATGATTTGCTTGTCAGTACTCACACCCCATTTTTGTCGTTCATTCTGCATTTGCAAAATTTCTTCGCCTAAAGATACCCCTGCGGCATAATTCTGCCGTGATTGCTGATCTGCGAGGATCTCGGGGGTAACCGCGGGGGGCGTTCGCTCCTGTAACTGGTTTATCTCTGTGCGTAAACCAGCCAGTTCCGCGACTTTGCTTTCCAGTGAGGTTTGTACCGCAAGATGCTGGTTTTGCAATTTATCTTGCTGTTGGCGTTGGCTGTCATTTTTGCCATTAATTGCAATCAGCTGCTCTTTCAAATTTTCGTTACTTAGGCTGAGCACGCGATGATCCTCGATCGATTTGGCGAGGTTGGCCTGTAACACCGTTTTGTCATCGGTCATTGCTTGCAAGCGCGTGTTCAGCGCATCGGCGGTGGTCGCGGCATTTTTTCAGCCTGCGCCGTGGTGGCCACCAACTGTGCCTGTAAGGTGGTGACTTGCGTTTTGAGTGCCTTATTGTCTAATCGTGTTTTTTGCTCACGGGCGGTAATGGTGTCCAAATCTTGCTGCGCATGTGTAAGGTTGGCCACCGCCTGCTGTTCTGTCGGCGTTATCGCCAGCGCCTGCCGCAGGCCTTGCGCCAATCGGCCTAGTTCATTGAGGTCTGGCACGAGCACTTTTGCTGTTGGTGGAGCTGCTGCACTTTGGTCATCCACTTTTTTTTGCAAAGCCAGCAGTTGTTGTTTCAACTGGAGATTGGCGATGCGCTCGCGCTGCAACTCGGCTTCTTTGGTTTGCCAACGCAAGGTATTAGCCGGTGCTTTCTGTTGCGCGGCATTTTTTTTTACCGGCGTTTTTTTAGTTCCTTCACCTTTTTCCACCGTTGGGGCTTTTTCTTCTGCGGCCTGGCTATTGTTGCCCTGATACTGTTCGGCAAACTGCAACAGGGCGGGCACGCCAGCTAGCGCAAAAGAAGGCAACAGGGCGTAGCTGCCGACAATGCAGTAGGCGAATGCCGAGTAGCGCAGACCGGTCAATAAAAAGCGGGCGTTCATCTCAGTGCCTCGCCGCGTTCGGCCAGGCTGGACAGCACCGCCTGGTTGATTTGCGCACAGAGTAAATTGACGCGATAGCGGTATAAGGCGTCGACCGTATCCTGAGTTTCCGTATTGACGTGCGTTCGCAGATTGGCGTATTGAGCCGCGCCGCTCATCAGGCGATCAAAAGCCTGCTTACTTTGCGTATAGCTTTCCGTTTTTAGGCTGCTCAATGCTTCCAGATCCCTCTGGCATTGCTGCAAGCGCTGCGCTTCCATTTCAGCACGTGGATCGACCGCTTGCACTTTGGCCGCCGGTTTTGTCGTGTTTTTCTTTTGATTCTGGCAACCGTTCAACAGCACTATGACTGCCAGCACTGCGCAGCCTAAAACGGTCGATTTGTTGAGCGCACTGATCTTCATTTTTATTCGCTTCCCTTGCTCTTTGTTGTTATGTACAAACCATAACCGCCGATTAGCCAACCAACGATATCGGTCGATAGGCTGTCGGTTGTCGGTATACCCGAACAAAATTAAGCCCGCCGTTGAGCAGCCAATAATTCAATTCAATATTTTTTATTAGATTGAGTTTTCGCATCACCGTACGTTTATGCGCACTGACGGTTTTCTCACTGATTTTAAGGTGACGGCCAACCGCGCCTGGGTTAATCCCCAGGGACAAATAACGCATCACTTCGTATTCCCTGGCAGACAGGGTGCTATTAGTTAAATCTCCAACTACAGACTCCGGTAGTGGTGCAGTCACCTCATCAATAGAGGTTAACATCGCCTCCAGCAAAGCAAGGATGTTACGGGCCGGCAATTTACGGCTGATGGTCCTGATTCTTTCCCCTTTTTCGATATCGCCGAGCACTATTTGTTGGTTACTTTCCTCAATGATAAATACGCACTGTCGCGGTGAGAAAAAACGCTGATAAATTTCGAGCGGTATCGTATTTTCGTGGGTTACGGCGGATAAAAAGATCACATCAGCAGTGTGCTTGTACAGCAGGCTTTCTGTGATATTCACCTTAATGCCCAGGCCGTGAAAGTAGCCAAACAGGCTCTGCCGCAGACCTTCTGTGAAGTACCGGTTTTGATCGGACAGTAAAATAGTCAGCGTTGGCGTCATTGCGATACTTCTCATCGTTCCTTGGCAAGGTGATTCTGTTTTTACTCGGTTGCTACTTTCCATAAGTCCATCATTGCTGGGTGTAACGCAGCTCGCAGGCGGGTTTATCATGTGGGTAATGGTATTGCTCATGGCAGTGTGTTGGCAAAATAATCTTATTAAATGATGTTTTATGGTTTTTTATTTCAATTATTTTTGATTATTAGTTTTTTACTCTTATTTGATGTGTGCTGGAGCTTGGGTTTATTTTTTTGTATCGTCACTAATGTGCGTGCCACGCCAATGATTAATGGATTATCTCGCAGCCGCTGTTGGTTATTCGGAGATGTTAAGCAGGGGGAGTTGCGAAAGAGGAGAGCCCGTCGCGACCCAAGGCCGCGACGGTGCAGTTTAGTTTTTAATAACACAAATCAGGTAAGGGCTCGTGAATGATTTAATAAACATAGTATTGTCATTAAGCATTACCATGTTGACGTGGAGGTCTACCCCGAGTTTTTGTGGCATAAAGTAATTTTGCCAAATTTCATCCGGTGTATTGTCTGTCACACGGGTTATTTCTTTGGTGAAAGTGATTTTTTTCATCCCATTTAATATCATGGATGAACTGTTAAAGTTAACTTGGCGAGAGAGCGCATAGATATTTCCGTTTGTTTCTACTGTTCCCCTGACGATGAAAAAACCATGTTCGTTATCGACAAGTGAGATAACCTGGGTAGCGTTGATGACAATCGGCATGGCCTTGTTATTTTGCCAGAAACTTGACTGGGAAAAATTGGTTTCGCATGTAAAAGGTGGGGTGTTTCCCCCGCTATGGCTGAACATAAGCCAGGGAAGAAAGAAACTGAGAGAGAGCGCGAGTAAGGCCAAAACAAATTTTTTTTTCATTTTTATCACTCTATCTTCTTGAAATTTTGACAGTGGCTATAGTGATCGTTGTCGATAACATCGCAAACGGAAAGTAAGGTAATGTTGTTTAACTTGCTTTTATATTTCTGCTCGACATAGGAAATATCTCGCCTTACGGTTTTACAATCGACATTCTGTTCGGCAATCTGCGCTTTAACCCTTTGCATCAGTCCGACAGAACGCTCGGCGTCGCCCAAAGTGGAAACGACACATTGATTTTCTTGATAGAGGAAAACTGCCGCAGGCTTTGGATAGAATACAAATGTTGATACTGCAGCCGTGCCAATAGCGGCTGCGAGCAAAAGAATCAGTGCCCTGACATTTTGCTTTTTGCTGTTTTTGGGCAGGGGAGGATTATTATCCTGCTGTTGCGCATGGCATTGCTGAGGTAGTGCGAGGGGAGGCTCGGGTGCTGCTTTTTCTTCAATGACCGCATTAACGAAATGGTTATCGCTCTCGACCTTATCGACAGCGGGCTCATTCGCCGTCGGTTTTTCTTCCGTTACGCTGTCAGCCTCGCTTGGCAGTAATGCCTCTTCGGCGCTTTTGGCCAGCGTTGGGATGTCCTCCTCTGCAAATTGTGCAAAGCCGTCGACCGCCTGAACCTCGGCATTCATCATAAAGCCCACTTTGGGAATGGTCAGGATGATTTTCTTGGCCATACCCAAGGAGCTAAAAGCTTTGCGCAGCTCACTGATACAGTTATTCAAACTGGCATTGGAGTCGGCAAAGCCGTAGTCGGTCCAGACCCGGGTGAGCAGATTGTCCCGGCTTATCTCTGTCCCGTTGTTTTTTATTAATTCAATAAGTAGCCGTGCGGCTGGGTTAGTCAGGTCTATAAATATTTTCTCATCGTCATAAAACGAGAGACACTTTTTATTAGCATCAAAAATAATGGACAGGTTTATCAGGTATTTCATTTTTATTTTCTTATTAATTCAATGGTTTTTTGGTGTTGTCGTAACCAAGATGGCTGGCTTGGTTGGGAATGAATCTACAAGATAAATCCTAGTTTGGTCAAATTTGTTTTTTTTGTGTTTTTATATTTATTTTTCAATGGCAACAATTAATTAATTGACTGGTTGTTTTTTAATCATTGTGGACGCAAGCGCTAATTAAATCCATATAATTAGTTTTAAAATCTGTTTTTTGTTAATTTTGTGGATTAAATTGTCGCAACTGTTAGTTATGGTTACCATTTGTTTCGTTGCCAGGGAGTGTGAGTACTGGTGATGGGATAAGTTGAGGTTTATTTAATTACAAAATCCTTCTTATCCTTAATCTGAATGCGGTGACTTACTAACTAATTAGTTTTAATAGGATATTAATAAATGAAATTGAATAAAATCATGATGGCAGCGGTACTGGCATTTGGCGCTGTGTCTGTGGCACAGGCTGCTGATATCAAGGATCAAGGACACGGTACCGTTACTTTCACCGGTTCTATTATTGATGCGCCTTGTTCTATCGATCCAGCCTCTATTGACCAGACTGTCGACCTGGGCGCGGTATCTAACGTGGCTTTGACTGATGGCGGTAGATCCAAGCCTCAGAACTTCGACATTAAACTGGTGAACTGCTCCGTAGAGACAGGTAAAACTGTGACCACCACCTTCAACGGGCCAGCAGGTGGCATTAAAGGCAGTTTGGGTATGACCGGTACCGCCAAGGGGGCCAGCATTATGATGACTGATGGCAACAGTAATGTGATTGAACTGGGTACAGCAACGACTGCGCAGGCTCTTACAAATGGCAATAACACTCTGTTGTTCACAGCTTATCTGCAAGGCAACCCAAATGGGACTGAGCCAGAAGCTAAAAACGTAATTGTAGCAGGTGACTTTAAGAGCGTAAGCAACTTCACCCTCAACTACCCATAAGCTCCAGATTGTTCCGCTCAATGCATGCGGGGTTCCCGCATGCATTTCTCACGAAGTTTGCCGCTGATGGAGTGGGCTAATGTTGCCGAAAGTGCAGTGTGTGGTGGTTTCTTCCCTGTTGTTCATGGTGTCTGGCAGCCTGGCTTGGTCGGCAACCCCGGCAGGATGGGGGCGTGTCAACATGCAAGGATCTATCATTGAAACGGCGTGCGCCATTGATACCCAAAGCCGCGACCAGACGATTGATATGGATACCGCGCCGGTCAGCCAGATAGCGCGTGACGGCCAGGGTGTCAGTCGCCCGTTCAGCATTCGGTTGGTTAACTGTGTTTTGGGCCGCATCGATCCAAGGCTGCCGGACTGGCAGCGCTTTCAGGTGACCTTTGACGGTCGCGCTGACACCGGCGGGTTCGGTGTTGAAGGCGAAGCGAATGGCGTGGCGCTGCAAATTACCGATGCCGGCGGCAATATCGCCAACCCAGGGCAGGCTCTGCCCGCCGGCGAAATTATCCCCGGCGATAAAACGCTGAACTATTCGATGCGTCTGGTGGGGAATAATCAAGTCTTAAAGGCCGGGGAATATTATTCCACCTTGCGCTTTAAAATGGATTATTACTGAGGTTATTTGTGGCTCTGCCACCCGTGTTTTTGCGTATTTATTTTTCCATGCCGGATCATTGGTGTGGCGAATTTTAATGTGTATTGACAGCGAATTACTGCGTGATAAATAAAGGCCTGAGGATTATGGATAACCCGTCTTTGATTGCATTTCCGTCCCGCCCGCGGTTGCTGGGGATATTGGTTTCCATTATTTTGGGTGGAGGTTGTTATTACGCCTATGCGGATGACATTCAATTTAATACCGATGTGCTGGACGTCAAAGATCGCAACAATATCGATCTGGACCAGTTCTCTCGTGGCGGCTATATCATGCCGGGCGATTACAGCATGAAAGTGCGCATCAATAAGCAAGAGCTGCCGGAACAGCCGATCACTTTTTATGTGCCGGACAATGATCCAAAAGGCAGTGAAGCCTGTATTACACCAGCAATGGTCGAACAGTTCGCGATCAAGCCCGCGCTGCAAGACAAACTGACCTGGTGGCACCAGGGGCAGTGCCTGGTCAGTACCAGCCTGGATGGCATGGAGGCGCGGGCAGAGCTGGGCACCGCCACTCTGTACGTCAGTCTGCCGCAGGCTTACCTGGAATACAGTGCGGAGAACTGGGATCCGCCGTCACGCTGGGATGAAGGCATTCCCGGGTTGTTGGTGGATTATTATCTCAATGCTCAAACGCAGCGCCAGCAAAAACAGGGCACGCAAGATTATAACCTCAGCGGTAACGGCACTGTGGGGGCCAACATGGGGGCCTGGCGCCTGCGCGCAGATTGGCAAGCCCGGGTTGATCATCAAACCGGGTCGGATCAGTCCTCGCAGAATAAATGGGACTGGAGCCGCTATTACGCCTACCGGGCGATCCCGAGCCTCGGTGCCAAGATGACCGTCGGCGAGAACTCCCTGTACTCCAATATTTTTGACAGTTTCCGCTTCGCCGGTGCCAGTTTGATCAGCGACGACAGCATGTTGCCGCCAAATCTGCGCGGTTATGCACCGGAAGTGACCGGGGTGGCACGTACCAACGCCAAAGTGGTGATCAGCCAGCAGGGGCGGGTGGTGTACGAGACCCAGGTCGCGGCCGGGCCGTTCCGTATTCAGGACATCAACGACGCGGTCAGCGGCCAGTTGGACGTGCGGGTGGAAGAGCTGGATGGCAGCGTGCAGCAGTTCAAGATGGACACGGCCAGCATTCCCTACCTGACCCGACCGGGCCAGGTGCGTTACAAGGTGGCCAGCGGCCGACCTTCGGACTGGCAGCACCGCGTTAACGGCCCGGTGTTCGCCACCGGGGAGTTTTCCTGGGGCGTGAGTAACGGCTGGTCACTGTATGGCGGCGGTGTGGCGGGCGGTGATTACAACGCGTTGGCACTGGGCGTGGGGCGTGACCTGCTGATGTTTGGTGCTCTGTCGTTTGATGTGACCGAGTCGCGCGCGCAATTGCCGTATGAGGGCCAGACGCTGACCGGCGGCTCGTACAGGCTGCAGTATTCCAAGCGTTTTGACGAGACCGACAGCCAGGTGACCTTCGCCGGTTACCGCTTCTCGGAGCAGGACTTCCTGTCGATGAGCGAATACCTGGATGCACGTAACTACGGTGCCCGCTCGGGCAGTAGCAAGGAGCGGTACAACATTACCTTTAACCAGCAGTTCCGTGACCTGGGGTTGAGTGCCTATCTCGACTACAGCCACCAAACCTATTGGGACCGCCCGGCTAACGACAGGTACACCCTGACGTTGTCGCGCAACTTTGATTTTGGCCGGTTCCGTAACCTGAGCCTGTCGGCAACCGCGTACCGTAACAAGTACAACAACACCAATGACGACGGCATGTACCTGTCGCTGTCGGTGCCCTGGGGCAACAGTGGTTCAGTCAGCTACAGCGGCAGCGTTAACCGCAACGACAACAGCCATGAGGTCGGGTACTACGATCGGCTGGAGAACGGCGACAGTTACCAGATCAGCAGCGGTTGGGCGCGCAGTGGGGGGACCGCCAACGGCTATTACAGCCACCAGGGGGATATTGCTCAGGTTAACGCCAACGCCAGCTATCAGGACGGACGTTATTCGTCACTGGGCGTGTCGGTACAGGGCGGGGCTACTGCCACGCTGGAAGGCGCAGCGCTTCACCGCAGCAGCATGATCGGCGGCACCCGCATGTTGGTGGATACCGACGGCGTGGCGGGTATCCCGATCCGCGGATACGGGGGAAGCAACCTGTCTAACCGCTTTGGCAAGGCGGTGGTGGCAGACGTCAGCAGCTATTACCGCAACCAGGTAAGCATTGACCTGAATACCCTGCCGGAAAACGCCGAGGCCACCCAGTCGGTGGTGCAGGCCACCCTGACCGAGGGCGCGATTGGCTACCGTCAATTTGCGGTCATCGCCGGTGAAAAAGCCATGGCGGTGATTCGCCTGGCGGACGGCTCCACGCCGCCGTTCGGTGCGACGGTATTGAACACTAAAAAGCAGGAGGTTGGGATGGTTAACGACGCAGGCAGCGTTTACCTGAGCGGCATTAACCCGGGTGAACAGATGACGGTGCACTGGAGCGGTAAACCGCAGTGCCAACTGACGCTGCCACCGCAGATCCCGAACAGCGGCACTACCGATTTACTGTTGCCTTGCATGCTGATAGCTCAGGTAGCAGAAGCACAGACGCTTTAACCCAGAATTCACTTTTTAAACGAGTAACAGACCATGATTTTGATGAACAAAACCACAGTAATCAGTGCGCTACTGTTGAGCGCACTGGCGGCACAGCAGGCTCAGGCCGCGATTGCACTGGACCGCACCCGGGTAATTTTCAACGGCGACAGCAAGTCGGTGAGCCTGAACATCAGCAATGAGAACAAACAGCTGCCGTACCTGGCGCAAGGCTGGATTGAAGACGCGCAGGGCAACAAAATCGTCAGCCCGTTGACGGTGCTGCCACCGGTGCAGCGGGTGGAGCCGGGGGCCAAAAGTCAGGTCAAGGTACAAGGGCTGCCAGCGGCTGCCGGGCTGCCACAGGACCGCGAGTCGCTGTTCTATTTCAACCTGCGGGAAATTCCACCGAAGAGCGACAAGCCGAACACCCTGCAACTGGCGCTGCAGACTCGCATCAAACTGTTCTACCGCCCGAAGGCCATTGCGGTGACCAACAGCGAAGCGGCGGTGCCGTGGCAGGAGCAGATCACCCTGAGTAAACAGGGCGACAAGTACCAGGTGAGCAACCCGACCCCGTACTACGTGACTCTGGTTGACGCCAGCAGCAAAAAAGACGGTGCCAGTGCGCCAGGCTTTGAACCGCTGATGGTCGCACCCAAGAGCAGCGACACCCTGAGTGTCAGTGCCGCAGCGCTCGGTGCCACGCCGGTACTGACCTATGTGAATGACTACGGTGGCCGCCCGCAATTGACCTTCCGCTGCAGCGGTGCGTCTTGTCAGGTGAATGCGGATAAAAAATAACGGGTAACGCCCGCGAGCTAAACGGCCAGGAGAGCAGCATGCAAAGGATATTTCGGCGAGGAACGCGGTCACCTTACCACCGTCACGATCGGCAGTACGCGCTGGTGATCGCGGCAATGGTGATGATGGTGCCCTTGACCGTGGGTGCGGTGCTGGTGCTGTTACCGGCATCCATGGCACAGGCGGCGGACAATGCCCATGTGGATGGTGCCAACGGCGTGCTGCGGGTGCGCGGCGCCCTGACCGAAAGCGCCTGCAGGCTGGAGATGGCCTCGGCTCACCAGACGGTGCAGTTGGGTGTGACCGGCACCGGGCGGCTGCTGAAAGTGGGTGACCGTGGCACGCCGGTGGCGGTGCGCCTGCAACTGAAAGACTGCCTGCGCAGCCCGGCGAACAACCGCGATGAACGCACCGGCAGCGTGCTGTGGAGTACGCACCAACCGGCGGTGTCGGTGAGCTTTGCCGCTCCGGCGGATGCCAACAGCCCTGAACTGGTGCAGATACGGGGTGCGGGTGGGCTGGGGTTGCGTATGACCGACAGCCAGGGGCGGGACATCCGCCTCGGCAGCCGTGGGGCACCCCTGTTACTGACCCCGGGGCAAGATGCGCTGAACTACCAACTGGTGGCAGAACGTACGCGTGCGCCGTTAGAGGCCGGGGCTTATTCGGCCCACCTGGATTTCCGGCTTAACTATGACTGAGGGGCCGCTATGAACAGCATTTTTGATACGCGGTACCTGGTTAGTGCGTTGAGTCTGGCGCTGTTGGTTGTATTTCCTGTCGCACAGGCGGCTGAAACGGCCAACGTCACCGTTAAGGTAACCATTGTGGCGGCGCCGCCGTGCGTGATCAACAACAACAATCTGATCGAAGTGAACTTCGGTAATGATGTGTTGACCACCCGGGTAGACGGCTCGGCCTACAAAAAGATGCCGGTGACCTATTCGATAAACTGCAGTGGTGGCCCGTCGAACGCGGTGAAAATGCTGATAGAGGGCACCGGGGCCGGGTTTGACAACGCTATGTTGAGGACCAATCAGACCGATTTTGGCATTGCGTTGCTCAATAACGACAGGCGCTACCCGATTAACAGTTGGCTGAATTTTAACGCGTCATCGCCACCCCAGCTGGAAGCCGGTACCGGCCAAGCGTACTGGGGCAACGTTGAAGGGCGGGCCATTTTCCGCCGGGGCGACCATGAAGGTCGAATACCAGTGAAGGGAGACAACCTGATGCAACATCGTACTCTTCTGGCCCTGTGGGCCACCGGCATGCTACTGAGTGGCAGCGCGCAGGCAGACAACATGCGTTTTTACGGCACCCTGATTGAGCCACCGCCCTGTGTCATCAACAATGGTCAACCGATCGAGGTTAACTTTGGCAACGACGTGATGACCTCGCAAGTGAACGGCACCAGCTATAAAAAAATGCCGGTGCCCTACACCCTGAGCTGTACCGGTAATGCCACCAATGCGCTGCGTATGCAGATCGCGGGGACGGCTGCGGGGTTCGAAAATCAGTGGCTCAACGGCAACAAAACCAACTTTGCCATTGCGCTGTTCAAGGACGGCACTGTGCAGGGGGTTAACCGCTGGTTTGACTTTACCTACCCGACGGTTCCAGTGTTGGAAGCTGTGCCGGCAAAAAAATCGAACGGGGGGCGCTAACTGGCGGTCCCTTTAATGCCACGGCCACCATGAAGATCGACTACCGCTAACAGGAGCGCGAGCATGACGCGATATTCCCCGATGACCCGAATGCTGTTGCTGACTGGGGTGTGTTTTCAGTGCTGCTGTGGCTGCGGCGGACGATATGACCTTCCGTGGCACGCTGATTGAGCCGCCTGCGTGCAGCATCAACAACGGCGAGGATATTGACGTCGACTTTGGTGAGCGGGTCGGCATCAAGAAGGTGAACGGGGTGAACTACCTGCAGCCGGTCAGTTACCGCATCACCTGTGAGCCGAGCGCCAGCAAATGGAACATGACGCTGGCGGTGATCGGCACTCAGGCGGCCTATGACAAGGCGGCGGTACGTACCGACGTCACCGATCTGGGTATCCGGCTGATACAAAACGGCAAGCCGTTTGAGCTGAACCTGCCGATACCGGTCAACCCGGCCAGCCCGCCAAAACTTGAAGCGGTGCCGGTGCAGCGGCCGGGGGCGACGCTGGAAGAAGGCAAGTTTGTCGCCACGGCGACCCTGCAGGCGGTGTACCAATGAAGGCACAAAAGATAATTTACGGCACGCTGATTGGCCTGCTGTGGGTAGTGATCCAGCCCTCGCTGGCGGCGGACAATATGCGTTTCCACGGTGCGTTGGTGGCGGAACCCTGCATCATTCCGCCGGGGGATGAAAAAATCCTGCTGGATTTCGGCACGGTGATTGATAAGTACCTGTACCTGAACACCCGTACTAACAGCCAGCCGTTCGACATTCGCCTGACAGAGTGCGACCTGAGCCTGGGCAAAACGGTGAAGGTGACCTTCAGCGGCAAAGAGAACCTGAATTTGCCGGGGCTGTTGGCACTGGAGGCGGGCAGCCAGGCCAACGGCATTGGTATTGGGATGGAAACCGAGGACGGCACACCGTTGCTGCTGAACAAGCAGGGGCCGGGTTACAAACTGGTGAGCGGGGCCAATACCCTGACCATTCGGGCCTATGTAAAAGGTGAGCCAAAGGCGATCGCCGACCAGACCATTGAGCGCGGCCCGTTTAACGCCATCGCCACCTTTGGCCTGGAGTATGAATAGGGCTGGAGGGCACCTTTTATGCACGCTATATGGATGACTTTTTGGTGTTTACCCGCACGCGCTGGCAACTGCGGCGCTGCGTTAAAGGGTTACATGAATTTTTTAACCTGGGCGGGTTTGAGACCCATCCGGATAAAACCCAGTTGGGCAGGATTGAACAGGATTTTGGCTGGCTGGGTGTGCAGTTCAGCACCGCGGGGATCACCATCGCGCCCCGGGCATTAGAAAACCATCGTGCGCAACGCGTGCGGCTTTACGAGCAAGCTCGTCGACAGCGGCTGTCATTGACAGAGGCCGAGGCGCGAGTGCGGGCGTATGAGGCACGGTGGATATTATGGGCAGAGGGAATGTTAAATCAGCGTGTTACGTAAATATCTTACTAATACGTGACCATCTCCCTTTTCCGGCACCCCCAATCAGGACCCCTTCCCCATGAATATACACATACTACTCCGAACTTGCATGTTACTCGTATCGTTCCTCTCCTTCGATGTCGTCGGTGACTCTATTACCGCGCGATTGATATCGAGTACCCCTAACCGATTGTGCGATACTTGCTACGACGTGACTTATGAAGTTACCTCCATAACAGTGTCCCGCCCTATCGAAACCAACCAACTGTTTGGCCCGACTGCGTTAGCCTCGGTCTCCTGTCCCGGCGGTGCGTGCAGTGGTAGCCTCACAACACCGCCCTCGTTCGGTGTAAAAGTAGACCCTGGTATGGACCACAACAAACTAAACACTGCAATCCGTTCAATGCTCCCGCGACGGTCCTCTGACATAATTAACGTGCCAAGCTGGAAACCCTTCCTCAGTATCTGTGTAGCCGGCTGGCGCCAGGGTGGTAAATACACTATGGCCGCCTGCACAGAGTTCGACCTCTCTAAACCCCCAGTCCCCACCATATGCGACATCTCTATTCCGAATAACCTCATTGACCACGGAACCGTATCCCCCACGTCCTCTCCCGCGCCCGCGCAGACAACCATAAACGTAGCGTGCCGTGGTGGAAAGGGCGGATATATTGTATCCGTCCGTGGGCCCTCATCGAATGGTGATTTAAATATGGGTGAAGTAAAGTCTACATTAAGCATTGACGGTACCGTCGTCCGTGTGTCTGGGCCGGGTAAAAATTACCCCAACGGTGGCAACCGTACCATGGTTTTATCCTCATCGCTCCATCTTGGTAATGCGGCTCCAGCGACCTACCAAGCGTCTGCAACAGTTGTGATTACCCTGATCTGATTAATTTCCAGCCATAACCGTCGAGTATTTTGTATTGCATACCTATGGACGCCTATTCAATCGTAGAAACCTCGGTTAATAACATTGACCATATATCGAACCATAAATAAAATTGGAGGAATTATGAGTGAAATTATCACTATTCTTATAAAAGATTCTAATTATTATTTTAGTATCGGCCTTCATCATTTGCTTCTGGATTACTGCAGAAACAAAAAAATCACATTACTTAAGTGTAGTTCAGCTCCCGTGGCACGATCCGTCGGACTGGTATTCCATGCCGTCAATTACGGCTCGATCGATCAGGTTTGCCACTATTTTCCTCCCGAGAAGCCTCCTCCGATTTTATTTGTGATCCGGGATAGTCGTGACTATATCTGCCCGTCGGCGCTGCGCTGTACCCGCAAAAGCGGCACTATCTACCGCGACCAACCGGTGGATGATATTTTGGCTATGATCACTGAGACGATGCGCAATCGCCGCTATATGCCCGCCAAACAGCCGCCCAGTTGTGGCCCTTGTACCGACAACCCGCTTAGTGCGCGTGAATGTGAAGTGCTGCGCCACCTTAAACGAGGTAATAGCCAGGTGAAAACCGCCGAAACTATGCAGTTGCAAGTCAAAACGGTGAATTCGCATAAACGCTCGGCTATGAAAAAACTCAACTTCACCCGCAATAACGAATTGCTTAACTGGATGTTGCGCGGAGGGCTTTCATCCCGCTAACAGACAAAGAGATCGAAGGTATCAACACTGATCCTAATTTTAAATTTTGGGGTGGGGTTGTCACGGATTTTTTTAACAAGGAAAGTGTTATTAATGATGAATAAAGCAAAACTCTTGCTGTTACTCACCGCAGGGTTAACGTTCTCACTAGCAGGCCATACGGAGTCGGTTAAAAAGGGCGATGATAATGGTCGGTTACCCGCGTACCGTTTAATCAACACGCCAGACAACCGCGCCGCCTTTATTAAAGGCAGCGTGCCTGGGTTAAAGAAAATTCCTGCGCACAGTTTTTGGTTCAGCAACACCATTGAAGAATGGCAAAAAGGGGTTCACCCGGCGCCAAGAAAACAGTATGTGGTGACGCTCAAGGGAACGTTAAGATTTAAGGTCAGCGATGGTTCCACCTTCATGATCGCCCCCGGCACGGTACTGTTGGCGGAAGATACCGAGGGGGAAGGGCACAGTTGGGAAATGGTCGACGGTGACGAATGGATCCGGGCTTATATTCCCGTCAGCGGAACCGACGATTATTTTATTGCAGATGAATAATGACCTGAATGCATAGCTTCCTCCTTCTGGAGAGGTTCACTTCAACACGCGACTAAAGGTATGCCAATCCAAAGTAGGCCTTACAGCGACACTTCGTGCCTCATTGTAAAGCTTTTACTTGGCGAAGAGTAATTGCATTCCAAAAAGGCAAAGAGTGATAGGAGCTATTGAAGAGACAAAAACCGGCCTGAGCCGGTTTAGTGATTATTGCTGTTATTGTTATGATGTCAGCCACAATATGGCTCGTGTGATGCCCTGGTGTTGCTCTGTGTCTTTTCTTCACAGCCACTATAGGCAACCTCATCAGCAGGCGTCCAATGGGTTCGGCAGATCAATAATCGCTGATTGATCGGCCACACCGATCGTTAACGCCACATCATGCGATATCGCACTTGGGCAACCAGTCCGCCTCACACTCCTCACTCAACGTCAGGTTGGTTTGCATCCCCTGATTGGTTCTGCGTTTAAGCAACGTCAGCTCATGCTCCCTGAGCGTTTGCGGTACGGCCAACCCGAATGAGGTCAGGTTCATGGTATTTTGATGCCCACGCGCCTCCATAAACGACAAGTAGGCGTGATAGAGGTAACGCCGTGGATTGGCCGGTCTGATATTGCCGTTCCCCATTAACATGCCCACCGGGGTACTCAGCGTTGTCAGGTAGCCGCAGAAGTCCATTAACGGGTCGGACTGACGTTTGACGGCTAATGCTTCCTCTGAACTCTGTTGCGCCTGCAGCAACTCACGGGCATCGTTCGGGTTAGCAAAGTGTTGCATCAGGTGACGGACAATGACCGCCAACTCTCCGCTGATTTTCTCCAACAGCTGTGGGTCACGTTCCTTCGCCGGTATCGCTTCGGGAAAAGTGATAATCACCCGGCGACGCGAGACACCGCCGCTGCGGTCACTGAAGCGCATCGGATTGTTATTCACCGCCAAAATCACGGCCGGGATATAGGTAGAGTAGGCATCGCGGTATTTCGGGTCGATAGCCACCGCATCGCCCCCAGTGATGGCCTTGATACCTGCACCGTCACCGCTCCATTTCTCCTGGTCGGGCAGAATAATCAGTGAGAACCCCACCACAGAGGCACGTTCACGCGCCGATTCCAGGTTGTCGATGGTCGCAGAGGTGGTATTGTCGGCACCAGCCAGCAAGCGGGCAATGGAGGCCATCACGCTTTTACCGCTTCCACCGGGGCCGGTCACCTCCAGGAACAGTTGCCAGTCGTAACGGTTCGCCAGCACCATAAACAGTGCCGCCAGAATGCGTTCCTGCTTGTCGTGGCTGTTCCCGGCCGCCCGCGTCAGCCACTGCCAGAAATGCGGCGCATGGTCGGCCAGGTTTTCTCCCGTGCGCGGCGGCGTGTAGTCCACGCTGTTGACGGTGCGCAGCCAATGTTCTTTACGGTGTGCGCTGAATTGGCCGCTGGCGGTATCAAACACCCCATTGCGAAAGCCTATCAGGCATCGCACCGGTTCGCCCATCTGCGGCACCATCAGTTTGAGCGTATCCAGAATGCTGTTGATACCGGCCGCCGAGAACGGCGCACGGACCTTCTGAAACAGCGCGGCAATCTCCCGGCTGAGTTGCCGATGCGGCAACACCTGCCAGGCACCCTGCGTATAGCGACACAGTTCCTCACCGACCAACGGCACCGCCAGGGTGTTGCCATAATGTTCAGCCAGGAGTTCTGCCTTCTCACTGGCGCTCATGGCTTTCAGGTCGGCATCGCTGAGCGTATCAAACGGGCTGGGCTGTTGGGGCTGGCTGAAAGCCGTCAACTGCTCGAGCGCGGCCAGTTTGCCCTGTTGCAGGTAAATGTCGTTCCAGTCACCGGTTTCTGAGGGCAATGCAAGCTTGCCGCCGCTCAATTGGGCGGCCTCTGCTGCCCGGGTCTGCCCGGTGCCGTTCTCGTCATTATCGGCTGCCAGCAGCAACGCCGAATCAGGGTAACGGGTGCGCAGCTGTTGCGCCATCGCGGGCAGGTTATTGGCACTGAGAGCCACGCAGACACTTTCCCCTGTCAGTTGATGCACGGTCAGGCCGGTGGCATAACCCTCGGTCAGCCAGATAACGTCAGTATTCTGGCCAGACAGGAAATGACAGGCGTCTTTCACCTGCCCCCCGGCCAGCGTGCGCTTGTCGCCTGCGGTATTGATTAACTGGATGTTGACCACCTCCCCTGTGCTGTCGGTCAGGGGTAGCAACAGGTCGCCGGGCTGGTAAGTGATACCGCCCACGCGCAATGACGGCCCCTGTAATGTCAGGGTATCGGTGTCCGGCCAGCCTTTGGCGGTCAGATAGGCATTCCCCGCTTGTTGCCGGGCGCTGGCAAGCAGTTGTCTGGCCTGCTGTGCTGCGTTATTTCGCACCTGCGCTTTGTCCTGCTGTTCCTGTTGAAGGTTCTGCTCCGGCCATACGGGTTCGATTTGCCCACCCAATACCCCGGCCACCTTCACAGCGGCCTCTTTGGCGGTCACGGCCAGTGCTTTCTCAACCAGATTCAGACCATCGCCACTGCCGCACTGGTTACAGAACCAGGTGCCGCGCCCCTGTTGGTTATCAAAGCGAAAGCGGTCTTTGCCGCCGCAGGCCGGGCACGGCTGGGGTTTGCCGTTCGGTTGCAGGGCAATGCCAAGGGCCGGGAGTATCACCGGCCAATGGCCGGTGGCGGTGCGTACGGTCTGTGAAACGAAATGGGCGTTCATCGTCTTGTTCTCCCTTAATGCACGGTGGCGTGACTGGCAGTTGCCAGATGGTCGCAGCACAGCTCGTCCATCAGCTTTTGTCCCAGTGTTGTCAGGCGCGGCGGTGCCACCAACACATCCGGCTGCACCATATCGCTGAGCATGGTGCACGCCATGTCCATGCCCGCTTCTGCGCCGTGCTGTTGCACAAAGTACCCTTCCAGGCGCATAGCAATTAGCATCTGCAACTCGTCCAGCGTGTAACCAAGGCTCACCCGGTAAAAGGCGCAGCTGTCGCTATAGGCCTGTGCCACGGCGCGACGGAAAACGGCGGTACGGACTTCAATCGGTAAACAGGATTGGGTACTCATGCGGCGGGTGCCTCCATGCTGGCAAGAAGTTGGGGTTCACAGGTGTTGACGACGTGGCCGAGCTGGTCAGTCAGCACGGCGATGACGGAGGCAAAGGCCGCCTGTTGAAAGGTGTCAGGGTGTTGTCCACTCAGGTCAAGGCTGTCCAGCATGTCGAGGAACAGCAAGCCGGTAGCATGTGCGTGCTGAAGACGCAGGAAGTCCGCATGCGGGATGGCGTAATGGGTTTCACTGTGGAAACGGGCGGCGAGCGTATTCATGCCACCCCCTGTACGGGCAGGCGACCGGCAAACGCCAGAATGTAATCACGCGCCAGCAAACGTCGGGCGCTGCGCTCGGAATCCGCCACGGTACGCAGCATGCACGGGGTTGCCGTCAGGGCAGTACGGCGAATGGCCGCAAACAGGAAACAGAATTTGGGGTGAGTCGGGGTAAGGATAGTAGCCATGGTGGCAGCCTCCAATAAGTATTGGTTATTGCTACCACCGAAGTTTCCACGCTTATGGGTGGTAGCCCAGACGGGGGTGGAAATACCGGCCTTATTGGAAACCGGCCTGACCGAAGTCAGCCCCGCCTGAGCCACCATTGTTTGACTGCTGCGATAGCATAACATCCATCGCGCAAAAAATGAGCGCACACAGGCTACGACATAAAAAAACACGCCTGGCGCGTGTTGTGTCGCCAATAAGTTACTCGGGTTTCCACGCCCGGCTGCCGATTTTGCGACAGTGGGGGGACTATAGCGCAGCGCCGGACGTGGGGGCAAGCCGTAAGACGCCCCCGGACGTTCAATCGATCGCATAGTGATCAATGACCGGTTTGCAGGTGGTGATGGGTGTCGGCGGCTGCGTCGCTCAGAGACACCGGCCCGGTGTAAAACAGGTGCGGTTCGGCCTGGCGGCTGGTCAGACGGATGACACCGTGTTTAGTGCTGCAGTGTTCCGGCAAGACGATATCCGGGTGCTGGCGCTGCAGCAGGATAGCTTCGGCCACAAACAGCGCGTCGTTATCGTTCAGGGTAAAGCGGTGTCGGCCCAGGGTTAACTGCATCATATGGTGGCCCCCTGATGACGGTTGGCAATGCGCTCATCCATCCACTGCTCCACTTCGGAAACTAGCCAGGCGACGTTTTTGCCGCCCAACGAGATTTGGGCCGGGAACTGCTTGCGGGTCATCATCTCGTAAACGGTAGAGCGTGACAGACCTGTGGTGTAAAGCACTTCCGGCAGACGAATAAAGCGTTCGCGTGGGGTGTAATCACTGTGCACCGCAGGGGAAGGTGTGGCGTTAACGGGGCGGGAAACTGAAAGCATGTATTGCTACCTCTTTGTGTCCGGCCAGCTCTGACCGGGACTGTGTGAACTCTGGTAGCGCCCTATTATGTGAATATTTTGGGGGTTGGCAACAAGGGGTTGTTGTGTGGTGTATTAAGGAATCGTATGTAAAAACAACGAATTGTACTGAGTTGCACTAACCCATCATTCATCGTCATTCCTCGTTATTTTCTCATAGCTTTCAGCAATCAATACGCTATTTATAAATAGGTAGGAACATCAAAAATAAATCTAACCACGGCTAGCCAGAGAAAAGGTTATTTTTGGTTGAGTGCACAGTGGTGAACACTGAGTGATGAGTTTAAAACTCACTAGTCACGGTTTTATTTATTGATTTAATTATATTTTTTTACTTAAGTGAACAGTAGTGAATAGTTTATATAAGAATTAAAACCTTGGTGGTGGTCTTTCAGACAGCGTTTAGAACGGATATCCAAAAAAAACTCTATCGGAAAAACTGCGATGCTGCACGGTAGTCGAGTCGATTAGCCTCACATAGGACGCAGGGTAAACCAGAGATAAATCCCAACCATTAACATGATGTGATGACCAAGCTCACAGTCAAACTGATGTTGTCGCATCCTCAATCCTCACCCGAAAATAGCCTTTTTCCTGGCTAGCCTGTGCCAAATTACGCGTGCATGCATAGGGTGCATGATTTTGCATGCAATAAAATGTATGTCGTAGACCCTCCCGCACCAGTACTGGCGCGGTTTGCATCCCTTAATGCACCTGCATGAAAAGCGACACATAAAGTGGGCAGGCGAGGCGGGGGTAGCATTGCGCGCACAGAGGTTTGAACAACTTTTTGTTTAATGCGTCAGCGTACCGCTGCTGCGTTTAAGAGGTTAGGATGAGTAGTGCAGTTATCGCGCCCTGACTGGCCGCCAAGTGAACTTTTTATGTTTTGTGAATGGGAGATGCCAGAGACGTTCATGCCCATTGGGGGGGCCTGCTACTCATTGATTAACACAGTACAGTGTTAGCAACATCCGCTTCTGGCACTGAACGGCCAGGTACCGCTCACTGGCAGCTCTGAGCGAAAAGCCGACGTTTTAACCGGTCTGTGATTCAGTTCATTGTATCTTTGATCGCGAAGTTAGATTATCGATAAGGTTCAAGCAGAAACTATGATGAAAAAACTGTTGGTTAGGCCCAAATGAAATTAGAACAAGGATAATATAATGACAGTTCGATTGAATAAAGTATCAATAACTAACTTCAGGTCTTGCAAATCCACCGAAGCTTTTCTAAGGCCATATACAGCATTAGTTGGTTATAATAACGCAGGTAAATCAAATATTATATTGGCTATAAAATGGCTCTTAGATGGCTCTCTACTAAGCGATGCTGATATGTACGACCCACAAAAGTCAGTGCGAGTAGAGGGAATCATTGAAGGCATTACTGATGACACGCTGACACTACTTAGCGAGGAAAATCAGCAAAAAATTGCACCATTCATCATAGATAAAACTTTGAGGTTTGCAAGAAAACAGGAAACAGAAGTTGTTGATGGTGAGAAGTCAAAAGTCAAAAAAGCACTTGAGGTTTTTGATGGGACCACATGGAAAAAAAAAACCTGGTGGAATTGATGGCGCTATCTCGAATCTTTTCCCTGAGCCAATTCATATTCCTGCGATGTCTGATGCTGTAGAAGATGCAACCAAAAATAAAGCTGGTACAACAATCGCAAAAATCCTAACTGCAATTGTTAGCGAAATAAAAAAAGAATATGAAGTAAAATTCTCTGAAAATATCTCGGAAATCGGTAAGTATCTTTCTCATGATGGTCCCACTAGGCTAGATGGTTTAAACAAAATAGACAGTGGCGTTAGTCAGAAAGTTAATCAGTATTTCCCAGATGTAAGTGTGAAACTACACTTCCCTACCCCCACTCTTGATGAAATATTCAAATCAGGCACCTTGAAAGTATTTGAACAACGAGCTGGGTCCTCAATAATGCAAGACATCAGCCGATTCGGTCATGGTACGCAGCGTTCAATACAGATGGCTTTGATTCAATATTTAGCTGATATTAAGAAAAGAAGCGATGATACAAAAAAATCAAATACTCTTATTTTCATTGATGAACCAGAGTTATACTTACATCCATCTGCCATAAACTCAGTGAGAGAATCTCTGGTTGCTTTAAGCGATCTTGGATTCCAAGTAATCATCTCAACTCACTCGGCCAGCATGCTCTCAGCAAAACATGCCTGCAACGCTATACAGGTCTTTAAAAGTTCCATAGGTACTATAGCTCGGAAAACCATTTCGGAAACAATCCAAGAACTATATAAGGCATCCTCACCACAACTTCACTCTGCATTCGCCTTATCTAACTCATCATTTTTCTTATTCTCAGAAGAAGTTTTATTAGTCGAAGGTAAAACAGAAACGAATGTTTTATGCGCACTTTATAAAAAATTAGAAACTATGAACTCAACCCTACCAAGACAAGTATTGTAGCTGTAGATGGAAAAGGCAGCCTTTTGAAAATGGCCAATGTTATCAATTCAATAGGGATAAGAACGCGAATCCTTGCCGATTGCGATTTTCTATCAATACTACTGACAACCTCTCACCATGAAGTATTAAGTAGTGAATGTGATGAATTACTCTCATCTTTAACCAACTTGTCGGACCCACAAAGTTTGCAACTTGCCAATCCGATTATTTCTATAGACTCACTGAAAAGTAGCTCTAGCAAAGACTTTATAAAATTCTGCAATCATCATGAAGTAAAGCCCTCTATCAAAAAAATCCATGATAAATTAAAGAGTGATGGGATATATATTTGGAAGTCAGGGGATATTGAGCAAGTATACGGATTTGGGAAAAAACAAAGCGAATGGGATAATTTATTAGATTGTTTAAGTGATGATGAAAAAGAGGTCAGTGCCATTATTAAGAACTATGATGAAATGGAAGATTTCATTTTATGGATTTGACTCTTCCCCTGACTAAATAATACGTAGTCAGGGGGTAATTTAAAAAATGTCTTATCTCAACTGAGTTCTATGATTAGTGTAGAACAATGTGTAACTTCCGCTCCTGGCACGCAGCGGACAGACTCGGAAGTATGATGTCCGCAGTGAGCGAAAAGCTGACGTTATTACTATGATTAAGCTAATTCCCATGGCAAATCTCTACGCCTATTTACTGGTCTAAGAGTACCCTCGTATCTCAATTGTTGAGCAGCCCAACGAATATCATATTGCCACGTGTACAACATATCACCTGAATTCTTGAGGTCTGCTTCATAGTTATCCCAGACGTACTTTGAGACTTCACGAGGCCAGGCACTGCCATTCCGCTCTTGAAGACACTCAATGATCCATTGTTTCATGCTTTCTCTAGTTACCATCATATCTCCTGAGATATTCCATTGATAATATACCGTGATACTAGCAAGGTCCGCTTTTGGCACAGAGTTGTCGCGGGTTTAGGTATAGCCCTGAGCCGTAAAAATGTCAGCTCAGATCTGAACTGACACATATAAGCCTATTTTTTTGCGTATACTTCCGCTCCCCACCAATCCATTAAAGCCCGCCGCTGCTCAAGGTATGTGGAACGGTTATAGGCTTTTCTTACTTCATTTTTATCGCTATGTGCAAGAGCTGCCTCTATGACATCGACATTAAATTCTGCTTCATTCATAGCTGTACTCGCTATCGAGCGTAAACCATGTGCGACTAATTTCCCGCCATAACCTATACGTTTTAACGCAGCATTCGCTGTCTGGCTGTTCATAGCCTTACGCGGGTCGTTGCGGCTTGGGAATACGTACTCACGCTGGCCGCTGATAGGGTGCATGATTTCGAGTATCTCTAAAGCTTGGTCTGAAAGTGGAACAACATGATCACGCTTCGCTTTCATACGTTCCGCCGGGATACGCCATTCACGGTTTTCTATATCGATCTCAGCCCATGCGGTTGCCGAGGCTTCTGCAGGACGTATAAGCGTAAGTAGCTGCCACTCAAGTAAGCAACGGGTTGGGATTGATAAATTGCTCATCGAGATTGTGCGCATCAGCTTAGGCAGTTCTTCTGGTCGTATAGTCGGCATATGCTGCTTCTTAGGCCGTTCGAATGCATTACCAATACCAGAAGCCGGATTAGCATCAATCAAGCCAGTGTTGACGGAATAGATCATGATTTCGTTAATACGTTGCACTAATCGGCGAACTGTCTCTAATGCGCCACGGGCCTTGATAGGTTCCAGCACTTGGATCAGCAAACGTGCTTTGATGTCCTGAACAGGGACATTTTCGATAGACGGTAATATGTCCTTCTCGAGAGAACGCCAGATGTCTTCAGCATGCTTAGCGCTGACGCTGGCCTGCTTCAGCGCGAACCATTGCTTTGCCACATTCAGGAAAATGCTTTCTTGGGCTACCTGCTTTTGTTCCGCTTCTTCTGCTTCTTTGGCCTGTGGGTCAATGCCTCTTGCCAGTATCGCGAGCTTTTCGGCACGTATTTGCCGGGCGTCGGCAAGTGACAGGGCAGGGTAGGCACCTAGGCTAACCATCGTTCGTGAACTGGTGCCGGGGCGGAGGTAGCGGAATCGCCATAACTTCTTGCCGGTAGTTTTGACTAACAGGAACAGGCCGTCACCGTCATGCAGGGTGAGGTCTTTCCCGAGGGCTTTGGCTTTTTGTACTTCGGTATGTGTGAGGGGGCGTGTAGTCCGCGCCATGTAAGGGTTCTTCCATAATTGGTATACGTTTATGGCATACATTTTAACGTATACCTAAACGTATACCAATAAATCCCGGATTTAGCTGGATATTCTCGGACTGCTACAGACACAAAAAAGCCCGCAAACCTAGGTGGTATGCGGGCTTTCCGTACTTCTCCGGACTTATCTGGTAATACCCGGATCATCATTTGGTGGAGCTGGGGGGATTTGAACCCCCGTCCGGAATTACTACACCGTCGGCACTACATGCTTAGTCCAATCTTCACATTCGCCGGTCAGCTGCGGATGGACACGCCACTAACAAACTAGCCTGATTGGGTTTAACGCTTCAGCCCCAGGCAGGACATCCACGCGATCTCTTTTGGGTTTGACCTCTCTTGATCCCCGTCCTAAGAGCGGAGGCTAGGGAGAGAGGGAATCTTCAGTTTCTTAGGCTGATTAAGCTGCTAAAGCAGCAGATTCGAATTGCGAGTCGTTTGCAATTATTTTTTTTGCGGCTTTTAACGAGGCAAACCGCCCCTCGGCATGCTCCTAAGGCCTCACAATCCCGTCGAATCCAGAATCAGCCCCAAGTTACGTCGCGCAGTATAACAGAAGTTTTACCCGTTAAGCCAGAGGCTTATCGGTTGGCGTGCTTCATGATACGGGATTTCGCCGTCTGCCATTCACGATCTTTGATGTCATCGCGCTTATCGTGTTCTTTCTTACCTTTGGCTACGCCGATTTTGATCTTGGCCCAGGCATTTTTCCAATACATGGACAAGGCAACCACGGTGTAACCGTCACGGTTTACACGGCCGAGCAGTGAGTCCAGCTCACGCTTTTTCAGCAGGAGTTTACGGGTTCGTGTCGGATCGCAGACCACATGAGAAGAAGCTACGTTGAGCGGTGAGACAGTGGCGCCAAACAGGTAGGCTTCACCATCGCGAAAAGTCACGTAGCTGTCACTGATGTTGGCTTTGCCGGCACGCAGCGATTTGACTTCCCACCCTTGCAGAGACAGGCCCGCTTCGAATTCTTCCTCAATGGCGTATTCGAAACGCGCACGCTTGTTTTGCGCAATGGTGGCAGAGCCGGGTTTGTGTGCTTTTTTCTTTGTCATAGTGTGTTCATTATACTGGATGCGTCAGCGAAAGAAATCCTTTCCCGCTCAGCACCTGCGCAATTTTTCGCATTTTTGGCCTCTGTGTTGCATAGCAGATTTTTTGTTTGCCGATAGATAAATGGTATGATTTGTATGTTTTGTGTCTCACAGGAAATGATATGCCCCAGATCAGTCGATCTGCGTTAGTGCCATTCAGCGCCGAGCAGATGTATCAGTTGGTTAACGATGTTCATTCTTATCCCGATTTTCTGCCAGGTTGTACCGGTAGCCGGGTGATTAACGCGTCCAACAATGAAATGACCGCTGCAGTAGATGTTGCCAAAGCCGGTATCAGTAAAACTTTTACCACGCGCAACACTCTGCTGGATAACCAAAGCATCAATATGCAACTGGTTGATGGTCCGTTCCGCTCCTTGATGGGGGGGCTGGCACTTTACGCCGCTCAGCCCGGAAGCCTGCAAGGTTGAGCTGCACCTTGATTTTGAATTTACCAACAAATTGATCGAGTTGGCGTTCGGCAAGGTGTTTAAAGAGCTGGCGGGTAACATGGTGCAGGCATTCACCCAGCGGGCGAAAGAGGTCTACAGTGTCTGAGATACGGGTCGAGGTGGTTTACGCCTTACCGGAGCGTCAGTATCTGCGCAATGTCACACTGGCGGAGGGCAGCAGCGTTGAGCAGGCGATTGTAGCCTCCGGCCTGCTGGAACTGCGTGGTGATATTGACCTGCAAAGTAACAAGGTGGGCATCTATAGCCGACCGGCCAAGTTGGCTGATGTGCTCAGCGATGGCGACCGGGTGGAAATTTATCGCCCATTGATTGCCGACCCCAAAGAGCTGCGCCGTCAACGGGCAGAGAAGGCAAAAAAATAAGGCGCTAAGAGCGCCTTATTTTTTATCAGAATTTTATCTTCCGAGTTGCAGCCTGGTACTGTCATGAAGAACTTGACGCGTCCCTCACGGGCCGGACGATAGTTCCTGCGCGGATTACTTGGTCAGCGCCGGCTTGTTCTGAATATCGGTCAAGACACCCGCGCTGTTAAAGGTCAGCGTCAGGGTTTGCTGGGTGATATTTTCATGACCAGGTTGCTGACGGAACACATAGAACCACGTCTGAGTACCGAACGGGTCCTGCAGCATTGGGGTGCCCAATGTATAAGCGACCTGTTGCTGGGTCATACCTTTTTGAATTTTAGCTACGTCGGTTGACGTCAGGTAGTTCCCTTGGTTGATGTCAGGCCGGTAAACCACCTTCTCAAAAGTAGAACAGCCTGCAGTCAGCATCACAAGAACCACAGCGGCGGCAGTCAGCGTTTTACAGCGCATAGTAATCACATTCCTTTAGGGCATAGGATGCCGATGATAATAGACCTTGCAGCAGTTGGAAACCTTTACAGGGCCCCAATATGACCTCAGGAAAGTAAAAAAGTTGAGCTTTTCTATGCGGCAAGCAGTTCTTTCGCGTTTGCCAGGGTATTTCGGGTGACTTCACTGCCGCCCAAAAGGCGCGCCAATTCTTGCAAGCGAGCACGTTTATCCAGTGGTGACATCTGTGTTTCGGTTTCCGTGCCGTCGGTCTGTTTGCTGACGAACAGATGCTGATGACCACAACCGGCTACCTGCGGCAAGTGAGTAACGCACATAACCTGGGTAGATTCCCCCAACTGGCGCAGCAGGCGACCGACAATGGCGGCGGTTGGGCCGCTGATGCCTACGTCCACTTCGTCGAAAATCAGCGCCGGTGTTTCCATCTTGCGGGCGGTAATCACCTGGATTGCCAGCGCGATGCGCGACAGTTCGCCGCCAGAGGCCACTTTCGCCAGCGCCTGCAGTGGTTGGCCCGGGTTGGTGGAAACGCAGAACTCGGTGCGGGTCGCGCCTTCAGCACTCAAATATTGCGGCTCGAAGCGCACGTCGATATTGAATTTACCGTGCGGCATGGAGAGTGCCTGCATGCTGTCGGTAATCAACGTGGTCAGCTCAGCGGCATAATGCTGACGCTTCTGATGCAGTTGCTCTGCCAACAACAGCGCTTGCTGATGATGCAGCGTGACCGCCTCGGCCAGGTGTTCGTGGTCGTTTTCTTGCTGTGACAGCAGCTGTTGTTCATCCAGCATTTGCTGGTGCAATTGCGGCAGCTCTTCTGGCGCGACGTGGTGTTTACGCGCCAGGTTGATTTGCCGCGACAGGCGCTGTTCCAGTTCTTGCAGGCGGTTGGGATCCAGATCCATACGATCGGCGTAGTGGCGCAGTTCATCGCTGGCTTCACTGATTTGGATTGACGCCTCTTCCAGCATATCCAGCAGGCCACTGAGTTTTTCATCCATGCCGACCAGCTCAAGCAGCAGGTGTTTGGCGGTATAGAGCTGGCTCAGCATATTATTTTCTTCGTTATCGGCCAGTAATTGCAGGGTTTGCTGGCTGATGGTCAGCAACTGGCCGCTGTTGGCCAGGCGTTTGAATTCGGTATCGATTTGTTCAAACTCACCGGCCTGCGGCGCAAACTCGTTCAGCTCTTTCAATTGGTATTGCAGCAGCTGTTTGCGTGCGTCGCGCTCGATGGACTGTTGCTGATGATGAGCCAGTTCGCGGCAGCTTTGGTGCCAGCGCTGGTAAGCCTGTTGCATTTGCGTCAGCAGGGCGGGTTCATCGGCGTAGGCGTCGAGCAGTTGTTTTTGGTGCTCAGGCTTGAGTAACAACTGGTGGGCATGCTGGCCATGGATCTGAATCAGGCGCTGGCCGAGTTCGCGCAGTTGCGAAAGCGGGACGGCGGTGCCATTGATAAAGCCACGGGAACGGCCATCTGCGTTGATCACCCGGCGCAGCAGGCACTCATTGCTGTCGTCCAACTGGTTCTGCTCGAGCCATTGTCGTGCAGAAGGCGTGTCCGCCAGTGAGAAACGGGCACAGATATCGGCACGGGCGGCTCCCAATCGGACGACGTTACCGTCGGCGCGATTACCGAGGCACAGCCCCAACGCGTCGATGGCAATCGATTTGCCGGCGCCGGTTTCACCGGTAATCGCCGTCATACCCGGTTGAAAATCAATTTCCAACTCACGAACGATAGCAAAATTGCTGATGGTCAATTGCGCCAGCATGGGAACCTTCCTGTGTATAAACACATAACTGTAGTTTCATACAGTATAGACTGGTTTTATATACAGTAAAGAGGCTGACGCAGTTTTTAGAATAATTTTTTTGACCAACCCAGCTTGGTGCTTAACGTATTGAAATAGCTGTAGTCCTTTGGATGAATAAGATTCAAATGGAAATCACTACGGCGTATCAATACCTCTTCACCTTCCTGGATAGGCAACGCGATTTGGCTGTCGCAGCTGATCTCCAGATCGCTACCAATCTGCGAAAACTTCAGCCGGATAGTGCTGTTGCCGTTGATCACCAACGGGCGGGCTGAAAGGGTGTGCGGGAACATCGGCACCAGCGCGATGGCTTCCAGCGACGGCGTCAGGATCGGCCCGCCGGCAGAGAGCGAATAGGCGGTCGAACCGGTCGGGGTGGCGATGATCAGGCCGTCTGAGCGCTGTGAGAAGGCGAAGCGATCGTCGATATACACTTCGAACTCAATCATGTGCGCCACTTTACCGGGGTGCAACACCACTTCGTTGATAGCGGTGCTGATGCGGCACTGCTGGTTTTCCTTATGTACGATGGTTTCCAGCAGGAAGCGCTGTTCATCGATATATTCGCCTTCCAGCACGTCGGCCAATTGCTGCAATGCGTTGTCGGGATCAAGATCGGTCAGGAAACCGAGATTTCCGCGGTTAACACCGATCACTTTAATATCGTAACGTGCCAGCACGCGCGCTGCGCCCAGCATATTGCCGTCGCCGCCGACCACTACGGCCAAATCGGCCTTTTGGCCAATCTCTGCCAGGCTGCCGGTGACGGCGTCTTTCAGCCCCAAATCCTGGGCTATCTGCCGTTCAACCATCACTGAATAGCCTCGGGCGACCAGCCAGTGAAATAACATCTCATGCGTTGCCAGCGCCGAAGGGTGACGCGGGTGGCCAACAATGCCAATACAGGCGAATTTTTTATTCATTGTTGTGATTTTCCTCACCGGGACCAGTTTATGCCCCACATTGTGACCGGTTGACTTGAAACCCCGGTTTTGATCCCCATAATAAGCCAAGTTGCGAGATTAATGCTAAAACGCGGAGATATTCATGAGTAGTAAAGAACAGAAGACGCCAAACGAGCAAGTCTCGGAAGAAATGGAACAGCAGGAAGTCTTGCCGGAAGCGGCTGAGGGCGTCGATCTGCGGGATGAGCGCATTGCTGAGCTGGAAGCTCAACTGGCCGAAGCCCAGCAGCATGAACGCGACAGCCTGCTGCGCGCCAAAGCGGAAATGGAAAACGTCCGCCGCCGCACCGAGCTGGATATTGAAAAAGCGCACAAGTTTGCCCTGGAGAAATTCTCCGGTGACCTGCTGCCGGTGTTGGATAACCTGGAGCGTGCGTTGGATCTGGCGGATAAAAACAATCCGGAGCTGACGGCGATGATCGAAGGTATCGAGCTGACGCTGAAGTCCCTGCAGGACGTAGTGCGTAAGTACGGTATCGAAATCGTTGGCGACACTAACGTGCCGTTCAACCCGGAAGTACACCAGGCAATGAGCCTGATGGAATCGGCCGATCACCAGCCAAATCACGTAATGATGGTGATGCAAAAAGGCTATACGCTGAATGGCCGCCTGCTGCGCCCGGCGATGGTCGCGGTTTCCAAAGCCAAGGCTTAAGCGAATTAAGTAAAGAAAAGGCACCTTAGGGTGCCTTTTTTACGTCTGAATCAGCTCTGCGGCAGTTGCGGCAGCCAGTCGATAGGTTGCAACCCCTGTTGCACCAGCAGCTGGTTGGCCTGCGAGAAGTGGCGGCAGCCGAGGAAACCCCGGTGGGCGGAAAGCGGTGAAGGGTGCGGCGCTTTCAGCACGTGGTGGCGGTTGCTGTCGATAAAATTGCCTTTCTTCTGGGCGTGAGCGCCCCACAGCAGAAACACCACACCTTCGCGGTTTTCATTCAGCGCGGCGATCACCTTATCGGTAAAGGTTTCCCAGCCCAGTTTGGCGTGTGAATGCGCCTGGCCACCTTCCACCGTCAACACCGTGTTCAGCAGCAGCACGCCTTGTTCCGCCCAACTTTGCAGGCATCCGTGGCTAGGGCGTTCAAAACCCGGGATATCCGTCGCCAGCTCTTTATACATATTCACCAGCGAAGGGGGAGCAGGCACGCCGGGCAGCACCGAGAAAGACAGGCCGTGGGCCTGATTCGGGCCGTGGTACGGATCCTGACCGAGGATCACCACCTTCACGTCTGCCAGTTCGGTATAGCGAAAGGCGTTGAACACGTCTTTTTTGCGGTGGGTAAATGGTCTTACCGGCCTGACGTTCAGCGGCAACAAAGGCAAGCGTTTCATGAAAATAGGGCTGCTCTTTCTCCTTGCCGATGACATCATGCCAGGTGAGGGAGGTGGACATAAACGCTCTCCTTTGTTTTCGTTAACAATTCACTGGGCATAGCTTACCGTTTAGCTTCACTCAGTGAAACCCGCTTTTATCCTGGCGTCTTTTCGTTTTATGCAAATATTGTTGAAAATTTACAAAAATAATTGCGAGGTGTCTTGCGGGGAAAATTGACATAAAACATAAACTTGCCCCCTTGTGCTGTGCGGGTACCCCGTAAAAATTGACTTTAATCAAAGAATTGCCCCGGCCAGACTGGTATACAGAACAACAAGACAACAATGGTTTTACCAAATGGCCGAAACCAACATTGGGTTTTTTCGAAGTAGAATTTTTCGCCCTTGTACGGAGGCAACAACATGATTACTGGTATTCAAATCACTAAAGCGAACGACCAGGCGCTGGTGAACTCTTTCTGGCTGCTGGACGATGAAAAATCTGAAGCTCGCTGCGTTTGCGCGAAAGCCAACTACGCGGAAGATCAGGTCGTTCCGGTCAGCGAACTGGGCCAGATCGAGTACCGTGAAGTGCCGCTGGAAATGCAATCTACCGTGCGCGTTGAAGGGGGGCAGCACCTGAACGTGAACGTACTGCGCCGCGAAACGTTGGAAGATGCGGTTAAGCATCCGGAAAAATACCCGCAATTAACCATTCGCGTGTCCGGTTATGCGGTGCGTTTTAACTCGCTGACGCCAGAACAGCAACGCGACGTGATTACACGTACTTTTACAGAAAGCCTGTAATTGTTTGCGTGATTAATAAGGGAGCTTCGGCTCCCTTTTTCATTACTGAGCCCGCCAAAAAGTGAATCCTGATCACATTCCTTGCAAAGATAATCACTCGCATTACAGAACTGCTCCGACCTGCCGATAGCTACAGCAGCACTCATTTGGGTGCGGCATAGATAAGTCTATCGACAAGGAGTCGGCATGAGTATGTCTTTGAGTTTTACCTCTGCGGTCAGCCCTGCGGCCATTCAACCCCCGGTGGCCCGTCCGGAACCGCAACCCCTGAATTCGCCACAGCCGATTGAGTCCCCAGCGGCTAAAGCCCCTGCGGCCACGCTTTCCCCAAACAGTCTGAATGCCCAGAATCTGCTTAATACGCTGGTGAGCGATATGTCGGCCGCTGCGCCGGTGGCTGCCAGTCAGGGCGTGACGCGTGGGCAACAGTCACAGCAAGGGGACTATACGCTGGCGTTACTGGCCAAGGACGTTTACAACACCGCCAGTCAGGGCGTTGGCGGTTTCACCCGCTTGAACGACAGTGCCTTGCTCGGCGCAGGCATTGACCCCGCCAGCCTGCATGACTCGGCATCGGGTTTCCAGGCCGGGATCTACAGGGATAATCAGCAGTATGTCTTGGCCTTTGCCGGCACCAATGATATGCGTGACTGGTTGAGCAATGTGCGTCAGGCGACCGGCTATGATGATGTGCAGTACAATCAGGCGGTCGCGGTTGCCAAAAGCGCCAAAGCGGCGTTTGGCGAGGCATTGGTGATTGCCGGTCATTCGCTTGGCGGTGGCCTGGCTGCAACGGCGGCACTGGCGACTGGCACGGTGGCGGTGACTTTTAACGCCGCAGGCGTTTCCGATTACACGCTGAACCGTATGGGGATCGATCCGGCAGCGGCGAAACAAGATGCGCAAGCGGGGGGGATCCGCCGTTACAGCGAACAATACGACATGCTGACCGGCACTCAGGAATCCACTTCGCTGATCCCGGATGCTATCGGGCATAAAATCACGTTAGCCAATAACGATACTCTGAGTGGCATTGACGACTGGCGGCCGAGCAAACATGTGGATCGCAGCCTGACCGCGCATGGAATCGATAAGGTTATCAGTTCGATGGCGGAGCAAAAGCCATGGGAGATCAAGGCTAATGCCTGACAGGCGGCGCGTGCGGCAGACGTTGATTATCGCCATGCTGGCGTTGGTTGCGATCGCCGGTTTGCTGACTATGGCTAAGGAGCAACAGATGAATCAGGATATCTCTCCGTTCAACGGACGTGGCAATGCAGCGCTGGCTCAGGCGGTTGCGCGCGGTGATGTACAGGGTATTGCCGAACAGGCCACACAGGGGCGTCTGAGCGAGCAGGGTGAGCGTCAGGTCACTTTGCCGCAGTGGGCAATACTGGCGCAGCAACCGCAAAGTCTGGCCTTGCTGCTGGAGCTGGGAGCTGATGCTTCCACTCCGGGTCTGGATGGCAACAGCGCGCTGCATACCGCGGCGGCGGTGCAGGACCCGCAGTATTTGCGGCTGTTGCTGGAGCAGGGGGGAGCGGTTAATCCACGCAATGCGGTAACCGGCGCCACCCCCTTGGCGACTGCCGTGTTGGCCGGGCGGGAAGAACAGCTGCGGTTGCTGTTGGTCTCTGGGGCGGATGTTACGTTGAGCGATCGGCTGGGCGATACGCCTTTGCACATAGCGGCAAAAACCAACGCGCCGCAGTTGGCGCTGATGCTGTTGCAGGCGGGGGCGGATGCCAAGGCCCGCAATCAGCAGGGAGTGACCTTCCAGTTCTATTTCTCACAAACGCCAGCGTCGTTGCAGAGTGAAGAAATGCGCGAGGGTTATCGTCAACTGAATGCCTGGCTGAAAGCCCATCAGCAGGCAACGCATTACGCGCAGCAGTAAGCGGGCATAAAAAAACCGCCTTCAGGTTAATGGAGGCGGTTTTTATTCACTACGGCAGCATTACTTCGCGCCGTTGCTCTCAGGTTTGGCCTTCGGCTGGCGACGTTTGCCCACGTTTTTCGCATCGCGATGACGGACTTTCACCTTGGCTTTTTCTTTGTTCTTTTCTTTGTCGGCTGCGCGTTTGGCAATCACCTTCTTGGAAGGCTTGCCGTTGCTTTTTTCGCTCGGCACTTTGGTTGACGGACGCAGCTCTTCGATCACCCGCGCTTTCAGCGGCTCGTTCAGGTAACGGCCCACTTTGCCCAACAGCAGGTGGTCGTGTGCCTCAACCAGCGAGATCGCGGTGCCTTTACGCCCGGCACGCCCGGTACGGCCGATGCGGTGCAGGTAGGTGTCCGCCGTGCGCGGCATGTCGAAGTTGAACACGTGGGTGATATCCAGGATATCCAGGCCACGGGCAGCAACGTCGGTGGCGACCAGCACGTTGACACGGCCGTCCATCATGCGTTTTACCGCTTCGTTACGCTTGGCCTGCACCATTTCGCCTTCGAGGTAACAGGTATTAATGCCCGCCTCGCGCAGCCAGGCTGCCAGCTCATGCACGCGCTCGCGCTTACGCACGAAGATTACGGATTTCTGCACGTCCGGTTGTTTCAGCAAATGCACCAACAGGGCGGTTTTATGCACCACGTCGTCGGCGCGGTAGTACCACTGCAGGATCTTTTTGCGCTCACGGCGTGACGGGTCAGCTTCGACTTCTACCGGCTCTTTCAGAATGCGTTCGGCGAACTCGCGGATGGCATCGCCTTCCAGCGTCGCGGAGAACAGCAGGGTCTGGTTACGCCAGCGGGTTTCGGCGGAAATAGTTTCGATGTCCTGCGCGAAGCCCATGTCGAGCATGCGGTCGGCTTCATCAAGGATCAGCGTTTCTACCGCGCGGCAGTCGAAGTTTTCTTCTTTAATGTACTGCAGCAAACGACCGGTAGTGGCAACGACCACGTCCTGGTTTTCGCTGAAGACTTCCGCGTGGTTCATATAGGCGACGCCACCGGTGATGGTAGCGATATCCAGCGAAGTATGAGCAGCCAGTTCACGTGCCTGATCGGCTACCTGCATCGCCAGCTCGCGTGTCGGGGTCAGGATCAGTACGCGCGGTGGGCCGGACTTCTTGCGTGGGAAGTCGAGCAGATGTTGCAATACCGGCAGCAAAAATGCAGCGGTCTTGCCGGTGCCGGTCGGCGCCGAACCCAATACGTCGCGCCCATCCATCGCAGGCGGGATCGCCTCGGCTTGAATGGCGGTTGGGCGTTCGTAGCCTTTATCACGCAGGGCGTTTATCAGGCGTTCATCGAGTTCGAGCTCGGAAAAATTGGTTACTGTCATGGTCTACCTCTACTTGGGGCGCCGATTATAGACGGGTTGGCCGCGTTCTTCACCTATTTAAGCGGAAAGCATCTCTTTTCCCAAAAATCAGATTGCCTTATGCTACGCCAGTTTTGTATTCAGGTGGTTATTGTGAGCACTCAATCGAAAGCGAATTTTACTCCGCGTCGCGGCGGTTTTACCTTTAAGCAATTTTTTGTTGCTCACGATCGCTGTGCAATGAAAGTGGGTACCGACGGCGTGCTGCTCGGTGCATGGGCCCCCCTGGCGCAGGCACAACGGGTGCTGGATATCGGCAGCGGCAGCGGATTGATCGCGCTGATGCTGGCGCAGCGTACTGCCGAGAACGTGCAGATTGACGCTGTAGAGCTCGATGAAGCCGCCGCTGCACAGGCGCATGACAATGTGCTGGAATCCCCTTGGTCGCTGCGCATTCAGGTGCATGCGCAGGATATTCACCATTTTGCCCAACATCATGCCGGTCAATATGACCTGATCGTCAGCAACCCGCCGTATTTCGAGCCTGCGGTCGCCTGTCGCGACCAGGCGCGCCATAACGCCCGTTACACCGAAACCCTGACCCACGATGCCCTGCTGGCCAGTGCGGAACAGCTAATCGCACCGCAGGGAACCTTTTGCGTAGTACTGCCGCATGACATTGGTGAAGCTTTCGAAACTAATGCACATCGCCGTGGCTGGCATACTGCGCAGCGGCTGAATGTCAGCGATCGCGCGGATACGCCGATGCACCGGGTATTGTTAGCCCTGACGCGTCAGCCTGCGGAAGAGGCAACCGAGCAGAAGCTGGCGATTAAGTTGGCCGATGGCAGTTACACCGATGATTTTCGCCGTCTGATTACTGATTTCTATTTGTTTTACTGAAATGAAAAGGGCGCCATGGTCAGGCGCCCAGGCGGCATCATTAGGGCTGCAGAATGGTCGGCAGTGCTTGCGGCAGTAGATCCGGATAGTCCAGCGTATAGTGCAACCCGCGGCTTTCCTTGCGCTCCATGGCGCTGCGGACGATCAGCTCCGCCACCTGCACCAGATTGCGCAGTTCCAGCAGGTTGTTGGATATGCGGAAGTTGGCATAGTACTCGTCAATTTCTGCCTGCAAGGTATTGATGCGGCGCAATGCGCGCTCCAGCCGTTTGGTGGTGCGCACTATCCCTACGTAGTCCCACATAAACAATCGCAACTCATGCCAGTTATGTTGGATCACCACGCGTTCGTCGGCGTCGTCAACCCGGCTTTCATCCCACTGCGGCAGCTGTTTCGCCAGCTTGATAAACGGCAGACGCATCATGATGTCTTCCGCCGCTGACCAACCGTAGACCAGACATTCCAGCAGTGAGTTGGACGCCATGCGGTTAGCGCCGTGCAGGCCGGTATAGCTGACCTCGCCAATGGCATACAGCCCGTCAAGGTCGGTACGGCCATGCTGATCGACCATCACGCCGCCGCAGGTATAGTGCGCGGCAGGGACGATAGGGATCGGCTGGCTGGTCAGATCAAAGCCCAGCGTCAGCAGTTTTTCATGGATCATCGGGAAATGCTGGGTAATGAATTCAGCCGGTTTATGGCTGATGTCCAGATACATGCAGTCCGCACCCAGACGTTTCATTTCGTGGTCGATGGCTCGCGCAACGACGTCCCGTGGTGCCAGTTCGCCGCGAGGGTCAAAATCGGGCATAAAGCGGCTGCCATCCGGGCGCTTCAGATAGGCACCTTCACCGCGCAACGCTTCAGTCAGCAGGAAGTTACGCGCCTGCGGATGGAACAGACAGGTCGGGTGGAACTGATTGAATTCAAGGTTGGCGACCCGGCAACCTGCGCGCCAGGCCATAGCGATCCCGTCGCCGGATGAGATATCCGGGTTGGTGGTGTATTGATAAACCTTGGCTGCACCGCCGGTAGCCAATACCACTGTTTTGGCGCGGTAGGTTTCTACCTGCTCCAGCTCGCGGTTCCACACATAGGCGCCGACCACCCGACGAGTGCCCGGCAGGCCGATTTTGTTCGAGGTGATCAGATCGACCGCATTACGGCGTTCCATCACGCAAATATTCGGGTGGTTGCTTGCTTTCCCCACCAGGGTAGTCTCTACTTCTTTACCTGTAGCATCAGCGGCATGCAGGATACGGCGGTGGCTGTGCCCCCCTTCCCGCGTCAGGTGGTAATGTGCTTCGCCCTGAGCGTTGACCTCGGTGTCGAACAATACCCCCTGATCGATCAACCACTGCACGCAGTGGCGCGCATTGCCGGCGATAAACTCAACGGCGTCTTTGTCACACAGGCCGGCTCCGGCAATCAAAGTGTCATCTACGTGTGAGGCAATGCTGTCCGTTTCATCGAAAACCGCGGCGATCCCGCCTTGGGCATAAAATGTGGCACCTTCGTTGAGCGGCCCCTTGCTGAGTACGGTAACCTTGCAATGCTGCGCCAGGCGCAGCGCCAATGACAGGCCGGCAGCACCACTACCGACGATCAGTACATCGCTAACATGTTCAGATGATGGTTGCATAGCGTATGATGTGTGCAGAAGAAGAGTGAAATTCATGTTAGCCTAATTGTCCGGGCAAAAGCCACGGATGGGTGACATCAACATAAAAAACAATGGCAATACGGAACTTCGTGTTCTGTATGAACTCCAAGCGAGTGCTTGCTCAGGAAAATAATGTATGGCTGGCAGTACAATTTTACGCGTGGAGACGGATTTGGGGAGAGTTTACCTCGGATGAGCGAGCAGTTAACGGATCAAGTTCTGGTTGAGCGGGTCCAAAAGGGCGATCAGAAATCGTTTAACTTACTGGTAATTCGTTACCAGCATAAAGTGGCGAGTCTCGTTTCCCGATATGTACCGCAGGGCGATGTGCCGGATGTGGTACAGGAGTCGTTTATTAAAGCCTATCGCGCACTGGAATCGTTCCGTGGGGATAGCGCTTTCTATACCTGGTTGTATCGAATTGCTGTGAATACGGCAAAAAATTATTTGGTGGCTCAGGGCCGTCGTCCGCCATCCAGCGATGTGGATGCCAACGATGCCGAAAATTACGAAAGTGCGGGTGCACTGAAAGAAATTTCGAACCCTGAGAACTTAATGTTGTCAGAAGAGCTGAGACAGATAGTTTTCCGTACCATTGAGTCTCTCCCTGAGGATCTTCGCATGGCGATTACCCTGCGGGAGCTGGATGGTCTAAGCTACGAAGAGATAGCTGCCATCATGGATTGCCCGGTAGGAACCGTACGCTCGCGTATTTTCCGCGCCAGGGAGGCTATCGATAATAAAGTTCAACCGCTGATTCAACGTTAGCAATGGCGGACACAGGAAGGGTACTTAGGCATGCAGAAAGAAAAGCTTTCCGCTCTGATGGATGGGGAATCGCTCGATAGCGAGCTGCTGAGTTCGTTGTCTAAAGACAGGGCGCTTCAACAAAGCTGGCAGAGCTATCACCTGATACGTGACACACTACGGGGTGATATCGGACAAGTTATGCATCTCGATATCGCAGATCGTGTTGCTGCTGCACTTGAGAAAGAACCTGCACGTCTGGTTCCTTCTGCAGTTCCAGAATCTCAGCCGCAACCTCACACCTGGCAGAAAATGCCGTTCTGGCACAAAGTCCGCCCTTGGGCCAGCCAGATCACACAGATTGGTATGGCGGCCTGCGTGTCGCTGGCGGTAATTGTAGGCGTACAGCAATACAATCAACCGGCTGCACAATCTGGCGCCGCTGAATCACCGGCGTTTAATACCCTGCCAATCATGGGGCAGGCGTCACCGGTCAGCCTCGGCGTGCCGGCAGACAGTTTCTCCACCGGCAGCGGTCAACAGCAGCAGGTGCAGGAACAGCGCAAACGCATTAACGCTATGCTGCAGGATTATGAGTTGCAACGTCGTTTGCACTCTGATCAGCTGCAGCTTGAGCAAAGCACCCCACAACAGGCTGCCGTTCAGGTTCCCGGAACTCAGTCTTTAGGAATGCAACAGCAGTAATGAAGCAAATTTGGTTCTCCGTCTGTCTATTGACGGGCAGCCTGCTCTACTCAAACATCGCCCCGGCGCAGCCCTCTGCGTCCGGGGCGTTGTTACAACAGATGAGCAGTGCCAGCCGTTCGCTCAATTATGAACTCGCCTATATCAGCATCAGCAAGCAGGGGATCGAATCGCTGCGCTATCGTCATGCGGTGATTGACCAGCAACCGCTCGGCCAATTACTGCATATGGACGGCCCGCGCCGTGAAGTGCTGCAGCGTGGCGGCGGAATTAGCTATTTCGAACCCGGCCTGGAGCCCTTTACGCTGTCCGGCGATCACATCGTCGATGCGTTGCCGGCCATTGTTTATGCTGATTTTGACCGTCTGGCGAAATATTACGATTTCATCTCCGTCGGCAGCACCCGAATTTCCGATCGTCCATGCGAAGTGATCCGCGTGGTTGCTCGCGATGGTTCACGCTATAGCTACATTGTCTGGATGGATGAAGCCACCAAGCTGCCGTTGCGGGTGGATTTGATCGACCGTGATGGCGAAACGCTTGAGCAATACCGGGTGATTTCGTTTGTCGTCGGGTCGCAGGTACAAGGCGCGATGCAGGGGCTGATCAAGGCTAATCTGCCACCCTTGCTGTCGCTTCCGGCGATAGATAAAATCAAGTTGAGCTGGAGCACGGGCTGGTTACCGGCAGGGGTCGATGAAGTCGCACGTAACCGTCGCAAGTTGCCGAATGTGAACGAACCTGTTGAGTCGCGGCTCTACAGCGACGGCTTGTTCAGTTTCTCGGTCAACGTCAGCCCAGCGGGCAGCGGTGCCGGCCAGCAATATTATCGCCAGGGGCGTCGTACTATCCAAACCGAAGTGCGTAACGGCAATGAGATCACTATCGTGGGCGAACTGCCGCCGGCAACGGCCAAGCGTATCGCTGACAGTATTTCCTTCAAGGTGTCACCACAATGATGAAAGAGTGGGCCACGGTCGTTTCGTGGCAACAGGGCGTGGCGCTGCTGCGCTGTGAGCCGAAAGCCGGATGTGGCAGTTGTACTGCCCGTTCTGGCTGTGGCGCGCGGGCGTTGAATGAACTGGTGCCGGAAACCGAACACCAGTTGCAGGTACATATCGAGCAGCCGCTTGAGCCGGGCCAGCGGGTTGAGGTGGGTATTGCGGAAGGCAGCCTGTTGCGCTCAGCAATGCTGGTTTATCTGACGCCGCTACTGGGCATGATGCTGGGGGGCAGCCTGTTGCAATACTGGTTGGGTACCGATGCTTCTGCCGCGCTTGGCGCACTGCTCGGCGGTGTCGCGGCCTTTATGCTGGCGCGCAGTCTGGCACACCGCCTCGGTGAACAGGCAAATTACCAACCCATCGTTCTGCAAATTGGTTTACCGCCTGGGGCCATGCGCCTGCAAACGGAAAACCAGCCTCTGCATTAAAACTGTTGCCGCGTCATCGCCGGGTTATGGTAGGCGGTGATGCGGGCGTAGATCATATGCTCCAGCAGCGCGATAAACAAATCGGCGCTGAGCAGCGAAAAATAGCCGATAGTAAATAACGCATTGCCCTGATTATCCAACAGGCGAATGGTGCCGCGCTGCGGATTATTTTCCAGTTCGCGGATTTGCTCAATCGGGATAGGCCCCTGAGCTGTGATCAGTGCCGTTGAACTCAGGCTCAATGTTTGGGGCGATTGTCCTTTCCGATGGCCAGGCAGCAATTGGGTCAGCCAGCGAGCGCCGCAACTGAGATAGCGAAACGACAGCACTTCCCCCTGATACAGTGCATTCAAGGCCTGTGGTCCACGCTGTTGGATCTGCTGAGCGATAATGGTATCGGCCAGCCGCAAGGAGTGGGAAACATTGCTGAACACCGGACACCAGGGTTGATCAGCCGACGCGCGAAATGCCATTACATCCAAGACTCCCCCAAATAAACGACCGCCGCGAAAACGATAAATATCACCAATTTTTTCAAAGGGGATAAATCGTTCTTTATGACTATGTGGGTTAATCACCCGAACACCCTGTTCGTACAGGCGATAGGTCAATGCTGGCCGCAGGTAATGGCGCAGTGCCAGCAGGATACAGCCGAGTAAAATAGTCGCTGCGCCGGTTTGCAGTAAGGTCAGTACCTCATTTTCATCCATGTTGCTCAGCAGCGGCAGCAACAGCAGTGCCGCACCGAGAGTTAACAGCAGCGCTGCCGCTGCGAGAATGCCCCAATTGACCTTTGAAAAATCGTGCCGGCTCAGCATTTGCCCTTTATCGATCATTATGCACCTTCCAATCAACACGCAGAGATATGCTGGTGAACCCCGGTGGGCATGCCGATGTAGTGCCCTGAATTATGTTTTATCGCGGTGTTCACCCTCATTTCTATAGGAGCAGTCGGCGAGCGTACATCGGGTTTTTCCTAAAGCCCGGGGGGCAAAGCGCAATTCTAAGATGTTGATCCAAATATTATTTTATTCAGAATTAGGAGAGGGTTTATTGCGTTATTGGTGGATATGTATTAACGGGCGATCCCGTCAACGGCTGGCGAGGCAATATGGGAGGGCAAGATTGTTATAACTTACCCTGTCGACCGCGTCGGGCTTTGTTAACATCCGCTTTCATAACCCGGAGCGCTCTGTAACATTAAAGTGTACATAATAGAATGCCTTCACTGCACCGATCGCTAGGTTTTCAGTGTTGTGGCATGTAGAATGCAGCGATTCAGGCGCAAGACGGCCGAACCCATTCACTGTCGCTTTAGGTCCATGCGGGTTTCTATAGGCGAGTAATTCAGAAATACCAAGGCAGAAAAACTTTTATAATGAAGCATATACGAAATTTCTCCATTATTGCCCACATTGACCACGGTAAGTCGACGCTGTCCGACCGTATTATCCAAATTTGCGGTGGCTTGACCGAACGTGAAATGGCCGCGCAGGTGCTCGATTCTATGGATCTTGAGCGCGAGCGTGGCATTACCATCAAAGCGCAGAGCGTGACGCTGGATTATAAGGCGCAGGACGGCCAAACCTACCAGCTCAACTTTATCGACACCCCTGGACACGTTGACTTCTCCTACGAGGTTTCCCGTTCACTGGCCGCCTGTGAAGGTGCACTGCTGGTGGTCGATGCCGGGCAGGGCGTAGAAGCCCAGACGCTGGCCAACTGCTACACCGCGCTGGATATGAATCTGGAAGTGGTGCCAGTACTGAACAAAATTGACTTGCCGGCAGCCGATCCCGATCGCGCCGCGCAGGAAATTGAAGACATCGTTGGCATCGACGCTACCGATGCGGTGCGTTGCTCGGCCAAAACCGGCGTTGGCGTACCAGAAGTGCTGGAACGCCTGGTGCGTGATATTCCGGGGCCGGCAGGCGATCCGGAAGCGCCACTGCAGGCACTGATCATTGACTCCTGGTTCGATAACTACCTGGGCGTAGTTTCCCTGGTGCGCGTCAAGAACGGTACCATGCGCAAGGGCGACAAGATCAAGGTCATGAGCACCGGCCAAACCTATAATGCCGATCGTCTGGGCATCTTCACCCCGAAACGTGTCGATCGCGACGTGTTGAACTGTGGTGAAGTGGGCTGGTTGGTCTGTGCAATTAAAGACATCCTTGGCGCACCGGTGGGCGATACCCTGACACTGGCTCGTCAACCGGCGGACAAAGCCTTGCCGGGCTTCAAAAAAGTGAAGCCGCAGGTTTACGCGGGCCTGTTCCCGATCAGCTCCGACGACTATGAATCCTTCCGCGACGCGCTGGGCAAGCTGAGCCTGAATGACGCCTCGCTGTTCTACGAGCCAGAGAGCTCCACCGCGCTGGGCTTCGGCTTCCGCTGTGGCTTCCTCGGCCTGTTGCACATGGAGATCATTCAGGAACGTCTGGAGCGTGAATACGATCTGGAGCTGATCACCACCGCGCCAACGGTAGTGTATGAAGTGGAAACCACCAGCAAAGAGACTATCTACGTTGATAGCCCATCCAAGCTGCCGCCACTCAATAACATCGAAGAGCTGCGTGAACCGATCGCCGAATGTCACATGCTGATGCCGCAGGAATTCCTGGGTAACGTGATCACCCTGTGTATCGAGAAACGCGGTGTGCAGACCAACATGGTTTACCACGGTAACCAGGTTGCGCTGACTTACGAAATTCCAATGGCGGAAGTGGTACTCGACTTCTTCGACCGTCTGAAATCTACCTCGCGTGGTTATGCGTCGCTGGATTACAACTTCAAACGCTTCCAGACCTCTGACATGGTGCGCGTCGACGTGTTGATCAATAACGAGCGCGTGGATGCGCTGGCGCTGATCACTCACCGCGACAATTCACAGTACCGTGGCCGTGAGCTGGTAGAGAAGATGAAAGAGCTGATCCCACGCCAGCAGTTCGATATTGCCATCCAGGCCGCTATCGGTACTCATATCATCGCGCGTGCGACGGTGAAACAGCTGCGTAAAAACGTTTTGGCTAAATGCTACGGCGGTGACGTCAGCCGTAAGAAGAAACTGCTGCAGAAGCAGAAAGACGGTAAGAAACGCATGAAGCAGGTGGGTAACGTCGAGTTGCCACAAGAAGCGTTCCTGGCCATTCTGCACGTTGGCAAGGACAAGTAAGTAACAGCGTTAAAGTCGCGAAACTAGGGAGTTTGCATGGCGAATATGTTTGCCCTGATCCTGGCACTGGCCACATTGGTGACCGGGATCATCTGGGCCTTTGAGCGCTTCAGATGGGCGCCGGCCCGCCGAGCGAAGATTGCGGCGGTGAATGCACAGACTGCGGGCGCCGTAGATGATAAAACGCTGGCAAAAGTAGCGAAACAACCGGGTTGGATTGAAACCGGCGCGTCGGTTTTTCCCGGTATTGCTGCTGGTCTTTGTGGTGCGTTCGTTTATTTACGAACCTTTCCAGATCCCGTCCGGTTCCATGATGCCGACGCTGTTGATTGGCGATTTTATTCTGGTGGAGAAATATGCCTACGGCATTAAAGATCCTATTACCCAGACCACGCTAATTGAAACCGGTCATCCGAAACGCGGTGATATTGCGGTATTTAAATATCCGCTGGATCCGAAACTCGATTATATCAAGCGCGTAATTGGTCTGCCGGGCGACCGTGTGAGTTACGATCCGATCAATAAGCGTGTGACCGTTCAGCCTTCGTGTAATAGCGGCCAGTCATGCGATACCGCATTGGCAGTGACTTATAACGACGCACAGCCAAGTGACTTTGTGCAACTGTTCAGCCGCAGCGGCATGGGTGAGGCCAGCAATGGTTTCTACCAGATCCCGCTGAGTGAAAACGTACCGCAGGGCGGCATCCGCCTGCGTGAACGCCAGGAAACGCTGGGTAATGTTTCTCACCATATTCTGACCGTGCCGGGCACGCAGGATCAGGTGGGCGCTTACTATCAGCAGCCGGGTAAACAGTTGGCGGAGTGGGTTGTGCCGGCGGGTCATTACTTCATGATGGGTGATAACCGCGACAACAGCGCCGACAGCCGCTATTGGGGCTTCGTACCGGAGAAAAATCTGGTAGGCAAGGCCACGGCTATCTGGATGAGTTTTGAAAAGCAGGAAGGCGAATGGCCTACCGGCGTAAGATTTAGCCGCATCGGTGGAATTCATTAATCCGGCGTCTATTAACGCAGCATTATATTTCCACTCGTTGTAGAATACCGGCTCGAGCGATAAAAAGTTGGCTCCCTGTTGGGGGCCACTGCAAACGAAACAGCTTTGGATTGGCTTTCGGCAAAGCAGGCCTGTTCCGTATGCTGCAAGTTTTTGACGCATTCTTGATCTATTGGTAACTCATGAACCCCATCGTAATAAATAGGCTACAGCGGAAGCTGGGCTACACTTTTCAACAGCAGGAGCTCTTGCTGCAAGCGTTAACTCACCGTAGCGCCAGCAGTAAACACAATGAACGTCTTGAGTTTCTGGGTGACTCCATTCTCAGTTTTGTCATCGCCAATGCGCTGTTCCAGCGTTTTCCTCGCGTAGACGAGGGCGATATGAGCCGTATGCGCGCCACGCTGGTGCGCGGTAATACGCTGGCAGAGATGGGGCGTGAGTTTGATCTGGGCGAATGTCTGCGTCTTGGTCCGGGTGAGTTGAAAAGTGGTGGATTCCGCCGCGAATCAATCCTGGCGGATACGGTGGAAGCCTTGATTGGCGGCGTTTTCCTGGATAGCGACATCCAAACTGTTGAACGACTGATTTTGGACTGGTATCGCAGCCGGTTGGACGAAATCAGCCCCGGTGATAAGCAGAAAGACCCAAAAACTCGTTTGCAGGAGTTTTTGCAGGGTCGTCATCTGCCGTTACCTTCTTATCTGGTGGTGCAGGTTCGCGGTGAGGCGCACGATCAGGAATTTACTATCCACTGTCAGGTGAGTGGTTTGAGCGAACCCGTCGTGGGAACCGGCTCAAGCCGCCGTAAAGCCGAACAAGCGGCAGCGGAACAAGCGTTAATAAAGCTGGAGCTTGAATGAGCGAAGAGAAACAATACTGTGGTTTTATTGCGATAGTCGGTCGCCCCAACGTGGGCAAGTCCACGTTGCTGAACCAACTGCTGGGGCAAAAAAGTCTCCATCACCTCGCGTAAACCACAGACGACCCGTCACCGCATTATGGGTATCGACACTGATGGCGCCTATCAGGCCATCTACGTCGACACCCCGGGTCTGCACATCGAAGAAAAACGCGCCATCAACCGTTTGATGAACCGCGCGGCCAGCAGCTCAATCGGCGACGTCGAGCTGGTGATCTTCGTTGTGGAAGGGACCAACTGGACCGCCGACGATGAAATGGTGGTCAACAAGCTGCGTAGCCTGAAATGCCCGGTGCTGCTGGCGATCAACAAGGTCGACAACGTTACCGACAAATCCAAGCTGTTGCCGCACATTGCGTTCCTCAGCCAGCAGATGAACTTCCTCGACGTAGTGCCGATTTCTGCCGAAAAAGGTATGAACGTGGATACCATCGCTGCAATCGCACGCAAGGTATTGCCGGAAGCGGAACACCACTTCCCGGACGATTACATCACCGATCGTTCCCAGCGCTTTATGGCTTCGGAAATTATCCGTGAAAAGCTGATGCGTTTCCTGGGTGAAGAACTGCCTTACTCGGTGACGGTTGAGATCGAACAATTTGTGCCGAATGAGCGTGGCGGTTACAACGTCCACGGGCTGATCCTGGTTGAGCGCGAAGGCCAAAAGAAAATGGTCATCGGCAACAAAGGCGCCAAGATCAAAACCATCGGTATCGAAGCCCGCCAGGATATGGAACAGATGTTTGAAACCAAAGTGCATCTGGAACTGTGGGTGAAAGTGAAATCGGGCTGGGCGGACGACGAACGTGCGTTGCGTAGCCTGGGCTATACCGACGACCTGAAATAAACTATCCAATGGACGGCTGGGAACGCGCTTTCGTCCTGCATGGACGACCGTACAGTGAAACCAGCCTGATGCTGGATATGTTTACCGAAGGTCATGGGCGGGTGCGCTTGCTGGCAAAAGGCGCGCGCAGCCGCCGTTCCAATTTAAAGGGTTGCCTGCAACCCTTTACTCCTCTGCTGGTACGCTGGGGCGGTCGCGGCGAAGTCAAAACGCTGCGTAGCGCCGAAGCGGTCTCTCTCGGTTTACCCCTTAGCGGCATGATGCTCTACAGCGGCCTATACGTGAATGAATTGCTGTCACGGGTGCTGGAGCAGGAAGCAAACTACTCGGTATTATTCTTCGATTATCTGCAATGTTTGCAGGCGCTGGCGGCAGAAGACGTTTCGCCGGAGCAGGCATTACGTCAGTTCGAATTGGCCTTGCTCAATCACCTGGGCTACGGCCTGGACTTCCTGCACTGCGCCGGTAGTGGCCAGCCAGTGGACGACGGCATGACCTATCGCTACCGCGAGGAAAAAGGCTTTATCGCCAGCCTGGTGGTGGACCATTACAGCTTTACCGGCCGCGAGCTGCGTGCGCTGGCAGAGCGCCAGTTCCCGGACGTGCAAACCTTGCGTGCCGCCAAACGTTTCACCCGCATGGCGCTCAAACCTTATTTGGGGGGCAAACCACTGAAGAGCCGCGAGCTGTTTCGTCAGTTTGTCCGTAAACAGCCGGATCCACCGGTCGACGACGCCTGACCTTTTCCCCTTTTGCAGCACTGTTCCCGCGTGTAAACTACGGCCACTGAAAATCGTTTTTTAGAGGGTTGTCATGGCTGATTTGCTGCTGGGCGTCAATATCGATCACATCGCCACGTTACGTAACGCGCGCGGAACCCAATACCCGGATCCGGTTCAGGCGGCATTTATTGCCGAGCAGGCAGGGGCCGACGGGATCACCGTACACCTGCGTGAGGACCGCCGTCATATCACCGATCGCGACGTTCGCATTTTGCGCCAAACCATCCAGACGCGTATGAACCTGGAAATGGCCGTGACCGATGAAATGCTGGATATCGCCATTGAGTTGAAGCCGCACTTTTGTTGCCTGGTACCTGAAAAGCGTGAAGAGGTGACCACCGAAGGTGGGCTGGACGTCGCCGGGCAGCAAGACAAGATGGCTGTTGCGGTTGAGCGTTTGGCAAAGGCCGGCATTCTGGTTTCGCTGTTTATCGATCCGGATCATCGGCAGATCGATGCGGCGGTTGCGGTGGGCGCTCCTTACATTGAAATTCATACCGGCGCCTATGCCGAAGCCGAAGGTGAACTGGCGGTGAAAGCCGAGCTGCACCGCATTGCCGTTGCCGCTACCTACGCCGCAGAGAAAGGCCTGAAGGTCAACGCCGGCCACGGCCTGACTTACCATAACGTTCAGCCAATTGCTGCTCTGCCGGAAATGCATGAGCTGAATATCGGCCATGCAATCATCGGCCAGGCAGTGATGTGTGGATTGCCGGCAGCGGTGACAGATATGAAGTTACTGATGCGCGAAGCGCGTCGCTAATGGCGGTGCTGGGGCTGGGTACCGACATTGTCGAAATGGCGCGCATTGAAGCCGTCGTTGAGCGCAGTGGCGATCGTCTCGCGCGCCGCGTGCTGAGCGAGGCTGAATGGGAATTGTACCAGCAACATCAGCAGCCGGTACGCTTTCTGGCCAAACGTTTTGCGGTGAAAGAAGCCGTCGCCAAGGCGTTTGGCACCGGTATTCGCAATGGGCTGGCGTTTAATCAGTTTGAAGTGTTCAACGACGGTCTCGGCAAGCCGAATATTCGCCTGCATGCTCGCGCCGCCGAGCTGGCAAAGGAAATGGGGGTTACCTCGATCCATGTTTCTCTGGCGGATGAACGCCGCTATGCCTGTGCCACGGTGATTATCGAAGGGTAATGGTTTTATCCGGCGACAAAACCCAAGGGCGCCTGTAGGTGCCCTTGTTGATCTGACTGCGTGGTCAGAGTCGGTCGGCGTGGTGCAGCACCACAAACTTGTCCCACAGCTGTTCGTTGGTTTCGTTGTGCTGCGGATCAACCACAATAGTGTTATCGATAGGGCACACCTGCTGGCAGGTGGGAACATCGTAATGGCCGACGCATTCGGTACAGCGATCGGTATCAATCTGGTAGATATCCTCGCCCATCAAAATGGCCTGATTAGGGCATTCGGGTTCGCACATATCGCAGTTGATGCATTTCTTGGTAATCAGCAGTGCCATGTCAGTTATCTTTTAATCGGTGCACACGAACAGGCGCGCAATCTATCATAAAACCCATTTTTCCGGGCGTTTTTTCACCTGTAGCAGCAGATGCGCTTAACCGGACCGTCATAGTAACTCCGGCGGGTCGTTGGCCAACTGATCAAAATCAACCATTTCCTGACCATTGAAGATATGCCGTGTGCCTTGCGCAGTCACCGCTGCGTGTAATTGTGGTTGGGTGAGGGTAATCCCAGCCTGTTGGGCAAACAGACTGAGAAAGTCAAAGGCACTGTGCGGATCCTCAATAAGGGTTCGCTGTCGGTCGGAATCAGAAAGCACCAGCAGTGGCACCTCATAATTCTGCCGATTATTGCCGCCATGGCGTAGATACAGCTTGCCGTCAATATCTCTGTGAGAAAGACCGTGGTCAGAGAAATAGAATAATTTAAAGGGAGAGTGAGTCTCTTGCAGCATTTGATAAGCATGCTCGATAAATCGATCTGTCTTGCGGTAGGTCGACAGATAACAAGCGAGCTCAGCGTTATCGCTGGTGAAAACCGGCGGCTCACCGCCGAGGCGTTCGCAAAAGTCCGAGTGAGATCCCATAATATGCAGAACATACAGGTTCCCCACGCCATTATGGGCCAGTGCCGTTTGCAACAGCGGCAGCAGTTCATCGTCATCGGTATTGCGTGATTGGTAATCTCCTTTTTTCAGGAACTGATGCTCATCACTAAACATGGCTATTTTGGAGATCGGCGTATCAAATTGGCCAATCAACCCTTGGTTGGAAAACCAATAGGTATGCAGTCCTGCGGCTTTTGCCAGGGTGATAATATTATCCGCAATATGATGTGTTTTTCCGTCGCTCAATGCCAGGGTTCTTGGCAAGGATTCGAAGGTGTTCGGCGCGGTGGAAATATAATTACTGTAAAATGTCCCGTTCACGTGATCCAGAAAAGGGGTCGTTGGCGTCGGATAACCAAATAATGACATATAGTCCCTGCGCATGCTTTCGCCAACCACAATGACATAGTTAGCCTCGTTACTTTTTGCGCTATCGACGTTCCAGCTGGGTTGGGAATGCGTACCGGCTTCAATTTCTGCTATTTGTTGGTTGTAGCTCTGGTACGAAGAAATTAGCGAGGAAAAGAAATTCACTAATTTAAGATTTTCCACTCCCCCAGTGAGTATTCTGGCGAACAGCAAAACGATAAAAATCACCAAAAATGGCAATATTTTTTTAGTCGGGAGTGGCCGCTGCCAGCTATAGCGAGCAAGAATAAACAACGTGAGCAGTGTGGCGCTGGGTAACAGATAGCAGCCGGCAGGTATGGCGTGCAGAAATTCGACGGCTTCCGCCCGGTTGGTTTGAAACAGGGCCGACACCACGGGAACGGAAGGTGGGCCGTAGATCACGCCGACGGGGGCATAAATGGCACAGAATATAATATAGGGGATAACCAGAAAATATCGAGTGAGGGGGATTGCAGATAATAATAACAGGCTAAGTGAAACAAACAGGATATCAATCCCTTTGGTGCCGCCATATCCCATCGCCTTTATTAATATCAACGAAACGACAACGAAGAGCAAAAAGTGACGGGCCACGGGTGATGTTGCGAGTATGTGGGTTTTATTTAAAATTGCTGTATGTGTTTTCATAAAAACTCGATTATCAATATATTGCTGTCCATGCCTGATTAAATTCTGGGCGGAATTTAAACAATAAACGCCACGTACTCTATTTTTTAGATGAGTTTTTTATATTCTGGTATTTGTGGCATGGGCATTATACGACTCAGACGAGTTTTTTCACTAACTGTTCGCTGTGTTTTATTCTATCGCGGGCATGATCAAGATCGTGTTGAATTAAGGCCATAAACAGCAGATCGGTGAGGGCATATTGAGCGGTGCTGGAAGAGATGGCAGCGCTGCGGGTGTTGGGTTCTTCGGCGATAGTATATAAGCAGTGGTCGGCACGTTGCTGCAGGCTGTTCGGTGAGAAACTGGTCAGCGCCAGTACTTTAGCACCGGCCAGGCGGGCTTCTTCCGCCGCCAGGTTGATTTCCCGTCGTTCGCCGCTGAACGAAATGGCCAACAGCAAATCCCGCTTGTCCAGCGCCTGAACCGTTGCCAACTGGACGTGCATATCCTGCTCGGCCACCGCCATCACGCCAATTTTAAGCAACTTATAGGAAAAGTCTTTGGCGACCAGGCCGGAAGCGCCAATCCCCAACAAAATAACCCTTCGCGCCTGACGTAACATTTCCAGTGCCTGATGCAGGCGTTCCTCACTATTAATGTCCAGCGTGGCACGCAGCGCTGCCTGCTTTTCTACCAACAGTTTTTCACCAACGGTTTTCAAGGCATCACTGCTGAGGATCTGGTTATGTACTGTAACTACGGGAGCTGTCTGCGGTTGGGCCAGGGTCTCGCTCAGCGCCAGTTTTAGTGCCGGGAAGCCTTTGTAGCCCATCTTCTGAGCAAACTTCACCACGCTCGACTGACTGATGCCAGCCAGTTGGGCCAGCTTTTGCGAACTGAGATGGCGAGCCTGCTCGGCGTTATGCAGCAGAAAGTCCGCCAGCTTGCGATCATTTTGAGCCAGCGTTGGATACATCTGGCGAATACGAAGAAGGGTACTCATTGATATTGATATATCCCTGGAAACCAGACGCTATTCTGCCACGGTGATGGCGAAAACGCGCAGTGAAAATTTTTTGTGAGCCAGTCTCTAAAATAGCAAAAAGCGCTCGCTTTGTTGAATAAAATATTCAAATAATGATTTCAGTTTGTGAATTAAAAATTCAAAGGTGAAAAAATGAACTTGGGCGCTTTAGTCTCTGAAACCCGCAATCCGGCCACCATGGGGCTCGACGAGATGTCGACGCTGGAGATGGTGAGCTGTTTTAACCAGGAAGACCGCAAGGTACCGGAGGCGATTGAGAAAGTATTGCCGGCCATCGCACAAGCGGTGGATCTGGCGGCCGCGGCGTTGAAGGCCGGTGGGCGGTTGATTTATCTGGGGGCCGGCACCAGCGGCCGCCTTGGGGTGTTGGATGCTTCCGAATGTCCGCCGACCTTCGGCGTGCCGCATGGCATGGTGATCGGGCTGATTGCCGGTGGCCCGGGCGCGCTGCTCAAAGCGGTGGAAGGTGCGGAGGATGATGCGGCGCTGGGCGAGGCTGACCTTGTCGCGCTGGATTTGACCGCCACCGATATGGTGGTCGGGCTGGCAGCATCCGGGCGGACACCTTACGTGATTGGTGCACTGCGCTATGCACGCCAATTGGGCTGTCCGACGGCGGCGATCTCCTGTAACCCGGATTCGCCAATCGCCCATGAAGCGCAGGTGGCGATTTCACCGGTGGTGGGGCCGGAAGCCCTGACCGGCTCAACGCGCCTGAAGTCCGGCACTGCGCAGAAACTGGTGCTGAACATGCTGTCGACCGGGGCGATGGTCAAACTGGGTAAAGTCTATGAAAACCTGATGGTGGACGTGAAGGCCACCAACGTAAAACTGGTGGATCGTGCCTGCCGCATCGTGGTGGAAGCCACCGGTGCCGAGCGCAGTCAGGCCGAAGCGGCGCTGACGCAGACCGGTTTTGAAGTCAAACCGGCAATCCTGATGATCCTGGCCGGTATCGACGCACAAGAGGCGCAGCAGCGCTTACAACAGCATGACGGCTATTTGCGCGCGGCATTGACGCGCTAAACCACACCTGGGGCGGGCGATGGATAAGACAACGGCACTGGCGACACAGATTCTGGCGGGCATTGGCGGCGAGGGGAATATCCTCCGGCTGGAGAACTGCATGACACGAGTACGTGTCGAAGTTAACGATGAGCAACGCCTTGACCTGGCGGCGCTCAAGCAGTTACCGGGTGTTAAGGGCTATATCAAACAGGGCGAACAGCACCAGTTTATTGTTGGGCCGGGTGCCGCTGCCAAGGTGGTCGATGCCATGCGTTCACTGCTCACCGGCGCACCGGTTGCCGTGGCCAGCGGAGATGACGTCGCCCGTAACAAGGCACAAGCCAAGCAAAAGTATGCTGCGCCAATGAGCGGCGCGCTGAAAAAGTTGGCCGATGTCTTTATTCCGTTGATCCCGGCGTTCATCGCCTCCGGTTTGATTACCGGCATTATCAACCTGCTGAAACGGCCGGATATTGCCGGCGAACTGGCGCTAAATTACCCTAACGTGCTGGGACTGCTGGCAATTTTTGGCAGCGCCGTGTTCGCCATCATGAATATTCTGGTCGGGGTTAACGCCGCCAGGGTGTTTGGCGGTTCTCAGGCTATGGGCGGCGTGATGGCCGGTATTCTCTCCAGCCCGGCGTTGGCGCAGATCACTTTGTTCGGTGAGGCGTTGCAGCCGGGCCGTGGCGGGGTGATTGCAGTGCTGCTGGTGGTGGCGTTGATGTGCTGGGTTGAAAGGCGGCTGCGTAATTGGCTGCCGGAGTCGATCGAGCTGATCCTCAATCCGCTGATCACCACGCTGGTGACCGCATCGTTGGCGATTGTGATCCTGCAGCCGCTGGGCGGCTATATTTCGGATGCCATCGCCCACGGCGCTAACCTGGCTATCGACAAAGGGGGCCTGCTGGTGGGAGCAGTGCTGTCCGGGCTGTTCCTGCCGTTGGTGCTGTCCGGTTTGCATCAGGGGCTGGTGCCGATCCACGTCGAGCTGGTGCAGGCTCATGGTTCCAACCCACTGCTGCCGATTTTGGCGATGGCGGGTGTTGGTCAGGTCGGGGCTGCGCTGGCCGTATTAATGAAAACCCGTAACGCACGGCTGAAAAAGGTGATCAAGGGAGCGTTGCCGGTCGGTATTCTCGGCATTGGTGAGCCCTTGATTTTCGGGGTGACCTTGCCGCTGGGGCGGCCCTTTGTCGCCGCGTGTCTCGGCGGTGCCGTGGGCGGGGCGCTGATCAGCTACTGGAAGGTAGCGACGGTGATCACCTTCGGTATCTCGGGTTTACCTTTGGCGTTAACCATTGTCTCGGGTAAGGTGATGTTGTATCTGACGGGTCTGGTGATTACCATTGCCGCTGGATTTATTTTCACCTGGATAATGGGATTCAACGATCCTGAGGAGTAGCGCTTGAGCGAGAAACAGAGCCAACAGGCCGCGGAAGGCCGCCGTGTGGTGTTCTTTGATCTGGACGGCACGCTGCATCAGGAAGACATGTTTGGCAGTTTCTTGCGTTTCTTGTTGCGCCATCTGCCATTGAATCTGTTGCTGGTGGTACCGTTGTTGCCGGTTGTCGGGCTGACGCTGTTGGTGATGGGCCGCGCTGCCCGCTGGCCGATGAGCGTGCTGCTGTGGTCGATTACCTTTGGTCGCTCGGAGGCCCGCTTAAAGGCGCTGGAACAGCGTTTTGTCAGTTATTTCCGCGATAAGGTGACCGCTTTCCCGGTGGTGCAAATGCGTTTGCGCCAGTACCTTGAAGCGCATGATGCGCAGGTATGGCTGATCACCGGTTCGCCGGAGCGTCTGGTGGAGCAGGTATATCAGGACTCTGCTTTTCTGCCGCAGGTCCATCTGGTGGGCAGCCGTATTTTACGGCGTTACGGCGGTTGGGTGCTGGCTCTGCGTTGCCTGGGGGTACAGAAGGTGACTCAGTTGGAACAGCGTCTCGGCGCGCCGCTGAAGTTATATAGCGGCTACAGCGACAGCAAGCAGGATAATCCTTTGCTGTATTTCTGCGAGCACCGCTGGCGGGTCAGTAAGCTGGGTGAGCTGCAGCAGTTGGAATAACTAAAGGGCGGATATCCGTCCTTGGTTTAATCATAAAGCTGTTGGTTAAACTGAGATACCCGGGCCTAGCGCACCGAGGGGCGCTCCGGCAGCTTAAGCTGCTACGACCCCTTCGGCACGCTCTCCCTAATAACTGGCTTTAACGAAGTATAAGGGCGGATATCCGCCCTTTTGCTATTTTGGATAATTACATTGCCGCGCGGAAGATGGCGACGATCTGTTCGTGGGTGGCTTGTATCGGGTTGGTGAAACCGCATGCATCTTTCAAAGCGTTGGCCGCCAGCGTATCGAAATCCTGTTCTTTCACTTTTAAATCGAGCAGCCCAGCCGGGATGCCGACGTCTTTTGCCAGCAAACGAATGGCGGCGATACAGGCAGCTGCGCCCTGTGGGTCGTTAAGATGTTTCACATCCAGCCCCATGGCGACCGCGACGTCTTTCAACCGTGGCGCGCAAACGCGGGCGTTGAACTCCTGCACGTGCGGCAGCAGCACCGCGTTACATACCCCATGAGGCAGATCGTAGAAACCGCCAAGCTGGTGCGCCATCGCGTGCACATAACCGAGAGAAGCGTTGTTGAAGGCCATTCCGGCCAGGAACTGGGCGTAAGCCATATTTTCACGTGCCTGCATATTGCTGCCGTCGGCGACCGCGTCGCGCAGCGATTCGGCAATCATGGTGACGGCTTTTAGCGCGCAGGCATCGGTAATCGGGTTGGCGGCGCTGGAAACATAGGCCTCAATCGCGTGGGTTAATGCATCCATCCCGGTGGCGGCGGTCAGGCCTTTCGGCATACCGGCCATCAGGTGCGGATCGTTGACCGACAGGATTGGGGTGACGTGTTTATCGACAATCGCCATTTTGATGTGGCGTGCTTCATCGGTAATGATGCAAAAACGGGTCATTTCAGAGGCGGTGCCGGCGGTGGTGTTGATGGCAATCATCGGCAACTGCGGTTTGGCGGAGCGATCGACACCTTCATAATCCTTGATCTCTCCGCCGTTGGTCGCGACCAGCGCGATGCCTTTGGCACAGTCGTGTGGCGAGCCGCCGCCAAGAGAAACTACGCAGTCACAGCGGTGTTCTTGCAGCAGCGCCAGGCCCTGTTTCACGTTAAGGGTAGTTGGGTTAGGGTGAGTACCGTCATAAACGCAGCTTTCGATCTGTTGCGCGGCGAGTAACTGTTGAACCTGGGCGACCACGCCGATGTTATTCAACACTTTGTCGGTCACGATCAATGCGTGGCGCAATCCCTGTTGTTTCATGGTCTTTGCCGCTTCGTCCAGACAGCCGGAACCAATCATATTGACGGAAGGGATAAAGAAAGTTGAGGCAGCCATAAGTCACTCCTTGATAAAAGCTTTATTGCTTGCCTCAAACATTACTACGCTAATTATTAAGCGTTTATGATCTATCGCAATTTCGCGGTATACCCGTTGTCTTTTAAACCACCCTGTTGTTAGCTGCGCTGCAGACGTGGCCGGATGTTAATCATCGGTCAGGTCGTGCGGTTTGCGGCCCAGTTGCCATATTTTTTCAGCGTAGTGGCCTAATGCCCACAGGCTCAGACCGAGCAGCACAAAGAAAATCGCCTTTGGCATCGCACCCCAGAAAAACTCGAAAAAGCGGGTATAGAGGTTGATGCCAAGGAAAGTCAGGCCGAACCCGCGCAGCATGCCATCGTCACGTTTTAGCCCCAGCCAAATGCAGCCGACGGCGACCAGGCCGAACAATAGGCTCCAGTGCAACAGTTCTATTTGACGAGCGTTGTACCAACTGTCGAGGTCACCATAGTTGCCAAAGATTGACAGCAGCCACAGGGCAATAAACAGATACAACAAGCCCATCGCCAGGGAAACTCGTTCCAGCCCGCGACTGGCGAGCAGCGGTCGTAACAGCAAAGCCGCGGCGATTAGGACCATCCCGAAGGCAATAAAGCGCATCGGGAAACTCATGCCCAGCCAATAAGCTCCCCAGCCGGACATATAACCGGTTTCGGCGCCGAAGGCGTTGCCGAGTGACAGCAGGGCAAACCACCACACCAGCCCGGAGCGGCTGAACCAGCCGATCACGCCATACAATAGGGCGGCGAATATCAGCAGCAGTGAAACCCGGCCGCTGCCGTTATCCAGCCAGACGCCCATCTGCCACAGGGCACAGGCGGTAAACAGCACGGCAACGAACAGCGCCGCCTCATTACCGTAGCGTTTTTCCGGATGGCGACGACGGCGGCGCAGCGCCCAGATATAGCAAAGTGCGGCTACTACGGCAGCGATAGTCATGCGCACCGGTGCGTCGAAGCGGAACAATTCGCTCAAGCGGTAAAGCAGCTCGCTGTCGGCGAACAGGCTGCTGATGGCTATCACCAGCGAAGCCAGCGCCGCGAGAAATGCATAACGCGCCAGTCGTCGCCAGTCGAAGGGCTGCACTTCTACATGCTGCAGCAGCTGTTGCTGTTGTTGTGGGGTCAGCGCGCCTTCACCCACCCAACCGTCCAGTGCTTTTCGCACCACGGCGGCATTTTTTTTGCTGAATTTCATGTTTCCTGTCCCTGAAAAACACCGTTATTCAATCAGTATATACCCGTTGTATTTCAAGCTGCAGAGTTCAACTTTGCGCCCACCTGTAGGGGGCGAATATATTCGCCCCGGCTAACACGGGCGCAGCATGCAGCGCCCCTACTGTGTATAATGCCCGCCGCAAAGTGCACGAGGAATGATGCAATGACTGAATATAATGATGAGTACTGGATGCGTCAGGCATTGCGGTTGGCCCTGCGTGCGCAGGAAGAGGGCGAGGTGCCGGTAGGGGCATTGCTGGTGCTGGATAATCAGGTGATTGGCGAGGGTTGGAACCGACCGATTGGCCGCCACGATCCGACGGCGCATGCGGAAATCATGGCGTTACGGCAGGGCGGGGCGGTGCTACAGAACTACCGTCTGCTGAATGCTACCCTGTACGTGACTCTGGAACCCTGTGTGATGTGTGCAGGCGCTATGGTGCACAGCCGTATTCGTCGGTTGGTGTACGGCGCGGCCGATGTTAAAACCGGTGCGGCAGGGTCGCTGGTGGATATTTTGCGCCACCCCGGCATGAATCATCAGGTGGAGATCCTGTCCGGCGTGCTGGCCGAGGAGTGCGCCGCTACGCTGAGCAACTTTTTCCGCATGCGTCGTGAGCAGCAAAGGGCGTTGAAACAAGCGCAGCGTACCGATGTAGATAACAAGCCGGAATAATCAGAAATTCAGTGCCAGTTCCGGCGTAACGGCCGGATAACCTTTCCCCAGGTCAGCCTGTTCGGCCGCTTCCTGTGCCGCCTTTCTCTCTTTTTCCTGCAAATAACCCACCAGACTGACCTGATAGCGGCGAATGTTTTCCACGTAGTTATAGGCTTCGCGCCCACGCGCATAGCCGTAGGTTAATTGCGGGTAATAGCGTTTCTGGCTGAGCATCGGCAGACGCTGTTTGACGTCGACCCAACTGTCCGGATTGCCTTTTTGCATTTTGGTCAGTTTGCGGGCATCGAGCATATGGCCCCAGCCCATGTTATAGGCTACCAGTGAGAACCAGATACGTTCATCTTCCGGCACGCTGTCGGGCACCTTGGCCATTAGCCTTTGCAGGTAGAGGGCACCGCCCTGAATACTTTCCTCGGGATCGAGACGATCGTTAACCCCCAGACCGTCGGCGGTGGCTCGTGTCAGCATCATCAGGCCACGCACGCCGGTCGGTGAGGTTGCCTGCGGGTTCCAGTGCGATTCCTGATAGGCAATGGCCGCCAGCAGCTTCCAGTCGATCTCGCTGGCGTACTTTTCAAACAGCGAACGGAAGGTCGGCAGCACCGAATCGATGGCGGACAGGAAGGTTTTGGTATCGACGTAATCGAAACTGCCTACGTGGCCGAGGTACTTCTCTTCCAGCCGCGCCAGCGTGCCGTCATCCACCATCTGGCTGTAGAAGTCCAGCATTGCCGCATACAGGCTGTCGTCGGTGCCGCGTTTCAGATACCAGGTGACCGGTTCTTCATCGGTGACGTCGAACGCTACTGCCAATTGCGGGTGGATGCGTTGCAACAGCGCGATGGTGACGGAATCGCCGAGGGTATAATCCAGCTTGCCGTCGGCCACCTGCTCGAGCAGCTCTTTGGAGGTGAGATCGCTGGAGGCTTCCCAACTGAGATCCGGGAATTTACTTTGCTTGAGCTGTTTCAGGGTGCTGACGTGTGCCGAGCCGGAGGCCACCGCCAGTTTGCCTTTAATATCAGCAAAGGTTTTTGGCCGCGCCGTACCCAGGCGATAAACCAACTGTTGGGAAACGGAATAATAAGCCGGGCCGGTGCGCGCGCGGCTGAGGCGATCCTGATTGTAGATCAGACCGGCGGCCAACAGGTCGGCATCGTCATCGTCCAAATCGTCAAACAGGTCATTAATGTTCTTGTGCGGGATCACTACCAGTTTCACGCCCAGGTAGTTGGCAAAGCGTTTTGCCAGCTCGTAGTCGAGACCACTCGGCCCCTGCTTGGTGGTGAAATAGGTCAACGGTGAGTTTAGCGTACTGATACGCAACTCTCCGCGCGATTTGATCTCTTCGAGTTGCCCGCCCTGACCGCCGCGCCAGGTAATATTGGGCCACAGGGCGAGCGCCAGAAGCAAGGTAACAACACCGATTAGAATGTAGTTTATTTTAAGGCGTTTCAAATAGTTATCCAGTGGTGGCACACATGCACTGCCGACGGCTGACCAGTCTTTTCTTATGGTTAAATCAACAGTGCCGGGGCATTTTGCGCAACAAAACGCCAGCGTGCAACTTTATTGACACGTTATGACAATTCGAGGGGGCGGAGAGCTTTTATCAATAATAGCTACGCAAACGGTTTCGTCGGCGGCGTAGATTCTCTATAATGGCGCGCGTTTTCCCCCTGTTGCGCCCAATGAAGTGCTGAAGTCAGTTGCTTCGAAGACGAGAGAACTTTGATTATGGAAATACTGCGTGGTTCGCCCGCTTTGTCGGCTTTTCGTGTTACCAAACTGCTGTCCCGCTGCCAGGACGCTCAACTTCCGGTCAGTGATATCTACGCCGAGTACGTCCACTTTGCTGATGTTAGCGCACCGTTAAATACCGAAGAGCACGCCAAGCTCGCGCGCCTGCTCAAGTACGGCCCCTCTCTCGCCGAACATGCCCCTGAAGGCCGCCTGCTGTTGGTGACGCCGCGTCCGGGTACCCTTTCTCCGTGGTCTTCCAAAGCCAGCGATATTGCCCATAACTGCGGTTTGAAGCAGGTGCTGCGGCTGGAGCGCGGTCTGGCGTTCTACGTCAAGGCAGAGGCGCTGACCGAAGCCCAATGGCAGCAGCTTGCCACCTTGTTGCACGACCGCATGATGGAAACCGTCTTCAGCAGCCTGCAACAGGCGGAGCAACTGTTCGCTCAGCATCAGCCGGCACCTTACCAGAGGGTCGATATGCTGGGGGGAAGGGCGCAGCGCGCTGGAGCAGGCTAACCTCAAGCTGGGCCTGGCACTGGCCGAAGACGAAATCGACTATCTGCTGAATGCCTTTACCGGTCTGGGGCGCAACCCGACGGATATCGAACTCTACATGTTCGCGCAGGCCAACTCCGAGCACTGCCGCCATAAAATTTTCAATGCCGATTGGATCATCGACGGCGAACAGCAACCGAAGTCGCTGTTCAAAATGATCAAAAATACCTTCGAACAGACGCCGGATTACGTGTTGTCGGCATATAAAGACAACGCGGCCGTGATGGAAGGCTCGCAGGTCGGTCGGTTCTTCGCCGCACCGGAAAGCGGCCAGTATGACTACCATCAGGAAGCCGCTCATATCCTGATGAAGGTGGAAACTCATAACCACCCAACGGCGATCTCCCCATGGCCGGGTGCGGCTACCGGCTCCGGCGGTGAGATCCGTGACGAAGGCGCGACTGGTCGCGGTGCCAAACCCAAGGCCGGTCTGGTGGGCTTCTCGGTTTCCAACCTGCGTATTCCCGGTTTTGAACAGCCATGGGAGCAGGATTTCGGCAAGCCAGACCGCATTGTGACGGCACTGGACATCATGACCGACGGCCCATTGGGCGGTGCGGCGTTCAATAACGAATTCGGCCGTCCGGCGCTGGTGGGGTATTTCCGTACCTATGAAGAGCAGGTCAACAGCCATAACGGCGTCGAGCTGCGTGGCTACCACAAGCCGATCATGCTGGCGGGCGGTATCGGTAACATCCGTGCCGACCACGTACAAAAAGCTGAAATCACCGTCGGTGCCAAACTGGTGGTGCTGGGTGGCCCGGCGATGAATATCGGCCTGGGCGGCGGCGCGGCATCATCCATGGCCTCTGGCCAGTCTGATGCCGATCTGGATTTCGCCTCGGTACAGCGCGACAACCCGGAAATGGAACGTCGTTGCCAGGAAGTGATCGACCGCTGCTGGCAGTTGGGCGAACAAAACCCGATTCTGTTTATCCACGATGTCGGTGCCGGTGGCTTGTCCAACGCCATGCCTGAACTGGTCAGCGACGGTGGCCGCGGTGGTCGTTTCGAACTGCGCGATATTCTGAACGACGAACCGGGCATGAGTCCGCTGGAAGTCTGGTGTAATGAATCGCAGGAACGCTATGTGATGGCGATTGCACCGGCGCAGATGGCGCAGTTTGACGAGATTTGCCGCCGTGAGCGTGCGCCTTATGCGGTGATCGGTGAAGCCACCGAAGAACAACATTTGACGCTGAACGACAGCCATTTCGACAACCAGCCAATCGACATGCCGCTGGACGTGCTGCTGGGCAAAACGCCGAAGATGACGCGTGACGTGACTCGTTTGCAGGCCAAAGGCCAGCCGCTGCAGCGTGACGAGATCACCCTGAATGATGCAGTCAACCGCGTACTGCATCTGCCGGCGGTTGCAGAGAAAACCTTCCTGATCACCATTGGCGACCGTACCGTGACCGGTATGGTGGCACGCGATCAGATGGTCGGCCCGTGGCAGATCCCGGTGGCCGACTGTGCGGTTACCACCGCCAGCCTGGACAGCTATTATGGTGAAGCAATGTCGATCGGCGAACGTGCGCCGGTAGCCCTGCTGGACTTCGCTGCCTCTGGCCGCCTGGCGGTCGGGGAAGCGCTGACCAACCTGGCCGCGACCGAAATCGGTTCGCTCAAGCGCGTGAAGCTTTCCGCTAACTGGATGGCGGCAGCCGGTCACCCGGGTGAAGATGCCGGTCTGTATGAAGCGGTGAAAGCGGTGGGCGAAGAACTCTGTCCGGCGCTGGGGATCACTATTCCAGTGGGCAAAGACTCGATGTCGATGAAAACCCGCTGGCAGGAAGGCAACGAACAGCGCGAAATGACCTCGCCGCTGTCACTGGTGATCACCGGTTTTGCTCGTGTAGAAGATGTCCGCCACACCGTGACGCCACAACTGCGTACCGATAAGGGCGACAGCGCACTGCTGCTGATCGACCTGGGTAACGGCCATAACGCGCTGGGTGCCACTGCGTTGGCGCAGGTTTATCGTCAACTGGGCGACAAACCGGCCGACGTGCGCAACGTTGAGCAGTTGGCGGGCTTCTTTAACGCCATGCAGCAGTTGGTGGCCGATCGCGCGCTGCTGGCTTACCATGACCGTTCCGACGGCGGCCTGCTGGTCACGTTGGCGGAAATGGCGTTTGCCGGCCACTGCGGCGTGCAGGTGGATATCAAAGCGCTGGGCGACGATGCGCTGGCTGCGCTGTTCAACGAAGAGTTGGGCGCAGTGATCCAGGTTACGGCTGACCAGCTTGCAGCGGTACAGCAGGTATTTGCTCAGCACGGCCTGACGGACAATGTTCATCACATCGGCAGCGTGCAGACTGGCGATCGCTTTGTGATCACACAGGGCGATAAAGCGGTATACAGCGAAAGCCGCGCCACGCTGCGCACCTGGTGGGCGGAAACCACCTGGCAGATGCAGCGCCTGCGTGATAACCCGGAATGTGCCGATCAGGAACACCAGGCCAAGCAGGATGAGCGCGACCCTGGTCTGAACGTCAAACTGAGCTTTGCTCCGGAAGAAGACATTGCTGCGCCGTACATCGCCAAGGGCGCACGTCCTAAAGTGGCGGTACTGCGTGAGCAGGGGGTTAACTCTCACGTTGAGATGGCGGCAGCATTCCATCGCGCCGGTTTTGATGCGGTAGACGTGCATATGAGCGATTTGCTGGAAGGCCGTCGCGACCTGCAGGACTTCCATACGCTGGTGGCCTGCGGTGGCTTCTCGTACGGTGACGTACTGGGCGCCGGTGAAGGCTGGGCGAAGTCGATTCTGTTCAACGATCGCGTCCGTGACGAGTTCGAATCCTTCTTCCACCGTCCGCAGACCCTGGCGTTGGGCGTGTGTAACGGTTGCCAGATGATGTCGAACCTGCGCGACCTGATCCCTGGGGCTGAACATTGGCCGCGTTTCGTACGCAATTTGTCAGACCGTTTTGAAGCGCGTTTCAGCCTGGTGGAAGTGGCGGCCAGCCCGTCGCTGTTCATGCAGGGTATGGCGGGTTCACGCATGCCGATCGCCGTCTCGCACGGTGAAGGGTACGTCGAGGTGCGCGATGCTGCACATCTGGCGGCTCTGGAGCACCATAACCTGGTGGCGTTGCGCTTTGTCGATAATGCCGGTCAGGTCACGGAAACCTACCCAGCCAACCCGAACGGTTCACCGAACGGGATCACCGCAGTGACCAGCAGCAATGGCCGCGCGACGGTGATGATGCCGCATCCGGAGCGGGTATTCCGCACCGTCAGCAACTCGTGGCATCCGGAAGAGTGGGGCGAAGACAGTCCGTGGATGCGTATGTTCCGCAACGCCCGTAAGCAACTGGGTTAAGCGAGCATTTAGCGGTAGCCTGAGGGGCGCAAGAGATTGCGCCCCTTTTTATTTTTTTTCTCGCTGGCAGTTGTCGGCATTTTGCGACAGCGGCTATTTTAACTGTCTCTAAAAAGAGACACGTAACTCATTGATTTATAATAGTGTAAAATTAATTGGCTTAAGTTGTCGGCTTTTGGCGACAGGGTGGCGTTTTTTTCTTCGCCGGATACGCGGTTAATTTGTGTATTTTGACAGTGAATAAATATTTTATTAATAAATATCAATGAATTAAAAATAACTTGAAAAGTTGGCACGCTAAGTGCATTATTCTGCCCAGTTGCTCATTCAACTATTTATGACGGCCCCGTATTTAGACGGAATTGTTGCCTCATAAGCCTCCGAATGATGCCAAAGAAATGGTGCCTATCGTCCAACCAAACCGATAACAGACGCGCAAGCGCTTTATCAAGCATCGGGCGACACGTGGAGTGAGGCACCGCCTGTATCCAACTGTGATGAGTGTTCATCAATCCCGGATACGTACGGATGCTATTCGTCCTGTTCGATGCCAGCCATGTGCTACATCACCCTGGGGACGAGATTCAAGGGCATCCACACATTCTTGCGATGGGGCAGCTCTGCCCCAGCGTCAAATCTTCAAAGTCCTGTTTACCCCTCTTTCATTAGCGACAGATCCAAACGCAAACTTCTGCCCAAGGCCCACTTGCCGTTATTTTCCTGACGCTGCGCTGAACGCCGGGCTTTCCTCTCATCGGCGACTCGGTTAGCAAAAAAAACCGAGGGCTTTTAAAGATTAGCCAGGTGTTGACTGGCTTTGAACATAGGCTCTGAGCATTTCAATCGTTGCATCGCCAGTGCTACAGACAAAATACAATCTTGACCACAGAAGCCCTGTTTTGCTTTGGATCCGCAAATGTGTATTTTATTGGTGTAGTCAACGCGACGATACCGATTTCAGTTTATTCACCATCACATGACATATGCACTTAACCTGTTAAAATGAAATAATTATATTAATGAGCGTTGACGATGTTAAGAGCCACAAAAGTACGCATCTATCCGACACCGGAACAGGCCGCATTCATTAATGCCCAGTTTGGCGCGGTTCGATTTGCGTATAACAAAGCTCTGCATATCAAAAAACAGGCGTACAAACGGCACGGTGTTAACTTAAGCCCCCGCAAAGACCTGAAGCCTCTGCTGGCCGTGGCGAAAAAATCCCGCAAGTACCTATGGCTTAAAGAATATGATTCAATCGCCTTACAGCAGGCTGTCATTAATCTTGATGCGGCCTTTGCCCATTTTTTTAATCCGAAGCTGAAAGCGCGCTTTCCTGTTTTTAAGAGAAAACACGGCAGACAGTCTAGCTATCATTGTGTCGGTGTTAAGGTGCTCGACGGCGCAATCAAAATCCCGAAAATCCCGCCGATTGCAGCACGTTTGCATCGTGAAACCGCAGGCACGCTGAAAAGTATGACGTTGAGTCGTTCCGCCACAGGGAAATTTTATGCGTCGATACTCTGTGATGATGGTACGAAAGTACCAGCGAAGCTAACCCGAATATCCTGTGTTACCGGGCTGGATATGGGGCTGACGCATTACGTTATCAAATCGGACGGCAAAAAGATCACCAATCCACGCTACCTTATCAATGGCAGTCTCAATCTGCGCAGAAAGCAGAAAGCGTTATCCCGTAAGCAAAAGGGGAGCGCCAATCGGCGAAAATCCCGGGTGCAGCTTGCGGCGGTGCACGAACGAGTCGCCTCTGCCCGTGCAGATTTCCAACATAAATTATCTCGCGCAATGGTTGACGAAAACCAAGCGATCATTGTCGAGACGCTGAAAACGGCGAATATGATGAAAAATCGCAGGCTGGCACGCGCCATTGGGGACGCAGGCTGGAATGGATTCATTACAAAGCTGGAATATAAGGCAGCAGAGAAAGGTGTACATCTGGTCAAACTGGATCCATGGTTTGCCAGTTCGAAAACCTGTCATTGCTGCGGTCACAAAATGTCGGAGATGCCGTTACATAAGCGTATTTGGCAATGTCCTGAGTGTGGAATAGAACATGATCGTGATGTAAATGCGGCAATCAATATCCAGCGCCAGGGGATAATGGAATTACAGGCGGCGGGGCTCGTCGTTTCTGCCCATGGAGGCCAGCGTAAATCCGTCGTACAGACGGTAGCGGCCTGAGAAGTGGGAAGCCTTGCCGTTTACGGCGAGGAGCAGTCACCATCAAAGCAACTAGAGACAGTGAGATGATTTCATTGAAAAGATGGCGTTTATTTCCCCGATCGCTGCGCCAACTGGTGCTGATGGCGTTCCTGCTGGTGCTGCTGCCACTGCTGGTGCTGGCCTATCAGGCTTACCAGAGCCTGGATCACCTCAGCGCGCAGGCGGCAGACATCAACCGCACCACGCTGGTGGATGCGCGACGCAGTGAGGCAATGACCAGCGTGGCGCTGGAAATGGAACGCAGTTACCGCCAGTATTGCGTACTGGTCGATCCCACTCTGGCGCGGTTGTACCAAAACCAGCGCAAACAGTATTCACAGATGCTCGATGCCCACGCGCCGATCCTGCCGGATGAACGCTATTATCAAACCTTGCGCGATCTGCTGACCCAGCTTGCGGCGATTAAATGCCAAAGCAGCGGCCCGGACGCACAGGCTTCGACGTTGCTGGAGTCATTCTCGCGTTCCAATGCCGAAATGGTGCAGGCCACGCGCGCCGTGGTGTTCTCTCGCGGCCAGCAGTTACAGCAGGCGATTGCCGAGCGCGGTCAGTTCTTCGGCTGGCAGGCATTGATGCTGTTTCTGGTCAGCGTAATGCTGGTGGTGTTATTCACCCGGATGATTATCGGCCCGGTAAAAGCGGTAGAGCGAATGATCAACCGCCTGGGGGAAGGTCGGGCGTTGGGCAGTACCGACTCTTTCAAAGGACCGCGTGAACTGCGTTCTCTGGCTCAGCGCATTATTTGGCTGAGTGAACGTCTGGCGTGGCTGGAGTCGCAGCGCCATGAGTTCCTGCGCCATATCTCGCATGAGCTGAAGACGCCGTTGGCCAGCATGCGTGAGGGCACCGAATTGCTGGCGGACGAAGTGGCCGGTCCGCTGACCTCCGATCAGAAAGAGGTGGTAACCATTCTCGACGGCAGCAGCCGTCACCTGCAGCAACTGATTGAACAACTGCTGGATTACAACCGCAAACTGGCCGATGGCCCGGCAGAGCATGAGAATGTCGAGCTGAAAGAGATGGTCGAAATGGTGGTGGCGGCACACAGTTTGCCGGCCCGGGCAAAATTGATCCGCACCGAGATCCAATTGGATGCGGAAATATGCTGGGCAGAGCCTACGCTATTAATGCGCGTGCTGGATAATCTCTACTCCAATGCGGTGCACTACGGCAAGGAATCCGGTAACATTTGGATCCGCAGCCGTCAGGTTGGGCAACGGGTGCAGATTGATGTCGCCAACAGCGGCACGCCGATCCCCGAAGCCGAGAGAACCATGATTTTTGAGCCTTTTTTCCAGGGTAGTCACCAGCGAAAAGGGGCGGTAAAAGGAAGCGGTCTGGGGCTGAGCATTGCGCAGGATTGTATCCGCCGCATGCGTGGCGAACTGCAGTTGGTTGAAGTCGCCGGCACCGACGTCTGCTTCCGTATTGAATTGCCATTAACCGCCGAGAATGAATAATAATGTACACATGGTCTAAACGCCTTCGTCTCTCGCAGACCGAACGTTCACCGCGTGCCACACAGGGCACGCCGCTCGGCAAGCGTCGATTTTCCTTTTTAGGCAGCGTTCTTTTTATGCCGTTTCTGTTGGCGGGTTGCGTCGATCGTGCGGTTAGCGGTGGCCTGAATCAGCCGCAGCAGGAAGCGATCCCGGACACCAAAGTGGTGGATTATCGCATCGCAGCCTGCGACAGCCTGTGGCCGCTCGACGAAAAAGACGCGTTGAATAACTCACTTTACTGGCTGCGAGCCATGGACTGTGCCGATCGTATCGGTTCAACCCAGGCGCGTGCGCTGGCGAAAACCCTGCCTGGTAACAGCTGGGACGGTATTTTCAAGCAAAGTATCCTGTTGGCCAGTGCCGAGCCGACCTCTGGCGAACGTCGCCAGATGATCGACCGTCTGAACAGTTACCGCATGGAGTTCCCAAGCTCACTGCGCCCGCTGTTGCAGCTGTGGCGTCAACAGCAGGTACTGCAGATCACCCTGTTTGATGAAAAGGCGCGCTATCAGCACCTGCAGGAAAGCTCCGACAGCCAGATAGATACGCTGCGTCAGAGCCAGATACGTTTACAGGCACAGTTGCAGGATACCTCGCGCAAGCTGGAAAACCTGACCGATATTGAACGCCAGCTCTCTTCGCGCAAGCAGATGCAGAGTGACATCCCGGACAACGGCGGCACGCAGCAAAAAACTGACGCCACGGGCAAGAAAGTTGCGCCGGCCAAGGCAGCAGAATCGGATGCTGAACCTGAGAAGGGTACCGCTTTACCGGTGGAGCCGGAAGATACCTACGCGCCGCCCCCCGCTAACAAGGAGTCTCACGCGCAATGACCGCACGCAAACCGGCCAATTTGTTATTGGTTGACGACGATCCCAGCCTGCTTAAGCTGCTGGGGATGCGCCTGACCAGCGAAGGTTTTCATGTCACCACCGCCGAAAGCGGCCAGGAAGCGCTGCGCCTGTTAGGGCGTGAGAAGATTGATCTGGTGATCAGCGATCTGCGGATGGATGAAATGGACGGCATGGCGCTGTTTGCCGAAATCCAGAAGCATCAGCCCGGCATGCCGGTGATCATTCTTACCGCCCATGGTTCAATCCCGGACGCGGTGGCGGCTACCCAGCAAGGGGTGTTCAGCTTCCTGACCAAACCGGTGGATCGTGATGCGCTGTATAAAGCCATCGACGATGCCCTATCGCTGTCACTGCCGGCCGGTGATGACAGTTGGCGTGAAGACATCGTCACCCGCAGCCCGATTATGCTGCGCCTGCTGGAGCAGGCAAAAATGGTGGCGCAGTCGGACGTCAGCGTATTGATTAACGGCCACAGCGGCACCGGTAAAGAGGTGTTGGCACAGGCGATCCACGGCGCCAGTCCTCGCGGTAAAAAGGCGTTTATCGCCATTAACTGTGGGGCGTTGCCGGAGCAACTGCTGGAGTCCGAGCTGTTTGGCCATGCCAAAGGGGCCTTTACCGGCGCGGTCAGCAGCCGCGAAGGGCTGTTCCAGGCGGCTGCCGGCGGCACGCTGTTCCTCGACGAGATCGGCGATATGCCGCTTTCGCTGCAGGTCAAGCTGTTGCGCGTATTGCAGGAGCGCAAGGTGCGCCCGCTGGGTAGCAACCGCGATCTGGACATCGACGTCCGCATTATTTCCGCCACTCACCGCGATCTGCAAAAGGCGATGGCGAAAAACGAATTCCGCGAGGATTTGTACTACCGCCTGAACGTGGTGAACCTGAAGATCCCGGCGTTGAATGAGCGTGCCGAGGATATCCCGCTGCTGGCCAATCATCTGCTGCGCGAATCGGCCAAGCGACACAAACCCTTCGTTCGCAGCTTCTCAACGGACGCCATGAAACGCCTGATGACCGCCACCTGGCCGGGCAACGTGCGCCAACTGGTGAACGTCATCGAGCAGTGTGTGGCCCTGACTTCTGCGCCGGTGATCAGCGAAGCGCTGGTTGAGCAGGCGTTGGAAGGGGAAAATACCGCCTTGCCGACCTTTGTCGAGGCACGCAATCAGTTTGAATTGCACTATCTGCGCAAGCTGTTGCAGATCACCAAGGGTAACGTGACCCAGGCCGCGCGCATGGCAGGCCGCAACCGTACCGAGTTTTATAAATTGCTGTCGCGTCATGAACTGGACGCCAACGATTTTAAAGAATGATGTTTTCCGCCGCAGCCTGCGCACGCAGGTTCTCAACAAACGCGGCGGAATGATTTACACTCCGTTCTCTTGTTTGTGGCGTGGCCCAACACAGAGCACCATGGAACGTATTAAGCGGGATCCTAAACAATGAGCAGATCACTTTCCATCGCACTGGCCCAGCTGAATCTGCTGGTCGGTGACATTGAAGGCAACACCGAGCGCATGTTGCAAACCGTGCAAGAGCAGCAGAAGGCGGGAGCCGATCTGGTCATGTTCACCGAGTTGGCGCTCTCCGGCTATCCGCCGGAAGACCTGCTGTACCGCAACGATTTTTACCAGCGCTGTGACGCGCAGCTGCAACGTCTGCAGCAGGCATCTGCCGAGGTCGCCATTCTGGTTGGCCATCCGTGGCGCGAAGACGACAAGCTGTATAATGCGCTGTCGCTGTTTTCTGAAGGGCAGTTGCTGGCGCGTTACTTCAAGCAGCAGTTGCCGAACTACGGCGTTTTCGATGAGAAACGCTACTTCCAGGCCGGTAGTGAAACCTGCGTGGTTGAGCTGAAAGGCTATCAATTGGGCCTGCTGATTTGCGAAGATTTGTGGTTCCCAGGGCCGGTCGATGCCGCCAAGGCGGCCGGTGCCGAAATGATTTTGTCGATCAACGCCTCGCCGTACAACCGCGAAAAACCGTATATCCGCAAAACGTTAATGGCCGGCCATTGCCAACGTACCCATCTGCCGCTGGTGTATCTGAACCAGATTGGCGGGCAGGATGAGCTGATTTTCGACGGTTGTTCGAAGGTGTTCGATGCGGCCGGCAATATGACCCATCGCCTGACGGCGTTTGCCGAGCAGGTGACCCTGCTTGAGCTCAATGAGCTGGAGGTGGTGCCAATGACCGCCCCGGCGGCCGAGCTGCCGCAGTTGGCGCAGGTGTACGAAGCCCTGGTGTTGGCGGTGCGCGATTACGTCACTAAAAACGGCTTTAAGGGCGCGGTACTGGGGTTGTCTGGCGGTATCGATTCGGCGCTGACGCTGGCGATTGCCGTCGATGCCTTGGGCAAAGATAAAGTGCAGGCGCTGATGATGCCGTTCCGCTACACCGCGGATATCAGTATCGCTGACGCCAAAGAAGAAGCTGAAATCCTCGGCATTGAATTCGACATCGTCTCTATTGAACCTATGTTCGACGCCTTTATGGGCCAGCTGACGCCAATGTTTGCCGGTACCGAACGCGACACCACCGAAGAGAACCTGCAGGCACGCTGCCGCGGCGTGGTGTTGATGGCGCTGTCCAACAAGCGCCGCAGCATCGTGTTGACCACCGGCAACAAAAGCGAGATGGCCGTAGGTTACGCCACGCTGTATGGTGATATGGCAGGTGGCTTCGACGTGCTGAAAGACGTACCGAAAACGCTAGTGTTCAAGCTGTCCGAATACCGTAACACCGTCTCATACGTGATCCCGCAGCGGGTTATCGATCGTCCACCGTCCGCAGAGCTGGCACCGGATCAGCTCGATCAGGACAGCCTGCCGCCGTACGACATTCTGGATGCAATCCTGGAAGGTTACGTCGAACGCGATAAGTCGGTTGCCGATCTGGTGGCCGAAGGCTTCGACGAGGCGATCGTGCGCAAGGTTATCCGCCTGGTGGATATCAACGAATACAAACGGCGTCAGGCCGCCGTCGGGCCACGCATCACCGCCCGCAATTTCGGCAAAGACCGCCGCTACCCAATCACATCCGGCTTTGGCCGCAAAAATTGGTAAAGGAAACAAGATGAAAAAGATCGACGCTATTATCAAGCCGTTCAAACTGGATGATGTCCGTGAAGCGCTGGCTGAGGTTGGCATTACCGGGATGACCGTCACCGAAGTGAAAGGCTTCGGCCGCCAGAAGGGCCACACCGAGCTGTACCGTGGCGCGGAGTACATGGTCGATTTTCTGCCGAAGGTGAAAATTGAGATCGTGGTGGCCGACGATATCGTCGATACCTGCGTCGAGACCATCATGCAGACCGCGCAAACCGGCAAAATCGGCGATGGTAAAATCTTTGTCTTCGACGTGGCACGCGTAGTGCGCATCCGTACCGGCGAGCAGGACGAAGAAGCAATCTAATTTATTGAGATACTCGGGCCTAGCGCACCGAGGGGCGCTCCGGCAGCTAAAGCTGCTACGACCCCTTCGGCACGCTCTCCCTAATAACAGGCTTTATCAGTCGGTTGGGGGCGTGGTTTAATACTGCGCCCTTGTTGTATCTGCCATCTGCTGTTCTGCTCCTGCCGACTCCTCCTTCTTTTGCAGTCATTCCTGTTGTGAGCATTCTAAAAAAGCGAAAGCTGTCGCGTTTTTAATAGTTTTCCCGATCGCTTTGCGAACGACATCTACACTCAATCCAACTGTTTTGATTGAGGTTGTGACCTATGATGACGCTACGCCAAATTCGCCACTTCATTGCCGTAGCGGAAACCGGATCGATCTCCGCCGCCGCCCAAGCGGTGTTCGTTTCCCAATCCTCGCTGACGCTGGCCATCCAGCAACTGGAGACCGACATTGGCGTGCGGCTGTTTGATCGCCACGCCAAGGGCATGAACCTGACGCATCAGGGCCATCAGTTTCTGCGCCAGTCTTACCTGATCCTCGCCACGGTGGATAACGCCAAGCGCAGCCTGCAACTGGGTACCGAAAGCCTGACCGGCAAGCTGACCATTGGCGTGACCAGCCTGGTGGCCGGGTACTTTTTGGTCGAACTGCTCAAGCGGTTTAAATCGGCCTATCCCAATGTCACCATTCAGATGATCGAAGACGAACGTCCTTATATTGAGCACCTGCTGGTGAGCGGGGAGATCGATATCGGCGTTCTGATACTGTCGAATATTGAGGATCGTGATGCGCTACAGACCGAAGTGCTGATGCACTCGCCTTATCGTCTGTGGTTACCGCCGCTGCATCCGTTGCTGGATCATGAAAGTATCGGGTTGGCGGATGTGGCGAAGCTGCCGCTGATCCAGCTGAATGCCGACGAAATGGACGTGCATGCGCGGCGTATCTGGGCGCGTGCCGGAGTGAAACCGGAGATCGCCATGAAAACCGGTTCGACGGAAGCGGTGCGCAGCCTGGTAGCGGCGGGCATGGGTGTCTCAATCCTGCCGGACATGGCCTATCGCGCCTGGTCGCTGGAGGGCAACATGATTGAGGCCCGCAAGCTGGTGGATCTGCTGGAGCCGCTCGACATCGGCCTGGCCTGGCGACGCGGCAGTGCGCGGCCGGAGCTGGTCACGCCTTTCCTCACCATCGCCCGTGAGAATGGCAATATGCACGCTGCCGGACTGAAGCATTCGATTTAATCGAACGCGGCGTTCAGTATTTAGAATTTGTTGGCTGCCTGATGCTCGCTTAGTCTGATTGAAACTAACTTATTCACATTTGGTTAACGTTTTGGTCACTTAGGGGCAATACACCATGGCAGATGTGCACCTCCTTTCAGGTTTATCCTGTCAGCAATTCATTAACGGTCAGTCGGTCGAAGGCGAAGGCCAGCAGGAGTGCATCGTTAATCCGGCCAATGGCGAAACGCTGGTTTCCATCACCGAAGCCTCATCGGCGCAGGTCGGCAGTGCGGTTAAGGCGGCGCAGCAGGCTTTCGGCCACTGGTCGCGCACCACACCGGCCTACCGTGCTTCCATTCTGCTACGTATTGCCGATGCCATCGAACGGCAGGCCCCGCGCCTGGCCGGTCTGGAGGCGCTCAACTGCGGCAAACCACTGCATCAGGCGCTCAATGACGATCTGCCGGCGGCCGTCGACGTGTTTCGTTTCTTTGCCGGTGCGGTGCGCACCCAGCAGGGGCAACTGGCCGGTGAATATATTGAAGGGCACACCTCGATGATCCGCCGCGACCCCATTGGCGTGGTGGCCTCGATTGCGCCATGGAACTACCCGTTGATGATGGCGGCGTGGAAGATCGCGCCGGCGCTGGCGGCGGGCAACACCGTAGTATTCAAACCTTCCGAACATACCCCGCTGACCATTCTTGCGCTGGTGCCTGCACTGCAGGACATCCTGCCGCCGGGCGTGCTGAATATCATCTATGGCGGTGGCGAAGGGGTCGGTAGCCATCTGGTCGGGCATCCGCAGGTGCGTTTGGTCTCGGTGACCGGCGATATTGTCACCGGGCAAAAAATTCTGCAGGCCGCGGCGAAAAGCGTTAAACGCACGCATCTCGAACTGGGCGGCAAGGCCCCGGTGATTGTCTGTGACGACGCCGATCTGGATGAAGTGGTCAACAGCATCCGCACCTACGGCTACTACAACGCTGGGCAAGACTGCACCGCCGCCTGCCGCATCTACGCGCAGGCGGGGATCTATCCGAAGTTGGTGGAAGCGCTGGGCGAGGCGGTTGCCAGCCTGCGTTTTGCCCGCAAGCGCGATGAAGATAACGAAATCGGCCCGCTGATCAGCAGCCGCCAGCGCGATCGCGTGGCCAGCTTTGTCGAGCGAGCGCTCAGCCAGCCGCATATTGAATTGATTACCGGCGCCGCCGCGCACTCCGGTCCGGGTTTCTATTACCAACCCACGCTGCTGGCCGGCTGCCTGCAAAGCGACGAAATCGTCCAGCGCGAGGTATTCGGCCCGGTGGTGAGTGTCACCCGCTTCGAACATCTGGAGCAGGCGGTCAACTGGGCCAACGATTCCGAATACGGTCTGGCCTCGTCGGTCTGGACGCAGAATATCGATCGGGCGCTGCATATCGCCGCACATCTGCAATACGGCAGCACCTGGATCAACACCCATTTCACCCTGGCGAGTGAGATGCCACACGGCGGTCTGAAACGCTCCGGCTACGGCAAAGATCTTTCCAGTGATTCACTGCAGGACTACAGCGTAGTCAGGCATGTAATGGCGAAGTTTAAAGCCAGCTTCTAATGAAAACTACAGCGGCAGCCGTTCCCTGCCGCACACAGATACGCAACACAGGGGTTATTACGATGGGAAAAACTACCGCAGTCACCACCACAGTTTCCGCACTCTGTTTCACCGTGCTTTGCGGCCTGGCCCAGGCGGCAGACTTGCCGCAGGCGCTGGGCAAGGGCGAAGGGCGACTGGATATCATTGCCTGGCCGGGCTATATCGAACGTGGCCAGTCCGATAAAAACTATGACTGGGTCAGCCAGTTTGAAAAGCAAACCAGCTGCGCGGTGAATGTGAAAACCGCCGCCACCTCCGATGAAATGGTCAGCCTGATGGCCAAGGGCGGCTATGACCTGGTCACCGCTTCCGGCGACGCCTCGCTGCGATTGATCTTCGGTAAACGGGTGCAGCCAATCAACACTGCGCTGATCCCCAACTGGAAAAACATCGACCCGCGTTTGCTGAACGGTGCCTGGTACACCGTTGACGGCAAAACCTACGGCACGCCTTATCAGTGGGGGCCAAACCTGCTGATGTACAACACCAAAACCTTCCCAACGCCGCCAGACAGCTGGGCGGTAGTGTTCCAGCAGCAGAACCTGCCGGACGGCAAGACCAATCAGGGCCGGGTGCAGGCCTATGACGGGCCGATTTACATCGCCGATGCGGCGCTGTTCCTGAAGGCCACGCAACCGCAGCTTGGCATCAGCGATCCGTACCAACTGAACGAAGAGCAGTATCAGGCCGCCTTGAAGCTGTTGCGCACCCAGCATGCTTTGATCCACCGCTACTGGCATGACACCTCGGTGCAGATGAGCGATTTCAAAAACGAAGGCGTGGTGGCCTCCAGCGCCTGGCCCTATCAGGCCAATGCTCTGAAAGGAGAAGGCCAGCCGATTGGCACCGTGTTCCCGAAAGAGGGGGTTACCGGTTGGGCGGACACCACCATGCTGCACAGTGATGCCAAGCATCCGAACTGTGCTTACCTGTGGATGAACTGGTCGCTGGAGCCGAAAGTGCAGGGCGATGTTGCCGCCTGGTTTGGTTCGGTACCGGCATCACCGGCGGGCTGCAAGGCCAGCACGCTACTGGGCGACAAAGGTTGTGAAACCAACGGCTTCAACCAGTTCGACAAGATTGCCTTCTGGAAAACTCCGCAGGCGCAGGGCGGCAAGTTCGTGCCGTACAGCCGCTGGACTCAGGACTATATCGCCATCATGGGCGGTCGGTAACCCGCGGAGGGCGTAGCCTGCTACGCCCGATTAATGCCTTTCAGGAGCGCAGATCATGACCATTGCCGTGCAATTTATCGATGTTTCGCGGAGCTTCGGCGAGGTTCGTGCCGTGGATCGGGTTTCTATCGAGATACAGGACGGGGAATTCTTCTCCATGCTCGGGCCTTCCGGCTCGGGCAAAACCACCTGCCTGCGACTGATCGCCGGCTTTGAACAACTCAGCGCCGGCTCGATCCGCATTCACGGGCAGGAGGCGGCCAACCTGCCGCCGTACCAGCGCGACGTGAATACCGTATTCCAGGATTACGCCCTGTTCCCGCACATGTCGGTACTGGAAAACGTCGCCTATGGATTGATGGTGAAGGGCGTCGCCAAACGTGAACGGCTGGCCCGGGCACAGGAGGCGCTGGACAGCGTGGCGCTGGGTTTCGTGGCCGAGCGTAAGCCGGCGCATCTTTCCGGTGGCCAGCGCCAACGGGTCGCACTGGCCCGCGCATTGGTGAACCGACCGCGGGTGCTGTTGCTGGACGAACCGCTGGGCGCGCTGGACCTCAAGCTGCGTGAACAGATGCAGGGCGAGTTGAAAAAGCTGCAGCGCCAACTGGGGATCACCTTTATTTTCGTCACCCACGATCAGAGCGAAGCCTTGTCGATGTCTGACCGGGTGGCGGTGTTCAACAACGGGCGAATCGAGCAGGTGGATGCGCCGCGTGAGCTGTACATGCGGCCGAAGACGCCGTTTGTTGCCGAGTTTGTCGGCACCTCTAACGTGGTGCGCAGCGAACTGGCTCAGCGTTTACTCGGCCAGACCGCCACTTTCTCGATCCGCCCCGAGCATATTCGCCTAATGGATCAGGCCGGTGCCGCGCAGGGTGAAATCCAGGTGCAGGGATTGCTGCAAGAGATCCATTATCAGGGGGCGGCCACGCGCTACGAAATTGCGTTGAGCAGCGGTGAGAAACTGCTGGTCAGCGAGGCGAATCCTCAGTGGCATGCCGCTGGGCAGCAGCATCTGATCGGTCAGCCGGTCACCGCCTGCTGGTCACGTGAGGCGATGGTGCCCCTGCTGGAGGAGAGGTGAGATGGAGATGAGCATCGACTATCCCGCGCCGCGCCGCGGTACTCTGCGCGCCCTGTCGACCTTTCTCTATCGCCGGCCGACGCTGTACCTGTTGCTGTTATTGGTTCCACCGCTGTTGTGGTTCGGCGCGGTGTACCTTGGCTCATTACTGACGCTGCTGTGGCAGGGATTTTATACTTTCGACGACTTCACCATGACGGTGACGCCGGATCTGACCTTCGATAACCTGCGGGCGCTGTTCAACCCGGCCAACTACGACATTATTCTGCGCACATTGACCATGGCGGTGCTGGTGTCGCTGGCCAGTGCGGTGTTGGCGTTCCCGATTGCTTACTACATGGCGCGTTACACCAGTGGCCGCGTCAAAGCGTTCTTTTATATCGCGGTGATGATGCCGATGTGGGCCAGCTATATCGTCAAGGCCTACGCCTGGACGCTGCTGCTGGCAAAGGATGGTGTGGCGCAGTGGTTCCTGCAACATCTGGGGCTGGAGCCGGTGTTGGCGGCAATCCTCACCGTGCCGGGCGTTGGAGGCAATACCCTGTCGACCTCGGGGTTGGGGCGTTTTCTGGTGTTTGTTTATATCTGGCTGCCGTTCATGATCCTGCCGATCCAGGCGGCGCTGGAACGCCTGCCGCCTTCGTTGCTGCATGCCTCGGCGGATTTGGGTGCGCGTCCGTCGCAGACTTTCCGTTACGTGATCCTGCCGTTGGCGGTGCCGGGCATTGCCGCCGGGTCGATCTTCACCTTCTCGCTGACGCTGGGGGACTTTATTGTGCCGCAGCTGGTGGGGCCGCCGGGCTATTTCATCGGCAGCATGGTGTACGCCCAGCAAGGGGCGATCGGCAATATGCCAATGGCAGCGGCCTTTACCCTGGTGCCGATTGTGTTGATCGCGATTTATCTTTCCATTGTGAAACGTCTGGGGGCCTTCGATGCACTCTGAGCGCGCACCATTAGGGCTGAAACTGGCCGCCTGGGGCGGTCTGATTTTCTTGCATTTCCCGCTGGCGATTATCGCCATCTATGCCTTCAACACCGAGGATGCGGCGTTCAGTTTCCCGCCGAAGGGCTTTACGCTGCATTGGTTTAGCGTCGCTGCCGGTCGGCAGGACATTATCGATGCGATGCTGCTTTCCGCGCAGATTGCTGCGCTGGCGACGGCGGTGGCGCTGGTGCTGGGCACCCTGGCGGCGGCGGCGCTGTACCGGCGTGATTTCTTCGGTAAGGACAGCATTTCACTGTTGCTGCTGTTACCGATCGCGCTGCCGGGCATTGTTACCGGTCTGGCGCTGCTGGCGGCGTTCAAGGCGCTGAATATCGAGCCGGGAGTACTGACCATCGTGATCGGTCATGCCACCTTCTGCGTGGTGATCGTATTCAACAATGTCATCGCTCGTTTCCGCCGGACTTCCCATAGCCTGATCGAGGCTTCCATGGATCTCGGTGCCGACGGTTGGCAAACCTTCCGCTACGTGATGTTGCCCAACCTGGGTTCAGCATTGCTGGCCGGTGGCATGCTGGCGTTCGCACTGTCGTTTGATGAAATCATTGTTACCACCTTTACCGCCGGGCATGAGCGCACGCTGCCGCTGTGGCTGCTCAATCAGCTCGGTCGTCCGCGCGATGTGCCGATCACCAACGTGGTGGCGCTGTCGGTGATGTTGCTGACCATGATCCCGATTTTGGGGGCCTATTACCTGACCAAGGGCGGTGAAAGCGTCGCTGGCAGCGGCAAATAAATAGCCTCTTGACCCTAATGCGTACCAGACATCTTATAAAAGGATAATCCTATGCAAAGCCAACTGTTGATTAACGGCCAACTGGTTACCGGCCAGGGCGCGTTGTTGCCGGTGTATAACCCGGCAACCGGAGAGGTAGTGGTACAGGTGGCTGAAGCCAGTGCAGAGCAGGTCGATCAGGCGGTGCTGGCGGCCGACGCCGCCTTTGAACACTGGGGGCAGACCACGCCGAAGGAGCGGGCTGAACATCTGCTGAAGCTGGCAGATTTGATCGACAGCCATGCGGAAACCTTTGCTCGCCTGGAATCGATTAACTGCGGCAAACCTTATCACTGCGTGCTGAATGATGAGCTGCCGGGTGTGGCCGACGTCTTTCGCTTTTTCGCCGGGGCCAGCCGTTGTTTGAGCGGGCTGGCGGCCGGTGAATATCTGGCTGGACACACCTCGATGATCCGCCGTGATCCCCTGGGCGTCGTCGCCTCGATCGCCCCCTGGAACTACCCGTTGATGATGGCGGCGTGGAAGCTGGCTCCGGCCCTGGCGGCGGGCAATTGCGTGGTGCTTAAGCCGTCGGAACAAACTCCACTGACCACCTTCAAGCTGGCTGAACTGGCCGCCGGACTGTTCCCGCCGGGCGTGCTCAACGTCCTGTTTGGTCGTGGTGCCAGCGTCGGTGACAGGCTGACCGGCCATAACAAAGTGCGCATGGTATCCCTGACCGGCTCAATCGCCACCGGCGAACATATCATTGGCCATACCGCATCCGGCATTAAGCGCACCCATATGGAGCTGGGGGGCAAGGCGCCGGTGCTGGTGTTTGACGACGCCGACCTGCAACAGGTGGTGGAAGGGATCCGTAGCTTTGGCTTCTACAACGCCGGTCAGGACTGCACCGCCGCCTGTCGCATTTACGCGCAGAAAGGCATCTATCCGCAGTTGGTGAAGGCGTTGGGCGAGGCTATCGGCAGCCTGAAGATCGGCCCGCCGGAAGAGGCCAGCAGCGAACTGGGCCCGTTGATTACCGCTCAGCATCTGGAGCGGGTGGTGGGTTTTGTCGAGCGAGCCAAGGCGTTGCCGCATGTGCAGGTGGTGACCGGTGGTGAGCGGGTTAACGGCCCTGGGTACTATTTCCAGCCGACGCTGTTGGCCGGTGCTCGTCAGGAGGATGAAATCGTGCAGCGTGAGGTGTTTGGGCCGGTGGTGACCGTTACACCGTTCGACGATGAGGCGCAGGTGCTGGCCTGGGCCAACGAGTCTGACTACGGGCTGGCGTCTTCCCTGTGGACCCGCGACGTGGGGCGGGCACACCGTCTGAGCGCCCGTTTGCAATACGGCTGCACCTGGGTGAATACCCATTTCATGCTGGTGAGCGAGATGCCGCACGGTGGTCAAAAGTTGTCCGGCTACGGCAAGGATATGTCGATGTACGGCCTGGAAGATTACACCGCTATTCGCCATGTGATGTTTAAACATTGATTCATCAGGTTTTATCTGCAAAATAATGCGGCTTTCAGACCGGCTCCGGCCGGTCTGATGATAATAAAAACTCAAAGGAAGCCAATAGCCATGGGAATCACCAGACGCGATTTTCTTAATGGGGTGGCGATCACTATCGCCGCCGGGTTAACGCCGATGCAGATCCTGCGTGCATCGCCGCAAACCGCCAATCAAACCCTCTATTATCCGCCGACGCTGACCGGATTGCGGGGCAACCATCCCGGTTCGTTTGAGCATGCTCACCAACTGGGGCGTGACGGCAAGGCCTTCGATTTTGCCAGCATCCCGGCCACGGAAGAGTTCGATCTGGTGGTAGTCGGTGCCGGGATCAGCGGCCTGGCCGCCGCCTGTTTCTGGCAGCAAATGAAAGGTCAGCAGCAGCGTATCTTGCTGATCGACAACCATGATGATTTCGGCGGCCACGCCAAGCGCAATGAGTTCAGCAGCGAAAATGGCACCATTCTCGGCTACGGCGGCAGCGAGTCGCTGCAGTCGCCGCGATCCAACTTCAGCCCGGTAGCGATGGGGCTGCTGCAAAAGCTGGGCGTCAGCATCGACAACCTGGAAAAGGCTTTCGATAAAACCTTCTACCCGGATCTTAACCTGAGCCGTGGCGTCTATTTCGATCGCAAAAACTTCGGCGTCGACAAAGTAGTGAACGGGGATCCTGGCCGTATGGTGGCGGATGATATTCCCCATGACCGCCTTAATGGCCGTTCCTACGAAGCCTTTATCGGTGATTTCCCGCTGCCGGAAAGCGATCGCCAGGCGCTGATTGCACTGCATACGGTGGATAAGGATTACCTGCCGGAAATGAGTCAGGAGCAGAAAAGCGAATGGCTCGACAAGCACAGTTATACCGAATTCCTGCGTGACAAGGTTGGCCTGAGCGAAATGGCGATCCGCTATTTCCAACAAACCACCAGTGACTTCCAGGCGGTGGGTATCGACGCCACTTCGTGCAGCGATGCGCGTATTTGCGATCTGCCTGGCCTGAACGGCATGAACCTGCCGCCGCTGGATGAAGAGTCACAGGCGGATCTCGACGATCCTTACGTGTTCCACTTCCCGGACGGCAACGCCACGCTGACACGCTTAATGGTGCGCCATCTGATCCCGGCGGTCTCACCGGGCGGTAAGGACATGAATGACATAGTGTTGGCGAAGTTCGACTACAGCCAGCTTGACCGGGCGGAGTCACCGGTAAAACTGCGGTTGAACAGCACCGGGCTGCACGCGGCTAACGTTGGCGACAAGGTCGAAGTGACCTACATGACCGGCGAGAAAATGACCAAGGTGCGCGCCGGGCAGGTAGTGATGGCCGGTTACAATATGATGATACCTTATCTGGTGCCGGAAATGTCGCCGGAGCAGCAACAGGCGCTGAAGCAGAACGTCAAGTCGCCGCTGGTGTACAGCAAAGTGGTGATCCGTAACTGGCAGTCGTTTATTAAACTGGGCGTGCATGAGGTTTACTCGCCAACGGCGCCTTATTGCCGTGTGAAGCTGGATTATCCGGTGAGCATGGGCGGCTACCAGCATCCACGCGATCCGAACCAGCCGATTGGCCTGCACATGGTGTATGTGCCGACGCTGGCGGGCAGCGGGTTAAGCCCACGCGAGCAGTCGCGCAAGGGCCGTGCCTTGCTGTTGGGCACGCCGTTTGAAGTGCATGAGCAGATGATCCGTGAGCAGTTGCAGGGCATGCTCGGTTCCGCCGGTTTTGATCATCAGCGTGATATTGAAGCGATCACCGTTAACCGCTGGTCGCACGGCTATTCCTACTTCCTCAACGGGCTGTTTGACGATGAGGACGAGGCGAAGAAAATCATTGAGACGGCGCGTAAGCCGATCGGCAAAATTGTGATTGCCAACTCGGATTCAGACTGGAGTCCGTACGCCAACTCGGCGATCGATCAGGCGTGGCGTGCGGTTAATGAATTGGCCTTCGGCCAGGTTGCCGCCAAGGAGGGAGCATGAGCATGCGTTCACTGTACTTACTGACCTTACTGGCGGCGGGTGGCTCGGCACAGGCGATGTCGGCCGGGGAATATGTTGCCAGGGCTGGTGACTGCACCGCCTGCCATACCGTGCCGGGCGGGGCTTTGCTCGCCGGTGGTATGAAGTTTCCGACCCCGCTGGGCAATATTTACGCTACCAATATTACGCCGGACAAGCAGCAGGGCATCGGCGCCTATTCCTTTGACGAGTTTGACCGTGCGATGCGTCAGGGGATTGCCAAAGATGGCCATCGACTGTATCCGGCGATGCCATACACCTCTTACGCCAAAATGAACGCGGAAGATATGCGTGCGCTGTACGACTATCTGATGAAGGAAGTCCCGGCGCAGAACACCGCCAACCGCGCCAGTGATATCAGTTGGCCGCTGTCGATGCGTTGGCCGTTGGCAATATGGAACCAGCTGTTCCATGAGGATACGCCTTATCAGCCGGACAGCAGCCAGAGCTCCGAGTGGAACCGTGGCGCCTATTTGGTGCAAGGGGCAGGGCACTGCGGCAGTTGTCATACGCCGCGCGGCTGGGCGATGCAGGAGAAAGGGCTGGACAGCAAAGATCCGGCCTTCCTGAGCGGTGCCGAACTCGATGGCTGGTACGCTTCAGGAATACGCGGGCTGAAACAGGATGATGTGGTGGCCTTGCTGAAAACCGGGCGCAGCCAACATGCGGCAGTCGCAGGGCCGATGAGTGAAGTGGTTAGCCACAGCACGCAATATCTGACCGACGGTGATTTGAACGCCATTGCTACTTACCTGCACAGTCTGGCGGCAGAGAAACCGCCGGCGGAGAAACCCGTAGCCATGGCGGTCGACAACTGGCAAGCGGGGCAACGCACCTATGCCATGTACTGTTCAACCTGCCATGGTAATAAGGGCGAGGGCAGCGATAACACCATTCCGGCATTGGCCGGTAACGCAACGGTCACGGCGGAGGATCCACTAACCGCGCTGCGCGTAGTGTTGGAAGGAGCACATACGCCGATCACCCAACATGCTACGGCGCTTGCCATGCCGGGTTACGCCTGGACATTGAACGACCAGCAGGCTGCCGATCTGATGAGTTATTTGCGGGGAAGTTGGGGCAACCAGGCGGCACCGGTCACGGCGCAGCAGGTAAAAGAGACACGCAAGCTGGCGGAGAAATAACGGTGGGCGCGCGTTGAGCTGTTTGTTAGACAGAGATACTCGGGCCTAGCGCACCGAGGGGCGCTCCGGCGGGCAAGCCGCTACGACCCCTTCGGCACGCTCTCCCTAATAACGGGCATTATCAGCCGTCTGAGGGCACGGCAGCAGGCCGCGCCCCTTTCAATTACATGACCTTATGCGGGCCGAAGCATTCGTAGTGGATGCGTTCGGCCTCTACGCCCATGTCCAGAAGTTGGCTGGCCACAGACTGCATAAACGGCAACGGTCCGCAGAAGTAGTAATGCATCTGCGGCGTGCTGAGCGTTTCACGCAGGGCACTGAGATTCATCAGGCCACGGCTCTGGTAGTCGCGGCCTTCCACATCATTGGCACCCGGTTGGTTGTACCACACGTGACGGCTCAGATTCGGCATGCGGCCGGCAATATCCGCTACTTCATCGGCAAAGGCGTGAACGCTGCCGTTTTCCGCCGCGTGCAGCCAGTGCACGTCCGCCGGGTGCTGGTTATCGTGCAGCGTATGGAGCATGCCGAGCATTGGTGTTTGGCCGACACCGGCGGAGATCAGTGCCACCGGGGTTTCCGGCTGCGCTTCCAGGAAGAAATCCCCGTGTGGCGGAGCGATATAAATGACGTCGCCTTCTTTGGCCTGCTGGTGCAGGAAGTTCGATACCTTGCCCTGATCCTCTCGTTTTACCGCAATGCGATAGTACTCGCCATTCGGTGAGGTGGTCAGTGAGTATTGGCGAATCTCCTGGTTTTCCATGCTGTCGTGCTTGATGTAGACCGCCAGGTACTGGCCCGGTTTGAAGTCGATCACCTTGCCACCGTCAACCGGCGCCAACACGAAGCTGCAAATCACCTCGCTCTGTGGCTGTTTTTTGACGATGCGGAAGGCTCGTCGATCGCGCCAGCCACCCTCGGCAGTTTCGCTGGCCTGATAAATCTGGCCTTCGCGCTGGATAAATACATCCGCCAACACCCCGTAGGCTTTACCCCAGGCGTCCAGCACTTCCTGCCCCGGGCTGAACATTTCGTCCAGGGTTGCCAGCAGATGACCACCGACAATCTGATATTGATCCGGGCGAATATTCAGGCTGGTATGCTTCTGGGCAATGCGCTCCACCGCTGGCAGCAGCGCCGCCAGGTTTTCGATATTCGCGGCATAGGCGCAGATCGCGTCGAACAGTGCCTGACGCTGATCGCCATTGCGCTGGTTGTTCATATTGAACACGTCCTTTAACTCGGGATTATGCTCGAACATGCGATCGTAGAAGTGGGCGGTCAGTTTTGGCCCGGTAGCGGCCAGCAGGGGAATGGTAGATTTTACGGTGGCGATGGTTTGGCTATCCAGCATGGTGGCGCTCCTTGGTCGGACATTATTGGAATATTCTAATGATGCATTTCAAATGCACCTTTGTGTTTGAACGCATCCTAACGGTTTCTGCCGTGGCTGTAAATACCCCTGTTTTTGTTGCGGAGTCGCCAGGCGACGATCTCGCTCACAGAACATGAAAAAACCGCATCCTCAGTATGAGTAAATGTCGGTTGTCGAATGGGGTGTTTTATCGGATCAAAGCCTTGCTGCGCCTTATGCCAATCGTTTGCGTAAAAACCTCTGTCAAGACCTATCCTCGGTGGGGCGAAACAGTTTACACTGTGGCCCAGAACCCGAACGGGTAGTTATTTGGTGATTTTTTAGTTAGCTGATTTAGTCAGGAGAAGCCGGATGTTAAAGCGTGAAATGAACATTGCTGATTACGATGCCGAACTGTGGCGTGCAATGGAGCAAGAAGTTGTGCGTCAGGAAGAGCACATTGAGCTGATTGCGTCTGAGAACTACACCAGCCCGCGCGTAATGCAGGCCCAGGGCTCCCAGTTGACCAACAAATACGCTGAAGGTTATCCGGGCAAGCGTTATTACGGCGGCTGCGAATATGTGGATATCGTTGAGCAACTGGCCATCGATCGCGCAAAAGAGCTGTTCGGCGCAGATTACGCCAACGTCCAGCCACACTCCGGTTCCCAGGCGAACTTCGCTGTTTACACCGCGCTGCTGCAGCCGGGCGACACCATTCTGGGCATGAACCTGGCGCACGGCGGCCACCTGACCCACGGTTCACCGGTCAACCTGTCTGGTAAACTGTATAACGTGGTGCCTTACGGCATCGACGAAAAAGGTCAAATCGACTACGAAGATCTGGCGAAACAGGCACAGACTCATAAACCAAAAATGATCATCGGCGGCTTCTCTGCCTTCTCCGGTATCGTTGATTGGGCAAAAATGCGCGAAATCGCCGACAGCATCGGCGCTTACCTGTTCGTTGACATGGCGCACGTAGCGGGTCTGATCGCCGCCGGCGTTTATCCGAACCCGGTCCCTCACGCACATATCGTGACCACCACCACCCACAAAACCCTGGCAGGTCCGCGCGGCGGCCTGATCCTGGCGAAAGGCGGTGATGAAGATCTGTATAAAAAGCTGAACTCCGCGGTGTTCCCGGGCGGCCAGGGCGGCCCGTTGATGCACGTGATCGCCGGTAAAGCGGTGGCGCTGAAAGAAGCCATGGAGCCTGAGTTCAAAATTTACCAGCAGCAAGTGGCCAAAAACGCCAAAGCCATGGTGGAAGTGGTGCTGGAGCGCGGCTACAAAGTGGTTTCCGGTGGCACTCATAACCACCTGTTCCTGCTGGATCTGGTTGATAAGAACCTGACCGGTAAAGAAGCTGACGCTGCCCTGGGCCGCGCCAACATTACCGTGAACAAAAACAGCGTGCCAAACGATCCCAAGAGCCCGTTCGTCACCTCCGGTGTGCGTATCGGTACTCCGGCAGTGACCCGTCGCGGCTTCAAAGAGGCTGACGTGCGTGAACTGGCCGGCTGGATCTGCGACGTGCTGGACAACATCAACGATGAAGCCACCATCGAACGCACCAAGAAGAAAGTACTGGATATCTGCGCCCGCCTGCCGGTCTACGCATAATTTCCATTGCTGTAAAAAAACGCTGAGGCGTCAGGCCGGTCACTTGGGTGACCGGTTTTTTTTTTACCTTTAGGCGACGGTTAGAGATTGAACGTCGTATATATATTTCCGTCATTAATATTAGTTATTGATATATATATCAACGATAGGGTGTGATATTTGTCGTCTTTTAATTAATTACCTTGTTTACAGACGGTGTTATGTGATGTAAGTCTATATGATTGTTATTTGCTCTCATGGTATACCTTGAAAAAGGACGTTATTATACTATGGAGTGTCGTATGACGCAGGTTATTCACTTTATCCTCTCGTGTCTGTTAGTGACGATAATGGCATTGATGGTCAGCCATGACCGAAAGTTAATTAAGATCCGCTATATTATTCAGCTGCTGGTGATTGAAGTATTACTTGCCTGGCTGTTCCTTCGTTCTGATATGGGTACCGGATTTACGGCACAGGTTTCTACGGTGTTTAACGGCTTGATGCTGTTTGCCGGTGAAGGCACTGACTTTTTATTCGGCGGAATGCGGGCGCAAGGACTGGCATTCTTCCTTCTCAATGTATTGTGTCCTATTATTTTTATTTCTGCATTGATCGGTATTATTCAGCACATCAATCTGTTGCCGATTATTATCCGGGTAGTGGGGACGGTGTTGTCCAAAGTCAATGGCATGGGCAAGTTGGAGTCTTTTAATGCTGTCAGCGCATTATTGCTGGGGCAGTCAGAGAACTTTATCGTTTATAAAGACGTGCTGGGCAAGATGTCCGAAAATCGCATTTACACTATGGCAGCCACTGCGATGTCAACCGTGTCGGTTTTTATGGTCGGTGCCTATATCAATATGGTTGATGCCCGCTATGTCGTAGTGTCATTGATTCTGAATATGTTTAGCACATTTATCGTGCTGTCACTGATTAATCCGTATCGTGTCGATTTGGAGGAAGAGGTTGAGATGCAGGATCTGCATCGTGGACAAAGTTTATTTGAAATGTTGGGCGAATATATTCTTGCCGGCTTTAAGGTCGCAGTAATCATTGCCGCCATGCTGCTGGGCTTTATTGCCCTGATCGCCGCCATCAACGCGTTGTTTAGCAGCCTGTTTGGCATCAGTTTTCAAGGCTTGCTGGGCTATCTGCTTTATCCATTTGCCTGGGTGCTTGGCGTGCCGGCTCATGAGGCGCAGCAGGTTGGCAGCATCATGGCGACCAAGATTGTCGCCAACGAGTTTGTCGCCATGACTGAGTTGCAACAGATTAAAGCCGTGCTGTCGCCCCGCGCCGAAGGGATCTTGTCGGTATTCCTGATTTCCTTTGCCAACTTCACCTCGGTGGGCATTGTGGCGGGTGCGATTAAAGCATTGAACGAGGATCAGGGGAACGTGGTTTCCCGTTTCAGTATGAAACTGCTATATGGCTCAACGCTGGTGAGTTTCTTATCGGCAGCGGTGGCCGGATTGGTTATTTAAACCCTCTGGCAGGCTAGATTAAGGAATATTTATCCCGGCGGTATTTAAAATCAACCGACATAAGGAGGTGTTGCAATGAAGATTTTGTTTATTGGTGAGTCATGGCATATTCACATGATCCACTCTAAAGGCTTTGACAGTTTTACCTCGAGTAAATATGAAGAGGGGGCAGAGTATCTGTTGTCCTGTCTGCGCAGCGCCGGTATTTCCATCGACTATATGCCGGCGCATACAGTTCAAAATGCCTTCCCACAAACGTTAGACGAACTGCTGGTTTATGATGTCGTCGTGATTAGCGATATCGGCAGTAATACCTTCCTATTGCAAAATAAAACCTTTTATAAAATGGAGATGATGACCAATGCCCTGTCGCTGATAAAAGACTATGTCGCTATGGGGGGCGGTGCGTTAATGATAGGCGGTTATCTTTCCTTTACCGGCATAGAGGCAAAAGCAAATTATAAAAACACCATCCTTGCCGAAGTATTACCGGTTGAAATGTTAGACCACGACGACCGCGTTGAGTTGCCGCAAGGCTGCAAGCCCCTCACATTAAGCAAGACTCACGAGATTACCCGTCATTTAAATGAATGGCCGCCCTTACTGGGCTATAACAAATTTATTGCCAAACCCGGCAGCGAAACATTAGCCGAAATTAACGGCGATCCTCTGCTGGTGGTGGGTAAGTATCAAGAAGGCCATGTTGCCTGCTTTGCCGCTGATTGCTCCCCTCATTGGGGTGGGCCGCAATTTATGCAATGGGAAAGTTATACCGCCTTCTGGTGCAATATATTGAATTCAATCAAAAGGAGAAATTAGAATGGAAGACAAAGCCAAGATTCAAGAAATGATTGCTGCCGCCTCCCAGACCAGAGAGTTTTCCTATGCCCCTTATTCCAACTTTACCGTGGGGGCGGCATTGATCACCAAGAGCGGCAAGGTGTTCACCGGCTGCAATGTCGAATCCGTCTCTTATTCGCCAACCACCTGCGCAGAACGCGTGGCGATCCTGAAAGCGGTCTCCGAAGGCGAGCGCAGTTTTGAGATGATTGTGGTGATCGGCGGCCCCAGAGTGGGTGAAAGCAAGGCTAAAGGTTATTCCGGGCCTTGCGGCGTGTGCCGCCAAATGATTTATGAATTCGGCAAGGATATCCAAATCATTATCGCTAACAGCCTGGATGAGTACTATGTGCACGATATTTCTGAGCTTTTCCCACTTGGGTTCGGCCCGGATCATTTGTTGGGCTAAATAGCAGTCTCTCCATAATCAGGGTAGCGGCAAGCTGCGCCCTGATTATGGGAATAAACTGTGAACTCCCTAGCACTCTACTCCCTCGACTGTGAATGAACATTGCTAGCCAGTGTGAGCTCTGTCAAAGTATCGCCCTCACACCGGAGGGATCATGGTTCTGCAATCTACGCGTTGGCTAGCTCTCAGTTACTTCACCTACTTTTTTTCTTACGGCATCTTCTTACCCTTTTGGGGCGTTTGGTTAAAAGGTGAGGGCATACCGCCTGAAACCATCGGTATTCTGCTTGGCGCCGGTCTGGTTGCGCGCTTCCTCGGTAGTTTGTTGATTGCTCCCCGGGTAAAAGATCCCGCCCATCTGGTGACGGCATTGCGCCTGCTGGCATTGCTGACGCTGGCTTTTGCCATTGGGTTCTGTTTCGGCAACGGCTGGGGCTGGCTGATGCTGGTGATCGCCGGCTTTAACCTGTTCTTTTCACCGTTGGTTCCGCTCACCGACGCACTGGCCGGCACCTGGCAAAAACAAATCACCATGGATTACGGCCGGGTCAGGCTATGGGGCTCGCTGGCGTTTGTGATTGGTTCGGCGCTGACCGGGCAGATGGTTTCCGTCTGGGGCCATAGCGCCATTCTCTACAGCCTGATAATCAGCATACTGGCGATGCTGTTGGGCATGATGCTGAAACCGAGCGTGATGCCGCAGGGGGAAACGCGCACCCACAGCGAAACCGAACGTTCTCTGTGGGAGATGCTTAAGGAAGGGCCCGTCTGGCGCTTCCTGTTGTGCGTCACTCTGCTGCAGGGCGCGCATGCCGGTTATTACAGTTTCGGCTCTATTTATTGGCAGGAGGCGGGCTACTCGGCTTCGACCATTGGTTACTTGTGGTCGCTGGGGGTGGTGGCCGAAGTGGTTATTTTTGCCAGCAGCAATTTCCTGTTCCGCCGCTGGAATGCGCGCAATCTGCTACTGCTTTCCGCCTGTTGCGGGATACTGCGCTGGAGCCTGATGGCCAGTAGCACCGAGTTGGGGTGGCTACTGGTGATCCAAATTCTGCACTGCGGCACCTTTACCGTTTGCCATCTGGCAGCGATGCGTTTTATCGCCGCGCGCAAGGGGCCGGAGGTGATCCGGCTGCAGGCGGTTTATTCGGCGCTGGCGATGGGCGGCGGTATTGCGATTATGACGGTGATCGCAGGTTTCCTGTTCGAGCATCTGCAGGGTGGGGTGTTCTGGGTGATGGCGGCAGTGGTGTTGCCGGCGTTGTTTATCCGCCCACCGGCCGTTGCGGTCAGCAGCAGCCGTTAAGAGGTTTCCAGCAGCGCACGGATGAATTTGCGCTGCTGGCGCGCTAATGGCAATTCGGTATAAATCAGCGGCGGCTGCGGCGCACTGTGCTCCGTGGCATAGGGGGTGATCACCAGGGTGACGCCCTGCGGCGCGCCAGAATGCAGATAGTCGCGCAGTGGCAAATACTTGATATTCAGTGGCAGCAGCGTTAATTCGCGGATCTGATATTCCACTTCATCTTCCAACTGCGGGTTGTCCAGCGTCAGCAATAACACCTGTTTTTCCTGCAACGCATTGCCCTGCATCAACCAGGCACCGAAACTGATGGCGACCAGCCCGGCTTCTTCGCTGGAAAAATGAATACCGTATTCCTGTTCCAGCGGGGCCAGTGCCTCCTGGGCGGTACGCATCAGGCGCGGATACTTGCGTTCAACTTCCTCCAGCAGTGTGTTATCGATACCAATCTCAAAGCGACAGCGTTCTACCGCAGGGGCAAGATGGGCGAACAGCTGGCTGATCAAATCCTCTTTACTGCTAAAAGTCATGCCGGAAATCTGTTGGAAGCGCTCGACCATATTTTCAATCGCTGCCATTAATCGCAGATCTTCCGTTGAGTCATTGCTGTGGTAGCTGTGATTTTTCAGCATGGTAAACATCAGCACCAGAAAATCGTTTTCGCTGGTTTCGGGTGGCAGGGCAAATAACTGATTCAATGATTGATGCAGCAAGAGGGTCGCCTGATGTTCTGGCTTCTGATGCAGCCAGTCGCGTTGTGCGGGGCTGAACGTCGGGTGCCGCCGGCGCTGGTTCTCCCATGCGCAGTAGCGCAGGTAGTGTTGCAGAAACTGACGATCGCGTCGATCAAAGCTGCGGTTGACCAGCGCTTCATACTCGCTGATGCACTGTTCCAACTGCGGTGTCAGATCGGCGCTTTGCCCCAGAGCTTGCTGTAACCAGCGGGAAAAATGTTGATCGATAAATTCCGGGCTACAGCGCAGGGCTCTGCGCAGCCAGTGGAGCAGGCAGAGGCGTTGGTTGAGTGCGCTGCCCCTGATCCGGTAACCCTCGTCGGGGTTACCGTCGATCTCCAGATGGTGGAAACGCTGGATTTCACTGGCAACCTCGGCTATATCTTGCCGGGTAATCGGGGGGGGAAACGCCATTAATTTGGCTGATAGTCTCCAGTTGTACTGCGGGCACCGGCGCATACAACATCAATAACAGATGGCAGCGTCGTTGTTGACCGGAGAGCTCAGGCACGGGGGCAGTGTCCAGGCTCATATCACCTTCGGGCAGGTAACGTTTAAATTATGAATAAGCATAGCAAAAGGTGATGCGCGGCGCGGCAACGGCACCCGGTTTTACTTCGGCTTACAACTTTCGTCACAAATATTGGGCGAGATCGCGGCGGTTGAAGAACGGTTTATGTTACTTTATAACAATAATGAGTATCTTTTGATGATGAAGTTACGCTTTGTTTTGGCCGGTTTTTTAATGCTATTGAGCACCGGCGCTGTGGCTCACCCGCACAGCTTTATTGATATGAACACCACCTTTGTGGCGAAGGATCAACAGCTGGTTGGCTTGAAAATGGTTTGGGTTATGGATGAAATCACCTCGGCAGATCTGCTGTACGATGCACAAAATGCCAAAAAAGACTCGGAAATATGGAAAAAGCTGGCGGCGGAAGTGATGGCCAATGTTCTGGGGCAACACTATTTTACGGATGTCTATCGCGACGGCAAGCCGGTGAAATACCTGAATCTGCCAACGGAATACCACCTGTCACGCCAGGGGCACCAGGCGGTACTGGAGTTTGTACTGCCGCTGGCCGAACCGCAGCCGCTGGCGGGCAAGCCGTTCGAGATCTCCACCTACGATCCCACTTATTTTGTCGATATGACTTATAAAGATAAAACGGCATTGCATTTGCCGCCGGAGATGGCTTCGCAGTGCAAATTCAAACTGATGACGCCCAAACCGGACTCCTCTTTACAGGCTTACGCATTGTCCCTCGATAAAAACGATTCACCCGGCGAAGATATGGCGCTGGGGCAACAGTTCGCCCAGCGGGTTAGCCTGCAATGTCAATAAATCTCAGCCAGCACCGGGCGCGTAAGCGACACTGGGCTTTCAGCCTGTGGCCGCTGCTGCTGTTTGCCGTGTTGCTGATGCTGGGCGCGCAGTTGGCGTGGCACTATTGGCCGCAATTACTGATGCAAAGCGTGGTGTGGCAGAAAGGGCTGCACCTGCAATTGGCGGGTCTGTTGCAGCAGGTAAAAGCGGCACCGCAACAGGCCGGGTTGGCGCTGATGTTGTTCAGCCTGAGTTATGGCGTGCTGCACGCCCTTGGCCCCGGCCACGGTAAAGTGGTGATTGCCACCTATCTGGCTACCCATCCGGCGCGGTTGAAAAGCAGCCTGAAACTGACCTTTGCCGCGTCGTTGGTGCAGGGACTGGTGGCGATCGCGCTGGTGACGTTGATGCTGGTGGTACTGCAACTGTCGTCCCGGCAACTGCACCAGAGCAGTTTCTGGCTCGAGAAAGGCAGTTTTATTCTGGTGATGCTGCTCGGGGTGTTGCTGAGCTGGCGAGCGTTGAAGCGTTTGTATTATGCGGTTAAAGCCATGCGTCCGTCGCCAACGCTGCGAATCAACAGCCTGCAACCGCTGCCGGCGGATCACGTTCACAGCGAGCATTGCGGCTGCGGTCACCGCCATATGCCGAGCGACAGCGAACTGCAGGCGGGTAGCGACTGGCGTACGCAGACCGCCATCGTGTTGGCGATGGGAATGCGGCCGTGCTCGGGCGCAATACTGGTGTTGCTGTTTTCCAAGGTGATTGGCGTGTTTGTCTGGGGCGTTTTCTCGGCGTTGGCCATGGCGCTGGGCACCTCACTGACTATCTCATTATTGGCCTTGTTGGTGCATTACAGTCGCCGATTGGCGGTACGTCTCAGCCAATCGCGTGCCCCTGCGGCCTGGAGTGCGGTGGCCTGGGGTTCGCTGGCGCTGGCCGGTGGCCTGATTTTGCTGTTCGCCGGGCTGTTGCTGTATTTCACTGCCCAGCCGGAATTTATCGGCGGCATCCGGCCTTTCTCCCGCTGACGGGCATAAAAAAAGCGCCGCAATAAATTGCAGCGCTTTTTCTTTATTCATTCACTTCGCGATATTAACGCTTCAGCGCTTCGCTCAGTTCTTCACGCATGGTGGAAAGCATGGCTTTCACTACGCGCGGGTTGCCGGCTACCACGTTGCCGGAGCTGAAGTGGTTGTGGCCGCCAACAAAGTCGGTCACCAGGCCGCCGGATTCACGCACCAGCAGTTCACCTGCGGCGAAATCCCATGGCTTCAGGCCAATTTCGAAGAAACCGTCAACGCGACCGGCGGCCACATAGGCCAGATCCAGCGCGGCAGAACCGGTACGACGGAAGTCGGCACACTGAGTGAACAATTTGCCAACCACATTAATGTATGGCGTTGCGTGCTGCTTAACCTTGAACGGGAAGCCGGTCGCCAGGATGGTGCCATCGAGATCTTTGGCATTGGTGCCGCGCAGACGGTAACCGTTGAGCTGTGCGCCCTGACCGCGGGTGGCGGTGAACAGTTCGTTACGCATTGGATCGTAAACCACAGCCACTTCAGTACGGCCTTTAATGCGTACGGCGATGGAAACTGAGAAGTGTGGGAAACGTTTGATGAAGTTTGATGTGCCATCCAGTGGATCGATCACCCATTGTACGTCTTTATCTTCGCCGACCAATTCGCCGCGTTCTTCGGTAACAATAGTATGTTGCGGATAGGACTTGCGAATGACGTCGATGATCAGATGCTCTGCATCGCGATCGACGTTAGTGACAAAGTCATTGGTCCCTTTCTGGCTCGCTTCTACAGCGTCCGGGGTTTCGTAGTTTTTGGCAATCAGGTTACCGGCCTTGCGCGCAGCGCGCACGGCGATCGTCAGCATCGGATGCATGGGTATCTTCCAACTAGGATGTTAAAGAACAGGAAACGGCGCGAAGTATAGCAGGTGTTCGGCAAAATGCCTACGGCTGTGTTAAGCTGCTGTGATTTTCCGCTACGCTCAGAGTTTGTATGCTGCATAACATCCGCATTGTTCTGGTAGAAACCTCTCATACCGGTAACATGGGCTCGACCGCCAGAGCCATGAAAACCATGGGATTAACCAACCTTTATTTGGTTAATCCGCTGATAAAACCTGATTCTCAGGCGATCGCCCTGGCCGCTGGTGCCAGCGACGTGATCGGCAACGCCACTATTGTTGACACTCTGGATGACGCCATTGCCGGCTGCAGTCTGGTCGTGGGCACCAGTGCGCGTTCGCGCACCTTGCCGTGGCCGATGCTGGAACCGCGCGAATGCGGCATCCGCGCCGTGCACGAAGGTGAACATGCGCCGGTAGCGCTGGTGTTCGGCCGTGAACGTGTCGGCCTGACCAATGATGAGCTGCAAAAGTGCCATTATCATGTCGCCATCCCTGCCAACCCGGATTACAGCTCGTTGAATCTGGCGATGGCGGTGCAAATTCTGGCCTATGAAGTGCGTGTGGCTTACCTCGATCGTCAACAGGCAGGCGCGCCGCAACTGGAAGAAACGCCGTATCCGTTGGTGGATGACCTGGAACGCTTCTATCAGCATCTGGAACAAACGCTGCAGCATAGTGGCTTTATCCGCCCCTCTCATCCGGGGCAGGTCATGAGCCGTTTGCGTCGTTTATTCACCCGTGCGCGGCCGGAAGCTCAAGAGCTGAATATCCTGCGCGGTATGCTGACGTCGATCGAGAAACAGGACAAACATCAAGGTAATTAATTTGATGTGAAATGACGGCTTGCGGTAATAGTATTAGTTATCTAACGGTTATAATGTGTATTTTATATGCATATTATCTGGCTTAGTCCAAAACGTGCTAATACTTGAGTAAATTACTAGGTTAAATAGTTGACTGATTTACTCAGGAATGTCAGACTTTCGGCCATGTTTGACCAACAGGTAACCACTTAGCTATGAGACTGACATCCAAAGGCCGTTATGCCGTAACCGCTATGCTTGACGTGGCATTGCACTCCCAGGAAGGGCCCGTTCCTCTGGCGGATATTTCTGAGCGCCAGGGTATCTCGCTCTCTTATCTGGAACAATTATTCTCCCGTCTGCGCAAGAATGGCCTGGTGGCCAGCGTACGTGGACCGGGCGGTGGTTATCTGCTGGGCAAAGACGCGAGTGAGATTGCCGTAGGTGCAGTCATCACTGCTGTCGATGAATCGGTAGACGCAACCCGTTGCCAGGGTAAAGAAGGCTGTCAGGGTGGCGATCGCTGCCTGACCCATACCCTGTGGCGCGATCTGAGCGAGCGCATCAGCGGGTTCCTGAACAACATTACGCTGGCTGAACTGGTGAACAACCAGGACGTGCTGGTGGTGGCGGACCGTCAAAACAACGATACCCGTCGCACGGCCAACGGTCGTCCGCAAGAAACTATCAACGTTAATCTGCGCGCATAAGCAGCTGGCGATATTTTTTTAGTTTTTGGAAGTGATGTACGGAGCACAAGAGCAATGAAATTACCGATTTATCTGGATTACTCAGCAACGACGCCGGTTGATCCGCGCGTTGCTGAGAAAATGATACAATTTTTGACTCTGGACGGGACTTTTGGTAACCCGGCTTCCCGTTCCCACCGTTTCGGTTGGCAGGCGGAAGAGGCGGTAGATATCGCCCGTAACCAAATTGCTGAACTGGTTGGCGCTGACCCGCGCGAAATCGTGTTCACTTCCGGAGCCACCGAGTCCGACAACCTGGCGATCAAAGGCGCTGCCAATTTCTATCAAAAGAAAGGCAAGCACATTATCACCAGCAAAACCGAACACAAAGCCGTGCTGGACACCTGTCGCCAGCTCGAGCGTGAAGGCTTTGAAGTGACCTATCTGGCACCTCAGAGCAACGGTATTATCAGCCTGCAGGCCCTCGAAGCCGCGATGCGTGAGGACACCATTCTGGTTTCTATCATGCACGTGAACAACGAAATCGGCGTGGTGCAGGATATCGAAGCTATCGGCGAAATGTGTCGTGCGCGCGGTATCATTTATCACGTTGATGCTACCCAGAGCGTGGGCAAATTGCCTATCGACCTGAGCAAGCTGAAAGTTGATCTGATGTCTTTCTCCGGCCACAAAATTTATGGCCCGAAAGGCATTGGTGCACTGTACGTGCGTCGTAAGCCACGTATCCGTATCGAAGCCCAAATCCACGGCGGTGGTCATGAGCGCGGTATGCGTTCCGGTACCCTGCCAGTACACCAGATCGCCGGTATGGGCGAAGCCTACCGTATCGCCAAAGAAGAAATGGCGTCGGAAATGGCACGTCTGCGCACGCTGCGCGATCGTCTGTGGAACGGCGTGAAAGATATGGAAGAAGTGTATCTGAACGGCTCGCTGGAGAACGGGGTACCTAACATCCTGAACGTCAGCTTCAACTATGTTGAAGGCGAGTCGCTGATCATGGCGCTGAAAGACCTGGCCGTATCCTCGGGTTCTGCCTGTACCTCCGCCAGCCTTGAGCCATCCTACGTGCTGCGCGCGTTGGGCATGACTGACGAATTGGCGCATAGCTCGATCCGTTTCTCTCTGGGGCGTTTCACCACAGAAGAAGAGATCGATTACACCATTCAACTGGTGCGTAAATCCATCGGCCGTCTGCGTGACCTGTCTCCACTGTGGGACATGTTCAAGCAGGGCGTGGATATCAACAGCATCGAATGGGCACATCATTAATTCTCAGGATTCAGGAGCAAGGTCATGGCTTACAGCGAAAAAGTAATCGATCACTATGAAAACCCGCGTAACGTGGGTTCTTTCGACAACGAAGATCCTAGCGTTGGCAGCGGCATGGTGGGTGCACCGGCCTGTGGCGACGTGATGAAGTTGCAGATCAAAGTCAACAATGAAGGTATCATTGAAGACGCCCGTTTCAAGACTTACGGCTGCGGTTCCGCCATCGCCTCCAGCTCGCTGGTGACCGAATGGATGAAAGGCAAGTCTCTTGATCAGGCCGAAGCGATCAAAAACACCCAGATCGCCGAAGAGCTGGAATTACCGCCGGTAAAAATTCACTGCTCAATCCTGGCCGAAGACGCCATTAAAGCAGCGATTGCCGACTACAAGAGCAAACACAGCGCCAAGTAATTATTTCTGAGTCATTTAGCCCGGCCTTGGTTGGGCTTTGAAGTGTGAGGTTGTGATGTCAATTACCATGAGCGACAGCGCTGCACAGCGCGTTCAGGCATTTATGAATAACCGTGGCAAAGGCCTTGGCCTGCGTCTGGGGGTGAGAACCTCTGGCTGCTCCGGGATGGCGTATGTGCTGGAATTTGTTGACGATATGAACGATGACGACATCGTTTTTGAAAACAAAGGCGTTAAGGTGATCATTGACGGCAAGAGCCTGGTCTACCTTGACGGCACCGAGCTTGATTTCGTTAAGGAAGGCCTGAACGAAGGCTTCAAGTTCAACAACCCCAATGTCTCAAGCGAGTGTGGCTGCGGCGAAAGTTTCAACGTCTGACAGTCCATCGTGCTCCCCCGCCAGGTGCGGGGGAACTTCATCCGATAACGCCCAGAGCACGCTATGGATTACTTTACTTTATTCGGGCTGCCAGTTCGCTATCCCGTGGACGGCAGCCTGCTTGCCTCTCGCTATCAGGATCTGCAGCGCCAATTCCATCCCGATCGTTTTGCAAGTCAGCCAGAACGCGAACGCCTGATGGCGTTGCAACAGGCAGCGACTATCAATGAAGCCTACCAAACGCTGAAGCACCCATTAAAACGCGCGGAGTATATGCTATCTTTGCACGGCTTTGATTTGGGCAACGAGCAGCACACTATGCGTGATACCGCGTTCCTGATGGAACAGTTGGAACTGCGCGAGGAGCTCGACGCCATTGAGCGCAAAGCAGATGCACAAACCCAGTTGGCCAGCTTTGGCGCGCGGGTGAACGAGACGGTCAAACAACGCAGCGCTCTGATGATTCAGCAACTCGATAGCCAGCAGTGGATGGATGCCGCTGACACCGTGCGTAAGCTGCGTTTTTTGGACAAACTCCAGCAACAGGTTGAACAACTCGAAGAAAAACTGCTGGGTTTTGAGTAACACATTTTTGCTTGTGGAAGCTTCAATATGGCCTTATTACAAATTAGTGAGCCCGGCCTCAGCGCTGCGCCGCACCAGCGCCGTCTGGCTGCCGGTATTGATTTAGGCACCACCAACTCTCTGGTCGCCACGGTGCGCAGTGGGCAGGCGGAAACGCTGGCCGACGCCGAGGGCCGCGATTTACTGCCCTCGGTAGTGCATTACCAGGCTGACACTTTGCGTGTCGGTTGGGATGCGCGCCAACAGGCAGCGCAGGATCCTGCCAATACCATCAGCTCAGTCAAACGTATGATGGGCCGCTCATTGGCCGACGTACTGGCGCGTTACCCGAACCTGCCGTATCAGTTTCAGGCCAGCGACAACGGCTTGCCGATGATGCTGACCGCTGCCGGTGCGGTTAACCCGGTAGGGGTTTCTGCCGATATCCTCAGAGCCCTTGCCGAGCGTGCAAAAACTGCGCTGGAAGGGGATCTGGACGGCGTGGTGATCACCGTTCCTGCTTATTTTGATGATGCACAGCGCCAGGGCACCAAAGACGCTGCGCGTCTGGCTGGGCTGCACGTGCTGCGTCTGCTGAACGAACCGACGGCGGCGGCGATTGCCTATGGCCTGGATTCCGGGCAGGAAGGCATTATCGCGGTGTACGATCTGGGCGGCGGTACCTTTGATATTTCCATTCTGCGGCTGAGCCGTGGGGTGTTTGAAGTGTTGGCTACCGGCGGGGATTCCGCGCTGGGGGGCGACGACTTTGACCATCTGCTGGCTGACTGGCTGCGTGAACAGGCCGGTGTGGCTGACCGTAGCGATCACGGTGTACAGCGCCAACTGCTGGATGCGGCCATCGCGGCCAAAGTTGCACTGAGCGATGCCGACAGTACTGTCGTTGAGATTGCCGGCTGGCAGGGCGAAGTGACCCGAGCACAGTTTGATGCGCTGATCGCCACTCTGGTGAAACGTACCCTGATGGCCTGCCGCCGTGCGCTGAAAGACGCGGGCGTGAGTGCCGAAGAAGTGCTGGAAGTGGTCATGGTTGGCGGATCCACCCGCGTGCCTCTGGTGCGTGAGCAGGTGGGCACGTTCTTCGGCCGCACGCCGTTAACTTCGATCGATCCGGATAAAGTCGTCGCTATTGGCGCGGCGATCCAGGCGGACATTTTAGTGGGTAACAAGCCTGACAGCGACATGCTGCTGCTGGATGTAATCCCACTTTCGCTAGGTCTGGAAACCATGGGCGGTCTGGTAGAAAAAGTGATCCCGCGTAACACCACCATTCCGGTGGCGCGTGCGCAAGAGTTCACCACTTTTAAAGACGGCCAAAGCGCGATGATGATCCATGTGCTGCAGGGCGAGCGCGAATTGGTGCAGGATTGCCGCTCGCTGGCGCGCTTCTCGCTGCGTGGCTTACCGCCTCTGCCTGCCGGCGGCGCCCATATTCGCGTTACCTTCCAGGTGGATGCTGATGGCCTGTTAAGCGTCACCGCGATGGAGAAATCCACCGGCGTTGAGGCTTCAATTCAGGTTAAACCGTCGTATGGTCTGTCCGACGCCGAAATTGCCGGCATGATCAAAGATTCGATGGCCAATGCGCAGAGCGATGTCGGCGCGCGCATGCTGGCGGAACAGCGGGTTGAGGCGTCACGGGTGCTGGAAAGCCTGCAGGGCGCACTGGCCAGCGACGCCGCATTGTTGAGCGAAGCAGAAAGCACGGCGATCCCCGCGGCGGTAGAAGCTTTGCAACAGGCGACGCAGGGCACCGATCCTGCCGCTATTGAAGCCGCAATAAAAACATTAGATGCACAAACGCAAGACTTTGCCGCGCGCCGCATGGATGCTTCCATTCGCCGTGCGCTGGCTGGCCATTCTGTGGATGAGGTTTAATCATGCCTAAAATTGTTTTCCTGCCCCATCAAGATTTATGCCCGGAGGGGGCAGTACTGGAAGCCGAACAAGGGGAGTCAATCCTCAACGTTGCGCTGCGCAACGGTATCGAGATTGAGCATGCCTGTGAGAAATCCTGCGCCTGCACCACCTGTCACTGCATCGTGCGCGAAGGTTTCGACTCTCTTGAAGAGAGCACTGAACTGGAAGACGACATGCTGGACAAGGCCTGGGGTCTGGAGCCGGAAAGCCGTCTGAGCTGTCAGGCACTGGTGGCCGACGAAGATTTGGTGGTTGAAATGCCGCGTTATACCGTTAACCACGCGCGTGAAGGGTGAGAGGACAGTAGAAATGGGACTGAAGTGGGACCGACAGCCGTGAAATCGGCGAAGCCCTGTACGACCAATACCCGGATACCGATCCGAAAACCGTACGTTTTACCGACATGCATCAGTGGATTTGCGATCTGGAAGATTTTGACGACGATCCACAGGCTTCCAACGAAAAAATACTGGAAGCTGTTCTGCTGGTCTGGTTAGATGAAGCGGAGTAAATAGCGTAACGGGCTGCCATAGGCGGCCCGTTTATTTTGTATCCGACATACCCGTCGCCTTTCAAGCTGCAGCGTTGTTGCCTGCACTCACTCCCCCCAGTTACTTACTCAAGTAAGCGCCTGGGGATGAGCGAGCTGGCCGCCTAGCTGCAACTTGAAACTCATAGGGTATACAATAAAAATCCCCAATAGATTTTGCGCGTGGCGTGAAAATGAAGGGGAAATCCGGAGTAAGGCTATGACAACTGAATTTATGCTGGTAACGCTGTCGAACCAATCTGCTGACGCTCGCTGGGGCGAGAAAGCGCTGCTGAGCACCGGTGCAGAAGGGATGACCATCCACCTGACCGGCAAAGATAAACTGGGCAGCATTCAACGTGCGGCCCGTAAGATTGACGGCCAGGGCATCAAGAATGTCAAACTGGCCGGTGACGGCTGGGATCTGGAAAACAGCTGGGCATTCTGGCAGGGCTTCCGTGGGCCGAAAGGCAAACGCAGTGTCGAATGGGCGCCATTGCCGGAAGCGGAAAGCAAAGAGCTGGAACAGCGCCTGAAGATTGTTGACTGGGTGCGTGACACCATCAACATGTCGGCGGAAGAGTTGGGGCCGGAGCAGTTGGCAACTCGCGCGGTTGATCTGATGTGTGACATCGGTTGTGAAGCCGTCAGCTATCGTATTACCAAGGGTGAAGATCTGCGTGAGCAAAACTACGCCGGTATTCACACCGTGGGCCGTGGGTCAGATCGTTCACCGGTGCTGTTGGCACTGGATTTCAACCCGACCGGTAACCCGGAAGCGCCGGTGTTTGCCTGCCTGGTGGGCAAAGGCATCACCTTTGACACCGGTGGCTACAGCCTGAAACAAAGCGCCTTTATGGACTCCATGAAGGCGGATATGGGCGGTGCAGCCACCATTACCGGCGCACTGGCGCTGGCAGCGGCTCGCGGTCTGAAACAGCGTGTGAAAACTTTACCTGTGCTGTGCCGACAACATGGTCAGCGGCAATGCTTTCAAATTGGGTGACATCATCCGTTACCGCAACGGCAAAACCGTTGAGGTGATGAATACCGATGCGGAAGGGCGTCTGGTGCTGGCCGATGGCCTGATCGATGCGTCCGCGCAGAACCCTCAGTTGATCATCGACTGCGCCACTCTGACCGGTGCGGCGAAAACGGCGGTGGGTAACGACTATCATGCGCTGTTCAGCTTCGATGACGCCCTGGCGCAAGAGCTGCTGGCCAGTGCGGCGGCTGAGCAAGAGCCATTCTGGCGTCTGCCGCTGGCTGAATTCCACCGCAGCCAACTGCCGTCCAACTTTGCCGAACTGAACAACGTAGCCGGTCCAGCCTACACGGCGGGTGCCAGTACCGCGGCTGCCTTCCTGTCGCATTTTGTGACTAACTACCAGCAGGGCTGGTTGCACATTGACTGTTCCGCTACTTACCGCAAAGGTGCAGTAGATCAATGGTCCGCTGGCGCAACCGGTCTGGGTGTACGTGCCCTGGCCAACCTGCTGCTGAGCAAAGCCAAGTAATTGAATGCCCACCCCGGTGGGCGTTATACCCGTCATCTTTCAAGTTGCAGCGTTGTTACCTGCACTCGCTCACCCCAGTTACTTACTAAAGTAAGCGCCTGGGGATGAGCGAGCTGGGCGCCTAGCTGCAAAATGAAAGCTATAGGGTATAGAATGTCGTTTACCCCTCGGGGCCCAGCATGCTGGGCCTCGTTATTTGATTGCTGGAGTTTGCCATGAGTTCTCACCATCACGAAGCCGCCACAGGCGAAAACGAACTTGAACGCCTGTTGAAACTGGCGGTGACGGAGCCGGCCCATCGTCCGGCATTCTTTCGTGAACTGCTTGAGGCTACGGTGTTGATCCTCGGTGACAGCGAACAGGTACAACTCGGTGGAGACATCACGCTGAACGCCGATACGCCGGTGAATATTCAGCATTGGGAAAAGCAGGAAGGCGGCAGTATCATCCCGTTTTTCACCTCGGTGGAAGCGCTGCAAAAGGCCGTTGAGGATGAACAGCCCTTCATCGCCATGCCGGCACGGGTCTTATTCGAGATTACGCAAGGTGCGGATCTGTTCCTCAACCCGAAGGCCGAGTACGGCAAGGAGTTTTATCCTGAAGAGGTGGCAATGCTGCTGGCCACCGGCGGCGTAAGCAAACCGGCAGAACGCTATATCGACAAGGATACCCAGATCCTGTTGGGCCAACCGGAAGAATATCCGTCGGCGATGGTCGATGCCTTGACCACATTGTTCAGCCAGCGCAAGCCGGTACGCCGCGCGTTTCTGGCACTGATGCACGATCAGGCGGTCGACGAAAAACCTAATCTGTTGATCGGGCTGGAAGTGGATGGCGAACAAGGTGATATCGAGACGCTGATCAATGAAGCGGGCAGCGTGGCCAGCGAAACCGCACCTAACGACGAACCGGTGGATTTTTGCCTGGTATCGGAAAAGGAACGTGGCGTCAGCCATTACCTGATCACCCATACCCAACCCTTCTACCAGCGTCGCTGGGGCAGTTGGTTACGCAACATCATCCCTTCTACCGACAAAACCCAGTAGCCCTGTTTTTGCTGTTGTAAGTTGTATCAGGGTAAAAGAGAGCGGCCAACCTCGAAAGGCTGGCCGCGTACAACAATGGGCGCCGGAAAACCACTGCGTCGCACCAAAACAGGCGGGGCGAACCCCGCCTTCAGGTTGCCATTTAACGTTGAACGTTACAGGACAACACTGCCGCTACCTCCGTATTTCCCTGTTTAAACGTCAGCTCACAAACTGAGCCACGTATAAGCCAGATGAATACCAGGAATGTTACGCATCCTACTGTAAATCCTGGTAAAAACAGTTTTCGCGACATGTCAGCCCTCCGTTGCATTTCTGCGGTTAAGAGGCTACCATGCTGGTGTTGATGCAGTATGGTGAAGCCTCATTCTGATTAAGAGTCAGTTTGGGGCTTTCTTCTTTCTGCTTCCCACCCAGGGCCTGAAGCAGAAAGCTTCAAGCGCCCGTCCGCAGTCTAACAGAAGCTTTAATTTCAAAGCTATACCGTCAGGTCGAGGTAAATTCGTTCAACCATTTCCGCCAGATATCGTTCAACAAAAAGACCCCGTTTGGGGCCTTTCATACGTCGGTGATTGTGGTTCAGGGTTTTAACCGGGCGAGCCCCGCGATGGCCTGTTCAAGATATTGGCGAGGACAGCCGAGGTTGATGCGAATAAACCCCTTTCCCTGCTCGCCAAAGCTGATGCCCATCGAGGCGGCAATTTTCGACTGGTGGATCAACGCCTGCTGTAGGGCGTGATCATCCAGGCCTAAGGCGCGACAATCCAGCCAGGCAAGGTAGGTTCCCTCGGCTGGGGTCATTTTACACCAGGGTGCGGCACAGGCTAATGCCTGCTCAAACCAACGCCGGTTGTCGGCCAGATAACCTTGTAAATCATCAAGCCAGGCTTCCCCCTGTTGATAAGCTGCCGTTGCGGCAGTCATCGACAGCGCATTAAAGACATCCAACCCATGGGCATTAAGGCGTTCGATAAACGCATTGCGGGTGCGAACATTGGGGATCAGGAAATTTGAGATCCTCAGCGACGACAAGCCAAAGCTCTTGCTGGCTGAGGTCGCCGAAATCATCTGGTCGTGCCAGGCTTCATCCAGATGCAGCACCGAGGTAAAGGTTTCGCCGGGCAGCGTCAGGTCGGCCCAGATTTCATCGGAAATCACCGTCACGCCATGACGACTGCATAGCGTCATCAATTGTGTCAGTTCGCTGCGGGTCCAGCATCGCCCGGTGGGGTTATGCGGATTACACAACAGCAGTAACGGCGGTTTCCGCTGTTCAAAACAGGCTTCCAGATGCTCGAAATCAAATTGATAACCCTGCGCGCTTTCCTTCAGCGGATTTTCGAGGACTTCTCGGCCGTTCATGGTGATGATCTTGGCGAAAGACCCATAGTATGGTCCCTGGATCACTACCGGATCGCCAGGCTGGCTGAGCAACTGGATCAGGAGCGCCAATCCGGGCACCACCCCCTCAACGGAGGTGAACCATTCCGCGCTGCAAAGGCAGATTGTGCCGTCTTGAGAACCAATTGATCGCCGCCTGGTAATATGCGTCATCGCGCTCACTGTAGCCAAATACGCCGTGATCAACCCGCTGATGCAGTGCCTGCCGGACTTCCGCCGGGCACTGGAAGTCAAAATCAGAGACCCACATCGGCAAAAGGTCGGTTTCATCGAGTTGCAGATAGCGGTCGATAAAGTCCCATTTCACCGAGCCGGTGTTGTGGCGGTTAACTATCTGGTTAAAATCGGTCTGTTTCACGTCAGGCTTCCTTACGCTGTAAATCGTTTTCTGGCTGTATTCTGGCAATCCCAAATCCGGTAAACCCATAAATCAGGGCGAAGACCACGGCGGCGTAGCATTGGATGGCCCACGGCAGGAGATCCAGCGTGCTGACACCCAGGGTGGTTGCCATATAAATACCTGCGGCGGTCCACGGAATTAAAGGTTCGATGACGGTGCCGGCATCTTCTACGGTCCGCGACAGGTTTTTATTGTCTAACCCCATGCGACGGTAAGCGCCTTTGAACAGCTCGGCCGGAATGAGCAGCGCCAGCTTGCCGTCGCTGGTGGCACCGGTCACCAGAATGGTGGTCGCGACCGTCGCGGCGATCAATTGGCCGGTGGTATGAACCACTTTCAGCAAGCGATTGATGATAACGGTCAGCGCGCCGGTCAGCGTTAAGGCACCGGCAAAGGAAAACGCACAGAACACCAGCAGAATGGTGCTCATCATCGAGGACATGCCGCCGCGGTTGAGCAGGCGCGGAACATCTAGGGCGATGCCGGTAATGCTGTGTCCCTGAGCCGTAAACATTGAAAGATTAAAGCCGTCCATCAATGCATTTAAGCCTTGCTGCAGGTTAAACCCCTGGAGCAGTACCCCAATGAATATGGCCAGGGTACAGGCCGCCAGCATGACGGGGATCACCGGCCGTTTGGTCACGGCACCCCACAGCACCAACACCGGCGGCAGGATCAGCAGCAGGTTAAAGTGATACAAACCCTCCAGCGCGGTCACGATCTCGGTGACTTTTTCCGGCGTGGCTACGCTGCCGACGGCGCTGGTGTGCCCGGCAATCAGATACACCACCGCGGCTAAAACAAAGCTCGGTATTGTGGTGTACATCAGGTGCTGGATATGGCTGTAGAGATCGGTATCCGCGACGATGGCCGCGAAATTGGTGGAGTCGGACAGCGGGGAGATCTTATCGCCAAAGTAGGCGCCGGAAACCACGGCACCGGCGGCGGCGGCCAGGGGAACATCCAGTCCGGCGGCAACGCCCATTAATGCCACGCCCACGGTGCCTGCCGCGCCCCAGGAGGTGCCGGTACAAACGGAGATCACGCTGGTAATAAAGAATGCGGCGATCAGGATATATTGCGGGCTAATCAGTTTTAAGCCCCAGTACACCATGTAAGGAATGGTGCCGCTGAACATCCAGGTGCCGATCAACCCGCCGACGCAGATCAGTATCATGATCACTGGCATGGCCTTGGCCAGTTTGGCGACGATGGACTCGATAATGTCGTTCCAGCGGTAACCTTGCCACCAGGCCAGTGCGGCGGCAATGGTGGCCGAAACCAGCAGCAACGGCTCGATCCGCAGCCCAAGCTGGCCGTAGCCGACGATGAGCAGCAATAGCATCGCCACAATGGGCAGCATCGCCAGTCCCAGGTTGAGTTTCTTTTTGTTATTCATTAACAACTCCGGTTAAGGATGAGGGTGTGACGCCAGCCTAATGAATTCGTTTTGATTGGGATGTGAGCCTGGGCAACTGTCCATGTAATCGGTTTCATGAGTAGGCGTTGTGTGCGTTGCCTCTCATTTTTCAGGCTTGTTTTCTTGATTTGAGGTGTTTTTCTCGAGGGGGATGACCGAATCTCGCAGGATCAATTCAGCGGAAAACATATTATTCTGCGGTGCCACAGTGGCAGCAGAGTTCAACTGCAGCGCCAAATTAGCCGCACGTCGCGCCATTTTCTCAATCGGATAATGCATGGTGGTCAATGACGGGTGAAGATATTTTGCCAGGGTCACGTCATCAAAGCCGACAATCGAGATAGCCTCCGGCAGTTTTATCTGCCGCTGGCGAAAGGTTCGCATCATACCGGCGGCCATCACGTCATTGAACGTCAGTGCGGCGGTAAAAGGGTGATCGTTTGCCAGGATCCTTTCTGCCGCTAATTCGCCCCCTTGCTCATTGAAGGGAACGCTGATGATCCAGCTACCCGGCACCGAGATCCCGGCATCATTCATGGCACTGCGATAGCCTTCCAGACGCTGTTTTCTGTCATCGATGGGTAAGTCCGTCGTGATACAGGCGATATTGCGGTGCCCGTGCCGAATCAGCATCTGGGTGGCGGCCTGAGAGGCGCTGACGTTGTCCAGCCAGATGCAGCGGTTGGCGATGGCAGGCAAATAGCGATTGATCACCACCATCGCCGGGGTGTGGGCGGCATAGCGTAAAACGTCGGCATCGCTCATCCGGGTCACGTGGGCGACGATGGCTTCGCAGCCCTGATTGATCAGAAAATCGAGGCCGTTCTTCTCCAGTTCGGCCTGATGGCCGCCGCTGCAGACCATTAATTTTACGCCGTCTTTGCGCGTGACATCTTCGACTCCCCGTGCCAGACGCGAGAAAAAAGGGTCGTCGAGATTACCGGTCAACAGCCCCAGCATATTGCCGCTTCTTTTCGCCAGGGCCAGCGCGGCAGCATTGCGATGATAGTTAAACTCGCGCATGGCTTTTTCAACCCGTTCGCGGGTGACCGGCTCCACATAGGCGGTGCTGTTGATCACCCGGCTGACGGTGGCCGTCGACACGCCTGCCCGTCGGGCAACATCTTTCATTGTGGCCATATCATTTCCTGCTTCAGGCTTGGGTGGCCCCTTTCTGTTGAAGGGAAAAAATTGAGCTGGGTCTGATGCTAACAGCGCTGCTATTATTCATCCATATTCGGATCTTGCGCCGACGAGTGTCGTTGCGTAAAGGCTGCCAGGGAGTTAAACGATGAAACCATACCGTTCAGGGGCATTTGCATCAGGCAAGAAGCTTTGTCAGGGGATCGCATTGGCGGGAGGCCTGCTGCTGCTGGCCGCCTGTGATGACGGCGGAAAAAAACCAACCGCAGCGCAGGCTGATGCCCAGGCCAGCAGTGTCACGCAGGCCAAACGGCCGGATGCCGCCGCGTTGGCGGCATTGGCGAAACGCGACGCCGGTAAGCCGCTGACGCTGCTTGATGCTTCCGAACTGCAACTCGACGGCGCCAGTGCCATGGTGCTGACGTTTTCTTTGCCGCTGGATCCGAGTCAGGATTTCGCCGCGCGAGCGCATCTGGTCGACAGCGTTAGCGGTAAAATCGACGGTGCCTGGGAGCTGTCAGATAACCTGATGGAACTGCGGCTGCGTCATCTGCAGCCCAACCGCAAGCTGGTGCTGACCCTCGAGAGCGGTCTGAAAGCGGTCAACGGTGCCGAACTGGGCAAACAGCAAGAACAGACTATTACCACCCGCGACATCAAACCGAGCGTCGGCTTTGCCGGCAAAGGCTCTCTGTTGCCGACCAAGCTGGCGCAGGGGCTGCCGGTGATGGCATTAAACGTCGATAACGTTGACGTTAACTTCTTCCGGGTGAAGGCCGATGCCTTACCTGCGTTCCTGGCAAACTGGGAATATCGCAATTCGCTCTCCAGTTGGGAGTCGGAAGAACTGCTGAAAATGGCCGATCTGGTCTACAGCGGCCGCTTCGATCTCAACCCGCAGCGCAATACCCGCGAACGCCTGCTATTGCCGTTGAGTGGCATCGAGGCCTTACAGCAGCCGGGTGTCTACCTGGCGGTGATGCAACAGGCCGGGCATTACGGATATACCAACCCGGCGACCCTGTTCACTCTCAGTGATATCGGCGTTTCGCTGCACAGTTATCATGACCGTCTGGACGTGTTTACCCAGGCTCTGGATGGCGGCGCGGCATTGGGCGCGGTTGAACTGCGCCTGCTGGATGAAAAAGGTCAAACGCTGACCCAGGGCACCACCGATAAGCAAGGGCACGCCCAGTTGGTGAAAAGCGCCAAGGCGCGGCTGTTGCTGGCGACCCAACAGGGCCAGACCAGCATGATCGATCTGTCGACGCCGGCGCTGGATTTGGCTGAGTTCGATATTGCCGGGCCGGAAGGCTACAGCAAGCAATTCTTCGCCTTCGGCCCGCGTGATCTTTACCGCCCCGGCGAAACGCTGATCGTTAACGGGCTGCTGCGTGACGCCGACGGTAAACCGCTGCCGGCCCAGCCGGTGAAGGTGGATATCGTCAAACCGGACGATCAGGTGGCGCGCAGTTTTGTCTGGCAGCCGCAGGATGGCTTGTATCAATATCAGTACCCAATCCCTGAAGGCGGGCCGACCGGCAACTGGTCGCTACGTTTCAATCTGGGCGATAACCAGCCGCGGCTTTACAGCTTCAAGGTCGAGGATTTCCTGCCGGAACGCATGGCGCTAGACATTACCGCCGAGAAAACCCCGCTGCGTCCTGACGCACAACTGGTGTTCGACGTCACCGGCCGCTATCTCTATGGTGCCCCGGCCTCGGGTAACCGTCTGCAGGGGCAGGTGTTCCTGCGGCCGCAGCGTGAGGCGGTCAGCAGCCTGCCGGGCTATGAGTTTGGTTCGGTGACGGAAGAAAGCCTGTCGCGCAATATGGATGAATTCGACCAGGCGCTGGATAACGCCGGCAAGGCGCAGGTGGCGGTGGACAGCAGTTGGGCAGAGGTAAAATCGCCGTTGAAAGCCATCTTGCAGGCCAGCCTGCTGGAGTCCGGTGGTCGCCCGGTGACGCGCCGCGCCGAACAGGCAATCTGGCCTGCCGATGCGCTGCCCGGCATTCGGCCTTTGTTCAACAAACAACAGATTTATGATTATCGTAGCAACAGCTACCAGGCCCAGCCGGTGGTGGATGAAAACACCCAGGCTGGGTTTGATATTGTCTACGCCAATGCCGCTGGTGAAAAACTGGCCGTCAGCGGGCTGAAGGCTCGCCTGGTGCGTGAGCGTCGCGACTACTACTGGCAGTGGTCAGAAGGCGAAGGCTGGCAGTCGTTGTACGATAAGAAGGATCTGCCACTGGCGGAACAGTCTATCGATATCGCCGCCAACGGCAGCACCAAGGTCAGTTTCCCGGTGGAGTGGGGCGCATATCGTATTGAGGTCGTGGATCCGCAGAGCAATCTGATCAGCAGCCTGCGTTTCTGGGCCGGTTACAGCTGGCAGGACAACACTAATGGCAGTGGGGCTGTACGTCCGGACCAGGTGAAGCTGAAGCTGGACAAACCGGCCTACCAACCGGGCGAGAAAGTGAAGCTGCATATCGAAGCGCCGGCCGCCGGTAAGGGCTACCTGCTGGTGGAATCCAGCGATGGTCCGCTCTGGTGGCAGGAACTGGATGTGCCGGCCAAGGGCGTTGATGTTGAAGTGCCTATCAATAAGGAGTGGAAACGCCACGATCTGTACCTCAGCGCATTGGTGATCCGCCCGGGTGACAAGCAACAGCAGTCGACGCCGAAACGGGCGGTGGGGCTGTTGCATCTGCCGCTGGTGGATGAAGGACGCAAACTGGCACTGCAGCTGGACGCGCCGCAGCGTATGCGGCCGAACCAAATACTGACGGTGAAGGTGAAGGCCGCCCACAGCAGCGGTAAACCGCCACAGCAAATCAACGTGCTGCTTTCCGCGGTGGACAGCGGCATCCTCAACATTACCAATTACGCGACGCCGGATCCGTATCAGGCCTTCTTTGGCCGTAAGCGCTACAGCGCCGATCAGTACGATGTTTATGGTCAACTGATTGAAGGTAAAGGGCGTTTGGCAAACCTGCGCTACGGCGGCGACGGTGATGACGAAGATGCGTTGTCGCGCGGCGGTAAAAAGCCGATCACCACGGTTACCATTGTTGCCCAGCAGGCGCAGCCGGTTAAGCTGGATGCCAACGGCGAAGGCGAAATTCAGATTGCCATTCCTGACTTCAACGGTGAATTACGACTGATGGCGCAGGCGTGGAGCGATGAAGACTTCGGCAAGGCGGAAGGCAAGACCGTGGTTGCCGCACCGGTGGTGGCAGAGCTGGCGACGCCACGCTTCCTGGCCGGGGGCGACAGCACCCAATTGGCGCTGGATGTCAGCAACCTGTCCGGCCAGCCGCAGACATTAACCGTGAAACTGGCTTCCAGCGGGTTGGTGGCTCTGCAGGGGGCTGGCGAACAACAAGTCAGCCTGGCCAACGGTGAACGCACCACGCTGCAGATACCGGTGCAGGCGCTGGCGGGCTTTGGTCAGGGCGAGGTCGCGCTGACCCTCAGCGGTCTGGTGCTGCCGGGGGAAACGCTCAAGGACTATCAGCACAGTTGGAAGATTGGCGTAAGGCCGGCTTATCCAGCGCAAACCCGCCAGTTCGCTAGCGTGATCCACGCCGGTGAAAGTTGGAGTCTGCCGGCAGATGCCGCCGCCGGGCTGGTTCAGGCGACGACCGAAGGGCAACTGCTGTTGACCAGCCGTCCGCCAATCAACCTGGCGCGTTACATCAGCGAACTGTACGCCTATCCCTACGGCTGCCTGGAGCAGACGACCAGCGGGCTTTATCCGTCGCTGTATACCAACCGCGCGCAGCTCAGTGCGCTCGGGATCAAATCCGGCAGCGATGAAAGCCGCCGCAACAGTATCGACGTTGGCATCGAGCATCTGCTCAGCATGCAGCGCTATAACGGCGGTTTTGGTCTGTGGAGTCGCGACAGCCAGGAAGAGTTCTGGCTGACGGCCTACGCTACCGACTTCCTGTTCCGTGCCAGTGAACAGAACTACAGCGTCCCGACCGATGCGCTGACGGCGGCCAATAACCGTCTGCAGCGCTATTTACAGGACCGCAGTCAGATTGACGTTGCCTCCACCCAGTATCCGGACCACACCCGTTTTGCGGTGCAGGCTTATGCCGGCTTGGTATTGGCGCGTCAGCAACAGGCACCGCTCGGGGCATTGCGACAGCTGTTTGAGCGCCGTGCCGATGCTCGTTCGGGCCTGCCGCTGGTGCAACTTGGCGTGGCGCTGAAGCTGATGGGCGATATGCCGCGTGCCAATCAGGCTATTGAACAAGGGCTGGCAACGCAGCGCAATGCCAAGGATTACTGGTTGGAAGATTACGGCAGTCCACTGCGTGATGACGCGATGATCCTGGCGCTGCTGACCGAAAATAACCTGCTGCCGGCCGAGCGTGACCAGCGTTTGCTGACGCTGTCTGAGCGTCTCAACGGCGAACGTTATCTGTCTACGCAGGAGAGCAATGCCCTGTTCCTGGCGGCGCGCAATCTGATTGGCAGTGCTGAAACGCCATGGCAGGCACAAACGGCGCAGGGCAAAACCCTGTCCGGCAGCCAGGCGCTGACGCAAAATTTGTCCGCTGAGCAGTTGGCGAACGGTTTGCAGCTCACCAATACCGGCAGCGGTACGCTGTACAGCCGGGTCGATTTGGTCGGTTATCCGCAGCAGGCGCCGCAGCCGCAGAGCAACGTGTTGAATATCCGCCGCGAATTCCTGGGGCTGGACGGCAAATCCGTGGATCTGACCCAACTGAAAAGCGGCCAGCTAATCCTGGTGCACCTGGACGTCTGGGCCGATAATCAGGTGCCGGACGCGCTGGTGGTGGATCTGCTGCCGGCCGGGCTGGAGCTGGAGAACCAAAATCTGGGGGACAGCAGCGCCAGCTTGGGCGAAAGCGCCAGCAGCGTGACCGAACTGCTGCAGGATATGCAGCAGGCCGATATCAAACATCAGGAGTTCCGTGACGATCGCTATGTGGCGGCGGTGAATATCGACGGCTACCGTCATACCACGCTGCTGTATCTGGCTCGGGCAGTGACGCCGGGCACGTATCTGGTTCCGGCACCGCAGGTTGAGTCGATGTATGTGCCTGCCTGGCGTGCGCTGGGCGCGACACCACAGCGGCTTGAAATTGCCAAATGATCCTCTTTGCCCCGCCCCGGTGATTTAGCCGGTGGCGGGGCAAAGGGGTGATACCTTCCTGATGAATCGACTTCTTACTCATTTACGTCGCCGGGCAGCCATCTGGCTGCTGGCTATTTTGCTGCCGCCCGTTTTGCTGTGGTTGGCGGACCGGCTGTGGCCGTTGCCGCTGAAAGATGCCGAGATGGCACGAGTGGTGGTGGCGGAAGACGGTACCCCGCTGTGGCGCTATGCGGACAGTGACGGCGTATGGCGCTATCCGGTCAGTCTGCAGCAGGTCTCGCCCTATTATTTGCAGGCGCTGCTGACCTATGAAGACCGTTGGTTTTATCGGCACCCCGGCATCAATCCATTGTCGCTGGCCCGTGCCGCCTGGCAGGACCTGCGCAACGGGCAGATCGTTTCCGGCGGCAGCACGCTGTCGATGCAGGTAGCGCGCCTGATTGATCCCCATCCACGCACGCTGGCCGGCAAGTTACGCCAGGTGTGGCGTACCGCCCAGTTGGAATGGCATCTGTCGAAGGATCAAATCCTTGAAATCTACCTTAACCGGGCGCCGTACGGCGGCACGCTACAGGGGATTGGCGCGGCCAGCTGGACTTATTTGGGCAAACCGCCTTCGGCGCTGACGCGTGGTGAGGCGGCGTTGCTGGCAGTGTTGCCGCAGGCTCCCAGCCGTTTGCGGCCGGACCGCTACCCGGAACGGGCGCAGGCTGCGCGTGACAAGGTGCTGGAACGCCTGGCGTATTATCAGGTTTGGCCAGCGCAGCAGGTGGCCGAAATCCGGCAGGAAGCGTTGTGGCTGGCCCCGCGTCAGGTACCGCAGTTGGCCCCGTTACTGGCAAGGCGCATGACACAGGGTAATCGTAGCCAGGTGGTGACCACCACGCTGGACGCTACCTTGCAGCGGCGGCTGGAAGAACTGGCTCGGGGCTGGAAGAGTCAACTGCCGGAAAAAACCTCGGTTGGCGTATTGGTGGTTGATCACACCAATATGAAAGTACGTGCCTACCTGGGCTCGCTGGATTTGAACGATAACAGCCGTTTTGGCCATGTCGACATGGTGGCTGCCTGGCGTTCGCCGGGCTCGACGCTAAAACCCTTTTTGTATGGTTTGGCGTTGGACGACGGCCTGATCCACGCCGAATCGCTGTTGCAGGACGTACCGCGCCGTTTTGGGGATTATCGGCCCGGTAATTTTGATACCGGTTTCCACGGCCCGGTCAGCGCCAGTGAAGCGTTGTCGCGTTCACTCAACCTGCCGGCGGTCCAGTTGCTGGAAGCCTACGGGCCGAAGCGCTTTGCCGCCAATCTCCGTAACGTGGGGGTTGAACTGCGGCTGCCGGCACACGCCGAACCCAGCCTGGCGCTGATCCTGGGCGGGGCCGGTGCCCGGTTGGATCAGTTGGTGGCCGGTTTCAGCGCGCTGGCTCGTCAGGGCCGGGTGGCACCGCTGCGCTTTACCCCTCAGCAAGGGATTTACGATCGCCAGTTCATGTCGCCGGGCGCCGCCTGGATTGTACGGCGAATATTGGCGGGAGAGGCACGTCCACTGCCGGATGATGCATTGCCTGCCAGTGTGCCACTGGCGTGGAAGACCGGCACCAGTTATGGCTACCGCGACGCCTGGGCCATCGGCGTTAATGCGCGCTATACGATAGGCATTTGGGTGGGGCGACCGGACGGTACTCCGGTGGCCGGGCAGTTCGGCTTCGCTACCGCGGTGCCGCTGCTTAATCAGGTCAATAACCTGTTGCTGACCTCTTTACGCCAGCGTGGGGAAGGCATTCCGGCCGATCCGCGCCCCGCCAGCGTCAGCCGTGCGGTGATCTGCTGGCCGGGCGGCCAGCCACTGCCCGCGGGTGACAGCAATTGCCGCCAACGACGTCTGAGTTGGACTCTCGACGGGACTATTCCGCCCACGCTGCCCGCACCGGGTCAGGAAAGCGTGCTGGGCAGCCAGCCGCTGATGTGGTTGAACGCGCGCGGATTGCGGGTTGCAGCGGATTGTCCGGGGGCGACACCGCGTCGGCTGGCCCTGTGGCCTACGCCGCTGGAGCCCTGGTTGCCTCCGGCGGAGCGTCGTGCGCAGCGCTTGCCGGCTATTGATCCGCAGTGCCCGCCGTTGCAGCAACAGGAAGCACCGCCGCTGTTGATGCTGGGCGTGCGTGACGGCGCGATACTGCGTCGCCTGCCGGGCAATAATACGCTGGACTTGCGGGTCAGCGCCCAGGGCGGCGGCGGACAGCGCTGGTGGTTCCTCAACGGCCAGTTGGTGGGGGAAGGGGAGTCGCTGCTACAGACGCTGACCCAACCTGGTCGCTATCAGCTCAGCGTGCTGGATGAGAGCGGTCAGGTGGCATTGCGCGAATTTAGCCTCGATTAAGGTAAGTTTTCATAACCTGTGCTCTGGGCCGCAAAGTGAAGAATAAAGATAATGATTTTTTAATGAAATGTTGATTTTCCCGTAGGCAAGCGTTGGCAGCACACATATAATCTGCGCCACTTGAGAAGGCCGGCACCCTGTTTGCAGACCGGCCTGTTTTGGAAGTTATACAGAGGCCATCATGACCGTAGAACGTACCTTTTCCATCATTAAACCAAACGCTGTAGCTAACAACGACATCGGCGCAATCTATGCTCGCTTTGAGCGTGCCGGTTTCAAAATCATCGCATCCAAAATGCTGCGTCTGACTCGCGAACAAGCCGAAGGCTTCTACGCTGAGCACAAAGGCCGCCCATTCTTCGATGGCCTGGTTGAGTTCATGACCTCTGGCCCGATCGTGGTTCAGGTTCTGGAAGCAGAAAACGCAGTACAGCGTAACCGTGACATCATGGGCGCAACCAACCCGGACAACGCACTGGCTGGCACCCTGCGTGCTGACTACGCGGACAGCTTCACTGCCAACGCCGTACACGGTTCTGACGCAGTAGAATCTGCACAGCGCGAAATCGCGTATTTCTTTAATGAGAGCGAAATCTGCTCACGTTAATTTGCTCGTCGCCTTTCAAGCTGTAGGGGGCGATATATTCGCCCCGATTGGCTCAGGCGCAGCATGCAGCGCCGCTACTCGAATTTTTCATTCATCGGCTGAAACAATAAAAATGCCCTGAATGTCTTTCAGACGTGGAAAGCTGCTACTAAAATTTGTACAATGCCGCGCCCCTGATGAGGCTTCTTGTCAGGGGCGCGCTTTTAGCGCCGTCACCGCAATTTATGCGGGTTGAACGACGCACTTACTTTCCACTCTTTCGCGCCGTAACGTGTAACAACGAGGCCAGAGATCAATTATGTTAGAACCCATCACGTCCGAGCACATCGTGTCTGAAAATAATTCGCTGACTACTCAATCCGTTAACGCGGAACAACCGGCTGTGGCCAAAATTAACCTGCTGGATTTGAACCGTCAGCAACTGCGTGAGTTTTTTCGCCAAAATGGGCGAGAAACCCTTCCGTGCCGATCAGGTCATGAAGTGGATGTACCACTATTGCTGTGATGACTTTGAGCAGATGACCGACATTAACAAGGTCCTGCGCAATAAATTGCAGAGCGTCGCCGAGATCCGTGCGCCAGAAGTGGCGGAAGAACAACGCTCAGCCGATGGCACCATTAAATGGGCGATCAAAGTGGGCGATCAGCAGGTCGAAACCGTGTATATCCCGGACGGTGACCGTGCGACCCTGTGTGTCTCTTCCCAGGTGGGTTGTGCACTGGAATGCAAATTCTGTTCGACCGCTCAGCAAGGCTTTAACCGCAACCTGCGCGTGTCGGAAATCATTGGTCAGGTTTGGCGTGCGGCGAAAATTATCGGTGCGCTGAAAGTGACCGGCGAACGTCCGATCACCAACGTGGTGATGATGGGCATGGGTGAGCCGTTGCTCAACCTGAACAACGTGGTACCGGCGATGGAAATCATGCTGGACGACTTCGGTTTTGGCCTGTCCAAGCGTCGTGTGACCCTGTCTACTTCCGGTGTCGTGCCGGCACTGGACAAGTTGGGCGATATGATCGACGTTGCACTGGCAATCTCGCTGCATGCGCCAAACGACAAGATCCGCGACGACATCGTGCCGATCAACCGTAAATACAATATCGAGACCTTCCTGGCGGCGGTACGTCGCTACCTGGCAAAATCCAATGCCAACCAGGGGCGGGTAACGGTTGAATACGTGATGCTGGACCACATCAACGACAGTACCGACGACGCGCACCAGCTGGCAGAAGTCCTGAAGGACACGCCATGCAAGATCAACCTGATCCCATGGAACCCGTTCCCGGGGGCACCTTACGGCCGTAGCTCCAACAGCCGGGTGGATCGTTTTTCCAAAGTGTTGATGGAATACGGCTTTACGACTATTGTTCGTAAAACCCGTGGTGATGATATCGATGCCGCCTGCGGGCAACTGGCGGGTGAAGTGATCGACCGTACCAAGCGTACCCTGAAAAAGAAAATGGCCGGGGAACCTATCTCTGTACGTGCGGTCTGAATCCTATAGCATGATTTTTTTGTTATCTTACAGTCTGTTATGTGAATGGACGTCAAGGTGACATCAGACAAGGAAATGAATGCAGGCATGAAGCTGACTCTGTGGGGAACGTTGCTGGCGGCTGGTTTACTGGCCGGCTGTTCCGGTTCAACGCCGGAAGAAAAAGACGCGCAGTCACAAGCGGGCCAGACGCGTTTGCAGCTGGGTCTGGAATATCTCAAGCAGGGCGATTTACCCGCCGCGCGACAGAATCTGGAGAAAGCGGCAGACGCTGCCCCACAGGATTACCGTACCCAATTGGGCATGGCGCTTTATGAGCAGCGGATGGGCGAAAATAGCGCGGCCGAACAGCGTTATCAGCAAGCGCTCAAACTTGCGCCGAACAATGGCACCGTGCTGAATAATTACGGTGCGTTTCTTTGCAGTTTAGGGCAGTATGTACCGGCACAACAGCAGTTTAGCGCTGCGGCAGTAGCACCGGATTACGGTCAGGTTGCCGACAGCCTGGAAAACGCAGGTTACTGTTTTCTCAAGGCCGGACAGAACGATGAAGCGCGTACCTTGTTAACGCGTGCCATGAAGATCGATCCGGACAAAGGCACTCCACTGTTGGTGGAGGCAGAAAAGCAATTTGGAGAAGGGAAGCGCGCACAGTCGCAACTTTTACTCGATAGTTATCAGCATGTTCTGCCGGCTAGTGCCGACAGCTTATGGTTACAGATTCGTTTCGCCGCGTTAGCCGGGCGCCAGGATAGCGTGCAACGCTATGGCAAGCAGTTATCGCGAAGTTTTCCACAATCCAAACAGTACCAGCAGTTCTTAGCTAATGAATACTGAAGCCTCCCAAGATAAAACTGTATCAATGACGACAGGCGAACGTCTGCGTCAGGCCCGTGAACAACTCGGGTTGAGTCAACAGGCCGTTGCAGAACGCCTGTGCCTCAAAATGTCTACCGTGCGCGATATCGAAGAAGACAATCTGTCCGCAGATTTGGCTTCAACCTTCGTGCGGGGTTATATCCGTTCCTACGCCAAGCTGGTGCGTTTGCCAGAGGATGAACTGCTGCCGATGCTGGCCAAGCAGGCTCCGTTGAAGGTTGCGAAAGTTGCACCAATGCAGAGTTTCTCATTGGGCAAGCGCCGCAAAAAACGCGATGGCTGGCTGATGAGCTTCACCTGGCTGATCGTTTTCGTGGTGGTTGGCCTGACCGGTGCCTGGTGGTGGCAAAACCACAAGGCCCAGCAGGAAGAGATCGTCACCATGGCCGATCAATCCTCTGCACAGCTTTCACAAAACAATGAAGGCCAGTCAGTGCCGTTGACCGACAGCAATGCCGACAACAGCGCGCCTCTGGCTGACAATGGTTCCACGCCGGTAGATACCGGCGTTGCTCCACAGCAGTCTCAGACTCCGGCCGTTAGCGGCAGTGCAACTGCGCAGCAGCCTGCGGTGGTTTCACCAAGCCAGACAACGCTGCCTGAGACCACGCCTGCGGCTCCAACTGCGCCGTTACCAACTGCCGACGCGGGCGTGACTGCCCCGGCTGTTGATCCTAACGCGCTGGTTATGGAGTTCTCCGCCGATTGTTGGTTGCAGGTGAGTGATGCCAACGGTAAAACGTTGTACAGCGGCAGCCAGAAAAGCGGCGGCAAGCTGAGCCTGGCGGGTACCGCGCCGTACAAACTGACCATTGGCGCCCCGGCTGCAGTACAGATTCAATATCAAGGTAAGCCGGTTGATTTAAGCCGGTTTGTTAAGTCAAACCGTGTTGCTCGTCTGACCGTTGCCGCGCAGTAATTGCGCGGCCATTGTCGTTAAGTCAGGGCAACAATGGAGAGTAAGTAATGCATAACCAATCGCCCATCATCCGTCGAAAATCAACGCGAATTTACGTCGGCAATGTGCCTATTGGTGATGGTGCGCCGATTGCCGTGCAGTCGATGACTAACACCCGTACCACTGATGTTGAAGCAACGGTTAATCAGATCAAAGCGCTGGAGCGCGTGGGCGTTGATATCGTCCGCGTTTCAGTCCCCACCATGGATGCCGCCGAGGCGTTCAAACTGATCAAGCAGCAGGTTAACGTGCCGCTGGTCGCCGATATCCACTTCGATTATCGTATCGCGCTGCAGGTTGCCGAGTATGGCGTAGACTGCCTGCGTATCAATCCGGGCAATATCGGTAACGAGTCGCGTATCCGTTCAGTCGTAGACTGCGCGCGCGATAAAAACATCCCAATCCGTATCGGGGTGAATGGTGGTTCGCTGGAAAAAGACATCCAGGAAAAATACGGCGAACCTACGCCGGAAGCGCTACTCGAATCCGCCATGCGCCACGTTGATATCCTTGATCGTCTCAACTTCGACCAGTTCAAAGTCAGCGTCAAGGCATCCGATGTGTTCCTGGCGGTGCAATCCTATCGTCTGTTGGCTGCACGTATCGATCAGCCGTTGCATCTGGGCATCACCGAAGCTGGTGGCGCACGCAGTGGCTCAGTGAAGTCGGCGATTGGTTTGGGGCTGCTGCTGTCGGAAGGCATTGGCGATACTCTGCGTATCTCATTAGCAGCCGATCCGGTGGAAGAAGTTAAGGTCGGTTTCGACATTCTGAAATCGCTGCGCATCCGCGCCCGCGGCATTAACTTTATCGCGTGCCCGACCTGTTCACGTCAGGAATTTGACGTTATCGGAACGGTCAACGCGTTGGAACAGCGTCTGGAAGACATCATCACGCCGATGGACATTTCGATTATCGGCTGTGTGGTCAATGGCCCGGGCGAAGCGTTGGTTTCCACGCTCGGCGTTACCGGTGGCCATAAAAAGAGCGGTTTCTACGAAGACGGTGTGCGCCAGAAAGAACGTTTCGACAACGAGCAGATGATTGACCAGCTGGAAGCCAAAATTCGCGCCAAGGCGTCGATGATGGATGAAAGCAATCGCATCGCGGTCAACCTGCTGGAAAAATAAGCATTACACCGATACGGCGGGCTTTTTAGCCCGCTTGTTTATGAACCCGGGAGCAGAACTCGGTATTCGCGTTGAATACGGGGCGGCAAAGTCCCTATAATCGGGTTCATTTTTTTAGACAACGGACAGAGAACTCACGTGGCAAAGAACATTCAAGCCATTCGCGGCATGAACGACTACCTGCCGGAAGAAACGGCATTATGGCAGCGTATTGAAGGCATCCTCAAGCAGGTGCTTAGCGGCTACGGTTACAGCGAAATCCGCTTGCCGATTGTAGAGCAGACCCCGTTATTCAAACGCGCGATCGGCGAAGTGACCGACGTCGTGGAAAAAGAGATGTATACCTTCGACGACCGCAATGGCGAAAGCCTGACGCTGCGTCCGGAAGGCACGGCTGGTTGCGTTCGCGCCGGCATCGAACATGGTCTGCTGTACAATCAGGAGCAGCGTCTGTGGTACGTCGGTCCGATGTTCCGCTACGAGCGCCCGCAAAAAGGCCGCTATCGCCAGTTCCATCAACTGGGGGCCGAAGTGTTTGGCCTGCAGGGCCCGGATATTGACGCTGAGCTGATCCTGCTGAGCGCCCGCTGGTGGAAAGCGCTGGGGATCTCCGAGCACGTCAAGCTGGAGCTGAACTCCATCGGTTCACTGGAGGCGCGCGCCAACTACCGTGATGCTCTGGTGGCCTTCCTGGAACAGCATCAAGAGAAGCTGGACGAAGATTGCAAACGCCGTATGTACAGCAACCCGCTGCGCGTACTGGACTCGAAAAACCCGGAAGTGCAGGCGCTGTTGAACGATGCGCCACGCCTGTCCGAGTATCTGGATGCAGATTCCAAAGCCCACTTCGAAGGTCTGTGTGAACTTTTGGCGCAGGCAGGCATCCCATATACCATCAATGAACGCCTGGTGCGCGGTCTGGACTACTACAACCGCACGGTATTCGAATGGGTGACCACCAGTCTGGGCGCTCAGGGCACGGTGTGTGCCGGTGGTCGTTATGACGGCCTGGTAGAGCAACTGGGCGGGCGTGCAACGCCGGCGGTCGGTTTCGCCATGGGCCTGGAGCGCCTGGTGTTGCTGGTTCAGGCGGTTAACCCAGAGTTCAAGGCCGCGGCGACCATTGACGTGTATGTGATCTCCTCCGGTGCCGGTACTCAGAGTGCAGCAATGCAGCTGGCGGAGCGCGTGCGTGATGCGGCGCCACAGCTCAAACTGATGACCAACTACGGCGGTGGTAACTTTAAGAAGCAGATCACCCGTGCGGATAAGTGGGGCGCGCGCGTCGCCTTGATCCTGGGTGAGAACGAAGTCGCAGCCCAGCAGGTGGTGGTTAAGGACCTGCGCAGTGGTGAACAAGAAACGCTGGCGCAAAGCGAAGTCGCAGTGCGCCTGGCTCTGATGTTAGGTTAAGGAGAAGGACACCGTGGAAGTCTATACCACTGAAAACGAACAAGTCGACGCCGTGCGTCGGTTCTTTGCCGAAAATGGCAAAGCGCTGGCAGTGGGCGTGGTGCTCGGAATTGGTGCCCTGGTCGGCTGGCGTTACTGGCAGAGCCACGAAAACTCCAACATGATGGTTGCGTCCCAGTCCTATCAGGAAGCCAGCGATCGTCTGGCTAGCGGTAAGCCGGACGATGTAGCCGCCGCGGAGAAGTTTGCCCAGGCCAACAGCAACAGCTATGGCGTGCTGGCCTCCCTGGAGCTGGCGAAGCATTTTGTTGAGCAGAATGAGTTTGCCAAAGCGAGCCAACAACTGGTGTTGGCTCAGGGCCAGACCAAAGACGAAAACATGCTTTCGATGATTAACCTGCGTCTGGCACGTGTCCAGCTGCAGGAGAAAAAGCTGGATGACGCGCTGAAAACGCTGGATGGCGTGAAAGGCGAAGGCTGGGCGGCGATGGCGCAAGATACGCGCGGCGACGTGTTGTTGGCTAAAGGTGACACCAAAGGTGCACGTGAAGCTTACAGTAAAGGCATTGAGTCTAACGCTTCTCAGGCGCTGCAGGTTCTGCTGCGCATGAAATTGAATAACTTGTCCAGCTAAGGGGAATTCCCATGCAATTGCGTAAAACACTCTTGGTCGGACTGGTTTCCGTTGCCTTGCTGAGTGGTTGCTCACTGTTCAACAGTGAAGAAGACGTGGTTACCATGTCGCCGCTGCCGAAAGTTGAAAATCAGTTCACGCCGAACAAGGCGTGGAGTACCTCGGTCGGTGACGGTGTTGGTGAGTTCTATTCTCACCTGCGTCCTGCTTTCCAGGACAACACTATTTACGCAGCCGATCGTCATGGCATCGTGAAAGCGCTGGATGCCGATAACGGTAACGAAAAGTGGAAGGTTGATCTCTCTGAGAAAACCGGCTTCCTGTCCAGCAACCTGCCGGCACTGCTGTCGGGCGGTATGGCAGTCGCGGGCGACAAGGCTTATGTTGGCAGTGAGAAAGCCGTGGTTTACGCGCTCAATACCTCAGACGGTACCCTGGCCTGGCAGACCAAGGTGGCCGGCGAAGCGATTTCACGTCCGGTGATCAGCGACGGCATGGTGTTGATCCATACCACTAACGGCCTGCTGCAGGCGCTGAACGAATCTGACGGCGCGGTGAAGTGGACGGTTAACCTGGACATGCCTTCACTGTCGTTGCGCGGTGAGTCCGCACCGGCCGTTGCCTTTGGCGCAGCCATTGTTGGCGGTGATAACGGTCGCGTCAATGCCGTGCTGATGCAGCAAGGTCAGTTGATTTGGCAACAACGTATTTCCCAGCCTAGCGGCGCGACCGAAATCGATCGTTTGAACGATGTCGACACTACGCCGGTGATTGTTGAGGGCGTTGTCTACGCATTAGGTTACAATGGCAACCTGACGGCGCTGGATCTGCGTTCCGGCCAGATCATGTGGAAGCGTGAACTGGGCTCGGTGAACGACTTTATCGTTGATGCAGGTCGCATCTACCTTATCGATCAGAACGATCGCGTGGTGGCGTTGAGCACCGAAGGTGGCGTGACCGTATGGACGCAGAGCGATTTGCTGCACCGCAACCTGACTCCGCCGGTGATGTACAATGGTTTCCTGGTGACCGGTGACTCTGAAGGTTACCTGCACTGGATCAACACCACGGACGGCCGTTTTGTTGCTCAGCAGGAAGTGGATAGCTCCGGCTTCCTGTCTGCGCCGATGGTAGCTGGCGATAAGCTGGTCATCCAGGCGAAGGGCGGAAAAGTTTACGCTTTCACCCGCTAACGCCGATCGTCGCACGGATTGCCAACGGCTCCTGAATGTTCAGGGGCCGTTTCGTATTTTTATAAGCTGCACTCCTGGTGTCTATCCATAGTGTAGTAACGCATTGATTATTAAGTAATGAGGCTTCACAATGATACCTGTCGTCGCGCTAGTAGGGCGCCCGAATGTGGGTAAATCCACCTTGTTTAACCGTTTAACCCATACGCGCGATGCGCTGGTGGCGGATTTCCCCGGGCTAACGCGAGACCGCAAGTATGGTCGTGCTGAGGTTGAGGGTAATGAATTTATTATCGTCGATACCGGGGGCATTGACGGCACCGAAGATGGCGTTGAAACACGCATGGCCGGTCAGTCGCTGCTGGCGATCGAAGAAGCAGACATCGTGCTGTTTATGGTCGATGCTCGCGCCGGTCTGATGCCAGCCGATCTGGGCATTGCCCAGCATCTGCGCAATCGTCAGAAAGCCACCTTCCTGGTCGCCAACAAAACCGACGGTATGGATCCAGACATGGCCGCCGCCGATTTCTATTCGCTGGGCCTGGGCGACGTGCATCCGATCGCGGCTTCCCACGGTCGTGGCGTAGCGCAGTTGATCGAGCACGTACTGGTGCCGTTTGTCGGTGAAAAGCCGGAAGAAGTCGAGCTGACCGAAGAAGAGGCTAACGCCGCTTATTGGGCCGAGCAAGAAGGTGAAACCCTCGAAGGCGCAGACGAAGAGCCGGAAGACGACTTCAACCCGCAGGATCTGCCAATCAAGCTGGCTATCGTGGGTCGTCCTAACGTAGGTAAGTCCACACTGACTAACCGCATTCTCGGCGAAGATCGTGTCGTGGTCTACGACATGCCGGGCACGACCCGTGACAGCATCTATATCCCGATGGTCCGCGACGAGCGCGAATACGTGCTGATCGATACCGCCGGGGTACGTAAGCGCGGCAAGGTTACGGAAACCGTAGAGAAGTTCTCGGTAATCAAAACCCTGCAGGCGATTGAAGACGCCAACGTGGTGTTGCTGGTCGTGGATGCACGCGAAGGCATTTCCGATCAGGATCTCTCGCTGCTCGGCTTTATCCTCAATAGTGGGCGCTCACTGGTGATTGTCGTCAACAAGTGGGACGGCATGAGCGAGGAAGATCGCGATCACGTGAAAGAGATGCTCGATCTGCGTCTGGGCTTTGTCGATTTCGCCCGCATTCATTTTATCTCTGCCCTGCATGGTAGCGGCGTTGGCAACTTGTTCGTGTCGGTACTGGAAGCTTACGAGTGTGCGACCCGCCGCGTGAACACCTCAATGCTGACCAAAATCATGCAGATGGCTGCCGACGATCACCAACCGCCGTTGGTACGTGGCCGCCGCGTGAAGCTGAAATATGCGCACGCCGGTGGGTATAACCCGCCGATTGTGGTGATCCACGGCAACCAGGTGACCGATCTGTCCGATTCGTACAAACGCTACCTGATGAACTACTTCCGTCGTTCTCTGAAGGTGATGGGTACGCCGATCCGCATCCAGTTCAAAGAGGGTGAGAACCCGTTCGCCGGCAAGCGTAACCTGCTGACGCCGAACCAGATGCGCAAGCGTAAACGTCTGATGAGCCACCTGAAGAAAGGCTAATCATAAGAATGAGGGGCGCGGTATCACTACCGCGCCCCTTTTTTATTGGATCGAAATCGTTTTATTATCTGACTATTACCGCCGTTAGCCTGAAGGAACATCATGTCCTGGGAAACCTGGAGTTTTGCATTCAACGTCACCGTCCCCAATCTGTTAATGATGTTGCTGGGCATATTGCTGCGCCACTGGCGCTTGATGGACGACCGTTTTATCGATGGAGCCACCAAGCTGGTGTTTAACCTGGCGCTGCCCTGTTTGTTGTTCTTCAGCATCGCCACCAACCACCCGCAGTTGCTGGGCAACCTGCCGCTGGTAATCTTTGGCGCTATTGGCACCGTGGTCACCTTCCTGCTGCTGGAAGTGGCGGCTATCTGGCTGGTTAAAGAGCCACGTGAGCGCGGTGTCTTTGTGCAGGGGGGCTTCCGTGCCAATACCGCTATTGTCGGCCTGGCCTATGCCATGACCGCTTACGGCAGTGAGGGCGTGGCGTTAGGGTCGCTGTACCTGACGGTGACGGTGATCCTGTTTAACATACTGTCAGTGATCACCCTCACGCGTAGCCTGCAGGGTGGGCAGGGCAAGCGGATCAGTCGTCTGTCGCTGTTGCGCAGTATTGTCACCAATCCGCTGATTATCGGCCTGGTGTGCGGACTGGCTTATGCCCAGACCGGTCTGGGGATACCTCAGGTGATCCGGCAGACCGGCAGCTATATCTCCGCACTGTCGTTGCCGCTGGCCTTGTTGTGCACCGGGGCAAGTTTGGACCTGCGCGCCATGTTTCGTTCGTCCAACGTGGCGGCGCTGTCCTCTTCGGCCAAGCTGTTTGTCGTGCCAGTGATAATGACGCTGAGTGGCTGGCTGTGCGGTTTTCACGGCGCGGCGTTGGGGATTATTTTCCTGTTCTCGGCCACGCCAACGGCTTCTGGCAGCTATGTGATGACGCGTGCGATGGGGGGGAACGCCACGCTGGCGGCGAATATTATCGCCATCACCACCGTCGGCTCGTTTTTCACTACCGCGTTGGGCATCTATTTCTTACGCTCATGGGGCGTGATTTAACCAGGGAGTGACTATGGAAGCGCAGTGTCCGCAATGCGATCAAACGATGGAGTGGGTGAATGGTCACTACCATTGCACCGCCTGTAACAGCGATTATCAGCAGTTGGCCCACTGCCCGGATTGCGGGCAGCCATTACAAGAACTCAAGGCCTGCGGCGCGGTGGACTACCTGTGCCAGAACGGCCATGGGTTGATATCCAAAAAGCGGGTGTTATTCAGTTATCAGCCGTTGTAAGCGTTCACTCATCCACCTGACCGGTTTTCCACAGGTCGACCAACGCCTGCGGGGCGCTGGTTTCCGGGATCAGCAGTACGATTTCGCTGCGTAAAGTTTGGCTGTAATAGCTGATCTGCACGCGAAAATAACGTTGGTCACCGCAGCCGGGAGAGTCCGGTTGCCCCTCTTCCTGGGCGTAGGGCAGCGTCTGGTTCAACAGTTGATTCAGGCGCTGCCGTTGTTCTGGCGTAATGTCGGCCAGCGCAATGCGCCGCTGGCCCGCCAGTTTGGGAATAAAGGCGAAGCCGCCTTCACGCGCCAGCTCAATGACCGTGTCCTGATTGAGTGCCGGCAAGGGTTTCATTACTCTACCCCTACCTGATGCCAGGCCTGCTGTACCTTATCCGCCACTTTACTGTCGAAGCGCTGTTTGGCATGTTTCACCGTGGTACGGGCAAAGGTGGCGAAGTCAGCGTCCTGCGGCAGTGTCTTATCGCAAAGCGTGTCGTACCAGATGTAACCGGCTTTCTCCCAGGCAAAGCCGCCCAGAGCCGTGGCCGCCAGATAGAAGGCGCGGTTGGGAATGCCGGAGTTGAGGTGGACGCCGCCGTTATCCTCTTTGGTCTGAATGTAGTCTTTCATGTCGGCCGGCTGCGGATCTTTCCCCAGCAGCGGATCGTTGTAGGCGGTACCGGGTGCCGACATCGAACGCAGGCCCTTGCCGTTGATGCCTTTCGCCAGCAGGCCTTCGCCAATCAGCCAGTCGGCCTTATCCGCGGTTTGCTTGAGGTGGAACTGTTTGACCAGAGAACCGAACACGTCAGACAGCGACTCATTCAGCGCACCGGCCTGTTGGAAGTAAATTAGTCCGGCCTCGCTTTCGGTGACGCCGTGTGCCAGTTCGTGGCCGACTACGTCGATGGCGATGGTAAAACGGTTAAAGATTTCGCCGTCACCATCGCCGAAGACCATTTGCTGGCCGTTCCAAAAGGCGTTCTGGTATTCCTTGCCGTAATGCACGCTGCCGGTCAGCGGCAGGCCTTGATTGTCCAGCGAGTTGCGTTTGAATGCCTGCCAGAAGAAATCGTAGGTGACGCCGAGGTAGTCATAGGCTTCATCCACCGCCACGTCATGATTACTGGCCTGGCCCTCATTACGCACCTGTTTACCCGGCAGTTGGGTGCCGTTTTCGGCATCAAAAATATCGCGGATGACTTCGCCACCGGTCGAGGTTTTCGCCCCGGGGGCGCGTAACGGCTTGTTGCCGAGCAGGCTTTGAACGTGGTTCAGGGTGTGTAATGCGCAGTCGCGCTGCGGCAGGCTGCCGTGCTCAATGATCCGACGCAGCATATAAGGGGGAATGACCGAACGCGCTGTCAGGGTCGGCATAGTGGCTCTCCTTGAGTAAAGATTCCGCCACTAAGTGTAGTTCAGACATCGTAAAGACGGTGATCGTGAGTGCTGACCGCCGGGCTGGTTTTATGGGGGCTGACGCGTTTGACCGAGGCGCGGACCGCCAGCTTGCCGTGCAGCAGCAGGTTGCATGGGGGCGCATCGGCGCGCAGCATGCGGCGTTGCAGTAGCTGAATGGCCTCATAGCCCAACTCGTCGCGCGGCACGTGTACCGAGGTGAGCGGCACGTCATGAATTTCCGCCAGATTAAAACCGTCGGTGCTCATCACCGAAATATCACCTGGCACGCTCAACTGCAATTTGTTGAGTGCCTTGACCGCGCCGACCGCCATATAGTCGCCACCGGCAAGAATGGCCGTCGGCAATTGTGAGCGCTGACTGACCCGGTTGATAAAGGTGGTGAGTGCCTGTTCGGCCTCTTCGCTACCGAAACCGGAGGTGGTGACCAGATGGCGACCCTCGTCAAAGGCGATGTTGTGCCGCGCATAGGCTTGTTTAATGCCCGCCAGCCGCAGCTCCATGGTGTGCCGACGCAGGCACTGCAGGTTCAGAATATGGCTGTGCCCCTGCTGGATCAGATAGTTGGCGGAGAATTCGCCAATCAGTTGATGGTCGGGCGACACGCTATCGAGCCGCATCTGCCGGTCGCTGCAGTTAATCAGCACGCAGGGTTTATTCAGATCTGCGGCTAACTGGTGAATATGCTCGTCATCGATACCGATAATCAGCGCCGCCTGGGTCTGCGGATCGCTCATCTTTTCCAAAAACAGCGCGCCGTCGCTGTGCAGTTCCTCAAGCCCGCAATAGCGAATACGTACCTCATGTTCTGCCAGCGCAGCGGTGATGCCCTGGATCACCTTGTAGTAAAAAATATCGGTACGTACGTCAAAGGCGCGTTGTGGCGCGAAGACCATCACGCTGTTCAACATCAGTCGACCGCTGGAAATCCCCTGCAGGATGCCGTTCTGTTGGGCGCAGGCCAGCACTTTTTGGCGTGCTTCGACGCTGGTATTGGACTTGCCGGCTAAAACGCGTGAAACGGTGCTGATCGACAACCCGGTTTGGTGGGCGATCTCCTGGATTTTCAGCTTTCCGTTCATTCTGTGATCTCCTTCAAATTTGGTGATGAAAATATTTTCACTGCATTTTTTCAGCGTACTGTCAGGCTTCGGTGGCCATTATGGCGAGCTTTTATCCTTCGTATGAAAATTTTTGCAAAAAACCACGTTTCGCTCACGCTTCCGGCTGGCTAGTCTGAATTGGTATACCAACTTTATAGATTTATCAGTCCAATTAATGGGCTGAATTATAAATAAAATGAAAATAAATCATGTGGTTGTGAAGGACGTGCGCCTGCTTCTGGGAAGCATAATGCAATTTAACACCACCCATACCTTCGCTAACCAAACGTACCCTACCAAAAAGCGCGCTGTGTCACCGGGCAGCCGTCGTGGAGAGAAGACAGATGAGTGTGGAAATTAATCAAAGGGTCGTCGACAGCGGCCGGCGTAAATTTAAATCACTGCGCTGGTGGATGCTGGCGCTGTTTCTGCTGGGTGTCACGGTTAACTACATCACTCGTAACTCGCTGGGCATCCTGGCACCGGAGCTGAAAACCAGCCTGAATATGACCACCGAGCAGTATTCCTGGGTGGTGGCATCGTTCCAACTGGCCTATACGGTGTTTCAGCCGATCTGCGGTTGGCTGATCGATGTGATTGGCCTGAAGATGGGGTTCCTGATCTGCGCCAGCATCTGGGCGGTGGTTTGCATGATGCATGCCGGGCCGGCACCTGGGTGCAGTTGGCGATCCTGCGCTTCTTTATGGGCGGGGCAGAAGCGGCGGCTACGCCGGCCAACGCCAAGGCGATTTCCGACTGGTTCCCGAAGAAGGAACGGCCCATCGCCGCCGGTTGGGCGGGCGTCGGGTTTTCTATTGGCGCCATGCTGGCACCGCCGATCATCGTTATTGCCCACGTCTCCTTTGGCTGGCAGGGCGCTTTCCTGTTTTCCGGCGCGCTGGCGTTGCTCTGGGTGGTGCTGTGGTGGCGGTTCTACCACTCGCCGCAGCAGCACCCCAATCTGAGCCAGCAGGAGCTGGATCTGATCCGCGAAGACAACGAGCCGGAGTTACCCCGACTGCCATTCTTCAAGTCGCTGGCCATTCTCTGCCGCAACAAAAAGTTCTACGGCATTGCCATTCCGGCCTTTCTCGCCGAGCCGGCCTGGGCGGTATTCAGTTTCTGGGTGCCGCTGTATTTGGCCACCGAACGTGGCATGGATTTAAAACACATCGCCATGTTTGCCTGGCTGCCGTTTTTGGCGGCGGACATCGGCAGCGTCGCCAGCGGCTATCTCACCACTTTGTACCGTAAATGGTTCGGCTGCAGCCGCGTCAACTCGGTGGTTGCCAGCTCGGTCACCGGCGCATTCATGATGGTCTCGCTGGCGTTCGTCGCGATCACCAAAGATCCCTATGTGGCGATCGCCTTGATCTCGATCGGCGGTTTCGGCCATCAGGTGATCTCCTGCATGCTCAGCGCGCTGGTGGTGGAATCATTCGATAAAAATCAGGTAGCGACGGTCAACGGTATGCGCGGATCAAGCGCCTGGATCGCCAGCTTCCTGTTCACGCTGCTGATCGGCGCGGTCTCCGATACCGTCGGTTTCAACCCGCTGTTTATCGCCATGGGCTTCTTCGACCTGATCGGCGCCGTATTTCTGATTGCCTTGATCGCCGAACGTGGCGGTAAAAAAACACTTAATAGTTAAGTTGGATGCCTATGAAAACCTTAAAAAATTGGACGTTGGCCGGTCAGTATGCCGATCGCATTGAGCTGTTGGTCGACGAACGTCACCTGTTCTGTCTTTACGTGCTGGAAAACAGCCTGTTCCGCGTGTTGATTAAACGCAATGGCGAGTTGGCGCTGGATCGCACCTGGAGCATTGCGCCGCAGACTGATGTGCCCTGGGAAGGGCGTGATCGTTTGAGCGTGGCCGGCTTCGGCCTGCCGGGTTATCAGTTGCAGCAACATGAGGATCGGCTGGTGGTGACGACGTCTGCACTGCGCGTTACCGTGCATCAGCCGCTGTGGCTGGAGTGGGAGCACTGCAACGCCGCCGGTGAATGGCTTCCGCTGGCCGCCGATCGGCCAACCAGCGCTTACCTGCTGAACCCGCACGGTGACGGCGTGGCCCACTACCAGCGCCGTCAGGCCGCCGAGCGGTACTATGGCCTGGGTGAGAAGGCCGGTGATTTGGAACGCAGCGGTCGCCGCTTTGAAATGCGCAACCTGGACGCGATGGGTTACAACGCCGCCAGCACCGATCCGCTGTACAAGCACATTCCTTTCACCATCACCCGTGGGGAAGAGGCCAGTTTCGGGCTGTTTTACGACAACCTGAGCAGTTGCTGGCTGGATCTGGGCAATGAGATCGATAACTACCATCTGGCCTATCGCCGCTATCAGGCCGAAGCGGGAGATCTGGATTATTACCTGTTCCTCGGCCCCAAAGTGCTGGACGTGACCAAGGCGTTTGTACGCCTGACCGGCAAGACTCACTTCGGCCCGAAATGGAGCCTGGGCTACAGCGGTTCCACCATGCATTACACCGATGCGCCGGACGCCCAGCAGCAGCTACAGCAGTTTATTCAGCTCTGTCGCCAGCATGATATTCCCTGCGACTCGTTCCAACTGTCGTCGGGTTATACCTCGATCGGCAACAAGCGCTATGTATTCAACTGGAACTACGACAAGGTGCCGCAGCCCAAACAGTTGAGCCAGGCATTTCACGACGCCGGGTTAAAGCTGGCGGCCAACATCAAGCCGTGCCTGTTGCAGGATCATCCGCAGTATCAGCAGGCGGCGGAGCAGGGGTTGTTTATCCGGGATTCCGAAAGCGACCGGCCGGAGCGCTCCAGCTTTTGGGATGACGAAGGCTCGCACCTCGACTTCACCAATCCTGCGGCGGTGCAATGGTGGCAGCAGGGCGTGACGCAGCAGCTGCTGGAGATGGGCATTGATTCCACCTGGAATGACAATAACGAATACGAAGTGTGGGACGGAGAGGCGCGTTGCCACGGTTTTGGCACGCCTATCGCCATCAAGCACATTCGCCCGGTGATGCCGTTACTGATGATGCGCGCTTCAATGGAGGCTCAGCAACGCTTTGCTCCCGAGCTGCGGCCCTACCTGATCTCGCGTTCCGGTTGCGCCGGTATGCAGCGCTATGTGCAGACCTGGAGCGGCGACAACCGCACCAACTGGCAGACTTTGCGTTACAACATCCGTATGGGGTTGGGCATGAGCCTGTCTGGCCTGTATAACCTGGGGCACGACGTCGGCGGTTTCTCCGGTGACAAGCCGGACGCCGAACTCCTGGTGCGCTGGGTACAAAACGGCGTGATGCATCCGCGTTTCACCATTCACTCCTGGAACGATGACGCCACGGTGAATGAACCCTGGATGTATCCGGCCGCTACCCCGGCGGTACGCGAGGCGATTAACCTGCGTTACCGGCTGATGCCATATTTCTACACCCTGCTGTGGCAGGCCAGTGCCGACGATGAGCCGATGCTGCGCCCGACCTTCCTCGACCATGAGCATGACGAGCAGACCCTGAAAGAAACCGATGATTTTATGATTGGTCGCGATCTGCTGGTGGCAAGCGTAGTGGAGCAGGGGCAACGCCAGCGGCCGGTGTATCTGCCGGATAACGGCGATGGTTGGTATTGCTTCTACAGCGGCCAGTGGTTCAGTGGCGGCCAGACGGTGGTGCTGGAAGCCCCGCTGGAGCGCTTGCCGCTGCTGGTGCGTGCCGGTGCGGCATTGCCGTTGTCATCCCGCCTGGCGCATGTTGACGTAACGGCGGACGATCGACGTGAGCTTAAGTTGTACCCGCTAAAAGGCTGTGGCAGCGCTTCTGGGCTGTTGTTCGAAGATGACGGCGAGAGTTATGGCTGGCAGCAGGGCGACGCGCTGTGGCTGCGCTGGGAGATGCTCAGTGACAATCAGCGCATCACGCTGAACCTCACCACCGAGGGGCGCTTTAAACCGGCATGGCGAACCATCACCTTCAGCTTGCCTGCCGGAGAAGCGCGCGAGTTGTGGATCAACGGCGCGCCCGGCAACAGTTTTACGCTGGAATAAGCGGAATTATTCAGCCGCGCGCTTTTTGCGCGGCTTTTTGGCCAGGGTAATGGTTTTCACCTCGCTTTCCACCCAGCCATCCTGCAGACGGGTTTTCAGCAATTCACCCACCTGTGCCTGTTTGGTGGTTTTCAGCAGTTCGCCGCGTGGCGTTTGCGTCACGCTGTAGCCACGCGCCAGCGTTGCCAGCGGGCTGACCGCCTCAAGCTGGCTGCAGGCCACACCAAAGCGTTGACGCCAGGCGTTAAGACGCCGCTCCAGCGCCTGCTGTAAACGGTATTCCTGCTGCTGCACGCGTTGCTGATAGCGATGAATGCGTGCCTGTGGCTGCATCTGCGCCAAGCGCTGTTGCGCCCGCTCGCTGCGGCGTGAAGACAAGCGCAGTTGGTTCTGCATGCCATCTTCCAACCGACGCTGCAGTTTGAACAACAGCGTCTGCTGACGCGCCAGGCGCAGGTGTGGATGCTGTTGCTGCAAACGGTGGTTGATGCGGGTGAACTGTTGCTGGCGCTGTGCCAGGTAGTAATCCATCGCCATTTCCATCCGCTGCTGCTGGGACTGCAACTGGCGCAGCAGCTCCAGCTGATTGCGGCTGACCAGTTCGGCGGCGGCTGAAGGGGTTGGCGCACGCAAATCAGCGACAAAATCGGCAATGGTGACGTCGGTTTCATGGCCGACGGCGCTGACGATCGGAATGCGGCTGGCGAAAATTGCCCGCGCCACGCGTTCGTCATTAAAACTCCACAGATCTTCCAGCGAACCGCCACCACGGCCGACGATCAGCACGTCACACTCGTCGCGGCGGTTAGCCGTTTCGATGGCACGCACAATCTGCAATGGCGCTTCTGCGCCCTGTACCGAAGTAGGGTAAATAATGATAGGCAGTGAAGGATCACGCCGTTGCAGCACCTGCAGCACATCGTGCAGCGCCGCACCGCTGGCGGAGGTAATGACCCCGACGCGTTTGGCCGGGCTGGGCAAGGGTTGCTTGAACTGTTGGTCGAACAGGCCTTCGGCGCTCAGGCGCTGTTTCAACTGGTCGAACTGCTGTTGCAACAGACCGTCACCGGCAGGCTGCATGCTTTCGGCAATCAGTTGGTAGTCGCCGCGCGGTTCATACAGCGTAATGCTGGCGCGAACCAGGACCTGTTGGCCATTCTGCGGACGGAAAGTGGTGCGGCGGTTAGTGTTGCGGAACATTGCGCAACGCACCTGCGCACGATCGTCTTTCAGCGTGAAATACCAGTGGCCGGAAGAGGGTTGAGAGAAGTTGGAAATCTCTGCGGAGAGCCAAATCTGGCCCATTTCCATTTCCAGCAGCTGTCGAACCGTCTGATTCAGGCGGCTTACGGTAAAAATAGACGGCGAAACAGGTAGCGACATGTGACCCAGATCAAATTTCAAAACAAGCACTTAATTGGTCGATACTACATGGCTGAAAAAGGTAATCAAGAGTTTTTGTGCGAAAGTACTGGAGGCAACCGATTACGCTCTGTATAATGCCGCGGCAATATTTTATCTTTTTCACAGCCCACTCTGGTGAGATATTGCCCATGCTACGCATCGCAAAAGAAGCACTGACATTCGACGACGTTCTCCTGGTTCCAGCTCACTCTACGGTTCTGCCTAATACCGCTGAGCTCGGCACCCAATTGACCAAAACCATCCACCTGAATATCCCTATGCTGTCCGCAGCCATGGACACCGTTACCGAAGCCAATCTGGCTATCGCGCTGGCGCAGGAAGGCGGTTTAGGCTTCATCCACAAAAACATGTCCATCGAGCGTCAGGCTGAAGAAGTCCGCCGCGTGAAAAAACATGAAAGCGGCGTGGTCACCGATCCACAGGCCGTAACGCCGACCACCACCCTGAAAGAAGTGAAAGAACTGACCGCGCGTAACGGCTTTGCCGGCTACCCGGTAGTGACCGAAGAAAACGAACTGGTCGGCATCATTACCGGCCGTGACGTACGCTTCGTCACCGATCTGAACCAGCCTGTTACCGCCGTGATGACGCCGAAAGAGCGCCTGGTTACGGTGAAAGAAGGTGAGGCGCGTGAAGTCGTGCTGCAGAAAATGCACGAAAAACGCGTTGAGAAAGCGCTGGTGGTAGACGACCAGTTCCATCTGCTGGGTATGATCACCGTCAAAGACTTCCAAAAAGCGGAACGCAAGCCAAACGCCTGTAAAGACGAGCATGGCCGTCTGCGCGTTGGTGCTGCGGTTGGCGCCGGTGCAGGTAACGAAGAGCGTGTTGATGCGCTGGTCGCTGCCGGCGTTGACGTTCTGCTGATTGACTCCTCCCACGGCCATTCCGAAGGCGTATTGCAGCGTATTCGTGAAACCCGCGCCAAATACCCGGACCTGCAGATCGTTGGCGGTAACGTCGCGACCGCCTCAGGCGCCAAAGCGCTGGCTGATGCCGGTGTTAGCGCGGTGAAAGTGGGTATCGGTCCTGGCTCCATCTGTACCACTCGTATCGTTACCGGCGTTGGTGTACCGCAGATCACCGCTATCGCCGACGCGGTTGAAGCGCTGGAAGGCACCGGTATTCCGGTTATCGCCGACGGCGGCATCCGTTTCTCCGGTGACATCGCCAAAGCCATCGCGGCTGGCGCATCCTGTGTGATGGTCGGCTCCATGCTGGCGGGTACCGAAGAATCTCCGGGCGAAATCGAGCTGTATCAGGGCCGTTCGTTCAAATCCTATCGCGGTATGGGTTCACTGGGCGCGATGTCCAAAGGCTCTTCCGACCGTTACTTCCAGACCGATAACGCCGCCGACAAACTGGTGCCTGAAGGTATCGAAGGCCGCGTGGCTTACAAAGGCATGCTGAAAGCCATTGTTCACCAGCAAATGGGCGGTCTGCGCTCTTGCATGGGCCTGACCGGCTGCGGCACCATCGACGAGCTGCGCACCAAGGCTGAATTTGTGCGCATCAGCGGCGCCGGCATTCAGGAAAGCCACGTGCACGATGTGACCATCACCAAAGAGTCACCGAACTACCGCATGGGTTAATGCTTTAACTTCTCCTGCGGGAGAAGCCGGGGTGGGGCGTAACGCTTCACCCCGAAAACACTATTTTCGCTCTTTTTCTCTGTTGCTGGAATTCGCCTCACATGACAAAAAATATCCATAAGCATCGCATCCTGATTCTGGACTTTGGTTCGCAATACACTCAACTGGTAGCACGCCGCGTGCGCGAAATCGGCGTTTACTGTGAGCTGTGGGCCTGGGACGTTAGCGAAGAGCAAATCCGCGAATTCAATCCAAGCGGCATCATCCTGTCCGGCGGCCCGGAAAGCACCACCGAAGCCAACAGCCCGCGCGCGCCAGAATACGTGTTCACCGCCGGTGTCCCGGTGCTGGGCGTATGCTACGGCATGCAAACCATGGCGATGCAGTTGGGTGGCCAGGTAGAAGGTTCCAACGAGCGTGAGTTCGGTTATGCCCAGGTGGAAATCACCACCGAAAGCGCCTTGGTGCGCGACATCGAAGACGCCCTGAGCCCGGCCGGCAAACCGCTGCTGGACGTGTGGATGAGCCACGGCGACAAAGTGACCGCTATCCCGGCTGACTTCGTGACCGTCGCCAGCACCGATACCTGCCCGTTTGCCATTATGGCCAACGAAGAAAAACGCTTCTACGGCGTGCAGTTCCACCCGGAAGTAACCCACACCCGTCAGGGCCAGCGTATGCTGGAGCGTTTCGTGCTGGATATCTGCCAGTGTGAAGCCCTGTGGACCCCGGCGACCATCATTGAAGATGCGGTAGAACGTATTCGTCAGCAGGTAGGTGAAGATCACGTAATCCTCGGCCTGTCCGGCGGCGTGGATTCTTCCGTTACCGCGATGCTGCTGCACCGTGCCATCGGCAAACGCCTGACCTGCGTGTTTGTCGACAACGGCCTGCTGCGCCTGAACGAAGCCGAACAGGTACTGGAAATGTTTGGTGACCACTTCGGCCTGAACATCGTTCACGTGGCGGCGGAAGATCGCTTCCTGAGCGCCCTGGCCGGTGTTGACGAGCCGGAAGCCAAGCGCAAAATCATTGGTCGCGTGTTCGTTGAGCTGTTCGACGAAGAAGCCTGCAAGCAATCTGAAGTTAAATGGCTGGCGCAAGGCACCATCTACCCGGACGTGATTGAATCCGCCGCTTCTGCCACCGGCAAAGCGCACGTGATCAAGTCGCACCACAACGTGGGCGGCCTGCCGAAAGAGATGAAGCTGGGCCTGGTCGAACCGCTGAAAGAGCTGTTCAAAGACGAAGTGCGCAAAATTGGCCTGGAACTGGGCCTGCCGTACGACATGCTGTTCCGCCACCCGTTCCCGGGGCCAGGTCTGGGTGTGCGCGTGCTGGGCGAAGTGAAGAAAGAGTATTGCGACCTGCTGCGCCGCGCCGATGCCATCTTCATTGAAGAACTGCACAAGGCCGATCTGTACAACAAGGTCAGCCAGGCATTCACCGTGTTCCTGCCGGTACGTTCCGTTGGCGTGATGGGCGATGGCCGTAAATACGACTGGGTTGTTTCACTGCGCGCAGTGGAAACCATCGACTTTATGACCGCGCATTGGGCGCACCTGCCGTACGATTTCCTCGGCCGCGTATCCAACCGCATCATCAACGAAGTGAACGGTATTTCCCGCGTAGTTTATGACATCAGCGGCAAGCCACCGGCTACCATTGAGTGGGAATGATTTAGTGGCCGGTCTAGGCCGGCACTAAATAACAGCCATCACATCTAATCCCGCGTAACTGCGGGATTTTTTATGAAGTAAAAGAATTTTATGGAATTACCTGGCGTAGGTTCACAACGCATCTAAACCACAGTACTTTATATCTTTGCATCAGTGACTGGTTTGAAGGAGATTCGATGACGACATTGCCAACACGAATACCGTTACCTGAAGAGCTTTACGCGTCATTAAGGCCGCTGAGATTAGACGATGTTGATGCGTGGTCGGCGTATTTGAGTAAACCTGGCGTGATTGAACATACCAGTTGGGGGGATGTCGGCCCAACCAACCTCGAAAGGCTGATTGCTGACTATGCCGAAGGCAAAGGCTCGCTTCGTTGGGCCATTGTGGATCAGAGTGACGGTTTGCTCGGTACGGTTGGGTTGAACGAAATATCCCGCGATCATGGCCGGGCGGAAATTGCCTATGATCTTGACCCAAGCCACTGTGGCCGGGGCTTGGCGACTGAGGCGGCGAGTGCCGTTATTCATTGGGCGCACACCGTTCTGGGCCTTCAGCGTGTTCAGGCTACGGTTCTTGATAGCAATATATTGTCGATTGCCGTCCTGGAGCGAGTGGGCATGCAGCGCGAAGGTTTAATCAGGCAATACCGCCGCGTGCGCGGACAGGCCAGAGATTATTGGATGTACGCGGCCATTAATCGCGCAGGGAATTGAGGTTGCCAACCTCAATTTCCATCCTGTTGGCTTTGCTCATCATATTTTCTCTGGCAGTCCTGAATCGTCTCCATATTCCCCAGCGTCCAATTGAACAGGATTGCAAACGGCTCCTGTAACGATTGGCCGAGTGAGGTCAGTGAATACTCGACGCCCAGTACCCGCCCATCCAGAACCCTGCGTTTCACCATGCCGTTGCGCTCAAGTTTACGCAGTGTCTGAGTCAGTACGCGCTGAGTGACGCCGTCAAGGCGGCGCTTAATCGCGTTGAAACGCCGTGGCTCGCGAAGCACTTCCAGCACCATCATCGACCATTTATCTGCGATCTGGTCGAGAATGATTCGGCTGGGGTAGTCGGCCCGGTAGATAGGATCTGTCTCGTTCATAGGTATCCTCCAGCATCCCTGGGATGTTTAAAGTGCGTAATTGACCCTAGGTATGCAAAGTATACCATGCGGTGAACAGCACCCAAACCCGGTGCCACTTTCTTCCCCACCACCCAGGATATTGACATGACAGATACAGATTTCGGCAGGCTGAGTATTTCCCATGACCATGGTGTATCGACGATCACGATCGACAATCCTCCGGTCAACGTGCTTGATGTGTCTTTGATGTCGGAGATCAGCCGCTTTCTTGTTGCTGTTCGTGACGATCAGGACACGCGAGTGTTGGTATTCCAGAGCGCAAATCCCGAGTTTTTTATTGCTCATGTCGACATGACCTTAATCGATGAGCCGCACGCTTTCGATGAGCTTGCACGCCATGCTCCAGAAGGCCTTAATCCGTTCCAGGCGTTCGGCGAGCTTCTGCGGGAGCAGCCGCAGGTCACGATCGTCAAGCTTGCCGGGCTGGCACGCGGCGGTGGTGCCGAGTTTGTTGCGGCGGCCGACATGGCGTTTGCCGCCGAGGGACTGGCGGGGCTTGCCCAGTGTGAGGCCTTGATGGGTATCACGCCCGGCGGTGGCGCTACCCAGTATCTGACCAGCCGGATGACGCGCGGTCGTGCGCTTGAAGTGATTCTGGGTGCCGAACTGATCGACGCCGCTACGGCGGAACGTTACGGATGGATCAATCGTGCACTGCCTGCTGCCGAACTCGATGATTTCGTCGATCGGTTGGCTCGCAACATTGCGGCATTGCCCGAGGGCGTTATTGCGGCTGCCAAACAGGCGATGCCTGCACCAGATCTGCGGGAAGGCTTTTATCGTGAGCACGATGCCTGGGCAGGGCTGTTCGCGCGGCCCGCAGCAGAAAAACTCATTCGGGGCGGATTGAAGGCAGGTGCTCAGACCCGGATTGGCGAGCGCAACCTTGAGGGCCTGCTGCGCGGCCTTGAGATCTAAAGGATGCCACTCCTGAAATCGGACCCATGCGGAAACGAAATTCCGGCATGGTTTCACCGGTATAAAGCCTACCGGCTAACTGGAGGCTGCCCATTGCGACAGCAATGCATAGAGTTTCGCGGGTTCCAGCGGTTTTCGCAGTACCAGATAACCTTCCTGCTCGGCCTCTTGCAAAGTGGGTGAGTTAAATTCCCCGCTGACCATGGCACCGCTGGTATTCGGCAGGCGTTCAAACAGCGCTTTCAATATATCGAACCCGCTCTCGCCAGAGCGGAGTCGTTGATCGCACAGCACGGCAAAAGGGCTGAAGCCTTCATCGATAATCGCAAATGCCTCCTCTGCACAGGCCGCACAGCGTACGGTGAGGCCCCAGGTGCTCATCAAACTCGACCAGGCGGAAGTCACGAGTGGGTCATCGTCCACCACCAGGCAGGAACCGTACAGCGGCGCATAGCGGATGGGAGTGAGGCTATTTGAGTAACTGTTTGCGCTTTCTGGTAGCTCGCATTCGCCGTTGTAAAGGGCAAAGCGCATCCAGAAACGGGAACCCTTGCCTTCAACGGATTGCATGCCGTATTTCACCTTCATCAGTTTGGCGCAGCGTGCCACTACCGCCAGCCCTAATCCGTGGCCGGCACTATCGATTTTCCACGCCAGCTCAGGGCGATAATAGGGGGAAAAAACTTTGCCTTTCTCTTCGTCGGCGATGCCAACGCCGGTATCCCAAACTTCAATTAAGCATTCCGCTCCCTGAGGGCGGATGGCTATCAGCACGCCTCCTTTTTGCGTATAACGCAGTGCATTTTGTATCAGGTTAATCAGTGATTGCCTGATGAGTAGCTGATCGCCCATCACATAGATTCGGCGCTTGGGCCGCCATGCCCGTAATGATAATGCCCGGCTGTTCGCCTCTTCGCGAAACAGGGTCATCACCGAGTCGAGCAGCATTCCAATGTCCACATGGGTCGTTGCCGTGCTGACGTTGCCGGATTCAATCTTGCTGAGATCGAGTAAGGAATTAAACATAAGATGCACGGATCTTACGCTTTGCTGCAGATCCAATAGCTGAGGGATGAGCGTGACATCGCGGTTTTTATGGATAATGGCTTCGATCAAAAAACCCATGGCGTGCACCGGTTGACGCAAATCATGACTGGCGGTAGTAAGAAATTGGTTTTTATCCAATAACGCCTGCTCTGCTTCCTCTTTGGCCTGCCTGAATTGCTCCGCAAGACGGGAGCTTTCCTCTTCGAGACGGGCTTGCTGGATAAAGAATTTATGGGAGCTTAATGCGTGGCGGTAGATGGCGAACCCATAAAGCAGGTTAAGCATCAGCACAATAAGCATGACATCGTTTAATCGCCAGATGATGCCAATATTCAGTATGCTCCAGCAGGAAAAGAAAAACAGGGTAAAGGTGCTAATGACTGGCGTTAAATGTGTTGCGTTGGCCGCAACGATAGCCGCGATACTGATGTTCAATAATAAGAAAAAATCAAAGTTGTTTATTTGTGGTGTGATTATATATAACGAAGAAATACCCAGCCCATGAACGAAGGCAACTTTATTGATATGGGGTAACCAGCGGCGAAGAATAACGTCCGCATCTTTTTTTATTGTTTCTCTCTTATAGCTGCGATGCCATAACCTGATGGCGACGGCGCAGAACAAATATAAGACTATCCAGAGGCTAATCGGCCATAGGTTTTCACCCAGTAAATAAATCCAAATAGCGAAAGGAATACCAACAAAGGGCACTGCGCTGAAGCTAAATACCAGGCGTATAAATGTATTGTCCAGCAGACGGATTTGCGCACGGGGAGAAATACCATCATCTTGTAAAGATTGAAGTAACTTCATTGTAATGGCCCCGATCTGCCGTGGAGCAGGGTGATCGCCTCTACCCGACTATTCACCCCTATCTTTTTCAGAATATTACTGATGTGCTCTTTAACTGTTGGCTCTGAAATTGAAAGTTGCGAGGCTATTCTTTTATTAGGAAAACCACGCAACATCATGGCAAGCACTTCAACCTGTCGCGGCGTTAGATTTAAATGTTGCAAATGGTTTTGGACTGGTGTTACACCCGTCGCATTATCCTGAGGAAACCATAGTCGATTGTCTGTGAGTGTGGCTACGGCTTTGGCGAATAATTCAGGAGATTCATTTTTAAGCACGAAACCGTGACCACCGGCCTCTCGAACCTTTTGCCATATTTCATTGTTGTCGTCGCCACTCACCACCAATAAGCGAATTTGTGAATAACGTTCATTCATCTCTTTGAGGAATTTAAGCGCCGTGCCATTGGATAGCCAAAAATCTATAACCATTAAACGAGGAGGGCCATTTAGCATAATGTGGCGATAGCAATGATCTTCGTTGGTCGCCATGTGGACATGTTTAAATCGACAATGCGTATTAAGAAAATTGGCGATGCCACTTGCCACCAAAGGATGGTCATCAACGACCAGTGCATACTCCTGTCCCAAAGCTAGCTCCTTCGTATAAACGTATCGGATGGTTCCGGTAATCTCTTATTATCCACCCTCCCTACTTTAGGAGGGTTTTTTCGTTTAGGAAAGAGAAATATATTATGCGGGGATTTGGATAAGATAAAACATAGAGCCATTCAGCGTTTGGATCTGTTTGGTTGAAAAGGATAATTTATGAAGAAACCATTTATCGCTCTGGCCGTTACTTTACTGGTCGCCGGTTGTTCAACGTTGAAAACCGATCAGGCAATACCTTTGCTGCAGGCGGAAACGGCTAAAATGCTGGGTCTGGGCTCATCAGACGAAATTACCGTGACCAATGTTAACGGCGCCCAGCCCGACGCACTCGGTGGACAAAAACTCACTTACCGCGCCACCACTGAAAAAGGGCGAATTTTCGACTGCTCTTCGATGATGATGCCAGGGTTTTTAGGATCTGCGCCATCGCTGACCGCCCCGAGTTGTACCCCGGTTGTCACGCATAAATAATCTCCTGTGGGCGTGAGCCGAGGGGAAAATCAGTATTGACCCGCAAGCCCAATAAGTTTGGCATCGAGGCGTTAGTGCTGGGGGGGCAATAAGCTTGCGTCTCGATGGCAATCAGTTTGTGTTTGCGGCATTACGCACTCTACACCCTCTAATACATTGAATTTTTCATATAAATAATAATTTTGATGGCTCTAAGTTAATTAGGCCGGAGAGAAAACATGAAAGATAAAATATCGCATCATTTAGCGGTAAGAAAACCGCTTTCCAAAATTTACCTCGCACTTTTCTCCGCGCCATTGCTATTGATGGGGTCTGCCGATATGGCTCGGGCCGACGATGTTATATTCGATGGTGAATCCAAAGTGACAGAACCCTTAGCCTACAGCGGGAATGTTTACGTCGGTCGCAATCAAAGTGGAAACCTGTTGATAGATAATGGCCAGGTCGGCGGCTATAACATCAATATCGGCACCCGCTCAGACGGCAAAATTTATGAAAGCCTGGTCACGGTCAGAGGACCTAATGCGGTATTGAGTGCCGTAAACGATCAAAATGTTCTGCGTGGCAGTTTAAATCTCGGCCAGGGGACATTGCGGGTTGAAGATGGCGGGCTGGCCAGTGCGAAAGAAATTATCGTCGGCACTACCGGGGGTTACGACAGCCATTTGAATGTCATAGGTGCCGGTTCCAGGGTTACCAGCGACAGGCTTGGCATCGGCTTTGGACAGGGCGCGCGTTCCACCCTGCTGATTGAAGATGGCGGGGTGGTGACAACCACGGCCGCCGCCAGAATAGACAGCGGATTCAAGCCTGATGAGGCCGACAAGCTGAACCCCAAAGCCACGGTGACGGGTAAAAACTCGCAGTGGAACATCAGCCAAACGCTCACGGCCAACGGCGATGTGGACGTGCTCAATGGCGGCGTGGTTAACGTCGGCAGCGCGGAAATTGCCGGCGTTTCCGGCTCGCGCAAAACTGCCGAGCTTTATATTGCTGGTGAAGGCTCGCGCTTTACCAGTGCCGGCAGCGTCAACGTGGGAGATTATGGCAACGGTGTGCTGTCGGTGGTGGACGGCGGAACATTCTCCGCCGGGGCTAACGAGCTGCGGTTGGGCGATACCGGTTCCGGTTCGAACAGGGGCGCGCTAATCATCGGCAGCCGCGGCAATATGGATACCGGCACCGGCCTGACCGAACCCACGCTCGGTGCGGCGGGCGGCGCGGGTACCCTTGATGCCCAAACGGTGGTCAATCTGCGCGGTGGGTTATTCGGTAGCTATGTGTACTTTAACCATACCTCCGACAACTATGATTTCCGCAATAAGATGGTTGGCGAAGGTGAGGTGATCAACACCGCCGGGCAGACGACGCTGAGCGGGGATCTTACCCAGCTTAAGGCGAACGTAACCGCCCGTGGCGGTAAAATCATCATTAACAGCGATATCAATACGCAGCCAGAAGACAGTCCTTTCGACGTGCAGACCCTGAGTGCCGAGAATGGCGGTACGTTGATTCTTAATGCGACAGCCGGCTCTGACGTCAGCAATGGTCTGGGTTACAGCAGTGCTGCGTCAATCAAATCCGGCGGCACGCTGGGCGGCAATGGCACTTTAGGTCAGACAGAAATTCAGTCCGGTGGTCACATTTCCCCTGGCGACGGGAATATTGGCACTCTGACGCTGAAACGCTATCTGAACTTCATTGGTGAATCTTTCTACGACGTTGATATCGCCGGTGATGGCAGTAGTGACAAACTGCTGGTTACGGGGAAAACCACTATCAGCGATCAAGCGAAGGTGCAGGTGACTGCGCTGGACCCGCAAACCAGCTATCAGACCGGCCAAAGCTATCGTATTTTAACCTCGGAAGGGGGAATTGACGGGCAGTTCGCCGAAGCGGTCTCAAAATCTGCGTTCCTGGATGTTGCGCTCAAACACGAGGCTAACGCCGTGGATTTGACGATTGCGCAGAAAGGCGGCGGTGAAAATCCGGGTGGTGAGAACCCAGGCGGCGAGAACCCAGGCGGTGAAAATCCGGGAGGCGAAAACCCTGGCGGCGAGAATCCGGGGGGTGAAAACCCAGGCGGTGAGGGGCCGGGAGAAGGCAGCGGCAAGCCAGGTATTTTCCAGACGGTGGCACAAACCGACAACCAATGGAATACCGCGGGTGCGCTCTCGACTCTGGCGCAAGGTGGCCCTTCATTGGCCCTGTACAACTCACTGTTGTTATTGAGTGCACCCGAAGCTCGTGAGGCATTCAATCAACTTTCTGGTGAGGTCTATCCCTCCATGCAATCTAACCTGATTGCCGGCAGCACCATGCTGTTCAATGTGCTCAATCAGCGCATGTTGCGCGCTTTTGATAACGATACGTTGCCCGTTCCGCCATTGGCGATGACGCTGGTTCAACCGGCGCAGGCCGAAAACAGTGGCGTGTGGGGGCAGACGTTTGGCTCATGGGCAAGAAACAGCGGTAACGACAACGTTGGAAAACTCGATGGCAACACCAGCGGTTTCCTGCTGGGGGCAGACCATAAATTAGCGGATAGCAGTGTTCGCGTTGGTGGATATTTTGGTTATAGCCGCGGTGATTATGATGTCGATAGCCGCCGCTCCAAGTCCGATAGCGATAATTATCACCTCGGTCTGTATGCCGCAGGGCAGCAAGGCGCCTTCTCGTTACGTGGCGCGTTGGGTTACACCTGGCACCGGCTGGAAAATGAGCGCAACGTTAACTTCGGTAATTACTCGGATCGGCTTAAGGCAGACTATGATGCCGACTCGCTGCTGGCGTTCACCGAAGCGGGCTACCGTTTTGGGCAGTCGGACGCGAACCTTGAGCCCTTCGTCAATCTGAGCTACATCCGTCTGCATACGGATAACTTCGAGGAAAGTGGCGGTGCCGCAGCGCTTAGCGTGCGTAATGAAACGATGAATACCTTCTATTCCACGTTGGGCGTGCGCGGTACGGTTGAACTGCCGCAGAACGTCAGTCTTTACGGCTCACTGGGTTGGCAGCATGCCTACGGCGATAAAACCACCTCTTCGCGTATGGCCTTTGCCGGCAGCGATGCGTTTACCACGCAGGGCACTGCGGTTGATGACAACCTGATGGTGGCGGACGTCGGGGTGAGCGTGAAGCTGTCGCGCTCCACTAGCCTGGATCTCGGCTATCAGGGGCAATACGGTTCCGATACCCAGGTTAATGCCGTTAATGCCAACATCCGATGGTCATTCTGATTTCTTGATAAATTCGGTTTGGTTATAACGGGGTATCGTTGGGCAACAGATTATCGTTGCCTGGCGGTATCTCGTCTCTCTGTGGCAGGTCTGGGTCCTCAGACGAAGAGTGCTCAAGCAGCTTAAATAACGCGGTTCGTTCATCCTCGCTCAAGTCCCGCCATTCGCCCAGCGCTAACCCTTCCAGACTGATGTTCATAATGCGCACGCGCTCAAGTTTGGTGACTTGATAGCCAAAGTATTTACACATACGGCGGATTTGGCGGTTAAGCCCCTGCACCAGCGTAATGCGTAACACCTGCGGAGCTTCTTGCTCCACCTGGCATTTATGGGTCACCTTGCCCAATATCGGCACGCCCGCTCCCATGCCCTGAATAAACTCATCGGTCAGCGGTTTGTCGACGGTGACCAGGTACTCTTTTTGGTGATTGTTGCCGGCGCGCAGGATCTTATTGACCAGTTCACCGCGGTTGGTCAGAAAAATCAGCCCCTGAGAGTCTTTATCCAGGCGGCCGACGGGGAAGGTGCGCTGGCTGTGGTTAACGAAATCACCGATGTTGTTCGGCACGTGTTTACCCATGCTGGTGATGATGCCCACGGGTTTATTCAGCGCGATCAGCACCAAATCTGCATCATTACGCGGCTCTATCTGTTGCCCATTAACACTCACAACATCCCCAATAAATACCGGCGCACCCACCTCGGCCAGGTTATCGTTGATAAAAACCTTACCCAGTTTGATATAGCGATCGGCCTGACGGCGGGAACAGATACCGCTGTCGCTAATGTATTTATTCAGGCGAATGGATGATTGAGTTGGCATGGTGTCCCCGTAAAACGCGGACTATACATCACCCGGGGGGCATTGCGAAGATTGCTTAAAATTGCACATCGTCAAAGGCCTGTTTTTCATGGCAGTATAGTGCTCCAAATAACGGGCGCTCTGCCATTAAACGAGGCTGACTCATTGAATAAAATAGCACTTTCGTTCTCACTGACCCTGCTGCTTGCCGCATCCGTGATGCCTGCACAGGCGAAGCAAAACTCATCCCTCAAGTCACCGGCATCAGGCGTGTTGTGCGACCGTTATGTCTGTGCGAATGGTACCGATGGCATTTCCCGCCCATTGACCGAAAAGTATCTCGGCAAGAAAGTCGCCAGCAAACTGTCTTCGCAAGGTGAGTTCGACCCGACCGAATTCACCTTTGCCAACGGCATTTTCTGCGATGTCAAAGAGCGACTGTGCCGCGAGGATCGCTACTACGGTGAAGGCGGTAAACGCACCGGCGCCGTTTCCAGGAAATACACCGAGCTGCTTTTCGGCCACTAATAGCCCTGCATGCACCCGTCCAAGGATCCGTCAGGCCCCGTCGACCTTCACCACCAAAGTATTCAGCGGCGTAAGAACCTGCCCGGTGCTGCCGGTCGGCGTCATGCGCGGGATCGGTTGGCGGGTGTCTCTTTCTACCAGCGTTGATCTTGCCTCTTGTGCGTCAAACAGATAATCCTCCCCCCACTGGCGCAGGCCGACGATAACCGGGAACAGGGCGCGCCCCTTATCGGTGAGAATATATTCCTGATAGGCACTGCCGTCCGAAGCGGGGGCAATCTCCAAAATGCCGTGCGCCACCAGGGTACGTAGCCGGGTGGAGAGGATATTCTTCGCCATCCCCAGTCCCTTTTGAAACTCACTGAAGCGGCGCACGCCGTCGAAGGCATCGCGCACAATCAGCAGCGACCACCAGTCACCAATCACATCCAGCGTACGTGCCACCGGGCACTGCGCATCTTCCAGACTTTTACGTTTCATGGCATTCCGTTCCTGTAGCGATATCTGGTTGCATTATAAAACCTCCGTGCGTAAAGTTCATTGGGTTTAATAATGAAACCACATTGGAGCGAACGATGAGTGATAAAACGCTGGATCCGATTTGTGCCGCGCAGGGCGGAGCGCTGAGTCGCCTGCCTGCGTCGCTGGTGTTATTGCTGGCGGGAGCCAGTGCCTTTAGCGTGGCGAATGTGTATTACGCTCAACCTTTATTGGACGCTATTGCTCAGGATTTTCATATCAGCCTGGCGTCGGTGGGCATGGTGATCACCGTCACTCAGTTAGGCTGCGCATTGGCATTGTTGCTGGTGGTGCCGTTGGGCGATCGGGTTAATCGTCACCGGCTGCTGGCGGTTCAGCAACTGCTGCTGATTACCGCACTTTGTGTGGTCGGTTGGGCGAACAGCAGCCTGCTATTACTGGTCGGCATGCTGCTGGTGGGGTTACTGGGTACCGCCATGACCCAGGGATTGGTCGCCTTCGCCGCCACGTTGGCAGCGCCGCATGAGCGGGGACGAGTAGTGGGTGCCGCGCAAGGCGGGGTAGTTCTCGGGTTGTTATTGGCGCGCACGCTTTCCGGCGCAATGGCGGATATCGGCGGCTGGCGCGCGGTTTACTTTTTCTCTGCGGCGGTAACCCTGCTCCTGTTGCCGGTGCTTGCGCGTCTGTTGCCCGTTCCCCACACAGCGCCTTCAACACTCAGTTATCCGGCGCTGTTGCGATCAATGCTGACGTTGCTGTGGCGCGATCGCACGCTACAGATCCGCGGCATGCTGGCGCTGCTGATGTTTGCGGCATTCAGCATTTTCTGGAGTGCCCTGGTTCTGCCACTCAGTCAGGAACCGTTTAATTTTTCACATTCGGTGATTGGTGCCTTTGGTCTGGTGGGGGCGGTGGGTGCGCTGGCGGCGGTACGTGCCGGACATCTGGCCGATCGCGGTCTGGGGCAGTTGGCAACCGGTATCTGTCTGTTGCTGTTGGTGCTGGCCTGGTTGCCGCTCGGCTTGCTGAGTTACGGGCTGGGATGGCTGGTTATGGGCATTGTGCTGCTCGATCTGGCCGGACAGGCCATTCACGTGTTGAACCAGAGTCTGATTTTCAGCGCTCATCTGCAGGCTCATAGCCGGTTAGTCGGCTGCTACATGCTGTTCTACGCGGTGGGTAGCGGGCTGGGTGCCTTTGCCAGTACCCACGTATTCGCTCTGGCGGGCTGGTACGGCGTGTGTTGGCTGGGGGCGAGCGTCAGCCTGGCGGCCTTGTTGTTCTGGGGGCTGACGCTGCGTGCCATGCCAGCCTCAAATGCGGCGCATTAGCGGCATCCTTTCGGTTCTGGGACAGGAGTCACATATAAAATTCAGTACCCCCATTGTTTGTCATAATTCACCGCGATACTGTTATGCAATCTGGTTTAAACCAATAAAGTGAGCTATGGAAAACAACTCTACCGTTGAACTGGCCAAGCAAAGGCTTAATGACTGGCTGAGTCAGGGCGCAATAGCCCCCGGCGACAAGCTTCCTTCGGAGCGAGAGCTGGGGGAATTGCTGAACATTAAACGCATGACGCTGCGTCAGGCGCTGCTGTTCCTGGAAAGTGAGTCGAGGATATTCCGTAAGGATCGTCGGGGTTGGTTTGCAGCATTGCCACGCTTTAACTACAACCCCAATTCGTCTACCAGCTTCAAACAGGCGGCCATTGAGCAGGGTCGTTCTCCCTCCTGGGGTTATATGACCAAGGAGCGGGTTTTGACGGCACCGGCGGCCATTTGCGATTTACTGCAGCTTAGTGAAGGGGCGGAGATCTACAAAATCTGTGGCTGGGGAGCGCTGGATAATCACATCGTGTTTTATCACGAAACCTTTATCAGTCCGCGGGTGGCACCCGACTTCATCGAACGCCTGGGTGAGAACTCGTTTGCCGATGTATGGGAAAACGCCTACGGAACCGCGACTCGCACCCATCATTTGGCTTTTAAACCGACCCGATTGTCCGGTGATGCCTGCAAGGTGATGGGCGGCAACGCCAGCACGCCGTCGATTCTGGTAGAGAAGCATCGTGCCGATGCCCAGCGCCGTATCGTGCAGGTGGATATCGAATACTGGCGTTTCGAGTCGGTGGATTTTTTCATTAACTTATAGGTGAACACCATGGATCGCTTAACGGCGGAGAAAGTTCTTCTGCGGGCGCAGAATTTGCCGCTTTATCTGCATGCCTACGCCTTTCATCTCAATATGCGCATGGAGAAAATCCTGCCTGAGGATCTGCTGACCATTGCTCATCAGCAGCAACTGCGCGGCGTGAAAGTGCATGTATTGGATGGGGAAAGTCAGGCGCTTTGCCACGCCGATGATGCCCGCCTTCGCAACTTTGGTGAGCAGGCACAGCGCTATGGGTTGGATATCCATATCGAAACCAGCGCTTCCGACTCGCAGACCATCGATCAGGCGGTGAACATTGCCCTTAAATCCGGTGCCAGTTCAGTACGCTTCTATCCGCGCTATCAGGGGGCATTGCAGCAAGTGTTGGCGCGCATTGCCGAAGATATTCAGTACATCAAGCAGCGTTATCAGCACAGCGGTCTGAGCTTTACTTTGGAGCAGCACGAGGATCTTAAAAGTCATGAACTGGTTAGCCTGGTTCGGGCGGCAGATTTCCCGCAGCTTTCCCTGTTATTTGATTTCGCCAACATGATCAACGCCAATGAAGAGCCGCTGACGGCATTGGCGGTAATGGCTGAAGATATCACCCAGGTGCATATCAAGGACGCACTGATCGTGCGTGAAGATCAGGGAATGGGGCACCGGGCCTGTATTTCCGGGCAGGGGGATTTGCCCTTCCGGGAATTGTTGCTGGGGCTAATTTGCCTGGGTGAAGAGCGGCCGCAGGTTACCGCTTATGGGCTGGAAGAAGAGGTGGATTATTACGCGCCGCCATTTCGTTTTAACGGAGAGGGCGATAACCCGCATATTCCATGGCGGGAGATGAGTGAAACCGCGTTACCGGAACATGGGCTGGAGGAACGGCTTAAAAAAGAGGTTCAGGATGCATTAAATCAAATTCACCATGTTCGCACCATTACTGACAGTTTGATAAAGCAAGCCCGGGAGCTGCTAACCCCGGCATAATATAATAAATAAATTTATAAATAACACATTCTCAATGATGTGGAGAAACACTCGTCCCGTCACTGAGGTAACAACACCGCTTATTATCTAATGGCTGTGAGGGGATTATGCTGACTAAAAAAAGATGGGCACTATTTAGCTTGTTGGTCTTATGTGGCGGGACAATATATAAATTACCCTCCCTTAAGGATGCGTTTTATGTGCCGATGCAAGAATACTTTCACCTGAGTAACGGGGAAATTGGTAACGCCATGTCGGTCAACTCGATTGTTACCACCATTGGCTTCTTCTTGTCGATTTATTTCTCCGACCGTCTGCCGCGCCGCTTTACCATGTCGTTTTCACTGATCGCCACCGGCTTGCTTGGTATTTATCTGTCCAGCATGCCGGGCTACTGGGGCATTCTGTTTGTCTGGGCGTTGTTTGGGGTCACCTGTGACATGCTGAACTGGCCGGTGCTGCTCAAATCGGTGAGTATGCTGGGGGACAGTACTCAACAGGGGCGGCTGTTCGGCTTTTTCGAAACCGGACGCGGCGTGGTGGATACCGTTGTGGCGTTTTCTGCGTTAGCACTGTTTACCGCGTTTGGCAGCGGTTATCTTGGCTTCAAGGTTGGGATACTGTTTTATTCAGCGATCGCGATTATCGTAGGGATTATTATTCTGTTGGTAATGAAAGAAAGCCCGGAGGAAAAAACAGCCTCTAAGAGCGAAGCGCCGGCCGATAAAAAACCGGGGATGAGCAGCGTATTAAAAAATAAAACGGTTTGGCTGATTGCCTTCAGCGTTTTCTGTGTTTATGCCGTCTATTGCGGGCTGACGTTCTTTATTCCTTTCCTGAGCCATGTCTATGCCTTGCCGATTGCGCTGGTGGGTGCCTATGGGATTATTAATCAGTATTGCCTAAAAATGGTGGGTGGGCCGATTGGCGGTTTGATCGCGGATAAAGTATTAAAATCCCCGAGCAAGTATTTATTCTACACCTTTATTATCAGTGCCATTGCGCTGGCATTATTGATCCTGCTACCACATGAGCAAATGCCGGTGTATTTGGGCATGGCCTGTACGCTGGGATTTGGGGCGGTGGTCTTTACCCAACGCGCGGTGTTCTTCGCCCCGATCGGTGAGGCGGGGATTGATGAGGAACATACCGGTGCGGCGATGGCGTTGGGCAGCTTTATCGGCTATGCCCCGGCGATGTTTTGCTTCAGCCTGTACGGCCACATTCTCGATGCCTTCCCAGGGCTAACCGGCTACAAGATTGTCTTTGGCCTGATGGGCATGTTTGCCTGTGCCGGGATCATCGTGTCGGGGCTGCTGGTCAGAAATATCCGCGCACGCGGCAAATTGACCCCGGCGGTTTCTGCCGTCTGACCAGGGGTTTATTAAAGGGGGCGCACAGCACGGCGCCCCTTTACTTTGTCAGCGAGTGCATCAGGTAATAGTCTTCCGCGCCGTCATTGCCGGTAGCGATCGTCCGCCAGCCGTGTTTGTGGTAAAAGGCCAGCGCCTTCTCATTCTTCACCAGGCATTTCAGCGAGCCGGTGGCAGTGAAGGTTTGCTCCGCCGCCTGCAGCAGGGCGCTACCGACGCCAAGAGGCGGTAGCTGAGGGTCGACATACAGATTGTGAATAAAGTTATCCTGACGATAAATCGAGACGAACCCCAGCCGCTTGCCGTTTTCTTCCGCCACCCAAATGTCCTCACCCAGCGTCGAGCGATCGAAATCTTCCAGTCGGTAATCTGTGGTATCACGCCAGGGAAACGCCGCCTTGCGCGATGCCAGATACAGGGTGCGCAGGAAGGGACGATCGGCCTCTTGGTATTTTCTTATTCGCATGGCGGCTCCTTTTTATTTTTTGTCACTATAGCGCGATTGACCTCACCGACAGCAACCCCAATAATGACCGTCTTGACTCGGGGTGCCTCTAGGGGCTGAGATTTTACCCGTATTACCTGATCTGGATTATGCCAGCGTAGGGAAGTCTCGGTGCCCCAACCGGTACCCGCCTTCTTGAACGCCGGTTGGGAGGAATATGCTCGCTCGACCTGATGTTTTCCCCGGCGCCCGCGCCGCGGCCTGTTTAACCCAATTTAAACGCCAATCCCCATTGATTCACTGCCTGACCAACGAAGTGGTGCAGGAGCTGACGGCTAACGTGTTGCTGGCGCTCGGTGCTTCCCCGGCGATGGTGGTGGAGCCGACCGAAGCGGCACAGTTCAGCCGTTTGGCTGACGCTTTGTTGATCAATATCGGCACCCTTAATGCCTCGCGTGCCGAATCCATGCTGGCGGCGATAGAAGCTGCCAATGCGGCAGGCACACCCTGGACGCTGGATCCGGTCGCCGTCGGCGGGCTGGCGTATCGCACCGCCTTTGCCCAACGTTTGCTGGGCGAAAAGCCGGCGGCAATCCGCGGCAATGCTTCTGAAATTATGGCGTTGAGTGGTCTGCAGGCGAGTGGACGCGGTGTTGACAGCGCTGACGATTCGCTGGCAGCGTTACCGGCGGCGCGGGAATTGGCGCGAAACAGTGGGGCCGTGGTGGCGGTGACCGGCGTGGTGGATTACATCACCGACGGCCAGTGTGACTGGGCGGTCGCCGGGGGCGACGTGCTGATGACGCGAGTGGTGGGTACCGGTTGCGCACTTTCGGCCGTGGTGGCGGCATTTTGCAGCCTGCCGGGCGACAGCCTGGACAACGTGGCGACCGCCTGCCGGGTGATGTCACTTTGCGGTGAGATGGCCACGCGCCGCGCCGCCGGGCCGGGCAGTTTTACCCCGGCATTCCTCGACGCTCTGTACCAACTGCGTCCGGAGGATCTGCAATGAAACGGATTAACGCGTTGACCATCGCCGGTACCGATCCGAGCGGGGGGGCCGGGATCCAGGCCGACCTGAAAGCCTTTTCCGCGCTGGGGGCCTACGGTGCCTCGGTAATCACCGCGCTGGTGGCGCAAAATACCCGCGGCGTGCAGTCGGTGTATAACATCGAACCGGCTTTTGTCGCTGCCCAGCTTGATTCCGTGTTCAGTGATTTGCGTATCGACAGCACCAAAATTGGCATGTTGGCCAACGCCGATATTGTGCAGGCGGTCGCGGAGCGTTTACGTCACTATCAGCCGTCGTTTGTGGTACTGGATACGGTGATGCTGGCGAAAAGCGGCGATCCTCTGCTGGCGCCGGAGGCGGTGGAATCGATTCGCCGCGAGCTGTTGCCGCTGGTGTCGATCATCACGCCGAACCTGCCGGAAGCGGCGGCCCTGCTGGAATGCGCCCCGGCGGAAAATGAACGCCAGATGCGTGAGCAGGGGCGAGCACTGTTGGCGATGGGTTGCCAGGCGGTATTGATGAAGGGTGGCCATCTTAGCGAAAGCGAAAGCCCGGACTGGCTGTTCAGTGCGGGACTGGAGCAACGCTTTACTGCACCGCGCGTAGCGACCCGCCATACGCATGGCACCGGCTGCACGCTGTCTGCCGCATTGGCCGCCCTGCGTCCGCGTCACGACGACTGGGCAGGCACGGTGGCTGCCGCCAAGGATTATCTGCAAAAAGCCTTGCAGCAGGCCGATACGCTGGAAGTGGGGCACGGTATCGGGCCGGTGCATCATTTTCACGCCTGGTGGTGAGCCAACTTTTTGCTACCCTTGTGGTCTGACTAGATCCAGGCCCGGTATTGGCCGGGTGCGATTAAATTTTATCAAGGGAGAAGGCCATGACAGGACAAAACGCACTTCGCGGCGCCATCTTCGGCGCGTTGCTCAGCTTCAGCGTGGGGGGCTTTGCCCAGCAGATCGTCACGACTTCTGATGTGATCCAGCAGCCTGGCTATCAGAGCAGTTGGCAGAATATGGTGAAGGGGCAGGCCCGCTTGCCTGGTTGGGCACGCAAAGGGGTGGGGACTTCGACCCCGGCGCAAAGCCTGAGCTGGAAGGGGCAAAACTATCTGGTGGGTAATATCTGTAAACCCCACGACTGCGCCAACAACTTTATGATGGTGGCGTTTAAAGAAGACAAGTCGCAGGCCTGGGCGGTACGCGTCGAGGTGGCGAATAAGCCGGAAGCGATTGATCATCCGAAGAAATACGCCAAATATCAGTGGTTGGGTAAACCGAACGACGATATGAAGGCGCTGTTGAAGCAACAGTTCGAGAATAATCCGGACTGGAAATAAGCGGATTAGAAGCCCCTCTCCCAAAGGAGAGGGGACAAACGGGCAGCATTAGTTAATGGGTCAGCCGATACCGGCCTGATGCAGGTCGTGCAGGTTGATGGCACCCACCAACACCCCCTCAAGATTGACCACCGGCGCAGCGCTGATGTGTTGTTCGTGCAACGCTTCCAGTGCTTCTCCGGCGCGCCATTGTTCCGGTAAACGGTAGCCGGGGCGGGTGATCGCCGGGCTTAACGCATCCTGCAGGCTATTGCCTTTCACCAACCAGCGACGCAGGTCGCCGTCGGTAAACACCCCCACCACTTTTTGCTGTGCGTCGCACACTGGCACCAGCCCCAACCCGGTACGGCTCAGTTCCAGCATCGCTTCCATTACGTTGGCGCTTTCGCTGACCTGCGGCAGGCGATCGCCGGTGCGCATCAGGTGATGTACCCGGTTCAGCAGGCGTGCGCCCAGGCTGCCGCCCGGATGCGAACGAGCAAAGTCTTCGGCGTTGAAACCGCGTTGACGCATCAGCGCCATTGCCAGTGCATCGCCCATCATCAGCGTATTGACCGCGCTGGAGGTTGGCGCCAGCCCCATCGGGCAAGCCTCACGCTCTACGCTGATGTCCAGCATGCAGGCCGCCGCCTGGGCCAGCGGTGACTCTTTGCCGCCGGTAATGGCGATCACCGGGATGTTATTTTCCGCCAGCAGCGGCAGGATCAGATCCAGCTCTTTGGCACGGCCAGAGTAGGAGATGAACACCACCACGTCGTCGGCACCGATCATGCCGAGATCGCCGTGCAGCGCTTCCGCCGGGTGCACGAAGAATGACGGGGTGCCGGTACTGGCCAGCGAGGCGGCAATTTTTTTACCGATATGGCCGGATTTACCGATGCCGGAAATCACCGCCTTCCCGCGGCAGTTCAGCAGCAGTTCGCAGGCACAGACGAAGTTGTCGTCCAGTCGTGCCAGCAGGCGTTGTGCTTCGGCCAGCTCAATTTCCAGCGTTTCGCGGGCAAAGGCCAGCAGGGCGGCAGCGTTACTCATAGGATCTCCGGTCACTTAATTAACGTAAAAGGCCATATCTTGTAAGGCAAAAATATCACGAGTCAGGGGAAACCACTAAGAGCAGGGCCGTTTGCTGTGGTTAATGTCCGGTGGCGATCACATTCTGCAGGAGGCAAAAAGCCCGGCGAACCGGGCTGGGGGTAACAGGTTTTGCTAGTGACGGGATCAGGCGATGGTAACTTTCTTATCCAGATAGGTCTCCTGAACAGCGTTGATCAGCGCGACACCTTCTTTCATTGATTTCTTGAACGCTTTACGCCCCAGAATCAGCCCCATACCGCCTGCACGCTTGTTGATGACCGCGGTGCGCACCGATTCCTGCAGATCGTTTTTCACCGGCGGCTCCGCCAGAGTTGATCAACCCGGCGCGGCCCATATAGCAGTTGGCCAACTGGTAACGAACCAGATCGATCGGGTGGTCGGTGGTCAGTTTGCTGTAGACGCGATCGTCGGTATAGCCGAATTTCACCGCGCGGTAACCGCCGTTGTTTTCCGCCATTTTCTGCTTAACGATATCGGCACCGATGGTGGCGGCAATATGGTTGGCCTGGCCGGTGAGATCGGCACTGGAATGGTAATCGACCCCGTCTTTGTTAAATGCCGGGTTACGCAGATAGGCCCACAGCACGGTAACCATACCCAGTTCGTGGGCGCGCTCGAAGGCGCTTGAGATTTCCTCAATTTGGCGGCGTGACTGCTCGGAACCAAAGTAAATGGTAGCGCCGACCGCGACCGCGCCCATATTGAAAGCCTGCTCGACGCTGGCATACAGGGTTTGGTCATATTGGGTCGGATAGCTCAGGGTTTCGTTGTGGTTCAGTTTGACCAGAAACGGGATTTTGTGAGCATAGCGGCGTGATACCGATGCCAGCACGCCGTAAGTGGAGGCGACGCAGTTACAGCCGGCCTCAATGGCCAGTTCGACGATATTTTTCGGATCAAAGTACAGCGGGTTAGCGGCGAAAGATGCGCCGGCGGAGTGCTCAATCCCCTGGTCAACCGGCAGAATCGACAGGTAACCGGTGCCGGCCAAACGGCCGTGGTTAAGCAGGCTTTGCATTGAACGCAGGACAGTGTTGGGTCGGTTGTTATCGATCATGATCCGGTCGACAAAGTCGGCGCCCGGCAGGTACAGATTTTCAGCAGGGATGGTGGTACAGCGGTGTTGCAACAGGTCTTCCGCTTCCTTTCCTAACAACTGTGCAATATCAGTCATGATTAACTCCTGATTAGCTTCCTAATACACCGGCAGCAAAAAACAGTAAGGTATGAATGGTTGCCCGCGTAGTAAAAAGCAGTGATTGAAGCTGTAAAAACGATAGTAATGAAATCCTGATGGCAAGGAGAAACAATAGATGCGATTGAGAGGAAATGCCATTTGCAAAGCCAAATAGCGGGGGACGATCGCCCCCTGGAAGGTCGGTGCTTGACTATTCGGCGTCGAACCACTCGGTATTTTGCAAAGAGATGGGGGTAATGGAGTAGATCATCTCTTGCAGGTGCTCATGGATGGCACGCTCGGCGGCATCGGCATCCTGCGCTTTCAGCGCGGCAAAAATGCGGTAATGCTGCTGCAGCAGGCTTTCCGGCGGTGATACTTCGCTCAGGCTGAGAAAACGCACCCGGTCCATGGTGGCCTTGATGGTTTCTATGGTCTCCCAGGCTAACGGGCATTCGGCAAACTGGGTGAGCAACTGATGAAATTCATCGTCCAACACCAGGAATTCACGCGTCTGCTTGTTCTGCGCCGCCAGCTCCTGACGGTGCAAATTATGCTCCAGCGTCATCAGCTGTTCCTGGGTGATGCGCTCTGCCGCACGGCGCACAATTGCGCATTCTACCGCCTGACGGATAAAGCGTCCGTCGGCCACCCGTTTGGCGGAAATCTTCATCACGAAAGTCCCGCGCTGCGGCAAGATCTGCACCAATCCGGCCTCCGCCAGCTTGATAAAGGCTTCGCGCACCGGTTGGCGAGAAACGCTAAAGCGGGTGGAGATCTCTTTCTCTGACAACAGCGTGCCGGGGGGAATGGTGCAGTCGACGATATCCTTACGCAGGAAACGGTAGATCTGCTGATTAACCGGGAGGCTATTAGTGAGATTGTAGGATTCAGACATGGTGACGATCGGTCATTTAGCTTGGATTTGGATGCCACCATACTAGCAGATTATCTTGCTGCCGCGGCGGATAATTCCTAATGCAGCAACCTAACGCTGAGTGGATTCACCCAGCGTTTTATACAGATAAAACTGGCAGTAATCTGGCCACACTCTCTTTGGCACCCTGCGCCAGCAGCGCCAGATAGGCATCAGTTACGGCACTGACGAATCGTGGGTTATCAGGAAGATCGTGGCCAAACACCGTATCAAGCTGCAGCAGCGCCAGCACCCGCTGTGGGCCTTCGTGGCTGTTGCCGACCAAATCGGCGAGGCGTTCACTTAAGGGATCGCTGATCTCAATAGGCTGACCCTGTTCATCCTTGCCGCCGACGTAACGCATCCAACCGGCGACGCCTAAAGCCAGACAGCTGAAATCGCTGCCGTGCGCCAGATGCCAGCGAATGGCGTCCAGCATGCGCTGCGGCAGTTTCTGCGTGCCGTCCATGGCGATCTGCCAGGTTCGGTGCTTTAGCGCGGCATTGCGGTAACGGGCCAGGAGTGAGTCTGCGTATTGCGTCAAATCCAGGTCGTGGACCTGCAGCGTCGGTGCCTGCTCTGTCAGCATCAGGTGCCGTGCGGCATTAACGAAACCTTCGTCCTGCATGCAGTCGCTGATATGCTTATAGCCGGCCAAATAACCCAGATAAGCGAGAAACGAATGGCTGCCGTTGAGCATCCGCAGCTTCATTTCTTCGTAGGGCAGCACGTCGCTGACCAGTTCGGCACCGGTCTTTTCCCATGCCGGACGTCCCTGCGGAAAGTTATCTTCGATCACCCATTGGCAGAAGTGCTCACAGGCGACGGCAACCGGATCGGCGATGCCACCGAGTAAAGCCTCGATGTGTTGCCGTGTTTCCGCCGTGACAGCCGGGACAATGCGGTCAACCATGGTTGATGGAAACGCGACCTGTTGTTCGACCCAGGTGGCCAGTTCCGCATCCTGCTGCTGAGCCAACTGGCTGAGCACGTTGCGGGTCACCTGACCGTTGGCCGGCATGTTGTCGCAGGACATCACGGCAAACGCCGGCAGCCCTCGTTCCCGCCGTCGCCGCAGTGCGGCCAGGATCAGGCCGGGGGCGGATTGCGGGTGCAGCGGGTGGGGCGATGTCATGCTGGATATCAGGATGTTCCGCCAGTAACTGGCCGCTGGCAGGCTGGTAACAGTAGCCTTTTTCACTGATGGTCAGCGAAACGATGGCAACCTCCGGCTGCGCCATGGCCTCGAGCACGGCTTCCAGTCCATCAACCTGCAGGTGTAACGCCTGCCTGACAACGCCGATCACCTGGCCGTGCCAGCCGTCATTGTCCATTTCGGCGACCGTATACAACAAATTCTGCTGCTGCAGGTCGGCGATTTTTTGCCGGCCGTTGTGCATGCTGATTACGCAGTAACCCCAGTCGCTGGCGTGCTCGTTAGCCAATTTTTCGGCGTAAACCGCCTGATGCGCACGAAAAAACGCGCCAAAGCCAAGGTGCACGATGCGCGGTTTAATCCTTTCGCGTGAGTAACCCGGTTGCGCAACTGCCGTCGGCAGCAGGCTGTTGCTGGAAAGTGTCATGCTGGAGTTCCTGAAAGTGGGGGCAGAAAACGGGGCGACATTTGCCACCCCGGATGCGTTAGGGTTTTGAGATTTGCGGTTGCACGCTATTGCGTGGCGCTTTGATCACCAGCAGTACCAGCACCGCCCCGAGCGCGGCCACGCCACCCGCCAGCATAAAGGCGCTGTCGAACTTGCCGGTGTTTTTGCACAATGTAGCCGGTCACCACCGGGCCAATGATGCCGGAAACGCTGCCGACCAGATGGATAAAGCCGCTGGCGCCACCGACCCGGGATTTATGCACCACGTCCTGGATAATCGCCCAGTAAATCGCGCCGGTGATGTACAGGAAGAAGATCGACACCGACATCAGCATCACCGCCGGTACCACGCTGCTGACGGTACCTGCCAGCGCCACGCAGACAGCCGCCGCCAGCAGGCTGGTGACCAGCACAATCTTGCGTGACAGCAACAGCTTGCCGGTGATATTGAAAATCTTGTCGGAGATATAGCCACCGAGCGCCAACCCGACAAAGCCGACAATCCACGGGATCATGGTGGTGAGGCTCATTTCCTTGATGTTCAGGTTATGCGCCTGCACCAGGTAAGACGGGAACCAGCTCAGGAAGAAGAACAGAATATAGTTGTAGCAGAAGAAGGCGAACGCGGTGACTAGGATGATGGGTTGTTTCAGGTAGTAGCCCAGGCCGTGTGCGGCGTTGCTCAGCTCTTCTTCGGCGCTGTGGGTCTCTTCCTTCATCTGGTTAATCAGCGCCAGTTCCTTATCGCTGACGCGTTTGCTTTTCGCCGGGTTATCCGCCACCACGAAGAACCACACCAGCATCCAGACGATGCCGATCGAGCAGATGATCATAAACGCCGGCCGCCAGCCGAACGCCAACGCCAGGTAGCCGACGATCGGCCCGGCCACGGCACCGCCCAAAGGGGAACCGGCACTGAGCAGGCCCATCGCGGTCGCCGCCTGTTTCTTCGGGAACCAGCCGTTGATCATTTTATTGGCGGAGGCGCAGATTGGCCCTTCGGCCATGCCGAACAGCACGCGCAGGATCAGCATGGAATAGAAGCCGGTGGCTAATGCCGTCATGCCGCAGAAGATGGACCACAGGCCGACGGCGATGCCGAGTACTAACGTCGGGCCGAACTTGTCTACCGCCAGCCCGCCGATAAAGTTAAAGATGGCGTAACCGAAGAAGAAGCTGCCAAAGATGATGCCGAACTGCTCGGCATTCAACATCAGATCCTTTTCGATCATAGGTACGGTGATCGACAGCGCGACGCGATCGAGGTAGTTGATCATGTAAACCATAAACAGCAGGAATACGATGGTCCAACGCAGGTTTTTAAACATAAATGCACTCCACTTAATGTTGTTTTAATCGCGAAGTTTCATGGTTGTAGAGGGCGCTTTCCTGCCGCCCTCAGCCCTGGTAAATCAATCAGTCAAATTGCAGCAACACCTTGCAGCAGGTGCGCTGATCTTTTTCGAACATCAGCATCGCCTGTTCAACCTCGTTGGCCGGCACGCAGTGAGTAATGAGTTTCTGCGGGTCGATTTTCCCGCTGGCCATCCAATCGATAACCTGTGGGAAACGTGCACTGTTAAGACGTGAGGAGAAAATCGACAGCTCTTTACTGGTGATGCTTTGTTGGGTAATGGTGCAGGCATCGTCGGAGAACCCCATGATGCCGATGCGCGCTGCTGGAGAGGCAAGATTGATCGCCTCTTGCAAAATGGCCGGATGGCAGGCGGCGTCGACGATCAACGTCGGGCGAATGCCGCGCCGTTCCAGCTCGGCAGGCAATGACGCTTCGGCATTGTTGAATGTCCAGTCGGCGCCGTTTTCCTGTGCCATCACCAGTCGTTCATGGATGCGATCGGTGACGATCACCTGTTTCACGCCGTAGACGCCTTTCAGCGTTTGGATCACCGTTAATCCCATCGGCCCGGCCCCGTAGATCAACGCGATATCATCGGCGTTGGGCTGCAGATGGGCAGTAATATTGGCGGCAATGGTGAAGGGTTCGACCATGGCGGCGTGGCGATCGCTGATGCTGTCCGGAATAGGGTAGGCATTGCGCGCTGGGGCACAGGCGTAGTCACTGAAACCGCCGTCGCGATGCACACCGATCACCTGCAGCTCCGTGCAGACGTTGGGACGACCGATAGAGCAAGGATAGCAATGGCCGCAACTGACAACCGGATCGACCGAGACGCGTTCACCGAGCCGCAGTGGGCTGACATCGCTGCCTACCTGATCAATCACGCCAAAAAACTCGTGGCCGATCACTCGTGGATAGCGGGCGAACGGGTTATGCCCATGGTAAATATGCACATCAGAACCACAGATACCGGCAAATTTAACCTTTACCCGCACTTCGTTGGCCGCCGGTTGCGGCAGGGGGCGCTGCTGGATAGCCAGCAGGCCGGGCTGTTCAATGACCACGCTTTGCATGGCGCTTTCTCCTGTTTACCAGTTCCATAGGGTGCCATCCTCCAGGCGCGCGACCGGCAGATAAGCCGGTTCGTACGGATAACGGGCGGCCAGTTTTTCGTCGAACTCAATGCCCAGCCCGGTTTGTTGCCAGGGTGCATATAGCCGTCGTTAAAGCTCCAGCTATGTGGGAACACTTCAAGCATTTGTTCGGAGTAACCCATGTATTCCTGGATACCGAAGTTCGGCACCCACAGATCAAAGTGCAGCGCCGCAGCCATGCAGATTGGCGACAGATCGGATGGCCCATGTGATCCGGTGCGCACCTGATACAGCGAAGCAAAATCGGCGATACGGCGCATGCCGGTAATGCCGCCGGCATGGGTCAGGGTGGTACGGATATAGTCGATCAGTTGTTCTTCAATCAGCTGTTTGCAGTCCCAGATGCTGTTGAACACTTCGCCGACGGCGATCGGCGTGACGGTGTGCTGGCGGATCAGGCGGAAACATTCCTGATTCTCCGCAGGCGTTGGGTCTTCCATCCAGAACAGGCGGTACTGCTCAATGCTTTTACCGAAGCGCGCCGCCTCGATGGGCGTCAGGCGATGGTGCATGTCGTGCAGCAAGTGCTCATCAAAACCAAAGCGGTTGCGCACCGCTTCGAACAGTTTGGGGGGTGAAATCGAGGTATTTCTCCGTTGACCACAGCTGTTCTTCCGGCCAGTTGCCCTTGGTGGCTGGCTCGTAAGCCAGCCCTTTACCTTTGGCCATGCCGTAGGTGGTTTTCATGCCCGGTACGCCGCACTGGGCGCGAATGGCTTTAAAGCCCAACTCTTTATGTTTGGCGTAGTCGTCGAGCACTTCGTCGATGGAATGGCCGGTGGTGTGGCAGTAAACCATTACGCCGGTGCGCGATGCGCCGCCGAGTAACTGATATAGCGGCATGTTGGCGGCCTTGCCCTTGATGTCCCATAGCGCCATGTCTACGGCGGAGATGGCAGACATGGTGACCGGCCCGCGCCGCCAGTAAGCGCCTTTATAGAAGAACTGCCAGATGTCTTCGATCTGATGGGCATCACGGCCAATCAACTGCGGGCAGACGTGATCTTTAAGATAGGACGCCACCGGCAGCTCGCGGCCGTTCAGGGTGGCGTCGCCAATGCCGGTAATTCCTTCGTCAGTGGTAATCTTCAGCGTGACAAAATTCCTGCCAGGGCAGGTCACAAAAACCTCTGCGTTGATAATCTTCATACGTCTAATCCTGTTCCCATGGGGCATCATAATGGACGAAAAATACGCCATGAACCAACTACCATACAAGTATGATTTAATGAATTTGCCGGAGAAGATCACATTTTGTCGCGGAAAAAGAGGGGCAGAACAGAAGACCAACAGGGGGCTCAGCGCACAGGCTGAGCCCTATATTCAGCGGTTATTGGGAAGACTGGGTTTGCCCAAGCAGCTCGCAGTTGGGGGGCAGACGGCATTCGATGGCGTTCGGCAGCACTTCAATGCGGAAATGCCTGCCTTTGAGTGGTTCGCCGTCGAGATTAAAGGTCATTTCATGGGGCGCATCGATTTCCAGCCACGGCAGGGCAGCACCGATCACGTTTTTGTTTTCTTCATCGTTAAACAGGCTGGCGATCAGTGTCGGTAACAGTTCGTCAGCAGTCAGCAGCCGCAGTTGCAGCAGGCCATCGTTGATCAGGGCATCCGGGCATAATTGCTGCCCGCCACCGGCCTGCTTACCATTACCGATACCAATCACCAAAGCGTCACCGGACCAATGGAAATCCGGACCACGGATCTCGCAGCGATCGGCTTTGAGCGTGTCCATGCGGAGCAAGCCGTGGATAAAGTAGGACACGCCGCCCAACGCGGCCTTCAGTTTTTCCGGCGTTTCGGTCGTGATTCGGGTACCAAAACCGCCGGTCGCCATATTGATGAAATAGCGTTGATCGTTAACTTTTGCCAGATCTATCGGGACGGCGCGGCCTTTGACCGCCAACCGCAGCGCCTGTTCCGGCATCAGCGGGATATTGCAGGCCATGGCGAAGTCGTTGGCAGTGCCCAACGGCAGAATGCCCAATACCGGCCGTCCTTTAGCCGGTAACGCGGCCAATGCTGCAGCCACCTCATTGATGGTGCCATCGCCACCACCGGCAATCAGTGTGGCCACCCCAAGTTGACAGGCCTCCTGCACATAGCGCGCGGCGTCACCCTGTTCCCAGGTGACGCGAACGTGCAGGGTTTGGTTCTCATCCCGCAATTTCTGTACCGCCAGGCGAACTTCTTCGTTGCCGGCGCCTTTGCCGTTGATGATAAGCAGCGCTGGTGCTGGTGGATGCATTCCCAATATCTCCCGGCTGTAAACAGATAGTGGGCAACGATAAACTACCCATCAGTGGCAATCCATCAGAATATTCAGTTAATTCTGGCTGGTTGCCGTCTGGCAGAGATTATTCCTGCATAATTGACTTAATTTGAGATATGCGAGCTAGATAAGTTAGCGATTATTGTTAATGAAATAAGTAATCGCTGTAGCATTATATTTATATCGCTACGGGGGAAGGTTTTATAAAAATAGATAAAATAACGCTTTGAAAATAGGTGGGTTATATTGGCGGCGCTATAGCGGATATTGGGTTGAAACCAAAGAAAAAGCCAGTCCAAGGGAGATTGGACCGGCTAAGGAGGTGGTTCCTAGTATTGCTATGCAAATATTTTTCGTTCTTAGTTTTAAGCAGCCTGATGTTAACCAAGCTGCGCACTAATTGATGTGATCTAATTCTAATATTTGCCAAAAACCAGCATTAAAAGATAGCGGGCGGAATTTTTACACCGCAGGGCTATTGGTCTCCGGCAAATTTCGGATCAGCAATGCGTAATTGAGATCGATATCTGACGGAATGGGTAAATAAACGATATGCCCGTTGCCCGGTGCCACGTCGATCGCTTCACCTTTCTTATTTTGCATGCTCTCCAGGGTAAACAATACGTTACCGCCGGGAGTCATCATCTCGACACTATCGCCGACCATGAACTTGTTTTTCACATCCACTTCTGCCCAACCGTCACGGCGGACGCCGGTGAATTCACCGACAAACTGCTGGCGTTCAGACAGTGAGGAACCGTAATCGTAGTTTTGCTGGGCTTCGTGCACATGGCGACGCAGGAAACCTTCGGTGTAACCCCGGTGGGCCAGACCTTCCAGCGTGGTGAGCAGGGTGGGATCGAATGGTTTGCCCGCGACGGCGTCGTCGATGGCGCGGCGATAGACTTGTGCGGTGCGTGCGCAGTAGTAGAAGGATTTGGTGCGGCCTTCGATTTTCAGCGAATGCACGCCGAGCTGAGTCAGGCGTTCCACATGCTGGATGGCACGTAAATCCTTCGAGTTCATGATGTAGGTGCCGTGTTCATCTTCAAAGGCGCTCATGTACTCATCCGGTTTTTGCGCTTCGGACAGCATAAACACTTTATCGGTCGGCGCACCGATGCCCAACGTCGGCTCTACGGTTTGTACCGGGATCGGCTCATGCATATGAACGATGTTACCGGTCTCGTCCTCTTTGCCTTCTTCCGCTTTGTACTGCCAGCGGCAGGCGTTGGTGCAGGTGCCCTGATTGGGGTCGCGTTTGTTGATATAACCGGACAACAGGCAGCGGCCGGAGTAGGCCATGCACAGGGCACCGTGGACGAAGATTTCCAGCTCCATTTCCGGTACCTGGGTGCGGATCTCGGCGATCTCCTCCAGCGACAGCTCACGCGACAGGATCACTCGCGTCAGCCCCATTTGCTGCCAGAATTTCACCGTCGCCCAGTTAACCGCGTTCGCCTGTACCGACAAATGAATGTCCATCTGCGGGAAGGCTTCGCGCACCATCATGATCAGGCCTGGATCGGACATGATCAGCGCGTCCGGGCCCATGTCGATCACCGGTTTAAGATCGCGCAGGAAGGTTTTCAGCTTGGCGTTGTGCGGGGCGATATTCACCACCACGTAGAATCTTTTGCCCAGCGCGTGGGCTTCGTTAATCCCCTGTGCCAGATTCTCGTGATTGAATTCGTTATTGCGCACCCGCAGGCTGTAACGCGGTTGGCCGGCATAAACGGCGTCCGCACCGTAGGCAAAGGCGTAACGCATGTTTTTCAGCGTCCCCGCCGGGGAGAGGAGTTCCGGTGTAAACATAATGAGTCTCGGTCTGATTTCAGGTCAGTACCGCACCACCAAATGGCGCAGTAAAAGCGGGGGATTGTAGCGGCAGAGCGGCAAGAAATCAGCAGGTAACCGGATTTATTACAGGGAGATTGATCCTGGTCATAAGAAAAACGCGCGATGGCGACCATCGCGCGTCGCTCAGATGATGTTATGCGCTCAAATCGCGCACGTCGGTGCTCGGGCCGTTTTTGATTACCGATTGAATGCCGTTTTTGGCAGCAGTTTCAGAGCTGTACATTTCGCTGACGCCGATCACCTGATGGTTTTTGGCCTTCAGCACAAAGTAAGGCTGATTGCTGGTGCTGTGCTTGATTTCATATTGCGCTTCGTGGGGAGAATTGGTTTGCACCGAGGCAATGCCATTCTCCGCCGAGGCCTTGCTGGCGTACATCTCACTGGCCAGAATGATTTCGCCATTACTGGCTTTCAGGTTGAAGTGGTACTGTCCATTCTTTGCTTTTTTCAGCTCATAGTGACCGATTGCCATGGTTCCTCTCCTGTGGGTTCCGATAAGTGATGTAAGTGTAGCCAATAGCTTGAAATTGGGCGGCTAATAAACCTGACTTGCGCACCATAGCGCAAAAAACAGGCGATTTTTTTGCGCTGGCGTTGAGTTTCAGCCAGCGAAAAGTGCTGTAGCACGAGAAGCTAATGGCGGATTGTGATGCTGAAAGTTTGCGCAGCTGGCTGCATTATTGCCAAGGCAGTATTTCGCCGGCGGCGATGACGCGCTAAGGTTGGCCCGCTGTGCAAGTGGTGGTTAAAAAATGATCGCAGCATCTTGGCATCGAAGCTCAACAGGCATATGCTTAGGCCTATGCCTGTCAGAGGAGATGAAAATGGAAAGAGTCGCGAAGCTGTTTAAAAACGGCAGAAATCAGGCGGTGAGATTACCCGTGGAATTCGAATTCGATACAGATCGCGTGTATATCCGCCGCGATCGGGAGGGAAACGTGATTTTATCGAAATATCCGGCGAAACCTGACAGCTGGGCTCCGCTGCTGCAAATGATCGCACAAACGCAGGTACCGCAGGACTTCCTGACCGCGGAGGATCGTCAGCAGGGGATGGCCACCCGCGATCCCTTTGCCGGGGAAGAATAAGCATGTATATGTTTGATACCAATACGGTCAGCCAGCTCTTTCGTCGGCACCCTCGTCTGCTCGGCTTAATGGAAAAGATCCCGCCTTCTGCGGTCTGCATTTCCAGTATTACCGAGGCTGAATTGCTCTATGGTGTCGCCAAACGGCAGAGTCTGACGCTGAAAGCGACGGTTGCGGCATTCCTTGATTCCGTGACGGTCTATGCTTGGGACAGTGAAGCCGCGCATTGCTATGGCGCTATGCGGGCGGAGATGACAAAAAACGGGCGAACGATGGGGGCTTTGGATCAGCTTATTGCCGCACACGCCCAGAGCCGCGGTGCGACGATTGTGACTAACGATAAGGCGTTCGCCATGGTGCCAGGCCTGGCAGTGGAAGACTGGACTTAAAGCCCATTCACCAGCCGGCAAGGCTCGGCTTCCCAGCGATAGCCCACGCCGTACACCGAACGGATAAAGGACTTCTCGCCGTCGATCAGTTCCAGCTTGCGCCGCAGGTTTTTGATATGACTGTCGATGGTACGGTCGGTGACGACCCGGTAGTCGTCATACAGATTATTCAGCAGTTGCTCACGTGAGAACACGTTGCCCGGTTGGCTGGCCAGCGTTTTCAGCAGGCGAAATTCTGCCGGGGTGAGATCCAGCATTTGGCCCTGATAGCTGGCCTGAAAGCGTGGTTCATCAATGTGAAGCTGAGTTTCTTCCTGCGTATTATCCAACGGGCGGTAGCAACGGCGCAGAATGGTTTTCACCCTGGCGACCACTTCACGCGGGCTGTAAGGTTTACAGATGTAATCATCTGCGCCGATCTCCAGCCCCAGCAGGCGATCGATCTCCTCGATTTTCGCCGTCACCATCACCACCGGAATATCGGTAAAACGGCGCAACTCGCGGCAAACCGTTAACCCGTCGCTGCCCGGCAGCATCAAGTCCAGCAGGATCAAGGCAGGGGAATGGGCATGTACCGCCGGCACCACCTCACTGCCATTGGTCAGCCAGTGCGTGGCGTATCCCGCAGCCTGCAGGTAGTCCACCAGCAGTTGGCCGAGCTTGGGTTCATCTTCAACAATCATAATTTGTAACGGCTGGTTCTGGGTTTCCATCATGACGCCTTATTCATTACCGGGGTGGCGAATTCTACAGTAATCCGCACGCCGCCCAAAGGCGAGTGCTGTGCGTAGATCTTCCCGTTGTGTGCTTCCACTATGTTTTGACAGATCGATAACCCGAGTCCGGAACCGCCGCTGGCGCGATTACGCGAACCTTCGGTACGGTAGAAGCGTTCAAAAATGAGTGCCAGTTGCTCGTCATTGACGCCCGGTGCGCTGTCCTGCCAATAGATTAGCAGGCGGCCCGGCAACGATTCTGCACCGATCTCCAGCTTACCCTCGGCATCGGTATAACGCAGGCTGTTTTCCAGCAGGTTATTAAACAGTTGGTTAAGCCTGTCGGGATCGCCAAACAGCGGTGCCTGCTCTGGTAGCAGTGTCACGATCTCCAGCCCTTTAGCGTGGAACCGGTCGCGGAAGCTGGCGACCGCAACTTGCAGCAGGTGCACACAGTCGAGCGGTGATTTACGGTAGGCGAGCGCGCCGAGATCGGATAACGACAGTTGATGCAGGTCATCGACCAGCTTGGTCAGGGTGGCGACTTCCGCCAGCAGTGAGCTGAGTGAGGCCGGGGTGGGCTGACGCACGCCATCTTGCAAGGCTTCGAGTTCGCCGCGCAACACCGCCAGCGGGGTGCGTAATTCGTGCGAGACGTCGGCCATCACGGCGCGTCGCATCTGCTCATTTTTTTCCAGTGAGGTGGCAAGCTGGTTAAAGTCCAGCGCCAGCCGCCCCAGTTCATCCTGGCTGCTGACCGCCACGCGGGTGCTGAAATCCCCCGCAGCCAGCCGATGGGTACCCGCTACCAGGCGCTTGACCGGCGCCAGTAGTCCGCGCGACATCAGCCAGGTCACCGCCGCAGCTAACAGGGTGGAGAGGGCGACAATCATCCAACTGGTGCGTCTTTGCTGTTGGTCGAAGTTGATGTCGGTATTGCGCGTCAGCCTCTCTACCGGGGTGGTGAGCACCCAGCCGACAATTTCATTGTTGTAGCGGATGGGATGACGCGGGCCTTCCTTTGGCAGCGGGCCGGAATGCCCCACCAGCCGGTTAAACTGGCTGTCCACCACCCAGAACTGGGTACGCCAGCCCTTGGGCGGCAGATTGTGGCTGCTGTCGCTGTTTTGTTCGAACGAACGCATGATCTGGTAAACCACCTGATCGTTATTACGCAGAAAGACCCAGTTACCGTGGTGGCTGTACTGTTCTTCCAGCGCTTCACTCAGCATGTTGATGCGCTGCTCGTTACTGTTCTTGATGTAGTCGATAAACCCGCGTTCGAAGCTGACACGCACACCCCAGTGCATGGTGATTAACACCAGCATGCAGGTGGCGAAAATCGCCATGAACAGTTTACCGGTAATGCCTATTTTCATTGTTGCAACCTCGTGGAGCCTGTGCCCGGCTCTTTGGTCAGCGTACGGTTAGTGGTGGTATCCGCCGGGACGCGGGCGAAGGCCAACGCAGGCAGGGCGATGATTAATGCCATGCAGCAGTAGCTGTAAATAAACGCGCTGTGGATAGCCGGGCTGTCGGTGACCACCTGATGATGGGCGAAGCTGCCGATCAGAATACCGGCGATACTGACGCCAAGGCTCATCGACAGTTGCATCACCATCGACAGCAAGCTGTTGCCGCTGCTGGCCAACCGGTCCGGTAAATCTTTCAGCGTCAGGGTATTTATCGCCGAGAAGCGCAGTGAGTTAACCATGCCCTGGAAGAACAGCACCACCGGCAGCAGCCAGATCCAGCCGAGCATGGCCACCAGCGGGAAACTCAGGCTGATCAGCGCCAGCATCAGCGTCGCGGCTACCAGCACGTTGCGGTACCCAAAACGGTTAACCACTCGTACCACTATGCGTTTCATCCCCATGCTGCCGATGATCATCGGGATCATCATCAGCCCGGCGTGGAACGGGGAAAAGCCCATCCCGACCTGCATAAACAGCGGCGTCATAAACGGCAGCATGCCGCTGCCGATACGGCCCAGCAGGCTGGCTGTCAGCCCGACCTTATAGGTCCGGGTTTTGAACAGCCGCAGCGAGAACAGGGCCCGGCTGTTGCCGTGTGCATGCCACCAGTATCCCGCTAGCGCCGCTACGCCAGCCACCACCAGCCCGGCGATGGCGGTAGCGGACAGCCCCATGCCTTTGTGACCGTCAAGCGCCAGCGTCAGCGTCGCCATCCCGATTGCCAGCAGGATAAAGCCGCTGATGTCGAAGCGACGGGTCTGCATGCGGTAGTTGGGCATCAGCAGCAGCGTGGCGATGGCCCCGGCGATCCCCACCGGAATATTAATCAGGAAAATCCAGTGCCAGCTGGCGTACTGCACCAAAAAACCACCCAGCGCCGGCCCCATCAGCGGGCCGATTTGGCCGGGCAGGGTGACGAAGGTCATCGCCGCCATATACTGTTCGCGCGGGACGATTTTCATCACCGTCAACCGACCGACCGGCACCATCATTGCGCCCCCGATACCCTGAACCACGCGCGAGGCGATCAGTTCGTTCAGCGTTTCTGAGCGGGCACACAGGATCGACCCCAGAGTGAACAGCACGATGGCGCTGAAGAACACCCGCTGCACCCCAACCCGATCCGCCAGCCAGCCGCTGGCAGGCAACATTACCGCCACCGTCAGCACATAGGAGACGATCACCGACTGCATGCGCAGCGGGTTCTCCCCCAGGCTGACGGCCATCGACGGCAGGGCGGTGTTGACGATGGTGGTGTCCAGCGTCTGCATAAAAAAGCCGAATGCCACAATCCAGAGTTGCCACTGTACTGAGGCGGTGTGTTTTATAAGCATCAATCAGCCATTATTGGGGCAAAGGATCCAGTTTCTTGCCGCGACGGAACTTCATCTGCAGCCGGTCAAAATACAGGTAAACCACCGGGGTGGTGTAGAGCGTCAGCAATTGGCTGACGATCAGGCCACCCACGATGGTGATGCCGAGCGGTTGACGTAACTCTGCGCCGTCGCCGTGGGTCAACACCAATGGCAGTGCGCCAAAAAGCGCCGCCAGTGTGGTCATCATGATCGGCCTGAAACGCAGCAGGCAAGCCTGGAAAATGGCGTCATGTGCGCTGATACCGCCGTTGCGTTGTGCATCCAGGGCAAAGTCGACCATCATGATGGCATTTTTCTTCACAATGCCGATCAGCAGCATAATGCCAATCAGCGCAATCAGGCTGAACGGCGCGCCGAACAACTCCAGCGCCAGCAGTGCGCCGACCCCGGCAGAGGGCAGGGTGGACAGAATGGTCAGCGGGTGAATATAGCTTTCATAGAGGATACCTAGCACGATATACACCGTGGCGATGGCGGCGGCGATCAGCAGCAACTGGGATTTCAACGTTTCCTGGAATACCTGCGCGGTACCGGCAAAGGCCCCTCGCACGGTTGAGGGCACGCCGAGCGCCGTCATGGTGCGTTCTATGCCGGCGGTGGCGTCAGACAGGCTGCCGCCATCCGGCAGGTTAAACGAGATGGTCGAGGCGGCCGACAACCCCTGATGGTTGACCGACAGCGGTGCATTGGCCGGTCGCCAACTGGCGAAGTAGGACAGTGGGATCGCCTTGCCGTCGCTGTTGATCACGAACATCTTGTCCAGCGAACTGACGTCCTGGGTATAGGGCGGTGCGACTTCCATCACCACTTTGTACTGATTGAGCGGCTGATAGATGGTCGAAATCTGGCGCTGGCCGAAGGCGTTATTCAGCAGGTTATTGGCATCGGAGACCGAAATCCCCAAACGGGCCATGGTTTCGCGATCGTAAACCAGGTCCATTTCCGAGCCTTTGTCCTGCTGATCGGAGTTGACGTCCGCCAGCTCCGGCAGTGCGGCCAGCGCGGTGCGGATCTTCGGTTCCCATTCGCGCAGCGCAGCGAGGTCATCCGCCATCAAAGTGTACTGATAGCTGGCGTTAGCCTGTCGGCCGCCGACGCGAATATCCTGCACCGCCATCAGGAACAGACTGGCACCCGGCTCTTTGGCCAATTTGGCGCGCAGGCGAGCGATCACTTTCTGTGCATCATCGCTGCGCACCGACAGGGGTTTCAACGAGATAAACATCGAGCCGCTGTTGGTGCGTGAGCCACCGGTGAAACCGGTGACGTTTTCCACATCCGGATCTTCACGCACGATTTTCATGAAATCTTCCAGCTTAACGCGCATAGCCTGGAAGGAAATGCTCTGATCGGCCTGGATAAAGCCCATCAGCCGGCCGGTATCCTGTTCCGGGAAAAAGGTTTTTGGAATACTGACGTACAGCCACACGTTGAGCGCGATGGTGGCCAGAAACACCGCCAGCACCCAGCGCGAGTGGCCAAGCACCCAGCTTAGCGAACGACCATAACCCTTTTGCAACGCCAACAGCATTTTACCGAAGCCGCGAATGCGCCGCTGCGAGCGCGGCGGCTGGTGGCGCAGCAGGTAGGCGCACATCATCGGCGTCAGCGTCAGCGAGATAATCAGCGACAGCCCGATCGACACCGACAGGGTGACGGCGAACTCGCGGAACAGGCGGCCAGGCAGGCCTTCCATCAGCAGCAGCGGAATAAACACTACCACCAGCGACACGCTCATCGACAGCACGGTGAAGCCCACTTCACGCACCCCGACCAGCGCCGCATTAATGGGTTTCATGCCGGCCTCGATGTGGCGGGAAATATTCTCCAGCACCACGATAGCGTCGTCGACCACGAAGCCGGTAGCGATGGTCAGTGCCATCAGCGACAGGTTATTCAGACTGAAGCCGCACAGATACATGGCGGTGAAGGAGCCGATCAGCGAGACCGGCACCGCTACCGCCGGGATCAGCGTAGCGCGGCCGGAACGCAGGAAGATGAACACCACCAGGATCACCAGCCCAATGGCGATCACCAGCGACTGTTCGACCTCAGCCAGTGAGGCGCGGATGGTCGGTGAGCGATCCTGGGCGATATTCAATTGGATCGACGCCGGAATATTGTCTTGCAGCGCGGGCAGTTCGGCGCGAATGCGATCGACGGTTTCAATGATATTGGCGTCCGGCGCCCGGCTGATGGCCAGAATAATCGCCGGCTTGGCATTGGTCATCCCGGCGTTGCGGACATCCTGCACCGAATCGTTAACCTCGGCCACGTCGCTCAGGCGCACTGCCGAACCGTTGTTGTAGTGGATAATCAGCGGCCGGTAGGCCTCGGCGGTTTTCAGCTCGTCATTGGCCTGGAGCTGCCAGCGCTGCTGTTGATTTTCCACCGACCCTTGTGGCCTGCGTACGTTGGCATTGCTGATGGTCTGGCGCACTGCATCGAGCGATATGCCCTGATTGAACAGGGCGCTCGGGTTGAGTTCGACCCGCACCGCAGGCAGCGAGCTGCCGCCGACCGAAACGTCACCCACTCCTTCGGTCTGGGCGATTTTTTGCGCCAGCTGGGTCGAGGCAAAATCGTAGAGTTGGCCCTGGCTGTAGGTATCCGAGGTTAGCGTCAGGATCATGATCGGCGCGTCGGACGGGTTGACCTTACGGTAGCTGGGGCGGCTTGGCATGCCGGTGGGCAACAGGCTTTGTGCGGCGTTAATCGCTGCCTGTACGTCACGCGCGGCCCCGTTGATATCACGATCGAGATCGAACTGCAGAATCACCCGGGTGCTGCCCAGTGAGCTCATCGAGGTCATCTCATTGACCCCGGCAATGCGGCCCAGCGCCCGTTCCAGCGGCGTCGCCACCGACGAGGCCATGGTCTCTGGATCGGCACCCGGCAGCGAAGCGCTGATTGAAATCACCGGGTAGTCGACCTGCGGCAGCGGCGAGACTGGCAGCAGGCTGAAGCTGATCACGCCGCTGATGGCGATAGCCAATGTCAGCAGCGTGGTGGCGACCGGCCGGTAGATAAACAGGGCGAAGAATTTCACGGCAGCTCCTGCGCATCCGGCTGACGGCGGGTATTGCGCGCCAGCTTGTCAAACAGCAGGTAGATAACCGGCGTGGTGAACAACGTCAGGATCTGGCTCATCACCAGCCCGCCGACCATACAGACTCCGAGTGGGTGGCGCAGCTCCGCGCCGACGCCGGTGCTGAGCATCAGCGGCAGTGCGCCCAGTAACGCGGCCAGCGTGGTCATCAGGATTGGCCTAAAACGCAGCAGGCAGGCCTGATAAATCGCGTCATACGGTGTCATTCCCTGTTCCCGCTCGGCGGCCAGGGCAAAGTCGATCATCATAATGGCGTTTTTCTTCACGATGCCGATCAGCAGGATGATGCCGATAATGGCAATCACGTCCAGTTCGCTGCCGGCCATCATCAGTGCCAGCAAAGCGCCGACCCCGGCGGTGGGCAGGGTAGACAAAATGGTCACCGGGTGAATAAAGCTCTCATACAGCACGCCCAGCACGATATACATCGCCACCACCGCCGCCAGGATCAGCCACAGGGTGCCGCCCAACGCTGCCTGGAACGCCAGCGTCGCGCCCTGGAATTGGGTGGTGATGTCTTTCGGCAGGTTGAGGTTTTTTTCTGCCAGAGTGATGGCGTCAACGGCTTCTCCGAGGGAATAATTTCCTGCGACGTTAAAGGAGATGGTGGCCGCCGGGAACTGATCCAGATGGTTAACCGACAGCGGCCCGAAGCGCTGTTCAATTTTGGCGATGGTGCTCAGTGGCACTATGGTGCCGTTGCTGCTGGTCAGACGGATATCATTCAGCGCCGCCAGCCCTGGCGTAGTGCTGACGTCATGTTCCAGCACCACGCGGTACTGGTTGGCCTGGGTGTAAATGGTGGAGATCAACCGCTGACCGAAGGCGTTGTACAGCGCATTATCCACGTCGCTCATGCTGATGCCGAGGCGAGAGGCCGAATCGCGATCGACATTGACATAGGCCACCAGCCCCTGATCCTGCCAGTTACTGGTCACGTCCGCCAACTGCGGCGTTTGTTGCAGTTCCGCCATCAGTTTCGGTACCCACAGGCTGAGATCGTCCAGCGACATCGCCTGCAGGGTGAACTGGTATTGGGTGCGGCTGACCTGAGTATCGATAGTCAGATCCTGTACCGGCTGCAGATACAGCTTCACACCGGGGAACTGGGTACTCATCTGTTGCAGTCGGGTGATGATGGCCGGAATACGCTCGCTGCGTTCGCTTAAGGGCTTGAGGTTGATCTGCAAGCGGCCACTGTTGAGCGTGGAATTACTGCCATCGACGCCGACAAACGACGTCAGGCTTTCCACCGCCGGATCCTTGAGAATCTCTGCCGCCACCTGCTGCTGGCGTTCGGCCATATTGCTGAATGACACCGACTGCGGTGCCTCCAGCGTGCCCTGAATGATGCCGTTGTCCTGCACCGGGAAGAAACCTTTCGGGATCAGCAGGTACAGCAAGATGGTGAGCAGCAGCGTGCTGAATGCCACGCCGAGCGTCAGCCACGGGTGGTTGAGCACCGTTTTCAGCCATTTGCCGTAGCGGGCGATGACCCGATCAAAGAAACGCTCGGAAGCCGCGGAAAAACGGTTCTGCTTACGCAGCGATTCGTGGCTCAGCATGCGTGCGCACATCATTGGCGTCAGCGTCAGTGAAACCACGGCGGAAATCAAAATTGCCACCGCCAGCGTTACCGCAAATTCGCGGAACAGTCGGCCGACGATATCGCCCATAAACAGCAGCGGGATCAGCACCGCCACCAACGAGAAGGTCAGTGAAATGATGGTGAAGCCGATTTCACCGGCTCCTTTCAACGCCGCATCGAGCGGTTTTTCCCCCTTTTCGATATAGCGCGAAATGTTCTCAATCACCACGATGGCGTCATCGACGACAAACCCGGTGGCGATGGTCAATGCCATCAGCGTCAGGTTGTTAATTGAGAAGCCGAGGAAGTACATGGCGGCAAAGGTACCGATCAACGACAGCGGTACCGCGACGCTCGGAATAATGGTGGCCGGTACGTTGCGCAGGAATACATAAATCACCATTACCACCAGTGCCACCGCCAACAGCAGTTCGAACTGCACGTCGCTGACCGAGGCGCGAATGGTGGTGGTGCGATCGGTCAGTACCTTGACGTCGACCGATTTTGGCAGGCTTTTGATCAACTGGGGCAGCATCTCGCGGATGCTGTCGGCGGTGGTGATCACGTTCACCCCCGGCTGACGCTGAATGTTCAGCACAATCGCCGGTTGTTTGTTGGCCCAGGCCGCCAGCCGGGTATTTTCTGCGCCCTGTTCGATGGTGGCGATATCCTGCAGGCGGATCGCCGCGCCGTTTTGGTAGGCGACAATCAGTTGGCGATAATCGTCGGCGGACTTCATCTGATCGTTGGCGGACAGCGTGACCGAGCGCGTCGGGCCATCCAGGCTGCCTTTGGCGGAGTTGACGTTGGCATTGCTGATGGCGGTGCGGATGGTTTCGCTGTCCAGGCCGTAGGCAGCAACGGCCGCGGCATTAAGTTTTACGCGCACCGCCGGCCGCTGACCGCCGGAGATAGTGACCAGCCCGACGCCGGTGACCTGCGATATTTTCTGCGCCACGCGGGTTTCCACCATGTCTTCCACCTGAGTCATAGGCATGGCGGATGAAGTCACGGCCAGCGTCAGGATCGGTGGATCGGCAGGGTTAACCTTGCTGTAAATCGGCGGGTAGGGCAGATCGCTCGGTAACAGGTTGGTGGCGGAGTTGATCGCCGCCTGTACTTCCTGTTCGGCGACGTCGAGCGGCAGTTCAAGCTGGAATTGCAGCGTCACTACCGAGGCGCCGCCGGAGCTTTGCGATGCCATCTGTTTCAGGCCGGACATCTGGCCAAACTGGCGCTCCAGCGGGGCGGTAATGGCCGAAGTGACCACGTCCGGGCTGGCGCCAGGGTACAGCGTGACCACCTGAATGGTCGGATAGTCAACTTCCGGCAGGGCGGAAACCGGCAGGGCGCGATAACCAATAATCCCCGCCAGCAGGATCGCCACCATCAACAGCGTGGTCGCGACCGGGCGCAGAATAAACAGGCGGGATGGGCCGCCGCCGGGGTTAGGTGGCATCACCTGCATCAGGATTTCCCCTGAGCGCGAGTTGGTTGGCTCGCCTTAGCCGCTACCGAAGCCGCCTGCGGCGTCACCACTTCTACCTGCATGCCTTCGGTCAGACGATCGATACCGTCGGTGACCACCCGATCGCCGACGTTCAGGCCTGCGGTGATCACCACCTGTTGGCTATCCTGCATGCCGGTGGTGACCAGGTGTTTGTTGACTTTGTTCTCTTCACTCAGGGTCCAGACGAAGTTGCCTTCGTTGCCCATCTGTAGCGCTGCGGTCGGGATGATCATGGCATCGTGCAGCGTCGCCACCTTCAAACGTGCATTCACAAACTGGTTGGGAAACAGCGCATCGTCCTCGTTGGTGAAACGCGCCTTGAGTTTGATGGTGCCGGTGGTGGTGTCGATTTGGTTATCCAGGCTCAGTAATGAACCGGTGGCCAGTTGATTTTGGTTGGTGCGATCCCAGGCTTCGACGCTAACCGGGCCGGCTTTTTGCGCTTTGATCAAGTCGCTGATATTGGCTTCCGGTAGGGTAAACACCACATCGATAGGATGAGTTTGGGTGATCACCACAATGCCGGTGGTGCTGCCGCTGGTGATGTAATTGCCGACATCCACCAGTTTCAGGCCGACGCGACCGTCGATCGGCGCGGTGATGCGACTGTAGGTGATTTGCAGTCTGGCGCTTTCCACCGTGCCCTGATCGGCCTTGATCGCCCCCTCAGTCTGTTGCACCAAGGACAGTTGGGTATCCAGATCCTGCCGCGAGACCAGATTGGTTTTGGCCAGTTGTTGGTAACGCGCCAAATCGCGCCGGGCATTAGCGAGCGTGGCCTGGTCTTTTGCCAGTTGCCCCAATGCCTGAGTCAGTTGCACTTCAAACGGGCGCGGGTCGATTTCCACCAGCAGATCGCCTGCCTTGACCTGTTGGCCCTCGGTAAAGTGGATCGCCATCAGTTGGCCATCAACCCGGCTGGTTACGGTCACGGTGTTGGCGGCGGTGGCGGTGCCCAGTCCGGAAAGATAGCGTGGTACCGTCTGCTGCGTGACGGTGGCCGCCTGTACCGGTGACATCGGTGCCACATGCCGGCCAGTGGCCGCCTGGCCTTTACCTGCGTGGCGCGCATGCGGTGCAGCATCCGTGGCAGGTTGCGCAGCGCGGAAGTGACGCCAAATCAGCACGGCGGCAATAGCCACAATGACCACCACCAGCAGGCGCAGTATCAGTGAACGACGTGGGTTTTTTGCATTCATGGTGGTGAAAATATCTCCAAAAGGCAGGCGTGCGGGCACTCATTGCCAAAAAAGTTACACTCCTTACAGGATACTAGTTTAGCCAGCCAAGACGGCATAAAAATGAAGGAAATATGGAGTAACCGTCAGCATTGTCCTAATAAGTTGCAGATTTGTGCATGCCCGCCTTATAAGAGACTTAATCCGACTTATAGCCAATACGTTTTGGCCTATTTCTCGGTTTGGCGCTAATAATTACCCTGCGAATCATTAATTCCCTTGGAGCATACAATGAGCAACAGAGAACTGGGCCGTTCGGGCATTAAAGTACCGGCATTGACCTTCGGCGGTAACGTGTTTGGTTGGACTGCCGATCGCGAAACCTCATTTAGCCTGCTGGATGCGCTGGTGGAGAACCAGCTCAATTTCATCGATACCGCCGACGTGTATTCCAGTTGGGCGCCGGGCAATCAGGGCGGAGAGTCGGAGACCACCATTGGACAATGGCTGAAAAAAACCGGTAAGCGCGACCAGGTCATCATTGCCACCAAAGTGGGCAAGCCGATGGGCGAAGGCAAACAGGGGCTGTCGCCGCGCTATATCCAGCAGGCGGTTGAGGATTCACTGCGCCGTTTGCAGACCGATTATATCGACCTTTATCAATCGCATGATGACGACCGGGACACGCCACTGGCAGAAACTCTGGCGGCGTTTGATGCGCTGATCAAGGCCGGCAAGGTGCGAGCGATAGGCGCTTCCAACTATCAGGCCGATCGTCTGGAAGAAGCACTGAACGTCAGCGAGCGGGAAGGGTTGGCGCGTTACGAAACCCTGCAGCCGGAATACAACCTGTATGCGCGAGAAGGCTATGAGCAGGGGCTGGAGGCGGTGGCGCAGCGCCATGGACTGGGCGTGATTAACTTCTTCTCGCTGGCCAGCGGTTTCCTGACCGGCAAATATCGTAGCGAGCAAGATATCGGCAAGAGCCAGCGTGGCGACAGAGTGATTGGGCAATATCTTAATCCGCGCGGTTTAAAAATTCTGACGGCGTTGGATAGCGTTGCGGCGAAGCACCAGACTTCACCCGCGCAGGTTTCATTGGCCTGGCTGATAGCGCGGCCGAGCATTACTGCACCGATCGTCAGCGCAACCTCGTTAACGCAGTTGGATGAGTTGGTTAGCGCTACCCGTCTGCGGTTGGATGCTGAGGATATCAGCACCCTGAACCAGGCCAGCGCCTGGTAATCGGGTTAGCTGCGCACGGCGTTAATCAATGACAGCAACTGCGTCAGGCAGGCTTCAACGGTGCGCCCAGCGGTATCAATCGTCACCACCGGTGTGCTCCAGGGCGTGTAATCATGGGCGGTGACACTTTCCCAATTGGGCAACCGTAACCCGGCAATATCACCGTCGCGGGTTTCGACTCGTCGGCGGTGTTCCGTGCGGTTGGAACAGACCACTTCAATATCCAGGCAGGCAGTGCCAGCCCGTAGTGCAACGCTATGTCAGTCCTCACGCGTGACCGGCAGCGGATTGACTGAGTCGGCAATCACGGTGTGACCCAGGCGCAGGTTATCTTCGGCGACGCCATAAGCGGCAAAATATCCCGCCGGGCCAATGTCATTGGCCAGAGATCCGCTGTTGCGGATCGCTTGTTCAAGGGTATCGATTCGCAGATGCATTGCGGGTAATGCGCTAGCCAGCGCTCGCGCCAGTGTAGTTTTACCGCTGCCCGGCAGACCGGAAAAAACGATCAGCATTGTTGCTCCCGCCAGTTTTGTTGTGTCAGCCGATACAGGACATGTTTTTGCAGCGGATGGCCCTGCGGCAACCGTGGATGCAGGAAGTTTTCACCGTTGGAGCTCATGCCAATACGTTCCATAACCCGGCGTGATGGCCCGTTGTTTTCGGCGGTAAAAGACACTACTTCAGCTAAATCCAGCCGTTCGAAAGCGTAGCACAGTGCGGTACGGGCGGCCTCAGTGGCGTAGCCTTTTCCCCAGTGCGCTGCCGCTAACCGCCAGCCGATTTCTACGCAGGGAGAGCAGGGCAGATCGTCCGCCGGGATCGCCAGCCCGACAAAACCGATAAAAGGCGCGCCGTCTTTTTCTTCCACCGCCCACAAACCCCAACCGTTTTGCTGCATGAATTGACGAATTTTGTCAGCCTGCGCGTGGCTTTGTTCGGCTGTCAGCGGGGCAGGGAAATAACGCATCACCTGGGGATCGGCGTTGAGGGCGGCAAATGCCGGCAGATCTTGGTCGCGCCAGGCGCGCAACAGCAACCGGTCGCTTTCCAGGGGGAGTATTTCATACATCACTGACCTCCAATGACCAAGGGCGCGGCAGGCCGCGCCCTCGGACGATTAACGGAACAGCGTTTGCGCCCAGCGTGCCAGCCCGGCGGTGACCGAGCCAAAATCGTTGCCCCCAACGATAGGAATGCCCGGCAACTGCTGTTGCAGCGCAGCGCGCAGCAGCGGTGAACGTGCGCTGCCGCCGGTGAGATAAATCACCTGTGGCGCGGTCTGGCTGCTGGCCAGTGCGGCGCTGACCTGTTCCTGAATGCGCAGTAGCGGCTGCGAAATAGCTTCGGCAAGCTGATCCTGACTGATGGTTTCCGTCAAATCAGCCTGGACGAAAGCCAGCGGTGCGCTGATGTTTTGCTGTGCGGACAGGGCGATTTTACTCTCCTCCGCCGCGCGCACCAAACGGTAGCTCAGACGTTGCTGGTGAACTTTCAGCAGGCGTTTGACCTTTTCCGGCTCGGCGGCATCGCGGATCAGATCGCGCAGCATGCGGCCGTTGGCGACGCTGTAAAAGTCGTTCTGCGCCGGCACGTCGTTGGTGGCGACGGCGTTCCAGTAAGGCAGCGCAGGCAGGGCGATACCCTTGCCGGTTTCGCCGCCCATGCCGAACAGTGGCATCAGCTGTTTGAATGCCAGCATGATATCCAGGTCGTTACCGCCCACGCGGCAACCGCTGTGCCCCAGCAGGCTTTGCTGGCGTTCGGCGCGGTCACGCCATTGTGGCCCCATCAGCAGTACCGAGCAGTCGGTGGTACCGCCGCCGATGTCTACCACCAGCACGGTTTTCTCTTCGGTCAGCGTGGCTTCGAAGTCCAGCCCTGCCGCGACCGGCTCGAACTGGAATTCAATGTCTTTGAACCCGGCACGCTCGGCAGCGCGTTGCAAAATGCCCTGCGCCTGCTGGTTGGCATCTTCACCGCCCATGCCCTGGAAGTTGATTGGGCGACCGATGACCGCCTGACTGATGCTGTCCTGCAGGACGTTTTCCGCCTGGCGCTTGATGTGGAACATCATGGCACACACCAGATCTTCAAACAGCGCGATCTGCTGTGGCTTCAGGCCGTTGGCGCCGAGGAAGGATTTCGGTGAACGAACAAAATACACCTCTTCCGGATCTTCAACGTAGTGTGCCAGCGCTTGCAGGCCGAACAGCACGCTGTTGCTGGCGACCGGGATGTCTTCTTCACGGTTGTAGTTGATTGCCCGGCGCAGCAGTTGCTGGTTCTCTTCGCTGCCGGTGGGCACTTGCCAGTGACGGTGCAAGCACTCGCTCACGGCTTCACGCGTCGGTGCGCACAGCATCGACGGCAGATAGGGTTCGTTGTTTTCCAACGTCAGCAGCTCGGGGCCGTTATCACGCATCACTGCAACGGAACAGTTGGCCGTTCCGTAATCGAATCCAATAAACATGTCTTTTCTCACTCCCCATGCCGATGAAGGGGGGCGACTTTACCCGAGACTTGCCCCTCGGGCAACGTGCCAGCGCATAACTGACGAAAATTTTAGCGACTAACGGGAGCGCGTGCTTAACTTAATGTCCGAATCCCGCACGTCAGCGCACCAGCCGAGTCGCATAATGAACAAAAAACTGACCCCGAGCCTAGCCATGAAAAACCAACAACAGGCGCTGTATCAGGCACTGAGTGCGCGCGATCGTAAATTCGACGGCCGCTTTTTTGTCGGCGTTTCTTCGACCGGTATTTATTGCCGCCCGGTGTGCAGTGCCCGCACGCCGAAAATCGAGAACTGTACCTTTTACCCTAGCGCGGCGGCGGCAGAGCTGGCCGGGTTTCGCCCCTGCCTGAAGTGCCGGCCGGAGTTGGCGCCGGGGCTGGCGTTGATTGATCTGGGCAATCGCTATGCCCAGGTGGCGGTACAGTTGATTGAACAGGGCTATCTGTCGGAGCACAGCTGTGAGCAACTGGCCGCGCGGTTGGGCATTTCCGACCGCCACTTGCGGCGTATCTTTGCCGATCAGTTTGGCGCGTCACCGATTGATTATGCCCAGTCGCACCGGCTGTTACAGGCCAAAAGGTTGCTGGCGGATACCGATATGCCGCTAAGTGAGGTGGCGTTTGCCGCCGGTTTCGGCAGCCTGCGACGTTTCAACGAGTTGTTCAAGGCTCGCTACCGGCTGATCCCCTCGGCGCTGCGCAGCAGCAGCGGCCGTAATGAACGCACCGTCGCCAGCGGGCTGGTATTTCATCTGGGTTACCGTCCGCCCTATGACTGGCCGCGTATGCTGAGTTTTTTGCAAACCCGTGCGGTGAGCGGAGTGGAAAAGGTGGAAGGGCAACAGTATCTGCGGGCGATCGCCATCACCCAGGGCGGCATTGATTATCACGGCTGGGTCAGCGTGCAGCCGGAAGAGAGCCACAATCGAGTGCGGGTGGAGATTGCCCCCGCCCTCAGCCGGGTGACCACGGAAGTGCTGCGTCGCATCCGGCAACTGTTTGATCTGGACGCGGCGCCAGATCTGATCGTCCAGGCCTTGGGGCGGCTTGCCGCCGATGCGCCGGGCCTGCGTTTGCCCGGCTGCGTCAACGGCTTTGAACAGGCGACCCGGGCGGTGCTTGGGCAGTTGGTCAGCGTCAAGATGGCGGCGACCTTTGCCGGACGCATGGCTGAACGCTGGGGAACGCCGCTGGAACAGCCTTACGCCGGCATTACCCATGTGTTCCCCAATGCCGAACAGGTGGCGCGGTTGCAACCCGAGGAACTGCGCCCGCTGGGGGTGCAACTGAAACGCGCAGCGGCGCTGATCGCCATCGCACGGGCGGTCACCGAAGGGCGGTTACAGTTGGAAAACGTGCTGGATATTGAGCAAGGGATCAAGGCGCTGACCGCGTTGCCGGGGATTGGCAGTTGGACGGCCTGTTACATCGCGATGCGCGCCTGGTCATGGCCGGACGTGTTTCTGACAGGGGATTATCTGATCAAGCAGCGCTTTCCTGGGATGACGCCACGCCAGATTGAAAACTATGCCGAACGCTGGCGGCCCTGGCGCTCTTACGCCACGCTGCATCTGTGGCATAACCAGGGTTGGGTGCCGTCAACGGACACTGACGAGTAGCCGCGTTATTCTTCGGCAGCAATCAGCGCCAGCAGGCTGTCGATCCCTTCACGCATCAGGAAGGTGAGTACTTTCTCGCGCTCGCTTTCGCTCAGGTGATAGTAATACTCAACCCAGACTGCCAGCGGATCCTGGCGTTCAAGCTGATATTCAGCAGGATCTTCTTGCAGTACCAACAGGCTGCGCGCGCCGATCGGCAGGCTATTGATGTGGTATTCCACCGCTTTGCCCTGCACGCCTTTTCGGCGGCGACTGATCCAGCCTTCGCGGCGGGCCATCAAATTGATTCCCTGCGGCGAGGAGGGCAGGCCTGCAATGCCGGTAAGCTCTCTGGCGGCAAACCACTCGTTTTTCATAGCCATTATCCCTGAGCAATCACGTTTAAAGATGGTGGTGGAAATTAACGCGCGTGCTGATTTCCGTATCGAGGTTTTGTTCAAACGATTAACTTTAACTCGTTAGTTATACCACTAACCTCAGGTTGGCTAAGCAAAAAAAACGTGATCGGGGGCATGTGGCCGATGACGCCACGGCCCGACAGGCAGGTGAATGAGGCTGAATGGAGGGGGCGGTGTTAGTGAGTGGTAGCAAAAGCCGGCGTTGCCGCCGGCCATCAGGGATTACAGCAGGAAGAGGGTGGCCAGACCGAGGAAGATAAAGAAGCCGCCGGTGTCGGTCAGCGCGGTAATCAAGACGCTGGAACCGACCGCCGGATCTCGTCCCATTTTTAGCATCGCCATCGGGATAACCACCCCCATCAGCGCCGCTACCAGCAGGTTGAGGATCATCGCCAGCGTCATTACCCCGCCCATCGCCCAATCGCCATACAACAGCCAGGTGACGATGCCCATGATACCGCCCCAGACCACGCCGTTGATGATGGCGACCCCCAGTTCCCTGAACATCAGGCGGGAGATATTGCCGACTTCGATTTGATGCAGGGCCAGTGCGCGGACGATCATGGTGATGGTCTGATTACCGGTGTTGCCGCCGATACCGGCGACAATCGGCATCAATGCCGCCAGCGCCACCAGTTGTGAAATGGTGTGTTCAAACAGGCCGATAACGCGCGAAGCGATAAATGCGGTACACAGGTTGATCGCCAGCCATGCCCAGCGGGTTTTCACCGCTTTGCTGACCGGGGCAAACACGTCTTCTTCCGGGCTTAAGCCCCCCATACGGCGCAGGTTGCTGTCGCTTTCCTCGTTGACCACGTCGACGATCTCTTCAATGGTCAAGCGGCCCATCAGCTTGCCTTTGGCATCGACCACCGGGGCGCTGATCAGGTCATAACGTTCGAACGCGCTGGCCGCAGCCTCGGCTTTCTCTTCCGGCAGAAAACGGGTGGGATCGCTGTCCATCACCGCCTGTACCAGAGTTTCCGGGTCATTGAGCAGCACCGCGGTGAGCGGCAACTCACCCAATAGCGTATTTTTACGGTCGGTGACAAAGAGCTTATCGGTGGCCGCCGGTATGGTTTTGCGCAGGCGCAGGAAGCGATGCACCGCACCGAGGGTGACGTCCGGGCGCACCGTGACCAGTTCAAAATCCATCATCCAGCCGACGGTGTCCTTGCCGTAGTGGATCATCTCGCGCACCTGAGCGCGTTGCTCCGGCTCCATCGAGGTCAGCAGGCGGCCCATCAGGTTACGCGGCAGGTATTGCGCCAGATAGGCCTGTTCATCAACGTCCAGCGTTTTGATGGCTTTGAGCAGGTCTTTATCGCTCATTTCTTCGATCAGGCTGTCCCACACCGGCTCGGCGACTTCCACCAGTGCCTGGCCGCGCTTGGCGTTACCCACCAGCCGCCACAACGCCAGACGTTCGTCCTGCGGTAGCGCTTCGAGCAAGTCAGCCAAATCGGCGGCATGCATATCGTCGAGCAGGCCGGTAATTTCAGCGGTCTGGTTGAGCAGCTCACTTTTGCTAAGGGCGTTTTCGTCACCCGGTCGGCCGAGAATGCCGTCGACCAGGTCTTTGTTATTTAACAGCAGAGAAATAATGCGCTGGCGGTGCTCAGCGACTTTTTTAACATTATGCGTTGCGGCTGACATGATATTCCTTACTGGCACTCAGGGGTCCTTACAGACAAGCTCTGAACAACAGAGAGCTTAGTGAATGCAGACGTCATTTTTATGAAATGGCAGCAGAAGCTGAGGAATAAGTAAGGGGCCTGGCATGCCGAAACGCCGGCAGGCTGCTTAACTATTCGCAAGCCCTGCAAAGTAGCCTGGGTCTTTGAAGTCAGGGAGCGGTGCCCTGGTTTTCGCCGCCTGTTTCGGTGGTTGTTTGATAAGGGGCGAGCTTTTTTTCCTGATGATGGGGTACTGCGACCACCGCTGCATACAGCAGACGGCCAACCAAAATGATAAAGCTGACAAACAGTACTATTTTTGTCATCTGTCCGGTGGTTTTTTTACGCATATATCACCCGGCATGCCGGTTTCCTGTGTCATTCAACGACGGTGAAAGCCGATAAATTGTAAACGGAATTTTAGCTATCGATGACAAATATTGTCCATTTATTTCCAGTTGGTACCGTCGGATATTTCACTTATGTTTAGCAAGAGTTTTAGTTTGTCTATTGGATCATGGACTTAAGAAAATACCCAAAATAGGCTTACACATATTTACCCAACTTTTCCTCCATGATTGATCGCAGTCAAACCCTTGCTGACCCTGCCGCATAAAATTCCACTCCATTCTCCTGTCGCATATGTTACTTTCACTTTGCCTCATGAATGGATAGAGGTACGTAAAGGAACCTGCCTTATTACCTGAACGCGCGAATGGAATTGCGCCCTGACGGACTCGTTATTTTTATGGTTAAGCCAATATTCTGGAAGCATTTACGCGAGCGCTGGTGGGGTTATCCCCTCATCTGGGGCTTGTTGTTGATCCCGTTCGCCGGTTGGTTGTCGCCGCGCATTATGTTGCCAGAGGGCAAAGTCTATCTGCTCTATCTGCCACTGGCAGCCTGCATTGCGTTGTTGATGGTCTACGACTGGCGGGCGCTGCCGGGCATTACCCTTGCCATCATGGTGCGATACGCGAGCCGACTGGGGCTGGAGAGCGGCATATTGGTCACCTCGTTGTACCTGCTTTGTCTGATCCTGTGCTGGTTGGGCTATCGCAGCCAGACTCAGCGTCGTTGGTGTGCGGCTCCCGGCGTACCGACATTGGTCAAAGCGAGGTTGATCTGGTTGGTGGTGCTGCCGGCGTTGCTGTTTGTCTTCGGCCTGAAACTGCTGGTCGCTCTGGCCCAATTGCCTGACGAACTGGGGATGATGCCCGGTAATAGTGATTATTTGTTGGCCCTGGTCAATTTTCAGGCGCTGCTGCTGGGTTGCCTGTCCGCTATGCCGCTGTTCTACTTTATGTTGCGCCTATTGAACAAGCCCAGGTTCGCACTGACGCTGTGGCGACGTTTTGGCCGTGAAATGGCCCCCCAGGCCGATAAAAAAGAGTTGTCTCTGTGGTTGCTGGTGCTGGTCAGCATGGTGGCCTTGCTGTCTTACTACGCCAAAAATTCCAATCCTCTGCTGCTGGGGGGCTATGGCCTGATCCTGTTGCTGCCGGTGATGCTGTATGGCGCTATGCGCTTTGGCTATCAATTCAACTGCATTATCTGGTCTTCTTCGCTGCTGGTGCTGTTTTTCCATTATCCCGGTTATGCGCAGCGCGACAATTTATTGCATAACCTGGCAGTCATCTCTTCGATGATGGTGGTGTTTACCCTGTGTATTTACCTTATGTCGGCGCTCAATACCCGCCAGCGATTAAGTCATGCCAGGGCGCAAAGCGCTGCGCTGCAAGATCCGGTGATTGGCTTGCCTAACCTGCGGGCTCTCAAGCGCGATCTGAGCTTGTCATTACCTTCAACGCTGTGTTTCCTGCGCGTTAGCGAGCTGGATTTGCTGAGCCGCAACTACGGTATGCAATTGCGCATTCGTTTCAAACAGCAGTTGGCGGCGCTGCTGCATCAGGTATTGGCACCCGGTGAGGGCGTATATCATCTGCCGGGTTATGATCTGTTGCTGCGGGTGGATGGCGAAGACAGCGAAGAAAAGGTTTTGCAGATCTACCACGCGCTGGAGAAATTCCGTCTGATATGGAACGGGTTGCCGCTCCATCCGCCGCTGGGGTTAGGTTATTGCAGCGTGAATGCCGATTTCGAACATCTCTACCTTCTGCTGGGGGAACTTAGCTCGTTGGCGGAAGTATCATTGACCAGCGGCAAACCGGAGAGCGTGCAAAACGGTGGGCAATGGGTACAGGAAGAAATCAAACGCAAAGTCGAGTTACTGCATGGTGTACAGCATGCGTTGGATAACGATGGGTTCATTCTGATGGCGCAGCCGATCGTGGGCCTGCGCGGTGACCGATATCATGAAATTCTACTGCGCATGCGCGATACGTGCGGAGAGATCATATCGCCTAATGATTTTCTGCCGGTGGCACATGAGTTCGGCCTGGCGTATCGGCTGGACCTGTGGGTGTTGCGCAATACGCTGAAATTTATGGATCTGTACCGTGCCGAACTGCCCAGTGCGCGCTTCGCGGTTAATCTGTCACCTTCTTCGCTGTGCCGGCCTATGCTGTGCCACGATGTCAACAGCCTGCTGGAGCAGTACCAGATTGAGCCCTATCAACTGACGCTGGAAGTGACCGAATCGCATCTGTTGCAGGATACGGCCTATGCCGGGGCCAATTTGCAGGCACTGCGTGAGATGGGGTGTCGCATTGCGCTGGATGACTTCGGCACCGGCTATGCCAGCTACGATCGGCTGAAGATGCTGCCGGTCGACATGTTGAAAATCGACGGCAGTTTCGTGCGTGACATGCTGACCAATCCGGTGGATTTCCAGGTCATTACGTCTATCTGCAAGGTTGCGCGCATGAAGCGGCTGGCGATAGTGGCTGAATATGTGGAAAGCATGGAGCAGTTGGTCGCGCTGAAAGGGGTTGGCGTGGACTATATGCAGGGCTACTTCATTGGCGAGCCACAACCCTTGCTGGCGCTGTTACCGACACCGCGTTGAGTTTGCCCCCCGGCAGGCAGGGGGCGAAAGACTCAGGCAGTACGTTGCTCGTTTTGGGTCTCTTCTTCTTCGCAAATCAGCTTCCAGCCGACGACGTCATTCCAGTAGGCCTGCTCACGTTCAAGATCCAGTTGTACCAGGTTGTTTAACGCCAGATAACCGGCCGGGAAACGCAGCGTCCAGTGATTATCGTCAGTACTCAGGCGCAGCGTCTCGGGGGTGGTGGTCGACTGACGCTGGTTATTGAGCAGGGTGCTCAAACGCAGCAGTTGGATCAGCGGCAGGTAATGCTTTTTCTTGAACAGGTTCAGCCGCGGCAGTTCTTCCAGCTTGATACCCTTACGGTGGAAACGCACCAGCGCCGCCAGCAGCAACTGCTGCTCCTGATTAAAGCCGGGCAGGTTGGTGTTTTGCAGAATATAGGCCGAGTGGCGATGCATGCCGCTGTGGTTGATGCTCAGCCCCACCTCATGCAACATGGCGGCCCATTTCAACAGCGCTTCCAACTGCGGATTCGCCAGCTTGGTGTTTTGCGCCATCCATTGGGCGTACAGCAGTTCGGTGGTGTCCAGCACCCGCTTGGCCTGCTCACGGTCGATATTGTAGTGATCGGCCAGGCTTTTGGCGGTACGGCTGCGGATATCCTGATGGCGGAAACGGCCCTCCATTTCGTACAGTACGCCTTCGCGCAGTGCGCCGTCAGAAAGACGCAGGTCGCGGATTGCCAGCGCGTCGAACACGCCGCACAGGATAGCCAGACCCGGTACAAACACCGACTGACGGTCTTCCGACAGCCCCGGCAGGCTCAGGGAGCTGAAGCTTTTAAACTGCAACACCTGCTCCGTCAGCATCTCCAGCCGTTCCAGGGTGATCAGGCCGTCTTTTTCGCCCATCGCCACCAGCACTTCGTGTGCGGCCTTGATGGTACCGGACGCGCCCAGAGCATACTGCCAACCCTGAATACGGTACTGCCAGGCCAGGGTTTCCAGCTTCTGTGCCGCTGCCAGGCGCGCACGCTTGAAATTGTTTTTACTGATTTCACCGCCTGGGAAAAACTGCTGGGCGAAACTGACGCAGCCCATACGGCGGCTTTCCGCCAGCAGCGGCTCAAAGTCTTCACCGATCACCAGCTCAGTAGAACCACCGCCGATATCGATCACCAGCTTGCGGCCTTTTTCCGGCTGGGTGTGCTCCACGCCCATAAAGATCAGACGCGCTTCTTCCTGTCCGGCGATGATTTCAATCGGGTAGGGGATCACTTTAGCTGCACGTTTGAGAAACACTTCCGCGTTAACGGCCTGACGCAGGGTATGAGTACCGACGATGGTGACGTTATCCGCCGGGAAGCCCTGCAGCCGTTCGGCAAACAGCGCCAGGCAGGCCAGTCCACGTTCTATTGCCTCTTCACTGAGCACATTGTTGCTGTCCAATCCATCGGCGAGGTGGACCCGTTGTTTTAAACGGCCCAATACCTGTAAAGCGCCGTTGACGACGCGGGCAATCACCATATGGAAGCTGTTCGACCCGAGGTCGATGGCAGCAATTTCCTGCGGTTTATTTGTTGCAGTGCTTTTTAGCGGCATAGTTGCTGGCCTACTGTCCTGGTTGTTCCAGAGCTTTTAAATACTCGTAAATGGCAACCTGAGAACGGACTTTACGGCGGTTGCCGCGCGGTACGTACTGGTTGCTCAGTTCTTTATCGAGGTAACGTGCCTTGACCGTGTCGCTGAACAGAATTTCCAGAATATCCAGAACTCGTTGTTTCAGCGTTGGATCCAGCAGCGAGACCGCGACTTCGATGCGGTAATCTATGTTACGGGTCATCCAGTCGGCAGAGGACAGATAAACCAGTTTGTCACCTTTGTTTTCGAAAACGTAAACCCGGTCGTGTTCCAGATAGCGGTCGACGATGCTGATTACTTGAATATTGTCACTGATCCCCGGCAGGTTGGGAATCAAAGAACACATACCTCGCACCAACAGGCGGATTTTTACACCGGCGCCGGATGCGGTATATAACCGATCTACCAGCCCTTTATCCACCAGATTGTTGATTTTCAGCATAATGCCGGCGGGAAGGCCGGCCTCGGCATTGGCAATTTCCCGGTCGATTAACTCATACAGCTTCAGGCGCGAGTTCTGCGGCGACACCATCAGGTTGTCGAAGGTGACCGGCCGGTACGGGTTTTCGATAAAGTTAAACACCCGACGCACTTCGTTGGTGATGCGTGAGTCGGCGGTCAGCAATGAATAGTCGGTATAAATACGCGCGGTTTTCTCGTTAAAGTTGCCGGTACCGATATGAGCATAGCGCACAATTTCGTCGCCTTCACGGCGTGAGATCAGGAACAGTTTGGCGTGGATTTTCAGGCCCGGAGCAGAGAAGATTACGTGCACGCCGGCTTCCGTCAGGCGCTTGGCCCAGTGGATGTTGGCCTCTTCATCAAAACGTGCTTGCAGCTCTACCACCACCGTGACTTTCTTGCCGTTGTGGGCGGCGTGGATCATCGATTCGATAATACGTGAGTCTTTCGCCACGCGGTAAATATTGATTTTTATCGCCAGCACGCTGGGGGTCAAATGACGCCTGACGCACCAGTTCCAGCACGTGTTCAAAGGTGTGGTATGGGTAGTAAAGCAGCACGTCCTGTTCACGGATGGCGTCAAAACCGTTGCGGAACTTTTCGAACCAGGTATGGCGCAGGCGTGGCAGCGGTTTGTTGACCAGATTGGCCTTGCCGACGTTCGGGAAGCCGATAAAGTCTTTAAAGTTATGATAGCGGCCGCCGGCGATCACCGAGTCGTAGTTGGAGATACCCAGCTTGCCGCGCAGCAATTCCACCATTTCATTCGGCATGTCGCGCTGATAAACAAAACGTACCGGCTCGGCGGTCAGGCGTTGTTTCAGGCTGGAGGACATCAGTTCCAGCAGGCTCGATTCCATCTCAGTGACCAGATCGTATTCCGCGTCGCGGGTCATTTTCATCGAATAGGCATTGAGCGCGTCGTAGTCGAAGAAGCCCTTGAAAATATCGTCCAGGCAGTAGCGCAGAATGTTGTCCAGCAGGATCATCGGTTTGCGACGGCGCGGGGCTTCCGGCGGCAGGTTGACGAAGCGCGGCACCTTGTCGGACGGGATCTCCAGCAGCGCATAATCGATGCGTATGCCGCGAATAATCTCCACCGCCAGATAGGTGTAATCGTCTTTCAGGAACTGCACCAGGTTGGTTTCGTGATTGATCAGGATGGGCGTGATGTGCTGACGCAGATGCTGTTTGAAGTATTGTCGCAGCCAAATTTGCTGGTTCTCCGACACCTGACGTTCGTTGATCAGGAAGATCTGATTACGCGCCATTTCCAGCAGCAAATCGTTATACAGGCTGTCGAATTCTTGATCGGTTTTTAATACCTTGGCCTGGATCTTTTTCAGCAGATGGCGTGAAGCGCCGCCAGAGCCTTGTTCTTCGCTGATCAGAATGCGTCGTTTGAGATCGGCAAAGCGGACCTTATAGAACTCGTCAAGGTTATTGGAGTAAATGCCCAGAAAACGCATGCGCTCAATCAGGGGATTGCTCTTATCTGCGGCTTCCTGCAATACGCGTTCATTAAAGGATAACCAGCTTAGTTCTTTTTCGATGTAGAGCTTTTCCTGACCCATTGCCACTCCAGTTCAATTTTAGAAAAGGATCCGGGACGCAGCCCGGATGCCGCTTCAGTGTCCTTCATCATTATTGCGAGAGATTGACAGGAAAGTCCAACATATCCATTACCCTGGCGCGAGGCATTTTAAGGCGTAAAAATATTTTCTGCGGCGTTGGGACTGCGTGACATTACCAACTGGCATAAAATGCCGCATTTCATGCTTTGTGTTTATAGATGTGCTCGGGTTTATCATCATTTTTCAGCAATATATGTGATTAATAATGCTTATGTGTAGCCTAAAACTCGACACACTAGGTGGGCAACTTTGTCATGCAAACGTCATAAAACTGACATAAGATGCCCGGTTATTCTATGGCGCAAGCCTGCTTACATCAGCGACAGCGAGAGACATGGCACAGACTACGGTAAACCAACATCCCCGGGATCGGCTGCGTGCGCGCATCGACCGTAGCGTGCAGGCGGCCGTGACCGTCAGCGGGCTGCTGGTGCTGATGACGTTAATGCTGATCTTCGTTTACCTGCTGTTTGCGGTGCTGCCGCTGTTTAAACCGGCGGCGATGGGGCAGGCAAAGCCGTTACCGATTAGCGCCACCGCGCCTGCGCTGGCGCTGGGTATGGATGTGCAGCAGCGTATCGGCTATCGCATTGATACGCAGGGAGCAGGGCAGTTTTACTCCCTGACGCAGCAGGACCCCGCCGGCACCGGCAAGCCATTAACGCAGCAGCCATTGCTGACCAAACCGGCGTTGCTGACCCAGGCGGCCGGGGAACGTGACCTGTTTGCTCTGGCGCAGGCCGATGGTCGCTTTATCGTTGCCAGTGCGGATTTTGCCGCTGCGAGCACCTCTGCACCACAGTGGCTATTCCCACTAGGGCAACGACCATTGGCGCTGGATAAACAGGGGCGGCCCCTGGCATTGTTGGCACTGTCCGAAGCGCGGCACGGGCAGTATCTGCTGGCCGGGGTTACCGAAGACCGGCGTTTGGTGTTTGGCCGTTTTGGCAGCGAGCAGGCGCCGCAGCTCAGCGAAAGCCCGCTGGAGAGCGCGGTACAACAGTTGGTGCTGACGCCGGACGGCCGTCAGTTGTATCTGCTGTCGGGTAACCGACTGGCGCGCTATCAAATTAACGACACTCAGTTACAGCTTAAAGAAACGCGTATTCTCGGCGATCGCACTCCTTATCAACTGACGGCCTTGCCCGGTGGCAGCGCCTTATTGATTGAAGCGGCTGACGGCAGCCTGCGTGAGTGGTTTGATGTTGAAAAAGAGCAGCGCTGGCAACTGACGCCGGTGCAGCATTTCGACCATCAGTCCGAACCACGGGATTTGCTGGTGGCTGAACCTTATCGTCGGGTGTTCGCCACACTGAGGCCCGACGGGGGCTTCTCGCTGTTTTCCAGCATTCAGCCACAGCCGTTGTTGAATGGCCGGTTGAGCACCGGGGTGCAACAGATGGCGTTTGCTCCACGTGGTGACGGCCTGCTGCTGGAAACGGCGCAGGGTTGGCAGCATTATCCGATCGATAACCCTTATCCCGATGTCACCTGGCGCTCGCTATGGCACAAGGTGTGGTATGAAAATTACCCCGAGCCCGCCTATGTTTGGCAATCCACCTCCGGTGAGGACAGCTATCAGGCCAAGTTCAGCCTGATGCCGGTCATTTTTGGCACCTTCAAGGCAGCGGCTTACGCCATGCTGTTTGCCATTCCGCTGGCATTGGCCGGGGCTATTTATACCGCCTATTTCATGTCGGCCGGGCTACGGCGGGTGATCAAGCCGGCGATTGAGGTGATGGGTGCACTGCCAACGGTGGTGATTGGGCTGGTGGCCGGTATCTGGCTGGCGCCGGTGATTGAACACTATCTGTTGGCGGTGCTGTCTCTGCCGCTGTTGTTGGCGGCGGTGGTACTGGCCTGCGGCGCTCTGGTGAACAAGCTGGCACCGCGCCGCTTGCCGCCGGGCATGGATCTGCTGATCCTGCTGCCGTTGATGATACTGACCGTCTGGTTGGCGTTCAGCGTGGGGCCGTGGCTGGAGGTAAAACTGTTTGGCGAGCCGCTGCATTTTTGGCTGGGCGATGATTACGACCAGCGCAATGCGCTGGTGGTGGGGGTGGCAATGGGGTTTGCACTGGTGCCGATCATCTTTTCACTGGCGGAAGACGCCTTGTTCAGCGTGCCGGCTACCCTGAGCCAAGGATCGCTGGCATTGGGTGCGACCCAGTGGCAAACCGTGATGCGGGTGGTTCTGCCATCGGCCAGCGCCGGTATTTTTTCGGCACTGATGATCGGCTTTGGTCGTGCGGTGGGGGAAACCATGATTGTGCTGATGGCGACCGGCAACACGCCGGTGATCGACGGTAGCCTGTTCCAGGGCTTGCGCGCCCTGGCGGCCAATATCGCTATCGAAATGCCGGAGGCGGTGGCCGACAGCAGCCATTATCGGGTGCTGTTCCTGACCGCACTGGTGCTGTTTATTTTCACCTTTGTCTTCAACACGCTGGCGGAAGCGATCCGTCTGCGCCTGCGTGAGCGCTATACCCTGAATCAGGAGGCGCCATGAGGCTTTGGGCCAAGAGCGGCTCGCCGTGGATCTGGCTGACAGCCGGATCGGTAGCCGTCAGCCTGCTGGCGTTGATCGGCATTATGCTGCTGCTGGCCGGGCAGGGGATGCGCTATTTCTGGCCCAGCCCGGTCTACCAGTTTGAACTCAATCAGAGCGCCGCAGGATCGGTGACCATGATTGGCGAACTGTACCAACAGCAGAGCATTCCGCGCCGTCAATTACAGGAGTCCGGAATTGCCTTGCCGCCAGGAGATGCGCAGAGTTTTGAGCGCTATCTGATCAAAGTGGGTAATCGTGACAGCGAAGGGCAGGACTTCCGCACGCTGCTGGCCGGTGACATTCTTCGCAAGAGTACGCCGCGCAATTTGCTGGTACTGGAACGCAACAGTAATGGCACCGCTTATGGTTATCTGGCGGGCATGCTGGAGGACGGCCAGCCGTTGACCGGGCGTAATCTCAGCCAGGCGCTGTTGCAGCGTTTGCCGCAAATTGCCGCGCTTTCCCGTCAGGCGCATGATATTCAGTTCCGCGATATGGCGCGTATCAACCAACGGTTTGATGCGCTGCGCCTGCGGGAGAAAAGCCTGCAGCATGACGACAAGCTCGACGCCCGTGCGCAGGCGTCCATCAACGCTGAGAGACTGGAACTGCAACGTCAGTATCGGTTGTTGTCTGACCGACTGGAAGGCTTGAACCGCGATCGTCACCGTGATGCGCTGCTGCTGCGTGATATGCACGGCCAGGTTCATACTATTGCGCTTAGCCAGGTGCGCGATGCCTGGTATCCCAATGCGATGAATACCACCCAGAAGCTGGTGCACTGGGGCGAGCAGGTCAAGAAATTCCTTACTGACAGCCCACGTGAGGCCAACACCGAAGGCGGCGTATTCCCGGCCATTTTTGGCACGGTGCTGATGGTGATCCTGATGTCGATTGTGGTGATGCCGTTCGGCGTCATTGCCGCGGTTTATCTGCACGAGTACGCCGGTAATAATTTGCTGACACGGCTGATCCGTATTGCGGTGGTGAATCTGGCTGGCGTACCCTCGATTGTCTATGGGGTATTTGGTCTGGGCTTCTTTGTTTATATGATTGGCGGCACGCTCGATCAACTGTTCTTCCCGGAGTCGCTGCCCAACCCGACCTTTGGCACGCCGGGCGTGCTGTGGGCGGCGTTGACGCTGGCGCTGCTGACCTTGCCGGTGGTGATTGTCGCTACCGAAGAAGGGTTGTCGCGCATTCCTGCCTCATTGCGTCAGGGATCGCTGGCATTAGGTGCCAGCCGGGCGGAAACGCTGTGGCGCATTGTTCTGCCAATGGCAGCACCTGCCATGATGACGGGGTTGATCCTGGCGGTAGCACGCGCCGCTGGAGAGACCGCACCACTGATGCTGGTGGGCGTGGTGAAATCCGTGCCGGTGTTGCCGGTGGATGATATTTTCCCGTATCTGCATCTGGAGCGGAAGTTTATGCACCTGAGCTTCCAGATTTACGATATGGCCTTCCAGAGTCCGAGCGTAGAAGCCGCCCGGCCGCTGGTGTTTGCCACCGCCTTCCTGTTGGTGGCGATTGTGGTGGGGTTGAATCTGGCGGCGATGGGCATCCGACATTCGCTAAGGGAGCGGTATAAAGCATGGTCGCAGTAACAATGAAGCTATTGCTGGAGAGTGCCCAATGGGTTTGATGACGCCAGGCAGTTTGCCCCGGCTGGATGTCCAGCATCTTGATGATGAAGATACCGCGTTGGCGGTAAAGGATCTCAAGTTGTTTTTATGGTGAGAAGCAGGTACTGCACGATATTTCACTGCGTATCCCGAAACACCGGGTGACGGCGCTGATCGGCCCCTCCGGCTGCGGTAAATCGACGCTGCTGCGTTGTTTCAACCGCATGAATGATTTGGTGGACAACTGCCGGATTGAAGGCGAACTACAACTTAACGGCCAGGGCATCTCTGGAACGCAGATCGACGTTGCGGCGCTGAGACGGCGGGTCGGCATGGTGTTCCAGCGCCCGAATCCCTTTCCGAAGTCGATTTATGAAAACGTGGTTTACGGCCTGCGGCTGCAGGGCGTGCGCGATCGACGCATCCTTGATGAAGCGGTGGAACGTTCGCTGCGTGCCGCAGCGCTGTGGCACGAGGTAAAAGACCGGCTGCGCGAGAACGCGTTTCGCCTTTCCAGCGGTCAGCAACAGCGGTTGGTGATTGCGCGGGCAATCGCCATCGAACCGGAAGTGCTGCTGCTCGATGAACCGACCTCGGCGCTGGATCCGATCTCTACGCTAACCATCGAAGAGCTGATTTCCGCGCTAAAACAGCACTACAGCGTGGTGCTGGTGACGCACAACATGCAGCAGGCGGCGCGAGTATCCGATTACACGGCGTTTATTCACCAGGGCCGATTGGTGGAATATAACGACACCGACGACATCTTCACCTCACCGCGCCAACGCCGTACCGAGGATTACATTACCGGGCGCTATGGTTGATTTACCCCTGCGGTGCTGCGCCGCAGGGAAACCACCGCAAAATGATTCAATTTTCACCCATCCTTCTGCAACCCCTCTCTGCGCATTGCATGCTTTTTTAATTTTTTAATAAAAATGATTCTCATTCGTATGGAAATGTTGCCCTGAAATGTTTAGACTTCGATAATGTATGTAAATTATCGTAAATGGATGTTTTAAAGTGTGTGCATGGAAGCCCCATTTCAGGATCTTGGCGCTCATTGTCTGTGGATGTTTTTTCAGCGTTACTCAGGCGGCTGAACCCTCCAGCCCGGCTGACCGGGACAGCATCAACCAACAGCAAAAGATGTTATTGGAACAGGCGCAGCAACAGCGTGAGGCGTTGCAAAACAACGTTTCTCTGCCGGCCTTACCCTTGCCGGCGCCTTCCGCCGCTGGTGAAGCCTGTCAGCTTGTGCGGCAGATTAGGTTTCAGGGGGCCGAACACCTTTCCTGGTCGGTAAAAGCCAGGCTGGCCAAACCCTACCAAGGGCGCTGCCTAACGCTGAGCGCTATCAATCGCCTGGTGCGTGAAACCACCAATGCCTATTTGCAACGTGGCTATGTCACCTCTCAGGCCTATCTGCAAGAACAAGATATTTCTACCGGCATGCTGACCATCAGCGCCAGCGAAGGGCGGGTCGAATCCATTACTCTCGACGGCGAAAGCAGGTTGGCATTGGGCATGGCGTTCCCCGGCATGGCCGGCGAAGTATTAAACCTGCGGGATATCGAGCAGGGCATGGAACAGCTCAACCGGCTGCCCTCACTGCAGGTGAGCATAGACATTCAGCCCGGCACCCATTCAGGTTATTCAAAGGTGGTATTGCGGCGTGGCTCCGCACGTTTGCCCGTTGCGATTTCTTTTAGTGCAGACAACAGTGGACAGAAAAGCACCGGTACAGGACAGATAAATGTCGGTGTGACACTGGACAACCCGCTGTATTTTGCCGATCAGTGGTCGCTTTCTGCGACGCGTAACGACGACTTTAGCCGTAACCATCGCAGCCGCAGCCTAAACGGAGGTGTGACCTTACCCTACGGTTACTGGCTGTTCAGTTATCAATATGCCTGGAACGATTTCTTTCAAAGCATTCCGTTCAATGCAGACACCTATCGTTATCAGGGAAGCAGCCAGACCCAACGGCTAGGCATCAACCGTACGTTGTTGCGCGATGGTACGCGCAAGCTATCTGTGGACATGGGACTGACGCGAAGGCGCACCAACAATCAGTTGGCGGGTGAGCGGTTAGCGGTCAGTAGCCCCACGCTCAGCGTATTCAGCCTGGGTGCAAATTACAGTGCCGTAGCAGGGCGCGGTTATTTGACGCTCAATCCGATGATCAGTCACGGCCTGCACATGTTGGGTGCAACACCTGATAATCCGCAGTATGACGATGCGCCACGCAGCGAGTTTCGCAAGTTAAGCCTCAGTGGCAGCTACTTCTATCCCCTGACTTCCTCACTGTACTACCTCACCTCAGCCCATGGGCAAACGACAGCGGATAACCTGTACTCCAGCGAGCGCATTTCCGTCGGCGGGCAATATTCGGTGCGCGGATTCAAGGAACAGTACCTGACCGGCAATCGCGGCGCTTATTGGCGCAATGAGCTCAATTGGCAATGGATGACGCAGCCGGGGCTGGGAGAACTTGCTTTGATCGGCGCGCTGGACTCCGGCTGGGTGCAGGGGCGCGCCGGAAAAATTGACGGCGGCAACGTTATCGGCGTAGCGCTCGGCGCGGCGCTGAATAGCCGATGGTTCAACCAGTCGCTCACCGTCGGCAAGCCGCTGGCGCACCCGGACAGCCTGAAACCCGATCTTTGGGTGGTCTACTGGCAAGCCACCGTCACATTATAACGCCAGCGCACAGCACCGGCGCCGGTAGGCGCCTGAAAACCAATGTCCTTTCAAAGGAGTGAAGAGTGGATAAGCTTAATCACCCGCTGGCGCGCGGCGCCAGCTATTTGCTGATCTATCTGACGGCACTGCAGCCGTTGCATCCGGCCTTCGCCGCCGGCATCAACGCCGCCAACGGCAATACCCAGGTTCAACAGGGCAACGTGCCGGTAGTTAATATCGCCACGCCAAACGGTGCCGGCATCTCGCACAACAGCTATCAGGATTTCAATGTCGCCGCGCCCGGCGCGGTGTTGAACAACGCCACCGCCGCCGGTCAGTCGCAGTTGGCCGGGCAGTTGAGTGCCAACGGCAATCTCAAAGGCAAGGCCGCGGAGCTGATCATCAATGAAGTCACCGGCGGCAGCCGTTCCGAGCTGCAGGGCAAGCTCGAGGTGTTCGGCAATAAGGCCAACGTGATGATAGCCAACCCCAACGGCATCAGCTGCGACGGCTGCGGATTTATCAATGCGCCGGGCGTTACGTTGACCACCGGCAAACCGCAATTCGACAAGCAGGGCGCGCTGGAAGCGCTGGAGGTCAAAAAAGGTGCAGTCACCATCGGTGGAAAAGGCCTGGACGGTTATAGCGCCGACTATGTTGACATCATCAGCCGCGCCACCGAAGTGAATGGACAAATCAACGCCAACAGCCTGTCTTTGACCCAAGGTGCCAACCGCATTAGTTTTAAAGACGGCACCATCAAGCCGATCGCCGGCGAAGGCGCAAAACCAGTGCTGGCGGTGGACACCAAGGCGCTGGGTGGCATGTACGCCAACAAGATCCGCCTGGTGGCCAATGAGGATGGGGTCGGGGTTAACCTGAAAGACCTTATCACCAATCAGCGTGACATTACGCTGAACGTGAACGGTAAAATCACCCTTAACGGCACCACGCGCAGTAAGACCGACCTTAACGTCAGCGCGAAAGAGCTGCTTGTGGCACCATGGAGCGTGGTACAGGCGGATCAGGACGCTACGCTGGCCAGCCAAACGCTGACAAACGCCTGGCAAATTACCGCCAGCCGCGATATTCGCGTGTTCAGCGATACGGTGCGTAACGTGGGCGCCGACGCCAAAATCCATGCCAATCGCAATCTGTGGATCCAGAAGGATGCGCAGGGCAACAAGGCTAACCTGGTTGAAAACCGCTCCGCGACCATCAAGACTAATAGCGGTGATTTGGTGATACGCACGGAGCAACTGAACAACGTGCGGGATGTTGTAAGTGCTGAGTGGAAAAATATCTCCGGTAACTCCAAAGCGTTTAATAAATCTTTCGTGGGGAGTTATTACGGCACGCGACAGGGGGTGGATGCCGTAGTGACGTTAGAGCCTGAACTGAAGGACTTCGGTATAGGCAGTTGGTTTGGTGAAATCAATCTGTCGAAAAGCGATACGGTCAATGTGGGACAGGATGAGTATCTGCTCGTTCAATCACGGGTTCCTGGCGTGATTAGCTCTGGCGGCAATGCTTATATCAATGCCGCTTCTTTATTAAACGATCAGTCGAATATCAAGGCTGAAAAAGACCTGATATTGACGGGAAAAGACTTTACCGTAAAAAGCCTGCAATTTGGTCAAAAAGACTTGTATTGGCGGCTGGGGACGTCAACTTTCGGCGTCGGGGATATTACTCGTGACGAGGATGCGCCGCCGGGAGATTGGGATTTATTGTATGTCACAGAAAAAGCGCCCTATACCAAACGGGAGGAGCTACAGAGCTGGCAAACGAAGGGAGAGCAGAACTCGTCAATTACCGCTGGCAATAACTTAATCGTTGACGTCAAAAACACCATCAATATAGATACCTCATTGCCTTACGATCCCTCTAATGTAATAGAGGTTGGTAATACCCCGCGTGCTGATACGCTCAGTGCTAATAATATACTGTTGCATGCAGGAAAAATATTTTTAACCGATGGCGTTGGTGCACGTAACGACTTGACCATCCAGGCGGACAATCAGGTCAACCTTGGCCAGGCCGAATTGTCTGCCGGTAGAGAGCTATCTATAACGGCTATTAACAATATCGACGCTTGGCAAAGCCGGCTTCAGGGTACGCAGGTTAATTTAATCAGCCGCTCAGGAGATATCAAAAGCCATTCAGCAATAACCACTCGCTATTTTCATCCCGATGGCAACGTGGCATTTGCCAACATCACTGCCAATGACCTGATGGTGAACGCAGGAAAAAACATCTTACTGGAATGACACCGAACTGCATGTTGGCTGGAACATCACTGGTATGGCAGGTAAAAGTTTCACGATCTTCAATAATGATCGTTTATTACCTCCGTCTGCTCTACTCAACAGTACGGAACGTGTCTCCGGTCAGCAGCATTTTAATCGGGCGTTTGCCGCATCTGGCAAGGCAGAGGTGAGAGAAAACATCACGATTATCGCCGGTGAAAATATTGACCTACCGGGAACCTATCTGAAAGCAACATTGGATATGGTGCTGAACGCAGGAAAAAGCGTTCTTCTCGGGCTAAGAACGGTTAATCCAAACTATAGCCATTATTTTAGTTCATCCCGAACGCCCGAATTGCGAGCTAGCGTCAACGGTATGCGCAGTCTGCAGATTTCTGCGGGGCAGGATGTCGCCGCACCGGGGCTTATCTTTATTCGGACGGTAATGTCACCGCCTATGCCGGCCGCAATCTCTGGCTGGGTTCGCAGGGATATTCGTATCTTGATGCTACCAACGATAATAACAGGGACGATCGCCACCTAACCACTTTTGTGGGTGCAGGGAAAAACTTGACGTTGGCGTCGAATGGGGAGCTGTCGGCCAGTGGAGCCGCATTGTTGTCTGGTGCGGATATGGCATTGAGCACAGGCGGCAACATGCGTTTTGACGCGGTGCAAAATTACACCTATCGGGACGGTGGCAACGAGTATACGGAAAGCCTGGCTCAACAAGGCAGTGAACTCAGCGCGGGCGGTCTGATGACCGTTATTTCCAACGGCAGTATCTTGTTCCAGGCCACTAAATTGACGGCTAAAGGGGCGTTGGATGTGGCCGCTAAAGGCGGGTATCTCTATGCCCAGGCGATGGAGGAATCCAGCCACTACGAAAAGAAAGAGGTTAAGCGCAAGTGGTGGGGTAAAAAAACCGAGGTTAAGCAAACCCGTCACGACGTTGTCAATAAGGTCACCGAGTTTTTCTGCCGGCGGTGATATCAACCTATTGAGCCGTGACGACAGCACCTATGAAGCCAGTAAAATTGCGGCTGGGCAAAATGCCCGATTGACCAGCACGCAGGGCAAAGTCAATTTCCGTGCAGTGAAAAATACCAGCTTTGAACAAACGGTTACGTCTTCTAAAGGATTTTATATTACTCAGTCCAACCGGGGATATGAGGAAAACAAGTGGGTATTGCCGAGCATTTATACTGGCGGCGGACTCACGGTTGATGCCGCCAAAGGCGTCAGCGCCGACGTGAAGGCAAAAAATGGCCAGGTGCTGCAAAGTGCAATTAACGCGATGGGCAACACAGCGGGTACTACATGGCTGAAAGATCTGAACAAGCGTGGTGATGTACAGTGGAACATGGTCAAGGATGCCTATGACAGTTGGGACTATAAAAGCCAGAGTCTGAACCCGGCAGTAGCGGCAGTGATTGCGATTGCTGCGGCGGCGGTAACTGCGGGCAGTTCATTGGCAGCAATGGCTGCCGCAAATGTTGGTGGTGGTATTGCCGGTGGTGCGGTGACTGCGGGTATGTCCTCGCTGGCATCCCAGGCGGCGGTCGCGATTGTCGAAAATAAAGGCAATATGTCAAAAGCGTTGCGCGCATTGGGGAATAGCGACACGGTAAAAGCGACGGCGACCTCCATGGCGATTGGTGGGGCGTTGAGCGGTTTCGATTCGGCAATGGGGTGGGATAAGGCGGCCAACGGAACGCCAAATAATCCGAACGATGTCAAACTGCCACAACTGAGTAATCAGGACTGGAGCAAGGTGGCGCAACGGGTGGCGGGGCAGTCGGTCATCAGTTCGAGCCTCAACACCACCATCAACGGCGGCAGCTTTAAAGACAATCTGACTAACGCCTTGTTGGCCAATATCGGTAGTCAGATTAATGCCGAAGGGGCGAAGCTGATTGGTGATAACGGGGAGGTATTGGGTGTCGTCGGTAAATCTGTCAGCCATGCAGTGGTTGCCGGCGTAGCGGCTGAAATCGGACGTGGTGACGGCAAGGGCGCGGCGGCCGGGGCGCTGGCGGCGGAGCTGGCTGGCGTTATTATGCAAAGCACGTTGTTCGAACCGGCCAACCTCAATGAAAAAGAACGTCAGCTGCTGCGTCTGCAGGAGGCGATGAATGGCAACGAGGTTAAAGAGCAAACGGCACGTGTTATCGGTGCGCTGACCGGTGCTTTGACTACCCATACGCCAGAAGGGGCTTACAGCGCTGCGGACAGTGCGCAATCTGTCTACCGTTACAACATGACGGAACATATGTTGCTGCAGTATGCGCTGGATAATCAGAAAGATATTTTGGCCGCTGATAAAGGCGATGTTGCTGCGGCAAAACGTGTTGTGGCTCGCCGAGAAGCTGCCGCAATAGTGGCGACCGTTGGTGGCGGCGGTCTGGTACTTACTGCGGGGGGGGATGACGCTGGTGGGAGCTGCGCCAGAATTAGTTCTGGCGGCACGATTGGCGATTGCCGGTTGCAAAACCAACCCCGCGCTTTGCCTGAACCAGGCCGGAATTTTTGCCGCAGACATTGTGGCACCGGAGGCCATAATTGGAACGGGAGCCGTCACTACCGGCAGCACGCTGATCTTGGGGAAAACCGAGGATAGCGTGAAGAAGCTAACGCAGCAGTTGGTGAAGACTTCTGATGAGTTGTATAAAACAAAAACCTTCAATGCTCAACCGGTCGCAGATTTCATCAAGGGCGAAACGGCTGAGGGTGCCAATCTGTCGACCAAAACGGCGAATTACCTGCGGGATATTCAGAAAACCAACACAGATCAGTTGGTCAAGCTTTTCGATAAAACGGAGGTAGATGGCAAGGTAAATGTTTTTGGAAAATCAATACAGCAAGTTTTAGGTGATGGTGGGAGTAACAAAAAAGGAACAACAAAAGTTTTTGCGTCCGAGACGCTAACAGATAAGGAAATCTATGATTATGCTCAGTCACTTACTGGAGGTCTTCCCCTTAAAGAGGTAAGAAACTCGAAAGGGGTTGTTTACTTTGCTAAGTTTGATGGGAAAATAGTCAATTTAAGAAACTACTCTTCAAGTTCGCAAGAGTCGAAAGCTCGATGGACCATTGATATTATAGGAAATAAGAATATAAATACAATGTCTAAACTTTCTGATAATAAGTTTGAAATAAAATTTAGATAGGTGATTTCTATGCTGACAGAAGAACAATATAAAAATAGAAAAGAGACTCTTGAAGGCGCATCAATGGTGACTATATGGGAGAATATTCATCCAGATAGCATCTCTGGGGAAATAACTCTTTCTTTTAACGAAGAAAAAGAGTTGTTTTTATGGTTTATTGAACGTCTTATGCATGATGGGAAAGTAAAACTTGGCAGTGACGGCCTGTTTTTAACTGGAAGTATAAAAGAGCAAATAGATAGATTTCGTGTTAATTTCCCCAATACCCCTGAAGATATGGAGCATGGGGCTTTCAATGGTTATTGGTTCTTATCTGATGCTTGTTCTGCGGGTATTGTCTGGATCCATGATGATGGATATCAAGACTGGACCTGATTTTCTTTCGTCATATTAACGACAAGTAAGGGCCGATAAGTTCCTCATAAAAAACCCGCTTTCGCGGGTTTTTTGCTTACTTCACCAGAGGCTTATCGCTGGCAGCGGTTTTGAATTTTGCCATGTACTGCGGCTGGAAGATGCACATGCGCAGCACGGTGCGGTATTCGCCGTTAACGAAGAATTCGTCAATCAGCTCACCTTCTACCTCGAAGCCCAGCTTGCTGTAAATGTGGATCGCCTTCGGGTTCTCTTTGTCGACGATCAGGTACAGCTTGTACAGGTTCAGTACCGAGAAACCGTAATCCATCGCCAGTTTGGCGGCGATAGTGGCGTAACCTTTACCCTGATGAGTCGGATCAATAATGATCTGGAATTCTGCGCGGCGGTGGATGTGGTCGATCTCCACCAGTTCCACCAGCCCGACTTTGGCGCCCTGGTGTTCGATAATAAAGCGGCGTTCGCTCTGGTCGTGGATGTGCTTGTCGTACAGGTCGGAAAGCTCAACAAAGGCTTCGTAAGGTTCTTCGAACCAATAGCGCATCACGCTGGCGTTGTTGTCCATCTGGTGGACGAACGTCAAATCATCCCGTTCCAGTGGGCGTAGCTTGACGTTGGTAGGGCTGGACATGGGGGTTCCTTATGTCGTGGAGGGTACCAATGATAATACTGCACAATACATTATGGTCAGGATGAAGGCCTGAGTCGCGTATTTTTTCGTAAACAAAGCCGTTATACTGCCTGAAATATAGACAACTCAGAGAGGACGTATTCCATGGCGATAAAACCTCCACTTTCTACCTTGCCGGTGCTGGGTTCGGCCGAACAAACAGAGAGCTACGATCGTTGGTACCGGGCCAAGGTTGAATCAGCCATTAACAGTGAGCAGCCAAGAATTCCGCACGAACAGGTGATGACTGAACTGCAAGCTCGTTTAGCAGCAAAGAAAAAATTGCGCAAAATGGGATGATCAATGCGGATAGAATGGAGCAGTGAAGCTCAGGAAGAGCTATGGAGCATTATTGATTATATCGATGACAGAATTCCGCAGGCGGCGCGAAAATCGATGCGGTAGTCCTTTCTCTGCCGTTAAACCCTTTAATTTATCGCTTGGGTAGGGTGGATAATACGCGAGAAATTGTCGTTCATCCCAACTACCTGATTGTTTATAGAATCATCGGGCATATAGAAGTTCTTAGTGTTATTCACGCCAAGCGGGAATATCCGTGAATAAAAAACCCCGGCTGAAAGCCAGGGTTTGAAGAAACTCAAGATACATTTTAGTCCGCCGCATGCCCTTGTTCGGGCAGGCGCTTACCATCGAGCCAGGCCGCGTCATCACGCATCGCCAACCGACCTTCGACAAACCAGTTCACCACCAGCGGATAAATCAGGTGTTCCTGTGTTTGCACTCGCTCGACTACCTCATCCTCCTCGTCACCGGGGAAGATCGGCACCTTGGCTTGCAAAATGACCGGGCCGCCGTCGAGCTGTTCGGTCACGAAGTGCACCGAGGTGCCGTGTTCGCTGTCACCGTTGTCGATGGCTTGCCGGTGGGTGTGCAACCCAGGGTATTTTGGTAGCAGGGAAGGGTGAATGTTCAGCATGCGTCCGGCAAAGTGCTGCACGAACTGCGGGCTGAGAATGCGCATATAACCCGCCAGCACCACCAAATCCGGTTGATACTGGTCAATGGCTTCTGCCAGCGCGACGTCAAACGCCGCACGGTCGGCATAGGCCTTGGCATCCAGCGCATGGGCGGCAATGTCTGCCGCTTGCGCACGTTGCAGGCCATAAGCCTGCGCCCGGTTGCTGAATACCGCCACAATTTCGGCGGCAATCCGGCCCTGCTGGCAGGCATCAATCAGCGCCTGGAGATTACTCCCCTGGCCGGAGACCAACACCACGATCTTTTTCATCAGTTGATGACCACTTGTTGTTCGTCGGAAGAAGCGGTCAGTTTACCGATCTTCCACGCTTTTTCACCGGCTGCGGTCAACAATGCGATGGCAGATTCAACCGATTCTTCCGGCAGAGCGATCACCATGCCCACGCCACAGTTAAAGGTGCGGTACATTTCGTGACGGCTGACGTTACCGGTTTGCTGCAGCCAGTTGAAGACGGCCGGCCACTGCCAGCTGGATTCGTCGATCACCGCCTGCATGCCTTCCGGCAGTACGCGTGGGATATTTTCCCAGAAGCCGCCGCCGGTCAGGTGAGCGATAGCATGCACGTCGATTTTCTCGATCAGCTCCAGTACGGATTTCACATAAATTTTGGTTGGTGCCAGCAGATGGTCAGCCAGTGGTTGGCCTTCCAGAACTGTAGTGGTTGGGTCGGTGTTGCTGACTTCCAGAATTTTGCGCACCAGCGAGTAACCGTTGGAGTGCGGGCCGGAAGCGCCGAGGGCGATCAGGGCATCGCCGGACTGCACCTTGCTGCCGTCGATGATTTCGGATTTCTCGACCACGCCGACGCAAAAGCCGGCCACGTCGTAATCTTCGCCATGATACATGCCTGGCATTTCGGCGGTTTCACCGCCCACCAGCGCACAACCGGACTGCTTGCAGCCCTCGGCGATACCGGTGATCACGCTGGCCGCGGTGTCCACGTCCAGTTTGCCGGTCGCGAAGTAATCCAGGAAGAACAGCGGCTCAGCGCCCTGTACCACCAAATCGTTCACACACATTGCAACCAGATCGATGCCGATGGTGTCGTGTCGTTTCAGGTCCATCGCCAGACGCAGCTTGGTGCCTACGCCGTCGGTACCGGAAACCAGTATCGGCTCGCGGTATTTCTGCGGCAACGCACACAGGGCGCCAAAACCGCCCAGACCACCCATGACTTCAGGGCGGCGGGTCTGTTTAACTACACCTTTGATGCGGTCTACCAATGCATTGCCAGCATCGATATCGACACCTGCGTCTTTATAGCTGAGAGAGGTTTTGTCGGTCACTGCGCGATCCCCACGACGGTTTGCGGTTTGAAAACTGTGCATCCGGCATTGATTCCGGACTAAGGCGCGGCAATTCTAACAGCGCAGGCAAACGTTTGCGAGTGGCTTGTGAACCAGCTCCGATTTTTCGTCATCTATACTGTTATTCAATCTTTTGTTGATCCCGATCGGGCTATTGTGGGTGGCGCAGTCGGCAAAAGGAGGTATAATCCGGCGATTTTTTTGGCCGTCAACCACCTTAATAGGAGAAAAATGATGAAGATCGTTGAGGTGAAACACCCGCTGGTGAAACACAAGCTTGGTCTGATGCGTGAAAATGACATCAGCACCAAACGCTTCCGTGAGCTGGCTTCGGAAGTGGGTAGTTTGCTGACCTATGAAGCGACCGCCGATCTGGAAACGGAGAAAGTGACCATCGATGGCTGGTGTGGTCCGGTTGAAATTGACCAGATTAAAGGGAAAAAAATTACCGTCGTACCTATCCTGCGTGCCGGTCTGGGTATGATGGAAGGGGTATTGGAAAACGTTCCTAGCGCGCGCATCAGCGTAGTGGGCGTTTACCGTGACGAAGAAACCCTGGAGCCGGTACCTTATTTCCAAAAGCTGGTTTCCAACATCGAAGAGCGTCTGGCGCTGGTGGTTGACCCGATGCTGGCAACCGGTGGCTCGATGATCGCCACTATCGATCTGCTGAAGAAAGCCGGCTGCAACAGCATCAAGGTGCTGGTACTGGTCGCGGCACCGGAAGGTATCGCTGCGCTGGAGAAAGCGCACCCGGACGTCGAACTCTACACCGCTTCTATCGATCAATGCCTGAATGACAAGGGCTACATCGTGCCGGGCCTGGGTGATGCGGGCGATAAGATATTTGGTACCAAATAAAAATTGAAGCCGACGATGAGTCGGCTTTTTTTTGACCGGAAAATAATTAGAGGAAAAACCCCATGACACGTCGCGTCATCGGCGTCAGTGAACGCCCGCCGCTACTGCAGACCATTCCGCTCAGCTTCCAGCATCTGTTCGCCATGTTTGGTGCTACCGTGCTGGTGCCAATCCTGTTCAAGATTAACCCGGCGACGGTGTTGCTGTTTAACGGCATCGGCACGCTGCTGTATCTGTTTATCTGCAAGGGCAAGATCCCGGCCTATCTCGGTTCCAGCTTTGCCTTTATCTCCCCGGTACTGTTGCTGCTGCCATTGGGTTATGAAGTGGCGTTGGGCGGGTTTATCATGTGTGGGGTGCTGTTCTGCCTGGTGGGGCTGCTGGTCAAAAAAGCCGGTACCGGCTGGCTGGACGTGATATTCCCGCCGGCGGCGATGGGGGCGATTGTCGCGGTTATAGGTCTGGAATTGGCGGGCGTGGCGGCCAATATGGCGGGCCTGCTGCCAGCCGACGGCGTCAGCGCGGACACCACGACCGTAACCATTTCGCTGGTGACGCTGGGCGTGACGATCCTCGGCTCAGTGCTGTTCCGCGGTTTTCTGGCAATTATCCCGATATTGATTGGCGTGCTGGTGGGTTATGCGCTGTCGTTCTTTATGGGCGTGGTGGATTTAACCCCGATCCGCGAAGCGCACTGGTTTGCACTGCCGACTTTCTACACGCCACGTTTTGAATGGTTTGCCATCTTTACCATCTTGCCCGCGGCGCTGGTGGTGATCGCCGAGCACGTCGGCCATCTGGTGGTGACGGCCAATATCGTGAAAAAAGATTTGCTGCGTGACCCTGGTTTGCACCGTTCCATGTTTGCTAACGGTATCTCGACGGTGATCTCCGGCTTCTTCGGCTCAACGCCAAATACTACCTACGGTGAGAATATCGGCGTGATGGCCATCACCAAGGTTTACAGCACCTGGGTGATTGGTGGCGCGGCGGTTCTGGCGATCCTGCTTTCCTGCGTTGGCAAGTTGGCGGCGGCCATTCAGGCGGTGCCTGTGCCGGTAATGGGCGGTGTATCTCTGCTGCTGTACGGGGTGATCGGCGCGTCCGGTATTCGCGTGCTGATCGAATCCAAGGTGGATTACAACAAGGCACAGAACCTGATCCTGACGTCGGTGATCCTGATTATCGGCGTCAGCGGTGCCAAGGTTCATATCGGTGCTGCCGAGCTGAAAGGCATGGCGTTGGCGACCATTGTTGGCATTGGTCTCAGCCTGCTGTTTAAGGTGATCAGCCTGTACCGCAAGGAAGAGGTTGTGCTCGAAGAGCCGGATGAAACCACCGAACAGAAAAAATGAATAAAAAACGGGCAGCCCATGAGCTGCCCGTTTTATTAATGTGCCAGGAATTAGCTGCGGATTTTACGGTAAACAAACAGCACCACGATGGCACCAATCACTGCCACCACGAAGCTGCCGAAGTTGAAACCGTCCACTCTGCCGTAGCCAAAGAAGGTGCTGATATAGCCCCCAACCACGGCGCCGACAATACCCAACACTATGGTCAGGATAAAACCGCCACCGTCTTTGCCCGGCATGATCCACTTGGCTAAAATACCGGCGATCAGGCCGAAGATGATCCAGGAAATAATTCCCATTGACTGCTCCTTTCTTTGATATCAACTAATTATTGTTGTGTCGCCGGCTGAGTACTGTTTGCTCCTGCAGCATCGGCATCACTTTTTAATTCTTCTGCTTTATTCTCAGCGCTATTTTTAATCGCTTCGGTTTTCGCTTTCGCCTGTTCGGTCAGATCGTTGGCACCATTAATGGCGTCGTTCTTAATGGCTTTGGCCTGATCGACCAACTGCTGGCTTTGTTTGCTGGCGTCGTCTTTGATGGCATCAGCCTTGGCTTTGGCATCATTGGTGATGGCATCCGCCTGCTTGCTGGCATCGTCTTTAATCGCCGAGGCCTTGTCTTTAAGCTGGTCCGCCTGAGTGGTAGCCTCTTTCTTGATGTCCTTGGCCACGGCAGCGGCTTTATCGGTCAGATCGTCCGCTTTTTTCTGGGCGGCGTCTTTCATTTGCTCTGCGCTGTCTTTGGCTTTTTCAAGATTGGCGTCGACCTTGGATGAATCATCACAACCGGCAAGCACTAGCCCAATGAGTGAAGCCAAAAGCACTTTATTCCATACTTTCATCGTCTATATCCTTGTAGAAACCTTGTTTATGGTAACTGCGTTTCGCCTTTCTATACTAGGATAAGTCTTGGATAAAATACAAATTTTACCCATGCCCCCCTTGGGGGACTTGGCTTTCCCTGGCGCCTTTGCTCACTATTACGGCATAAAATCCTGCCGGTTCAACAGAGCCCGCTTTCTGTGGTAGACTTACCGCGTTTTCCTGCCAGTTTTGGTTGAGGTGCTTTTCTGAATACGCCGGCACAGCTTTCACTGCCACTTTATCTTCCCGATGATGAAACTTTTGCCAGTTTTTATCCGGGGGAGAACCCATCCCTATTGAGCGCGATCCAGTCTGCCGTTCGTCAGGAACATGGCAGCTATATCTATTTTTGGTCACGCGAGGGCGGTGGGCGTAGCCACCTGTTGCATGCGTCCTGCGCGGAGCTTTCGCTGCGTGGCGAGGCCGTAGGCTATGTGCCACTGGATAAGCGAGCCTATTTCGTGCCTGAAGTATTGGATGGCATGGAGCAGCTGGCCCTGGTGTGTATCGATAATATCGAATGCATTGCCGGTGACGAAGAGTGGGAAATGGCCATCTTCAATCTCTACAACCGCATTCTGGAAACCGGCCGTACGCGCCTGTTTATTACCGGCGATCGCCCGCCACGCCAATTGAATCTCCATTTGCCCGATCTGGCTTCACGTCTGGACTGGGGGCAAATCTACAAGTTACAACCACTGTCGGATGAAGAGAAACTGCTGGCGCTGCAACTGCGCGGCAAACTGCGCGGTTTTGAATTGCCGGAGGACGTGGGCCGTTTCCTGCTCAAACGCCTGGATCGCGAAATGCGCACGTTGTTTATGACGCTGGATCAACTCGATCACGCCTCTATCACCGCCCAGCGCAAGCTGACCATCCCGTTTGTGAAAGAGATCCTGGGGTTATAACAGCTTCACTTCGAAAATTTTGGGCACCATAATCAGTGCCCACTATCACGTTTACAGAATCTCCAGCACCTGCTCCGGCGGCCGGCCGATACGCGCCTTGTTGCCGTTAACCACAATAGGGCGTTCGATCAGCTTCGGATTCGCCACCATGGCCGCTAACAACTGGGCTTCGCTCAGGCTTTCATCCGCCAGTTTCAATTCCTTGTACAGATCTTCTTTTTTGCGCATCAGCTCGCGTGCCGAGGTGAAACCCAGTTCCTTCAACAGTTTTTTCAACTGCTCCACCGACGGTGGCGTCTCCAGGTACAGCACCACTTCAGGGGTTACGCCATGCTGTTCCAGCAGCGCCAGGGTTTCGCGGCTCTTGGAGCAGCGCGGGTTGTGGTAAATAGTGACGTTTTTCAATTAACTCATCCTTTTCAAAATCAGCTGCGCTGGTACTGGCGGAAACGCTCCTGCAATTGGCGCAACTGGTCGATGCGCGCATCATAGCGCGCCTGTTTCAGACTGCCGAGTTTTTGCAATGAACTGGCATTGCTGAGGAGGCCTATGGCCTGATCGAGACGGCCGGTTAGCGCCAGGCTTTCAGCGCGGGCGGAAAGTTCTTCATCGCGCAACCCCTGCGCGGCGCTGGCCTGGGCCAGCAGATCCCAGGCATTGGGATCGTCAGGGTGGGCGAAGGTATAACGGTTAAGAATTTTGGATGCCTGAGCCGGCTGGTTACCTTCAACATAGGCGTTAGCCAGGTTGAGCTGCAGCACCGGATTGTTGCTTTGGGCCGCATTGGCGGCCTGCAGACGAGCGATAGCCTGCGGCGCACGTTTCTGGCCGAGGTCGATGTCGGTCATCAGGTCGAGCAGCCAGACGTTTTTTGGATCTTGCGTCAGAAGTGGCTGAATGATGTTACGGGCGTCGTCATATTTCTTCGCCTCATAGAACAAAATGGCGCGGCCATACTTGGCGGCGGCCTGCTCACGGATATTGCCTTTGCTGTAGGTATCGAGCAGTTCTTCGCGCAGCCCGTAACCTTCGGAGCTGTACATCCCCAGAGAACGCACTTTGGCCATCAGGTAATCCTGGGTGGACTGCACCAGATGCTTGGGCATCTGGTTAGCGCGGTTGCGTGCGTCAGACAGGCGGCTGTCAGGCAATGGGTGGGTCAGCAGCATTTCCGGTGGTTTAGACGCGTAGCGCGACTGGTCAGACAGTTTTTGCAAGAAGTCAGGCATGGCTTCCGGATCAAATCCGGCACGTTGCAATACCTGAATGCCGATGCGGTCGGCTTCCTGTTCGTTCGACTGGGTAAAACTGATCATGCCCTGTTGGGTACCGGCCAGGGTACCGCTGAGCGCCGCCATGCCCATGGTAGGGTTGGCCATCGCCAGCAGGATTGAACCGAGGGCACCGACCCAGGTCAGTGGGGCATTGCGTTGCTGGTCTTCCATCGCCCGCGCCAGGTGGCGTTGGGTCACGTGCGAGATTTCATGCGCCAGCACCGAAGCCAGCTGGCTTTCGTTGTCGGTTTCGCGGAACAGGGCGGAGTGCAGCACTACGTTGCCGCCGAAGAAGGCGAAGGCGTTGATTTCGTCGTTACGCACCAGATAGAAATGGAATGGCGTACGCACCGAATAGGCGCTTGCCACCAGCCGGTTGCCCAACTGGTTAATATATTGAGTCAGCAACGGGTCATTGATCAGCGGTGCGCTGGCACGAAGCTGACGCACGTAAAAATCCCCCATGGCCATTTCCTGGCCAATGCTTAGGGTACCGCCCGCAGAGGTGCCCATATCCGGCAGTTGATCCTGGGTTTCCGCCAGCACCGGCGCCGTGGCGTTGAGCGTGCCAAGCAACAGTACTGCAATCGCTGTTTTGGTCAACCGGGTGGTCATAGTCAGGCGTTTCCCTTAAATAGTCATTTCTAAGACGTCAGCATCACCTAAGAGTTCTTGTTCCCTGCCGGACTCGCCAAAACAATCAGTGCGAAAGCGTGTTAGCTCACAAAAATGCACGCGTTGTGGCGGCCGGTTGGCAGTTAACATCATAGTCAGCCGGATGCGACAATGAAACTTCTGTTCGGCAATATTCGACCAGAAATGCTTTATTTTTCATTTCTCAATTTTGCCATTCGGGTCATCAGATAAAACAAAGACAAAGTTTGTCCGTGTTTTAATTGACAGGATAAACGTGGACTAATATAGTCTGTGTTATTGAATTCATAGGTGCACCTCAAATCCAATATGGCTTACATCACTACCAGCGTTGAATATGGCATTCACTGCCTGCTTTGGTTAGTCGGCGACAATCAGCGCGCGCTCAGCAGCCGTGAACTTGCCGAACTGCAGGGGATCTCACCGAGTTTTCTGGCCAAAATTTTCCCCAAGCTGGAGAAAGCGGGGATCGTCGCCGCGAGCGAAGGCGTACGCGGTGGCTATCGGTTGGCCCGTCCGGCCGATGAGATCACTTTCCTGGAGATCATCGATGCCATTGAAGGGCACAAGCCGTTGTTCGATTGCCAGGAAGTACGCGGCCGTTGCGCGGTTTTTGACGACAACCCACCCGACTGGGCGCTGTCCGGCAAGTGTGCGATCCATGCAGTGATGCTGCAGGCCGAAAAGGCCATGCGCGATGCACTGGCGGTGCAAACTCTGGGGGCCGTCGCCACCCGCTTCGGGCGCAAGGCGCCAGAGGGTTTCTTTGGTGAGGTCAACATCTGGATGGATGAACGAATGAGCGAACGTACCACCCGCAGCGGCAAATCGGCCCGCACCAAGCCTAAATAACGTCTCAGCAGTTTCTCTGATTCTTTTCCCCGCCTGTGTGCCACAGGCGGTAGCCCTTCTGCACCCTTTTAACAGGCAGCGGAACGGCGCCACTTGCCTGGAAAATAGTATGGGCATCTGATTAAACCTGTAGGAAGGAGTTATTCCATGACGCAAAAAATAGTGATCGCCGGTTCTGGTTTTGCTGGTTTTTGGGCTGCAGTTTCCGCCATGCGAGCGATAGCGCAGGCCGGTAAGGAAGGGGAGATCGAAGTCACGATGGTTTCGCCGACGCCGAATATCACCATTCGTCCACGCTTGTATGAAGCGGTGCTGGAGAACATGAGCCCGGATATCTCGGCACAGCTCGCCGCTATTGGCGTTCGCCATTTGGCCGGTTTGGTTGAGCAGATAGACAGCGAAAACCAGACGCTGGTGGTGGAAAACGCAGAGGGGAAAAAGCTCCAGCTGGATTATGACCGTTTGGTTCTGGCGACCGGTAGCCAGCTTTCTGTTCCACCGGTTGCCGGTTTCGCCGAGCATGGGTTCAATGTGGATACGCTGCAAAGCGCACAACGACTGGATGCGCATTTGATGGCATTGGCGGCACAACCGGAAACCCCGGCGCGTAACACCGTGGTGGTGGTCGGTGGTGGGCTAACCGGGTTGGAAAGCGCCGCCGAAATGCCAATGCGTCTGCGTGCCATTCTGGGCAGCGAAGCGAACATCCGCGTGGTGATTGTTGATACTGCGGCGGAAGTGGGGGCGGGTATGGGGGCCGAACCTGGCGTGGTGATCCGACAAGCATTGGAAGAATGCGGCGTGGAGCCACGGGCCGGGATGCGCGTGACGGCGATCGATGCTGACAGCGTCACGCTGTCGAGCGGTGAGCGTATTGCAGCCAACACGGTGATATTGGCTGCCGGTGTACGGGCAAATCCATTGGTCGCTCAAATTCCGGGTGAGCGCGACGGCTCTGGCCGCATTGTCGGTGACGCCTTCTTGCATGCGCCGGCGGCGGCTGGCGTTTTTGTTACCGGAGATACGGTCAAGGCAGCGACCGACGCGTTGGGCAACCATAATCTGATGACCTGCCAGCATGCGATGAGCCTGGGACGCGTTGCCGGGCACAATGCCGCAGCGGAACTGGTGGGATTGCCGCTGCACCCTTATAGCCAACCCAAGTATGTGACTTGCCTCGATCTCGGTGCCTGGGGCGCGCTTTACACCGAAGGCTGGGATCGTCAGGTGCTATTCACACGTGCAGAGGGCAAAAAGATCAAACAGGAAATCAACACCCAGTGGATTTACCCACCGGCAGCGGATCGCGATGCTTTGTTTGCCGTCGCCAATCCAGATTTTGTGATTGTGCCTTAAGGCTTGAGTCTTAAGTATCCAACGGGAGCGGAAACGCTCCCGTTGTTATTTCCCCAGGGGTAAAAAAGAGCGCTCCGGCACCACGGTTTTCATCACCAGCGTGGAGCTGAGGCGCTGAACGCCGGGCAGGGCAGAGAGCTTCTCGTCATACAGCTGCTGGAAAGCGGGCAGATCGCGGGAGATCACATGCAGCAGGTAGTCTGGGTCACCGAACAGCCTTTGCGCCTGAACCACCTGAGGGATATCGGTCATCGCATCCTCAAAGGCGGCTACGGCATGGCGATCGCCTTCTCTCATGGTGACGAAAACCAATGCGGAAAAGTTAAACCCCAGGCTGGTGGGTTCAAGCTGGGCGCGATAGCCCCTGATCACCCCTGATTCTTCCAGAGCCTTCACCCGACGATGGCAGGGCGAAACGCTAAGCCCGACACGTTCGGCCAGTTCGGTGACAGAAAGTCGCCCATCCGTTTGTAGTTCGGCAAGAATTTTGCGGTCTATCTTATCCATTTAGAAAAATTTCCCCGAATTTGTGGTTTTCAGGCAAGTCATTGGCAGCACATTTTAACGCCCTAAAGATATTCTTTCCAATAATTAAGCGGCCGGGGCCGATCGCACTTAACGCGGTTTGCAGGCCCTATGATGAGGAAAGTCAGGTGAAAATACGCATAACAGAACAATCTCGGCAGTGGGGCGATCTGTCATGACGCTGGCCATTTTTTGCCGCCTTCTGGGCAGTTTCGATTCTGTTTGTCATCACGCCGGGTATGGATTGGGCATACGTGATATCGGCGGGTATACGCGGCAGGGTAGTTGTACCGGCAGTCGCCGGATTACTGTTTGGGCATCTGCTGGCGATTGTGGTAGTGGCGGCCGGTGTCGGCGTGTTGGTTGCCGGTAACCCGCTGATCCTGACGGGGCTTACCGTCGTGGGTGCAACCTACCTGCTGTGGATAGGTATCAATCTGTTGCTGAATCCTCCGGTCCCCAGTTCCGCCGAGAAACAGAGCTCAGATTCATGGATGCGCTGGGCAGGCAAAGGAATTTGCATCAGTGGCATGAATCCAAAGGTCTTTCTGTTATTTCTGGCCCTGTTGCCGCAATTCACCGATCCACATGCCCTGTGGTCGATTCCGATGCAGATCCTGGCACTCGGCCTGCTGCATCTGGTCAGTTGTGGGCTGGTTTATCTGCTGGTGGGTTATGGTTCGCAGTCAGTATTACAGACGCGCCCGCAGGCGGCGCGGGTTGTCAGCCGCATCTCCTGTATCGCGATGACCCTCATCGCCGTTGTCTTGTTAGCCGAGCAGGCGCTTAAATGAGGGCGAATATTTAGAATGATTCGACAGTGATAGCTGGATGGCAAATGGCCGGCATGGTACAACGATACGCTTGAACCCCGGTTAATACCGGGGGAGTAATAAGTTAAAAAATATCCCACCACAGGAACCGCAATGCCTGCCAGTCAAACCTCTAGGAGCACTCTCTGATGCTGGAGATGTTATTACAGTGGTACCGTCGCCGTTTTACCGATCCGCAGGCCATCGCGCTGTTGGTGATCCTGGTTGCCGGCTTCCTCATCCTCTATTTTCTGCATGGCATTCTGACCCCACTGTTGGTGGCGATAGTGCTGGCGTACCTGCTGGAGTGGCCGACCGCACGCCTGCAACGTATCGGTTGTTCGCGTAACTGGGCGGCGAGCATGGTGATGATCATGTTTGCCGGCATCGCAATGCTGCTGGTGTTTGTGGTGGCGCCGACCGCGTGGCAGCAGGGCATTAACCTGATGACCGATCTGCCGGGGATGCTCAATCAGTTCTATAACTTTGCTGCGACGCTGCCGAAGCGTTATCCGGCGCTGGTGGATGCCGGCATCATCGATATGATGGCGGAAAACCTGCGTGGACGTCTGTCGGGCATGGGCGAGTCGGTAGTGAAATTCTCACTGGCTTCTCTGGTCGGGCTGCTGACCCTGGCGATTTACCTGATCCTGGTGCCGATGATGATGTTCTTCCTGCTGAAGGACAAAGAACAGATGCTCAACGCGGTACGCCGTGTGTTGCCGCGTAATCGCGGGCTGGCCGGACAGGTATGGATCGAAATGAATCAGCAGATCACCAACTATATTCGCGGCAAGGTGCTGGAGATGGTGATTGTCGGCGTCGCGACCTATCTGGTGTTCGTGGTGCTGGATATGCGCTATTCGCTGCTGCTGGCGGTGTTGGTCGGTTTCTCGGTGCTGATCCCCTATATCGGTGCGGTGCTGGTGACCATTCCGGTGGTGGTGGTGGCGATGTTCCAATGGGGTGTCGGTGCCGACTTCTGGACGCTGATCGTCGCCTATCTGGTGGTGCAGGGGCTGGATGGGAATTTGCTGGTGCCGATTCTGTTCTCTGAGGCGGTTAATCTGCATCCGCTGGTGATCATTTTGTCGGTGATTATTTTCGGCGGATTGTGGGGGTTCTGGGCGTATTCTTTGCTATCCCGCTGGCGACCCTGGTGAAGGCGGTGATCCACGCCTGGCCGGACGAACTGCGGGTGGAAACGGAAGCGGAATAAGCGGGAAAACCGAAGCGCAGCAGGATCAGGTTGCTGCGCTTCGGTTCAATTATTGCTGCAGATAGCTCAGAACGATGTCGTGATGATTGGTGGTCTTGAAATCATCAAACACTTTTTCAACCTTGCCTTTGCCGTCGAGCAGGAAGCTGATGCGGTGAATACCATCATAGGTTTTGCCCATAAAGGTTTTCTCACCCCAAACGCCGAACTGCTGCGCTACCTGATGATCCTCATCAGATAACAACGTGAAGTTTAACAACTCTTTCTCGGCAAAACGCGACAGCTTCTCTGGTTTATCCGTGCTGATGCCCAGAACTTCGACACCTGCTTTTTTCAGTTCATCCATGTTATCCCGCAAACCGCAGGCCTGTACGGTACAGCCCGGCGTCATCGCCTTGGGATAAAAATAAACCAGTACTCGTTGTCCCTGGAAGTCGGCCAGATTAATTTCCTCACCGTCCTGGTCAGGCAAACTAAAGTTTGGCGCTGTGTCACCGGCTTTCAATGGGGTCATCACTACTCTCCATCTTTCTCATCATGCTGTGGATAGTTCACAACGCTAATACTGCCTTGTGCTTTCAATTCTGTACATAGGCGATGAAAGGCTTGCTCAATATTTGATGCATCGGCGTTGCCAGGGCTGTGTGCGGTGATCTGGATATGAAGCTGGGGCGGCAGGTCGCTTTCTGCCGGTTGGGTGCGCGACACCAGCTCGGCAATGTTCATCTGGCTGGAGTGGAACAGATCGGTAAAACGCTCAATGATGTGCGGGGAGTCCTTGACCTCAACCTGCACCCACACCGTAGCCGGCATCGGCGGCCTCTCGTGCGAGTTGGTGCGCTTCATCACAATCAGCAGTTCCAGCTCCGCCCCTTTTTGCGGCAGGGTAGATTCAATCAGGGTTATGGCGTTCCAGCTACCGGAAAGCAGCATGATGAACGTGAACTCCTCACCCAGCATGGCCAGACGGCTATCTTCGATATTGCATCCGCAACTGCTGACGTGGCGGGTGATGGCATTGACGATCCCGGGGCGGTCGGTACCGAGCGCGGTAATCACGAGATAGTGTTCATCTGGCTTAGGCAAAATGGGGCTTCCTGTCGTGCACAATGGGGTTACCATGGTAAACATAAAAAAAACCGCCTGCCAAGCGCTTACAACACCGTTGTTTGCTTGCTTTTGGATAGGCAGCAAAAGTACCATGAGTGACTTGTTTGTGGAGGGGACGGCCAATGTTTACGGGAAGTATAGTTGCACTGGTTACGCCGATGGACGACACAGGTGCTGTCGATCGCGCGAGCCTAAAAAAATTGATTGATTATCATGTAGCCAGTGGAACTGCGGCCATCGTTTCCGTAGGGACTACCGGCGAGTCTGCAACGCTTGCCCATGACGAGCACGTTGACGTGGTATTGCAGACGCTGGAACTGGCCGCAGGCCGTATTCCGGTGATCGCCGGTACCGGTGCCAACGCCACCGCCGAAGCCATTTCGCTGACCCAGCGCTTCGAAAATAGCGGCGTAGTGGGTTGCCTGACGGTCACGCCTTACTACAATAAACCGACTCAGGAAGGGCTGTATCAGCACTTCAAGGCCATTGCCGAAAGCACCGCACTGCCACAAATCCTCTATAACGTGCCTTCTCGCACCGGGTGTGACATGCTGCCGCCGACGATTGCGCGCCTGGCAAAAATCAAGAATATTGTTGCTGTTAAAGAGGCAACAGGGAACTTAAGTCGTGTAAGTCAGATCCAAGTGCTGGTTGATGATGAAGATTTCATTTTGCTGAGCGGCGATGACGCCAGCGGTCTGGATTTCATGCAACTGGGTGGCAAGGGCGTGATTTCCGTGACGGCCAACGTGGCCGCACGTGAAATGGCGCAACTTTGCGCGCTGGCAGCACAGGGCAACTTTGCTGAGGCACGCCGCTTAAATCAACGCTTGATGCCGTTGCATCAGGATTTGTTTGTAGAAGCAAACCCAATTCCGGTGAAATGGGCCTGTAAGGCATTGGGATTGATGGCAACCGATACGATGCGTCTGCCTATGACGCCGTTGACCGACGCTGCCCGTCCGGTAGTGGAACGCGCGTTGAAAAGCGCCGGTTTGCTGTAACTCTAAGGGAAATTTGATGGTTTATTCATTGCAAAAGTCGACGGTAGCAAAAGTCGTGGGTATTTCGCTGGTTATGATGCTGGTCGGTTGTACCACCGACCAACGCTACAAACGCCAGGTTAGCGGCGATGAGTCTTACCTCGACGCGTCGGTGCTCAAGCCACTGAACGCACCCGCAGGTATGATCCTGCCGGTGCAAAGCGGTAATTATGATGTTCCGGCCACCACGCTGAAAGGCGGCGTCGGCAAGCAACTGGATATTCGTCCGCCGGTACAGCCACTGGCATTGCTGAGCGGTTCACGCGCGCAATATGCCGGCGACAGCGGTACGTTGCTGCTTGAAAACAGCCCGCAGAACCAGAACCTGTGGTCACGCGTTACCAGCATGCTGCAAGCGAAAAATATTGCGATCGCCTCACGTCAGGACGCTACTCAGACCCTGACTACCGACTGGGTGAAGTGGAACCGTCTGGATGAAGACAACCAGTACGAAGGCCGCTACCAGATCAGCGTACAGCAGCAGGGTTACCAGCAGGCGCTGGTAGTGAAAACCGTCGGCCTGCAGCAGCAGGGTAAAACCGATCAGGTGACCGACCCGTCTGAAGTGCAGCGCTACAACGGCATGATGATGAACACCATCGTCGAAGGCCTGGACAAGCAGGACAACCTGGCGAGCAACCAGTCGGCCAACCGTTTCGGCGCGCTGGACGTGCAGAGCGGCGCGGATGATACCGGCCTGCCAATGTTGGTCGTGCGTGGTCCGTACACCGTAGTGTGGGATCGCCTGCCGGCGGCGTTGGAAAAACTGGGGATGAAAGTGGGTGACCGCAGCCGTCCGCAGGGTACCGTCGCCGTGACCTACAAATCCCTGAGCAGCAGCGACTGGGATGCGTTGGGCGTCAAGGATCCTGAACTGAAAGAAGGCGATTACAAACTGCAGGTCGGTGACTTGAACAACCGCTCCAGCCTGCAATTTATCGATCCTAAAGGGAAGCCATTAACCCAGTCGCAAAACGACGGCTTGGTTGCGGCATTCCAGTCAGCATTCAGTAAAACCAGCGTTAAATAACGGAAAAGGGGCTACGGCCCCTTTTTTCTTTGTTCAATACGGTATCGTTTGCGTCACGGATTTGGCACAATAGACCCCATCATCCTTGCAGCGTTTTTAAATAATTCTTTTATTGGAGTAAGTCAGATGCAAAAGCTAGCTGAGCTGTATCGCGGAAAGGCAAAAACCGTCTACACCACTGAAAATCCTGATCTGCTGGTGTTGGAATTCCGCAATGATACGTCAGCACTGGATGGTCAGCGCATTGAGCAATTTGATCGCAAGGGTATGGTAAACAACAAGTTCAACCATTTCATCATGAGCAAACTGGAAGAAGCCGGCATCCCGACGCAAATGGAACGCCTGCTGTCAGACAACGAAGTTCTGGTGAAGAAGTTGGACATGGTGCCGGTAGAGTGCGTGATCCGCAACCGTGCTGCCGGTTCACTGGTGAAGCGTTTGGGTATTGAAGAAGGCCTGGTACTGAACCCACCGCTGTTTGACCTGTTCCTGAAAAACGATGAAATGCACGATCCCATGGTCAACGAATCCTACTGCGAAACCTTTGGTTGGGTGAACAAACAGCACCTGGCACGCATGCGTGAGCTGAGCTACCAGGCGAACGACGTGCTGAGCAAGCTGTTTGACGACGCAGGCCTGATCCTGGTCGACTTCAAGCTGGAGTTTGGTTTGTTCAACGGCGAAGTGGTACTGGGCGATGAATTCTCGCCGGATGGTAGCCGCCTGTGGGACAAAAACACCCTGGACAAGATGGACAAAGACCGCTTCCGTCAGAGCCTGGGTGGCCTGATCGAAGCCTACGAAGAAGTGGCTCGCCGCATCGGCGTCAAACTCGACTAAGCCCTTTTCCGCTATACGGGGCCGTTTGGCCCCGTCATTTCCCTGACTTTCCCCGCCGTCTGTTCCTTCTGTCTGCATTTCCAGAAAAATTCTACATTTCCTTTGCCGCTGAGCATTTATAATGATCTACGTAATATGACAAAAACCTAATCTGGAGTTTACTTATGCGTTGGCAAGGGCGTCGGGAAAGTGACAATGTTGAGGATCGTCGCGGGCAGTCTTCAGGTCTGGGTGGCGGCGGTGGCGGTTTCCGCGTGCCTCGCGGCAAGGGCGGTATCGCCATTCTGGTGGTGGTGTTGGTGGCCGGTTATTACGGCATCGATCTTTCACCGCTGTTGAACGGCGGGGACGTTAGCCCGCAAACACAGCAACAGAGCGCCAGCATCAGTCCAAAAGACGATGAGCTGGCCAAATTTACCTCGGTGGTGCTGGCCTCTACCGAAGATAACTGGAAAGAAGTTTTCCAGCGCATGGGTAAAACCTATCAGCCACCCAAATTGGTGATGTATCGCGGCGTAACGCGCACCAGCTGCGGCACCGGTCAGGCGGCGATGGGGCCATTCTATTGTCCGGGCGACAAAACGGTGTATATCGACCTGTCGTTCTATCAGGATATGAAAACCAAACTGGGTGCCGGCGGTGACTTCGCCCAGGCCTATGTGGTGGCGCACGAGGTGGGCCACCATGTGCAGAACCTGTTGGGCATTGAGCCTAAAGTGCGTCAAATGCAGCAGGGTGCCAGCCAGGCAGAAGTGAATCGTCTGTCGGTGAAAATGGAACTGCAGGCGGACTGCTTTGCCGGCGTGTGGGGCAAATATGCCGAGAAGCAGCAAATGTTGGAAGAGGGCGACCTGCAGGCGGCATTGAACGCTGCGCAGGCGATCGGCGACGATCGCTTGCAGCAACAAGGGCAGGGACGCGTGGTACCGGACAGCTTCACCCACGGGACTTCACAGCAGCGCTACACCTGGTTTAAACAGGGCTTCGACAGCGGTGACCCTAACACCTGCAATACCTTCGCATCCCGTTAACATGCATGCCGGAGCCTGACTCCGGCATTATGTTGTTGACAAAGTGGGGAAAAAGCGTGGTTTTTCCCCACTTTGTGGCTATCAGCCGAAAATCAATAAATTGATTTTCCTGGGTTTTTAGTTTGTGAATACTGACATTCCAACTTTCCGTTGGGGGTGTCAGCGGTCTGGGCACTTTTTTAGCTCTGGGTCTGGATACTGATGTTACAGGCAATGCAACAACTTATGCAGCAGCAGGGCATCAGACGCCTGCTGGTGCTCAGTGGCGAGCCGCAATGGTGTCGCCAGCAAGCGCACTGGCTGGCGACAACCCTGCCGGGTGACTGGCCGTGGGTGGGGGAAAACCCGCCCAGCGGCATGCAGTCGCTGGCCAGTGGTGCGGTACGGACATTGCTGGGGCAGGAACGATTACATGCCGTGTATGACGCGACCGATGGTTTGGATGTTGAAGCGCTGGCCGCGCTGGCCGGTACGCTGCGAGCCGGCAGTTGGTTGTTGCTGTTAACCCCACCCTGGCAGTCCTGGCATCAACAGCCGGATAGCGACAGCCTGCGCTGGAGCGATTGCCCACAGCCGATCACTACCCCAAACTTCATTCACCATCTGCAGCAACACTTGGCGGCGGACAGCGAAGTCACGCTCTGGCGACAGGATGAGCCGCTGACGTTGGCACCTTTGCCGGTCCGCCCGCAGTGGCTGGCACCGAATGGCCAACCGACTTTCGAGCAGCAAGCGTTGTTGACGCAATTACTCGGCGCCGAGCCAGGCGTTTGGGTGCTGACCGCCGCCCGTGGGCGCGGCAAGTCAACGCTGGCGGGGATGCTGGTGGCCAACACGCCGCTGACCTGCTGGCTCACCGGGCCAAGCCGAGCGGCTACCGAGGTTGCTGGTGAATGGGCGCAGGGCCGCGCGCAATTCTGGGCACCGGACGCGCTGTTGGCCCATTGTCGCGAACATGATGTCAGCGACGTGGGTTGGCTGTTGGTGGACGAGGCGGCGGCGATCCCCGGCCCGTTATTACAGCAGTGGGTTAACCATTTCCCCCGCATTCTGCTGACGACCACGGTACAGGGCTATGAAGGCACTGGGCGGGGTTTCTTGCTCAAGTTTTGCGCCGGGCTGCCTGAGTTTCAGCCGCTGGAGTTGCAGCAGCCCATGCGTTGGGCGCCGGGTGATGCGCTGGAGCGTGTCATCGATAACGCGTTGCTGTTCAACGAACTCCCGCCGTGGCAGGCGACTGATAAGCTCGTCAGTATCACTGGAGCCGAACAAAGGGCGCTGTGTGCCGATCCTCAACGATTAATGCGTTTTTACGCCCTGTTGAGCAGCGCCCATTACCGGACTTCACCGCTCGATTTACGGCGGTTGATGGATGCACCGGGCATGCATTTTGGCCTGGCACAGGTTGAGGATGAGGTCGTCGGCGCGTTGTGGCTGGTAGAAGAAGGCGGGCTGAGTGCCGAACTGGCGCACGAAGTCTGGGCCGGCAGGCGGCGACCGCGTGGCAATCTGGTGGCCCAATCGTTGGCGGCGCACGGTGGCCAGTGGTGGGCACCGACGCTGCGTTCAAGACGCATTACCCGCATTGCGGTATTACCCGCTATGCGTCAGCAGGGCATCGCCCGCAGGCTGATTGAGCAGCAGCGTCAGCAGGCACAAGGGCTGGATTATCTTTCGGTCAGCTTTGGTTACACCGAGCCGCTGTGGCGCTTTTGGCAGTCCTGTGGCTTTGAGCTGGCGCGTATTGGCAGCAAGATCGAAGCCAGCAGCGGCTGCTACAGCGTCATGGCCATTCTGCCCTTGAGCGAGCAGGGTGAGGCGCTGCGTCATGCGGCACACAAGCATCTGGCGCGTGATTGGCGCTGGTTGCAGCCGCGCATCGATCTGCAACTGGAAGTCACCGGTGACGACGGCGACACCCGGCTGGGCGAGGACGACTGGCGTGAACTGGCCGGATTCGCCTTCGCCCATCGGCCGCTGGAGGCCAGCCTGGGGGCGTTACAGCGTTTATTGTTAGCCAGCGCTTTGCCGCTGCCCGCACTGCGGCTGCATCTGCAACAGCAAACGACATCGGCAGGTTGCGTGGAGCTACTTGGTTTCAGCGGCCAGAAAGCCTTGCTGCGTCGCTGGCGACAAGAGACGGGAATGGCGCTTGAACAGCTCGATGCGCAGCATTGCCTGCGCTGGCACGACTGGTCGCAGTCATTGCAATAAATTGAAGATGTTGCTCAATAAAACCCGATTTTCCTGAATTCTCAGCGGCGTATAGTAGCTGGCAGGAACCGGGGCATCTGGCGCCGGGCAGAATTTGATCAACACGAGGAGTCACCGATGAAACATGAGCATTTTGTTGTACAGAGCCCGGCAACCCCGGCTGCGCAGCTGATCCTGCTGTTTCACGGTGTTGGCGATACTCCGGTGGCGATGGGCGAGATTGGCAGCTATTTCGCCAAAGACTTCCCGCAGGCGCAGGTAGTCAGCATTGGTGGCCCTTTTGCCTTCGGTAACGGTGGCGGCCGCCAGTGGTTTTCGGTGCAGGGTGTGACCGAAGAAAACCGTGCCGAGCGCATTGCTGAAGTGATGCCGAAGTTTATCGAAACCGTGCGTTACTGGCAGCAACAAAGCGGCGTGAATGATGCCGGTACCGCGCTGGTCGGTTTTTCTCAGGGCTCAATCATGGCGCTGGAAGCCTTGAAGGTGGAACCCCGGCTGGCCGGTCGCATCGTGGCTTTCAGCGGGCGTTTTGCCGGTTTGCCTGATAAAGCGTTCGGTGACAGCGTGGTGCATTTGATCCACGGCGAACAGGATGCGGTGATTAGGGTGCAACATGCCAGGGCGGCGGCTGAGCGGCTGCAGGCTATCGGCGTCGATTTCACGCTGGACGTGGAAGACGACGTGGGGCATGCCATCAATCAGGGCATGATGAATGATGCCCTGGAACGGTTGCATTACTACGTCCCGCAACGCTACTGGGACGAAGCGATGTTTGGCAAGCGCGGCGATTTGGTGGCCTTTAAATAAACTTCAGGGCGCTTATACCCGTCGCCTTTCAAGTTGCAGCGTTGTTACCTGCACTCGCTCACCCCAGTTACTTACTCGAGTAAGCGCCTGGGGATGAGCGAGCTGGGCGCCTAACTGCAACTTGAAATTCATAGGGTATAATGCGCCCTGATATCATTTTTTCTTCGGCCAGTCGTCGTCGTCGTCCCACTCGGCATTGTTATCGCGGTGCGGAGGCAATTCCGGCTTATCGGCCAGATAGCGTTTGACGTCAACGCGGCGTAGCTCTTTGATCCCACTGATAATCATCCCGACCAGAATCAGCAGGATAATCCACCAATAATCTGCTAACCATTCCATATTCACTCCTTTCCTTCAGGGCGTATAAAACGCGAAAATAGCGATGGCAAATGCTCTTCAAGCCATTGGGCACCGGCGACGTCCTTATTTTTCCAGGCCGCCCGCAGCAGCTCCGGCGTCAGCAGATGCTCGGCTTCAAGCGCCAGCGGACGGTAGCTCAGATGCCAGGGCTCGACCGCCACGCCGTCACCCTCTTCGGTGAACGGCCGGTAAAAGCCAAATTCGGCCATATGTTCCGTCATCCACTGATTGAGTGGATAAAAATAGCCGCCTTGTTGGTATTCCCAGGGCTCCAGCTGCAGTTTTTGCCCGGCAGGCAAGAGTGAAGGATCGTAGACATCCAGATCGCTGCCCCAGTGATGGCGACTGGCGCCCGGCAAGGCCGACCAGCGCAGGATCGCTTCGCAAAGTTCGCCGGTAGACAGCAGCGTGATGTCGATTGGCTGACTGTCCTTATCTAATACTGGGCGCTCGCCGCAGAATTTTCCATTCCAGATCGCCTGTTGCCGGCCAAAATCACGAAATGTGCTGGCGGGCTGCAGATCAAAACCGGCCTCCAGCGCCGCCTGTTGCATGGCGAGGAATGCAGCCACCGCGGCGGGCTGCAGCCGGTGGTTACCGCTCAGCGGTGCCAGATGCTCGGTTGAGCAGCCGGTCAACATTTCCGGTGTGATCATGCGACCAATTGCTCCATGATGCGCTGGTACATACGGCTCAGTAGTTGCAAATCGGCCGCGTGTACGCATTCGTTGACCTTATGGATCGTCGCGTTGACTGGCCCCAGCTCAACCACCTGCGCGCCCATCTGGGCGATAAAGCGGCCGTCTGAGGTGCCCCCGGTGGTCAGCAACTGCGGCGTCAGCTCAGAGTAGTGTTCGACGGCGTTAACCACCGCATCCACCAGCGCGCCACGTGCAGTCAGAAACGGCTGGCCCGACAGGCGCCATTCGATGCTGTAGTTCAACTGATGGCGCTCAAGCAGTTCCTCTACGCGCTGTTTGATCGTCGCGTCGGTCGATTCGGTACTAAAGCGGAAGTTGAATTGAACGAACATCTCGCCCGGGATCACGTTGTTGCTGCCGGTACCGGCCTGCACGTTAGCAATCTGCATGCTGGTCGGCGGGAAGAATTCATTGCCGCGATCCCACTCGATCGCCACCAGCTCATTGAGGGCCGGCATGGCGCGGTGCACCGGGTTATCCGCCAGATGTGGATAGGCAACGTGGCCCTGAATGCCGTGAATGTGCAGGTTGGCGGTGATTGAGCCGCGACGCCCGTTCTTCACCACGTCGCCGACGCGTTCGGTACTGGACGGCTCACCGACCAGGCAATAATCCAGGCGCTCATTGCGCGCCATCAGCGCTTCCACCACTTTCACCGTGCCATGGGTCGCGCTGGCTTCTTCATCGGAGGTGATCAGGAATGCCAAACGGCCCTGATGATGCGGATTGGCCGCGACGAAACGTTCGGCCGCCACGACCATTGCCGCCAGCGAGCCTTTCATGTCTGCCGCGCCACGGCCATACAGCATGCCGTCGCGGATAGTCGGCTCAAACGGCGGGTTGTCCCAGCGTTTTTCGTCGCCGGTTGGCACGACGTCGGTGTGGCCGGCAAACGCCAGGGTTTGGCCTTCGCCACGCCAGGCCCAGAAATTCAGGGTATCGCCGAAAGGCATCGGCTCAACGGTAAAACCAATGGCCTCCAGACGTTCAATCATCAGTGCCTGACAGCCTTCATCGTGCGGGCTGAGCGACGGGCGCTTGATCAACTGTTGAGCCAGTTCGATAACCGGGCAAGTCATGCTGCCACCTCGGAAATAAATTGCTGGTAGCCTTCGGCGCTGAAGCCGAGCAGGGCGTGCCCGTTGCCGTCGTCCAGCAGTGGGCGTTTGATGATCGCCGGCTGTGCCAGCATCAACGCGATGGCCGCATCGGCATTGTTGCAGGCGGTGCGCTGCGCTTCATCCAGCTTGCGCCAGGTGGTACCGCGGGTATTGAGCAGCGGTTCCCAACCGAGACGTTCGACAAAGCCGCGCAGTTGCTGTTCGTCCAGCCCGTCGGCGCGGTAGTCGTGAAATTGATAAGCCACACCCTGTTCTTCCAGCCAGCGGCGTGCTTTTTTTGATGGTGTCACAATTTTTGATGCCGTACATGGTCAACGTCATGGAGTAAGAACCTTCTCTGCAACCTGACACCGGCGCGTGGGGCCGGTGGTAAACCGCCGGTGGCGGTGAAATAAATGCCAGCGACCAGCATGCCGAAAAATGGCGGGGAGTTCCACCGTACAATGGTCTGAAAGACCGGGGAAAGCTGAAAAAATCCCGATCGCGTTTATTGCGGTGCTTTTTTGCTAATCTCAATGTGCTACTCAGTTACCCTACATAGAAGAAGACCATGGAAAATTACCGAATTGAAGTTACCGAAAGCGGCATTGACGAAATAGAAGCGCTGATTGCAGAAGGGCTGAATCAATATAACGATGAAGTTACCGGCACCAACGATCGTCGCCCGTTGGCGGTGGTGGTGAGAGACCCGAACAGCGGCGAGATGCTGGGCGGGATTAGCGGGCGTTCATCGTTGGGCATGCTGTTTGTCGATCTGTTTCATCTGCCAAAATCGCTGCGTGGCTCAGGATTGGGCAGTGAGTTGCTGCGTCGTTTCGAATTGGAAGGGCGGCGCAGGGGCTGCGTTTCCGCGGTGTTGTACACCATCAGCTTTCAGGCACCAAAGTTTTATGAGTTGAACGGCTGGACGCGCTTTGGTGAGGTGCCCTGTCTGCCGGCAGGCACCAGCCGAGTCTTTATGATGAAGACGCTGTAGATGACTGGCCGGAAATTATTCTCCGGCCTTAAGTAATTTATAACTCAGGCTTTTTTTCACCATCGGCCATTCGTGGTCGATGATGGAAAAAACTACCGTATCTCGATAGCTGCCATCCGCATTTTTCTGGTGATTCCTCAGTACGCCGTCTTGCTTGGCCCCCAGGCGCGCGATAGCTGCTCTGGAAACGTGATTATGCCAATGGGTGCGAAACTCAACGGCAATCACCGCGAGAGATTCAAACAGATAACCGAGTAGCAACAGTTTGCATTCGGTGTTGACGGCGGTTTTCTGATGGCTTTTGGCATACCAGGTATAGCCAATTTCAACACGACGATTTTGCCCGTCAGCATGACAAACCCGGGTGGTTCCGATGATTTTTTGCGTGGCGTTGTGGACAACAGCGAACGGCAATGCCCGCCCGGCAAGCTGTTCACTTAAAGCCAGGTCGATATAGTCTTCCACGCTGTCTTCAGTGGGCACCGAAGTAAACCAAAGTTCCCAGAGGCTCCCGTCTGTAGCCGCTTCAACCAGCTGTGGCGCATGTTTTTTACGTAGCGGAATAAGGCTGATACTTTCGCTTTTCAGTTCGGTTTCTACCAGCCAGGATGAGTCAGACATATTTTGCAGGTTCCCTTGTTGGATTCACTTTTCGCCCTGAGCCTGGGACCAATGTTTCATTTCTTCGCTGATAAAATAATTGACCAGGTCGCGATACATTTTTTCTATCACCTCCGGACTTAAACCTTGCTCATCGGCCCAGACTCGTCTTTGCAACAGCATGGCCTCAAAGCGCTCTTTGGCGCGCACCGTATCGGGGCTGGTCTTGAATTTGGCTGCCGCCTGTACGTAGGCGAAGCGCCGGGCGATCAGCTTAATGATGTTTTCATCCATCATGTCTATTTCAGCGCGAATATCATTCATGTCCGCACAGTCCTGCGGAGACAGCCGATTTTTAATGTGCAATGGGGAATTCCTTTAAGGTTTTTTCAGCGGACATAACCATTGTGCTGCAGGCGTTCCAAAGCCGCGCTATCGGCATAGACCATGCCGGTGGTCAGCTCACGGAAGTGATACTTTTTGTAGAACTCCAGCTTGTCGGGTACCGAGTAGATAAACACTTTGCCGAGCGGGGCCAGATCCTGCATCACCCGATCCATCAATTGTCGTCCCAATCCCCGCCCCTGAAAATCCGGATGCAGGGCTACGTCGGCCAGATAGGCCACCGAAGTCATGTCGCTAATGGCGTGGGCGGTGGCGATCATTCGGCCATCCAGGTAGCCCCAGTAGCAAAATTGGCTGTGCTGATAAACGCGCTGCAATACCTGCGGATCGCGCTGGCCCAATCCGGCGGTTTCCAGTAGCCCGGCCAACTGCAGCCAGTCGACGTCGTAGCGGCTCGGGTCAGTCACTATTTCCATATCAGCCTCACTTAGCCAATCCTATCCAGATCGGCGGCGTATTGACGGATCGCACGCTGGTAACTGCTGATGTAGCTATGCGAGGAAGTTTCCGCCAGCAGCAACAGTAAATCTGCGACCGCCTGTTTGGTTTCACCCAGGTTATACAGCGTCATGGCGCGGAACAGCGTGAGTTCTTTGGCCTGCGGGAACTCGCTCAATCCGTCGTCGAAGGCGGCCAGCGACTGTTGGTACAGGCCTAGCGCCCGGTAGGTACTGCCCAGGCCAAGCCAGGCTTCCTGCCGCTGCGTCGCCGGCAAATTGCGCGCCAGTGCCGCGAGGTAGCAGGGAATGGCCTGCTGCTCAAACCCCTGTACGTCGTACAGGCAAGCCAATTGGTAGTGCAGCCCGGCGGCTTCCGGTTGTTGCAGTAACTGTTGTTGCGCCAGTTCGGTCGCTTCCTGATAGCGGCCCAACTCTTTCAATTGTTCGATGGTCAGCGTAGGAGACATCATATGGCCTTGGGTGAGTAAGGTTTTTGTATCTTTTGCACGCTACTACGGAAGAATTCATCGCACAAGGGCTAAGGCATTACAGAGGGAAGGTTGGCCCCGCGATCCGGGGCCAGTTTTACTGCGGATGATCAGAACTCGTGTTTGAGCGTAAGCATGAAGTTACGCGGTTCGCCATAGTTACGGGTACTGTAGAAATTAACCTGCGAGTAGTATTTCTGGTCGAAAACGTTGTTCAGGTTAAGTTGCACCGAGGTTTGCGGCGTTAGCCTGTAGCGTGCCATTGCATCGACCAGGACATAAGATCCTTGCTCGGCTTTGCGCTGCACCATTTCACCGTTATCGGCCCCGCTAACGTTGGCGTAAACCTTGCTCTGCCAGCGTGCGCCGCCGCCCAGCGTCAGGTCGCGCAAGGCACCCGTCAGTTGGTAGGTGGTGAACAGGTTGATGCGCGTGCGCGGCTGCTCGGTGTTGAGATCAACCTTATCCTTGTCCTTCAACGAGAAGTGCGTGATGCCAAACTGCGCGTTCCAGCCCTGGGCCAGCTCACCGTTCAGTTCGAACTCGATGCCCTTGCTGGTGGCACCCTGGCTCTCATGATAGGTCTGCTGTAGCCAGTCCAGATTGGCGGTGTCTTCGTCCAGCACGCCCAGGTTGTCCTGCGTGATGCGGAATGCCGACAGCGACAGGTTGAGCCGGTCATTGAGCAACGCGGCTTTGATACCCACCTCTTTGTTCACCCCTTCGATTGGTGCCAGATAGTGGCCACTGCTGTCGAGCAGGTTCTGATCCTTGAAGATGTCGGTGTAGCTGGCATAGGCAGAGACCTGATCGGTCAGCTTATAAACCGTGCCGATGAACGGCGTGACCTTGTTTGCGGTGGTGGTCGTGGTGTTTTTAAAGCTGTTGAAGCGGGCACCGAGCACCAGATCCAGACGGTCGGTTAGCGAAAAGTCAGCGCTGCTGTAGAAGCCGATTTGCCGCGTGCGGTAATCCATCTGTGGCATTTTGTCCGACCACTCGGGTTCACCCAGGCCACCGTTCCAGTCCAGTAAGCTGCCGCTAAACAATTGTGAGGCGCTGGCACTACGATAGGTGCTGTAACTGTGCTGCCAGGCGGAAGAACTGCCCACCACAAATTTGTGGTTGCGGCCCAGCAGGCTGAAATCACCGTTCAGTTTCAGGTCGACCGCATGTTGATCGCGGTAACCCTCATAACGCCCGGCATAAGGGCTTGAAGGTTCCACCGCCCAGGTATCGGGATCAATCAGCCCACCAAGACTCATCGCCATTTTGGCATCGAAAGCCTGACGGCTATGGGTGTAGTTAGCCACGCCTTTCCAGTCGTTATCGAACTGGTGCTCCAGCGTCGCGAACTGGGTGCTGAGCGTGGTATCCCAGCTCGACCAGTCAGAAGCGCCGCTGTAGTGGCGATCCCAATTGATCTCGCTGCCGTCGCTGAACCAGCCGGTCGGCAGGGCACCGCCCCAGGTGGAGGCTTTAGGCCGGTTCTGCTGATAATCCGCGCCCAGGCGCAGCAACGTATCGCTGCTCAGATCGGCTTCCAGCGTGCCATAGATTGTGCCTTTACGTTCCTGATGCCTGTCCATAAACGAGTGGCTGCGTTCGCCGGCGGCCGCGACGCGTACCCGGACGGTGCCTTCGTCGTTGAGCGGTGTGCCGACATCGACCGTGGTGCGGTAGTGATCCCAGGAACCGGCGGAGAGTTCGACGCGGGCAAAAGGTGAAAGGCTGGAGGCTTTCTTCCTCACCAGGTTGATGGCCGCCCCCGGATTACCGACGCCGTTCAGCAAACCGGCGGCACCCCTGACGATTTCGACATGATCGAGGGTGATCGAGTCAATTTCTGACTCACCGCCGGAATAGCCGGAATCAAAGAAGGTGGGCACGCCGTCGTATTGATAATTATCGACGCTAAAACCGCGGTAATTGAACGAGGAGCGTTCGCTATCGTAGTTGCTCTCACTGACGCCGGTGGACCAGCGCAGAATATCCTTCAGCGAATAAGCGTTGATATCGTCAATTTGCTGGCGGGTGATGACCGAAACCGACTGCGGCGTATCCTTGATGCTCAGCGGCAAGCCGGTCGCGGTGGTCATCTGGCTGGTGGTGTAGGAGCCGGTGTTCTCGGTGCTGCCGTCATCGCTGAACGGCGAAGCGACCACCTCCAGGGTTTCTTCTTTCTGTGGGCGGGGAGCCTGCTCGGCCCCCGTAGCCTGCGCCACCATCACCGGCAGGCACAGCAGTGCGCCACCGGAGAGGCGAATCATAAAACTCGTCATTACCTGCCTCATAGTTCGCCGAGATTAATCTTGAGCAGGTAATCCTGCTTTTTCTCCATCTCTTCCTTGGACTGCTTGATGCTGGCAAAGAGGGTATTGCCGTCCGCAGAAAGGGCCAGGCTGTTAGGCAGTGCGGTGGTGAGGATGCTGTTTTTGACCTGGTAGCTGTTGCTGTCCACGATGCTGATGCGTTTGGCCTCGCGGTGCGAGATGTAGATTTCGCTGCGTGCCGGGTTGAACAGCACGGCCAGAGAGTTGATCACCTCAATCTGGTGCAGGATTTTGCCGCTGTTGATATCGACAACCAGCACCTTCGGCAGGTCAGGATCGGTGAGGAAGACACGGCCGGTTTTGCTGTCCAGGCTGATATTCAAGAAGAAGTGTTTTTTAGTGGGTTCCACCACCAGACGCTTGAGGATTTTGTGGCTGGTGGCGTCCAGGGTAATCAGTTCACCGCCGCCGTTAACGCAGTAGATATGGCCACGTTCGGTGTCCAGAGCAAGACCGGTAGGGTATTCCCCAACGTCGCTGATGGTGGCAATTTTTTCCCGTTTGGCGGTATCGATCACCCACAGTACGCCTTTCTTCGAAGTACCAGAGACATACAAACGCTGATTTTTCTTATCGAGCACCATTTCACGCGTCGGGACGAATTGGTCTTCTTTCATGCTTTCACTGAGCTGGACGGTAGCGAGTTCTTTACCGCTCTGGGTATCGATCATCGTTACTGAACCATCCACGGTGTTGCCGATGTACAAGACATGGCGTTCTTCATCCAGCGCGGTGGCGAAGGCGCGGCGTTGGGTAACGATCTTCCCCTCGGTGGCCAGCGTGGCCGGATTGATGCGGTAGACAATGCCGCTGTTTTTATCTTTGGCGAATGAAGGGGTAGAGGCGGCAAACAGGCTGTTGTTTTGGCCATCAAATGCCAGCTCATACAGGCCGTATCCTACCGGTTTGGTTTGGAAATGGCTTTCTGGCAGCTCAGCCGCCAGCGTTGAGCAAGACAGCAGCAGCATGGCGGAGGTCAGGGTGCTGAAAGAGAAACCTTTGCCTGGGGTGAACAGGGATAATTTCATATACATTCCTTTACATCAGTTTACGATTCAAGGATGCTAATGATATTGATAATTAATATCAATATCATTTAATTAATCATACAGTGATAGTTGTATTTGTATTTGAAATATAAGTAATTTATTCGTTTGCCCTTATAAATTAGGCTTGTTAAGCGATCTTGTTTCCCGTTTGTTTAATGAATGTAATGATTTTCATTTCGTTTTAAGGCGGGGAAATATCCGCTATATTCGCCGCCAACTGTTAAGAAGTGTAAATAAAAATACTATCAACAGGGGTTATCCGGTGATGTGCGCAGTGGGCAGGTATTGGCCACTCACTTCTTGTTACGCCGCCGTTTTTGGATGCTTTGCGGGCTACAACACCAATCGGAAACAGGTTTTATTAGGAATAGTTATGATTGATCAACACTTCATGGGAAAACGCAGCCAAATAGCCAGAGCAATGGCGCTGGTATTGATTATTGCCCCTCAGGCTTATGCGCAGGAAGGGGAGGCAGAGCAGAAAAATAACGCCTCGCAGGAAGACCAACTGGTGGTCACCGCTTCCGGATTCAAGCAGAACAAGAAATATGCCCCGGCCAGCATTTCGGTTATCGATCAAAAGACGCTCGAGAAGCAGAACAGCCACGATGTGGCCGAAGCGGTTCAGGATATTTCTGGCGTGTCGGTCAGCAATGGTGCCGGCACTGAGGTTTCCGGCGACGTTATGATCCGCGGTATGGACTCGAGTTACACCTCGTTCATGGTCAACAGCATTAAGCAGAATACCGGCGAATCCCGTCCCTATGGCCAGAATGTCGGCACTGAAGCCGGCTTTTTACCGCCGGTGGCGGCCATCGATCGTATTGAGGTGATCCGTGGCCCGATGTCATCGCTGTACGGCTCGGACTCCATCGGCGGCGTGGTCAACGTCATTACCAAAAAGCCGTTTGGCGTACGAGATTGGATGGGCTCGATCGCTGCAAACAGTTTCCTGCAACAACATCAGGAGTTCGGTAATACCCAACAGACCAACCTGTTCCTGATGGGCCCACTGGTACCCGATGTTCTGGGACTCAGCCTGTCGGCAGATTATCTCGATCGACGCGAGGGACGAAAAACCCAACTCGTTCAGCAAGAACAACAAAAAGTCGATCGACATGACGCTCGGCTTTGCCGCCAATGAGACCAATTTGTTCGATCTGAACCTGGTTAAAGGGGAGAAAAAACGTAGCCGGACGGAAAAAGGTGGCGGTACGCCCTGGGGTTGGGATTTTGATCGTGACGCCCTGAACCTGACCCACTCAGGTTGGTATGCGGAAGATAGCGTGGCCACCACCAGCTATTTCCAGTACGAAAAAGGCGAGTCGACCTTCCACACCAGCACGCTGGCGCCACAGCATATTCAGAGCGAGAATTATGTGCTGAACAGCCAAGCCAAGCTAAGCCTGGGTGAGCACAACCTGACCCTTGGCGCCAACTACAGCCGTGAAACGCTGAATGACGATTTTTATGCTGACAGCAAGCGGGCACCAGGGATTGAGCCCGTCACCAAAATCTCGCGCGACGGCTGGGCGCTGTTCGCCGAAGGACAATGGAATATTGATGATTTTTCACTGACTACCTCGGCGCGTATGGATCGCGACAACTACTTTGGCACCCACATTAGCCCGAAACTCTATGGCAACTGGATCCTCGATTCCGCCTGGGCGCTGAAGGGCGGTGTTTCTTCCGGCTATAAAAAACCGTCGCTGCGGGAAAAACTCCGATCAATTCATTACGCCGCGTGGCAGTAACCCGCCTTATCCCTATCTGTCGGTGGGCAACAGCGAGTTGAAACCGGAAACCAGCCTGAACACCGAACTGGGGCTGTACTGGAACAACAATCGCGATCTTTCTTTTGACGCAACGGTGTTTTATACCGACTTCAAGGACAAGATCGCGGAGGTGAATATCTGTGAAGCGAGCGCGAACCACCCCTGCGTGGTTAACGGGTATAGCGCAGAATCCATCGATAAGTATTTCAATATTGGCAAGGCCAACGTCTACGGTCTTGAGCTTAACGCAGACTGGCAGGCCACGGACCTTCTGAGTTTTAGCGCCAACTACACCTTCAACAAAAGCGAACAGAAGAACGGCGTTAATAAGGGTTATGCCCTGAATGACTTCCCGAAACACATGGCCAATTTATCCGCCAAGTGGGCAGCGACATCGGCGCTGGACGTCTGGTCCAAAGTCAATTATCGCAGCCGCAATGAGGAGACCGGCGACCATACCCGCTATGGCGCTTATGCTTTGCTCGATAGCGGGGTAATTTACCACTTCGACAAACACACCCAGGTGATGGCGGGCGTGTACAACATTTTCGATAGTGCGCCAAAACGCACCACCAGTTGGGGAGAATATCCGCAGTTGGAAGGCCGTCGTTATAACCTCGGCTTACGCGTCGATTTCTAACTTTTGCCGAGCAAATTACCCGGCCGCTTGCCAACTGCGGCCGGGTTAGATCTTTTCTGCCGCTGATTTGATGAGTTAATACCGGAAGGGAATAGTCGGGAATATCCATTGATCAGATAAATACGAAAATGTGCACTATCCCCGGTTTTCGTGGGTGGCATCGTTCCCGAAGCTCTTCACTTGCTCAAAAAACAGGCGTAGAATTCGCTTCGTCTATTAATTGAGGTTGTAAATTATTATGGTTGATCGTGAGTTGGGAAACTGGAAAGACTTCATCGAAGAGATGTTAGGCAACTGACACTGCGTTGAGGTTGATAACAAGGTTGGTTTATTTGTTCGTGATTAAAGCACCCAGGGAACGAGACACTCGTTCGAGATAAAGCAGCATCGGTTTCCCGACGCTGCTTTTTTTTGTCTGCTATTGCGCGACGTCTTGCGCTTTGGCGGTGGCTGCCGGCTTGCCTGGGAAGCGGCGGCGTACCAGCACAAAGAACAGCGGTACGAAGTAAATTGCCAGCAGGGTGGCGGAAATCATACCGCCCATCACCCCGGTACCCACCGCATGCTGGCTGCCTGAGCCGGCCCCACTGCTGATGGTCATCGGCAGTACGCCGAAGATAAAGGCCAGCGAGGTCATCAGGATCGGCCGCAGGCGCATGCGTGAGGCTTCCAATGTGGCTGACATCAAATCCTGACCTTTCTGGTTTAGCTCGTTGGCGAATTCGACGATCAAAATGGCGTTTTTCGCCGACAGCCCGATGATGGTCAGCATCCCGACCTGGAAGTAAACGTCATTCTCCAGTCCGCGCAGCCAGGTAGCCGCAACTGCACCAATCAGGCCCAGTGGCACCACCAGCATCACCGAGAATGGGATCGACCAGCTCTCATACAGCGCCGCCAGACACAGGAACACCACCAACAGCGAAATGGCATACAGCGCCGGTGCCTGCGAGCCGGACAGGCGTTCCTGGTAGGACATGGCGGTCCATTCCAGACCGAAGCCGGTCGGTAACTGGCTGACAATCTTTTCCATTTCGGCCATTGCGGTACCACTGCTGACACCCTCTGCCGCTTCGCCCACAATTTCCAGCGCTGAGCTGCCGTTATAACGTTCCAGACGTGGGGAGCCATATTCCCAGTGGGAGGTGGCAAAGGCGCTGAACGGCACCATGCCACCCGCGCTATTGCGCACGAACCATTTATCGATGTCGCCAGGCAGCATGCGGAACGGTGCGGCGGCCTGCACATAGACTTTTTTCACCCGACCGCGGTCGACGAAGTCGTTAACGTAGGTGGAGCCCCAGGCGGTCGACAGCGTGTTGTTGATGTCATCAATTGAAACACCCAGCGCCTGGGCTTTGCGTTGGTCAATATCAATTTGCAGCTGCGGGCTGTCATCCAGGCCATTGTGGCGCACGCGGGACAGCAACGGGTTAGCTGCGGCCAGTTGCAGCAGTTGATTGCGTGCCGCCATCAGTTTGTCGTGACCCAGGCCGGCGTGGTCTTCAAGTTCCATATCGAAGCCGGAAGAATTGCCCAGACCGGTAATCGCCGGTGGACTGCTGGCAATCACCCGCGCCTCGATAATCTGGTTAAATTCCTTGGTGGCGCGATCGATGATATCGAATGAGCTGTTGGCACCGGAGGTACGCAAATCCCAGTCTTTCAAGCGAATAAACATGCGTGCCACGTTCTGCCCGTTCCCACCGGGGCCGGCGCCAATGGTAGAGAACACTGACAGCACGTCCTGTTTTTCTTTGGTCAGGAAATAGTGTTCAACTTTTTCCACCACTTTGGTGGTCTGCTGCAGGGTTGAACCCGGCGGCAATTGCACCTGGACGGTGAATACGCCGCGGTCTTCCTGCGGCAGGAAGGAGGTCGGCAACTTGATAAACAGTAACGCCATGCCGCCGAGCAGTAACAGGTAAATCACTATATAACGCACACTGGAGTGCAGCACCCGCGCCACGCCGCGCTCGTAGCGGTCGGCGTTGCGGTTGAACATGCGGTTGAACCAGCCGAAGAAGCCGCGCTTGCCGTGATGGTGGCCTTTGGCAATGGGTTTGAGCAGTGTGGCGCACAGGGCAGGGGTGAGGATCATCGCCACCAGCACCGACAGCACCATGGCAGAAACAATGGTGATCGAGAACTGGCGGTAAATGGCGCCGGTGGTACCGCCGAAGAACGCCATTGGGATAAACACCGCCGACAACACCATGGCGATGCCGACCAGCGCACTCTGGATCTGCCCCATGGATTTGCGAGTGGCATCCCTGGGCGACAGGCCTTCTTCGCTCATCACGCGTTCGACGTTTTCCACCACCACGATGGCGTCATCCACCAATAGCCCGATGGCCAGCACCATGGCGAACATGGTCAGGGTGTTGATACTGAATCCGCAGGCCGAAAGAATGGCAAAGGTGCCCATCAACACTACCGGCACGGCGATGGTCGGGATCAGCGTGGCGCGGAAGTTCTGCAGGAACAGGTACATCACCAGGAACACCAGCACAATGGCTTCCAGCAGGGTTTTTACCACGTCTTTGATTGAGGCCTTAACGAACGGGGTGGTTTCATAGGCGACCTTCGCCTCCAGCCCATGCGGGAAATACTGCGACAGCTCGGCGATTTTATCCTTCACCAACTGATCGGTTTGCAACTCATTGGCACCGGAGGCCAGCTTGATGTTCATGCCGGCGGCCTGCATGCCGTTATAGCGGCTGAGATAGTCATAGTTTTCGCCACCCAGTTCGATGGTGGCAACATCGCCAAGCGTGACTAATGAACCGTCCTGGTTGACTCGCAGGGTAATTTTTTGGAATTGTTCAGGCGTTTGCAACTGAGACTGTGCATTGATGGTGGCGTTAAGCGCCTGTTTATCGACGGAGGGTGTACCGCCGAGCTGACCGACGGCGACCTGGGCGTTCTGCGATTGGATCGCGCTGACGACGTCTTGGGTGGTGAGCTGGTAACTGTTAAGTTTGTTGGGATCGAGCCAGATGCGCATGGCGTATTGCGAACCGTAAACGTCCATACTGCCCACGCCGTTGATGCGGCTGAGCGGATCCTGCAGATTGGAAACGATGTAATCGGCAATGTCCTGCTTGTCCATGCTGCCGTCGGTGGAAACGAAGGCCACCATCATCAGCGTGGTATCACCGGATTTCGACACCGTCACGCCCTGGGTCTGCACGGCCTGCGGCAGTCGTTTAATCGCCGCCTGCAGTTGGTTTTGTACCTGCTGCATCGCCTCGTTGGGGTCGGTACCTGCTTCAAAGGTCAGCGTTACCGTGGCTCGCCCGGTGTTGGTGCTCTGCGACGACATATACATCATGTTGTCCAGGCCCGTCATGTTCTGTTCGATAATCTGGGTGACGGTGTTTTCCAGCGTCTGTGCCGAAGCACCTGGATAGGTGGCGCTAATGCGAACGTTCGGCGGCGCCAGATTCGGGTATTGTTCCACCGGTAAGGAAAAAATCGCCAAGGCGCCGGTCAGGCAAAGAATAATTGCCAGGACCCAGGCGAAAATCGGGCGATCAATAAAAAAATTGGCCATGCAGCGCGAACCTCGTTATGACTTGTTCTATCTTTAAGACGCATCGGAATTGCGTTTTCTCAGTGGCTGGGAAGGATTCCGGCACTTATGCACTTTACGCGTGAAGGGGGGGGAAAGCGTGGAGAAAAAAAGGAGATAATGTAAATAACGGTAGAAGAAACCCCTAATTACACCGTCATTACCGTTAACGGCGCGATTAAGACAATTTAATGACAATCAATGGCCTGAGTATTCGGGATTGTCAAAAAATAATCAGGACTCACTTTAATGCAGGAGCAAGGCATGGAAATTAACCCGGTATTTGCCCGTCGTCTTTATCTGTGCTGGCTGATTAGCCATAGCGAACGGCCAAACGTCCCGCGTCTGATGGAGCTGACCGGCTGGCCGCGCCGGACCCTGCAAGACGTGTTGAAAGCCTTGCCCGGTCTGGGGGTAGAGCTGCAGTTTATTCAGCAGGGCGTACGTAATAACGACGGTTTCTATCAGTTGGAAAACTGGGGACCGATCAACAAGGGCTGGGTTCACCAGCATCATCAGGCGCTGCTTGCCGCCATCGAATAAAGCCTCCCCGGCATGCCGGGGAGAGATTATTGACTCTTGTGCTCCAGGTACATCACCGTTGCCGCCACGCGTGAACGTACATCCAGTTTGCGCAGCATATTGCGAATATGTACTTTCACCGTCTCTTCAGAAATGTGCAACTGGGCCGCTACCTGCTTATTGGAAAGGCCACGCGCCACTTCCTGCAGCACGTCCAGCTCGCGTTCGGTCAGTTCGGCAAAGGGGTCGTGTTGTTCACTACGGGATGACAGATAGTCCGCGACCGCGTCGCTGATCACGTTCTTTCCTTCCGCCGCCGCGCGAATGTGTTCCAGCAACTGTTCCGGTTCGCTGTCTTTCAGCAGGTAGCCGTCGGCACCGGCGTCGATCAACGCGTACACGTCGCTGCGTGAGTCTGACACCGTCAGCACGATAATACGGGCATCCACACCTTCATTACGCAGCGCTTTCAGCGTGTCCAGGCCGGACAAACCCTTCATATTCAGATCGAGCAGGATCACGTCCGGCGTGTGTTGCAGCGCGAGCGTAATGGCTTCGTTGCCGTTGCTGGCTTCGGCCAGCACGGTAAACAGCGGATCCAGCCCCAGCAGTTGTTTGATGCCGCGGCGCATCAGCGGGTGGTCGTCGACGATCATCACTCGGTAATTCTTCATCACCATGAAATATGCTCCCTGTAGCGAGTAAAGCCACTCAAACGCGCCGTGCAGCACGCTTCACAGTGGGACAGACTCTTATAAAATAGTGGCGATTGGCGCCACGAACATCCTGAAATAGACCGTTAGACTCAGCTAAACCGTAACGAAGAGTGAACAGTCCTGATTTTATGGCGGGAATGTCAGGCGGACTTCCGTGCCGTCCGGCTCACCCCGCTGGATGCGCAGCGTTCCTCCCAGTCGCGCAGCGCGCTCGCTCATGATGGTCAGACCATAGTGACCTTCAGGTTCATTCAGGCTGGCGATGCCGCAACCGTCGTCAGCGATGCTGATGCTGTTATCACCCTCGGCCGTCATTTCGCAGCGAATGACGATTTCCTGTGCTTGGGCATGTTTGATGGCGTTAAGCACCGCTTCGCGCACAATCTGTAGCGCATGCACCTGCTGCTGGGCATTGAGCGCCTGGGAAGAAAGCCGACAGTGTAACTGAATCCGTGCGTCAGTAAGAACCTTTAATGGCGCCAGCAACTGGTGCAGCGCGGTGTTCAAATCGGCCTCCTGAATGTTCAGGCGGAAGGTGGTCAGCAGTTCGCGCAGTTGGCGATAGGCGTCGGCCAGCGCCTGGTCAAAATCGCTAATAATCTCTTGGGCTTCAGGGGTGCTGTCCGCCAGCGTGCGCCTGAGCAGGGTTAACTGAATACGCAAGAACGACAGCGCCTGTGCCAGAGAATCGTGCAGCTCGCGGGCGATGGTGGCACGTTCTTCCATCAGCAAGAATTGCATATGCTGTTTCTGCGCGCGGTTAAAATAAACCCCACGACTCAGCATATTGGCCACGCTCTGCATCAGGTGCGGATGTGGTGGCTGTTCCTTATGCTGCCAACTCAGTTCACCCAGCGGTTTGTCGCCCTGGATAATGGTCAGCGATTGCCAGGCCAGCGTCGGCGAAGGGCGGCCGCTGCGCAATTGCCATTCGCTGAGGCTGTCCGCCACGTTTAGCCGGATGCAGTGCAAATCTTCACTTTGGCGCACGATGTGCAGGATCTTCTCAAATGCCTGCTGGTCTATCTGCCGCACGTTAAGTGCTTGCGAGCAGTTGTACAGCACCTCCAGCGTCTTGTTCGCCTGTTGCAGACGCTGGGTTTTCTCCTGCACTTTCTGCTCCAGCGACTCATACAACTTGGCCAGGTCGCCCGACATGGCGGTAAAGGCCTGCGACAAAACGCCCAGCTCATTCGGCAGGGCGGTATCCAGCGGTGGGTGGTTAAAGTCCCGCTGTTGCACGCGCTGGCTGGCATCCACCAGGTGCTTTAACGGTGCCACCACCTGACGGCGCATAAAACGGATGCAAAACAGCACCAGGCCGATGATGGCGATAAAACCCAGCATGCTGATGGCCGCCACAATAGTCAGTTTCAGCTCGGAATAACGCTGTAGCGCCAACACGAAATGGTCAATCTGGTTAACATAGCCGGCGATATTGGCCTGATAGTCGGCCGACTGGCCGGCCTGGATCTGCTGCGCCAAGGGTTGCCAGGCATGCTGCAAAGACAGGTACTTTTCCCGCACTTCCGCAGGCACGTAAAAACGATCCAGCTTCTGCAACGCCGGGGCCTGCAGGGATTGCCGATATTGTAATAGATGCTGTTCCAGCTCCGGAGCCGGGCCAGTGAGATCGTAGGCCAGCCGGTAGCTCTGCATGCGCAGCGAACCGGCAATGTTGACCGCTTCGGCGTCACGCAGGCTGTCAGCCACGGTGGTTAGCGCCAGCCCGGTAGAGAGCACGGACAAAATCACAATGCAAAACAGCGCCTTGGCCAGGCTGCTGGTCACTGAACGTTTAACAAGCAATCATGCATCCTTTTCTCGCGGGCGATGAGCATCACCGGGTTTCATTCGAAAGCAAAATTATAAGTTTTGCAACTAAAATGCGTAGCGTTTTGCATGAAATTGGCTGCCATCGTCACAAAAGGTGGCCGCTGTATAATCAACTAGATAGCGAGTAAGTGGAAATCGCAGGGCTAAAATTCCGCCCCCCATCGGTAATTGATTGATCTGGCGCAAACTACTCCTGCATTTACCCCTTTAGGGTTAAGGTAATGGAAGTAACACAATGAAGTAAAAGGAATTATTTCATTCAATGTCCACACATTGACCACATTGACCACATCGACATAAACGCCCCGTTTTTCGGGGCTTTATCATATCCTTTCTTGCCATTGCTGACTGCTGACCACCCGCGATCGTCTGCCGATCCAATTGCTGCAACTTTTGCAAAGCGACACTGCTGCACAAACTACCCGCCAACCCGCGCCGTTACTGGCTTTCATGTGCTGCCCGCAACTTGTTACGACGTCGCATTTTATCGCGACGATCCAGACGGAAAGTAATGTGATCCATTTTAAACCAATCACTTAGCGATAGCGCCCCAGGCGTCGCGCTGGGCGTTCTTTGCAAAATACTGAAATTTATTGCACCGCGTGCAATTGGCCGTGCTTGTCAGAACCCCAGCCACGGCGCGGGCTGGCGGTGGCGTTTGCACCAAAATTCTTTTGCAATATTTTTAGTACGCAAAACGTGCAGGCGGGTGCGGTGTAGCGCCGATTCCGTCGGTTGAGTATTCCGTCCCGTCAAATTCTGGTGGCGTGGGCGGTCTGTGGTGCGGTGTTTGATGGTGCGCAGGCGTGCGCGTGTGGCGTCGCGGGTGCGGCGCTCTATAGGCGTGTCAGGCGGTCATATTGGAGTGAGGGCGGAGGACTCCGCCCAGATCATTTGATTAGGGGGCTGTAGCTGTTCTTCAGTTCGGTGGCAGTGGTGCCGGTGGCGGCTATGTCATTGGCGTTGGTCGGGCTGCCGGTGTTGGAATGTGTGTGCTCTGCTGTGCGCTGTGCCAGGGTCTGCACCACGTCCAGGGTTTCCAGCATCAGCGATAACACGTTGGTGTCAGTGGTACCCACATGCACCTGGCTGGCAATCAGTTCCAGGCTGGCGGATATGCTGCGGCGTAGCCCGGTAATTTTCTCTGTGAGCTGGCCGCCGATCTCTGCCTGGGCATCCTCGCTAATTTTGTGTGTTGCGCTGTTGGCTTTTACTAACAGCTTACCCGTTGTCCCGATGCTGTAATCACCCTGGGAAAGTTGGACGATAGCCCCCGCCAACAGTTTGGCCGTGCCGATCACTGTGGTGGTATCGGTGGCATGGATAGTGGTTGTTCGCTGGGTTAGCGTCCGGCTTTCTTCGTCTGCGGTGATTGTGCGGGTGGCACTGGTTTCCTGGATCGCCTGGTCAGTTTCTCGTTGCCAGTCTCCTGCCTGGCTGACGCGTTGGAATACCTCTGCCCTCTGCTGCTGGAGTTGTTCGCCCGGTTTGATGCCGGGCAGGCTGTTACCTTGAGGCAGTACCTGGCGAATAAAGGGTTTATCCGGTCTGCCGTCAGTGAAAGCCAGCTCGACCTGTGTCCCTGCGGGCGGGTAGTGCATCAAGCCCGATTCATCCCCGGCCATGGGTACCGGCAGGGCAACACCGCGATAAACCGGCGTTTCATGGTTTGCCGCGCCGTTCTCGTCCAGCAGTTGTACATCGACCGCAAAGCGCGGGCGGAAGGGGTCGGAAATGTCGCCCAGGCTGGCGCCTTCGGTAGGTGCTTCAACGCGGGCCAATTTCGGCAAATGTAACCCCGCGGCCAGCTCCGGGTGCGCTGTTTCTAACTGGCGCTCAAACGGGCTTTTCTGTTTGGGCTTGCCCTGGGCATTTAGCGGCGTCCAGGTCAGGGTGATGTCGTCGTCTTTCAATGCCACGCGGGTGATGCGTTGCCCGTTCGCCAGCACACCAGGGCGAAGGGCCGGGATAGTCGGTAATGTCATGCTGTTACCAGCCCCGGCGGCCTTGGCGTACTCATTCGGGATGTCGATCGGCAGATTGGCGAAACGCGAATCTTGCCAGGCGCCTAACCACACCGTCCCATCCGGCAGTTGCTGCCAGATGTAATCAGCAATCCCAAATGCCCGGCCCAGATTGGACAGCAATTGCCAGCCTGTGCCGCTGTGGACGAAATGGGGGATTGGGGTGTCGGTATAGGCTTTGCCGTCCGGCAAAATAAATGCCAGGCCGGAATCGGCGGCCAGCTTGTCCGCAACCTGGCGTAACGTGGGGTGCTGCATGGACACTGGCCAGCTTTTTTCGAATACGCCGACCAGTTCACGCACGAACATCCGGCGGAAACCATTATCCGCGGCCTGGTCGCGTTCAACATACCCAGTAAACCAGCGCAACGTCTGGTCGTTATAGCCGACGTTTACCCGGATCAGTTTGCCAGTGCTGACCTGGTCAGTTTCAGCAGTGATGAACCCTCTACCGCACCCGCTAAGGTCAAGAACCAGCTCATGGCTTGCGATCGGCACGGTCTGGGCGTCAATTTGCAATGTGGTGATCGGTTTCATGGTTATGCCAACTTATCGTCGATTTTTTTCAGGAATTTCTCAAACGTGGTTAATTCCTGCTTGCCCTCTTCGCCAGCGGCGCCTGGTGTGCCGTTGGCGCCGGTGGCTGTCTGGGTTTTGTTCTTCACGTTGCCCGCGGTGCGAGCGGCAGCCTTTTCGGCGACGCTGTCCTGTTCTTTCAACGTGAAGTTGACCAGCCAGGCCATTTTGCTGGACTGGGGGGCCGCGTCGATTGAACCGGAGAACATGCCTTCCCGGAAATTCACTAGTTGCGCGGTTTTGTTCGCCACACGATAACGTTTCATTGCGCCGTTGCTGCCTTTGGCTTCCGCCAGGGCAAATAGCCGGCTGAGCACTTCCGGTGTTTTGAATGGGACAATTCCCGAGACGCGCAGCTCTTTAGCCTTGACGCCTTGCTCTGCCGTCGCTGTGCTGGATGCTTGTCCCGATTGGTCTTTGTCCGGGATTTGCAACTGAGGAGTGACCAGGATTTCTTTTAACGGGATGGCTTCGCCGTCCAACGCCAGCATAATGATTTGTGTCATGTGATCATCCCCTTCAGTCCTGCCAGGTCGCCCGCAAACAATGCGCCCATGGTGTAAATTGCATCGGGAATTGGCACGCCGTTGATGATGTCGGCGGCAATGTTGGACGGTTCGCCGTGCGCCTGGTATGTCCAGACCTGGACACTTTTCCCCTGTAGCGCGGCCAGGGCATCCGCGGCGGCCTGGCTGGCCTGTTGGCTCATGGCCGCCAGTGAGACTAGTGCGGTTTCTATACCTTCCAGTGATGCCCCCTGGCTGGCTTGCGCGGCAGCATTTGTCAGGCGCTGCGCATTTATCGCGGTGCGGCAGGTACCGACTGACAAAGGGACGCTGGCCGGTAAACCACCGCCGATAACGCCAGGCAACTGCATTTTGGTTGCCTCCAGTTGAAGGGCTGCTGCGCTCTTACGGGCCGTCTGCATAAATACCGGCAGCGGGAATACGTTCGCCATGGTGTCCAGTGTTGCTTTGAAGTCGGGCAAGGTGTAACTGGTCAACAGGAAGACAACTACATCCTGAGCACCTCCAGTGCCTCGCAGCTTTCCAGCCAGGTAGTCGACGGCGTTCTGCGGGCTAAGATATGGCCCTGACTCCGTGACCTGGGATGCACCGTATGTCCAGGGATGCACGGTCAACAGTGAGCAGGTCACTGTCTGAAGGTTTTCAGGAAAGCCCAAGCGAGAATATTTCCACATTGTTAATTGTCCACAGAGACCCAGGCAGGCAAGCCATTTTCACCTGTAATTCGGGCCATGCCAGCAGGCGGCACGGTTGCGGCGAATTCAAGATAAACGCTATCGTCGATCTGTTTCCCATCGCGTGGCCAACTGCCTGCCGCTTGATAGACTGTTTTCATAGAGATCGGGTAAAAGGCATTATTCTTGGCGCTATAAACGTAGCTTTTCATCAGTATCCGACTGCCTCCCAGAAAAATTTAAATTCTTGTATACCGTGGTAGATAGTCATATTGCTGCCCGTATAGCTCGCAACTGAAATATTCATGTTACTGGTGTCTGGCACGGCAGCAGGCGTAAATGAGAATCCCGTAGCAGCGTTCGGAAAATTAATTGCAAAATTGACGGTCAAAAACTTTTCGCTGCGAGAGTCTTCAATGTAACCTCCTTGACGGATAAGGCCGGTTACTTTGTCACGCCACCACCACAACTGCCCCATAGCCCCTTCGGTCGGGGTATTGTTCGGGCTGTACACGCGGGCGCCGTACTCGTAAATAGGTATCGCATCTGTGGTATAGAATTTCCCGCTCGCATCAATGCCGAAGCCGCGCCCGCTATCGCTGTGTATGAATGACAGCGATCCGTCATCATAAGCAGCGACCAGCCCGGTCTGGATGCCTTCTTGATTGCGGAAAGTAATAACTCCCCCCTGAGTAACGATATCGCCCTTTACTTTAATTGGGCCTTCTACACTGCCACCTGTGTATGGAAAAAACTTCTGGTCGGCCTCGCTCTGGCTATAAGCGCCAACGTCGTGAGCGTAAAGCACATCTTTAACGGCCAGCTCACCCAGTCCCAGATTGTCACGGCTGACGCTAGCGTCGGCTAGGTCGGACAAATTGGCGGCTTTCCGCAAAAATTCGCGGTCGGCTTCTTGTTCGCCCTGGGAGCCTTTTTTACGTAGGTCGGTGACGCTGCCATCTGCTGCAATGCTGGCAAGCGCCGTTACGTAGTGCCGATAGCCCTGCGCGTCGGAGTAGTCCGAGAGGTTGTCGGCGGTAGTCAGTGCGATGCGGGCTGACCAACGGCTGGTCGTTGCTCCTTGCCAGCTCACGTCGGCCCAGACTGTTGTTGGTTTGGTCGTGACAACGACCGGGAGGTCGGTAGCCAGTTCGGTACGTATGCCGCCGACGTAGCCCCGACCGGCTGTTGCGGTAAAGGTGTCGCCGTTCCTGACGATAAGGAAGGCGTCGCCAAAAAATGCGCCCTGGCCGTAGACTTCCCAGTTAGCCAGGCGCAATTGTTCGTCCTGGCCGAAGATGCGGGCGGAGAAGTCAATTTGCCAGGTGGAGGCGTTGACGGTGATTTGCGACGCACTCGCCGCGCCGTTGAACTCCATCACCAACGTGCGGGTTAACGTGTTGCCCTGGTTTTGGCCGCTGGTCGCGATTTTCTTTTGTGTGCGGGTATGCACAACCATGCACAACGTACCGCTGGCGGCATCCTGAAGCCCGATCCAGTTGTATTCGAAGTCGCCGACGCTGGTGTCCATCACCACGGAGTAGGCCACAGCATCCGTATTAATCAGCCCATGCTGGGCGACCGGTGCCTGGTACATAATTTGACTGACCGGCGGTAACGCCTCGTCCCTGTCCATTTCCCCTTCAGGGTCTTGCCCTGGGACAAACGCAAAAATGAAGGTGTCCGGCCTGGCGGGCAAGTTTGCCGCGGTTCGCTCGGCGCACCATTGCTCAAATTTTCGGGTAATGATTGCGGACATCGTGTTTTTCCTCGTTATACCGTCAAGTAGTAACCGTCTTCGGTCAGCAGGTTGAACGGGTCTTCGGTCATGATTTTTGCGTCAATGCCGGGTTGCGCGGCAACGAGCTGGTGATCGTTATCAAACTGCGCAGCATGGACGACGGCGGTAGCGGTGTTAACCACCTGAAACTGATACCGGCGGCAGGTGCGCCCGTACTGGCGGATAATTTCCTGCATCAGCGCGGCGTTGCTGGCCAGTTGGCTGTCATTCAGACGGATGATAATGACATCCCAGTCAATGCCCGGCTGGCGCTCAGCCTGGCCAATTTCGCCAATGTCCAGGCGGCGGAAAATGTTTTGAAAGCCTGCCAGGCTGCCGCTGTCCTGGGCGTTGAGAAACGCGAACTTAACGCGCTTGCGATACAGGCCCAGCGGTTCACCGTCAAAGCGGGTGATGTCGCGCTGATACGCTAACAGGTGCAATATCTGCACGGTGCATGTGAGCGGGTCGGTTTGCTGTAGTGGCCAACTTATCCAGCCGCGCACCTTATGCCAGAACGTGCCCGCGGCGGCGGCCAGTTTTTTAACCTCGCCACGGTTTAACCAGGTGGGGAGGGTGATCGTTAATTTCTTCTCATCCACTGGTCAGCTCCACGTGCAGCGCATCCAGACGCGGGATATTCAGGCCGCTGATAATGTCCGGCAAAGAGAATTTCAGTGACTCCAGTTCAGGTAACAACAGGTGCAGCTCTTCGCCCAGGCGTGAGAATGAAAATCGGCTATGTGGCCAACTTTTTGTTACCTGGTAGTCGGCGTTATCGCGGAAGGCGCAGCGCACGACGTTGGTGATTTTCTTCGTTAGCTCGGCCTGCTCGTTGTCGTCCAGGTTCAAGGTACTGAAATACCAGGCCTCGACGGTCAGGTCGTGGTGGGTTTCAGGTATGGGGAAACACTGCATATCATCGCCATGGCCGTGATAGCCCTGGCCATTGATATGATCGTTAACCTTCTCAACAAACGATGCGGACGGCACGCCGGTATCCAGCAATAAAAAGGCGTTGGCGGTACCCGGCCCGCGGGGCGCGTCATGTTCGAAGAAGATACGGTCGGTGCTCAGCCCGGCCACGGCGGCAATCATGCCGCGGTAGACCGCGTCAACATGATAGCTACCGACCAGGTTGTACTGGTTGCGGCAACGGTCGCGCAGGTCGTCGTCAGATTCCACGTCAGCGCCGGGCGTGCTCAGCCAGTTGTCGCGGTTTTCCACTGAGGCGATCCCGCTGATTTCTTTCGGCAAAATACGGTAATAGCCCGGCGCCAGGTTATACGCGGTTCCCGGTTTGGTCGCAGTGACCGCAATATCTTGGAAGGCAACGCCAGCCGGGATGACGGTGTCGATGTTAACGGCGACGGCGTACACCTTGTCATTGATGCGCTCGGTTTGAATCAAGGTACCGGCGGGGATGGTGATCGCCACGCTGGCGTCAGTTTTGATGAAGGTGATCAGCCCGGCGGTCGCGGTCGCTGTTTTCCGTTCAAGATTGAGCGCCCAGGCGAACAGATCAACAAATGCCCCGGAGGCGGTCGCCAGGTACATGCTCGGCATTATGGCTGTGACCAACACGTCTTTTAGCCACATGACCGGCGCGGTGACGATAGCCGTGATTAACCGCCAGAACGGAGACATTTTGGACGTATTGGTGATCAGGCCTTCCTGTTTGACGATAGCGTCAAACTCGGCGCGGGCTTGTTCTTCGGTGACTGGCATCCCGCCTTCATGCAGGGAGGCTTCAAAGTCGATAGTGGGTTTAGTCGCCATAGGTGATCCCCGCGTCAATCGGGCCAAACTCGTAGGTTTCGGCCAGGATGGTTAAGCGCGTGCTGCTTTCCTCGTTGATGTAAATCTGGCCCGGTACCAGGCGGGCGTCGTCTTCAACCAGAATGATCATTTGCATGATGATGTCCGCGCGTAGGGTCGGACTGCGCTCGGCAATCAGCAGGGCAGGCAAGCCGGACTCCATCAGCGCGTGCTTGATGTCCTGGCCAATACTGATCCGGTTGCTGCACAGTTCCGGCTCATTCCCGGCATTCAGGGTGAAGTCCCGGTCGGTGATCAGCAGGTCGATGTACAATTCGTCAGCCATACATTTCCTGATATTCCTGAAGCTGTTGCGGAGACAGTGGGGTGGTTACGTTGAACTCCATCCTGCCAATGTTCTGATTATTTTCGATTTTCTTACTGTTGTTATTGTTGGCCTGGCTCAGTTGGCGACCGATGCCGCCCTGGCCAACGGTTTTTGCCTGGCCGCCGGTTAAGACTTGCGGGGTGCTGGGGCCGTCGTTTTGGGCCGGGCCTTGTGCCCCCGGTGGTGTGTCGTCTTTGAGGGCGATATTGACGCCGGGTAGGTGATTCAACTTGCCCACAATCCAGTTGTAGGTGCCGTTAAACGCACTTTTCAGGTAGTCCCACAGCCCGCTAAATACGTTGGTGATGGCGGTGGCGAATCCTTTAAAGGCGGCCAACGGTGACAGCCCGGTGAAGAAGTTCACCACCATTTGCCAGCCCAATGTGAGACTTGCCCACACGCCGGAGAAATATGCGGTGACGCTATCCCATACGCCGACAATCTGGCCCCAGAGCGCCGTCAGGTCTTTGCCAATCTCGCTAAATGCCCAGCTCCAGTATTGGTACTGGTCATACACGGCCCAGGCCAAGGCCCCCAGGGCGACAATAACCAGCAATATCGGGCTGGTCAGCAATGAGAAGAGACCAGCCAGCACGGTGATCACCGCGCCCACGGCGGCCAGTGACAACAGGCCCAGCACGATATAGCCAATCCAACGGGAGATATTTGGGAACATGTCGGCCCATTTGGCGAACCGTTCCCCGATGGCGGTGATTTTTGCCAACACCGGATTGAGCACCGGTAGCAATGTGCGCCCGATGGTGGTGTTGATGGCGTTCCAGAGGGCAACCAGGCGTTGCCATGGGTCGGCCATTTTTTCCGCCATTTCCGTGGCGTGCTTCATGCCCTGCGCATTGCCCATGGCATCCATGTTTTTGCGCAGATCGCCGACGTTGTCATAGAGCTGCTTGATGACGTTGGCGCCTTCGCCGAATGCCTTGTCCAGCGCGGCCTGGGCTTTGATGTTTCCTTCGATGGTCTTGCCGTATTTGCCCTGGAGTTTTTCCAGCATGTCCGGCATTGACATCATCTTGCCGGTGGCGTCGGTGAAACTCAGCCCCAGAGATTGCGCACCGGCCTGGGCCGTTTTCAGAAATTGTTCGTAGGCGCCCGCGCCTTCGCTGCCCATGGTGCGATTCAGTTCACCCAGGACGGCGAATTGTTCCTCCATCCCGATCCCGTAGTTGCTGCCTTCGCCCTTGCTGCCGACCAGCATGTCCTGCACGGTGGCCATGTCCATGCCGAAGGTTTTCACCATGTAGGCGCCCTGGTCGGCCAGCTTTTCAGCAAACTGCACTTTGCCCATCTTGTCCGCGGTGCTTTTAAACTGGTTGTACATGGCGCCCATGAACCCGCTGGCGTCTTCCGCGCTGGTTTTGGTGGCAGCGGCCAGGGTATTGGCGGCGATGACGTAGCGGGGAGTTCGGTGTCGGTCAGCCCGGCAATGCTGCCTTTGATGGCCGACGCCGACGCAACAAATTCAACGGCGTTCTTGCCGTAGCGGATGCTGAAGCGGTTGGCGTCGGATGCCAATGTGTTCAGGGCCTTGGTGTCCACGCCGCGCAGGGATAACTCATCCAGGGCGTGCTGCATTTCGTAGGCTGGCCCCAGCATGGCCTTGATAGACTGGGTGACGCCCCAAATTGCGGCGGCGCCCACACCAATCTGTCTAAAATTGCCCTGCGACTTTTCCGCAAAGTTACCGACAGCCGACTGCGCCTGCTTGAGCGGGCGGGTCATTTTGTCGATGAGGCTTAGGGTAAAGTCGAGCTGTTTCATGATTCGCCTTTGAATGCCTGGGCAATGCCGTTATTAACGGCAATGCCCATATATTTCCAATATCGGTTATCCAGCCAACTGGCGCGGGCCAGGCTTTCGTCGTCGTCCGTTTCCTGCGGCAGATAATGGCGCCGCAGGGCAAAAAGCTGCTCCAGCTCGTTGGACTCGATCGCCTTGACCCGCTCCGTCAGTTTTTTATCTGGATGTCCAGTTCAGGGGTAAAACGCTCATTCACTTTCGCGGCGATTTGCATCCCGGCGCTGGGTTGTTTGAGGAAGGTTTCCAGCGCGTCTTTCGATTCGGCGGCCACGATGCGACGCAGGTAGTTGGTCGCCGGGGCGACTTTGTTGTCCATGCTGGTCTCGTTGACCATCTTGTTATACGCCGTGATGGTCGGTTGGAAGGCCATGTCTACGCCTGCTACGGTCAGAATGATTATTACTTGATCGCTCATGGTGTTATCCCGTTCTCTCGTTGTTCAATTTCTGCAACCAGCGCGTTGTGGCGGGCTGCGCATAGGGGGTACAGCTTTTGATATTCCAATAATGCGGTGGTCATGGCGCTGCCGGTGGCGTCAGTGAGGCGCGGTAGCACCGTCGGGCAGCGGCTGCGCAGGTTGGCCTGATAAGGCACGTTCGGCGCGGTCGGTGGCGGCGTTGAACAGCCGGACAAAATCGTCAGAAGCGCACACGTTGCGAAACACCGGTTTAACCGTTTCAGTGCGGATTTCCCGCTCAGTACGTATTTCATTGCCGCGCAACGCCTCCAGTTTTTCTTCCAGCAGTCGGGCCGACGCCCCGGCCATGCGTTCTGTATACCGGCGGCTTTGTTCTGCCCCGGCGGTGGCTGCCCGTTCAATAACCAGTTGTTGGCTGTCCTGGTACCACCCGGCAGCCGTCCAGCCACACCCAAAGGCGGTACCCAGCGCCAGCAGTAAGGCGATCGGCGACAGGTTCATCAGCGGACGCCGTTGTGTTCCAGGCTAAAGTGGTTGCCGTCCGGGCGGGAGAATCGACCGCCCCAACTGCCGCCAATGCTTTCCCAGAATTTACCCAATTCCAAATAGGCGGCGCTGTCCGTCTGGTATTGCCCGTTAATGAACAGGTTAAAATCGACGGCCAGGCGCTGCGTGTGCAGGCTATTGGCGATCCCTTTGCCGGACTGGGCATTCAACTTGGCTTGCTCCGGTGTGCGGTAGGCTTCACCGAAGGTCAGGCGATAGCCTTTCTCATCGGCCCATAAAATCAGTTGGGCGATCAGTTTGGTAAAAAGCTGCTGTTTTTCACTTAACGTCATTGTTTTCCCCTTGCACCCACTTGTTGCCGCGGCGGCGTAGCCAGCGCTCGACGAATTGATAACCCGCAATCCCCAGGGCGCACCCGATGCCGTTGATAGCGACCGGAGATAGGTCAGGGAACTGCACCAGCGCGATCCCGGCCACCATCGAAACGGCAGACCCCAGAATGATGCGGCCGACCATCAGCCGCGGGGTGATCGGGTCTTTGCTGTTCAATACCTGCCCCAGGGCAATTACGGCGCCGATGGCGGCCAGGGTCAGGATTTTCTTTTCGTGATCTTGCATCCTGTCCCCTTAGCCCAGCAGGTCGCGGGTGTCTTCGGCGGACAGGTACGGAATACCGTTAATCCGCACAAAGTCGGGCGACGTGACCAGGTACTTGATTTTGTGGCTGGATGTTCCGGCGCTGGAGGTGTCGATCGCCAGCAGGTTGGAAACGTTCAGCTTGCAGCCGTAGGCTTCGACCTTCAGTTCTTCATCCCCGGCCTTGGCGTAGAACAGGAAGTCCTGAAGCTCAATGCCACGCCATGACCCGGCGGACTGGGCTTTCGACTGCACTAATTTCAGGTTCTTGGTATCCAGCTCAATTTCGCCTTCGGCGGCGACGGCCCCGTCGGTATACCCATCAGGAATGCCGCGGGTTTTCGACACCTCGGTGTCGTCGGTGATGTCCAGGGAGATGTTCTTCACCTGGATGGCAACGCCGCCCATGTCGATGTCGAACGACTGCCCCGAAATGCGTTTGGTGCTCATTGGCGGTTACTCCGTGTCCAGGCTGGTATCCAGCAAGATGTTAACGGTGATCCCCTTCGGGCTTTCATACGGGCGGACGGTCAGGTACACACTGACGTTTTTCCTGTCCAGCCAGGAGATCACCACGTCGCCTTCGCGTGGCGTCTTTACCTCGCCCGGAAACGCAACGTTATTAATTTGTGTGCTGCGTGACATTTCGCGCAGTACGCGGCTGAAAAACACCTGATTGGCGGCAATGCTTCCCGGCGTGCTGTTCAGGCTGCGGTCGCCGATTTTGGTGATGGCCTGCAAACGCACCCGGCGGGCGGCCTTGTCGACCGTGCGCAGGTATTCGATCACCTGGTAATCGCCGCCTTCAACGTCCAGCGTCAGGCCGTCGGCCCAGTACATCCCGTCAAAATCCGCATACCACATCGGCACGCTGTAGCGGTTGGCGTTCAGCGTTTGCAGGTTCGCCAGGCTAATTTCCACGCCGTCTTTGTCGGTTGGACGCTCAGCACTGCCGATGTCCAGCAGGGCGCCGGTTTTTACGCGGGCCGGGCTGTCGGCAATTGTCACGGCACGGTTGCACAAGCGACCGGCCAGAACACCGGGTTCATTGCCCCACAGCCGCGGAACCAATTGCACGCCGAAGGCGGCGACGCCGTTCTCCAGTGCGGCCAGGCGCGTTTCATACTCCGCCCAGTCCTCTTCGGCCTGGATACCTTGCACGCCCAGGATGAACCACACCCAACGCCCGGAACGGGCAATCAGATCAGCGCGTAACGTATTGGCGGCCTCAATGTCAGCTTTGGCTTTGACGTCGGTCAGCAACACCACACCCTCTACGGATGCCACGGCCTGCGCCGCTTTGACGGCAGCGACCCAATCCTCCGTTTTGGCATCGGGGGCCAATACCTGGACATAGCCGAAAGTGTTCTGGCCTGCGTTGGCAAAGGCGGCTTTCACGTTGCTTTTCAGCACGCTGTCGTCGGTACCCAGCAGCGCGTCGAAGTCCGACTGGCTGTTGACTGACAGCAGGCCGCCGGTCGCGGCGCCGATACCGATGTACAACAGGACGCGCTCCACCTCGTTGGTGGTGCCCTGGTACTGGTTGAGCTGGTTAATGGTGACATTCGGCCAGGTCATTATTGTTTCCCCTTAATGTCTTGTGCCTTCACATCCCAACCAAAACCAATAGCCTGGAGCTGGCGGGCAAGAATGCGGTTGAACTCGTCGTCACTCACGCCCAGGAATACGCGGGCGGGAATATCAATTTTCCAGGTACGCTTCGGCGGCTTACCGCTTAGCTTTCTAATCAGCAGGCCCGCCTGGGCCATGCTCATTTTTTCCGTGATTTCTTTTGCCGTGGCCTTGGCATACCGTTTGCCGCGCCAGACCTTGTACCCCAGTTTGCGCAGCTTCCTGGCTTGCCGGGCGTTGGCCGGTTTGTCCTGGTTACTGGGCCGCGGCGCGGTACCGGCGTTTCCCTGGATACTGGCGCCGCCCTGGTGAACGGCGCCAATCAACCCGGCGGCGACGGATTTCCCGGCGTTCTGGTACTTTCCACCCTGGAGATAAATACGCACGGCACCAATTTCCGGCATTTCCTTGACGTGCAGCAATTTCGGTAACTGCCGTAACATCTTCTTTTTGCCCCGTTTGCGCTTTTCCCAGGGCTGGCCGTCCGGGTCTGTCTGGTTACGGGCGTTACGCTTTGCGGCGGTGATCACCCCCAGCTTGGCGATGCGCCACAGCAGGCGCTGCTGCTTTCTTGCTGGCATTTCACCGGCGGCCAGCGCCTCTTTCAGGGCGACCAGTTGGGCTTTATTCAGCTCGCCATGGATCATTCGCTGTTGCCGTCCACGTTGGCCCCGACCGTGTCGGCGCCGTACACGGTGGCAGACTCAGCAATCAGCACCACCGGGTCGCCCAGGCGCCAGCGTGTCCCCGCGTGCGGTATTGGCCCGTTCTCGTCTTCGATGATGCCCAGCGAGTCCACCAAGGGGGACGGAAACACTGACAATCGCGGTTTGCTCGTCAATGGGTTGTGGGTCGATGTCCGGGTCTTCCAGGCCCAGTTCTTCGCGCAGGTCATTGGCATGGTCGCCCAGCCAGACAAGCACCAGCGTGTACAGCAACTGGGGGTCACACAGGCGATAGGGCCAGTCGTCCCAGCGCAGTTCGCCGGTGTAGGTGGTGTATCCGATGCGACGCTGTCCCATCCCCCATGTCCTTGTTGCTGGACACGATTTTCTGGTCGTCCATGTAGCTGTCAAAGTCACGCACTCTAACCGGCAGATTTTCCTGCAAAAAAGCGGTCAGGCTCGTTAACTGGCTCATATCAGGCTGACCCCCACGCGGGATTTGCCCTTGATGTTGCGAATGACCAGCGTCGACTCGGCGATCAGCGATTCGCGGGTCTCGTTGCTCTCCTGACCTGGGTGGGTTTCCCGGCGGCCAATGCTGGCGAATTCGCCCAGCAAATCGGCTTTGGCGCGGGCATACACGGCCTTTTTGTACTGGGCAGTCAGTTGGTTTTCACCGTCAACGGTGGCGCCCGGCACGGCAAGGGCTGCGTCGTACCCTTTGGCCTGCTGTTGTTCCACGTAACCCGCCAGGCTTTTGTTCACCTCACCGACGGCGGCCAGCAGTGCCTGCACCGCGATAGCGCCGTCCATGTGCGGCGGGATGGCGCGTTGTTTCTGAAACTCGCCCAGGTTCAAGTCCGGCCAGAATGGCACGGCGGTATTGGCGATCGTCACGTCCTGGTAGTCCAGGCTTTTGCCACTGAATCCTAAGCTCATACATCACCTGTGAAAGAGAAGCGGGCTAACCGGTTTCTTTGGCCACGAAAACCTTACGGGTTATCAGCCTCCACCGTGCCCGCCCCGGCTTGCGGTAGTCGTTAATTGGCCTGGAGCGACCGAATACGGGCGGCGATTTTGTCGCGCAACGTCTTCACGCCGACCGGCGGGTGATACTCGTGCGCCTTCGCCAGCAGGGCGTCGGCCTGTTCCAGGACGGCCACGTCGTCGATCGCCGTGGGCTGTACCTTGCCGTTTTTGTCTTTCAGCAGCAGTTGCCCGGCGAACTTGTACCACTTGGCATTGATTTCTTCGTGCAGCCGCCAGTTGTCGCAGATGTTGGCAAAGGTGCGACTAAAGTACGGTTCAACACTGTGACCGGCGTCAGCCTCGGCCATTGCCCAGGCCAGCATGGTGTCGGCCACGAAGGCCGGGAACGTCCGGCCAAAGTTTTCGGGGGTGGCCTGGCCTTGTTCGATGGCGATATCGGCCCATTCAAGGGCCATGTCATATTCGCCAACGTCAAACAGCCAGATCACGCAATATGCGAACGTCGGGTTTTGGTAGGCGATACCGTCTTTCAGGTATTGATCTACCGTCGGCGTCCATTTCGGCAGCAGGATGTTGCGCTTCATTTCCACCCTGTCGGCGACTTGCGGCAAGTCACGCAGGCGGGCGACGTCCATGTCCAGGCTGCGGAACTGGACGTTCAAACTGTCCGGGCTGCTACTCAGTGCGCGACCTTCCGCCAGGGCCTTTTCGGCCTTGATGCGGGCGGTGTGTCGCTGGCAGGGTGAAAGTGCCATGTTCAATCCTTACTGTCGGTTAGGGGTTACTCGCCACCAGGCGCGGGGGACGTCGTCGGAGATCGTGACGGCCTTTTCATCAAACGCGGCGTACAGCTCGTCATACTCGACGGCGTAGCCTTCGTTGCGCAGGTATTTGTTTTCAAATGCCTTGCGGTCGTCGACCCATTCCGATTTACGCTGGCGGGTGCCGCGCTGGGTGTAAATGTGCAGGTTCGCCAGGGTGGTGACGATCAGACGTTTGCCCGGCATGAACGGTGGAACGTAGGCAGGGCGACCGGCAATAGACTTGCTCAGCAGTTGCGCGGCGTTCTTCTCCGTCGGTTTGTCGGCAGCCTGGTACAGGCGGAACTCTTCAGCCGCCACCAAGTCGGAGCCACACAGCACGATCAGACTCGGGTCTTGGCGGAACTGCTCGGCAATCTTGGTGTTGATCAAGTCTGACGCCATGGCATCCAGTGACTTGTAGTCACCGTGTTCACCCAGTACCACACCGTCGGTAACGATTTGACCTGGTGAACGGTCGAATACAATTTTGTGCCAGCCGCGGTTAACGTCTTCGCCGTTCGGGCTGGTTGTTGGGTCGGTGTTTTCGGCAATGCTGGTACCGTTGAAACCAATGCGGATCATGTCCAGAGCAAAGGACTCATTGCTGAAGTTGGTCACGCGCTGGAAGAACTCTTCTTCGCTGCCCGCATTGGCCCAAACTGACAGCAGGGCATAGGTCAATTGCGCGCAAGAGTCGGTCTCAACCAGCTTGTATTCGTTGCCGTCAACGCCGACTTTCTTGGTAAAGCGGCCTTCTTTTTTGCGACCGGTAAACAGGCCCGGATTGCCGACGGCAACCACCTGACCCTGAAGTTGGTCGACGTCCATCACGGTGATCATCTGAAGGAATGCAGAGCTATGCAGCAGGGCATCGCGCAGCTTGGTTTCCTTCGGGTCGGTCAGCGAGAAATAGCGTGACGGGTTGTCCACGCCATAGGACAGCGCCAGACCGCCCAGGTATTGGTTAATAAGCGCAAAGGCGCGTTGATTCAGTTGCATGTCTGCATCCCCTGAAAGTGGTGATTAGGCGCCGTTAGACGAATTCAAACGGCTCGTTACCGCCTGCGGGCGTCTTGCTGGGCAATGGCGTCGCGCGAGCCGACAGCTGGGTCATGCGCTCAGTTAACGCCGCAAGCTGGGTTTTCAGGACACTGAAGTCCTGCGATTCCGACTTGGCTGCTGGTTGACGGCGTGCCTGGCGGCGTGACATGCGTTTCGCTGCGGGCGTCTTGGCGGAGAAGGTTTGCCACAGTTGGGCCATCTTGGCTTTTTTCGCGGTGAACTCTTCTTGCTTCACCTCGTCTTCCGGGTTGGCTGCAACTTCTTCAGCGGCGGCGGCGACTTCGTCGGCCACTGTGGCAATTTCATCGGCCAGATCGGCGACTGCGTCCGCGGCTTCTTCCGGGGTACTGGCGGCGGCGTCGCCGTTGGCGTTGGCTTCCAGTGCATCAAGGCGCTGGGTCAGCGCTTCAATGAGGGTTTTTAATTCATCCATTTTTCCTGTGTCCTCTTCGGATGGGGGATCGGTGATGTCGTCTTCGGGGGTGAAGGTTTTACCGTTAGTAAATAAGCGACCTAAGAAAGAAGTTTTTTTGCCGCCGTCGTTGTCACTGCGTTTTGATAATTTCCCCAGGGTGAATGCTTCCACCGCGCCGCGGGTGCCTTCGACAGTTTCACCGTCAAATACAAAGGAAAGTTTTTCTGTCCCGAGACTGGCCGGAATATCGGTAACGGCCAACCCCATTAAGTAATTGGAATATTTACCGGCAAAGTCTGGGATGATTTCTACGGAGGTGAAAAGCTTTTGCCCCATACGGTTAGCCTCAATCAAAAACTGATTGGGAATTAATTTCGCATACAGCTCAACTACGCCGTTTACTTCTTCATATTTCAGTTCGTCAACTTCGCCCATGTTATAGGCATATTGACGCATTGAAATATCATCCTCATGTTGAGGCCACAGCAGTGCGGTGTATGTCTCACGGCTGTAATTGTTCGCGCAATCAATCAACCATTGCGGGTCGATAGGGCGCCCGTCTACGGAGGTGCCCGACGTGCAGACACGTTTCCAATCAGAAACTAATTGAGGCATAACAGACCTTTTAATCAGTTGAGGATAAATTTAATTACTTGGCGAATTGCAGTATTGCGAATATTTGATGCTCTCGCATTTCCTTTTTTTCTTATACGTTCGGATATAACCCTATTACCGAATGCATCCGATATTTAGTTGTCATTTTCGTTATTTTTTGCACTGCATAATAAGCGCATGGCTAAATATTCAGATGAATTAAAAGGCGTTGCCCGTTCCCTTTATATAAAGAAGTGGACGCCGCAAGAAATACGCCAAGAGCTTAATCTGCCTTCCGTGCGGATCATATACCACTGGGCGCAAAAAGATGGCTGGCGCGACATGCTCAGCGCGGAAAGCGTGGAAGAGTGTATTAATCGCCGGATCATGGCACTGGCGCCACGGGACAATAAAAGCCCGGAGCAGGCGCAAGAGCTGGACATGCTGATAGAAAAGCACGTCCGATTACTGACTCAGCGTTATAAACACGAAGAGAAGATGGCGGCGGCCAGGTCAGGCAGCCAGACGGGCGCCGGGATGCCGGACGATGAAAAGCCCGAAAAACGAAAGTACCGCAAGAACGACATATCGAAGCTGACGGGGGAGGAGTTCGAGCACTTCGCTAAAGAGAACCTGTTCGCCTATCAGCAAACCCTGCGCGATAACAAACACCAACTGGTGCGCAACCTGCTGAAGTCGCGCCAGATTGGCGCTACCTGGTATTTTGCCTTTGAAGCCTTCGAAGACGCGGTGCTGACCGGGGAGAACCAAATTTTCCTGTCGGCATCGAAACGCCAGGCGGAGGTGTTCCGCTCTTATATTGTCAAATTCGCCCAGGAGCTGTTTGACCTGACGCTGACCGGCAAGGACATCCGCCTGAGTAACGGCGCCGAAATGATGTTCCTGTCGACCAATAAAAACACGGCGCAATCTCACCGTGGCCATCTGTACTGTGACGAATATTTCTGGGTGCCTAACTTCCATGTGCTGAATGAAGTGTCTTCCGCCATGGCGACCCATAAACACCTGCGCACCACCTATTTTTCTACCCCCAGCGCCAAGACGCACCAGGCGTACCCCTTTTGGACGGGTGATGAGTGGAAGAAAGGCAGCAAGAAGCGCAGCGCGGTTAAATTCCCGACTTTCGACCAGATGCGGGACGGCGGGCGCCTGTGTCCTGATGGCCAGTGGCGTTTCATTGTCACGATGGAAGACGCGGTGGCCGGTGGTCTCGACAAACTGGTCGATATTGAACGGCTACGCAACAAGTACAACCCGGACACTTTCAACATGCTCTACATGTGCGTGTTCGTCGACTCCGGGGACAGCGTCTTCAAATTCAGCGACCTGGAACGCTGCGGCGTTGATTTCGATACCTGGCTGGATCACAACCCCGATGCGCCACGGCCTTTCGGTAATCGTGAAGTGTGGGCGGGGTTCGACCCGGCACGCTCCGGCGATACCTCAACCTTTGTCATCGTGGCGCCGCCGCTGCATGAAGGGGAGCGGTTCCGCGTTCTGGCCACCTTCTACTGGCAGGGGATGAACTTCAACTATCAGGCCAAGCAGATCAAGGCGCTGAAACAGCGTTACAACATGACCTATATCGGTATCGACATTACCGGCAGCGGGCGCGGTGTGTTCGAGCTGGTGCAGCATTTTGCCATGCGGGAGGCTGTGCCAATTCATTACAGCGTTGAAAGCAAAAACCGCCTGGTGCTGAAGATGATCGACGTCATCGGCGAAAACCGCATCGAATGGGATAAAGACCAGACCGAAATTCCTGCCAGCTTCCTGGCTATCCGTCGCACCACCACGGCCAGCGGCAACAGCCTGACCTTTGTTGCCGATCGCACTGCCGAAACCGGTCATGCGGACGTCTTCTTCGCTATCTCTCACGCCGTAGCCAACGAGCCGATCGACTACGAGCACAAACGTAAATCTACCTGGGCATTTGGAATGGCAGCATGAAAAAGAAAAAACGTCAGCAACGCCGCCGCCAGGGCGGCAAACAGTTTTCCACCATGCCCAATATGAACGGCGGCAAGCCGGGTTCCGTCATCCTGGGGCCGCCGGAAATGGTGCTAACCAGCGGTACCGATTATCAAGACGTTTGGTATGACAGCGAGTTCGACCATTTTACCCAACCGATAGACCGGCTTGCCCTGGCGAACCTGGTCAACAGTAACGGCCAGCATGGCGGCGTCGTCTATGCCCGGCGCAACATGCTGTCGGCTGACTACCTCGGCGGCGGCCTCACTCATGAAGAGCTGAAGGCGGCGGCGTTTGATTTCACCACCTTCGGCGATGCGGCGCTGCTGAAGGTGCGCAACTATTTCGGTGAAGTCATTCGCCTGGCGCCGCTGCCGTCGTTGTACCTGCGGGTGCGCAAGGATGACTCTTTCGCCGTTCTGCAAAAGGGGGCGCCGATGATTTATGACGCGGAGGACGTGATTTTTGTAAAGCAATACGACCCGCAACAGCAGGTCTACGGGCTGCCTGATTATATCGGCGGCATTAACAGCGCGTTACTCAACAGCGAAGCAACCTTATTCCGTCGTCGCTATTACCACAACGGCGCCCATCTGGGCGGCATCCTCTATACCACGGACGCCAACTTGTCGGATGAAATGGAAGACGAGATCAAGCGCAAGGTGGAGGAAAGCAAGGGGATCGGCAACTTCCGAAACCTGTACATCAATATCCCGAAAGGCGACCCGGAAGGGGTGAAGTTTATCCCCGTTGGCGACATCAGCGCCAAGGACGAGTTTGCCAACGTGAAGAACATATCCGCCCAGGACATTTTGAACGCACACCGTTTCCCGGCAGGTCTGGCGGGCATCATTCCCGAAAATGCCGCCGGGCTGGGCGACCCTATCAAAGCGCGTGAAACCTATCGCAAAGACGAGGTGATCCCGCTGCAAAAAATGTTCATGGACGCCGTGAACAGTGACCCGGAAGTCCCGGCACATTTACACCTGCGATTTGCTATTGAGATAACACAAGGGGCTACCAATGAGTGAACAACCTACGGGGAAGCGTGTGTCTGACCTGACGCTGTCGGAGTCGCTTTCCGACGAGGATCTAATCCTGCTTACGGTTGTTAAAAATGAGGCTTTTGCATCAAAAACCGTCACCGTTTCCGACCTGAAAAAAATGCTGCACATCGACAATATGCAGGCTTTTCATTCAGACGATATGCAGTTCGTTTTCCCATCGAAAGACGGGAGCGTCGCGTTTGCCCTGGATAACGATTTCGGGGCCTGGTTCGCCGACTTACCGCGCCCGTTACAGGAGTATTTAAAGCGCATCATGCCAACGGCGGAGGCTAACCAGTACCCTGATTATCATGAAGTCTTCCTCTCAGAGGATAAGACGCTGTTACGTGCCACGGATGGTAATGGCGGGCTGCTGCTGTGTGGTTTGGACGATCCCGTCCAGGATAGCCTGGGCATGATACTACCCCGCCGAATCAGCAACGGCATTTCAGGCTGGCAAGATGTATTCCTGAGTAAGGATAAAAAGTTGTTGCGCGGCATGGATGAAAATGGCGGTTTATGGCTGGCTGGCCTGGACAGGCCTGTGCAAGATATTTTAGACGACGTGACCGGCGATAGTGGGCCTAAAATCGTGCCGGAGGACGGTTCCTATGTGCTGATGTGGGGCGCTCGTAAAGTGTGGGGTGATCGCCCTGTATTGAGCGCCGACAAGGTGACATCGACCGGGGCAATTATTCGTTATCTGCCTGCCGGGGAAGCTAAATCAGGAACAGGGGTTATCTTTCATCGGGGCGGACGCGAAATGCCCGTGGAGGCTGCGGCCTTGCGTATCATTGCTTTTGTCGGCCAGTCGCTTAACGTGGCGTCCGATGCCGGAAACATCCCTGACCCCAACAGCTATAACAAAGTTAACCGTGACCCGGCGCTAAGGGGGCGGGCAATCACTGTGAACAATGGCAAGCCTGAATTTTCAAGCGATGCAGATACCATTATTTCCGACGACAACCTGGATAAACTGGCTGACATGGTCAATGCCAAATACCGCCAGGGGCATGTCATTCCGCTGACCAATCGCCTGATTTATGACTGTGACGCTGCCAATCTGCCACCTTCAATTTTCTACTCTGCCAACAGTGCCAGCGGGGGCAAGGCATTCTCTGAAATTATGAAAGGAACGGTGCCCTATACCAATGGTTTACGCATGGTACAGCGTGGTACTGATATTGCCGCGGGTATTGGCAAACCGTGCAGCGTCGATTTCATCCTGATCGCACACGGTGAAACTGATAACGGCAATGGGACAAACACGGCCCCCGGTGCTTATTACAACCGAATGACGCCTTATCTCGGCGGGTATGCCCGCGATTGTATAGCCATTACCGGTCAGGTTCATGCGCCATTAATGGTCATTGACCAGCTCGGTAGTCGCATTAATACCCAGCGTGGAACGGTAGACGAGGAAGGCAACGTCATTGATCCGGAGGTCTTGTTTAATTACTCCATTTCATCCACTGACCAATGGGACTACGTACAGGCAAACCCTGATAGCGCAATTATGCCTGGCTCAAAGTGGCCGCTTAATTGGGCGACCTCTGACGGTTCGCTATCACACCTGAATAACTGGGGGAAGGTGTTGCAAGGGGAATACCTGGAACAGGCGCTTTTTTGGTCTTTAAACCCCGCGAATATAACGCTATGGCAGCCAACGCACGTTAAATCCATCCAGGTAGAAGGTCGCACGATCACTGCGACCTGGCACCCGCACGAAGGAGCATTAGTGCGTGACGTCGATACGTTTGGCGCTTGCCCTGGCGATGGTTTCTCACTTGAAAATGGAAGCGCAAATGTTGTCAGTGTTACCCAGTCAGGCAATCAGGTCGTTATTGAGTTTGACGCCGTTCCGGCAACTGACGATGCCCTGTTAATCGGTTTCACCAATACCGCACCGGCACCTAATGGGGAAATTTACCCGTTGGTACCGTGGCGTGACTCTTCGACGCGGGTGTCCCTCTGGTACAAGCCGGACGGTGTCACCCCATATCCGCTCTATAACTGGGGGATACTGCAACGCATTCCCCTGGAGGCAAATGTATGACATACGGCACGACTTCCGGCAAAGTTTACACAGGTTTTCGCAAACCGGTACCGGCAACAATCTGGACGCCACAATCCCTATTTGATGCGCATAAGGCGCGAGTTCTTGCCGCGGGCGGGGTGATCCCCGACGAGGTAGGATGTTTGGCGCGTTTTAAGTTCATTATTGATAATAACCTGCTGGACAGGATCACAACCTGGGCAGCCCCGGCCTTTGGCGTCAAGAAAACGGCAGACAATCATGTCGAACGACTGTTCGCGCTGCGTGGTGTTGATTTTATCGCCCAAATGCAAAAAACCGGCGAACCGGTCATGTATGACGATAGCGGGGTGGTTCCCAGTGTTACCGTGCGGATCACCTCAGCCGGTGGGGGGTATTTGTTGACGGACAGTGTCACGTTGTACCACGGCAATCCCTACCTGATTGGTGGGCGTATGGCAGACAGTAATACGGCGGATGTGCTTGGCATCACTGCGGGTCAGGATATTAATAATCTGTCCATGGCCTATATGCGCACTATGATCAAAAACCAGCAAACCGTGAACGAGGCTTGGCGCTGCGGTACACGCGATAGTACCTGGAAAAATGGGAACCCGGCAGGTGATGCCCTGGGGGCTTCCCGGTCGCCTTATGCTGCCTATATTCCGGCGGCGGCCTTGTTTGACGTTGAAGGCGGTAAAATTTACGGCTATGAGTCTGGGAAGCTCTATGACACGGCCACGTCTAAAACGGGGAAACTTGCTGATATTTCTGCATATTCCGTGCCTATTTATATTGGCGGTGGTTTCGCTAATGGTGAAGTCGGGGCGTGTTATGGATCATTGCGCGAAATTGTCTTCCTGCACGACGCCAGTCAACAGGATGCCAGCCTGATTTCGCGTTTATAAGGCTGATTTATATACTGTTGCGATCCCCCAATTAGCGCTAAAATAGAGGTATAGCGGAATAATTCGGGGGAATTATGCGAGTAATGAAGGTTTACTGTCCGGAATGTAATGAAAGCGCCATTATTCGGAAAACGTGCCGGAAAGATAAAAAGCTGTCTGACCTGTATTGCGCGTGTTCTGATGTTGAATGTGGCCATACCTTCGTGTTAAACGTCACGTTCTCGCACACGATCAGCCCCAGTGCTAAAACAGGCAGTAGCCTGGTGCGGTCGCTACTCAGTCTACTGAGACCGGACGAACGGCAGATGGCGCTGGACTTGCTCCAGGGGCAAGTGATTTAACAGGAAACCCGCGAAAGCGGGTTTTTTATATTGGGTAGTTATTTGATACGTTTACAAATCGTGGATATTTTAGGGCAGTTTATATCTAATTTTTCCAACTCAATATTTTGATTTTCCAATGTCCATAAGAATCTAAATTCTTTTTGTGATGCATAAGGAGTGGCTGGTTTTAGGAATCCAATGTGACATGGTAGTACGTTTAGATCTAAACCCTCCCTCTTGGTGTAGTGAATGTCTGAATATCTACCAGTGATTCGTGAGATGTTTTTATAATGCAAGGCAATGCTATCTGTGACTTTATCGCAAAACTCATGGGCATTTGAAATTTCAACGCAGTATTTGCCAAATGATTCTGAGAAAATATCAGGGTTAAAATATTTGGTTGAGCATAAAACATAGGCGTTTTGCAACTTTTTAGTAACGGTGATGTTTTCATAGTAATTAATCCCTGCATCAGGGTGTATATTGATGCTAGCATGTTGCAAAGCCTTAGATTGTTCCTTGCTCGACCTATCAACTAGCATAGAACTAATTCTCTGCATCCATGTTGCTTCGTCTTTATCACCTTGTTCTGGGTTCTCGTAACCCCGACAGGCTTCTAGTGTGCTAATCCTAATTAGCCCTTTGCAAAAATTGTCCGCGTGGGTTTCATTGTCGAAAAATCTATATACTGATCCAGTAAAACCTTTGTTTAGAATTTTTTTTGTGAAAATCACTCCATCACTCATTATTAAATCCTTACTAACATTCATGCCCATATGGAACGATGACTATCAAATACTATACTTGTTTTGCAAACTAGTTACCTTATCCATTAAGTTTTTATTTTTCTGTTTTCGTGATGGTGGAGTTATATACAACACACCTTCAGTTCCTGCCCTATATCTGATCCCATCTATATCCACTGTATTTCCTAGGGCCAGTCGGCGCAGAGACGTCCGACTAATGTCGATCCCCAGGGTAAACGCGTAATCATCCAGTTTTCCGATTAGTTCATCCTGTTGTGGTGATAATACACGCTCTCCGCGGGGCGGCGGTTTGGCCTGGCGCCGTTCCTGTGTCTTCTTCGGCTCTTCTTCTCGCATTCTTTTCAACAGTGACCGCCGGTCTTTGTACCCTAACAACTCAAAATTGATGCTTTCAGGCTTTTGCTGTGTGGCAATGTCGGCCCCTTCGCTGTTGGAGTTTTGCTCAAGGGGACAGTTATTGCCACGAGTCCAAGGGGCGTCGGGGCCGCCCTGACGGTCAACGTCAAACCCGAAGCGATCGCCGCCGCTGGCGTCGGTCGCCGAATTCGGGGTGTTGCTTTCGGTCTTGCGTACCATTTTCCAGTCACCGGTGTGGGTACAGATGCGGGAGGCATCGCCCAAGCGTGGCGACCAGACGCCATAAATTTGCGTGCCGTGGTCGCCGTAATCGTTCGGTGTGTCTGACGAGGTATAAGCGGTGCGGACTACGTGGTACTTGCGCGGTATTAACACGCCGCCCTGTTTGCTGATGTAGGTAGCAAAACACCCGACATCGGCTGCGGCCAACACATCGTCCATCTGCTTGTCGCCCAGTTGCGGGGCGCCGCGTTTCTTTGGCTGCTGTGGGTCTTGCTTGCGGGTCAGTTGCCCGGCCAGTAACCGTAATTCGCGGTAAGCCTGGCGGGAGGGAATGCCGAAGAAGCGGAACTGCTGCACGCGGTGCAGTGATGCCCAGGCGGTCACGTTCTCCACCGTGTCTTTGAGTGACTTCCCGGTCTCTTTGCTGATGGTGTCTTTCAGTCCGCGCCCGTCAATATTCTTGCTCACATACTTAGCGATGTAGCTGGTTGGGCTGCCTTTGCTTTTGGTGATCAGCTCGGCATCAAAACGCGGCTTGATGTTTTTACCCAGGCCCGGCCCCAGTTCGGCCCGGTCTTCCCGAATAGCAAAATTGCGCATCAAGGTGGTGATCGCCTTGCGGTCTTTCTTGCGCATGAAGCACAGCAAATGCCAGTGTACTGTGCCGTCGTGGTGCGGCTCGGCCACGCGCAGGCCATACCAGCGCAAGCCCTGGCGGTGCATTGCCTTGCGGATACCGGCAAACAGATTGACCAGGTAATCGCTGGTTTCGCGTGGGGTGGTGTGGTTCCACTTCGGATTCGGTTTTCCGCTCGCCAGCGTCGCGTGATATTTGGACGGGGTGGTGATCGTATAGAAGACAGCGCAGTCGCCGCGCATTTCGGCTAACAGCTCCAGCCCCTTAGCGCAGGCCATCATTTCGTTGCGGCGGTGCTTCGGGTTGCTGTTGCTGGCCTCGATCACGTCTTCCATCGCCAGCGTGACGCCGTCCTCATTGGTCAGCTCATGCGCCTTGAAAAACTCCATTGCCTTGCGGCGCTGTTCGCGTTTGTGTATTAGGGCGTCATGGCTGATATAAACGGACGCGTGCTTGTGTACCAGGCAGACAGCGCGGAGCTGGGCTTCCCGCCATTCACAGCGCAGGCGCCACAGTTTGCGATACCACCAGTTTGCGCAGCGGAGACGGGCTATTGCACCGGGGATCAGGTGGTAGGGAATTTCCGCCCGGCGGGTGCCTTCGTGCAGCAATGCATGGTAGCCCGGCGGCTGTACGGACAACCTTGCCGCCTCGTTGGCCACCAGGCGGTAAAGCTGCAACATGTCATCCAGCGGGATGTCCTCTGTGTCGACGACGAGCATTTCGTATTGCTCAACGAACAGCATGTCCATGTGGGTGGCCACTTTGACGGCCAGCCCTTTAACTTCGTCCTGGTACAGCTCCGGCAAACTCAGCAGGGCATCCAGACCTTCACGGCCTGCCATGTGGCGAAAGCCGATAGTTTGCTGGCGGTTGCGTACCATGTCCAATCGTGCCAATTCGCTTTTAACGATGTCGCATAAAAACGCATTGGCCCGATCGTCACCTTCTTCCCGGCGCAGATAGTCGACCCGCTGTTGCAGCGGTTGGCGGATAAATTTTGGTTGGGCGTTCAGGTCAGCCTGGGCGGCTAACGAAGGGGTATAGCGGTACAATTCCCGCGCCAGTTTGGCCTGGCTTAGGCGTCTTTCTTGGTTGAATTCGTGCAGCTCTGGATCGCGTTCTTCGCTGTTGAAGTATTTGCGCCAGGTTGCCTCACTTAGGGCTTCCGCCTGTTCGGCCAGGTGCAGGCGTTCGGTGGTGTAAAGCGCGATGATACCGGCCAGCGATTGCGGTGCTGGTGCAGTTGGGGTTTCTTCCTGGCGCGGGTTTATCGCTGGGTGCGGTGCATTCCAGGAGAAGGGGAGATCAGACGCGACAGCGCCGCCACCCGGATAGGGCAGCGGCGGAGTCGGGGCAATGCGGCCTCGGGGGTCTTTCTTCATGACTTCCAGGGGCCAAAATCAAAACTTAACATGACGTAACCCGGTGCCCATTGACTAACATCGGTGATATTTGTTACTCGGACAAAGACGTAATCACCGGTATAGCCTTCAGCCTCAGGCAACCATTCGCAGAGCTTCAGCAGGTCTCCTTCTTTAAACTGACGATCATTAAGGCGAAACTCCGCTTTTTTCACGCCAGCACAAACAAAATGGAAATAGGCTGTTGTGATTTTCAGTTCGTGAGTCGTCATTACTTTCCCTTGCCGTCATGTAATTGGATCCACCCGGCATTGACATCCCCTTCTTGGCTTGATAGTTCGGACTTCGCGATAAACTTCGCGCTGTATTTTCTTCCCAACTCTTCGTTATATTCGACGCCATTGAATGCCGCTTCACACTTCTGACCAATGCGCAGAATCTTGGCGGCCAGTTCTGAAATGCTGCGGACGTCGGAGTCGCGGACGTGTTGGTGAACGAGGACATTAACCAACTGGGTGATGGTGGGGCAGTAGGCCAGCGGAACCAGGCGTTCTTTGCCTGCGCTTTCGCCAGCCTTGCCGATTACCCGTTGGTTTAGGATGAATTGGTGCACGTCGCTGGTGATGACGAAGCGATCGCCAATCTTGATATGGATGCTCATTGCGCACCGCCTTTAGGGGCTGATTCTTCCAAAAATGCCAAAATCTTGAGGTATGCAGCGCTATCTGCATCGTTCAAAAAAGTGCGATTGGTGTCTTCAATGGCATTGAACCATTGACGGAAAAGGTTGATTTCTTGGCGGCTGAAATAGCTCTCCTGCATCGGGTCAGATGGTTTTCCAGCGGTCAGGAACTCGTCGGCGATGGCGTAGGCGGAGGCAGAAAGGTCGGCGTAGTTTTCCCAGGCGTCGGTATTCAGCCCTGCGATGATTAAGGCTTGCAGTGCCTGGGTGGCGATCACTTGGCGTGCTTCGATTAATGGGGAACCTTTCTCTTGAATGAAGAAAACGCGGCGGCCGTGTTTAGAATAACGGCGTTTGAAATGTTCATTTTCCCCGTTGAGAATGGCGTCGCGGGCGTGGAATCCTACAGGGTCAGCGGCTACAGACTTGATTAAATCAGTGACCCGCTGGAAATCGGCTTCAGATAATGGCGCCCAATGCGGGTAGGCTTCATTGCAAGCGTTAATGATTGAAAGCCAGCCTGCTTTATATTGTTCCAATTCGTTAATGCGTTTTTGCTGGTTTTCTATTTCAACAAGGGCATTGTCAATCATCCCCGCTAATAATTTACTCTGGGCAACTGCGAAAGCATTATCAGGTTTGAAAGCTGCACGGATAAAACTTTTTACTACGTTCAAATTTTCAATAACGGTTTGTTGTTTCATGGTGTACCTCTTCGGTTAGTTAGTCGTAGTTGCGTTCTTCTGGGCGTGAAGCCGGTGCGCGGCAGCGGCGCCAGCAGTGGATGGCCAGCGTTCCATTGACTAACAGGACGATGGCAATAAGGATGTAAACGGTGTAATGCATGGCGGTACCTCCAATTTCAGGCAATACAAATCCCGGCACGGAATAAACGCGCCAGTGCTTTACAGGCTGTTAATTAAAGATTCAGCGTTCGGTCAGCGATGGAAATAAACTTCGGTAGACAGCGACCTAATTTACTTTCGGCATTCATCGCCAAGACGATTAATTCCCGCTCGGCCTCGGTGAATGTCTCAAAGCGGCGTTTGGCGTCTGACGTGCGAAAAGGTTTTTTCTTTCCTTGCCTTTCAGCAATACGATTAGCCCGGAACAAAATCACCTCTCGGTCTTCATCGGCTTGTTCCTGGCTGTTATGGTTGGCATTAAAATGACGGCAGGCGACATTTTGATTTATTTTGGCGTTCTCTCGCCATTCGACGCAAAAATCACGAAATGGCAATTTCCTTGTTTCCTGACTTTGTGTAATAGCGCCCATAAATCCCCCATTCATTATTAATTACCTATTTGAAAGAACACCTTTACAGGTGCGCTTACAGATAGGGCTGCGCCCCGAAGGGCGCGGCAGGTGTCACGCGGTGAAGAGTAGAACCAATACTTTTGATAACACCTGGCCAGCCTGATAAAGATCCCCTGCCATAAGCCAACCCCAATGACACACAAATGCGGGCCAGAAGAACCACGAAACGGATTTGGCCAACTTCACGCAAATATCCCCATCAAGCGAGCAAACCAACGTGGGCGCGGGCGGGACATGAACGGCTTACGCATACCTGGAATAAATTGTACGTCGGCAACCTTTGGCTGGAAGTGGCGACCGTTCGGCAGTTCCAGCCAGCCGCGGGTGTGGCGGCGGTGGGTGATCTGCTGGCCGTGGGTCAACATGGCGGCAAGGGAGGGACAATTTGCTGCGATGGTCATGGTTAGTCCTCAATCTCTTCTGGGAAAAAGTCGGGAACCTTCTCATGGTTCCGCCAGTGGTCTGCTGCATTGCGCAGTCCGATCGCTTCTTTACTTGCTGCGTATCCAGCGGCGCCAGCCAGCGAATACAGCATTTCGCTTGCCCAATGGATTTCGGACGGAGAATGCGCGGGGCTGTTTCTGAATGCTTGCTCTTGACGCATTCCGTACATGCGGATCACGCGGTTAGCGGCTGCGTAAAATGGCGTTTGCATGGTTCCCCCTTTCAAACTGCAATTTATCTACGTCATATATTGTTGAATATTGAGTTACAGCGACTTCAACTAATGTTGCCCATGAGTTGCATCCGTTAATTGCCGGTGCTAGGTAGTGGTCGACCTTTCTTTCTGCAATTTCCCGCAACTCTTCAGTAGCATTAACTTCGACATAAAGACTTAATTTCCCGTATACATTTTCGGTACCGATGCCAACAACTTCACTAAGCATCGGACTCCATTTGAAGTAGTCATATGTCACAGGGATCACCCGGCCTTCGTAGTCGAAGTTTTTCGCCATTGCTGCGATTTCGACGGCGCTAATTGTTCGCCCGTCTTTGGTACCGCCTTCAACTGCTATAAGAAATCGCTGGGTTTTCATGATTAAAGCCCCAGCCACAACAGCCACGCGTCGCGCTGCTCTTTCGGACGGTTGTCGAATGCGTCACGCATTGCACGGTTGAACTCCGGCAGGAACACCCAGTTTTCCCCCTTCTTAGATTTTCCACCCGGAACACGCCACGGGATGATCGGCAACTTATTGTCATCAATCATCGTTTTACTGCGGTGGCTGGCTTGCCGATCATCTCGGCGAATTTCACGTAATGCACCGCGTCTACCGGGTGCCTGATTTCCTGAAAGCTCTCGATCATGTGTGCTAACCTCTCTGGATCAACTGCCTTTAACTGCTTCTAACTGCCATATATGGCGGTTGATGTTTTGTTGTTCGGTGGTATCCAGATATGGATACCTTGCACGCATACTATATCCAGATATGGAACTCGTCAATGCAGATACATGAAAAAATGAAGGCAATGAGGATGGCGGAAGGTTTAAGCCAATCGAAATTTAGTGAAATGCTCGATATTTCAATTAGTACAGTGAAGAAGTACGACGGTGGGTTTGCAGAGCCTGGATCCGCTGTCTTGATGAAAATCCTTCAACATCCCCGATTCATTAAATACACACTTTGGATGATGACCGGCCAGACAGCACCCGAATCCGGTCAGATTGCACCGGCTCTCGCACACTCTGGGCAAGAGAGCGCGGAATCGTCCCAATCCGAAAAGAAAATTGGGTAATCCTTTACAAAGAATACATTTTCACAATCTGTTACCAAGATGAACAATTCATCGGAGGGCTTCGCTATGTCGATTAAGAAGCTCGATGATGGTCAATATCAAGTGGACATCCGCCCAGCCGGTCGCAATGGAAAGCGCATCCGTAAGCGGTTCGATAAGAAGATGGAAGCGCAGGCGTTTGAACGTTACGTCCTGGCAAATGCTGATAAAAAAGAATGGCTGGGGGCAACTGTTGACCGCCGCCAACTGAGTACATTACTGGATACATGGTGGCTATATCACGGCCAGAACCTTCGCTGTGGTCAAACCTACTTATGCCAGTTGAAAAAAACGGTTAGTGATCTCGGCGACCCGACGGTAAACCGATTCAATAAGCGCAGTGTTCTGGAATATCGCGCCCGCCGGTTGTCACTAGGCATCACTGCCGCAACGATAAACCGCGACCTGGGTCGTTTGTCGGGGGTGTTTTCATTCTTGTGTAAAGCTGACCTATTTATCGCAGAGCATCCGCTGCGCGGTATTGGGAAACTGGAAGAAAAACACCCTGAAATGACCTACCTCACATTACGAGAGGTAGCACGGTTGCTCAGCATGCTGGAAGGGGAAGAACGGCGGTTTGCTCTCTTTTGTTTGAGTACGGGCGCTCGGTTCGGTGAGGCCAATAATTTGACAGCGGAAAGGGTTAATCATGGTCGGGTCACGTTCATGGTAACGAAGAGTGGCAAGCCACGAACGGTGCCAATTTCTTCAGTGCTTCAGGATGAGATTAAGACGATGGATTCTGGGAGGCTGTTCAATGTCGACTACCCCAAATTCCGTTTAAGGCTGAAGACGATAAAACCCGACTTACCAAAAGGACAGGCAGCCCACGTTTTAAGGCATACCTTTGCCAGTCACTTCATTATGAAGGGCGGTAACATCATTGCCTTACAGCGAATACTCGGTCACGCAACGATTCAACAGACAATGGTGTATGCGCATTTCTCGCCAGAATATTTGCAAGATGCTGTTGCGTTGAACCCACTAAGTGGGGGACTTGATGTAGTGATTTAACGTCCACACCTTGTCCACATGTAGGCGACCTTTAGCAGTCAAGAACAGCTAACAGGTCGCCTCAAGTGATTGATTTTTATATTCAGCGCTTTTTTGACCTAGCGCAATAAAACCCCCACTTTACCCCTTTAGGGGGATTATATACCCCCCGAACTGATATTATCTTACCCCCGTATTTATCAAGGTTTATGCCTGCCGTTTTTAATGTCTTTAACGACAACTGGAAACTCCTTGGTAACGACTACAATAACAATACAAAAACAGGTTCTATACCCTATACCCTATACCCTATAGCTTTCAAGCTGCAGCTAGGCGGCCAGCTCGCTCATCCCCAGGCGCTTACTTTAGTAAGTAACTGGGGTGAGCGAGTGCAGGTAACAACGCTGCAGCTTGAAAGATGACGGGTATATTTACGCGCGATGGCGTGTTTGCAATGTCGAGGAAAACAGCATGACCGTATTGTCACGGCGTAACCTGCTCGGTGGACAATGGCGTCAGCCAGCCGCAGCGATCCGCCCCCCGTGGTCGCTGCGAGAATCCCTTTTTATTACCGGTTGCACTCGCTGCCAGGCCTGCGTTCGCGCCTGCGAAACCGGGGTGCTGATTAGCGGCAGCGGCGGTTTTCCCGAAATTGATTTTCAACGAGCAGAATGTACCTTCTGCGGACGCTGCGTGCAGGCCTGCGAAGAACCGCTATTTCGCCCGTTGGCAGAAACACCCTGGCAACAACATGCGGTATTCGGTAGCGGTTGTCTGGCGCAGCGGGGCGTGGAATGCCGCAGTTGTCAGGATAGCTGTGAGACCCAGGCGATCCGCTTTCGGCCCCGTCTGGGCGAAATGGCTCAACCGGTGCTGGAGGTCTCGGCCTGCACTGGCTGTGGCGCCTGTGTCGCCGGTTGTCCGGCCGGTGCCGTTACCCTAACCCAGAGCGAAAATAATGATGAATAACGAATGGCACGTCAGCGGGCTGGTGGTGCAGGCACGGCCGGAAAAAATTCCAAGGCTGGTCGCTGACTTGCTGGCGATCGCAGACACGGAAATTCCGGCCCAGGACCAGCAGCACGGCAAGCTGGTGGTGGTGATGCAGGCAGCTTGTTCCCATCAGCTGCTGGAAAAAATTGAGTCGGTACGCAATTTGGATGGCGTGCTGGCGGTATCGCTGGTTTATCACCAGCAGGACACTCAAGGTGAGGTAACGCCATGAAACTCAGTCGTCGAGACTTCATGAAAGCAAACGCCGCGGTCGCCGCTGCGGCAGCCGCCGGGCTGACTATTCCTACGGTGGTGCAGGCGGCGGCAGGCAGCGCCGACTCTATAAAATGGGACAAAGCGCCCTGTCGTTTCTGCGGCACCGGTTGTGGCGTGCTGGTCGGTACCCAGAACGGCCGCATTGTGGCCTCACAGGGCGATCCGGAAGCGGCGGTCAACCGTGGGTTGAGCTGCATCAAAGGCTATTTCCTGCCAAAGATCATGTACGGCAAAGATCGTCTGACTCAACCACTGCTGCGCATGAAAGACGGCCAGTACCACAAGGAAGGCGAGTTCACGCCGGTCAGTTGGCAGCAGGCTTTCGACATTATGGCCGAAAAGTTCAAGCAGGCCCTGAAAGAGAAAGGCCCAGAGGCCGTTGGCATGTTCGGTTCCGGTCAGTGGACGGTGTGGGAAGGCTATGCCGCCGCCAAATTGCTCAAAGCCGGGCTACGCTCCAATAACCTGGATCCGAACGCCCGTCACTGTATGGCGTCAGCGGTAGTGGGCTTTATGCGCACCTTCGGCATGGACGAGCCGATGGGCTGCTATGACGATATCGAGCAGGCCGATGCCTTTGTGCTGTGGGGCTCCAACATGGCGGAGATGCACCCGATCCTGTGGTCGCGCATCACTGACCGCCGCCTGAGCAATGAGAAGGTCAACGTATCGGTCCTGTCGACTTTTGAGCATCGCAGCTTCGAACTGGCGGACAACGGCATGGTGTTCACGCCGCAGACCGATCTGGCGATCATGAACTACATCGCCAATTACATCATTCAAAACAACGCGGTAGATCAGGACTTCCTCAATCGGCACGTCAACTTCCGCCGTGGCGCGACGGATATCGGCTATGGCCTGCGCCCAACCGACCCATTGGAAAAAGCGGCGAAAAACCCCGGTAGCGACGCTTCGGATCCGATGAGCTTCGAAGAATACAAAGCCTTTGTCGCGGACTACACGCTGGAAAAAACGGCCAAAATGAGCGGCGTGCCGGAAGACCAACTGGAAGCGCTGGCAAAACTGTATGCCGATCCGAACATCAAGGTGGTGTCGTACTGGACCATGGGCTTTAACCAGCATACGCGCGGCGTATGGGCCAACAACCTGTGCTACAACCTGCATCTGTTGACCGGCAAAATCTCCAAACCGGGCTGTGGGCCGTTCTCACTGACCGGCCAGCCTTCCGCCTGCGGCACCGCCCGTGAAGTGGGCACCTTTGCCCACCGTTTGCCGGCCGACATGGTGGTCACCAACGAAAAACATCGGCAGACCGCCGAGCAGAAGTGGCAACTGCCGGCCGGTACCATTCCAGCCAAAGTCGGGTTGCATGCGGTAGCGCAGGATCGCGCGCTGAAAGACGGCACGCTGAACGCTTACTGGGTGATGTGCAACAACAACATGCAGGCCGGGCCGAACATCAATGAAGACCGGATGCCGGGCTGGCGCGATGCGCGCAATTTTGTGGTGGTGTCGGATCCTTACCCGACCGTCAGCGCCCTGGCAGCCGATCTGATCCTGCCGACCGCCATGTGGGTGGAAAAAGAGGGGGCCTACGGTAATGCGGAGCGCCGTACTCAGTTCTGGCGCCAGCAGGTGAAAGCGCCGGGCGAGGCCAAATCCGATCTGTGGCAACTGGTGGAGTTCTCCAAACGCTTTACGGTGGATGAAGTGTGGCCGGCCGAATTACTGGCACAGAAACCGGAATATCGCGGTAAAACGCTGTATGACGTGCTGTTTGCCAACGGTGAGGTTAATAAATACCCGCTGACGGAGATCCCGGCGGATCAGCTTAACGATGAAGCTCGCGACTTCGGCTTCTATCTGCAAAAAGGGCTGTTTGAAGAATATGCCAGCTTTGGTCGCGGTCATGGGCACGATCTGGCGCCGTTCGATAGCTATCATCAGGCTCGCGGTCTGCGCTGGCCGGTGGTGGATGGCAAAGAAACGCTGTGGCGCTACCGCGAAGGTACTGACCCCTACGTTAAAGCCGGAGAAGAAGTGCGTTTCTATGGCAAGCCGGACGGCAAGGCGGTGATCTTCGCGCTGCCATTCGAACCGGCGGCCGAAAGCCCGGATAAAGAATATGACCTTTGGTTATCCACCGGTCGGGTGCTGGAACATTGGCATACCGGTTCGATGACGCGCCGGGTACCCGAGCTGCACCGTGCCTTCCCGCAGGCGGTGGTGTTTATCCATCCGCTGGACGCCAAAAGCCGCAACCTGCGCCGCGGCGAGAAGGTCAGGGTGCTGTCGCGCCGTGGCGAATTGATCAGCACGGTCGAAACTCGCGGCCGCAATCGTCCGCCAAGGGGGCTGGTGTATATGCCGTTCTTTGATGCGGCGCAGCTGGTCAATAACCTGACGCTGGACGCCACCGATCCGCTTTCCAAAGAGGTCGATTTCAAGAAATGCGCGGTGAAGTTGGAGAAGGTGTGAGGCTGACGAATTGCGCGATGAACACCTTATTTAATGACCCGGGAGCCAAATAAAAATGAAAAGCCCTGTTGTGAAAAAGACGTTTGCCCTGTGGGTGACCCTGTTGTCGCTGGCCTTTGCCGGCCTGGCGTTTGCTGCCAGTGATGTCGATCTCAGTAAGTCTCCGGAAGTGTCCTCGACTGCCAGCGGGCCGATCTCGATGCCAAAGCAGCAGGAACGGATGGCGCTGAACTACGTCAATCAGCCGCCGATGATCCCGCATAGCGTGGATGGTTATCAGATCAGCAAGAACACCAACCGCTGCCTGCAGTGCCACGGCGTGGAACATTACCGCACCACCGGTGCGCCGCGTATCAGCCCGACGCATTTTATGGACCGGGACGGCAAGGTGCTGAGCGAAGTCGCGCCACGTCGCTATTTCTGTCTGCAGTGCCACGTACCGCAAACCGATGCGGCGCCGATTGTCGGCAATGATTTCCAGCCCATGCCGGGCTTTGGGCATTAAGCGGGGGAGCTATGAGCGAAGACAAACATACCACCACTGAGAAAAAGCCCGGCCGCCTGTTGCGGATCTGGCGCTGGTGGCGCAGGCCAAGCCGCCTGGCGCTGGGTACGCTGCTGTTGCTCGGCTTTGGCGCCGGCATCATCTTCTGGGGCGGTTTTAATACCGGCATGGAAGCCGCGAATACCGAACAGTTCTGTATCGGCTGTCATGAAATGCGCGAAAACGTCTATGAGGAATACATGGGCACGGTGCATTACAACAACCGCAGTGGCGTGCGTGCCACCTGTCCGGATTGCCACGTGCCGCATGAGTGGGGGCCGAAAATGCTGCGTAAGATTAAGGCCAGCAAGGAGTTGTACGCCAAAGCGTTCGGGCTGATCGATACGCCACAGAAATTTGACCAGCATCGGTTAGCGATGGCGAGCAATGAATGGGCACGAATGAAGGCCAATGACTCGCAAGAGTGCCGCAACTGCCATAATTTTGAATATATGGACTTTACCGCGCAAAAAACCGTGGCGGCGAAGATGCACGACAAGGCGATAACCGAAGGCAAAACCTGTATCGATTGCCACAAGGGGATCGCCCATAAGCTGCCGGATATGCGCGACGTACCCAACGGCTTCTAAATACTTTTGAGGGTAAAAACCCCGTGGTTCTGTATGAGCTACGGGGTTTTTTGTTGCAAATCCGTTGTCACTTCGAAGCTTAATCGCGGTATCATTTTTGCGTTTCAGCTAACGGAAAAGAAGAAGGGTTCATGTCGGCGAAAATTGAGAATGTGAAAAAAGAGCTGTTGTCGGATAACTGGTATGTACTGCACAAATATACTTTTGATCTCAAGCGCAAGGATGGCGGTTCCGTTCAGCAGATGCGCGAAGTCTACGATCGTGGTAACGGTGCGACCATTTTGCTGTATAACCGCGCCAAGGGCACGGTGGTACTGACCAATCAATTCCGCATGCCGACCTATGTTAACGGCAATGAGAGTGGCATGCTGCTGGAAGCCTGTGCGGGCCTGCTGGATGCGGATTCACCGGAACAGTGCGCGCGACGTGAAGCGGTGGAAGAAACCGGTTTTCAGGTCGGTGAGGTGAAGAAGGTTTTCGAAGCCTATATGTCACCGGGTGGCGTGACTGAAATTATTCATTTCTTTATCGCCGAATACCATGACGACGAACGTCATGCGGCTGGCGGCGGTATCGAAGACGAAGATATTGAAGTGGTGGAACTGCCCTTCACCGAGGCGGTGGCGATGATCGCCGACGGGCGCATGAAAGACGGCAAGACTATTATGCTGCTGCAGTACCTGCAAATTCACCGCATTATGGACTGAGACAGACTATTCATCTCGCCGGCGAACGGCGAGATGAATCCAACGTGAGTTAGTTAGGCTTGTGGGCGTTAGGCTGGATTGTCGAGGGTTTTTGCACCATCGTCGGCATGTACAATGAGTAACAGAGCCGGTTATTGTTTAATTGTTTGCTTCTCCTCAGCTCGCCTGGCGTGGTTTCTAACTGTTTTTTGAATGTCCGAGTAAAAACCTGTTGAGAGTCAAAGCCATAATCCAGTGCGATATCCATGATTTTTCTGTCGGTAAATCTCAGTGCGATCGCCGCCTCAGTGACGCGCCGCATTCTGATATATTGGGCAAGCGTTAGCCCTGCATGCAACTTGAAAATCCGTTGAATGTGGAATCTGCTGTAGCCGGATTTTTTTGCAATGGTCTTTATATTCAGCTCTGCTCCCAAATTGCCCTCTATCCATTTAAGCATCTCATTAATAAAAATCTTCATATTAATTGCCATGGAAAACTCCTTTTATCGCATAGACTTTTGGGGGCGTTCATGTTCTGTCGTTTGGGTGAATGACCTCTGATTTATAAAAAGAATGCTGGCGGTGTACGGGGTGAGACCCTGACGTCATACATGGCGATAGGGAAAGATACCGTCGAATAGGAGATCAATTTCATTAGGGGTTAACAGCGATGAAATATCGGTGCCGTTGACATACCAATAGGACAGCGAGTGGAAACTGTTCTCTTTGAACATGGCGTCTAATGTGCTGGTGGCGATAGTGATCGGGACATAAACCAGATTATTCTTTATCATGGCGTGCAGTTTATGTTGTCCTAAAATCAAACCCAGTTTGAATGCATAGTGAATGATGGCATCTGAATTGGTGGAGAGCAGGCGTTGCAGGTTAATCACCATAATGTCATGTGAGATAACCTTCACGATAACGGCGATTTCGGTCTCTTCATCCCAGATTAAAATGTCCCCATCCGCCAGCCTGCTGTTTGGTGGCATAAATATGGCCAGTTTCAGCCCATCATGGGTAGAGTGTTGATGACATTCTTTTTCCAACTGTGCCGAATCCAGGATGAGGTAGTCTGGAGAGGTTCCACGGATCTTGTCTTGCCACTCTTTGTTCTTATTTATGTTTCCAAGTATTTCACTGATAATAATCATGGCGCTTCCTTCATGTTGAGTGTAACTATCCATGTGTAATTGCTCTTGGTGATTCCAAATGCGGAAGGATACATTTTCTTTTTGTTTTTTTATTTTGATATTTCTGGGTTTTAAAATAGGAATGAAAATTACACGCTATATTCGTATCGTTCAATCTATTAATTTCTTTCTTTTGATCGATTAAATCTATCGGTGTCATCGATCAAAAAGTAAGTTTCGATAGTCATTGGCTATTGTATTTTAATGCTTTTATTTATAACGATATGATTGTATTGAATGTTTTGTTTTTTCTATTTAAATGTGTCCGACTTGAACGAAGGATCACAGTCTCATTGGTTATATGAGGTATTTATTAATGTGCCGTTTTGCAATAAAAATAATGGCATTAAAAATCAATAAATGGCACCGCAACTGATTTCTTAATAAACTATCGCGGGAGTTATTTTATTTTAATTATATCTTTATGGTTGCTGTGACGTCAGTTTTAATAAAGCAAAGGTATAAGATACCTGATTATGATTAACTCAATTGGGGGTAAGGGAGAATATGAGATATAAAAAGAGCTTCAGCCAGAACGAGAAAGCCCGGCAATGTGCCGGGCTGATGGCTTCATCCTCTCCAGGGGGAGAGGGAACTATTTCAGCAGTGCCTGCGCCTTGGCCACCACGTTGTCCACGGTGAAACCAAACTCTTTGAACAGCTGCTCTGCCGGGGCAGATTCACCAAAGGTGGTCATGCCCACGATGGCGCCGTTCAGGCCCACATATTTGTACCAGTAGTCCGCGATACCCGCTTCCACTGCCACGCGGGCAGTCACTGCCGCCGGCAGCACGGATTCACGGTAGGCCGCATCCTGCTTGTCGAACGCATCGGTAGACGGCATGGAGACCACGCGCACCTTGCGGCCGGCCGCAGTCAGCTGGTCTGCCGCTTCCACGGTGATACCCACTTCCGAACCGGTGGCAATCAGAATGACGTCCGGCGTCCCGGCGCAGTCCTTCAGGACATAACCGCCACGGTAAACGTTGGCCAGTTGCTCTGCGGTACGCGGCTGCTGGGTCAGGTTCTGACGTGAGAAAATCAGCGTGGTCGGGCCGTCGTTGCGCTCGATGCCGTACTGCCAGGCTACCGCCGATTCCACCTGGTCACACGGACGCCAGGTGCTCATGTTCGGGGTCACGCGCAGGCTGGCCATCTGCTCAACCGGCTGGTGCGTCGGGCCGTCTTCGCCCAGACCGATGGAGTCATGGGTGTAAACGAACACGTTGCGGATTTTCATCAGCGCCGCCATACGCACCGCATTACGGGCGTATTCCACGAACATCAGGAAGGTCGCCGAGTACGGCAGGAAGCCGCCGTGCAGCGCGATGCCGTTGGTGATGGCGGTCATGCCGAACTCGCGCACGCCGTAGTGGATGTAGTTACCCGCCAGGTCTTCGTTGAGTGGCTTGGAGCCGGACCACATGGTCAGGTTGCTTGGTGCCAGGTCAGCGGAGCCGCCGAGGAATTCCGGCAGCACCTTGCCGAAGGTTTCCAGTGCGTTCTGCGAGGCCTTGCGGCTGGCGATATTGGCCGGGTTGGCCTGCAGTTTTTCCACGAAGGCTTTGGCTTCGGCTTTCCAGTTGGCCGGCAGCTCACCGTTCACACGGCGTTTGAACTCGGCAGCCAGTTCCGGGAAGGCTTTCGCGTAGGCGGCGAACTTGTCGTTCCAGGCCGCTTCTTTGGCCTTGCCGGCTTCTTTGGCATCCCACTGGGCATAGATGTCCTGCGGGATTTCGAAGGCGGCGTATTTCCAGCCCAGCGCTTCGCGGGTGGCGGCCACTTCGGCGGCGCCCAGCGCAGCACCGTGCACGTCGTGGGTACCGGCCTTGTTCGGGGAACCGAAACCAATCACGGTTTTGCACATCAGCAGCGACGGCTTGTCGGTGACCTTGCGGGCTTCTTCAATGGCGGCCTTGATGGCGTCCGGGTTGTGGCCATCAACGTGACGCACCACGTGCCAGCCGTAGGCTTCAAAGCGCTCGGCGGTGTTGTCGGTGAACCAGCCTTCGACGTGACCGTCGATGGAGATGCCGTTGTCATCGTAGAACGCGGTCAGTTTGCCGAGCTTGAGGGTACCGGCCAGCGAACAGACTTCGTGGGAGATGCCTTCCATCATGCAGCCGTCGCCCATAAAGGCGTAGGTGTGGTGGTCGACGATGTCATGACCCGGGCGGTTGAACTGCGCGCCAGGGTGCGTTCGGCAATGGCGAAACCGACGGCGTTGGCGATGCCCTGACCCAGTGGGCCGGTGGTGGTTTCCACGCCTGGGGTGTAACCGTATTCCGGGTGGCCCGGGGTTTTGGAGTGCAGCTGGCGGAAGTTTTCCAGCTCGCTCATCGGCAGGTCGTAGCCGGTGAGGTGCAACAGGCTGTAAATCAGCATGGAGCCATGGCCGTTGGAGAGGACGAAGCGGTCACGGTCAGCCCAGTGCGGGTTGGTCGGGTTGTGGTTCAGGTAGTCACGCCACAGGACTTCGGCGATGTCCGCCATGCCCATAGGTGCACCCGGGTGGCCGGAATTTGCTTTTTGTACGGCGTCCATGCTGAGTGCGCGGATGGCGTTGGCAAGCTCTTTACGAGAGGACATGTTTTACTCCAGTGTGATTACAGTTCAGCGGCCAGCATATCTTCCAGCTTTTGCTGGTCAACGGCGAACAGGCGGATACCTTCGGCCAGTTTTTCAACCGCCATGGCGTCCTGATTGTGCTGCCAACGGAAGTCAGCTTCGGCCAGTGGGGCAGGCTGATGGAAACCTTCGGTGGATGGCGTCAATTTACGCTCGACCGGTTGCTCGCTGTGCTTGAGTTGTTCCAGCAGGTTTGGTGCGATGGTCAGGCGATCGCAACCGGCCAGGGCCAGAATTTGCTCTACCTTGCGGAAGCTGGCACCCATGATCACCGTCTGATAACGGTGCTGTTTGTAGTATTCATAAATGTTGCGCACTGATTTCACGCCAGGATCCTGCTCTGCGTCGTAGTCAGCCGCAGGCTGTTTAGCCTGATACCAGTCATAGATACGGCCAACGAAAGGTGAAATCAGGAACACGCCGGCTTCGGCGCAGGCGCGGGCCTGGGCGAAAGAGAACAGCAGCGTCAGATTGGTATTGATGCCTTCTTTTTCCAGCTCCTCGGCGGCTTTGATGCCTTCCCAGGTAGAAGCCAGTTTGATCAGAATACGTGACTTATCGATGCCCTGTTGCTGATACAGCGCGATCAGTTTACGTGCCTTGGCCACACACATACCGCGGTCGAAGGACAGGCGGGCATCCACTTCGGTGGAAATGCGGCCCGGTACGCTTTTCAGGATTTCGACGCCGATATTGACCGCCAGTTTGTCGCAGGCATTAATCAATTGGGTTTCTTTGCTGCCGCCTTGCTGGCGGGCATAGCTCAGGGCTTCGAGGATCAGTGGCTTATATTGAGGCAGTGCAGCGGCCTTCAGGATCAGTGAAGGGTTGGTGGTGGCGTCTTGCGGTTCGAACTGGCGGATCGATTCGATATCGCCGCTGTCGGCTACCACCGTGGTTAGCTGCTTGAGTGCATCCAGTTGATTCATTTATAAGCTCCTTGACCAAACGTCAATGTAGGGAAATGAGAACGTTTTCCATCGTAGGCTGCACACACTGCATCAGAAGCCCGCCGATTAAAATGCGCTTTTTCTGATTGTTGCAATGGATAAGAACTATGGATCCCCGAAAACCAGGCTTATAGCGGAGACAGACAATAAAAAAGGGTTCAGCACCCGGCTGAACCCTGCGGTATTCCCCCTCCTTATTATTTAGTCAAATTAACGTCAATTGCCTGATAGAAGGCATTGGCCGTATCTGCCACATCCCACACGGCGAGGATCACGTGCGAACCACTACGATCTGCCGGTATGTTGCAGTGGTGGGTGACCTGCGCTGCAGGGATCGCGCCGCCGTCGTTCTGTTGGCAGAACGGCGTCAGGTCAAACGATGCACGGGTCAGCGGCTGGGAGGCATCCCAGTTTGGTTTGGTAATGAAATAACGCCAACTGGTGGTGCTATGGCGAGCCGTAAGCGTCCAGGTGAAGGAGTTGGCACCGGTGTGCAGGTTGATCTTGTTCCAGCGGGTTGGCGTTTGTTGATCCAGCTCGAAGAAGGTGGATTTGTCGGCGCTGGCGATATGCCCATCTGCCGGACCGGCCTGTGGGAAGCCTTTCAACCCTTCAACACTCTGCGGTTCGTATTGCACGCTGCCGCACTGGGTATTGAGTTGTAGCTTGCACTGGTAGGAACGACTGGCCGGGGTTTCGACATAGCCGTGGGCGGCAGCCTGTTGTGATACGCCAAACAGTGCGGCGCTCAACAGGCCAAGGGACATAAGGGTACGAGAAGTATTGTTCATAAGTCACTCCTGACTGAAGTTGTATTGTAAGTCGGGTTTATTTCACCGGTGAAATGAGAGGTTATTAACGAGATTAAAAACATCATTCTTGGCGGCTTGTTTTATTTTTACTCTTAGTCTCGGCTGTCAGGATGGAATGTTTTATAGGCTATTAACTAAAATTATTATGATGATTGCCTTTCGTTTCTTGGTTGAATTTATTTAAATACTGCTGTCTAAAAAAACGGCGTCATGATGAATTTTATTTAAAGGTTCGATGAATAGTCTTTCAGATGACGCTCTCCGATATGGAGTATATTGCTTGTGGTTTTACTTACTCTTGTGTGACTTGAACGACTTTTACGCGCCAACCACTTGGGAATTTAGTGTCAATTTTTTCTTATTTTATTTCAAAGAGGAATTTGTATGACTAGATTATCCCTGGATGCGATTAAAATAATCAGCACCATAAAAAGTACCGGCTCTTTCTCAATGGCGGCGGAGGCGTTGCATAAAACGCCGTCGGCGATATCCTATAGGGTTTCCAATATTGAAAGTAAACTCTGCGTGAAACTTTTTCATCGTAATGGCCCGATGATTACCCTGACAGATGAAGGGGAATTCCTGTTGCAAGAGGGCAGCTGGATTTTAAATGCGGTGCAGGATCTTGAGAGTAGGGTAAGAAACATCCCGAAATTCGATAATAATATCCGCATCGTCGTCGATAATTTCTTTCCACTGGAAACTATCACCCAGGATATCCGTGACTATATCCAGCACAGCCCAAATGCCAACATTTCCGTACAGCGTGAAGCACTGAATGGTACCTGGGACGCCCTGAAGAACAACCGGGCGGATTTGATTATCGCCATCGGCCAGATCCCGGACAGCGTGCAGGCCAAAACGCTGATGCTCGGCAAACTGAATTTTGTGCTCTGTGTTTCACCTTCGCATCCCTTTGCGGCGCAGAAAAAGCCGGTGGATAAAAACCAGCGGCTGAACGATATCGTGGTGGTGATTGCCGACAGCAGCCACGAACTGCCCAAACGTAACCACGGCACCATGCCGTTACAGCGCCAACTGGTGGTGTGCGACGTCGAAAGTAAGCTGTCGCTGTTGAAGCGCGGCATTGGTCACGGCTTCCTGCCACCGGCGCTGATAGAAAAAGAGTTGGCGAGCGGTGAGCTGGTGACGGTGCCGGTCGATATGCAAAAGGGGGACGAAATGATTTGGCTGGCCTGGCACCCGGCCAGCAAGGGCGCCGGATTTAGCTGGTGGCATGAGCGACTGACGCGTAAAAGCGACGTCTTTAGCCTGATGGGACGCGAAGTGATACGTGACGGGGGTTACCCTTGGTGTAACAACTGAGGGAATTGACCACGAAGGGATGCGAAAATTAAACGTTTAATGCAATAAAAACCCCGTTGCCATCGGCCCCGGGGTTTTTTAATGCGGCAACCTGCCGTTATGCCACGCGGCCCACTTTCAGCCAGGCGCTGTCCGAGCCGGGTACGGAAGTGATGAAGCCCCACTTGGTCTGCCAGACATAGCCAAGATAAGACACCAGCGCCCCCTGGTTATAGGTGGTACCGGCAACGTAAGCCGGGGCGCTCATGATCGGTAAATTACCCGGACCAACGCCGGTATAACGCAGGCCGGTGCCCATATCCAGTTGACTGTCATCGTAGTCCGTCGCGTTGAAATAGCGGTCCAGCGACGCCAGCAGGTCACCGTTACGGTTATCCTGGCCCAGATGCCAGAACATCACGCCGCCCAGTTGCTGCTGCTTGATGTACTTTGCCTTGTACTTGAAGCTTTCGACGTCGTCGTAGGTAACAAACAGGCCATTGGCCGCGTGATACAGGTACGGCGTTTTGGTCTTGTCGTTCCACAGGCGCTGATAGCCGTAGTTGCCCAATAGCATTTGTTCCAGTTGGCGGTAGGAGGCGATGCGCGGATCCTTATCGCGCACACACTCTTCACAGCCCACCAACCAATAGTCGGTGCCCGGGAACGGATCTTCCCCCGGGGTGCTGTGGCTGCTGTACTGGCCGCCGTTGCTGCTGCTGACGCCCTTGAACGCGCGACCGTAGAACGGCACGCCCATGACGATCTTGTTGCTCGGCACGCCTTCCAGCATCAGATGCTGTTGCACCGCCGCATCTACCGTCAGGCTGAACGGGCTGGGGAAGGCGCGGGTCAGTTCTTCCCAGCTCCAGCCCAGGTTGGCTTCACGCAGCGCGTTATAGAAGGTTGGCCCGGCGCTGTCGCCGAACAGTCCCGCCTGGTGGTTGGTGATTTTCTCCCACGGGCCGGCCAGATCGTAGGTCATCAGGTTGATGTAATCGAGTGAGGCGACGATCTGCGGCAGCTTGCTGTAGTAACGCGACAGGAAGAAAGCGCCGCCGGCCCCGGCAATGGTCAGTTGGTAAGGCAGCGCCTGACGACCGTCAGCCAGGGTTTGCTGGTTCAGCAGGGTGCGGATCTCCTGCAGCGCGGCGACAAAGCCGTCCACCTCGCTGCTTTGCGGATATTCCCAGTCAATGTCTACGCCGTCAAAACCGTAATCTTTCATGATGCGGACGCAGGATTGCGCGAATTTGGTACGTGCCGCCGGGGTTTTCACCGCGTTGACATAGTTGGCATGGGAAACGCCCAGGTCGTTGGAGTAATACCAGCCGCCGATGGAGAACATGATCCGCAGATTGGGGTTGTGTGCCTTCAGCGCGGTTAACCGGCTGACCACGTCGCGCGCTTTGGCGTCGTTAGTCGCCGGGTCCCAGGCGCATTCCAGATTGCTGTTAATGTCGAGGAACGAGAAATTAATGTGGGTCAGCTGTTTGGCCTTGGCCGGTGTGATGTTGGACACCGGGAATGGCACGACTGAAGTATCAGACTCGGTATAGTTATTAATTTGGTTGGTCGGAATAAAATAATAACCAATAACGGCTTTACGTTCGGACATGGTATTTCTCCAGGGTTGAGGTTTGTTGTTATTGAGAGCCATTCTCTCGCCGCTATTAATGTTTATTTTTTCAATAAAGAGAAGTCGAAAAAAATCACAGTAAAGATGAATTTTTTATCGCTCGATGCCGTTATTTTCCACGAGTTGTTGTGCCATGGCTGAACATGAATCAATTTGAACTTAGAGGCTGTATTTATTCATTTGCTTTGTTATAGCATCCTTAACTAGATTCTGAATGTACCGATATCCCACCGGCCGTGATTGGCAGTTAATTAAAATAAAATAGGAGTTCAGCTATGTCCAGTTTAGAGCCAGACGCTGTTGGCTTAATTATCCAGCGAGCATGTGAATATCTGCAGCCGGTGATGAATGCCATTTTGGCGGGCATCATGGCGTTATTGCACGGAGCTTACCGCAACGTAGGTATGCGGCGCCGACTATTAAATGCCGGTATGTGTGCATTATTGGCCTGGACGGTACGCGATGCATTAGCGCTGGCCGGGCTGGAATTAAAGTGGGCGAATCTTGCCAGCGTACTGATTGGCTTTCTTGGGGCCGATTATATCAGCGCATTAATTAAAAAAATCATAGGAAAAAAAACGGGGCTTAAAAATGATAAATGAAATTGAAGATATTCGGTTTACCGCCCGCAGTGAGGCGAACTTAATTGGCGTTCACCCGGATCTGGTACGGGTGATACGGCTGGCACTGCATTACTCGTTGGTGCCGTTTTCCATCACCGAGGGGCTGCGTACCATGGCGCGTCAGCGTGATCTGGTACGCGGTGGTCAAAGCCAGACGTTGAAAAGTCGGCATTTGACCGGTCATGCGGTGGATGTGGTGGCGATGCCGGCGGGCGTGGTGTCGTGGGAATGGGACTATTACGCGCAAATCGCGGTGGCGGTGCGCCGTGCGGCACGCGAATGTGCGGTTAACGTTGAGTGGGGGGGCGAATGGAAAACGCTGAAGGACGGGCCACACTTCCAGCTTTCCTTCAGGGATTACCCGGCATGAGCGGCTGGCTGAGCCGGTTGGCGCAGGGGGGATTGTTGCTGCTGCTGTTGGCAGCCATCTGCCTGGCCGCTTATAGCTCGCTGTTGTCGCATCGGCTGGATCTGATGCGGCAGCAGGCGAGCGAACAGCAAAAGACCTTGGCGCAGCAGGCGGGGTTGATTGCCACGCTGCAAACTCAGGATGCCCAGAACCGGGCGCTGATGGCGGCTCAGCAGCAGCAGGAACAGCAGTTGCGCCAGCAAAGCGACGTTTACCAGAGGAAATACCGTGAAGCGATTAAAAATGATGCCTGTGCTGGGCAGCCTATGCCTGGCGCTGTTATTGAGCTCCTGCGCCCAACCCCCGCAGACGGCAGCGCCGGTGGTGCTGTTGCCCCCTGAGTCGGTGTTTACCCCGTGCGAGCAGCCGCAGCTGCTGGGTAACACCTGGGGCGATGCGCTGAGTTACACGCTGGCACTACAAACCTCGTTACAAATTTGCGCAGGCCGGGTGGCGACGCTCAATGCCTGGCGTGCCCAACTGCCGTCGCACTGACGGTATTCAGACTACTGATGATGCCCGATATTAGGGAGAGCGTGCCGAAGGGGTCGTAGCAGCCTTGGCTGCCGGAGCGCCCCTCGGTGCGCTAGGCCCGGGTATCTCGAGCTAAAAAACAACTTTGTTATCAAACTCACTATCAGTCGCACTGACGGCAGTGTTTTTCTTTTCCCTCCTGTGGTACTTCTTTTTTTACTTTTAAAAAACTATTTCGATCAAGGTTATGGCCCGCTTCAAAGTTTGTGACGTTTCTCTCACTATACTGGTCTAGCCTTAAAGGTTTACAAGTCTTACCTCAACATAAAAGCAAAAAGCATAGGAACCCATAATGGACGAACAGCTCAAACAGAGTGCGCTTGATTTTCACCAGTATCCGACCCCAGGGAAGATCCAGGTATCTCCAACCAAACCGCTGGCAACGCAACGCGATCTGGCGCTGGCCTACTCGCCGGGCGTCGCAGCCCCTTGTCTGGAAATTGCTGCCGATCCTCTCGCGGCCTACAAATACACCGCACGCGGCAACCTGGTGGCGGTGATTTCCAACGGTACGGCGGTGCTGGGGCTGGGTAATATCGGTGCCTTGGCCGGTAAGCCGGTAATGGAAGGGAAAGGCGTCCTGTTCAAGAAATTTTCCGGTATCGACGTGTTTGATATCGAAGTGGATGAGCTAAACCCTGACAAGCTGATCGACATCATCGCCGCGCTGGAGCCCACCTTTGGCGGTATCAACCTGGAAGACATCAAAGCGCCGGAGTGTTTCTACATCGAGCAGAAACTGCGTGAGCGCATGAAGATCCCGGTATTCCATGACGATCAGCACGGCACCGCCATTATCACCACCGCCGCCGTGCTGAACGGCCTGCGGGTAGTGAAAAAGAATATTTCCGACGTGCGACTGGTGGTTTCCGGTGCCGGCGCGGCGTCGATCGCCTGTTTGAACCTGCTGGTGGCGCTGGGGTTGCGCCAGCAGAACATTACCGTCTGCGACTCCAAGGGGGTTATCTACAAAGGTCGCGACGCCAACATGGAACAGACCAAAGCGGCCTATGCCATCGAAGACAACGGCCAGCGGACGCTGGGGGATGCTATCCCGGATGCCGATATATTCCTCGGCTGTTCCGGTCCGGGCGTGTTGACCCAGGATATGGTGAAAACCATGGCCAGGGATCCGTTGATCATGGCGCTGGCCAACCCGGAACCGGAGATCTTGCCGCCGCTGGCGAAAGCCGTGCGTCCGGATGCCATTATCTGTACCGGCCGTTCCGACTACCCGAACCAGGTCAACAACGTCTTGTGCTTCCCGTTCATCTTCCGCGGTGCGCTCGACGTGGGCGCGACCACCATCAACGAAGAAATGAAGCTGGCCTGCGTGCATGCGATTGCCGATCTGGCACTGGCAGAACAGAGCGACGTGGTGGCTTCGGCCTATGGCGATCAGGACCTGTCATTTGGCCCCGAATACATCATTCCCAAGCCTTTCGATCCGCGCCTGATTGTTAAAATCGCCCCGGCGGTTGCCAAGGCGGCGATGGAGTCCGGCGTGGCGACACGTCCGATCGAAGACTTTGATGCCTACGTCGAAAAACTGTCCGAGTTCGTCTACAAAACCAACCTGTTCATGAAGCCGATCTTCTCCCAGGCGAAGAAAGAAATGAAGCGCGTGGTGATGGCGGAAGGGGAAGAGGAAAGGGTACTGCATGCGACTCAGGAACTGGTGTCGCAGGGGCTGGCCTATCCAATCCTGGTCGGTCGTCCGAGCGTGATTGAAATGCGGCTGCAAAAACTCGGCCTGCAACTGACGCCGGGTAAAGACTTTGAAGTGGTGAACAACGAGTCCGACCCACGCTTTAACGAATACTGGGGCGAGTATTACCAGATCATGAAGCGTCGTGGCGTATCTCAGGAACAGGCGCGTCGTGCGGTAATTGGTAACCCAACGCTGATCGCTGCCATCATGCTGCATCGCGGCGAGGCGGATGCGATGATCTGCGGCACCATCGGCAGCTATCACGAGCATTACGACGTGGTCGAGAAAGTGTTTGGTTTCCGCGAAGGGGCACACGTTGCCGGGGCGATGAATGCGCTGCTGCTGCCAAGCGGCAACACCTTTATTGCCGACACCTATGTCAATGACGATCCGACGCCGGAGCAACTGGCAGAAATCACCCTGATGGCGGCGGAAACCGTGCGCCGTTTCGGGATTGAACCCAAGGTGGCGCTGCTGTCTCATTCCAGCTTTGGCTCTTCCGATAACCCGGCGGCCTGCAAGATGCGTAAAACGCTGGAGCTGGTGAACAAGATGGCACCGGAGCTGGAGATTGACGGTGAGATGCACGGTGACGCCGCGCTGGTGGAAAGCATCCGTAACGATCTGATGCCGGATAGCCCGCTGAAAGGGGCGGCCAACGTGCTGATTATGCCGAATATGGAAGCGGCGCGTATCAGCTACAACCTGTTGCGCGTATCTTCTTCCGAAGGCGTTACCGTGGGGCCGGTGCTGATGGGGGTATCGAAACCGGTACACATCCTGACGCCAATCGCCTCGGTACGCCGCATCGTCAACATGGTCGCGTTGGCCGTGGTGGAAGCGCAGACCACGCCGTTATAAGCCTTAAGTGACTACAAGCCTCCTGCGTTTCGGCGCCGGAGGCTTTTTTTATTTTATGCCCTGCAGCGTGTGGCGATCTGGTGGATATCCTGCGGTGTCGTGCGGCAACAGCCGCCAATCAGCCGGGCGCCGATGCGTTGCCATTCGCCGATTTGATCAATCAGACTGCCGTGTGCCCCCCCACAGGCATGCCAGGTTTTACTTACCGCGTCGTAGTGTTCACCCGAGTTCGGATAGACCAGCAGCGGTTTGTCAGCCAGTGCGGCAAATTGCTGCAGCGCCGGGGCCACATTTTCCAGCGCAATGCAGTTAATGCCAATCGCCAGCACCTGTGGATTCGCCTGCAGCGCTGCCATGACCTCGGTCAGCGGCGTCCCGTCGCTGAGGTGTTGACTGTCGCGCAGGGTGAAAGCGAACCAGGCACCCAGGGTTGGGAACTCTTCCAACAGCGTCAGCAACGCCTGCAGTTCGCTGAAGGATGGCAGAGTCTCGCAGGCCAGTAAATCCACCCCGGCCTCGGCCAGTGCGCTGATGCGCGGGCGGTGGAAGGCGATCATCTCTTCCTGCGGCAGCGAGTAATCACCGCGATATTCAGACCCATCGGCCAGATAAGCGCCATAGGGGCCTACCGAGCCGGCAATCAGCAGCGGTGCGGCCTGCGGGTGTTGTGCCAGATAATCGCTGCGCGCCTGCTGCGCCAACTGCACGCTTTTGGCGATCAGCGCCAGTGACTGCGCTTGATCCAAACCACGGCGCAGAAAGCCTTGTGGCGTGGCCTGATAGCTGGCGGTGATGGCGCACTGCGCTCCGGCGTTGAAATAGTCGAGATGCACCTGATAAATCAGCTCAGGGTTTTCAATCAGCACTTTTGCCGACCACAGCGGATCGCTCAGATCGCAGCCGCGGGCTTCCAGTTCGGTGGCCAGTGCGCCGTCTAAAATCAGCGTAGGGTGGGCGCTCAAGAGTGTGGCGACAGGGTTGTTAACCGACATGATTCTCTCCCAGAGAGGTTTTTTGCCCGGCACGGCGGGTCAGGTAATAGGCGATGTAGCACAGGGCGACAAAGGGCAGCCCGCAGTAAAGCGCGATGCGCTGCTCCGGATCGAACGCCAGCCCGATGCAGGCCAGCAGGCACAGGGTGAAACCAACGATCGGCGTTAGCGGGTAACCCGGCGCGCAGTATTTAAGACCGGAAATGGGCTGGCCGCTGCGGACATAATGACGGCGGAAAGCGAAGTGCGAGGCACAGATGCTCAACCAGACCACCACCACCGCAAAACCGGAAATTGCCGACAGCGCCACGAACACCGTGTCCGGGGCGATCACGCTGGTCAGCAATGCCAGTACGCCGCCGAGCATGCTGAAGGTCAGCGCGTTGATCGGGATACCGCGTTTATTCACGCGGGAGAAATAGGCCGGCAGGGTGCGCTGGTTGGCCAGCGACCACAGCATGCGCCCCGACGCGTACAGGCCCGAATTGGCTGCCGACAGGATGGCGGTCAGGATCACGAAATTAAAGATATCGGCGGCATAGGGCACCCCGATGCGTTCAAACACCAGCACAAACGGGCTTTTGACAATCCCGGCCTGATCCATCGGGATCAACGCCGCCAGAATAAACACCGTCCCGATAAAGAACAGCATCAGGCGGATCACCGTGGTACGTATCGCCCAGGGCACCACCTTTTCCGGGTTCTCGGTTTCACCGGCGGCAATGCCGATAAGCTCGGTGCCGGAGAATGCGAAATTCACGGCCACCATGGTCATCAGGATCGGCAAGGTGCCGTTTGGCAGCCAGCCGGAGGCGGTCAGGTTATGCAGGAAGGGCGCTGGCGTGCCGTCTTTCATCGGCAGCAGGCCGAACATGGCCGCACCGCCGAGGATGATAAACGCCAGAATGGTAACGACCTTGATCAGCGAGAACCAGAATTCGCTCTCAGCAAAGAAGCGGGTCGTGACCACGTTAAGCAGGAAAATCGCCGCACAGAAGATCAAACACCACAGCCACACCGGTGATTGCGGGAACCAATACTGCATGCAGAAACCGGCGGCGGTCAGGCTCGATCCCAGTGCTACCGTCCAGGTCAGCCAGTACAGCCAGGCGACGGTGTAACCGGTGGCCGGGCCAAGATAGCGAGAAGCGTAGACGTGGAAGGCGCCGGTTTCCGGCATCGCCACCGACAGTTCACCCAGGCACAGCATCACCAGATAGACCACCAATGCGCCGATCAGATAGGCCAGCAGGGTGCCGAGAGCACCGGTAGTGGAAATGATATAGCCGGTGTTGAAGAACAGCCCGGTACCAATCACGCCGCCCAGCGACAGCATCACCAGATGTCGGGCCTTCATGGTGCGTTTGAACTGCCCTTCGGCGGGAACGGCTGAGTGCATAATATTCTATCCGTATAGACGTCTAAACAGCTAAATGGCTATCAGTTATACCCGCAATACTTCATGAAATCAATGTGTGAGCGGAAACCATAAAGCAAAAACCGTTATCAGCGTCTCACGACAGGTTGCTTTCTATATGCAAATGATAATTATTATCTATAATGTCGCCACTTTTATTACAAGGGCAGCATGATGAGATTTTTGATTTTATTGGCCGCGCTGGCACTGGGCGCCTGTAGTCAGGCACCGGTTTCCTCGCCAAAAAACAGCCTTGATAACCTGGGGAAAATTACCGACTTGCGCAGCGGCGAAAGTTTGTCACCCGAGCAACTGCTGACCCGATTGGCCGCTCAGCCACGGGTTATCGTCGGAGAAAAGCATGACAACCCATACCACCACCAGATTGAACTGTGGCTGGTGGAAAACTTACCGCAGCAGCGGCCGCAGGGCAGCGTACTGATGGAGATGATTAACCCGAATCAGCAGGCCAAAGTGAGTCAGGTGAAACAGTGGCTGCAGGGTAATCCGAGAGTGCGTGATGAGCGCGTGGCGGAGTTGATTGACTGGCAACCAGGCTGGAAATGGCCGCTGTACGGGGATTTGACGATGGCGGCGATGCGCGCACCGTACCCGCTGTGGTCGGCCAACCTGGATCGCGATGAAATCATGGCGTTTTATCAGCAGCCGGTTTTCCCGCAGGGCCAACTGTCAGTGCGTCCTGCGGTGCAGAAAGCGCTGGAAGAGACTATCCGGACTTCGCACGGTGGGAAAATTGAGCCTCAACAACTGCATGCCATGCTGGCGATCCAGCAGCAACGCGATCGACGTATGGCCGAACGTTTACTGGCCGCGCCGACGCCGACGCTGCTGATTGCCGGCGGTTATCATGCTTCCAAATCGGTGGGAGTGCCGCTGTACGTGCAGGATCTGCAGCCGACAGCGTTGCCAACCGTGTTGATGCTGGTTGAGCCCGGTGTACAGGTCGATAAACAGGTGGCGGATTACCTGTGGGTTACCCCAGCGGTTAACCCTGAGGGTAAATGATTAGGTTAAGACGGTGAAAAGAACTGTTAATACAAATTACAAATGATTATCATTAGCAAATGAGATCTAAAATCATTCGTAATTAAGCAATCTAATATCCCTATGCCGAGTCCGTCTTTATCTTATCCGCTCGCCTCCATGCCACAGCCGCGCTGGGCGCGCGGATTTTTATGTGCGATAGCGGCACATGTGGCGCTGGTACTGCTGTTTTATTGGCCACCCCAGCCGCTGCCGCCAATGCCGTTAGCGCCACCGGCGGTGATGATGAGTTGGGCGGCACAGATTGAAGCACCGGAAAGTCCCAAGCCGCTGCCGTTGGGTGTGCAACAGGCCGAGTCTTCTGCGGCGCAACCGGCCGAGCCGCAGGATCAACCCGATTTGCCCAAGTTGGCGCGGGCCGAAAAGACCAAAATCAGCGTGGCTGAGAAAAAGCGAACCGAACACCAGCCACCGCAGAAAGCCCAGCCGAAGCCGGAACAGCAGGTGAAAGAGATCAGGCACGCCGCTGCATCCAGCGCTGCCGCACCGAAAGCCTTGAACATAGCCAGACAGACGGCCGCACCGCTGAACAGCGATTCTGCAAGCAGCGAACAGGTCAGGCTGTCGTGGGAAAGCCGGGTAAAGGGAATGCTAAACCGCATCAAGCGTTACCCGTCAGATGCACAGCGCCGCCGCCGTACCGGTATGCCGCAGGTGTCTTTTTCCGTGGATGCACAGGGACGGGTTTTCGATCTGACCTTGCATGCCCCGTCGGGTACCGCCTCGCTGGATCGTGAGGCGCTGGCCGTGGTCATGCGGGCACAGCCACTGCCGCCACCGCCGGTCGAAATGCTGCGGCAGGGCAACGTTCAGGTAACGATGCCCATCGATTTTAATCTGGCGGCGCTGGACGCCAGCAAATAATTTATTTCGTGAGCCGCGTTCTTTTGTTTACCCAAACAAAAGGGAACTGCTGATGCCAAACCATAGTGAGGGACCATGGAACATCCATTTTTGTCGGGCCGTCGTCGTTGGCGAATGGCCACCTATGCCGTGATTTCATTGAGCTTATTGGGCCAGGCCGCCTGGGCGCAGCCGTTGGCGCCCAGCGCCGAGATTATCCCGCACCCATTAACCGCCCAGGGGGAAACCCGGGTGGATGATTATTATTGGCTGCGTGACGACAGTCGGCAAAATAAAAAGGTGCTGAATTATCTGACGGCGGAAAACCGTTATACCGAGCAGATGATGCAGCCGTATAAAAAACTGCGCGATAGCCTGTATCAGGAAATGCTGGGCCGCATCAGCCCGGAAGATCGCTCGGTGCCCTACCAACTTAATGGGTATCGCTATCAGGAAAGCTATGCGGCAGGTAAAGACTTTGCCCTGTATCAGCGTCAGGCTCTGACTGCCGATGCGCCGTGGCAAACCTTGCTGGACGCCAATCAGCGTGCGGCGGGGCAGGATTATTATCGCTTGGGCGGGATGGCGATCAGCCAGGATAACCAGCAGATGGCGATTGCTGAAGATCTGCAGGGGCGCAGGCAGTACCGGATTTCGCTGCGTGAAATCGATAGCGGTAAATGGGCGCCGGAAGTGATTGAAAACACCTCCGGTGACATGGCGTGGGCCAATGACGGCAAGACGCTATTTTATATTCGCAACCACCCGCAGACCCTGTTGCCATATCAGGTTTATCGCCATCAGTCCGGCACGCCGGTTGCGGACGACAAGCTGGTCTATCAGGAAAGCGACGGGGCGTTTTATTTGAGCCTGGGTCGTTCTTCTTCGCGTGACTACGTCATTATTACCATCAGCGGCAATACCACTTCCGAGGCACGGCTGATTGACGCTAATCAGCCTCTGAGTAAACCGGTGTTGTTTGCCGAGCGCAAGAACGGCCGCGAGTATTATGTAGACCACTATCGCGGTGAGTTCTATCTACGCTCCAACCACCAAAGCCCGCATTTTGGTCTGTATCACACCGCGGCAGTCGGCAAGCCATGGCAAACGCTAATAGCACCACAGGAAAAGCGCGAGGTGGAAGACTTCACGGTGTTCCGCGACTGGCTGGTAGTGAAGGAACGTGCTGATGGCCTGGTACAGCTACGGCAAATCAGTTGGGACGGTAAAACCCAGCGCAGTATTCCGTTCGACGACGCCAGCTATATGGCCTGGCTGGGCTATAACCCGGAGCCGGACAACCAGCAGCTGCGCTATGGCTATTCGGCGATGACAACCCCGACCCGCACATACCAATGGGATCTCAACAAAGGCGAGCGCACCCTGCTGAAACAGCAGGAAGTGAAGGGGGTGGATCCCAGTCAGTACCACAGCGAACGGGTGTGGATTAACGCGCGTGACGGTGTGAAGGTGCCGGTCTCGCTGGTGTACAACAAAGCCATGTTCAAACCGGGGCACAGCCCGCTGCTGGTGTACGGTTATGGTGCCTATGGCATGAGTATGGATCCGGCCTTTAGCGCCAACCGTATTAGTTTGCTGGATCGCGGTTTCGTTTATGCGCTAATCCACGTGCGCGGTGGCGGTGAGCTGGGGCAGAACTGGTACCAACAGGGCAAGTTGACTCATAAGCCAAACACCTTCAGTGACTTTATCGACGCCACCCAGGTATTAATCCAACAGGGTTATGGTCAGCCGGGCCGTATTTACGCCATGGGGGGCAGTGCCGGCGGGCTGCTGATGGGGGCGGTGATTAATCAGGCACCGCAGTTGTATAACGCGGTGGTGGCGCAGGTGCCTTTTGTTGATGTGCTGACCACCATGCTGGACGACAGCATTCCGCTGACGGTCGGTGAATACGAAGAGTGGGGCAATCCGAATCAGCCGCAGGCCTATGCGTTGATGAAGTCCTATAGCCCGTATGACAACCTGGCTAAACAGGCCTATCCGAACCTGCTGGTCACCAGCGGCCTGTATGATTCCCAGGTGCAATATTGGGAACCGGCCAAATGGGTAGCCAAACTGCGTCGTTTTAAACAGGGTGATTCAGTGTTGCTGCTGGCGACCGATATGACGGCCGGCCACGGCGGAAAATCGGGCCGCCTGACGCGGCTGGAAAATAACGCGCTGGAATACAGTTTTATTATGGCGATGGATCAGAAAACACAGAAATAACCACTTTCACCGTCGGGTAATAAACCCGGCGGTTTATTAAAACTATAAAAAATAAATTTACCGTCGATTCCGGCGGGCTTTTTGCTGGGCATTGTCGGCCATAAAATCTTTTTGGCAATTTCTGGGGATATATGAAAATCAAATTAATAGTAAGCCTGATCGGCGCGGGAATAGCGCTGAGCGGGGCGGCGACGGCTGCGCAGAATGGGGCAGAAGAGGGAAAGGGCAAGGTCGTTTTCAGCCCGTTGAATGTTTCGGCGGCACAGAGCAGTTCCGGCAGCAGTGAAAAAGAAGCGCTGGAAAAACCCGGCGCTTTCAGCTCGCGCGGGGAAAATAAAAATCTGGAGTCGGTGGACAGCATTCTGCGCAGTATGCCAGGCACTTATACCCAGATCGACCCCGGTCAGGGTTCGGTCAGCGTCAATATCCGTGGCATGAGCGGTTTTGGCCGCGTTAATACCATGGTTGATGGCATTACCCAGAACTATTATGGCAGTTCACCCAGTGACGCGGCGCATGGCGGTTTGCCAACCAGCCAGTTTGGTGCGCTGATCGATCCTAACTTTATCGTCGGCGTTGATGTGGCACGCGGTAATGCGACGGGATCCGCCGGTGTTAATGCGCTGGCAGGCAGCGCCAACTTCCGCACCATTGGCGTGGATGACGTAGTGTTTTCGGATAATCCTTTTGGCGTGCGCACCAAGTTTTCTGTAGGTAATAACGGTATTGGCCGCAGCGGTATGATCGCCGTGGGTGGGAAAACCGGCGCATTCGGCGAAGGCGGTAGCCTGGGAGCCATGGCGGCTATCAGCGGCAGTTCGATCACCTCTAATTATAAGAACGGTTCCGGGTTTGACAGTGAAGAGTTTAATGTCGATAAAACTTATCGCCAGAATCCTAAATCTCAGTTATTTAAAGTGGATATTAAACCCGACGCTTTTAATAGTATTGAACTGTCGGCCAGAACTTATCAAAACAAGATCACCCGTCGCCATATCGACAGTAATGACTTCTATATTAAATATCATTATGCCCCGTTTTCAGAGCTGATTGATTTTAATCTGACTGCCAGTACCAGCCGGGGTGAGCAGAAGTTTATGTCCGATAATATGGCGGGATTTAGCGACAGCACCGCAAAAAATATCTCGGACGCGCTGGACGTCAATAACACCAGCCGTTTCAGCCTGCAGGAGGTCGACTTTGCCTTTAGCTATGGCGGCAAGCTGATCCGCAATGAATACAAGAAGCGCGCCTCCGGGCTGGTGACCGATGAGGGCCAGGCGGAAAGTCCGCCGGTGGGCATTGCAGGCAAACAAAATATCGCCAGCCTTTACAGTGGGCTGCAGCTTAATTACGGCATCTGGCAGGGTAATTTTGACCTGAACTACAGCGCCTATGATATTTCCGGTTATAAACCGGCCTGTGATGAACGCGTGGCCTGCTTCCCGCAGGGGGCCAGCAACATCAATTTGAAAGAGCACGGCTTTAACCCGGCGGTGATGTTGTCCGCACAGGTAACACCGTGGTTGCAGCCGTTCGTCAGCTACAACAAATCGATGCGTGGGCCGAATATTCAGGAAGTGTTCTTCGCCAACAGCGGTGGGCAGTCGATGAACCCGTTCCTGAAGGGGGAAACGGCAGAAACCTATCAGGCGGGTTTTAACGCCAATGCTCATGACCTGCTGTTTAAACAGGACAGCTTCCAACTGAAGGCGGTGTATTTTGAGTCGAAAATTAAAAATTACATTTCCAGCCAGAGCTACATGGTGTGCAGTAATCGCCAAAAATGTAATCGTGCCCAGACTAGTCAGGAGGAATGGGATAACGCCGATGTGAATGTCGCCATGACCATGTACAGCAACTCATACGAGCCAGTCAGGTCGCGTGGGGTGGAAGTGGAGGCGATGTACGACGCCGGTTTTGCCTACACCAAACTGTCCCTGAGCAAGGAACACACCAGCCAGCCGACCAATCAGGCCAGCAATGTGTTCGGTGCCGGTGACATTAGCGAGCTGCCGGAATTGTACTTCACGCTGGATACGGGAGTGCGTTTGCTGGATGAGAAATTGACGCTGGGCGGGCTGGTGAAATACACCGGCAAGGCTGTGCGCCTTTCTCCCGATTCTAACGTCGATGAGAATGAGCAGTTGTTGAAAGAACCGGCGCCGCATATCCCGACCGTTATCGATCTTTACAGCACCTATCAGTTCAACCGCAATCTGTTGTTGAAATTCAGCGTGCAGAACCTGATGGACAAAGACTATTCCGATGCGTTGAACAAGATGAACGCCATGCCATCGCAATCAAGAGACTTCTCACCGACCAACACCGCCCGCGGCCGAACCTATATCTTCGGCGGGGAGGTGCGTTTCTAAACGGAATGCGGGCGCAATTACTGCGCCCGTTTTGCCTGCTGCAACCACTTGTCCAGCTCATTGGCGAACTGCTGGCGATCGCGCTGGTTCAGCGTATTCGGGCCGCCGGTCTGGATGCCGCTGGAGCGCAGGGTATCCATAAAGTCACGCATGTTCAGGCGCTCACGAATGGTGTCCGGGGTGTAGCGTTCACCGCGTGGGTTCAGCGCCACTGCCCCTTTTTCTATCACTTCCGCTGCCAGTGGGATATCGGCGGTGATCACCAGATCGCCTTTCTCGCAGCGGCGCACGATTTCGTTATCCGCCACGTCAAAACCGGCCGCCACCTGCAGGGTGTGGATGTGCTTTGACGGCGGCGTTCTCAGCGGCTGGTTCGCCACCAGCGTCACCGACATTGCGGTACGCTCCGCCGCCCGAAACAGCACTTCTTTAATTACGTTGGGACAGGCGTCCGCATCAACCCAAATCTGCATCATTCCGGCTCCTTCAGCCAATCGCGTACCGGCAGGAAATCACGGTACAGCGCCGCTTCCGGGCTGTCTTCCGCCGGTTGATAATTGTATTCCCAACGCACCAGCGGCGGCATCGACATCAGGATGGATTCGGTGCGGCCACCGGTTTGCAGGCCGAACAGCGTGCCCCGGTCCCAGACCAAATTGAATTCCACGTAGCGGCCGCGACGATACAGTTGGAACTGGCGCTCGTGATCGCCCCAGCTCAGCGTTTTGCGTTTCTCTACGATCGGCAGATAGGCCTCGAGGAAGCCTTCGCCCACCGCCTGGGTAAACGCGAAGCAGGTGGCGAAGTCCGGGGTGTTCAGGTCATCAAAGAACAGGCCGCCAATGCCGCGTGCCTCGTTACGGTGTTTGATAAAGAAATAGTCGTCGCACCACTTTTTGTATTTGGGGTAAACCTGTTCACCGAAGGGCGCACACAGCCGTTCGGCGGTGCGGTGCCAGTGAACGGCATCTTCTTCAAAGCCATAAAACGGCGTCAGGTCAAAGCCGCCGCCAAACCACCACACCGGCTCTTCGCCCGGCTTTTCCGCAATGAAAAAACGCACGTTGGCGTGGCTGGTAGGAATGTAAGGGCTGCGCGGATGGATCACCAGCGACACGCCCATCGCCTGGAAACTGCGTCCGGCCAGTTCGGGGCGATGCGCGGTAGCGGAAGCGGGCAGGGTAGCGCCGGAGACGTGTGAGAAGTTGACGCCCGCCTGTTCGAACACCGCACCCTCGGTCAACACCCGGCTGCGGCCACCGCCGCCTTCTTCACGCGTCCAGCGGTCTTCGTTGAAAACGGCGCTGCCGTCGGCCTGGGCCAACTGCGTGCAGATGCGGTCTTGCAGCGCCAGCAGGAAGGATTTTACTTCTGCGATGGTCGATAAACTCATACGGGATAATTCACAGCGTCTGACTGAACAAGGCGCAGAGTATACCTTTATTCACCGCGGCTGGCAGTATCAGCCGGGTTTTCGTTGGTGTGAATCGTAATAGCTGAAGAAACTGATCACCCCGTCGGCAATGGCGCGGGCGATTTTCTCGCGGAATGCGGTGGTGCCCAGCAGGCGCTCTTCTGCCGGGTTGGTAATGAACGAGGTTTCGACCAGCACCGACGGGATAGACGGGGATTTCAGCACCGCAAATGCCGCCTGTTCCGTACTGTTGCTGTGTAGGTGGTGTACCGGCCGGATTTGGCCGAGCACGTGGCGGCCGAGCGTCAGGCTGTTGTTGATGGTATCGGTCTGCACCAGATCAAACAGCACCTGTTGCAGATAGTTGTCCTGGTTTTTGTACTTGCCACCGGCCACATCATCGGCGGCGTTTTCACGGTTGGACAGGTAACGCGCCATGGCGCTGCTGGCCCCGCGATTGGACAGGGCAAACACCGAAGCGCCTGAGGCTTCCGGGCTGGTAAAACCGTCGGCGTGAATCGAGATAAACAGATCGGCCTGATGCTGGTGGGCAATCTCCACCCGTTGGAACAGCGGGATAAATTCGTCTTCTTCCCGTGTCAGACGGACTTCGACGTGTTCCTGTTCGTGCAGGATGCGGCGGACGTGGTTGGCAATCTCCAACACGACGTGCTTTTCCTGTGAGCCTTCACTGCCAACCGCGCCGGAGTCGATACCGCCATGGCCAGGGTCGATCATCACCAGCCTTTTGCTGCCGGAGGGTTTAGGCGCTGGTTTAGCGGTCGGTTTGGGATGTTGGTTGCGCAGCATGCCACCGGACTCGGCTTCGGCGCTTTGGCTTTTGCTGCCGAGCAGCACCAACGCCAGGCCGGAGAGCAGTAATTGACGTCGCGTGGGGGAAACGGAGAGCGGCTTAAAATTGAGGAATTGTTTAACCTGCTTTTTCATAACGCTACGCTCCGTCGACAAATTCTATTTTGCGACGTTATATCGTATTGATAATCATTAATCGACCTGATAACTATGTCCATTTATTACGCGGGTAACCGATCATTTCTGGATAATTGCTGGGGTAAATCGCAGTTTGATATTGCGTAAGTGAATAATCACGCGATAATCAGATAAACATCTTAATTAACAGCGGCGAACATCGATGGAAATTCGCGTATTTCGGCAAGACGACTTTGAAGAAGTCATTACTCTGTGGGAGCGCTGCGATCTGCTGCGACCGTGGAACGATCCTGAGATGGATATCGAGCGCAAACTGAATCACGATCCGGGCCTGTTTCTGGTTGCCGAAGTGGGCGGCGAAGTCGTAGGGTCGGTGATGGGCGGTTACGATGGCCATCGCGGTTCGGCGTATTACCTGGGGGTACACCCGGATTATCGCGGGCGCGGTATTGCCAATGCGTTAATTAACCGTCTGGAGAAGAAACTGATCGCGCGTGGGTGTCCGAAGATCCAGCTGGTGGTACGTGAAGACAACGACACGGTGATCGAGATGTACGAAAAACTCGGTTACGAGATCCAGAACGTGACCAACCTGGGTAAACGACTGATTGAAGATCAGGAGTATTGAGTCGTCATTCGGGCGGTGAAGTTTCACCGCCCGTTGCTGCTTGTTAAGGCAGTTTTTTGATGATTTTCACATCGACTTCCACGCTATTCCAGTCTTTATCCACTTTCCCTTCCAACTGCACTTTGTCTTTCGGCGTAACGTTCAGGCCGTTCCAGCGTTTTCTGTCGATCTCAACCGTCAGGGTGCCGCTGGCGTCGCGGAAAGTATAGGTGTCGTCGCCGATGCGCTGCTCAATATTGCCCTGCAGCATCACCCAGGTGTCATCGCTCATCGACTTCACCTTATCCACGGTGGTCAGCGTGGCGCTTGGGCCGGAGAAGCCGCCCTGTTGGGTATTTTGCGTTTGTGCCTGCGGTGCGGCAGGATCGATAAACCCGCCTTGCTGTGCCAGAACCGGTGCGCTGCACAGCGCGAGTAATGCGGCCAGGGTATATTTTTTCATCTTAAGCTTCCTTATCTCAATCGCGAATTAAAGCCCTGCCAATCAGGACTGCTGGTTTGATGGGGTTAAGTAAAGCATGAAAATCTTAAGGGGTTCTTAAGCGAGCACATTGAAAACAATAAATCTGGCTCCCATTTGAAGGAGTAATAATAATGAAATTGGCAAGGAATCGACGTTGAAGCCACTCCCACACCGTTTTTCCCCCGACGATTACGATCATCATGGCGCGCTGCGTTTGCCGCTGTGGTTTTGGGGCGTGCTGGTTTTACAGGCCCGGACCTGGATTTTGTTCGTGATGGCCGGTGCTTCGCGCCAGCAGGGTGAAGGGCTGCTGCAGCTGTTTTACCCTGATACCCAAAGGTTCTGGTACGGCATCATGCTGGGGCTGCCGGCGGCGCTGGCATTTCTGTTGGCTCCACGGCGTCACCAATGGCCACGATTGTGGCGCGCCTGGCGTTGGGTGCTTTGTCTTTCGCTACTGGCGGCACTGGGCGGTTCGCTGTTCAGCCTGTGGCAGCAGGCCGACAATCAGCCACCGCTGGATGCTGTCCTGATACTGCTTGATGCGCTGGCCCTGGCCTATCTGTTGCTGAATCAGCGGCTGAAAGCCTGCTTTACCGTACAGAACGAAGCGGGGTAATTGCCGCCTGCGGCGGCACTTTTCCTATTTTCTGCACTCCAAGCTCGCAACCGATGGCGAAGCGTGGGCAGTTGTGAGAGGCTGGCACGCAGCAAAACGCCGGGCCCATGCCTTTGATGTTAAGGAGCTAGAGATGAATATTCGCCCACTATTGTTAGGGGCTCCCGCTGTTACTGACCGGCTGTTCGACGATGTCGAACTTCTCCTGGTCGAGCCTGTCGCCGCTTAACTGGTTTGGCAGTAGCCTTGAGGTCAGCGCCAAGGGCGTTGGCGATTTGAACGCCGGCACCCCGATGTCGGAAAGCGCCATCAACGACGGGTTGAAAGGCGATTACCGCCTGCGCGGCGGCATGGCTACCAGCCAGGGCCAGATAGTTTCTTACTATCAGGCGATGGACGGCAATGACGTGAAACTGGTGATCACCGGTGAACCCAAGGGCCACGTGCAGCGTGTGGACGTGATGGACAGCAAGGTGGCGACCGAGTGGGGCAGTAAACTTGGCACGCCGTTCAGCGACCTGTACAGCAAGGCGTTCGGTGCCTGTAAACCGGCCGATGGCGACGATGCCGGCAAGGTGGAATGTGTGGCGGAGCAGAGCAAATATGTGACTTACATTTTCAACGGCAAGTGGGCCGGCCCGCAGGACATCATCCCACCGGATGACACGTTGAAAAGCTGGACGGTCAGCAAGATCATCTGGCACGCCAAACCTCAGTAAACCCTTCTTTTGGGGCGTCCGATCTGCGGCGCCCCAGCTTCCTTCATCTTGACGGATATCCTTATTTTCTTTGCGTTCGGGCAAGGCAAATACCCCTGCTTGCGGTATGATGCTGCGCATTCGTAACAGGCTACTGTTACCCGATTCTGCTATTGAGGATAACGACAATGACACAGGTTCAGAGCGGCATTTTGCTGGAACACTGCCGTTTCGCCATTTTTATGGAAGCCACGGTACAGGGCGAATTTGCCGAACTTCGTCAGGGCTGCAAGCAGTTTTGCCAGACGTTGACCGAGCTGCAACAGCAGTTCCCCGATGCGCATTTGGGCGCGGTGGTTGCCTTTGGCTATGACGTTTGGCATGACCTGTCCAGCGGTCAGGGCGCCAAAGAGCTGAAGCCATTCACCCCGCTCGGCAAAGGGCTGGCACCGGCCACCCAGCGCGACCTGCTGATCCATATTCAGTCCCTGCGTCATGATGTTAACTTCACGCTGGCCCAGGCCGCGCTGGCGGCATTCGGTAACGCCATCAAAATTGAAGAAGAAACCCACGGTTTCCGCTGGGTGGAAGAGCGTGACCTGAGCGGCTTTATCGACGGCACGGAAAACCCGCAGGGCGACCAACGTCCGGAAGTGGCGGTGATTGCCGAAGGCGAAGAAGACGCAGGCGGCAGCTACGTGCTGGTGCAGCGTTACGAACACAACCTGCGTCAGTGGCAGCGTTTCACCACTGAACAGCAGGAGCAGATTATCGGCCGTACCAAACATGACAGCGAAGAACTGCCGCCGGAGCAACGCCCGGACACCTCGCACGTCAGCCGCGTTGATCTGAAAGAAGACGGCAAGGGGCTGAAGATCCTGCGCCAAAGCCTGCCTTATGGCACCGCCAGCGGCAAGCACGGGCTGTATTTCATCGCCTACTGCGCACGTCTGCATAACATCGAAAAGCAACTGCTGAGCATGTTTGGCGATCTGGACGGCAAACGCGACGCGATGCTGCGTTTCAGCCGTGCGGTGACCGGCAGTTATTACTTTGCGCCATCACTGACGCGCCTGCTGTCGCTGTAACACCTCTACCGGGGCTGGCTACGTCGGCTCCGGTTTTACTTCCCCCCTCTGGCATGCCGCTCCGTTCCTGCCTTATAGCGTTTGATGCTTGAAAATCACTAAACGGTATATAAAAGCGTTACAGCTCCGCACCTAGTTATAAATACACTGGTCAACATCAGGGCGAAAGCCCGACGGATTGACTCAGTGATAAGGTGCACAATGAAACAAACGCGGGTTAAAAATATCGTACTGAAAGGATGGTTGGCGGCGGCGTTGTTAGCCAGCGGCCCGCTGTCGGCAACCGAATTGCTGAACAGCTCCTATGACGTTTCCCGTGAATTGTTTACCGCGCTGAACCCAGGTTTTGAGCAGCAATGGAACCAACAGCATCCGGGCGACAAGCTGACCATCAAACAATCCCACGCCGGCTCCTCCAAGCAGGCGCTGGCGATCCTGCAGGGCTTGCGCGCCGACGTAGTGACCTACAACCAGGTGACCGACGTGCAGATCCTGCACGATCGCGGCCAACTGATCCCGGCTGACTGGCAGACCCGTTTACCGAACAACAGCTCACCTTTCTATTCCACCATGGCTTTCCTGGTGCGTAAGGACAATCCAAAGGGCATCCATAACTGGAATGATTTGGTGCGTGACGACGTGAAGCTGGTGTTCCCGAACCCGAAAACCTCCGGTAACGGCCGTTATACCTATCTGGCCGCCTGGGGCGCTGCCAATCAGGCGGATGGCAATGATCAGGCCAAAACCCGCGCCTTTATGACCCGTTTCCTGAAAAACGTTCTGGTGTTTGACACCGGTGGCCGCGGCGCGACCACTACCTTCGTCGAGCGCGGCCTGGGTGACGTGCTGATCAGTTTTGAGTCGGAAGTGAACAATATTCGCAAGCAGTATGGCGAAGACAAATACGAGGTGATCGTGCCGCCGGTCGATATTCTGGCGGAGTTCCCGGTGGCCTGGGTTGATAAAAACGTGGCAAGAAACGGCACCGAACAGGCGGCCAAAGACTATCTGAATTATCTCTACAGCCCGGCAGCACAGCAGGTGATCACCAGCTACTACTATCGCGTTTACGACAAACAGGCGATGGCCGCGGCCAAAGGGCAGTTCCCGGATACCAAGCTGTTCCGGGTGGAAGATCAGTTTGGTGGCTGGCCGCAGGTGATGAAAACGCATTTCTCCACCGGTGGCGAGTTGGATCAGCTGTTAGCCGCAGGGCATAAGTAATGTTGTCGTTGACCAGCAAGCGGGTTTTACCTGGGTTTGGCCTCAGCCTGGGGAGCAGCCTGTTTTATACCTGCCTGATCCTGCTGTTGCCGCTCAGCGCGTTGGTGATGCAGTTGGCGCAGATGAGCCTGGCGCAGTATTGGGAAGTGATTTCCAACCCGCAGGTGGTGGCGGCTTATAAGGTCACGCTGCTGGCGGCGGGCGTTGCCAGCCTGTTTAACGCGGTGTTCGGCATGCTGATGGCCTGGATCCTGACCCGCTATCGTTTTCCCGGTCGCACGCTGCTGGACGGTCTGATCGATCTGCCGTTTGCACTGCCGACGGCGGTAGCCGGCCTGACGCTGGCGGGGCTGTTTTCCACCACTGGCTGGTACGGCCAATGGCTGGCGCATTTTGACATTAAGGTGACGTTTACCTGGCTCGGCATTGCTGTGGCGATGGCCTTTACCAGCTTGCCGTTCGTGGTACGCACCGTACAGCCGGTTCTGGAAGAGCTGGGGCCGGAATATGAAGAGGCGGCAGAAACCCTGGGCGCGACTCGCTGGCAGAGTTTCCGGCGCGTGGTGATCCCTGAGCTGGCACCGGCGTTGTTGGCCGGTACGGCGATCTCCTTTACCCGCAGCCTGGGCGAGTTTGGCGCGGTGATCTTTATCGCCGGCAACATCGCCTGGAAGACGGAAGTGACCTCGCTGATGATTTTTGTTCGTTTGCAGGAATTTGATTATCCGGCGGCCAGTGCGATTGCCTCGGTGATCCTGGCGGCCTCGCTGCTGTTGCTGTTCAGCATTAACGTTCTGCAGAGCCGCTTTGGCCGACGTATCGGGGGGCACTGATGGCGGATATCTCTGAGTTCAACGGCGTCGAACGCCCGCGCGTCAACTGGGGCAAGTGGACGCTGATCGGTATCGGCGTGCTGTTTTCGGTACTGCTGCTGGTGGTGCCGATCGTTTCGATTTTCGCCGAGGCCTTTTCCAAAGGTATTGGCGCGATGTGGGGCAACCTGGTCGATCACGACATGTTGCACGCTATCTGGCTGACGGTGTTGATCGCCTTGATTACCGTGCCGTTCAACCTGATTTTCGGCACGCTGTTGGCCTGGCTGGTGACGCGTTTTACCTTTCCGGGGCGTCAACTGTTACTGACGCTGATCGACATCCCGTTCGCCGTTTCGCCGGTGGTAGCGGGGCTGATTTACCTGTTGTTCTACGGCAGCAATGGCCTGCTGGGCGGTTGGCTGGATGCGCATAATATCCAGCTGATGTTCTCCTGGCCGGGCATGGTGCTGGTGACCATTTTCGTGACCTGTCCGTTCGTGGTACGTGAGCTGGTGCCGATGATGCTCAGCCAGGGCAGTCAGGAAGACGAGGCCGCCATTTTGCTGGGGGCTTCCGGTTGGCAGATGTTCCGCCGGGTGACCTTGCCAAACATTCGCTGGGCGCTGTTGTACGGCGTGGTCTTGACCAACGCGCGCGCCATCGGTGAGTTCGGCGCGGTATCGGTAGTGTCCGGTTCTATTCGCGGCGAGACTTTCAGCTTGCCGCTGCAGGTTGAGTTGTTGCAACAGGATTACAACGCGGTCGGTTCCTTTACCGCCGCCGGTTTGCTGACCCTGATGGCGATAGTGACCCTATTTTTGAAGAGTGGCCTGCAATGGCGTCTGGAACGTCAGAATGCACGTCTCGAGCGGGAGGAAAATCATGAGCATTGAGATTAACGGTATCAATAAGTTTTTCGGTCGTACCAAGGTATTGAACGATATCTCGCTCGACATTGCCTCCGGTGAGATGGTGGCACTGCTGGGGCCGTCCGGTTCCGGTAAAACCACGCTGCTGCGTATTATCGCCGGGCTGGAAAGCCAGAGCGGCGGCAAGCTGGGCTTCCACGGCACCGACGTCAGCCACGTGCATGCCCGCGATCGTCGAGTGGGCTTCGTGTTCCAGCATTACGCGCTGTTCCGCCACATGACGGTGTTCGACAACATCGCCTTTGGCCTGAGCGTGCTGCCGCGCCGTGAGCGCCCGAATGCCGCGGCGATCAAACAAAAAGTGACCCAGTTGCTGGAAATGGTGCAGTTGGCCCATTTGGCTAACCGTTATCCGTCACAGCTTTCCGGTGGTCAGAAGCAGCGCGTGGCCCTGGCGCGTGCACTGGCGGTCGAACCGCAAATTCTGCTGCTGGATGAACCCTTCGGCGCGCTGGATGCGCAGGTGCGTAAAGAACTGCGCCGTTGGCTGCGTCAGCTGCATGAAGAACTGAAATTTACCAGCGTGTTTGTCACCCACGATCAGGAAGAGGCAATGGAAGTCGCCGATCGTATCGTGGTGATGAGCCAGGGCAATATTGAGCAGGTCGGTTCGCCGGAAGAGATTGTTCGTGAACCGGCCAGCCGCTTCGTGCTGGAATTTATGGGCGAAGTGAACCGCCTGAGCGGCGAGATCCGCGGTTCGCAGCTGTTCGTCGGTGCGCACCAGTGGCCGTTGTCGTTCCAGCCAATGCACCAGGGCCGCGTGGACTTGTTCCTGCGCCCGTGGGAAATGGAAGTCGGTACCGAGAGCAGCGACCGCTGCCCGCTGCCGGTGCAGGTGCTGGAAGTCAGCCCACGCGGCCATTTCTGGCAAATGACCGTGCAGCCGATTGGCTGGCATCAGGAACCTATCAGCGTGGTGCTGCCGGAGGGTAACGAACCGCCGGTACGCGGCGGCCGCTACTACGTTGGCAGCCTGAATGCGCGCCTGTACGCCGGTGACCAACTGCTACAACCTGTTGCGTTAGCTAAAAGCGCCTGATAATTTAGGCTGTTTCCCGCAATAGTTCGTGGTGCCGTCGCAGACCCAAAAGCCCGTAATCAAGGCGAAGGGGGCAGGGCATAGCGGGCCTACGTTCAAGCCCGACAACGCAGAGTACGGGCTTTTGGGGCGCGACCCGAAGGGCTGGGGCCATTTGAACGCGCACCTGTGTTACGAGCCGCTTATTTGGCCCACCAAACCTCACGACTCGCGCCTTGCTGCGCGCTCAAATGACCGCCAGCGGCGCTCACGAACTATTGCGGGACACAGCCTTATAGTCCCCCAACAGCATTTTAAAGGCAACCCTGGGGTTGCCTTTAAGTTTGATGGCAAAGTTGTCTTTGAATCCGAGATACCCGGGCCTAGCGCACCGAGGGGCGCTCCGGCGGGCAAGCCGCTACGACCCCTTCGGCACGCTCTCCCTAATAACGGGCTTTGTCAGTAGTCTGAAAGGTAACCCCGGGGTTGCCTTTTTACTTTTCGCACTTCAACACAGGCAAAGATCGTGACAACGCTTGAACAATGCATCGGTAATACCCCGCTGGTAAAATTACAACGACTGGCTGCAGGCTTGGGCAGCGAGGTTTGGCTCAAACTGGAAGGCAATAACCCGGCGGGTTCGGTAAAGGATCGCGCCGCGCTGGCGATGATCCAGCAGGCGGAGCTGCGCGGTGAGATAAAGCCCAGCGATCGGTTGATCGAGGCCACCAGCGGCAACACCGGCATTGCACTGGCGATGATAGCGGCGCTCAAGGGCTATTCGATGACCCTGCTGATGCCGGAGAACATGAGCCTGGAACGTCAGGCGGCGATGCGTGCCTATGGCGCAGAGTTGATCCTGGTCAGCCGCGAAGTGGGGATGGAAGGCGCACGCGATCTGGCGCTGGAAATGCAGAATCAGGGACAGGGCAAGGTGCTGGATCAGTTCAATAATCTGGACAACCCTTACGCCCACTTCACCACCACCGGTCCGGAAATCTGGCAGCAGAGCCATCAACGGGTGACCCATTTCGTTTCCAGCATGGGCACCACCGGCACCATTACCGGAGTGGGGGGCTACCTGAAGAGCCAAAACCCGCAGGTGCAGATTATCGGCCTGCAGCCGGCAGAAGGCAGCAGTATTCCCGGCATTCGTCGCTGGGCACCGGCTTATATGCCGGGGATCTTCCGGCCGGACCTGGTGGATCAGGTGCTGGACATTGAGCAAACCGACGCTGAACAGACCATGCGTCAGTTGGCGCAGCGCGAAGGTATATTCTGCGGCGCCAGCTCCGGCGGGGCAGTAGCCGGTGCGCTACAGATTGCGGCGGCCAATCCGGGCAGCGTGATCGTGGCTATCATCTGCGATCGCGGCGATCGTTATCTCTCCACCGGTGTTTTTGCTTAAGGGTTATCCCCTTTTCAACGCCTGTATCAGATCCATCCCGGCGGCGCGTTTCGCCGGGAAGAAATCATCCCCCCAATATCTCTTCTTTAACGCGCCGTCGGCCGGGCTGTGGTTAACTGGCGTTCAGGAATATGTAAGGATTGAGTAAAAACCGGCTGCGAAGCAGACAAATAGGCGTGAAAATGACGAAAATCCGCGAAGGAGCAAGGCATGAAAATTTTATTGGTCGATGATGACCTCGAACTCGGCACCATGCTGAGCGAATACCTGACCGGCGAAGGCTTTAACGCCACGCTGGTGCTGACCGGCAAGGCCGGGGTGGAAGGCGCGCTGTCAGGTGATTACACCGCAATGATCCTCGACATCATGCTGCCGGACATGAGCGGCATCGACGTGCTGCGCGACGTGCGCAAGAAGAGCCGCATGCCGATCATCATGCTGACGGCCAAGGGCGATAACATCGATCGGGTCATCGGCCTGGAAATGGGCGCCGACGACTATATGCCCAAGCCGTGCTATCCCCGCGAACTGGTGGCGCGCCTGCGTGCGGTACTGCGCCGCTTCGACGAGCGTCCGGATGAGGTGGACGACGAGATTGCGATTAATTTCGGCGAACTGACCCTTAACCCGTCGACCCGCAGCAGTGAATGGCGCGGCAAGGCGTTTGATCTGACCGCTTCCGAATTCAACCTGTTAGAGTTACTGCTGCGCGCGCCGGAGCGGGTGGTATCAAAAGACGAGCTGTCAGAAAAAGGTTTAGGCCGCCCACGAGAAGCCTATGACCGCAGCGTCGACGTGCATATCAGCAATATCCGCCAGAAACTGGGGGCGTTGACGGACAACGCGCTCAGCATTGAGACGGTGCGCAGCATCGGCTATCGCATCCGATAATGCCTATGCGTGGAAGACTGTTCTGGAAAATCCTGCTCGGCTTCTGGCTGACCTTTATCATCATGACCCAGGCGTTGTGGGTCGCTTTTTCCTTGTATGGCGATCGCTACGAACCACCGGAAAGTTCGATGGCCCGACGGGTGATTGGGCTGCAGCTGACGTCGGCCGCCACGCAGCTGCGCAGCGGAGGGATGCCGGCGTTGGACGCGATGCTGAAAGACTGGTCGGATGATGACCGGCGCTTGCTTTCCGTGACCCCGCTGGCTCAGCCACCGGCACCGGTAACTGAGGAGCCGGCGTTTGAAGGCCGTCGGATGCCGAAAGCAATCACCACATGGGTGGCAGGTGAGGGCGGCAAGGGCTATTTGCTGAGTTATGACATGCGCAGCCTGCGGGACGAGTATCGCCCGAAAAAACGCTCGCATTTTTTCAATATTCCCGAGCCAATGATTTGGGTGGGCGGGTTAGCCGGGCTGTTGTTCAGTGCGGTACTGGCCTGGAACCTGACCCGGCCGATGCGCAAACTGCGTGATGGTTTTGATCGTGTGGCACAGGGCGACTTGTCGGTGCGCCTGTTCCCGGCGATGCGTCGGCGGCATGACGAGCTTTCTGAGGTGGCGCGTGACTTTGACAGCATGGCGGAAAGGCTGGAACTGTTGGTCAGCGCCCGTGAGCAGTTGCTGCATGACGTTTCGCACGAACTGCGTTCGCCGCTGGCCCGCTTGCAATTAGCGATTGGCCTGGCGCGGCAGAATGCGGGTAACGTAGAGAATTCGCTGCAGCGCATTGAGCACGAAGCGGGGCGGCTGGATAAAATGATCGGCGAACTGTTGGCGCTGTCGCGTGCCGAGAGCAACAGCCTGCCGGATGAAGAGTATTTCGACCTGTACGGGCTGGTGGATGCGGTGGTGAGCGATGCGCGCTACGAAGCACAGATACCCGGCGTAGACATCGTGCTGCAGGCCAGCTCGGACGTGGATTACACCGTCAAGGGCAATGCCGAACTGATGCGGCGTGCGGTGGATAATATCGTGCGTAATGCGTTGCGCTTCTCCAGCCACGGGCAGCGGGTGACGGTGGTGCTAACGCGTATCGAGCAGTTGTTCCAGATTGAGGTCAGCGATCAGGGGCCGGGTGTGGAAGAGTCAAAAATTTCCAGCATTTTTGATCCGTTCGTCAGGGTGAAATCGGCAATGTCAGGCAAGGGCTACGGGCTGGGCCTGGCGATCACCCGCAAGGTGGTCCTGGCGCACGGTGGTCAGGTTGAGGCGCGTAACGGCGAACGGGAAGGGCTGGTGATTACCCTGCGAATTCCACGCTGGAGTTAATTGCCGTTGCGATTGGCTTGAATGACAGACATAAAAAAACGGCGCCGAGGGCGCCGTTCTTGCGTTCATCCGCTATTACTTCTTGATGCGGATGATCGGGGTCTCACCAACGGTGACGTTACCGGTCAGTTTGATCAGTTCTTTGATCTCGTCCATGTTGGAGATAACCACCGGCGTCAGGATAGACTTGGCTTTCTCTTCCAGCAGGGCCAGATTGAACTCGATAACCACATCACCTTTCTTGACGCGTTGGCCTTCTTCAGCGATGCGTTTGAAGCCTTCGCCTTTGAGTTCAACGGTGTCGATACCGAAGTGGACAAACAGCTCGATGCCGCTGTCGGATTCGATAGAGAAAGCATGGTTGGTTTCGAAAATTTTACCGATGGTGCCGTCAACCGGAGCAACCATTTTGTTGCCCGTTGGTTTGATGGCAATACCGTCGCCAACGATTTTTTCAGCGAATACTACGTCAGGTACATCTTCGATATTAACGATTTCGCCAGAAAGTGGAGCTACGATCTCGATAGTGCCCGTGTCTTTCTTGTCATCAGAAACCAGAGATTTCAATTTATCGAACAAACCCATGATCTTCTCCTAAGCATTAAATTGGGCGGCGTTCCAGTGTCGTGGAAGTTTAGCAGAGCGTCTTTTCTTCGATGAATTTATTCACGCAATTCATCAGATCTTGCGCCGTTGGCTGTGCCAAGGCTTGCGCTGCCAACGCCTTCACATCTTCGAAATTAGTATTACGTATAATTTTCTTGATGCGCGGGATTGAAATCGCACTCATGCTGAACTCATCCAGCCCCATGCCCAATAACAACAGTGTAGCACGCTCATCGCCAGCCAGTTCACCGCACATTCCGGTCCACTTGCCTTCTGCATGAGATGCATCAATAACCTGTTTGATCAGGCCAAGCACTGATGGGGACATCGGGTTATAGAGATGAGAAATCAGCTCGTTGCCGCGATCTACCGCCAGAGTATACTGGGTTAGATCGTTTGTCCCAATACTAAAGAAGTCGACTTCTTTCGCCAGGTGATGAGCAATCACCGCCGCGGCCGGTGTTTCCACCATCACGCCCACTTCAATTGTTTCGTCAAACGCCTTGGCTTCTTCACGCAATTGCGCTTTCAGCGTCTCGATTTCGCCTTTCAGATCGCGAACTTCTTCTACCGAAATGATCATCGGGAACATGATGCGCAATTTACCGAACGCGGAGGCGCGCAGGATGGCACGCAGCTGCGCGTGCAGGATTTCTCTGCGATCCATGGCGATACGGATGGCGCGCCAGCCGAGGAACGGGTTCTCTTCTTTCGGCAGGTTCATGTACGGCAGGTCTTTGTCGCCGCCGATGTCCATGGTGCGTACGATTACTGCCTGTGAGCCCACGGCTTCCGCAACGGCTTTATAGGCCTGGAACTGCTCGTCTTCGGTCGGCAGTGAGTCGCGGTCCATGAACAGGAATTCGGTACGATACAGGCCGACACCTTCAGCGCCGTTGCGCTCTGCACCTGCGACGTCGCGCACGGTGCCGATGTTGGCACAGACTTCAACCTGATGCCCGTCCAGCGTAATCGCCGGCAGGTCTTTCAGCTTGGCCAGATCGTTTTTCTCGGTCACGTACTGGTTCTGTTCGGCTTTCAACTGATCGATAACGTCAGCGGTTGGGTTAACGTAAATTTTATTGTTAACCGCGTCCAGAATCAGGTAATCGTCGTTCTTCACCTGCTTGGTCACGTCGCTGGTGCCCACGATTGCCGGCAATTCCAGGGAGCGCGCCATGATGGAGGTGTGTGAAGTACGGCCGCCGAGATCGGTGATGAAGCCCAGAACCTTGTCCAGGTTCAACTGCGCGGTCTCAGACGGGGTCAAATCGGTAGCAACCAGGATCACTTCGTCCTGGATTGAGCTCAGATCGACGATTGCCAGGCCCAGAATGTTCTGCAGCAGGCGTTTACCGATGTCACGCACGTCGGCCGCACGTTCTTTCAGGTACTCATCGTCGAGTTCTTCCAGCGCTTTCGCCTGGCCTTCGATGATGGTGTAGGCAGCCGCGTCCGCAGAAGCCAGATCGTCTTTGATTAGGGCTATGATTTCCTGCTCAAGCTCTTCGTCTTCCAACAGCATGATATGGCCTTCGAAGATAGCTTCTTTCTCTTCGCCGAAGGTTTCGCCAGCTTTGGTCTTGATCGCTTCCAACTGCACGGATGCCTTGGCGCGGCCATCAAGAAAACGTTGGACTTCCTGCTCTACAGCGTCTGCAGAGATTTTCTTCCGGTTGATGACAATTTCATCTTCTTTCAGTAGGAGAGCCTTACCAAAAGCGATACCCGGTGATACTAAAATGCCTGAAATCATAACCCTACCTTACTCTTGACTGGTGTTAACTAAGAAGACGGGCCGATTACTCAAGCTCTGCCATCAGTTTTACCAAGTGTTCAACGGCTTTCTGCTCGTCTTCACCTTCAGCGGAGATGGTCACTACGGTCCCTTGAGTCAGCCCCAGAGTTTGCAGTTTGAACAGGCTTTTGGCGCTGGCGCTTTTACCGTTAGAAGTCACGGTGATGTCAGACGTGAAGCCTTTGGCTTCTTTCACGAACTGAGCGGCAGGGCGAGTGTGCAGACCATTCGGAGCGGTAATAGTAACTTCTTGCTGGAACATTGATGTTTCCCCAACTTATTGGTGTGTTGTGGAGCTAAAGTTTAGCCCAAGGGTATGACTTTAGCTTGTCTGGTTAGCGCCTGACTATGGTACAGGGGCGAGCATTGATGCAACAGAAAACGACGAGTTTGGCACTTCAGATCAAAAAAACCGGCTTCTTCCGTCGTTTAAATCCGCTCTCCATTATGCCGTGTTTACCGCATCCGCGACAAACGAGTAAATCGATTCAGCCTAAACAACGAATGGAGGGTGATTAATTTCGCGCATCGAAATAATGCACCGTTAAATACTAAAGCTGGCGGGTAAAATCAATCTTCGACTGCTATAAACTTTGATCCAGTCCACAAAAAAGCACCCCGTAAGGTGCTTTTTTAGCGATTAGTGCGCGGCTGGCACTACTGTTGCAATTCTTGTTCGGTGAACAAATCGGCGAACAAGGCGGTGCTCAAATAGCGCTCGCCGGAGGAAGGTAATATCACCACGATGGTTTTGTCGGCGAACTCTGGTTCTTCAGCCAGTTTCACCGCTGCGGCTACGGCGGCCCCGGAGGAAATGCCTGCCAGAATCCCTTCTTCGTCCATCAGGCGGCGTGCCATGCTGATGGCTTCGTCGTTGGTGATTTGCTCGACGCGGTCAACCAGGTCGAGATCCAGGTTGCCAGGGATAAAACCTGCGCCGATGCCCTGAATCTTGTGCGGGCCCGGTTTGATTTCTTCACCATTCAGCGCCTGGGTGATCACCGGTGAGTCGGTAGGTTCGACCGCCACGGTGGTAATCGCCTTGCCTTTGGTGTTCTTGATATAGCGGCTGACACCGGTCAGCGTACCGCCGGTACCGACGCCAGAGATGAAAACGTCGACTTCGCCATCGGTATCTTCCCAGATTTCCGGGCCGGTGGTTTGTTCGTGGATCGCCGGGTTGGCCGGGTTGCTGAACTGCTGCAGGATGAGGTAGCGGTTGGGATCGGTGGCGACAATTTCTTCCGCCTTGGCGATCGCGCCTTTCATGCCTTTAGCGCCTTCGGTCAGCACCAGGTTGGCGCCCAGCGCCTTGAGCAGTTTGCGGCGTTCGATGCTCATGGTTTCCGGCATGGTCAGTGTCAGCTTATAGCCGCGTGCGGCGGCGACGAACGCCAGTGCGATACCAGTGTTGCCGCTGGTTGGCTCCACCAGTTCTTTGCCGGCGACCAGGACGCCGCGTTTTTCTGCGTCCCAAATCATATTGGCACCGATGCGGCACTTGACGCTAAAGCTCGGGTTGCGTGATTCAACCTTGGCCAGAATGCGTCCGTTGCCGATACGGTTCAGACGAACCAGCGGCGTATGGCCGATCGTTAATGAGTTGTCTTCATATATCTTGCTCATAGCCCGTCCTTTAACTCTATGAAAAATGTGGGGAACGTCGAAAGCATACGCTAACAGTACCGGCAGGGAAGTAAAGAATTGGTATATCTATATGTTATTAGGAAATAAGTTTTAAGCACAAGGATAAGGGCGCAAATTGCGCGCCCTGTCGAAGAATTAATCGTAATGTGGCCGATAAAACGGCTCAGGAACGAACGAATTGTGGGCGATAACGATCAACCCACATCGCCGTGGCACCGCAAACCGCGACCGGCAGGATCACCAGATTGAGGATCGGGATCATGGTGAACAGGCTGACCATCGCGCCAAACTGCAGATTGTCGGTCTTATGCTGGCGCAGTGCGCGGCGCATGTCGGCGAAGCTTACCTTGTGGTTATCGAACGGATAGTCGCAATACTGGATGGCCAACATCCAGGCGCTGAACAGGAACCACAACACCGGTGCCACCGTCTGGCCAATACCCGGAATGAAATAGAGTATCAGCAGCAGTAGCGCGCGCGGCAGGTAGTAGGCCAGTTTGCGCCATTCACGCGCCATAATGCGCGGCAAATCTTTCACAATGCCAAAGATGCCGGTGTCCGGCAGCGGCTTGCCGGTCAGGCTGCCCTCGAGGTGTTCGGCCAGCAGGCCGCAAAACGGGGCGGCAATCTGATTGGTAATGGTGCTGAACAGATAGCTGAACACCAGCAGTACGGAAATGACCGCCAGTGGCCACAGCAAATAGCTAAGCCACTGCAGCCAGGTGGGCACATGGCTCATCATGCTGGGGATCCAATCGCCGAGCTGGCTGAACAGCCACCAGAAGGCGGACCCCATCAGCAGTACGTTGACCAGTAACGGCAATACGACATAGCGTTTAATCCCCGGGCGCGAAATCAGGCGCCAGCCTTCGGCAAAATAATGCAGGCCGCTGGTGGAGTGAGAAGGTGACTGCGTATAGGACATATCTTAAGTTATCTCTTTGTCTGAACAGGCTTAGCTATCATATCGGGATGATTTTCTACTGGCTAGGGTGACATTGGCTGAAAAAACAGCAAAAAAAGGCAGTATAATCATCTTTATTGGCATAAAGTTCAGCACGGACTTGCACTTGTGTGCTCGGGCAAATAGAGTTAAAGAGTGAATGTTTGCCGCGGTGGCAATGTATTGGAACAACAGAGATAGCAATGATGCAGGATTTGCGTCTGATATTAATCGTTGTTGGCGCGATCGCCATAATAGCGTTGTTATTGCACGGTCTTTGGACCAGTCGTAAGGAACGCTCATCGCTTTTTCGCGATCGCCCAGCCAAACGTTCCAAAAAGGAACGTGAACAATCCCCGATCGACGAACTCGATGAAGGTGTGGGGGAGGTGCGTGTACGCTCCGCTCACCCGGAAGACGAGCCGTCCTTTGGTCATTTCGATGCCGCTCGCGAAGAACCCGTGGTTGCGCCCAAGCCCGCTCCGGCGGCTGAGCCAGCACCGCGTGCCGTTCAACCGGCTGCCCATCAGACTCCGCCACCGCTGTCTCAGCGGCCGGATTATGATGACATCCTGTTGGACAACTACGCGCAGGAAGAAGACGACGAGCCGCAGCAGCCTGCGCCGCGCCGTGAACCGCGCGTTGACGATCTCCCGCCTGTGGCACCTGCAGCGGAACCGGCATTCCATGCCGAACCTGCTCATCAGCCGCAGCCGGAAGTGAAACCAGCGGTGGCGCACGAGCCTCAGCCTGCTCCAGCTGCCATCAAACCGGCAAAACTGAAAGAAACCGTACTGGTGCTGCACGTTACCGCACATCAGGGTGGCGTGATCGGCGGCGAAATTCTGCTGCAGAGCGTGCTGCAGGCGGGCTTCCAGTTTGGTGAAATGGGTATCTTCCATCGCCATATCAGCCCTGCGGGCAGCGGTCCTGTGCTGTTCAGCCTGGCGAATATGGTTAAGCCAGGGTCCTTTGATCCTGAGATGATGTCCGATTTCTCTACGCCGGGCGTGTCGATGTTCATGATGGTGCCGTCTTATGGCGACGCTAATCAGAACTTCAAGCTGATGCTGCAGTCGGCACAGCGAATCGCCGACGATGTGGGCGGTGTGGTGCTGGACGATGAGCGCCGCATGATGACTCCGCAGAAGCTGGAAACCTACAAAGCGCGCCTTCGTGAAGTGTTGGAAAACAACGCCTGACCGACGGCCACGCGCACTGAACATCCGTAACAACAAAGCCCCCGCCTGCCGGGGGTTTTTTATCTTTGATGGTGAGCCATGGAATCGATAATCCAACAAATCAATCAACTACGAACCTCACTGCGCCATCACGAATATCAATACCATGTGCTGGACGCGCCGGAAGTACCGGATGCGGAATACGATCGCCTGATGGGTGAACTGCGTGCCCTGGAAAGCGCACATCCGGAGCTGATCACCGCCGATTCTCCGACCCAGCGCGTGGGCGCCGCCCCGCTGGCGGCGTTCGATCAGGTGCGTCATGAAGTGCCGATGTTGTCACTGGACAACGTTTTCGACGAAGAAAGCTTCCTGGCATTCTACAAACGAGTGCAGGATCGCCTGAAGAGCAGCGATCCGCTGACCTTCTGCTGCGAGCTGAAGCTGGACGGTCTGGCGGTCAGCCTGCTGTACGAAGATGGCGAACTGGTTCGCGCGGCAACGCGCGGCGACGGCACAACCGGTGAAAACATTACCTCTAACGTGCGCACCATCCGCGCCATTCCACTGCGACTGACCGGTGACAATATCCCACGCCGGCTGGAAGTGCGCGGCGAAGTGTTTATGCCGCAGGCCGGTTTCGAGCAGATGAACGAAGAGGCGCGTCGCAAGGACGGCAAGATCTTCGCCAATCCGCGTAACGCCGCCGCCGGTTCGATTCGTCAGCTCGACCCGCGTATTACCGCCAAACGCCCACTGACCTTTTTCTGTTATGGCGTTGGCCTGCTGGAAGGCGGCGAATTGCCTCGCAGCCACTGGCAGCGCCTGATGCAGTTCAAAGACTGGGGGTTACCGGTTAGCGATCGCGCCAAACGTTGTACCGGCAGCGACGAAGTGCTGGCGTTCTACCGCCAGGTGGAGCAGGACCGCACGCAACTCGGGTTTGATATCGACGGCGTGGTAGTAAAAATTGACGATATCGACCTGCAGGAAACGCTGGGCTTTGTGGCGCGTGCGCCGCGCTGGGCGACAGCATTCAAATTCCCGGCGCAGGAGCAGATTACCCAGGTGCGCGAGGTGGAGTTCCAGGTTGGCCGCACCGGTGCGATTACGCCGGTGGCAAGACTGGAGCCCGTGCTGGTTGCCGGGGTGATCGTCAGCAACGCCACGTTGCATAACGCCGATGAAATTGAACGTTTGGGCCTGCGCATCGGTGATACGGTGATTGTGCGCCGTGCCGGCGACGTGATCCCGCAGGTGGTGGGGGTGATAGCCGAACGTCGTCCAGCGGACGCGCGTGAAATTTTGTTCCCGCAGCATTGTCCGGTATGCGGTTCCGACGTTGAGAGAGTGGAAGGCGAAGCGGTAGCGCGTTGCACCGGCGGTCTGATCTGCGCTGCACAACGCAAAGAAGCGCTTAAGCACTTTGTTTCCCGTCGGGCGTTGGACGTCGACGGCATGGGTGACAAAATCATCGAGCAGTTGGTGGAAAAAGAGTACGTGAAGAATCCGGCCGATCTGTTCCGTCTGTCCGCCGGCATTCTGACCGGGCTGGATCGCATGGGGCCCAAATCGGCGCAGAATCTGGTCAACGCGCTGGAAAAATCCAAGCAGACCACCTTTGCCCGTTTCCTGTATGCGCTTGGCATTCGTGAAGTCGGCGAAGCCACAGCGGCCAATCTGGCTGCACACTTCGGTACGCTGGAAAAACTGTTAGCCGCCGATATCGAGGCGTTGAAAGAAGTGCCGGAGGTCGGTGAAATCGTGGCGAAGCACACGCGTCATTTCCTTGACGAAGAGCTCAACCAACAGGTGATCCAGGAACTGGTCAGCGACGAAATCGGTATTAACTGGCCGGCCCCGGTGGTGATAGTAGCGGAAGAGATCGACAGCCCGTTTGCCGGAAAAACCGTGGTGCTGACCGGCTCGTTGAGCCAGCTATCACGTGACGAGGCCAAAGATCGTCTGACGGCGCTGGGCGCCAAGGTCAGTGGCAGCGTATCGAAGAAAACCGATCTGGTGATTGCAGGTGAAGCCGCCGGTTCCAAACTGGTGAAGGCGCAGGAACTGGGCATTGAGGTCATCGACGAAGCGGAAATGATCCGCCTGCTGGGGGCCTGATGGAAAAAGAGAATCTGTTGGAAATTGCCAATACGGTAATGCCATTCGGCAAGTATCAGGGGCGGGTGCTGATTGACCTGCCCGAAGAATACCTGTTGTGGTTTGCCCGTAAGGGGGAGTTTCCCCAGGGCAAGCTTGGTATGCTGATGGAAATGACGTTGGCGATTAAAATTGAAGGGCTCGACCACCTGGTCAAGCCGCTGAAGAAAAGTTGAGTTGCCGGGTGCGGTATCCGCCGCACCCATTTTCCTATCCTCGCGCGGTTTCCACGTTGGGCGCCGCCTGTTGTTCCTGCTGTTTTTTCTGATAGCGTCGTGCCAATACCGCGCAGGTCATCAGTTGCACCTGATGGAACACCATCAGCGGCAGCACCATAATTCCCACGGTTGAGGCCGGAAACAGGATATTGGCCATCGGGATACCGTTCGCCAGGCTTTTCTTCGAACCGCAGAACACGATGGTGATTTCGTCGGCTTTGCTAAAGCCCAGCCAGCGAGCCATATAAGTGTTCACCACCAGCACAATTGTCAAAAGCACCAGGCTTCCCACCACAATAAATACCAGCGAACCGATGCCGACCTGATGCCAGATGCCATGCGTCACCGCTTCGCTAAAGGCGGCATACACCACCAGCAGAATTGAGGTCTGGTCGGTCTTGCCGATCAGCTTGCGGTTGCGTTCAATCCATTTGCCGATCAACGGTCGTGACAGATGACCGGCGACAAACGGCACCAGCAGTTGCAGCACGATGGAGCCTACCTGTTGCAGGCTGCCGGTTTCCCCGTGCACATTCATCAATAGCCCCACCAGCAGTGGCGAGACGAAAATCCCCAGCAGGCTTGAAGCCGAAGCGCTGCACACCGCAGCGGCCACGTTGCCGCCCGCCAGCGAAGTAAAGGCGATGGCCGACTGCACGGTGGCGGGCAGAATGCACAGGTAGATAAAGCCGGAATACAGCTCGGGGCTGACGTTGACCGGCGACCACCATTTAAACAGCACGCCAAGCGTCGGGAAAATAATAAAGGTGCTGAACATCACCCACAGGTGCAGCCGCCAGTTATTGCTGCCGGCCAGAATGGCTTCGCGCGACAGCTTGGCACCGTGCATAAAGAACAGCAGGGCGATGGCGGCGATGGTCAGCGCGTTCAGCCAGCCGACGAACTCGCCGCGCGCCGGCAGAAACGAAGCCAGCAGCACGGTGGCGATCAGCGTCAGGGTAAAGCGATCGGGCAAAAATCTCATGGCGGCGTACTCGAAGAAAAATCAATGCGCCCATTGTCGCGCGACTGGATATAATAATTAAATTGATTTATTTAATTCATATATGAATAAAAACATGAATTACTCGCTTAAACAACTCAAAGTCTTTGTCGCTATTGCCCGGCACCGCAGTTTCAGCCGGGCGGGCGAGGCCATTGGGCTGACGCAGTCGGCGGTCAGCCACAGCGTGAAAGAGCTGGAGGCGGAGGTCGGCGTTCGCCTGCTCGATCGCACCACCCGTGAAGTGTTGCTGACCGACGCCGGGCAACGGCTGGCCAACCGGGTTGAACGTTTACTGGATGAGTTGCAGTCGTCATTGTTGGATGCGCGCAGCTTTGGCGTGCTACGCAGCGGCACGGTGCGGGTGGCATCGAGCCAGACCATCTCCGCGCACCTGATGCCGCAGTGCATTGCCGCCGGGGGAAAAGCAGTATCCGGATATCCGCATCATGCTGCGTGACCAGGCGCAACAGCAGGTGCTGCACAGCATTCGCAACGCCGAGGTCGATTTTGGCATCGTGGTCGATCCGGTGCAGGCGTTGGATCTGGACTGTGAACCGATCCTGCACGAACCTTTCCTGTTGCTGTGCCGTAACGATCACCCGTTTGCTGAACTGCCCGAAGTGCACTGGTCGGCGCTGAACGGCAGCCGTTTGGTGTTGCAGGATTATGCTTCAGGTAGTCGGCCACTGATTGACAGCGCGCTGCGCCAACAAGGGGTGGAAGCGACGGTAGTGCAGGAGATTGGCCACCCGGCCACGCTGTTTCCTATGGTGGCGGCGGGTATCGGCATCAGTATTTTCCCCGCGCTGGCATTACCCTTACCGGAGGGGGGCCAATTGAAGGTTCGCCGATTGGTGCCGGAAATCAACCGTGCGCTGATGCTGGTACGGCGTAAAAACCGCTCGCTGACACCGGCGGCAGAGGTCATCTGGCAGGTGGTGGGGCAGCAGGCGGCCTTGTTGCAACAGCAGCGTCAGCGGCAGGCAGATTACTGAGTCAAATATACACATCCACGGCGTTGTGCGCGGTAGCCTGTTTATTGAACAGCATTGACGGTCGGGTTAATCGGCGTACTATAACGAATATAAGCGATATCACGATATTCAGGCGGTAATATGGTCATTAAACAGCGGACACGTCACGAAGTACAAACGTCATTGAACATTCAGACGATTAGCGGGGCTGAGCTTCGCAAGCTTGAAACCAAATCAAATGCTGAGTATTTGGTGGTAGAGCTTGGCGATTTAACAGGACATATTCCGCATTTTGCTGACGCCATCAAAGCGGCGATGAAAGCGGCTATTACTTCCCTGGCGACGGCATTCTCTGGCTGTGCAGATGATACATCATCTTCCCTAACGCCCAGAAAAGAAGAAAATGACACCGGTAAAACAGTCAAATTGACCAAGGTTGCGAAAGACATAACACCGGTTGTTGAAGCAGAAACCCACCGCCAGTGAAAAAACCGAACGTCAACGTCGTCATGCTGAACGCTTGGCGAAGCACAATGCCGCCATCATAGAAGATTCGGTGTGGTTAACTGCGCATGATTTGTCGCAAAAAAACGGGTTTTACATCAGCAAATCCTAGCGCGGGGCCCGCATCGTTGGAAATCATCAGGTAAAATTTTTGCCATTCAGTTGCAGGGGAAGGATTTTTATCCGGAATATTGCTTTGGATGAAGGGTATCGCCCGCTGCCGATAATTAAAAAAATAATCCTGATGTTTGGTGAAAGGAAAAACATCATGGGGGCTGGCCACCTGGTTTGGGGCTGACAATAGCTGGTTGGGTGGCCGTAAGCCCAAAGACATGTTGATCAGCGCGCCGGAACAGGTGTTGCTTGCGGCCAGAGAGGAAACGTTGAGGGGAACTCATGGATGACAGTAAGGGCGAAAATGACGTTGAACGTCGGATCCCGCCGCCAATTAGCGATCTGCAGGTAAACTTTTTCACCTGGCCGGCAGGACAACATATTTATCGCGTACATTCTATCTGCTATACCGCCATACAGTTCAATCCTGGAACGCGGGGAAGTGCCAGATTTAGCCCTGTGTACGACAGCCTGAGGCGACGAGTTCCCACGATTTATGGTGGTGTCAGTACCGGAGTTGCGGTGATGGAAACCCTATTTCATGACCTCCCGGAACATACTGACGGGGTGGCTTATGATATGGGCAATCTTCAAGGGTTGGCACATTCGGTTATTGCGCCAAAAGTTGATTTAAATCTGGTCGATCTCAATCCTAAGACCATGAAAAAAATGGGCGTCAATAGAGCTCAGCTTCTGGACTCGACAGCCGATCAGTATATTTATACTCAGGAATATGCCTCTGCAATTCATGCGGCTCATCCCGCAGCACATGGGTTGAAATGGTCATCCAAGCAGCATGGCGACAGTGCCTTAATGCTGTTTGGCGATCGGATTAAGGGGGAGCAGTTGGATGTCATCGTCGAATCTGAAGTGATTATTGATTCGGACACCGTGCTGGAAGTGATTGACGAAGAGGCGGATCAACTCGGTATTGTACTTATAAATGACGGTGATGAGCCTGATATGGCAGGCTCAATCAAGTGATTTATCAGTGCAAAAAGCCTGTCAAATATACACATCCACGGCGTTGTGCGCGGTGGGGCGGTTGATGCCATCGCCCTTGGCCGGCGCGATACTAGCGGCAGCTTTAGCCGTTTGCTCTGCCTGCTGTTTTTCCATCTCTTCTTTCTGAATGCGCGCGATCTCGGCCTGCAGCATTTTGATCTGCGCCTGAATCAGCTGTTTCTGTTTTTCAATTTCTTTGGGATCGGCGTCCGAGTCTTTCAGGTCTGCCAGTTTTTGTTGCAGCCCCTGGATTTGCTTGTTCAGCGACTTGATACGCGCTGAAGCGCTGCTGTCGGCCACGTTCATCTGATCGTTACCCTCAGCCTCCCTGGCTTCTTTCATCTTGCCGCCTTCCGGCTGCTGGTTGACCGGCTTGGCCATCAGCAACTGCCCTTGGTTACCGGGGGCGCTAAAAACGTTGCTGATGCCGGGTACGGTGTTTTTCACCGGGACAATCATGGTAATGCTGGTCGACATAACACTCTCCCTGAGTTTGGATTTCGCTGCTCAGGGTATCGGCAGAATGGGGTAAAACTTTACCCGCGGATTTGCCGCAGGCGTGGCCAGCGCTGCAACCAGCCTTTGCTGGCCACCCGTTGTTCATAGGCGTCGAGGTCGCCGTTTTTGGCATTGAAGGTGATGGTGTTATCGAACAGCCCGTCGAGGCCAAAGGGAGCCACCAGCTGTAGGCTGTCATCCGCATTCAGCCGCACGCCCACCGCCGTTTCCAGCTCGGTCCAATAGCTGATGGCGTCTTCGCTGTTAAGGTAGGGCACCCGACCGCTGCGCAGGTGCATGCGCGCCTGATTTTTCACTGACCAGGGCTGCGGCAACCATTCTTGTAACCGTGCTTCCAGCATCTGGTCACGCTCCGCCTCCGGGCGCTGTGCGTCAAAATGGATCACGTCGATGTCGTTGAGCGGCGTTGGCATGGCGTAATCGTGCAGCCGATCCCATACCAGATTACGAACAAAGCCGGCACCCAGGCACCAGTCATTCAGACCGAGCCGACGGGCGGTGCGCAATATCGTCATTCTTTCATTATCTTGTTGTAACCATTGGATAATTTTTTGTTGCCGGGTCATTACCTCTCCTTTGTTGCGGCTACTGTAACCTGAAGCGGCCGTGGGCGAAACCGCAGGAGAATATATTCGCCGGTCGACTGACTACACTTGGTACAGGGTTTGCAACTTCAGGTAAACATTCAGGCAGAACAGGGGACGCTATGTATCAGGCAACGCTTAGCCGGCGCAGCTATCGTTTCAGCGATTTACGTCAGTTGATGGCCAAGGCATCACCGGCCCGTTCCGGCGACTATCTGGCGGAAGTGGCGGCGGATAGCGCAGAGGAACGCATGGCGGCACGCATCGCGCTGGCGGAGGTGCCACTGAAGACTTTCCTTCAGCAGTTACTGGTGCCCTACGAACAGGATGAGGTCACTCGGCTGATTATCGACAGCCACGATGCATTGGCCTTTGCGCCAATTTCGCACCTGACGGTGGGGGATTTTCGTGACTGGCTGCTGAGTGAACAGGCGGACAGTGCGATGTTGGCGCAGGTAGCCCCCGGCATTACGCCGGAAATGGCGGCGGCAGTGAGTAAGTTGATGCGCAATCAGGATCTGATCCTGGTGGCCAAAAAATGTCGGGTGATTACGCGTTTTCGTAACACTATTGGCCTGCCGGGCCACCTGAGCGTGCGGCTGCAACCGAACCATCCCACCGACAGCTTACAGGGCATTGCGGCCAGCATGCTCGACGGCCTGCTGTACGGCAGCGGTGACGCGGTGGTGGGCATCAACCCGGCCAGCGACAGCCTGCCGCTGCTGGAAAAACTCAATCATATGCTGGACGACGTGATCCAACGTTTTGCCATACCGACCCAATCCTGCGTGCTGACGCACGTCACCAATACGCTGCGGCTAATAGAGCGCGGCGCACCGGTGGATTTGGTGTTCCAGTCGATAGCCGGAACCGAGGCGGCCAATAGCGGTTTCGGCATTAATCTGGCGCTGCTGGCGGAGGCTCAGCAAGCGGCGCTGAGCCTTAATCGCGGTACTCTGGGCAATAACGTCATGTACTTTGAAACCGGGCAGGGCAGCTGTTTGTCGTCCAATGCGCACCATGGCGTCGATCAGCAAACCTGCGAAGCACGTGCTTACGCGGTGGCGCGACATTTCTCCCCGTTGCTGATCAACACCGTGGTCGGGTTTATCGGCCCTGAGTATTTGTATGACGGTAAGCAGATTATCCGTGCCGGGTTGGAGGATCACTTCTGCGGCAAGCTGCTCGGCCTGCCGCTGGGTTGCGATGTGTGTTACACCAATCATGCAGAGGCGGATCAGGACGACATGGACACGCTGTTGACGCTGTTGGCCACCGCCGGGCTGACCTTCCTGATTGGCGTGCCGGGAGCGGACGACATCATGCTCAATTACCAAAGCACTTCATTCCATGATGCACTGTACATCCGCGAACTGCTGGGCTTGAAGCACGCGCCGGAGTTCGCCGACTGGCTGACGAAAATGCAGATCACCGACGATCTGGGCCGGCTGCGCGACACCGCGGCCAATCACCCGTTGTTGCTGGCGTTACAGGGAGAGCAACCATGAGCAAGCCGGTTCACGTTAACCGCTGGGATGCGCTGCGTGCCTTTACCGATGCGCGCATTGCGCTGGGGCGCACCGGCTCCAGCCTGCCAACCGAGGAGTTGCTTAAATTTGGCCTGGCGCATGCGCAGGCGCGTGATGCGGTGCACCAGCCGTTCGACAGCGATACGCTGGGCGGGGCGTTGCAGGATCAGGGCTGGCCAACCTTGACGGTGCACAGCCAGGCTGCCGACCGTACCGCTTATCTCAGCCGACCGGATCTGGGGCGTCGGTTGGCCGCGGACAGCCGTAGCCTGCTGTTGGACTTGCCTGACAAGCCGGTGGATTTATTGCTGGTGGTGGCAGACGGTTTGTCCTCCAAGGCGGTACATCGGCAGGCACTGCCGTTGTTGCAGGCGCTGCGGCCTTATCTCGAATTATTGGGGCTTTCAGTCGCACCGGTGGTGTTGGCGCATCAATCGCGGGTGGCGTTGGGGGATGATATTGGCGAATGTTTAGGGGCCAGAGCTGTGGCGATGTTGATTGGTGAGCGACCGGGCCTGTCATCCCCGGACAGCCTGGGGATCTACCTCACCTGGGGGCCGAACACCCAGCGGCGTGAGTCGGAACGCAATTGCATCTCCAACGTGCGTCCGGAAGGGCTGAATTACCCGCAGGCGGCGTTCAAACTGGCGTGGCTGCTGGAACAGGCTTTCCAGCGTCGCCTGACCGGAATAGACCTGAAAGACGAAAGCGACAACCCGGCGTTGTATGGCCGGGTATCACCGCTTCACTCCCAGCTCGGGGGCTGACCGATACTTTGCTTGAGCAACGTGATGAACAGGTTAAGCCGTGCCGACACCTTTGCCACCGGGCGCAGCAGATAAATCCCCTGTTGCTCCTGACGCGGATCCTCGAGCACCGGCAGCAACCGACCAGCCTGTATATCCGGGCCGACCACCCAATTGGGTAAAAAGGTGATCCCCAACCCTAACAGCGCCGCCTCGCGTTGAGCGGTAAAGTCGTCACAGCGCAATACCAGGCTGCAGCGGTCCATCAAAGGGGCGCTGAGAATTTGCGCCCAGCAGGCCGGTTGTTGCTTGTGGTAGCGGGCAATCAGCCGATGCTCCGGCAACGCGTTCAGATCGGCAGGCCTGCCATAACGGGCGAGATAAGCCGGGCTGGCGCACATCACCCAGCGCTGAGTGGCTATCCGGCTGGCGTACAACCCACTGTCTTTCTGCTCGCCGATGCGAATGGCGGCATCCAGCAATTCCTGCGTCGGATCGGTCTGGCGCTCCGTCAAATCCAGTTCAACAAACAGCTGCGGATAACGTTCAGCAAGCAGAGGCAACAGCGGCAGGATATAGGTTTTGCCGAAGGTCGGCAGACAACTGATGCGTAGCGTGCCTTGCGGCCTGTCGCTAAGTGAAGCCAGCTCGGCGCGGATATCGCTGATGTCCGACAGCAGCGTTGCCGCGCGCGCCTGCAGCATTTCTCCGGCGTCCGTCAGCATCAGGCCACGGGTTGAACGGATAAACAGCGTTGCGTCCAGGGCACTTTCCAGCGCATCGACGTGGCGCACCAGTGAAGAAGGCACCATTCCCAGTTTGCGGGCGGCGGCGGAGAAGCTGCCCAACAGGGCCACCTCGAGAAATATCGGCAGATGTTCAACATAACGGGCGTCATTCATTTTTGCATTATATGCAAAAGCGTTTCTTATGAATACCAGGTTCTCCGTCTGGCGCATTACGGCTACTCTTTTTGGGAGCTTACGGCGAGTAACAACGTGCCGTGATCTCACCGCGCAGAGCAATAATGCATAAAGCACGCGGTTTTTAGAACGTTAGAACACTTGCTTTTCCCAGGCCTTGCTGTGTGCCTGCGGTATTGATCGCTGCTTCAACACCAGATTAACCGTTCAATTTGGCGTCCTGTTTAACAACAATGGTTAGTGAAACTAAACCGTTGTTGACATTGGGCGCCGCCGGCCTGCCGTGCCGGTTTTTTTGTCGCCGATGGCTGAATCGTTCCAACAGAACGGGTTGCCGGCGACATCTTTGCTCACTCTCTGGTGAGCATTTTGAACGCACGGGGCATTTCACTCCGTGCTGGTGGAGGAGTAGGTTATGAACGAAGATCACGGGTGTGCCTGTGCGCAGCATTTGGCGCAGGGCTTTGCCAGGCAGTCGCTGAGCGTTGGGGAGGGCGAGATCTACCAAATCTCGCTGATGAGCGCGTTAATCAGCGGTGTTTACGAAGGGGAGGTCACCATTGCCGAGTTACTCAGGCACGGCAATTTTGGCCTGGGGACTTTCAACCACCTGGACGGTGAACTGATCGCCTTCGACAAGGAAATACACCAGTTGCGTGCCGACGGTAGCGCGCGGCCGGCCAGTCTGCAGCAGAAAACCCCATTTGCCGTCGTCACTTTTTTCCAACCCAGCGTCACCCAACATTTCGATAGTCCAATCACCAAGGCACAGCTGCACCAATGCATTGATGAACAGGTGGCTTCGCCGAATCTGTTCTGTGCGGTGCGCGTCGACGGCGAGTTCAGCCACGTGGAAACCCGGACTGTGCCCCGTCAGGAACGCCCCTATCGCCCAATGCTGGAGGCGATTGAAGAACAGCCCACCTTTGCCTTCCATCATTGCCAGGGCACGCTGGTCGGTTTTCGCTCGCCTGACTATATGCAGGGCGTTGGCGTGGCCGGTTATCACGAGCATTTTGTCACCGAAGACCGCAACGGCGGTGGGCACGTGCTGGATTACCAGCTCGACCATGGCCGTCTGCAATTTGGTGTGATCACCCGTCTCAATCTTCAGTTGCCGCATGACGCGGATTTTCTGCGCGCCGACCTCTGTCCAGAGGATTTGGATCGCGCAATTCGTTCTGCCGAGGGTTAATTCCGCGACAGTCTTGGGTTAGTTTTCAGGAGGTATTCCATGAACAAGGCAAAAACAGACAATAACTGGGCATGTGGTGCAGATTTAGTGGTGAAAAATCTGGAGGCGCAGGGGGTTAAACACGTATTCGGCATCCCGGGGGCCAAGATTGACCGGGTATTTGATTCTCTGGAGGATGCGCCGTCGATAGAAACGGTGGTGGTGCGTCACGAAGCCAACGCGGCATTTATGGCGGCGGCGGTCGGGCGCCTGACCGGCAAGGCCGGGGTGGCGCTGGTGACCTCCGGACCGGGCAGTTCCAACCTGATCACCGGGCTGGCGACGGCGACCTCGGAAGGGGATGCGGTAGTGGCTTTTGGCGGCGCGGTGAAACGAGCCGATAACCTGAAACAGACTCACCAGAGCATGGACACCGTCAGCATGTTCCGGCCAGTGACCAAATACTGTGCCGAGGTGCATGCCGGTTCGGCGATTTCAGAAGTGATCGCCAACGCCTTCCGCCACGCCGAGTTCGGCCGTCCGGGGGCCTCTTTTATCAGTCTGCCAATGGATATCGTCAATGAGCCGGTCAGTGCGCCGGTGCTGGCGGGGTGCCGGTTGCCACGCATGGGGGCGGCGGCGGCCGAGGATATTCGCGCCGCGGTCAAATTGATCCAGCAGGCAAAATGCCCGGTGCTGCTGTTGGGTTTGCAAGCCAGCCGTCCGGAAAACAGCGAGTCGGTACGTCAGTTGCTGCATCGCACCCATATGCCGGTGGTGGGCACTTATCAGGCGGCGGGGGTGATAGACGTTAACCACTTTGCGCGCTTTGCCGGGCGCGTTGGCTTGTTCAATAACCAACCCGCCGACCAGCTATTGCAAAAGGCCGATCTGGTGGTCAGCGTCGGTTATGGCCCAATTGAATACGATCCCTGCATGTGGAATAGCCAGGGCCGGTTGAAACTGGTACATATCGACGTGCTGCCGGCGGATATCGACACCTGCTATCGCCCGGACATTGAGCTGGTGGGCAATATTAGCGCCACTCTCGACATGATGACCGAAGCCTTTAGCGGAGCGGTGAGCGTGCCGACGGAGGTGGAATTGATCCTCAGCGATCTGGGCCGTCAGCGCCATGAACTGGCGGAACGGGCTGCCCGGCGCGGCGGCATGCCAATTCACCCGTTGCGCATCGTGAAAGAGCTGCAGGATATCGTCAGCGACGACGTGACGCTGTGCGTGGACATGGGCAGTTTCCACATCTGGATTGCACGTTATCTTTACAGTTTCCGCGCGCGCCAGTTACTGATTTCCAACGGCCAACAGACCATGGGGGTGGCGTTGCCGTGGGCGATCGGTGCGGCGCTGGTGCGCCCGGGGGACAAAGTGGTCTCTATCTCCGGCGACGGCGGTTTTATGCAGTCGAGCATGGAGCTGGAAACCGCAGTACGCCTGAAAAATAACATCGTGCACGTCATTTGGGTGGATAACGCCTACAACATGGTGGAAATGCAGGAGGTGAACAAATACCGGCGCAAATCCGGGGTGGAATTCGGCCCGATTGATTTTAAAGCCTATGCCGAAGCCTGCGGCGCGGTCGGGTTTGCCGTGCAGTCGGTAGAAGACTTGCGGCCGATGCTGCGTAAGGCAATGGAAATTCAGGGGCCGGTGGTGGTGGCTATTCCGGTGGATTACGCCGACAACTACAAACTGATGGCGCAGATGAACTTCAGCCAGATGATTTAATTTCAGCAAGTCGCTAAACCACGGGGAATGCCGCATGAGGCACTCCCCGTTTTTCATGCTCAGAATTTGTGCTTTACATCCCTAACTGCATGATTTATTGGTATCCCTCGAGTCTGTTTTCTACTCTGGGGATGGCACAATGAATAAAAAAGCAATAACAATGACGTTGGGACTATTGGCTCTAACGGTGATGGGCGGCGCTCGCGCCAGCACGCTGGTTTATTGTTCCGAAAGCTCACCGGAAGGGTTTAATCCGCAGTTGTTTACCTCCGGCCCGACGGTAGATGCCAGTTCGGCGACGATTTACAACCGGCTGGTGGACTTTAAAGTCGGTACCGTCGAGCTGCAACGGAGCCTGGCGGAAAGCTGGCAGGTGAGCGAAGACGGCAAGAATTACACTTTTCATCTGCGCAAAGGGGTGAAATTCCAGAGCAATAAATACTTTACCCCCACCCGCGACTTCAACGCCGACGACGTTATCTTCTCCTTTATGCGGCAAAAAGACGCCAACAACCCCTATCACAAGGTCTCCAACGGCGCTTACACCAACTTTGAGTCGATGGAGTTTGGCACGCTGATCAACAACATTGTCAAAGTGGACGACAACACCGTGCGTTTTGAGCTTTCGCGTGCCGAAGCGCCGTTTGTGGCCGATCTCGGCATGTATTTCGCCACTATTCTCTCGGCTGAATATGCCGATGCGATGCTGAAGGCCGGCACGCCACAGCGAGTGGATAACGATCCTGTCGGCACCGGGCCATTCCAACTGGTGCAGTACCAGAAGGATGCGAAGATCCTCTACAAGGCGTTCGACCAGTATTGGGAGGGCAAACCGAAGATAGACCGGCTGGTGTTCTCGATCACCCCGGATGCGGCGGTTCGCTTTGCCAAACTGCAAAAGAATGAATGTCAGGTGATGCCGTTCCCCAACCCGGCGGATCTCAAGCGCATGCGCGAGGACAAAAATATCCAGGTGATGGAGAAATCCGGGCTGAACATCGGGTTCCTGGCGTTCAATACCCAGAAAAAACCGCTGGATAACCTCAAGGTGCGGCAGGCGCTGGCGCTGGCGGTGAACAAGCCGGCGATCCTCGAGGCGGTATTCCACGGCGCAGGCCAGCCGGCGAAGAACCTGTTGCCACCAACCCAGTGGGGCAGCAATGACCAGATTGAGGACTATCCGTACTCCCCGGAAAAAGCCAAACGGTTGTTGCAAGAGGCCGGGCTGGGGCAGGGGTTCGCCATCGATCTGTGGGCGATGCCGGTACAGCGGCCGTACAATCCGAATGCCAAGCGCATGGCGGAGATGATCCAGGCCGACTGGGCGAAAATCGGGGTGAAGGCCAAGATTGTCACCTTCGAGTGGGGCGAATATTTGCAGCGGATAAAAAATGGAGAGCATCAGGCCGCGTTGATGGGCTGGACCACCGCCAACGGCGATCCGGATAACTTCTTCGGCCCGCTGTTTACCTGCGTTTCGGCCAACGGCGGTTCAAACTCGGCCAAATGGTGCTATCCGCCGTTCGATAAGCTGATCCAGCAGGCGCGTGAAGAGAACGATCACGCCAAACGGGTGGCGATGTATCAGCAGGCGCAGGTGATGATGCATGACCAAATGCCGGCGATGATGATTGCCCACTCAACCATTTTTGAGCCGGTACGCAAGGAAGTGAAAGGCTACGAGATTGACCCGTTTGGCAAGCACATCTTCAAACAGGTTTCGCTGGAGAAATAAATAAACGGGGGCTGCATGGCAGCCCCCGTTTCATTACCGGTTTATCCCACGATTAGAAATGGGTATTCACGCTCATATAGTAAGTCCGGCCCGGTTCGTTGTAGGTGGCTGCACCTGCACCGGCGATATTAATCGCGCCGGTGGTCGGGTCACCCACGTTCTGCGAGTTACCTTCACGGAACTGGCGTTTGTCGAACAGGTTGTCGATACCGGCCGTCAGGCTGACGTTCTTGGTCACATCATAGGTGGCGCTGGCGCCCACGACGGCGTAAGGGCTGACTTCCTTGGTTTCGGTGCCGCTAACCGGTTTGCCCTGATAGTTGTACTTCTTCGGCTTCTGACGGCCGTACCAGGTCAGGGTCGACTGCATCGACAGCTCTTCGGTGGCCTGCCAGCTCAGGGTCGAGTTGATGGTGAATTCAGGAATAATCGACAGGTAATCACCGGTAGTCTTATTCTTGTTTTCAATCATATAGGTGGCATTGTTGGTCCAGGAAACGGTCTCGCTGACCGGCACGTTCAACGTGCCTTCCAATCCCTGTACTACCGCTTTAGGTACGTTTTCCCATTGGTAAATGGCGGTACCGGTGCTGCTGGTGCCGATTCGGGAGTTACCCGCTTCGATTTTGTTGTGGTAGTCGTTGCGGAAATAAGTCACGCCGGCCAGCCAGCCGTCGTTATGGAACTCCAGACCCACCTCTTTGTTGACGCTGGTTTCCGCCTTCAGATCGTCGTTACCCAACAGGTAACAGCCATTTTTGACATCGCTGGACGAGCAACCCTGGCCTTTGCTGTAGAGCAAATAGTTTGGGTTGGTCTGGTACAGGTTCGGTGCCTTGTAGGCGCGGGCGATGCCCATCTTCAGGGTGAAGAAGTCGCCCAGTTCCTGTGACAGATTCAGCGACGGGCTCCAGTTGTTGCCGGCCTCGGAGTGCAGGTCGTAACGCAGGCCTGGCGTCAGCATGGTGCTGTCGGTCAGCTCCATGTTGTCTTCGGCAAACAGCGAGAAGATATGCGCGGAGGCATAAGGGCTGCGGGTACCGTTTGCCTGACCAGGAATGGTGCCGCCCATCAGGGTTTGGCTGGTGGAGGAGCCGTCTTTCATCTTCTGCTGGTTCCATTCGGTGCCCAGCGTCGCGGTTTGTGTCACGCCCAGTTCAAAGGGAACGCTGATTTCGCTGTGTGCCAGGAAATCGTCCAGTTTGGTGGTGCCAAACCCTTCGTTTTTGGTATCGAAGATGCCTTCGGTACCGCCGGCCAGGCCTTCGTTCAGACGGGTATTACGGGTGCGTTCGAACTGAATATAGTTGTTGGTACTGACGCCACTATCCCAGGCGCCCCGGTGGTTGAGGCCGAAGGTTTCACGGTAGATACGGTTAGTTTCTTTACCGTAGTTGCTTTGCACCAGCGGGTTGGAGTTGGTGTTTTGAGTATCACCGGCATACAGGTTGCCCTGACGACCGTAGGCATACTCAAACTCCAGTGACTGCAGGTGCGCAAAGTCCCAATGCAGCATGGCATCGATGTTTTTGTCTTCCACGCCCTCACGCCCGGAGGGGGTGCTGTTGGCGTAAGCCGGTGCACGGTAAGATTTGTGCGCTTCGTTGATATCCCAGGCGTCGGCCTGAGTTTTGCTGTAGCCACCGAACAGGCGGAAGCTCAACTCGTCGGTCAACGGGCCGGACAGGCTAAAGTCGGTGCGCTTGGTAGAGCCTTCCTGCTTGTGCTGCGGCACGTTGAAATAGGCATTCAGCGAGCCGTGCAGCTCTTTGGTGTTCTTTTTGGTGATGATATTGACCACGCCGCCGGCGGCGCCATTGCCATAGCGTGCCGCCGCCGGGCCACGCAGAACTTCGATGCGTTCAATCATCTCCGGTGGCACCCAGGCGGTATCGCCACGGGTATCACGTTCGCCACGCCAACCCTGACGTACAGAGTTGCGGCTGGTGGCGGGTTTGCCGTCGATCAGGATCAGGGTATTTTCCGGGCCCATGCCGCGAATATCGATCTGGCGGTTGTTGCCGCGCTGGCCGCTGGTGGAGTTACCGGTCAGGTTAACGCCCGGCATGGTGCGGATCAGTTCGCTAATATCGCGTGCCGGTGGGCGTTTTTTGATTTCGTCGGCGGTAATGGTCGAAACCCCGGGCGCCTGCAGGTTCTGCTTGGCGGCGGTGACAACAATGGTGTCCTCGGCGGCTTCTTTTTTATTTTTGGCGACGGAGTCTGTTTCTGCGGTGGTTTCTGTTTGCTGTGCGGCGTGCGCAAAGGCGGACGCGCCTAATCCTAACCCGATGAGTGTGGCTAAGGAATAACGAGATAATTTGCGGTTCATGTGAGAGTTCCTACCTTGCTGCCTTTCCCGGAGTACCGAAAGCAGGCCTCCGGCAGTAGAGAAGGGCGGTTGTAGTTTTTGTGTTTTCGGAAATAAAAATCCAACCGGTCGGATGCGATATCACCGACATTGGATCCAGCGCTATACCCTATAAAATTCGGTATCCATCCCTGTTGAACATACCTGCTCGGTTTGCGAGCCTACACACACTATTGCAAACGCAAATAATTATCAATAGTATTCGGTTTACCGTTTTCTTGGGCAGCGCCTCGCGCCGCGAATTTACCGGCTTTCCTGAAGCTGCCAGCTAAATAGTGAATAGGCGTTTTGAAAACAAAATCCGAGTCAGAAAGCAGCAGATTATTATCGAGCAAGCACGCAGGGCGCCATGGATGGTGGCTGACTATCGCCAAACGCGGCACGCCGCTGGTGGAACTGCAGGGGGATGGGCGAGGGAAGGTCACATTTTTATGGCGCGATCCGCAGGGATGTGAACTCACTTCAGCCTATCAACGTGTCTGGATCCACATCAATTGCCTGACCGACCACCACCAGCCGTCGCCGCCGCAGAGCCTGCAACGGCTGGAAGGGACCGACGTCTGGTACTGGCAAACCGAACTGAGCGCCGACTGGCGTGGCAGCTACTGCTTTATCCCCTGTATGGACGACCGACCGCTGGAACACAGTGGCGACGATGCACACGCCAATATGCATTCGATTCGTCACTGGTGGCATCAGGTGTTTGCCGGTGCCACTCAGGATCTGCTGAATCCCCATCGTTCATGGACCGGTGTTGGCGGCAACGTGCTGTCCGGGCTGCATATGCCGGAAGCCCCAGCGCAAGCGGCCTGGCAGGATTTTGATCGCTACGCCGTGGCCAGTGGACGCTGTACGCCATCGCCGCCGGCCAGACTACAGCGTCACAGTTGGCACAGCGAGCGGTTGGGTAATACCCGCGACGTCTGGGTTTACACCACCGGCGACAGCAACCCGGCGCAGCGACCGCTGGCGGTATTGCTGGACGGCCAGTTCTGGTCGAGCAACATGCCGGTCTGGGATCCGCTGATGCAGTTGACCCGTGAAGGCCAATTGCCGGAAGCGGTTTATCTGCTGATCGACATTATCAGTCTCAAGCACCGCAGCCAGGAGCTGGCCTGCAATGAAGATTTCTGGCTGGCGGTGCAAGAAGAACTGCTGCCGCAGGTAGCCGAATGGGCACCTCACAGCCGTGACCCTGCCACGACGTTGGTATGCGGCCAGAGTTTTGGCGGCCTGTCGTCGCTGTATGCCGGGTTGCACTGGCCACAGTGCTTCGGTGGAGTGATCAGCCAGTCCGGTTCATTCTGGTGGCCGCGCCGTGATATGTATCAGCGTGAAGCAATACCGGCCGATGCCGGCTGGCTGCTGCATCAGGTAGAGCAGGGCGTCGGTCAGGGTAAATTGAAGGTATTTATGGAAGCCGGCGTGCACGAAAAAGTGGCGCACCGGGTGAATGACCGAATGGCAGAGTTGCTGCGTGACGCCGGGCATCGGGTGCAATACCGGACGGTGGCGGGCGGCCATGACTACCTGTGCTGGCGCGGCGGCCTGATCGACGGGCTGCAGGCGCTGTGGTCGGATAGCCTTCCTGCCTCTGCGGCCAAACTCACCTTCACCGTCCAGGGAGTCCGTGATGGAAACTCAGAACCCGTTCGATGACGAACAACAAATTTGCCTGATTGTGTGCAATGACCAACTGCAGTACAGCCTGTGGCCCGAATTTAGCGCAGTACCGGCGGGGTGGACGCCGGTATTCGGCCCGGCGGCGCGGCCGCTGTGCGTGCTGTGGCTGGAACAACATTGGCAGGATATGCGGCCCGCATCACTGCGTAAGGCGTGATGGCAATAATACCGAGAACAGGAGTCAGTCCCTTGTCAGACAGCACTTTATTATCGACCGAACAGCCACTTGCCACTGAGTTGCCGTTGGTCGCCGCGCAGCCCGGGATCTGGGTTGCCGATCAAATTTCACCGCACGCCAACGCCTATGCGGTTTCCCACTATATCGAGCTCTGCGGGGCGCTGGACCAGGATTGCCTGCTGCAGGCGATCGCGCAGGGGCTGTCCGAAGTGGATACCCTGCAGTTCCGTTTTGAAGAGCGTGACGGGGTGCCGATGCAGTGGCATGACCCGCAACTGGCGATCCTGCCGGTTGAGCTGATTGATCTGCGAGACTCCCCTGATGCAGCAGCGGCAGCGCGTGCCTTGATGCAGCTGGATATGTCCGGTGACTTACGCATCGGCAGCGGCAATGCACTGTATCGCCATATGTTGATCCGTCTGTCGGATCAGCGTTGGTTCTGGTATCAGCGTTATCACCATATTCTGGTGGATGGCTTCAGTTTCACCGCCATTGCCCGCAGAATTTCCCATATTTACACCCGGATGTCGCGCAATGAGCAGCCGGACCCGACGCCGTTTAGTGCCTTCAGTGAAGTGGTTGAAGAATATCAACGCTACGCACAATCGGTGACTTGCCAGCGTGACGCGGCCTTTTGGCTGAACAAGGCAAAGCAGTTGCCTGCGCCAGCCACACTCTGTCCGCAGCCACTGGCCGGCCAGACGCCGACCACCCGCATTCATCGGTTATCACAGCTGTGCGACCGCCAGGACTTTAGCCAACTGGTGAACGCCGGTCAGCAGCAGTTCAGCGTGGCAGATATGGCGTTGGCGCTGGTGGCGCTGTGGGTGTCTCGCCTGAGCGGTCACGCCAGCTTCAGCGCCGGCTTTATCTTTATGCGCCGTACCGGCTCGGCCGCGTTATGCGCCAACGGCCCGGTGATTAACGTGCTGCCGATCGAAATGCACCTCGATCCTCAGGCGACGCTGAGCGAGGTTGCCGGCAATATCGGCCGTGAGCTGAAAAGCGTCCGTCGCCATCAGCGTTACGAGGCGGAGCAGGTGCAGCGTGATCTGGGGCGGATCGGTGATGCCCAGCCGCTGTATGGCACCGTTTTCAACTTTAAGATGTTCGATTTCCAGTTGGACTTTGGCGATATCGAAGGCATTACCCATGAGCTGGCCTCCGGGCCGGTGCGTGACCTGGAGATTGCGCTGTATCTTGATGAGGCCGGCACGCTGAAGGTCGATCTGCTGGCCAATGCCGAGCGTTATCAGCGGGATGAGTTGGCGGCGCATCTGCAACGCCTGCCGTTGTTGTTACGTCAGTTCGCCGCTCAGCCGCAAATGCCGATCGGCGACGCCGACTTGCTTACCGGGCAGGATCACCAATTATTGGCTCGGGTCAACGACACAGCTTATCCTGTGGCGCCGCAAACCCTCAGCGGCTTGCTGGCGCAGCAGGCGCAGAAAACCCCGGATGCCCCGGCGCTGGCCGATGCGCAGTATCAATTTAACTACCGCGAGACTCGCGAACAGGTCAGTGCGTTGGCGCGCCAACTGGTAGCGCAGGGCGTGCAACCCGGCGATATCGTTGCCGTCGCCTTGCCGCGCTCGGTGTTTCTGTCGCTGGCGTTAATGGCCATTGTCGAGGCCGGCGCGGCTTATTTACCGTTGGATACCGGTTACCCGGACGAACGCCTCAGCATGATGCTGGAGGACGCTACGCCGCGTCTGATTATCACCGAAGCCAGCCAGCAGGCACGTTTTGTCGGCAAGGGTGACATTTTTCTGTATGACGCGCCGCTGGCGGCAGACAGCGCGACGGACGTGGTGCTCAGCGGACCCACGCCGCACCATCCGGCCTACATTATCTTTACCTCAGGTTCGACCGGGCGACCGAAAGGCGTGCTGGTGGGGCACCAGGCAATCGTCAACCGTCTGCTGTGGATGCAGCATCAGTATCCAATGGCGGCGGGCGATGTGGTGTTGCAGAAAACTCCCTGCAGTTTTGACGTCTCGGTATGGGAGTTCTTCTGGCCGTTGATGGTCGGCGCCCAGTTGGTGATGGCACCGCCGGAGGCGCATCGCGATCCGGAACAGCTGCTGCAACTGATTGATCAACACCGCGTCACCACGATGCACTTTGTGCCTTCGATGCTGGCGGCCTTTGTCGGTGCGCTGGACAATCGGCAGGCGGTGGCGTGCTGCGCGCCATTACAACAGGTGTTCTGCAGCGGCGAAGCGCTACCGGCCGAGCTGTGCCGCCTGTGGCAAAGCCGCACCGGGGTGCGACTGCACAACCTTTATGGCCCGACCGAAGCGGCGGTGGACGTTAGTTGGCACCCTGCCTGGGGTGAGGCGTTGGCCGCCGTCACCGGTGCTAACCTTCCCATCGGTCTGCCGGTATGGAATACCGGATTGCGTATTCTTGACGCGCGCTTACGGCCGGTGCCGCCGGGGGTCGCCGGGGATTTGTATCTCACCGGTGTACAGCTCGCGCACGGCTATCTGGGGCGACCTGAACTGACCGCCAGCCGCTTTGTGGCTGACCCGGCGGGCGACGGTGGGCGGATGTATCGCACGGGTGACGTCGCGCGCTGGTTACCGGGCGGCGAAGTGGAGTATCTCGGTCGCAGCGACGATCAGCTAAAAATTCGTGGTCAACGCATCGAACTGAGTGAAATCGATCATGCGTTGTTGTCATTGCCGGGCATCAAGCAGGCGGTAACCCATGCGCTGGTGCTGGACAATACGCCGACAGATCCGGCCGGTGGTGATGCCCGCCAACTGGTGGGGTATCTGGTAGCGCAGCCGGGTGTACGCCTTGATCTGGAGGTGCTGCGTGCCGCGCTGGCCGATCGCCTGCCGCCACATATGGTGCCGGTGGCGTTAGTCGAAATGGACGCCTTGCCGCTGAGTGCCAATGGCAAGCTGGATCGCAAAGCGCTGCCGCAACCGCAAAGCGGGGTCAGGGCCGCAGGGCGCGAGCCTGAAGCAGGACTGGAAACGGCGATCGCGGCGGTATTCGCCCGTTTGCTACAGCGTGAAACGGTGTTTGCCGATGATGATTTCTTTGCCCTTGGTGGACACTCGCTGCTGGCGATGCGCCTGGCGGCGGAGCTGCGCCGTGAACTGGGTAAAGCGGTTTCGGTCGGGCAGGTGATGGTGGCTTCCCGCGTGGAACAGCTGGCGCAACTGCTGGCAGAAGATCGCACGCAGGAAGAGGCCGATCGGACTGGTTTCGACAGCGTACTGCCGCTGCGCACCACCGAAGGTCCGACGCTGTTCTGTTTGCATCCGGCTTCCGGATTCTCATGGCAGTTCAGCGTGCTGCCGCGCTATATCGACCAGCATTGGTCGCTGGTGGGTATTCAGTCACCGCGCCCCGACGGCCCGCTGGCGCTGAGCGAGAATATGGATCAGGTATGCGACGCGCATCTGGAGCAGGTATTGCAGGTACAGCCGCAGGGTCCGTATCACTTTATCGGTTATTCACTGGGTGGTACCCTGGCGCAGGGTATCGCCGCCAGATTGCAGGCGCGGGGGGAAGAAGTGGCCTTCCTGGGGTTGCTGGATACCTATCCGCCGGAAACCCAGAACTGGGACGTGATGCTCGACGACAACGTGCTTAAAGAAGTCCAGCGCGAGCGCGAGCAGTTCCTGGCCGTTTCCGAAGATGCGCTTGATCCTGCATTGGGCGAAACTCGGGTGGCAATGTTCGATAATATCGAAGCCAACTATGCCGACTCAGTGCGCCTGCTTTCAGCCACCCATACGGCGAACTTCAAAGGGCAGGCGACGCTGTTTGTCGCGCGTCAGACGTTGCAGGAAGGGATGGACGTGCAGCAGACCTGGTCGCAATACGTCGATGCCTTGCAGGTGCATGAGCTGGATTGTGCGCACGTAGATATCGTTTCACCAGCATCGTTCAAGGTATTAGGCCCCTTGCTGAACCGTATTCTAAGAGCGCTGTAATACCCAGTGACGGGTAGGGGGCGAATAGATTCGCCCCGATTAACGCGGGCCCAGCATGCTGGGCCCCTACAATATTTATGACTTACCCAGTGGTACCACCAACGGCGTATGCGAGACAGGATCGTCAATGATCATGCAGCGCAGGCCGTACACCTCTTCGATCAGTTCCGCGGTCACAATCTCCTTCGGCGCCCCTTCGGCCACCACCTTACCGTCGCGCATGGCAATCAGATGCGTGGCGTAACGACAGGCATGGTTGAGGTCGTGCAGCACCACCACCAGCGTATGGCCGTTTTCACGGTTTAGCTGACGCATCAGCTCCAGCAGATCGATCTGATGGCTGATGTCCAGCCAGGTGGTCGGCTCATCCAGCAGCAGCAGCGGCGTTTGCTGCGCCAGCACCATCGCAATCCACACTCGTTGCCTTTGCCCGCCGGAGAGCGTATCGACCGGCTGTTCGGCCAGTTCGAATACGCCGGTGGAGCGCATCGCCTGTTCCACAGCCTGCTGATCCGCTTCGCCCCAGCGGCTGAATAGGCGCTGATGCGGATAGCGACCGCGCGCCACCAGATCAAACACGGTGATGTCACCCGGCGCGGTGGAGCTTTGCGGCAGCAGCCCCAACTGGCGCGCCACCTCTTTGGTGGCGTATTCGCTGATGTGTTTGCCGTTCAGCCAGACAGCCCCGGCCTGCGGCTGCATCAGGCGGCTGAGGGTACGAAGCAGGGTGGATTTGCCGCAGGCGTTCGGCCCGATAATCACCGTCAGTTCGCCGTGCGGGATAGCGACGGAAAGGTCGCTGGCGACAATCTTTTTGTCGTAGCCCAGCGTCAGGTGTTCGGCGCGCAACGGTGCGGACTGCAGGGGTTCAGCATTCATTTTTTACGTGACTCACGGATTAATAGCCAAATCAGATAAATGCCGCCCAGGCTGACGGTCAACACTCCGACCGGCAACTGATAAGGCATAAACAGGCGCTGCGCAGCGACATCGGCGAGCAGCAACAGCAGGGCACCGATCAGGGCCGTCAGCAGCAGCACGCTGCGGTTGGCACACAGGCGTCGCGCAATCTGCGGGGCCACCAGCGCAATAAAGGAGATTGGCCCGGCCACGGCGGTGGCTGCTGCCGTTAGCGTTACGCCGATCAACAGCAGCATGACGCGCGAACGTTCAACCGGGACGCCCAGCGCGCAGGCGGTATCATCCCCCATCTCCAGCAAGCGCATGCGGCGGGTCAGGGTCAGTAACAGCAGACAGCACAGCGCAATCACCGCCAATACCGGCAGGCTTTTCGCCCAGTTGATGCCATTAAGTGAACCGGCGCTCCACAACCCGGCGGTCATGGCCGACTCCAGCGAGGCGCTGATAATAAGCCAGGTATTGCCGGCCACCAGCAGGGCGCGCACGGCGATGCCGACGATAATCAAACGGAATGACTCGACGCCGTTGCGCCATGCCAGCAGATAAATCAGTGCAGCGGTTAACAGGCCGCCGGCCAGCGCCCCGGCGGTAATGCCGATAACGCCGCCGTTAAACAGCACTATGGCCACCAGCACGCCGCTGTAGGCACCGGTATTAAAGCCAATCACGTCCGGGCTGCCGAGCGGGTTGCGCAGTATCGACTGGAAAATGGCCCCGCTGAGGCCCAGTGCCGCCCCCAGTAACAGCGCCATCACCACGCGTGGCAAACGCCACTGGGTGACGATTACCGCCAGATTGGCCGGACCTTCGCCGCGCAAGGCGTCGATCACCTGGGTAGCCGTCAGTGACAAGGCACCTGAACCCAGAGCGTAAATCGCCAGCGCCAAAGCAGCCAACAGCAGCAGCAGGGCGGTTAGCGTCGGGCGCGACAGGGCGCGCATTTTGTGAATGGTCATCAGACGGGCCGCGGACGTCGACATTAGCGCTGCCTCCTGAACATATGACGTTGTCGCACCAGCATGATCAGCAGTGGGGCGCCAATCAGGGCGGTGACGATGGACACGCGCAGTTCACCGGCCACCAGGAAGCGGCCGATCAAATCGGCGCTCAACAGCAGGATGGGGGTCAGTACCAGCGTCCATGGCAGCATCCAATGCAGTTCGGAACCGCCCAGCCGCCGGGCGATGTGCGGCATCATCAGGCCGACAAAGGCTATCGGGCCGACGGCAGCGGTAGCCCCGCCGCACAGCAGAGTAATCGCCAGCAGGCCCAGCAACTGAGTACGAACAATGCCGGTACCCAACGCGGTGGCCAATTCATTACCCATGCTCAGGCTGTTCAGCGACTTGCTCATCCACAGCGTAATCAGCGTGCCCAACAGGATCGGCAGGGCGACGGTGCGCACCACCTGCATATTTTGAATATCCAGCGAACCGGCCTGCCAAAAACGGAGCTGGTCGAAAACCAGTGGATTCAGCAGGGAAATCCCGGAGGTCATGCCTTCCAGCACCGCCGCCAGCGCGACACCGGCCAGCGTCAGACGCACCGGGTTGAGGCTGCTGCCACCCAGAGCGCCGATCAGCGCCACCAGCAGTGCGGCGAACATCGCACCGGCAAAGGCGAACCACAGATATTGGCTGACGTCGACGGCACCAAAGAAGGTGATCCCCAGCACCACGGCAAAGCCTGCTCCGGCGTTAACCCCGAGAATGCCCGGATCGGCCAGTGGGTTGCGGGTGAGGGTTTGCATCAGCACGCCGGACAGGCCCAGCGCAATACCGGCCAGAATACCAACCAGCGTACGCGGCAGCCGGGCGTTGGTGATGATGGTGCAGTCCGCACCGCTGCACTGGCCTTTCAGCGCCTGGATCACCGTGTCGAAGGGAATAGATTTAGCGCCGAGTGACAGGCTGAGCAGCATAACGATCAGCAGCGCACCAACGGCAATCAGCAGGCCAAAAAGCCTGCGACGAAATGAACGGGAAGTGCCGCCAATAAGACGCTCCTGGGGAGCGGGGACGGGCTGTGTGCCTGGGCGTGTAATCCGTAACATACCAATCCATTATTCAATTGAATATAAATGAGTTTTATTATCATTATTGATTGCTTTCATCTATGGTACCATGAGTCCCTTCGCTATTGCAGCCCAGACGCTGCCCCTTTTTCTTTAGTTTTGGTGAGAAAGCTCATGAGTAAGCCCTCTATTTTGCTTGATTTTGGCCTGCTTAAGACCAATGGCGCTTTTCGTGCCGTTTTTTGCGCGCGCTTTATTTCCATTTTAGCGCTGGGGTTGATGGCCATTGCGATCCCGGTGCAGATCCAGGCATTGACCGGGTCGACGTTGCTGGTCGGGCTATCCGTAACGCTGGCGGGTAGCGGCATGTTTGCCGGTTTGCTGATGGGGGGCGTGCTGGCCGACCGCTATGAACGCCGTCGCCTGATATTGTTTGCCCGCTCCACCTGCGGCATTGGTTTTGTCGGCCTGTGCCTGAACGCCGCACTGCCTACGCCTTCATTAACGCTGATTTACCTGCTGGCAGTCTGGGACGGCTTTTTCGGTGCGGTTGGCGTCACGGCGCTGCTGGCGGCGACACCGGCGTTGGTGGGGCGTGAAAATATTGTGCAGGCCGGGGCCATCAGCATGCTGACGGTGCGTTTTGGTTCGATCCTCTCTCCGGCGATCGGCGGGTTGGTGATTGCCAATGCGGGTGTGGCATGGAACTACGGTCTGGCCGCATTTGGCACCTTGCTGACGCTGATCCCGTTACTGCGTCTGCCACAGTTGCTGCCGCCCCCGCAGCCGCGTGAGCACCCGTTACGTGCGCTGGCCGGTGGCTTTGGTTTCCTGTTTCGCAACCGGGTGATTGGCATGGTGGCGCTGATCGGCGCGCTGTTGACCATGGCCAGTGCGGTGCGGGTGCTGTATCCGGCCATGTCCGGTATGTGGCAGGTCAGTGCGGCTCAACTGGGCTTTATGTATTCCGCGGTGCCACTGGGCGCAGCCATTGGTGCCTTTACCAGCGGCCGGGTGGCTCATGTCGCGCGTCCGGGCTGGATGATGCTGATGACGGCGATTGGCGCTTTCGTCGCTATTGGCCTGTTCGGTCTGATGCCGTGGTACGGCCTGGCGCTGTTCTTCCTGGTGGTTTTCGGCTACCTGAGCGCGCTGAATTCACTGCTGCAATACGGATTGATCCAGAACCTGACGCCGGATGCGTTCCTCGGCCGTATCAATGGCCTGTGGACGGCGCAAAACGTGGTGGGTGATGCACTGGGCGCGCTGCTGCTGGGGGCGATGGGGGCGTTTATGCTGCCGGCGATGACCTCCACCAGCTTTGGTTTTGGCGTGGCGCTACTCGGTGTGGTGCTGGCATTTGCGATGCGCGGTTTGCGTCAGGTGGGCAGTGGCGGGCAAGAAAGCGATCTCCAGCCCGCCGCGGGATCTACTGAGAAGTAAACTGCTTTTCCAATAGCGTCAGCAGGTTGCTGGCGCTGTAGTAATCGAGTCGGAAGGTGTCGCTGCCCAATGCGTAAACCCGCTTGTGCTGCACCGCCGGCAGGTCCGCCAGGAAAGGATTGGCCATCAGCCGCTCGACGTCGCTGTCATTGTTGGCGAACAGCATTAGCGTCTGGCCGTTCAGGCCTTCCGCCAGGTTCTCACCGGCCAGTTGAATAATGTCCTTGCGCATCCCCATGCTGCGGCTGTTGTTCAGCTTGGCCGGTAGCGTCGCCAGTGTAAAACCCAGCTGTTTGAGCATTTGCCCCTGGGAGGATGCGGCGGTCCACAGGTTGGCGGATTTGCCATCGGCGTTGAAGACCAGGGCGGAAACCGGTTGTTCCGGCAGTTTCATACGCTGCTTCAGCGATTGTTCACGTGCGTCGAAATCACTGACGACTTTCTGCGCCTGGGCTTCGTGGCCGGTGGCCTGGCCCAGTTCGAGTGCCAGTGCCTGCCAGCTTTTGTCGTCGTAATTGACCACCAGCACCGGGGCAATGGCGGAGAGCTGATCGTACAGACGCAGAGCGGAATCGGCACCGGTCGCCGAGATGATAATCAGATCGGGCGCCTCACCGGCAATGGTTTCTGCGTTGGGTTCGCCGATATACAGGCGTTTAACGCCGCGCTGCGTCGCGACAGCGCTCCATTGATGGAAGAACCCTTGTGAGTCTGCCACCCGGTTGTTGGGGGTAGTTGCGCCACTGGCGATCACCGGGGCATCAATCGCCAGCAGGGTTCCGGTAACGGTAACGCTGGTAGAAACGATGCGGGCAGGGGCTTGCGTGAGGGTCACGACGCCGTGTGAGGTTTCGATTTTACGTGGCCAACCGGCGTCTGCGGCATGGGCCGTGCCAATCAGCATCAGCCCAAACAGCATCAGGCTGAAGACGGGGTTCTTCTTCATAAAGCATTCCTTAGAAGTTAAATAGTAATACTTATCATTTATATAATTAAAACTGCTGGTTTTATATCACGATTATGAATGGAAGAACTGTTTACATTTATTGACATAGCATATTCACGAGGGTAATTTAACGCGATTCAATACAAATGATAATCATTATTATACAGGTTATTGTTCATGATACGAAAGGGAGCACCGATGAGCGTTACACTAAACAGTACCGGGCAGAAGAAGCCGCAAAGCAAGGATAGCGAACAAGCTGCTGCAAATGTGTCGCCGACCTCCGGCTTTTTCTTTACCTCTCCTTTCCGTAGCCTGAGCACCCAAGGCTGCTTTGCCAAAATCACGATGCCGGCCCATAACGGGGACCAGCTTAACGGTGAGTTCCAGCAGGCGGTACAACATGCTTTTGCCGAAGCGAAACTGGCGGGGGTTAAAAACCCGGTTCTGTGCGGCGCGATCCCGTTTGATACTCATCAGCCCTCCGCTCTGTTTATTCCCCAGCAAACCCAATGGTTTGAGCGCGATGCCTTTCTGGCTGGCGTAACTTCCCCGCAGGACGCGTTGCCGGAAATTATCCGCCAAAATGAAGTGCCTGCCCAACAACCCTTTATGCAAATGGTGGCGGATGCGGTGGAAGCGACCCGCGGCGACCAGTTGGATAAAGTGGTGTTGTCGCGTCTGCTGGAGATTGAAACGCGTGAGCCGGTAGACCGCCAGGCGTTGATGGCGCGGATCATCGCCCAGAATCCTCATGGTTTCCACTTCCATGTCCCGCTGGAACAAGGGGCATTGCTGGGAGCCAGCCCGGAATTGCTGCTACGCAAATCCGGCGCGCAGTTCTACTCCAATCCGCTGGCCGGTTCTGCCCGTCGTGATGCCGATCCGCAGCGGGATCTGGAAGTCAGCCAGCAGCTGTTGGTGTCCGAAAAAGATCGCTATGAGCACCAGTTTGTCACCGAAGGCATGCGGCAGGTACTGGCCGACCGCTGCCGCTATCTGAATATTCCCACCGTGCCTGAATTATTGAGCACCACCACGCTGTGGCACCTGTCCACGCCTATCGACGGTGAAGCCGCCAGCCGCGCTGAAAATGCGCTGTCGCTGGCCTGCCTGCTGCACCCGACACCGGCGCTGTGCGGTACCCCGACCGCGTTGGCGCATCAGGTGATCAAGCAGTTGGAGCCGTTCGATCGCGGCCTGTTTGGCGGCATCGTCGGCTGGTGTGACGCCGAAGGCAACGGTGAGTGGGTAGTGACCATCCGCTGCGGCACGGTGCAGGGCAATCAGGTGCGACTGTTTGCCGGTGCCGGCATTGTGCAAGACTCTTCGCCGGAATCCGAATGGCATGAAACCGGCACCAAACTCAGTACCATTTCGCGGGCGTTTGGCCTGAACCAAGGATAGACATTCTGATGACCATTGCTTTTACCCCCTGGCCTGAGGCGTTAGCCCATCGCTATCGCGAACGCGGCTATTGGACCGACCGGCCCCTGACCGACATCATCACTCGCCAGGCCAAAAATGACGCTATCGCGCTGATCGACCCGGAGCGCAGCCTGAGTTACCGCCGGCTTAATCAGCTCTCCGATCGGTTGGCTGCCGCCCTGCAGCGCCGCGGCATTCAGAGCGGAGATACTGCTCTGGTGCAGTTGGGCAACGTGGTCGAGTTCTATGTAACCTTCTTCGCGTTGTTGAAAATTGGCGTGGTACCGGTGAACGCGCTGTTCAGCCATCAACGCAACGAGCTGAACGCCTACGCCGTACAGATCAAACCAGCATTGCTGATTGCCGACCGTCAGCATGGCCTGTTTGGCAACGACGAGTTTCTGACGGCGTTTCGCGCCGAGCATCCTTCATTGCGCGTGGTGGCATTGCGCAATCAGGACGGGGGCGAGCAGTCGCTGGCGGCCTGGCTGGAAGAGGACAGCAGTGGTTTTGTTGCGACGCCAAGCCCGGCCGACCAGGTGGCGTTTTTCCAGCTTTCCGGTGGCAGCACCGGAACGCCAAAGCTGATCCCGCGGACTCACAACGATTACTACTACAGCATTCGCCGCAGCGTGGAAATTTGCCATTTCGACGTCGATACCCGCTACCTGTGCGCGCTGCCGGTGGCCCATAACTATCCGATGAGTTCTCCGGGCGTCCTGGGCGTGTTTTATGGCGCCGGGCTGGTGGTGTTTGCCAGCGACCCGGATGCCGGACAATGTTTCCGTTTGATCGAGCAGCATCAGATTAACGTGACGGCGCTGGTGCCACCGGCGGTGACGCTGTGGCTGCAGGCGATTGAAGAGTGGGGCGGTTGCCAGCAACTGACCAGCCTTAAGCTGTTGCAGGTGGGCGGCGCCAAGCTGGGCGAAACCCTGGCGGCACGTATTCCGGCCGAGATCGGCTGCCAGTTGCAGCAGGTGTTCGGCATGGCGGAAGGCCTGGTGAACTACACCCGTCTGGACGATGACGATCAGCATATTCTGACCACTCAGGGCTGCCCGATGTCGCCGGATGACGAGCTGTGGGTGGCCGATGAGGACGGCAACCCGCTGCCGGTGGGGGAAACCGGGCGTCTGATGACCCGTGGCCCTTATACCTTCCGCGGTTATTACCAAAGTCCGGAGCACAACGCCGCCGCCTTTGATAAGGACGGTTTCTACTGTTCCGGCGATTTGATCAGCCTGACCGAAGATGGCTATGTGAAAGTTGAAGGGCGACAAAAAGATCAGATTAACCGCGGTGGGGAAAAGATCGCTGCGGAAGAAATCGAAAACCTGTTATTGCGCCATCCGGAAGTGATCAATGCGGCGTTGGTGTCGATGCCGGACGAACTGATGGGTGAAAAAAGCTGCGCCTATATCATCGCGACCAGCGCGTTGAAGCCGGTGGTGTTGCGCCGCCATTTACGCGGCGAGGGCGTGGCCGAATTTAAATTACCCGACCGTTTTATACAGGTTGATACGCTGCCGCTCACCCCGGTTGGCAAAGTGGATAAAAAACTGTTGCGCCAACGCCTGGAGGCGCAACAACTGACTCTGGTCCAGGGAGAATAAGTCATGGCCATTCCAAAACTGAATGATTACGCGTTGCCGACTCAGGCTGAACTGCCGACCAACAAAGTGAGCTGGACGGTGGAACCGCAGCGCGCTGCACTGTTGATCCATGATATGCAGCAGTATTTCCTGAATTTCTGGGGTGAAGACAGCCCGTTGATCAGGCAGGTGGTGGAGAACATTGCCAACCTGCGTCGTTACTGCAAATCACAGGGGATCCCGGTGTTTTACACCGCGCAGCCTAATCAGCAGAGCGATGAAGACCGTGCATTACTCAATGACATGTGGGGGCCGGGCCTGAATAAGCACCCGGAACAGCAGGCGGTGGTCGCCGCTCTGGCCCCGGAAGAAGACGATACGGTGTTGGTGAAGTGGCGCTACAGTGCCTTCCACCGCTCACCGCTGCAGGAAATTCTGCAGGAGTCGGGGCGCGATCAGTTGATCATCTGTGGTGTCTACGCCCATATCGGCTGTATGACTACGGCGATCGACGCCTTTATGCGCAATATTCAGCCGTTTATGGTGGCTGACGGCCTGGCCGATTTCTCCCGCGAAGAGCATCTGATGGCGCTGCGTTATACCGCTGGCCGTTGTGGCCGCGTGGTGACCACTGCCGAACTGTTGCCGGGCATTGCCAGCAAGGCTGCCTTACGCCAGCAAATCATGCCTTTCCTCGATGAAGACAGCGAAGACATGGGCGACGATGAAAACCTGATCGACTACGGTCTGGATTCAGTGCGCATCATGGAGTTGGCGGCACGCTGGCGTAAAATTCGTGGCGATATTGATTTTATCGCACTGGCCAAGAACCCGACCATCGATGGCTGGTGGACGCTGCTGTCGGAGGGAAAAGCCTGATGGAACAACGGGGCGATTTCGCCGGTAAGCGAGTCTGGGTCACTGGTGCTGGGGCCGGGATTGGCCTGGCAACGGCATTGGCGTTTGTGCAGGCCGGTGCCGAAGTGATTGGCTTTGATAAACATTTTGGCGAGCCGGAATACGCATTCCGCACCGAAGTGCTGGATATCGCCGACAGTGACGCGGTAGATCGGGTTTGCGGACGTTTGCTGGCGGAGCAGGGGGAGTTGGACGTGCTGGTCAACGGCGCCGGTATTCTGCGTATGGGGCTGGCGGATGAAACCAGCACCGCAGACTGGCTGGCTTGCCTGGCCGTCAATGCCGGTGGGGCATTTAATATGTTCCGCCACGCTTTGCCGGTATTCCGTCGCCAACGACGCGGTGCGATTGTCAGCGTGGCATCTAACGCCGCGCATGTGCCGCGCGTCGGCATGGCGGCCTATTGTGCTTCCAAGGCGGCATTACGCAGCCTGTGCAACACCGTAGGGCTGGAGATGGCCCCTTATGGCGTACGTTGCAACCTGGTTTCGCCAGGATCGACCAATACGCCTATGCAGCGCGGCATGTGGCAGGATGAAACCGGTGAGCAGAACACCATTAACGGTTTCCCGGAACAGTTCAAATTGGGCATTCCGCTGGGTAAAATTGCTCAGCCGCAGGAAATCGCCGATGCCATTTTGTTCCTGGCTTCCGATCGCGCCAGCCATATCACCATGCAGGATATTGTGATTGACGGCGGGGCGACGCTGGCGGCCTGATAATCAGGTTCTATCTTCGCAATAGCCACAAGGCGCTGCAAGCAGCGCCTTTATTTTGTAGTGAAATAGTTGTCTTTAATCCCGAGATACTCGGGCCTAGCGCACCGAGGGGCGCTCCGGCGGGCAAGCCGCTACGACCCCTTCGGCACGCTCTCCCTAATAACGAGTATTGTTAGTTGTATGGAGATACTGGGAGGATTACTGAAGTTTTGAGCGCTTCCGGACGTCAGATGCGAAAAAAGCGCCAAAAGGCGCTTTTTTCTGTAGTGGTGGGTCGTGCGGGATTAACTCGGCCTTTGGCCTCACCCTTCGGGCCAGCGCAAGCGCTGTTCAAAATTGCCGGGGCAATTTTGTCGAACCTGCACAGGTTCTCATCCAGCACGACACTCTGCACTATGTTAGAAAGGTGTTTGAGATGATTACTGTGCTGCAGATGCGAAAAAAGCGCCAAAAGGCGCTTTTTTCTGTATTGGTGGGTCGTGCGGGATTCGAACCTGCGACCAATTGATTAAAAGTCAACTGCTCTACCAACTGAGCTAACGACCCGCAGAAGTGGTGGGTGATGACGGGCTCGAACCGCCGACCCCCTCCGTGTAAAGGAGATGCTCTACCAACTGAGCTAATCACCCACTTCAGAACTTCCGGGTACTGCCAAACAAGAGAATGAGTGGTGGGTGATGACGGGCTCGAACCGCCGACCCCCTCCGTGTAAAGGAGATGCTCTACCAACTGAGCTAATCACCCTCATTCTTCTCATTTCTTACTGCTTTACTACTCAACAAGATGGTGGGCGATGACGGGCTCGAACCGCCGACCCCCTCCGTGTAAAGGAGATGCTCTACCAACTGAGCTAATCGCCCCGTCTTGTTGGAGTCGCATTATAGGGATAGTTGAAAGTGAGTCAACGGTTTTTAAAATGATTTCAATCGTTCGCCGCAAATTTAAACAGGATGCGATATTTATCGCCTGCAATGTCGAATCTTTGCACATTGTTATGCGTAAAGCGCCGCAGAGATGATGAAATCAGCCTTGGCAATATCGTGTCAGCGTTGAGGAATTAGCGCGTGGTGGTACAATGTTGCCCACTTTTTTAAATTCCGAGCAATCGTCGGCAACCGCCGACACGCGTTGCGTAATAAGGCAGTGAAACCAATGAAAATCAAAACCCGTTTTGCACCGAGCCCAACCGGCTATCTTCACGTCGGTGGCGCCCGTACTGCGCTTTACTCCTGGTTGTTCAGCCGCCATGCGGGCGGTGAGTTCGTTCTGCGTATCGAAGATACCGATCTGGAACGCTCAACCCAGGACGCGATCGACGCAATTATGGATGGCATGAACTGGTTAAACCTGGATTGGAATGAAGGCCCGTACTTCCAGACCAAGCGTTTTGACCGCTATAACGCGGTGATTGACGACATGCTGGTGCAGGATACCGCCTATAAATGCTATTGCTCGAAGGAACGTCTGGAAGCGCTGCGTGAAAAGCAGATGGAAAACGGCGAAAAACCGCGTTACGACGGCCACTGCCGCGACAGCCAGTGCAGCCATACCGATGACGAGCCACACGTGGTGCGTTTCCGTAACCCGCAGGAAGGCTCGGTGATCTTCGACGACAAGATCCGCGGCCCGATCGAATTTAGCAACCAGGAGCTGGATGACCTGATCATCCGCCGCACCGACGGTTCACCAACCTATAACTTCTGCGTAGTGGTAGATGACTGGGATATGGAAATCAGCCACGTGATCCGCGGCGAAGACCACATCAACAACACCCCGCGCCAGATCAACATCCTGAAAGCGCTGGGTGCGCCGGTGCCGGAATACGCGCACGTTTCGATGATCCTTGGTGACGACGGTAAAAAACTGTCGAAACGCCACGGTGCGGTAGGGGTGATGCAGTACCGTGACGACGGCTACCTGCCGCAGGCGCTGCTGAACTATCTGGTGCGTCTGGGCTGGTCTCATGGCGACCAGGAAATCTTCTCTATTGATGAGATGAAAGAGTTCTTTACCCTGGAAGCGATCAACAAATCCGCCAGTGCCTTCAATACCGAGAAGTTGCAGTGGCTGAACCACCATTACATTAACCATATGCCGGCCGAAGAAGTGGCAGTGCACCTGGCGTGGCATGTTGAGCAACTGGGTATCGAGACCCGCAATGGCCCTGAGCTGAAAGATATCGTTAAGCTGCTGGGCGAGCGCTGCAAAACGCTCAAGGAAATGGCCGAGTCTTGCCGTTACTTCTACGAAGACTTCAGCGAGTTCGACGCTGACGCTGCCAAGAAGCACTTGCGTCCGGTTGCTCGTCAGCCACTGGAAGCGGTGCGCGCCAAGCTGGCCGCTATCACTGCCTGGACGCCGGAAAACGTGCATGACGCGATTCAGGGCACGGCAGATGAACTGGGCGTAGGTATGGGCAAGGTAGGTATGCCGCTGCGGGTGGCGGTTACCGGTGCCGGTCAGTCACCGGGTATGGATGTCACCGTTCATGCCATCGGTCAGAGCCGTTCTCTGCAGCGTATCGACCTGGCGCTGGCTTATATTGCCGGGCGTGAAGCTTAAGGCTGAGCGTTTCCCTGCCAGTTAATGACAAAGCCCCATGGAGCAATCCCGGGGCTTTTTTGTATCTGCTATTTGATGGCGAATTCCTGGTACGCCGCGGCAGGGTTATGGTTTGGGGCATAATGCTCAATTTTTAGCAGCAAACGCGCTGATTTGGCGGCTTTTTCAGCGCTTGAAGCAGGAATGCAATTTAGCCGTTGACAGCTTAGAGTGGGTTTCATATTATGCGCCCCGTTCACAGGATTTTGTGATTGTGGATTGGGGCTATAGCTCAGCTGGGAGAGCGCTTGCATGGCATGCAAGAGGTCGACGGTTCGATCCCGTCTAGCTCCACCAACCTTTATCTCAGAAGGGTTGGGGAATACCGTAACGCCGGTTAAAGCGTACCACTTTTGTGGGGCTATAGCTCAGCTGGGAGAGCGCTTGCATGGCATGCAAGAGGTCGACGGTTCGATCCCGTCTAGCTCCACCACCATTTAAAAAGCCGACCTCAGGGTCGGCTTTTTGCTTTCTGTCTTTCCTTACTGCCTTCCCTTTCCCATGCACCGAATTGCAGGCATTAAAAAAGGCCGCCGAAGCGACCTTTATCTTACTGATATCTTACTGACGTTTCGGCTTAGCCCAGAACCAGGCCTGCGATGGACGCAGACAGGATGCTGACCAGCGTTGAACCGTAAACCAGCTTCAGACCAAAGCGAGAAACCACGTTGCCCTGATGCTCGTTCAGCCCTTTAATCGCACCGGCAACGATGCCGATGGAAGAGAAGTTGGCGAAGGAAACCAGGAACACCGACAGAATACCCATGCTACGAGGAGAGAGTTCAGCAGAGATTTTCTGCAGTTCCATCATCGCCACGAATTCGTTGGATACCAGTTTGGTTGCCATGATGCTACCCACCTGCAACGCTTCGTGCTTAGGAATACCCATAATCCAGGCGAATGGATAGAAGAAGTAGCCCAGAATTTCCTGGAAGCTCAGGCCGAAGATGGCGCTGAACAGGCCGTTGAGCGCGGCGATCAGGGCGATAAAGCCGATCAGCATCGCAGCAACGATAATAGCTACTTTAAAACCAGCCAGAATGTATTCGCCCAGCATTTCGAAGAAGCTCTGGCCTTCGTGCAGATTGCCCAGGTGCAGTTCTTCTTCTTTACTGGTGTCATACGGGTTGACCAATGACAGCACGATAAAGGTGCTGAACATGTTCAGTACCAGTGCCGCGACCACAAATTTGGCGTCCAGCATGGTCATGTAAGCGCCGACGATGGACATGGAAACCGTAGACATCGCGGTCGCCGCCATGGTGTACATGCGCTTTTCAGACATCTTGCCCAGAATATCTTTATAGGCAATGAAGTTTTCAGACTGGCCCAGGATCAGCGAGCTGACGGCGTTGAACGATTCCAGCTTGCCCATACCGTTAACTTTTGACAGCACGGTACCAATGATGCGGATGACAAACGGCAGTACTTTAATGTATTGCAGAATACCGATCAGCGCGGAGATGAAGACGATCGGGCACAGTACCTTCAGGAAGAAGAAGGCCAAACCTTTGTCGCCCATGCCGCCGAATACAAACTCAGTCCCTTGCCCAGCAAACCCGAGCAGCTTGTCAAACAACGCTGCGAATCCTTTTACAAAGCCTAAACCCGCTTCCGAATGCAGGAAAAAAATAGGCCAGCAGTACTTCAATAACCAACAGTTGAATAACGTAGCGAATGCGGATGCTTTTACGATCGCGGCATACTAAAAGTGCCAGGATCGTGACCACCACCAACGCCAACGCGAAGTGCGCAATATGGGACATGTTTGCTCCAAACTTGAGGCAGGCTGAATTTCGGATGTCATTTTATGTAACGCCACGTTTAAAAACGAGAGGTCTATTGCAAATATGGAAATTCATACTGGGAAACGTCTTAAATTATTACGGTAAAGCATAAAAAATCAATAGCTTAATGAAGTCATATGAAATTCCTATTCCTCCACTAATTTGATTATAAGACGGATTGTGCTCTGAATCTGGCCCGGAAGAGTGCGGAAAATGTTCATCTACCTGCTAAACCTTTCGTTAAATCCGTGTTTTTTCCCTATTGCAGAGATAAGTATTACCGCCATAAATGCACTTGATAATTATTATCATTTACATAAGATAACTCCAGGCTTATTAGAAGTAAGGGTTCAGAACATGCTGAACAGTCGCGTGGTTGAGACCACCCCGCGCTCATCCAGGAAGATCAAACTTTCCCTGATGGGCCCCGCATTTATCGCGGCTATCGGCTACATTGACCCCGGTAATTTCGCTACCAATATCCAGTCCGGTGCCTCTTTTGGTTATACCCTGCTGTGGGTGGTGGTGTGGGCCAATGTGATGGCGATGCTGATCCAACTGTTGTCCGCCAAACTGGGCATTGCCACGGGTAAAAACCTGGCGGAGCATATTCGCGATCGTTTCCCGCGTCCGGCGGTGTGGGCTTATTGGGTTCAGGCAGAAATTATTGCCATGGCCACAGATCTGGCCGAATTTATCGGCGCGGCTATAGGTTTCAAAACTGCTGTTGGGCGTGACTTTGCTGGAGGGAGCGATCCTGACCGGCATCGCGACTTTCCTGATCCTGATGTTGCAACAACGTGGGCAAAAATCTTTGGAATGGGTGATTGGCAGCCTGCTGCTGTTTGTCGCTTTGGCTTATATGGTGGAACTGGTGTTTTCCCAACCGCAGTTAGGCCCGCTGTTAACAGGCATGGCGCTGCCGGATTTGCCGAACGGTGATGCGGTGTTTCTGGCCGCCGGGGTGCTTGGTGCCACCATTATGCCGCACGTGATTTATCTGCATTCGTCGTTAACTCAGGCGGCCGGGGAAAACTCAAAGGCCGACAGGTATGCTGCCACCAAGGTCGATGTGGCCATTGCCATGACCATTGCCGGGTTTGTTAACCTGGCGATGATGGCTACCGCCGCCGCGGCCTTTCACTTTAATGGTCACAGCGGTATTACCGATCTTGACCAGGCCTATCTAACGCTGCAGCCCTTGTTGGGGCAGGCGGCGGCCACGATCTTCGGGCTGAGCCTGGTAGCCGCCGGGTTATCTTCTACCGTGGTGGGCACGCTGGCGGGACAGGTGGTGATGCAGGGGTTTGTGCGTTTTTACATTCCGCTGTGGGTGCGTCGTGTGGTCACCATGCTGCCATCGTTTATCGTCATTATGTTGGGGATGGACGCCACACGCATTTTGGTACTGAGCCAGGTATTGCTGAGTTTCGGTATTGCACTGGCATTGGTGCCGTTGCTGTCGTTCACCGGTAATCGTGAGCTGATGGGCGAGATGGTGAACAGCCGCACCATACAGACGATAGGTAAGTTGATCGTGGTAGTCGTGGTGGGGTTGAACGGTTATCTGCTGATCAGTAGCCTGCTGTGAGCGCCTATTAAATGAAAGGCCGGCAGTGCCTAATGCCGGTCAGCTAAGCAAAGTTCTGAATAATAATGTACGACTTTGCTAAAGCGATAGTCCCCCTCTCCAGAGGGAGAGGGCCGGGGTGAGGGGCTTTCGCGTAAGTATGTATCCCCTCACCCTAACCCTCTCCCAAAGGAGAGGGAACAATTTCACCTTAGCTGGCAGGCATTACGGCATGATGCCTGTCAGTCGTCGTGATCATGGTGGCGATGATCACGGTCATCATGATGTTTTTTCTTCCAGTGGTGCTTTTCATGATGCTTGTAGTAGTGCTTATCGTATTTGCGATAGCGGCCTTCATGATAGTAATAATTTTTGCGCCAGTAGTCGTTGTCGCGCCAGCGATAACCATCCCAGTTGTAGCCCCGGCGGTTGCGGTCACCCAGGTAGCGCCCCTGATGGCCCTGCCACCAGTCACGGTCACGCCAGTCATAACCGTCCCAGTAACGGCCGCGGTTGTCTTGTTCGCCGATGCGTAATGAAACGCCCGGCATCAGATCGATACTGAGGCCGTCAGCCTGAGCTTGCTGCATGGCTGGCAGTGTCGACGCCACCAACAGGGCGGCCAATAACAGAGGTTTAAACATGAATTCTCCTTTCCGCCGCAGCGGCCCGGCCCTTTTTATAAGTAATGAAGCGCGTTCATCAGTTTATAAAATGGCCTTATAGTTTTGCCTGCAATAGCGGCATCTTAGCCTTTGCGGATAGGGTTGAATCTTAGAGAGAATCTGAAAAAACGATCGGGGGCGAGTGATTTAAGATTTGTCTGGCCGAAATAGGGTATCGCCGGTGGGGAAACCGGCGAGAATTGTAAGCGATTACATTAGTATTTGTTCGATCTGAGTTATTTCGTCATCGCTGAAGCTGCGATTAGCCAACATGCCGACGGCATCTTCAATCTGGCCAGTCTTGCTGGCCCCGATCAGTACCGAAGTGACGCGGTCGCCACGTAATACCCAGGCCAGTGCCATTTGCGACAGCTTCTGCCCGCGCTGTTGCGCCAGCGCATCGAGCCGACGCACCTTATCCAACTTATCGTCGGTGAGTTGGCCGGGTTGCAGGAATTGGCTGCTGCTGGCGGCGCGTGAATCTTGCGGGATCCCCTGCAGATAGCGATCGGTCAGCAGGCCACCGGCCAGCGGTGAGAAGGCGATGGAGCCTACGCCGTGTTCTTCCAGCGTGTCCAGTAATTCTGGCTCAACCCAACGTTCGAACATTGAGTATTTCGGCTGATGGATCACGCACGGCGTGCCAAGTTTTTGCAGAACAGCAAACGCCTGGCGCGCGCGGTCGGCCGGATAGTTGGACAGCCCGACATACAGCGCCTTGCCCTGACGCACCAGCAAATCCAGCGCTGCCATGGTTTCTTCCAGCGGCGTATCCGGATCCGGGCGATGGTGGTAGAAGATATCCACGTACTCCAGCCCCATGCGCTGCAGGCTTTGATCCAGGCTGGCAACCAGATATTTTTTCGATCCCCAGTCGCCATAAGGGCCTGGCCACATGGTGTAACCGGCTTTTGAGGCGATGATCAGCTCATCGCGCCAGGGCTTCAGGTCCGCGCTGAGAATACGGCCGAAGTTTTCCTCGGCGGAACCGGGCGGCGGGCCATAGTTGTTGGCCAAGTCAAAATGAGTGATCCCACGGTCGAAAGCGCAGTGGATCAGTTTACGCGCGTTATCATACAGCGTGGTGTCGCCAAAGTTATGCCATAGGCCGAGTGAAATGGCCGGCAGTTTCAGGCCGCTACGGCCGCAGCGGCGATATTCCATATTTTGGTAACGTGAAGAATCAGCCTGGTAGAGCATAGGAACCCTTTTCAGCAGAGGTGAAATGAATTTTAGTGTATGCGTTTTCACAAGGGTTGTCAGAGTCCCCGATCACGCTTAATCGCCATAACGGGACAAATACGGCGGGTGAGGTATTCCCCATGCCTGCCAATAGGGCGTAGATGTAACGCTGGGTTGCCAGTCGTTTTTTATACACAAAGCTCGAAATTCATACCACATCTTCGATACTTAATACTGACAATCTCAAGTGTTGGCAGGTGATGATCATGAATACGACCTATAGAGTGGCTGATTACCTACTCGATCGTTTGGCTCAGATCGGTATCCGACATTTCTTTGGCGTGCCGGGTGACTACAACCTGCAGTTTCTCGATCATGTCATCAGTCATCCGCAAATTACCTGGGTAGGCTGCGCTAATGAACTCAATGCTGCCTATGCCGCAGATGGTTACGCACGCTGTAAACCGGCCGCCGCTTTATTGACCACCTTTGGCGTGGGCGAACTGAGCGCGCTCAACGGTATTGCCGGCAGCTACGCCGAATATCTGCCGGTGATCCACGTGGTGGGTGCGCCAACGTTACGCGCGCAGCGGGCCGGTGATTTGTTGCACCATTCGCTGGGGGACGGTGACTTTGGCCACTTTGCCCGTATGGCGAAAGAGGTGACCGTCGCGCAGGCCAGCCTAACCCCCGACAACGCCGAGGCGGAAATCGACCGCCTGCTGACCATCGCGCTGTTTGAGCACCGCCCGGTCTATATAGTGTTACCCAGTGAGGTGGCGGAAGCACCGTTGGCATCCCGGCCTGCGCCGCTGGTGTTACGGCAGGCGCATCTTTCCGAGGCGTCGCTGCAAGCTTTTATCGCCGCCGCGCGGCAAATGCTGTTACCGGCCAGGCGTGTTTCCCTGCTGGCGGATTTTTTGGCGGAACGTTTTGGGGCGGAAAAAGTGCTGGAACAGTGGATGAATGAGGTTGAGATACCGCATTCAACCATGCTGCTGGGCAAGAGTGTACTGGATGAAACCCATGCCTGTTTTACCGGCACTTACGCCGGTGCCGCCAGCGATCCACAGGTGAAGCAACTGATTGAAGGGGCCGATGTGGTGATTAACGTCGGCGTGCGCTTTACCGATACCATTACCGCCGGCTTCAGCCATCATCTGCCTGCGGAAAAATGCATTGATCTTCAGCCGTTTGAAGCACGGGTAGGGCAGCAGGTATTCAGCCACATCCCGCTGCGTGATGCGGTAATAGCACTGCACCAGTTGACGCTATCGTTGGCAAAACAATGGCCAGTACCGGCCATTAAACGCCCGGCGTTGCCCGATCCGAACGGCAGCGGCCTGGATCAGCACGGCTTTTGGCAACAGATACAGGACTTTCTGCGCCCGGGCGATATTTTGATCGCCGAACAGGGTACCGCCTGCTTTGGTGCTGCGGCTCTTGGTCTGCCGCAAGGCTGCCGGTTTATCGTCCAGTCGCTGTGGGGCTCTATCGGTTACACCCTGCCGGCGGCGTTCGGTGCACAAACGGCGGAGCCGGATCGGCGGGTGGTGTTGCTGATCGGCGATGGTTCGGCTCAGCTCACGGCGCAGGAACTGGGTTCGATGCTGCGTGATGGACAAAAGCCGGTGATCTTCCTGCTCAATAATGAGGGGTATACCGTTGAACGGGCCATTCACGGCCCGCAACAGCGTTACAACGACATCGCCCAGTGGAACTGGACGCAGTTACCGCAGGCGCTGGCGGGCGAGCATCAGGTGAAAACGCTGCGGGTCGCCGATCCGCAGCAGTTGCGCCAGGCGCTGAAAGAAGTTGGCGACAGCCCACAACTGGCCTTTGTGGAAGTGATGCTGCCGAAGATGGACATTCCCGAACTGCTCGATAGCGTTTCACGCGCCATTCACTCGCGTAACGCGGCCGCCTGATCCGCCGCGTTCTCCAGCAGGCGTTCCAGTAACCAATACCCCGCCGGCCCCGGCGGGGTCAGTTTCGACCATACCGCATCCACTGAAATCAGCTTCGGCCAGCCGCGGGGCTTGAGCTCGGTCAACTTGTCATGGCCGTATTGTTTTACCAACCAGTTCGGCAGTACGGCCCAGCCAAACCCTTGTTCCGCCATTTCCAGCAATAGCAGGTAGCTGGGAGCTGACCACACCAGACCGCCGGAGCGGGCGGCTTCAGCGCCGCTATAGGTATTGAGGATGAGTTGGCGCGTGCTGGACAGTTGTTCGGGCGTGGGGGAGGCCGTTTGCGCCAGCGGGTGCGAGTGGGTGACGAACAACCCCATTTCCGTTTGTTCCGGCAGCCGCGCAAACCCGATGTCCGGCGGGTAACTGGCCTGAACCTCCACCATGCCGAGATGCGCACGGCCGCTTTGCAACAGGTCAAGCACGTCGCCGTCTTCGGCGATCATCCACTCCAGTTCGATATCCTGATAGCGCTGCTCGAAAAGTTGCATCAGTCGATCATGGTGTTTCGGCTGATAGGTATCGGAGAACACCAGGCTGAGGCGCGGCTCGATATTGTCCGCCAGCCGAATGCTCAGTGCGTCCAGCCGTTCGCTGGCGGCAAGGATCTCCTGCACGTGGCCCAGCACCTTATGGCCGGCGGCGGTCAACACCGGTTGGCGTGCCTGGCGATCGAACAGGAGCAGCCCGAGATCGGCCTCCAGGTTGGCGATCGCCGTACTGATGGTTGACTGGCTTTTGCGCAATTTGCGTGCGGCGGCAGAGAACGAGCCGAGGGCGGCAGCTTCAACAAACGCCTGCAGGGCTTCAGGGGAATAGCGCATGATATATCTACTTTATCGATGGAACCTATTTTTAATCTACCCAAAAAATCGATGATAATCACCTGACTTTAGCAATAACAGTAAAAAAACAGGTGATGTATGCAACTGCAAAACAAGTCTTTCATTGAACGTATCGTCCACTCCGTCGGTTTTGAAGCCATCGCAGTGATGATCTGCGCCCCGCTGGGCGCGTGGTTGCTAAACCGTTCGATGGTACAGGTCGGTGCGTTGGCGGTGATGTTGTCCACCGTCGCCATGGTATGGAACATGGTTTATAACACCGTTTTTGACCGCCTGTGGCCAGTGGGCCGCGTGGTGCGTAACCTTAAGGTGCGGGTGTTTCACGCCCTGGGTTTTGAGGCCGGGTTTGTGTTGATCGGCGTGCCGATTGCCGCCTGGATGCTGAGCATCTCCTTTGTGCAGGCGTTTATGCTGGAACTTGGTTTCTTCCTGTTCTTCCTGCCGTACACCATGTTCTATAACTGGGCGTACGATACCCTGCGTCAGCGCTGGTTCGAGGCGCGTCAGCCGGTCAATTCCTCGGCTAAATAAGGCGTCGTCATCACTGCGATTCTCAGGTAATGTCGGATCATTGCAGCAATGACGGAGGAGCAAACGATGAAAGTGTTGGGCCTGCTGGGCGGCATGAGTTGGGAATCAACCATACCTTATTACCGCATGATCAATGAACAGGTGAAAGAGCGCCTCGGTGGCCTGCATTCGGCCAAAATTGTGCTCTACAGCGTCGATTTTCACGAGGTTGAACGCCTGCAGCATCAGGGCGACTGGGACGGCGCGGGGCGTTTATTGGCTGCCGCTGCGGCCTCGCTGCGTGCCGCCGGTGCGCAGGCCATCGTCATTTGTACCAACACCATGCACAAGGTGGCGGATGCGGTTGAACAGGCCAGCGGCTTGCCGTTGATTCATATTGCCGACGCCACGGCATTGCAGGTGCGCCAACAGGACATTCGCCGCGTCGGGCTACTCGGCACGCGTTTTACCATGGAGCAGGAGTTTTACCGTGGACGCTTGCAGGAAAAATACGGCATCGAAGTGGTGACCCCGGTGGCGGTCGATCGCGACATTGTGCACCGTATCATTTATGAAGAGCTGTGCCTGGGGAAAATCCGTGATGCGTCGCGCGATGAGTACCGCCGCATTATCGGCGACCTGGAACAGCAGGGGGCGCAAGGCATCATTTTTGGCTGCACCGAGATTGGCCTGCTGGTCAGCGCGCAGGATGCGTCAGTGCCGGTCTTCGACACCACCGCCATCCATGCGCGCGCCGCAGCGGAATTCGCGCTCGCTTAATCGTCCTGCGCAGAGTGGCGCTTGCCCACCAGCATCAGCGGTTTGCCCGCCAGCACCAGCCAGGCGGGCAACATCACCACACAGAGTATGGGCAACAGGTGCAGTTCCGGCACCACGGCAACGGCCATAAACAGGCTGAGCCAGCCGTCACGCGTGACCACCAATACCAACCCCATAATGGCGCAGGAAACGGTAATCGCCGCCGGTACCGCCGGAACATGCTGATGCAGCATCAGGCCCAGCGCTACCCCGACAAACACCGCCGGGAAGATACGTCCGCCACGAAAGCCGCTGGCGGCTGCAATCACCAGAGCCGCCAATTTGCTCAGTGTAATCAGCAGTAGCTCCGTGACAGAATAATTCTCTCCGATCGCCAGCCGCTTCATTTCATCGAGCCCTTTAAACAGGGTGATGTCGCCACCGATTAACGCCAGCAACCCAAGCACAAAACCGCCCAATCCCAGCATCAGCACCGGATTTTTTATCGAGTGGAACAGACGGTGGGCGTGTGGGAAGCCCCATAGCGCCACCATGCCCAGTGCGATGGCGATCAGGGCGACGATGGAACCACTGAAAATATCCGTCAGTCGGGTGACGGTGTAGGGATCAAGCTGCAGGGCAAAGTTCGGCGTGAAAAATAACTGTGTAGTGACCGCACCGGCCGCTGCCGCCATTAACGGGGCAAATAGCCGATCCCACAGCGGCACGTCATTATTGCCTGCCAGCGTTTGTGAAAAGATCAGCGCAGCGGCAACCGGGGTACCGAACAGTGCGCCGATGGTGCCGGCCGCGGCCAGAATAATCCAGTCCATACGGGGGACTTTCGGTAGCAGGCGCGAACCTATTGCCACCACCAGCGCAATATTGATGGCGGTGATCGGGTTTTCCGGCCCCAGACTGACGCCACCCACCAGGCCAACGATCAGTGCCAGCGTAAGACCGGGCAGCGCCGAAAGCGGCAGCGGCATCCCAATCAAAGATTCAGTGGCCGGATCAGGCCCCGCATGACCAGGCATATAGCGGATTATCAGCCCAACGGCGACACCGGTCAGCGTCAGAATGCCGATCAGCCACCAGGGCGAATGAGTATCGATATTCATAGCCGCAGGAATATTCACCCACAGCAACCGCTGCAGCGCATCGGCGAACTTCATCACCAGAATGAGCACCAGGCTTGAGGCCGAACCGATAACGAGAGCGGGCAGAGCGAAAGCCAACATGGCATTGGCGCGCGGGTGCAGCATGCAGGGATCCCTTTTCAATGGCGCTGGATGGCAGGCCGAACGGGTGATGGTTATGGCCACAGCTTGCCAGACAATCGGCACTCTGGCACGCAATGATATTTCCGGCCGGGCGTGAAGGCCGCAGCCGGTTAATAGTGCCTTTCTGTCATGACGGTTAACAGTGACTATGGTGCGTTTTTTGCCGCAATTTGTTTCAGATGGGGCTGAAAAGGGTTGGCTGAAACGTTTTTTGTGATCCGGATCGCTAATGGATGGCCGCGCAGCGGATGGTGATTGTTGTTTTTGCAGCGGGATTTTACAGTGTGGGCAGCTTTCTATTATTCATTTCGCGGAGAAGATACTGATGACTTATGCCCTCGTAGGTGATGTAGGCGGCACCAATGCCCGCCTGGCGTTGTGCACTGTGGCGACGGGTGAAATTACCCAGGCGAAAACCTATTCCGGCCTGGAGTTTGACAGCCTGGAGGCGGTAATCCGCCAATACTTAAAAGATCAGGATATCCAGGTACAGGACGCCTGTATTGCCATTGCCTGTCCGGTCACTGAAGACTGGGTGGCGATGACCAATCATACCTGGGCGTTTTCGATTAAACAGATGAAGGCCAGTCTGGGGCTGAGCCATCTGGAAGTGATCAACGACTTTACCGCCGTTTCGATGGCGATCCCGATGCTGTCGCCAGAGGATGTATTGCAGTTCGGCGGTGGTAGCGCGCAGAAAGACAAACCTATTGCGGTGTATGGTGCCGGGACGGGTTTGGGGGTGGCACATCTGGTGCACGTTAATCGTCGCTGGGTGAGCCTGCCGGGCGAGGGTGGCCACGTTGATTTCGCACCGAACAGTGAAGAGGAAGATATCATTCTGGAGGTGTTACGCGCTGAAGTGGGCCATGTGTCTGCCGAGCGAGTGCTGTCCGGGCCGGGGCTGGTCAATCTTTACCGCGCTATCGTCAAGTCCGATAACCGCCTGCCGGAAAAGCTGGAGCCGAAGGACATTACCGAGCGCGCACTGGCTGACAGTTGTATCGACTGTCGCCGCGCCCTGTCGCTGTTCTGCGTTATTTTGGGGCGCTTCGGCGGCAATCTGGCGCTGAACCTCGGCACCTTTGGCGGCGTTTACATTGCCGGTGGCATCGTGCCGCGCTTTATGGAGTTTTTCAAAGCCTCCGGTTTCCGTGCGGCGTTCGAGGATAAAGGGCGTTTCAAGGATTACGTGCACGACATTCCGGTCTTTATGATCACCCATGGACAACCCGGTTTGCTGGGTGCCGGCGCTCACCTGCGCCAGACGCTGGGTATGCATCTGTAATAATCGCAGCAATTAAAAAAGGGGCGCAACCGTTAAGTTGCGCCCCTTTTATCGTTTTAGGCGTTAGGCTTTTGCCAGCTGCGCCTGCGAGAAGTGTTCTTCTTCCTGCGCTACCGCTTTCGGTGCCTTGATGAACAGGGTGATTATCAGAGAAGCCACTGACAGCACGCCAATCACGATGAAGGTCGCATGGAAACCGCCGAAGTATTTGGCGACAAACGAACCGGCCAGTGCGCCCAGACCGAAGCCCTGATAGATAATGCCGTAGTTTTTGCTGTGGTTTTTCAGGCCGAAGAAGTCACCGACAATCGCTGGGAATACGGTGATGTTGCCACCGAAGCAGAAGGCGACGGCACCGACGCAGATGAAGAACAAGGTGTGGTTCAGCGTCAGGAAGCTCAGCGCCACAATCGCCAGAACGGTGACCAGCATGGTAAAGCTGATGACGCGCATGCGGCCCACTTTATCGGACAGCGTACCCAGAATAATACGGCCTGCGGTGTTAAAGATGGCGACGGCGGAAACAGTGTTGGCGGCGGTAGCCAGGTCCATCCCAGCCAGTTGTACGCCCATGTCTTTCACGATACCAATCAGATACAGCCCACTCATACAAGCCGCGAAGAAGATGATGAACAGCAGGTAAGCTTCTTTGGTCGCCAGCATTTGGCGGACGCTGAAGTCATTGCCCAGGCCGCTGGTCCCTTGCTGTGCAGACTGGCTCACCAGTACCGGCTCTTTCAACAGCAGGGAGCCCAGCACAATCAGCGCCATCACAATGGCACCCCAGTAGAAGAAGGCAGAGGACACACCAACGTCGGCAATCAACGCGGCGTTAACGTATTTGAACAGCAGGCTACCGCTACCGAAAGCCCCCACCGAAATACCGGAGATCAGCCCTTTGTTGGCCGGGAACCATTTAATCAGGTTGGACAGGGTAGAGATATAAGCGATACCTACCGCGAAACCGACCACCACCCCGGCCAGCAGATAAACCATATTCAGTGAGCTGACGTAGGCGCTGGCAATCAGGCCCAGACCCACCAGGATGCCAGAGCACAGGGTCAGGTTACGGATCCCGAAGCGTTCCTGCAGTTTGCCGGCAAATAAAGTGGCGAAGGCCAGGAAGAAGCTGGTGATGGAGAAGGTGGTGGCGACGTCAGCGAGGCCCCAGTGGAACTTGTCGACCAACGGCTGGTTGAACAGACTCCAGGTATAGATAGTACCGAGACCCATCTGGCAGATGATGGTACCCAGAACGATTAAGCTGCGATTTGCCGGTTTGGTGTTCATGGCCGGGCTCCTTCCTGTGTGTGCATTGCCGGGCGTTAGCCGTTGGCTGAAATTTGCGGGCGCGGTCTTGAACCCCGCGGTATGGGCATATTATATGGCTGGTAGTACCAGCCGGCGGCGGATCGGGAATGAGTTGCACAAGGGAAGGAATGAAATGCATCTATCGCGGCATGAGTTGCCGTTTTAAGGCTTAAAAGGGGATGAAATGCAGCGGGTGGCGCGTGATCTAAATCAAGATTGTTAGCGATTTATCGCCGATCACCCGCAGGCGATCGCGATAATCACGGTCATTATTGGACGGTAGCCGCTGGTAACGGCCGGCGATTATAAACGCATCAGTTTGCGAAAATCTTTCACCTTGCTGCGGCTGACCGGCACTTCAAAATCCAGATCGCTCAGCCGCAGAATATAAGTGTTGTTGAACCAGGGCACGATCTCGCGGATTTTAGACAGATTGACGCAGTAGGAACGGTGGCAGCGGAAGAAATGCTCTTCAGGCAGGCGCCCGTAAAACTCGGTCAGGTTCATCGGCATCACAAACTCTTCACGCCGGGTATAAACCCGCGTCACTTTCTCATCGGCGGCGGCATAGTAAATGTCGTTGATGTCGGTAACGATAATCCGCTCGTCTTTGATCAGGTTAATGCTGTGGCTGCTGCGATTCGGTGCGCTGGCCTGCTCCGGTAAAGTGGCGGGGCGGTTATGCAGCGCTTCCAGCTTCTGCAGCATGGTGACGATACGCGCTTCGTGATAGGGCTTGAGGATATAGTCAAAGGCCTCGATTTCGAATGCTTCCACCGCATGCTCTTTATAGGCGGTGATAAACACAATAGAAGGACGGTGTGCGAATTTGCTGATGTTCTGCGCCAGCAGTACCCCGTCCAGCGACGGGATATTGATATCGAGAAAAATGGCGTCAACCTGATGGGTCTGCAGGTATTTCAGCACGTCCAGCCCGTCCTCAAAGGTGGCTTCGATAACGATATTGCTGTGTTTTTTAATCAGGTAACTGAGTTCTTCCTGCGCGAGGAACTCGTCTTCAACGATGATGGCTTTCATGATAGCTCCCCGGCCGGCAGTATGTTGTTCTCTACCGGCAGTTTGCCGCCATTTTTGCTGATGTAAAAGGCAATTTCGGTGCCGGGTTCCAGGCGACGGATGCGAAGCCCTTCACCGTACAGCAGGGACACCCGGTGATGCACGTTCAGCAGACCGATGTTGTGCCCTGGCATCTCGTTGCGGGCCACCCGTTCGATGACCTGTGGGTCGATGCCGTGGCCGGTATCTTTGACTGAAATCTTGACCCGGTCACCCTGATCTTTCACCGCAATCACCACCACGCCTTTGCCTTTACAGGGTTGGATACCGTGCACGATGGCGTTTTCCACCAGTGGCTGGATCAGCAGGCTGGGGATGCGTACCGAAATATCGTCATCGATGTCATAAATCACCGTCAGCTTGGCGCCGAAGCGTGCCTGTTCGATGGCAATATAATCCTGGATTTGGTGCAGCTCTTTGCGGATGTCGATTAACTCGTCATTGAGCTCCAGGTTATAGCGCAGGTAGCGTGACAGGTTGATAATCAGTTGGCGCGCGGTGTCCGGATTGGTGCGGATCGAGGACGAAATGGCGTTAAGCGCGTTGAAAAGGAAGTGCGGGTTGATCTTGCTTTGCAGGGCGCGCATTTCCGCTTTGTCCGCCATCTGGCGCAGATGCTCAATGCGCGAGACTTCCATTTGGGTGGAGATAATCTGCGACAGGCCGACCGCCATCACTTTCAGCGTATTGGTTATCTGATGGGCGTGGCAGTAGTAAATTTTCAGCGCGCCGGTCACTTCGCCTTTCTCCCACAGCGGGATCACCAATTGCGAGTGGATCTGCGGCGTGGCCGGGTTTTCCAGATTATTTTTGATGATGATCTTGCCGTGACGGATGCTTTCACGGGTCACGCGACTCAGACCTTCGCGGCCAATCGGGTAGGCCTCTTCCCCCACCCCGACATAGGCCAGCACCTGATGGGTATCGGTGATGGCAACCGCGTCGGCCTGAATGTCGTGGCGAATGATGTCGCAGATGGTGGCCAGCGTTTCACTGTTGATATTGCGAAAATACGGCAGCGTTTTGCGGGCAATATCCAGCGCCAGCTTGGCCTGGCGGGCAGCGATCACTTCTTTTTCGTCTTCCACGCTCTGCACCAGCAGCACGATCAGGCCAATGCACACCGTGCCGAGGATCATCGGCAGGGCAATTTTGGAGACGATATCCAGCCCCAGTTCGGTCGGCCTGGCCCACAGCACGATCAGCAGCATGGTCAGGCATTCACACAGCATGCCGCCGATGATCCCGGCGCGCCAGCGCTGTTCTTTCTTCACCTTCAGGTTGATATACCCGGCACCGATCCCGGCAATGATACTGGTGATCAGGCAGGGAACCGAGGTAATGCCATCGATATCTATCAGGTAGCGATGCACCCCGGCAATGATGCCGGTAATGATCCCCACCCAGGGGCCGAACAGAATGCCGCCGGCCATGATGGCGATCACCCGTACGTTGACCAGCGAACCTTCAACGTTAACGCCGGAATAGGTGCTGAACAGGGCAAACAGCGAGAAGATGGCGGTGACCATGGCCAACTCCAGCGGCGTATGGTCCTCTTTTTGCAGCAACTGGCGGAACAACCGGGTGCGGGTGAGGAAAAACAGGCAGATCAACATCAACGCGGCGCGATCAAATACCGCTAACAGCATTTCAAAAAAGGGGTGCACGGCGGGCTCTCGCTGCGGCGGAAAGATACCGGGAGTATATCACAGCGAATTGACCCCGTGACGGCCGGGCGGCGCGCCACGGGGCAGCGTATTATTTATTAATGCCCAACTGTTCCTTGCCGAGCGCTGTCAGCAGGTCAACCGTGGCCCGGCCGACGAAGTCCACTTCGAAATCATCAGGGGCGAAATCCGGCGGGGTTTTGCCGGCGATAAAGCTCGGCAGCTGACGTTGCAGGTAGGCATCATTTTTCTCGCAGCCCGGCGCGGCAGCGATGTACATTACGTTGCTGTCGAATTCGCCGTTATGCTCATTTTCCACCGCGTGGATCACGTCGCAGTGCCAGAAAACCGTATCACCCGGCTCTAAATCGGGAATAGGGGAAATCCCACTGATTAAAAGGGGATGCCATTTTTCGGAGATCGAAAGTGCCCGTCCTGGGGCGGCATCGCACAGATCATCGTCGGCGACGTCATCCTGCAGCGCACGCAGCAGCACATAAGCCATGGCGTTGGCCACCGGCACCAGGTTCAGCGTGCCGGCATTGGTGCGCTGCGGCGTCAGCGCCGTCCAGCCCTGGAAGGTGCGGAACATCGAGCACACCGCCGGTGAAGCGATTTCACGCACTTCGGTGCGGCCGTCGGCGGCGAACGGATCATAATCCTGCCAGTTGCCGGAGAACACGTGGCGATAGACGTAACGGAAGTTTTCATCCAGCCAGCGCTCAATGGTGCCGCTGTCTACGTGCGGCGACAGGCCCAGCGAAGAGGAGTTCGGCGGACGGCGACGGGTGCGATCGGCGTAGGTGGCGACGCGCGTCGGGTCAAAATGCTGTTTTCCGTTGCTTTCGGTTTCCCACAGGCTGTTAAGGAATACCTGTACCGCGTGCATGCGGGCGTCCTGGCGGGCTTCCACCTGCGGTTTTGACCAGTAAATGCCGTAGATTTGGGGCTTGCTGGCGGCCAGTTTGCCGAAGTAGTTGTCTTCGGCGGCCCCTTTCAGGCGTTCGACGAAGTTGTTGCGGTCGAGATAATCGCCGATTTCCCGGTTCCAGGCCGTAGCCTTATCACGGGGAAAAACGCCGCGAATGGCGCAGGCACCGCGCTGTTTAATCAGCGCTTTTTGCTGCTCGCTAACGCGCTGTTGCAGGATATCTTCGGCATCGATTTGCGGCACCGGATTTTGACCGGCGGCCAGCTCCTGGCGGATTTGTTCGACCTGCTGACGGATATTGTCTTCCAGTGCCTGGAAGGTCTCACGGTAATTCGGTAATGCCTGGCGCAGTTGTTGTTTGATGGTTTTAATTGCGCCTGGAATATCGTCAATCTGTAAGGAAGCCATGGTGTTCTCCTCGTGTTGCGGGTGGGCAACGACGGACGGTTGTAGGGGACCGGGTAAGGCGTTATGGTTTTGTTGTTTTGACGTTAATGATTATCTGGATTTAATAGGGGAAAATAAAGGGATATCTTTCATTCGTAACTTCCTCATTTTTGTTTTTCGGAGATCTTTGTTTTTAGGAGACAGAAGCAATGAAGTTGGTAACTGAGCGTTTGACCCTGGAGTCGTTGACTGCCGATGACTGGCCGCTGTTTTTAAGCCTGTATAAGGATCCTGATGTGATCCGTTACATCTCCGACCCGTACAGCGATGAGGGCATCCTCAGTCGTTTCGAGGCCCGTTTACCAACCTGGGACAAGCATTTGGATCAATGGTTGTGCCTGGTGTTGCGAGAGAAAGAGAGCGGCGAAGTGGCTGGCATGACCGGTTTTCGTCCGATGTGGCAGCCTAATCAACAGGCGGAAGTGGGATACGCCTTGCTGCCGTCCGCGCAAGGTAAGGGCTATGGCAAGGAATCACTGCGTGCGGTGCTGGACTTTGGTTTTAATGGCTGCGGTTTCCATAAGCTGACCGCGACGGTGACCGCAGGCAATATTGCCTCGCGCCGGTTGCTGGAGTCCTGTGGCTTTCTGCTGGAAGGTACGCTGCGCGATAATTACCGGCTGGCGGGGCAGTGGCGTGATGACTGGCACTTCGGGCTGCTGGCGAGGGAATTTAAGGCCGGGGAATAAAAAAGTTGTACTGGGTCTCGACAAGTCAGTCGAGGCTGGGATATGTTCAATATCCGGTCAATCTTTAGGTTGGCCAGCGTCGCTCGGATGGTCCGGGCGCTAACGTCTCTTCGAGGTATCTATGGCTGATAATAGTCCGCAACGCCGTTTCACGCGTATTGAACGTCTTCCCCCTTACGTATTCAACATCACCGCCGAACTCAAGATGGCTGCGCGCCGTCGTGGCGAGGATATCATCGATTTCAGCATGGGCAACCCCGACGGGCCAACCCCGCCGCACATCGTGGAAAAGCTCTGTACCGTTGCCCAGCGTGACGATACCCATGGCTACTCCACTTCGCGGGGGATCCCGCGTTTGCGCCGTGCCATTTCACGCTGGTATGCCGATCGCTACCAGGTGGAGATCGATCCCGAAAGCGAAGCCATTGTTACCATAGGTTCAAAAGAAGGGTTGGCGCACCTGATGCTGGCGACGCTCGACCACGGTGATACCGTGTTGGTGCCGAATCCGAGCTACCCGATCCACATTTACGGTGCGGTGATTGCCGGCGCTCAGGTGCGTTCGGTGCCGCTGGTGGAGGGAGTGGATTTCTTTGGTGAGCTGGAGCGCGCCATTCGTGAAACCATTCCACGTCCGAAAATGATGATCCTCGGCTTCCCGTCAAACCCGACCGCCCAGTGCGTAGAGCTGGACTTCTTTGAACGCGTGGTCGCGCTGGCCAAACAGTACGACGTGCTGGTAGTCCACGATCTGGCCTATGCCGATATCGTTTATGACGGCTGGAAAGCGCCCTCGATTATGCAGGTGCCCGGCGCCAAGGATATCGCGGTGGAGTTTTTCACCCTGTCGAAAAGTTACAACATGGCGGGCTGGCGTATCGGCTTTATGGTCGGTAACCCGGAGCTGGTCAACGCGCTGGCAAGGATTAAGAGTTATCACGATTACGGGACCTTCACCCCGTTGCAGGTAGCTGCCATCGCCGCGTTGGAAGGCGATCAGCAGTGCGTGCGGGATATTGCGGAACAGTACCGTCAGCGCCGCAATGTGCTGGTGAAAGGGCTGCATGAAGCGGGCTGGATGGTGGAAAACCCGAAAGCGGCGATGTATGTCTGGGCCAAAATTCCCGAGCCTTATGCGCATCTCGGTTCACTGGAGTTTGCCAAACGTCTATTGGCGGAAGCCAAGGTGTGCGTATCGCCGGGCATTGGCTTTGGTGACTACGGTGACACCCACGTGCGTTTCGCGCTGATAGAAAATCAGGATCGTATCCGTCAGGCCGTTCGCGGCATCAAAGCCATGTTCCGGGCTGATGGGCTGATCAAACCGGCCAAGAACAGCCCGGCAACCACCAAATAATCACTTCAGGCCGGCGTATTCACGCCGGTTTTTTACTGATGTTGGTTCGGTTGGGATTGCGTCGGCGGCATGGCACACCGGCTACCACTGAGCCGCTCGAAGAGTGGCAGGTACCGCAGTCGATAACACTCTGCGCCGCATGATGTCGGGGAAATAGCCCCATTCAGAAACAACAAAGGGGCGCTGTGCGCCCCTTTATCTATATTCCCGGTTATGCCTTGGTTATGCAACCATCAGCATAAAGGTGCCAATCCATGTAACCAACATGAATGAAACGCCAAATACGAAATATTTCACTGAACAACTCCCTTCTGGAGTCCCTCGCAAGCCAATGATCCCGATTGTTGTGCTGAGTATTTTGTGGATAGTCGGTGGTGGAGAGGCGGATCCTTCAAGAGGAAGAACAACGTCCTTGACCACAGATTACCCGGTTGTCGTGCTTCAAAGTCCGTGAGGTAAAACATGAACCACGACAGGATCGGCGTTAATGTACTCCCAATCTCAGCCTGATTACAATACTGTGTTTTTGATCACACTTTTTGACGGTTTTTTAACCAGGTGTGACTGTTTCTAAACGATTTTTATTTACCTTTTTCATCAGGCAAAAAAGGATTAGCCCGCTGAAGCGGGCTTTATAGTTATGCTTGCTGTGATGTTATGAAAAGGGATCAGGCGACGGCGTTGGCACCGGTCAGTAGGATGGCCCAGAAGACAAGGCAACACAGCAGAATTACGGCCCAGATATTGCGGCGGCTCCACTCCATTTTTAGCCTTCACTTTTTGCTCTTGATGATTCGGTAATGAACACATCGGCGAAAAATGGAGAAAATTTAGCCCCCGAATAAAATATTTTTCTTATTGCTGGCGGATCTCTGCTACCGAGGTTTGTACCTCATATCCCAACAGGTAAAGAGCCTGTTCCAACGCTTCTACCTTGGAGGCATAGGCCACATCCAACAGGCGGTCCATTTGGCCGGCGTTAAAGCCCAGTTTACGAGCCAGGCTGGCTTTGGACGTGGTATCGGCCAGCATAATGTTATGCAACTCGAGCTTGAGTTTAACCAGCACCGGCAGGTGGATCGTCAGCTCATCCGGCAAGGCACGAGAAGGGGGCGGTACCGGGCGGCCTTCTTCCATTTCCAGCGCGATGGCAATCAGCAGGCTTTCCTGTGCTTCCAGTTCGATGTCTTCACGCTTATAGCAGGCAGCCTGTTGCTGAGGAAAATCACGAAACTGAATCTGCCAGGCGTCGCTGTCGTTATCAAAGGAGTATTGGGCGGGGTAGTGGCAAGACATGGTATTTCCTGTTTGGGCCGGGAGTGATGCGGCATTGTGACTGCTTGGCCTGCAGATAGCCAGTGTTGTACCGGGTGGAGATGATAGTTGTTCTCATTGGCACCAGGTGTTGGTTGCCGTTGGTGCAGCTACTTACCCTAAGTCTTTCGTTGTTTCTGTGCTGCCCGTCACGTTTTATTGAGTTTTGGCTTGTGGCGGTGTGATCGGCGACATAATCCGGTTTGTTCGCACCTGACAATGGATTAACATAACCCACACTTATCACTGGCCTGGCTTATATGGATATCCGATGCGTCATTTAGTTGTTCTTCTCCCTCTGCTTACCTTACTCACTGCCTGTAGCAGCGGGCCGAAGTCGACCCCAGCCACGCCTCAGGACAACACCGTGAAAGGCGGTTTTCTGCTGACACCAGCGCATTCCGGTCAGCCGTTGGGGGGCGATTTTGCCAACAATCCGAACACCGCCCGTTTTATCGATAAAATGGTGCAGGAACACGGTTTCGATCGGCAGCAGTTGCATGACGTGCTGGCCCAGGCCAGGCGGTTAGACTCTGTACTGCGGCTGATGGATCGTCAGGCACCGACGCCAACGACCCAGGCACCGTCGGGCCCTAATGGTTCCTGGCTGCGTTACCGCAATAAATTTATTACGCCGGATAACGTGCAAAACGGCGTGCAGTTCTGGAATCAGTATCAGGACGCGCTGCAGCGTGCTTATCAGACCTATGGCGTGCCACCAGAGATCATTGTCGGCATTATCGGCGTTGAAACCCGCTGGGGCCGCGTGATGGGTAAAACCCGCATTATCGATGCGCTGTCTACCCTGGCGTTCGACTATCCGCGCCGTGCCGATTACTTTGCCGGCGAGCTGGAAACCTTCCTGTTGATGTCACGTACCGAAGGGGATGATCCGCTGGAGCTACGCGGCTCCTTCGCCGGCGCTATGGGTTACGGTCAGTTTATGCCGTCCTCGTTCAAGAGTTACGCGGTTGATTTCAACGGTGACGGCCACGTTAACCTGTGGGATCCGGTGGATGCTATCGGCAGCGTCGCCAACTACTTTAAAGCGCACGGCTGGACCAAGGGTGAACCTGTGGCCGTGCCGGCCAGCGGCCAGGCACCAGGGTTGGAAAATGGCTTTAAAACCCGCTATTCGGTGGCCAGTTTGTCGGAAGCTGGGCTGACGCCGCAAGGGTCGCTTGGTGGCAATCAGGAAGCCAGCCTGCTGCGCCTGGATATGGGGACCAGCTACCAGTATTGGTACGGTTTACCCAACTTCTACACCATTACCCGCTACAACCACAGTACCCATTATGCGATGGCGGTGTGGCAGTTGGGCGAAGCGGTGGGCCGTTCGGCGCGCGGCGGATTCTGATTGGGTTCCAAAACTGAAAAAGGCCGCGGAAGCGGCCTTTTTTACGTCGGTAGCGATTAGAAGTCGTAACGCAGACGCACCAGCGTCATATCGCCCAGGTTGTCGGTGCTTGACGTCAGCACGTGTTCCACATCGACGCGGAAACCGTAATCAAACTGCACGGTCACGCCCAGGCCGTTATCAATACGCTGATAGTCACGGCCACTGACGTACTGCAAACGGTCGCCCATAAAGTACGGCATCACGGATTTCACCGCATATTGCCCTACCGGCACGGTGTAACCGGCCAGATATTCAATACCCCAGGCGTCACCGGCGAAGTAGTCGTTAACGTCGGCTTTTTTGGTGGTCAGGAAGTTGTTGTACCAGCCGCCGCCAAAGGTCAGCGTCCAGTTATCCGGTTTCCAGCTCAGCGCGGTACCCAGGATGTTCTGGTCATAATCTTTCGTAGCGTGGGTGGCGGGGTCACGCATCTCGGCGCGGGTATAGTTCCACGCGGTGCCCCAGGTCAGGTCCGGCGTCAGGTGGTAATCCACACCCAATGAACCGCCTCCCTCGCGCTTGTAGCGCAGGCCATTCCCCGGCAGATACTCGTTATCGCTGAACAGGTAGGAGGCATACACATCCGCATCGCCGAAGGTATTTTTGTACTTCAGCATTTTACGTGAACGGTAAGATCCGTCGTAATCCCCGTTGATGCCGTTCCCCGGAGCCTGGGCCAGCATGTCGTAATCCCAGATATCGGTTTTGGCGCCAACCACGTCGTAGTACACGCTGTTTTGTTGACCAAAGGTCAATTGTCCCCAGGTTTTGCTTTTCAAACCGGTGTACAACATGCGGCGGCTGGTGTTGTTGGCACCCTCTGCATAGTGGTTATCCCAGTTGAACAGCGCGGGGATATTCACCCCCAGCTCGTAGTAGCTGATCCAGCTAATGTCGTCGAACAGGTAGTAATCGGCGGCGAAGCGGAAGCGGGTTCCGCCGTCAAAACCGTTACGTTTGTAAGAGCCTTTATCACCATCGCCGGTCATATTGTTGAACTGCGGACGGATGCTGCCGCCGACGGTAAAATTAAGACGGCTCAGCGGATCGCCCGCCTGTGGATCCTGCTTTAGCAGGGTAATTTCAGCCTGGGCGGCGAAAGAAGCACTGCCAACGACCAGTCCCAGAGCAATTGCCTGGGTTAATGCGCACAATTTGTATGTCATTTTTTATCCCTGTGTGTACTTGCCGACCTCACTGAACCTTCTGGCATCAGTGATTTGCTCAGGAAATTTTCTGAGCGTTTTCATTGCTTTTAGCGTGGGTAAAGCGAAATGCATATGTAACACAATGTGCGTCACATAAAGTTACTTTTCCTGCTAATTATTGGTTTTTTCTGTAACTGTCAGCAGGGAAGTGCCTCGATGCCGCCAGGCGGTGTAAAAACTTAACTTAATGGCGCAGCAATGACGATGATGTTCGGATGAATTCAGCTAACACGAAGGTTTATATTTTTCACTTGTCAGTGAATGGCATATATCGTGTAATTTCATCGCGCAGAAAGATATTTAAATAAGCGGATATAACGTAATTGACCAGGCTGATATCTGCAAAATGGATAAGGTTAATAAGAGGCATGGAGAGGGCTATGAAAAAGTGTTTAATGTTGATTATCGGTCTGTTGCCATTACCCTTGATGGCGGCTGAGTCGCACGTTTGCCAGTCACAAGCTTATGATTATGCAAGCATTGGTAGTCTTAGGCTGAGTGATGACACGGTCTTTACCTGTCGTGATATTGGGCGCGTCACCATCCCTGAGTTGGCCAAGCGGGGCTGGAAGGTGACCCACGTGGCGCAACAAACGGAATATACCGGTGAAGTCGATAGTGATAATGAAGTCATTAAAGTGTACCAGGAAATAGTGGTTTATAAAGACTAACCTTTTATATTTTTCTCGGATTTATCCATCACCTTTTTATTAGCGGTGAGGGAAGGGTGTGTTTTTATTTAAGCGGCTTGAGGTGGTGTGATGAGTGCCAGAAAAAACATAGATAGCAGAGCTGCCGCCGCCATGATGATGATATGCGCCATATGGGGGCTGCAGCAGGTGGCGATCAAGGCCGCCGAGCCGGACATTTCTGCCGTACTGCAAATCGCCATTCGGTCGGGCATTGCCGCTTTGGCGGTTTATCTCCTGGCGCATTACCGTCGTGAAAAGTTCGTATTTGATCGCCCCACGCTGTTAGCAGGTCTGTGCGTCGGTTTTTTGTTCGCGTTGGAATTCTTCTTCGTTTCCGAAGGGTTGCGCTATACCAGCGCATCGCATATGGCGGTCTTTTTGTATACAGCCCCCTTGTTTTCCGCCATCGGGCTGCATTTTGTTATCCGCCATGAGCGGCTGTCGTTGATACAATGGGTCGGTATTGCCATCGCCTTTGGCGGCGTGGTGCTTGCCATCTCCGGGATGAGTGACAGTTCGGGCGCAGAGAACTCATTGCGTGGCGATATTTACGGGCTGTTGGCGGGAATGTCATGGGGCGGCTCAACCATTGTCATTCGCACTACCGGGTTGGCAAACTGCTCATCAAAACAAACATTATTGTTTCAGCTCTCGGGAGCCTGCATTTTGTTATCTCTGCTGGCTATAACCACGCAGAGCGTTCATTTCAACCTGACGGCATTGGCCTGGACCAGCCTGATATTCCAAACGCTGGTGGTTTCTTTTATCAGCTATTTGATCTGGTTTTCTCTGCTGCGTGATTATCAGGCGTCCTCGTTGGGCATTCTGACCTTTATGACGCCCGTTTTTGGTATTTTAGCCGGGGTAGTGATATTGGGGGAGCCGCTGCAGATTGAATTTGTATTGGGTTCTGTCCTGATCGTTTTAGGTTTGATTGTCGTGAGCTGTTCTTATTTATTTTATCTCAACAGAGGGATTGTACCTAAAATATAAACTATGGATGTTGATGTTAATACCTATCAAATAAGTTGTGAAAGCCAATTCACCATCACTATGCAAATATCGAAATATGCCTGGGGCTATCCTTTGATCACGCTCAGTGATAATGGCGATTTTTTTGTGGTGAAAAGTACTAAGCGCGGTCGGTTATCTAACCAGACGCCGGTCGAGATAATAAAGTTCTCCAATAACTATACTGTGGTATGGGATAACAGCCGCAAACATATTTATTACTCAAAGGCCGGGCAGTTATACAGCTGCGCACTCGATTTTTCTTATACTCCCAAGACTTGGTAATCCTTTTTAAACCACCGGCCAATGCCTCTGGCAATCAGACCAGAGGCTCTATTTTCATCATCCACTGTTTGAACGCGATAATTTTCGGCCACTGACGTTCGGATATGGTCGACACAAAATAGCAGTGTTCGCAGGGCAGGGTCATGTTGGTAAAGGGGATAATCAGCTCACCGCTTTTGATCCAGTCTTGCACCAGATTGAGTCGGCCCATGGCGACGCCAAGATGCTGTGTCGCCGCCAGCACCGCCAAATCTGAGCGATCGAACTCCATGCTTTTACTGTCGGTATCCAGCCCTAAATCAAAATGTTGTGCCCAGGTCAGCCACTCGTCTTCACCCGAATTATATCGGTCATGCAACAGGGTGCAGTGCGCCAGGTTTTCAGGAGCATTGTAGAGGTCATGCGTTTTGGCGTATTGCGCAGTGCAGATCGGCACCATGGACTCCGACATAAAGGTTTCGTCCAGCTGTTTACCTGACGGCAGAAGCCCAAAGTACAGTGCTAAATCAACGCCGCGGTTGGCCAGGTTGATATTCTCTTGCCCGGTGAGAATGTTCAAATGAATGGTGGGATACTGGGCAATAAATTCGCCGATCCGCGGAATCAGCAAGCATTGGACGATGGAAGGGTGGGAATAAATGGTCAGGGTGCCCGTCAGCTCTCGGTTTTTAATATCAAGAATTTCCTGAGTCAGGGCATCGAAGGAGTTGCTTAACGACCATTGCATCCGCTCTCCTTCCGGTGTGAGTGTAATTCTGCGGTGAAAACGTTGAAATAAAAGAAAGCCCAGCTCTTTTTCCAGCAGGTTGATTCTGTGACTTACAGCGCTGGGGGTAATTGACAGTTCTTCCGCCGCCAATGAAAAGGAGAGGTGACGAGCGACGCATTCAAAAGTATGCAACCGTGAAAATTGATAGCTGGTTAACGGATTGGCCCGTTGTGAATATTTCTTGTTGGGGGAACATGCTATTACTCCATTCGCGACACAGAGCAATATTAACATTTTAATCAGTGGAACTAAAATACGATTTATTCTTGGATGACTGTGAGAATAGGTTTTTTTGAGGTAAGGCAATGGTCACAGCCCATTGCCCTAAACTAACATGCCGCAATATATGACAGCTATGTGATAGCAATACGTGCTTTTTCCTACCACATCAAATCATCAGGAACCACAAAGTCGGCATAAGGATCTTCTTCGTCCTGTGCTTCCTGACTAAGCGCTGCATTTAACACAATACTGCTCGCATCACGTTGCGCAATTTTATCGGCCACGATCGCGGGTATAATTGCGTATTCGCTATCAACGCCATTCTCCGCAAGCAGACGCGCAATGGCGAGACGACCATTAATTAGCTGAGTTTGAGTCGTTTTATCCACATTGATATTTTTAATTAAATTATTGTCTGTGAAGTTATAGCTGATATTTCCCTTTGAAATAACGATCCTGTTCATTTCAATTAACTGTTTTACCTGAGCCTTATACTCTTTAGACAGGGCAGCTTGCTTTTGTTGCTCACTCAGCTGTTTATCACGTTCGATTTGTGCCTTTTTATTGACTTCCACCGCCTCTCTGGCCTCACGAGCCTGAACGCGTGATTTTTTAGCGGTTTTTTGCACTTTCGCCAGTTTCTTACTGTTGACCAATCCGGCTTTAAGCATCTGCTCTTGTAATGTTAGTTTTGTCATGTTCGTTTCTAAAATCGAGTAAATAGTATCTGCGATTATACCTTTAATCCTGGAATCTGTGCCAGATTGTGGGAAGTGCTCACGCATCATGCTGATAACAGCGAAGTATTTAGACGACGAAAATGGTTTAAGGCCTTGTGTGGCGCGGTTTTTGCGGATTTCGATAGTGGGGGGCAATAGGCTTATGGTGTCCCCGACTGGAATCGAACCAGTAACTAGCCCTTAGGAGGGGCTTGTTATATCCGTTTAACTACGGGGACGCTGCGGGCTGGCAACCTGAGGCTGCCGGGGCAGTATACCTTTTTTTACCCGCAGAATAAGCGCTTAGCGGTGCGTTTGCTCATTCCATCGCCAATATGCACTGATTTTCGCGTGCTGCACTGACCGCGATCACGGTTTTCTCGTCCTGGCGGTCTGTTTTTCTGCCTCCAGCCGCGCCGCTTTGTTTTTATCGCTCATATCATTGCGGATCTGTGCATGGCTGATTAACGCAAAGATAAAGGTGCCGCCGATAATGTTGCCGGCCAGCGTCGGAATGGCGAACGGGTAGATAAAATCTTGCCAGGGGATGACACCGCTAAACACCAGATAAAGGATCTCTACCGATCCGACCACGATATGGGTCAGATCGCAGATCGCCACCAGATAGGTCATCAGGACGATCACCCAAATCTTGGCGGCCCCGGCGGAAGGGAACATCCACACCATGGTGGCGATGATCCAGCCGGCCAAAATACCGTTGGCGAACATTTCTGACGGTGAATTTTGCATCACTTCTTCCGACAGGCTAACGAAGGCGCTGCGAGTGTTTTCATCAAAAATCGGCATGTGAATAAACGCCAGTGACACCAGCCCGGTGCCAATCAGGTTGCCGAGCAGCACCACGCCCCACAGGCGAAACAGGATGACGAAATTTCTCGGCGTCGGTTTGTGCATGATCGGCAGTACGGCGGTCACGGTGTTTTCGGTAAACAGCTGCTGGCGGGCCATAATCACGATGATAAAGCCAAAGGTGTAGCCAATATTCTCGATAAAGAAGCGGCTGGGGTCGTCCGGCAACCGGGCGTGAAAAATACCCTTGGCCATCAGGGAGGCCCCCATCGACAGCCCGGCGGCCACCGCTGACCACAGCAAGGCCAGCCAGTCACGCTCCAGTTCTTTCTCACCCTCCATGCGGATCTGCTCATGCACCGCCGCCGCGCGTGAGGGCAGGTTCTGTTCCTTTACCTCGATTTCGCTCTTGCCCTGTTCATGCTCTTTGCTCTCCACCTGCAGAGGATCGTCGCTGTCCGTCTTCGGGCGCTGTTGTGAGTCGCTCATTATCTGCTCTCTCCTTAAACTGCTGCCGGGGTCACGGATTAAGCATAGCTGGCCCATCGGTAGGCCGAAAGCCAGGTCGCAAATTGCAGAAAAAAGTAACAAGAGTTTAACGCCGCCGGTTTTTTCTTCGCATTATTGATCTGGGGCGCAATATTACCCCTATTGGAGTAGCTGAGTGCCCTGCGGCGGGCTACGTGCCGCAGATGGCTTATGCTATGATCGCTATCCCAAAGAAAAATATGAGTTCTCCGATGCTGGAAGCTAAAAATCTGAGTTGCGTCCGCGATGAACGCACCCTGTTTAGCGCGTTAAGCTTTACGGTGAAACCGGGCGATATTATTCAGGTGGAAGGGCCGAACGGTGCGGGCAAAACCAGCCTGCTGCGCATTTTGGCCGGCCTGGCGCGCCCGGAGGGCGGTGAAGTCCACTGGCACGGGCAAAATACGTTGCGCCATCGTGAACGTTACCATCAGGATTTGTTGTTCCTTGGCCATCAGCCGGGGATTAAAACCATGTTAACGCCCTTTGAGAACCTGCAGTTTTACCAGGCGGTGAGTAGCGTTCCCGATCGTCAGGCCATTTGGCAGGCGCTGGAGCAGGTAGGGTTAGTGGGTTATGAGGATTTACCGGTGGCGCAGCTTTCCGCCGGGCAGCAACGCCGGGTTGCCCTGGCGCGTTTGTGGCTCAGCGACAGCCCGTTGTGGATCCTGGATGAGCCGCTGACGGCCATCGACAAGCAGGGCGTGGCTGAATTAATTAGCCTTTTTGAGCAACATGCGCAGCAGGGCGGCATGGTATTGTTGACCACCCATCAGGATTTGGCCGGCGTAACTCAGGCGGTAGGTAAAATCAGCCTGACGGAAAACCGCATGGAGACTGTTTGATGTTTTTGACCGTATTGCGCCGCGAGCTGAAGATTGCCTTTCGCAAAGGGTCGGAAATCGTTAATCCGCTGTGGTTCTTTCTGATTGTTATCACGCTGTTTCCGTTAGGGATTGGGCCGGAGCCGCAGTTACTGGCGCGTATATCTCCGGGGATTATTTGGGTCGCTGCGCTGCTGGCGGCGCTGTTGTCGCTGGAACGCTTGTTTCGCGATGACTTTCTTGATGGCTCGCTGGAGCAACTGCTGTTGCTGCCGACGCCGCTGCCAATGACGGTGTTAGGCAAAGTATGTGCTCACTGGGTGGTAACAGGCCTACCCCTGTTAATCCTGTCGCCGCTGGTGGCGTTGCTGCTGTCGTTGGATATCAATACCTGGCTGGCGGTGGCATTTACGCTGCTGCTGGGTACGCCGACGCTGAGTCTGATTGGCGCTATCGGCGTGGCGCTGACCGTCGGGCTGCGCAAGGGCGGCGTGCTGCTTAGCCTGCTGGTGCTGCCGCTGTATATCCCGGTGTTGATATTTTCCACCGCGGCCATCGATGCCGCCTCTATGGGGATGCCAATAGACGGTTACCTGGCGATTCTGGGCGCCATGCTGGCGGGCAGCATCACGCTGGCACCGTTCGCTACCGCAGCAGCGCTGCGAGTGAGCGTGCACTAGCTAACATATTGAAATGCGGGTTAACGCCATCAAGAGCGTGTTGCACCGCACCAGTAATTTTCGTCGCCTTGGTCAACAGGGCGGCCACCGTATAAATTTACCGTGAGCAATGACGACAATGTGGAAATGGTTACATCAGTTTGCCCAGCCTGAACGGCTGTATCGTGTCTGTGGCCGCTTTATCCCCTGGCTGGGGCTGGCCGGAGCGGCCTGCCTGCTGTTGGGTTGGGTATGGGGCTTTGGTTTCGCACCCAAGGATTATCAGCAGGGCGACAGCTTCCGCATCATGTATATCCATGTGCCGGCCGCCATGTGGTCGATGGGGATCTATGGCTCCATGGCAGTAGCGGCATTTATCGGCCTGGTGTGGCAGATGAAAATGTCCGATACGGTGGTCGCGGCGATGGCGCCGGTCGGCGCGGTATTTACCTTTATTGCCCTGGTCACCGGTTCTGCCTGGGGCAAGCCGATGTGGGGCACCTGGTGGGTGTGGGACGCACGCCTGACCTCCGAGCTGGTGTTGCTGTTCTTGTATATCGGCATTATCGCGTTGTACAACGCCTTTGAGGATCGCCGCCTGGCGGGCCGCGCCGCCGGTATTCTGGTGCTGGTGGGGGTGGTGAACATCCCGATTATTCATTTCTCGGTCGAATGGTGGAACACGTTGCATCAGGGGTCGACCAATATGCAACAGAGCATCGCGCCAAGCATGCGCACCCCGCTGCGCTGGGCGATCCTCGGCTACCTGCTGTTCTTCATTACTCTTACTTTGATGCGCCTGCGCAATTTGATTTTGTCTCAGGAAAGTCAGCGTCCGTGGGTCGCCGGGCTGGTCAATAAGGAGCGCCAACCATGAATGCCGCATTTACTTCCTGGCAGGCGTTTTTCGCCATGGGGGGCTACGCCTTCTACGTCTGGCTGGCGGTGGCCGTTACGCTGCTCTCGCTGCTGGGCCTGGTGGCGCATACTTTCTGGCAGCGCCAGCAATTGCTCGATGAGATCGGCCGCCGTCAGGCGCGCGAACGGCGCATTCGTCAGTCGCAGCAGTCGAAACAAAAATCCGCCAACCCGCGGGAGAAATCATTGTGAATCCACGTCGTAAAAGTCGCCTGTATCTGGCGATCGTAGTGCTGATCGGCGTTGCGCTTACCGCGACCCTGATGCTGTATGCGCTGCGCTCCAACATCGATCTGTTTTATACCCCGAGCGAAATTCTGCAGGGCAAGGGCGAAAATCATGAGAAGCCGGAAGTGGGCCAACGCCTGCGTATCGGCGGCATGGTGATGCCTGGTTCGGTAAAACGCGATCAGAAAACGCTGCAGGTCAGCTTCAAGGTCTACGATGCGCGCGGTGCCATCGATGTCACCTACACCGGTATTTTGCCGGACTTGTTCCGTGAGGGGCAGGGCGTGGTGGCGCAGGGCGTATTGGGCGAAGGCAACGTGGTGAACGCGCGCGAAGTGCTGGCGAAACACGATGAAAAATACACTCCGCCGGAGGTGGCCGACGCAATGAAAGAAAACCATAAGGGGCCGGCTTCGGCTTACGCCACCCCGCAGAACGAGGGCGCTAAATCATGATGCCGGAAACGGGAAGTTTTCTGCTGTGTCTGGCGCTGGCGATTTCGCTACTGCTGAGCATTTACCCGCAGTGGGGCGCAGCGCGTCAGGATCGCCGCATGATGGCGGTGGCGCGTCCGCTGACCTACGGCATGTTTGCCGCTATCGCGCTGGCGTTCATCTGCCTGGTGCATGCCTTTGTGGTCAATGATTTTACCGTGGCTTATGTGGCCGCCAACTCCAACACGCAACTGCCGGTTTATTACCGCATCGCCGCCACCTGGGGCGCCCATGAAGGGTCACTGCTGCTGTGGGTGTTGCTGCTCAGCTGTTGGTCACTGGCGGTGGCGTTGTGCAGCCGTGCGATGCCGCAAGACGCGGTGGCGCGCGTGCTGTCGGTGATGGGCATGATTACCGCGGGTTTCCTGCTGTTCATTATCATGACCTCCAACCCGTTCACCCGCACCTTGCCGAATTTCCCGATCGACGGCAGTGACCTCAATCCACTGCTGCAGGATATCGGCCTGATTTTCCACCCCCCACTGCTGTACATGGGCTATGTCGGCTTCTCGGTGGCCTTTGCTTTTGCTATTGCCTCACTGATGGCCGGACGGCTGGATACCGCCTGGGCACGTTGGTCGCGTCCCTGGACTACCGCGGCCTGGGTGTTCCTCACCATGGGTATCGTGCTGGGCTCAGCCTGGGCTTATTACGAACTGGGCTGGGGCGGCTGGTGGTTCTGGGATCCGGTAGAGAACGCTTCATTTATGCCGTGGCTGGCCGGTACGGCGCTAATGCACTCGCTGGCGGTGACCGAAAAACGCGGGACTTTCAAGGCCTGGACGGTGCTGCTGGCGATTACCGCCTTCTCGCTGTGCTTGCTGGGCACCTTCCTGGTGCGTTCCGGCGTGCTGGTGTCGGTACACTCCTTTGCCTCCGATCCGGCGCGCGGCATGTTTATCCTCGCCTATCTGGTGATTGTGATCGGCGGTTCGTTGCTGCTGTACGCGGTCAAAGGCGGCCAGGTGCGCAGCCGGGTGCAGCATGAAACCTTCTCGCGTGAAACCTTCCTGTTGGGCAACAACGTACTGTTGATTGCCGCGACGCTGGTGGTATTGCTGGGCACGCTGTTGCCGCTGGTGCATAAACAGCTTGGCCTGGGCAGTATTTCTATCGGCGAGCCGTTCTTCAATACCATGTTTACCTGGCTGATGGCCCCGATGGCCTTGCTGATGGGCATCGGCCCGTTGGTGCGCTGGCGCCGTGATGAACCGACCAAGCTGTGGCGTCGCCTGAGCGTGGCGCTGGTGATTACGCTGGTGCTGTCAGTCCTGTTGCCGTGGCTGTTGCAAGACAGCATCGCCGGTATGACGGTGGTGGGGCTGATTATGGCGGTTTGGGTCATTATCCTGACGCTGATGGAACTGCACGAACGTGCTACTCATCGCCACGGTTTTTGGCGTGGCCTGAGCCATCTTTCCCGCAGTCACTGGGGCATGGTGCTGGGTCACCTTGGCGTCGCGGTGACGGTAATCGGTATTGCCTTTAGCCAGAACTACAGCGTGGAACGCGACGTCCGCATGAAGGCTGGCGACAGCGTGGATATCCATAACTATCACTTTGTGTTCCGTGATGTGCACGATATCCGTGGGCCGAACTATACCGGCGGCGTCGGTATCATCGACGTCACGCGTAACGGCAAGCCGGAAGCGACGCTGCACGCGGAGAAACGCTACTACAGCGTGGCGCGCAGCATGATGACCGAAGCGGCTATCGACGGCGGCTTCAGCCGTGACCTGTATGCGGCACTGGGCGAAGAGCTGGACGACGGCTCCTGGGCCGTGCGGTTGTACTATAAACCCTTCGTCCGCTGGATCTGGTTCGGTGGGGTATTTATGGCGGTCGGCGGCATCCTGTGTATTCTCGACCCGCGCTATCGGATGAGCAAAAAACTCAAGCGTGAAGGCAAGCTGGAGGAGCAGGCATGAACCGTAAACTGCTGTTTATCCCGTTAATCCTGTTCCTGCTGCTGGTGGCGGCGTTTATGGTGCAACTGACGCGCAATGCCGGTGGCGAGGATCCGACCATGCTGGAGTCGGCGCTGATCGGCAAACCGGTACCGGCCTTCAAACTGGAATCGCTCGAAAGCCCCGGCAAGACTTACGATCAGGCGGTGCTGCGCAATGGCAAACCCATGCTGCTGAACGTCTGGGCCACCTGGTGCCCGACCTGCCGTGCCGAACATCAATATCTCAATACGTTGGCCGCGCGCGGTATCCGCGTAGTGGGGCTGAACTATAAAGACGATCGCAGCAAGGCGGTGACCTGGCTAAATTCGCTGGGTAACCCTTATGCGCTCAGCCTGTATGACGGCGACGGCATGCTGGGGCTGGATCTGGGCGTGTATGGCGCGCCGGAAACCTTCCTGATCGACGGACAAGGCATTATTCGCTATCGCCACGCCGGGGATATGAATGAGCGCGTCTGGCAGCAGGAAGTGTTGCCGCTGTACAAAAAATACGGGGGTGAGGCATGAGGCTGATGACCCTGGTCTTCGCTCTGCTGCTGAGCTGGAGCGCGGCTGCGGCTATTGATACCTATCAGTTCAAATCGGTGGAGCAGGAACAGCAATACCGTGAACTAACCGAGCAGCTGCGCTGCCCGAAATGCCAGAACAACAGCATTGCCGACTCTAACGCCATCATTGCGGCGGACATGCGCACCAAGGTGTATGAGCTGATGATGCAGGGGCAGAGTAAGCCGCAGATCATCGATTACATGGTGGCGCGCTACGGCAATTTCGTCACCTACGAACCGCCGGTGACGCCGGCGACGCTGATCCTGTGGCTTGGCCCGTTGCTGTTTGTGCTGATCGGCGGGGCGGTAGTGATACTGCGCACTCGCCGTCGCCGCGCCGGTGCTGCTAACGCTAACGATGAATTCTCCGAGCAGGAGCAACAGCGTTTGGCAGCGCTGCTGAAAGAGACTGACAGGAAGAAACCCTAATGGCTTTTTGGCTGATTATTATTGTATTGCTGGTCGGCGCTGCGGCGTTACTGGTGGTGCCGGCGATGCGTCAAAGTGACAAAAGCACTGCCGCTAGCCGCGATACGCTGAATAAAGCATTTTATCAGGATCGTCTGCACGAACTGGAGCAGGACGAGGATCAGGGCGTGGTTACCGAGCGTCCGGAGATGGTGAAGGAACTGCAGCAAAATCTGCTCAATGATATCCCCGGTCAGCAGGACGTGCAGGCGAAGCCGATCAATCGTTGGGCGCTGGTGCCCGGCGTAGCGTTACTGGTGGTGGTCACCCTGGGCTTCTATCTGAAAACCGGTGGGTTGGCGCAGGTGCTGGACTGGCAGCAGGTGGAAGCTCAAATGCCGGAACTGCGCGCTCGGGTTAGCAATGAGCGCGCCCAACCGCTGAGCATGGAAGAGATTGCTCGTCTCGGCCTGGGGCTGCGTACTGCGTTGCAACAGGACGACCGCAATATCAACGACTGGATGATGCTGGGCCGGGTCGGCATGGCATTGAATAACGCCACCACCGCCACTCAGGCATTCGCCCATGCTTATCAACTCGATCCGAATAGTCTGGAAGTGCGCCTCGGTTATGCGGAAGTCTTGACGCGCTCTAACGATCCAGAGGATAACAAGCAGGCCACCCAGATGCTGCGCAAGATGATCGCCGAAGATCATACCAATCTGCGCGTGTTGAGCCTGTTGGCGTTTAATTCCTTTGAGCAGGGCGATTTCAAGCAGGCTATTGGTGCCTGGCAGGTCATGCTGAAACTGTTGCCGGCCAATGATCAACGCGCCGAAGTGATAAAGCGCAGTATTGCACAAGCAAAAACACAGGCAGGCGGAGAAACTGTTAAACTTGGCGTTAACGTGACGTTATCGCCGCAGGCGACTAACGCTTTGCCGCCGCAGGGGACGCTGGTAATCTCGGTGACCGATGGCGCCAATCCGGTGCCGGTGGCGGTAAAACAACTGCCTTTAAGCCGTTTCCCCCTGTCATTCTCTTTGGATGACAGCAATGCCATGATGCCTGAGCGGCTGCTTTCGGCCCAGCATCAGGTCAAGGTGCGGGTGCGGATTTCTCAGGACGGTCTGGCCACGCCACAGGCGGGTGACTGGTTCGGTGAGAGCGCGCTGCAGAATTTCAGCGGTAAAGAGCGGATTGACGTTCAGATAAACAAACAGGTCCCCTGAATAAAAAGACCGAACGTGTTTTCATGGAGAAGAATATGAACTTTCGCCTGACTGGGCTGGCTTTCACAACGGTGTTATTGGTGGGCTGTGCCAGCACGCCACAAGATGAACCACAAGGGCGATCCGATCCTCTGGAAGGATTTAACCGGACGATGTTCAACTTTAACTATAACGTCCTGGATCCGTATGTCCTGCGCCCGGTGGCCGTGGCCTGGCGTGACTATCTGCCGATGCCGGCGCGTAATGGCATCAGCAACTTCACCTCCAACCTGGAAGAGCCGGCCAGCATGGTCAACTCCTTCCTGAAAGGTGATCCGTACAAGGGGATGATCCACTTTAACCGTTTCTTCCTCAACACCCTGTTGGGGATGGGCGGCCTGATCGACGTGGCTGGCATGGCTAACCCGAAACTGGCACGCGAAGAGCCGAACCGTTTCGGCAGCACTCTGGGGCACTACGGTGTCGGCTATGGTCCTTATGTGATGTTGCCGGGCTATGGCAGTTTCACCCTGCGTGAAGAGGGCGGTGACTGGGCAGATGACCTTTATCCGGTGCTGAGCTACCTGACCTTCTGGATGTCGGCAGGCAAGTGGGTGGTTGAGGGGATTGAAACCCGTGCCGAGCTGCTCGATTCCGACGGCCTGTTGCGTAACTCTTCCGATCCATACCTGATGGTGCGTGAGGCCTACTTCCAGCGCAACGATTTCCTGGCGAACGGTGGTTCACTGAAACCGGAAGTTAACCCGAACGCCCAGGCGATCCAGGGTGATTTGGACGAGATCGACTCGCAATAACTTCGGTTAGCGAACAGAAACAACCCGTCGACTGGCGGGTTTTTTTTCGCCCGGCAAATAGTAGGCAATAAAAAAGCGCCCCGCAGGGCGCTTTGGCTTCATCGTCGAAAGGATTAGAAGCGGTAGTTGAAGTTGGCGCCGTACAGCCAGGCCTTGCCCACGGATTCGAAGGTGTATGGACCTTCTTTGATGGTGACTTTCTGGCCGTGCATGTAGGAAACACCGACGTCAACAGAGGCGTCTTTGTTGAATGCGTAGCTGGTACCTGCGCTCAGCCAGAAGCGGTCCTGATCCGGGATAGAGATAGAACGGTTCTGGGCCGGCACCGGGCTGTCATCAAAGGCGATACCGGTACGGAAGGTCCAGTTATCGTCATAGAAGTAGGTGGTACCCAGTGCGATACGGTAAGCGTCTTTAAAGCCTTCATGCTTCTCAAACAGCGTTTGACCGTTGTTGCCGGTAGCTTTCAGCTCCTGGAACTGGCTCCAGCTGGTGTAAGCCAGGCTGTAGTGGATGGCCCACTGCGGTGCAACCTTGTTGTAACCCGAGATTTCCCACATTTCCGGCAGGTTCAGGTCCAGAGAGCCTGGGATGGTGGTGCCGTCGGTGCCCATAGGCAGACCGAGAGCGCCCAGCAGCGGGTTATAGGCGGATGGCAGGCTGCTCTTGTAGTCGCCGTCAAACTTGATTTTGACTTCGGAACGGTAGGTGAAACCGTAACGGTTGTTTTCATCCACTTCATACAGAATGCCGGCGTTCCAGCCAAAGCCCCATTTATCACCCTTCAGGTGAGATATTTGGGTATCAGCCGGGATCTGTGATACCGGGCCTGCCAATTGCGGAGGCAACTGGCCAGAGCCTGCGATCAATTTCGGCAATTCACCCGCATAACGCTCAAGTTTGGCTTTAGCATAAACCGCATCAAAACCCAGACCGAAGCTGAAGTTTTGATTGAGGCGATAAGCCCCGCTCAGATTGAGGTTCACGGTGGTCAGGTCGGTTTTACCACCGTAAGCCCCGGCGGTGTAACCGTCGTTGAATTCGGTCGCCAGGCCATAGTTGCTGGTGACCGAGCCGCCCACGGCAAACTGATCGTTAATCGGTTGAACATAATGCAGGTTTGGCACCCAGGCGGTAGGGGCGATGTTCTTGGAGTCAAGGCTGGCACCGGAAGGTGACTTGCCGGTAATGTCCACGTCCGGATCGATAAATACCGCGCCAAGGGAGAGTTCCGGGCGGGTGTACATCATCAACAGGGCCGGGTTACGGCTGGCGGAAGCCGCAGTATCTGCCATGGCGCCTTCGCCAGAATACGAACGTCCTAAACCAGCTGATGAAAACTCATTCAGCTGGAATCCTGCGGCAGACACGTTTGAAGAAATAATTGCCACTGCAGCTGCGAGAGCTGATTTAGTAAATAGGTTTTTCTGGCTCATGACCAAAACCTCATTATGTGTTTATTATTTAAACATGTTACATAAGGTAACAAGGAAGCGCGCGATTGTAGGGTCCGATCTCATTCAGACAAATCAGACCAGTGGCTGAATTATAGGTCCGACCTGTGAGAATGTTGCAACATTGTTTTTGAAATATTTCCAAATTGATATCAAAAGAGAGATCTGGCCAACAAAAAACCAGTGGTACATAACAAAATTCTTACCATTCCTTAGCAGACAACGATTTTCATTTGTGATTTCCATCACTTAAAACACCTATAAAAAGTAAGTGCTAGTGATCGGTTTCGCCACAGAGTAAAATAGACACAGAATCTTGTATCTTTGCGCCAGCGTTTAAATGGCAATTTGGATGCGCGTAATGGCGGTCCCTGAGGAGAATTAACCATGTCAAATTCACTTAATAAATGTAGCGCCCAGGAAACTGCCGCTTGTTGCTGTGTTGACGTTGGCACCGTCATGGACAATACCGATTGCACCGCGTCCTACAGCCAGGTGTTTACCAATCAGCAGGATGCAGAGAAAATGTTGGCCGCGTTGACTGAAAAAGCCCGGGGTGTGGAATCTGATCCTTGCGACATCAGCAGTAGCATTAAACCGGTTGACGGTGGTGTAGAACTGGTGGCTGATTTCACCTTTGCCTGCCAGGCAGAAACCTTTATTTTCCAGCTCGGCCTGCGTTAATTGCTGCTTTAAAAGGGTGCGGGGCTTACCCGCACCTTCACCTGTCCGATAATCCCTCGCTGGAAAGTTGCTCCTGCTCTCAGTTTTCGCTTCTGACGGTTTGCCAAATGTAAACATTTGGTTAACAATGGCCCCATCAGGTCAGACCTCTTTTGGCCGTTGTGCTGACGTTATTCTCTTCAGGAGCGTTTATGAGTAAGGCACTGCCGTTGGTGACCCGTCACGGTGACCGTATTGCGATTGTAAATGGACTGCGCACCCCCTTTGCCAAACAGGCGACCGCTTATCACGGTATTCCGGCGGTAGATTTGGGTAAAACGGCGGTGAGTGAACTGTTGGCCCGCACTGGCATCGATCCGGCGTTGATCGAGCAATTGGTGTTCGGCCAGGTGGTGCAAATGCCTGAAGCGCCGAATATTGCGCGTGAAATCGTGCTCGGCACCGGCATGAGCGTGCATACCGATGCCTACAGCGTGTCGCGTGCCTGCGCCACCAGTTTCCAGGCGATTGCCAACGTGGCAGAGAGCATTATGGCCGGTAGCATCAGCATCGGTATTGCCGGCGGCGCTGACTCTTCTTCCGTTTTGCCTATTGGCGTCAGCAAAGCGCTGGCACGCACGTTGGTGGACGTTAACAAGGCCCGAACCCTGTCACAGCGCCTCAAATTGTTCAGCCGACTGAAGTTCCGTGATCTGATGCCGGTTCCCCCGGCGGTAGCTGAATACTCTACGGGTCTGCGAATGGGCGATACCGCCGAACAAATGGCGAAAAGCCACGGCATCACCCGTGAAGAGCAGGATGCGTTGGCGCACCGCTCGCATCAGTTAGCGGCCAAAGCCTGGGAACAGGGGCTGCTGCACGATGAGGTGATGACCGCCTACGTGCCGCCGTATCGCACCCAAATTAGCGAAGACAACAACGTCCGCAAAGACTCCAGCCTGGCTTCGTACGCGAAGCTGAAACCGGCATTTGACCGCAAGCATGGCAGCGTTACCGCAGCCAACAGCACCCCCCTGACCGACGGTGCGGCGGCGGTACTGATGATGAGTGAATCGCGGGCGAAAGAGCTGGGCTTACAGCCGCTGGGCTACCTGCGCAGCTTTGCCTTCTCCGCCATCGACGTGTGGGAAGATATGTTGCTTGGGCCGTCCTACGCCACGCCGCTGGCGTTGGATCGCGCCGGTATCGGCCTGGCGGATCTGACGCTTATCGACATGCATGAAGCTTTCGCCGCACAAACCCTGGCCAACCTGAAGATGTTTGCCAGTGACGAGTTTGCCCAGCAAAAATTGGGTCGCAGCCGGGCGATTGGTGAAGTGGATATGGATAAATTCAACGTATTGGGCGGCTCAATCGCCTATGGCCACCCGTTTGCCGCTACCGGCGCGCGCATGATCACCCAAACGCTGCACGAGCTGAAACGCCGTGGTGGCGGGCTGGGGTTGACCACTGCCTGCGCGGCCGGAGGGTTAGGGGCCGCAATGATCGTAGAGGTGGAATAATGAGTTTTGAAAACGCATTGCACGAACAGCGAGCCAAACCCTCAGCCTTTCAGCTGACGATACGTCCGGACAACATAGGCGTGATCACCATTGATGTCCCCGGCGAGAAGGTCAATACGCTGAAGGCCGAGTTTGTCGAACAGGTCAACGACGTACTGATCCGCGCGCAGCAGCATCCAGCGCTGGAAGGGCTGGTGATCGTTTCCGGCAAGCCGGACTCGTTTATTGCCGGTGCGGATATCACCATGATTGCCGCCTGTACCACAGCCAAAGAAGCCGAAACGCTGGCGAAAAAAGGCCAAAGCACCCTGGCACAGATTGCGGCATTCCAGGTTCCGGTCGTGGCAGCCATTCACGGTGCCTGCCTGGGTGGCGGCCTGGAGCTGGCTTTGGCCTGCCACGGCCGCGTCTGGCTCACTGGATGATAAAACCGCACTCGGCCTGCCGGAAGTTCAGTTGGGTTTGCTACCGGGTTCCGGCGGCACTCAGCGCTTGCCGCGGTTGATTGGTGCCAGCAAGGCGCTGGACATGATCCTGACCGGCAAACACATTCGGGCGCGCCAGGCGCTGCGTCTGGGGCTGGTGGACGACGCGGTGCCACAATCGATCTTGCTGCAGACCGCCATCGAACGAGTCAAACAGGGCTGGCAGAGCCGACGCGAATTGCCATGGCAGGAGCGTTTGCTCAACGGCCCCTTGGGTAAAAGCCTGGCTGTTCAGCATTGTACGCAAGAAAACGCTGGCGAAAACGCACGGTAACTATCCGGCGGCGGAGCGCATTATTCAGGTGGTGCGTACCGGCCTGGATAGTGGTAGCGCCAGCGGTTATGAAGCCGAGGCCAGAGCCTTCGGCGAGTTGGCTATGACCCCGCAGTCAGCGGCGTTACGCAGCCTGTTCTTTGCCTCTACCGCGTTGAAGAAAGAGCGCGGTGGCAATGCGCAACCTCACGCATTGCATCGTATCGGTATCCTCGGTGGCGGCTTGATGGGCGGAGGGATTGCCTGCGTGACCGCTACGCGCGGCGGCCTGCCGGTACGAATTAAAGACGTTAACGAAACGGGCATTAACCACGCATTAAAATACAGCTGGGATGTGCTCAGCAAACGGGTTCGCAGTAAACGCATGCGCCCGGCAGAGCGACAAAAACAGATGATGTTGATCTCCGGTTCGACCGATTACAGCGGTTTTGATCAGGTGGACGTGGTGATTGAGGCGGTGTTTGAAGATTTGTCACTCAAGCAGCAGATGGTAGCCGAAATCGAACAACACGCGGCCCCGCACACTATTTTTGCCTCCAATACCTCATCGCTGCCGATTGGCCAGATTGCCGCCAAGGCGCAGCGGCCGGAGCAGGTGATTGGCCTGCATTATTTCAGCCCGGTCGATAAAATGCCGCTGGTGGAGGTAATCCCCCATGCCACGACCAGCGAAGAAACCATTGCCACCACCGTGGCGTTGGCGCACAAGCAGGGCAAGACGGCGATTGTGGTTGCCGATCGCGCTGGTTTCTACGTTAACCGCATTTTGGCTCCTTATATAAATGAAGCGGCGCGTTGTCTGTTGGAAGGTGAGCCGATCGAATCTCTGGACAAGGCGCTGGTCGATTTCGGCTTCCCGGTCGGGCCAATAACCCTGCTCGATGAAGTGGGTATTGACGTCGGTACCAAGATAAGTCCGGTACTGGTGGAGCAGTTGGGTCCGCGCTTTGCCGCCCCGGCGGCCTTCGATGCGGTGCTGAAAGACGGACGTAAAGGGCGCAAGAACGGCCGTGGCTTCTATCTGTATCCGAGCGAAGGCCAGCAACGTCAGCGGCACAAACGCGCCGATACCTCGGTATATATTCTGCTTGGCATTACACCGAAGTCGCATTTGCAGCAGGCGGTTATTGCCCAGCGTTGCGTGATGATGATGCTGAATGAAGCGGCGCGCTGTCTGGATGAAGGTGTGATCCGTAGCGCACGCGACGGTGACATCGGCGCAGTGTTCGGTATTGGCTTCCCACCGTTCCTTGGCGGGCCATTCCGTTATATGGATCAGCTGGGCGTCGAGAAGGTGGTTAAAACGCTGGAGTACCTGCAGCGCCAGCACGGGGAATATTTTGCGCCCTGTGAACGTTTGCAGCGCATGGCCCAGCAGGGCGAGCGCTTCTATCCGCAGGGGTCTTGAGCAGCGCGGTGACGTGATTTGTACTAGAGTAGGAGCAAGGGGCTTTGTGATCGTTATCACTCCTTGCACTACCGGCAATTCCACTCGCTGTACAGGGGGATAGGGACGAGGTAACGTAGCCCGATGGCGGTGTAAAACTGGCCGCCATCAATAAAATTCATGTTGAGAAGGTTAAAATTTAACCTGTTGAATTGGTTGTTATGTGAGCATTGAATTCGTGTCGAGACGCCTTTGATGTAAAAAACAGCGTTTTCTTTACGTGAACTTTCAGGCAAAATGCCCGGCCGCCATAGAGAGACGGCGCGTTATCGTTTCAAAGCTTTTGCTTTGGGGTTGTAAAACTCGGCGATACAGCACGCTCGGCGTTTCTGTATAGCGTTATTTTGTCAACAACAGCGGTGCAATATGCAAGTTTTGATTATGCGTCACGGAGAGGCGGCACTCGATGCGGCCAGCGATTCGGTAAGACCTCTTACTGTTTGTGGCCGTGATGAGTCACGTCAGATGGCGGCCTGGTTAAATACCAAGTCTGTGGATATTGAACGAGTGCTGGTCAGCCCCTATCTGCGGGCCGAGCAGACGCTGGCCACGGTGCGCGAAGCCTTGACCTTGCCGGCGAGCGAAGAAGTGCTGCCTGAGTTGACGCCGGGCGGGGACGCCAGCCAGGTGGGCAGTTATTTGCAGGTGCTGGCACAGCAGGGGATCAGCTCGGTGCTGATTGTCTCTCACTTGCCGCTGGTGGGTTACCTGGTGGCTGAGCTTTGCCCGGGTGAATGTCCGCCGATGTTTGCCACCTCGGCAATCGCCAACGTTGATTTGGCGGCAGACGGTAGCTACGGTAAATTTGAATGGCAGGTCAGTCCGTCGCAGGTGATGGCTAAAGTGTAGGGGCCGCAGGCCGGTTCCAAACAAAAGGGCGATGTTAAATATCGCCCTTTTGTCATTTCTGCAGTTTACTCGGCCAGTTCGACCAGCAGCAAGATGGCCGCGGTCCCGCCCCATTCCTTGGGCGCCTGGTGGAACACCAGTACGTCGGGATGCTGCGCCAGCCACAGCGGTGTTTGCTGTTTAAGGATATGCTTGCCGTGGCCGTGCATCACACAGGCACAGTGCACGTGTTCGCGGCGGCAAGCGGCGATCAGTGCGCCCAGCTCCTGCTTGGCCTGCATTTGGGTCAGGCCGTGCAAATCGAGAAACAGCTCCGGTGAATAGTCACCGCGGCGCAGTTTTTTCAGCTCAAAAGCACTGTAACCGGGGCGAACATAGCGCGTCGGGCCTTCCTCTTCCAACTGCGGTTGGTATTCATCCGAGAAATAATGACTGGCGTCCACCTGTTCCTGCAGCAGGCGCTGCGGGGCAATCTGTTTGGTTTTTGGCTTGGGTTTACGGTGGACAATGGTGTCCTGACGCAGCTTTTTTGCGTCTACTACCGACTCTCTGAAGAGCTGCAATTCATCTTTGCTCAGAGGGTGCTTGTTCTTCATTTTTCATTCACCGGAAATCATTTATCGCGGTAGTTTACCGTGTCGCGGGTATCTGTCGACGCAAAATTCGCGCCAAAATGAAAAGCGCAAGGGGTTAGCGTGATTTGTCGCGGGCTTCATGGCAAACTATGCGGCTAAATCATGAATCACAGTGCCTGCCGGAGGGCAAATTGGACAAAATTTTCGTCGAGGAAGCAGTGAATGAACTGCACACCATTCAAGATATGCTGCGTTGGACAGTAAGCCGTTTTAACGCCGCCGATATCTACTATGGTCACGGAACCGATAATCCGTGGGACGAAGCGGTGCAATTGGTGCTGCCAAGCCTGTTCCTGCCGCTGGATATTCCAGAGGACATGCACACTGCACGTTTGACCTCCAGCGAACGCCACCGCATCGTTGAACGCGTGATCCGCCGCGTCAATGAGCGTATTCCGGTAGCCTACCTGACCAACAAAGCCTGGTTCTGCGACCTGGAGTTTTATGTCGATGAGCGCGTGCTGGTACCGCGTTCCCCGATTGGCGAATTGATCAACGATCGCTTCAGCGCACTGATCCCTCATTCGCCGAGCCATATTCTCGACATGTGTACCGGCAGCGGCTGTATTGCCATTGCCTGCGGCTATGCTTTCCCGGATGCGGAAGTGGACGCGGTAGACATCTCCGCCGACGTGCTGGCGGTGACCGAGCGCAATATTCAGGCGCTGGGCGTTGAACAGCAGGTGACTCCGATCCGTTCCGATCTGTTCCGCGATCTTCCGGCGATCCAGTACGATCTGATTGTCACCAACCCACCGTACGTTGATGCAGAAGACATGTCTGATCTGCCGGAAGAGTTCCGCTTTGAACCTGAACTGGGTCTGGCGGCGGGTAGCGACGGTCTGAAGCTGGTGCGTCGCATTCTGGCCTGTGCGCCGGATTACCTGAGCGACGACGGCGTGCTGATTTGTGAAGTGGGTAACAGCATGGTACATCTGATGGAACAGTATCCGGATATTCCGTTCAGCTGGCTGGAGTTTGAAAACGGCGGTGACGGGGTGTTCATGCTGACCAAACAGCAACTGGTAGATTGCAAAGAGCATTTCAGCCTCTACCGCAGCTAAGCATTCTCCGGGCCTGTCCTCGCGGGCCCAACAAAGATAATAATTAAGGGTAAGGATCCGCGATGGCAGGAAACAGTATTGGGCAGATTTTCCGCGTCACCACATTTGGTGAATCTCACGGTGTGGCGCTGGGCTGTATCGTAGACGGTGTGCCACCGGGCATTCCGCTTACCGAAGCTGATTTGCAGCACGATCTGGACCGCCGCCGTCCAGGCACCTCGCGCTATACCACCCAACGCCGCGAGCCGGATCAGGTCCGTATTCTTTCCGGCGTGTTTGAAGGTGTGACTACCGGTACCAGCATCGGGCTGATAATCGAAAACACCGACCAGCGCTCGCAGGACTACGGTGCGATTAAAGACGTGTTCCGTCCGGGGCATGCAGACTACACCTACGAACAAAAATACGGCGTGCGCGACTATCGTGGCGGCGGCCGTTCTTCGGCGCGTGAAACCGCCATGCGTGTTGCAGCGGGGGCGATTGCCAAGAAATACCTGCAGCAGAAATTTGGCGTACAGGTGCGTGGCTATCTGGCGCAGATCGGCGACGTGGTCTGCGAGCTGAAAGACTGGGAGCAGGTCGAACAGAACCCGTTCTTCTGTCCGGATCCGGACAAGCTGGAAGCCCTGGACGAACTGATGCGCGCATTGAAGAAAGAGGGCGACTCCATTGGTGCCAAGGTCAGCGTAGTGGCAGAAAACGTGCCGGTAGGCCTTGGCGAACCGGTGTTTGACCGCCTTGACGCGGATTTGGCGCATGCGCTGATGAGCATCAATGCGGTAAAAGGCGTGGAAATTGGCGACGGCTTTAGCGTTGTGACCAAGCGCGGCAGCGAAAACCGCGATGAAATCACCCCGGAAGGTTTCCAGAGCAACCATGCGGGCGGCATTCTCGGCGGTATCAGCAGTGGGCAGGCGGTGATCGCCCATCTGGCGCTGAAACCGACCTCCAGCATCATGGTGCCTGGCAGAACCATCAATCGCCAGGGCGAAGCCGTGGAAATGGTCACCCGTGGTCGCCATGACCCTTGCGTAGGCATCCGTGCGGTACCGATTGCCGAAGCGATGATGGCGATTGTGCTGATGGATCACCTGTTGCGCCAACGTGCGCAGAACGGTGATGTAGTTTCTAACGTCCCACGCTGGTAATCACCATGAAAAACTGGATGTTGGGCATCCTTGCCCTGATGGCTTCGGGCTCCGCCATGGCGTTGACGCCGTGGCAGAAAATCGAGAACCCGGTGGCCGGTTCACCGCAGGCGGTGGGCGGTTTTGCCAATGGTTGCATTATCGGTGCCCAGCCGCTGCCGTTGAACTCGCCGGATTATCAGGTGATGCGCCCCGATCAACGCCGCTATTTCGGCCATCCGGATCTGCTGGCGTTTATCCAGCGCCTGAGCAGTAAGGCGAACCAAAAAAACCTCGGTACGGTACTGATTGGCGATATGGCGATGCCGGCCGGTGGGCGCTTCAGCAGTGGCCATGCCAGCCATCAGTCAGGGCTTGATGTCGACATCTGGTTACAGTTGCCGCGTCAACGCTGGAGTGCACAGCAATTACTGAAGCCGCAACCGATCGATTTGGTTTCCAGTGACGGCAAGCAGGTGGTCGCACGCCAGTGGCAGCCGCAGATTGAAACCTTGATCAAAGCAGCTGCGCAGGATCAGGAAGTGACGCGGATCTTCGTCAACCCGGCGATCAAGCAGCGCCTGTGCCTGGATGCCGGTGCCGATCGTGACTGGTTGCACAAGGTGCGGCCGTGGTTTGGCCATCGTGCGCACATGCATGTGCGCCTGCGTTGTCCGGCCGGTAGCCTGGAGTGTAAAGAACAGGATACCCCACCGCCGGGTGACGGCTGTGGCGCCGAGCTGGCAAGTTGGTTCATTCCGCATCAGCCGAGTGCCAAGCCGGGTAAACCGGTACCGCCGCCATTACCGCCTACCTGTCAGGCTTTGCTGAATAACCATTTCGCTGCGGAATAATAAATGGATTGGTTCGTCGTTGGCCCCGAGATGCTCGGGGTTTTGTTTGTGGTGGCATTGCTGGCGGGCTTTATCGACTCCATTGCCGGTGGGGGTGGGTTGTTGACCGTACCGGCACTGCTGGCAGTGGGAGTGTCTCCCGCGCAGGCGCTGGCAACCAACAAACTGCAGTCGGTGGGCGGTTCCTTATCCGCCAGCCTGTACTTCATCCGCCGACGAGCCGTTGATCTCAACGATCAAAAACTGACAATTCTGTTGGCGCTGATCGGTTCTGTTGCCGGGGCGATCCTGGTGCAGCACATGCGTGCCGATCTGCTACGGCAAATGTTGCCGTTACTGGTGATCGGCATCGGCCTGTACTTTCTGCTGACCCCGCGTCTGGGGGAGAGTGACCGACAGCGTCGTTTGAGCGCCTTGCCGTTCGGGCTGGTGGCCGGGGGCTGCGTGGGCTTTTATGACGGCTTCTTTGGCCCTGGCGCCGGTTCCTTCTACGCGCTGGCCTATGTGACGCTGTGCGGCTTTAACCTGGCCAAATCCACCGCTCACGCCAAGGTGCTGAACTTCACTTCCAATTTTGGCAGCCTGGTGTTGTTTATCATCGGCGGCAAGGTGGTGTGGAGTATCGGTCTGGTGATGCTGGTAGGGCAGGTGCTGGGGGCGCGCCTCGGGGCGCATATGGTGATGACCCGTGGGCAAAAGCTGATCCGCCCGATGATCGTCATCGTTTCTCTGGTGATGAGCTGCAAGCTGTTGTACGACAATCACGGTACGGAAATTCAGCAGTGGCTGGCGCTGCATTTTTAGCATGCCAAGCGAGCGGTAACATGAAATAATTGCCGCTTTATTTTTGTGGTTATTGGATTTGTTTATGTCAGACACACAGGCTACCCATCAATACGAACAGCTGATTGATATCTTTAATCAGTGCTTCAGTGATGATTACAACACCCGGCTGGTTAAAGGCGACGATGAGCCGATTTATTTGCCGGCCGACGACCAACTGCCGTACCACCGCATTGTCTTCGCTCACGGCTATTACGCCAGCGGCATGCATGAGATTTCTCACTGGTGCATTGCCGGTGAGCAGCGCCGTAAACTGGTCGATTTCGGTTACTGGTACTGCCCGGACGGGCGCGACGCACAGACGCAAAGCGAATTTGAAGCGGTAGAAATTAAACCGCAGTCGCTGGAGTGGATGTTCTGCGTGGCGGCGGGATTCCCGTTCAACGTCAGTTGCGACAACCTGAACGGTGACTGCGAACCGGATCGCATCGCCTTCCAGCGTAAGGTACGCGAACGGGTACTGTTGCTGTTGGAACAGGGAATACCCACAAGACCTGCACGCTTTATTCAGGCATTACAATCGTTTTACAATACGCCACCGCTGACGGCTGAGCTTTTCCCCTATCCGGAAGATCTCAACTGACCGTCAGTTTGTTATTTAATGAGGAAATTTGATGATCGCAGAATTCGAAGCGCGCATTTTGGCGCTGATTGATGACATGGTAGAGCACGCCAGCGATGATGAACTGTTTGCCGGTGGCTACCTGCGCGGTCATCTGACATTGGCGGTTGCCGAAGTGGAAGAGCTGGGCGAACACAGCGCCGAAGCGCTGAAAACGCAGGTGGAAAGCAGCCTGCATAAAGCCATTGCTGCCGGTGAGCTGTCGCCGCCGGACCAGGTGTTGGTGTATGGCATGTGGGAAAATCTGTACCAAACCGCACTGCCGACCGCCTGATCCGTTTTACGAGGCGCTGAAAACAGCGCCTCGTAACACCGTCATTAAACCGCACGTCCCTTCAGTAGTTTCCTTACCCACATCCGATTAGGATTCAATGCTGCCAGCATGTCTGCGTCGCCCGGCAAGGGTTCGCCGAACAGCTGCGCCGCCAAAATTTCCGCCGCCAGCGGTGCCGAGCACAGCCCACGGGAGCCCAACGCGCCAATCACAAACAGATTGGGATAGCTCGGTGCATTGGCGATAGCCTCGCCGCGTTGATGCTGGCGCTGCAGATCCTGATATTGCGTCAGCGTAGCCTGATAGTCCGGTACTGCACCGATCATCGGCAGGTGATCGCGGGTGGCGCTGCGCACGCCGCAGCGGGCCTGCTGACCGCTGACATCAACCTGTGCTGGCCAGGTCTGTTCCGGCAGGCAGCGCAGCAGGCGAGCACGGTTGTCCTGCTGTTCTTCCTCGCGGTATTCGGTGGCGGTTTCGCCGCGCTGGTAGCTGGCACCGATGCAGTGCTGTTGGTTGTTGGCATTGACCGGCGTCAGGTAGCCGTCGTAACACAGCACCTGTTTCAATTCGCTCAGCGCTGGGGTGGTGGGAATATGGGAGACTTGACCGCGCACCGCATAAACCGGCAGCGCTTCGCTGGGCGCCAGTTCGCCAAGCCGATGGCCGTTGGCCAGGATCACCGTCGCATGCTGTCGGGTTTCTCCCTGGTTGAAACTGAGCTGCCAGCCGCTGTCGGTGGCGGTCAGGGCTTGGACGTCAGACTCATAGTGACAGCTTAACCCCTGATGTTGCGCCAGGGCTATCGCATTGCGCGTCAGCTCGGCCGGGCACAGCCAGCCACCCTGCGGGTAGTTAATGCCGCCAAAACCACTGTCGATACCGCACAGGGCGCTGAGCGTGGTGCGATCGGCCGCCACGGCCAGTTGCTGTGGCCATTCAACTGCCAGCATGTTGGCAATCTTCCCGGCACTTTTTTCATCATAGGCCAATTGGCTGACGCCACACCACTGGTGGTCAAACGTCACGCCCTGTTTTAGCAGCGCATCGTACTGGCGGCGGGCAAAAAGGAAAGCGGCGCTGAAGAAGTTTTCCAGTGCATCGCCGCGGCCGTTCAGCAATGGATAAAGCGCTCCCTGACGGTTGCCCGATGCCCCTTCGGCCGCCTGAGGATCGGCGCAGTACAGCGTGACCTTCGCACCACGGCGCAGCAAGGCGAGGGCAGTCAAGGCGCTGGCAACGCCGCCGCCAATGATAGCAATATCGTCGGTATTGTCGGCTGCCGGGCGCAGTAACCAGGGCGTGGGGTGGGCCACCGCTGGTGCATCGGCAGGCAGCTCGCCAATCAGCATTTCACGTTTCTGGCCGAAACCTTTGCTTTTTATGACTTCAAATCCGGCCTGCTGCAGCCCGCGCCGCACAAAACCTGCTGCGGTGAAGGTGGCCAGGCTGCCCCCGGCCGGGCAAAGCGCGCCATGGCGGCGAACAATTGCTCGGTCCACATATCCGGATTTTTCGACGGGGCGAAGCCGTCGAGGAACCAGGCATCGATTTGGCGGTGCATGCTGGCGTCGAAGTGCGGTAGCAATTCGTTCACGTCACCGAACCACAGATCCAGCGTAATGCGGCCTTCCGCCAGCAACAGGCGGTGGCAGCCCGGCAGCGGCAACGGCCATTGGGCGCGTAACTCGTCGGCATAGGGAGCCAGCTCTGGCCAACGGGCATGTGCCGCCGCCAGATCGGCCTGCAGCAGCGGGAATTTTTCAAAGCTGATAAAGTGAAGCCGCTGCAGCGTGGCATCCGGCGTTGTGGCATGAAAATCGGCAAAGGCCTGCCACAGGGTTAAAAAATTAAGTCCGGTGCCGAAGCCGGTTTCCGCCACGATAAACAGCGGGCGAGGGTGTTCGGCAAAACGTGACGGCAGCCGGTTGCCCTTGAGAAACACGTAGCGGGTTTCTTCCAGCCCATCCTGATTAGAAAAGTAGACGTCATCAAACTGTTTCGAAACAGGTGTACCCTGTTCATTCCAGGATAACGCTGCGGTTTGGATCGGGGCGTGGCTCACGGTTGGTTGCTCGTAACTCAAGGGGTGACGGGATTCTAACGGCGCTGGCGCTATGGCGCAAACTGGATAAGAATAAAGCTGAAAAACGCTGAATCGGACTTGTTCGGCGTACATCTGTACGCTAAAGTGCGATGCAAAATCCCGAATGTAAAAATGTGGAAGAGGTACTGAATGAAACGTGCAGTGATTACTGGCCTGGGAATCGTCTCCAGCATTGGTAACAACCAGCAGGAGGTCCTGGCGAGCCTGCAGGAAGGACGTTCTGGGATCACTTTCTCCCAGGAACTGAAAGATTCCGGCATGCGTAGTCACGTATGGGGCGATGTTAAACTGGACACCACAGGTCTGATCGACCGTAAAGTGATGCGCTTTATGAGCGATGCGTCCGTTTATGCCTATCTTTCCATGGAAGAAGCCATCAAAGACTCAGGTCTGGCTGCCGATCAGGTTTCCAACGATCGCACCGGTCTGGTAGTTGGCTCAGGTGGCGGCTCTCCGCGCAACCAGGTTGCCGGATCCGACGGCATGCGTGCCAAAGGCCTGCGCGGCGTTGGCCCGTACATGGTGACCAAAGCCATGGCTTCAGGCGTTTCCGCCTGCCTGGCAACCCCGTTCAAAATTCGTGGCGTTAACTATTCCATCAGCTCTGCCTGCGCAACCTCTGCACACTGCATTGGCCACGCGGTTGAACTGATCCAACTGGGCAAGCAGGACGTAGTCTTTGCCGGCGGCGGTGAAGAACTGTGCTGGGAAATGGCCTGTGAGTTCGATGCGATGGGCGCTCTGTCCACCAGCTACAACGACACTCCGGAAAAAGCTTCCCGTACCTATGATGCAGCGCGTGACGGTTTCGTCATCGCCGGCGGCGGCGGTATGGTGGTAGTAGAAGAGCTGGAACATGCTCTGGCGCGTGGCGCACACATCTACGCTGAGATCATCGGCTACGGTGCGACCTCCGACGGTGCCGATATGGTTGCGCCATCAGGCGAAGGCGCAGTGCGTTGCATGAAAATGGCAATGCAGGGCGTTGACACCCCAATCGACTACATGAACGTGCACGGGACTTCTACGCCGGTTGGCGATGTGAAGGAACTGGGCGCTATCCGTGAAGTGTTTGGCGACAACACCCCGGCAATCTCCTCCACCAAGGCCATGACCGGTCACTCACTGGGCGCCGCCGGCGTGCAGGAAGCGATCTACAGCCTGTTGATGGTTGAGCACGGCTTTATTGCGCCGAGCATCAACATCGAAAACCTGGATGAGAAAGCCGCAGGCATGAACATCGTGACTCAGCCGACTCAACGCGAGCTGACTACCGTGATGTCCAACAGCTTCGGTTTCGGCGGCACCAACGCCACGCTGGTAATGCGTAAGCTGCAGAAGTAATACCGGCTCAAGGTTTTAGAATAAAGCCTGCGTTTTCGCGGGCTTTTTAATGCCTGTCGATCCTGCCGGTTGGCCGCTCGGAGTTATCTCAAATTACATCTTCTGACGGATCATTAACGCTTCGTTCAGCCTTTTGCGCATACAATGGCTCAATAGCGCGAATATCACTCGGCGTAGCATTTCAGAGTGACCGAACATTGAGGCAATAGTATGAAAAAGTTAATTGCAGTTGGGCTGCTGTCGGTATTTTTGGCTGGGTGCGCGACTGAATCACCTTGTGTCCCGGTCTATGACGATCAGGGGCGTTTGGTGCACACCAACACCTGTATGAAAGGCACCACTCAGGATAACTGGGAAACCGCAGGCGCTATCGCCGGTGGTGCAGCGGCGGTTGCCGGTCTGACGCTGGGTATTATCGCGTTAACCAAATAACCTTCCGTCGGTGAGTTTCCCCGTATAAAACCCAGCCTCCGCGCTGGGTTTTTCTTTGGCTGAGACACCGCCGGTTGATTGATATCAAAGTATTTTTATTTCCAGTCAGTTGGCAAACACGGCTTTGTCAGCGGGTGTAAATTCCATTCCTGCGCAGGCACTTGGCCGATATACTCCGGCTATCCCACACTCTGGAATCACCTGATGTCGGCTTTGGCGTCCATCTCTTTATCCATGCACCGTTTGCGCTTCGCTAAAAAGCGGGCCTGTGCATGGCTATTGGTCGTCAGTTGGCTGTTGTTGAATACCCAATTGGCGTTGGCCAGCCATAATTGCAACCTGCAGTTCAGCGGTGAAGCCCCCATGGCCCAGCATATGATGCATATGCAAAACAGCCTGCCTTCGTCAGACCAGATGCAAACCCAGGGGCCGCTGTGCGAGAAGCATTGTGTCCCTGAGTCCGCCCAACAGGATCATGCCAGCCTGACGTTAGCCGCCTTGCCGGTCAGCAGCGAATTGGCCGTTATTGCTCTTTCCCCGTCACTTTCTATCCCACTTAACACCTGGCAAACGCCACCGATAACAGGCCCGCCGGCGGAGATTGTTTTCTGCCGGTTCCGTGAATAGCTCTGACAACCGCTTTGCCGTCCCTGACGGCCACCCGCGTTTGTTAACTATTTAATGGAGTACCCGTTATGCGTAATTTATTTGCCGCTGTACTGATCACCCTGTTTTTCTCCTCTGCCGTCAGCGCCGCCGATATGGCGATGCAGCATTCTGCCGTAAAACCTACCGTCGAAATCCATAGCCAGGGCGTCATCAAGGCCTGGGATGAGCGCAAGGTATCCATCGCACACCAGGCCATTCCGGCGCTCAACTGGCCGCCCATGACCATGAGTTTCCAGCTCCCCTCATCGCCATCGCTCACCGTACTGCCTGTGGGAACGGCGGTTGATTTCAGCTTCCTGCCGGTCGACGGCGGTTATCGGCTGATTGCTATCGCAACCGCTCGGCAATAACGGAGGCGTCATGACCATTATTCTTTCTCACCCTTTACGGGTGGGCTGGCTGCTGCTTGCCTGTTGGGCACCGGCCAGCCTGGCAGCGGAATTGACGCTGCAACAATCGTTGACGGCGGCGGAACGCTATTCGGCGGAACTTTCGGCCAATCGGCATCAGGTGAATGCCCTGGAGAACATGGCGGATTCGGCGATGCAATTGCCCGATCCCAAGTTGAAGTTCGGGATTGAAAACGTGCCGGTGCAGGGGGGCAACGCCCGGCGACTCACCCGCGAAGGCATGACGATGGGGCGGGTCGGCATCATGCAGGATTACGTCAGCAGCACCAAACGCCAGCGCAAGGCGGATACCCTGCGTGCCGAAGCCAGCCAGACGGATGCCGGCAGCGCTACCATCCGTGCCCGTTTGCAGCAGCAAACCGCGCAGGCGTGGCTGGAACTGGCGCTGAGCCGGCAAACCTTGCGTGACGCCACCGCACTGGTTACGGAGAGTGAGCGTCAAATTGCCACTCAGCATGCCGGTGTGGCCGGTGGCGGCACTCCTGCCAGCGGCGTGCTGGATGCCAGATTGACGCTGCTGGCCATGCAGGACCGCATCAGTGAGGCACAACGCGACGTTGCGGTAGCGCAGGCACGCCTGACGCAACTGACCGGTCAGGCAACCACGGACACTGCCGGGGCAATGCCACGCTTTGAACGTTTGCCGGCCGACAGCAACGTCTTGCGCCAGGCGATCAAACAACATCCTGAGGTGCAGCAGGCCAGTCGCGAGGCCGATGTGGCCAGGGCCCGTTCGGCACAGTCAGAGGTGGCGGCCATACCGGACGTGGGGGGTTGAGGTGTATTACGGCAAGCGCGCCGACGATTATGAGGATCTGGCCGGGGTGATGTTTACCGTTGATCTGCCGCTGTTCCGTTCGCAGCGGCAGGATAAAGACTATGCCGCTGACGTGTCCCGCAACATGGAGGCCAACGATCGGCTGACGTTGCTGATCCGCGATCATCAGGCGCAGCTCGACACGCTGTTGGCACAGTACCAGGCGGCGCAGGCGCAATGGCAGCGACAGCAGCAACAGGCGATCCCCCTGCAGCAACAGCGAGTGACTTTGCTGTTGGCGCAATATCGCAGTGGAAAAAGCGACTTGTCTGCGCTGCTGGAGGCACGGCGGGCGCTGCTCGACAGCCGCCTCAGCGCCGGTAAAGCCGCCCGTGGACTGGCGCAGATTTGGGCTGCCATCCGCTATCTCACCCCTCAGGAGGCAATGCAATGAGAATGCCATTTAAGCTGGCGCTGTTAGCGGCGTTGATCGGCGGTGGGCTGGCCGGGTATGGGTTGGGTTCGGCGGGGGAGGCCGCGCCGCAGGCAGACAAAACGGAACGACAGGTACTGTATTGGTACGATCCGATGATGCCTGCCCAGCGCTTTGATAAGCCGGGGAAATCCCCCTTTATGGATATGCAACTGGTGCCGCGCTATGCCGATGAGGCCGAGACGCAGGGCGGTGTGACCATCAGTGCGCGCCAGCAGCAGAATCTGGGGGTACGTATTGAGACCGCTCAGTTGCGCGCGTTGGATCAGCAGCTTGACGCTTTTGGCAGCGTAGCGACGGATGAGCGTGGGGTGCAGATTATTGCCGCCCGTGCCAATGGGCTGGTGGAAAAACTCTATGTCCGTGCCAGCCAGCAGCAGGTGAAAAAAGGCCAGCCGCTGGCACAGTTGTGGATCCCGGAGTGGAGTGCGGCGCAGCAGGAGTATTTGGCGATACGGCAACTGGGCGATCGCGCATTGACCGCCGCCGCCCGCCAGCGGTTGCAGCTGTTATTTATGCCCGAGGCGGTGATACGGCAGGTTGAGCGCACGGGCAAGCCCGAGCCACGTATTAAGATAGTGGCGCCGGAGAGCGGATATGTGAACAAGCTAAGCGTGCTTGAGGGCGCTCAGGTGACCGCGGCGCAGGGGTTATTTGAGCTGGCGAGGCTGGATCCGGTGTGGATCGTGGCCGACTATCCGCAGGCGCAGGCCGGGTTACTCAAGGTGGGCGACAAGGTGCAGGCCGCTTCTGCCAGCTGGCCGGGGGAAAGGTTTGCAGGCGAGGTGAGTGAACTGCTGGCCAATGTCGATCCGCTAACCCGCACCTTCAAAGCGCGCATTCTGTTAAAAAATCCTCAGCAAAGGCTGCGGCCAGGCATGTACCTGCAACTGACGCTATCGCAGAACGCCGTCGGCAAACCGGTGCTGGCAATCCCGCAGGAGGCGCTGATAGATAACGGCGATCGTAACCGGGTATTGGTTGCCGAAGGTAACGGCCATTTCACGCCGGTGGAGGTGGTGGCCGGGCGCGTACAGGATGGCTGGGTGGAGATCAAACGCGGGCTGAGCGCCGGGCAACAGGTGGTGACCTCCGGTCAGTTCCTGATCGACTCCGAGGCCAGTATGCGCAGTGCCTTGCCGCAGATGGCGGCACAAACCGAAGTTAAACAGTATCAGGCCGTAGGGGTGATTGAGGCACTCAATGGCGACACCATGACGTTGTCCCACGGACCAGTGCCGGAATTGCAGTGGCCGGCGATGACCATGGATTTTGCTCTGCCGCCGGGGGGATTACCGGCAGGCATCAAGCCTGGCGACCGGGTAAAAATTCACTTTAGCGTCGACGACAGCGGTTCACATATCAGCCAGGTTCTGCCGATCAATGCCGGGCACGGAGGCCACTTATGATTGCATTCGTGATCCGCTGGTCGCTGCGCAACCGGCTGCTGGTGTTATTGGCCTCGGTGTTGTTGGCCGGTTGGGGTGTGTGGGCACTGCAGAAAGCGCCGCTGGATGCGCTGCCGGACCTGTCCGACGTTCAGGTCATCGTCCGTGCCACTTACCCTGGCAAGGCACCGCAGGTGATTGAAGATCAGGTCACTTATCCGCTGACCACCACGTTGTTGACGGTGCCGGGTGCCAAAACGGTGCGTGGTTTTTCCATGTTTGGCGATGCCTACGTCTATGTGCTGTTTGAGGACGGCACCGATCTTTACTGGGCGCGTTCGCGGGTGCTGGAATCGCTCAGTCAGGTGCAATCCTCATTGCCTGAGCAGGTGAAGGTGGCGCTGGGGCCGGATGCCACCGGTGTGGGCTGGGTTTACGAATATGCCCTGGTGGATAAAACCGGCAAGCACAGCCTGGCCGACCTGCGTGCATTACAGGACTGGACGTTGAAGTTTGAGCTTAAAACCGTCCCTAACGTGGCAGAGGTGGCCAGCGTGGGCGGTATGGTGCGCCAATATCAGGTGGTGTTGGACCCACAAAGCCTGCGTGCGTTGAATATCACCCATCAACAGGTGGTGACGGCCATTCAGGACGCCAACCAGGAAGGCGGCGGGGCGCTGCTGGAAATGGGCGAGGCGGAATACATGGTGCGCACCTCGGGCTACTTAAAAAAACTGAGTGATTTTGCCAATGTGGTGATCACCGTGCGCGATGGCGTGCCGATCCTGCTGTCGCAGGTGGCGACGCTGCGTGAAGGGCCTGAGATCCGCCGGGGCGTGGCGGAACTGAACGGGGGAAGGGGAAGTGGCAGGCGGCATTGTGGTGATGCGCTACGGTAAAAATGCGCTGGAAACCATTAACGCGCTGAAGGTGAAACTGCAGGAGGTTCAGCGGACGCTGCCGCCGGGAGTGGAAATCGTTACGGTTTACGATCGCTCTCAGCTGATTGAACACTCCATCGAAACCCTGTCCCACAAGCTGCTGGAAGAGTTTATCGTGGTGGCGCTGGTCTGCACTCTGTTCCTGTTCCATTTCCGTTCGGCGCTGGTGGCGATGATCACGTTGCCGCTGGGTATTCTCGGTGCCTTTGTGGTGATGCATTATCAGGGGGTGAACGCCAATATCATGTCGCTGGGCGGGATAGCCATCGCGATAGGCGCGATGGTGGATGCGGCAATCGTGATGATCGAGAACATGCATAAGGTGCTGGAACAGTGGCGACAGCGTCATCCAGGACAACAGCCGACGTCAACGGATTACTGGCGCATTTCGGAGCAGGCGGCGGTGGAAGTGGGGGCCGGCGCTGTTTTGCAGTTTGCTGATTATCACGTTGTCCTTCATTCCGGTCTTCACCCTGCAGGCGCAGGAAGGGCGGATGTTCTCTCCGCTGGCCTACACCAAGACCTACGCCATGGCGGTGGCGGCCGGGCTGGGCATTACGTTGGTGCCGGTGTTGATGGGTTACTTCATCCGTGGCCGCATTCCCGATGAGCATGCCAACCCGATCAACCGCTGGCTGATTCGTTGCTATCAGCCGGTGCTGGCGGCGGTGTTGGCACGCCCGAAAACCACGCTCGGGGTTTCGTTACTATTGCTGCTGTTGACCCTGTATCCGCTTAGCCGGTTGGGCAGCGAATTTATGCCGCAGCTCGATGAAGGCGATCTGTTGTATATGCCATCGTCATTGCCGGGCATGTCGGCACGCGAAGCCAGCAGGCTGCTGCAACTGACCGACCGGTTGATCAAAACCGTGCCGGAGGTGGCGACGGTATTCGGCAAGGCAGGGCGGGCGGAAACCGCTACCGACCCGGCGCCACTGACCATGCTGGAAACCACCATTCGCTTCAAGCCGCGTGACCAATGGCGGCCGGGCATGACCATGGACAAACTGGTGGCGGAGCTCGATAGCGTGGTCAAGGTGCCGGGCATCGCCAACGTCTGGGTTCCACCCATTCGCAATCGGCTGGATATGTTGGCCACCGGCATAAAAAGCCCGGTTGGCATCAAGGTCAACGGCAATAACATGGCCGATATCGAACGGATTTCCGGGCAGATTGAACAGGTGGTGAAACGGGGGCCGGGCGTCACCTCGGCATTGGCAGAGCGCATCACCGGTGGGCGCTATGTGGATATTGATATCGACCGTCAGCGGGCTGCGCGCTATGGCGTTTCGGTGAAGGAACTGCAATCGATGGTGGCGACGCTGGTGGGGGGGGAAAACATTGGCGAAACCATTGAGGGCCGGGCGCGCTATCCGATCAATGTGCGTTACCCACGCGAAATCCGTGATTCGGTGCAACAACTGCAGGCATTGCCGGTACTCACGGCCAGTGGAGGTCAGGTGCCGTTGTCGATGTTGGCGGATATTCGGGTGACCGAAGGGCCGCCAATGCTGAAAAGTGAAAACGCACGGCTCTCCAATTGGATTTATGTCGATCTGCGCGGACGCGATCTTAAATCGGCGGTGGAAGAAATGCAGCAGGCGGTCGCGCAGCAGGTGCGGTTACCGGCCGGTGTCTCTTTGAGCTGGTCCGGACAGTTTGAATATCTGGAACGCGCCAGCGCCCAGTTGAAAATCGTGCTGCCGGTGACGCTGGCGATCATTTTCGTGCTGCTGTTTGTCACCTTCAGCAACGTGCGCGATGCGCTGTTGATCATGGCGACGCTGCCTTTTGCGCTGATCGGCGGCGTGTGGCTGCTGTATCTGCTGAACTACAACCTTTCGGTGGCCGGGGCCGTCGGCTTTATTGCCCTGTCGGGCGTGGCGGCGGAGTTTGGCGTGATCATGGTGTTGTATTTGAACCATGCGCTGGAAAAACACCGTCAGCCGGGGCAACCGTTAACCCAACAACAGCTGATGGCGGCCATCAGCGAGGGGGCGGTACTGCGCGTGCGGCCGAAAGTAATGACCGTCGCCACCATTATGGCCGGGTTATTACCGATCATGTGGGGCGATGGTGCCGGCTCGGAGGTGATGCGGCGCATTGCGGCACCGATGATTGGCGGCATGGTCAGTGCACCGCTGCTGTCGATGCTGGTGGTGCCGGTGGTGTATTTGTTGTTGCACCGTAAGGGATGATGGAGCGGGGGCGCGGAATTGAATGGCGCCCCCGAGATTGATGACAAAGTGTTTTCTAGCTCGAGATACCCGGGCCTAGCGCACCGAGGGGCACTCCGACGGCCAAGGCCGTTACGACCCCTTCGGCACGCTCTCCCTAATAACGGGCTTTGTCAGTCGTTCAAGGGGCGCGGTATTGAACGGCGGCCCTTAATACCGAACCAGAAATTACTTTACCAGGAAGGCTTTAAACTGGGGCGTCATCACGGCGCTGAACCCTTCGTCGGTTTTGCTGATCAGATAGACCGCCAGCCCTTTATCTTCCGCCAGTTTCAAGGCCTTTTCCGTCCCCAGCACCATCAGTCCGGTATCCCAACCGTCGGCTTCCAGCGCGGTCGGGGCGATCACCGTGGCGGACACCAGACGGTGGGTTATCGGCCGGCCGGTGGTGGGATCGATCACGTGCGAATAGCGCTGGCCATCCTGTTCGAAATAATTGCGGTAACTACCGGCGGTACTGATGCCATAACCTTGTAAATCGACCAAAGCCTGTACTGCATTTTCGCGGTCGGTAGGCTTTTGGATCGCCACCCGCCAGGCTTTGCCCTGGCCGTTAACGCCGCGGGAGGAAACCGCACCGCCAACCGAGACCAGATAGTTGGTGATGCCGTTGCGCGCCATCAATTGCACCAACTGGTCAACACCATAGCCTTCACCCAGCGTTGAGAGATCAACATACATTTCAGGCAAGTCTTTTTGCAGCCATTCGCCGTGGTTGTCACCGATCAGTTTGAGGTGCTGCAAGCCGACGTTCTTTTGCGCCGCTTCTATTTGTTGTTGGCTCGGTACCTTGACCACTCGCTTATCCGGGCCGAAGCCCCACAAATTGACCAGCGGGCCGACGGTAATATCCATTGCGCCCTGAGTGTCGCGGCCGATGCGTTGGGCCATCAGGATAATGTCCGCCATGCCGCGCGGGATCGGCTGTGGCTCTGTGCTGCTGCTCTGATTAAAGCGTGACAGCACCGAATCATTGCGATAGGTGGAGATATCGTCGTTGGCGCGTTCCAGCACGGCGTCGATCTGCTGCTGTAACTGTTGTTTATCGACTGCCACATCACCGCTGACCTTGACGCTGTAGAAGGTGCCCATGGTTTTTCCGTCGATGTCCATTTGCGGGCGGGTATTCTGGTCATTACAGGCGGTCAGCAAGCCGAGCGTCATGCTCAGTAACAGCCCTTTGGCGAAAACGTTAGCCATAAAGAAATCCTTCAAATCTGGGAAAGGCGCTACAAATAAAGCAAAGTGCGGCGAATGAAAAGCAGATAAAGGTAAAAGAGCATTTTACTGGCGTTGCCGTCGCGCTTGGGCTAACTTCTGGCTCCTGATCCCCGGTTGTTTTTTAGAAGCGCTCAACATGAGTTCAAATTCCCTGGTCCGGCTGTTCCAGCCGTTCCTGAAAGATCGTTTTTTACATATTCTGCTGGTGGCCGGGGTGTTGATGCTGGCTATTAATCCGCAACAACTGCCTGCGCTCAGCGGTTTTATCGACTGGCGCACCATTATTACCCTGCTGGGACTGATGCTGCTGACCAAGGGGGTTGAGGTCAGCGGCTATTTTGACTTTATTGGCCGCAAGATAGTCAATACGTTGCATAGCGAACGGCGGCTGGCGCTGTTTCTGGTGTTTTCAGCCGCGCTGTTGTCGTCATTCCTGACCAACGACGTGGCGCTGTTTATCGTTATTCCGCTGACCATCACGCTAAAAAAACTGTCTTCGCTGCCGATTAGCCGGCTGATTATCTTTCAGGCGCTGGCGGTCAATGCCGGTTCGCTGCTGACGCCGATTGGTAACCCGCAGAATATTTTGCTGTGGAGTAAATCCTCGCTGTCGTTTCTGGCCTTTATTGCCCAGATGGCGCCCTTTGGCGCAGCGATGCTGGCCAGCCTGCTGCTGTTAACCTGGTTCAGTTTCCCGGCGCGGGAGATCGTTAAAGCTCCACATACCGAAGGTTATCCTTACCAGCGACGCCTGTTGCTGAGCTGCGTGGCACTGTACGTGATTTTTCTGCTGTGTCTGGATATCGACCTGCCGCTGTACGGCCTGTTGGCGGTGTTCGCCGGTTTTTTACTGTTGGCACGCCGGGTGTTGTTGCAGATTGACTGGAGCCTGATTTTTGTCTTTATCGCCATGTTTATCGATGTGGGGCTGTTCACCCGCCTTGAGGCGGTTCAGCCCTGGTTTGCTGACATCGCCAGGCTGGGCGAGGGCGGTATTTATGCCCTGGGGATCGGCCTTTCGCAGGTGATCAGCAACGTGCCGGCGACCATTTTACTGCTTAACTACGTGCCTTCCAGCCAACTGCTGGCCTATGCGGTCAACGCCGGTGGCTTTGGCTTGGCGATCGGTTCACTGGCTAACCTGATTGCACTGCGGATGGCGGGTGAGCGAAAAATCTGGCTGAAATTCCATTACTACTCGCTGCCACTGCTGGCATGGAGTGGTTTGCTCGGCTGGTTGCTGGCTTAAGAGCGATATTTCTACTTGAAATACCGCTCTCCTCTGGCGCGTCTGTTAGCCGCGTGCGGCCAGCAAACAGATGCTGCGGGTGACCTGATAGGACTTCACAAAGGCGCTGACTGGTAGAAATTCAAAGCGCGAATGGAAATTGTGCGCACCGGTGAAGTAATTGGGGGTCACCAGCCCGCGGCTGGATAACGCCGCACCGTCGGTACCTCCGCGCATCGGGATCACCTTTGGTGGAATACCATGGGCGGCGAGGGCGCCGAAAATCAGTTCGATGGCGCGTTTATCTTCACCGATCGAGTTGCTGATATTGCTGTAGATATCCGTGACGCTACAGCTTACCTTGGCACGCGGATAGTTTGCCGCCACCTGCCGCACCACTTCCTGAATACGCTCTTTACGCGCATTGAAACTCGCCAGATCAAAATCACGGATCGACGCTTTTAGCGTGGCGAGGTTGGCGTTGGCCGTCAGGTCGTTGAACCAGAAATAGCCTTCTCGGCCCTCGGTATGCTCCGGCGTATCCCGGCTGTCGAACTGATTGATGATGTCGTTGGCGATAAGAATCGGGTTGATCAGCACATTCTTGGCCGACATCGGGTGAGCGGTCACCCCCTCGATGCGGATTTCCGCTGCCGCGGCGTTGAAGTTTTCATACACCACTTCGCCCAGTTCGCAGCAGTCGATGGTATAGGCGAAGTCTGCGTCAAAGCGTGCCAGATCCAGCGCCTTGGCACCGCGCAGGCCAATCTCTTCATCCGGCACAAAGGCCACCAGGATATCGCCGTGACGGTCGGTGGCACTCAGGTTAGCCAGCAGGGTCATCACTACCGTCACCGCCGCCTTGTTATCGGCGCCGAGTACGCTGGTACCGTCGCTGAAAATAATCTCTTCATTCGGGTAGGCCAGGATCTCCGGGTGCTCGGCGGTGCGCAACCAGATGTCATGCTCTGCGTTCAGGCACAGATCCTGGCCGCTAAAGCGCAGGCTCTGTGGGTGAATATCTGCCGACAGGCCGACGTCCACGGTATCAATATGGGTAATAAAACCGATGCGCGGCGCACCGGGCTGGTTGCCGGGTTTACGTGCGGTAACGGTGGCGTGCTCATCAATTTGCACATCAGTCATCCCCAACTCGCGCAGTTCGGCTGCCAGCAGTTTGGCCATATCGTGCTGACCCGGAGTACTGGGCAGGGCCGTGGCGGCGGCATCGCTCTGGCTGGTTACCGCCAGATAACGGAAGAAACGTTCGGTGAGCTGTTCGGCTATGGCGCTGGTCATGCGGGATCCTCTCGGTAAGCGGTCTATCGGTTTTAATGGTAAATCAGCCGGTTGTCCAATGGTGCAATGCTTTAGCCGTCGGAATGCGAGACACCGCGCAGAATAAAAAAATAGCGGGGCAACTAGGAAATAGTCGCGGGTAACTACGGCAAAATCGTTGTTAGCTCTGGGGTGCGGATGCCCCAACAACAATCTGAATGCTAAAGGAGAATTCATGCGCTCACGTCACGCTTTGCTTATTTCTTTGTTATCCCTGGGAATCTCTCAGACTGCCTGGTCCTCCACCGACGGTGGCCATGCCAACAGCAACGCCAATAGCCGCGAAGTGGCCAGCGCGCTTGGCGGCCTGAAGAACAAAACCTATAGCCTGGAGCAGGCACCGAAGATCCGCGTAGCCAGCTTCAATATTGCCGCCGGTAAAGTCAGTGATATGACCGCCATCGCCAAGGCGATCAAGGCGATGAACGCTGACGTGGTGGCGCTGCAGGAAGTAGACAAGCTGACCGGCCGCAGCGGCAAGCTGGATCAGGCTGAGGAACTGGCCAAACTGACCGGTATGCACGTGGTTTTTGGCCGCGCGATTGATTATGACGGCGGTGAATATGGCCTGGCGTTCCTGTCAAAATATCCGCTGCATGACAGCAAAATTTACCCGCTGCCCTCCGGTCAGCGTGAACAACGCATTGCCTTCAGCGCCCAGACCGACGTGCCCGAGTTTCCGGCGCCGATTACGCTGATCAACACTCATTTGGATACTAAAGAAGATCCGGCCATGCGTTTGGATCAGGTGCGCGAGTTGAACGATCGCACCATCGAAATGCGCGGTATCAAGCTGTTGTTTGGCGACATGAACGACGTTCCGGGCAGCGTTACCTGGACTGAACTCAGCCGCTACTGGAACGACATTATGCCTGCCGCGCAAGATGGCCGCAGTTGGCCGGCGGAAAATGCCGAAATCAAGGTCGACTACATTTTTAGCGGCAATGCCCAGCGTTGGCACCTGGACAGCCTGACGGTGCCGAACGCCAGCGGCGACTGGAACGGCATTCACTGGCCGGCGGTCAGCGATCACCTGCCGGTGGTTGCCGAACTGCGGCTGACCGAGCAGTAATTTAATCGAAAATGGCGTTGTCAGCTTAAAGAGCCGTTATGGTTGGCGACACAAGGGGGGTTACTCTTGTGTTGTCTCAAGCAGTGTTATTTGAATGAAGTATAAGATAATTCTTACCATTTAATCGTAACTCAATGATATGTTAAAATTTATTTAACTTTCTGATTTGTTTTATCTCTCATTACCAATTTAATAAACTCAATTACTTTCAATGAATTAGGCTTGTTGAAACAAAAATAACCTAAAAATTTGCTATTTTTGCCATGTTAAAATACATTAAATAAAGTGATTTTTAAATATAACCAGTGTTAATGTTTGAGGCTTGATAAGCATCGAACGATAACCTATTGATATGATTTGTTTCTATCTTCAATTTTATGATTGATTAATTACCATAAAATTTCATTATTTATGACTCCGTCATTCCATATTAAGTTTAGATGGCATGTGAAAATTGCCATCTAATCCTGGCGTAGCAATACGCATCCTTGATAAAAAGTAATTGGAGGTATTTAGTGGAAACAAACAACATTTATACGTCTCAACTTACCAGCAAGGAACTAGAAGCTTCATTTTCAACATTAAGAGATAAGTTGAAAATGTTGAAAGAAACGCTTTCAGATGAAGAAGGCGAGGTGTTCTCAAAGATTATCAAGTCAGCAGGAACTCATCTTTCATCACTTCAACAGTCAAATCAGGCGGAAGATAAGTTTAGCTATATAAAACCTATCTCGGCCGCAGCCAGTGTCAAGGTCAGAGAGGATATTATCGCACTCTCCGATGAGCTGGAAGTCCATTAGTTTAAATGTTTTTAAATTATGAAATATATAGCGGTGCGGTTTTTACATTCCGCTATATATTTTTTGAGGCTTTAATATGATAAAAACATCTGAACCAGTAAATATAAATAATAGGCTTAATGCTTTTAAAAATACGTTATCCGAGCAGGAAAGAGAGCATTACAAGTTACTCCTCTCCCTTGCTTGCGGCGAGTTATTGGGTAAAAGTGATAAACAGGATGTTGAAAATTCTGCTTTGAAAGCGACGCTTCAGTCTTTGGCTGAGCTACAGCCACATCACGATAGGGTTACCGTTAATGGTATAGCCTGGAAAGGACGGCCGGATTTTTTGTCCGAAGAGCTGTTTGCTGCATTAAATGAAGAGTCTAAAGAGCTTTATCATTTATCACAGAGATTTGATGACCATTTAGTCTCAAGCGGTGGCATAATTGCACGGCAAGTTGGTTTTTCAGAACAGCTAATTGATCAAGTTAAAAAGTATGCAGGCAACATCATTCCTACAGGAAAGACAAATTATCTTTATTACAATGAGAAAGGAATGGGGATTGATCCACATATAGATAATGCCGAATTCCCAATGAACGTGATAATGATGTTAGATCATAAATCCGAGTCATCACCATCCGCGTTGATACTTTATCCTACCGATCAAGAACCCGTTCGTATCTATCTGCAACCAGGGGAGATGATTATATTGTTTGCTGATAGCATTCTACATTCAAGAGAACGAATGAAAGTAAATGAAGAGGTCAGAATAGTCGCATTTGGATTTCAACCCGTATAACTTAAACTGAATGGTGAGGGAAATATGAGTGAGCATGTTGAAAGTATCGTGGAAAAATTAAAAGCCTTCAACTCTACCCTATCAGAAGCCGAACAGGCGAATTATAAATTATTACTGGGATTGGCGGCAGGCGGTTTGTCTCCAGAGTTTAATTTACCCATTGAGAAAGACGAAACTGATGCGTTTAATACAGTGACTGATTGTTTGGCTAAATTACAGCCTTACAGCAATAGAATCTCACCCAATGGAATTGCTTTTCGTGGCCGTCCCGATTTCATGACAGATGAACTGTTGCATTCTCTGCAACATGAAGCCAGGAGTATAAGGAAGGATGCGGTTGATAATAAAGACCACTTTCTGGGGTGTGGTGCGCCGATTGCTGATGAGTTTTCTAAATCAACAAAGCTGACAGAATTTGTCCGCTTGCATGCCGGAGAGGTTTTACCCACAGGGATTGCAAGTTTTATCTATTACGACAAAACCGGTCAAGGAATAAACCCGCATATTGATACTGACATTTTTTCGCTCAATGTTTTGTTGATGCTTGAACATACCAACCCAGATGATACGGGGTCTTGCCTGGTCGTATTCCCTTCTCATTCTGAACCAGAGCGAATAAATCTTAAGCCAGGAGAGTTGGTTATCATGTTTGCCGGCAGCATAACCCATGGGCGAGAGCATATAAAAGAAAATGAAAGAGTTACAATTTTGACATTTGGTTTTCATCCTTTGGGAATTTAAATTAAGTCACTACCAATATAAATAAATTAATGGTGGGTCACAACATGAGAAAAGTCACGCTAGGTATTCATCTTGGTCATCATTCTTCGTGTGCTGTGGTTATCGATGGAAAATTAATGGCTGCCATGCAGCAAGAGAGGGTCACTCGCAGGAAGTATGACGGTCGACCCTTTTTCAGCAACGATTTGCCGATTACTCAATGCCTGAAGCTTGCTGGGGTTGAGTTGAAAGATGTTACTGATATTATTTCATCATTGCAGTCCGTTGCTCCAGGGGGCGTAGGATTAAGACATCCTTTGGTGCAGCCAGGCTTTAACTTGTTTGACCCTTGGGACAAACGACATAGGGTTATTTCTCACCACCTTGCTCATGCAATCTCTGCATTTGGTTGTTCTGGTTATCCAGATGCCAGTATTTTGGTCGTTGATTTGGCTGGTTCTTCAACGGAGTCAGGGCAGGATTTTGTGATGTCATTTTCTGATTATTACAATAATGCCACTGATAATAAAGTCAGGGAGAATTTAGTCTTAAAGACAGAATGCCTGTCAATTTACACTGTCGACAAAAATGGCTATTCATTATTGGAAAGAGAATTTTGTACTCCTCATCCTACCCCAGATGTATTCATTCAAAATGCAGCAAGTTTATATGATAATGTCGCAAGGAGTGTCTTTGGCAGTGAGAATGCTCATGGCCAGTTAATGGCGTTGGCTTCATTAGAGAGTCATACGGGAAATGAAGACGTTAATGTTAATGAATTGATAGCTGACATTGATGGCCATATAGAGTTTCGTAATGGTTGGCAGGAAAGATTCACTATCAATAGTGACCCAATTAAAAATATTCCCTTGGCAAAACTGACACAAAATGCTTTGCAAAGTACGTTATTCTCCTACGCAAGAAGAACCAGGCAGCTTGGCCATTCTGATAATTTTTGTGCTGCTGGGGGTGTTTTTCTAAATATACTATCTAACTCTGAGGTTTTTGATAGTGGCATATTTGAAAATTGCTACTTTCCGAGTTCTCCGCATGATGCGGGCATTTCTATAGGTTGCGCTTTTTTTGGTCAGAGAATATGGGAAACTCCTAATCTGGAATATCAAGAGAATTATAGTACAGATCGGTTGGGTACAGATATTCTTGAACCTGATATCAATGCTGCTTTGGGGCATCATTCACTGTTTATCACGGATAATGGCAAGCAGACACCAAAGAGTATTGCCAAGTTATTGCAAGAGGGAAAGATAATTGCTCGTTGTGCAGGACGCGCTGAATTTGGCCCAAGAGCATTAGGTGGACGTAGTTTACTTGCTTCACCGTTGTTGGAAGAGTCTAAAGTTAGATTGAATAAAATTAAAAAAAGACAAGACTGGCGACCTGTTGCTCCGATTATACAAGAGGATAAAATTAATGATTACTTCAACGGTCCGACGATCAGCCCTTATATGAACTATGTCCATTATATAAAGGATAATCACGTTTCTTCGTTGAAGGCATTGGCTCATCCGGATCGTTCCACGCGTGCGCAAACACTGTTAAAAAGTACGGATCCCACGCTTTATGAAGTCATGTCATTTTTTAACGATGAAACTGGCTATCCAATATTAGTCAACACCTCCCTCAATGGCGGCGGCGAACCTATTATCGACAGTGCTGAGGATGCCATTACTTTCTTTAGGCATAATGATGAAGTCGATTTATTACTTCTGGGAGACCACCTTATATCCAGAAATGAAACCCATTGGTTGCAGATTTTTAAGGCAGGACACTCAATTAAATTGAGTGATGGCACATTAACCAATATTATTTTTTCTAAGGGACAGCGATATGTTTTATTTATCAAAGGCCGGCTGTCTGCGAGTGTGAGTTTGGATATCTTTGATTCAATAAACAAGAATGGTGGATTGTTGTCTTATGACTTACTCGAAAATAACAGTGATTCTGTCATTAATTCTCTGTTTACAGTCATGATGTTAGGGCTAATGGAGTTCGAATCGTGAGCTTTAAACTAATTGAACCTATAACATCAGATTTATATATACTGGAACCTTTAGAAAAATGGCATGCGCATGGCATGTATGCGGGATTGTGTATTGATGATGATTATAAGTTTATATCTTCCGAACCCCCGAAAACGTTGGGTGAACTGGAGTCTCGCTATGAGCGAGTATCTCAACGCTATTCGGCGGATAAAAAGGAAATATGGTTAAATTGGGTCATTATAGATCGTGAGTCTGGTCAATATCTGGGGTATGTCCAGTCGACAGTTATGATTGATAAAGGCTGGGCATATATTGCTTACCATGTATTTAGTCAATATCAGAAAAAAGGCGTGGCAAAACAGTGTGTGTCTATGCTGGTGGATTTCTTATTCAATAATTATAAACTGTCTCATGTCGATGCATTGATAGATACGCGCAATATTGCTTCCATTGGTTTAGTGGAGTCTCTGGAACTTAAGAAGATTAATGAATTGAAAAATGCAGATTTTTTCAAAGGATCTACAAGTGACGAGTTTCATTATAGAGTGTTTGATAGGGAATGGGCTGCGAAGAACTAAGACTTTAACGTTAATGAATATAGCTATGGGAATATTATGAAAGAGAAAATATCACTATGGCAAAATGGAACGTTCAATAAGCTATGGCTTTCTCAAATACTAACTCAAGTAGGCGCTGAGGTTTCCCTGTTCGCCTTGCCCATCTTTGCGATAATGCAATTGCATATAACGCCAATACAAATGGGGTATTTAGTGTTTTCAGAACAGTTAGCTCCGATCGTATTAGGGATTTTTTCTGGAATTTTAATTGACCGTCATAATCCATTGAAAATTATGATAGCCAGTGAGGTTTTTCGCGCGCTAATATTACTTTTTATTTTTATGTCATTTTACTTTTCCCATGCGAATTTTTATACTTTGGCTATCTCTGCATTCCTGTTAGGTACGGGTAAGTTATTTTTTGATGTTTCGTACCGCAAGCTGATTCCTGCTTTGTTTCATCCATCTGAAATAATTCAGTGCAATGCAAAATTGGCGAGTGCAAATTCACTTTCTGAATTGTTGGGGCCGGTTATTGCAGGTTGTGTGATAAAGTTTTTTTCTGCAGCCGATGCTTTGTTTTTTAACATTATTTTCTTTATTTTTTCATCGTTGTTTTTGTTACCGTTGAAAAAATTAAAAATAAATCTGGCAATAGATAATGACAAACGGAAGGGCGGTATTAGTTCGGTTTATGCAGGTTATCAATTTGTATTTAAAACGCCGTTATTAAGAGTAATTACTCTAAGCGGCGCTATATGGAATTTTTGTTATGCATTAATTTATACAATATTTATATTTTACGCTGTAAATCAATTGAAGATATCACCTTTAATGCTTAGTTTGGTGTTTATTCCTGGCGCTTTGGGGGTCCTGGTAGGGGCATCAATAATACCATTAATGATAAAAAAATTTGGCTATGGTAAATCACTATTATTTGGTGTTGGTTTGACCGTTGTCTGGGGGGCAATCCTCAGTTTGCTACAGCCGGTGGAAAGTGCTGTTTTTGCTATAGGTATTGCATTCTTTTTCTTTGGATTAGGACAAACTATTTTTAATGTCATTAATGTTTCTATTAATCAAATAATTATCCCCCCGCACCTGATCGGTAAAGTCATCGCTTCTTTAAAGGTTTTATTCTGTATTACGGTCCCCTTGGGGGCTTTGGCCAGTGGTTACCTGGCCGAGGCACGCTCCCCGCGCGAGGCGATATTTATCGCCACATTGGGCCTGATGTTTTCAGCCTTTATTCTTGCACTGCCGCAGGTGCGTCAATTCAAGCTTGAAGCCTCCGAGCACCATACCCAGTCTGGCCTTGGATAAGGGTTATCCGCTGGCCAGGAAATAGGTTGCCGGGAAGTCAAAAAGTTAAAACACCAGCGCCAATACCAGAGCCAGCACCAGAATAAACAGGATAAACGCCACGGCCGGTTTGCTCAGCGCTTTTTGCAGCGGTTGGGGCAGGGCGGCAATCAGTGGGTTGAGCAACGGCTGCGGTTCGGCGTGGCTGCCGGACAGCGGCTGTGCCGGGCCGGTCTTTTCCAGACGACGCGCAAACAGCTGGTTGATCAGGTCGCTCATCTGCGGATGGGTCAGCGGTGCGCCGGCATTGCAGTGAAAACGTGACTGACAGTAGTCATTCAACTGTTGCTGCTCCTGCGGATCCGCAGGATGTTTCAGTGCGGCCAACAGGTTGTTCAGCGTCGGTGCGGTTTGTGGACTCAGCGCTACCTTCACCTGCAAAAACTGATTCAGCAGTTGAAAATGGCGAGCCGGCAGCGGATCGTTGGTTTTGACCCCGCTGAGATCAAATAGCGTCTGCCAAATTTTGACCGGTGATTCGCCGGTGGCGGCGCTCAGCTTGGTCACCTGCAGTTGCAGGCTCTGATGTTCGGCAGGCAACAGCGGACGATCGCTGGTGGTGGTTTGTTGCGGGAGCGGGATGGTCAGGCTGCCGGTCTGCAACAGGTTCAGTACCTGCTGCAATTGCGGGTGGCTCAATTGACTCAGCACCGTATGGCCAAACTGCTGGCGAATAAAGTCGCTGACGGCCTGGCGGTTATTGCCCTGCGGCAGCAGATCGGTGAGTTGCTGCAACAATTGGCGGTTGGCATGGCTTTGCTGCACCTGTGCCAGGCGGTTTTGCAACAGTTGCTCGGCCGGTTGGAAATGGCGTGCCAGTAGCTCACTGTTGTTGTCCGTTTGCAGGTCATGACGCAGCGTGACCCAGATCTCTGCGGACTTGGCCGGGCTGAGCGCCATGATCTTGACGACCAGCTTCTCCAGCGTCGTGCGTTGTGCCGGGGAGAGCGGGCTACCGTCAGTGGTGGTGGTTTTGTCCGGGCTAGGGGAACGATCGCTGGCGATCGGGGTGCCCGGTCCACTCAAAGGTTGCATATCACCTGTCCTTCGCTGTGTAGAAAATCGTCGTACCCGGCGAAAAGCGCAGGATTGTTCTTATGATACCTGTAAACGGTCGCGACCAATACCGTCCTCAGACATTTCTTTACAGGCAAAACATTGCTAAAAGCGTCTGCGCCGCTAAGATAAGCGCAGACTTGGAATTGAGGACGGCATGGTTAAACAGCAGCGGATTGCGAAATGGTTTTTATGCCTGGCTTGCCTGGTGGTGCTGACCTGCATGACTCAGCGCATGGCGAGCCTGCATGCGTTGCAGCAGGTGATGGGCCTGCCTGTCGCCAGCACTCTCACCTCTGCCACCGATGACGCCGCTGAACTGCAACCCACTCCCTGCGAACTGAGTGCAAAATCCCTGTTGGCCTCGCCGCCGGTAATGTTCGAAACCCTGCTGTTCGGCCTGGGTATGTTGCTGGTGCTGTTGGCCCCGACCGTGGCCGCGCGTCTGCGCATTCCCCCTCCCAGAGTTATTTCCCCCACCACCCTCAGGGTACATCTGCGATTATGCGTATTCCGTGAATGAGTTCATCGCCCGTCTGTTTTGGTGATTGATTCATTTATGGAGAAAAAACATGTTAAATATCATCAGGTCGGCATTAGCCTGCCTGTTACTGCTGTGGCTACCTGCTTTGCAGGCGGCGGACAGCGGCTGGCTACAAAGCCCGACTAACGATCACGCCAAGGTGCGGCTGCGCGCCGATACCTCGCACAGCGGGGAAACCCGTTTGCTGCTGGGCATAGAGCTGCAAAAAGGCTGGAAAACCTACTGGCGTTCGCCGGGGGAAGGCGGAATTGCGCCGACCATCGCCTGGCAGGGTAATCCACCGCCGGCAACCTGGTTCTGGCCAACGCCGCAGCGTTTTGACGTTGCCGGCATCTCCACCCAGGGTTATCACGATCGGGTTGAGCTGCCGATGGTGATGAAAGGCGCGGTGCCACGTCAGTTGGCGGGCACCTTGACGCTGTCTACCTGCAGTAACGTCTGTATTTTGACCGACTATCCGTTCAGTCTGGATCTGGACGCGCCGTCCGACGCGCAGTTTACCCATGACTTTGCCCAGGCAATGGGGCAGGTACCTATTGCCGATGGGTTGGTGGAGAGCATTAAAGCCGGTTATCAGAACGGGGAACTGCAGATCAGCGCCGAGCGAGCCGCCGGTTGGCAGCAGCCTGAGCTGTTCTTCGATACGCTGGAGGATGCCGATCTCGGCAAGCCGAAGGTCAGCAGCGACGGAACCCGGATGTTCGCGCGGGTGCCGGTGAGTGATGGCTGGGGCGATAGCGCACCGGATCTGCGTGGCAAAACCCTGACGTTGGTGATCGGTGACGGCGGCGTGGCGCAGCAGGTGAAGCTACCTATTGAAGGGCCACTGGCCTCTCCCGTTGCGGCAAGCTTCTCACTGTGGCAGGCGGTGCTGATGGCGCTGGCCGGTGGCCTGATCCTCAACCTGATGCCGTGCGTGCTGCCGGTATTGGGCATCAAGCTGGGCTCTATTTTGCAGGTCGAACAGCGTGATCGGCACAGTATTCGGCTGCAGTTCCTGGCCTCGTCGTTCGGCATTGTGGCGTCATTTATGGCGCTGGCGTTGCTGATGACGCTGCTGCGACTGAGCAACCAGGCGCTTGGCTGGGGCATTCAGTTCCAAAACCCGTGGTTTATCGGTTTTATGGTGCTGGTGACGCTGTTATTCAGCGCTAACCTGTTCGGCCTGTTCCATCTGCAACTTTCCTCTTCGCTGAACACCAAACTGGCGACCCATAACGGCCGTGGCCTGAGTGGGCATTTCTGGCAGGGCGCTTTCGCTACCTTACTGGCGACGCCATGTTCCGCGCCTTTCCTGGGTACCGCGGTGGCCTTTGCTCTGGCAGCACCGCTGCCGGTGCTGTGGGGCATGTTTGTCGCGCTGGGCATCGGGATGAGCCTGCCCTGGCTGTTGATTGCCGCCTGGCCGGCGTTGGCACTGCGTTTACCTCGTCCGGGGCGGTGGATGAACAGCCTGCGGCTGGTGATGGGGTTGCTGATGCTGGCTTCTTCGTTGTGGCTGCTAAGCCTGATGGCCAACCATATCGGTGGCGTCCCGACGCTGGTGGTGGGTGTTATCGCGCTGCTGGCCCTGTTGCTGGTGGTCGGTTGGCAACATGGGGTTCGCCTGGCGGCCAAGCTGGCAGCCGCTACCCTGGTGCTGGTTGGGGTGGTGCTATTGGCCGGTTCGCTGACCGCCGGGCTGTGGCGTCAGCCACTGCATGACAATGTGGCCTGGCAACCGCTGAGCGAGGAGGCGATCACCCAGGCGCTGGCCCAGAACAAACGGGTGTTTGTCGACGTCACCGCTGACTGGTGCGTGACCTGTAAAGCCAACAAATTCAACGTACTGCTGCGCGATGACGTGCAAAAAGCGCTGAGCGCCGAGGACGTTGTCGCACTGCGGGGGGACTGGAGCCGTCCATCGGCCGAAATTAGCGCCTTCCTGCAACAACGCGGCAGCGTCGCCGTGCCTTTTAATCAAATTTATGGCCTCGGCAGCCGCGACGGCGTGGTGTTGTCCCCACTGTTAACCCGCGATGCCGTATTGCAAACCCTGTCCGCCGCCAAAGGAAATTCACAATGAAAAAATTAATGATTTTACTGATGTTGATCGCCACCCCTGTCTGGGCCGCTGCCCCATTTACTCCGGAACAGGAAGTCCGCATTAAAGAGCTGATCCGCGAAACGCTGGTGTCGAACCCGGATATTCTGGCGCAGGCGGTCGATGCCTGGCAGCAGCAAACCGCCGGCCAGCAAATCAGCCAGGCGATCAAGCAAAACGCCAAAGCCCTGTATGAAGACCCGGCCAGCCCACGTCTGGGGGCGGCCAACGCCAAACTGACGCTGGTGACCTTTACCGATTACAACTGTCCGTACTGCAAGCGTTTTGATCCGATGCTGGAGAAGATCGTCAAACAATATCCGGACGTCGCGTTGGTGGTGAAATTATTGCCGTTCAAAGGCGAAAGCTCGGTCAGTTCGGCACGGGTGGCCTTGACTGCCTGGCAGCAGCATCCGGACCAGTTTTGGGCGTTGCACCAGCGGCTGATGGCGAAAAAAGGTTTCCACGACACCGCCAGCATTGCCGCTGCTCAGCAGAAAACCGGAGTGAAAGAAGTGGCACCCAGTGAGCTGAGCATGACCACGCTGCGCACCAACATGGAGCTGGCAGAAAAATTGGGCGTGCAGGGGACGCCGGCAACGCTGATCGGCGATCAGATGTTGCCGGGGGCAGTGTCTTACGAGGAGCTGGAGGCGATGGTGAAACAGCAATTGGCGAAGGTCAAAAATGGCTAGGCTGCGGCGTTGGGCGCGGGAGCTGCTGATCCTGCTGTTGATTGTCCTGGTGGCGGCGTTCGGCATGGACTGGCTGCGTGCACCGCAGGCTCCGCCAGCCTTCGATTCGCAGCTCCTGACGACGCTGAGTGGTGAGCAGGTGTCACTGGCACAGCTCAGTCAGGATAAACCCTTGCTGGTTTATTTCTGGGCCAGCTGGTGCGGTGTTTGCCGCTTCACCACGCCCTATGTTGCCAGACTGGTCGGCGAGGGGGACAACGTGCTGACCGTAGCGCTGCGCTCCGGTGACGATGCTCAGGTGGAGAGGTGGCTGGCAGGTAAGAGGATGACCTTGCCGGTGGTTAACGACCCGCGTGGCGAACTGTCGGCGCAGTGGCAAATCGGCGTTACCCCGACGCTGGTGATTATCTCCAAAGGCCAGGTGGTGCAGAGCACCACCGGCTGGACCAGCTATTGGGGCATGAAGCTGCGGCTGTGGTGGGCCGGGCTGTAATCACCGGTTTATTCTGAATCTATCACCTGACTAATCGCCCGGCACAGCCGGGCGATACCTTCTTCAATCAGCGGCGGCGTGTTGGCGGCGAAATTCAATCGCAGGCCGTGCGCGCCACGCTGTTCCTCGGCATAAAAACACTCTCCGCGTGCAAAAGTCACGCCTTGTCGCCAGGCCACCGGCATCAGTGCTTCGGTGCTAACGGCGGCGGGCAGCGTCAGCCAGATAAACAACCCGCCCTCCGGCGTTTCAAACCGGCAGCCTGGCGGCAGTTGCTGCTGTAATGCGGCGACCATCACATCCCGGTGCTGGCGATAGACTCGTCCGGCACGCCGCAGTTGCTTGTCGTAGCGCCCGATGGTGACGAAGGCGTCCAGCGCGCGCTGGATCAGATTGGAACTGGTAAAACTGTCGACGTGTTTCAATCGGGCGATGCGTTGATAGTGTTCGCTGTCCGCCACCAGATAGCCGATGCGCATGCTGGGCAACAGCATTTTGGAAAATGTGCTGACATAAATCACCGCCCCCGGCTGCGCAAGCGCCCGCAGCGAGGGCAATTGCTTGCCGTTGTAGCGCAAATCGCCGACAAAATCGTCCTCGAGGATCACCACCCCGGCATGCTGAGCCAGTGCCAACAGGCGACGCCGCCGGGCTTCACTCATGCAGCGACCGGTAGGGTTATGGAAATTGGGTATGGTGTAAATCAGCTTCGGCCGGTGTTTTTTCCAGCAGGGCGGGCAGTTGGTCAACCAGCATGCCGTGCCGATCGCTGGGAATGGTGACGATATTGATGCGGTGCAGGCGCAGTAGCCCCAGGGCTTCGGCGTAGGTCGGCTGTTCGACGATCACCGTATCGCCCGGCTCCAGCAGGCTTTGCACAATCAGGCTGATGGCGTGTTGTGAACCGTTGGTGATCAGTAATTGTTCCGCATGGGTTGGAATGCCCTGCGCGGTGAGGATCCTTCCCAGCGTATCGCGCAGCGGGTAGTAGCCACAGTATTCGCCATAGCTGAAAGCCTCTTCCGCATGGCGGCTGAGCACCGACAGCAAGATCTTGCGGAACTCTTCCTGTGGGAAAACTTTCGGACTGCCGACACCGGCAGCAAAGTTGATGATGCTGTCCGGCAGCGGGATATCGGGGTAACCATCCAGCCGTGAGGTCAGGGTGGTAAAACGCTCCGCCGGGAAAGGGACATCGGTTGCCGGTTGTGGCTGTGCGGGCTGTGCCAGCGGGTGCTGGACATAGGCACCGCTGCCGCGTCGCTGGCGTAAAAAGCCTTTGGCTGCCAATTCGGCATAGGCGTTGTCCACCGTCAACCGGCTGACGGCCAATTCGCCGGCAAGCTGGCGCGTGGAGGGCAGTTTGTCACCATCAACAAATACGCCGCTCAGGATTGCCCGCCGCAACGCCTCCTCAATTTGCAGATACAGCGGAACATCCTGCTGACGGTCTAACGGAATATGCATGCAAAATTGGCTCGGTAGTTGGTGGCACTTTTTACTATACCCCATAGCAGCAGGCCTTCAAGCGGATAAAAGTGGCCTGTATAACATCGGGGGAAAGTGGCTCTGGCGGCAAAATCGCGCGGCGTTAGAATCTCTGCCTGAGTCTATTACCGCCGTTTTTTGAGGGTGTCATGTCATTACCATCGGGTGTTTCAGTCAGGCCGGTTTTCCCCGGCGCGCGCATTTTACAGGGCAGCAGTCAGGGTTATGTGATTGCCATTATCAGCGCCATGTTGCTGGCCTTTACCGCCATTATTATCCGCGTGTTGACGCAGTATTATCACCTGCCGACCTTTGTGCTGGCCTTTTGGCGAGCGGCATTGGTGGCGCTGGTTTTATTACCGGCGTTGTTGCTGTTCAAGCCTGAGTGGGCACGCTTACGGCGTTCCCAGATCCCGTTTTATGCCTGTTATGGTCTGCTGCTGGCGGTATTCAACAGCCTGTGGACGCTGTCGGTGGCGCTGAACGGCGCGTCGGTGGCGACCATCCTGACTTACTGCTCGGTGGGTTTTACCGTCTTCCTCGGCTGGATGATCTACAGCGAACGCCTGAACCTGCGCCAGTTGGTGGTGATTGTGGTCAGCCTGGGCGGCTGTTTTCTGGTCAGCAACGGTGACAGCATGGGCAACAGCCATTTCAACCTGCTGGGGTTGTTGGTCGGTATGCTGTCCGGCATCGGTTATACCCTCTACACGCTGGGCGGACGGGTGGCGACTGAACGCCATTATCCGGTGTGGAATACCATTTTGTACGTGTTCGGTTTTTCCGCCGTCTATCAGTGGCTGTTCAACATTGCGCTGACGTTATACCCGCTGGCGGCATTCCACGGCATGACCGGTTCTTTGTGGTTCCTTTCCGAGGGCGTTCAGGGCATCGAGTGGCGCGGTTGGTTGTTGCTGTTGACGCTGGCCGCAGGCCCGACGCTGTTGGGGTTTGGTTTGTACAACATCAGCCTGAAAACCCTGCCGCTGGCGGTAGCGAACCTGATTTTGTCGCTGGAGTTGGTGTTCACGGCGGTGATCGCCTATTTCCTGCTGGGGGAAAACATGAACTCGTTACAACTGCTCGGCAGCGCCCTGGTGATGGGCGGGGTGCTGATGTTGAAAAACAAGACGGCCGAGGCCTGATTTGTTAGCATTATGCCGAGATTTGGAGGCAATAATGACCAATAACCCAAGATTAAAACGGGCGTTAATCGCTTAGTCCGGCAGTGTTTTGCGACCAAAAAACACTGCCACAGACTTTAGGCTGTGGCTCTTGCAATGAATATAGAGAAAGCGCCATGACTGAAAAACACTGGTCAAAAACAGAACTGCTGCACCAAACGGTGACCAACCCCAATATTATCGTCAAAGGGACCCACAGCTATTACAGCGACTACCTGGATGACGGCTTTGAACGCTCCGTGGTGCGTTATTTGCACGGGGACGAGGTCAGCCAACAGTGGCAGCCGCTAGGGGCGATAGACCAATTGCTGATCGGCGATTATGTCTGCATTGCCGCCGAGGCCGTGATCCTGATGGGGGGGAATCATACTCACCGTGCCGATTGGTTCTGCCTGTATCCGATGATGGAAAGCATTCTGGCTTCCTATCAGCCGAGGGGCGATACCCGGTTGGGCGACGGCTGTTGGATCGGGATGCGGGCGATGCTGATGCCGGGTGTGAGCATTGGGGAAGGGGCGATAGTGGCTGCAGGCAGTATTGTGACCAAGGATGTTGAACCTTACACCATCGTGGGCGGCAATCCGGCACGGCCAATCAAGCTGCGGTTTAGCCCGCAGACCATCGCCCGGTTATTGGCTTTGCGTATTTATGATTTGTCGGCGGAAGATTTTGCCCGCGTGCAGCCCTTGCTGGCCGATGATGATATTGCGGCCCTGGAACGGGCGATAGCTGAAATTAAGCGTTAAATGAAAAGGGCGGGAATAACCCGTAATGCCGGTCAGTTAAGCAAAGTTCTGAATAATAATGTACGACTTTGCTAAAGTGATAGTCCCCCTCTCCAGAGGGAGAGGGCCGGGGTGAGGGGCTTTTGCGTCAATATGTATCCCCTCACCCTAACCCTCTCCCAAAGGAGAGGGAACAATACACCTTAACTGACAAGCATTACGGGAATAACCCCGCCCTTTGACTTATTCGGCCTTGGCCGCTTCCACCGTTTGGCGACGTTTGCGCACTATGCGCAACACCAGCGGCAGTACCAGCACGGCTACCGCCAATACCAGCAAGGTTTGCGCGATGCTGCTGCTCCACAGGATGCCAAACTGTCCGTTGCTGATAGACAGCGCGCGGCGCAGGTTCTGCTCCAGCATCTCTCCCAACACGAAGCCCAGGATCAACGGCGACATCGGGAAGTGCATTTTCCTCAGGATGTAGCCAAACACCCCTAGTCCGACCATCAACAGCAGGTCAAAGGTGGTGCTGTGCACCGCATAAACACCGACCGCCGACACTGCGGCAATCGCCGGTACCAGGAACCACAGCGGAATGGTCAGCATGCGGGTGAACAGACCAACCAACGGCAGGTTCATAATCAACAAAATGACGTTGGCAATCAGCAGTGCGGCGATCAGCCCCCAGACAATATCCGGCTGTTCGGTGAACATCGCCGGGCCAGGTGTGATGTTGTACAGCGTCAGTGCGCCCATCATCACTGCCGTGGTACCGGAACCCGGCACGCCCAGCGTCAGCATCGGAATGAACGAGCCGCAGGCCGAAGCGTTATTGGCCGCCTCAGGAGCCGCCACGCCGCGAATATCCCCTTTACCGAAGGTGTCGCTGTTGCCGCTGATTTTCTTTTCGGTCATATAGGTGAGCGCACTGGCGATGGTGGCACCCGCGCCCGGCAAAATGCCGACGAAGAAACCGATCACCGAAGAGCGCAGCGTGGGGCCAACGCATTCGGCAGCCTCTTTGCGATTAAACAGTAAGCGACCGGTTTTGCGCACCAGCTTCTGCCCGGTACTGGTACTTTCCAGCATCAACAAAATTTCACTGACCGAGAACAGGCCGATCACCACCACGATAAACTGCACGCCGTCGGAGAGATGAACGCTGTCGAAGGTGAAGCGATAAACGCCGGTGTTGGCATCGACCCCGACCGTCGCCAGCCCCAGGCCAATCAGCGCCGCCAGCAGCGACTTCAGCGGGTTCTGGCTCATCATGCTGCCCAGGCAGGCGATGGCGAACACCATCAGGGCAAAATATTCCGCCGGGCCGAACGCCAGCGACCAGCGTGCCAGCAGCGGGGCGAACAGGATAATGCCGCCGATGGCGATCATTGAACCGACGAAAGAGCTGACCGCCGAGATCGACAGTGCCACACCGGCACGCCCCTGTTGCGCCATCGGATAGCCGTCCAGGGCCGTCATGATCGCCGCCGCGTCACCCGGCACGTTGAGCAGGATCGAGGAGATACGACCGCCGTATTCGCAGCCGATATACACCGTCGCCAGCAGGATCAACGCGGACTCGGCCGGCAGTTTGAGAGCGAACGCCAATGGCAGCAAAATAGCCACGCCGTTGATCGGCCCCAACCCCGGCAGCAGGCCGACAATGGTGCCAACGAAGCAGCCGATCAGGGCGATAATCAGGTTCTGTGGCACCAATGCCACTTCGAACCCTTGAGACAAATACATCCAGGTTTCCATCGTCGCCCCCGTTAGCTCAGCCAAACGCCGAGTGGCAGTGTCACATCAAGTAAGCGGTCAAAGGCGTAATACAGCGCCACGCCCATCACCACGCCGGACACCAATGCCGCTTTCAGGCTGGCCTGGAACAGCAGGCCAATGCTGAAGGTCAGCAGTGCGGTTGCCAGCGGGAAGCCCAGCCATTCGAAGCCCCAGGCGTACAGCACCAGCGTAATGACCAGCACCAGCAGGCGTTGCATCACCTTGTTATGCGGCCATTCAACCACCTGCGGCTTGTTCAGCAGCAGTAACGCCGCGCACAGCGCCATCAGGCTGAGAATCGCCAGCGGGAAGGGACGGGGCCCCAGCGGTTCGTAGCTGTATTCGCTCTGAATACCCCAGCCGATAAACAGGCCGCCAATGCACAGCAGCAGCCAGAAACCGGCGAAAATGCGATCGCTCATGGTAGCCTCCGGTTACTTGGCCAGGCCGAAAACTTTGGCCTGTTCGCGGTACTGATTGACCTGGTTTTTCACGTAGGCATCCAGTTCTTTGCCGGCCAGGTTGAATTCAAACAGACCACGCAGATCGCGCTGTTTTTTTGAACTCGTCGGTTGCCATCATTTTTTGGAAGGTGTCGAGCCACCACTGGTACTCCTCTTCGCTGACCTTCGGGCCAACGTAGAAACCGCGGATAATCGGCCATACCAGATTGAAGCCTTGCTCTTTGGCGGTCGGCACATTGGCTAACTGGCCCGGCAGGCGCTGCTCCGAGTACACCGCCAGCACGCGAATTTTGTCGCCCTGCAGGTAAGGCACCATTTCGCTCAGATCGCCGGAAACTGCCTGAATGTGGTTGCCGAGCAATGCGGTAACCGGTTCGCCGCCGCCTTCGAATGCCACGTAACGCATCTTGTGAGGATCGACCCCGACCTCACGCGCCAGCAGGGCGGTTTTCATCCAGTCCTGGCTACCGATCGAGGCACCCGCGCCGAACACCACGCTGTTCGGATCTTTTTGGAAGGCGTCCATCAGGTCTTTCAGGGTTTTGTATGGCGAGTCGGCACGGACCGCGATCATGCCGTAGTCGGTACCGACGGCGGCCAGCCATTTCACGTCGTCCACGTTGTAGCGGCCGAATTTCCCTTGTGACAGGTTCAGCAACGAGCCACCGGAGAAGGCGACAACCGTGCCGAACTCTGCCGGACGTTGGGCAAACGATGGCGTTGTAGGCTACTGCGCCAACGCCGCCGGGCATGTAGGTAACGCGCATCGGTTTATCGATGGCTTTGGTTTCCTGCAGCGAAACCTGAATCAGCTTGCAGGTCAGGTCGAACCCTCCGCCGGGCTTGGCAGGGGCGATACATTCGGTGCGTTTCGGTGCTTCGACGGCAAAGGCCTGATTGGCTGCCAGCAGCAGGGCGGTGGCGGTCAGAGTGCGGGTGATTATTTTTTTCATTGCTTTCCCCAAGGTATTTTTCAGTCGGTGCGGATCCCCGCCGATACGGGTTGCTGGATTGTTAAATCAACAACCTTTCATTTACCTTTCAACCGGCGGAAAAGTTTCCGGGATGTGATACGCATCTCCTGCCTGGAGTTATAATGTCGTACTGAGTGGCCAAATTGACTGTTGCGCTAACACATGCCACGGGGCAATAACAGCCCGTAAACCTTGCTTAAAGTCTGCGTAATATCATTTTTGCCTTTTCGACCTTGGGATAAAATGGCTAAAAATAAAATCATGACAGGTGTGCGTTTTATGTTTTCATTAGGGAAGTTATTCGGTGGCAGGGACAGCAATAAAGTTAAATCTATCAAGATGTTGCCGTCGGCGTACGCCGACATTTATGGCGATGAAGGTGAGTGCCGGCTGAAACGTCTGCGCCCGGAGCTCGGCGTTTTTGAGCTGCATTTCGCCGATCCCAAAGGCGATAAATACGTTTGCCATATGACTGCCTGTATTACCGGCATTGATATTGTTTTTGCTGCCAATAATCGCTCGGTCTTGGTTTCCCCTCCGTTCACGCCAGCCAAATTGCAGCCGGTGTTGGATATCGCCCTGGCCGATAGAAAAAAATAACGGCGAACCAACGCAATAAACCGCAGTTGCTGGCCGACTGTGGTTTATTCCATGTTGCAATTGTGCCCCAGCTCCCAAAACTGGCCCGGCGTAACTCTTCTTTCCCCGCGTTTTCCATGCCATCCTGCTGTTATAAATATGTTAATTGGCCGTCATCCTGGCCTGGTGGTTATTTCACCTAGGGCATAGGCATAGATAAATCAATGGAATGGAAATATGCGTCTGTTATTGGTTGAAGACCATCCCGAGTTATCCCACTGGCTGCAAAAGGCGCTGACCGGCGTCGGTTTTGCTGTCGACGTCGCTCCGGACGGGCTGGCGGCCGACCACATGTTGTTAAACGAGAGCTATGCGCTGGTGGTACTGGATGTAGCGCTGCCGCGGCTGAATGGTCTGGAACTGTTGGCCCGGCTGCGCAAGCGCGGGCAGGATTTGCCGGTGCTGTTGCTGACGGCCAGAACCGACGTTGCCGATCGCGTCAAAGGGCTGAATCTGGGGGCCGACGATTACCTGACCAAACCGTTCGAACTCGATGAATTGGAAGCGCGTATTCGGGCATTGCTGCGCCGCAGCGTCGGCGTCACCCAGCAGGCGCTGCAGTATGGTGCGCTGACCTATCACGATGAAGGTTATTTCCAACTCGACGACAAACCGCTGCAGTTGACGCCCCGAGAGTTGGCGGTGCTGACCGCCTTGATCCACCGGCGTGGCCGCCCGGTTGCCAAACAGCAGCTGTTTGAACAGGTATTTACCCTGTCTGATGAAGCCAACCCGGAAAGCATCGAACTCTACGTTCATCGGCTGCGGAAAAAGCTGCAGGGCAGCAATGTGGCGATCATCACCCTGCGTGGTCTGGGCTACAGCCTGGAGCTTTGCAATGAGGTGGTTTAACGCGCCACGCTCACTGTTTTATCAACTGTTGTTGTTCTTTGGCCTGCCGCTGCTGGTGCTGGGCGGCATCTCGATATATACCCACTACTTTAGCGCGATGAATGCTGCCACGCTGGCCTACGATCGCACGCTGCTGGCTTCGGCGCGCACCGTGGCGGAGCGGCTGGTGGTGCGCAATGGTCGGCTGGAAGCGGACGTGCCCTATGTGGTACTCGACAGTTTCGAGCGCAACATGAACGATCAGCTTTATTACGAAGTGATCTCCCCGCAGGGCGACAGTATTTCAGGCTATAACGATTTGCCGCCGATGCCGCCCCATATCCTGCGTTCCAGTCTATATCCGGCACTGGTGCATTTTTATGATGCCCAATATCGTGGCCGGCCGATCCGCGTGGCCGCGCTGTATCAGCCGGTCAACGAGTCGGGTGTGATGGGCATGGCGACCATTCTGGTGGCGGAGACGCTGGAATCGCGCCGCTATCTGGCGCGGCAAATGATGCTTTCCGCCTTGCTCAGCCAGGGAACGGTGGTGGTGTTGACCATGATCCTGGCCTTTGCGCTACTCAAACGGGTGCTTAAGCCGATGCGCAAACTTTCCGGCATTATGCTGCGACGCGATCCGGGCGAACTGACGCCGTTGCCGATGGTGTTGCCCTGGTCGGAAATGCAGCCGCTGTTGCTGGCATTCAACCGTTATATTGAACGACTGCGGCTGATGGTGGCGCGTCAGGAGCGTTTCAGCGCCGACGCTTCGCACCAGTTACGCACCCCGTTAACCGTGCTGAAAACCCAGGTGGGGGTAGCGCTGGCCAGTGATAAACCGGAGCAGTGGCGGGAAAGTCTGTTGGCGATGAGCACCACGCTGGATAACACCGTGGCGCTGACCGATCGTCTGCTCTATCTCTCCAGGCTCAAAGCCCATGAACATCTTGCCGACCACAAGTTGCAGCCGGTGAATCTGGCGCAGGTACTGCGCGATGCCTGTTTTTCGCGGTTACCGCAGGCACGCAGCAAACGTATTGATCTGGGATATGAGGGGGAATCCGTCTGTTGGGTTGGAGGGGAGGCACTGCTGCTGACCGAACTCTGTGCCAACCTGCTGGACAATGCGCTGAAATACACCCCGAATCAGAGCACGGTCACGGCCCGGTTAAGCATCGATAAACTGGCTGGGGAGTGCGTACTGGAAATTGGAAGACAGCGGCCCGGGCATTGCCGAACAGGATACGGCGCAGGCGCTGCAGCCGTTTCATCGGCTCGATAACGTGGGTAATCAGCCCGGTGCCGGTTTGGGGCTGGCGCTGGTCAGCGACATCACCCGTTATCACGGCACCCGCCCGGAGCTGCTGACCTCGGCCACCCTGGGAGGCCTGTTGGTGCGGGTGCGTTTTCAACTGCTGCCTTAACTTTCACACTCTGCGGTTTGCTTGGCCTTACGGCCCAGCGGCGTGCGCAGACGCTGCGACAGGATCACACCAACAGGGTGATACCGCCGCCGATCAAGTGGTAGCTGTGCAGATGTTCATGCAGGAACACCACCGCAATGATGGCGGTAAATACCGGAGCCAGATTCATAAAGATCGACGCGGTATTGGCACCCAGACGCATCACGCCGTGGATCCACAGATATGGCGCGACGATCGAGGCCGGGATACCGGCGAACAGCACCAGCGGAATATTTTGGCTGGTCAGCGCGACGTCCTGCGCCATCAGGAAGTTAGGCAGCAGCAACACCACGCCGAACACAATCTGTACATACAATGACTGCCAGTTCGGCAGCGCAATCGCCCAGCGCTTGGTCAGTACGCCGTACAGCGCATAGGCGGCGGTGGCGGCAAACATCATTAATTCGCCTTTGCCGATGCCATGTTGCAATAACTCACCTGGATTACCGGCGCTCACCAGCCAGATCAAACCGGCCAGCGACAGCAGGCTGCCGATCGCGATGCCCACCGTAGGAGCTACTCGCAGCAGCACTATGCTGATCAGAATAGTCAGTAACGGGATCAGGGAAACAATAATGCCCATAAACAGCGCGCTGACGCTGTGCGCCGCGTAATAAGCCAGACTCTGATACAACACCATACCCAGCATGCCGAGAACCATTAATTTCCACCAGTTGGCGCGTATCGCCGCCCAGTGACGGATCACGCCGGGCAGCACGAAAGGCGTCAGCGTGATCAGCGCCAGTAACCAGCGATAGAAGGAGATGGCGGCCGGATCGATGGCGGTAGCGGAGAGTTTGCTGACCACGGCATTAATTGACCAAATCAACACCGCCAGCAGAGGGAACAGCATATTCATGATAATTATTCTCATTAACAACGGACATGCTGGCTAGTTTACCCGTGTCCGGTTTATTATATATAGTGATATCCAGACAATATTTGCCCTAAACAAGACAAGTCACGGGACGAAACCATGCCAGAAATCCGTCATTACCCCGAAGCGCTGATCCCGGCACCACGACCGGTGCAGTTCCGCTGCGAGGAGTTCAACGCCCGCACGGAGTTCCAGCCGCATCGGCACAGTTGGGGGCAACTGATGTGGGTCAAGGCCGGTGTTATGGTGCTGCGCATCGGCGGTCAGCGTTTTCTGGCACCGCCGGAATTTGTGCTGTGGGCGCCGGCAGAAATTGAACACTCTTGTTATAACCAGCGCCTGGCGCAGTGCCGCATGGTCGATATTGCGTTGCCGCTGTGCGCCGGGATGCCGGTCGATCCCTGTCTGGTCAGCGTGACGCCCATTTTCCGCGCCATTGCCGAAGATTTTTACGCACGCAAACAATATATCCCGCAGAGCAAACAGGACCTGAGGCTGTGCCGGGCGCTGATCGACCAACTGCATCTGTCGCCGGTTCAACAAACCTACCTGCCGTCATCCGAAGACAAATTCCTGGCACCGGTGCTGGAGGCGCTGGAACACTGTCCTTCAGACAATACGTCGCTCGCCGCCTGGGCTGCCCGGGTCTATACCACCGAGCGTACGCTGTCGCGGCGTTGCCAACAGGATCTAGGCATGTCATTTAGCGAATGGCGCCAGCGTTTGCGTTTCCTGCATGCCGTGTCCCTGCTGGAACAGGGAAAAACCGTGCAGGAGGTGGCGCTGGAGGTAGGGTACAGCTCGGCCTCGGCGTTTATTGTCATGTTTCAGCAAATCGCCGGTACCACCCCCGAGCGCTTTCGCCGGGCATGATTCAGTGGCACACTATTTCCCAGCGAAATAGCCGTAAACCGTCGGAGCAATAAGTGAAAATCCTGGTTGATGAAAATATGCCGTACGCGACTGAGTTGTTCAGTCGTTTGGGGAATGTGCAGGCGGTGCCTGGCCGCCCGATCCCGAGTGATGCGCTGGCCGATGCCGATGCACTGATGGTGCGTTCGGTGACTAAAGTGAATGAAGCCTTGCTGGCCGGTACCCGCATTGGTTTTGTCGGCACCGCGACCGCCGGTACCGACCACGTAGACGACGTTTGGCTGCAACAGCAGGGCATCGGTTTTTCTGCCGCACCGGGCTGCAACGCCATTGCGGTAGTGGAATATGTGTTCTCCGCGCTGATGCTGCTGGCCGAACGCGATGGTTTCCAACTGCGGGATAAAACCGTCGGTATTATCGGTGTTGGCAATGTAGGCTCACGCCTGGATGCCCGCCTGAAAGCCTTGGGCGTCCGTACCTTGTTATGCGATCCGCCGCGGGCTGAACGCGGTGATGCCGGTGAGTTTTGGCCGTTGGAAAAGCTGGTGGCGGAAGCCGATGTGCTCACTTTCCATACGCCATTGAATAAATCCGGCCCTTACAACTCGCTGCATCTGGTGGACGCGGAACTGCTGGCGGCGTTGCCGGACAATCGCATTCTGATCAACGCCTGTCGCGGTGCGGTGGTGGACAATGCTGCGCTGTTGCAGGCACTGGAGAAAGGCAAAAAACTGAGTACCGTGCTGGACGTGTGGGAACCGGAACCGGAACTTTCGCTGCCGTTGTTGGCGCGGGTGGATATTGGCACCGCGCATATTGCCGGTTACACGCTGGAAGGCAAGGCACGCGGCACCACTCAGGTGTTTGAGGCCTTCAGCCGCCACCTGGGCCAGCCGCAACAGATCGAGCTGGCCTCGCTGCTGCCGGTGCCCGAATTCAGCCAGATCCAACTCAATGGGCCGCTGGATGAAGGCAAATTAAAACGATTGATGCACTTGGTGTATGATGTGCGCCGCGATGATGCGCCGCTGCGCAAAGTGGCCGGGCAACCGGGTGAGTTTGATCGTCTGCGCAAGCATTACCAGGAACGCCGCGAATGGTCTTCATTACGCGTCCAGTGCGATGACAGCGCCAGTGCGGAGCTGTTGCACAAGCTGGGTTTCCTGACGGCATAAGGCTTTCTTAAGCCACGGCGACTAATTTTGTTATCAGGGCGGTGCAGTAGCCGCCCATCTGCATTTGAATAAATACTCTGGAGAAACCCAATGTCTGACGGCTGGAATATCGCTCTGCTTGGCGCCACTGGCGCGGTAGGTGAAGCGTTGCTGGAATTATTACAGGAACGCCAGTTCCCGGTGGGCGAACTCTATCCATTGGCAAGTGAACGCAGCGCCGGTGCCACGGTGCGCTTCAACGGCAAATCGGTACTGGTGCAAAACGCGGAAGAATTTGACTGGTCACAGGCGCAGTTGGCGTTCTTCGTTGCCGGAACCGAGGCTTCGGCCCGCTACGCGGAAGAAGCCGGCAACATGGGCTGCCTGGTGATCGACACCAGCGGCCTGTTTGCGCTGGAGCCGGACGTGCCGCTGGTGGTTCCTGGGGTGAACCCACAGGTGCTGGCGGATTACCGTAACCGCAATATCGTTGCCGTGGCCGACAGCATGGTTAGCCAACTGCTGACCGCGATCAAACCGCTGACCGAACAGGCCGGGCTTTCCCGTCTGCACGTCACTACCCTGATGTCGGTATCGGCACGCGGCAAAGTGGCGGTCGACGATCTGGCCGGTCAAAGTGCGCGCCTGCTGAACGGCATTCCGGCTGAAGCGGGGGTTTTCGCCAAGCAGTTGGCGTTCAACCTGTTGCCGTTGCTGGCCGACGAACAGGGCAGCGTGCGCGAAGAGCGTTTGATTGTCGATCAGGTGCGTAAAGTGCTGCAGGACGAAGGGCTGCCGATTTCCGTTAGCTGTGTGCAGTCGCCGGTATTCTACGGCCATGCGCAGGTGGTTCACCTGGAGGCGTTGCGCCCGATGTCTGCGGAAGAAGCGCGCAGCGAGCTGGAGCAGGTGGATGATATCCAACTGAGCGAAGAAGACGACTACCCGACCCAGGTGACGGAAGCCTCTGGCAGCGATGCGCTGAGCGTTGGCTGTTTGCGTAATGACTATGGTATTCCGGAAATCCTGCAGTTCTGGTCGGTGGCCGACAACGTGCGTTTCGGCGGCGCGCTGATGGCGATCGAAACCGCAGAACGTCTGGTGCAGGAGCAGATGTACTGATGTATGAAGTTGTCTTGCCCACCCAGCCGACGTTGAAAATCGCGCTGGGGATTGAATATGACGGCAGCCAGTATTACGGCTGGCAGCGTCAGCAGGAAGTCGCCAGCGTGCAGGCCTGTCTGGAACAGGCGTTGAGCAAGGTAGCGGATGCGCCGATCAACGTGTTGTGCGCCGGACGTACCGACGCCGGAGTGCATGCCACCGGTCAGGTGGTGCATTTCGAAACTACCGCGCAACGCAAGGACGCGGCCTGGACGATGGGCGTCAACACCCATCTGCCGCCGGATATCGCCGTGCGTTGGGTGACTGGCGTGAATGAAGATTTTCATGCCCGTTTCAGCGCGACTGCGCGTCGGTATCGCTACATTATTTATAACCATCGCTATCGTCCGGCGGTATTGCAGCAGGGAATGACCCACTTTTATCACCCGCTGGATGCCGAACGGATGGAAAGGGCGGCGCAGGCGCTGCTGGGCGAGAACGACTTTACTTCGTTCCGCGCCGTGCAATGTCAGTCACGCACGCCGTGGCGTAACGTAAAACACGTTAAGGTTACGCGCTATGGCGAATATATTGTGGTAGATATCAAGGCGAATGCCTTTGTGCATCATATGGTTCGCAACATTGTCGGTAGCCTGATGGAAATTGGCTGCGGCAATCAGGATGAGAACTGGATGGCCGAATTACTGGCGCTGAAGGATCGTAATCTGGCTGCGGCGACGGCGCGGGCCGACGGGTTATACCTGGTTAGCGTTGATTACCCTGAGCACTTTGCCATACCCCGGCCGGCAATGGGGCCACTGTTTTTACCCGACGACTAAATACTGGCGCGCCCGACGCGTTACTCCCTTGTGTAGCTGCCGGGTGGGTGAGACACCCGGTAAAAGAGAGAACCTATGGACATCATCAAGTTTGTAATTGATTTTATTTTGCATATTGACGTGCATCTGGCCGAACTGGTGGCGCAATACGGTATGTGGGTGTACGCCATTTTGTTCCTGATCCTGTTTTGCGAAACCGGGTTGGTGGTGACGCCGTTCCTGCCGGGTGATTCTCTGCTGTTTGTTGCCGGTGCGCTGGCGGCCTTGCCGACCAACGATCTGAATGTACATACCATGGTTGCATTGATGATAGGCGCGGCGATACTGGGCGATGCGGTGAACTACACCATTGGCCGGCTGTTCGGGGAAAAGCTGTTCAGTAACCCGAATTCGAAAATTTTCCGCCGTAGCTACCTGGATAAAACCCACCAGTTTTATGAAAAACACGGCGGGAAAACGATTATTCTGGCGCGATTTGTGCCGATCGTGCGTACTTTTGCGCCGTTCGTCGCCGGTATGGGGCATATGTCCTATCGCCATTTTGCAGCCTACAACGTGATTGGTGCACTGGTTTGGGTGCTGCTCTTCACTTATGCTGGCTACCTCTTCGGCGATCTGCCGATCGTGCAGGAAAACCTGAAACTGTTGATCGTGGCTATCATCATTGTTTCAATTCTGCCGGGCATCATTGAAATTTGGCGCCATAAGCGCGCGGCTGCCCGCCAGCAAAAACAGTAAAAACATCGCTTAACCTGTCGGTTCGACCAGTTTTTTATCCACAGTGTCGGGCCGATATGGTTTAATGAGCGACATTTATGGTCTGTTCCTGTTAACAACCTTGAAACCAGTGCCTCGCGCGCGCTAGCCGCGTTTTGCTCAGGCATTTTTTCATTAGGGGTGTTTTCGGGGGGATTGTTAAAGCATGAACAGCGGACTGGCATTTGCCAGGTTCAAACAGAAAGGTCATCGATGAGCTGGATTGAACGAATTCTTAACAAGAGCAACATCACCCAAACCCGCAAGGCAAGTATTCCTGAAGGGGTCTGGACTAAATGCGATAGCTGCGGCCAGGTTCTCTACCGCGCCGAGCTGGAGCGTAATCTGGAAGTGTGCCCAAAATGCGACCACCACATGCGCATGACTGCGCGTATGCGTCTGCATACTCTGCTGGATGAAGGCAGTGAAGTGGAGCTGGGCAGCGAACTGGAGCCGAAAGACGTTCTGAAGTTCAAGGATTCCAAAAAGTATAAAGACCGCCTGGTTGCCGCACAGAAAGCGACCGGTGAAAAAGACGCGCTGGTAGTAATGAAAGGCACGCTGTACGGCATGCCGATTGTCGCTGCTTCGTTCGAGTTCGCCTTTATCGGCGGTTCCATGTCGTCCGTGGTCGGCGCGCGCTTTGTGCGTGCGGTTGAGCAGGCGCTGGAAGACAACTGTCCGCTGGTGTGTTTCTCAGCCAGTGGCGGTGCCCGTATGCAGGAAGCGCTGATGTCGCTGATGCAGATGGCGAAAACCAGTGCCGCACTGGCGAAACTGCAGGAGCGTGGTCTGCCGTACATTTCGGTACTGACCGACCCGACCATGGGTGGCGTTTCCGCCAGTCTGGCGATGCTGGGTGATATCAATATTGCCGAGCCGAAAGCGCTGATCGGCTTTGCCGGCCCACGCGTTATCGAACAGACTGTGCGTGAAAAACTGCCGCCGGGCTTCCAGCGCAGTGAGTTCCTGATTGAAAAAGGCGCGATCGACATGATCGTACGCCGTCCGGAAATGCGTCAGACCCTGGCGAGTATCCTTTCCAAGCTGACCAACCAGCCGCAGCCGCATTTCGATGAGGCCGCGCCGGTGTCCGAGCAGGAAAATCAGGCCGACGCCTGAGATCAATAGGTTCCCCGCGCCGGTAGCCATCGGCGCGGGGTTCAGCCGCCATTTTGTGGCTAAATGACGGCTGATAACGGAGAGCATCGCCTTTACCGCGGTGAGGGTGGTGCCCTGATGGATTAATGAACCCAAGTTCAGTGACGGGACTCATGCAAAACCACCAAATTCCCCAAGCCACGTCGCCATTGAGCTCGTGGCTTTTCTATCTGGAACGTCTGCACAGCCAGGCGATCGAACTCGGCCTGGAACGCGTACAGCGCGTTGCGGCGCATCTTGATTTACTCACTCCTGCACCGACGGTATTTACCGTAGCCGGGACCAATGGCAAAGGCACCACCTGTCGCACCCTGGAAACCATCCTGATGGCGGCCGGTTTGCGCGTTGGCGTCTACAGCTCGCCGCACCTGGTGCGTTATACCGAGCGGGTGCGCATTCAGGGCGATGAACTGAGTGAGGCCGAACACTGCCGCTCGTTCGCCGCCATTGAAGCGGGCCGGGGCGAAACTTCACTGACTTACTTCGAATTTGGCACCCTGTCGGCGCTGCAACTGTTCAAACAGGCTAAGCTTGACGTGGTGATCCTGGAAGTCGGGCTGGGTGGCCGCCTGGATGCGACCAACATCGTCGATCCGAGCGTGGCAGTGGTGACCAGCATTGCGCTGGATCATACCGACTGGCTGGGCAACGATCGCGAAAGCATTGGCCGTGAAAAGGCCGGGATCTTCCGCAGCGGCAAACCGGCGGTGGTGGGGGAACCGGATATGCCGGCCACCATTGGGCAGGTGGCGGAAACGCTGGGTGCCCAACTGTATCGCCGCGGCGATGCCTGGAGCTTCAGCGAACAGGGCGAACGCTGGCAGTGGCAAGGCGGCGGTACCTTGCTGACCGATTTGCCGATGCCCAACGTACCGTTAGCCAATGCGGCGACGGCACTGGCTGCGCTGCATTTTTCTGCGTTGGAAATTGATGAGCGTGCAATCTTCACCGGCTTGCAGCAGGCGACATTACCTGGACGTTTCCAGATTGTGCGACGCGATCCGATGCTGATCCTCGACGTGGCGCATAATCCCCACGCGGCAGGTTACCTGGCCGGGCGTCTGGCGACCTTACCGCGCAATGGCGGCAAAGTGCGAGCGGTGGTGGGGATGTTGTCGGATAAAGACATCGCCGGCACCCTGGCCTGTTTGAGTGAGCAGGTCGATGAGTGGTATTGCGCGCCGCTGGACGGGCCGCGCGGGGCCAGCGTCGAACTGTTGGCGCAATATTTGACGGAACCGCGGCAGTTTGCCGATGTCGAAACTGCCTGGCGTCAGGCTATGCAGGACGCAGATATTCAGGATATTGTGATCGTCTGTGGATCGTTCCACACCGTTGCACAGGTTATGGCGGCGTTAGACGAGCGGGGAGTGTGAGTGGCAAGTAAATTTCAAAACCGATTGGTCGGTACCGTGATTTTGGTCGCGCTGGGGGTGATTATCCTGCCAGGGCTGCTGGACGGTAAAAAGAAACATTATGAAGACGAATTCGCCGCCATTCCGTTGGTGCCGAAGGCCGGTGATGTGGAAGAAAACGACGTGGTGCCACCGGTAAGCCAACCGCTACCGGCACAGCCGCCGGAAGGCGCGGGCGCACTGGTTGAGCAGCAGGCGGCCAATGAGGCAGCAGCGCAGCAGGCAGTTCGCCAACCGACGCAGCAGCCGACGCTGGTGACCCCGCCGGTCGAATCCCGTCCACAACCGACGCCGCAGCCGCAGGTGAAGCCTAAACCGGTAGAAACCAAACCGGTGGAAGTGAAACCAAAACCGGTACCACAACCGAAACCGGTGGAGACGAAGCCGGTGGTGAAACCTGAGCCAACGCCAGTACCCAAGCCTGAGCCTGCACCCGTGCAGAAACCGGCGGAAGAGAAAGCGCCGGCAGGGCAGGCTTATGTGGTGCAGCTCGGTGCGCTGAAGAACGCCGCCAAGGTGAACGAGGTGGTGGCATCGCTCAGGCTGTCCGGTTACCGTGCCTTTACCGTGCCATCAACGCCGGTACAGGGCCAGATCACCCGGATCTACGTCGGCCCGGATGCCTCAAAACAGAAGCTGCAGTCTTCTCTGTCCGCGTTGAACTCGATCAGTGGTTTGAGCGGTCAGGTGAAGCCATACGGCGTACGTTAAGTTTATGGGGTGCAGCATGCTGTGCCCCATAATCGAGTCATGCCGATATAATCATTAAAAATAATGTGCCTTTCGTAGCTGAAATGGCCTATGTAGGCGCGGCGATTGGGAATTTTTTTATCGCCGCTTTTTATTTGTAGCGGGGCAGGAAAACCCCTACGCAAACGTTTACGTTTTCTGTTAGAATTCGCCGCGAAATGGATGCAGGGGCGATTCATCATTGGAATAGTTCATGGTCTGGATTGATTACGTCATTATAGCGGTGATTGGATTTTCGGCTCTGGTGAGCCTGATCCGAGGGTTTGTTCGCGAAGCATTGTCACTTGTGACATGGGGATGTGCGTTTTTTGTTGCCAGCCATTTCTACTCTTACCTTGCGGTCTACTTCACTCGTTTTGAAGATGAACTGGTGCGAAACGGCATCGCGATTGCCATCTTGTTTATCGCGACCCTGATCGTAGGCGCTATTGTTAACTATGTGATTAGCTCACTGGTAGAGAAAACCGGGTTATCAGGCACCGACCGGGTGCTGGGCGTCTGTTTTGGCGCACTGCGCGGCGTGTTGATCGTTTCGGCGATACTGTTTTTCCTGGATACCTTTACCGGCTTCTCACAAAGTACCGACTGGAAACAGTCGCAGCTGATCCCCCAGTTCAGTTACATCATCAGGTGGTTCTTTGACTACCTGCAGAGCACGTCGAGTTTCTTGCCGACCCATTTACCGGGGCGGTAGCGCTGATGAGGAAAAGACAACATGTGCGGTATTGTCGGTATCGCCGGTTTTATGCCGGTAAACCAGTCGATTTATGATGCGTTGATGGTGCTTCAGCACCGTGGCCAGGATGCCGCAGGCATCGTCACCATAGATGCCCACAATGGGTTCCGTCTGCGTAAGGCCAACGGTCTGGTGAAGGATGTGTTTGAGGCACGCCATATGCAGCGCTTGCAGGGCAACATGGGTATTGGCCATGTGCGCTACCCAACGGCTGGCAGCTCCAGTGCCTCAGAGGCTCAACCCTTTTATGTAAACTCGCCGTTCGGCTTGACGCTGGCACACAACGGCAACCTGACCAACGCCCATGAGCTGCGCCAAAAGCTGTTTGAAAGCGGCCGCCGCCATATCAACACCACCTCCGATTCCGAGATCCTGCTGAACGTACTGGCCAGTGAGCTGGATCGTTTCCAACATTATCCGCTGGAATCCGACAACATTTTCACCGCCGTTGCCGCCATGCATCAGCAACTGCGTGGCGCTTACGCCTGCGTAGCGATGATCATCGGTCACGGTCTGCTGGCATTCCGTGACCCTAACGGTATCCGCCCGCTGGTGATCGGCAAGCGTCAGCTTGAAGATGGCCGCAATGAATATATGGTGGCTTCCGAGAGCGTCGCACTGGACACGCTGGGCTTCGAATTCCTGCGCGACGTAGCGCCGGGCGAAGCGGTGTATATCACCGAGAAGGGCCAACTGTTCACTCGCCAGTGTGCAGAGAACCCGAAAACCAACCCGTGCCTGTTCGAATACGTCTACTTCGCTCGCCCAGACTCCTTTATGGACAAGATTTCGGTCTACAGCGCACGCGTGCGCATGGGGCAGAAGTTGGGTGAGAAGATTGCCCGCGAGTGGGAAGATTTGGACATCGACGTGGTGATCCCAATCCCGGAAACGTCCTGTGATATCGCGTTGGAAATCGCGCGCATCCTGGATAAGCCATACCGTCAGGGCTTTGTGAAGAACCGCTATGTTGGCCGTACCTTTATTATGCCGGGCCAACAGGCGCGCCGTAAGTCGGTACGTCGTAAGTTGAACGCCAACCGTGCCGAGTTCCGCGACAAGAATGTGCTGTTGGTGGATGATTCCATCGTGCGCGGCACCACTTCAGAGCAGATCGTAGAGATGGCGCGTGACGCCGGGGCGAAACGAGTTTACCTGGCTTCCGCTGCGCCGGAAATTCGCTTCCCTAACGTCTACGGCATCGACATGCCGAGTGCCAACGAACTGATCGCCCACGGCCGTGAAGTGGACGAAATCCGCCAGATCATCGGTGCCGATGGTCTGATCTTCCAGGACCTGGACGATCTGATTGAAGCGGTACGCGAAGAGAACCCGGACATCACCCAGTTCGAATGCTCGGTATTCAACGGTATCTACGTCACCAAAGACGTCGACCAGAGCTACCTCGAATATCTGGAATCGCTGCGCAATGACGACGCCAAAGAAATACGTGGTCAGACCGAAGCCGAAAATCTGGAAATGCACAACGAAGGTTAAGTTTCATTCTTGACCAAAACAGTGCACCGCGGCGTTCGCTGCGGTGCATTATTCCTCCCTGACTTGCTTATGTAGCCCCATTGCGGCAAAGTCTGCCTGATCCTATTTTTCCTTGGCAGAGGCCAGCTCTATGAAACGACTCATCATCGGTATTTCCGGCGCCAGCGGCGCAATCTATGGCGTGCGCCTGCTACAGGTATTGCGTGACGTCGCAGAGGTGGAAACCCATTTGGTGATGAGTAATGCGGCGCGACAGACGCTGTCGCTGGAAACCGATCTCAGCCTGCGTGAAGTGCAGGCGCTGGCCGATGTGGTGCATGACTCGCGCGATATTGGTGCCAGCATTTCTTCCGGCTCGTTCAAAACGGCCGGTATGGTGATTTTGCCCTGTTCAATCAAAACATTATCCGGTATTGCCAATAGCTACAGCGACGGTCTGCTGACGCGTGCCGCAGACGTGGTGCTGAAAGAGCGCCGCCGGCTGGTGCTGTGCGTGCGCGAAACCCCGTTGCATATCGGCCATCTGCGTCTGATGACCCAGGCGGCGGAAATGGGCGCGGTGATTATGCCGCCGGTACCGGCGTTTTATCATCGTCCTGCCAGCGTAGAAGACATCATCGATCAAACGGTAAACCGGGTGGTCGATCAGTTTGACATTGAATTACCGCAAGATTTATTTGCCCGCTGGCAAGGTGCCAATTAACAAATTTCTCCCCAATTTAGCACATTTGTGCAACACCGCACTGAATTAGGGCGGCGCATGCACCATAATGATCCCACTTCATCACGCTCACTGTTTCAAGGCTCTGGTATTTATCCATTGCCCGTGGCGCGGCCAACACTGGCCGATTTAATTTTGCGGTTATCGTCCCAGGAAACAGTTTTGTGAAGGCCGGAGCCGTTCCCTCCGCCTACAGCAACAAATGTGGCACGATTACTGCAAATTGATTTGGTGGAAAAGTAATGCCCGCAGTGGCATCAAAAAAATCAATTTGAGGGTGATTTATGAAAAAGCTGGTTAAGGTTCTTCCTTTAGTCTTGGCTTTAAGCGCGGCAAGCAGCGCATTTGCCGCAGTACCATCAACGCTGAAGATCGGCACCGATCCGACCTATGCACCCTTTGAATCCAAAAAATGCCAAGGGCGAGTTGGTCGGTTTTGATATCGATCTGGCCAAAGAGTTGTGCAAACGCATAAATACTAAATGTACCTTTGTGGAAAGCGATTTCGACGCGCTGATCCCGTCCCTGAAGGCGAAGAAAATTGACGCCATCATCTCTTCTCTGTCGATCACCGAAAAACGCCAGCAGGAAATTGCCTTCACCGACAAGCTGTATGCCGCTAACGCCCGCCTGATCGCGCCGAAAGGTTCCAAGCTGCTGCCTACCGTAGATGCGCTGAAAGGCAAGAGCGTCGGCGTGCTGCAGGGGACGACCCAGGAAGCCTATGCCAATGCCATGTGGCAGCCTAAGGGCATCACCGTCGTGCCTTATCAGAACCAGGATCTGGTGTATGCCGACCTGGCATCCGGCCGTATCGATGCGGCCTTCCAGGACGAAGTGGCGGGCAGCGATGGCTTCCTGAAACAGCCTCCAGGCAAGGATTATGCTTTTGCCGGTGAATCGGTGAAGGATGATAAATTCTTCGGCGTGGGGACCGGCATGGGCCTGCGCAAGACCGATACCGAGCTGAAGGCGGCGCTGGATAAAGCCTTTGCCGAAATGCGCAAAGACGGCACTTACGACAAGTATGCGAAGAAATATTTCGACTTTGACGTCTACGGCGGTTAATGCCGCTTACCGTTCCATGTTGTGACTACGGGGCTGGCCCGCCGGCCCCGATGGTTCGGGATCCAATGACGACAGGGTGAAGTAAATGCTGCAAGGCTATTCCCAATTGATATTAGAGGGGGCTCTGGTGACGCTGGAGCTGGCCCTCAGTTCCGTACTGCTGGCGCTGGTCATCGGTTTGATCGGTGCCGGCGGCAAGCTTTCCCAAAATCGCCTGCTTTCTACCGTGTTTGGCGCTTATACCACGCTGATCCGTGGCGTACCCGATCTGGTGCTGATGCTGCTGATTTTCTACGGCCTGCAAATTGCGCTCAACAACCTCACCGAACTGCTTGGCTTCGCGCAAATCGATATTGATCCGCTCAGCGCGGGCATCATCACCCTCGGGTTTATCTACGGCGCTTATTTCACTGAAACCTTTCGCGGTGCCTATATGGCGGTGTCGAAGGGGCAGATTGAAGCGGCAACGGCCTACGGCTTCACCGGTTCACAAATTTTCCGCCGCATTCTGTTCCCTGCGATGATGCGTTTTGCCCTGCCGGGCATTGGCAACAACTGGCAGGTGATCCTGAAGGCCACGGCGCTGGTGTCTATTCTGGGCCTCAATGACGTGGTGAAAGCCACTCAGTTGGCCGGTAAAGGCACCTATCAGCCGTTCTTCTTTGCGATCGTGGCCGGTGTGGTTTATCTGGTTTTCACTACCGTTTCCAATGGTGTGCTGCTGTGGCTTGAACGGCGTTATTCCCTGGGCGTCCGGAGGGCTGAGCTATGATCGAGATTTTACAACAGTACTGGCAATCGCTGCTGTGGAGCGACGGTTACCGTTTCACCGGGGTCGCCGTCACCCTGTGGCTGCTGATTTCCTCGGTAGTAATGGGCGGTTTGCTGGCGATCCCGATGGCGGTGGCACGCGTTTCCTCCATCACCTGGGTGCGTTTCCCGGTTTGGCTCTACACCTATATATTCCGTGGTACGCCGCTGTACGTGCAGCTGCTGGTGTTTTACTCCGGTATGTACAGCCTGGAAATCGTGCGTGGGACGGACTTCCTCAACGCTTTCTTCCGCAGCGGGCTCAATTGCACCATTTTGGCGCTAACGCTGAACACCTGTGCTTACACCACCGAGATCTTCGCCGGGGCGATACGCTCGGTGTCGCACGGTGAAATCGAAGCGGCCAATGCTTACGGTTTCTCACGCTTCAAAATGTACCGCTGTATCATTTTGCCTTCAGCACTGCGCACCGCGCTGCCGGCCTACAGCAATGAAGTGATCCTGATGCTGCACTCGACCGCGCTGGCGTTCACCGCCACCGTGCCGGACCTGCTGAAGATAGCGCGAGACATCAATGCGGCGACCTACCAGCCGTTCTATGCCTTTGGCATTGCAGCGGTGCTGTATCTGATCATCTCTTACGGATTAATCAGCCTGTTCCGCAAGGCGGAAAAGCGCTGGATGGCACACGTTAATCACTGATAATGACGGGAACCTACTATGTCTGAGAATAAATTAGCCGTCACCGAACTGCATAAACGCTATGGCGAACACGAAGTGCTGAAAGGCGTCTCGCTGGCGGCCAACGCAGGGGATGTGATTAGCATCATCGGGTCTTCCGGCTCCGGTAAAAGTACCTTTTTGCGCTGCATTAACTTCCTGGAGAAGCCAAGTGAAGGCGCCATTAGCCTGAACAATGAAGATATTCGCATGGTGCGCGACAAGGACGGCCAGCTTAAGGTCTTCGATAAGAAACAGCTGCAGTTGCTGCGTACTCGCCTGACCATGGTGTTCCAGCATTTTAACCTGTGGAGCCACATGACGGTGCTGGAGAACGTGATGGAGGCGCCGGTGCAGGTTCTGGGGCTGAGCAAGACCGAGGCGCGTGAGCGCGCGATACGTTACCTGGACAAGGTGGGGATCGACGAGCGTGCCCGTGGCAAATACCCGGTGCACCTGTCTGGCGGCCAGCAACAGCGCGTGTCTATCGCACGGGCGTTGGCGATGGAGCCGGAGGTGTTACTGTTTGACGAACCGACCTCGGCACTGGATCCGGAACTGGTGGGCGAAGTGCTGCGCATCATGCAGAAGCTGGCGGAAGAAGGTAAAACCATGGTGGTGGTGACGCACGAAATGGAGTTTGCACGCCATGTTTCCAGCCACGTGATCTTCCTGCACAAAGGGCTGATCGAAGAGCAGGGGCCACCGGCTGAGCTGTTCGGCAATCCGAAAAGTCCTCGCCTGCAGCAGTTTCTTTCCGGCGCGTTAAAATAACGGGCTTTGGGGGCCAGATCTTTCTGGCCCCGATCGGATCCTCAGCGGGCTGCGCCCCGCTGATTAATCACATCATCCAACGCCTGTTCCAACTCCAAAAAGCGGAAGCTGAAACCGGCTTCTTCCAGCCTTTTCGGTACCGCTCGCTGCCCACCCAGCACCAATACCGCCGCTTCCCCCATCAATAAACGCATGGCAAAGGTCGGCACGCGTAAAAACGCAGGTCGGTCGAGCACGTTGGCGAGCTGAGCGGCAAACTGTTCGTTGTGAACCGGGTAAGGGGCCACCATATTAAATGGCCCTTGCAGGGTTTGGTGATCCAGTAAATAAACGATGCCATCAACCATGTCTTCCAGGTGGATCCACGGCAGATATTGGCGGCCGTCACCTATCGGCCCACCCAGCCCAAGGCGGAATGGCGGTAACATTTTAGCCAACGCGCCGCCTTTGGCCGCCAGCACCACGCCGGTACGCAGCAGGCAGACGCGAGTGGCGTCGCTTTGCGCTTGCAGAGCCAGAGACTCCCAGCGTTGGCACAGTTGATGGGTGAATTCGTCATGCGGGGCTTCGTCTTCGGTGACTACCGCCTGGCCCTGATCGCCATAATAGCCGGTTGCGGAACCGGAAATCAGCACGCCGGGCGGGGTGCTGCTGGCATTAATCAGTTTGACCAACTGTTCGGTCAGATCCCAGCGGCTGTGGCACAGGCGTTCTTTCTGCGCTTTGCTCCAGCGCTTGTCGGCGATAGGCTCACCGGCCAGGTTGATTACGGCGTCAAAATCGTCCAGCGAGGGCTTGTCCTGCAGCGTTGACCAATAGCTGACCTGCTCGCCAAAGCGCTCACGTGCGCGTTGCACGTTGCGGCTCAGCACCGTAATTTGATGAGAAAGGCCCAGCAGCCGTTGCGTCAGGCTGCTCCCTATCAATCCTGTGGCGCCGGTTATCAGGACTCGCATGGTCGATTCTCCCTGAAACGGTGGTTTTCAGGCCCGGCGATAGCTCATGGTCATCGAAACCGAGTCGGCGTAGCGCAGGGCCAATAGTTTATCTATCTCCACTTCAGCATAGGTTACCCAGGCGTGTTGTTTCACGATATCGAGCACATCCTGAGTTAATTTTTCCAGCAGGGCGAAGCGGTTATCTTCCACGTGACGAATGATGGCCTTGGTGATGGTGCGGTAGTTGAGCGCGTCGTCGATGTTTTCACTGTCGCGCGCCTTATCCGCCGGGTAGTGGATCACCACGTTAATCAGGATGTCCTGACGGTTGTTGATTTCTTCTTCCTTGATACCGATGAATGTACGCAACCGCAGATTTTTTATACGAATAATGGCGTCGGGTTGACTGAATGACATCAGAGAATCTCCACAGGTCTGATTATTGGTGCTCAGAATACACGGAAAGCAGGGAAATGATAACGAGCCGGGGGAAACTCCCCGGAGGCCGGGGAGTCGGAAAATTAACCCTGCTCAGCCAGCTTGTAGGCACGCTCGGTGGCCGGGCGGTTGCTGATGCGTTCGAACCAGTTGCGTACCGCCGGATAATCCGCCAGATCGATGCGCTGACGCGGGTGTGACACTACCCAGGGATAGGTGGCGATATCGGCAATGCTGTAGTTGTCACCGCCCAGATAAGGGTGCTTTTGCAGCTCGGCTTCCAGCACCGCATACAGACGTTTGGTTTCCAGGTGATAACGTTCGATGGCGTAGGGCACCGGCTGCGGCGCGTAGTGGTTGAAGTGGTGGTTTTGCCCGAGCATCGGCCCAAAGCCCGCCACCTGCCAAAACAGCCACTGTAGCGTGGCTGCACGCTCGCGTAGCCCTTTGCTCAGCAGCTTGCCGGTTTTCTCCGCCAGATACAGCAGAATTTCGCCGGACTCGAACAGGCTGATTGACGCACCGCCATCAACCGGCTGCTGGTCGACGATGGCCGGGATTTTGTTGTTGGGTGAAATGCTCAGAAAATCCGGCTTGAACTGATCGCCGGCGCTGATATTTACGCGGTGGATACGGTAGGGTAAGCCAACCTCCTCCAGAAACAGGGTAATTTTGTGACCATTGGGAGTAGGCGCGTAATACAGGTCAATCATGTTGCCTCCTGCGGTAAGGTGATCTGTAAGCCATTACACGTTGTTGCGGTCTTCGCCGCGCACAAAGGTATATCAGAGATCTTTCTATAGGGTTACCAACAATAGCAGCTAAGAATAGCAGGCTATGTGAGATTCGTCCGATGCTATCACCACAAGATACATTACAATTTTCCGCAGGCACATCTGTGGGTTGTCGCGCAGCGATGGCGCGCTAAAATAGGGCCTATTTGCTTATCAGGGACAAGGTTATGAAGCTGATATTTGCCTCGGATATACATGGTTCGCTTCCCGCCACCGAAAGCCTGTTGGCGCATTTTGAACAAAGCGGTGCCGACTGGCTGATCCTGTTGGGTGATTTGCTGAATCACGGGCCACGCAATGCACTGCCGGCGGGGTATCAGCCGGCGCAGGTTGCCGAACAATTGAATCGCTATAGCGACAAGATCATCGCCGTTCGCGGCAACTGCGACAGTGAAGTCGATCAGATGCTACTGTCCTTCCCTATCACCGCGTCCTGGCAGCAGGTGCTATTACAAAAAAGACGATTGTTTTTAACCCACGGTCACCTTTATCATCCTTCGGCACTGCCGCCGTTATCTGCCGGAGATGTACTGGTCTATGGACACAGCCATTTGCCGCAGGCGGAACGGCAGGGGGATATTTACTGCTTTAATCCAGGGTCGGTCAGCATTCCGAAGGGGGGCTTTCCTGCCAGCTATGGCATACTGGAGGACGGCGTTTTAAGTGTGGTCACTTTGCTCGGCGGCAAGGCTGTTGCAGAGGTGGCATTAACGCACTAATTTATACACACACAATAAAAATCTTTGAAAAACACTCATTGATTAACCAGTGCGCGGGATGCATCGCGCCAAAATAGAAGGTTTTAGAGGATGGCGGAACAGGATCAGGCTGCAGATACCGAGTGGGTTGATATCGTCAACGAGCAAAACGAAGTGATTGCTCAATCCAGTCGCCAACAGATGCGTGCCCAACGGCTGCGTCATCGTGCTACCTATATTGTGGTGCATGATGGAATGGGAAAAATTCTGGTGCAGCGTCGCACCGATATTAAAGATTTCTATCCGGGCTGGCTGGACGCCACTGCGGGTGGGGTGGTGCAGAGCGGGGAGAACGTGCTGGATTCCGCCCGTCGCGAAGCGGAAGAGGAGCTGGGCATTGCCGGTGTGCCTTTCGCCGAACACGGCCTGTTCTACTTTGAAGAAGATCAGTGCCGGGTGTGGGGGGCATTATTCAGTTGCGTATCGCACGGCCCGTTTGCCCTGCAGGAAGAAGAAGTGGTTGAGGTGAGCTGGCTGACGCCGGAAGAGATCACCGCCCGCTGCGACGAATTCACGCCGGACTCGCTAAAAGCGTTGTCGCTGTGGTTGACGCGTAACAACGAGCAGGCTTATGGCAAGCCGCTACGCGATAGCGATGAAAATGCCTGATGTGTTCGCGCAAATAAAAAAACCGGTCAATTGACCGGTTTTTTTTTATCTGATAATTCAGGAATTATCAGGCTTTGACTGCTGCAGCATCAGCCTGGGAAGACTGGATGGCGGTCAGCGCCACGGTGTAAACGATGTCGTCTACCAGTGCGCCACGCGACAGGTCGTTCACCGGCTTGCGCATGCCTTGCAGCATTGGCCCGATGGACACCAGGTCAGCAGAACGCTGTACCGCTTTGTAGGTGGTGTTACCGGTGTTCAGATCCGGGAAGATGAACACGGTAGCCTGGCCTGCAACCGGCGAGTTCGGTGCCTTGGACTTGGCTACGTCGGCCATGATCGCGGCGTCATACTGCAACGGACCGTCGATGATCAGGTCAGGACGTTTTTCCTGCGCCAGACGGGTTGCTTCGCGCACTTTCTCAACGTCGCTGCCCGCACCTGAGTTGCCGGTGGAGTAGGAGATCATCGCTACGCGTGGTTCGATACCGAAGGCGGCAGCAGAGTCGGCTGACTGAATGGCGATCTCGGACAGCTGCTCGGCGGTTGGATCCGGGTTGATTGCACAGTCGCCGTACACCAGAACCTGGTCAGGCAGCAGCATGAAGAACACGGAGGACACCAGTGAGCTGCCCGGTGCGGTTTTGATCAGCTGCAGCGGTGGACGGATGGTGTTGGCGGTGGTGTGAACCGCGCCGGAAACCAGCCCGTCAACTTCGCCTTTCTCCAGCATCAGGGTGCCGAGAACCACGTTGTCTTCCAGTTGCTCACGCGCAACCACTTCGGTCATGCCCTTGCTCTTGCGCAGCTCAACCAGACGCGGCACATACTGTTCGCGGACGGCGACCGGATCAACAATCTCGATGCCTTTGCCCAGTTCAACGCCCTGAGCGGCAGCAACGCGCTGGATCTCTTCCGGATTACCCAACAGCACGCATTCAGCGATACCACGTTCGGCACAGATAGCCGCCGCTTTCACGGTACGTGGTTCGTCGCCTTCAGGCAGTACGATGCGTTTGCCGGCTTTACGTGCCAGTTCGGTCAGCTCGTAACGGAACGCTGGTGGCGACAGGCGACGTGAACGCTCGGAGGTGGCGGTCAGAGACTCGATCCACTCGGCATTGATGTGGCTGGCCACGTAGTTCTGCACTTTCTCGATGCGCTGGTGGTCATCCGCCGGCACTTCGAGGTTAAAGCTTTGCAGGCTGAGCGAGGTCTGCCAGGTGTTGGTTTCAACCATAAATACCGGCAGGCCGGTCTGGAAGGCACGTTCACACAGTTTTCTGATAGGTTCGTCGATGGCGTAGCCACCGGTCAGCAGAATGGCGCCGATCTCTACGCCATTCATCGCTGCCAGACAGGCAGAAACCAGCACGTCAGGACGGTCTGCCGAAGTTACCAGCAGTGAACCCGGACGGAAGTGTTCCAGCATGTGCGGGATGCTGCGCGCACAGAAAGTCACGGACTTCACGCGGCGGGTCATGATGTCGCCTTCATTGACCACGGAGGCCTTCAGGTGACGGGCCATGTCGATAGCGCGGGTGGCGATCAGATCGAAGCTCCACGGCACGCAACCCAGCACCGGCAACGGGCTGTTGGCGAACAGTTGCGCCGGGTCAACGTTGGTCACGCTGGCCTTGGTGGAATCGTCGAAGATTTCGGACAGGTCAGGACGGGTGCGGCCCTGCTCGTCAACCGGAGCGTTCAGCTTGTTGATGATCACGCCGGTGATGTTTTTGTTTTTGCTGCCGCCGAAGCTGCTGCGCGCTAGTTCGATACGCTCTTTCAACTGTGCCGGGGAATCGTTGCCCAGCGCCAGCACGAAGACGATTTCTGCATTCAGCGTTTTGGCGATTTCATAGTTCAGCGCGTTGGCGAACTGGTGCTTACGGGTCGGCACCAGGCCTTCGATCAGCACCACTTCTGCGTCTTTGGTGTTCTCGTGGTAGCGAGCCACGATTTCTTCCATCAGCACGTCTTGCTGGTTGGAGCTCAATAGGCCCTCAACGTAGCTCATGCGCAGTGGTTCTGCCGCCGTGATGGTGGAGTTGCTGCTGCGGATGATAGTGGTGGTCTGGTCGAGCGAATCGCCGCCAGTACGTGGCTGTGCGATAGGTTTGAATACGCTCAGGCTAACGCCTTTTTGCTCCATGGAGCGAATGACACCCAGGCTGACGCTGGTCAGGCCGACGCTGGTGCCAGTGGGGATCAACATAATAGTACGTGACACAGAATAGTCCTCTTCACGATTTAACATGAGGCTAAAACAGCACCGTCAGCCTGGGCTGACGGTGTCGGAGAGCGTTACGCGGTCAGACGGGATGCGTCTTGCGCGATGACCAACTCTTCGTTGGTCGGGATTACCAGCGCCAGGCGGCTGCCGTCTTTGGTGATGGCACCGGATTTACCGAAGCGAGCAGCCATGTTGCGCTCGTGGTCAATCTCGAAGCCCAGCAGGCCCAGTTTGTTCAGGGTCAGCTCACGCACCATACCGGCGTTTTCACCGATACCGCCGGTGAAGATAACCGCGTCCAGACGGCCGTCCATCAGTGCGCTGTAGGCACCGATGTATTTGGCCAGGCGGTGGCAGAATACGTCCATCGCACGCTTGGCGTCGGCTTTGCTTTCGTAGTTGTCTTCAACATAACGGCAGTCGCTGGTGACTTCGGTCAGGCCCAGCAGGCCGGACTCTTTGGTCAGCATTTTGTTGATTTGATCAACGCTCATGCCCAGGGAGTCGTGCAGGTGGAAGATGATGGCCGGATCGATGTCACCGCTGCGGGTGCCCATGACCAGACCTTCCAGTGGGGTCAGACCCATGGAGGTGTCAACGCATTTGCCGTTGCGCACTGCGGTAACGGAACCGCCGTTGCCCAGGTGGCAGGTGATCAGGTTGACTTCTTCAACCGGCTTGTTCAGGGCCTTGGCCGCTTCCTGGGTTACATAGAAGTGGCTGGTGCCGTGTGCGCCATAACGACGAACGCTGTGGTCGCGGTACAGGCTGTACGGCAGGGCGTACAGGTAGGATTCTTCAGGCATGGTCTGGTGGAATGCGGTGTCGAACACGGCAACGTTTTTATCCGCCAGTTTAGGGAAGGATTTCAATGCTTCAGCGATACCGATCAGGTGCGCCGGGTTATGCAGTGGTGCAAAAGGCACCGAATCTTTGATACCCTGCAGAACTTCGTCGTTGATCACGGCAGAGGCGGTAAACTTCTCGCCGCCGTGCACAATGCGGTGACCGATAGCGGTCAGCTGTGCAGAAAGCTCCGGTTTTTGTGCCAGAATAGTATTAACAATGTAGTTCAGTGCTTCGCTGTGCGCAGCGCCGGCACCCAGAGCCGCTTCGTGTTTGGCGCCGTCCATCTTCCATTTGAGGCGAGCCTCAGGCAGGTGGAAACATTCGGCCAGGCCGGAGAGGTGTTCTTCACCGTTGACAGCATCGATGATAGCGAACTTCAGGGAAGAACTGCCGCAGTTCAGGACCAGTACTAGCTTACTCGACATGGAAGTACCTACTTAAATAGTTCGTGTTGTTAAAGGAAAGACCAAAACACGTGGTGAATTAATCGTCAATCAGACAACAAGCGTAGCGCATAATGCCGTTGACATTTATGATTAACATCATGTGAATTGAACAAACCACATGACGATGAAAAAACCGATGATTTCTCTGCGGTTTAAATAATCTTGATTTTTATAGGGCTAAAAGTTGACAGAATTCTTGTCATCTTCTACCGGCCAAAAGGCCGGCTTAGGATACCGATAGCCTGAGGCAAACACAAAATAAATTTAAAGCTTCAACTTTTTTAGTATTGTGTTGGCTGTGTCCTTATTTTCTTTGTGACGTTGAGGTACGCGATGACGAGCAAACCGTCCGGTTCCGTAAGCTGGTTTCAGGTCTTCCAGCGCGGGCAGCATTATATGAAAACCTGGCCGTCAGACAAACGTCTGGCTCCGGTCTTTCCGGAGAATCGCGTTGCGAGTGCCACCCGTTTTGCCGTCCGCTTTATGCCGCCGCTGGCGGTGTTTACCCTGACCTGGCAGATTGCCCTGGGCGGCCAGCTTGGCCCGGCGATCGCCACCGCACTGTTCGCCTGCAGCATGCCGATGCAGGGTTTGTGGTGGTTGGGGCGCCGCTCGGTTACCCCGTTGCCGCCAACGCTGCTGCAATGGTTCCATGAAGTGCGCAACAAGCTGGCGGAAGCCGGCCAGGCTGTCGCGCCGGTAGAAGGTACGCCGACCTATCAGGCGTTGGCGGATCTGCTGAAACGCGCGTTCAAGCAGTTGGATAAAACCTTCCTGGATGATCTGTAACTGCAAAAATGGCCGCATTGATTGCGGCCTTGTTACCTGTTCCGGCCAATAACCCCGGTTTAAATCAAAGAACCGGTGAGTTGTGATTTCCTGCGATATTGCGCTGTGCGATGCTTCCGCCATAAAGTAATTTATCGAGGAAACTATGATGGAAATGACCCACGCCCAACGGCTGATCCTGTCGAACCAATACAAGATGATGACCCTGCTGGATCCGGATAACGCCGAGCGTTATCGCCGCCTTCAGACCATTATCGAACGTGGTTTTGGTCTGCAGATGCGCGAGCTGGATCGCGACTTTGGCGAAATGAGCGAAGACGTGTGCCGCAGCATTATCAACGTGATGGAAATGCACCATGCGTTGCAGGTTTCCTGGGACAACCTGAAAGAAAAACAGGGGATTGAGGCACGCCGCCTGGCGTTTCTCGGCTTTGATGCCGCGACTGAAGCGCGTCATCTAAGCTACGTGCGTTTCCTGGTGACCACGGAAGGGCGCTATACTCATTTCGATTCCGGCAGCCACGGCTTTAATGCCCAAACCAAAATGTGGGAAAAGTACCAGCGGATGCTGGCCATCTGGCTGTCATGCCCACGCCAGTATCATCTGAGCGCCGTAGAGATAGCGCAAATTATCAATGCCTGATTAAAAGAGGTTTCCTGTGGAGTGTAAGGGTTTTCTGTTCGATCTTGATGGGACGTTGGTTGATTCACTGCCGGCGGTAGAGCGCGCCTGGATTAACTGGGCCAAACGCCGCGGCATTAATCCGCAGGACGTACTGGATTTTATCCACGGTAAACAGGCCATTACATCGTTGCGTCACTTTATGCCGGGAGAAAGTGAGGCGGCCATTCAGCAGGAATTTCTGCTGCTGGAGCAGGTAGAAGCGCAGGACACCGACGGCGTCACGGCATTACCGGGGGCCGCTGCCTTGCTCGATTGTCTGAATCGTCTCGACATCCCATGGGCGATCGTTACTTCTGGGTCGATCCCGGTTGCCAGCGCCCGTCGTAACGCCGGTGGTTTGCCGCAGCCAGAGGTGTTCATTACCGCCGAGCAGGTGAAGCATGGCAAGCCACAGCCGGACGCGTATTTGCTGGGCGCCGAGCGCCTGGGGTTGGCACCACAGGATTGTGTGGTGGTGGAAGACGCCGCCGCAGGCATTCTTTCCGGGCTGGCCGCGGGCTGCCAGGTGATTGCGGTCAATGCACCGGCCGATGCACCCAAGCTGGAGCAGGTTGATCTACTGTTAACCTCGCTTGAACAGATTGCGGTAAGTAAAACCGAGCAGGGTGCGACGATTAGCCTGGTGGCATAACCGGCCTATCTTCACCCGAATTGATTAGACCCCGCATCGGCGGGGTTTTTTTATGCTAATTTTTAAGGCCCTAGATATCTCAGTTGGATGAGGCCGTTTTGAACAGCGAATTACTGTGGGTGTTGAGTTTACTGTTGATTGCCATAGTGCTGTTCACCACCAACAAACTGCGTATGGACGTAGTGGCGTTGCTGGTGATCATTGCCTTTGTGCTGAGCGGCACGCTGACCCTGTCGGAGGCCACGGTGGGCTTCAGCGATCCCAACGTGATCCTGATCGCCGCGCTGTTCGTGATTGGTGAAGGGTTGGTGCGTACCGGCGTGGCATATCAGGTCGGTGACTGGCTGGTGAAGGTGGCCGGCAGCAGCGAAACCAGGATGCTGATGTTGCTGATGGTCACCGTGGCCGGCCTGGGGGCTTTTATGAGTTCGACCGGCGTGGTGGCGATCTTTATCCCGGTGGTGCTCAGCGTGGCGGCGCGGATGAAAATTCCCCCCGGCAGGTTGATGATGCCGCTGAGTTTTGCCGGTTTAATTAGCGGCATGATGACGCTGGTGGCGACGCCGCCGAACATGGTGGTGAACAGTGAACTGGTGCGCGAGGGCATTGGCGGCTTTGGCTTCTTCGCCGTGACGCCGGTCGGGCTGGCGGTACTGGTATTGGGCGTGGGTTATATGCTGGTGGCCCGGCGCTGGCTGGGCAATGACGACGGTGATAAAACGCGTGAAACCTGGCAGCGCCGTACCTTCCGCGATCTGATCCGCGACTATAAGTTGACCGGCCGTGCCCGTCGACTGGCGTTACGCAGCGGCTCGCCGCTGGTAGGGCATTCACTGGACGAATTGCACCTGCGCGCCCGTTACGGTGCCAACGTGGTGGGGATTGAACGCTGGAAGCGCTTCCGGCGGGTGATGGTTAGCGCGTCCGGCAGCACCGAACTGCGCGAAGGGGACGTACTGTTGCTCGACATGTCGGACAGCCAGGTCGATTTGCGCGAATTCTGCAGCGAACAGCAGCTGGAGCCGATGGTTCTGCGTGGCGATTATTTCTCCGAACAGTCGCGCAACGTCGGCATGGCGGAAGTCTCGCTGATCCCCGATTCAACGTTATTGGGGAAAAGCCTGCGCGAATCCACTTTCCGTAGCCGTTATGATTTGAACGTGGTCGGTATTCGCCGCAATGGCGAAACCCTGCCGGGCAAGCTGGTGGATGAGCCCCTGGCGTTGGGCGATATCCTGTTGGTGATCGGCGACTGGAAGGCGATCCGCCAACTGCAGGCGAAAACCCATGATTTTATCGTGCTCAATCTGCCGGCCGAGGTTGACGAGGTGGCGCCGGCCATCACTCAGGCACCGCACGCCTTGTTCTGCCTGGCGCTGATGGTGGCGATGATGCTGACCGATGAAATCCCTAACCCGATCGCCGCGCTGATTGCCTGCCTGTTGATGGGCAAGTTCCGCTGCATCGACATGGAAAGCGCTTATAAGTCGATTCACTGGCCGAGCATTATCTTGATTGTCGGCATGATGCCGTTCGCTCAGGCGCTGCAAAAAACCGGTGGGGTGGATTTGATCGTGCGCGGGTTAATGGACGTCGCCGGAGATGCCGGGCCGCGGGTGATGCTGGTGTGCCTGTTTGCGCTGTGCGCCACTATTGGCCTGTTTATCTCCAATACCGCCACCGCCGTATTAATGGCACCGATCGCCATTGCCGCTGCGCGTGAAATGGGCGTTTCGCCGTATCCCTTCGCCATGATTATTGCCATCGCCGCTTCGGCCGCGTTTATGACGCCAGTTTCTTCGCCGGTGAACACGCTGGTGCTGGGGCCGGGGAATTATAAGTTCGGGGATTTCGTGCGTATCGGCGTGCCGTTCACGCTGTTGGTGATGTTGGTCAGCGTGATTATTGTGCCCTGGCTATATGCATTTTGATTAACGGCGCAGCGCGCTGCGCCATGAAAATTACAGGGACGAATCCAGGCTGATTTCATCCAGCGACAGGCTGAAGCTGGGGATAAACACCTTCATGAAATAATCCATCTCTGGGCTGCTGCGCTGTTGCAGAGTCTTTTCCAGTCGCGCTTTTGCCAGTTTGAATTCGTTATTGCCGGCAGATAATTCCTCCAGACATTTCAGGTAGGCGCACAGCGCATCGGCCTGTTTAACCACCAACTTTTCGTCTTCGGTGTAATAGTGTTCATCGAGGATCGAGCGAAAATCGTTACGTAATTCTTCCGGGATCATATCCAGCAGTTTCTGTTGGGCGATCTTTTCGATCTTCTTATACTCGTGGGCGATCTGCGGATTGTAGTATTTGATTGGCGTCGGCATGTCGCCGGTAATCACTTCGCTGGCATCATGGTACATCGCCAGCAGGGCGACGCGATCGGCGCTCAGGTTACCATTGAATTTTCGGTTTTTAATCACCGCCAGTGCATGGGCAACGAATGCCACCTGCAGGCTGTGCTCGGAAACGTTCTCGGTGCGGACATTGCGCATCAGCGGCCAGCGGTTAATCAGTTTCAAGCGGGACAGATGGGCAAAAAAGTGGCTCTGGCTCATGGTGCTCTCTTTTACAACGGCAAGTGAGAACTCCATTGTGAGCAGTGATGGCGGGTTATGCAACTCGGGCCGTGCGGTTAGGATTCGGCGGAGGGGAAGGGGCGCAGCATGCTGCGCCCACGGAGACTACTGGCGATAACCTTCCAGGAAACGCCCCAGTTTGCCCACCGCCATTTCCAGTTCATCCACACGCGGCAGCGTTACTATGCGCACGTGGTCCGGGTACGGCCAGTTGAACGCGCTGCCCTGCACCAGCAGCACTTTTTCCTGCAGCAGCAGATCCAGCACCAGTTTCTGGTCATCATGAATATTAAAGCGTTTGGCATCGATGCGCGGGAACATATACAACGCGCCCTGAGGTTTCACGCAGGAAACCCCTGGGATTTCGTTCAACAGCTCCCAGGTGCGGTTGCGCTGTTCATACAGACGGCCGCCGGGTTGAATAAATTCATTGATACTCTGGTAACCGCCCAACGCCGTTTGGATCGCGTGCTGCATCGGCACGTTGGCGCACAGACGCATCGACGCCAGCATTTCCAACCCTTCGATATAGCCCTTGGCATGTTTCTTCGGCCCGTTCAGTACCATCCACCCCTGGCGGAAACCGGCCACGCGGTAAGTTTTGGACAGTCCGTTGAAGGTGACGGTCAGCAGATCCGGCGCCAGCGCCGCGATCGAATGGTGCTCGGCTTCGTCATACAGGATCTTGTCGTAGATCTCATCGGAGAAGATGATCAGGTTGTGCTGACGGGCGATCTCAACAATCTGCTCCAGCAGTGCTTTGCTATAGACCGCGCCGGTCGGGTTATTCGGGTTGATGATCACAATGCCACGGGTGCGTGGGGTGATCTTGCTGATGATATCATCCAGATCCGGGAACCAGCCGGCTTCTTCGTCACACAGGTAGTGCACGGCTTTGCCGCCGGACAGCGAAACCGCCGCGGTCCACAGCGGATAATCCGGTGCCGGCACCAGCATTTCGTCGCCGCTGTTGAGCAGCGCCTGCATGGATTGCACGATAAGCTCGGAAACCCCATTGCCGATGTAGATATCCTCAACGGTCACGTCACGTATGTTGCGCGCCTGGTAGTGCTGCATGATCGCTTTACGTGCCGAGAAGAGCCCTTTGGAGTCGGAATAGCCTTGCGCCGTGGGCAGATTGCGGATCACGTCGACCAGGATTTCGTCAGGGGCGTCAAAACCAAACGGGGCAGGGTTACCAATGTTCAGTTTGAGGACTTTATGGCCTTCTTCTTCAAGACGTTTAGCTTCTTTGAGCACCGGGCCGCGAATGTCATAGCAGACGTTGTCCAGTTTGCTGGATTTCTCAATGGGGGACATAGAAAGTTGAGCCTTTTGCTGGGATGGGGGCGTTCCTACCGTGGAACACCGCAACCTGCCCAATGTACTCCTGGCGCTGACGCTTTTGAAGGGTTGTGCACGCCTTTGGTGCAAACGAAGGGCTCAGAGGTTGATTTCAGGGATGATAAACAATGTTGAAGTATTTTTATGGTGTTTAATTCTTGTTTTTGTTTTATTTGTAGTTATTTAATCTGATTTGATGCGGGTGAGCAGAGCTATAAAGGCCCATGCCATCGACGCAGAGCTAACTGAAGGGACTTTACTGTTAAGCCACAGAGGGGATTTAACGGAGTTAAAATGTAAAGAAATGATAATGCCAGAGTCGTCTGATGGCCGCTTGTCCATCGGCGATCCAAACTGAATCATAAGAAAATTCACATTAGCGCTATTTTAGTTTCTCTGTTAAGCCGCATTTAAGTAGTTATTCCTTAGTTATTGACGGGATAAATGTTACTGATTGAATTTATTAAAATCATTAAAAAATGTACCGGCCGTTACAACAGAAACCTCTTAGTCTTTCGCGTATAGGAAGACGCTCAGGCCAGTCTGGCTGCGGAGGTTGTGCAGCACAATTGGTGTGGTAATCCCGCTATCTGAGTGAGTAAAATATATTGTTCGGTAAAAATGAAACAATTGCACCACTTATAACGTCAGTCGTTGTATAAGCATTCTCGATAGATCACATTTTAAAAGGCGATAGAGGTAACGAAATAAAAGTAATTTTTTTGCCCTCCACTAATGAGTGGGGTACTGTCATGTCTGACATCGTCCCTTTTAAACGATGTCTTAGAAACACACCAGGGTAGTTTGTAAATTAGAATTTAAAAAGTGAAGAAAACACTATGACAACTGCAAATCGTCCGATACTCAATCTCGACCTCGATCTGCTAAGAACCTTTGTAGCTGTTGCTGATTTGAATACTTTTGCGGCGGCGGCAGTCGCCGTTTGTCGTACTCAATCAGCCGTCAGCCAACAAATGCAGCGGTTAGAGCAACTGGTTGGCAAAGAGTTGTTTGCCCGTCATGGGCGCAACAAATTACTGACCGAACACGGTATTCAGCTTCTCGGCTACGCCAGGAAAATCCTGCGCTTCAACGACGAAGCCTGTACTTCTCTGATGTACAACAATATTAAAGGTGTTCTGACTATTGGCGCTTCTGATGATACCGCCGATACCATCCTGCCTTTCCTGCTTAACCGCGTCACTTCGGTGTATCCAAAACTGGCGATTGATGTCCGGGTGAAACCCAGCTCGTTCATGATCGACATGCTGGAAAACGGTGAAGTCGATCTGGCTATTACCACTATGGCTACCGCGGATCGCCCGCACATTGTGCTGCGTACTTCGCCAACCCTGTGGTATTGCGCGGCGGATTACCATTTCCAGGCCGGCGAACCGATCCCGTTGGTGGTGATGGACGAACCCAGTCCGTTCCGCTCGATGGCGATCAAACATCTGGATGAAGCCGGGATCCCATGGCGGATTGCTTATGTGGCTTCGACGTTGTCCGCCGTTCGCGCAGCCTGCAAGGCCGGATTGGGCATCACCGTTCGGCCGATTGAAATGATGAGCCCGGACCTGCGGGTGCTCGGTGCAATGGAAGGGCTACCGGCACTGCCAGATACTCAATATAGCCTGTGCCAGGATACCCAGTGCGGCAATGAGCTGGCGATGGCGATATTCAGCACCATGCAGAACGGCAACGACAACTACAGTTTCAGTGGGCCGAGTCCCTCGCTGGAAGATGACACCTGTCTGGTTGACGATGAGGAATAACGCCCAAAAGCGTTAAACCCGGTAATAAAACCTCTGCTTCGGCGGAGGTTTTTTTTGCCCTGAATTCGATCAAAGTTAGATTTATGAGGCTTTCGATTGGTTTTAAAAGTGAAGGCGTTATTTGTCGGACTTCAAGATTGTTAATGAGAACGGTTATCAGACGAAAAAATAGTCTTTCGGTCATTTATTGAACGAATAATTATAAAGGTAAAGGCCTGGAATCAATATGGTTATTTTGGTAGTTTGTGGCGGGCCGATTTGACCGGCGGGATTGACAAAAATTATTAAAGGGCCACACTTTTTTTGAGGGTTTATGCTGAAAACGTGTCCTGGATCAAAAAAATACCCCTAGGTAGTGAGTGGAAGAACAGGAGATTCCTGAGACAATGGTATAGTAAAACTGAAATGAGCATGTTGGTTTATATCTATCTGTTTCTACACATCAATTAACTGACACGATTTAGCCTAAGCCGGTCGCATCAAATGTTAATTAAATGATGAGTATGTAAACTAGTGTGTAGATACTTTTGTCAAAGTTGACAAAAGGTTATAGAAAGGAGTAAAAAGCCCACAGTAAAACGCTGGCTAACTTGCTGTAATAGCAGTTTGTTTGTGTGGTTTATTTATCCTTCCCTTAAATCGATGTGGTGCACTAACTGCCAGAAACAAGAGCAGAGCGATCGACGCCACTTTTGATGAGTAAGCATAGAGTATGTCAACAACCACTGAAGTTATCGCTCATCACTGGGCGTTCGCCGTATTTTTTGTCGTGGCAATCGGGCTTTGCTGTTTAATGCTGATGGGCGCGTTCTTCCTGGGTGGGAGAGCCCGTGCGCGCGCCAAACATACCCCGTTTGAATCAGGCATCGACTCGGTCGGCACGGCGCGCATGCGTCTGTCCGCCAAGTTCTACCTGGTCGCCATGTTCTTCGTTATTTTCGATGTTGAAGCCTTGTACCTTTACGCCTGGTCGGTCTCCATACGTGAGAGCGGTTGGGTAGGCTTCATCGAAGCCGCCATTTTCATTTTGGTGTTATTGGCTGGGCTGGTTTATCTGGTGCGTATTGGCGCATTGGATTGGACTCCGGTGCGCTCCAGGCGCCAGAGCAAGCCAGGCACAATCAAAAACGCCACCAACAGTCACCCGCAGTAGTCGGTTAAAAACGAGGCATTAAGATGGACTATACGCTCACCCGCATAGACCCGAACGGTGAGAACGACCGTTACCCCCTGCAAAAACAGGAGGTCGTCGCCGATCCCCTGGATCAACAGGTTCACCGCACGGTTTACATGGGTAAACTCGAACATGCATTGCATGACATGGTGAACTGGGGGCGTAAAAACTCTATTTGGCCGTATAACTTCGGTCTTTCGTGCTGCTACGTGGAGATGGTGACGTCGTTTACCGCCGTTCACGACGTGGCCCGCTTTGGTGCCGAAGTTCTGCGTGCATCGCCACGTCAGGCAGACCTGATGGTGGTGGCCGGTACCTGCTTTACCAAGATGGCTCCGGTTATTCAGCGTCTGTACGAACAGATGCTGGAGCCAAAATGGGTGATCTCCATGGGTGCCTGCGCCAACTCCGGCGGCATGTACGATATTTATTCCGTAGTACAGGGCGTGGACAAGTTCCTGCCGGTCGACGTGTACATTCCTGGTTGCCCACCGCGCCCGGAAGCTTACATGCAGGCACTGATGCTGTTGCAGGAATCTATTGGCAAAGAACGCCGCCCTCTGTCCTGGGTTGTCGGCGATCAGGGTGTTTACCGCGCCAACATGCAGTCTGAAAGAGAGCGTAAACACGGCGAGCGTATCGCGGTGACCAACCTTCGGACGCCTGACGAGATTTAAGACGTTCATTTAACGTCCATCTTAGTGCGCTATTGGTTAACACAGCGAAAAGTGAACTTGCGGCGAAATAACCCTTCAGTGTGGTGAAAAAAATTATGACAGATTCAACGACGCACGACGCATTGCCGGCCTGGCAAACCAGAGATCACCTTGACGACCCGGTGATTGGCGAACTGCGCAACCGTTTTGGGCCGGAAGCCTTTACTGTTCAGCCCACCCGTACCGGAATGCCCGTGGTATGGGTCAAACCTGACCAGTTACTGGAAGTAATGACGTTTTTGAGAAAACAGCCGAAGCCTTACGTCATGCTGTTCGATCTGCATGGCGTGGACGAGCGTCTTCGCACCCACCGTGACGGTTTGCCGGCTGCGGATTTTTCTGTTTTCTATCATCTGATTTCTATCGAACGCAACCGCGACATCATGCTGAAAGTGGCGCTGTCTGAAAAAGACCTGCACGTGCCCACAGCGACCAAGGTTTTCCCTAATGCCAACTGGTATGAGCGTGAAACCTGGGAAATGTTCGGTATTACCTTCGACGGCCACCCGCACCTGTCGCGCATCATGATGCCGCAAACCTGGGAAGGCCACCCGCTGCGTAAAGACTACCCGGCACGCGCCACCGAGTTCGATCCCTTTGTGTTGACCAAACAGAAAGAAGATCTGGAAATGGAAGCGCTGACCTTCAAACCGGAAGACTGGGGCATGAAGCGCGGCACCGAGAACGAGGACTTCATGTTCCTTAACCTCGGCCCGAACCACCCGTCTGCGCACGGTGCATTCCGTATCATTCTGCAGTTGGATGGCGAAGAGATTGTCGACTGCGTACCGGATATCGGTTACCACCACCGTGGCGCCGAGAAGATGGGCGAGCGTCAGTCCTGGCACAGCTACATTCCGTACACCGACCGTATCGAGTACCTCGGCGGCTGCGTGAACGAAATGCCTTACGTGCTGGCGGTTGAGAAACTGGCCGGTATCAAGGTGCCGGATCGCGTTGATACCATCCGCGTGATGCTGTCCGAACTGTTCCGTATCAACAGCCACCTGCTGTACATCAGTACGTTCATTCAGGACGTCGGCGCCATGACCCCGGTGTTCTTCGCCTTTACCGACCGTCAGAAAATCTACGATCTGGTTGAAGCGATCACCGGTTTCCGTATGCACCCGGCCTGGTTCCGTATTGGCGGTGTCGCACACGACCTGCCGCGCGGTTGGGACCGTCTGTTGCGCGAGTTCCTTGAGTGGATGCCAAAACGTCTGGATTCCTACGTCAAGGCTGCGTTGAAGAACAGCATCCTGAAGGGCCGTTCCGTCGGCGTGGCATCCTACAATGCTAAAGAAGCGTTGGAGTGGGGCGTCACTGGTGCAGGCCTGCGCGCCACCGGTATCGAGTTCGATGTGCGTAAATGGCGTCCATATTCCGGCTATGAGAATTTCGACTTCGAAGTTCCGGTCGGTGACGGCAACAGCGACTGCTACACCCGCGTAATGCTGAAGGTGGAAGAGCTGCGTCAGAGCCTGCGCATTCTCGAACAGTGCCTGAACAACATGCCGGAAGGCCCGTTCAAGGCCGATCACCCGCTGACCACGCCGCCGCCGAAAGAGCGCACGCTGCAGCACATTGAAACGCTGATCACCCACTTCCTGCAGGTTTCCTGGGGCCCGGTGATGCCAGCCAACGAATCATTCCAGATGATTGAAGCCACAAAAGGGATCAACAGCTACTACCTGACCAGCGACGGCAGCACCATGAGCTACCGCACCCGGGTACGTACGCCAAGCTTTGCGCACCTGCAGCAAATCCCAGCGGTAATCCGTGGCAGCCTGGTCTCCGACCTGATCGTCTATCTGGGTAGTATCGATTTTGTAATGTCAGATGTGGACCGCTAACTATGCATGATCAAAAAGACAATCACGCGAATAACCAAGCGCTTGAACCTATCAATGCGGCCGCTCCCCAGAGCGGCGTTGATGCATTTGAGCTGAGTGCGGAAGAACGTGATGCGATCGAGCACGAAAAGCACCATTACGAGGATCCACGCGCTGCCTCCATTGAAGCACTGAAAATTGTGCAGAAGCAGCGTGGCTGGGTTCCGGATGGGGCGATTCATGCCATCGCGGAGCTGCTGGGCATTCCTGCCAGCGACGTAGAAGGCGTGGCCACGTTCTACAGCCAGATTTTCCGTCAGCCAGTAGGGCGCCACGTGATCCGTTATTGTGACAGCGTTGTTTGTCACATCACCGGTTATCAGGGCATTCAGGCCGCCATTGAGAAGAAGCTGAGCATCAAACCGGGTCAAACCACCTTTGATGGCCGTTTCACTCTGCTGCCAACCTGCTGCCTGGGCAACTGCGATAAAGGGCCAACCATGATGATTGATGAGGACACTCACAGTCAGCTGAAGCCTGAAGATATCGAGACGCTACTGGAGCAGTATCAATGATTAAAGACATTGTACGCACTCCCGAAATGCACCCGCTGACCTGGCGGCTGCGCGATGACAAACAGCCGGTTTGGCTGGATGAATATCGCAGCAAGAACGGCTATGCCGGTGCTGAAAAGGCGATTAAAGGCCTGGCTCCGGACGAGATCGTCACCCTGGTGAAAGACGCCGGGCTGAAAGGTCGCGGCGGTGCAGGTTTCTCCACCGGTCTGAAGTGGAGCCTGATGCCGAAAGACGAATCCATGAACATCCGTTACCTGCTGTGTAACGCCGATGAAATGGAGCCGGGCACCTATAAAGACCGCTTGCTGATGGAGCAACTGCCGCACCTGTTGGTGGAAGGCATGCTGATCTCGGCGTTCGCGCTGAAGGCTTATCGCGGCTACATCTTCCTGCGCGGTGAGTACATCGAAGCTGCGGTGCATTTGCGCCGAGCGATCGCCGAAGCCACCGAAGCCGGTTATTTGGGCAAGAACATCATGGGCAGCGGCTTCGACTTCGAGCTGATTGTTCATACCGGTGCCGGTCGTTACATCTGTGGCGAAGAAACCGCCCTGATCAACTCGCTGGAAGGCCGCCGTGCCAACCCGCGTTCCAAGCCACCTTTTCCCGGCTTCCTCCGGCGTTTGGGGCAAACCGACCTGCGTCAATAACGTAGAAACCCTGTGTAACGTTCCGGCGATCCTGGCGAACGGCGTTGAGTGGTACAAGGGGATCTCCGCCGGCAAGAGTAACGATGCCGGTACCAAACTGATGGGCTTCTCCGGCCGGGTGAAAAACCCAGGCGTTTGGGAGCTGCCGTTTGGTACCACCGCACGTGAAATTCTGGAAGATTACGCCGGTGGTATGCGTGACGGTCTGCGTTTCAAAGCCTGGCAGCCAGGCGGCGCGGGCACCGACTTCCTGACCGCCGATCACCTCGATCTGCCGATGGACTTCGAGAGCATCGGTAAAGCCGGCAGCCGTCTCGGTACTGCACTGGCGATGGCAGTAGACCACGAGATTGGCATGGTTCCGCTGGTGCGCAACCTGGAAGAGTTTTTCTCTCGCGAGTCCTGCGGCTGGTGTACGCCATGCCGTGACGGTCTGCCGTGGAGCGTGAAGATCCTGCGTGCGCTGGAAAACGGCGAAGGGCAGCCGGGGGATATCGAAACCCTTGAGCAGCTGTGCCGTTCTCTCGGCCCGGGCAAAACCTTCTGCGCCCACGCGCCAGGTGCCGTAGAGCCACTGCAAAGCGCAATTAAATATTTCCGTGAAGAGTTCGAAGCGGGCATCAAAGTGAAGCACTTCAGCAACGCGCATGCGATTGGCGGTATTCAGGCCAATAATCTGCTGAAGCAACGCTGGTAAGCCGACTCGCCCCGACGACACGGCCAGAATTTTTGATTAACGCCTGCCGCAAGGCAGGCCACTTGGAAGCATGCTGACTATGGCTACGATTCATGTAGACGGCAAAGAATACGACGTAGATGGGGCCGACAACCTGCTGCAGGCTTGTCTCTCCCTCGGGCTCGATATTCCTTACTTTTGCTGGCATCCGGCGCTGGGAAGCGTCGGCGCTTGCCGCCAATGTGCGGTAAAGCAATACCAAAACGCGGAAGATACGCGTGGCCGTTTGGTGATGTCTTGTATGACACCGGCATCCGATGGAACCTTTATTTCCATCGACGATGGCGAAGCCAAACAGTTCCGCGAAAGCGTGGTTGAGTGGTTGATGACCAACCACCCGCACGACTGTCCGGTATGTGAAGAAGGCGGTAACTGTCACCTGCAGGATATGACAGTAATGACCGGCCACAGCTTCCGTAAATACCGTTTCAGTAAGCGTACTCACAACAACCAGGAGCTGGGGCCGTTTATCTCGCATGAGATGAACCGCTGTATCGCCTGTTACCGTTGCGTGCGCTACTACAAGGATTATGCGGACGGCACCGACTTCGGTGTGTACGGCGCGCACGACAACGTCTACTTCGGACGCGTCGAGAGCGGCACGCTGGAAAGTGAGTTCTCCGGTAACCTGGTGGAAGTGTGCCCGACCGGCGTGTTCACCGACAAAACCCACTCCGAGCGCTATAACCGTAAGTGGGACATGCAGTTTGCACCGAGCATCTGCCAGCAGTGCAGCATCGGCTGTAACACCAGCCCGGGCGAGCGCTATGGCGAACTGCGTCGTATCGAAAACCGTTATAACGGCAGCGTGAACCACTACTTCCTGTGTGACCGCGGCCGCTTCGGTTATGGCTACGTGAACCAGAAAGATCGTCCACGTCAGCCACAGCAACTGCGTGGCGACGACTGGATCACCCTGAACGCCGAGCAGGCGATGCAGGGCGCGGCGGATATTCTGCGTCAGGCGAAGAAAACCATCGGCATTGGCTCACCACGCGCCAGCCTGGAAAGTAACTTCGCACTGCGTGACTTGGTGGGTGCCGAGAACTTCTATACCGGTATCTCGCAGGCCGAACAGGGCCGTCTGGACCTGATGCTGAACGTGCTGCAAAACAGCGGCGTTCACACGCCTGCGCTGCGCGAAATCGAAGGCTATGACGCAGTGCTGGTGTTGGGTGAAGACTTGACCCAGACCGGCGCACGTATTGCCCTGTCGGTACGTCAGGCGGTGAAGGGCAAGGCTCGCGCCATGGCTGCGGCCCAACGCGTTGCCGACTGGCAGATTGCTGCGGTGCAGAACATTGGCCAGCACGCCAAACACCCGCTGTTTGTCACCAACGTGGATAACACCCGTCTGGACGATATCGCGGCATGGAACTACCGTGCACCGGTGGATGAGCAGGCGCGCTTCGGCTTCGCTATCGCCCATGCGCTGGACAACGCGGCTCCGGCAGTCAACGATTTGGCTGACGGCCTGAACAAGAAAGTCGATATCATCGTGCAGGCGCTGACCGACGCGCGTAAACCGCTGATCGTCACCGGCAGCAACGCTGGTAGCGAAGCCATCATCGAAGCGGCGGCCAACATCGCCAAGGCGCTGAAGGATCGCGGTTCTGACGTCGGTATCACCTTCGTAGCCAGCGCCGCCAACAGCATCGGTTTGTCGATGATCGGCGGCGGTTCGCTCGATCAGGCGCTGATCCAGTTGGAAAGCGGCGAAGCCGACACGGCCATCGTGATGGAAAACGATCTCTACCGGCATGCGCCGGCGGCGAAAGTGGACGCTGCACTGGCCAAGGTCAGTAACCTGATCGTGGTCGATCATCAGCGTACCGCCATCATGGATAAAGCTAATCTGATCCTGTCGGCGGCCAGCTTCGCGGAAAGCGACGGGACTCTGGTCAACCAGGAAGGCCGCGCTCAGCGTTTCTTCCAGGTTTACGATCCGGCGTACTACGACGACGCGAAGAAAGACGTTTACACCGTAATGCTGGAAAGCTGGCGTTGGTTGCACTCGCTGCATTCCACCTATACCAGCCGCCACGTGGATTGGACGCAGCTTGATCATGTGATCGAAGCCTGTGTCACCGCGTTGCCGCAGTTGCAGGGCATTGTCGATGCTGCACCGGACGCGAGTTTCCGTATCCGCGGTCAGAAACTGGCGCGTTCTCCGATTCGCTCCAGTGGCCGTACGGTGATGCGCGCCAATATCAGCGTGCACGAACCGCGTCAGCCGCAGGATAAAGACACCATGTTCGCCTTCTCAATGGAAGGGAACAACAGTCCGTTCGCTGACCGCCAGCAGATCCCATTTGCCTGGGCACCAGGTTGGAACTCACCGCAAGCATGGAACAAGTTCCAGGCCGAAGTGGGCGGCAAGCTGCGTCATGGCGATCCGGGCGTGCGTTTGATCGAAGCGGGGGAGGGCAAACTGGGTTACTTCGACCGCGTGCCTGCCGCCTTTGGTCAACAGCAAGGCTGGCGTGTTGCGCCTTATTACCACCTGTTCGGCAGTGATGAAATGTCACAGCGTTCCGGGGTGATTCAGCAGCGCATGCCGGATGCCTATGTGATGGTCAATCCGACCGATGCGGCTGCGCTGGGCGTTAATGCCGGTGCGCTGGTGGAGTTCAGCTGTGCGGGCCAGACCCTGCGTCTGCCGGTGCGTCTGAGTGAAACCCTGACCCAGGGCCAACTGGGCTTACCGCTCGGCTTGCCAGGGATCCCGCCGGTACTGGTGGGTGCAACGGTTGAAAATCTGCGGGAGGCGACACGATGAGCTGGTTTACCCCTGAGGTGATCGACATTCTGATCTCCATTGTTAAAGCGGTAGTGATCCTGCTGGTCGTAGTCACCTGTGGGGCATTCATGAGCTTCGGCGAACGCCGTTTGCTCGGTCTGTTCCAGAACCGTTATGGACCAAACCGTGTCGGCTGGGGTGGCTCGCTGCAGCTGGTCGCCGACATGATCAAAATGTTCTTCAAGGAAGACTGGGTACCGAAATTCTCCGACCGGGTGATCTTTACCCTGGCGCCGATGATCGCCTTTACTTCCCTGTTGCTGGCATTTGCCATCGTCCCGGTCAGCCCGACCTGGGCGGTGTCCGACCTCAACATCGGTATTTTGTTCTTCCTGATGATGGCCGGCCTGGCGGTATACGCCGTGCTGTTCGCCGGCTGGTCGAGCAACAACAAATACTCGCTGTTGGGGGCAATGCGTGCTTCTGCGCAAACCCTGAGCTACGAAGTGTTCATCGGCCTGTCGCTGATGGGCGTGGTAGCACAGGCGGACTCCTTCAACATGCAGGCGATCGTTGAGTCTCAGGCGCATATGTGGAACGTCATCCCGCAATTCTTTGGTTTCATTACCTTTGCGATTGCCGGTGTGGCGGTGTGTCACCGTCACCCGTTTGACCAACCGGAAGCCGAGCAGGAACTGGCTGACGGTTACCACATTGAATATTCCGGCATGAAGTTCGGGCTGTTCTTTGTGGGTGAATACATAGGTATCGTCACCGTTTCTGCCCTGATTGTGACGTTGTTCTTCGGTGGCTGGCAGGGTCCATTCCTGCCGCCATTCGTCTGGTTCGCGCTGAAAACGGCTTTCTTCATGATGATGTTCATTCTGATTCGTGCTGCTCTGCCACGTCCGCGCTATGACCAGGTGATGTCCTTCGGCTGGAAAGTGTGTCTGCCGTTGACGCTGCTGAACCTGCTGGCGACTGCCGCCGTCATTTTGTACAACGCTCAATAAGGGGTGAATAAACCATGACATTGAAAGAGTTATTGGTTGGTTTCGGCACCCAGGTGCGCAGCATTTGGATGATAGGCCTGCACGCCTTCGCCAAGCGCGAAACCCAGATGTATCCGGAAGAACCGGTTTACCTGCCGCCGCGCTACCGTGGCCGCATCGTGCTGACGCGCGATCCGGACGGCGAAGAGCGCTGCGTGGCTTGTAACCTGTGTGCGGTTGCCTGCCCGGTGGGCTGTATCTCGCTGCAAAAAGCAGAACAGAAAGATGGCCGTTGGTACCCGGAGTTCTTCCGCATCAACTTCTCGCGCTGCATTTTCTGCGGCCTGTGCGAAGAAGCTTGCCCAACGACCGCGATCCAGCTGACGCCGGATTTCGAAATGGGTGAGTTCAAGCGCCAGGATCTGGTGTACGAAAAAGAAGATCTGTTGATCTCGGGGCCGGGTAAATATCCGGAATATAACTTCTACCGGATGGCCGGTATGGCGATTGACGGCAAAGCCAAGGGCGAAGCCGAAAACGAAGCCAAACCGATCGACGTCAAAGGTCTGTTGCCTTAAGGAGCCAGCAAGCATGGAAATTGCCTTTTATCTGGCAGGTTTTATTGCGGTGATCGCGACAATTCGCGTGATCTCGCATACCAATCCTGTGCATGCGTTGCTGTATCTGATCGTCTCGTTACTGGCGATCTCTGCAGTCTTTTTCTCACTCGGCGCTTACTTCGCCGCGGCACTGGAAATCATTGTCTACGCCGGTGCCATCATGGTGCTGTTCGTGTTCGTGGTGATGATGTTGAACCTCGGCAACGCGGTGCAGCAACAAGAGCGCGATTGGCTCAAACCGTCGGTGTGGATCGGCCCTGGCATCTTGTCGCTGGCGCTGTTGGTGGTGCTGATTGTCGCTATCCGCAGCGTGTCCGATCAGGGCATCAGCGGTGAGATGGTCGACGCTAAAGCGGTGGGGATCAGCCTGTTTGGTCCTTACGTTCTGGCGGTTGAGCTGGCTTCAATGCTGCTGTTGGCAGGTCTGGTTGTTGCCTTCCACATTGGCCGTGAGCACAAACCGGGTGAGGTGTTGAGCAACGCCCCGGCCGGTAGCGAAATGGCGAGAAGAAAATCGGAGGAGCAAGCATGATCCCTCTTCAACATGGCCTGATCCTGGCGGCAATTCTGTTCGTCCTGGGTCTGACCGGGTTGCTGGTGCGTCGCAATCTGCTGTTTATGCTGATCAGCCTGGAAGTGATGATCAACGCCGCGGCACTGGCGTTTATCGTGGCGGGCAGCTATTGGGGCCAACCGGACGGGCAGGTGATGTATATCCTGGCGATCAGCCTGGCAGCCGCTGAGGCCAGTATTGGTCTGGCATTGCTGCTGCAGCTTTACCGTCGTCGTCATACCCTGAATATTGATACTGTCAGTGAGATGCGCGGATGAACCTATTATATTTAACTATTCTGCTACCGCTGATCGGGTTCCTGCTGTTGGCCTTCTCCCGAGGCCGCTGGTCTGAGAACACCTCGGCAATCGTCGGCGTAGGCTCTATCGGCCTGGCTGCTCTGGTCACGGTCCACGTGGGTATGGACTTCTTCGCCCAGAAAGCCACGGGTGTGCAGCTGTTTGAGCAAAACCTGTGGAACTGGATGAGCGTCGGTAATTTCAATATCGGCGTGACCCTGACGCTGGACGGCCTGTCGCTGACCATGCTGTCAGTGGTGACCGGCGTGGGCTTCTTCATCCACATGTTCGCTTCCTGGTACATGCGCGGTGAAGAGGGCTACTCACGCTTCTTCGCGTACACCAACCTGTTTATCGCCAGCATGGTGGTATTGGTACTGGCAGACAACCTGTTGCTGCTGTACCTGGGTTGGGAAGGCGTGGGCCTGTGCAGCTACCTGTTGATCGGTTTCTATTACAAGGATCCGGCCAACGGTGCGGCGGCAATGAAAGCCTTCATCGTGACCCGCGTCGGTGACGTGTTCCTGGCATTTGCGCTGTTCATCCTCTACAACGAGCTGGGCACGCTGAACATCCGCGAACTGATGATCCTGGCACCGCAAAAACTGGCGGTCGGCGATACGGCGATCACCTGGGCTACGTTGATGTTGCTGGGTGGTGCAGTCGGTAAATCGGCGCAGTTGCCGTTGCAGACCTGGCTGGCAGACGCGATGGCGGGTCCAACCCCGGTTTCTGCACTGATCCACGCAGCAACCATGGTGACCGCGGGCGTTTACCTGATTGCCCGTACTCACGGCCTGTTCCTGATGGCGCCGGAAGTGCTGCATCTGGTGGGCATTATCGGGGCGGTGACCCTGGTGCTGGCCGGCTTTGCCGCGCTGGTGCAGACCGATATCAAGCGCGTGCTTGCCTACTCCACCATGAGCCAGATTGGCTACATGTTCCTGGCGTTGGGCGTGCAGGCGTGGGATGCGGCTATCTTCCACCTGATGACCCATGCGTTCTTCAAGGCGCTGCTGTTCCTCTCCTCCGGTTCGGTGATCCTGGCCTGCCACCACGAGCAGAACATCTTCAAGATGGGTGGCCTGCGCAAGAGCATTCCGCTGGTTTACGTCTGCTTCCTGGTGGGTGGCGCTGCGCTGTCGGCACTGCCGCTGATCACCGCAGGTTTCTTCAGTAAGGATGAGATCCTGGCCGGTGCGATGGCTAACGGTCACATCAACCTGATGATTGCCGGTCTGGTCGGTGCGTTCATGACCTCGCTGTACACCTTCCGTATGATTTTCATCGTGTTCCATGGCGAAGAGAAAATCAAAGCGCATGCCGGTAAAGGCATCACTCACCACCTGCCGCTGTTGGTTCTGCTGGTGCTGTCCACCTTCGTTGGCGCGATGATCGTTCCGCCATTGCAGGGCGTACTGCCAGACACCACCGAGCTGGCGCACGGTAGCGTGCTGCAACTGGAGATTACCTCCGGCGTAGTGGCTATTGTCGGCATCCTGCTGGCGGCGGCGCTGTGGCTGGGCAAACGTAGCCTGGTGACCCGCATTGCCAATAGCGCACCGGGGCGTTTCTTCTCGACCTGGTGGTTCCATGCCTGGGGCTTCGACTGGCTGTACGACAAAGTGTTCGTCAAGCCGTACCTGGGTATTGCGAAGTTGCTGCAGCGTGATCCGCTGAACTCGATGATGAATCTGCCGGCCATCTTCTCCCGCTGGGGGAACCGAGGTCTGACAGTGAGCGAGAACGGTCAGGTGCGTTGGTATATAGCGTCTATGGGTGTGGGTGCAGTGGTCGTATTGGCTCTGTTGATTCTGGTTTAATTGAATAATTTAAACAGACGCATTTTTCGGGCGTAGCGCCCTGCAGGGCAGGCGCTACGTACAAAGTTTGAAATTATTCGTATAAGGGACACAAAACGCCATGCTATTACCTTGGCTAATTCTTATCCCCTTTATTGGCGGTCTGCTGTGCTGGCAGTTTGAGCGCTTCGGTACTAAGGTGCCGCGCTGGATTGCGTTGATCGCAATGGGGCTGACATTGGCGCTTTCTCTGTATCTGTGGATGCAGGGTGGCTACACATTGACTACGCCGAAAGGCATTCCGCAGTGGCAGTCTGAATTCCTGCTGCCGTGGATCCCACGCTTTGGTATTTCCATCCACCTGGCGCTGGACGGCCTGTCACTGCTGATGGTGGTGCTGACCGGCCTGCTGGGCGTGCTGGCCATTCTCTGTTCCTGGCGTGAAATCCAGAAATACCAGGGCTTCTTCCACCTGAACCTGCTGTGGATCCTGGGTGGGGTAATCGGCGTGTTCCTCGCCATCGACATGTTCCTGTTCTTCTTCTTCTGGGAAATGATGTTGGTGCCGATGTACTTCCTGATTGCACTCTGGGGTCACAAGGCGTCGGACGGGAAGACCCGTATCACTGCGGCTACCAAGTTCTTCATCTATACCCAGGCCAGTGGTCTGGTGATGTTGATTGCCATTATGGGCCTGGTGTTCGTGCACTATAACGCGACCGGCGTGTGGACCTTCGATTACGAAGACCTGCTGCAGACGCCAATGTCCCATAACGTGCAATACCTGTTGATGCTGGGCTTCTTCATCGCCTTTGCGGTGAAAATGCCGGTAGTGCCATTGCACGGCTGGTTGCCTGATGCGCATAGCCAGGCACCAACCGCAGGTTCTGTTGACCTGGCGGGGATCTTGCTGAAAACGGCGGCCTACGGCATGTTGCGTTTCAGCCTGCCGCTGTTCCCGGAAGCGTCGCACGAGTTTGCGCCAATCGCCATGTGGCTGGGCGTGGTCGGTATCTTCTACGGTGCCTGGATGGCATTTGCGCAGACCGATATCAAGCGTCTGATCGCTTACACCTCGGTTTCCCATATGGGCTTCGTGCTGATTGCCATCTACACCGGCAGCCAACTGGCTTACCAGGGTGCGGTGATCCAGATGATTGCGCACGGTCTGTCTGCGGCCGGTATGTTCATCATCTGTGGCCAGCTGTACGAACGTCTGCATACCCGCGACATGCGTGAAATGGGCGGCCTGTGGGGGCGTATCAAATACATCCCGGCGCTGTCGCTGTTCTTCGCAGTGGCGACCCTGGGGATGCCGGGTACCGGTAACTTCGTCGGTGAATTCATGATCCTGTTCGGCAGCTATCAGGTTGTGCCGGTGATCACCGTGATTTCTACCTTCGGTCTGGTGTTTGCTTCGGTTTACTCGTTGATCATGATGCAGCGTGCCTATTACGGCAAAGCCAAGTCTGACCAACCGTTACCGGGCATGACCGCGCGTGAGCTGTTTATCATTCTGCTGCTGGTGGTGTTGCTGGTTCTGCTGGGGGTTTACCCGCAGCCGATTCTGGATACTTCCAATGCGGCGATGAGCAACGTGCAACACTGGTTTGGTTCGTCAGTTTCAGCAATTTCAACAACAAGGCCGTAATTCGCCATGACAATAACTCCTCAACAACTGATCGCATTGCTACCACTGTTGATCGTCGGATTGACGGTGGTGGTTGTGATGCTAGGCATTGCGTGGCGACGCGACCACTTTATCAACGCCACCCTGACCGTGATCGGTCTAAACCTGGCGCTGCTTTCGCTGTACTTTGTCGGCCAGGCAGGCCCAATGGACGTCACCCCGCTGCTGCGGGTTGATGGCTACTCGATGTTCTATACCGGGCTGGTGATTCTGGCGAGTCTGGCGACCTGTACCTTTGCCTATCCTTGGCTGGTCGGTTACCCGGACAACCGCGAAGAGTTCTACCTGCTGGTGCTGATTGCTACCCTGGGTGGCATTCTGCTGGCGAGCGCCAACCACCTGGCGTCGCTGTTCCTCGGTATTGAACTGATCTCGCTGCCGCTGTTCGGTCTGGTGGGTTATGCCTACCGCCAGAAGCGTCCGCTGGAAGCGGCCATCAAGTACATGTTGCTGTCCGCTGCCGCGTCGTCATTCCTGCTGTTTGGTATGGCGCTGCTGTATGCCGAGTCCGGCGACCTGTCACTGGCTGGCCTGGGCAAAAGCCTGCAAGAAAACATGATGCACCAGCCGCTGGTCCTGGCGGGTATGGGCATGATGATTGTCGGTCTGGGCTTCAAGCTGTCGCTGGTGCCGTTCCAACTGTGGACGCCGGATGTGTATCAGGGTGCGCCTGCGCCGGTTTCAACCTTCCTGGCGACCGCCAGCAAGATTGCAATCTTCGCCGTAGTGATGCGTTTGTTCCTGTATGCACCGGCCGCCGACAACGAAGCGTTGCGCATGGTGCTGTCGATCATTGCCGTCTGCTCTATTTTGTTCGGCAACCTGATGGCTATCAGCCAGACCAATATCAAGCGTCTGCTGGGTTACTCGTCGATCGCCCACCTGGGTTATCTGCTGGTGGCGTTGATTGCGGTGCAAACCCATCAGCTGTCGTTGGAAACCGCCGGGGTTTACCTGGCCGGTTACCTGTTCAGCAGCCTGGGCGCGTTTGGCGTCGTCAGCCTGATGTCCAGCCCGTACCGTGGCCCGGATGCCGATTCACTGTTCTCCTACCGTGGTCTGTTCTGGCATAAGCCAATTCTGTCTGCGGTAATGACGGTGATGATGCTGTCACTGGCCGGTATCCCGATGACTCTGGGCTTTATCGGTAAGTTCTTCGTTATCGCGATGGGCGTCAGTGCTCACCTGTGGTGGTTGACCGGCGCAGTGGTGCTGGGTAGTGCCATCGGTTTGTACTACTACCTGCGTGTAACCGTCAGCCTGTTCCTCAGCGCGCCGGAAGCGCTGCAGCGCGATACCCCGAACAACTGGGCGTTGACCGCAGGCGGTGTGGTGGTGTTGATCTCCGCCGCGTTAGTGTTGCTGCTGGGGGTTTATCCGCAGCCGCTGATTACGCTGGTGCAGATGGCACAGCCGATGTTCTGATTGGCATCAAGGCAGTAAAAAAGGTCGCTTCGGCGACCTTTTTTTATGGGGACGGGGAAGTGATGCAGTACTGGAACGATCAGCCGGGATTGTTTTTAAACGAGGTTTCCAACGCCTGCACTACGGCACGTACCCGTGCGGCGCGCTGCAGATCGGGGTGCAGTACCAGCCAGATATCTACCCAGTCTTTATTCTCCGGGAAGATACGTACCAGATCCGGGTCCTTGTCCGCCAGGAAGGAGGACAGCAGGCCGATGCCCAATCCGTTACGCGTTGCCGAGCGCAACAGCAACTGTGAATTGCACTGCAAAACTACATTGGGGTCGATCAGCGCTTCGCCACAAAAGTCGTTCCAGTGGCGCGGCACCAGCTCGCGTGGAAACATCAGCAGGTCATGGCCACTCAGGTGGTCGCCCTTGGTCGGCAGTCCGTGTTTGTCGAGATAGTCCTGAGTGGCATACAGCCCCATTTCGATGGTTGCCATACGTTTGATAATCAGCTCATCGGACTCTGGCCGTGCGCCACGGATCGCCAAATCCGCTCCTCGGTAGGAAATATCAGAGATATTCACCGCCGTCAGCAGGGTGACGGTGATTAACGGGTGTTGCTCCCGCAGCGCTTTCAAGGCCGGAATGACAAAGGCCTCGGCCATGGTGTCGGTGGTGGCGATGCGCACGTTACCGCACAGGCTGTCGTCGCCGCTGGTGGCCTTGCGGCCAATCGCCTGCACGGCATTTTCCATATTCATCACGTCTGCCAGCATTTCCTCACCCAAAGGGCTGAGGGAGAATGATTTCGGCGTGCGGATAAACAGCTTGGATCCCAGGCTCTCTTCAAAAGCGGTAATACGCCGTCCGACGGTGGCCTGGTCGACGTGTAGTTCATTGGCGGCCTTTCGTAAAGTGCCGCAGCGGGCTACTGCCAGGAAGAAGCGTGCGTCATCCCAATTCATCATGCCATTTCCTTTATGCTGGCTTATCGGCCTTGTTGGTGTTCATTCTTGCGCAACCTTACGGGCACGGGTTTAGGCGACAAGTCAGGGCTGGTATCATAATTATTTATTATGTTTCAGGATATGAATAAATGCATTAACGTGAAGCGATTTTGCATCTTTATTTTTACCCGACAATCTTTATCCTTATCAACGTTTATGCTGTGATCTGGCGCACGTTTTGTGCCAATGTTACCCTAAACGCGAAAGCAGATGCGCATGAGAGCCTGTCTCTGTTGGCTAACAGCCTGGTGGGATCGACTCTGAATCAGGTTGGCCAACCACGACTGGACATTAAAAATGGAGTCTCACGCAGAGAAGTTATACACCCCCGTAGCACTGGCAACTGCGGATGGTGTCAGGGTTATTGCCACGCCCGGCACGAAAGCGGCGGAGCAAACAAACGCTGATGTGATTATCCAGGGTCTTGAAGCACGCGGCATTCAGCACATATTCCTGGTACCCGGCAAGCTGGTGTACCCACTGATTAAATCCATTGAACATTCAGCCATTAGCGGCATCGTCGGCGCTCATGAAACCGCCTGCGGCTTTATGGCCGACGGCTACGCCCGCGCCAGCCGCAAGTTTGGCGTTTGTTTGGGCATCTCCGGCCCCGGCACCATGAATTTCCTGCCGGCGATGGCCGCGGCCCAGGCCGATAAAATCCCGGTGCTGTATCTGGCCGGCGGTATCGCCACTTATCATGAAGCGCAGGGCGCTTTCCAGGACGGCAGCAATAGCGGCATTGATGAGCTGACTATCGTCAAACCGCTGCTTTCCGCCGCGATAGAAGTGAAAAATAATCTTACGTTGCAGCACGAACTGCGGCGCAGTTTGTCCTGCCTGAACACCCAGCGTAAAGGCCGCGCTTATTTAAGCGTGCCGGTCGATATGCAAAAGAAAACGGTAGCCGGCAATTATGAAGCCAGCCCACAGCGTACGCCACAGTGCCGTGAAGCGGCGATCGACCAACAGGCGCTGGAGCAGGTGTTGGATGATTATCTGCTGCGCGGGCTGAACGTTGCCTGCCTGGTGGGTAACCGTATGAATAACCCGTTGGATGCCGCACTGCTGCTGCGCCTGGCGGAGAAATACCGCTTGCCGGTTGCCACTACGCTGTCCGGCAAGGGCGCTTTTCCCGAAGGGCACGAGCTGGCGCTGGGGCTGTATGGTTTCGCTGGTCATACCCGGGCGGTGGAAACCATCAATGGCGACGAGGTCGACGTGCTGCTGGTGCTGGGCTGCGATCTCAGCCAGCGCGACAGCCTGAACTGGAATTCACGGCTGCATGGCACCAAAACGCTGGTGGTGATTGATGAAGATTTCGACAAGGTCAGCTCGCATTATCAGCCGGACATGCAGATTTTCTCCAGCCTGACCGATACGCTGCGGCACCTGCTGGATGCGGTCAGCGATGAAGATCAGCATCTGGTCGCCATCAAGAGCCTGCGCAATGGCTGGCTTGAACAGGTGCGCCAACTGCCGTTGGAGCAACAGCAGCCCGATTTACAGGCGCGCCTGGCCCTGGGTGAAGCCAATATGTACCCCGGCGACGCCATCAAACGCATTCGCAGCCGAATGGGCCCGGACACCAACGTAGTGGTCGACTCCGGCGCGCACCGCATCTTTATGGCGCACCATTGGCTGGCCAGCGGGCGTGGTGATTACCATACCTCAAGCTCCCTGGCACCGATGGGCTGGGCGATTTGTGCCGGCATTGGTATCAAGCTGGCGGCGCCGCACCGCGACTGCGTGGTGGTCACCGGCGACGGATGCATGTTGATGCACGGTATGGAGATCCAGACCGCGGCCCGTTATCAGGTCAAAATGACCTTTGTGGTGATGAACAACTGCGCCCACGGTGCGATGCATATCGACACCTTGCAGAACCGCGGCGTCTCGGCGGACTACACGGCGTTGCCAAACCACGACTGGAAGGCCTTCGCCAACAGTCTGGGGGTTTCTTCTGCCAGGGCGTCAACGCTGGAAGAGCTGGATGAGGCACTGGTCGCGGCGGCTGAGCACGAAGGCCCGTTCCTGATAGAAGTGTTGGTAGGAAATCATGTGGCACCTAATCGCTACTATGCCGAGAGCATCGTAGAATACGAGCAGCGTATCAAAGGCTTGTAACGACGTAGCCCTGTTATTGCGGGAGTCGTCATTATTGTCCTTTGTATCACGCCATTCTATTTTACTTACAGTAGTCATGGAGCGATAACGATGTATAAACTGACACTTCTGGCATTAATGATGGCATTTCAGGGCTATGCACAGGCCGCTGACGACCACGGCGAAGGCATTACCAAAGAAACCCTGCTGAAAACCGAGACGTCGTGGGAAGGTTCGCCGTACCAGCACTACCCGGCCGGTGCTCCGCAGATCACCATGCTGAAAGTCACCGTGGAACCGAACAAGGTGCTGGCCTGGCATACCCATCCGTGCATCAGCGCGGTGTATATGACCGGCGGCAGCGTTTCGCTGACGGTAAAGAAAACCGGTGTGAAGCACACCTTTAAGCAGGGCGACTCCTTTACCGATACGGTAGATATCGTGCATCAGGGCGTTTCCGGCGATAAAGGGGCCGAAATGCTGGTGTTCTTCGCTTGTGCCGATAACAAGCCGTTGACGGTGAAAGCCGCCGAATAATAGCCGTCGTCTTTCACACCGCGATGCTGTTGCCGTAGGGGCGAATAGATTCGCCCCGTTTTATTTTTGTCGCCCATTGGGGCGGCACTCCGAGGAAATCATGGTTGCTTTGTGGATGGTTGTCGCCAGCGGGTTCTTTGCGCTGATGGGGGCCAGCATTAAACTGGCTTCGGCCAAAGTCGGCTTTTTCGACATCATTTTTTATCGCTCTGTGATTAACGTGCTGATCGTTGCCGCGTTAATTCAGGTTAAAAACCTCGGTTTTCGCACCCGCCATCTGGGTCTGCATATGAAACGCGCCGCCATCGGCAATGCGGCGATGTACTGTGGCTTCTACTCGCTGATCCATTTGCCGATCGCCACCGCCACTACGCTGGGCTACACCAACCCAATCTTTCAGTCGGCGATCGCCTTTGTCACCTCCAAAGGCCAGTTGACCGGCAAGCTGCTGTTCTCGGTGCTGCTGGGGTTTATTGGCATTCTGGTGCTGCTGCGGCCCGATACGCCGAACGGTGAGTATGCCGCCACGCTGATTGGCCTGCTTTCCGGCCTGCTGACGGCGCTGGCCTATTTTAACGTCGGCAAGCTGGTGCGCACGGGCGAGCCGGAGCTGCGGGTGGTGTTTTACTTCTCACTGGTGGGCACGATAGTGGGCGCCGTGATGACCACGGTGGTGGGGTTCAGTACGCTGGATAGCGGCATGATACTGTGCGTCTGCGCTATCGGCGTGTTCGGCAGCCTGGGGCAAATTACCATGACCCGTGCCTATGGCAGCGGTAATGCGGTGATAGTCAGCATTCTTTCCTACAGCACCATCATTTTCTCCACGCTGCTCGGTTATCTGCTGTTTGGCGAGAAACTGTCTTATATTGCCGCGGGCGGCATGGCGTTGATTATTCTTTCCGGTGCGCTGGCTATTTTGAAACGCGCCCCGGCGAAGGTCACCAAGGCTGAAGCCGTGTAATTTTGCATTCAACAGAATGCATTAATGAATCACTATGATGCATTCTTGGCTATTTTGACGGTTATACCCGAAAGGTATGATAAACGCGTTTCCTGATGAATTTGGTTTCAGGGCTTGGTGTTTATCCAGATTGTTTCGGGAGAGAAAAATGTCTGAAGGTGTGGCTGTTGATGAAGCGGCTAAAGCGAATTCGGGCACGTCGCATTTTGCCATTCTGCTGTTTTTAGCGCTGGCATTAATGTCTGCATTGCTCAACAGCAGTGCGCCGACGCCGCTTTATCCGCTTTATCAACATGAGTTGGCGCTAAGCTCGGTCAGCCTGACGGTCATTTATGGCGCCTATGCCGCTGGCGTACTGATCTCACTGTTCGGCGTGGGCAACATGGCCGGCAAGGTCAAAGACTTGCGCAGCATGATTGTGCCGGCGTTGCTGGTGGTGCTGGCCGGGGCTTTGCTATTCTCGATGGCCGATTCGTTTTTGATGATGTTTATGGCGCGTTTGCTGGCCGGGATCGGCACCGGGGCATTAACCGGTGCGGCCAATATTGCGCTGGTGCGTTTTGGGCCGAAAGACGGCGGTAAAAATGCGGCGCTGATTGCCACGCTGTCGTTTACCACCGGCCTGGCGTTGGGGCCGATTTTCAGCGGTGTGGCGCTGCAAACCGGGTTCCATACCACTTCGCTGCCGTTCATTATCATTATGGCGGTGGCGGCAGTGGCCGCGCTGGGCGTGATGCTGAAATGGCCGGTTGAAGTGGTGGTCGCGCCGTTAAGCGGGGCGGCGGCGGTTGATGGCGCAGCGGAAAAAAGCTCATTGGCTGATGGCCTGCGTGCGACCGGTGGCAAGTTCTACCTGTGTGCCGGTGCACTGTTTATCTGTTGGGCGGTGGCTGCCAGCATTTTGGCGATTGGCCCGAGCGTGTCGGAAAAGCTGCTTGGCATGCACAGCCGCGGTATTTATGGTTACGTGATCGCGGTTTACCTGGTGATTGCCGGTATCAGCCAGATCCTGAGCCGTCGTGTTAATGCACGTCACTCGCTGATGTTTGGCTGTCTGGCGCAGGCGTTGTCCGTGGTGGTGTTCGCCGAAGCGATTCAAATTCACTCGTTGGCCCTGGCCAGTGTCGGTATGGTGATTGCGGGTTACGCCTACGGGGCAATTTTTGTCGGCAGCGCCACGTTGGTGAACCTGATTTCGCCGAAGGCCAGCCATGCAAGACTGATTTCGCTGTTTTATGTTATTGCTTATATCGCCAACTGGGTACCGATTCTGTTGGGGGTAGTGATTGACCATGCCAGCCTGCATCTGGCGGTCAACCTGTTATTTATGGTCAGTGCCGTGGTGTGCTTGATTCTGAGCTTCATGGTGACTCGTGCGGGCTTCCCGCGTTGAAACATTCTTGTTCTTTTAAGCGGAAGTCTTGCTGACTGAAACTTGAAATAAATATGTTCTCGCTGCGCAATGTGGCGAGCCGATTTCCCTGGTGTTGTTGTGTGTCATTTCCAGCGTGCTTGCCACGCTGGTTTTTTTTGTGACAAATTCCACATCCTTGTAATTTTCTTGTTTCTCATTACATATTTTATGTGAAATACATCACATAAAAATGCCGATTTTCGAGTAAACTGCGCGCTTTCTCTGCTGCGGGTCGGTTTATGAACGTTATTTTTGCCATTGCTGTGACAACCGGGATCCTCTCCGGCGTTTGGGGCTGGGTGGCCGTCAGCCTGGGGTTGATTAGCTGGGCCGGTTTCCTCGGCTGCACGGCCTACTTTGCTTGCCCGCAGGGTGGGCTGAAAGGCTTGTTGATAAGCTTGCTAACCTGTGGCAGCGGGGTATTTTGGGCAATGGTGATTATTCACGGCAGCGAATTGGCCCCAGGCTTGAGCATCATCGGCTACCTGCTGACCGGCGCCGTGGCTTTCCTGATGTGTATCCAGGCAAAACAGCAGTGGTTGGGGTTTGTGCCCGGCACCTTTATTGGCGCCTGTGCCACCTTCGCCGGTGGCGGCGACTGGCCGCTGGTGACCCTCTCCCTACTGGTGGGATTGGTGTTCGGCTACGCGATGAAAAACAGCGGTCTTTGGCTGGCGGCACGCAATGAGAAACCCAAACAAGCTGGCGCTGTTACCGAGCATGTTAACCGCTGATTTAAATGGTGCCGCCGAGTGAAATGCGGTAGTGCAGGTCAACGCGCTCGATGCACGGCACCCCTTTGATGCGTTTGAGTAAAATCTCTGTGGCGACTTTGCCCATATCAAACCTTGGGGTGATCACGCTGGCGATGCCCGGCGTGGTGGCCTTGCCAATATCCAGACCGTGAAAACCTGACAGCGCAATGTCCTGCGGAACCTTTAGTCCGAGCCGCAGACACGCCTGCAACACGCCAACCGCCAGATCGTCATTGGTGCACAAAATGCCGTCCAGACTGGGGTAGAGCTGGCGGGCCATGGCCAGCATGTCAGAACCGACCGAGACCGACGAGACCCGATGCGGCGTGATTTGCCGTGGCGTCAGTCCCTGATTTTCCATCGCCCGACAATAGCCCTGGAAACGCTTGGTGTCGCGTGCGTCGGACATGGCACCAAAGTAAACCACCTGGCGTTTCCCGCTGGCGAGCAGCGCTTCGGTCATGTCAAAACCCGCCTGATAGTTATCAAAACCCACGGCGATCCGTCCCTCGGGCCCTTCAAGACTCATCACCTGCGCCACCGGGATTTTGGTTGCCGCCAGATATTTTTCCGCCCGCAGGGTGTGCTCCGAATCGGTGAGGATCAACCCGGCGATGGGGTAGGCCAGCAGTTGGATAATCTGTTCCTCTTCCCGCTGCCGGCTGTAGTCATAGTTAACCACCAGAGTTTGATAGCCGTGTTCGAGGGTGATGGATTCGATGCCGGCCAACAGATCGGCAAAGATCTGGTTGTTGAAGGAAGGGATCAGCACGCCGATGCGCGGCTTTTGGGACGATCGCGCCTCATCGCTGTCGGTGAAGTTAACTTCTTTCATCACCTGGGCAATTTTCGCAGCCGTTTCGGCAGCCACCTTGTCCGGCGTGCGCAGATAGCGGCTGACGGTCATTTTGGTCACACCGGCGAGCAGTGCAATATCCTGCAGCGTGACGCGTTGGTTCTTCATTTAGGGGCCTTAACAGCGTGGGGCGTAGAGATCGCGAATTCTGCCATGTTAACAAATCGATCTGGCGATAACAATCGACGTTATAAAGTGTAAAATCCCTATTTTTCAATGAAATGAATTAATTATTGGGCGCACTGGAATGCGTGGCTTCACGTTAAAGGTAACAGCTTTTAGTAACACGATTTTAAGTGATCTTTATCACGTTTTTACCGGCGATGATCCGCTGAGATAGGCGTCAGTCCTATCCAAATGACATCGCCGGGGAACGTTATGAACAATTTATTTTCACTAGATAACAAAAAAATACTGATTACCGGCGCTTCTCGCGGCATTGGTTTTTTGCTGGCTCGTGGGCTGGCGCAGTATGGCGCCCATATTCTGGTTAATGCCACCACGCAGGAAAACGCCCAGCGCGCCGTTGAAACACTGCGACGCGAAGGTTTTCGCGCCGATGCTGCGGCTTTTGACGTCACCGATTCGCAGGCTATTCATCCCGCCATTGAACGGATTGAGGCGGAAAGTGGCGGCATTGACGTGCTGATTAATAACGCCGGGATCCAGCGGCGTCATCCCTTTACCGAGTTCCCGGAAAAAGACTGGGATGACATTATCGCCGTCAACCAGAAGGCGGTATTTATAGTGTCGCAAACCGTAGCTCGCCATATGGTACAACGCCAAAGCGGCAAAATTATCAATATTGGCTCGATGCAGAGCGAACTGGGCCGCGACACTATCACCCCGTATGCCGCCTCCAAGGGCGCGGTAAAAATGCTGACGCGGGGCATGTGCGTTGAACTGGCGCGTTACAACATTCAGGTTAATGGCATCGCGCCGGGCTACTTCAAAACCGAAATGACTCAGGTGCTGGTGGACAACCCGGAGTTTACCGCCTGGCTGACCAAGCGCACCCCGGCCGCCCGCTGGGGTGACCCGCAAGAGCTGATTGGTGCGGCGGTGTTCCTGTCGTCCCAGGCTTCCGATTTTGTTAATGGTCAGCTGCTGTTTGTCGATGGCGGCATGTCCGCGGCGGTATAGCCGCTTGCCCAGGAGAAATCATGATGAGAATTCAAACCCAATCCTGCGTGGTAAACGGCAAATATGACGTGGCGGTGGTGGAGCAGGAAGTGGATTATCAGGGGATCGGTACGCTGGTGAAAATCACCCGTGGCGGCATCTGCGGTTCCGACCTGCATTATTACCAGGAAGGCAAAGTCGGCAGTTTCCAGGTGCGTCAGCCGATGGTGCTCGGCCATGAGGTGATCGGTGAAGTGGTGGCCAGTGATACTGCCCGCCTGCCGGTGGGTCAGAAGGTGGCGTTAAACCCCAGCAAACCCTGTGGGCAGTGCAAGTATTGTCTGGCAAGTCAGCAAAACCAGTGTACTCAGATGCGTTTCTTCGGCAGCGCGATGTATTTCCCGCATGTTGACGGTGCCTTCACCCAGTACAAGGTGGTCGATAGCGCGCAGTGTATTGCCTTTGACGCCGATCGTGATGAAAAGGTGATGGTATTTGCCGAACCGCTGGCGGTGGCGATACACGCGGCGAAGCAGCCCGGCGAAGTGACAGGGAAAAAGGTGTTTGTTTCCGGCGTTGGCCCAATTGGCTGCCTGCTGGTGGCGGCATTGAAGGCGCTGGGCGCCGGCGAAATTGTCTGTGCCGATCTCAGCCCACGTTGTCTGGATATTGCCCAAAAAATGGGGGCAACCCGTTGTCTGCATGCCGGCAATGACGACTTTAGCCTCTACCAGCAGGAAAAAGGGTACTTTGATATCGCTTTTGAAGTCTCTGGCCATCCGTCGTCGTTGCAGCGCTGCCTGGAAGTCACCCGGGCCAAAGGCACGGTAGTACAGGTGGGCATGGGGGGCAGCTTCCCGGATTTCCCGCTGATGTTGCTGATCGCCAAAGAGTTGAACCTGCTGGGCTCGTTCCGTTTTGTTGAAGAATTTGATTTGGCGGTAGCCTGGTTGGCCGAGGGGACAGTCAATCCATTGCCGCTGCTGTCTGCCGAGTTTGATAACCAGCAACTGGCGCAGGCGTTGGCCTTTGCCGGTGACAAGAGTCAGGCGGCCAAAGTACAGTTGGTGTTCTGATTTTAGCCAATAGTCTGATGGCGAAGAGCGGCGATCCTTGTCTATAGTTAAGGACCGTATCATTTTTAATCACGGAGAACTTAACATGGCGAGAAATACGGATAGGGATCAAACCACGCTCGATGACGATCTGAGAATGCTGAGCGACACGCTGGAAGAAGTGTTGAGGTACTCCGGCGATCGCGCCGATCAGGCCTATATCGACATCAAGTCACATGCCGAAGAAGCATTGAGCGAGGTTAAGTCGCGACTGGCTGATACTACCGAGTCCTACTATGCGCGAGCCAAGGACGCGGTTTGCCGCACCGACGGTTACGTGCGTGAAAACCCATGGCACAGCGTGGGTATTGGTGCGACGGTCGGTCTGGTACTGGGCTTGCTGCTGTCACGTAAATAAGCTCCCTGGAAGTTGGGCGCGGCCACCGCCGCGCCCCGATGTTTATTGCCCCAGCGTCACCTCTACCTGATGGGTTTTGCCATCGTCTACCAGCGTTATCACCGCCTCCGGCTGTATTTCACCGTCGATAGTTACCTGTGCCGCCCCCTGACCCTGCCGGACGGTCAATTGATACTCGCTGCCGCCTTCCCGATAGTTAAGCGTCACCTGTGGCCAGTCCGCCGGCAGACGGGTGTTGACGGTCAGCCGATCCCCATGGCGTTTCAGCCCCAGCAGTGACTCGACGATCAACCGGTACATCCAGCCGGCGGATCCGGTATACCAACTCCAGCCGCCGCGGCCAACATGCGGCGCCACCGCATAAATATCGGCGGTAACCACGTAAGGCTCGACCTTGTAGCGTTCGGCTGCGGTGCTGTCCAGGCTGTGGTTGATCGGGTTGATCAGTGCCATCAACTCCCAGGCGCGTTCAATATTGCCCATTTCGGCAAAGGCCATCACGGCCCATACCGCGCCGTGGGTATACTGGCCGCCGTTCTCGCGCACGCCGGGCAGATAGCCGCGGATATAGCCCGGATTCGGGCCGTTGCCGTCAAACGGCGGCGTCAGCAGTTTGATCAGCCCGGCCTGGTCGTCGACCAGATGTTTATCCAGCGATTGCATCGCCTGCAGGCTGCGTGGCTCATCACCGGCTCCGGACAGCACCGACCAACTCTGGGCGATGGCATCGATGCGGCACTCTGTCGATTCATGGGAACCCAGCGGTTCCCCGCTGTCGAAATAGCCCCGGCGATACCATTCGCCATCCCAGGCGTGATCGCGCAGGTTATCGCGCAGGGTGGCGGCTTGTTGACGGCACTGCGCGGCCAGTTCGGCGTCGTTACGACGCTGCGCCAGTGCGCCGTAGCGCTGCAGAATATGGAACAGGAAGAAGCCGAGCCACACGCTCTCGCCGCGGCCCTCCAGACCCACCATATTCATACCGTCGTTCCAGTCACCGGCCCCCATCAGCGGCAGGCCATGCTCACCAAAGGTCAGCCCGTGTTTCAATGCCCGCACGCCATGTTGGTACAGCGTCTCCTGTATCGCACTAGGTGCCGGTTGTTCGTAAGAGGATTCCTCGCCCGGCGCCAGTTTGCGCGCCTCCAGATAGCCCACCTGTTCCTCCAGAATGGCTTGATCGTCGGTGGCGTCCAGGTAGTGGCAAATCGCCAGCGGCAACCACAGATAGTCATCCGAACAGCGCGTGCGTACGCCATTGCCCTGCGGTGGATGCCACCAGTGCTGTACGTCGCCTTCGACAAACTGGCGTGAGGCGCACAGCAGGATCTGTTCCCGCAGGCGCTCAGGCGCGGCATGGGTCAGCGCCAGCGTATCCTGCAATTGATCGCGGAAGCCAAAGGCACCGCCGGATTGATAGTAACCGCTGCGTGCCTGAATGCGGCACGAGAGGGTCTGGTACAGCAACCAGCCGTTGGCCAGCAGGTTGACGGCCGGCTGTGGCGTGGTTATTTGCACCTTGTTGAGAATAGTGTCCCAATGTGCCGCGACCTGCTGCAGTTCATCCTGCAGGCTGTCTTCCCGCAGGTATTTTTGCAACAGCGCTTCGGCCTCATCGGCGTTTTGTCCAAGGCCCAGAGCGAAGACAAAGCTGCGCTGATCGCCATCGATCAGGCTGATGGCCGACTGGACCGCACCGCAAGGATCCATGCCTGCGCCGGTCTTGCCGGACAGCCGCCGCAGCTTCAGCACCGCCGGGCTGGTTAACGTTCCATTGCGGCCAATGAATTCACGCCGATCGCCACTGACAGAACAGTGCGCACCGGTCACGCCGAAGAAAGCCGTTCGTTCCGAACCACTGCCGCCGTAATGGTTGGTGGCCAGGATGCCGCAGCCGCTATCGAGCGTAGCCTCCTGGGTGACGATGTGCATAGCCGATTTTTGCCGCAGATCGCCGAGGATAAATTCCACGTAGCCGGTGGCCGACAGCTTGCGGGTACGCCCGGAGGTATTGGTCAGCGTCAGCAGGAACAGTTTTACCGGCGCTTCTTTGGCCACCAGCACGGTGAGCTGGCTGTCGATGCCGCTTTCGCGGTGATCGAACACGCTATAGCCGAAACCGTGACGGGTCAGATAGTGACCACGGCCGCGGGCAGGCAGCGGTGTCGGTGACCAGAAATGTCCATTCTCTTCGTCACGCAGATAGAAGGCTTCCCCGCTGCGATCACAGACTGGATCGTTATCCCACGGCGTCAGGCGGTATTCATGGGCGTTTTCGTACCAGGTGTAGGCCTGGCCGCTTTCCGAGATCACCGAGCCGAACATCGGGTTGGCGATCACGTTTGACCAAGGCGCAGGGGTGATCTTGCTTTCATTCATCGCAATGACATATTCGCGACCATCCTCCGAGAAACCGCCGAGGCCGTTATAGAACTGCAGTGCGTCGATGGCGGGCAACTGCGGTGAATGCAGGTTACGCGGCAGATTATCCACCGTTGCCAGTTTCGACGAGGCGGTGACCGGCGACAGCGGTTGCTGCAGGACCTGCGGCAGTTGCAGGCGTTGGTTGAGCTGTTCGGTCAGGCCACCGCGTCGATCGTCGAGATAAATTCGTGCCACGCTAAGCAGTAGCCGGTGATCTTCCGGTGACATATGCTCGCTGGTGCGTACGAAGATGCCGCCGGGCTTATCGGTCTGGGTGGATTCCATACCGGCGGCGATCAGGCTCATGATCTGATTTTGCAGCTCCTGGCGGTAGCCGCCGACGTCTTCGTTGAGGATCACCAGATCCACCTGCAGGCCTTTCAGTCGCCAGTAGTTGTGCGCCTGGATCAGTTGCTGCACCAGCTCGATGTTCTCACCGTCGGTGACGGTCAACAACACGATAGGCAGATCGCCGGAGATCGAATGTCCCCACAGCCCTGACTGGCCGCGTCGGTTCTGGATGATTTCGTTGCTGGCGGCACGCATTTCCTGCGCCGGGAACACCACCGCGCTGGCCAGGCGGTTGAACAGATTGGCGTCCTCCTCATTGGCGTTGAGTTGGCGCAGCACCACCTGGCTGTGCGACCAGGCCAATTCAAACACGCGATCCGCCAGATGACGGTCGCGGTATTTCTCCAGCATTGCCAGGCTGCTGACGCGGTCTTCACAGACGCCATAGAAAATATCCAGCGTCAGCGGTACGTTCGGTTCCAATACCACGCGCTGGCGAATAGCGATGATCGGGTCAATGACCGGACCGGCGCTGTTGCTCAGCGGCGCATTTTGATACAGCGCCTGCGGGTTGGCCGGGGTACGGCCACGGCCGATAAACCTGGCGCGATCGGTTTCAAACGACGTTTGGCTGGAACGCCCCTGTACCGTCATCATGTGTAGTAGCCACGGGCATTTCTCCTGGGGTTCGCGCGGGCGACGGTGGCACAAAATAGCCTCCTGATCCGGCAGCAGTTCGGTCTGTACGAACAGATTGCTGAAGGCCGGGTGAGCCAGATCGTTACCGGCGGGTGCCAGCACCACTTCCGCATAACTGGTGATTTCGATAGTGCGCGGCTGTTTCCCGCGGTTTACCAGCGTCACACGGCGTAGCTCGATATCGTCTTCCGGTGACACCACGATCTGCGTTTTGACCGACAGCGACCCCTGTTGGCGCTGGAACTCGGCACCGGCATCATTGAACACGGCGCTATAGCCCTTGGCAGCCCCGCCGATCGGTTGCCAGGTATTACTCCATACCTCGCCGGTTTGCGGATCGCGCAGGTAGCAGAAGGCGCCCCAGTTATCGCAGGTGGCATCTTCGCGCCAGCGGGTTAGCGCCAGGTTTTGCCAGCGGCTGTAGCTGCCGCCTGCCTGGGTCAACATCAGGTGATAATTGACGTTGGACAGCAACTGCACTTCCGGGATCGGCGTGTCCACCCGGTTAAATTCGCGTGCGGCGAAGCTGGCCGGGGTAATGGTGCCTTCGTGCGTTTCGAAATGGCGGCGGGTGCTGTAAAGCTCAACGGCATCCGGCACCCGTTCCTGCAACAGCAGCCGCGTCGACTGGAATGCCGGATAGTTGGCGAAGCGCGCCACCATCGGCGCATCCAGCAGCAGGTGCGACAGGGCCAGGAAGCTCATGCCCTGATGGTGCGCCATATAAGAACGGATAATCACATACAGTTGGCCACGGCTGAGGCGAGCGGTGGTGTAATCCAGCGCTTCGTAGAAACCGTAACGGCCTTTGGCGCCATTTTGTTCCAGCGTGACCAGGTTATTGCAGGCGGCGTCCGGGTCAACAATCAGCGCCATCACCGTAGCGTAAGGCGCAACCACCATATCGTCACCCAGCCCGCGCCTCAGGCCCAGCCCTGGCACGCCAAAGGCGTGGTATTGATAGTTTTGATCGGCATCGAAGCCAAAATAGCCGGATTCGGAAATGCCCCAGGGCACGCCGCGCTCCTTGCCCCAGGCAATCTGTCGCTCCACTGCCGCCCGGCACATTTGCACCAGCAGCGAGTCAGGATAGGCGGGCATCACCAACTGGGGCATCAGGTATTCAAACATCGACCCACTCCACGACATCAATGCCGCTTTATGGTCGATCAGGGTGAACAGGCGGCCAAGCGCAAACCAACTGCGTTGGGGTACCTGGTTAGTGGCGATGGCGACATAGTTGGTCAGACGGATTTCCGAGGCCAGCAAATCGTACTTACTGCCGTCCATGCGGTTTTGATCGCAGTTAAAGCCGACGGTCAGTAAATGGGTCGATTCGTCATACAGGAAGTTGAAGTCCATCTGCGCCATTTTTTCCAGCCGCTGCTGCAGGCTGTACAACTGGGTCAGTCGCTCCTGTGCCAGGGCGCAAGCCTCGTCGAACGGGCTTTGTTGCTCTGGCGACAGCCTCAATGTTTCCGGTGGGTTTGCCAGCCAGTGCAGGCTGGGCACCTGTTCCAGTTCGGACAGGCCGTCGTTCAACCAACCGAACCACAGCGCCCATTCGGCACAAAGCTCGTTGAGCTGTTGATGCAGCGCACCGGCCCCGCGCTTGGTTTCTTCATCGTGATTCAGCGCCGGTTCCTGCAGCCCATTGCTGTAATTTCGCATGGCATTCAGCTCCGCCAGCAGGGCGGCGGGATGGCAGTGGTGCGCCTGCTCAAAATGGTTACGCAGTTTTGGCAGGTTCTTCGGTGCGGCGTCACCCCAGTGTTGCTCCAGCAGTTGCAGGCTGTCGCCCAGCCCGGTCAGTATCCGTAGCGGATCAATGACCGGCTGGTGGGCCAGAGCCGGCAGGCCGGCGCTGAGCGTCAGCAGATGACCGGCCAGGTTGCCGCTGTCGACGCTGGAGATATAACGCGGGTTCAGCGGCTCCAGCGTGCGAGTGTCGTACCAGTTGTACAGATGGCCGCGGTAGTGTTCCATGCGGTCCAGAGTATTGAGCGTCAACTCGATACGCCGCAGTGCTTCACTGAGCGTCAGATAGCCGAAGTCATAGGCAGTAAGGTTGGCCAATAGCGACAGTCCGATATTGGTCGGTGACGTGCGGTGCGCGACGACCGGCTCCGGTATTTCCTGGTAGTTATCCGGCGGCAGCCAGTTTTCCTGCTGGTTGACGAAGGTATTGAAGAAATCCCAGGTCTGGCGGCTGGTATGGCGCAGGAAGCGCCGCTGCTCTTCGTTAATGGCAGTCTTGCTGCGCTGCGGTTCGTGGCTGAGATAGCACAGCAGCCAGGGGGCCAGGATCCACAGGGCGGCGAAGGGCAGTGTGATAAGCAGCGCCATCGGGTTATGCAGTACGGTGAAAAACAGCAGTGCCAGCCCGGCCACCGGGTTGATCCACATGGCGCGATAGAAGTTTTCCAGCGTGACCTGTTGGCGGTTTTTGGATTGATCGTAGCTGGTCCACTCTTGCAGATTGCGTTTAGTGACCAGTAGCCGCCATAGGGTGACAATAATCGCTTTCAGGCTGTACAGCGTTTCATGCGGTAGCGTCGCCAACCGCAGCCCAACCTGTGCCAAGCGGTGCAGCGAGCCGTTCAGCGCCAGCCGCAGGTGCTGCAGGAAAGGTCTGCGCGATGGTTTATGCACAATATCCTGAGCCAGCGCCAGCAGGGTAGGGAGCAGCAGAATAATGGCGAACACCGCCAGCCAATAACGGGTATTCGGCAGCCAGACGAAACCGCAAAACAGCAACAGTAGCAGGCTGGACGCCGTCAGGCTGCGGCGCAGGTTATCGAACAGTTTCCAGCGCGACAGGGTGCTCAGTGGGTTGGCGGTGCGGGTGCCGCCTTCTGTTTTCACCCGTGGCAGCAGCCAGTTGAGCAGTTGCCAGTCCCCACGGATCCAGCGGGTACGGCGCGCGACGTCCACCAGATAGTTGCTGGGATACTGCTCGTACAGCAGCACGTCGCTCAGCAGGCCGGAACGGGCATAACAGCCTTCGAGCAGATCGTGACTCAGTACCAGATTCGGTGGGCAGGTTCCCTTCAGGCTGTGCGAGAACACGTCTACGTCGTAGATGCCCTTGCCAATAAACGAGCCTTCGCCAAACAGATCCTGATAGATATCCGAGGCCATTAGCGTATAGGGGTCATTGCCCGGCGTGCTGCTGCACAGTGCGGCATAGCGGCCTTGCCCATAGCTCGGGATCTCTTCGGCCATGCGCGGTTGCAGGATGGCGTAACCTTCCACCACCCGCTGCTGACGGGCGTCATACTGCGGCTGGTTGAGCGGATGCGCCATGGCGGCGATTAACTGGTGAGCGCTTTCACGCGGCAGGACGGTATCGCTGTCCAGGGTGATGACGTATTTGACGTTTTTCAGCACCTCCAGCCCGTCGCCAATCTGAGTACAGAAGGCGTTACCGCGGTTGCGCAGCCAGTCGTTCAGCGCGTTCAGTTTGCCGCGTTTACGCTCCAGCCCCATCCACACGCCCTGTTTTTCGTTCCATTCGCGGTTGCGGTGAAACAGGAAAAAGTGGCTGGGGCCTTCGCAAGGATAGCGCCCGTTCAGCGCCTCCATCTGTCGGCTGGCATAGGCCAGCAGTTCGGCATCGTCCGTATGCTGCTGCTGGGGCGCATCGATAAAGTCGGTAAGCAGGGCAAAGTGCAGATGTTTCATCGCGTTGCCCAGGTAACAAACCTCAAGGGCATTGATCAACTTATCAATGCCGCTTTTGCTGTCGATTAACGTCGGTATGGCCACCAGAGTCCGGAATTCGGCGGGAATACCGCAGGAGAAGTCGAGCCTGGGCAACGGCTGCGGCGTGCGGCTGCGGGTGGTGACCTCGCTGAGCAGGTTAAGCACGAATTGACTGATGACGATCGCCATCGGGAAAAACAACAGCGCCAGCCCCCAACTGATGCCGGTACTGTAAGCGTGGCGCAGCAGTTCGGCGCAGCAGGCGGTGGTGATCAGGCTCAGGCTACCGAGCCAGGAAAGCAACGGTGCCTGATTCAACGCATGGCGCAGCCGGGTAATACGGCCCAGGCGTACGTCAAGCTGCTGCTCCAGTTCCGGGCGGCCATCGTCAATCAGGTAGTAACCAATGTGATTGCAACGGGGATCGCTGGACGGAATTTCTGACGCCACGCGCGCCATATTCAGTACCTGTTGGGCAACCTGCACCTCATTGTGCGGGCAGTGCCGCGCCAGCATCTCAATCACGTGGCGATAATTGTCGCGGGTGTTGAAGTGCATCAGAGGGTAAACGCCGGCCGGATCCTCCCGCAGGGTTTGCTCGACCTGGCTCATGGTTTCGACAAATTCGGCCCAGTCCATTTCGCTGAGCTGGCGCAGGCCGGAAATGCTGTTGCTGACCGACAGTTGGCTGACGGCGAGCTGTTGGTTAAAACGGTGGATCAATTCATCAGATGTCAGGCTGACCTCGGCCAGACGTTGCTCGACCCAGGTGAGCGGCAGCGCCAGCATGGTGCCGTGCCCTTGCAGGCGACGAACCAGCTCGGCGACAAAGGCGCTGGTGCGTGGGGGATTGGAGCGCGCCATATCGGCAATCACCACGATCAGGTTGGCCGGATCGTTTTCCGCTGACTCCAGCATTTTAGTCACCCAGCTGTCGGCCAGGTTACGTTCTTGCTGGGCCTGGGCCACCTCAATGCTGACGCGCCGCAGGTTTTCGATCAACGCCAGGCGTAGCATGCCGGGCAGCGCCCAAAGCTCGCCCAGCGTCAAATTGACTTCTTTTTGATAGGCGGCGATATAGCGAGTAAGGCTTTCGGCGTCCCAGCGGCCATCTCCGTGTGCAATGGCTTCGGCAGCAATGTCATAGATGCGCGGGCAGTTATGCGGCGCGCCCAGTTGGGGCAGGCCACGGCCGAAGGTTTTCGGCAGATGGTGGCGTACAACGCGGATTTGTTCTTCGATCAGATAGTAGTTGTCCAGCAGCCATTCGCCGGCCGGGGTCATGCTGGCTTTCTTGCCGTTGCTGAGTTGGTGACAGCTTTCCGCCAGAACACGTTCGTTATCGTCCAGCCGCTTCAGCAAATAGTAGGGAGTTTTGCGTGTCGCCAGCTTGTGGGAGCGCGCCAGACGCTGGCCATAACGCTCCATTTGGTCGACAGAAAACAGCTCGGCCTTGATGGTGCCACCTGTCGGTTCCGGCTCACCTTTGGCACGCCGGACAGGCAACGAATTTACTTTGGTTGTTTTGCGTTTCTTTTTTAACCAATTGATTAGTATTTCTTTCACACAAAAGCTCCTTACATCTGACCCAAAGGACAGCCGGTGAAACCGCTGGGAGATCGTGAATATCCTGTTTTTTGCGCCGGGTAGATCTGGCTTGGGTTCACAGCAGGCAGGAACATGCTTTCTCAGTATAGCTGCATAATCCCATGCTGGCCGTTTTTTGAACTAATTGTTTAATTTTAATAAACAATTGGCCGCTACTGACGTTGACTCCCAACGCTATTTTTCCGCCGTTCTGGCTTGATTTGCCGTATAATTCCCTACATTAAGCTTGGTTATTGAGGTGGTCGTGGAACAACTTTCGGGATTGCTGAGGCGGTTACGCCAGCAGCTTGAGCAACATTTGCCTTCTGATGGCGGTTTCCGGCAGTTTGCACTGCCGGTACCGGCGCCGTTGGCCACCCGGTTGCTGGAATGGCTGGCGGTGCAACCGGCATTCCCGCAGTTTTACTGGCGTCATCGCGACGGGCATGAGGAAGCGGCGGTCTGCGGCTCTGTGCGTCAGTTTACCCAGCCACGACAGGCACAGGCGTTTCTCAGGACGCATGAGGGAGCGCGAGTCTGGGGACTGAATGCTTTTGACGGCGTGGCGCATTTATTTTTGCCCCGTCTGGAAATTCTGAGCCGTGACGGTGAAACACAATTAACGCTGAATCTGTTTTCTGAAAGCTCGCTGCGTGAAGATGCGGCGTTTGCCGGCCGCTGGCTGGAGCAGGTATCGGCTGCAAGGCCCATCACGCCATTAAAGGCGCAGGTGGCAAAGGTGCAGCATCGACCGGAACGGGCTGGGTGGGAAATCATGCTGCAAGACGCGCTGAAAGCGATAGGCCGGCAACAGATGGAGAAGGTGGTGTTGGCGCGCAGTACGTTACTGACGCTGGATTGTCCGCTGTCTGCACCGGCGATGATGGATGCCAGCCGCAGCGTGAACCACCGATGCTACCACTTTATGCTGCGCTTTGATGCACATTCCGCATTTCTCGGCTCCAGCCCGGAAAGACTGTATCTGCGAAACGGCCGCCATCTGCTGACCGAAGCGCTGGCGGGCACCGTCGCCAATCACCCCGATCGGCCGCAGGCCCAGGCGCTGGCGCAGTGGTTGCTGCGGGACGGCAAGAACCAGCATGAGAATCTGCTGGTGGTGGATGATATCTGCCAGCGTCTGCAAGGCGGCGCCGACGCGGTGGATGTGTTGCCGCCCGAAGTGGTGCGCTTGCGTAAGGTGCAGCATTTGCGGCGGCGTATTGAAGGCCGGCTCAACGATAACGACGATGCCGATTGCCTGCAGCGGTTACAGCCCACGGCGGCGGTAGCCGGGTTGCCGCGTCAGGCGGCGCGCGAGTTTATTTTGCAACATGAGCCTTTCCCCCGTGGTTGGTATGCCGGCTCTGCCGGCTATCTTTCCTCCTCCCGCAGTGAGTTTTGCGTAGCGCTGCGCTGCGCGCAAATTGACGACCAGGAATTACGACTCTATGCCGGTGCCGGCATTGTGGCCGGTTCTGACGCCGAGGCAGAGTGGCAGGAAATCGAAAACAAGGCCGCCGGGCTGCTGACTTTACTGCTGCCAGAGCCATTGCGTTGAATTTCCCTGCTTATGCTCCGGATTTATTGAGCGAATGGCGCGGTGAGTGTAAACTGCTTGTGATTTTTATGTTTATTTTTTGTTCTAAATCAATTAATTGTCTACCATAAAGTCACCGGGATATACGGCGTTTTTGCGCTGGCGCAAAAGTCGTAAAGATAACTACTCATATAATGCAGAACATCATTTTTGGCATGCCGTCGATTGGCGGGCGCCAGGGGACGATTCTGTTAACCGACTTGTGAGCGAATTATGTCGACAAGTGTTTTTAATCGCCGGTGGGCGGCGTTGCTGTTGGAAGCGTTGGCCCGCCATGGAGTGCGACATGTCTGTATCGCTCCGGGATCGCGCTCTACGCCGTTGACGCTGGCCGCGGCGGCCAACAAGTCTTTTATCTGCCATACCCATTTTGATGAGCGCGGGCTGGGCCATTTGGCGCTTGGCCTGGCGAAGGCGTCGAGCGAACCTGTGGCGGTGATCGTCACTTCCGGCACCGCCGCCGCTAACCTTTATCCCTCTTTGATCGAAGCCGGGCTGACCGGTGAACGGCTGGTGTTTCTTACCGCCGACCGGCCGCCTGAACTGATCAACTGCGGTGCCAATCAGGCGATCCGCCAAAACGGCCTGTATGCCAGCCATCCGGCGCTGAGTATTGATCTGCCGCGGCCGACGACGGACATCCCTGCTCGCTGGTTGGTGTCCACCGTCGACAGCGCGATGGCACGCCTGCAGCACGGCGCTTTACACATTAATTGCCCGTTTGCCGAACCCTTGTACGGCGGTGATGAGCAACAGTATGCCGACTGGTCGGCGACGCTCGGCGACTGGTGGCAAGGCAGCCACCCCTGGCTGCGGGAAGTGGATCCGCACCAGGTGCTCAAGCAACCGGACTGGTTCTTCTGGCGGCAAAAGCGCGGCGTGATAGTGGCGGGGCGGATGAGCGCGGAAGAGGGCGAACATCTGGCGCAGTGGGCCGAGATGCTTGGCTGGCCGCTGATTGGTGATGTGCTGTCCCAGACCGGGCAGCCGCTGCCTTGTGCCGATTTATGGCTGGCCCAGCCGCAGGCGCAAAAACGGCTGGCCGAGGCACAATTGGTGGTGCAGTTCGGCAGCAGCCTGACCGGCAAGCGCCTGCTGCAGTGGCAAGAGCAGTGTCAGCCGCAAGAGTATTGGCTGATCGACGATTTACCGGGGCGTCTCGATCCGGCGCACCATCGCGGGCGCAGGATCCGTTCCAGCGTGGCGCAGTGGCTTGAACTGCATCCGGCTCAGCCGCGAACCCCGTGGGCGGATGAGCTGACGATGTTGGCGGACAACGCGCTGGATGCCGTCTCCGGCCATTTGGTTAACCGCTTTGGCGAGGCGCAGTTGGCGCATCGCCTGCCGGAACTGCTGCCGGAAAACGGCCAACTGTTCCTCGGCAATAGCCTGATCGTACGGTTGATTGATGCGTTGACCCGCTTGCCGGCCGGTTACCCGGTATTCAGCAACCGTGGTGCCAGCGGCATCGACGGTCTGATTTCCACTGCCGCAGGCGTACAGCGGGCCACCGCCAAACCGACGCTGGCGGTGGTGGGAGATTTATCGGCACTGTATGACCTGAACGCGCTGGCGCTGCTGCGCCAATGTTCTGCGCCGACGGTGCTGATTGTGGTTAATAATAACGGCGGCCAGATTTTCTCACTGTTGCCAACGCCGGAAGAAGACCGGCAACGGTTCTACTGCATGCCGCAGAACGTAGAGTTCAGCCATGCGGCAGCGATGTTCAACCTGGCTTATGCCCGCCCGGAAAACTGGGGGCAATTGCTGCAGGCGGTGGAACAGGGCTGGCGTCACGGTGGCGCTACGCTGATTGAGCTGCAGGTGCCGCCGAGCGATGGTGCGCAGACGCTGCAGCATCTGGTGCAACAGATGACGGAGCAATGATGCTGGCGACAAAAGTATTGCAACAGGGCGAAGCCGATCGCCCATGGCTAATCTGGTTACACGGCCTGTTGGGCAATAATAATGAATGGCGAGTGATCGCTTCGCGTTGTCCTGAATGGCCGTCGTTGGCCATAGATCTGCCCGGCCACGGCGATTCCGTTGCGGTCGTCTGCACGAGTTTTGACGATATCAGCGCGCAGATCAGCGCTACTTTACAGATGCATGGCATCGAACGCTATTGGCTGGTGGGGTATTCGCTGGGCGGACGTATTGCCATGTATCACGCCTGTCACGGTGAACCCCGGGGCCTGCAGGGCGTGATTATCGAAGGTGGCAATCCAGGGCTGGCCGATGCCGCACAGCGCGAACAGCGCTTGGCGCATGATACGGCCTGGGCTGAGCGTTTCCGCCGAGAACCCCTCGCTCAGGTGCTGGCGGACTGGTATCAACAGCCGGTGTTCGCCAATCTCAGTGCGGTGCACCGTGATGCGCTGATCGATGCCCGTTCTGACAACGCTGGCGCGGCCGTGGCGGACATGCTCGAAGCCACTTCTCTGGGCAGGCAGCCCTATCTGGCGCCTCAGCTGCAACAACTGGCGGTGCCGCTGGTGGTGTTATGCGGCGCCGACGATCACAAATTTCAGCAGCTGACGCGCGACGCCGGGTTGCCGTTGCGCATCGTGCCGCAGGCCGGGCATAACTCGCACCTGGCCAATCCGCAGGCGTTCGCCGCCGAGCTGCGCAATTTTCTCGTTAACCCTGGTTAAAGGAACCGAACATGCTCTATCCAAATGAAGAACAGCTGTATGCCGCTATCGAATGGCAGGATTGCTCCGGCGATTTCGAAGATATTCTGTATCACAAGTCCAGCGACGGCATCGCTAAAATCACTATCAACCGTCCACAGGTACGTAATGCCTTCCGCCCGCACACGGTAAAGGAGATGATCGAGGCGTTGTCCAATGCCCGTTACGACGACGGCATTGGCACCATTATCCTCACCGGTGCTGGTGACAAAGCCTTCTGCTCCGGCGGCGATCAGAAAGTCCGCGGCGACTACGGCGGCTATCAGGATGACAGCGGTGTACATCACCTGAACGTGCTCGACTTCCAGCGCCAGATCCGTACCTGTCCGAAGCCGATAGTGGCGATGGTGGCCGGCTATTCAATCGGCGGCGGCCACGTACTGCACATGATGTGTGACCTGACCATTGCGGCGGACAACGCTATTTTCGGCCAGACCGGCCCGAAAGTGGGCTCTTTCGACGGCGGCTGGGGCGCTTCCTACATGGCGCGCATCGTGGGTCAGAAGAAGGCTCGCGAAATCTGGTTCCTGTGTCGTCAGTATGACGCCGCTGCGGCTTTGGACATGGGCCTGGTCAATACCGTGGTGCCTTTGGCCGATCTGGAGAAAGAAACCGTGCGCTGGTGCCGCGAAATGCTGCAGAACAGCCCGATGGCGCTACGCTGTCTGAAAGCGGCCCTGAACGCCGACTGTGACGGTCAGGCCGGTCTGCAGGAGCTGGCGGGTAATGCCACCATGCTGTTCTACATGACTGACGAAGGCCAGGAAGGGCGCAACGCGTTTAACGAAAAGCGCCAGCCGGACTTCAGCAAATTCAAGCGTAACCCGTAATGAACACAACCCCCCGTAATGCGGCCCTTTACCGTTACAGCCTGCCAATGGACGCGGGCGTTGTGTTGCGCAATCAGCGGCTAAAAACCCGCGATGGTTTGCTGATCCATCTGCAGCAGGGTGAGCAAGAAGGCTGGGGCGAGATTGCGCCGTTGCCTGAATTCAGCCAGGAAACGTTGGCGCAGGCTGAACAGGCCGCGCTGAACTGGCTGCAGAGCTGGCAAAGTAGGGTATTGCCACCCGAAAGCCCGTTACCCTCGGTGGCATTCGGTACCAGTTGCGCAGTGGCGGAGCTGGAACAGCGGCTGCCGCAGCAGGCTGATTACCGTAAAGCGCCGTTGTGCACCGGCGACCCTGATGAGCTGTTCGAGGTATTGACTGCTTTGCCGGGTGAGAAGGTCGCCAAGGTGAAGGTTGGGCTGTATGAAGCGGTGCGTGACGGCATGGTTGTCAACGTGCTGCTGGAGGCACTGCCGGATCTCAGGCTGCGGCTGGACGCTAACCGCAGTTGGACGCGCGCCAAAGCGGATGGGTTTGCCAAATACGTCAATCCGGCTGTGCGCGATCGCATCGCGTTCCTTGAAGAGCCTTGCAAAACCCGCGATGAATCACGGGATTTCGCTCGGGCGACCGGCATTGCCATTGCCTGGGACGAAAGCGTGCGCGAGGCGGATTTTGTGGTGCAGGCGGAGCCGGGCGTGGCAGCGATAGTGATTAAGCCGACGCTGGTCGGCAGCCTGGCCCGTTGCCGTTCGTTGGTGGAGCAGGCCCATGCGGTGGGATTAACGGCGGTGATCAGTTCCAGCATTGAGTCCAGCCTGGGATTGACGCAGTTGGCGCGCATCGCGCACTGGCTGACGCCGACGACCGTCCCTGGGCTAGACACGCTGGATTTGATGCAGGCGCAATTACTGCGACGCTGGCCGGATAGCCGGCTGCCGTTATTGGAGACGCAAGAGTTGGAGTGTTTATGGCGCAGTTGAATGACTGGCCGTGGCGACATTGGGCGCAGCGGCGCCCGCAGGCGGCGGCGCTGGTTGTCGGCCATCAGCCGGTGAGTTGGCTGGTGTTACGCCGTCAGGTGGATAAGCTGGCGGCGGATTTTCAGCACCAGGGGGTGGAGCCAGGCTGTGGCGTGGCGTTGTTCGGCAAGAACAGTTATCCCTTGTTGCTGGCCTATCTGGCGCTGTTGCAGTGCGGTGCGCGGCTGCTGCCGCTGAATCCGACGTTACCCGTTTCTCTGTTGGCGACGCTGTTGCCCGAGCTGGATATCGATTTTGCCTTCAGCCCGGATCAACTGCCAGCCTTGCCGACCAGGATCATCCGTTTAAATCCCCCGTCTACCGAATCCCGCTGGCTGAATCCGCCGCGCTGGGATCCTCAGCGGTTGGCGACCCTGACCCTGACTTCCGGCTCCAGCGGCAGACCGAAAGCGGCCGCACACAGTTACGCCGGCCATTTGGCCAGTGCCGAAGGCGTACTGCAGTTGATGGATTTCCAGGCGCAGGATCGCTGGTTGCTGTCATTACCTTTATTTCACGTTTCCGGACAAGGCATTGTCTGGCGCTGGTTGCTGGCAGGGGCCACGCTGGTGGTCCGTGATATGCATCCGTTGGCCGATGCTCTGGCGGGCTGTACTCATGCATCCTTGGTGCCGACTCAGCTCTGGCGCCTGCTGGCACAGCCGCTGGCAGCCCTGACGCTGAAAAAAGTGCTGCTGGGGGGCGCGATGATCCCGGTAGAACTGACCAAACAGGCAGAGGCTGCGGGTATCCGCTGCTGGTGCGGCTATGGGCTGACCGAACTGGCTTCCACGGTGTGTGCCAAACGCGCCGATGCACGGCCGGGCGTTGGGCTGCCGCTGGCTGGCCGGGAAATTAAGCTGGTGAATGAAGAGGTGTGGATCCGTGCGCAGAGTCTGGCGCTGGGATACTGGCTACAGGGCCGCTTGCTGCCGATTATCGATGATCAGGGCTGGTTCCATACCCGCGATCGTGGCGTCATGGAGCAGGATGAGCTGCGAATTATCGGCCGGTTGGACAACCTGTTTTTCAGCGGCGGAGAAGGTGTTCAGCCAGAGGATATTGAGCGCGTATTGGCGGCCCATCCGCAGATTTCACAGGTGGTGGTGGTGCCAGTCGATGACGCCGAGTTTGGCCAACGGCCGGTCGCGGTGATCGACAGTGAGGAGTCTCTGTCGCTGGAGGAACTGCTGGCCTGGTCGCAAGACCGGCTGGTGAACTTCCAGCGGCCAATGGCGCTGTTGGCGATGCCGAATGAGTTGAAGGCCTGGGGCATCAAGATCTCGCGCCGTCAGTTGCAGCAATGGGCGGCGGAGCAGATCTCGGCTCAATAAAAATGGCCGCCTGAAGGCGGCCTTGAGGGTAACGCGGTTTATTTCAGACCTAACGCCTTGGCTACGCCGGCACCGTAATTCGGGTGCACTTTGGTAAACAATTCAACCTGACGACGCTGGATCTGTTCCGGCACCTGCGACAGCTCACCGGCGATGCGGGTGAACATGCGTTGGTGTTCTTCGGCACTCAGCAGGTTGAACAGCGCGCGCGGCTGGCTGTAGTAATCATCGTCTTCACGGTGATTCCAGTGGTCAGCGGCACCTTCAATGCTCAACGGCGGTTCGCTGAAGTCCGGTTGCTCCTGGAACAGGCCGAAACTGTTTGGCTCGTAGGTGGCTCCGTTGCCGCTGTTACCGTCCACGCGCATCGCACCGTCACGATGATAGTTGTGGAACGGGCATTTTGGGCTGTTCACCGGGATTTGATGGTGATTTACGCCCAGACGATAACGGTGCGTATCCCCGTAGGAGAACAGACGCCCCTGCAGCATCTTGTCTGGCGAGAAACTCACGCCAGGTACCACGTTGGCCGGGTTCATCGCCACCTGTTCCACTTCTGAGAAGTAGTTTTCCGGGTTGCGGTGCAGCTCGAAGAAACCCACGTCGATCAGCGGGTAGTCGCCATGCGGCCATACCTTGGTCAGATCGAATGGGTTGTATGGCGTCTGAGAGGCTTCGTGTTCTGGCATGATCTGGATTTGCAGCTTCCAGCGTGGGAAATCACCCCGTTCGATGGCCTCATACAGATCGCGTTGTGAGCTTTCACGGTCTTTGGCGATGATGGCTTCTGCTTCATCATCCATCAGGTTTTCAATGCCCTGTTCGCAACGGAAGTGGAACTTCACCCAGAAGCGTTCATTGTTGGCATTGATAAAACTGAAGGTATGGCTGCCGAAACCATGCATATGGCGATAGGATTTAGGAATACCGCGGTCACTGAAGTCGATGGTCAACTGATGCAGGCTTTCCGGTGACAGCGAGAAGAAGTCCCACTTGTAGATTGGGTTACGCAGATTGGTGCGCGGATCGCGTTTGACTACGTGGTTAAGGTCGGGGAATTTCAGCGGATCGCGCAGATAGAATACCGGCGTGTCGTTACCCACCAGATCCCAATTGCCTTCCTCGGTATAAAACTTCATGGCGAAACCACGAATGTCACGCTCGGCGTCGGCGGCCCCGCGCTCACCGGCTACGGTGGAGAAGCGGATGAACATGTCAGTTTGCTTGCCGATTTCAGAGAAGATTTTTGCGCGGGTGTACTGGCTAATGTCGTGGGTGACGGTGAAAGTGCCGTAGGCGCCGGAACCTTTGGCGTGCATGCGGCGCTCGGGGATCACTTCACGGTCGAAATGGGCCAGTTTTTCCAGAAACCACACGTCCTGTAACAACATCGGGCCGCGTTTGCCGGCGGTGATCACGTTATTATTATCGACAACCGGTGCGCCGGCTGCGGTGGTCAGTCCTTTCTTGCTCATCACTTGCTCCTTATTGTAGTGCAATCGAGTTAAGATTCTGGCGGCGTAAGCGTTCATCATCATAATCTGGCAGGGCGTGGTTACCCTGACTTGGGTCAATGCCACTACTAGTTGTAGACCTATTGAACGGCTGCGGCAAATAGGTCTGAGTTATCGTTGCCATTACCTCAGTGAATGAGACCTTTGCTTGCAGAACTTTACATTTCTTTGATTAATTAGGGATTTATCCCTTAAAGACCGATTGCGCTTTGGTATAGACTTGTGACGGTATTATTACGGGTTAATTCATATCATTCGTAATGGATGAAGCAGCAAGAGGGATAGATGATGAAAAAGACTTTGGTCGCCTGCGCAGCAAGTATGCTGTTTGTGACCGGTGCGGCGAGCGCACTCAGCCTGTCGGGCGAGGCCGGGCAGCATTACACCAATCTTGGTTTCGGCCAGGATACCGGCAATTCCGGCTTGGGAATAACCGGCAACTGGGCGCGCAGCGATCATGACGGCAACGTCGGTAGCCTGGGGCTGAGTTTCGGTGTGCCGCTGGGGCCGTTGACCGCCACTGTGGGTGGCAAGGCGTTGTATCTAAGCCCGAAAGACGGCAGTGACGGCGGAGCATTGGCGTTGGGCGGCGGCCTGGACTGGGCTATCTCCCGTTACTTCAGCTTGCATGGCGAAGGTTATTTTGCCCCGGATTCGCTGACCAGCGGCGTGAAGGCGTATAACGAGGCCAGCGGCGGCCTGCGTTGGAATATTTTCCGCCCGCTCAGCGTGGATGTGGGTTATCGCTACATGAAGATGGAAGGGAAGGACGGACGTCGTGACAACACCCTGGCCGATGGCCCGTATATTGGTGTCGGTCTGAGTTTCTGATGCAAATAACAAAGGGGCCAAGCGGCCCCTTTGTTTTATCGTTCAATCTATTACCCAACCGCCGGCAGAATGCCGCTGGCAATGCCCAACTGAATGGCAATCACCGTTATTCCGCAAACAAACACCAGTGCCAGTGCCGGTGTGCCGCCCCAGACGCGGTATTTTGCCTGATGCTGCTGACGTGTTTTCCACACCAATAATGATGGCAGCAACAGCGCCAGCACCGCCAGCGCAATGGCGGCAAAACCCAGAGCCAATACAAAGCCTCGTGGGTAGAACAGAGCGAAAGCCAACGGCGGCAAGAAAGTGATGGCACCGGTCTGCAGACGACCCCGCACATTGTCCTGGCGTTTAAACAGATCGGCCAGAAAATCAAACAGCCCGAGCGCGACACCAAGGAACGAGGTAGCCAGCGCCAGATCGGCAAACAGATGCACCGCCAGTTCGACGTGTGGGGACGCCACGACGTCTCGTACCGCCTGCAACAGGCCGTTCAGACCGGCTTGCTGTGCCAGAATGCCGACGAAAGTGGTGGAGCTGATGCTGCCTAGCGTCGCCAACTGCCAGAAAATATAGGCCCACCAGTGGAATGGCGCTGCCGATAATGAACACCCAGCGCAGTTTACGGATATTGCCGCCCATGTAGTTAACAATGCTGGGCACGCTGCCGTGGAAGCCGAACGAAGTGAAAATCACCGGAATGGCCGATAGCGCCAGCCCTTGCTCCAGCGGTAGGGTCATCAGGTTGGTCTGGTGGATATTGGGCAACATCAGCCCCAGCATGACAATCAGGAACACCACTTTGGCGCTGAACAGGATACGGTTAAACAGATCGACCGAATGGGTGCCGATGCAGACGACGCCGCCGGCCACCAGAGTAAACAGCAGCACGCCGAGCGTGGTGGGGAAATCCTGCGAGGTCCATTGGCTGATGCTGGCCGCCAGTAATTCGCCGGCACCGCTAATATAGGCCGCGGTCAGGGCATACATCAGGAACATCATGCTGAAACTGGTCAGCCATTGGCCGCCGCCGCCAAGATAGCGTTTTGCCAGAGTCCCGAGGCCGGTATCCGCCTGTTCATGCTGATAAACCTCGACCAGCAGCAGCGCGGTATAACACATCAACAGCCACAGTCCGACCAACAGACCCAGCGTGACGCCAAAGCCGACACCGGCCGCCGCCAGTGGCATCGCCAACATCCCTGCGCCAATGGTGGTTCCTGCCACGATAAAAACACTGCCAAGCGTGCGATTCTTCACGTTTTTCTCTACCAGCCAAAGATTTTGGAAAATTATAGGTAACTCATTCTAAGTGCGGCAGGATAGTTGATGGATTATTTTGTGTCAAACGGGCGTTACGGGTGGTGTTAACTTAAGTTTACGCATTGGTGGGCCGCGTGATGTCGCAAAAAAGTGCCTTCGACAGAAATTAACCGGCAATGCGTAGTGAAAACTTATTTACAGGCTTCTATAGTGGAATGATCAGAAAATGTGGGAGAGATCAATGTTAAGGGTGGAGATGCTCAGCACCGGTGATGAGGTGCTGCACGGGCAAATTATAGATACCAACGCCGCCTGGCTGGCTGATTATCTGTTCCAGCAGGGTATGCCGATGAGCGGCCGTGAAACGGTGGGGGACAGCCTCTCCTCTTTGATTGAAACATTACTGGAGCGTAGCCACATCACCGATGTGCTGATCGTGAACGGCGGTCTGGGGCCGACCAGTGACGATCTCAGCGCGCTGGCGGCGGCTAGCGCTTGTGGTGTTGAGCTGGTGGAACATGCTGAATGGTTGGCGCGTATGGAGGCTTATTTTGCCGAACGTGGTCGGCCGATGGCGGCTTCAAACCGTAAACAGGCGCAGATCCCGGCAAACGCCGAGATGCTCGATAACCCGGTGGGTACCGCCTGTGGCTTTGCGTTGAAGCTGAACCGGTGCACGATGTTTTTCACCCCCGGTGTCCCTTCTGAATTTAAAGTGATGGTCGAGCAGCAAATTGTCCCGCGCCTGCGCGAGCGCTTTACCTTGCCGGCTGCGCCGCTGTGTTTGCGTTTAACCACCTTTGGTACCTCCGAGAGCGATCTGGCCGCCGAACTCGATGGCATGCCGCTACCGCCGGAAGTAGTGCTCGGTTACCGCTCTTCCAGCCCGATCATTGAGCTGAAGCTGACAGGCCCGGTCAGCCAGCGTGCGGCGATGGAGCAGGCCTGGGAACGGGTACGCCAGGTGGCGGGTGACAACACCCTGTTTGAGGGCACTATTGGCCTGCCGGCAGCACTGACGCAACGCTTGAACCAGCAAGGGTTAAAGCTGGCGCTGAGCGAACAGTTCAGCGCCGGATTGATCAATCTGCAGTTGCAGACCGAAGGCGCACCGCTGGCCGGTGGCGAGCTGCTACCGTCGCACTGTGTGGAAACACTGGAAACCACGCTGGCCCGCGCTCGTTCTCTGGCGGAACTGACCGGGGCACAGCTGGCGCTGGCGGTCAGTGCCATGAGCGGTGACCAGGTGAGCGTGGTGCTGCACACGCCGAAAGGCGGTATCGGGCAGACGGTTCGTTACCGGGCAGCGCGTCATGGTTTACGGCTACGGCAAGAGTCGGTAGCAATGCTGGCATTGGACATGCTGCGGCGCTGGCTGAACGGTGGGCCAGTGTGTGGGAAAAACGGCTGGCTGGAGATCGTCGAGATTATCGAGTAGAGAATGCTTGATGGTAGTGATATATCCCTTATTAATCATAACATTATAAGGGGTTATCGCGTTGAAGATAGGCTGTTACAATCGCTGCGGGTGCTTGAGACTATTCGTCTTGGGCATTGTGTGGAAAGGCGGATAGATGAAAGCCCCAAACTGACTATCAATCAGAATGGGGCTGCCCTAACGCCTAGACACCGTTATGGTAGCCCCTTCACAGCAAGGAGGCAAGCATGCGGTTAAAGCATGTGTTTCACTCGTTAACTGTTGTATGTATTACTATTTTGATATTCATTTGGATGATAAGAGACTCACTGTGTGAGCTGACAATCTATCAGGAAAATATCACTATATTGATCAGGTTAGCTTGTGATGTGAAGCGGTAATCATAGGGCGGGGGAAACCCCGCCTTCTGGTCTTCAGGCGTGGTTCAGGCACCCAACTCTTCAAATTTCCAGCTCGATATCGGTCAGTGGCATACAGCAGCAGGGCAGGATTTCACCGTCGTTGATAAATGCCAATGGCGGCTGTCGGTAAACCACATCACCTTTCACCAACTTCAGGCGGCAGGCGCCGCAATAGCCGGAACGGCACTGGTATTCCACCTCAACGTCGTGCAATTCCAGCACGTCGAGCAGACAGTTTTCACTTTTGGGGCAGGATAGCTGCGTACCACTGGCACGCAGCGTGACGATTGATGATGCCATCGCTTAGAGTTCGAAGTCGCTCAGGTCGTCGGCATGCACTTCCGAGTCGATCTGGCCGACCAGGTAGGAGCTGACTTCCACTTCCTGCGGTGCAACCTGCACGTTGTCTGACACTAACCAGGCGTTGATCCACGGGATCGGGTTAGAGCGGGTGGCGAACGGCAGGCCGAGACCCACCGCCTGCATGCGGATATTGGTGATGTATTCCACATACTGGCACAGAATGTCTTTGTTCAGGCCGATCATTGAGCCGTCACGGAACAGGTATTCCGCCCACTCTTTTTCCTGCTCGGCAGCCAGTACAAACAGGTCATAGCACTGCTGCTGACACTCAACGGCGATTTCCGCCATCTCCGGGTCATCTGCGCCGGAACGCATCAGGTTCAGCATGTGCTGGGTACCGGTCAGGTGCAGCGCTTCGTCACGGGCAATCAGCTTGATGATTTTGGCATTGCCTTCCATCAGTTCACGTTCCGCGAAGGCAAATGAACAGGCAAAGCTGACGTAGAAGCGGATGGCTTCGAGTGCGTTAACGCTCATCAGGCACAGATAGAGCTGTTTCTTCAGCGCGCGCAGGGTAACGGTTACTGTCTTGCCGTTGACCTGATGGGTGCCTTCACCCAACAGATGATAGTAGCCGGTCATCTCGATCAGATCGTCGTAGTAGCCGGAGATGTCTTTCGCGCGCTTGAGGATCTCTTCGTTAGTGACGATGTCGTCAAACACGATCGCCGGATCGTTGACGATGTTACGGATAATATGGGTGTAAGAACGGGAGTGGATGGTCTCAGAGAAGGACCAGGTTTCTATCCAGGTTTCCAGCTCCGGGATCGAGATCAGCGGCAGCAGCGCGACGTTCGGGCTACGTCCCTGGATTGAATCGAGCAGCGTCTGATATTTCAGGTTGCTGATGAAAATGTGTTTTTCATGTTCCGGCAGCGCCTGGTAGTCGATACGGTCGCGGGAAACGTCAACTTCTTCCGGACGCCAGAAAAAGGACAGTTGCTTCTCAATCAGCTTTTCGAAAATTTCATGTTTTTGCTGATCGAAACGCGCAACGTTAACCGACTGACCGAAGAACATCGGCTCCAGCAACTGGTTGTTTTTATTCTGAGAAAATGTGGTGTAAGCCATAAGCCTGAATCCATTAGTGCCGTGCTGAATTAGAAGGGGCCGGAAGAGTTCCGGCCCGCTGTGTCAAACTTTAGATCTTGCAGGCGCCGCTTTCGCAGTCATCATCGCCGCCCTTTGCCGGCAGCAAATCTTCCTGAATATCATCGGCACCGTCGCGGGTGTTCTGATAGTACAGCGTCTTGACACCAAACTTGTAGGTGGTGAGCAGGTCTTTCAACAACTGCTTCATTGGCACCTTGCCGCCCGGGAAACGGGTTGGGTCATAGTTGGTGTTGGCAGAGATCGACTGGTCGATAAACTTCTGCATCAGACCGACCAGTTGCAGGTAGCCGTCGTTGTTCGGCATTTCCCACAGCAGTTCGTAGTCGTTTTTCAGACGCTCATACTCTGGCACCACCTGGCGCAGAATGCCGTCTTTCGACGCTTTGATACTGATGTGGCCACGTGGTGGCTCAATGCCGTTGGTAGCATTGGAAATCTGCGAAGAGGTTTCCGAAGGCATCAGCGCCGACAGGGTAGAGTTGCGCAGACCGGTTTCCTTGATCTCTTTACGCAGGGTTTCCCAGTCGTAGTGCAGAGGCTCCTGGCAGATGACATCCAGATCTTTCTTGTAGGTGTCGATCGGCAGAATACCCTGTGAATAAGTGGTTTCATTGAACCACGGGCAGGCACCCTGTTCCTGAGCCAGACGGTTCGAGGCTTTCAGCAGGTAATACTGAATGGCTTCGAAAGTCTTGTGGGTCAGGGCATTAGCGCTGCCGTCGGAGTAGCGTACGCCGTTCTTCGCCAGGTAATAAGCGTAGTTGATCACGCCGATACCCAGGGTGCGACGGCCCATGGCGCCACGATGAGCGGCTTTGATTGGGTAGTCCTGGTAATCCAGCAGGGCATCCAATGCACGTACCGCCAGGGTAGCCAACTCTTCCAGATCGTCCAGGCTTTCGATGGCGCCGAGGTTAAAGGCGGACAGCGTACACAGGGCGATTTCGCCGTTTTCGTCGTTGACGTCATCGAGTGGCTTGGTCGGCAGGGCGATTTCCAGGCACAGGTTGGACTGACGTACCGGCGCGATCTGCGGATCAAACGGGCTGTGAGTGTTGCAGTGGTCAACGTTCTGGATGTAGATACGGCCGGTAGAGGCGCGTTCCTGCATCATCAGTGAGAACAGCTCAACCGCTTTCACACGTTTCTGGCGAATGCTGTCGTCTTGTTCGTACTGGGTGTATAGACGTTCGAATTCGTCCTGATCGGCGAAGAACGCGTCATACAGGCCTGGGACGTCAGAAGGGCTGAACAGGGTGATGTCCTGGCCCTTGATCAGGCGCTGGTACATCAGGCGGTTCAACTGCACGCCGTAGTCCATGTGACGTACGCGGTTACCTTCAACGCCGCGGTTGTTTTTCAACACCAGCAGGCTTTCAACTTCCAGATGCCACATTGGATAGAACAGAGTGGCCGCACCGCCACGCACGCCGCCCTGGGAACAGGACTTCACTGCGGTCTGGAAATGTTTGTAGAACGGGATACAACCGGTATGGAAGGCTTCACCGCCACGGATCGGGCTGCCCAGCGCACGGATGCGGCCGGCGTTGATACCGATACCGGCACGTTGCGAAACGTATTTCACAATGGCGCTGGAGGTGGCGTTAATTGAATCCAGGCTGTCGCCGCACTCGATCAGCACACAAGAGCTGAACTGGCGGGTTGGGGTGCGCACGCCGGACATGATTGGCGTAGGCAGTGAAATCTTGAAGGTGGAGATCGCGTCGTAGAAACGTTTAACGTAGTCCAGACGGGTATCACGCGGATAGTTGGAGAACAGGCACGCGGCAACCAGGATATACAGGAACTGAGCGCTCTCGTAGATCTCGCCGCTAACGCGGTTCTGCACCAGATACTTCCCTTCCAGCTGTTTAACGGCTGCGTAGGAGAAGTTCATATCACGCCAGTGATCGATAAAGGAGTCCATCTGCTCGAACTCTTCAGTGGTGTAGTCTTCCAGCAGATGCTTATCGTACTTGCCCATTTCTACCATGCGCGTTACGTGAGCGAGCAGCTTCGGCGGTTCGAATTGACCGTAAGCTTTTTTGCGCAGATGGAAGATGGCCAGGCGTGCTGCCAGATACTGGTAGTCCGGCGCGTCGCGGGAGATCAGATCGGCTGCAGCTTTGATAATGGTTTCATGAATATCAGCAGTTTTGATGCCGTCATAAAACTGAATATGAGAACGCAACTCTACTTGAGAAACCGAGACGTTGTTTAACCCTTCCGCGGCCCAGTCGATGACACGGTGGATTTTGTCGAGGTTGATGCGCTCTTTACGGCCATCGCGTTTAGTTACAAGCAGACTTTGGTTCATGTGGTGTTTTACCTGTCCGTATGGTGCCCCTAAGCAGAAGTGTAGTAGCTCTGCTCAGTATGTAAACACTATATATAGGGGTTGTATGTCGGTGAGGTAACAAGATAGTGAGAAAACAGGGCGTTTGCAAGTGAACAAAAGTGGCCTAATTTGTGGATAACTTGGGGGTGAAATGTGACTTGTCTTTCGCAGTGCGCGCTGTGACTGGCGCGACAAGCTTGTCAATAAGCGGGATAAGAATTTCCTTAGAATCAGAAAAACGTGATCGTTTGCCGCTTTATTAAACGTTAGAAAAAAACGGCATATTGATCTGATTTAATATTCTTAAAAACTGTTTACAACGACGATTTTGATCGAAAGCGGAAGAATTAGGTATTTATCTTAATGTTATCGGCGCACCGGGCCTGACAGGCCAGTCCCGGCGCACTCGGAGAGCCTCAGCCTTCGTGCTGAGTATGTACCATATAGTTCACATCAACGTTGCGGCCAAGCTTGAAATGGTCGGTGATTGGGTTGTAATGCAGGCCGATCATATGCTTTTCGCGCAGTGGCGTGCCGTCAACCCAACCGATCAGTTCAGAAGGGCGGATGAACTTCTTATGGTCATGGGTGCCCTGTGGCACCATCTTCAGAATATATTCCGCACCGACCACTGCCATCAACCAGGCTTTGGTATTGCGGTTAATGGTGGAGAAAAACACGTGGCCACCCGGTTTGACCAGGTGAGCGCAGGCGCGTACCACCGAGGCCGGGTCGGGAACGTGCTCCAGCATTTCCATGCAGGTCACTACGTCATAGCGCTGCGGGTTGGCCTGTGCATGGCTTTCTACCGTTTCCTGGATGTAAGCCACATTCACGCCGCTTTCCAGCGCGTGCAACCGGGCAACCTGCAGCGGCTCGGCGCCCATGTCCAGCCCGGTGACCTGTGCGCCTTCGCGCGCCATGCTTTCCGCCAAAATGCCGCCGCCGCAGCCCACGTCGAGGACGGTTTTGTCAAAAATGCCGCCGGCACGCTGCAGGATGTAGTTCAGACGCAGCGGGTTGATACGGTGCAGCGGCTTGAATTCACCTTCCAAATCCCACCAGCGTGAGGCCACGGCCTCGAACTTGGCGATTTCATGATGGTCTACGTTTTGCGCTTGACTGGATGATTCTGCATTCATGGGCGTATTTGGCTCCTGGTTCTCGTTGCGCGGATTATACATGTTCCGGCGCAGCACCGTCTGTGCCGATGCATTTTTACTGCACATATATGCACAATTTAAGTTAAACAGCGGCGGTTATTTTCCCGTAAAGCGTGCTTTGTGATATAGTTTTACACCTTTGCCACTATGGCAGCGGGCAGATGAATCATTAGTAGAGGGATAGCAGCTCCATGAGCGACCTTGCCAGAGAAATCACACCGGTAAACATCGAAGACGAGTTGAAAAACTCGTATCTGGACTACGCGATGTCCGTAATTGTCGGACGTGCGCTGCCAGATGTTCGTGATGGACTGAAGCCGGTGCACCGTCGCGTTTTGTTCGCGATGAGTGTATTGGGTAACGACTGGAATAAACCATACAAGAAATCGGCCCGTGTCGTTGGGGACGTAATCGGTAAATATCACCCACACGGTGACAGCGCGGTTTACGACACCATCGTGCGTATGGCCCAACCGTTTTCACTGCGCTATATGCTGGTGGACGGTCAGGGTAACTTCGGTTCTGTCGATGGCGACTCCGCCGCGGCGATGCGTTATACCGAAGTGCGCATGTCCAAAATTGCTCACGAACTGCTGGCGGATCTGGAAAAAGAAACCGTCGACTTCGTGCCTAACTACGATGGCACCGAGCAGATCCCGGCCGTCATGCCAACCAAGATCCCGAACCTGCTGGTAAACGGCGCGTCGGGCATCGCCGTGGGTATGGCCACCAACATTCCGCCGCATAACCTGTCAGAGGTTATCAACGGCTGCCTGGCCTATATCGATGATGAAAACATCAGCATCGAAGGCCTGATGGAATACATCCCGGGGCCGGACTTCCCGACTGCGGCGATCATCAATGGCCGTCGCGGCATTGAAGAGGCTTACCGCACCGGGCGCGGCAAAATCTACCTGCGCGCGCGCGCCGAAGTAGAAGCCGATGCCAAAACCGGTCGCGAAACCATCATTGTTCACGAGATCCCGTATCAGGTGAACAAGGCGCGTCTGATCGAGAAGATCGCCGAGCTGGTCAAAGAAAAACGCGTGGAAGGCATCAGCGCGCTGCGTGACGAGTCCGACAAAGACGGCATGCGCATCGTAGTTGAAATCAAACGCGACGCGGTCGGCGAAGTGGTGCTGAACAACCTGTATTCGCTGACGCAACTGCAGGTCACCTTCGGCATCAACATGGTGGCATTGCATCAGGGCCAGCCGAAACTGCTGAACCTGAAAGACATTCTGCAGGCGTTTGTTCGCCACCGCCGTGAAGTGGTGACCCGCCGTACCATCTTCGAACTGCGTAAAGCCCGCGATCGCGCCCATATCCTGGAAGCGCTGGCCATCGCACTGGCGAACATCGATCCGATTATCGAGATGATCCGCCGTGCGCCAACCCCTGCGGAAGCGAAAGCCGCGTTGGTTGCTCAAGCCTGGGATCTGGGTAATGTGGCAGCCATGCTGGAGCGCGCCGGTGACGACGCCGCTCGCCCTGAGTGGCTGGAGCCGGAGTTCGGCATCCGTGACGGTAAATACCATCTGACCGAGCAGCAGGCTCAGGCGATCCTGGATCTGCGCCTGCAGAAACTGACCGGCCTGGAGCATGAAAAGCTGCTGGACGAGTATAAAGAGCTGCTGACGGCGATTGCCGCGCTGATCTTTATTCTGGAAAACCCAGACCGTCTGATGGAAGTGATCCGCGAAGAGCTGGTGGCAATCAAAGAGCAGTACAACGATGGCCGCCGCACCGAGATCACCGCCAATACTTCAGATATCAATATCGAAGACCTGATCAACCAGGAAGACGTGGTCGTTACGCTGTCGCACCAGGGCTATGTGAAGTATCAGCCTCTGACCGACTATGAAGCGCAACGCCGCGGCGGTAAAGGCAAGTCAGCGGCGCGTATTAAAGAAGAAGACTTTATCGATCGTCTGTTGGTGGCCAACACCCACGACACGATCCTGTGCTTCTCCAGCCGTGGCCGTCTGTACTGGATGAAGGTGTATCAACTGCCTGAAGCCAGCCGTGGCGCGCGCGGTCGTCCAATCGTCAACCTGCTGCCGCTGGAAGCCAATGAGCGTATTACCGCCATTCTGCCGGTACGCGAGTATGAAGAAGGGCGTCACGTGTTTATGGCTACCGCCAGCGGCACCGTGAAGAAAACCGCATTGACCGATTTCAGCCGCCCGCGCAGCGCCGGCATCATCGCCGTTAACCTCAACGAGGGTGACGAGCTGATTGGTGTTGACCTGACCGACGGCAGCAATGAAGTCATGCTGTTCTCCGCCAATGGTAAAGTAGTGCGCTTCCCGGAAACGCAGGTGCGTTCTATGGGTCGTACTGCCACCGGCGTACGCGGTATCAACCTGGGCGAAGGCGACAGCGTTATTTCCCTGATTGTGCCACGCGGTGAAGGCGACATTCTGACCGTTACCCAGAATGGCTACGGTAAACGTACCGCAGTCACCGAATATCCGACCAAGTCACGCGCTACCCAAGGGGTTATCTCCATTAAGGTGAGCGAGCGTAATGGTCAGGTAGTGGGTGCGGTTCAGGTGGATACCACCGACCAGATCATGATGATTACCGATGCAGGCACGCTGGTGCGTACCCGCGTATCGGAAGTTAGCGTGGTGGGTCGTAATACCCAGGGTGTTACGCTGATCCGTACTGCGGAAGACGAGAACGTCGTCGGTCTGCAGCGTGTAGCCGAGCCGGTGGAAGACGAAGAGCTGGACAGCCTCGAACCGGGTGCGGAAGTTGCAGAAGAAGACGCTGCACCGCTGGACGAAGGCGATGATTCTGAAGCGCCAGACGACGCGGAAGAAGACAACGCCTAAGCCATAGGGGCCGGCACATGCCCCTATCGCACTGAGGTAACAAGGGCCTGGCAGCGATGCTAGGCCCTTTTTCAGTTCTATGGTTTAATTGCCGGACCCAAGCCTGAGCTCCCGGCTTTGCTATGAACGCGCTGGTCGCCACTGACATTCGTATGGTATCCGATTGAAATATTTAGCTTCTTTTCGCACCACGTTAAAGATATCCCGCTATTTGTTCCGGGTGCTGGCGATCATGTTGTGGTCGTTGGGGGCGTTGCTCACCACCTTCTATATCCTGAATATCCTGCATCAGAAAGAGTCTGATATTCGGCAGGACTACAATCTGAACTTCGATCAGGCTCAGGGCTATATCCGCCATTCGGCCGATATCATGCGTGATATCAAATACATGGCGGAAAACCGTCTCAACGGTTCAGTCAGTAGCATGGACATGTTTAGCGGCATCTTTCCCGGCAAAAACAGTCCGCTGGAGTTTGTACCGCTGTACCCAGAGTCCAGTTGTTCACTTAACACCACCTACCGCAGCTCACTCAATTCTCTGAGTGGGTTGATCCAGTATTGGAAAGAGAACTTCGTTGCGGCCTACGATCTCAACCGGGTGTTTTTCATCGACGGCGATACGCTGTGCATGGCGGAGTTTGGCGGCAGCGGCAGCGGCGTAGCTAATCGAGCCGACGCGCTGAAAACTCTGCATGAGCGTATCCTTAAATACCGTAATGCCAAGAATCAGGACAAAGACAATAATCTGTACTGGATCAGCCCAAGCCAGCAACGGCCGGATGTCGGTTATCTGTATGTACTGACGCCAATTTATATTGGTAACAAGCTGGAGGCGTTGCTGGGTATTGAGCAAACCATTCGCCTGGAGGACTTTGTTTCCGCTGGCAGCTTGCCGACCGGCGTAACCCTGTTGGATGAGAATAACCAACCGATACTGCGGCTGGCCGATGATGGGCGAGATGCGAACGCTCCCAGCAGCTATCCGGACGAGCCGGCTTACTTCGGCTATGTAGATAATTACCGCGACCTGATCATGAAAAAAGCGCTGCCGCCGTCATCGCTCAGTATTGTTTATTCTGTACCGGTGAAGACGGTGGTTGAACGCTTCAGGATGCTAATCCTCAATGCGGTGCTGTTGAATATGTTGTCTGCCATTGTGTTGTTCAGCCTGGCCTGGCTGTTTGAGCGCAAAATGTTCCTGCCGGCAGAAGACAACGCCTTCCGGCTGGAGGAGCATGAACAGTTCAACCGCAAGATTGTCGCCTCGGCACCGGTGGGTATTTGTATTTTGCGTATCAGTGACGGCACCAACATTCTGAGTAATGAATTGGCGCATAACTACATCAACCTGCTGACCCACGAAGACCGTGACCGCATTACGCGCATCATCTGCGAACAGCAGGTGAACTTTGTGGATGTGATGACCAGTAATAACAACAACCTGCAAATCAGCTTTGTTCATTCCCGTTACCGTAACGAGGATGTGGCGATCTGTGTGCTGGTGGACGTCAGCGCCCGCGTGAAAATGGAAGAGTCGCTGCAGGAGATGGCGGCGGCGGCAGAGCAGGCCAGCCAATCCAAGTCGATGTTCCTGGCGACCGTCAGTCACGAATTACGTACGCCGCTGTACGGCATCATCGGTAACCTCGATTTGTTGCAAACCAAGGCGTTACCGCAGGGTGTTGACCGACTGGTCAATGCGATGAACAACTCGTCCGGGCTATTGCTGAAGATCATCAGCGACATACTGGATTTCTCCAAAATCGAATCCGAGCAACTGAAGATTGAACCGCGCGAGTTCTCCTGCCTGGAGGTGATCACCCACATCGCCGGCAACTATTTGCCGCTGGTGGTGAAGAAGCGGTTGGGGTTGTACTGCTTTATCGAACAGAACGTCCCGGAGCGCATTTCCGGCGATCCGGTACGGTTGCAGCAGGTGCTGTCCAACTTGTTGAACAACGCGATTAAGTTTACCGATACCGGCTGCATCATTCTGCAGGTGTGTACGCGCGGCAGCTATTTGGAGTTTAGCGTTCGTGATACCGGGGTCGGCATCCCGGAGAAAGAAATTACCCGCCTGTTTGATCCGTTCTTCCAGGTGGGTAGCGGCGTGCAACGCCATTTCCAGGGCACCGGGCTGGGGTTGGCGATATGCGAAAAACTGATCAACATGATGGATGGCGACATTGCCGTTGAGTCTGAGCCGGGATTAGGCAGCCTGTTCACCATCCGCATTCCGCTGTTTAACGCTCAGTTCCCGATCCCACAGCCCAGTGATACCTGGCAAGGTAAAACTCTGTGGCTGGCTATCCGCAACCAGCGGTTGGAAAGTTATCTGATGGAGATTCTTGGCGGCTATGGCGCGACGGTACTGCGTCATCAGGGGCAAGATACTGCGGCAGGGGATGTGATGCTCAGCGATCACCCGCTGATGATCAATACACCGCTGCTGGCGCAGATCCAGTTCTCTATTGAGCATATCGGCCCGTCGCAGGAAACCCGGCCGGGCTATTGGATGCACAGCACTTCGACGCCGCGTGAAACCCTGGCGCTGCTCAACCGCTTGTTTGGTACCCGTGATGAAAGCGGCAATACTTTGATGCAATTGCCGTTGCCGGCCAAGGCCAACAGGGTAGACAACGGGGATATTCATTTGCTGGTGGTGGATGACCACCCGATTAACCGCCGGTTGCTGTCCGACCAGCTTGGCTCACTGGGTTATCAGGTAGTGACTGCCAATGATGGGGTTGATGCGCTCGACGTGTTGAATCGCAATACTGTCGACATCGTGCTGACCGACGTCAACATGCCTAATATGGATGGCTACCGTTTGACCCAGCGCCTGCGCCAGTTGCACTTTACCGCTCCGGTAATCGGCGTGACGGCGAATGCCCTGGCGGAAGAAAAACAGCGCTGTATTGAGGCCGGGATGGATAACTGCCTGTCTAAGCCGGTGACCCTGGAAACGCTGGAACAGACATTAGGGTATTACAGCCAACAGGTTCGCCGCATGCGCGCTGAGTCTGAAGATGCCTGAAAGCAAAAGGGCGCGGCATAATGCCGCGCCCTCTGTTAACTACCGGGGATTTTATTCTTTGTCCAGCGGTGCCATGCTGACGGAAGAGAGGTAGTTGAGCAGCGCAATATCGTTCTCAACACCCAACTTCATCATCGCCGATTTCTTCTGGCTACTGATGGTTTTGATGCTGCGATTGAGCTTCTTGGCGATCTCGGTCACCAGGAAACCTTCGGCGAACAGGCGCAGTACTTCGCTCTCTTTTGGTGACAGACGCTTGTCACCGTAACCACTGGCGCTGATCCTCTCCAACAGTTTGGAAACGCTTTCCGGCGTGAACTTCTTGCCTTTTTGCAATGCGGCCAGCGCTTTCGGCAGGTCGGTTGGCGCACCCTGTTTCAGTACTATGCCTTCGATATCCAGATCCAACACGGCGCTGAGAATGGCCGGGTTGTTGTTCATGGTCAGAACGATGATCGACAACTGCGGATAATGGCGTTTGATGTATTTGATCAGCGTAATGCCGTCGCCATACTTATCACCCGGCATCGAAAGGTCGGTGATCAGGACGTTTGCATCCAGTTTGGACAGATTGTTGATCAGTGCTGTTGAGTCTTCAAACTCCCCAACGACATTCACCCATTCAATTTGCTCAAGTGACTTCCGGATGCCAAACAGTACGATAGGATGGTCATCAGCAATAATTACGTTCAGGTTATTCATGTTGTTGGCTACCTTGCTGCAGCAGTCTACTGACGAAAAAATCAATCTGACTGATGTTATTCTCGATCTTGAGCGCATCACCGTCTGCGATGTGCTGTTCTAACGATTCACACAGTTGCTTGCCGGGAAGCAGATTTAACATGGCAAACACGCCTTTCAGGCGGTGTGCTGTCTGTGACAGAGCATTGAAATCACTGCTGCCCGCCTCAGTATACAGTTTTTTGACATCGTCGGGTACTGTATCAATAAATAGGCCATAGTAATCACTTGATTTCAATTGTTTTTCATAGAGTTGGATGTCATCTGCGGTCAGTGATAATGCACTTTCCTGCTGTTCCAACGCGGCCATTTGCTGCTCAATCAGCATCAATACGGCGTCGATCATGGCACCACTCAGGTTATAGTTTACCCGAATATACCGTTTTTCAAGCTGTTGCCATCCGGCTTCATCGCTGGTCAGCAGCAGGGTATAATCATCAGCTCTTTGCGGGTTATCGGTCAACAATACGTCGTAGTCGCGATTAATCTGACGTTCGTCAGCAACGATGCAACTTGCGCCATAGGCATGCAGCAGGCGGGTGACAATGCTCCGTATTTCCTCAGAAGTAATGTCCAGCAAGGCGGTCACACCGTCGAGCAATTTTTCTTGCGCTTCCGCCTCTTTTTTCTCCATCTCCATAGGCACGCGGATGGTGTAGCGGGTACCGATGTCTATCTTGCTGCGGATATCCAACTGGCCGTTAAGCTTTTTGCACAGTTGATTACACAGGAAGAAGGTGAGGCCGGAGCCATGATCAAAGCGGTCCACCAGCGTTTGGCTGAGGAACGGGTAATTCAGGTTGCTGATTTCTTCGTTGGAAATGCCCGAACCGGTGTCATTGATATGGAATACCAGGCGATCGGGGTGATCCGGTTCATGATCGACAACCAGCGAAATCTTGCCACAGGCAGTAGTGATAATGGCGTAATGCACCAGCAGTGAGATCACCTTGCGCAGTGCGTTGGCGTCGCCGATATATTGCTGTTCAACGTCAAGATGGAAATGGTTGAACAGCGACAGGCCTTTTTGATTGATGGACGGTAAGGCTTCCTGCAGCAATTCATCTATCAGGGTCGATGGGCTGAAGGGATGACGCGAAGGCTGCCAGTCCTGGGTTTCCAACCGGGTGAGCAGGGTGATATTTTCAATCAGCCCCAACACCGTTGACGACTGCACCGCCAGTTGCTTTTGCAGCGCTTGCTGTTGTTCTTCATCCGCTTGTGTGCGCAGACGATCGACCAAATCGTGCATTTGCCGGACCGGTTGATTCAGCTCAATGCCCAGATTATGCAACATCAGTTTGCGTGCCTGCACGTTCTTGTCGTACTCGCGCTGTGCCTGCTGCAAACGTTTATTGACCATCACTTCCTTGTCCTGATCGTTGAGCAGGAACAGGTAGGTTTCCGGCGACAGCTGGCTGCGGAAGATGCGGATCTCATACACTTCATTGTTTACCGTCGCCTGAATTACCCCGTGATGCTGTTCGGCCATGTGGGCGATTTTCTGCAGGCTGAGGTGCGGCAGCAGGTGCTGGGCGATCTTGTTACTGGCGATTACCGTATTGCTGGCGAAATTGTACACCAGCAGGCCTGAAGGCAGGCTGGCGATGATTTCCTGATTCAGTGCGCGTTCGGCTTCCAGCTCAACCGCCATGTTTTCGCTCGGGCGGATATATTGGCGACGGATAAAGTAAATGCCCACCAATGACAGCGCCAACAGCAACAGATTGATGGCGATCAGCCAGATATTGTTTCGCAGCAGGTCAATTGCCAGGCTGATAGCCGAGACGCGGTAAACCACTTTCAGTGGCGCGTTAGGCAGCGGGGCGCTGAACTCCACCCAACTGCCGCTCATCGAAATACCGGTGCTGGTTGTGGCATCCAACGGCAAGGTACCGTCGTCCATGCTGCTATCGTCAGGCTGCAGCATAAAGTTGGATCGCGCCATATTAATGGGGATGATGTCGTTAATCGGCAGATCGAAGGCGATCACCGTAGCCAAATGCCCCGGTTGGTTAAAAGTGGTGCGGATAGAAAACGAATAGGTGTTCTGGAAGCGCTGTTTGCGTAAGGCAGAGAAGCTTTCACGCTCATCGAGCATATTGGCCTGTTGCAGCATTTCGGCCCGGCGATCCTCTGCCGAGGTCGTCAGATAGCTTTCCTTGAACCTCGATGCCAGCTCTTTTAACGGCTGGGTGGTGATTAGGCTCAGGCTGTTATCCTGACCGTTGAGGTAATACATGGCGTAATTTTCAGTCTTGGCCCCCCAGCGGGTATCCAGATAGTCTGAAATATTGGCGATCATCGCCAGGGTGCCTTCTTCATGACTGCCAAAAATAACCGCGTCGGTTTTTTTATGCGGTTTCTCCAGGTAGTAAACGTCCGGGCGCAGTCGGGTTTCCTGCAGGCTGGGATCGACATTCAGTGAAGGTGCATTACCGAACTTGTCGTAGATCTGATAGGTGACGTAACGGTAGTTGTCGATGCGCTTTTGCAGGCCGTTGGCGATGCTGTTCAGGGCGTATTTTTTTTCCGCCAGCCAGGCGTTGGTATAGTTGTAGCCGTACAGGCCGATAGCAATCGTCAGCAGCACGGAAAACAGCAGGAAGCAGCGAGTAATATTGCTTGAGCTGATGGTCAGTTGTTTATTTTGCATAGTTGACTGCGCATTCCTGAATCAACGGGTTATCGCCCGGGCGCTGGCGGTGACCACCAGGAGTAAAACTGCAACGCAGGCAAATGCCGCCGTCAGGCTGGAGAACTGAGCGATAAAGCCGATCAGGGCCGGTCCGGCGAGGATGCCGGCGTAGCCGACGGTGGTCACTGAGGCGATGGCCAGATTGGCCGGCATATCCTGCTGGTTGCCGGCAGCACTGAACAGGATCGGTACCACGTTGGAAGCGCCGAGGCCCACCAGCATGAAACCAATCAGCGAAACCATGGCGTTGTTGAAGATAATAGCCAGACTCAGGCCAATGGCCGCACACAGGCTACCCAGTAACAACACCTTATATCTGCCCAGCGTATTCACCACCCGATCGCCGTTTAGTCGCCCAAGGGTCATGGTGATGGAGAACAGCGCATAGCCCAATCCGGCCTGGCTGTGGTCAACGCCTCGCAGGGTGGTGAGAAACAGGGCGCTCCAGTCGAGCATCGAGCCTTCTGCCAGGAACATAATGAAGCACAGGATGCCAATGAACATCACCCAACCGCGTGGCAGCACAAACATCGGGCCACCTTCGTCACCGCCGCTTTCACGCAGCAAATTGCGACTGGCCAGCATCAGCAATGCGGCAATGGTCAATACGGCGACCCATGTTGCCAGCAAAGGAGACAGCCCCAGCCACAGCATCACACTAACACCGCCGGCACCGGCAATGCCGCCAACGCTGAAGAAACCGTGAAAACCGGACATCATTGCCTTGCCGCTGGCGCGCTCGACCACTACCGCCTGTATGTTCATCGCCACATCGATCATGCCGATTGCCGCACCAAACAACAGCAGGGCCAGTGCCATACCGGTGGTGGTGTCCATCAGGACCAGCAGGGGTAAATCAATACACAGTGCCAGCCCGGCCAGCAGGATCACCGGGCGACAGCCCAACCTGCCGGTCAGGAAGCCGGTAAGCGGCATCGCCAACATCGAACCTGCGCCAATACACAGCAGCAGCAGACCCAGGGAGCCGTCATCAATGCCGATACGCGCTTTGGCGAAAGGGACCAGGGGAGCCCAGGCAGCCATGCCGAAGCCGGCGACAAAAAAGGCCAAACGCGTTGCGATCTGTGCCGGGACGCCGGGTTTCTGCTGTTCATTACACAAGGTGGATGTCATGTGGGAATCAGGATCTATTGTGGAAATGCGGGCTGAAAGTTATGGAGTGTTTTTATCACAATCCGCGATCCGGGTCGAAAGGATTTGCGCTCGCCCGCGCTTCTGGTCACAAGGCAATGACCTGAGCAAGGGATTCTGGATATTTTTCCAGACTATCAAAATAGAAGAGACGACCAATATTGCCACACCGAACAGAATGTCGGCCCAGGCAGCAGTTACTTAAGCAATAAAATGCTTTTCTAATTAATGCGTTCGATCTGTAGACTGATATCGGTTAATAAATTAGCAATTAGTGCGAAAATTAATTATTGAGATAATATCGTGGCGTGATTATTTTTTGGCAAAAAGTGCGCATTATGGTGAATGGTGGGGAAGCTTTCAGGCAATAAAAAACCGGCCAGAAGCCGGTCGAAGTGTACAAAAAATTATCTTACAGATAATGAAGGTAATAATGAAAATAATGATGATAGCGGGATTATTATAACGTCAGCGTTATGAGAATATTTTGGCACAATGTGCTTATTGAGCGTGACTTTTGTATGGCTGTCTTTTTTTTCTTAAAGATTTGTATAACTACATGATTTTGTATCTATAAATGTATTTTTTGTCATTGTGTGCCTTATTTTGTCTGTCTGTAATGTTTTGTGGAAGTTCGCGCAAATTTACATTTTGAAACCTTTATTAATCATGGTGAAACACTATCGGATACTTGGTATCATTTTCTTTCTGGATTAATATAACCCTTGTTACCAGAATGGTAATGCACAGTCGTGCTAATAATGCTCAAAAGGGCAGTGGCCATAGCTCGACATAATTAATGAGGATAATAACGATGAAACTTCGAGTACTCTCCCTGATAGTACCCGCACTGCTGGTTGCAGGCACAGCAGGCGCGGCGGAAATCTACAACAAAGACGGTAATAAACTGGATTTGTTCGGTAAAATCGATGGTCTTCACTATTTTTCCGATGATAAAGGTTCCGATGGCGACCAGTCTTATATGCGTTTTGGCCTGCGTGGCGAAACACAAATCAGTGACCAACTGACCGGCTACGGTGAGTGGGAATATCAGGCAAACCTCAACCGTGCGGAAAACCAGGACAACAATAACTTCACTCGTGTTGGTTTTGCAGGTTTGAAATTCAGTGATTACGGTTCATTGGATTACGGCCGTAACTACGGCGTGCTGTACGACATCGGCGCATGGACCGACGTGCTGCCAGAGTTCGGTGGCGATACCTACGGTGCGGACAACTTCATGTTCCAGCGTACCAACGGCGTGCTGACTTACCGTAACTCAGACTTCTTTGGTCTGGTTGACGGCCTGAACTTTGCTCTGCAATACCAGGGCAAAAACGACAGCGCTACCGAATCCAACAACGGTCGTGACGTGTTGGCGCAGAACGGTGACGGTTACGGCATGTCCGCGTCTTACGATCTGGGCTACGGTATCAGCGCTGCAGCGGCGTACTTCTCTTCCGACCGTACCAACGATCAGAACGGCAATAACAACGCCGGCATTCTGGGCCGTGGTGACAAGGCAGAGGCTTACAGCGGCGGTCTGAAATATGACGCCAACAACGTCTACCTGGCAGCGATGTATACTCAGTCTTACAACGCAACCCGTTTCGGCAGCAGCAACAGCAGCACTTACGGTTACGCCAACAAAGCGCAAAACATGGAAATCGTTGCCCAGTACCAGTTCGATTTCGGTCTGCGTCCTTCCGTGGCTTACCTGCAGTCTAAAGGCAAAGACATCGAACGCGGTTACGGCGATCAGGATCTGATGAAGTATGTTGATGTGGGCGCGACCTACTACTTCAACAAAAACATGTCTACCTACGTTGATTACAAAATCAACCTGATGGATGAAAATGACTTCACCAAGTCTGCCGGTATCAACACCGACGACGTGGTTGCCGTGGGCCTGGTTTACCAGTTCTAAGCAACAGAGTGTGAATCTGATCACGCGGCCTTCGGGCCGCGTTTTTTTTGCCTGCGGTTTGGCACAAATTGGCATTTTCGCGGCACGGATTGCCATCCTGATGTGTCGGAGTTTAACTAAACTTTCGCCGTATATACCCGTCATCTTTCAAGTTGCAGCGTTGTTACCTGCACTTGCTCACCCCAGTTACTTAACTTTTGTAAGCGCCTGGGGATGAGCAAGCTGGCCGCCTAGCTGCAACTTGAAAGCTATAGGGTATAGAGAAATCCGGAGGTGAATATGGAACTCAAGATAGATCGGGTGATTGAAACGGTGCTGTACGTCAAGGATATCGAGCGGGCCGCGGTTTTTTACCAGCAGGTATTAAAACTGCCGGTGATGGTGGCCAATGAGCGTTTTCGCGCCTATGACGTGAGCCAGCAAAGCGTCTTGCTGCTGTTTATTGAAGGCGACTCGGTCAAAGGAGCACATTACCCGGAAGGCTATATCCCCCCCGCATGATGGCAGCGGACCGTTGCATATCGGGCTGGCCGTCACGAAAGAACAGCTGCCGCATTGGGAACAGCATCTGGCGGCACATGGCATAGAGATAGAAGGGCGCATGAGCTGGGAGCACGGTGGCGAGAGTATTTATTTCCGCGATCCCGATAATCATCTGCTCGAACTGGTAACTCCGGGGATTTGGGCCAATTACTGATGCTTCCAGGCGGCAGCCAGTGTCTTCAGCATTTCACTTAGCAGCAGCAGCGCGTTCTGGGGTTGCTGCTCAATTTGTACCTTGACGATGGCTCCGTCGATCAGCATCGACAGCATCTCTGCTCGCTGTTCCCGCTCAGGGATTGTGGGCAGGTGGCTGGCAATGACTTCGGCCATCTGCTTCTTATGCTGGCGTGCGATTTTTAGGCTCTCTGGTAACATATCCGCCAGTTCCACCGCCGTATTGATAAAAGCACAACCGCGGTAATGCGGGCTGCTGAACCATTCCTCAAGGCAGGGCACCAAAGCAAGCATCACATCTCCTCGTCGGGTGGCCTGCTGCTCTAGGGACCGGCTGAACCAGCTCAGCCACTGATCATGACGGTAGGCAAGAAACGCCTCAATCAGCTCATTTTTACTGGGGAAATGACGATAAAACGTGACCTTGGCTACGCCTGACTCGCTGATGATGCGATCAATGCCGGTCGCGCGTATGCCATCGCGGTAAAACAAATCATGCGCTGTCAGCAGGATGCGCTGACGTGGTGGCAAAGTACTGGGGGCAACAGACATTAAAACATCTCCTGAAATATCGTTTGGAATGATTGTAGACAACTCTGTCTACATGCGCTAGCTTAATTGTGTAGACAGTTCTGTCTACCTAATGACAACCCAGCAGAGGTGAGCTATGAGCATTAAACCCCCGTTACCGCCGTTTACCCGAGAGTCGGCGATTGAGAAAGTTCGTCTGGCGGAAGATGCCTGGAACAGCCGCGATCCTGAACGCGTCTCGCAGGTCTATTCCGTCGATACCCACTGGCGTAACCGGGCGGAGTTTGTTGATGGTCGCGAGGCCGTTTGCGCATTCTTGCAGCGTAAATGGGCGAAAGAGCTGGAGTATCGGCTGATTAAGGAGTTATGGGCGTTTGATGGGGCGCGTATCGCGGTGCGCTTTGCCTATGAATGGCGTGATGATTCGGGCAACTGGTACCGTAGTTTTGGCAACGAGAATTGGGAGTTTAACCCGGACGGTCTGATGATCAACAGACACGCCTGCATCAACGATATGCCGATCCGCGAGCAGGATCGTCAGTTCCATTGGCCGCTTGGCCGTCGTCCGGATGATATTGCGGCACTGGAGTGAATTCGGCTTCTGATTGTCGTTACTGATAATAAGGCCGTAGTTCCGCATGAAGCGCGGAAATAAGACGCTTTTTCCACTCAACTTCTCCCTGCCGATAGTGTGAAAACAGATGGCCAATTGCCAGGTTGTCCAGGATGGGCAGGGTGAATAACCCTCGTTTATCGGGTTGTGCACTGAACCAGGGCTGCGGAACTACCGCCATCAGCGGGGCCGCCCGCAGCACTGGTGGCAACTGGGCATAATCGGCACAGCTGAGCTGGATCCTGCGTTGTAAACCCTGGCGTTCCAACTGACGATCCAGCTCATTTTCCGCCTGTGGCCAAGGGTGACAGTAATAGTGCGCATAGTTTGCCAGTTCGCTGAAGGCCAGACCGCTCTTGTGCTGCAACCTCTGCTGCAAGGGGCCCCCAAATACTGCGACCAGGCGAGTGCTGCCAATCAGTGCATAACGCAGTGCGCTGGTACGCTGTTGATGATCGCCCACTGCGATCACCATATCGATGCTGCCTTCCAGCAGATCGTTCCGCCATGAGCGCCGCTCAAAGTTCTGACAACGGATATCCACATTGGCGAGTGTGCTTTTCTGTGCCAGCAGCGGCAGCAATATCGGATGCAGTGCCGGCGGTGCAACCAGGTTGAAATGTCGTGGTGCATCCTGCAAATGGCCGAACAGTTCACCGTCCAGCGCAGAGAACAATGGCGTTAGTTTCTCTTTAAGCGACAGGGCAAACAGCGTCGGCACCTGGCGATGCCCCTCCCGACGAAATAAAGGCTCATTGAGCACTTCACGCAGGCGGGCCAATGCATGGCTGACGGCCGAAGTGCTGATGCCCAACTTGTCCGCCGTTTTCTGGCTGGAGCCGGTGCTGGTCAACAGATAGAGCACTTTCAGCAGGTTCATATCCATTTGCAGGATGTTTATTAATGGCCTTCTTAATTGAATACGTTTCAATATTGGGCTGAGTATACTTCAGCCCCGTTTACCTCCATAGAATTGGAACATGAAAAAAAACCTTGGTTATCTGACGGCTATGACGGTTGCTCTGTGTTTCGGCGCTCAGGCGCAGCTTAATCCGGCACAGCCGTTGTCCAGTGCGCCGCCCTATTCGCTTTTTGAACAGTGGGCGCAGCCGGTCGCGCCATTTCAGATGTTCCCGCATGTTTATTACGTGGGCACCCGCAACCTATCGTCCGTGCTGCTGAGCACGCCGGAAGGACTGATTCTTATCGACGCCGCGCTGGACGCTAGCGCTCCGGCGATAAGAGCGCACATAGAGGCTTTGGGTTTTAACATCAAAGATCTGCGCTATATCCTCAATAGTCACGCGCGTCTCGATCAGGCGGGTGGCATTGCGCGTCTGCAAGTCTGGAGCGGGGCAAAAGTTGTCGCCAGCGCTGCCAATGCCCAACAGTTGGCGCTTGGCGGCAAACAGGATTTTGCTCTGGGAGATGCGCTGAGCTTCCCGCCGGTGAAGGTCGATATTATCGTCGGGGAGGGGGACAGCATTACCTTGGGCGACCTGAAATTAACGGCATTGATGACGCCAGGCCATTTGCCGGGGGCCACCTCGTGGCTGACCACGCTACATCAGGGAGGGCAAAGTTACCGACTGGTCTATGCTGATAGCCTGGCAACGCCGGACTACTATCTGATCGACAACAAAAACTACCCCAGTCTGGTGCAGGATATCCGTGGCAGTTTTGCTCGGTTGGCTCAGCAGCAGGCGGATATTTTTATCGCCAATAAGGGAACGCGCTTCGATCTGGATAATAAAATGCAACGCCTGCAGGCCGGCGATCTGGATGCGTTTGTCGATCGTCAGGGGTTGCAGCAATATGTGCAACAGTCACAACAGACATTTGAGGCGCAGTTAAAACAGCAAAAAAATAAAATGTGAATTGCGCTGGTTGGCTACCGTGGCCTGCTGAGGATATTGGCGCGAACCGCACCTATCGACAAAGTGAAATTTGTAGAAAAGCCTTCTCTCTTCTAGACTTAGAGGACAATAAACGTACTCAAAGAGGACAAACCATGACGAATAAGCTGGTTTTAGCCATTTGCACTGCAGCGACTTTCACCCTTCTTGCCGGTTGTACGGCTTATGACAGAGCCGCCAGTTATGTTCAGGAGCCTGTGGTCAGTGATGTAAAAGTAGGAATGACCAAACAGCAGGTACGAGCCATTGCAGGTCCACCGTCAACTACAGCTACTCTGGTTCATGCACAGGGTACCTGCGACACCTACGCGGTGGCGCCACGTGACGGGAAAAGTACAAACCTATTTTGTTAGCTACAGCGATACAGGCCATGTGATGAACAAAGGTTATCAGACTTGTTCAGACTACGACTCCCAGCCTAAATAACGGCTGTTATGGTGAGCAATCTGGCCCCGCTTCGGCGGGGTTTTTCATTTTTTAACCGCCAGTGGCATGAAGTTTAACCAAACGCACTTTTTCCTGCTTTTTTTTGCATGAAACGATAGACATTTCATAACGGTAGCGCTAATATCTGCGCCCATTGGAAGGATGGCCGAGTGGTTTAAGGCAACGGTCTTGAAAACCGTCGAGTGTAACAGCTCCCAGAGTTCGAATCTCTGTCCTTCCGCCAAATTTAGCCGGCTTAGCTCAGTAGGTAGAGCAACTGACTTGTAATCAGTAGGTCACCAGTTCGACTCCGGTAGCCGGCACCATATACATATAGTTGTACAGACGGTTAATCCCGTCTACGAACCCCAGCAATCTTAATGATCGCTGGGGTTTTTCGTTTTCCGCCCGCGCCGACCGGGTCCTTAAAGGGTATTGTCAGGCGCAAGATGTTAATCTGCATAAATTGCAACCGGAGGTAGTTATGGGCAGCGGCTTCGAAGATTCAAAAGCTTTGTATATCGGCATATGCACAGTGATAGGCGATGCGGTTTTGGTGTTAATTAATGAAGAACGCGCCACGGAAAAGGCCGATATCATTGATGTGTTGAAAACGGCAATCACCAGAGAAGGCAGGGATGTCAGTCTGGATGAGGCTCGTATACTGGCCGTTGAATGGCTGGAGCGTTAAGCGCTAAAAGCCTATGCTCGCCGGCATTTTCACGAAAACTGACAGTTTGTTGAAAGACAGTGAGCCATGAATAAGATATAACCAGATAGCGAAAAGATAAGGAGTGTTGGATGAAAAGGGCATTGTTTCTTTTGGTTATTTTAACCCTATCTGGGTGTACAGGCTCTTTGGGCTCAATATTGGGTGTTATTCCGCAAAGTTCTGACGTTTGCCCCCAGGGGAAAAACTCAATCACGGGTGAATGCCGAGTTTAATCATAAAAAAACCAACCGCTAAGGGTTGGTTTTTAAAGGGATTTTTGGTCGGCATGAGAGGATTCGAACCTCCGACCCCCGACACCCCATGACGGTGCGCTACCAAGCTGCGCTACATGCCGACGCTGTAACAAATTATACTACCCGTTCCCAATCTCAAATCAAGAGCTCCCCCAACTGACTGATTGTATTTTAAGCAGTTAGTTGGCGATAAAGCGTTTCACATCGGTCAACACCTGCAACAGCAGGGCCAGCTGTGGCTTCTCGTCTTTGATCTCTTTGTCGTTCTTATCGTATGCACGGTAGTTACCGCTGCTATCCAATACCAAAGTTTGCGTAGGAGTGGTGATCACTAACAGGCTGTTGTCGCCGGTCGCGACCCAGTTATTCCTGCGCTGGGCGGTAAACAGATCTTCACCCTGCGAATAATCATTAGGGTTGGTTTTCACGTGTAGCAAACGCTGCATCAGCGTACGCATCACGTCGTTATGACCGGTCAGTTTACTGATGGTCTGTGCCGGGGTGCCCGGCCAGTGGATAACCAAGGGGACCTGCAACTGTTGCTGGTTGAAACTGGTACCCGCACCCCAGTAGCCTTTGCCGGTGTCATTAAATTCAACGCCGTGCTCTGCGGTTATCACCACTACGGTTTTATCCAGAACACCACGTTCTTTCAGCGTGCTGAGCACCTGAGCAATTTGCGCATCCACATCCTGCGCACCTGCGCGGTAACGCTGAATAAAATCGGCCGGGGCTGGTGTTTTCTCATTGGCCGCAGGTTCAGTACCACGGTAATTGATATAGGAGAACCACGGACCGTTACTGTTTTGGTCAGCCAGCCAGCGTTGCCATTGTTGCGTGGTCGCCGCATCATTTTGCTGTTTTGCTGCCGGCAGCGTGAAGTCGGTCAACAGGGCCTGGCGATACAGGCTGGCGTTAAAACCGTCAGACGAGAACAAACCAAACTGATAACCCTGGGCGCTGAGAGCACTGACCAGAGCGGAAGGTTTGCGCGCGGCGAGAACGCTGTCCAGATAGGTAGGTGAAATACCGTAGAACAGGCCAAACAGGCCGGTATCCGCATGATTACCGGAACTGTAGTGATCGCTGAAGCGAACATTTTCCTGCGCGAAACGGGTCAGGGCAGGCATATCCTGTTTCATATCCTGCTCACGAACGCCGTCCACCACGATCATCAGCAGGTTATAGCCGCTGCCTTTGTCGCTGTAGCTAAGATCGTTCAGCGGATATTCCACCGCAACGGCTTCGGGATTCCCTTGCTGCACCAGGCGGCGTTCATATTCCTGCGAATCGAGCAGGCCGTGTTTTTCAAGGAATTTACGTGCGGTCATCGGGTACGACAACGGCAGGTTGGCCCGCTGCATGGTGATCGGACGGTAGAAGTTGGCGTCGGCCCAGATATAAATCAGGTGCGAGGCGAAAAAGGCACTGATGAACAGTGCGGCCAGCGGCTTGCCGAATCGTTGACGGTTCAGACTGCGCAGCTTTTGCCAGCTCCAGGTACCAAACAGCATCTCCACCAGGAAGATAACCGGCACGCAAATGAACATCAGCTGCCAGTCGCGCGCCAGTTCACTTTGATCCGGGTTGATCACCAGTTCCCACACCACCGGGTTAAGGTGAAGATGGAAATGCGTGAACACTTCACTGTCTACCAGCAATAGCGTTAACCCGGTGGTAGCCAGGGCGGCGGAAATAAATCGCAACAGCCGCTGCGACATCACCACAAAGGTGAGCGGGAAAATTACCAGCAGGTAGCCGGCGAAAACGATAAAGCTGAAATGCCCCAGCAGGCTGACCAGCGCATAAACCCGACCCAACAGGGAAGAGGGCCAGTCGGTGACAAACAGGTAGCGGCTACCCAGCCCGAGGGCAAGCAGGATATTGAATAAGGCGAACCAGTGCCCCCAGCTAATCATCTGGGAGACTTTTTCACGATAACGCTGACGGTTTGTCACCATAATTAATTATTAATGCGCTTTATCTTCACGAATAGAAGCTTGCAGAGCTTCTGCAAACGATTTTGCCAATGTTTTCCGCTGCGCGGGAGCCACACTGGTATTGATCAGATTAGTTACCATGTTGCCCAGCACCATCAGAGAAAGATCGGTGGGAGTATGGTGTTTTTCCAGAACATTAACCAGCTCGGAGAGCAGCTGTTCAACGTGTTCGTCACTGTAACGGGATGATTGTGGCATAAAAATTGCGCTCAAAGCCTGACAAAGTCCCATATCTTACCGTATAGGACAGTGATTTTCCGCTCTTTTATCGATTCCCTTTGTCTTTCAAACCGCAGCGTAGCGGGGCTCCCTTTACGGGGGCTGGGCAACTCTCGTTGTGTCACCTGAAATCCATCGGTTCTGCCAGCCATTTACGACCTGAATGGGCGCTGGAAATTTATTGATGTCTGGTGATGAGATCACTGCTTTAAAGTTGCAGCACGGTAGCCTTCAGTGTTTGAATACGCGCCTAAAGAACAGGAGGATTTACCATGAGTCTGGATATCGACCAGATCGCTCTGCACCAGTTGGTCAAACGCGACGAACAAACGCTGGATGTGGTGCTGCGCGATTCTCTGCTGCCCACCAATGCGGCGGTGGAAGAGATGATGGAAGAGCTGCATCGTGTCTACAGTGCCAAGAGTAAGGCTTACGGCCTGTTCAATGAAGGCAGTGAGTTGGCGGACGCGCTGCGTACCTGCCGCAAGGAAGATAAGGACTTTCTGGCATTCAGCCGTGCGGCGACCGGTCGCCTGCGCGATGAGCTGGCCAAGTATCCCTTTGCCGAAGGCGGCGTGGTGCTGTTTGGTCAGTACCGCTACCTGGCGGTGGAGTATTTGCTGATTGCGGTGCTGAACAGCCGCAACAGTTCGCGCGTTAACGAAGAGCTGGATATCAATACCACTCATTATCTGGATATCAACCACGCCGATATCGTGGCGCGCATCGATCTGACCGAGTGGGAAACCAATCCGGAGTCGACCCGTTACCTGACTTTCCTGAAAGGGCGGGTGGGGCCGCAAGGTGTCCGATTTCTTTATGGATTTCCTGGCGGCGGCCGAAGGTCTGGATACCAAGGCGCAAAACCGGGGCTTGCTGCAGGCGGTTGACGATTACTGCGCCGATGCCCAACTGGACAAGAATGAGCGCCAGTCGGTACGTCAGCAGGTTTACAGCTATTGCAACGAACAGCTGCAGGCCGGTGAAGAAATTGAACTGCAGGAACTGTCGAAAGAGATTGCGCCCGTAGGCGAGAAAGATTTTCTGCAGTTTTCCAGCGAACAGGGTTATCAACTGGAAGACAGTTTCCCGGCCGATCGTGGCACGCTGCGTCAGTTGACCAAGTTTGCCGGCAGCGGCGGTGGTATCAGCATGAACTTTGATGCCATGCTGTTGGGGGAGCGAATTTTCTGGGATGCGGCTACCGATACGCTAACCATCAGAGGGACGCCACCGAACCTGCGTGACCAGTTACAACGTCGCCAGAACAGCGGCAACAAGTAATTTCACCGGATCGCAGACAATAAAAAACGCCGCAATTGCGGCGTTTTCTACTTCGGCGTCCCGAAAGGTTCGATTTCGTTGCGATTAAACGCGACGGAAGTCGATGTGAGCCAGTTTCGGCTTGAACGGGTGACGCTGTACAGCCTGAACTTTCACTTTGGTTTCTTTACCGTCGATAACCAGAGTTACTGCTTCGCTGTAGAATTCTGGTTTGGATTCCATGTTCTTAACAGAATCATGGTCCAGTTCGATGGAAACTGGAGCTTCTTCGCCACCGTAAACGATAGCTGGGAATTTGTTGGCAATACGCAGGCGGCGGCTCGCACCCTTACCCTGGTCTTTACGTACTTCTACATTGATAGTGAACATTGTTTTTTCTCTAAAAAGAAAATTTACCCTGCTACAGGCGACCCAGTAGCAAGTTCGATTTACCCGTCGCCTTCCAGACCGCAGCCTGTCATGCGTAGGGTATAACCTGCTTTAGCACCGGGCGAACCCAGGCAAAGCGGGCGGCAGTTTAACGGAAAGCCGTCCGCAGGGCAATGGAAACCTGCCCGATTTGCCGGCTGTCAGGATCAAGACAGCTCGTTGGCACGGCGGAAGCGGCCTTGATAATCGAACACTTTTTCCCGTATCTGCCAGAACTGCCCGCGTTTGCGTGCCACTACAAAATCCGGATGGCGCAAGGCCGCTTGCTGGGCCAGCACGTCGGCAGCGGTTTGCCAGGCAAAAGGGACTCCTGGCGCACGCTGATGCGGGCGCAGGAACAGCATTTCGAAGGCTTTGCGCTGCGCTGGGGTCTGTAGCCGGAAACGTTCACTGGTGCTGGTGCCGTCTTCGTCGTAATAAGTGGCTTTCAGCCACTCGCCTTTTTCATCACGGCCGCTTTGCAGCTCCATGCCGCCACAGCGCAATACCAAAGCGTCTTTCAACTTCAGCGCAGCCTTCAGCATATCGTCAGGATCGACCAAGACTTCCTGACACTGGTGGCAGCGGCGGGCGGCAATGTCATTCTCAGCGCCGCAATGCGGGCAAATCTTGAAGCGGAAGCGGTAATCGCACTGCTCGCGATGGCCTTCATCATCCTCCAGCCAGCCCTGACAACGGCGACCATAGTGTTCGATGATATCGCCGTTCTCGGTGCATTTTCCCCAAAACAAATTGGCGAAGCCGCAGCCGGGGCAGAACACCTGTACCGGCTGACTGTCGCCGTGTGGCTTACTGACCCCGACCTCTGGGGTAAACAGGTCGTGCGGGTTACCGGCGTAGTCGAGGATCAGGCAATCTTCCTTGCCGGGGGCCAGCCGCAGCCCACGCCCGACGATTTGCTGATACAGGCTGACGGATTCGGTTGGGCGCAGAATAGCGATCAGATCGACATGCGGTGCATCAAAACCGGTGGTCAGCACCGCCACGTTGACCAGGTAGCGCAATTGCTGTTGTTTGAAAGCCTCTATCAGCGCATCACGCTCGCTGGCCGGTGTTTCGGCGCTGACCAGCGCGGCTTCTCCGGGCGGCAGCAGGCCGTGTATTTCTCGGGCGTGCTCAACGGTGGAGGCGAAAATCATCACTCCCTTACGCGTTTCGGCATATTCAACGATCTGGCTGATGATGTGCGGCGTAATGCGATTTTGCTGCTTCAGCTCACGGTTCAGGTCGACCTCACTGAACAGGCCGTTGCTTCTGGCCTCCAGACGGCTGAAATCATACTGCACAATCGGCATATCCAGCCTTTCCGGCGGCACCAGGAAGCCGTTTTTGATCATGTAGCGCAGCGGCAGTTCATAGATGCAGTCACGAAACAGACTGTTGGCATCGCCACGGGTAAAACCGTGATAGTGATACTGATAAATCCAGCCTTTACCCAGCCGGTAGGGCGTGGCGGTCAGGCCCAGCAGCCGCAACTGCGGATTGGTTTTTTGCAGATGCTGAATAATCTGCTGGTACTGACTGTCGTCATCGTCGCTGATGCGGTGGCATTCGTCGATAATCAACAGCGAAAACGCACCGTCAAACAATGGCAGATTACGCGCCACGGATTGTACGCTGCCGAATACCACCTTGCCGGCGCTGTCTTTTTGCTGCAGCCCGGCGGCAAAAATATCGGCTTCCAACCCGTAGGCGCGGTATTTGGCGTGGTTTTGCGCCACCAGTTCTTTCACATGAGCCAGCACCAATACCCGGCCACGCGCGCGCTTCGCCAACTCGGCGATCACCAGGCTTTTACCGGCCCCGGTCGGCAGCACGATCAGCGCCGGTTGTGGATGCTGACGGAAATGTTTGATGGTGGCTTCGACCGCTTCCAGTTGGTAGGGGCGTAGAGTAAAGGCCATAAATTAACGCCGTGGGTTGAGAAGGGCCGTCAGGAACAGGTTTTGTAACATCTGATCCCACAAAAACAGTGACATTTTACTCCCCTGACGGCTAAAAAATTTCTATTATTATGCCTTCTGAGCGCCGATGGTGCGAGAAGCGTGGAAATTACCTCTGTCAGGGGGCCGTTTCCACCGCTATACTTGCGTGACAGTAATCGCTGTTTCCCCCTCTTCGAACCTGCCCTGTTGCACCTGGTGCAACGGTGGGTGTCATATTTTAGCAATACGATCAATGCGATCATAACAACGACAGGCAAAGCAGATTCAATGCGACTGGACAAGTTTTTATCTCAGCAGTTAGGTGTTAGCCGTGCGCTGGTAGCGCGTGAACTTCGGGCAAAACGCGTCACCGTAGACGGTGAAGTGGTGAAGAGCGGGGCACTGAAACTGACTCCGGAGCAGGAGGTGACGTTTGACGGCAACCCACTGCAACGCCAAAACGGCCCGCGCTATTTTATGCTCAATAAACCGCAGGGTTACGTTTGCTCCACGGACGATCCCGATCATCCGACGGTGCTGTATTTCCTCGATGAGCCGGTGGCCTACAAGCTACACGCCGCCGGTCGCCTGGATATCGATACCACCGGCCTGGTGCTGATGACCGACGACGGCCAATGGTCGCACCGCATCACTTCACCCAAGCATCACTGTGAGAAAACCTATCTGGTGACGCTGGAGCATCCGCTGGCGGCAGATACCGCGCAGCAATTTGCCGAAGGCGTGCAGTTGCATAACGAAAAAGATCTGACCCGACCTGCGCAACTGGAACAAATTGAAGACAAGCTGGTACGCCTGACCATCAGCGAAGGGCGTTATCACCAGGTGAAACGCATGTTCGCAGCGGTCGGCAACCGGGTTCTCGAGCTGCATCGCGAACGTATTGGTGCCATCGTGATGGATGAGGATCTGGCAGAGGGCGAATACCGTCCGCTGACAGAAGAAGAAATCGCCAGCGTTGGTGCTCCGCACCTGCAAGATTAATTCATTACAAGACTACGGCTGATGAAGGAGTCGTCGAACGTGTTACAGAACCGGTCATCTCACCTCGGTTTGATTTTTATTCTGGGCCTGCTTTCCATGCTGATGCCGCTGGCTATCGACATGTACCTGCCCAGTATGCCGGTGATTGCCAAACAGTTCGGCGTCGAGTCGGGCAGCGTGCAGATGACGCTCAGCGCCTATATGCTCGGCTTTGCCCTGGGGCAGTTGTTCTACGGGCCGATGTCGGACAGCATTGGCCGCAAGCCGGTGATCCTGTGGGGAACGCTGATCTTCGCCATTGCCGGTGGTGCCTGTGCGATGGCGCAGTCGATCGACCAATTGATCAATCTGCGTTTCCTGCATGGGCTGTCGGCGGCGGCGGCCAGCGTAGTGATTAATGCCCTGATGCGCGATATGTTCACCAAGGACGAGTTCTCGCGCATGATGTCGTTTGTCATCCTGGTGATGACCATTGCGCCCTTGCTGGCACCGATGATTGGTGGCGCGCTGCTGCTGTGGTTCAGTTGGCATGCGATTTTCTGGACCATGGGCGCTGCGGCGCTGATCGGTTCATTGCTGGTGGCGTTCTTTATTAAAGAGACGCTGCCGAAAGAGCGACGGCAAAAATTCCATCTGCGTACCACGCTGGGTAACTTCGCTTCCTTGTTCCGCCATAAGCGCGTGCTGAGCTATATGCTGGCCAGCGCCTTCTCCTTCGCCGGTATGTTCTCGTTCCTCAGCGCCGGGCCCTTCGTGTATATCGAACTGAATCATGTTTCACCGCAGCACTTTGGTTACTATTTTGCGCTGAATATTGTTTTCCTGTTCCTGACCACGCTGGTTAACAGCCGTAATGTACGGCGGTTGGGCGCGATCAAAATGTTCCGTCTGGGGCTGTTTGTGCAGTTGGCGATGGGGCTGTGGTTACTGGCGGTGAGCGCTATTGGCCTGGGGTTCTGGGCGTTGGTGTTGGGCGTGGCCGTTTATCTGGGGTGTATCGCCATGATTTCCTCAAACGCCATGGCCGTGATCCTGGACGACTTCCCGCATATGGCAGGTACGGCATCCTCTCTGGCAGGTACCTTGCGTTTCAGCATCGGTGCGTTGGTGGGGGCGATACTGGCAATGGCGCCCGGCAAAAGTGCCTGGCCGATGGTTTCCTCAATGGCGTTGTGTAGCATTGTTGCGGTGTTGTTCTATCTGTATGCCAGTCGGCCACGACAAAAATCCTCGTCTGATACCCCCCTAGTCTTTTCTTCCTGATCCAGGCTCAGCGTGATGTTGGGCCTGGGTGAAGTATCCCCTCCGGCCCAAGCCCGCTCTGAAACCCAATGGCAATGAAGACTTCGTTGCTAAACATAAGTGTGCTAATTAAATCCCCTGCGCACTATCTGTATTCTTTTTGTTAAAAAAATGCTCTGCCTGCTCAGGCAGATAACCCGCCTATCCGTTATTTTCCTGGACTAATACCGGTGAGTGATTTGTTTTAAGGCCATTTATAGTCAATGAGTTAGCTTGTAACTCACCGCTGTGGTGCGAGGCTAAATGTTTCCTCAATGTAAAATTATGCCGAGCAATAAGTAGCCGTATTGCAAGAAAAAAGAGTTGAGATCGCGGCGGGAAAGGGTTACATATAACGCAAAAATGCGAGCTGAGTCGCAAAATGCCGTGAAATGACCCCGCAGGGCGTCACTAAAAACCGCAGGACATCAGCAAGCGCAGGGAGCGAGTTAACCGCTTGTGATGTTTTTTACATTTAAATAACATTCATAAGGGGCAGAGTCGAGCGTCAACGGCTATAACTTAGTTACCCTGTCAGGTAAAAAGCGTTTCATTTTTTCAAACTAGGGATTTCATGTGGAAAGTATCCAACTTTCGGTAGTGCATCGCTTGCCGCAAAGTTATCGTTGGCTATCAGGTTTTACCGGCGTCAAGGTTGAACCGATTCCGCTCAGCGGAATAGACGAAGATAACAACCTGATTGGTCTGAAACTGCTCAGTCATGAGGGTGCTGACGCCTGGCAGGTGATGCAACAGCTTAAATTGTCGTTGCAGGAGATCCAGGTCGACTGCGCCATCGTAGAGTGGGAAGGGGAACCTTGCCTGTTTGTGCATCGCTGCGATGAAAGCGCCACCATGTGTCGGCTAAAAAACGTGGGTGCCGCTATTGCCGAGCCGATGAGCGCTCAATATCCTTTCTGAATCCCGTCGCTAATCCGCCAGCTGTAACAACTGCTGGGTATAAGCGGCGGCCGGTGAGTTAAAGACTGTCTGGCAGTCACCTTGTTCAACCACTTCCCCCTGTCGCAGCACAATCACCTGATGACACAGTGAACGCACCACCTGCAAATCATGGCTGATAAACAGATAGGCCAGCCGGTGGCGCTGTTGCAGTGATTTAAGCAGCGTCAGGATTTGCGCCTGTACCGATTTATCCAGTGACGAGGTCGGTTCATCGAGGATCAGCAACTGAGGTTGTAAAATCAGCGCACGTGCGATGGCGATGCGTTGGCGCTGACCGCCGGAAAACTCGGTAGGGTAACGGTGGCGCAGGGCGGGATCCAGCCCCACCTCCTGTAGTACTTCGATCACCCGCTGTTCTCGCTGCTCAGCGCTCAGTTTCTGGTGAACCTCCAGCCCCTCGGCAATGATTTGCAGCACATTGAGCCGGGGATTAAGCGCGGAGTAAGGGTCCTGAAACACAATCTGCATCTGGCTGCGGTATGGCAGCATCTGCTTCATGCTGAACTGGTGCAACGGCTGGCCTTTAAACCACATCGCCCCCCCTGGCGCTAAGCAAGCGCAGTAACGCCAGCCCGGTGGTGCTCTTACCGGAGCCGGACTCGCCCACCAATCCAACGCTTTCCCCGGCCTTCAGCTCAAAGCTCAAATCTTTCAGCGCATAATGCTGACCCACGGTGCGGCGCAGTAAACCACGCCTGATCGGGAAACTGACCTGCAGGTTTTCCACCTTCAGCAACGGGGCGGCGTCAGCAGGTAGCGGCAGCGGATCGCCTACGTTCTCTGCCGCCAGTAATTGTTGGGTATAGGGGTGTTGCGGCCGGCTAAACAGGTTGCTCCGGCTGCTTTGCTCAACGCATTGCCCCTGGCGCATGACCGCTACGTTATCCGCCAGGCGGCGTACAATATTCAGGTTATGGGTGATAAACAGCAGCCCCATGCCCATTTCTTGCTTCAGTTCTTTCAGCAACAGCAGAATTTGCGCCTGAATGGTGACATCGAGCGCCGTCGTGGGTTCATCGGCAATCAGTAGCTTGGGCTGGGTTAACACCGCCATGGCGATCATCACCCGCTGGCGCTCGCCGCCGGAGAGCTGATGTGGGTAGTCTTTCAACCGGCCCTTGGCGTTGCGAATACCTACGCGATCCAGACACTGAATAATCTCACTGCGTGCCGCGTCGCGTCGCATACCGCGATGCAGCGCCAGGACTTCCGCCAGCTGCTTCTCTATGGTATGCAAGGGATTGAGTGACACCATCGGCTCCTGGAAGATCATCGAAATCTGGTTGCCGCGCACCTTGCGCAGCTCAGCCTCAGGCGCATGCAGCAACGAATTGCCGTTGAACTGGATATCACCGCCGGTATAGACCACCGGTGGTGAAGGCAGCAGGCGCAACACCGACAGTGCAGTGACGCTTTTTCCCGAGCCGGACTCGCCCACCAGTGCCAGCGTTTCTGCCTTTTCTATCTGCAGCGAAAGCCCACTGACGACCTGATTCAGTTGGTCACCCTGGCGGAAAGCAACGCCGAGATCCTGAATTGAAAGCAAAGGAGTGCTAGCCATATCAATGCGCCTTGCTGGGGTCAAAGGCGTCGCGTACCGCTTCGCCAATAAAAATAAGTAAAGACAGCAACACCGCCAACACCAGGAACGCGGTAATGCCAAGCCACGGCGCCTGCAGGTTGTTTTTGCCCTGCAGCAGCAGCTCGCCGAGCGACGGAGAACCGATCGGCAGGCCAAAGCCCAGGAAATCGAGGGAGGTCAGGGTGGTGATGGATCCGCACAGGATAAACGGCAAGAAGGTCAGCATCGCCACCATGGCATTGGGCAGCATATGCCGGTACATAATGACCCGGTCCTGCACCCCCATGGCACGTGCGGCGCGGATGTAATCGTAGTTACGGGTGCGCAGGAACTCTGCGCGTACCACGCCCACCAGGCTCATCCAGCCAAATAAAATGGTGATGCCGAGCAGCCACCAAAAATTGGGTTGTACGATGCTCGACAGCAGAATAATCAAAAACAGCGTCGGCATCCCTGACCACACTTCAATAAAGCGCTGGCCCCATAGATCCACGCGCCCGCCGTAGTAGCCCTGCATGGCGCCGGCGCAGACGCCAATCACGCTGGAAAACAGCGTCAGCGCCAGCCCGAACAGCATCGAAATACGAAAGCCGTACAGCACGCGGGCCAGCACGTCGCTGCCGTTACTGTCGGTACCTAATAAATTTTGCTGTGAAGGGGCCGAAGGGAAGGGCACCTCGGTGGCGAAGTTGATGGTGTCGTAACTGAAGGGAATCGGTGGCCAAACTGCCCAGCCGTGGCTGTCGATCTGCTTTTTGACGAACGGATCCTGATAGTCGGTGGCGGTATTGAGCTCACCGCCGAAGGTGGTCTCGCTGTAGTCGATAATAAACGGCAGGTACAGGCGGCCCTCGTAGCGCACCAGTAGCGGCTTGTCGTTAGCGATCAGGTTGGCCCCCAGGCTGAGGATAAACAGCACCAGAAAAATCCACAGCGACCAATAGCCACGGCGGTTGCTGCAAAAACGTGCCCAACGAGCCTGATTAATCGGGCTTAAGCGATTCATTGGCGGGCCTCGAAATCAATGCGCGGATCGACCAGGGTATAGGTGATATCGCTAAGGATATTCAACAGCAGGCCAATCAGGGTGAAGATATACAGCGTGCCGAACATCACCGGGTAATCGCGCTGCAGGGTGGCGTCATAACCCAGCAAGCCCAGCCCGTTGAGCGAGAACATCACCTCGATCAGCAATGAGCCGGTGAAAAACATGCTGACAAAGGTCGCCGGGAAGCCGGCGATCACCAGCAGCATGGCGTTGCGGAACACGTGGCGGTAAAGGATCTTGTTCTCGTCCAGCCCTTTGGCGCGTGCGGTGACCACATATTGTTTGCGGATCTCATCGAGGAATGAGTTTTTGGTCAGCATGGTCAGGGTGGCGAAGCCACCAATCACCGTCGCCAGCACCGGCAGCGTGATATGCCACAGGTAATCGGTGATTTTGCCATACCACGGCAGGGTATCGAAATTGCTGGAAACCAGACCGCGCAACGGGAACCAGTCGAGGTAGCTGCCACCGGCGAACAGCACGATCATCAAAATCGCGAACAGGAAGGCCGGAATGGCATAGCCAATGATAATCAGAGTGCTGCTCCAGGTATCGAAGGCGCTGCCGTTATGCACCGCTTTGCGGATCCCCAACGGGATCGACACCAGGTAAATAATCAGCGTGCTCCACAGCCCCAGCGTGACTGATACCGGCAGACTATGACCCACCAGTTGCATCACCGATGCGCCACGGAACAGACTGTCACCGAAGTCGAGGCGCATGTAGTTCCACAACATGGTGAAATAGCGCTCATGCAGCGGCTTGTCGAAGCCATAGCGTTTGGTGATCTCGGCGATCACCTCGGGATCCAGCCCGCGTGAGCCACGGTATTGGCTATCTGTCGCACTGCCAACACCAATACGTGCGTGCCCCAGGCCTTCACCGGCACCGCCACCGCCGAAGCCGCTGCTCTGGCCCATTTCGATAGTGGCAATCGCCTGGTCGACCGGGCCACCGGGAGCGATCTGCACAATAAAAAAGTTAATGGTGATGATCGCCCACAGGGTGGGGATAATCAGCAACAGTCTGCGAATCAAATAAGCCGCCATCGCAAACCCCTTATTGTTGTTGAGCCGGCAAACGCGCCGCCTTGTTGACGTCAAACCACCAGTTATCGAAACCAATCACGTAGGCCGGACGGATCGACGGCGTAGAGAATTTGTCCCAGTAGGCATAGCGGTCGTGGTTGGAATACCACATCGGCAACATATACCTGTTCCAGGTCAGTACCCGATCCAGTGCGCGGCCCAGCGGCAGCAGGGCTTTTTCGTCGCCCTGATGAGCGGCGATCTGCCTGACCAGGCTATCGACGGCCGGATCGGTGACGCCGGGAGTATTCCAGCTGGAGTTAATGTATTTGGAGTCCCAGAGCGTCTCAAGACTTGAACCAGGGAAAGGCATTGCCATATAAACCGTCGGCATCATATCGAAATCGCCGTCGCGCATGCGCTTGGTGAATTGGGATATGTCGATTTCACGGATCTGCATATCAATGCCCAGTCGTTTCAGGTTGTGCTGAAACGGCAAGACGTACTGGAAGTTGCTGCCGCTCAGCAACATCAGTTCGAAGCTGAATGGCTGGCCGGTTTTACTGTTCACCAACTTTTGGTTTTTGACCTCCCAGCCGGCCTGTTTCAGCAACTGAGTCGCTTTCAGCAGATTTTGCCGATCGTTACCGCTGCCATCAGAGGACGGTGGCTGGTAGATACTGGTGAATACCTCCGCCGGTACCTTGCCCTTTAGTGGGCCCAGCAGCGCCAGTTCGGCCGCATCCGGGTAGCCGCTGGCAGCGTAAGGGGTGTTCTGGAAATAGCTATTGGTTCGTTGGTAGGCGTTGTAATACAGCGCCTTATTCATCCAGTCGAAATCGAAAGCCAGTGTGAGCGCTTCGCGCACCCGAGGATCGGCGAACAGAGGGCGCCGCATATTGAAGGCCATCCAGCGGGTGTTTTGCGCCGACTGATTGGTTTCATCCTGTTTGATAATGTAATTGCGAGCGAAATTACCGCCCTGGTACTGAGTCGCCCAACTTTTTGGCGAACCTTCGATGCGGAAGTCGTAGGCACCGGCCTTGAAGGCCTCCAGTGCGACTTTGTCATCCAGATAGTAGTCGTAGCGGATGCTGTCGAAGTTAAAGCGGCCGCGGTTGACCGGCAGGTTGGCGGCCCAATAATCGCGTACCCGTTGATAGGTAATGTATTGGCCCAGTCGATAACTGGCGATCTTATAGGGGCCACTGCTCAGCGGTGGGGTGCTCAGTGGCTCGTTCAGCTTGTGATCTTTCCAGAAGCTCTGCGGCAAAATGGGCAGGCTGAACAACCCGAGCAACTTGTCTTTATCCGGCTGTGGAAATTCAATGCGCACCGTCAGGCGTGAAATGGCCTTGACCGATATGCCCTTATACGCCACGCGAAACTGCGGTACGCCTTCGGTCATAAACTTGGTAAAGGTAAAGGCCACGTCGGCGGCGGTAATGGGCGTGCCATCGTGGAAGCGGGCGCGCGCGTTAATATCCACTTCTACCCAGCGCATGTCGGCCGGGAAGCGGGCAGACTCGGCAATCAGTGGATAGTAGCTGCCGATTTCATCGTCTGAGGTGGTGAACAGGGTATCGTACAGCGCATCGGTACGCTCGCCGGGAACGCCACGTTGTGCATAGCGGTTAAAGTTATCGTAGGTGCCAATGGCGGCCAGGCGCACGTCGCCGCCCTTTGGGGCCGCCGGGTTGACGTAGTCATAATGGCTGAAGTCGGTGGCGTATTTCGGCTCACCGAGCTGGGCGAAAGCGTAACTTTCATTGAGGGTTTCGGCCTGCAGGCCAAAACTCAGTGCCGAGAGCACCAGGGCAGCAAAAACGCGCACGGACATCTTGACGGTAAGCTCCTGCTGTTAAGTCGATTAAATCTGGGTCAGCATAACATTTACTGCCGCGCCGCAGAGTAAAGAAGTTAAAAGATTCAGTCCGTTAGCGCCTGATGGTCCATGACCGTATGGGCGTTGCAGAAGGCGACAAAATTGTCGATGCTCAAAGGTTTGCTGTAATAGTACCCCTGCATAAAATTAACGTCCTGTTCCTGCAGGAAGCTCACCTGTTCTGCGGTTTCCACGCCCTCCGCCACGGTTTGCATTTTGAGTTTTTTGGCCAGTGAAATGACCGCGTCCAGTACCGGGGCGGTGACCGTATCCCGGCCGATGGAGTTGACGAAACCGCGGTCGATTTTCAGATAGTCCATGCTAAAGCGTTCCAGATAGATCAGTGCACTGTGGCCGGTACCGAAGTCATCGATGGCAATTTCAATGCCTTGTTTATGCAACCAGTCGAACTCCGCCAGCGCGCTGCCTTCCTCCACCATACCGCGCTCGGTAATTTCAAATACCAACGTGAAGTAGTTGCCCGGCAATTGCGCCAGCAGTTCGTACACGTCCTGATGGAAAGAGGGCGCACTGAGATGAGAAGGGGAGATATTCAGACCGAGCTTGGCGCCCTGCGGCAGCGCCGTCGCCAGCCTGGGGGCGTCTTCGGCAATCAGGCGGAACAGGTGACGCGTCAGCGGCACTATCAGCCCTTCGCTTTCGGCGTAGGGAATAAACAGATCCGGCGGAATACGTCCTTCGATCGGGTGCTGCCAGCGGATCAGCGCTTCCAACCCACCGATGGTGCCGGTTTTGGTATGAAATACCGGTTGATACTCGATAAAGAACTCGTTGCGTTTGATGCCGCGCATCAGGGCGCGCTCCGGGCTTTGGCGCAGCAACAGCATGTAGTAGCACAGCACGCCGATCATTAAGGACAGCACCAGACTACCCAGCAGAGTCAGGCGGATATCGTTGGGCGTCAGTTTTTGGTTATAAAACATAATAATCATCGGGGTGCCGGCGATGGAAATGCGGTCGGCCTTTTCGTCCGGCAACTGGTTGACCGGCATCAGGTTCGGGCTAAAGCTGGTCAGGGCGCGATCGCTCAGAATAATGGCAATACCCGGCGCACGTTCGGGGCTGGTGCCAAACATCTGTTGGGGCATCAGGCCGATATCCAGCGTCGCCAGTATGCCGGTATCTTCCTTGCCTGCCTGACGCAGCCAAACCGCGAACGCCGGTTTTCCCGGCACCAGAGGCGTACCCTGCTGCAATTTGAGATCCAACCGCTGGCGTTGATCAATCTCCGGATAAATATTTTTCAGCGCCAACATCATGTCGCCGGTGGCGGAAGAGCAATAGGCAAAGCCGTTTTTCACCAACATAAAGGTACGCACGCCGGCATGAAAAGCCGCCTGATAGGTAATTTCCGGTTGGCTGCTGCTACAGGGTTGTTCGGTTAGCGGCATCAACCGCTGCATGATTTGAGTCAGGTTATTAAAGGTATCGAGGGTGAATTTCTGCGTACGTTGTTCTACCGCGCGTTGATATTGCGTGCGCTGGTGGTTAATCAGCGAAAGCGTAATCCCCATAAACAGGATAAAAAATACCAGGGCCACGACACTGCTTTTAACCAAACTGCGTCGTCTGTGTGAAACGTGGCGTGCAAAAGCCCTTTTCAAGCCCATAAACCTGCCCCCTGAACACGGCGTATCAATTTGTTTTTGTTATAGAGTGACTGCCTAATATATCGCAATGACGGTGTCTCAGTCATTATTCATCGTTTATCCAACGGCTGATAATCATTTAAATCCGGCATTATCACTGTTATCCCCATTTGACGATAATAGGTGAGTTTTTCCACGTCGGCGTAGTTTCCCGCCAATAATGACGTGAAATTAAGAGGGCCATGTTGAGAATACCGCGAACCGATAATGAGGGAAGGTTGCAAGGTGTTGCGCAGCGCAAAAAAAAACGCTGCCCGGAGGCAGCGTTCTATCGCTCGTTTGGTCTTCAGGACAATCAAGGTTGCGCCGTCAACTGCTGGTTAGCACTCGGCGGGCTTCGCGATAACGTTTATTCCAGTAGTTATCGCTCAGTTTCGAAATCATCACGCCGCTGCTGGTAGAGGCATGAACGAATTGATCGTTACCTAAATAGATGCCGACGTGGCGTCCGGTAGAACCGGCGCGGAACAGCACCAGATCGCCAGGACGCAGTTTGGTACGCAAGATTTTCTTGCCCATGTCTTCCTGTTCATAGGTTGAACGAGGTAAGTCCATGCCAAACTGTTCGCGGAAAGTACGCTGTACAAACGCTGAGCAATCGATGCCGCGCTTGGTTTCACCGCCTAAACGGTAGCGAACGCCTTTCCAGTCTGCATACTGATCCATAATTTTTGACTTAACGTCAACGTTACGGACCATTGCTTCGAATTCATCCTGAGAGGCTTGCAGTAAAAGACCATCTTTGTCATTAACTGCACGCATCTCAGTTTGTGCGTTATTCAAGTTCGAAGTGTGAGTCGTGCTACATGCGGAGAGCATTACCGCTGCGGCAATTGCAGGTACTACCCGCAAAAAATATCTCAGAAACGGTTGAGATTTGACCATTGTTATTGTTTTCCCTTGAAGTCCTTAACGACGTCAGTCGCTACCTGAAAAATGCCAAACGGAACGAGACTAATCTGCAGCTGTTTCATCGACAATCAGTTACCGCCGAAAACGTGCTGGAACGCACATTTTTAGCTGATTTGATGCTGAGTCGAGTTAAACCAGGCACAAACGCATCCGAGATTACCGTAACGGATTGGGGATTGCGAGCCTTTTTCCAGCCTTTTATATATGAATTTGTGATGTAACATAATGTGATACCTTAGAACACTACGATAAAAAATAATGGTACTGACGATGCGAAAATGCTTCCTTTACAGCCGTGTAAGTAGTGATGCACAGATTTCAGGTGATGGCTTGGTCCGTCAGGAAGATAAGTTAAAACAATATTTGTTACAGAATGCCGAACGATTGAATCTTTCCACCATCGATTATGAAATTCTTGTTGATTCAGGCATCAGCGGTTGGAAAGGCTCCAATATGGGCGATACAGCCGCCCTAGGTCAGTTGTTCATGCGTGTCGAATCGGACGAGATTGACGATTCGGTACTAATCGTCGAATCGCTCGATCGCTTTAGTCGAGAGAACCCCTTCCGTGTGGCTGGATACATATCAAAACTTGCGGAACACGGCATTGATATCATCGATGTTGAAAATAATCTAGTTATCGGGCCTAGCAATCCTTGGTCTAGTACAATCTCATCGATTATCGCCAACCGTGCTCATGAAGAATCAACTTTAAAATCTAAACGTATCAAGGCGGCTTGGGACTCACGCAGGAAGAAGGCGAAGGAGTCAGGGCAGTACATGATCAAGAACACGCCATTCTGGATCGATGTACTGGATGACAAGTATGTGGGTCAATGCCAATGCATCGATCGTTAGAGAGATCTTTGATCTGTACCTACAAGGGTATGGCTCGTTTACGATTGCTAAGAAAATGAATGAGGTTGGTAAAATCATTCGAGACAAACGCTGGAGTACTCCAAAGATTTGTGCACTGTTGAGAAATCCTCGGTGCAATGGTGATTTCATTTCAAATAGTTTGGAAAGAAACTATGAGAAAGGCACATCAACTTCCACTGAACACGTTATCAAAGGACTGTACCCAAAAATTGTTACTGATGATGAGTTCGCGTTAGTACTGAACCGGTTGGATGGTAATCATAAGAATAGGCGTGTTCGCAATGATCGAAAAGTTACCATTCTGAATGGTCTTTTAAAATGCTCGATTTGTGGTGGTGCTTTAACAGTACGTTCTGCTGGAGCGTATCGCTATGTCGGTTGTTTGAAAACCATAGAGAAGGGCGGATGTTATGCTAAACCCATGCGTTATGACGTATTAGAAAAGATCATTATTGAACACATTCGTAACATGGATATAGGACAAGTTTACGAGAGTAATGATAGTAAAGAATTTCAATTGCAGAGTCGTATTAAGAACTTAGCAAGTCATATAGATGAGTTCACTAATGGTATCGCTTCAATTCGTGCTAAAAATAAGAAGCCAAGTTTTGAAATGCTAAGCGAGTTGCAACAGTCTGAAGAAGAACTTGAATCATTAAAAAAAGAACAGGAACAATATAAATTATCGAAAATTGATTTAGGTGAATTTAAAGTCAGTACTGAACTTCTTGATGTTACACAAGTTGCATTAAGATCACGGTTGGAAAGTACCATTTCAAACTTGCTGAATAAAATTAAGATTCACCATACAAAGGATATGTCATTTAGTCTGATAGAGCTGGTTTATGTTAATGATGTTGTGAAACATATTCTAGTGGCTGATAAGAAAGGATTAGTTAGTGGTGATGTTATTATCAGACAGGATGATGATCTCACTATATATGAGAGTCGCAGTGTTAAAATCATTAAGGATGAAGGTCGTATATTCTCATTGGATTGTAGTATAAGTGAAATTGCATTGAATGATTACCTATTCTTAATGAATATAGTCGATTTCATAGATTCAGATGCAAAAGAGTTCTTGAACCTTCACCTAAATGCAGTACTGCAACATGAAAGTCAACAAAAATGAGAAAATAAATAATTCCTGCTATAATATGAAACGACGAAAATAAATGTGGTATAATTAAGGTGTTTTCAGTGGTTTTTCACTAAATAAGTACAGTGAAACTGCACAGGAAACACCGCATGAGCAAATTTATTAAAGACTTCATCGTTCTATCTACTCTTTTCGTAGTAATCATTTTAATACTCGCTAACCCAATAAGTATAATTTGGGGTATTGCCTTCTTATGGGCATTGGGGGGTATTTAATGTTCAAGATTAATATTGTATCTGCATGTGGATTAGCAAAAGTATTATTCCCCGATCTACCAGAACATCTAGTACTGGTTAATGAGATGCTACGATTTCTTCAAGACAACAATTTAGAATTAACCGAAAATCTTGATCAATTCAATAGCGTATTCTGGCCTGTATTGTTCACGCTTTATGACGTGAAATTAATAAATATAGATGATGGAAATACAACAATAGCATTTGTGATTCGTGATGAAAAACTTGGAATTGCATATGGTAGTACTTACTACTCAATTCAATAAATAATAAAACAAAATCTCCAAAGATAAAGTTACCCGTTGTGACATTCGGGTACTTTTTTACGGAAAAAAAGATAAGGAATGTATAGCAATGGAAAAGAAGAACAAGAATAAGCAAATCAATGTAAGACTTTCTGATACACAGATGCAGTACTTACAACAATTAGTAGATAGTGGTAAGGCCAAAACACAAAGCGGGGCATTGGTTTATTTAATTAATCAATACGCAATTCTAGGAGACTTCAAAAAATGAAATACTTAACGGGCACAATATGCGTGTTTATATATATATAGATCAACTACAAAAATATTGTGCCCGTTGGAACAAAAAACAAACCAATGGAGAGATGAAATGAAACAAGCAATTGTACTTAGACTTAGCAGTGAAGTAACCACAACCCCACATTATTTTACTTATGAACTGAACGATGGTGAGAAAAAACTAATATCAGTAGTGGTACACAAACCAAATTCAACACATACATATACTCTAAAAAATGAATCATGGATAGATGGCAGCACACAAGAATCCATTGACATAAACGATATACTCCAAACACTAGATACTAGTGAAAAAGTAGATCAAATATATATTGCGTTTGAGATAAAAGATGATGGCTTCCTATGGCTAGATCTGGCTGGGGGTTTTTTATTGACTACCAGTGATTATACTAGCCATACAATACAAAGAAAAACGTATTCCGATAAACCAACCCACAGTAGTATAACTAATGACATTGAGACACAAGAAGATTTTAATGTGGAGTTATTTTTAGAATTAACAGAAGAAAAGATATTCCAACTCTCCTTGGTACATAGAGACGTACATAGATACTTAGCGGGGCTACAAATGGCATCTATATTTTTGGAAGAGTTTGATCTAGAAAAAGGGTGTTCAGTGAATATTGGTTAAGGTTAGCAACACACCAGTACATTTCAGTACCAAAAGAAAAAAGAGTCAGTGCGTGGATGTCATATTGTCATATGGGGTGAATTTGCTTTTATTGAAGTAGAGTATATTGAAGATGTGGTGGTGTGAGAAAAGAAAAATACATCATTTGGCATACGTCTGAATGATAGACAAATCGAATTAATAGATAGTTTGATTGAGGGCGGGAAGGCCAAAACAAGAAGTGCCGCCATTCAGTACTTAATTAACCAACACATCATTTTAGGAGGTAATAAGAACTAATAAGGTAGTGCAGTAAGAAGTAAATGGAGCACACCACGGACGATGATGTGCATGTATAAATGGATTTTGAAATGAAACAGGAAACTAAAAAATTAGTATCTGGAATTGGCACTAATGACTTAGCAAACGATATTGAAAAACAACAAGAGATCGGATTAACACCCGAGCTTTACGAAGAGAGTACGAAGGCGTGGAATAATCGCCTTAACGCACAGAAGAAAGGGCGTGCGACAGTATGCGAAGCTTGGCAGCTACATAGTAACTTTGCACGGTGGTGGCTAGAAACTCACATTGAAGACTGGTGCATTGACAAAGATTGGCTTACTGGTGGGAAAGAGTACTCTCCAAGTAATTGCGTTTGGATTCCGCCAAAGATCAACACGCTAATGAATGACGGTAGGAAGAAAAACAACGGGTTGCCAATGGGGGTTTCAATTCAGCGGAATAAGTACAAAGACAAAGTATACGAGTACTATAAAGCACAGTGCAGTGTTGATGGTGTTCAAGAAGCTAAGAACTTCAAAAATCAACACGAAGCCCACAGACAATGGCAACAGTGGAAGATTCAGGAGATTGATAACGTTCTACGTGAATATTCTTTTGACTATCGCATTGATGGTAGAGTCATTCAAAAGACTAATCAATCTTCGAGATAGCATTCAATCCGATTATGACAACAATATGGAAACACAATAAAATAAAGCCCCTTCGTCCGGGGCTTATCTAACTACGACTAAGGTATTTATAATGGCAGGGAAACAACAAAAAATAGACAATTCAAAATTCATTAGAATTGCAGGGAACAACACAAAATATTCGGATCTTACTACCGAAGGTAAATCAATCGTTATTGATATTATTAATAAGTGTGCAGGCAAGAAAGGATACCCAAAACAAAAAGTATACTTCGTACTATTCAATTGCACAGAAATAAGCAGAGATAATGTTGAATACTGGCTTCAGTACTACTATGGAAAAACTAGTGGTGATTCAGTACCTACTGAGAGCACAGTACGCAAGTTTTTAACTATCACAAAGCAGCTATCGGCAGCACTGGTTGATGCTAATAATAATAAAGGCATTAAACTATTCAAAAATTCAAAAGACGGTCACTATTACCCAACTACAGTACAGAAGTACCAAATCGACAAACTATACAATAACGGCGGAATCAGCACAAGAAATGATTGAAGAACTACAGAGAATGATTGATGATGCGAAGTGATTTACTTTATGTTGCGACCACCCCACTTCGCAAGATGGGTGTTTACTTCGCAAGATGGTGCGTTTGCTTCGCACGATGATGTAAAATATACCATATATATCAACGGTTTATGCACTACGTGCAGTGCCGGTTCGCATCTTGCGACCTTATATTAATATTACTCTTACTCGAAAAATTTATTAATAAGAAATCGCCAAGTAAACTTGTCGTAGTCAAAGCTCGTAAACTCGCTTTAACTAAGAAAATTAAATAGGGATTAAACTTGCGTTTTTTCTCCCTTCAGTCGAAAAGAACGCGGCATTTTTGGTTTTTTTTAAAGAATTAGAAGTAATTGAAAAGAACTAAAATAATTAAAAAAACACAAAATTTTTTGGTAGTTTAACGGCCTTGTTAGTAACTGACGCACTTCGTTTGTCTAGGGATCGGGCTGTTAAAGCCCTTAGATAAAACTACTCAAAATAACTACTGAAAAGTCAGTAAGTAGAAAGACAAGTCGTCGCCCCGTTCGTGAGTAGGGACGCCCAATGGCCAACCGGGCAGTACTAACCCGATCAATTGAACAGCCCTATGATGGTGAAATTGAAGCACTTGTTCGAGATATGATAAAGTACTGTAAAAGTAGAAGCAAAGGATTAGTCGAAGGTGGAATTGGTTCACAAGTATAAAGATTTTCTTGCTATTAATTTTAGTGAGTTACAATTGTAATGGATGGGATCGTATGAAAATAACAGATAAGGCAATATACAACGTATTTGCAGGTACAAAGATATTAGTAATAGTGAGTGCTGTTTTTTCAGTGCTAACTACACTGACAATTAGAAATCAAGTACATACTGAAAAACTGCCATTCGTATTCATTGTATTATTCCTCGCAATGCTTATCTCAGGACTAATCGCAATGATACCTTCTCCACTAACAAATAAGATAGCTGGACTCTTTGATATAAAGAATAGCAAGTTATTATGCGTTATTTTTACATTGCTGTACTTTGTTTTGTACTGCTTCGGTACTGGTGCTTTACTTACCGGCATTATGAAAGGAATGTTTTCTTATGCTGACTACAAAGATCTTGGTGGTCAAGTAGGGATGGCATGTATTGTTGTAAGTATTATGCAGGGACGTAGATTTTATTCAAAGGTATCTGAACAATGAGAAAACTACTACTAGTACTGGCATTGTTATCACCGGTGGCACAGGCAATAAATATTCCAAATTTCACGTGTGAAGATATTCGACATTTGGTTTTTAAAACTGACGCAGACTTTTACACTAGGATATCAAAAGAAGCACCGCCCGTGCCATATGGTTCTTATCGATATATGACAGATCTAAATCATGTTCCATATTTTGAAATAATCATTATCAATGAGCTAAATGATGATGGCTGGTACTACGGGAACTTATATAATAGTCCTGATGGTCAGGTTAGTACTGATTTAAGATGTAAGAAGGATAACTGAAGGAATATGGCTAAGAAAAGTCAAATAGCATTCATCAATAGCTTGGGGTTAGATGCCATAAAACCCACGAATTATAGTTGGTGTGCAATCAGTACAAGTAAAAAAGTCGCTATTTTTAGTGTATGGGCTGACCTCAGAGATAATGAAAAGGATGTAATACTTAATCAGGTTTGGCATGAACTTAATGGTAAAGTGTCAGCAAATTACAAATATGCTAGAGATGCGATTAAAAAGATAGAAAACGAAGGCTTTAAACTTCTAGTTTATAAAAAATTCAGAGAAGATCCAAGTACTGATACTTCCAAAACGACATCTTTTGAAGCGAATGTAGAGGAACGATTCCTGCGGAAAATTGATGGTATTTGGTACGGGTACTTTAATGAACCTACGGATAATTATTATCCAGACGATTTGAAAATACAAGATAACTACATTGAGGGTGCAAAGAAGCGTGTAACCGTGAATGCCTATGAACGTGATCCAAAAGCACGACAGGCTTGTATCCAGGTTCACGGTACAGTATGCAAAGGATGTGGGTTTGATTTCGAAAAAGTATATGGAGTACTAGGGAAGGGTTTTATCCATGTGCACCATATAAAACCAATACATACTCTTGGTGCGGGTTATGAACTGGATCCGGTAGAGCATCTAATACCCCTATGCCCAAACTGTCATGCAATGGTGCATAGAGGTGATGAAGTACTTAGTATTGAAGCATTGAAAGTACTAATCAAATCGTGATACAGCTATTTCTTGTGGCTATATTCGTTAAGTACCTCCTATTTCGGAGGTGCTTATCCACTCTTTGAGGGTTGCATAATGAGGTAAGTCCTATTTGTTTTTTATCGCAATAAATTCAGCAATGGTTTTATTTTCTGCATAAACTGACTTAATGTAATCGGAAAGTTTCATATTCAATTCAATCGATTCACGTTGTATATCTGAGATTTCATTTTTCTCCGAGTCGATTACTTGTTGATCCGCATAAACTAACGAATTTACTCCATGTGCTGCAAACTCAATTTGAGTTTGTAGATTGTTGTAAATATCAGCCGCTTTTTTAATCTCATTTATGATATTTAAAGCATATGGCGTAATTACATAATTATATCTTGGAATAGCCTTTAATCTGTTTTGGATGGAGTAAGAGAGATTAAAAAATTCCATCAATAGTTTCTCTAATTTTTCTAAAGTTTCTTCTATATTAGATGGTAACCCTTCCTTTTTACTCAGGGAGTTTTTTAATATCAGTCCAGTATGTACTATTTGATTTTTGTATTGATAGCTTAAAGACGAAAGCTTTCTTAAATCCTCATATATGGCCTCTTCGATTACCTTAGAAACAATATCGTAATGTTTCTGAGCCATCCATTCAGGAGCTTTCTTATACGCCATACATGCAACAACTAAAGTACCGGCAGTACTTAATGAACTAATCCAGTCCGTCAATGAACCTATTTCCATCTTCTTGTCCGAGTTGTAAAACATGACACCAATCAACAGTAGTAGCACAAGAATGAACAGTACTATAACCAATCCAGTGATTATTCTATTAGTCCATTTCATTTCACGAACTGCCATACGGTAGCTGGGATCTTATCGTACAACTTACCCATAGTGAGTTCTGCCAGTCGATGATCAGATGCCGCATAGAAGGTTTCAAGTTCATCATTAGATAGTTCATACTTGTTCTTATCAATTACTTTCTCAAGTGTTTCAATACTGCCGCAGCGACGAAGCTGCATTAACCAATCTTGTTTGGTCATTTAGTTTCTTTCGTTTTAGTTGAGTAAGGTAATCATATTATTAGCAACCAATCACTAGATAGTGCATTTTCTAATCTATCAATTTGTAAAGGTATGCATAAAAATCTGGGTAAACAGTATATTCATGGTCTTCGACTTGAGAGTAATCTCTCGCTTCTATCCATGATTTAATTGTGTTCGTTCTAAATTTATCATACTCGATGTTTAGTTCTTTCTTTTTATCAATGGGAAGATTTAGTGCGATTATCTTTATTTGTTCATCTGCTGGTTTGAAACGAGGAAGTGCTAATGGAATTTCTAAAGCCCCGCCACTCCCCGCCATTACATATGTAAGTAGTTGATCATTAACCTTTGTCATTATTTTTAGGAACTCTTTGGTATGATCAAAGTGCGATTGGGTAATCCATCCTTTAGCATTTAATGCCGCATAAACAGCAGCCCCAGCCATAGCTATATTACACATAGCACTAACGATGTCTGAAGTGTTCCCAAAGTCCACAGAGTGTTCCTTTCCAAACGTTGGTAATGCTATCGCTGCTGCAATTACAGTTATCATTATCAAGAAAAATTTCATTTATATTGCCTGCACCGTTAGCTATTTGATAAAATGGGTACTATTGATCCGTGCTACTGAAAGTGGGCGTCACCCTCGTAGTGTAGGAGTAGCACGGATCGATTTCAATGCCTCTTATTTTCAATTTCAATAATTGTTTTTTCATGAAGATCAGTAATATAGTTTGACATCCTTTTATTTCCACTATATTGATTTTTTAGTTTTTTAATGTATCTTGTTATTTTTTTGTTTATCTTCCCAGTGTCATTTGTGACATGAGTTATACCAAGTTGTATCAAAATATCTATATTATTATTTTCAATTAGAGAATCAAAGGAATCTTCTATACCCAGATCATTAAGCATGGAGGAAACAAAAAACTTGCTAAACTGCTGTTCTTCACTGGGATTAATTACTTTATTAAGCTTAGTCGCTGTATCTTTTAGTGCCTTTTCAAAATACTCATAACTGAAGGCAACGGGTAAAAATGCAAAGAAGAGCAATAGGAGGTAGTTGTTTTAGCTCGGCATTACCATCACTTTTTGCAATGCCATAGTATAGTTTCCCTGCTTCAATGAAAGTGTTATATACACCATCTTGGATTATATGATATGGGGTTAAGTAAGCAGCGAGATAGAAAGTACCATTGGTAAATAGTCTTGATAATTTATATTGTTCATTAGTAGGTTCAATCGAGTTTATGACCTCTATACATTTTTCATTATCTCGTAGAAGTCCTAGGTAGAAGAAATAAGTATTACTCCAATATATGCTATATATCTCCTGATCTAATAATGCATTCCCGCTTTTTTTCAATTTCTCAGCAAAAAAATACTCCATGAATGAGCGATGTACAAATGTGAATGTTCCGTTCTTAGGGTTTACAGTAGCGACTTCACTACGCACTAACATTCGTTGAAGAACTTTATCTTCATCAATGCTTATATTTCTCTTCTCTATATAACTTAAGAATATGTCTTCGACTTCAGAAACTGAGATACACGACAGGGAGTTTTTCATCATGAATTCTGAAACATCCATGAGTACATTGTTTATAATCTCATATTCTGTCTGTGATAATAATCCTTTAGAAGTATCCCATCTGCCTAAAACAATCTCTGTGTACTTTGCGTACAGCTCGGTCATTGTGGAAGGCAATTCTTTAACCTCATCTTTTAATATTCTTGCTAAAAGGATTGCACTAATTGGTGTTCTGGGAATAAATTTAAATAGAGGCGTTTTTTCTATCCCAGACTTTAATTTTTTTTGAGATGTTTTCATTTTCGCAAATAGTATCGACAAAGTTAACTATTTGACCTATGCTCAACGGAACTATTGAGTAACGAGTAAACATTTTGTCAATAATCTCATAGTCTTGTATTGAATCCATCGAGCGAGATGTAATTAACAATTTAAAATTACTATTTGATGATATGTCACTGACAATTCTTTTAAAATTTTCCATTCTTGTTTTTGAATCATCTTTAACCTCGTCTACACCATCAATAATAACTATGATAGGGATATCTTCAGGTATATTAAACTTGCTGATTTTGTCTACTGACAACTTTTTAATATCATGCGAGTTATTACATAACTCACTATATTGAAAAACAACTGGAACTATTTTCTTATCAGTATCAGATTCCACCAAAATCTTTAAGGAACTAATTAGTTGGCGAATAATAGTGCTCTTTCCAGAGCCTACGCGGCCTTCCAAAAAAATGAAATTCTCATTCCATATAACGCTGGAAAGATTTTCATTTTGACGTTTGTTTTGTTTTTGTGTCTGTTTGATTATTTGTTGATGAATGAATTTTTCCGAGCTTATCGAACCGAAAAACGAACTATCTTTTCCGTTTGCCAATTGCAACTCTATTTCCGAGAAGTACTGTCCATAGCTTATTGAATTATAGGACCAGAATTCTTCATAATGTTTTTCTATGAGTTCGGTAACTTTCATTCCACTAATGAACTTTATATTTGTTCCAGTGAACTTTCTGAATATCTTTTCTTCTGCATTCGCAGATATAGTGGAATTATTAACGACCCAGATCTCATTTAGTATGATTTGTTTTTTTCCAGATGAAATAAATCTAGGCATTAATTTGCATTCATCAATCTGCCTTTCGACTTCAGAATGGGACTGTGTGATCTTCCCAACTTTACATATTACTCCAATATAAGTTTCTTCATCAAGGGTATCATCATACTTGATGACGACAAAATCAGCACCTTTCTCTGATGGACCTTGGTGATACTCTACTTGCTTTACATTGGGCAATCTCTTGAAAAGCTGCTCAAGGATAGGGTGAAAATCATTTACTTCACTTTGCAATGATTCAATACGTTTGTAATTTTCAGGTCTCATTATTAACTCCCCATTTCAAATGATAAAATCTACTACACCAAACTGCTTGAAATCAAGCTTGGTTTTTAGAGTGAAAACCCAGCAAGCTATTTGAACCTGATATTCACGAGTAATTAATCATGATTATAAATTCTGATTACTATCATGAGGATAAAAGACAATTTAGGTTTAGAGAAAGTTAATCTATAAATAATCATGAGTTATAAAAAAGAGTACATAAGTTAGTAACTTGATTTTTAGGATGGTTATCTATTTTATTTTGCTTAAAAAAGAGCGGTTAAAATATATAGGTTCTCCAATGAGAATTATTCTCATGCGTAGTTTCGCAGCCCGATGTTTTAAATATATATCGATTTTTAACAACAACTCAAATCAACAACGACTTACCAATGGAATTAAACAGCATGACATCTAAAAAAATAACAACCATTACTTATCAGACAATCGCGGATCGTTACGGTTACGACATCAGTACTGTAAGCCGTGATTGGAAAAGCCGTGGACTTGATATTACAAAGTCAGAAATGGAAATAAATCAGTGGATTGTACAACATATTGTTAGTCCATTGCGAAATGATGAATCAACTAAAGTACAAATAGAAAAAGAAAGGCTACGTGATTTAACTGCAACCGCAAACATAAAGGAACTTGATGAACGAGAACGACGTGGAGAATTAATCTCAGTTTCAATCGTTGAAGCAGAGTTTGCAAAGTATTTTCACCAATTCAAATCAATCATTAGAAGCATTCCAAGTTCAGAGTACTTAAAACTATTTGAAAGCAAGAATGCAATAACATTGAAAAATAAATTACAGGAAGTGATCGATAATGCACTTAGAGAGATCGGATCTCTCGAACTCGGAAATGAAGAAGTTCAAGAAGATCTACAAGAAAACGATAAAGAAAGTATTACCGCCAGAGAAAATACTACCAAGTAAGTTTGCTGAAGACTATCTAGTTTTTCCAGATGGCCGCCTAGCAGGTCAGAAACTTAGATTATTCGAATTCCAACGTCAAGTACTGGACACAATTATTGAACCGGGTGTTCAACGAATAGTGATGATGTCTTCTGCACAGCTATTAAAATCAACAATCATGATGACAGCAATGCAGTACTTTATTGTTAATGATGCCAGTAATATGGCATATGGCTCCCAAAGTGGGGCAAGTACAATGAAGTTTAAGAACGGTAAATGGCAACCAAGTATTGATCAAAGTATTCTTCGAGATTACGTAACTAAAAAGTCAGATAAGAACGCCGCTAATAATCAAAATACACAACAGAACCTCGATTCTACAAATACATACTTTATTAACTTAAACGCACCGAGTACTTTACGTGGTATTACTACAAAACGAATTTTCCTTGATGAAGTAAGCGGAAGTTTTGATGATTCAGAAGGTGATCCAATAAGTCTAGCAAGCCAACGTATTAAATCATTTGATGACGGCTTGATTATGATCGGGTCCACACCTACGGATGCATTAGACTCTATTTGCCAAGAATATGAAGCAGGGGATCAACGTAAGTTTAATGTGCCTTGTCCTAGTTGCAATCACTATCACGAATTAGTATGGGATAACGTTAGGTTCGATTGGCAAGTACTGCCAAATGGACGGAAAAAAGCAGTACCAGAAACTGCCAAGTTACTTTGTCCGAACTGTGAGCATCATATAACTGAGGGTGAACGGGTAAGGGCAATTGCTGGTGGACACTGGGTAGTAACTAACCCCGCTGGAAAATATCCAAGCTACCACGTTAGCCGCTTGTACAGTCCTATCAATACCATTGAGTCAACGGTTGAGGACTTCAGCAACGCACACTATAACTTCGATTTGCAAAGCTTCTACAACAACTCCCTTGGCTTGCCATATGAGCCAGAAGAGAACAAAGAACATAACCTCATCGAGTTGGAAAACTTACGGGAGGAAAATTCAGTACAGGCAATCCCTGATGAAGTACTAGGTATCGTACTAGGGGTAGACCAACAACAAGACCGCCTAGAATGCACCACTATGGGCTTCACAGAGAAAACACTATATGTACTGGATCATAGAAACTTCTACGGCGTGGACTGCAACCAGATTGGCAGTAAAGCCTATACAGAGTTAAGTCAATACAGCAAAGGGCTATTCAAAACAGTTTCAGGACGTCCAGTACGAGTACTTGCCGGGTTCCTGGATAGTTCGAACGGAAACGCAACACAGACGGTCTACACGTACTGTAATAGTTACAATCCCTTGTTCAAACCCATCAAAGGTGAAGGGTGCAGTACTACGAAACCGTTGTTCAGGAGTAGTAGAACTGGCGGCCACGAATTACAGATCTTAAATGTGAACCTCGCTAAAAGTACTGTCACTAAGATGCTCAGAACTTGCCTCGTAGACAAGAACAACCCACCAATACGATTTAGTGAAACATTACCCGATGATTACTTTAATCAGCTTACCGCCGAAAGGGTAGACATTAAAAATGGTTTTAAACAATGGTCATTGAAAGCATCAGGCTCACGAAATGAAGCATTGGACTGTCTAGTGTATGCATATATCTGTATGAAACATTATCTAAATACATTAACTGGTGCAGATCCTTATCATATTTTACGAGAGTACAACCATAGGGTACGCAATAAATATAATGAGACAACAAATACTTCTAACGAAAGTCCACCGGAACGGAAGCAGGAACCGCCCCCCCAACCGAAGAGACTACGTAGACGTAATTCATTCTGGAATTAAAATATGTTAACAAAATTAGAAAAGGTTTATATCGGTGAGGTTATTATCTATCATCAAAATGATAGTGAAACAACTACATTGGTTTCCCCGAATAAAACAAAAAAAGAGATCAGTGGTGAAACAACAGCGATTAGTACTGAACTATGGGAAGCCGGATTATGGACGCAGATCATTAAAACTGATATGTCAATTAGTGATGTGATTCATTTTACCGTAATCGACCCAATAGCATCGAGTGAAAAATATCAAGAACTTCTAAAGATGTTGGATGACATTGATCAATTAATAAAGATGCGAATTGCTGGTGGCCTAATCACTACTACTAGCATTAATAACAAAACATTAGTTAATGAATCATTGGATGTACTTTACAGGTTAAAGGATCAATACACCAAACAGGCGAATAAAGAACTACTGAAACTTAATGGGAAGCCGGATTATGGACAACGCCCGATTAAAAGCATAACCAAACTCCATAGGAAGGAATGATAATGTTTAATTTTTTTAGAAGACAGGAAAAGGTAGCAGAGCCACCACAAGTACCAATGCCAGTACCTAATATTCAAAAATCACATAGAACTAGAACCTCACAACTAGAACGTGATTTAAATACGATCAATGTCAGTCGTCAAAGTACTTTATCGTTTGGGTATTCTGGAGCTGGTCAAGGTGCAAACATCAATCGATTGATTCAGAGTAGCTTACCTACACTACAAACTAAGGCACGTGATTTAGCAACAAACAACCCAGTAGTTCGAAAGTACATTCTAATGGATGCCGATCATATCGCGGGTGCAGACGGTATTAGTATTCGTTCGAATGTAGAAATTTATGATGATGAAAATAAAGAATCATGATCTTTCGATGAGTATTGAACAACTCTTTTATGAGTGGGCAGAAGATCCTGATGCATTTTCAACTACTGGCCGACTAGATATAAGTACTTTTCAAAATCTCGTTTGCCGTACAAGAGCACGTGACGGTGAATGTTTTATCAGGATTCATAAGATCGAAGGCATTATGAAACTGGAAATTATTGATAGCTTACGTGTACCCGTAATTGGAAATCAACAGTTCAGTAATGGTGATTACATCAGCAATGGAATTCGCTTTAATAAATTCAAAAAGCCAATTGCTTATCACATTTGCAAAACTGATCCAACAACCTATGCCTACTATCAGACGGACTATGGGGTAGTTCCCGCAGACGAGGTTATCCACTTTTTTATTCAGGACTATGCCGAACAGGAAAGGGGATTACCGGACATCATTGCCTGTACTGGACTAATTAAAGAACTAGAGCAGTTTGTGAATGCTAGCCTTGTGCAGAAGAAAGTTTCAGCCAGTTCTATGGCATTCATTACGAGTGATGATCAGCAATCTGCAACTACGGACTTACTCAATAGCATTGATGAAGCAAACTTAGCTACTGAAACATACGAAGGGTATCTAGAGCCGGGCGTATTACTTGAGTTAGAGCCGGGAAAGAAAATACAAACTGTGAATCCAACATCAAGTACTGATGGCTTGGACAGCTTTATGGATCAAATGATGGGACAAATTGCAATGGCACTTAATGTAACCAAGATGAACTTACTATATGACACCAAGAATAGTTCTTTCAGTGCTGCCAAGTTATCAGACCGGATGATGCAACAAGTAGTTAAAGGTAAGCAAAATGCATTAATCGTTCAAGTACTGAAACCGATCTATAAAGAGTACTTAAAAGTTGAAATGCTAAATAAGAATGAACTAAATCTTAAATTCCAAAATTTTAAAAAGTTAGTAAAAGCAACTTACACACCTGTTGTATCACTCTCATTAGACCCTAATAAAGACGCTCAATACCAAATTTCATTACTGGAAAATGGATTGAAATCACGTCAACAAATTATTAGCGAGCTTGGGCAGGATTACCGCGATGTACTTAAGGATTTTGAGAAGGATGAAATAGATAACTATTTGAATGTTAAGGATAACAGAATAGATGGACAACAAAACACCCAAAACCCAGATGAAGAGGGAGATGGAAGCCAGCCAAATCAATCAGGGCAATGAAAGTAAACTAATTGAATTAGCCTTTGCTTCAGAACAACCAGTACTACGCGAGTTTGGCGAACAAATTCTAAATGAAATTCTACTTTGCTCTCCGGAAAATGTAGATTTATCCCGCCTACAAAATAAAGCTGCCGTACTTTTCAATCATGATAAAGATAACATCATTGGTGTTGTTGAATCTTCAACTATCGATGAAGATAAAGTTTGCCGTGCGAGTATTCGACTTTCAAGTACTGCCGATAAATATCAAACAATGGTCGAAGAGGGCATTCTTACTAAGGTCAGTGTTGGATATTCAATACTAGATTATCGTATTGATGGTGACAATCTTCTAGCTACTAAATGGCAACCATTCGAAATCTCCCTAGTTTCTATTCCAGCCGATGATATTCAAAGTGGTATTGGTCGCTCATTAGAGGAAGTACAGGAAAGTACTGAATCAGAGCAGGAGCCAGAACAAGAAATTGATAATCAAGAGTCTGAAAGTACTGATGAAGAACAATCAAGTACTGAATCAGAACCGGAGATTGAAAGTACTGATGAGCAGGAATCAGAAGAAGAACAATCAAGTACTGATGAACCAGAGCCAGATCAAACAATAAATACAGAAGAGCAAGAACAAGAGCGTCAAATGGAAATTGAAGCCTTGGGCAAGCTACTAAATAAAGATGTATCACGTTACCTCGAATCTAATTTGAGTCTCCGAGATATAACCAATGAACTAAAAAATTCTAATGATGATAAGGAAATCACAATGGAAAATAATCTTTCTAAAGCAATTCGCTCACTAATTGATAATTCACCGGTTGAAGGTGTTATTGAAGGTGAGCGTGGTTATGTTGTAGATCTACAACGTGATACCACTACTACTAATGCTGCCGGTGTTGTTGTACGTAAAACCGCAGATTCATACATTGATCAACTATGGGCACAATCCGTATTAGCTCAAGTAGCACAACCACAAGTATTTTCAGGTCTAGAAGGTAACGGCGAACTAGTTATCCCAGTAGCAAATACACTAACTGGCGGTACTTTCGGTTTCGTTGCAGAGGGTGCAGATAGCCCAATGCATGATGCACCATTCACTTCTGTAAGCCTAAAGCCGAAGAACTTCACTGGTTCAGTAGCCTTAACCCGTACTCTACAGTTATCTAATACTGCGGCTGAACGCTTTGTTTCAGAGCAACTAACTAAAACTGCAGCATCTGACTTAGAAACCGAAATCCTTCGTTATATTGCTACTAATGCAACGCAGCAATCCGCTACTGCATTCGATCTTGCGGCCATTGAAGACGCTGTTGAAGCATTGGCTACTGCCAATGTATATGCCGGTAACTGCGTGGCTATCATGCACCCATCAGTATATGCAGCACTACGCCAAGTCCCAATGGCAGGTAACACCGCAGCCAAGATGTTGATTGAAGGCTACCGTGATGAACAGTACCTAGCTGATGAGATTCGCGTAATCGTTAGTACTCGTGTGCCTACTGATGCAATCCTAATCGGTGATTTCAGTACTCTTATCCTTGCTCAATGGGGTGGTGTAGAACTAGACCGCGACCTAACAACCAAACGTGCAAGCCAAGGTGTAGTACTACGCAGCTTCTCTTATATGGATTTTGCAGTAGCACATAAAGATGCTTTCGTACTAGTAACCAAGGCTTAATGTTATGAGGGCATTTGAAATACAACAAGTATATGCCCTACTTAATTCATTTGGGGAAACCTTAAATTACAATGGAGTGGACTTTCTAGCCATAAAGGAAGTCCGCTCCTTTTTTTTAGAAGGTTCTGATAATTCTGTATTCACTCATGAATACTATTTCACGGCAATGACTGACCCAAATTTACAAGTAGGTTCAATAATTGTTATCGACAAAAAAGAACAGATAATTTATCACATTGATGACGATCTTTCGGGTGTAAGTGATTACTTTTATAGGAGTGTACTTGATGATTCTGAATATTAATAAAGCAGTAAACACATTGTTATCAAACTTCTCTATAAGTACAACCCCACTTGCACAAGGTCAAGGACTGAATGAACGTTTGTTTTGCGAGGGGACAACCTCTGAACAGTCATATGCAAATATGAATCTACGCCCCCAAGGAAACTATTCAATAGACTTTGTATTGGTTAATGGAACAGAGAAAGACAAGAATTCATTCATGATTCGTTTCTCGGAGATTATTGAATATTTTCAGGTGGAAGTGCCACATGTTTTCCGCAATGACTTCATTATTGTAGATTGGATTATTAGCAATCAAGACACACATCAAGATAAAACTACTGGCACATGCACTGGAGTTTTCACACTAAATATCTCAGTGATAGCAAAGTAAAAAGGTAAAGGATTAACCATGAATAATAATTTATTAACTGGTGGTAATCTCAAGGTGTTTTATAGTTTGGACGTAGGGAACAGTTCCCCATCATCATCATTATTAAAACAGGTCAATGAGATAGCAGAATTTCCAGCAGTAGCAATACAGAATCAAGCAGCAAAATTTGAAACATATGATAATGACTATGCAAGCGTATTAATGGGTGATAAATCCATTGAAGCGTTTCCAATCACAGTGAATCTCATAGCAGATGATATTAGCCACCAATATCTAACACAAGCTGCCAAAAACCAATCAGTACTTCAAGTAAAAGTACAATATGAAGAAGCAGAAGATCAAGAGGCATTCATTTTACTAAATGGCTATATTTCATCGTATTCAGATTCTGGTGATAAAGATTCAGCAGTAACGCGTTCATTTATCTTCACTCCAGAAACCCTAGTAGCACAAGGTATTGCAGATGTTCAGCCAGTACTACGCCAAGGCGATTTTGGTGTTGGTAGTAATGGGGTAGACACTCCACAATATCAACTACCAATGGCAGGGTAACGGTTTTATTCAGATTCCAGGAACTTCAAGTGATAACCCAGCATCCGCGAACCTAATTGGTGTTGGCCTAACAAACCAAGGGCGTGATTCTGGATTTGTCATATCTGAGTCCGGCGATCTTAAACTGTATGCACGCAACTCGTCTACCGCATGGACGCGTATCTATTCCAGTACTGAACAAGACCTTCGATATGTACAGCGAACAGTAACAGTCAATGGACATGAGTTAAGTAATGATATTGATTTAGCGAAGGGTGATGTAGGCTTAGGTAATGTAACTAATAATGCACAATTAACAATATCCTCAAATTTGAGCGATTTAAGTAATGTCGGTACTGCAAAGACAAATTTGGGTTTAGACAATGTATTAAACGTACCGTCATACAGTAAAACTGAATCAGATGATGCATTCGTACAAAAAACACTAAAAATTAATGGATATGAGTTAAGTTCTGACATTGATTTGCAATCTAGTGATGTGGGTTCATATAGTAAAAACGAAACTGATACTACATTTGTACCTAAAACACTCAAAGTAAATGGATATGCATTAGATTCTGATATCGTATTACAATCTAGTGATATTGGCTCATACAGTAAAACTGAAATCGATGATACATTTGTACCAAAAAACACTCAAAGTAAATGGACATGAGTTAAGTACTAATATTGTGCTACAACCAAGTGATATTGGAACTATCCCCGTTGCTAATGGCGGTACCGGTGCTACTACAGCAGTTTCCGCAAGAACTAACCTTGGGTTGGGGAGTTCTGATACTTTAACGTTAAAGGGAATGTCACTATCAGCTACTAATGCTGATGCAGTACTGAATTTAAATACTTCAAAAGTTCGTGCAAACAGTAACGGTGACTTAATTATTGGAAGTAGTACTAACATCTACCTCCGCCCAAATGGTGATAATGTTTCAAGCCCCCAGATGATCTACACATCAGGAGGAAACTTAACAATGTCGGGAACTAATGTAAATATTTCAGGTTCTCTAACATTGGGTACTCCACTGGCAATTACAAGTGGTGGTACTGGTGCAAATAATGCAGCAGGTGCAAGAACAAACCTTGGTTTTGGTACAGCAGCAGTTAATAACATTGGTACAGCATCTACACAGATACCAACTAACAGTACAATGGCGGGTGTTGGTAATACTTATAATGGTGCATATTCATATAATGCTAATACTATCGATCTACTTAGAGCTTCTTGTGGCGAACGAGGTTTATCACCGGTTAGAAATGAATCAAATATTGGAGGGTCTTTTCCAGTGCCGCAATATTCACCGGGTATATGGAACAGAACCCTTGATACTTTCTTCTTACTTACTGCTGGATATGACACACCAACTGTTGTAATGAATACAGGTTCTGTTGGCCGTGGCTGGATTCAATCAATGTCGATGTGGCATTCGTTGAATACGGTTGTAGATGGATCTGGTTTTATCAAAAGAGCTTCACCAGTTATTAATGTGTATACGGATGGTTCTTATACAACTACAAAAGAAGCAGATGGTGTTACGGTTAAAAAAATCAGAACAGGCGTGTATATTGTTAATGGTTGCCTAGGTTTTAATAGTGATGGAGTATGGCAACTCGAAATACCTACCAATGATAATAAGCAACCACTGGTATGGGTGGATTATAAAGTACTACAAACTGGTGATATTGAGATTTATACATACCACAGAACACATGAATCACCAATACCAACATTGAGAAATGAAATTGAAGGATATGAAAACGGCGACCCTATAGATATACCACAAGGGAACTTTTTAATGGTTCGCGTAAACATGCCTGAAACTAATAAATAAATACGGTGGGGAAAGGAATTCCCCACGTCAAATATAAAGGAATATAAAATGGATATTTTCTCAGGTGCTAACCTAAAAGTAGAAATCGGCACTGCCGGTACAGTTGTTTCAACTACATTTGAAACAGTACCCGAAGTTGCATCATTCACAACATCCGGTTTTGAATCTGCTGTAATCGAAGTGGTTACTTTTAATAGTGCATATAACCGTAAACTACTCGGCACAAAATCAGTACCAGATATTGAATTAACTGTTAACTATCTACCAGATGATGAAATACATCAGAAGTTAGAAACAGCCGCAGACTCACAAAAACGCATTCAAGTACGCTTGAGTTATTACGAAGATGCAACCCATACTACTGGTTTTTATGTGGTTTATAACTGCTTCGTTTCAAGTACTACAATCGCTGGCGATAAGGATGCAGTTGTTACTAAGAAATTCAATCTAGCAGTAGATCAAGGTGCCGTAGCAAGTGGTGTACTACCTGTGGTTGGAGAGTAATATATGAATATTGACCAACTACTAAAAGCACTAAAGCCAAAGCTACATGAAGTTGAATTTCATGCTCAAAAGCTATTCATCAAACGTCCAACCATGTCTAATGTTGAACAGTGCTTAGCAACTGCAAAACAGACATTAATTCATTGTGTGACAGACGAGAACGGAGACCCTGTTTTTAGTGATGGTGAAATTACTGGTCGTGTTGATGTTAACGCAATCGATGCAGTACTTGCCAATGAACTCTTCCAACTTGTAGTCGATCTCATGTCAGAGAAATCCAATGAAGTCGAAGAATTGGAAAAAAAATAATATCTGACCCCTCGCTACGTTTTACATTGAAGATGTTAACAAAGCGGGGGCTTTCCCTGTCAGAGTTAAATGAAATTACGCCAGAACTATTTTCTGCAATGATGGTATTCGATCAATTTATTGAACCTAATGGGGCAAGAATTGACATGATCAAGTACGCTAATCTTTGCAATCTAATTCTTTGTACTTCTCCGAATATATCCGAAAAAGGTCGTAAAGAAGCCCGTGTTGATGACTGGGATTTTCTTGGTATCTTTGATGGTCATTTAACTACGAAAGAACGTGAAGAAGAGAACAAGAAGAAGAAAACCGAAAAAGAACAAAATAGTATTAAACAAATTGGGGAATTAATTAAAAAGCAGGCATTAGGGAAAAAAGATGGCAAATAATAGCAATCAAATTAATTTTCAAATAACAGGAAATACCACAGGTCTTAATAATGCCTTGAATCAAGGTACTACCGCACTGACCACATTTGGTAATCAAGCAGGTGGGGTACTGGGTACCACTGCTAGCATGTTTGAAAAATTCAATAAATCAATGACTGGTTTCGGTGGTGGACTCGTTGGATTTGCCGGTGGTGCAGGGCTTGCAGTAGCTGGAATTACTAGCCTTGTCATGGCGTCAAATAACTATGTGCGTGAATTGAATGAAATTTCAAAAGCTTCCGGACTCTCTGTTGAAATGCTCCAAAAAATGGATAAAGCATTCTATGGTGTTGGCCTTAATATGGAAAAGTACGCCGATATTAATAGGGATGTACTTGATCACCTTGGTGATGCATTTCGGGACGGTTCAGGCCCAGCGGAAGATATGAAAGCATACGGGCTTAAGTTGCAGGACTTTAACAAGTACCTAAATCAGTCCGATGGCGGTATTAGAGCACTAGCAAATTCATTCTATGAAATGCAAAAGGCAGGTAAGAGTACTGCCGAAATCACGAACATGTTAGAAACTCTTGGTTCTGATGGCAGTAAGTTAGTTGAAATCATGAAACAGTACTCGAACGAAACTGATCTAATGAATGCCATTCAAGAACAACATATCCAATTAACAGATGAGAATGCCAAAAAGTACGCCGAATTCGATAAGAAGGTAGACGCACTTAGTACTACATTCCAGTTATGGAAAGCTAATGCACTTGCCGGTACGGTTGATGAACTTAACGACATTCTTAATGTAATGAATTCATCAAAATGGACTAAAAACAATTTCATTGAAATGATGAAAAAGTTCTACTACGGCGGTGATACTTCATTTGCAAAATGGGCACGAAATCTTGATGGTGTTCAAGAGGTTGGTTATTCAAACACGGCAACAGAGCGTTTGGAAAAACAAGCTAATGATATGATGCAGTTTGTTAAAGACAATACTCAGAAAGTAGCTCCGAAGGATGGTTGGGTAAACAAAGAGAAAGAAGCAAAAGACGCAGAAGCAGCACGAAAAAAACTAGAGTCAGCCGCTAAATCTGCCGCAGCAAAAGCAGAAGCCGCCGCTAAGGCAGCAGCAGCAAAGAGAGTACAGGCACAAAAGAACCTAGAACAGGCACTTAGCCAGATTGGTGAAACTGAGGGTGATATTCGAATTAAAGCTTTTGAACGCCAACAGAAAGAAATCCAAGACAAAATTAGGGAAAGTGCCAAGACTCTTGGAATGACACAAGAGCAGCTCAACAAGCTACTTGGTCAGGCATCTAGCAGTACTTCAATGCAGAGGGCAAAACTCACCGATGAAATGATCGGTCGTACTGACCCGAATCAAGACCTAAAAAGCCTGAATCAAAACCTTGGTGGACTCACTTTAAACCAAGGCCAGAAGTCTTATCTCGCAGACCAGCAATCACAACGCATCAATGGTGATAATCCATTTATGTATGATGGTAAGGCACAGAAACAGACTGATCTTGATGAAAAGTACAACCTTGAAATGCAACTCAATGAGAAGCTACTAGGCGGTACTGAGGACTATGAAAAGCGTAAAGCTCAAATAGAAGCACAGTATGCACGCCAATCAATGGATTTAGCGACTGAAAATACTCGATCTCAAATGGCAATGATCAGTTCATCTGCCGGTGATCTCGGTACTATGTTAGCGGGAGTCTTTGGTGAAAGTTCTGGTGCAGCTAAGGCAGCATTTGCCGTACAGAAGGGAATTACGATTGCACAGACGATATTAAGCATCCAAGCCGCCTTGGCACAAGCACTAGCAACGCCTTTCCCGGCATCATTGGCAGCGTATGCTCAGATAGCCTCTATGGGTGCCAGCATTATCAGTACTGCACGTGGAACTACTGCACAGGGACAAGCACATAGTGGTATTGAGTCAGTACCTGGCTCTTTGGGTAAAGACAGTACTTGGATTCTACAGGCAGGGGAACGCGTTGTTAGTCGTGGTCAAAACCAACAGCTTCAACAGTTTTTAGATAAAGCGATTCTAATAAATCCAGTTCGAATGAGTACACGATCAATGCACCTTTAATCGTACAGGGTGATGTTAGTGGAGATGATGCAAAATTCAATGCAATGTTGAAGAAACACGCAAACTCTGTAAACCAAGCCGTAAGAAGTGCTCAGACCCGTAATACCTAAATCCTAAACTCTAAATCGCAAATCCTAAATATATGGCCCCTTCACTGGGGCTTTTTCATTGCTAAATATATCTAGAAGGAAACTTTATCCTGCAATGAGTAATCAAGGAAGTTAAAATGGCGGCATTTACCAACAACATAAAAATAAACAATGTGACATTATCCAGTACTGAACCAAGATACTCAAATGAATCTTGGACTGGTGCAATGATCACTCGTAGTACTGGCATTCAATATTACAACATTCAATTCGGATTATCTTTCAATCAAAAAGATGTCGCCGAATATCATGCATTCGTCTCCCAATATTCACAAGGCAAACCGTTTACAATGGCTCTTGGGCACTTGAGTACTTATAAAGGCTCTCAAGTGGGGGCGGTAAGTACGACATCCCCAGCAGTAAAGGGTGTATATCAAATTAATACTACTGCAAATACACTAGAAATCGGTACTCTTATTCAGTTCTCAAACCATAGGAAAATATACCGCATAATCGGGCGTACAGGTAACACCATTCAGTTATTCCCTAATCTACGTGCCAATGTACAGACAAATGAAACAATTCGTTATACGTCCATTGAGGGCGAATTTGTACTACTGCCAGATAACGAATACCAGTTACCAATTAGTAATGTTATGTCAGTACAACTAACAGCGAGGGAGAATTTATAATGGATGCATTACTAACAAACCCTGCATTGTTGGTGTACTGGAACCTAACACGTGGTGGTAATAAAACCAAACTAACCATAACTGAATTGATGAGTCTGGGTGTTCACTGTAAGTGTGTCGATGTCTTCCCTACATCACTGCCGGGTATTCATTGGACTGATAGTTATGTAGATATAAATCTTAACGGTACACCATACACCAGCTTTCCAGACCTAATTAGTGATTCATTCCCAAGCTTCAATGAAGAGAAGGGGATCAGTAATAATTCAATCAGTTTTAAAGTATCTAACGTGAATGACAGTTATCGAGTACTTGCATTAAGTGGTGGTTTTAGAGATGCCAAAGTAAATATCTATTTGGTTATCCTAAGTCCAGCAGACAATTCAGTACTATACAGTTCAATGATGTTCTCTGGATTCATTGACTACATTACGGCAGAAGCAAACCCTCAAGACCAAAAGAACGAAATGACCGTTAACCTAAATAGTGTTTATAAGAAGCTTGATGTACAACCACGAACATTAGCAGCTAACTCAGTACATCAATCATACAACCCCGGTGATAACTACTTCAGTCTACTTGGACAAGTTAACGCGGGGCAAACATGGAAATATAAGTAATGGATTATAACGTAACAAATAAAATTGTTGATATTTGTTCTGATGCTCTCGCAAAAGATTATGTACTTGGAACAAATGACTGCAATATTCTTGCTTTGAAAATATTAGATCTACTAGCCGGTACGGATTATGTCAGTACTTGTACATATAACACTTTGCGAAAAGGTAAAAATCAACTAAAGAAACTCGGTGTTGAGTACACATCGCAACTAATACTTCCACATGCCGAATAAACAGAATATCCAATTCCCGGTGATATTTGGATTGATGATGAAGACCCACTACAAATGAGTGTGTATGTAAGTAATCGGATTCTTGTAGTTGATGAAGGACATAACAAATTTAAATTGGATATGCCACGGAATGGCAAATTCTATAGAATAAAAAGGAAATAATATGGGTAAAGTTTCAGGCGGGGGAATATTCGGTGCGATTATAACCGCAGTGATCGTTGCCGCCGCCGTGTATTTTTCTGGTGGTACTGCCTTAGCAGCTATGGGATGGGGAGCCGCAGCAGGGGCCGCATCTCTTGTAAGTTCTTCAATGATGGCACAACTACCGGGTGGGGCGACAGGTTATGGTGACTCGGCGACAAGTGTTAGCCGTTCGACATCTCCGGCAACAGGTATGCCAATTATATATGGTGGGCAATTCCCAGATAAAGATATAAATGGTAATGGTAGTTTCATTCAAACAGGCTCTATCGTTCCTTGGTTTAATATCCAAGATGATAGTTCGCAATATCTATTCACAGAACATGCAATTTCTATGGGGGGTGTAGCAAAGTACATTAATCAAATCTACATTGATGATGAACCAATTCTAACTTCACCAATCACTACAGAAGGTATTGTTGATAAAAACACATTCAATGAAAAGTATCGTGACATTCTTCAACTTGAAGTCCGTTTTGGCGGTACGTATACAAATAGTAAATCACTCCCAAAACAATATGCCGGGCCAAAGTGGAATGACACATTCCTAGGTAATAATGTCGTAAGTATTAGTACTGTCATTAAGAAAACGCAAGACTCTTTAGAGAATACAGTACTTGTTAATGATAACTATGTAATGATTGTCGAAATGAAAGGGCTAGAGATAATTGATCTAAATGATATGGTCAAACGTCCTTCAAGTAATGCCCCTAGTCAAATATACGACTACATGACGAACTCTATTTATGGCATGGGACTTGATCCTAATCTATTCGATCTACCTTCATTCCGTAGTGCTGCACAGTACTGCGTTTCAAATAACCTATGGTCTAATGGTGCGGTTTCATATCAAGAGTCGTACAAGAGTAACATTGAGAAGATTTTACAGACATTCGCTGGAATTATGTATGTTCACGCCGGTAAGATTTTCATGACTCTTGATATTAAATCCTTGCCGGTAGCTTCATTTGATGAAAGTACTATATTCGGTACTGTAAGCATTACGACAAGTGGTAGTACTGATTATTATAACTGTATCGATGCATCATATAAGAATCCATATTCACGTTATGCAACAGATGTAATGCGTATTCCAAGTGATATATCTCAAGATGATGTTGTACGTAGTGACGGTAGAGTAATTGCATTAGCAAGGGACTATACGTGGATTTATGACCAAACTCAGCTAAGCAAGTTAGTTAATGTTGAACTACTAAAATCTAGATACTCACAGAATACAATCTCATTTGTTACAAGTGAAGGTTGGGATCTGAAGGTATGGGATGTTATTAACATAAAGGTTAATGAGTTTGGTATCAATGGGCAATATCGAGTACTAAGCAAAGACATTAGTACAAGCCAAGATTCCATAGGGTACTGCCAATTAACATGCGTTGAATATAATGCTGCAATGTATGATGGTAAAGATCCGGGCGTATGGTCTCCACCGGGGTCTATAACTGATAATGTGCTTGGTGTTAGTCCTCCGACTAACCTGCAAGTTAGCAAGAAGGGCGGTGTAGTTAATGGTCAGATTGTTATTATGGATTGGGATGCAAGCCCCGATCAATATCTAAGAGGTTACTACATTTACTATCGTGAAACCGGCACAACGGCTTGGTCATATGTTGGAAGTACCTCACCATATCAAACAGACTATGAGCTATTTGGATTGGTTGCAGATGTAAAATATGATTTTGCCGTTGCTGCATATAACAACCTTGGGTTCTTGAGTAATAAATTAACTGTAAATGGGCTTGTACCTGACTTTAACTTTACTTTGCCAGCTCCGACAGGTTTAACCCTAGTAAATGCTATGGACAGTGCTACAAGTAGCGAATCTTCAGACTTCAATATTCAGTGGAACGATCAAAGCAGCTTGATAATCAACGGTAAGCCGATGAGGGATTATCTTAAGTACTATGAAGTCACTGTATATGATTCGTCAAATACCAAGAGAAAGTCCTATTTGGTCACGGGTAACACCTTTAGCTATACGTTCGCAATGAACCAAGGGGACTACACAGGCCGTCAAGTAACGTTCGGTGTTAAGGCTCAGGGCTTCAATGCTGGAACCTATTCGGATGAAACCAAGTTCACAGTGCATAACCCGCAGGCTCCGTTGCTACAAGGTCTATCTATCAAATCGGGCATTGGTTCTTTGGTGTTCGAGTGGAGTGATTCAAATCGACCAATCGACTACGCCGGGATCATGTTCCAAGTCAGTGCTAGTGAAGATTTTAGTTCTGGCGTTCTGACATTCACAACCAATGCAGAATTCATGTACTGGGCGAGTGTCCCCGATGGTCAGTACTACATCCGGGCTGGTCAATATGACGTGTTTGGTTCTGCCGGTATCTTGTGGACTGTTGCAGTGCCGTATAAGCAACAAACATCCGTGCCACACTCACAGCTAAACGACGATGTGATTGATTGGATCATTGGGTCATCTGAGTTTGGACAAGTTAAACAAGAAATTATCGACGAGGCGGGTTACACCGGTTGGACTGTGAGTGTGAACAACAATGGCTATGTTTCGGGTATAGGCCTAGCTAACTCCGGGACAGAGTCGGTATTCACAATCATTGCTGATAGGTTCAGTTTAATTAGTTCTGGTTCAGCAGCAGAAAGTACCAAGGTCTACCCATTTATTGTACATGGCGGTACTACATACTTACAGAACGCCATGATCCAAAACGCCGCCATAGGCTCATTACAGCTCCAAGACGGAGCAGTTAATCGATTAAAAATTGCTCAGGCCAGTATTCAAGAAGGTCACATTATTGATGGACAGATCACGAATGCGAAGATAGGCAATACTATCCAAAGTAACAATTACGTTCCAAATTCACAAGGCTGGCAGATTAACAAAGATGGTACTTTCTATATCAATGGTAACTCTGGTGGTCGTATGGTTATAAATAATAACAGAATAGAAGTATACGATCAAAATAACGTATTACGCGTAAGAATGGGGCTTTGGTAATGGCACAGGGTTTACAAGCTTGGAATGGTTCCGGGCAAATGGTCGCCGACATTGGCGACTATTCAATGAGATATGCAGGGACAGTTAATTTTAATGCCACCGCCGGAACTACTTCTTGGTGGGTTCCCTTTGGTGGTATGCGGCCCAATGGATGGATAGCAGTTCAAGTAGGGTTATATTATAGAACATACAGTTGTATTCCCAGTACAGATGGTTTTACCCTCCGATATCTTCCAACAGGACATGGTACCGCAGAGACAATAACAATAGAGGTGTATACTTTTGCATGAGTGGATTTCAAGTTTTTAATACGGCAGGGAATCAAATTATTGATTCAAATACCAAGGGCACGGCATTCAGTACTGAAATTGTTTTTCCAGCCCTAACAGATATTGGTTTTTTCTTAATCAATAGTCAGTTCGGCAATGGAAGTACTCTAGGTATTCTTTCACAAACATTCCCCCTTGATGCTGGCCTTACTTGGTTTAGGTTCAACCGGGGTAGTTATTGTATGCCTGGTGCCTTGTTGTTTGAAGCCAACAGTGGGCAGTTCATGAGAACAACGGCTAGTGGACAACTTCAAAGTGGCTATCTAGATGTTTTTGACGGTGGTGGAAGGCTAGTATGGAGTGCGGCAAGTGCCGGTACAATGCCTCGTATTGTTGATTTTATTGATGTTCCCGCAGGATTTGATCTACAGGATACCGTGTTAACAAAACCGATTGGTTTTAATCCGTGGATTTGCATTAGCCAAATGCCAGCTAACGTATCATTTGATGGTACAGCAGGTGGTTATTCGGGTTTTCAGGCTCGATGGACTGGGAGTAGTGTTCAACTCACTTATGTATCTCGAGCACAAAATACTTTTTCATATTCTGTTGGTACTGGTGGTTTTAGGATCGCTTTGGCTACTTTCACTGGATACTAAATACAGTAGTACAATAATAAAGGAAATACTTATGGGTTCTGAATGGTTAATAACCGTTGTAATAATTCCTATTGTTGTGTTTTTATTCAAGGGTTACTTCCGTCATCAAAAGAACTTCAATGATAGAATTTCAGTACTTGAACAGAAAGTACAAGTTGTAGAACTTACAATTTTAGATCTTCGTGATGATGTTGAAGAAATCAAGAAAATCAAAGACGATCTAAGTGATGTTAAGTTAGACATTAGAGAAATTAAAACACTACTAAACAATAGCAAATAATATAGGGCATCATTTCGATGCCTTTTTTTGTGTCTTCCATAAATAAAGTAAATGGAGGTCACAATGGACTTAGTGAATAAATTAAAAGAATATGAAGGTACTAAAGCGTACCAAACAAAATTGAAGTATTTCCGTGAGGGTAAGTTTTATCCGTATAAAGATAGTCGTGGTTATCTAACTATTGGCTACGGACATCTTGTACTAGCTAATGAAAACTACTCACAAGGTTTAACAGAGCAACAGGCAGATGCGTTACTACTTAATGATATTGCCATTGCACGTAGAGGCGTAGAAGCATTAAAACTAAATCTACCGAGTGATTCACGCTGGAACGATTTTCTAGTAATGATGGTGTTCCAATTAGGTCTAACGAAGACAAGAGGGTTTAAGAGATTCTTGGCGGCGTTGAGCAATAAGAACTATGCTACTGCAATCCTAGAAGTGAAAGACTCACAGTGGTATCGCCAAACACCAAACCGCGTTGATTCAATGATTACCTATGTAGTTAGGGGGTAATCTATGAACAACAACGATAGTGGATGGACAATGTTCAACCCCGACTTCTCTATTGATGATGTACCGGAAAGTGCCGCATTCGTGTATCTCATTCAGTTCCTCGGTACTGGGGAGTACTATATAGGTGTTAAACAAACCTATAAAGGACTTAAGGACATTAAGAAAAGGTCTAACGATACCAAAGACTCAAATTGGCCTATATATACCAGTAGTAGCAAAGTCGTTAATCAGTACATCAATGATGGTCTTAAATATAGTAAACAAATCCTATGGTGTTTCCCTACAGTTCACCGCTTGCTGTACTGTGAGACGGCATTAATTAGTTTGTTCGGTACTCAATGGCAATGTCTCAATAAGGCAATAATGACCAAATCAAGATTGCACAAAGATAATGGTGAGCAATTTAAAATAATTCAAGAGATAGTAGGGTGGTTATCATGAGGTTTCAAGGAACGATAACGGGTATACCACAGGCAAGGGTATACCTTAATCAACAGGGGCAGAGGGCGGGACAGAACTTTCTAAAGGAAGTGTCCAACAGAGCAAGACGCCTTGCCAATCAAATGCAAGTAGACTTAAACGCGGCGATTGCCGGTGGGCCAGTACCATTTACAAGTAATGCGATACTGTTTAGATTCAAAAGAACAAGTACTGGTGCAGTTAATGAAATTATCGTAAAGGATTATCAGGCCAAGTACTTGCACGATATTATTGTGAAACCACGTAATCAAGTGAAAATAGTACCAACATCTGTTGCAAAACTCACTGCACAGGGAAATATCAGTGCAATGAAATCCGGTATAAGAAACGGTAAATACAAAATAGTAGATTCGGGTGGAAAGAAGAGAATGATCGACACATCAAAGAAAGGTAAGAAAAACCGTTCTAAACGTGTTGTCGGTGTTCGTGAGGTTAAGAAACGTAAAATGGTTTATGACTTTTATGAACGTGCCGAAATTGGAGCACGTCTTATCTTATCTGACCTACAAGGCCAATATATATTTAGGAGGATGTAAATGATAATGCAAGACCAACACTATGAGGATGATACACGTTCAATTCTAATTGGTGATTTAGTACCAGATGGTAACTCACTACCTACTAATTTTTGTTTTCTTGGTCAGAAGTACAAAAAACTATTAAAGCAACAACTAAAGCTAATTAATGAAGAACTGGACATTGAAGTTGATGTACAAGAAACAATGAATATCATCTTTGAGAAAGAACAACAACTAGAACTTGGAAGCATGTACCAATGGTCATTGTTTGACGTTGAACGAAATATCATTGTCATTTATAAAACAAAATTGTTCGTCAAGGGTAAGTATTTTTTTGTTTATTCAACAGGGATACTAAAATGTTTGGAATAGGAGCGATCATTGATTTGATAAAAACGGGTTTCAGTTTCTTCCAGAAAAAGGAACAGAGTAAACAAGATTTAGATGCACAAAACAGCCATGAGCAGAATGAAATAACACTCGAAGAAACTCGTAAGGGTTTCACTTGGCGGCAGGCATTGGGGTATGTGCTAACGTTTATTGTGGCATGGAATTACGTGATTCTACCAGTACTGGCTGTATGTGGGGTAGTACTCCCGCCAATACCACTTGATGATGTATGGCGGGTACTGATAGTATTGATTGGTGGTAGTTAAATAACAGGGTGTTGTATGGATAGTTGGTTATCAAAAAAAAGAGCTGGATTTAATAAAGATGAATTTAGAGTGCGTGTTTCAAAAATAAACTGGAACATACATAAAAGATTAATTATTTCAGAATTTGAGAACGTAGTCAGAGATGCGAAGTCAAATGGGATTGACTTGTTTTATTATGATTATAAAGACCAATCTGTTCCTAATAAGGAAAGTGTTGGTTATGATGGTGTAGCCTTAAGGTTTACTGCTAAATTTACTGGGAATGGGTATAGATATAAAAATAATGAAAGCATTCATACCGATCTTAACTTCCAGCACGGAGCAACTTTGCATGTCACTTATAGTGCTATAGGTTTAGTATTGGTTTTTTTTAACTCCAAGCACTTCCAAAGACTCATTGGCCGATCACCCAACGATAAATTTATATAGTACTTATGATTCTGGGTCAATTAACGCTCATCGAATAAAACCTTGGATTAAGAAATTTTTTGCATATCAGAGAATAACAGGCGTGCTGTATCGGAGGACTTTATACAGCAGGTTGTTAGTAACACGAATGAGATTAAATAATTACTTTAAAAGTTATCTTTTGCCCGATGAAAAATTCAAAAGAATTAGCGGGATATACATACCGGGTTGGGCATTAATATTTGTGATAATTACGGTTATGATCACACTGTATCCAATACTTACTACGACTCCGAAATGAAAAGCCCCACTAGGGCATTTTTATTCACACTTCCATATGGTGTTCTGAACACCGCTACCGGCAGGTAGGTGAGGGTTCATGTTCGCACTGTGGGTGTATGTAGCCTTGGATTTGCCGTACTGCTTGCAAGCTGCGTTGGCTGTCTTTTGCAAGCTGTCCAAACCATACCAGCCATCGGACTGGATACTTACGGTTTTACCGTCGTTGTACTGCACTTGAACACATCCTACCAAAATCAACGGAAGGCAAATTAGAGCCAGCTTTTTCATTGAGCTTACCAATTCCAATTCACCGTAGTGTTCAACCCGTTTAGGTTCGTATGTTCAGTTCTGGTAGGTTGTAGTACTACCTGACCTGTATCACGATCGATGATGTTAAAGGACTCGATTTCGGTCTGTCCCATCGTTCCTTTAACTCTCATGTTGGTTTGAACGTACTCGAATCTGTCCCTCGGGTAGTTTTCTTCAAATTGTTCATCTGTCATTTTCATCATTCCCAGTAGGTAAGTAACCACAGATATCTTAGGGTAAGGATTGGAGGACGGCAATGCCCTCTAGAACGCCTATATGCGATTTGACTGTGTAGCCTATGCTGGATCCACCATTCGGCCTGTAAACGCCTTTGAAGACGTTTACAGGCCGATATACGTGGTGTGTGGTAATTGATCCCGTACCCAAGATTTCGGATGCACTGATGGAATTTGGTTTTATGTAAAATTTATTTTAGTGTTCAATAGTAATGTAAATCTTCATATAAAAAACGCTGATGGCCCGTTGTGTTGGTTTTGCGTGAAATTAGGTGACAGAATCGTTAACGCGGTGATGTGGGAATAAACAGCAAGCGGCGAGGAAATTATCAGGAGGCCAGCGGCCTCCTGCAGGTCATAACTGTGGGTTATAGCTACGTTGGGCGGTGCTTGCCGGGCAGCATACGGTTCAGGCGCAGGATCAGCCTATCGCTGAGTGGGGTCATCAGGCACCAACTGGCACCGACCAGCACCACCGACAGCGAACCTACGGCGATATCCGTAAACCAGTGGGCGCCAATCATCACCCGTGGTAATGAAAACACCACGGTGATCAGCAGCGCGACGGCAAACGCGCGGCGGTTAAAGTAGCGCAGCATAAAACAGGAGAAAATCATCAGCATCATGCCATGGTCGCCAGGGAAACTGTCGCTGGAGGCGTCTTTGGTCGGAATGCCGGTCAGTTCACTGACACGGTTAACATTCTCAAAGCTCAGCGACGGGCTGGGGTGCTTGACCGGAAGCAGGTGCCCAAGCTGGTTCAGCACCACGCCGGTCAGCAGCATGACCACGCCGGTTACCAGTAAACGACGACGGCCGGCGGCGTCCTGTTGCAGATAAAAGCACAGGTACAGCAGCCCCATGGCAATCAGTGAAATCACGTCAAATGCCCGGTTATTGGTGATGGCCACCAGATGCAAAAAACCGGGGTCAGTCGCCAGATGACGATTAAAAAAGAAGAAAATCGATGAGTCCAGAGTAAACCAATAGCCGTGGTTAACCGGCAGGTACCAGGACAGAAACAGCACAATGCCCAATAAATTGAAGAAAATGATGAAGGGTAAATTGCGGCGAGTCATGGCATAACCTGTTTTAAGTCTAAAAATAAAAAGAGGCTAACGGTAAAGTTCTCAACTTAAACGAATGTTAAACAGCTTGGATTGCAGCGCGTTCCAATCCGCGTTCCCGCTGTGAATCAGTTCAATTCGGCTGTCCAGCGGCGCGACAGGACGCGTTTCGATATTGAGATCCTGCCCCTGACGGTTGATCAACAGAGTGCCTTCAGCAATGCGCACTACGCCTTTGGCGCGTTCGACCGGTGCCAGCCGTATCCACTCCATGATGCCAACGGTATCGAATACCGTGTCGGCGTCAAAGATCCAGCCACAGCTGGTAAATCCCTGGCCCTGATTGAGCGCCCGCCGCCAGCGCGAAGTTTCCGGCAGCCGCAATGCGGCCAAGCCCTGTGTTTTGCTGTGGCTATGATGATGCTGGGCATCCGGTAATTCTGTGCGATTCGTGCGAGGCAGGTCCAGCAAGGTGACATCCGCCTGGCCCTGTTGAATGTGATAAAGCGGCCGCTGCAGGGAGTCCTGCTGCGCCCATTGCTGCAGGGAGTCCTGCTGCGCCCATTGCTGCAGGGCCAGCAGATCCTGCGGCTGATAGGTGTCGCTTTTGCTGGCCAGAATAACGTCGGCCGCCGCCAGTTGATCGCGGAAGTTTTCGTTTTCTACATAGCGCGGTTCGCTGAGCTGACGTGCGTCCAACAGGCACAGGGTGGCCTGTAGATCGATCCAGCCGGCGTAGCTGTCCTGCGTCAGCAATGACAGGATCTGTTTCGGGTGGCCCAGGCCGGTAGGTTCGATCAACAGTCGGTCGGGTTTACTCTGTTGCAGCAGCATATTCAGCCCGACCTGCATCGGCAAGCCGTTCACACAACACATACAACCGCCAGGGATCTCCTTTAACACCGCACCGCTGTCTGCCAGCAATGCGCCATCAATACCAATTTCACCAAACTCGTTTACCAGCACTGCCCAACGCTCATGTTCCGGTTTGTTAGCCAGCAAGTGACGAATGGTGGTGGTTTTACCGCTGCCGAGAAAACCGGTGATCAGGTTAGTTTTGGTCATAAATTATTCCTGATGTTAATAATGTCTATTGGTCAATAAATAAGCAACCCTGCTTTGCCTTAGCACTTGAGGTTGCTCAACCTGCGTCAGGTCACAAATTTTGCAGGTTAAGATGCGGCATTTAATCGGACAAATCCACGCTAAATGGTCAGAAAATTCTTATATAAAACCATGGATTAACCAGGGTGGTGATCTTTAGTAGCTTGTTTTCCTTTGTTAATTGCCAGATTAACCGCCAAATAATTCCCCTGACCTTGCGATTATTCTTAAGAAAATCCTCTATGGTTAAATTGGCTTAACAAAAAATGAGGTTGCCATGAATGTCTTCCGGTTATTTTTGATCGCAGGAATGTTGTTTTCATGGACGGCAGCAAGCTATGCAGGAACCACTGGCGGGGTAATTCGTTTTGTTGGCTCTATTGTGGAAAGCCCCTGTACGGTGAACATCGCTGATTCAACGGCCAATACCCAATGTTACCGTAATGGGCGGCACTATCAAGACCAACAGACGCTGTCAAAATTTGATGCTACACGCAAAGAATTGCCACTGAATTTAGGTTCGACCGAGATGAAGTGGGTAGATCAGCAGAAAAAACTTGCAGTAATGACGGTAGTTTATCGTTAAGTCGTTCGGCCATGCCGGACATCCGGCATGGCCATTTTCCCCCTGGCCTTTCAAGTCAGGGTCTGGTTTAACCGGGTATCAAGCCAACTGAGTCGACACCCAATTTTGCACCGTTTGGCGCGCCCCGCGATCGCGCAGGGAAATATAGGCGCGGGTCACCGCCGCCACAAACGCCTCATTTGCCGGCAGTTGTTCACCAAAAACGGCTTTCAACGCCAACAGGGCTTTTACGCGTTGTTCATCGTCCGGCGTTGCGGCCACCGTCTGTTGCAACGTTGTCAGCAGCGGATCGCGGATATCAATCGGCTGACCGGCATCATCTACGCCGCCGACATAGCGCATCCAGGCTGCCACGCCCAGCGCCAAACCAGCATAGCTGCCGCCATGCTGCAGATGCCAACGAACCGAATCCAGCATCCGCTGTGGCAATTTTTGTGTGCCATCCATGGCAATTTGCCAGGTGCGATGTTGCAGCGCCGGATTGCTGTAGCGTTCAATCAACTGCGCGGCATAGGCGGCCAGATCGATACCGCTGACGCTGAGCGTCGGTGCCTGCTCGGCCAGCATCAGGTGGTGTGCCGCTTGGCGATAAGACTCGTCGGCCATACAGTCGTTTATATACTGATAACCCCCCCAGATAACCCAGGTAGGCCAGGAAGGAATGACTGCCGTTCAGCATACGCAGCTTCATTTGTTCAAAAGGCAGTACGTCATTTACCAACTGCGCACCGGCCAGTTCCCAGGCCGGACGGCCTGCGACAAAATTATCTTCCACCACCCATTGGATAAAGGGCTCGCAGGCGATGGCGCATTCATCACGTACGCCGCCCAATGCGGCAGCCACTTCATCGAGCGTTTCCGCGGTGGCGGCTGGAACAATGCGGTCGACCATAGTACTGGGGAAACTGACCTGCTGGGCAATCCAATCTGCCAGGGCACCGTCACGCGCCTGCGCCAGGCCGATGATGGCGTTGCGCAGTACATGGCCGTTTTCGGGAATATTATCGCAAGAGAGCAGGGTAAAGGCGGGCAGACCGCGTTCCAGGCGCAGGCGCAGGGCTTCGACCAGAATGCCGGGTACCGTAATGGGTTGAGCGGGGTTGGCAAGATCGGCGCGGATCCCCTGGTGTTGCAGATCCAGTTTCCCGCTACCGGGTTCGATGCAGTAGCCTTTTTCGGTGATGGTCATTGAGACGATGGCTACCTGCGGTTCCGCCAGTTTTTCCAGCACGGCACCGATCCCTTCCAGTTTGCGGTGTACGCTTTCATGCACGGCCCCGATCACTATCGCCTGATCCCCCTCAGCGCCTTTTTCCAGCACGCTATAAAGATGGTCTTGCTGACGCAGCGTCTGGAACAAAATGTCGCCACCGAACAGGCTGATCTCACAAATCCCCCAGTCTCCCCCCCTGGCGGTTCAATACCCGGTCGGTCAGCAGTGCCTGATGGGCGCGGTGAAAGGCCCCGAATCCAATGTGCACCATGCGGCTTTGTAATGTGCTGCGGTCATAGCGCGGTTGCTGGACGGCGTCGGGAAGCGGTGAGTTGGCGATAGTCTTCATGCATGACTCCAAGCTGGGTAAAAGGTGCTGGCCGGGAACTTTTAAAAAGTTAGCAGACCAGTTTTGCGAATGGAAAACGGCGTGGCGCTTACCTTTTTCGCATGAGTTCTTTGCCGCCAGTGTAAGGCTGTAAGGGGGCTAATAACATTGCCAAACCCAAAATAAGCCAGAACCGTGAAGTGGATCAACCAATCAGGGTTTCGCTTTTGACAGACAGGTGCGAAAGAGTAAGGTGAAAGATAACCGATATCTATTTAAATTTGGTATAACAAGATTGTCAGAACGGTACAATCTTGATCACCACCACAATACTGGGCGATTTTTACAAGGATAAATAATGGAACAAACATGGCGTTGGTATGGGCCGAACGATCCTGTCTCTCTTGACGATGTGCGCCAGGCCGGCGCCACTGGCGTAGTCACCGCCTTGCACCATATCCCGAATGGCGAGGTGTGGCCGATCGAAGAGATCAAGGCTCGTCAGGCGTTGTTGGCGGAGAAAGGGTTGGTGTGGTCGGTGGTGGAAAGCATCCCGGTACATGAAGAAATCAAAACCCACAGCGGTAATTACCAACAGCACATCGCCCATTACCAGCAATCGTTGCGTAACCTGGCGGCCTGCGGTATCGACACCGTGTGCTACAACTTTATGCCGATCCTCGACTGGACGCGTACCGATCTGGAGTATTTGCTGCCCGACGGGTCAAAGGCGTTACGTTTTGATCAAATCGCCTTTGCGGCCTTTGATTTGCATATTCTGCAACGTACAGGGGCAGAGCAGGATTACACCCAGGAAGAGCAACAGCAGGCCGCCGCGCGCTTTGCTGCCATGAGCGAGGCGGATATCGCCAAATTGACCGGTAATATCATCGCCGGGCTACCGGGGGCTGAAGAGGGGTATACGCTCGATCAGTTCCGCGCCCGTCTGGCGGAGTACGACGCCATCGACAAGGCGCAACTGCGTGAGAATATGGCGGTGTTTCTGCGCGCCATTGTGCCGGTAGCGGAAGAGGTCGGCGTGCGGCTGGCGGTACATCCGGACGATCCACCACGGCCGCTCCTGGGTCTGCCACGCATTGTTTCGACCATTGAGGATATGCAGTGGTTCAAGCAGACGGTCGACAGCCTGCATAACGGTTTCACCATGTGTACCGGCTCCTATGGGGTACGTGAGGATAACGATCTGGTGCGGATGATTGAAACCTTCGGCGATCGCATCCATTTCACCCATCTGCGCGCAACCTGCCGTGAAGATAACCCAAAAAGTTTCCATGAGGGTGCGCACCTGCAAGGCGACGTCGACATGGTGGCGGTGATTGAGGCGATCCTCCGCGAGGAGCAGCGCCGCCATCAGGCGGGTGATACCCGGCCGATACCAATGCGTCCCGATCATGGGCATCAGATGCTGGATGACTTGAAGAAAAAAACCAATCCGGGTTATTCGGCAATTGGTCGTTTGAAAGGGCTGGCGGAACTGCGCGGTGTCGAGCTGGCGCTCAAACGCCGTTTCTTCACTGAATTGCCGTAGCGTTAAAATCAACAGGGGCCATAATCGGCCCCTGAGTTTGATGACAAAGTTGTCTTTGAATCCGAGATACCCGGGCCTAGCGCACCGAGGGGCGCTCCGGCGGGCAAGCCGCTACGACCCCTTCGGCACGCTCTCCCTAATAACGGGCTTTGTCAGCAGTCTGAAGGGCCATAATTTCAACTAGTCGGCGCGGCTCATATAGCGGCGTTCGGCAATATGAATGCGGATTTTGTCACCGGCGCTGAGGTATTCCGGCACCTGAATGGTCAGGCCGGTCGCCATGGTAGCCGGCTTGTTGCGGGCACTGGCGGAGGCACCTTTGATGCCCGGCGCGGTGTCGACAATTTCCATATCCACGGTTTGTGGCAATTCCAGCGCCAGCACCTGGCCTTCCAGCGTCAGCACCTGCATGCCTGGCAGACCGGCTTCAGGGATGAACAGCAGTTCGTCTTCGATCTGGTCTTTCTTGAAGATGTAAGGGGTGTAATCCTCGTCATCCATAAACACGTATTCTTCGCCGTCGATGTAAGAGAAATTCACCTTACGGCGGGATAGGCTAATGGTGTCCAGAATATCGTCGCCCTTGAAACGCTCTTCTACCTTCAGCCCGGTGCGGACGTCAGAGAAACGCATTTTGTATAGGGTGCTGGCACCGCGTGCGCTTGGGCTTTGTACATCAATGTCTCTCACCAGCAGCAGTTTGCCGTTGTAGCTGATCGCCATGCCACGCTTAATTTCGTTAGCCTTTGCCATATAAAATAACCTGCAATAAAGAGTTTTTGGGAAGTTGCGACAAGTTACTCGCGCCGATGATTTCAGGCAAGCAGATCAAGCAAAAACAGTGGCGGAAAAAGGGATGGCGAGCGCCATCCCCTGCGGTATTACTTGAAGACCGGCAACAGACCTAGCAATGCCAGCACGTGTGCGACGGCGTTGATCACCCCGAACAGAATGATAAACAGGATCATCCCCCGGCCACCGGGAGCGCGATATTGCGCCTGGGCAAAGCGACGACGACTGGCGCGTGCCATCATGGCCGGTACGATCACCGCCCAAACGGTGGCCGCCAGCCCGGCGAAGCCGATGGCGTACAGGAAGCCGTTCGGGAACAGCAGGGCGGCTATGGTCGGTGGTGCAAAGGTCACCAACGCGGTTTTACTGCGCCCGGTGGTGTCATCACTGAATTTGAAGAAGTCAGCCAAATAATCAAACAGGCCCAGCGAAACCCCAAGGAACGAACTGGCCAGTGCCATATAAGAGAAGGCGTTCAGCAGTTGGCCAACGGTCTGGCTGCTGGAGACGTTGCCCATCTGCTTAAGCAGACTGCCGATATTGCCGCCTTCGGCAATCACCTGGCGGAAGGCATCGCGGGCGATATTGCCCTGAATCACATACTGCCACAGGATATAGATCGCCAACGCCAGCAGCGTGCCGTATACCAGGCTGCGCACCACGGCACCGCTGTCCTTGTGATAATACTTCACCAGTCCCGGCACATTGCCGTGATAGCCGAACGAGGTCAGCAGATAAGGCAGCGCCGCCAGGGCGTAAGGCAGATAGCTGGCCTGGCTGTCGCCCCGGTTGAACAGCACTGCCGGTTGCACATGAGTGAACATATCGCCCACCGACATCACAAAGGTGATCACCATACCGCCGATCAAAATGGTGCTCAGACGATCGACCGCGCGGGTGGACAACCAAACTATAAACGCCACCACGATGGCAAACACCAGCCCGGCGGTGGTCTGCCCGACGCCGACGATGCCTTCCAGCGTGTGGGCGATAATTGAGCCACCGGCGGAAATATAGGCATAGGTCAGAATGTACAGCACAAAGGCGATGGAAATGCCGTTAATGGCGTTCCAGCTTTTACCCAGCAGATCCTTGACGATGGTATTGAAGCTGGCACCGCTTGGGTAATGCAGTGCAGCTTCGAGGATCATCAGGCCAGAGATCAGCATACAGGCCCAGGTATAAATCAGCAGCGCGACCGAGCCGCTGAACCACACGCCAGAAGTCACAATAGGAATGGAGAACATACCGGCGCCGACGGCGGTGCCTGCAATGATCATCGCGCCGCCAAGGACCGAAGGGCGGGAAAGCTTCTGGATGGTGTCCGCGGACATTTTTGCTCCTGAGTGGCCATAGCGGCCGTAAGTTCTTTTGTACTAGCTCAATGGTACAGGTGCGGCCGGCGCATGTAAAGCCGTGAAGATGCTTGTTTCATGCATTAATCAGTGTGAATAGGGCGATTTGAGGCGTGTTTTAGCCCGGCATGAATGCAAACGATTAGCGGTGATAAGGGCGCGATGTAAAGATTGTTGGGCAAACCCGGATTCTGCTGGCGGCGGATGAGCGCTACTGATATTGTCGCGCTTCACTTCTGCCAGCCCACCGAGAGACTCGCTGATGGACTGCCGTGCCGACTGTGGCGCTTGTTGTATTGCGCCTTCAATATCCAGCCCGATCCCCGGCATGCCCAATGGCAAGCCTGCCAACACCCGCTGCATTCATCTGAGCGAGCAGCTACGCTGTGGTCTGTTTCACTCGCCATTGCGGCCCAAAGTCTGTGGCAGCCTGCAGGCCAGCCGCGAAATGTGCCACGACCACCGTGACGACGCGCTAATCTATTTGGCCAAGCTGGAAGCGGATACGGCCCCCTAAGCCTGTTTTACGCGTCTTTAAGCTTCCACAAGCACAGCACTGCGCCCACAACCATCGCCAGTGCGGAATAAAACACCGCGTGATAACTCCAGACTTCCGCCACTACGCCAGCGATGGAACCGGCTAAAATCCAACCCACGCGAGTGGTGTTGGTAAACAGGGTGGTTGCGGCACCGGCCTGTCCAGGCATCAAATCCTGAAAATAGAGCATACCGATCCCCGCCAGTACGCCGATAAACGCCGCGTTAAGCAGTTGCAGGGCGATCAGTGGCCAGGTGCCGGTGATAAACAGCAGACCGAAGTAAAACAGCAGGCCCGCCACCACCGCCCAACGCATTAAAAAGCGCTTGCCGAAGCGTTTCGCCACCATGCCGGCAATCAGCATGGTCGGTATCTCCAGCCCGGCGGCCGTGCCCATCAACACCCCAGCCAGCCTTTCCGGCAACTGCAGCTCATGCACCATATACAGCGGCATATTGATCAGATACATGCTGTTGGCGGTCCACATAAAGGTGCAGGCCATAAACAGCAGCAGCGTATCGCGACGGTTGTGTCGCGGCGCCTCCAGTGTGGTGCTGGTGGCTACCGGCGTTTTGCGCATCGAGGGCAGCATTTTCCACACCAGCACGCCACACAGGATGAACGCCGCCGCGGCGGCCAGATACATCACTTTAAAACCGAACCCCAGGGCCAGTGCAAAGGCGATGGGCGGCCCTATGACCCAGGCGAGGGAAACCTGCGCCCGCAGGATTGAACTGAACATGACGGCTTCGCGACCGGTGCGATCGGCATGTTCGCGCGCCAGGGCGAACATCTGCGGGTTAGCGGTGGAACCGAAGCTGGTCAACATCACGCCGACCGCCAGTAACAGGTAATAATTGCGGTTCCAGGCGAACAGCACGCAGCCCAGCGCGCCCAGCATGCAGCAGAGGAAAATCAGCGTTTTGCGATCGCCTTTTTGATCCGAACGGCGAGCGAGAAACTGGCTGACCAGAATACCAATCACCGCGCTACCGGTGAAAAACAGCCCAACCATCGAGGGGCGCACCTTCACTTCCGTCGCCAGAAACAGGCTCAACGTAGGGGTCTGTAGCGCCCCGGCAATACCGGTGAGAAACGCCACCACTAAAAAAGCCAGTGAAGTGAGGTCGGGCGAGCGTCGCGTTGCCGCAGATGATGTAGACATAGAGGTCAGAAAATAGCCGTCAATGAGGGATCCGGCGCATAATACGCCCATTTATTTGTAAAAAAAAGAAATGAACCGAAACCGGTTTCATTCCTTTTACTGGTAAAGTTTTTTTCCGGTATAAGGGCATAAAAAAGGGCGATGTCACCATCGCCCCGGTATTACGCTATAACCCGTTACGCGCCGGCAGGCACGTCGTGCGCGGTGTTTTTCAGCACCTCACCCTGATACTTCTCGATCTGCAACTGGGCCATCTGCCCACAGTTCCCCTGCGCCAGGCTGGAGGAGCCGACGTCGAAGGTCAGGCAGTTGACGTTGCCGTTCTTGCACAGCGAGCCCGGCTGAGAAGGGTCGGCCGGATCGAACCAGGCCCCTTCGCTGATCCGTACCACGCCAGGGCGCACGTCTTCACTGACGACTGCACCGACCAGGATCTGGCCGCGATCGTTAAAGGCGCGCACCAGATCGCCGCTGGCGATACCGCGTGACTTGGCGTCCTGCGGATGGATCACAATCGCTTCCCGATCGGCTACCGCATACTTTTTACGCAGCGGCGTATTGTCGAGCTGCGAGTGCAGACGGTTGATCGGGTGCGCGGTGTTCAGCGACAGCGGATATTTAACCGCCTCCGGCCCGCGATACCATTCATGCGGCGGCATCCAGGTCGGAATGCCCGGGCAATCCTGATACTTCATTTTGGCAATGGCGTCGGAGTAGATCTCGATCTTACCGGATGGCGTACCCAACGGATTGAGCAGCGGGTTTTCGCGATAGTCGGCGAAACGTACCCATTGGGTATTGGCCTCGGGCACTGGGAAACGCACATAGTTGTTGGATGCCCAGAACATGTCGAACGGCGGCAGGGCTACCCGGGCGGCGCGCGCCTGGGTTTTCATGTCGTCGTACATGCCTTTGAGCCACTGAGTTTCATCTTTGCCTTCGGTAAAGGCATCCTGCACACCCAGCTTGGCCGCCATGGCCGCGAAGATATCGAAATCGCTGCGCGACTCATGCTGCGGCTCCACGCACTGATGCATTGGGAACACATACAGTTGCGAGTAGTCGCCGCCCATTTCCAGATCGTTACGTTCATAGCTGGTGGTGGCCGGCAGCACGATATCGGCGTGTTTGGCGGTGGCGGTCCAGTAAGGTTCGTTCACCACGATGGTGTCAGGCCGTTGCCAGGCCTTGACCAGATTGTTGGTGTCCTGGTGCTGGTGGAAGGTGTTGCCACCGGCCACATACACCATTTTCACTTCGGGGTAGGTGACCTGTGTGCCGTTGAAATTAATGGTCTTGCCCGGATTGCTCAGACATTCGGCGATGCGTGCCACCGGGATCGGGGCCGGTGAGTTTTTCGGCGCATTACCGGCAGAAATACCGGAAATGATGCCGCCTTTCGCCGTCGGGCTACCGCCGGAAGAGTAGTGATAGCTGAAGCCGAAGCCGCCGCCCGGCAGGCCAATTTGGCCGAGCATCGCCGCCACGGTAACCAACAGCCAGTGCTGCTGCTCGCCATGATGCTGACGTTGAATGCCCCAACCGCCCATGATCATGGTGCGATTTTTCGCCATGTCGCGTGCCAGTTGGCGCAATACGTCGGCATCGACGCCGCAAACATCGGCGGCCCATTCGGCAGTTTTCGGTGTGCCATCGGTTTCGCCCAGCAGATAAGCCTGGAACTTGTCGAAGCCGGCGGTGTAGGTTTTCAGGAAGTCCGGGTTATGCAGTTTCTCTGTCAGCAGCGTGTGAGCGATGCCGATCAACATGGCGCCATCGGTATAAGGGCGTGGAGCGATCCACTGCGCATCGATAAATTTGGCGCTGTCGTTATGCACCGGGTCGATGCTGATCACGCGGGTGCCTTTCTTCTTCAGCGCCTCAAAGCCGGTCTGGCCGTAGTGGTCCGGCACGTTCCAACTGTTTTTCAGCGTGATCATCGGGTTACAGCCCCACAATACCACCAGTTGGCTGTTTTCGATCACGTTCGGCCAGGCGGTTTGCTGTTCGTAAACCTCCATGGAGCCGACCACGTGTGACATGATCACCTGTGCGGCACCGGTGGAATAGTCACCGGCATAACCGAGGAAGCCACCGGTCAGGTTCATCAGGCGTTGCAGCAGCGTGCGGCTGTTATGCAGCATGCCGACGCTCTTCCAGCCATAGGAACCGGCATAGATTGACTGCGGGCCGTGATCTTTTTGCAGACGGGTGATCTCGCCACAAACCAGTTCAATCGCCTTGTCCCAGCTGACGCGTACCCATTCGTCGCGGCCGCGCAGCTCGGTATGGCTGCCAGGCCCGCCTTCCAGCCAACTTTTACGCACCATCGGATATTTGATGCGGTTTTCGGCATGTACCTGGTAGGGCGCCATGGTGATCAGTTCGTTCGGGTAAGGATCGTCCTTGACCGGCTGCACGCCGACCATTTTGCCGTCCTGCACTATGGCTTCAAAAGCGCCCCAGTGTGCGCCGGTCAGAATGCCTTTTTGCGCCTGACGCAGCACCACAAATTGCGGCAGCGCCTGGCTGATGGCCTGCGCCAGCGCTGACTTGGGCCACAGGCCTGCCAGCAATGGGGCAGCGGCCAGCGCGGTAGCACCGGTCAGGAAGCGGCGGCGGCTCATTTTTAACGCTTGTTGTTGATATTTGCTCATTTCGCTTCTCCCTTAAAGCTTGGCAGGTTTGGTTGGCTGCATGTCACTGGCGTGTTTCTGCACGTATTGTGTCAGAACGCGCAGTTGTTCCTGCGTCAGCGAGGTGCGTGAAGCCATGCCTTTAATTACGCCGATCCACTGGTTGGCGTTGAAGCGATCTAGGGCGGTCAGGCCGTGACAGCCGGTGCAGTTGGCCGACATCATATCTGCGGTGTAGCGCCAGATTTTTTGCTGATCGTCGATCAGTTGTTTGCGCGGCAGCCAGACCTGCAGGGAAACCTGGTGCCACACCAGGCCGGTTTCGGCATCGGTCATGGTGGTGCCGGTTTTCAGCAGTTTGCGAGCGTCTTCACCCAGCAGCACGCTAAGGATACGTTTGCCCTGTGCGGCATAGAACACCTCACTGACGCCGTCCTGCTGCCAGCCGGTGACGTTGGCCAGCACCTTGTCGCCTTCCTGTTTCACCACCTGAACTTCGGTGGATGGCATCAGGTTGCCGGCATTGTGGCTGTCGTCCGGTTTCAGGAAGAAAGGTTCAGTGGCAATGGTGTACAGCGTGGTGGCGGTAGGTGAGGTTTCAGCCGCGGCCTTCGCCAGTTCGGCTGCACCGGCCTGGGCGGCACCGCTCATGTCCGGCAGAATGTGCGCGACTCCTTTATGGCAATCAATACAGGTTTCGCCCTGCTTGATAGCCACCGGATGCTGAATGCGTGCTTCAGGCCGTTGGGCGGTGATGTCCATGGCATCAAAGCTGTGGCATGAACGGCAGGTGGCGGAATCGCTTTCTTTCAGCGTTTTCCATACCGACTGGGCCATGGCCAGCTTATGCGCCTCATATTTTTCTGGCGTATCGATAGTGCCCACCATCTCGCCATAAATATCTTTTACCGCGCGGATCTTGGTCCACAGGTAATCGAGCGGTTCGTGTGGGACGTGGCAGTCGGCGCATTCAGCGCGGATGCCCTTGGTATTCTGGAAGTGAATGCTGCCCTGATATTCGGCCAGCGGTTGTTGCATGGTATGACAGGACACACAGAAGGCGGTGTCGCTGGTTTTGTGGAATACCGTGGCGGTACCCGCCAATAATGCTGCTCCGAGGATAATCCCCAACAGCAAAAGCCACAGCCATCCCCAGCGGTGCTTTCTTATCAAGCCAGTGAATTTATTGGTCATATTGAACCCACTTATAATTATGAAATACCAAGGAAAACCTTGCCAAAAAAAGTGCCGGCCGAGCGCCGACATACTTGAGGAAGTATAGGTAACATTAGCAATGACATCTAATACTATAGGGTTATTTTTAGCAGAAAAATGGCCATTTGAGGGATTTTACAGCGTTATATTCTATATTATATAACGCATTTTTTATGTGTCTTTATCAGCCCATGATTCAGATCACGGACAGATATAAAAAATACTGAACGAAAAGGCTATTTCGTCGGCTGGTAGGCCTGGCCTGTTTGCCAGAGGTTAATGGCGTTACGGCTGGCTTCGAAGTGGGGTTCCGGTAACTTATTCGGAGAGCACCAACGCCATTCTGCACATTTTTCCGGTTCTTTGAGTTCTGGGGTGCCACCGGGATGCTGCGTCAATAAACAGACGGATATCGTATGCTTTCCCTCGGCGCGCCAGGTTTGCAGATTATTGCTGATACCGATAAAAGTGGGTGGGGCGATGGTCAGCCCGGTTTCTTCGGCAATCTCACGCTGAGCGCACTGTTCAAAGGTTTCACCGGCATCCAGATGCCCGCCGGGAATCGACCAGAAAGGCGCGTGCTGACCGCAGCGTTTCCCCAGTAATATTTCCCCTTGTGCATTTACGATGATCACCCCTACGCCCGCCACTACAGTCATGCTTGTCTCCGTCAGCAAAATTTCAGCTTAGTATGTCATTTTAGCGCCGCGACGGATAACCCTTCGGGAAAAGTGTGCGTGAGGTCAAAAATCTATCACATCAATTTTGAGAAAACTTGCTTTCAGCCGGTGCTGCTCACACACTCCTTGAAACGTTTCAGCGTTATGGGCGCGATGATTCCGTACCGATAACGCTCCTTTTTCCCAATAAAGCTGAAACGATTCAATTCAGCAGGAGAGGAAAATCATGTTCCAGTTGTCACCGCAAGATATTCACCTGGGCGCAACTGCCGGCAGCAAGCAGGCAGCCATCCAGCAGGTTGCCGCCGCACTGACCGAAGCCGGCTGCGTCAGCGCCGCCTACGTGGACGGCATGCTGCAGCGCGAGCTGCAAACCTCCACCTATTTGGGTAACGGCATCGCCATCCCGCACGGCACTACCGATACCCGTGAACTGGTGCTGAATACCGGCGTACAGGTATTCCAGTTCCCGCAGGGCATTGAGTGGGGCGAAGGCCAAACCGCCTTTGTGGTGATCGGCATCGCCGCCCGCTCCGACGAACACCTGGCGCTGTTACGCCAGCTGACACACGTGCTGAGCGACGACAGCGTAGCCGAACAGTTGGCGAAAACCACCTCGACAGAAGAGCTGCGCAGCCTGCTGATGGGCGAAAAGCTGACGGCAGAATTCAAATTTGACGCTTCTCTGATCGCGCTCGATGTGGCCGCCGACAGCCTGATGACGCTGCAGGCGCTGAATGCCGGTCGTTTGCAGAAGATCGGTGCGGTCAACGCCCAGTTCGTCAGCGACGTCATTACCCGCAAGCCGCTGAATTTGGGGCAGGGTATTTGGCTGAGCGACAGCACCGAAGGCAATCTGACCAGCGCGGCCACCCTGAGCCGTCCGGTGCAGGCGTTTGACGAAGACGGCGAGAAAGTTGCGCTACTGCTGACGCTGTCGGTGGCTGACCAGCAACCGCTGGCGGTGCTGAACTACCTGAGTGACCTGCTGTTGGCGAATAAAGCTGAACGCTTGCTGAACGCCGATGCCGTCACCCTGCGGGCATTGCTGACCAGTGTGGTCGAAGAAGAAAATACCACCCTGAGTGCCGAGTTCGTCATTCGTAACGAACACGGCCTGCATGCCCGTCCGGGGACGGCGCTGGTCAACGTAATCAAGAAGTTCGAGAGCGAAATTACCGTCACCAATCTGGATGGCAGTGGCAAACCGGCCAACGGACGCAGCCTGATGAAGGTCGTGGCGTTGGGCGTGAAAAAAGGACATCACCTGCGCTTTACCGCCAAGGGTGAAGATGCTGAAACGGCGCTGAAGGCGATCGGTGAGGCCATTAACGAAGGACTGGGCGAGGGCGCAGCATGAGCAGAAGAGTAGCAACAATTACCCTGAATCCGGCTTACGATCTGGTGGGTTTTTGCCCGGAGATCGAGCGCGGTGAAGTTAATCTGGTCAAAACCGCCGGTCTGCACGCCGCCGGAAAAGGCATTAACGTCGCCAAGGTGCTGAAAGATTTGGGCATTGATGTCACTGTGGGCGGTTTCCTGGGCAAAGATAACCAGGATGGCTTCCAGCTGCTGTTCAGCGATCTGGGCATTGCCAACCGCTTCCAGGTGGTACCGGGCCGCACCCGCATTAACGTCAAGCTGACGGAAAAAGACGGTGAAGTGACAGATTTCAACTTCTCCGGCTTTGAGGTGAGTGGTCAGGATTGGGAACGTTTCGTGACCGACTCCCTGAGCTGGCTCGGCCAGTTCGATATGGTGGCAGTGAGCGGCAGTCTGCCGGCCGGGGTTGATCCCGATGCCTTTACCGACTGGATGATCCGCCTGCGCGCTCAATGCCCGTGCATCATTTTCGACAGCAGCCGTGAAGCCTTGGTTGCCGGCTTGAAAGCCGCGCCATGGTTGGTGAAACCCAATCGTCGCGAGCTGGAAATCTGGGCCGGTCGTCCATTGCCACAGTTGGCTGACGTGGTTGAGGCCGCACATGCGCTGCGCGATCAGGGCATTGCTCACGTGGTGATTTCTCTCGGTGCCGAAGGGGCGCTGTGGGTCAATGCTTCCGGCGCCTGGATCGCCAAGCCACCGGCCTGCGAAGTGGTCAGTACCGTTGGTGCCGGCGACTCGATGGTCGGCGGCCTGATTTATGGCCTGCTGATGCGCGAATCCAGTGAACATACTTTGCGTTTGGCTACCGCCGTAGCTGCGCTGGCCGTCAGCCAGAGCAACGTTGGCGTGACCGACCGTCCACAGTTGGCCGCGATGATGGCGCGTGTCGACCTGAAACCTTTTAATCAATAGCGGGAGGCAGAATGAAAACACTGCTGATGATAGACAGTTCGCTGGGGCAGGCGCGTGGTCACCTGGCGAAACGCATGCTCGGCGCTGCTGCGGCGAAGGCCGGCCTGACGCTGGTGGAGTCCCCGGATGAGGCTGAACTGGTGGTGGTAGCGGGGCAATCTGCGCCTGCTGACGCCGCGCTGAACGGCAAGCGGGTTTATGTGGGCGATGTGGAGCACGCGGTGCGTGAGCCGGAGGCCTTCCTGACGCAGGCTATCGCCGAGGCAAAAACCTGGCAGGCACCGGCAACGGCTGAACCGGTCAAAGCGGCGGGTCAAAAACGCATTGTGGCGATCACCGCTTGTCCAACCGGTGTGGCGCATACCTTTATGGCGGCCGAGGCGATTGAGAGCGAAGCCAAAAAACGCGGCTGGTGGGTGAAGGTTGAAACCCGCGGTTCCGTGGGTGCCGGTAATGCGATTACGCCAGAAGAAGTGGCGGCGGCGGATCTGGTGATCGTGGCGGCCGATATCGAAGTGGATCTGGAGAAATTTGCCGGCAAGCCAATGTATCGCACCTCTACCGGGCTGGCGCTGAAGAAAACCGCGCAGGAACTGGACAAGGCGCAGGCCGAAGCCGAGATTTTCCAGCCGCAAAAAAGCGGTGCTCCGGCCGCGGCCGGCAAGAAGAAAGAGAGTGCCGGGCCTTATCGCCACCTGTTGACCGGTGTGTCTTATATGCTGCCAATGGTGGTGGCGGGCGGTCTGTGTATCGCACTGTCGTTCGTATTCGGTATCAAGGCGTTCGAAGTCAAAGGCACGCTGGCGGCTGCACTGATGCAGATCGGTGGCGGATCGGCCTTTGCACTGATGGTGCCGGTGCTGGCCGGTTTTATCGCTTTCTCAATTGCTGACCGTCCGGGCCTGACGCCGGGGTTGATTGGCGGCATGTTGGCAGTAAGCACCGGAGCCGGTTTCCTCGGCGGTATCATTGCCGGTTTCCTGGCGGGTTATGTCGCCAAATTTATCAGCACCAAACTGCGTTTGCCGCAGAGTATGGAAGCGCTGAAGCCGATCCTGATCATTCCGCTGGTTGCCAGCCTGATCGTGGGTCTGATCATGATCTTCATCGTCGGTACGCCGGTGGCGAAAATCATGGAAGGTCTGACCCATTGGTTGCAGTCACTGGGTACCGCTAACGCGGTGCTGCTGGGCGCAATCCTCGGTGCCATGATGTGTACCGATATGGGTGGCCCGGTCAACAAGGCGGCCTATGCTTTTGGCGTGGCGTTGCTGAGTTCTTCGGTGTATGCGCCGATGGCGGCGATTATGGCTGCCGGTATGGTGCCACCGCTGGCGATGGGGTTGGCAACGCTGCTGGCGCGTCGCAAGTTCGACAAGTCACAACAGGAAGGCGGGAAAGCGGCGCTGGTGTTGGGCCTGTGCTTTATCTCCGAAGGCGCGATCCCGTTCGCTGCCCGTGACCCGATGCGCGTGCTGCCATGCTGCATCGCTGGTGGCGCGCTGACCGGTGCGCTGTCCATGGCGTTTGGTGCCAAACTGATGGCGCCGCACGGCGGGTTGTTCGTGCTGCTGATCCCGGGCGCAATCACTCCGGTATTGCTGTATCTGGTGGCGATTATCGCCGGTACGCTCTTGGCGGGCGTGTCTTACGCACTGCTGAAACGTGCTGACGTCCCGGCGGCCAGCGTGGCTTAAGATTAGCGTTGGTAATAAAAAAACCGGAGTCCAGACTCTAATGCTTGTAAGTTAAGGTGATATTGTTCCCTCTCCTTTGGGAGAGGGTTAGGGTGAGGGGATACATACTAACGCGAAAGCCCCTCACCCCGGCCCTCTCCCTCGGGAGAGGGGGACGCCCACTTAAACAACGTCGTACATTCTTATTCAGAACTTTGCTTAACTGACCGGCATTAGAGTCCAGGCTCCGGTTTTTTATTGCGACAACTACTGCTGGGCTTTTAGCCAGGCGATCTCTTCCGCCCAGATATCCGGGTTCACCGTTTCCAGGATCAGCGGGATATTGTCGAAGCGCGGGTCGCGCATGATGTAGCTGAACACCGTTTTACCGATGTTGCCCTCACCCAGGCTGTGGTGACGGTCAACGCGGCTGCCGAATTCGCTTTTGGCGTCGTTCAGGTGCATACCGCGCAAATAGTTGAAGCCCACCACCTCACCGAGTTCCTTAAAGGTCTGTTCGCAGGTTTCCTCGGTACGCAGATCGTAACCGGCGGCAAAAGCGTGACAGGTGTCGATGCAGACGCCGACGCGGCTTTTGTCTTCCACGCCGTCGATGATCGCCGCCAAATGTTCAAACTTAAAGCCCAGATTACTGCCCTGACCGGCGGTATTTTCGATCACCGCTGTCACACCGCTGGTTTTATCCAGCACCAGGTTGATGGATTCAGCGATGCGTGCCAGGCATTTGTCTTCGTCAATTTGCAGCAGATGGCTGCCAGGATGGAAGTTCAGCAGCGTCAGCCCCAGTTGCTCACAACGCTGCATCTCATCAAGAAAGGCTTCGCGGGATTTTTCCAATGCCTCGGTCACCGGGTGGCCGAGATTAATCAGGTAGCTGTCGTGCGGCAGGATCTGTCCTGGGCCGTAACCGTATTGCGCGCAGGCGCTCTTGAATTTATCAATCACATCGGCAGGCAGCGGCGCTGCTTTCCATTGACGCTGATTTTTAGTGAACAGGGCGAATGCGGTCGCCTCTAATTCGTGCGCGCGGATAACCGCCTGATCCACGCCGCCTGACGCGCTGACATGTGCACCGACAAACTTCATTTTCATTCTCCTGTGTAATCGGCGTCATTATGGCATTGATAGCGCAAGGATTGAATGGCTGAAAAAGTTCAGGCCCGCGATGGCGGGCCTGAGGTAGTGGAATAATCGCGGCGTGAATCAGAGGAAGTGTTGTACCAGCAGGTTAATCGCACCGCCGCCGACAATCAGCCAGATGAACAACAGGGTGGCCAGCAGAATCGGTTTTACCCCCGCCTGGCGCACTGCGCTGATGTGGGTGGTCAATCCCAGCGCCGCCATGGCCATCGCCAGCATCCAGGTATCCGCAGTAATCAGATGTTTTACCAGCGTAGCCGGGATCAGGTTGAACGAGTTCAGCCCGGCGACGGCGATAAACAGCACGGCAAACCAGGGAATGGTAATGGCAGACTTTTCTGCTTTCTCACCGCTGTTGTCAGTGCTACGGCTGCGGCTGATAAACCCTGAAAGTACGACCAGGAAGGGGGCCAGCATCATTACGCGGATCATTTTGGAGATTACCGCAGCGTTTTCAGCATCCGGCCCGATGGCATGCCCGGCGGCGACGACCTGTGCCACTTCGTGGATGGTCGAACCGGTGAAGATACCGAAGCTTTCCTGATTAAACGGCAGCCATTGGAATTGCTCGTTCAGATGGTACAGCCAAGGGTAGGCAAAGATCGCCAGCGTACCGAACACCACCACGGTGCTCACGGCGACCGCCACCTTATTGGCATCGGCTTTCAGTACCGGTTCGGTAGCCATGACCGCAGCCGCACCGCAGATGCTGCTGCCGGCACCGATCAGCATGGTGGTATGAGTGTCGAGGCCAAACACTTTCTTGCCCAACCAGCAGGCGAGCAGGAAAGTGGTGGTGAGCGTTAACGCATCAATGATGATACCGGTAGTGCCCACGTCGGCAATTTGCTGAAACGTCAGGCGGAAGCCGTAAAGGATAATGCCCAACCGCAGCAGGCGCTGTTTGGCGAACTGAACGCCGCTGTGAGAGCTGGGCTGTAACCAGGGATACAGCGTATTACCTACCACAATGCCGAGTAAAATCGCCAGCGTCAGCGCTCCCAGCCCCAGTCCGGCCACCCATGGAATATCACCAATCCAGACGGCTAACGCGGTGATAGCCCCGGTCAACAGCAGCCCTGGGATCAGGTGAGGTAAACCGAACAGGGCAAATTGCCGAGTGGGGAAATTCTGTGTGGTATTGGTCGCCATAAGTCAGCCCTTTTAATCAAAATCTTGAGCACAGACTACGTTCTGGCTGCATAAAAGAGAAAATTGATTATATGGTTATAACCTATCTGAATAAGTGGTATTGGGACTGCTTGGGACTTGTTGGGGCGTTATTTCCAGTAATTCCGGGGTTCTTAAGCCAAAAAACACCCACGCCTAAGTTTTGACTGAGCAATGTTGTCCAACGTAGGGGCATAAAATCTTTGTCCATGCCTGTGTCCATAATGCTGTATTCTTCCTTTTAGTGTGTCCATCTGATGGCTCGGGGGAGCGATGGCGTTATCCGATACTTACTTGAAATCCAACTTGGGACGTGGACGGCTGAAGGTTGAAGAAAAGGCTGATCGCGATGGTCTATGGGTTAGATTGTCAATTAAAGGGGCTGTTACCTTCTTCTACCGTTACCGATTCATGGGTAAGCAGGACAAGATGACTATCGGATCGTACCCCGCTATATCGTTAAAGCAGGCTAGAGAAGATGTGTCAAAGCATACGACCGTACTGGCGATGGGAAAGAACCCGAAAATTCAACGTGAGTTGGAGCTAGCTCTCCTCAATTCATCGGCAACATTTGAGAAAATGTTCCGAGATTGGTTCGCTATGGTAGAAAGTGGCAAGAAGTGCGCCGATCAGGTTATGCGCTCATTTGAATTGCATGTATTTCCCAAAGTCGGCAAATACCCGGCCACAGAGATATCGCTTCAGCGATGGATCGGTTTATTGGATGATCTTGCTATGGTATATACCGGCGTGACTAAGCGAATCCTGAATAAAACGAAAAATAGCTACGCTTGGGCGCATAAGAGAGGGATGGTTGAGAACAACCCCATAGCTACACTCACGTCTTCCGACTTCGGCATTAAAACTAATGTTGGAGAGCGAACCTTGGAACGAAAAGAAATAGCCCTTATCTGGAGGGCTTGCGATCAGTCGAGAATGACTAATCGTAATAAAGCACTCATCAAACTTTGCCTTTTCTTTGGCTGCCGAGTTAGTGAGCTACGGTTGGCGGAAAAGGCTCATTTCGACTTTGAAAAAATGGTATGGACAGTCCCGCCTCAAAACCACAAGACAGGTTCTGGCTCTGGTAAGCCAATCATAAGGCCAATAATACCCGACGTAGTCCCACTGATAAAATCAGCGATGGATTTGGCTCCAGGCAAGTATGCATTCTCCTACCGTACTGAGCCAATGCCAAGCGGAAACCATCTAAGTATCACCGGGATGTTGTGTAAGTTTATGTTGAAAGTTTATAGAGAGACTGTGCCCCATTTCACTGTCCACGACTTACGCAGAACGGCAAGAACCAACTGGTCTGAACTTACCGAACCGCATATTGCGGAAATGATGCTGGGGCACAAATTGCCGGGTGTCTGGGGGGTATACGATAAACACGGATACCTAGACGTAATGAGGAAGGCATATAGCCAATGGTGGGCAAGATTGATGGGGATTGTTGAGCCACAAGTGGCAGAGTTCAAGCGACCTTCAGTTGTGTCTTAATATTACGCTGAGACCAAGCGATCACATCTTCAGCTATCCAGCGGTTACCTTCTCTGAATGCTTGCTGTATTGGTTCAGGGAAGGGTTCTTTAACACCTTTTCCCTGCCTCCATCTGTGGATCGTGCGCCGGTCAACTTCTAAAAAGTTACACACTTTGGATGTGCGCCAGTATCCAATCGGATCGTTATTCATAATCACCTCTGTTATTTACCCGTATCAATCTGCATGCAGGCGCAACTTAGACGCATCCAGGCAGGCGGCTTAGCCGGCCAATAGGGCGCAATGTTAACCGCGTGCTTGTCGAGGATGTCGCGGTAGGAAAATTTGTGGGTGGGGAAGCGGTATTCGGTTAGGGTTTATCTGATGTCACCTCGTGCTTTTCCTTCTGCCCCTAGCCTGTTTTTTCTTCGGTTGCTGTTGCGGCGGCATCACCTGTGGCCGCGCCGGTGGTGGTTCAATTATTCCCATTCGGATACGGTATTTACTGCGCATGCGCCAGACGTGCCAACAGGTACAATCGCGACCATCGTCCAGGTGACCGTGGTAGCTTGCTTGCTCTTCAGGGAACTCAATAATTTCATCTTCCATAGTATTTCTTAATCTCGCCGTTGTAGGTTTCATGGGACATCAACCGCCAGGTGGTGCCATCGTCTTTCGATAGATAGCGCCACCAAGGGGTGATCGGGAGAGTTAAATATTTATGTTGGTAGGTGCGGTGCGGTTTTGCCTGCCCAGCTCGATACGCGCACAGAACCACCTCAGCTTTAGCGCTGATTTTTTTCGGTATGCGGGGTTTCATTGATATTTCCTGTTGGGGATACAGAAGCCCCAGCGAGTGCTGGGGTGAGGGCTATTTTTATTTACTCAGGCGCTTTTGTTTATTCTTGGCTAGTGTTGCTGCGGCTAAATCTAATACTGCCATTGACTGGTTTAGGTGATTAGCCAACCTCGGGTCAATGACGGACATATCTTTGCGTATGGAATCCCATGTTGCTTGCATCTCCCGCACTCTGGATAACAGGTTTTTCGCGTTTATTGCTGGTTTGGGTAATTCCGGCTTTTGGTGCGAGGTTACAGCCACATGATTGTGAAGTCGTTTCTCACACTCAATGAAATACTGCCGGACCTGTCTGCCTTTCTCGTTCCGCTCGACCATAGCTAGCTCTTTGGCTGTGTCGAGGGTTAGGTGGTAGTCCTTGCGGTTGTGGCCACCGCGACCAGACGTTTGCTTGCCGAAATTGGCAAGCAAAATATAGTCCTGATTTTCCACGAATTCATACTCTGCAATGCGCTCTTTAATCCAGCTAGCAAACATCTTACCTACACCTAAAAATCTATGCAGGTCGCGGGCATTGCAAAGTAGGGCGGATTCATCGCTGATGGTCCCGTTGAATACGGGTACGAGTTGGCTATTCATGGCTGAACTCCTTTCTTGAAGTTGGAGTCACCACCAAGAGGTTCCAATCTCTGACTGGTGGTGAGACGTGCAGGGTTGGAACTACCGGTCAAGAAAGAACCCGGCGAGCCTTTCGGCTCCCCTGCACGCCCCACCATTGATAGGTGTAGCCGTGCACCGCACACAAAAAAACCGCATGGCGCGGTTGTGCGCTTTCTTGATATCCGGTGTTCCAATCCCGGCAACCCATTGAGGGGTTGCACGGGCATGATAGACCGAACACCGAGTTTGTTTCTAGCAGAATCGTACTTTATATACATAATCAAACCTAATTAGTTGACATTATTTCATAAAGTCGTCCCTGGTTAATGCGCGGTTCTTGAAGTGTGATAAAAAGTAGGGGTATTGTAAATGGGTTTTGAAGATTAATGCGATGAATTCGATCGTTTTTATCGATCGATTGGAGTGCCTGGGAATAATCCCAATATTTTGAATTGAAACGCGAAAACCACATAATGTGGTTAGTCGTGGATGACCTTCATCATGACCCATGCAAAGGTCAGGACACCGCCAACGAAACCGAACAGGGCTAGCACTACAACGACGGTGAACCAGTCAATCATTGGTATCTGTGTCATTTTATGTTTCCCTCAGTGTTAACGCTGACATTAATATTTAGTGTGCCTGCCGATACCTCAAAATCAATGCAATCCACTGTCAACATGTACCCAAGAACGACGAGAGATAGGAGTTTTAACGCCTTTTCTGCATCGTCATTGGTCAGGGTATTAACCAGGCCGACTACCGGGTCTATGTGTTCGCTCATTTCCATCTACTCATTCCCCACGGTGAAGCCCTGTTCGCGTAACACAGCGATTTGGTGGGGGGTATACCTCAGGGCAAATGCCGCGCCGTTGTCACTGCCTTCCCATTCACAGCGTGCGACTACCTGACCTTGCACCGGGTTGCCCCGGTGCAAGGTGTAGTTGACGACAGTCCCTATGTGAAGCGTTGGTGTGCACACGTTGGGGGCCAACGGATGTTTGCTTATCCCCATACCACCCCCAGCGCCAAAATCCCGATAATAAAAATGGTGGAATAAAAAATGGTCTCTCCCTTGGTGGATTTTCCGCGTTTGTAATTTATGACGTCCTCACCAGTCAGGCGGTATAAATGGTCTGCCCGACGGTCAAATTTAATATCTGACATAGCCGCTCCTTTTAAATTTGCGTCCATCTGATTTTGGTTTTGGCATATACCGAGTAGGCGTTCGCAAACCAATGTGCCGTGCAGAACACAGGCCGTCAGAGCAAACTAGCAAGTCCTCACTGTTACGAAATAGCAGCTTGATTCTTTTCTTTATTAAATCGGAACGCATACGCAGAACGCCACAGCATTGGCAGGGCGTTGCATCAAGATGTTCAGTGGCGCTGGCCGCGACTACAGCAACTTCATGTTCGCGGACGAGCACCCGCCGCATCGGTGTAATTAACCCAGCCACCACGGCAGTGGTTAAGGGTAATAATCTGGTTATCAAAGCTCAGGCGTGGCGCCTGCTGGTAGTGAGACTAGGCGCTCACCGCTAATACGGGGGATAACTTGCATGGAATGTCCTCTCGGAAAGTGAAAATCACATGGGTAAGGGCGCGGCCTTGTTTGTATCCGCGCTTGCTTTCGCTACGGTTCCGGCACATCCGGAGCGGTGGGCAACGCCCTTATTGATGGGAAAAAAAAAGAGGCCGAACGAGGTTGGCCAAAGACTACACACAGCAATATTGATTCATCCGGCTGTGGCCTGTGTTCACATTGACAACGCCCCCGAAGCCATGTGCAAGCCGCATGCGGATGTCGCCCCCGTAGAGCGCTGTGGGTGTGTTAGTAGCCGCGCTTTGCTTTTTTTGCGTAGTAATGCGCCTTTCTTTTAACCGCTTAAGGCTCGGCGGGTCTGGCTATTCCCCAACAACCAGAGTTCGGTCAATCTGGATATCCCCAACAACCAAGTGAGTATTCTTTGTGATAGCAGAACTAACAGCGGCTATGACCGCTATCAAAGGGACAATTGGTCTGGCTAAAGCCATTAATGACGCCAAAACCGATGCAGAGGTAAAAGCGGCAACTTTAGAACTTGTAGATAGATTAATGACGCTTCAACTGGATTGCCTTTCTCTGGTTGAGGTAATACAGCTTCGTGATGAAAAAATAACGCTTCTCAGCGCAAAAATTGCAGAGTTCGAGGATTTTAAAACTCAGACTGAAGGTTATGTTCTTGAGGCGCTTGACTCTGGTTCTTTTGTGTATTCGAAGATTGAATTGGTGGGTGGCAGCGAAAAATCTGTGAAGCTTTGCCCACACTGCTTTTCCAAAAACATAAAATCTATACTTCATGGCATCCCGGTAGGTTCGTCTGTTGTCTTTCATAAAACTCGCTGCCTAAACTGTGAAAATGAATTTTTGATGAACAAAAACCCTCAATACGAGGAAACCTCGATAAAAAAAGTGGGATCCCTGTTGAGCGGGTATTAACCGACAACCCAGCCGATGTGCTCAGTTATCGCTTTCATCGTGTAGCTCCTCAGTGGGTTTATGCCTACCGCCCCGAACTGGCTGCGGCAGGGTAAATCCACTCTTCATTTTTAGGCTGATTGATGCGTTAATCGGTCGCCAATCGAAACTGCGTGATGCTTATCGCCACCTTTCCCTCACTCCGTCGCCGGGGGAACGGTCGTCCCGTTTATTCACTACATGATCCTGCCCTCCAGTTGTTCGCCTATTCCAATGGGCTAGGCTCCCAGCGTTTCATACCCAACACATCAGCACCTGGTCACCGTCACAGCCGGATCGCGGCTGGTCTTCGTTTTGCGCCAGAATTACCAGTGGGTCCGGTAGTTCATCCGACTTTCTGAATTGTTAAAGAGCGATTCCCGGTGTTCTGGGTGACGTTGTTGCTGTCGATGGTTTGAAATATGTACTATTGGTTCTTTTGCGTCAAGAACTAAAAGTTCGCAAAATTTGTGTTTTTGTGTACGCATGGTTTATCTTTTTGATGTTTTTAGATTTATTTTTTTATGAGAGGCGAAAAAAAACCGGCCCTAAGGCCGGCTGCTGGATGGGAGGGAGTTAAAGTTCCCAGATAGCATTGATCACCTTGCCAATGATTTGGCAATTTTCGTTGAAAGGCTTGATGCTATAGGCTGGATTCAAGGGTTTTAAGAGCTTTTCCCCGGCTTCACTGATTAGCTTTCTGAACGTCACTTCAGTATCCCCATCAAACTTAGCCACACAAAAATCTCCGGGAATAACCTCTTCATTAGGATCTACCAGGATTAACATTCCTTCCGGAAAACTGGGTTTAGCATTATTGACAACCATGGAGTCATTTTTCACAACCATCCAGAAGCCACGGGGGCTTGCTTGTATTGTTGAGCTGATCCACTTAATCGAATCATTATTTGTTAAATCATCGTTTGCTTTTTCGTCCTCAGCCGCGCTGGATGCAGAAAATAGCGGATATTCATACTTATGCCCAGCCTCTCTACCTGCAACTAGCTGATTACTATTTTTTTCCTCTCCTATACCTAACTGTAACCATGCCAGATCAACGCGGAGATATTTTGCAAGTTCCGCCATTTTGTCTGGCCGTGGCATGGACTCGGCATTAAACCACTTGCTAGTAGCTTTTGATGTAACTCCAAGGGCGCGTGCTATAGCGGCACCGCGCCCATGGTCATCAAGCCCGATATTTTTGCTGGCCTGCGCAAGCCGACGGGCGAAATCTTCACGCAATTTATCAGAGTGAACCATGGGTACGATAATAAACCATTTGCAAGAACATTCAGTTCGTGTATGTTGTGTACTTAAAGTACGTAATGGGGCGAAAATGAAAACATTAGATGAACCGATCAAGAGCGTCGGAGTTTCAGCCGTCGCCAAAGCGTGGTGGAGTTAGCAAACGCGCTGTTTACAAGTGGTTAAAAAGTGGATGCCTTCCCAAAAGCGAATTCTGCGGACAAACCGAATATGCAGAAACGATCGCGCTTTTGTCTGGGGGCAAATACAAAGCGAGCCAAATGCTCGACCTCAGCAAAAAAAATTGGCAGATGGCTCGCCACTCAGCCTGACGATCCGAACCGTAGGAATTATTACCGATGCAAGACGCAACAAGTTGCAATTCAGTACGGGTGACATGTAGCCCGCAGAATTTAGAGAGTTTTTATCATCGAGAGGTGTTGCTTCGCGGCAATAAGTCTCTGGCTCTCGAGATGGGGATTCACCCCTCGGGATTGAGCCGGCGGAAGGCAGGGGCAGTGAAGCTGGCCTGCAAGATGATTTACGCGATCGGATTGCCTGAGGGGTGTGTGGCAGCACAAGGTTGCGAGCCAAACGTAATTTTGACAGGTGATGAGGCCAGGGCGTTGCTTTCGATGCTGGAGCACATCAGGGAGCCAGTGAAACGTTAATCGAGGGGGGTAATTATGCGCACATTGCAGGAGCGTCTGCGTATTGTTTTGCAGCGAAACACCTCGGCAGTGAGCCAGGGGGCGGGTCCACGTATTCCGATGATCGGTGAGCGTTTCCGTGATGAGCGCGGGCGCATGATTACCGTTACGGCTTCCAGCTATCTGGAGGTCACCTTTAGGCGTGATGAATACCCTGAGCCTTGTGTGGTGCCGCTTTGGCAGTTTGATAAGCAGTTTAAGAGAGTGGCTGTATGAGCATTGATGCGATGAACTGGGCCAAGAAGATAAAGACAGGCAAGTCATCGGCAAAATCCGTTCTGACGTGGCTGGCGGACATGTGCGGCCCCGATCATTGTGCATTTCCGTCTATTGGCGCATTGGCTGATGCGACGGAGTTGGACAAGAAGACGGTTCAGTCGAGTTTGCAACATCTCATTGCCGTTGGCCTGATTGAGGACACTGGTGATCGCCGTGGGCGAACGAATCAGATACCGGTGTATCGCCTTGTTGGTATTGAGGAAAGTGTTGCCGATGTTGAACACACCCAAAAACGGGAACATTACCAAAAACGGGATCGTTTGAAAAAGCCGGTAAACAATCCCAAAAAAGGGATCGTTTCGAACGCACCCAAAAACGGGAATGTTACCGAAAACGGGATCGTTAAAGATAAGGCACCCGAAAACGGTGCTGTTACCGATGGCGAAACGATCCCGGTTTTGGAAGGTAACGATCCCGAAAACGGGATCCGGAATCTTTCAGGAATCTTAAAACCAAAAGAAATACCTACCCAAACCCTTCCTGCTGAACTCGACAGCGGTGGGGAGGGGTTTAGGGTTTTTTTGGCTGACTTACTGCGAAACCAATTCCCAGCTACCGATGCTGCCACGCTGCATGACCAAGCCGTTGAGCTTCTGAGCCAGCATGGGCTGACTTGCCGACGAGAGTTCCCAGTGGACGATCGAGGCGATGGCCGGGGTGGGGAGGTTGATATTCTCGTCACCGATGAATCTGGTCGCCGCTGCGGAATTGAGCTGGATTGGAAAAGCCCTCGTCGAAAATCGATCACCAAACTAAATTCCATCGGTGGCGGCCTAGTTGTGCTCCGGGATGTAAATCATCGCGGTGATTATCTGGACTCTGGTGTTTTGGTCATTGGTGGCTGCAAGCCTGAGGTGTTGGTTGACCGCGCTGGGGAAGTGCTGGATTTTCTGAATTCGAAAATCAACGGCAGAACGCCGAAGCGTGCCGACACCCTGCGAGAAATCACCGAACGACTGGACGAGGGCAATAGCGTTGACGAGCTGAAGCTGGTGGCAGAACACCGTGTAAGCCTGCTGCTGAACAATCCTACGCTGGCTCACATGTTGGCCCCAAACCTGCTATTCGCTGCGCAGACTTTCGGCGCATACCTGGTTGCTGCCAACGCCTGGCAGAAAAAACGCGCCAATCAGGTCGCCAGGGTGGCTGCTGTGGAGCAGCAGCGCCAGAGCCCACCGGTTGGTGATGTGCCGGGAATTGATTTTGAGGGATCGTTCGAGCGGTTGTTCGTTGAGGGGCTACCACCGGAGAGCCTGGCTGAAAAATTGGCATGGGAGAACGTTCAGAAAAACGGTTTTAAATCACCTGGCGACGAGGTTGCATCTCGCAAGGAATGGGTAGTGATTTTGAGCAAGAAAAACGCGGTAGCCGGGAGGTCAGAAGCATGAACGGCATTCCTAAGGCCCGTCCCTGCAAGGTCTGCAAAGCCAGGTTTAAGCCTGTATCGGTTTACGAGTGGTGGTGCCCGGCACACGAAACCGCTTACAAATCATCGCAGTTGGGCAAGCAGCGTCAGCAGCAGAGTGCATCACGTCAGCGCAGCCTGAAAAAACTGAAACAGGCAACGCCAGCGACGAAGCGGAAAACAAAAACGGTCATCAAAACTATTCGGGCCTGCAAACCCAGCGCTGCGGATTACGGGAAACCGTGCATCAGTTGCGGCCAGCCTATGGCAGACAGTGGATTCAGCAAGATGGAGTGCGGCCACTACCGCAGCCGAGGCGCAGCGATACATCTCAGGTTCCATTTGCACAACATGAATGGCCAGTGTCATCACTGCAATCAGGTACTGAGCGGCAACCGCGAAGGTTTCATGCTGGGACTGACTGCTCGCAGGCTTGAAAAACGCCGAGCTAATCAATTTGAGGTGGCGGCATGAGAGATATCCAAGAGGTTCTTTCCCGCTGGGGTGTGTGGGCTCGTGATAACAGCGGCGTAGATTTCTCTCACATCGCTGCAGGGTTCAAGGGGTTACTTCCCCAGCAGAAGGGCAAACCTTCGTGTAGCGACGATGACGGGCTAATTATCGACGGTGCGTTGCTGCGACTCCAGAGGGTACGCAAGCCGGAAGAGCTGGACCTGCTGTTGCGACATTACGTTCTCGGGCAATCAAAATCAGCCATAGCGCGTGATTGGAAGTGCAACGAACGGGAGATTCGCCGCCAGCTCCAGGTGGCCGAAAGCTTTATAGATGGTGTCCTGTGCGTGCTTGGCGTGCCATTGGATATGGACGCATACGTGAAAATTGTACGCGTATCAAAAGCAGAGGCGATAAAACAGAAATCCCGTGTCGTCGGTAGGGTTCAATTCAGCGCAGCGCAGAGAGCGATTTAGGGCGCTTAGAATCGATGCAAAAACTATGAAAATTTGACGTAGCCGCCCTCCGGGGCTATATTCACCGTGCAACCACACATTGGTTGTCGGGCTTGGACCCCCGGATAACAGAGCGCACATGCCGCGCTAGCGGTTTTTTTATGCGTAAAGCACAGCCACACCCAAATTATGGTGGGGCGTGCAGGGCAGCCGTTAGGCTGGCCGGTTCTCTGTTCCGGTAGGTCCAACCCTGTACGTCTCACCACCAAATCGCTTGGACCCGACGGTGGTGATTATTTCTTCAAACAGAGGTAATCCCATGACTACTCAACTCGCATTTCGTGACATCAGCTTCAACGTAATCACCCGCAACAATCAAATTTGGCTAACCAGCAAAGAGATCGCCAATGCTCTTGGGTATGCAACATCCAGAGCGGTAACAAAAGTATTCAATCAAAACCAAGATGAATTTACCTCTGGAATGACTGATGTTATCGAGGTGCCCAAATCAGGAACCTCGGCGAATTTAAAGGCTCGCAGCCGCATTTTTTCCCTTCGCGGCGCTCATCTGATCGCCATGTTCGCCCGCACGCCTGTAGCGAAAGAATTCCGCCGGTGGGTGCTGGATATCTTAGAGCGCGAAGTTGGTAAACCCGTTTCGTCAGTTCCACAACCTCAATTCGAATACCGCTACCACGGGAAAGTCACCGTCTGGGACAGATTAACCAACGAGTGCGTTGAGTTTGAAGGCGAAGCCCACACCATTAAGCAAGTGGCTGAAGGTATAGCAACAGACCTTGGTTACAAGCCTGTCACAGTCGTTCGGTGTGAAGAAAAATTTGCGGAGGGTAATGACTTCTTCACGACTGCCCGGAAATTTGCAGAGGTTGCTCAGAAGCGCGGCTACATGCTGGTTAAAGCGATAGTGTAAATAATACTACCTCGGCCCGAAAAAACTGTTGTAGTGTGTTAAGAGTGCCCGCAACGCACAAAACTTAGCCCGTCTCTGTGCGGGCTTTGTTGTTTCTGGCGTATGGAACAGCAAGGCTTAGGGCGTTTTCTATAGAGCGTTTTAAAGGGGGCGAGTAGCAACCAAAAAGTTGATGAGTTAATCGTATGCGAATACACTGTTCATTAGATAACCGTGGTTATATGAATAGCCGAAGCCTAAAACGCTTCGGCCTTCTTATCAGAAGTACTCCGGCAATGTTGGAGGATATTATGAACAGACAAACAGCGAACACGAGAATGCCATTGAATATCCCTGAGGCTGGTTTCAACGCCAAGCTTAACGTCACAGGCAACAACATCGAGCACACGACCGCTTTCATGCAGAAAGGCGTTGTGGACTTCTCGTTGCCTGGCTATACGACGCCTCACGGTTACCGTCTCGTAAAAGCGCGTACTGAAGACCATTATCGCTTGGTTACCGACTCTCCAGATCCGGTGACGGTCTACGCTGTTCGTCTTGAATTCATGGACAACGTCGTGCCTGATAGAAGAAGCTGCACCCAGATTATGGTTTGGCGGAGTGTTCAGCCGCAGTACACTTCTGCTGTTACAGGGTTGCCAAGAATGTTCTTCCAATATTTCTTGGAAAGTCATTCTATCGTCATATCTGACAGCGAGCAGACCAGCGATGGTCGCCGATTCTGGGAAGGCATGATTGCATGGGCAATTCAGGCGGATGGCTATCATGTTTATGTGTCAGATGGCACTGAGGAAGACCGCCCTCTGACTTTCATGACCTCATGGGATGATTTCTACGGAACTTGGACTAATTTCTGTTGGGGTGATGATCGCGACTGTCATTCGCATCGATTGCTGGTAATCAGCAAAGATCAGCTTCACTAACCGATAAATTTACCCGATTCGAGCCCCGGCCTTAAATGCTGGGGCTTTTTGCTTTCGGGTAGATGATATGTAAAGAAATATCAATGGGTATTGTGTGGTTATGCTGGCTGCATTAGTATTCGCGCCTCGGCCCTTTAGCTCAGTTGGTTAGAGCGCGCGACTCATAATCGCTCGGTCGCTGGTTCAAGTCCAGCAAGGGCCACCAACCGCCATTAGCTCAGCAGGAAGAGCAACGACACCATTTCAAATCGACCCGTCTAGTGCGGGTTTTGTCATTTCTGATGCCTCGACTTTTATCGGGTTTTTTGCGTTATGGAGCAAGTATGTCTAAGCACGTTACCGAGAGTCTCGTTTCCTGGTGGTTGACGATGCCATGCTACCCCTCCGGACTCAGAACACTTAACATCGATGTGAATATATAGAGCATCACCAGTGGATGACTTATGCTGCATCTGAGTTTATATCGATGCCTGACTTTATTGAGTATTTGCGCTTTGTGCGAGCTTACTGTTTTCACTTGAACACCGAGGTGGTTTCCGATGGTTGAGAACACCTCACCATCCAGACAGTGATGCATAACGGCCTCTTGTGCGGTACCGATTGTCAGAGGAGGTCTTCTGGCTCGCTTGCGCACTCTTTCGGTCACATATAACGGCAACATTTCAAGTGCGATTTTCTTGTCTATAACCGGTATAAAAATGCCGCATACGTCGAGGCAAGACTGAATAAGCCCGTGATTGGCGCTATAGGCGATCAGTTTTTTGCCTGGGAAGAGAGAGAGCAGTTCTCTGATGGCCTCAATTTCAGCCAGGGTAGTGTCTATTGAGTTGTTGCCATTTATCTCCATGACGGCAACATCGAAAGGTCTTCTGCAGGCGTTTGACAGGAAGGCATCCATCTCGGCGTTCAGTATTGTCAGGTATGTTGTATTGCTATTGCCCAATAGGTGAAAGGCGGCAATTCGGCTTAATGTGCAAGGGGAAAAGAAAGCAATTTTTGTTTTCACTCTACCTCCACGGATAGCCTGGAATTAAATGTCAGTATTCCTTATTTCGCAAGAATTAATACGTCCAATATAAAACCGTTTTTTCGTGGTTTTTGGTTTGTGCTTTGGGGTATGTTTCTGAAATATGTTTTCATTTGTTGTAAGGTGGGCTGTAATGGCGAATAAAAATAGTAAAGTTGATGCGGTCTTATCAAAGAGTGAACGACGCTGGCGAGCATTTTCTTTCCTTATGTTTATTTTTACCGTGATATTGATAGGTGTATTGATACAACAATCATAACGACATACCAATATCACAAGGGCGCATTTGGTTTTGGTATGCACTATGCGATCCCTGCATGGGTTATCTGAGCGCGCTCTCTGAAGTGACGGACGGGAAAGACCTGCACCCTTTTAAAACCCTGGTATCTGCTGGGGCTTTCTTATTTCTGGGGCTCAAAATTTCACTTCTGATTGTATGTATGAAAAAACAGTGATGACTACCACAATTATATTTCTGAAATAAGTCTTGATTATAAACTAATAGTCTAAGTGTGAACAGTAATCTGCAGAGGAGTAATGGCTGACAAATTTTATGGACTGGTAATTTAGATACGGTTTTGGAGAACGTGTACATAATGTTTTTGCTTATGCTGGGAGCTCCGTTTCGGGTGTTATAGACGAGCAGCAGATTGTTACGTGGGACTTCAATTTCTTGATGGGCTCAACGAACTGGCCATATACTGAATGTGTTGCAATTGATAGTGAACATTACTTTCGGCAGGGAGGGCGTGCGTATAAACTAGTAATAATGAATGTCGACTCATAATTATTAATTCCCCACCTGAATTATGTTTAATGTTTTTAAATAAAAACGGTTGGTGGTAAAGCTATTTGTGATGCATGTTTATGTGTTTTTTTTATTACTTTTCAAATAACACTTGAAGGCATATGGGGGATGTTTCTAATACTTTTATTTCATCCTGTGTTGTTTTTTTTGTTTTTCGGCTGAATAGTGTTGCCAAATAGGGGGGGGGAGCTACGTTTTATTTACTGCGTTGACTGTTATCAGTACTGTTGCTGTCTTTTGTTATACGCTAAATAAAATAACTCGTCAGGAGTGCGACTATGCCTACTATTAATAATCCTAACGCCACCATTCACTCATTGCTGATTACAGGTGATAATTCACCTGCTGACGGCCAGACGACGAATACTGTTGTTGCTCAGGTATATGACGGTGATGTTGCCCCGTTGTCCGGTCAGATGGTGACGTTCGATGTTGATGAAGGTGCCAGCATTCAAAACCAGGTCGAAAGTAACGAGCAAGGGTTTGCCACGGCGACATTGACAAGTACCACTGCCGGCGTTTACACGGTAACGGCCAGCATCAATGACAGTCAGAAGACAGTGAGTTCGACCTTTGTCCCCAGCGATGATGGTGATGGCAACAACCCGAATGCGGTGATTGAGTCGCTGTATGTCTCACGGGACAATGCACAAGCCGATGGCGCGGCAACCAACGAGGTGACGGCTGAAGTCACCGACGGGGACAGCGGGCTGCTGGCAAACCAAAGCGTGACGTTTGAGGCGGATAATGGTGCCGTTATCCAGAGTCCGGTCCTGACCGATGAGCTGGGTAAAGCCAGAGCGACACTGACCAGCACCGAAGCGATGGTTGTCACGGTGACGGCGACCATAAACGCCAGCAGCAGTGACGTGGAAGTGGTGTTCGATGAGAGCAACAGCAATGACCCGACGGCCTATCTCGCGGTTTTGCAGACCACTGATAACAATGCGGTCGCCGATGGCACGACAACGAACAAGGTCACTGCAGAGGTGGTGGGTGAAGGCGGAAAACTGCTGGCGGACCAGAGCGTGACATTCACGGTGGATAGTGGCGCCGAGATTGTCAGTCCGGGACTCACCAATACATCGGGCAAGGCCACGACCACCCTGACCAGTCTAACCCCTGGCAAGGCGACCGTCACCGCCAGCATCAATGACTCCAGCCTGGAAACCGAGGTGAATTTTGTTGAAGACGGCGGTAATGACCCGACCGCTTTTATCAGTTTCTTTATGGTTACTGAAGACGATGCTGTAGCGAATGGGATTGACGCCAATGAAGTGACCGCCGAGATTGTGAGTGGTGATAATCGTTTATTGGCGGGGCAGAGTGTGGATTTTCAGGTCACGAACGGGGCTGTCGTTGACTCTCCTGTGGTGACAAATCCGCAGGGCAAGGCGGTGACGACGCTGACCAGCATGAGGCCGGGTCTCTCCACGGTGACTGCGTTGATAAACAACAGTAAAAAGTCGTTGAACGTGGTATTTACCGAGCCTGAAGGCAATGACCCGACGGCGGAAATTTCCTCCTTGCGCACGCTGGGTGACCTGGCGGCCGCTGACGGGCAGGCGACCAACAGCGTCATGGTTGAGGTGGTCGACAGCAATAATGTCCTGTTAGCGAATCAGAGTGTGACGTTCACGGCGACAAACGATGCAGTGATTGTCAGTCCGGTGCTGACGGATGAACATGGCAAGGCGACGACGACGCTGACCAGCACTGTTGAGGGGCCCGTGACCGTAACCGCAGCCATCAATGCGAGCACCCGAAGTACCGATGTTACCTTTAGCGAGGGGGATATCACCAACCCGGATGCGGTGATTGCCGGGGTTTATATCGGCATCAATAATGCGGTGGCGGACGGCGTGGCCGTCAACACGGTGATGGCTGAGGTCGTGGACGGCGATAACCGGTTGCTGGCGAACCAGAGTGTACGCTTTGAGGCGGATAACGGTGCGGTCATTCAGGTTACCCCGGTAATGACAGATGAACGCGGCAAGGCGACAGCCTCCGTGAGTAGCCTGACGACGGGAGCATGTCAGGTGACGGCGAGCATCAATGACAGCACCGAGAGCACGACGATTAACTTTGTCGAGTGGGGCGGCAACGACCCGGAAGCCGTCATCGGCGGATTGCTTGTTGCCAGGGATAATGCCCAGGCGGATGGCATTGAGAGTAATGAGGTCACGGTGACGGTGATTGACGGTGATTATCATGCGCTGGCCGCTCAGGAGGTCCTCTTTGAGGCGGATAATGGGGCGGTCATTCAAGAGTCGGCAAGGACGGACACGGCAGGGAAGGCAACGACAACGTTGACGAATACCACCGCCGGCCCCAGTACGGTGACGGCGAGCATTAACGACAGTACCGAAAGTGTGGTAGTTAGCTTCCTGGATGAACATTCGACAGATGTCATCGATATTCTCGTCAGTGACAAAGCCGCTATTTACAATGATGGCAAGGATGCGGCCACCCTGACAGTCAGTGTTCTTGATGTGAACAATGAGATGGTGGCGGGGACAACGGTCACCTGGAGCACGACACTGGGGACCCTGGAGAGCGCCACTTCTGAAACGGACGTGAACGGGCAGGCACAGGTCATGCTGACTGCTGACGGAGATATTGGCAACGCGGTTGTCACTGCGACACTGGATAACGGAGACAAGGCCACGTCGACGATAAGCGTACAGGATGTTGCAGAGACCTATACGATTATTGATTTAGATCAAGATAATATTCTTGTGGATGACGGGGTTGATTCTGCCAACCTGGCGGCGATTGTTTTGTACCGGGATGGCGCGCCAGTTTCTCATAATAGCATCCCGGTTTACTGGGAAACCACTCTGGGTACGTTGCGTGCCGCGACGACACAAACGGATCAATCGGCATGGGTAGAAAACTACCTTACTGACCAGGGTGATGTTGGAACCGCAGTTGTTACCGCGCGCCTGGATAACAATAGTCAGGTAACGTTTATTGTTGAAATCATTGATAAGAATACCACGCTGAGCCTTTCCGCGCTGACGACGGACAAAAGCGCCATCATGAACAATGGTGTGGACAGTGCGACGGTGACCGCGACGGTCATGAATCAGGGGGAACCCGTTGGTGGCGAAACGGTGACCTGGCAAACGTCCTCGGGAGCCTTGAGCGAGGCATCGACAGTGACAGGTGCAGACGGAAAAACCAGCGTGACATTGACGGATGTTGGTGACAAGGGGGACTGTATTGTTGTGGCCACGCTCGGTAATGATTCTCATAAAGAGCTCAAGATAAACATTCTGGAAGCGCCACGCATTACCGGTGTTTATGATGACGTGGGTGAGACGCAGCAGGATATCCAGAACTACGGAACCACGGACGATATGGCGCCAACCCTGAGGGGGACCGCGGAGGCGGGCGGTGAGGTCACGCTTTATCGGGATGGCACTTCCCTCGCGACCCTGCAGGCAGATGACACCGGACAGTGGCGTTACACCGTGCCTGTCCGCTATGACGGCGTTTATCATTACACGGTGACGACGGCGGATGATGAAGTGCACACTGCCTCGGAAGAGTTTGTTCTGACCATTGCCAATCCCCATGCCAGCACACCGATAGTGGGGGCGATGGTGCAAAATGGGACATTTCTCGATAACGGCGAGAGCAAGACCTACACCAGTGGGGGGCTTAAATATTATGTCTGGGGCGAGCCGGGAAGAAGAGTCACGTTGGGATTGCGTAATCCTGCAGGGAAGGTTAGTAATGCAAGCTTTGGTAGCCCCACCGTGCCGGACAGCGGCGTCATTGCGATAACGCGGAAATTTGATTTTGATGGTGATGGCGAATATACCGCATATGCACATTACGCTGGTGAAAGTGAGTCCGACGCCACCTATAAATTCACCCTGACGAAGTCCTGACGGTAAGTATCTCTGGCGCGGCCTGCCTGGATGGTAGGCCGCCATTGTAATGCTATCTATAGGATACGGCTTTTTTTGATTATTAATTGTTATATTCAAAGGTCATTTATAATTCATTGACAATGGTTTTGAGTTTATTTTGTTGCTTTATTAAAATGTATTCCACGGGTGTTACATTTAATCGCATGGGGTGCTTTATTAATCGGTGTTTTCGAATGAGTGCTTTGTGGTTAATTGATAGTGACGGAAAGAGGGAGGTGACTTTAAAAATGAGTGGTGTTGAAGTGTTATCATATGGTCATGGGAGTTAATGCTGTTGTTTTTAATAAAGTGTTTTACTAATTTAGTTGTTTGAAAAACAAAAAGGGGTTTGTTATGCCAAAGAAATTACAAAGTGATCCTAATGTAGCGGTAGTTAGTCTCGCATGTATTAAAAATCATGCAAAGGCTGATGGTGTTGATACTAATAAAGTTGTGGCGTTGGTTGCTCGCATGACTGATGGCACCCTTATTTCGGGGCAAAGTGTGAACTTCTCAAGTTCAAATGGTACAATCACTACATCAGTAGTGACTGACGCCAGTGGTACTGCTATCGCCATGCTGACCAGTACAACTGCTGGTTCATCAGAAGTTCAGGCGGAACTAAATCGTACTCGGATGACGACAACAGTCACGTTTGATTGAAAGTAAATATTGATTGTCGTAGAGAAGCCCAGCGGAGTGGATTTTTCCCCTTCAAGCTGGGCTGTCACGTTAGTAATGTAGTCATATCTAAAAATAAGAAGGTGTCTAAGGAACACATAGAGATCCCCAATTATCTGGAACGCCAGTTTGTAGTAACAGAACCTAATCAGGTCTGGTGCGGTGATGTGACTTATATCTGGACGAGTAAACGCTGGGCTTATTTAGCCGTTGTGCTTGATCTGCTATTACAACCGGACCTTTTAACCCTACAAACTCTCCCTGCAGGAGAATATTTAAACACAAGCAGTCCTGCCATCGATTCACCCGAGCCTCACCTGGCGTATCAGTTTCTTGACCTGGCGGGCCCGAGAAATCTCAAAGACCTGGCCGTATTGTATCGTGATGAGCGCCATGTGGCGTACACCGGGCAGCGTGGCGTGATGCTGTACTACCAGCGCGACGCTATCGAGACGGTGGGGGGCTTTGACCCGGTTTACGGGCGCGGGATGTACGAGCACAGCGACCTGGCGATGCGTATCCACAATGCGGGACTGACGACATGGGCGTTTGCGGACGTAAGGGGCTCAGACAGGCTAATTTACTCCCTGGACGAGCACGAGGCCGTTGAGCGTTCGGTTTCACCGCCTGACAGAGTGCAGCAGGTGAGGCGCAACGTCGTGATTCATAACCAGCGACGTGATGCCGGATACACCGGGTGGGCTGACTACCGCTCACGTAAAAATCTGGTGCTGACTACATTGCTGACCAGCCAGAAAGACCCTCAGCGCGGCCAGCGGCTGAAGCCTGACCCGTCATTGCTGCTGGCGTGGGCGGCTTCCATTCGCGGCGCTGAGGCGGTGGTACTGGCCGATGAGTTGAAAGCGGCGCCTGCCGGCGCCACGCGGGTGCAGGTTCCTGATGTGGCGATGAACGTCTATTTCCGGCGCTGGCTGCATATCTATCACTGTCTGCGCGACTACCCGGAATACACCCACGTTTGGTGCACCGATGGCACCGACGTTGAAATGCTGCGGGAGCCGTGGGCGAATATGGAGGTCGGCAAGGTTTACGTGGGGTCAGAGCCAACGCTGTATGCCGATATTTGGGCTGCCAGAAACCATCCTGAAAAGGTCTATCAAGACTTTATCAGCACCCACCGTAACGATGTGATGCTCAATGCCGGGCTGTTGGGCGGCAGCCGTGAGGATGTCATGGCATTCGCTCACGGTATCATGCGGCTGTATTACCGCATTGAGAGCTATCGGTTCTGGAAAATGGAACAGGCCACCAGCGCCGTTGGAGACATGCTGGCGTTCGGCATCGTGGCGAAGACGTTCGGTGAGCGTGTTGTGACAGGCCCGCAGGTGCATACCGTCTTTAAATCAAATGGAACAGGAAAGGAGCTGGCATGGTGGCGACACAAGTAGCCTTTGTTGTAGTCGGGCATCATAAACGCCGCGCGCAGGCCGAAGTCCTAGCGTATGCGCTTGATGCCCATCTGCTAATGGATGACGGTGACCACGGCAGCAACTGGAACCACCACCGCGCCATGCAATGGGCAGCACAGCAGGATAAACGTGTCGTTGTCGTTGAAGATGACGCGCTGCCGGTGGCCGGGTTCGCCAGTCTGGTCCCAGAATGGCTTGAGCGATCCCCTGAACAGCTGGTGAGCTTTTATCTCGGCACCGGCCGCCCACCGCAGTATCAGCTGCAGATAGCCCAGAAGCTTATCGATGCTGACAAACATCATGCCGATCACATCCTGCTGCCGCGCCTGCTCCATGGAGTGTGTTACAGCGTGCCGCCTGCTTGCCTGCAGGCGATGCCCGGTCGCTGGGAGAAACACAAGGCTGCTGATTACGCGGTGGGTGATGCGTACGGCGGTATGGTGGTTTACCCCTGCTGGTCTTTGGTGGAGCACCAGGACGGACTGTCGGTCGAGCGGCCATGGAATAATGCGCTGCGGCGCGAGCGTCGGGTGGCCTGGCGGTTGCATCCTGGTGCACCGGTCAAATGATATCGATGCCCTTTTGATTTCACGGGTCCTTTCCAGCGCTCAAAAGCCTGCCGGGCGGACGACGCGCACATTCTCGCTATTTATGAAAAATTTCCGGGAAGGCATTTCCGGTTCCGGCTGATGCTTACTTATTGTTTTTTATGAATATGAAAGAAAAATAAACCGGAAATGCCCTCCTGTTTAGAGGTAAGGCCATTTCCGGTTGGTAAGGAGTACGCATGGCTACGCAGGCTGAGGTGGCTGTTCATCTGGATCTGACGGATCGGCAGCTCAGAAACCTGCAAAAACAACCAGGCGCTCCGGTTCCAAAACGTAAGGGTGATTATGATCTTGATGCTTGGCGAGTGTATTACATCAACTACCTCAGAGCCGTTAAAAGTGTTCAGGAAGAAACTGTAGATGGTAAAGAGGCTAACCGGGATATCCAGTTACAAAAGGCAAAAATCAGACTGACTGAAGCGCAGGCTTATGCGCAGGAACTTAAGAATCTCAAAGATGATCAGATGGTCGTGGACACTGCCTTTTGCTCCTTCGCGCTTTCCAGACTGGCTAACGATATTGCGGCAATTCTGGACGGAGTGCCGTTGGCAATGCAGCGTCGTTTTACTGATATGAGTGAGGTACAGCTGGACTTTCTTAAAATCCAGATCGCGAAAGCTATGAACACCGCAGTTAAAACCAGCGAAAAAATACCGGAAATGCTTGATGAATATCTCAGCAGCGCAGATTAAAAACATGGTCAATGCTGCACGGATTGGATTGTCCGGACTCCTCCGTCCGTTACCCATGACGGCAGTGGAGTGGGCGAACGAACACTATTATCTGCCGAAAGAGTCCAGCTACCATACCGGGGAATGGGTCACGCTGCCGTTTCAGGTGGCCGTGATGAACAGCATGGGCAACGATGCTATTCGCACCGTCAATCTCATTAAATCTGCCCGCGTTGGATATACCAAAATGCTGCTGGCGGTCATGGCCTACTTCATTGAGCACAAGACCCGCAACTGCCTGATGTTCCAGCCGACTGATGCTGACGCTGAAAATTTTATGAAATCGCATGTGGAGCCGACCATCCGTGAGGTTCCGGTATTGAAGCAGTTGGCCCCCTGGTATGGCAAAAAGCACCGTGACAATACCCTCAGCATGAAGCGCTTTTCGCACGGTCTCGGGCTGTGGTGCCTGGGCGGGAAAGCCGCCAAAAATTACCGCGAAAAATCGGTCGACGTGGTGATGTACGACGAGCTGTCGGCGTTCGACCCCGATATCGAAAAGGAAGGGCCGCCGACGCAGCTTGGTGATAAACGTATCGAAGGTTCAGTCTGGCCAAAGTCTATCCGTGGCTCCACCCCCAAGATCCGCGGGCAATGCCAGATAGAAAAGGCGGCGAGTGAGTCCGATCATATGCTGCGCTTTCACATTCCGTGCCCGCATTGTGGTGAATACCAGTATCTTAAGTTTGGTGACGACGATACGGCGTTTGGTCTGAAGTGGGAAGAAGGCAAGCTGGCGACGGTGTATTACCTCTGCGAGCACAACGGTTGTGTCATTCGCCAGCCTGAACTGGATCAGTCTGTGGGAGAGTGGGTGTGCGAGTTGACGGGGATCCGGACCCGGGACGGACTGGTCTGGAATGACGCCGAAGGGGAAGAGGTGACGGTGCCGCGCGCCGTGTCATACCACATCTGGACGGCCTACAGTCCCTTCACCACCTGGGAACAAATCATCCGCGATTACCTGAACGCGAAAAAAGACCCGCACGGGCTTAAGGGGTTCTGGAACACCACGCTGGGCGATACCTGGGCGGAAGAGGCGGGTGAGCAGCTTGATCACGATGTGCTGCTGCAGCGCCGTGAAAAATACCCGGCGCAGGTTCCCGGGCGTGTGGTGTACCTGACGGGCGGGATCGACTCCCAGACCAGCGGGCGTTATGAGTGCTATGTCTGGGGATGGGGCGCCGGCGAAGAGTGCTGGCTGATAGACAAGGTGATCGTACTCGGACGCTATGATGCAGAAGAGACCCTGCAGCGTGTGGATGATGTCATCCGGAAACAGTATACGCGCTCCGACGGCACCCGGATGGGCGTCAGCCGCTGGGCGTGGGATATCGGCGGTATTGATCCGCACATTGTCTATCAGCGTTCGCTGAAACTTGGCGCCCTGTGGGTTATCCCGATCAAGGGAGCCAACGTGTACGGCGGCAGCATTGCCGACATGCCGCGCGTGCGTAATAAACAGAAGGTATTTCTCACTATCGTGGGCACGGATACGGCCAAGGATTTGATCTACGGGCGCCTGAAGCTGGAGCCTCAGGGTGACACCTCGGTGGTCGGTGCCTTTCATTTCCCCGATGACGATGACATTTTTGCCGAGACGGAAGCAAAGCAGCTTGTGTCAGAAGTGCTCATCCCCAAGCTGACCAACGGCAAAATCGTGTACCGCTGGGACAACCAGAAGCGGCGTAACGAGACGCTGGACTGTCTGGTTTACGGGCTGGCTGCCCTGCGTCTGAGCATCAGTCGTTTCCAGATAGACCTGGAGCTGCTGACGGATGCGCTGGACGGCAAGAAAGAGAAGCTGGTTTCCATGGCAGAGATGGGCCGTGCATTAGGAGGTTGATATGCAGATGAAGAAAGAGATTTTGCTGGCCCAGCTGCTGGAGGCCGAGGTCGCGCTACATCAGTTAATGATCGGCAAGTCGGTCGTCTCCATTTCCCGCAGTGATTCTGCCGGCAACAGCCGCACCTATCAGTATTCGCAGGCCAATATTGACATGCTGAAAGCTTATATTGTCGATCTTAAAGGCCGGCTGGGTCTTGGCCGTGGTCGCCTCCCACCGGCAGGAGTCAGAGCATGAGCACAGGTTTACTGGCTCCGGATGGCGTGACGCCGCTGCGACAGTATGCGGGTTACCAGGGGGCGGGGGCGGGTTTCGGCGGACAGCTGGCGGACTGGCATGCCCCGCAACAGAGTGCCGATGCCGCGCTTTTGCCGACATTTTACCGCGGTAACGCCCGTGCGGACGATCTGGTTCGCAATAATCCGCTGGGCACCAATATTGTTGAGCTGCACAAGGACAATATCGTCGGCAACCTGTTCAAGCTCAGCTATCGCCCCAACTATCGGCATCTGGGGATCAGCCGCGAAGATGCCCGGTCTCTGGCCCGTGATATCGAAGCGGCCTGGACGGAGTACGCCGAAGATCCCCATTGTGTCATTGACATCGAGCGCAAGCGTACCTTCACCATGATGATCCGCGAGGGGGTGGCGATGCATGCTTTTAACGGTGAAATTTGCGTGCAACCCGTCTGGGACACTTCCCCGGGCTCTGTCTTTCGTACACGCTTCAAGATGATAAGCCCGAAGCGCATCAAAAATCCGGGTAATGCCCCGGATACCCCGAGTCGCCGCGCCGGGGTGGAGATTGACAGTCAGGGCGCTGCCGTCGCGTATTGGGTGGTGGATGACCCTTATCCCAACCAGGGTGAAAGTCGGGCCCGGCGTATTCCCGCCACCCTCAGCAGCGGCCGGGAGGCATTTATCCATGTCTTTGAGCCTCTGGAGGATGGGCAGACCCGCGGCGATAACGTTTTTTATTCCATCATGGAGCGCATGAAGATGCTTGATACGCTGCAGCAGACGCAGCTGCAGTCGGTTATCGTCAGGGCGATTTATAATGATGGCCGTTCGAGGGCTATCCGGTTTCTTTCCATTTTCCCCCGCAAGCCACGACAGTAAAGGCACGTCGTTTTCTGAATGCTTGATGAGTGTTCATCATAATTCGTGTTTTTCCTGCTTTTGTGTATTGCAATGTGTATTGCTTTTTGTGGTGAGGGCCGGGTGTGTATTGCAACTTGACTGAAAAGTAAGCGGTGAGGGTTTTACTGTGGCGACAGAAAACAAATTGAGTGACAAATTACTGAAAAGCCTGTCTGGCAAGCCATCGGAAAAGCAGTTGATCATGGCCGATGGTCGGGGCTTGTCTATCAGGGTGAGCAAAGCCGGTGGGGTGAGTTTCGTTTTTTATTACAGGACAGGTGGAAGGACCAGCCCCCCGGTCTGGCTGACGCTGGGGCGATACCCGGATATGTCGCTGGCGAACGCCAGAAAGATGCGTGACCAATGCCGTGAGTGGCTGGCTATGCATCTGGATCCGCGCAACCAGATGAAAATTGAAGCAGAGCGAAGCATGATGCCCGTTACCATTAAAGATGCAATTATGTACTGGTACGACAATCACGCGATAACAGCGAGAAAAGAACATGAATATTTGATTCAACGATTCGATAAACATATATTTCCGCATATCGGTAACATGCCGATTGAAAAATCAAAATTACATGACTGGCTGACATGCTTTGACAGAATAAAGAAAAAAGCGCCTGTGATGTCAGGTGCAATATTTCTTGATATCAAACAGGCATTGCGTTTTTGCCGGGTAAGACAATATATATCATGCGACCCGCTAGGGGATATTGGTGTAAATTATGTTGGCCGTTCATCTGGTATACGCGACAGGGTTCTTGATGTGAAAGAAACCGCTGATGTGTGGTCATTTGCCTTTGGTAATAATCTGCTTAATATTGCATCGGCAGTTAATCAGCGAATGTTTGTATTATGTATGGCTTTTGGCTGTCGCCAGCGTGAGGCAAGGCTTTCTACGTGGTCGGAGTGGGATTTCGAAAACTGGATCTGGACGGTGCCAAAAGAGCACAGCAAGAATGGTGAGGCAATTGTAAGGCCTGTTCCCGTAGGCATCCGCCAGTGGATAACAAACCTTCACGCAGCGACAAAGCGGAGCGATTTTATCATTGGTGTTGAGTTTTCGCGGGCAGGCGTAACAAGCGCCGCAAATCGTATATGTAAGCGCCTGGGGCATGATAAAAACGGTTTATGGTGTATTCACGATTTCAGGAGAACATTTTCTACGTCGCTTAATGATATGGGGGGAGACCCTTATATTATTGAATTGCTGTTAGGGCATAAAATTAAAGGTGTGGCTGGTGTTTATAATAAAAGCCGACATTTGAATAAGAAATTAAAGGTGCTTAATATGTGGGTGAATTATCTTAATGCGGTTGCAGGTTTTGATAATAACGTAGTGGAGTTAAATAAAGAGGTGGTTTGAAATGAAAATGCTATCGATAGTTGAGGAAAAAGATTTTTCATACATCCCGAACATTGACCGGATGATACGTGATAAAGAGTGCCGACGGTTAACCACGCTTGCGAACTCATCTCGCTGGAAACTCGAAAAAGAGGGCGAGTTCCCTAGGCGCGTAAAATTGGGGCCACGCTCAGCCGGGTGGCGGTTATCGGAGGTTCAGGCGTGGATCCGGGGAGAGTGGTACCCTGGATGGAAAGCCAGCCCGCCGGAGCTGTACCCGTAATGGCGTTCTGGCGGAGGTAATGCCTGATTCCCGGGATGTGTACCGCGGCGAAATTTTCCGGGCTGTTTTACAATCAATTTTGGACTAATTTTCGAGCTGAAAAAGATAGATTTCGGACTGTCCAGGTGTTCAATTGTTGTAGCAGATAGGCGTAAATGTGCCTCTGAAAGTGTCTCTTCGATTCTTAGCAGGTTCATGCCGCGCGGGCGTGTTGCTGAGGTGCCAAACATCTGCCCCGTCACTTTCCCGCCAAAGGCCATATGCTGCATGTAGGAAAAGTGTGCCGCTCGCTGAATATCGGTCAAAGTCTCCGGCTTGGTCATCTGTAACCACTCACGCAGCTGACGGCTGATGAGTGACCACCGGAAGTGGCGCAAAATCTCATCTAAATGGTGTTTAAGCACCCGATAAAGGTTGATTAATTCGCCATTGATGTCGTTCAGCACCTCGATTTTTGAGGGGGCTTTTCTGAAAAACAGTGCCGTCGATCCACAAAACGGTTCGATATAGCAAGTGTGTTCAGGAAACAACGGGGTGCAGGTCAACTCGCTACAAATTATTTTCAATGAGTATGTAGATTTTATTGGTTAATAACCTCATCTTAAATTCAGAATTAGCTTTGAAAGTATTGATGATTTTCTGTGGTAATCCCGAGCAGAAACTGCAGTGTTTTATTTCGATTTCTAAAAACTCTATTAATTTATTGTTTATTAAAAAATCACACCTCAAATAGCACGTCGACACTTTCACTGCTGCGATGCAAGTCATCGAGCATGTTTAATGCTTTACTTTTAGCTTTTTGGGGGCTACATACCAATTCTGAGTTTTTTATAATTTTAACTACACGGTATTCAGGTTGTGCTGTCTATCAGATCCCACTTTATACGACGTTCATCACATAAAGCATCATTTTACGCTCTTTATTCATTAAAGCTATTTACATATAACGAGATAATACTTAGTTTTTGCATGGTTTTTAGTGTTTGGTTTAATCTTCTGTTGGAGTATGGATATGTTGGCAGGAAGATGGGTGCCTTTACCTTTTATCCTTGTAGTTTCCTTGTTGGCTGGGTGTATTGAAGTGGATATGTCTGTTCCCAGCTTTCCGGATATGGCCGCCAGTTTTGGTGTTTCTGAAGGGCATATTCAGCGTACGATTACCTATAACTTCTTGGGATTTGTGTTTGGCGCGTTGATTTATGGCCCTTTGTCAGAGTCGATTGGTCGGCGCAAAACCATGTTGATCGGTGGGGCTATCATGCTGTTGGGCGCCCTAGGATGTACTTACGCCACTTCAATTGATCTCTTGATGTTGTCCCGCTTTATTCAGGGGTTGGGGGCTTGTACGCCGGTGGTAGTGGCTTATGCGATCATCTCAGACCGTTATCAAGGGGCGGCCATGTACAGTATGATCGGCCTGGTTAACGCCTGTATCTCGATTTTCATGTCGCTAGCGCCGCTCGCTGGTGGTTGGATTAATGAGCATTGGGGGGGGGCGAGGAAACTATGCGGTTGTCGCGGTGATTACCGCAGCGGCGGTTTTGCTGGAATTGTTGTTCCTGCCTGAAACGAAGAAAGAAAAAACGCCATTCGATCTCAAAGCCATTGTGGCGAGCTATGTCCGGCTGACGGCGAGTTTCCAATTTATGCGATTATCGTTGATTCCTTCATTTTTCTTCGCCGCTTATATGGTATTTATCGCTTCCAGCGCTTTTCTTTATCGTAAAACCTTTGCGTTCTCGTTGTCGGCATTTGTCGTTCACTTTTTTATTATCGTGGCCTCTTTTTCAATACCCAGTCTTTTTTCCGCCCGTATTATCGCCGTGCTTGGTGGTGATCGGCGAGCTGAGAAAATCGGTATGGTGTTAGCCATTGTCAGCATTCTTTCTCTGCTGACGGCGACGACGCCTTGGGGGATCACCTTGCTGATGAGCCTGTTCTGCTTCGGTTTTTCTATCTGTTATCCTACGCTGTTCGCACGTTCCATGAGCGTCTATCCTGAAATTTACGGTGTGGCGGCCTCCTATATCATGAGTATGCGCTCGCTGCTGGTTGTGGCTATCACGGGGATGGCCAGCTGCGTCTTTATCGGGCGGCCGGAGGAAATGAGCTATGTGATGGCGAGTGTGATAGGGGCTGTCGTGGTGTTGTCTATGTTGAGTATTGTGGCGTCTCCAAGCAAAGCTGAAGAGTAAATAATATATTTCGCGTAACTCCCGGCTAAATATTTATAATTGGCCGGGCTCGGCACGACTTTTTTAATTTCATATATTCCTTCATCTGGAGATTATCTATGGAAAGTGAAACCATGGTTTCGAAGGGCGGTTTGTCTGCCACCTAAACTGATAAATGGAAACAGCGCGCATCAATTGCCCCAGGCTGTCGTCACGTTTTTTTACGCATCGCATCACTGATCGTGCGCCATGGATGACCAGTGTTCGCAGGCTGCGATTGCCATTTTTTGTCACTGAGGACAGTCTCTGTTTTCCTCCCGAACTGTGCTGCCGGGGGACCAGACCGCATCAGGCGGATAACTCTCTGCCGCAGGAGAACTGCACAGCATCCACTTCACTGACAAAAGCCGCAGCGATAAGCGGGCCGACACCCGAGATCGTTAATAAATGGCGATAGGCTGTCTGTTGTGAAGACAATGCCGCAATTTCTTTATCCAGACAGGTGACGCGTTCATTCAGGGCCTGCATGTCTTCCCGCAATGAAGAAAGTAAACGGCGAAGCGCGAAAGTTAAGCCATTGGTTGCATCTTCAATAAGTTCAGGCAGCCGTTGCTGAAGACAATGGAGCCCGACAGGCTTAATAAGCCTATATTCAGCGAGCAGAGAACGGATCTGGTTAGCCAGCGCGGTTCTCTGCTCAACCATAAGTTTACGGGCATTGCGCAGTGCTTTGATATCCTGCTGCTCCGTGGTTTTGACCGGAACAAAGTGGATGCCCGGTCGGCATGCTGTTTCACAAATCTCCAGCGCCTCGTTTGCATCGTTCTTCTGACTTTTGGAAATGCTTTCACGTGCTGGGCAGGGATAAGCCTTACGCTGAATCCCATAGCACTGAGGGTTCGGCCCCAGTAATGTGAACAGGCCTCCATCGCGATTAACGTACCCGGTTCAAACTGGCGAAGCGTATTCTGCAATTTCTAACGCGATATTTTTCTGTTCCAGGCAACGGAACCATCAATCATCCAGACACATACTTGAAAAACAGATTTGGCAATATCGATACCAACAACTCTGATCGTGTTCATGTGATGCTACTCCCGGATCAATGTAGTCAGTAAAAGTATGGCACTGACTACCTTAGGAAGGGGTGTCCATCACATCACGACATTCACTTACTCAGCCACGCGTTACTTCCCATTATTGAAAAAACTAAAAATCAGATTGTTTCAGCAATTGGTTGTGTTTTGCACGACTTGAACACTTAAGTAAAATTGATTATTTGTCACGCACCCTTATTCCATAAGGGGGGTAGGGAGTATTGTGGGAAAATTCTTATAAATCAAATTGATAATATTTTTTTTTAAATTTTTAAAGGCGTATTTTTTGTTACATAATTGTATTTCCAATGGTCGGGCTAATGTTTTTACACTCCGCCTATAGGTGTTTGTCCGAAATTTTCCAGTTTCAGATAAATGCTCAAAACACGAGTCATGCTCGCTGGTGAATGAAATGTACCTGTTTTTTGACATCGGTTTTGTTTGCGTCTTCGGGTGACGTTGAGTGGGGATATAACCCTGGCAGGGTTAGCCTTCTTAGTAATTTCTCAGTGGCATTGACCATTTTTATATTCCATAGAACAGGGACAGCTATGTCTAATTCCTATCAGTCAGAGATCCCAAAGGCCCGCGTTAATATCCAGTTAAGTCTGCATACGGGAGGCGCGCAGAAAAAAGTCGAATTGCCACTCAAACTGATGGTGGTGGGGGATTACAGCAACGGTGCTGAGCTTCGTCCGGTGTCGGAGCGTGAGACTGTCAGCATCAATAAAAACAACTTCGACAACGTGTTATCCGCATTCTCTCCTTCAGTAAACCTTTCCGTTAAAAATACCCTGGCTGGCGACAGCAGCGAAGAAAGCGTCAGCCTTTCCTTCAATGAAATGAAAGACTTCGAGCCTGAACAGGTGGCCGTTCAGATACCTCAGTTGAAGGCTATGCTCGCCATGCGCAATCTGCTGCGCGACCTGAAGGCTAACCTGCTGGACAACGCGGCCTTCCGCAAAGAGCTGGAAAAAATCCTGCTTGACCCGGCGCTCAGCGCTGAATTGTGCAGTGAGCTGTCTGCCCTGGCACCGAAACAGCCATAACGGTCGTGATGCTTAACGGATCAATTGAGGAATGCTGATGTCTGTAAAAAATGAAAATGCTGTCGCGGGTGAGAGTGTCGTACTGGAATGCCCACAAGCCGGTGGTGTGTATGCTTCCCTGTTTGAAAAAATCAATCTGAGTCCGGTCTCTGAACTGAGTTCACTGGATATCTGGCAGGATAGCCAGGCGATGTCCGATGCCACGGCTGACGAGCGGCTGACCGCCGGCATGCAGGTCTTTCTGGAATGTCTGGCTAAATCGGGTTCAAAAGTCGAGAAGCTGGACAAGACCCTGATTGACCACCATATCGCAGAACTGGATTACCAAATTAGCCGCCAGCTGGATGCAGTCATGCACCATGAGGCATTTCAGCAAACAGAAAGCACCTGGCGTGGGCTGAAGTCTTTAGTCGACAAAACCGACTTCCGTCAGAACGTCAAAATCGAGCTGCTCGACCTGTCGAAAGACGATTTGCGTCAGGATTTTGAAGACGCGCCGGAGATTATTCAAAGCGGATTATACCAGCACACGTATACCGCAGAGTACGACAGCCCGGGTGGAGAGCCGATTGCCGCGCTGATTTCTGCGTATGAATTTGATGCGTCAGCGCAGGATGTGGCTCTGTTGCGTAATATATCAAAAGTGTCCGCCGCGGCCCACATGCCGTTTATCGGCTCTGCCGGGCCGAAGTTCTTTTTAAAAGACAACATGGAGCAGGTCGCAGCCATCAAAGATATTGGCAACTATTTTGATCGCGCTGAGTACATCAAATGGAAATCCTTCCGCGAAACCGATGACAGCCGCTATATCGGTCTGGTGATGCCGCGTGTGCTGGGTCGTTTGCCGTATGGCCCGGACACCGTACCGGTGCGCAGCTTCAACTATGTCGAAGAAGTGAAAGGCCCGGAACACGACAAATACCTGTGGACTAACGCCTCGTTTGCCTTCGCTGCCAACATGGTGAAAAGCTTCATTAACAACGGCTGGTGCGTGCAAATTCGTGGCCCGCAGGCCGGTGGTGCAGTGAAAGATCTGCCGATCCACCTGTATGACCTCGGCACTGGCAATCAGGTGAAAATCCCGTCCGAGGTGATGATCCCCGAGACCCGCGAGTTTGAGTTCGCAAATCTGGGTTTTATTCCTCTAAGTTATTATAAAAACAAAGATTACGCATGTTTTTTCTCTGCTAACTCCACCCAAAAACCGGCGCTGTACGACACCGCAGATGCGACGGCCAACAGCCGTATCAATTCGCGCTTGCCGTACATCTTCCTGCTGTCGCGTATCGCGCACTACCTGAAGCTTATCCAGCGTGAAAATATCGGTACCACCAAAGATCGCCGTCTGCTTGAGCTGGAGCTCAACACCTGGGTCCGCGGCCTGGTCACTGAAATGACCGATCCGGGCGATGAACTGCAGGCCTCTCATCCGCTGCGCGATGCGAAAGTCGTGGTCGAGGATATCGAAGACAACCCAGGTTTCTTCCGCGTGAAACTCTATGCAGTGCCGCACTTCCAGGTGGAAGGGATGGATGTGAATCTGTCACTGGTTTCCCAGATGCCAAAAGCCAAGTCGTAAGGTGAGGGGAAATCAGGGATGAAAATTTATCGCCCACTGTGGGAGGACGGGGCCGCACTGGCCCCGCAACAGTTTCAGCAGCAGAGCCGGTGGAGTGAACACGTTGCCGACACGGTGGCCCGGATGGGGATTGCGCATCCCTGGGGCGTGGTGGCCGCTGAGTTTGATGATGCGGCCCTCGCGCTGTCCCGACTGAATACGATCCGACTGGTGCTGCGGTTTCAGGATGGCACGATTGTGGATACGGACCTGGCGGACACGCTGCCGCCGGTCTGTGACCTGTCCTCTGCCGCCGGCAGTGAGACTGCAGAGGTGGTCGCCGCGCTGCCGCTGATGAGTGCGAATGGCGGCAACCTGGATAACGGGCAGGACAGCGAACGCCCCCGCCGTTGGAAGGCCGAGCGGGTGGTGGTTCAGGAGCTCGCCGGGCACGAAAGCGGGGAGCTGGCCATTCTGCGCAACGCCATCACGCTGCGCTTATCCAGCCAGGAAAACACGGCATACCTGACCTGTCCGGTGGCCCGTCTGGTACGTAATGCCCAGGGGCAGTGGAGCCGTGACCCGGCGTTTGTCCCGCCCATGCTGTCGCTTTCTGCCAGTCCGTTACTGGTCACAGAGCTGGGCGACCTGCTGGTCCGTCTGCAGGCACGCCGTCGTCGCCTGATGGCCATGCGTCGTGAAAGCAATGAGCGGATGGCCGACTTTGCGGTCGCGGATGTCTCCTTGTTCTGGCTGCTCAATGCCCTGAACAGCGCCGAGCCGGTGCTGACGGAACTGCTGCAGACGCCGGATCGTCACCCGGAACTGCTGTACCGCGAATTGACCCGTCTGGCCGGCAGTCTGCTGACCTTCTCACTGGAGCATGACGCCGGCGATATTCCTGCCTATCAGCACGATGCACCTGAGCGGGTATTCCCGCCGCTGCTGGCACTGCTCGACAAGCTACTGGAAGCGAGCCTGCCGTCGCGGGTGGTGAGTATCCACCTGGAGCATCAGGATCAGATCTGGAAAGGTGCTCTGCACGATGCGCGCCTGCGCGAAGGAGCAGATTTCTACCTCTCCGTACGCTCCTCCATGCCGAACCATGAACTTCAGACGAAATTCCCGCAGCTGTGTAAAGCGGGCAGCTTTGATGATGTGTCCGACGTGGTGAATGTGGCCCTGAGCGGGATGGTTATCAAACCGCTGACCCATGTTCCAACCGCTATCCCGTTACGTCTTGAGAACCAATATTTCTCACTGGATCTGAGTACTGAGGCGGCACGGGCAATGCTTGAGATGGGCAGTTGCACCTTCTACACCCCGCGCTCACTGGGGGATGTAAATCTTGAACTCTTTGCGGTGCTGCGCTCATGAATAAATCCGAACTCAGCCAGATAGAACGTATTTTCTACCCGGGCTGGCTGATGGCCAGCCAGCTGCGCGGCGGTCAGGAAGTCCGGGACGGGGAAGGGCTCTATCGCCGGGCCTGCCGTCTGGTGCAGGAGGCGAAAGCGGCGCTCACGGAGGCAGGTTACAGCGACATCAGCCGTGACCATATGGTGTATGCCCTGTGTGCACTGCTTGATGAGAGCGTGCTTAACCGCGGGACGACCGATGACGGGTATCTGGTCTGGCATCGGGACCCGCTGCAGGCACATTTCTTTGGCACACTGAATGCCGGGGAAGAGCTCTGGGAGCGTATCCGTCACCAGCTGAAAGAGCCCGCCCCGGACACCGCGGTGCTGACCTGTCTGTACCGCACCCTGCAACTGGGGTTTGTGGGGCAGTACCGTGAGCAGGATGACGAACACCGGGAAGATGTGGTCCGCAAGCTCGGTGAGCGGGTGCCGGCATTCCGGCTGGCGCAGGATGCACCGGTTGTGACCAGGGCCTCCCGCCTGCGTGGCGGTCGTCGCGGGTACTGGCTGTCCTGGGTTATCGGCGCGGCGGCGCTGGCCGCACTCTGGTTTTTCCTCTCGTCGTCGCTCACCGATCTGGTGAGCCAGATTGTCAGGCCGGGGTAAGCGATGCGTGATGCTTACCGGAGTCTGTTAACGGCGCTGGGTGCGGTGCTGGCGCTGTGGCTCGTCCTGGGCTTCTGGCCGCTGTCTATCACCAGCCGTGTGGCACTCAGTCTGCTGGTTATCCTGATCGCCAGCATGATGCTGTGGCGCCAGCGACGGGCGGCCCTGACGCTGGCCGCCGCGGTCAGTGATCTCGGGGATGACAGTCTGCCGCCAGAAGATTTTCAGGGGGCCGTCATTCTCGCCTGCGGAGATAACACGGCGCTGTTTGCGCCCGGCACCTGCCACCGGGAAACCCGGCAGGGCTGGTATCTGCGGGTAAAGGATGCGGAACATCTGCCAAAGCTTGCGCAGCACCTGAGTCAGGTGCGCCCGGCCCTGGTGTCGCAGATTTCTGTCTTACTGGCCATTCAGCCCGAAAAACACACCTCTGCGGATGATTTTACCCAGCAGCTTAGGGGCTGGCAGCGTGGTGTGGTGCAGTGTCGTCCCACAACAGGCAGTATTCCGCCCGTCTGGACTGTCACCTGGGTGTCGCCGTCAGCCGCCAGCCACGACGCAGAGCCCATTTGGTTTACTACCGTCAGTAACCGCGCCGGCATTCAGGTCTATCAGCCCGGTCAGGGCAATCTGTCATTGGCGGAGTGGACCCGGGACAACGATGCCCGCGAGCGTCTGTCACGCCTGAGTCAGGGGTTGTGGCTGGACAGCCTGCTGAGCTGGCAGGCAAGCACCGTTAACACACTGCTGCAGGTACGTCATGGCGAGTCGCCTGCCCTGAAGCCCTGTGCTCAGGGGATCTGTATGACGCCCGTCAGAGGGCTTGCCGACAACCTCTGGCAACAGCATATCGCCGGCCTAACGGCCCTGCCCCCGGACATTCCTCCGTCCGAAGATCCCTTACCGTTGCCGGAGCTGCTGCTGTCCGGCCTGCCACGACGCCGGGGCGTCAGTCGCCGGATGGTGTTCTGGCGTTATGTCGGCCTTATTGCGGGGATTTTCCTGGCACTGGCGATGCTGGCGTCCTGGGTGAATAACCAGCGTCTGATCCGCAATGTCGGTGATCACCTTGCTCTCTATCATCACCTTGGCGGTCAGCCCGTTGCCCCTAAACTCCGGGCGCAGCAACGTCTGCGTGCTGACGGGGCGCTGCTGGATGACTGGCAGCGGCGCGGTGAGCCCCTGCGCTACCGCTTAGGATTGTATCAGGGACTGCGCCTGATCCCGCCGGTAGAAGCGGCGGTGAATGACTGGGCGCCGCCACTACCACCACCGCCCGTTATCAAAAAGATTATTCAGGGACTGAAAACCGTCCGCCTCGACAGCATGTCGCTGTTCGACTCCGGCAAAGCGGATCTGAAGGTGGGTTCGACCAAAGTGCTGGTGAACTCCCTGGTGGGCATCAAAGCCAGACCGGGCTGGTTGATTGTGGTGGCGGGTCACACCGACAACACCGGCAGTCAGCAGATCAACCAACCGCTGTCTCTGAAGCGTGCTGAATCGGTGCGCAACTGGATGCGTGACACCGGCGATGTGCCGGAAAGCTGTTTTGCGGTGCAGGGCTACGGTGCAAGCCGCCCCGTAACGACAAACGACACGCCGGAAGGCCGTGCGCTCAACCGCCGTGTCGAAATCAGTCTGGTACCTCAGGCCGACGCCTGTCAGATACCGGGCAAACCCCAAGCGTCATCGCAGGATGATGACGTATCACAACACACTGGAGAGTAATTCCATGGCAATTCCTGTTTATCTTTGGCTGAAAGACGACGGCGGTGCGGATATTAAAGGTTCCGTAGACGTTAAAGACCGTGAAGGCAGCATCGAAGTGGTGGCACAGGAGCATAACTTGTACATCCCGACCGATAACAACACCGGCAAGTTGACCGGGACCCGCATTCACACCCCGTTCCTGTTCACCAAGGAAATCGACTCCTCCAGCCCGTACCTGTACAAGGCGGTGACCACCGGCCAGACCCTGAAGTCTGCCGAATTCAAGTGGTACAAAATCAACGACGCGGGCCAGGAAGTTGAATATTTCAACACCAAACTTGAGAACGTCAAGCTGGTGAAAGTCGCGCCGAAAATGCACGACATCAAAGATCCTTCCTTCGAGAAGCATAACCACCTCGAAGCGATCGAGCTGCGTTACGAAAAAATCACCTGGACCTACAAAGACGGCAACATCATTCATTCCGACTCCTGGAGCGAACGTACTACTGCGTAAGCCCATTGCGGGCAGGTTCTCCTGTCCGCAGTTTTGCTGAGTGTCTGCGAGCCGGGCGCTCAGCAAAACCACAATCTGACTGCCAGCCTGACCTTGTGCGCTCTGGTCTCCTGAACAACGGGAAACAGCGAGGGGCGGTAGCGTGTCCAGGAACCGATAAAGAGAGAATCTCATGGAAAACCCAGCCATTCTGCTGCGACGTCTGAACCCTTACTGTGCCCGTGCCATGGAAGGGGCCGCCTCCCTGTGCCAGACCCGTGCACATGCGGAAATCCTGCCAGAGCACTGGCTGCTGAAACTGCTGGAGCAGGGCGAAGGTGACCTGACGGTGCTGGCGCGTCGCTACGAATGGGACATGGACGCCCTGTGGCAGGACTTACTCGGCTGGCTGGATGCGTTGCCGCGCTCCGTACGCAATCGCCCACAGCTGGCAGACAGCGTTCAGACACTTATGCAGGACGCCTGGATGCGGGCGTCACTGGCAGGTGAAGAACACATTCGCAGTGTCCACCTGCTGATGGCGATGGTCGATAAACCGAAACTGGCGCGCTGCGACGGTCTGTGGCCATTACTGACCCTGGGGCAAAGCCAACTGGAACGCCTGCGTCCGTTGCTGGATGCACAGTCGGATGAGCGTCCGGAAATGCAGCACGACGCCGAACTGGCGCAGCGTCACGGTGGCGAAGTGGAGTTTGTAGGGCGTCCGGTCGGGGCTCAGATAAAAGAAGGTGAACTCAATCCTGCGCTACAGAACGCACTGGATAAATTCACCCTCGACGTCACTGCCAAGGCGAAAGAGGGCAAAATCGATCCGGTGTTCGGTCGCGATACCGAAATCCGCCAGATGGTCGATATTCTCTCCCGCCGTCGTAAGAACAACCCCATTCTGGTCGGCGAACCGGGCGTGGGTAAAACCGCTCTGGTGGAAGGCCTGGCGCTGCGCATTGCCGAAGGCAATGTACCGGAAAGTCTGAAAACCGTCAGCCTGCGCACCCTCGACTTGGGTCTGTTGCAGGCGGGGGCGGGCGTGAAAGGTGAATTCGAACAGCGGCTGAAAAACGTGATTGATGCGGTGCAGGCGTCGCCAGCACCCGTGCTGCTGTTTATCGACGAAGCGCACACCATAATCGGCGCGGGCAATCAGGCGGGCGGCGCGGATGCGGCTAACCTGCTGAAACCGGCGCTGGCGCGCGGTGAGCTGCGCACCATTGCTGCCACCACCTGGAGCGAATACAAACAGTATTTTGAACGCGATGCCGCGCTGGAGCGTCGCTTCCAGATGGTGAAAGTGGATGAGCCGGACGACGAGACCGCCTGCCTGATGCTGCGTGGCCTGAAATCCCGCTATGCCGAGCATCACAACGTCCACATTACAGACGATGCGGTGCGGGCTGCGGTTACGCTGTCGCGCCGCTATCTGACCGGCCGTCAACTGCCGGATAAAGCGGTTGACCTGCTCGACACCGCCGCCGCCCGCGTACGCATGAGTCTTGATACCGTACCGGAAGCGATAGTGCGCCTGAAAGCGCAGCTGACCGCGCTGGAACTGGAAGAGCAGGCCCTGCTGGAGGATATCGCGGTCGGAGGCAGTACGCACAGCGACCGGCTGAGCCTGATTGAACAACAGCGAGTGGCGCTCGACAGTACCCTGCAGCAGCAGGAAAGTCGTTTTATCCATGAAAAGTTACTGGCACAGCAGCTGATGGCCAGCCGCCAGGATATCAGTCAGCAGGCCGAAATCATGGCACTGAAGCAACAGCTGGAAAATGAACAACAGGGCGACGCCCTGATTCAGGTGGATGTGGACCCCCGCACCGTGGCCAACGTGATTGCCGACTGGACCGGGGTGCCGATTTCCTCGCTGATGAAGGACGAACAGACTGAACTGCTGAACCTGGAATATGAAATCGGTAAACGTGTCGTCGGGCAGGACGTGGCGCTCAACGCCATCGCCCAGCGTCTGCGTGCGGCCAAAACCGGGCTGACCTCTGAAAACGGCCCGCAGGGCGTGTTCCTGCTGGTCGGCCCGAGCGGCACCGGGAAAACCGAAACCGCACTCACGCTCGCAGAAGTGCTGTACGGCGGTGAAAAATCGCTCATCACCATCAACCTGTCGGAGTACCAGGAGCCGCATACCGTTTCCCAACTGAAGGGATCGCCTCCGGGCTACGTCGGTTACGGCCAGGGCGGCATCCTGACCGAAGCGGTACGCAAGCGCCCGTACAGCGTGGTGCTGCTGGATGAGGTGGAAAAAGCGCACCGCGATGTCATGAACCTGTTTTATCAGGTGTTCGACCGCGGCTTTATGCGCGACGGTGAAGGGCGTGAAATCGACTTCCGCAACACTGTCATTCTGATGACCGCCAACCTCGGCAGTGACCACATTATGCAACTGCTGGACGAGCAGCTGGACGCTACCGAAGGCGAGCTGCACGAACTGCTGCGGCCCATCCTGCGTGACCACTTCCAGCCCGCACTGCTGGCCCGTTTCCAGACGGTAATTTATCGCCCTCTGGCGGAAACCGCCATGCGTACCATCGTGCAGATGAAGCTGGATCAGGTCAGCAAGCGCTTACGTCGTCATTACGGTCTGACCATGCACATCGACGAGAGCCTGTTCGACGCGCTGACTTCTGCCTGCCTGTTACCGGACACCGGTGCTCGTAACGTCGACAGCCTGCTCAACCAGCAAATCCTGCCGGTGCTGAGCCAGCAACTGCTCACCCATATGGCGGCGAAGCAGAAACCGAAATCGCTGACGTTAGGCTGGAGTGATGAGGAAGGGATTGGGCTTGAATTTTCAGACACGGCTGAAAGCTAATCCGGAGGCAGGGAATGTCCATTCATGATGCCAGTAAGAAAAAGAAGAACGACAAGAAGCAGGAAGATGATTCAGTCAGAAAACTGACCGCAGGGGAAACCGCCTTAGCCAGAACAGTATTCGGTAACCGGATCGATTACGAGAAGGTGAAAATTCATCATGGTAGTTATCTGCCGTTTAATGCACAGGATGCCAATACGGCAATGACGCCAAATGGTGAAATATATTTCATTAATCAGTACCGGGATGATTTTTCACAGTCGACGTATTCGCTTCAACATATGTTTATTCACGAAATGAGTCATGTCTGGCAGTGTGAAAAAGGAATGAATGTTATTGGAAGAGGGCTTGTGAGCTGGCTTGTCAGCTATCGCTATACGCTTGATGGCCGCCTGATGAGTGACTATCCGATGGAGCAGCAGGCACAGATTATTGCCGATAATTTTGTTTTACAGACATTTGGCTATGAAATCTGGTGGCACCTTGAAAATAAAAAATATCCCGCTATTACGCTTGATGGTGACACGTCTGAGGCAGCAATACGCGAAGGGTATAAAAATTCTCTGAGAGGTTTCCCATGGTAAGCGTGAACTATTTTCGAAAAATTATCTTTATCGTTTCATTAGGCTTGTCTTCGGTAGTCCTGACAGGGTGCCCGGGGCCTGGCGACAGAATGAGCCTGGATGAAACTGCGCAGGTGAGCAGGCAGGGTAATGACGTTTGCATGAGTATTAATGATGCGCGAGATTATCAGCCTGCAGACATGGGGATCAATCTTCGGGGAACGCCGCCTAAAGAGAAAAAATTCAACTTCTCGCCAGACCTTCAGATTGTTGATGGTGCATTGTGCATTCCTTCGTCTTACTACCATTTCATGGATGGTAATAAATACATTGTTGAATTCGTGCTTCATTCAGCAGGCAACAAAGATGAACCCCGGAATTTTGTTGTCGGAATAGATGTTAATAAAACCCAGGTATATAACTTTCCTTTGACCGATCGCGAAATATCACGGCCTTATGGTTCAATTGAAGTTTCTGAATAGTGTCCCGGTATAAAGTGATGAAGGTTTTTATCTTTTTAACTTTAGTGATGGCGGGAGTGCTGTTTCTTCCGGATGCTTGTTTTTACATATTTGTTAAGCGCTTTATCCCCATTAGTGGCGACGGTGAATACGGCTTGAACAATTTTGAAATGACCGTGTTGCTGGTTAAAACCCTTGCCTGCGCTCCAGGGGCTGGAGCTGCAATCACTCTTTTTCGTACTCGCTGAGTACCCTCTGATTAAACCTGTTGCTTGCCCTTCGGAAAAAAAGTCATGGACTGCAGGTAATCCCATGGAGTCAATATCATGAGTCTGACAGATACGCTTAAGAACACCCTGCCTGCGCTAACTGAAGGCGGACTGAACCGCTACCGTCTGGATATTCCGTCCTGCGCAGCCTCACTGGATGTGGAAGAGTTTAGCGGTAAGGAGTTCATGAGTGAGCTTTACCACTACGACATTATCTTTACCAGCAGCGATCAGAATATCAATTCAGCGCAACTGTTGACCAGGCCTGCCACGCTGACCATGGGAACCGGGCCACTGATAGGGCTGACCGGACAGAAAGTGGTGCATGGTGTGGTGACGCATTTTAAGCGTATCAGGGGTTCACGTGACCAGGCGACTTACCAGATTATTATTGAGCCGTTCCTGTCTCTTCTGCGCCATCAGTTCCGTACCCATCGTTTCTTCGTCAACAAGTCGGTACCGGAGGTGGTCACCGAAGTCCTCCAGGAGCATGGGCTGAAAGACTGGGAGTATGAGTTCACGCTCAAGGCCGACTACCCGAAGCGGGAACAGATTAACCAGTATCAGGAAAATGACCTCGCGTTTATCGAACGCCTGCTGGCCGAAGTGGGGATATTTTATTTCTTCACCCTGCAGCCTGACACTCAGACCGAAGTGGTGCACTTCGCGGACAAGCAGAGCGCCTGGACGTTCGGGAAAAAACTGCCGCTGAACAGCCCGTCGGGCATGAATGATAACGCGGTGGATTCAGTCTGGGCCGTCAACGTCCGGCACAACGTGGTGGAGCGCTCTGTTACAGCGAATGACTACAACCACCGGGAGGCCCAGAACGTCCTGTCTTCGGTGCCGGCAGACATGACCCGGGGCGACGGGGAGGGCATCACCTACGGTGAGGTGTATCACCATCGCCCGCGGCATCTTGAGCGGGGTGACAAAATTACCCCTGCGGCGGAAACCGCCAACTTCTGGGCGCGTCTGGAGCATGAACGCTTCCTGTCAAACCAGACGACGGTGACCGGCAGCAGCACCGACCACACCCTCAGCCCGGCCCAGGTGCTGACCATTACGGAAACGGCCATCCCGCCGACCCTGCCCCGTGAAACCGAAAACGGGCTCATCATCGTCAGCGCCGGCTACACTGCCAGCCGTCAGAACGCCCTGAAGGTGGAGTGGGCGGCGATGCCGTACTACGAGAACCGTTGCTGGCGACCTGCGGCCAAAAAGCGCCCGGTGGTCAGCGGCACCCTGATGGCACGCGTGACCAGCGCCAAAGACAACGATATCTACGCCTGGCAGGATGCATCTGGCATGTATAGGGTGAAGTTTGACGCCGACCGCGACGACAAACGTCAGGGCATGGAAAGTATGCTGGTACGCTTCGCCAAACCCTACGGCGGCGACAAATACGGCTTCCACTTCCCGCTGATTCAGGGCACGGAAGTGGCCATCGCCTTCCATGAAGGCGATCCGGATCGCCCGTATATCGCCCATGCAATGCATGATTCCCGTCATGTCGATCACGTCACTGAAGCCAACAGCACGCGCAACATCATCCGCACTGCGGGGCTGAACAAGCTGCGGATGGAAGACAAACGCGGTGAGGAGCACGTTAAGCTCAGCACCGAGTACGGGGGCAAGACGCAGCTTAATTTAGGCCACAACGTAGACGCCTCCCGTAAATTACGCGGTGAGGGAGCAGAGTTACGGACTGACAGGCATGTTTCCATCCGAGGAGGGGCCGGGGTGTTTATCACAGCAGATAAACAACCGATAGCCGGGGACAAGATGCTCTCTATGAAAGAGGCTGTTGCCCAGCTTGAAAATGCTCTGACGATAGCAAAAAGTTTGTCATCTGCTGCTGAAGGCGCTGATGCTCTTCCAGCGGATACGGCAAGTCAGCAGACACTCAACGCAGCGCTCAAAGAACTCGCCAAACCCGGGATCATGCTGAATGCGCCTGAAGGTGTGAGTATCACCAGTCCTCAGGCAGTGCGTGTCGCTTCTGGTACTGCCAGCGTAGGGATCATGTCCCAGCAGAATACGGATATCAGCGCACTGAAACGTTTTACCGTGGCTGCGGGTGAAGCTGTAAGTATTCTGGCACGCAAGGCCGGGATGAAGCTGTTTGCAGCGAAGGGGAAAGTGGAAATCCAGGCCCAGGACGATGCGCTGGAGGCAACGGCAAAAAAAGACATAACGGTGACCAGCGTGGAAGGCAAAGTAGTCATCACGGGTGCAACAGAGCTGGTTGTTAACTGTGACGGTGCATTTATGAAACTGGCCGGTGGGAATATGGAACTCGGTGCACCGGGCAATATTTTACTGAAGTGTGCCAATGTCCAGAAAATGGGAAGTGCGGACTATGACGCACCTAAACCGGAGCTTCCGCAAGGATATAGTGAGAACTTTGTTGCACAGGATAAGGAGTCTGGCGATATCCTGGCAAATACGCGATATCGGATCACCACTGCTGATGGTTCTGTTTATGAAGGGCGCACTGACAGTGAAGGTAAGACGGCTGAAATATTCGGTGCGGCAAAAAGCAAAATCAATATTGAACTGCTCGGTGGCTAATTCAGGGAGTTAGAAAATGACTAAAGGTACACAGCAAAGTAGTCTGGATAACGTGAGTAAAAACACTGTCGTCAACGGAGAGCATGGTCCTCAGGTTTATTTTCACCCGGGCAGTGCAACATTACTTTGCGTTGATGCAAAAGATAACCGCTTACTCATACAGGAACAGCTGAAAATGACAGCGTTGCTGGAAGATCAGAAGAAAGCGCAGATTGCTCTGGATGAACTCAATTTCGAAATATTGACTCAGGCGGGTAAGAAACCACAACGTGCTTATGACAGTAAACTTCAGAGCACCTATCAACAACTCAATGACGCTAACGAAAAACTAAAGGCAGAACTTAAAACGCTAACTGCAAAGATTCCCGAGGGGGAATTGCTAGATGAGAACTCCAAGGGTTCAGCTATCGGCCTTATGGAATTGATTCCTCTTCAGAAGACTGCTGGATTTAAGAGTACCTATGTCCGCTCCGATAAAATTCGCAGCCACTGGCGGAAGTACAAGCTCAGTGAGGTAGATAAGGAAAGTGGTGAGGCTAGCTTCATTAAATATACAGATAAAGAAGTTACTGGCGTCGATTCCGAAGGTAATGAAACAAAAAAAACAGTTCGTTCGGGGAAGATAGACACCGAAGAGTTAAAGAAACAATTAAAAGAAGCATCGCTCAGTCTGAAATTCGAAGATGAACTAATAGAAGACAGTAATGTTGTTCTTACTGACTGGGCAAAAAAAATGAATAAAGGGCTAACATGGCCCAGCGAAAATGATAAACCTGAAGATGAGTCAACTTACCATCAGTACGTCGACATCAGCGCGCAAGCTCAACTGATGCGCTACAGCCAGGGGGCCGGATTGTCTGCTGAATTTAACCCATTAGAAAAGAAAGCCTCCGCGAAGATGGAAGGCCATTCAAGTTTTGCACTGGGTGAGGCAAAAGCGTCCGCTGAACTTTTTATTCCTGACCGTCTTGGTACCGCATTGTTGTTTCCTGCCAAAGCATCTGCGGGTGTAGTCGGTGGTGTCTGTAATATGGGGGCTATTCGGTACACGATTAATGCGGTGTTATCGGGCAATGCCGGGGCAAGCCTGGGAATTGAGCTGGGTGTGGAAGCCGATTTTAGTGGAGAAATGGCAAAGGGCTATGGGATTAAGGGTAGTTCAGCACGGCTGACCGCACCGCCGCCTCCAGGCCAGCGACAAATTAATCTTACTATCCCCCAGCCTGATGTTAAGGCTGGCGGAGAAATTGGTGCTTTTGCCGGTATTCAGGCAGGTGGCAATGTTAGCGGGGCTATTGAATGGTTTGATCCGCATCCTGATGATGACAGCGATGTAAAACACGAAGATAATTCGCCAATTGTTACCAAAGAGAAGAAATTCACAGCGATTGCCACCTTATCCCTGGGGGTAACCGCTCAGGCCGGGGCCGGAGGAACTGCTGTTTTCTACGTAACTTATATTAACAGTCGCTTCAGGATTTATTGTAAGGCTGCATTGTGCTGGGGAGTTGGAGCTAAAGGGTCTTTGGGCTTTGAAGTTGACGGTAATTCGTTTGCGGCATTTATGAAAGGCTTTATGTATATGCTGAGAAATGTTGACTACCAGAAGCTTGAGGACATGATGCCTCGTGATTCATTTAGAGCTTTGTGCGCAATTCCAATAATATTAGTCGCAGAGAAAATTCAAATTGGAGCTGAAATGTTTAATCACCTGAATAGTGATGTTCGTGGGATTTTGAGACAATTTAACCAAGCTCTTGATAACGAAGATAAGCGTGTGGCTTTAATGAACAGCATTATAGCCAATCCAGATCAGTTGAAGTATACGCCACCAGAAACAAAAGGTTCTATAATATCACAACTAATGAATTTTAACGCCTTGGATATTATAGATCAAAGAAACCAAAAAAAGGACGCTAGTAAATGGGGGGTGATGCAGTTAAGGAAAACAGCAATAATGTATTGCTTCAAATGGGTGCAGAGTAAAGCAGATTATAATAATGTTATGCAACACATGACTGCTATACCGGCAGAAGGAAAGGGTAGTGCAGAAGTTAATGAAAAGGCATTGTTGAGTTTTTTAGGAATGACGGAGTTCGGATTGATGGGGAGCTACTCCACGCAATACGAAAAAAATATCCATACTCTCTATGAAAGGCTTCCTGACACAGTTGATCCAGATGAACCTTTTAGACCAATTCCTCATGACGAAATAAAACAATATATTGCATTGATTAATGAACATCACAATATTAATACTCAAATGGCATAAGGCAGGTAGTAATGAAAAATAGAAATGTAGAAAAAACATTGTTGCTCCTTGTTTTCACAATTGTTGCTTGTGATGGTTCATCAAAAAAATCAGAATTAGCCAATAAGCTTATTGATAAATCAATTGCAAACATGGTGAGTGTTAATGGCGGTGGTTTTCTGATGGGAGACTTTGGACCGTTGGTTGGGGAGAAATTGCCTTTTAGTATTCAACAAGACGATAAAGTACTTCATAAGGTCGTTCTTGGAAGTTTTATGATCTCGAAATATAAGGTCACAAATGCCGACTATAAAATATATCTGGAAGTGACAGGCACACCCTCCCCGCCTGTTGACATTCTTGCCAAAAACTCTCCATTGCTTCTGAGTGATGATTACTCAGTGAGTGTTACCTGGCAGCGAGCAAAGGATTATTGTATATGGCTAGGGGCGCAGTCAGGGAAAAAAATAGATTTACCGACAGAAGCTCAATGGGAGTATGCTGCACGTTCAGAAGGCAAATATTTACCCTTTGCAACTGATAATGGAAAGATTGAGCGTGGCAGAAATTATCCAACTTATGATGAGTTAGATAAATATACTGGTGGGTTAGGGCTTCCAATTTATCCAGTTGGTAAATATCCACCAAATCCTTTGGGCCTTTATGATATGGGATTAAGTGGAAAAGAATGGACCAATGACTGGTATTCATCAGATTACTATTCACATTCTCCAGTCAAAAATCCTCAGGGGCCAGCAAAAAGAGAAAAGAAAGTTCTACGCGGAGCTGTTGGTGGGGATGACCAATATGCGTTAACGATGTTCAGGCAATCTTCACCACCAAGTCCAAAATCAGAAGATGATCATGATTATGACGATGGTGTTTTTCGTTGTGTGATTAATAAGTAATAACTTTTTCAGTGCTCAGACCTAATTTCAAAATGCACTTCGTTTTCAATTATGATAAAGATGGGATTCTGCCTACCTATGTTTTTCGGTGTGTAGTTAACGACTAGATAAAATGGATTTATGTATGAAATTAACATTCTCTAAAGTTCTTGTTGTTTTTTGTTCATTGCTTTTTTCATTAAATTCTCTTGCGAGTAACCAGTATTATCTTGTTAGAGATATTAAGAATCTCAATCTGTACTTGTGGAACGGTCCAGATGTTAAAGATCGAATGTTAATTGGATACAGTTTATCAGGTGGCATGGATTTTAATGCGACTACCGGGGTTATCTGTGGTGGGGTAGGTGGAGCAAGTCATTATCTATGGGCTGCTGACGTTAAGTCCGGGGTTAAGAGAATACAGTTTCGACCTAGAGATGTGTACTCCAACGTTGCACCCATGAATAATGTTATCATTTCTTCAAGTGATGGCCATTGTATCTTTACTGACGGGAATGGTGTTTATTCTTACAGCATTGACGCCCCTGTATCTAGAATCATGTTTTCCGGGGCAGCAAGCAATGCCTCAGATAAAGCTCACCGAGTTTTCTTTGACGATAAAAATAATGTAACTATTGCTCTTTTTGATAAGCACTTTTCTCTTTTATCAAAGAGCACGAAGGGTAATAAGCTGACAGTGGTCCATTTTCCAGAAAACATAAATTATTCACTTAAATCACTTGGCGACGTTGCCTCTCTTTCTGATAATGGAGACACTTTATACACCAGTGCGTCTGTTGAAGATAATGAGGGGTATGGGTTCTCTGCGATATTGTCAATTAATGTGAGGAGCGGTGTTGTTAATAAAATTATACTGCCGTATTTGAATGGTGTTAAATATAAAGTAAAACAATTTTATATAGTTGATGGTGAGCGTAAAATCGCAATGCTTCTTGAGGGGAGAGCAAAGCCTACATGGTATGTTTACACAGCAAATGCCACATCAGAAAATAACTCTGAAAACAGGAATGATAACTACCAGCAACTTTTTAATAAGTACGATGCAGGATTAGAGACTGTACAATACCCAGCCGGTGATGACTACTTTTATTCCGTGACTACAGATAAGGGAGATTTAATAAAAATAGATCTTTCTGGTGGTTTTAATGTCACCTCCTTTGATGTTAAAGGTGAAATGAATGGTGCGGTTACGGTGTCGCACGGTGATGCTGCTTATCCGTTTGTAGCACCCAAACTATCCAGCCCAAAGAAAGGCAGTGCTGTGAAAGTGCTGGGTGATTATATGGTTTGTAAGGATTTGAATAACGCTCCTGACGAAAAGAACTGTGGCTCGGCAAGAAGTGGCGTTGATGCCATGGTGCATGAAATAAGAACTATCGAATCTCAACAATTTGTGAAGATATCGCCAGAGCAAGATCCGAATCTGGTTTTCTGGACGGTTATTGAAAATGTACAGCCAGTCAATTAATTATTTGTTTTTATAGCAAAAGGAAGATCGTCATGTCTAAAGGATTTGTTTTACTCGGTGATAAAACTACACATGGGGGACAGGTGCTTTCTGCATCCTCGACCATGATTGTTAATGGTAAAAAGGTTGCACTGATCGGAGACAAAGTTAGCTGTCCGAAAGAAGGACATGGTGTTAATACCATCATTGAAGGTTCGCCTGAATGGTCTTCAGACGGTAAAGCGATTGCTGTGGATGGTTGCCGCTGTGAATGTGGTTGTCAGCTGATATCCAGCGCGCCGGATTGTGTAATAGGATAACTAATGAGCTGGGAGCGTCAGAAATCAACGGTATCCAAGAAGCCTGAAGAGCCTTCCTTTGTTCTTTGGCTTATGTTGGGAGTTGTTGCAGTTGTAGGGAGTGTGATGCTGTTCGTCCTGCATGCTAATAAGCTTTCAGGGCCTTTACAGGCATTCAATATTTGGGTCGTCACAGCAAGCCCCATAGTTATCTGGTTTTTCTTCCTTTGCCTGCGGGGTTGGGTCTTCAATAGTGCATTTGATAAGCACGAGTTCGAGGCTAATGAGGCTGATTACGCCCAGCAACAATGGGGTGAATGGGCTGGGAGAAACATTGCAGTGCTTCATAGCAGTGTCATTTTTCCGGAGGCTCTGACGCCATCTCGTTTTTTTCAGGCCTCAGCTGAGCAGATGCAGCACACAACTTTGACGCGGCATTTTAATCAACCAACTCCAGAAAACTGCTTCTCACAACTACTTGAATGTGCCAGTGATGTCCTGGCCAGGGTTCCATCAGACTTACCCCTTAGTGCCTCTTTGCTGACGGATTCGCAGGAAGATCCTCTGAAACTTCAGGACGAATTTGCAAAGGCCTGGCAGGGCACAGTTCCTTTGCGCCCTGTCCCTGTTTTGAATATACAGACCGCAAAGACCTTTATCTGGCTGGAAGAACGGATCAAATCGCCAACTCTGGATGTGGATCTTATTCTGGTGCATCAGACTCAGGGGAAAGGGCGTTATAGCGACATCCTGGCCTCTTTGTTGCTGACATCAGATGATGTTGCCGCTAAATATCAACTTTCACATGATGCCTGCCTGCTACGGCCAATGTCGTTAGATATGGTTGATATCGGTCAATCACTGGATACGTTTTTCTCAACGCAGACTCAGGCCTGTACCACAGAAAATATCATCGGTGATCAGGTTACCTGGGGCGATTTATTTCCTGTTCTGCTTGAAGCAGCTGCCATATACACAGGGCACTGGAAACCTGAACAGCTCCATTGGCTGGAAAAATATGCCGGGCTCAGCGGCCCCTTTTCTCCATGGATAATGGCAGCAGTCGCCAGCGATATCGTGAACATACAAAAAGCAGACTGTCTGATGCTTTCTACAGATGGTGAGCAGAAATTTATTAATACAGTGCAAACAGGGAACCGAAACGATGACCACGGTTGATTCAGCATGGCGCGGAGGCTGGGGAAGACTGGGTTTCTCCGCGCTTTTAGCAGGCGGGATTGCCTGGTTAATCTGGCACTTTGGCGACCAGATTGGGCTGCATACTACGCTTCTGAAAAGCCTGGTGCTTGCCGGTGCTTTATTTCTGTTGCTCATGTTTCGTCATGGCAAAACAATTAGCCTTGCCATCAATCAAGGATGGCACCGTTTTCAGGCAAAGCGTAAAAATGTGCTGCCCGTCGATGAAGGTCGCGTTAAACAGACCGCACCACGCAACGTCACCGTCGACACCATCCGCCTCGCCATGCGTAACCTCTACGGTCGGCGTTGGGGACGTAAAACACGCATCCTGCTGGTCACTGGCACCGCCTCTGAGGTCGAGCTGCTGACCCCTGGCCTGACAGATCAGCTCTGGCAGGAAGATCGCGGAACGCTATTGCTGTGGGGCGGGGACCTCAATACGCCGGCAGACAGTGCCTGGCTGACCGCGCTGCGTAAACTGCGCCGTCGTCCGGTGGATGGTCTGGTGTGGGTCACCTCGACCTTTGACCAGCTGTCAGCGCCCGGGCTGGAGCGACCTTCACCGGCCCCGTCTGAAAGCACCATGGATTCCCTTTCCCATGCCATCAGTGACCGTATGAATGTGCTGGGCTGGACACTCCCGCTGTATGTCTGGTCCCTGCATCCGCGCGCCGGTCAACCGGAAGGGCGCATTGTGCAGGCGACGGGTTGCCTGCTGCCTGCCGGGTGTCACGCGGAGGGGCTCGCAGAGCAGCTCGCCGCCCTGACGCCGGAACTGACCTCACAGGGCCTGCAGCAAACCTGTGGAGACGTGAAGCATAATTTCTTGCTGGCCCTGGCCGACCAACTGGTCCGCGAACCGGAGAGCGTGACCATTCCGCTGTCGGTGATGCTCAATCCGTACCGTCCGTTGCCGCTGGCCGGGCTTGTGTTCAGTCAGCCCTCTGCCGATGCTGAGCGCGCTGTCAAACATCACTGGGGGATGGATAAGCGCTGGGATGCTCTGCCTGATTCTGTCCGGACGCTGCCTGCCGCACTGCGGCCGCGCAAACCGGGCATTCCCTGGCGCAAAGTGTTTGCGTCGGTTATCGCCCTGGCGATGGTGGGCTGGGCCGCCTGGATGGGCATTGCCTATGCCACTAACCGCAGCCAGATTGCAGGGGCGGATGTGCAGGCCTCTCTGGCCTCGCAATCAAATCAGCCGCTGGAGCAGCGGCTGCATGCCCTGTCTGAGCTCCAGAAAACCCTGGCCCGTCTGCAATACCGCGCTGAGCACGGTGTGCCGTGGTATGAACAGGCCGGGCTGAGTCAGAATAACGCGCTACTGGCTGCTCTCTGGCCACGCTATCAGGCCAGCGCGCTGCCTCTGCTGCGTGATGCGGCAGCCAGCCATCTGCAGAAGCAGGTCAGTGCCTTTAACGCGTTACCGCCGGGTAGCCCGCTGCGCGAGCAGATGGCAAAAACCACGTATGACCAGCTCAAGCTCTACCTGATGCTGGCCCGTCCGGAGCATATGGATGCGGCCTGGTTCAGTACCGCGCTGTTGCATGACTGGCCGAAACGCGATGGTGTGAAAGACGGCGTCTGGCAGGGCGAGGGCCCGTCGCTGTTGTCGTTTTACGGGGCGCAGCTGGCCGTCCATCCACAGTGGAGGTTACCCGCTGATGAGAGCATGGTCAGCCAGGCACGTTCGCTGCTGGTTCGCCTGATGGGCGTGCGCAACAGCGAATCCTCCCTGTACCAGAAGATGCTCTCGCAGGTCGCACACCTGTATGTTGATATGCGTCTGGATGATATGACCGGCGACACGGACGCGGCGCGGCTGTTCAGTACCGCTGAGGCTGTGCCGGGGATGTTCACCCGCCAGGCCTGGGAGCAGGCGGTGCAGCCTGCTATCGATAACGTGGTGAAGGCGCGCCGGGATGAGCTCGACTGGGTACTTACTGACAGCAAGCGTCCGGCGGCACAGGATGAAACCTCCCCAGAAGCGTTGAAGAAGCGCCTGACTGACCGCTACTTTGCGGACTTTGGCGGGGCCTGGCTGGAATTCCTCAACAGTCTGCACTGGAACCCGGCGGCCACGCTGTCGGACTCGATTGACCAGTTGACCCTGATGGCCGACGTGCGCCAGTCACCTCTGGTGGCCCTGATGAACACCCTGAACGTGCAGGGGCGCACCGGCCAGACGGGAGAAGCCATTTCGGACTCGCTGGTGAAATCGGCCAAAAACCTGCTCGGGGGTGATAATAAGGATGCCATTGACCAGAGTGCAGGCGTTCACGGGCCGCTGGATGCGACCTTTGGCCCGGTGCTGGCGCTGATGGACAAGAACCGCACTGGCGCACAGGAACAAAGCCTGCAGTCGTTCCTGACCCGGGTGACACAGGTTCGTCTGCGCCTGCAGCAGGTGACCAACGCGGCAGACCCGAAGGTAATGGCCCAGACCCTTGCCCAGACGGTATTCCAGGGCAGGGCCGTGGACCTCACCGAAACCCGCGACTATGGCAGCCTGATTGCCGCCAGCCTCGGCCAGGAGTGGAGCGGCTTTGGTCAGACGGTATTTGTGAGCCCGATGGAGCAGGCCTGGCAGCAGGTGCTGACCCCGGCAGCAGACAGCCTGAATGCCCAGTGGCAGCAGGCGGTAGTCAGGGACTGGAACAGCGCTTTCGGCGGTCGTTATCCGTTCAGCAAATCCAGCAGTGAGGTCTCCCTGCCGCTGCTCGCAAAATACCTCAATGCGGATTCCGGGCGTATTGCACAGTTCCTCCAGACTCGCTTGAAAGGTGTGCTGCACCGGGAGGGTAGCCGCTGGGTGCCGGACAGCATTAACGCTCAGGGACTGACCTTTAATCCGGCATTCCTTCGTGCTATCAATACTCTGAGCCATATCTCGGATGTGGCCTTCACCGAAGGCAACGCCGGAATGCATTTCGAGCTACGTCCGGGGACCGCAGCCGGGGTGATGCAGACTGATATGATTATCGACAGCCAGAAACTGACCTACGTAAACCAGCTGCCGGCATGGAAGCGCTTCACATGGCCTGCGGATACCGAGGCGTCTGGCGCTAATCTGAGCTGGATAAGCACGCAGGCGGGTACCCGTCAGTATGCGGATATCCCTGGCGCCTGGGGCTGGATACGTCTGCTCGATAAAGTTACGGTCAAGGCTTACCCGGGCGTCGGCAGCAGCTACAGCCTGAGCTGGAAAGCGCAGGATGGACGCCCCCCTGAATTACACCCTGCGAACCGAAGCGGGAGAGGGGCCGCTGGCACTGCTGAAACTGCGTAATTTCCGTCTGCCGGAGACCATCTTCAGCACGAGCAGGGCTGCACCATCAGAGCCGGTTGCCGGCGCAGGCAACGACGCCGGGGAGGAATACTGATGAGTACGCTGAATGCATTACTCAGCGCCTGCCAGTCAGAGGAAACGCCACTGCTTGCCGCCACCCGTGAGCGCGTGGCGCAGTGGGAGGGCTGGCTGCAACCGCTGTCAGAGGCGTCCCCTGTCGGGGACGACCCGGGCTATGACGATGACTTCCAGCAGATGCGGGAAGAGGTTAATAAACTTTCCGGGGCTGACACGGAACTCATTTGCCGGCTGGCGGAGAAGCTGCTCACCGGTACGGCCAAAGACATTAGGGTGGCAACGTACTATTGTTGGGCAAAACTGCACCGCGAGGGTGAACAGGGCCTGGCTGAGGGACTTGAGCTCCTGGCTGGGCTTCTTGAGCGCTTTGGTGCACGGCTGCATCCGCAGCGTGAGCGCAGCCGTAAGGCCGCACTGGAATGGCTGGCAGGCTCCCGCATGACCGACAGCCTGTCGCTGTACCCGGAAGTGGTCCGGGAAGAGGCGGTGCGTACCACCGGAGCGCTGTTGCTGATAGCGCAGTTAACCGAAAATGAGCCCGATGAAACCCGGCCGCAGCTCGGTGCGTTGTACGGTGCGCTGGAAAGTCGGCTGCAGAAAGCCGGTGGCGTGGATGCGGTCGTACCCCAGAACGCCAACCACAGCGAAGCACCGTCAACGATACGTCACAGTGACGCCCCGGTCACAGGACGTATTGCCTCCGGCCAGGACTTGCTGGCGCAGGCGCGCACCTTCGCCGAATACCTGCGTGAACAGCCTGACGGCTGGTTGTCAGCTCACCACCTGATGAAGAGCCTGCGCCACGATACGCTGCATGCCATTCCGGCCCCGGATGCGCAGGGCCGATCGCGCATCGAACCACCAAGGGCAGATCAGCGGGCGTTACTCAAACGCCTTTACCTGCAGCAAAACTGGAGTGAAATGCTGGAAACCGCGGACAGCACCTTCTCCCGCGGCGCCAACCATCTGTGGCTGGATTTGCAGTGGTATATCCACCAGGCCCTGATGAAGTCCGGGCAGGAGGCGCTGGCTGACATTGTGGCGGCCGACCTGAAAGGGCTGCTGACCCGACTGTCAGGGCTGGAGACGCTGGCCTTCAGCGACGGCACGCCGTTTGCCGATGAAGTGACGCTGAACTGGATCCAGCAGAATGTGCTGGAGTCGACGGGCGGGTGGGGCAATGACATGCCATCCGCACCGAGGGCTGACGGGCACGATGACATTCTGGCCCTGGAACCGGAAGCCGTGGCCCTGGCAGACGGTGAAGGCCCGGATGTGGCGCTGACCTGGCTGCAGACTCGGCCCGGCATCGCCACCGCGCGCCAGCAATGGCTGCTGCGCCTGCTGATGGGCCGTATTGCTGAGCAGTACGGCAGGAATGAGTTGGCGGTACACCTGTTTGCCGGGCTGGGTGAGCGGGCCCGCGACATCACCCTCACCGAATGGGAGCCTGAGCTGTTGTTTGAAGTCCAGGCCCGCCACCTGAAACTCCTCAGAATAAAAGCTGGACGCAGCGAGGCCGATAAGGCCCGTCTCACGCCATTGATGGACCAACTGCTGGCCAGTCTGATTGCGGTCGATCCCGCTCGCGCCGCTGTACTTTGCGGTTAGATCTACAGGAATACGAATAAATGGATGATTTAACCCTGCGTTATTACGACGCGGAATTACGCTACCTGCGTGAAGCCGCCAAAGAGTTTGCTCAGACGCACCCGGACCGGGCCGCGATGCTGGACCTGGATAAGGCGGGCACACCCGATCCGTATGTCGAACGTTTGTTTGAAGGCTTCGCCTTCTCGATGGGGCGGTTGCGTGAAAAAATTGATGACGACCTGCCGGAACTGACCGAAGGGCTGGTCAGTATGCTCTGGCCACACTATCTGCGCACCATTCCGTCGCTCTCGGTGGTGGCGTTTACGCCCGCGCTTCAGGCCGTGAAAATGGCGGAAGTGATGCCCGCAGGTATTGAAGTGTACTCCCGCCCGGTGGGGCCGAAGAACACCGTTTGTCGCTACCGCACTACCCAGGATGTGATGCTCAATCCGCTGAATGTCTCGGGGGTGACCATGACTACCGAACCTGACGGACGCTCGTTATTGCGCATGCGTTTTGCCTGCAGTACCCAGGCGGACTGGTCCCATGCTGACCTGAGTCACTTGAGCTTGTATCTCGGGGCGGATGCCCCGGTTAGCAGTCAGCTGCACCTGATGCTGACCAAACGACAGGCGGTGCTGTATATGCGTTTGCCCGGGCAGACCGATCGTATCCGTCTTGACGGGTATTTCTCCCCGGGCGGGTTTGCTGAAGAGGACGGTCTGTGGCCAAAAGGCGATAGCGCCTTCAGCGGCTATCAGCTGCTGCTGGAATACTTCACTTTTCGGGACAAGTTCATGTTTGTCCACCTCAATGGTCTCGACGGCATCACGCCCCCGGCGGGGGCGGAGTATTTCGATATTGAAGTGGTCTTCACCACCCCCTGGCCGTCAGACCTGCCGGTGACCGATGACGCCGTACGCCTTCACTGCGTGCCGGTGATTAACCTGTTCACGCTGGAAGCGGACCCGCTCACCATCACCGGGTTTGAAAGCGAGTATCTGCTGCGACCGAAAAGGCTGCAGGACGGACACACCGAGATTTATGCCGTGGATTCGGTGACCGGTTCAAATCGGACCCGTGATGCGGAGTATGTGCCGTTCAGCAGTTTCCGTCATAAGGGCGGGATGATGCGCCGTCAGGCACCGCCGCGTTACTACCACACGCGGGTGAAGCGCAGCGTGACCGGGCTGTATGACACCTGGCTGATTCTGGGTGGACACCAGTGGGAGGATGACCGGTTAGTTGTGCGTGAAGCCGTATCACTGCAAATCACCGGCACCAACGGCCAGTTACCGCGCCGTGCACTCCAGAGTACGCTGCTTGACCGTTGTGAGCAGGTGGTACAGACACCGTTAACGGTCAGAAATCTCTGCAAGCCCACGCTGCCGGTCTATCCTCCTGCCGAAGACCGTTTTCACTGGCGGGTGCTGAGCCATCTCGGCTCCGGTTTCCTCAATATGATGAGCTCTGCCGAAGTGCTGCGCGGGACGCTGGCACTGTATAACTGGCAGGAAGATGAGCTCAATAACCGTCGGCTGGAGGCCATTCAGCACGTGGCGCACCACCGTCTGCAGCGTTTTGAGCAGGGGTACCTGCTTCGGGGGCTGGATATCGAAGTTACTCTCGATAGCAACGGTTTCACCGGAGAGGGTGATGTTCACCTGTTTGGCGAAATGCTCAACCGGTTTTTTGGTCTCTATGCCGATATGAACCAGTTTAACCAGCTCACCCTCATTGTTCAGCCAGAAGGAAAATGCATCCGGTGGAAAGAGAATCACAGTCCTCGCCTGCCAGGCTGATGGCCTCGCTGGGCGACCGGCTGCCGTACATAAACTTTTACCGCTTCTGCCAGTTACTGGAGCAGAGCCAGCCGGATAAGCCGGTAACCGGCAGTACCTGGCAGGTTAAGTGCGAGCCGGTGCGCTTCCGACCCCATCCGGGGATGGGGTTCCCGGTCTCGGAAATCAAATCGCTTGAACCGGCGGAACATCCGCACCTGCCGCCCACGGTGCGTGTCACTTTTATGGGACTCTATGGCGTTGAGTCGCCACTGCCCACGCACTATATCGATGATATCACCCGGCGGCGGGAGGGGTACGAGGCGACGGCTGATTTCCTCGATATCTTCAACCACCGGCTGATTGCCCAGTACTATCGCATCTGGCGTAAATATTCTTATCCGGCGAGCTTTGAAGCGGGCGGCAAGGACAATATATCGCAGTACCTGCTGGGACTGGCGGGAGTCGGAATTGACGGTTGTACGGACAGTATCGCGGCACCCGCCTCGCGCTTTCTGGCGCTGTTGCCGGTGATGTTACTCCCGGGGCGCACCGCGGAAGGGATGGCCTCGCTGGTGCGCCTGCTGGCCCCGAACACGCAGGCGAAAATCTGGCATCACGACAAACGCCGCGTTCCGCTGAAAAAGCCACTGACCATGAGTGTCAGCCAGCCTGTCACCCTGACTAACCGGCCGGTGATGGGCAACTATGCCACCGATGTGAACAGCCAGGTACTGATGAGGCTTTCCACCACCGACCCGGATGAAGTGCAGGGCTGGTTACCCGGGGGAGACCTTCACACCGATTTAATGGCGCTGCTGCATGTCTATCTCGGGTCACGTCTCGATGTGCGGCTGCAGCTGTGCGTGGACCGCAGTCTGCTGCCTGACGCGACGATGAGCAGCAAACCTGAAGCAGGCGTGGTGCAACTGGGCCGTACCGCCGTGATGCGGCCGCTGAACCTGACAAAAACCCATACACACCCAAAAACAATCATCATCAACCTGGGCCGCTATGAACGCGTTCAGGAACATATTCACCGCAGGGAGACCGATGAAGATGGCGACTACCGCTGGTAAATTCCCCTTGGTGGCACTGACCGCAGGCATCATCCTGATGCTGACAGGTTGTGGGCTGACCCAGAAAGTCACGGACGGCAGCGTCGCTGTGACCAAATCGATATTTTATAAGCAGATAAAGACCGTGCATCTGGATATCCGGGCCCGTGAGGCCGTCAACAACAATGCCGGCGGGGTGGCGTTGTCCACGGTAGTACGGGTTTATCAGCTCAAAGACAGGAAGACCTTTGACACGACAGATTACCCGTCACTGTTTAAGGATGACAGTCAGGCGATCAACGCGGACCTGGTGGCGGAGAAAGACATTCGCCTGCAGCCGGGCGGGGCCGTGATGGTCGATATGCCGATGGACGAAAATGCGCAGTATGTGGCAGTGGCCGGGATGTTTATGTCGCCGGACCAGGTGAACAATACCTGGCGGGTGGTGCTGAGCCGTGACGACCTCGATCCGGATAAAGCCCGGGTGATTGAGGCAGGTAACAACCGACTGACGCTGAAGGCATTGAAAGATGAATGAGACCCCTCGTCCGTCGCTGTATGAGACCCTCTTTGGCAATTTCACCGGCGGGCTCGATCTGCATCAGGTCAGTGAGCAAAACCAGGTTATTATGTCGGTACTGGACAATATGCAGCGTATTCTGAATTGCCGCGCCGGTACGCTCACGCATCTGCCGGACTACGGACTCCCGGATATGGCCACGGTCATCCATGGGCTGCCGGGTACCGAGCATGAACTGATGAAAATCCTCTCTGGCGTGTTGCTGAAATATGAACCCCGGCTGAAAAAAATCGCAGTGGTGATCCAGCAACAGACAACGCTTGGTGAACTGCACTATGCCATCGATGCTGAGCTGAAAGGCGTGGGACTGGTGCGCTATGGTACGGAGTTTATGCCCGAAGGACGCGTGCTGATACGCCATATGAAACAGCAAAACTTTCTTGGCCACCAGGCCCGGGTTTAGCCCGAAACAATCCTCTACCTCCAGGTCAGAACACTCCCTATGTCAGCAAAAGCACGGTTCCTGCAAAAACTTCAGGATAAACATTCGTGTACAGGTCCATATGCAAGTAAAGACCAGGCCGACCTGGTCGCATTTTGTCAGTGTCTGGGCCCACTGCAGGAAAACATCGAAACCTGGCTGGCGGAAACCGGGATAACGCGCATCAACAATCACTGCGCCCTGACGGAAATGCTCATCAGCAACAGCGCATTCACGGTTCCCTGCTTTGAACTTCATTATGAAAATCGGGGGGAATTCACTCCGGTATTTTTATACGGGCAGGGCGTGACGGGGTGTGTGGACGTGACCCTTGTCGCCAGTCAACAGACATCTGCCCTGTGTCGGTTGTTTATGCGATCGGCCGAAAGCCAGAACTGGACGTACACACCTGCCCGAAAACCTGGCGGGCAGCGAGTGGCGTTTGATGAGGAGGCTTTCTTTACGGTGATAGCCCCCTTGCTGCCTTAATGGGCAGCAGGGTTGTTATCAGGAGCTGGCCCTTTTTATTTACCTGCATGTTCGGGGTTAAAGCCACAATGCAAAGCACTGAACCACGATATATCCGGACGGGAGGGGATCCCCGGTCGTTCCCTGACTTCACCGCGCTGCGGGATGAAATGGGGAAACTGACGCATCCGGCGCGCCCGGATGTCAACTGGCGAAATGTGGAAAAACTCTGCCTCAGTCTGTTTGAACATAACGGCGTTGAACTTCAGACTGCTGCCTGGTACACGCTGACCCGTACCCACATTGCGGGACTGTACGGTCTGAACGAAGGGCTCTTCATTCTGGAAGCTCTGCTCATTCGTCAATGGAGAAACCTGTGGCCGCAGCCGGTCCATGCCCGCATCGAAATACTGGCAGGGCTGAGTCAGCGTCTACAGCAATTCCAGCGTACGCAGACGCCGGTTTACACCGATTTGGACGCTCTGTATCAGGCTGAAAAATGCCTTACAGCCATCAATGAAGCTCTGCAGCGTCTGGAATTGAAGCATCAAACGGGCCTGGATGCTCTCCGTCAGCAGTTTCACATTGCGGCTGTTCGCCTGGAAAACAACACCAGCGATGCCGGGAGCCCCTCCCAATCGCCTGACATTCTGATACCGGCGGCGATCGCGCTACGTGAAAATGAAAGGGAGTCATCGCACCAGTGGGTGTATGTGGTGCAGCCTGCGCCGGAGTCCCGGATTAACGTGGTTCCAGCCCGGGCAAGAAAGCCCTGGAAATCGTTTGTTGCAGGGATGCTGACCATGTTACTGACGGGCGGTCTGTTGTGGTGGGGACACGCCATCCTTACCGACCCGCCGCAGCAGAAAACGTTGATGGATCCTGCGAACATAGGTAACCAGCGTGCTGATCATCATTCATACTCATCATATTTGCTTTGATGGATGGACCACGGCGCTGCTCTCGGACGGCATTTGCTCTTATTATGAAGACGACGCAAGGCCGTCGGACATTAGAAGTCGATATTCCGGGATCGACCTATCCAATTAATGGCTGTTTCTTATTCCACTCTCCACATAAAATATCGCAAGACTATTTTGAGAAGGTGCGTGTTGGAAAACATAATTTTGAAAATGCTATTAAATTCCACAATAGCATGTTTAAATTAGACTCTTGGTTTGGTGAAGAACGCTATGGTTTTATTAGCAACTATTTATCAATTGTTAATTCTGTTGCGGAGTTATATGGAAAATGATTGAGCATTTAGCTCCTCATGACATATTAGACTCTCTGGATAAATATGATTGAATAGTTGTCGGCGGTATCATTAGCATCGCTGGCAATGACGATGGAGTGCTTTTTTTGAAACGTTCTAAGCATGAAGTTATGCCTGACTCTTGGGAAATACCTTCGGGTGGTATTGAAGAGGGTGAGTCCATGTTGCAAGCGCTTAAACGCGAAATTAAAGAAGAGACTAATCTAGATGTTTTTGATGTTTGGGGAGGTAAGTGCCGTTGATTATTTTGCAAAGGATAATAAATTCTTGCAACTAAATTTTAATGTATGCTGTAGTGGAGATGTGCAACTAAGTAATGAGCATTCAGAATTTATATTCTCAAGCATAGACTCTTTCGTGGTTAATCTTGACGACTTTATGATTAGAGTGTTCAAGCCTGATTGACCTTATCGGTTGGGTCATAGTATATGGCCAGCCTCTTTGGAACGAATATGTAAGATATTGCTTTAGAAGCCGTAAAAATAATACGTCCTCACACGGTTAAAGCATTTTAGAGTGCCAAGTTTTTTGATTTAAGGTCGATAAATCATTGGTAACCTAAACCGACCTGTTTGTGGAAAGAGAAATTAGACAGTTTCTCATGTTCAAAAATCCCGACATGGAAATAATGGGTGAGAAATTTTGCTCAAAAGTTCATGAGCGTTTTACAACAGGTTGACTCATTGATCCAATTGATGGAACAAAAACATTTATTTATGGTGTTCCTCTTTTTAGTGCTCTCATTTCTTATGTGGAAAACAACGAACCAATCATAGGCGTGATTTCATTTCCTGCATTGAACCAGATAATTTATGCATCGAAAAATGGCGGTTGCTGGTTTCAAAATGGAGATAAAAAGCCGGTCAGGGTATGGTCAGAGTCGGCTAAAAAGATCAATCTGGCGAGTGCCGTAGTCTCAGTATCGGGTATTCACAGTACGACATTTGACAGCCGAGAGGAAAAAAAAACTATCATTTATCTAATGTGGTTAATTCAGCAAGAGATACTGTGTTTATCAATGACAGCTATCAGTATGTTATGTTGCTATGGGGCGTATTGATACTCTTATGAAACCCTGGGATATAGCGGCATTAATACCTTGTATGCGAGAGGTGGGCGTAGCCTGTGCCAATATAAATGGTATCGATACTAACTTATTATACGGCGGTAGCCTGCTCACGGCTTCATCACAGTCGCTTTTGTTCATTTAAACGGATGGAAAACACGTAAATGAATAGACCCGGTTTTCCTAGACGGTTGGTGCGCACCCGATAGCAGCTTAAAATCTGGCTGGGCCCACCCATGTGGTCATCGTATTATGGCTATAATTTCAGCCTGCCAAGCTGATGATGCGAGGTCGATCCCCGCAGGCCGTTCCAAATTCAACAGAAAGGTGCTTTCACTTTTTGTGAAAACCATAGTTCTAATGTTTTTAATACTTTTTAAATAAATCTTTAAGTCATATGGGTGATGTTTTTAATGCTTTTGTTTTGTCTTGTGTTGTTTTTTTGTTTTTCGGCTGAATAGTGTTGCCAAATAGGGGGGTGAGCTACGTTTTATTTACTGCGTTGACCATCATTAGCATTATTGCTGGTTTTTATCACGTGTCGAATAAAACGATATGTCAGGAGTGCGACTATGCCTACGATTAATAATCCTAACGCCACCATTCACACATTGCTGATTACAGAGGATAACTCCCCCGCTGACGGCCAGACGACCAATTCCGTGGTTGCTCAGGTGAATGACGGTGATACGGTGCCTCTGTCTGGCCAGGTAGTGACCTTTGACATTGAAGAGGGCGCCAGTATTCAAGGCCAGGCAGAAAGTAACGCGCAGGGAATTGCCATTGCGACACTGACCAGCACGACGGCGGGGTTTACACGGTCACCGCCAGCATCAATAACAGCCAGATGACGGTGGATTCAACCTTTGCCCCTGTCGATGATAACAACCCGAATGCGGTGATTGAGGATGTGTACGTCTCGCAGAACAATGCCCAGGCCGATGGCACGTCAACCAACGAGGTGACAGCTGAGGTCACTGACGGGAGCGGCAGACTGCTGGTGAACCAAAGCGTGACGTTTGAGGCGGATAATGGTGCCCTCATCCAGAGTCCGGTCCTGACCGATGAGCTGGGCAGGGCTATCGCGACGCTGACCAGCACCGACGCGGGGGAGGTCACCGTGACGGCCACCATAAACGCCAGCAGCAGCGACGTGGCGGTGGTGTTTGATGAAAGCGACGGCAATGACCCGACAGCCGAGGTTATCGCCTTGCGCACGCTGGATGACCAGGCCGCCGCTGACGGGCAGGCGACCAACCGGGTCATGGCTGAAGTGGCTGACAGCAATCATGTTCTGCTGGCAAACCAGAGCGTGACGTTCCTGGCAACAAACGATGCGGAGATAGTCAGCCCGGTACTGACAGATGCGGGCGGCAAGGCGACGACGACGCTGACCAGCACCAGCGAGGGTACCGTGAAGGTGACGGCAGTCATCAATGCGAGCGCCCGCAGTACCGATGTCACCTTTATTGAAGGAGGCAGCACTAACCCGGATGCGGTGATAGCCGGGGTTTATATTGAGATGAACAATGCGGTGGCGGATGGCGTGGCCGTCAACACGGTGGCGGCCGAGGTGGTGGACGGCGATAACCGGTTGCTGGCGAACCAGAGCGTACACTTTGAGGCAGATAACGGTGCGGTCATTCAGGCCAACCCGGTGCTGACGGATGAGTATGGCAAGGCCATCGCGTCGCTGAGCAGCCTGACGGCGGGGGCATGTCAGGTGACGGCGAGCATTAACGACAGTGCTGAAACAGCGGTGGTCAGTTTTACCGATGAAAGCGCGACGTTTGTGATTGATTCGCTGGTCAGTGACAAGGACAGCATCGTCAACGACGGGGTGGATACGGCCAAACTGACTGCTACCGTGAAAGATGAGGCGGGAGCAACGGTCAGTGGTGTCAGTGTTTACTGGACAACGTCGTTGGGCACCCTGAATCACAAGCAACAAGTGACCGATGAAAATGGCCATTCTTTTGTCAAACTGAGTGACACCGGCGATACCGGTACGGTGACGGTGACTGCCTCGCTGGATGACGGGGACAGTGCTGAGTGCCTTATAACCATCGAAGCCGCGGTTGGAGAATTCATGCTTTATGAGCGAATTAACTATGAGGGGGAGAATACATCGCTGGATGAGGGACACAGTATATTCCTGCGCACAACGTCCGGGCTGTGGGACTGGTCGTCAGTCAAAACCGGTGATGACCGCCTGTTTTGCCACACCCTGCTTAATGATGTGGATGCCTTCGACTTCCGGACTTACCATGACAGTTATCATGTGACAGACGTACCCGACCTGACCGCATTGTACCCCTCGGTGATATCCGCTGCAGCCGTGCAGGCCACGGTACTGACGACGGAGGATGTAGTGGTGCGCATTCAACTGCAGCCAGATGATACGACGCAAAACGTGGTGGCGGTGACCCGTCAGACCTCCCCGGAGGGGCTCGCTGATGAATATCTGAGCAGCATGAGCAACGGGCTGCAACCCGGCGGCGGTGTGTTACTGGTACTGAACAAAAATCAGGGACTGACCACATGGCCTCTGCAAGTTGGGATCATGGATACGAGTGACGGTCATGTTGACTGGATGATAACCACCTCACTGATTGCTTCCTGGAATACACAGACACAATGTCCTGACGTGTTACTGGATGACAGCGCTCCGGAGAACTGGGTGTTGCAGCCATGTCAGGCAATGCAGAATACGGGTGAATATGTCAGCGTGTTGCAGCTCACCGGTGACGGGGTGAACATGTATTGCTCGACCAATGCACCCGCCAATCAGGGGGCTTTTACCTCCATAAAACCGACCAATAAGATTGCCTTGTATGGCTCAGCGGGACAGACCGTGAGTCTTGCTCTGAGCAACAGCGCACGATTTAAACACAACAATGCCCCGACGGTTAGTTTTTTGATGGGACAGGATGGTTACGCATTGTTTGAAGTGTATGATTATGAGGTTGAAAGGGTCACCGTCACGGGCCGTGCAGGGAAGCAAAGTCTTAGCGGTACCATGCGGTTCAACGACATGATACCTAAAGGAGGCTCTATGTATGTGAACGACCAGACCCCGGCAGATAACCGGACCCCGGCAACAGTCTACTGGTACGACTGGGCTGATACCGGCGAAACATCTAAAACTGTCACGGTATCCGGGGCTGCTCATTTTACGAATGGCTCACAAAAGATGACGAAACCAATGAATAGCCATCATGCTGTCTCGTTCGATGTGTTTGATGTAGTGCGTCAGAATGTTGATGTAACGATTCTTGAGGATGAAGCATATTACTCAGGAACGCTAACCGTCAAATTTGTGCCCTGGTCAACAGAAATTACGTCGAAGTAGAAGAATATATGTAAGTTGAGTTGCAGACAGGTTTCTATAAGCCCTGGCTAATGGACTGACCCCATAAAGTTGGACGGTTCATATTAAGCGGCTTTCAGGGCCTGGGTTCGGTATTCTACCGGACTCAGGCCTTTTAATTTCAGGCTTATCCATTCGTTGTTGTAATAATGGATATAGTCCTCTATCGCTTCCCTTAGTTCTTTGACACTGCTGAACAGCCTCAGATAAAAACACTCCGATTTCAGCGTACCGAAGAAGTTCTCCATCACCGCATTATCCAGGTAGTTTCCTTTACGCGACATACTTTGCGTCAGGCGCTGTGCCTTTAACCTGGCCTGATAACCTGCCATTCGATACTGCCAGCCCTGATCCGAGTGCAACAGCGGGGTATCTTCTGGACTGAGCTTCGAGAACGCATCGTGCAGCATCGTATTAACCATCTCCATCACCGCCCTTTCTGACAAGCTGTAGGAGATAATCTCTCGGTTAAACAGATCGAGAACCGGCGACAGGTAAAGCTTTTTACCCTGCACCGAGAACTCTGTCACATCCGTAACCCACTTTTCGTTGGCTTTTGAGGCACCGAAGTTCCGGCTCAGGATGTTAGGCGCGGCCATGCCCGTTTCTCCTTTCCAGGCGCGATATTTCTTCACCCTTATCAGAGACCGGAGCGACAGCTCTGCCATCAGTCGCTGTACGGCTCTATGGTTCACCAGCAACCCCTGCTTTCTCAGGGAGAGCGTGACCCTGCGATAACCATAACGCCCTTTGTGATAGTGATAAATCTCTCTGATTTTGTCTTTCAGCCCGGCATGCCGGTCCACTTGCTTCAGTGCATTCATATTGTGGTACCACGTACTGCGGGACATAACCCGCTGCACGCAGAAGGTCACTGAGTGCATGCTCCCGCCTTAGCTCACTGATTACTCTGGCTTTCTGCCGTTTCTCTCGTCTTGAACCAAGGTTTTCAGCTTTTTTAGATAGGCATTCTCTGCACGCAGGTAACGGAGTTCAGCCCGCAGTTCTTCGGGCGATAACTTTTCCAGCGCTGCATCGGTAAGTGGAGATTTTTTTTGGGGGGATGTCATGTCCATGCTCCGACCTGGTTTTATGCTCAGAAGTCCTTTCTCACCAGTGTCTTTGTAGACATTAACCCAGTGCCGGACAACGGTTTCATTTGAGATATTAAACCGTGCAGCAGCTTCACGCATCGAAAGTTCTTCACTGAGAGTTGTCCGGGCGACAACCAGCCGGAACTCAGGAGAATGGCGGTCATTTTTCCAGGTAATGCCATCAATACCGTGGAGTTGCCAGGCTCTTACCCAGCGACGAACTGACGTTCTTTCGACACCAAAACGTGCTGCGGTCCGTTGTGGCCCATCTTTGCCGGAGAGGTAGTGGCTGACCACTGCCAGTCTGGTTTCGAGGGAGTATTTTGGTTTTGCCATAAAAAACTGCACCTTATTCAGTTGGGTGTCCAACTTTTGGGGGGCAGTTCAGCTAACCGCCGGGGCTTTTGTCTTCTGGCGGATAAAATTTCAGTTGCGGGTGGCAGGTAACGGTATATAGGTTTGCCAGAACGCCATTTTCCAACCCGCACAAGAGGTGTTTGGGTATGCAGGTGACTATTGATGGTGTCCCGTACGTGCCGGCGCGTGGAGCATCAGCCAAAATCGGCATTGCTGTTTCCACACATCGCCGCGCAAAGGTATTAAAAAACACGCTTGAGCAGCATGTGAAACATCTGCCTGCCGGCGCACTGCTGGTGGTGGTCGATGACGGTTCGATACCGGCAGCGGTTGTTCCGGCCGGTGTGCAGGTGATTCGTCATGAGCAGTCTCTGGGGATAGTGGCGGCGAAAAATGCCAGCCTGCAGGTGCTGATGAACGCCGGCTGCGAACATCTCTTTTTGTGGGACGATGATGCCTGGCCGATTGCCGATGACTGGCACCAGCCTTACATCGACTCACCCGAGCCGCACCTGGCGTATCAGTTTCTCGACCTGGCCGGCCCGAGAAAGCTCAAAGACCTGGCCGTATTGTATCTTGATGAGCGCCATGTGGCGTACACCGGGCAGCGTGGCGTGATGCTCTACTATCATCGCCGTGCCATTGAGACGGTGGGTGGCTTCGATCCGGTTTACGGGCGCGGTATGTACGAACATGGCGATCTGGCGCTGCGCATTCACCATGCGGGGCTGACAACGTGGGCATTTACGGACGTTACCGGGTCGGAAAAGCTGATTTACTCCCTGGACGAGCACGAAGCTGTTGACCGCTCGGTACCGCGTCCGGATCGTGAAAAACTGGTCAGGCGTAACGCCAGTATCTACGGTCAGCGTCGGGACGCCGGGTATGCCGTGTGAGTTCAACTGATGGACGCAACACACTTATTGAACCGTTCTGCGGGTGATTCATAGTCTAGCGTTTTTCTCGGTCTTTCGTTGAGCTGTCTGGCAACGCTGTTTAGTCTCTGCTGACTGTGAACCGATAAGTCAGTTCCCTTTGGAAAATATTGTCTGAGCAACCTGTTCGTATTTTCATTTGAGCCACGTTGCCAGGGAGATTGAGGATCACAGAAGTAAATCTGGATGTCTGTTGCTACAGTAAACCGGGTGTGGCTGGTCATTTCAGCTCCCCGATCCCAGGTTAATGTTTTATAAAGCTCAACAGGCAATTCCCGGGCTTGTCTGATGAGTGCAGATATAACCGTTATGGTCTTGTTGTCCCTGATTTTAGCCAACATAACAAAGCGGGAATGGCGTTCTACGAGGGTGACGATATAGGAGTTTTTCGAGCCCTGGATCAGATCACCTTCCCAGTGACCAGGTATGGCTCTGTCTGCGGCTTCCGGTGGCCTTTCGCTGATAGGTATCGCATTCGGGATTTTCCCTAATCCTTTCCCTTTAAGTGATGACGTTCGGGATCTACGAACCGCTCTTCCGCTTCTGAGGCATTGCTGTAGTTCTTTTTTTAATGCTCCCCGGGTTTGTATAAAAAGCGTTTTATAAATCGTTTCGTGTGACACATGCTTTTCCTGATTATCCGGATAACAGCGTTTCAGCCAACCGGCGATTTGTTCCGGTGACCAGTCCTGATGCATCTTTTCTGCAATGAGTTTACACAATGTGGGGCTTTCAATTAGCTTGCAAGGTTTTGGTCTCAGAGCACTTTCCCACGCAGCTGTATCTGCTTTTGCTGCACGGTATTGTTTTGCACCTCCATGCCTATTGATCTCGCGGCTAATCGTTGAGGGGGCTCTTGATAATTTATCAGCGATATCCCTGATGCTACGTCTTGCTACCAATCCTCTGGATATCTCCTCTCTTTCATCAAGTGAAAGAGCCAGCCGGTGCCGCTTTCGAACAGGAGGGCGATACCCACCAGTCTGGTGGATAGTCGGCATAATAGAAGAATGAAATCTGTCGAACATTCTGGCGATATCATGCAGGGAATCACCTTGCTTATACCTGTCCCAGATAATCGCCTTCTGCTCTGGCGTGTAGTTAATCCGAGTTCTTCGTTTCATGGCAACGTCCCCCCTTGATTAAGGATAGCGTTGCATCGACCCATTGAACTCACACGCCTATGTGGACTACCGGACACGCAAACACCTGGTGCTGACCACGCTAATGACCAGCAGGTCCGATCCGCAGTGTGGCGCTCGAATAAAGGCGGATGCCAACTTGTTGTCGGCGTGGGCGGCGTCCATCCGCGGCGCCGAGGTGGTGGTGCTGGCCGACGAGTTGAAAGCGGCACCTGCCGGCGCCACGCGGGTGCACGTTCCTGATGTGGAGATGAACGTCTATTTCCGGCGTTGGTTGCATATTTATCATTACCTGCGTGACCACCCGGACTACACCCACATCTGGTGTACCGATGGCACCGATGTCGAAATGCTGCGGGAGCCGTGGGCAAGTATGGAAGCCGGCAAGGTTTACGTGGGGTCAGAGCCAACACTGTATGCCGATAACTGGGCCGCCAGAAACCACCCCGAAAAGGTCTATCAGGACTTTATCAGCGCCCACCGTAACGATGTGATGCTTAATGCCGGACTGTCGGTCGAGCGGCCATGGAATAACGCGCTGCGGCGCGAGCGCCGGGTGGCCTGGCGGCTGCACCCCGGCGCACCGGTAAAATGATATCGATTATCATTCTGGCTCGCTCGTCAAATGATATTTATTCTCGTTTTTATTCACGGGTCCTTTCCAGCGCTCAAAAGCCTGCCGGGCGGACGACGCGCACACTCTCGCTATTTATGAGATTTTTTCTGAAGTGATGTCCGGTTAGGGATTGTATTAACTCATTGATATATATCTATTACACTTGCTTAATAACCGGGCATGGTCTTTTTTTGTTCGTTTTTATCAAGCTCCCGTGCTTTTCATAGCTGCAGGCCGATGGTTTAGCCTTTTAGCCCGCGAATAAATCCGACTTCTCTGATTATCTCATCGTGAATGATGCCGAGTTAGGAAAGCATGGGAACCATCTACACCTCGCCCGCAAGGTCATCACCAGGATCCTACTCATCGGCCAGCTCTGGCGAAAATATTTTGCTTTACGGCGCTCAGCCCTGTGATTTTTCTCCTCTCTAAAAGCTCCTTACCCAGCATCCACCAAAGGCTACAGCTCCGATGAAAGGAATGAGGTTTACCCTGATCCTCTTTGATACAGGGAAGCCCTTTTTTACCCATGTGCCGATAGTAGTGCGGTCAACATCCAATTCTTCAGCCAGTTCGGGCTGGTTTAAAAACTTGGTATAACTCGATATTTTGCTTGTTTTTTTATCTAGTGGTGGCGGGGGGGATTTTTCTGGTCTGGCACATAAATAGCGAGAATGTGCGCGTCGTCCGCCCGGCAGGCTTTTGAGCGCTGGAAAGGACCCGTGAAATCAAAAGGGCATCGATATCATTTGACCGGTGCGCCAGGATGTAACCGCCAGGTCACCCGACGCTCGCGCATCAGCGAGAATATCCCCGATATGCTGGATAAACATATCGAGCTAACCGATAAACAGTAAGCTCGTTTCCACCGGTTCCTCGCCTGCTTTTTACCTGTACATGGATATGCTGCCCTCACTGGCGAAGGTGGCATATCTTTGATTCTTCCGTCCTCACTTTGGCACCTCGCAGGCTGGCGCTAGTTGTGCGGTTTTCGTTTGAGATCCGTGGGCGCGTGGTTTGAGATATTGGCGCTGCTGGTCGGTGCGGTTTCAATGGATCTGAGATTCTTTTGCTGGAATTTGTGTCTTGCTGGAATCTCCCCCCAGAGCCGGTGGCCATACCAAATCTAGCGATTTTTTGTGTATTGCAATGTGTATTGCAAGCTCATACGTACCACCATCCGTTTATCTCACAACTCAATGATACATAAAAACATTATTTTCTAGACATTTCATATGGGCGATGTATGCCGCCACCATTCGTTCGCCGCTGGATTCCGAAAAAGCGTTTGAATATTTGGCGGGCGGACAGGTGGGTGAGGATAACCCCATCAGTGTGATGATGAAGACCATCATTGATTATTACCAGGGGGCCAATATCAAGCTGGGCGGGGTCAAAATCCCCCATCTGATGCTGGGGGATGAGTTGGATTTGCAGACGGCGCAGAATGCGGACAACGGTTTTGCCGAGCTGGAAAGCTCCATTATCCGCAACGTTGCTGCCGGATCCGGCGTGTCGTATGAGGAGCTGTCGCGGGACTACAGCAAAACCAGCTATTCCAGCGCACGGGCCAGCGCGAACGTCAGCTGGCGCTACTACATGGGCCGTCGCCGCTTTATTGCCGGCCGCCAGGCGTCACTGATGTTTGGCTGCTGGTTTGAAGAGGCGCTGGCGCGCGGCGTTATCACGTTGCCGGCCAGGGCCCGGTATGGTTTTTACGAAGCGCGTAATTCCTGGACCCATGCCCTGTGGATTGGTGCCGGGCGTATGGCCATTGACGGACTGAAGGAGGTGCAGGAGAGCGCGATGCGCATCACCACCGGTCTCAGCACCTACCAGCATGAACTGGCGCTGCAGGGGATGGACTACGAAGACGTATTCGAACAGCAGCAGTTTGAGATTGAACGCCGGCGCGAATCGGGGCTGGCCGATCCGGACTGGGCTGTCAGGCTGCCGTCACAAACGGATGATAAACCGGGAGAACAACATGCAATGGCCTAGCTACCAACATCTGGCCGCCAGAGTCTTCAATCAGCCACTGTTACTTGAACCCGCCTATGCGCGGGTTTTCTTTTCGGTGCTCGGCGAGCGTCTTGGTGCCAGCCGGCTGGTGGATGCCGTCACCGGGCAGGCTTATGCCGGCGACGCGCTGAAAAAACTGGCGTTCGGCTGGGATGACGATGAAGGCGGGCGCCGCACCAAATCGTACCGGGTGGAAAACGGTATCGCTGTACTGCCTGTCACGGGAACGCTGGTGCACAAATTTGGGTATGTGCAGCCGTTTTCCGGCATGACGGGGTATGACGGCATCATTACCCGCCTGCAGTTGGCGTTGGATGATCCGGCGGTGAAAGGGATCCTGCTGGACATTGACTCACCGGGCGGTGAGGTGGCGGGGGCGTTTGATACCGCCGACCTGATTGCCCGGGCACGGGATAAAAAGCCGGTCTGGTCGCTGGCCAATGACATGGCCTGCTCGGCGGGGTACCTGCTGGCCTCCGCCTGCAGTCAACGGCTGATCACCCAGACCGGCGTGGTGGGCTCGATAGGCGTCGTCGTGGCGCACCGCAGTTTGGAAAGGGCGCTGGAGCAGGCTGGTGTGGATATCACGCTGATTTACGCCGGCGCCCACAAGGTCGACGGCAATCCGTATCAGCAGTTACCTGACGACGTGCGGGCGGACATTCAGACGCGGGTGGATGAGAATCGCGAGATGTTTGCCGCGAAGGTGGCGAAGTATACCGGGCTGGCGAAAGAGGCGGTGCTGGCCACCGAAGCGGACACCTATGAAGGTGAGGCGGCCATCGAGGCCGGGCTTGCCAGCCGGGTGGTGAATTATGCGGATGCTGTCTCGGTCATGGCGGCATCGATGAAACCGAAAGGAGTGTATATGTCTGAACCAGAAAAGAAAGTACAACTGCCGGAAGGGCAACAGGCGGAGGCATCGACGCAGGTTGAGATCCCCACGCTCCCGGCCGATGCTGCGGTAGTGGCCACCGATGAAATGCATCGCATCATGTCCATTCTGGAGTGTGATGAGGCTAAGGGGCGGGAGCCGCTGGCTAAAGCGCTGGCAAAAATGCCGGGCATGACACTGGCGTCCGCAAAAATCGCACTGGCGGCATCGCCGATCAGCGCGCAGGTTAAAACCGAAACGGCGCTCGATGCGCTAATGAAAAAAGAGTCCCCCGACGCGGTCAGCAGCGGGGCGCCGAAAAAAACTGACGCCGATACGCGTATGGGCGTGCTCAATGCCGCCGTTGAGCGTTTAACCGGAGAGTAAGCATGAGCCAGACTGAAACGTTTGAACAGGATGATTTTATCCTCGGCCCCGACCTGCCCTTGTCGGTGGTGGGTACGCTGGCGCAGGGGGTGGATGTTCCCCGCCTGACGCCGGTGATGGTGGATTCCTCGGGCTCCTCAGGGGATGAGTTCGTGTCGTGGGACGGTACCCCCGGCACTGCCGTGGGGCTGACCTGTTTTGCCGAGAGCAGCACGCTGGGCGTGAAAGGGTTCAGTTACTACAACAAGGGCTCTTTTCGTTCGACGGCCATTAACTGGCCGGAGGATCTGACGGAAGGCCAGAAACAGATCGCGTTTGTCGGTACGGCCATCAGTATTGGCTGAGCTGTAGACGTCACGGCCCCGGCCGGCACGTGTCAACGACTCCAACCGCCCCTGTGGCGGTTTTTATACAGGAATTTTGTATGTCCGAAAATACAGCAGTAACCTCCTACTACACCATGCGTGAGTTGCTAGGCGCGGTAACTCAGAAATTCAAATTCAGGGCAGCTTTTTCTCGAGCTGTTTTTCCCTGACACCTTCACCTTTCAGACCGAGGAAGTCTACCTGGATAAAATCCCGGGCGAAGTGCCGATGGCGGTGTATTGCGCACCGATGGTGACGGGCAAGGTCGATCACTCCCGGGGGTCGACAACCAGCAGCTTCAAGCCCGGGTATGTCAAATCCAAGCATACGGTTAATTCCGGCCAGAGCATCAAGCGCCGCCCGGGCGAAGATCCGTCGCAGCCGCTGTCGCTGACAGAGCGCCGCGCCGCCATCATTGCGCAGAACCTCAGGGATGAAGAGATGTCCATCTTGCAGCTCGAGGAGTACCAGGGGGTGCAGGCGGTGCTGTATGGCAAGTATACGCTGACCAGCGATCGGTTCCCGACGCAGGAAATCGATATGCAGCGCAGCCCGGAAAACAACATCATCCAGTCCGGCGGTACCGCGTGGTCCGCGCAGGATCCGGACACGTTCGATCCGACAGACGATATTGACCGGTATGCCGACAATGCGTCGGGCGCCGTCGATATTATGGTGCTGGACGGTTTGGCCTGGAAAACCCTCAACGGCTTTAAGCGGTTTCGCGAGAAACTGGATACGCGTCGCGGCTCCAGGAGTCGCCTCGAGACGGCCCTGAAGGATTTGGGGGATGTGGTCAGCTACAAGGGGTTTTATGGCGACGTGATGATTGTCGTTTACAAGGGGCAGTACATCGATCCGGATACCGGCGAGAAAACGCGCTTTATGCCGGAAAACACCCTGGTGATGGGCAATACACTGACCCGAGGGTTACGTACCTATGGCGCCATCATTGATGAAGATGCTATCCGTGAGGGGCTGGTGGAAGGGACTCGCTTTCCCAAAACCTGGACCATCACTGGCGACCCGGGTGTCACCATGACCATGACGCAATCTGCGCCGGCGATGTTCCTGCCGGATCCGGACGCATTTGTGGTTGTGCAGCTGGCGTAACGCCGTTTTTCCTTAGATGGCGGGTTTCCCGCCATCTGTCCGAGGTGATGATGAACAAACCAGAACTGATCGCGGAACTCAATGCGTTGAGTGGCCAGTTGGGCCGCCAGCTCAGTATTGAGGGCAGTAAACCCGAACTTGAGGCTCGCCTGAGTGAAGCAAGGCTGGAGCTCAGCATGCTGAACGATGACGATGACGATGCCGAGGGGGACATTACCACCGTCGGCGAGCTGGTTACCGCGGCCACAATACCTGCTGAGTTGCAGCCGGAAATGCGAGAAGAAGGTGGGGCGGCGCTTCGCTGCATCCTTCTGAAGGCAACCGTAGACGTCTGGCACTACAAGAAAGGCGTAAACAAACGTCGTCCGGCGACGGTGAAACGTGTTTGTGAAGTGGTGCCGGCCGGCAAGGTGATTGTGGTGGATGCTGATGAGGCCGAGGCACTCATTGATGAAAATTACGCGGATGCGGTATGAGCTACGATGACGATTTGCGTCACGGCGACCGGCAGATGATAGCGACGTTTGGCCGGCCGGTCAGACTGCCAAAGGGGGATTGCGTTCTTGCCGTGTTTGACGAGCCTTATACCCGTACGGATCTGCCCGATGGCGGTTTTGTTCAGGGCAAGGTGATAACCCTGACGCTCATGGCCGCTGACGCCGTCGGCTTGTCTTCGCGCGATGTCGTTAGCGTGCCGCGAAGTAAGGCGCTGGCGCCGGACGGCGCTATCACGTGGGACGACTGGACGGATTTTTCTGTCAGGGAGGTTCAGCCGGATGGGGCCGGCTGTTGGTGTTTATCTCGATCCGGTCACCGGCAGCGATAATAACGCGTACAGCGTTTACTGAATGGGCCTGAGGGAGGTGTCATGGTCAATGCCCAGGTTTTCGATATCGATGTTTCGGCCATGGAAAGTCTCAAGCAAGCCCTGAATGCCACCCAGGCCCAGTACGTTGGCGCTTATAACCGCGCGCTGACCCGGACGGTCAGCAAGCTGTATCGCGATTCTGTCATGCTGATGATGGAGCAGGCCGGGGTCAGGAAAAAATCCATCGCCCGGCGGCGCGTCAGGCAGTTTAAAAAACAACGCAACGCCGGCCGGGAGGGGCGCAGCCTTTCTGGTCTGCAGATCCGGGGGGCAAAAATCTGGTACGGGCTGAACCCGTTCCGACTCCATGAACTGAAGGGCAAAATCAGCGGTACGGGCGACAGCCGGCGGAAAAACAAGGGGGCGGCCCAAAACACCGGGAAAGTCACCTTTCTCCCTACCGGAAAAGGGCTGACCCCCACGACATTCGACAGGGCTTTTATCGGGAAGCGTTACGGTTATCGCAGTGTCTGGATCCGCGGTGACGACGGACGTATCAGGGAAGCCCGTATCCCGGTGGCCGAAGGAATGGAAGATGCCATCGACGACCACATTTTTAACACTATCGGGCCGGTCTTCTGGCGCTACTTCGAACAGGATCTTAATGGGCGCGTGGCGGGCAATGTTCACTTTGATCTGAAGACCGGGAGGCGCAGATGAACGGATTGCTGAATTTTGAAGGCTACTTATCGGCCGTAGAGGCTGCGCTCCGGAGTCTGGATATCTTTAAAACGGTCGGGATCTACAGCGAGATGGGCGATGGTTATGAGACCCCGGCGGTGTTTTTTGATATTGAGCGCTGGGAGGAAAGCGAGGCCTGCCTGGGGGGAAATCTCACGGTGAACCTGACCTGCAATTTTTACATTGTCCGGGAACTGGCCGCAGAGGGCTACAACCGAAAAATCAGAAATGCGGCACTGCTGTTTACCGGCTGGATCCATCAACGGCAGTTCGGCCCGGGAACGGGGCCGGCGCATTTCGTCTCGGCGGAAAGCGGCAATATCTATCTGGATGAAAAGGCGCTGGCGTCACATCACGCCTGGTGTGTGACGATTGAGCAGTGCGTGGCTGTCGGTATGGATCCGTTTGATGATACCGGTGCACCAACGCTGAAAGAAGTATGGATGGGTATCTCCCCTGACGTGGGGGCCACCCATAAGGATGATTACACCCTGCTGGCCCGGCGCGGGCCTGACGAGGAGGCTTAAATGTCGATTTATCGTGGCTGCAGTCTCTTTATGAATGGCATTGCGCTGTCCGATACGGTGACCTATACCCCGCCTGAAATCGCGATCGAGCGAACGTGGTTTAAAACGGGTGCCATGAATGCCCCGATAGGGATAGACCGCGGCACCAAACCGATGACAGCTACCTACAAGTTTGTCGGGCACGGTTACTCGTCCTTTTTATTTTTCGGCTTTATTCCTGGTATCAAGGCCAGGCTGACCGTCCGCCGGGCGTACCAGGGGGACGGGGGCATTGATTACCTTGAGGATGAGGTCGAAGGGTACATCGACACCCTCCGCCCGGATGACTCGGGCACGGATAACAAGGCCGATACGGGGCACACCATGACGGTCACGGTGAACTACTACCGGGTGGCGGCGGACGGTATCATGCCGCTGCTTGAGATAAACCCACTCCTCGGACTGCGAAAAATCATGGGCATTAACGTGCTGAACATCCCTGATGACGTGACGAGCCTTATATTATGAACACGAATGTGCTGTCCGTGCTCAGGGCGAACGCCCGCGAGCAGGTCGAAAACTATCTGGATCAGCTGCCGCCGCTGATGATGTGGGGCGACTTTATTTTCCAGCTCAGCACCCTGGCTTACAGCAAGCTGAGCCTGAGCGATGTGTGGACCTGGGCGGCCCAGGGGCGTATCGGCAAGCCCGATCTGCTGCAATACACCGGTAAAAAAAGGCCGACGCTCAAATTCGACTGCGAGCTCTACGCGACACTGATCAACCCCGCATTGTTGACGATGGCGCTGACAAAATACGGACTGATTAACGATGTTTCCGATGATCCGGTCGAGCAGCTGCGCCTGCAGGCGAGCATGAAAACTCCGCTGATGCTGGTGGCGGGCACGGGCAAGGTGATGGGGTTTTGGGTCATGACAGAGCTCAGCCAGGTAATGGATGAGTTTCGCCCGAACAGCCAGGCGAAGCACCAGACCATCACCCTGAGCCTGCAGTATTACGGTGAAAGGCTGGCGGACGGGCAGACCGTACCGGACACCCTGTCACTGGGGTTCAGGGACAAGGACACCAGACTCAGTGAGGCTTTGGAGACGATGAAAAAGGTGATCGGCGGGGTGTTCGATGGCTGATTATGTACTGGCAGATTTATCACAGCGCGTGGCGCGCATGATCCGGTTCGGCAATGTGGTGGCGGTGCAGGTCAGCCCGCCGCGTTGCCGGGTGACATTCGGCAGCGACCCGGTGTCCGGTCAGGTTCATCAAAGCGGCTGGCTGCGGCTGGCCGGCCTGGCCGATGACGGGGTCAGCGTCTGGGCACTGCCGGCGGTGGGGGCCTCGGTGCTGGTGCTGAGCCCTGGCGGCGAAACACGTGCCGGTCTGGTGTTTCCGGCTGGTTTTACCGACGATCGGGTGCCGCCATCGGACAACCCCGGCGATTATCTTGTCCGTTTCGGCAACGGCGCCGCGGTCGGGTACAGCACGGGGGCCAATACCCTGAACGTCAGCCTGCCCGAGGGCGGCAGGCTGGTGCTGACCGGCGATCTGGAAGTGACCGGCGAGGTGAGTGATAAAACCGGCACCCTGCAGCAGATCCGCGACACCCACAACGGACACACCCACAATGAAAACGGCGACGGTGGCGGCGTTACCGATCCGCCGAACCAGAACATGCAGTCAGAGGAGGAGCCCGGCCCGTGAGCCGGGCTTTTTAATGGTGATGTTATGCAGGGAATGAGCCGGGTGACCGGCAAACCACTGTCCGGTCTCGACCATATCCGCCAGTCCGTCCAGGACATTCTGAGCACGCCCGTCGGCACCCGTGTGATGCGACCCGGCTACGGCAGCAACCTGATTTACTTGGTTGACCATCCTGCCGATCGCACCACCACCATTCGGGTCGTGATGGCCGCCGCCGGCGCGCTGGCCCGCTGGGAACCACGTATTGCGATTAACAGCATTGAGGTGCTGCAGGTCGGCAATGGGGTCATCCGGCTCAGCATTCATGCCACGGATGTTGAAACTCAGCGTGCCGTTTTGCTGGAGAATATCGAACTATGAGTGATGTTATCGATCTGAGTCAATTACCGCCGCCTTCCGTCATCGCTATGCCGGCCTTCGAGGACCTGCTGGCACAGCGGCTGGCCGAGCTGCAGGCTCTTGACCCGGTCTTTACTGCGCTGCTGGACAGTGACCCGGCGGTCAAGCTGCTGCAAATCAGCTGCTATCGCGAGATGGTCAATGTTGCCCGCACGAACGCCGGGGTGCTGGCTACGCTGCTGGCCTATGCCAGGGGCGCAGACCTCGACCAACTGGGCGCCAATTTTGACGTTTACCGGCTGGTGATCACCCCGGCGGATGATACCCCTGTCCCGCCTACCGATGCGGTGATGGAAGGGGACGATGCGTTTCGCCTGCGTATCCGGCTCAGCTGGTACGCACGAAATACGGCAGGCTCGATACAGGCCTATGAGTATTTTGCGCTGTCTGCCGACGGCGCGGTGCGCGATGCAAAAGCCTACGGGCCACAGGAAGAGGATGCGATTTCCCCCGGTCACGTCGAGGTGTATGTGCTGAGTAATGACGGTGGCGGGGTACCCCCCCAGGCGCTGCTTGATACCGTTGATGCCGCGCTCAACGCCGATTTTATCCGTCCACTGACGGATTATGTCGTGGTGAAGGCGGCCACCCTCATTGAGTATGCCGTGACGGCGACACTGATGTTCGGCAGCGGACCGGATGCGCAAACAGTGATGACGGCGGCGAAGAAGGCCATGCAGCATTATGCCGACAGCGTTCACCGGATTGGCGTGCCGCTGTCGATAGCCGGGGTCTATAAAGCCCTGAAGCAGCCGGGTGTTGAGGATGTGACGTTGACGGCGCCGCTGGAGACCCTCTATGCCGGAACCGGTGAGGCGACCTATTGCACCGCCATTACCCTGACGACGTCCACCGCGTCGACGCAGGGCGCGCCGCCGGAGGGATTATGACATACCGGTCATTATTGCCGCCGAACGCCTCGCAGCAGGCGCGGGCGCTGGAGGGGGCCATGCGGCATGTCGGGGATGTGTTGTTTGATGTCCGTGATGTGAAAAATCCCGACGCCTGCCCGGCAGCGCTGCTGCCCTGGCTGGCATGGGAGTTCGGTGTTACCTGGTGGGATGATGCGTGGACGGCGCAGCAGAAACGCGATGTCATCAAAAGTGCCGCCGCGGTCAATAAAAAACGTGGAACCCCGGGCGCGGTCAAACAGGCGCTGGCGTCTGTCGATCGGCTGATTGATGTCATCGAGTGGTTCAGGGACACCCCGCAGGGCGAACCGTACACCTTTCGGGCGGTGGTTCACGGCAACAGCGTCAGTACCGACGAGCTGCAGAAGATATTCAGCCACATCAGCGATGCCAAGAACGCCCGAAGTTTCCTGCGCGATATCCGGGTGACCCCGGAAAAGGTGTACGGCAAGTGCTATATCGGCGGGGGCATGGTTACCCGCCAGTCTGTCACGATAAAGGCGAAGAGACGCGATGAGTGATTATTATGTCCTGCTGAGCGATGCCGGCGCGAAGTTGGAGGCGGCGGCACATGCCGCAGGCGAGTCGGTTGAACTGTCCGAATTTGGTGTGTGTGATGGCGGCGTCGATTTTACGCCGGATCCGGCGCTGACCGCTTTTGCGAATGAAGTGTACCGCGGCCCGATCAGCGCGCTGGATGTCAGTGCTGACGACCCGACGGAGATTGTTGCCCAGTGCATCATCCCGGCGGACAGTGGCGGCTACACTCTCCGCGGCGTGGCAATTTATGCGTCAGACGGGACGCTTTATGCGGTGGGGAATTATGCCGCCCAGGATAAACCCGCGCCGGACAGCGGTTTTGCGGTGTCGCTGGAGATCCTGGTCATGCTGGCGCTTTCGGCTACCACGGATGTCATGCTGGTGGTGACGGATACGGCTTATCTGACAGAAAAGCAGGCCGATACACTCTACCTGCGGCAGGATAAGAATCTGGGTGAAATTGCGGATAGGGGGGATACCGCGCAGCAGGCGGCGCGCGACAATCTTGAGCTGGGTACTGCAGCTGTAGCTAATGTTGGGACTAACACTGGCAATGTCATGGCGGTAGGTGCTTTTGGTTTAGGTCGAGGTTCAAGCCATAAAGATGATGCCTATAACAACATTGGCGAAATTTATCGTGTTAACAATACCTCCGCAAGCAGCCCTACAACGGGCGTTGCCGGTGTGGTCAGTTTGCCCTGTGATGGTGGCCCGTCAACGGGATATATAGCTGTCAGCTATGCCGGTGCAATATGGTCTGGGCATTCGGACTCACCAGAAAATGGCGTAACCTGGTACAGGGTATATACCACAGTCTATAAGCCTACCGCAGAAGATGTTGGTGCATTGCCTATTACCGGGGGCAACGTGACAGGGACGTTAACCGCACCCGTGCTCGCTGCACGCAATGCCACGACGAGCAAAAGGTTGTCGCTGGATGTGCAGGGCTCTGCCGTTAATGATGTGTCGATGTCCGTGTTTTCAGATGGCACGCATCAAAAACTCGATTATGCCGACACGCAGGGGTGGCTGGTATCGCTCTGGCGAAACATTGCTGACGGCAGCGTCTCCCTGCAGGTCAACGGCACGATGAATGCCGACGTGATCAATGAAGCCGGTCAGAGGGTTTATAGCCCGAATAATCCCCAGCCCATCGATTTGTCGTCATATGTGCAGGGTATTCGCAAGGGGGCAAGGGTTAGCCTGGGAAGCACTCAGGATATAACAACGGATGATGGGTATATCGATGACTTTCATTTTGCTTCGCAGCCGGATGACAGCCATATTTGGCAGGTGGGGTATTCTCCGCTCCAGTACCTGGTCAATGGCACATGGCTGACGCTTTACTTTGGTGCTTTTGAATTATCAGCACGAGAAATCAAACCGGTTCCTGAGGGGATCACGCGGCTTCAGGATTTCAATGTGCATCGGCATACATTGGTGGATGCAAATGGTTATGAATGGTACGCCGCCAGTGAAAAAATCCAGGGTAAATATTTTGTCGGTTATTTCGACAACGGAGTCATTGTGGTGTCAGACACGGATGCCAGCATGCTGTTTCCTCGCGGCATGAGTGTCGCCGGTGTCGACAGTTTGCCTAAAGGCTTTAAACCGGACGGCGAAAACTGGGTTTTTGACGGCACCCGTGTGGTCCCGCGTATTTATACGACAGCGGAAACCGTTGCCCGAAATCGGCGGGAGTTCAACCGGCGGGTAACGAAGGCGCGTCATGCAGCCTGGCCACTGGAGTGTGCGGTATCTACCGGTGAGGCCACACACGCGCAGCAGGCTACGTTATTGGACATACAGCGCTATGTCGTGAATTTGCAGGCGGTAGATTTGGCTGAGGGACCGGCTGCCTGGCCAACGCCGCCGGCGACTCTTTCTCTTCAGGAGGACGCATGAATCACTGTCATCAATGCCGAAAACGCCATTCGGGCTTTTCCGGTGTGGCATTCCTTACCCGCATGACCGCCGTGTGGTTCAGTGGCAGAACATCTGATGCACAGGTCGGCTGCCTGGCTGGCTTTACGACGGCGTATGCTGTTTACAATGCGGTTCTCAAGCCTGACCGCCACATCCCGGTGAGCTGGCTGGCGTATGTGCTGGCCACCACATACCACGAGACCGCCTTCACGATGCAGCCCATCGAAGAGTACGGCAAGGGCGCAGGACATCCTTACGGCGACCCGGACCCGGAGACGGGGCAGACCTATTACGGTCGAGGCTACGTCCAGTTGACCTGGCGGGATAATTACGAAAAGGCCCAGGGTGTGGTGGTCAACCTTAACACGCTGGCGTATGACGTTCCGCTGGTGCGGCAGCCTGACTTTGCACTGACGCCGTGGGTGGCGGCGCAGGTGGCGATTAACGGCATGGCCAACGGCTGGTTTACCGGCAAGAAGCTCGCTGACTACCTGACTGAGACCCAGACCGATTACGTCAACGCCCGGCGCATCATCAACGGTACCGACAAGGCACAGACCATCGCGGCGTATGCCGAAGAAGCGGAAGCGGCGCTGCGGCTTGCCCACGGTGAAGGCATCGCCCGTAGCCTGGTGCAGATGGGCAGCCAGGGCGACGATGTGCGGGAACTGCAGTTGATGCTGGGCTGCGACGCCGACGGCGTGGCCGGCAATGCGACCCTTGGTGCGCTGACCGACTTTCAGCGGCGCCACGGCCTCGATGCTGACGGCATGTGTGGTGCGCAGACGTGGGCGGTACTCGACCGGGAGATTTACGGTATCAGCTGATAATCCACCAGGGATACAAAAAGACAAAACCCCGACTGTTGACGCAGTGCGGGGTTTTTATTTGGAGCAAAGGAATATTAATTCTGCATGAGAAATTATAAACGAATACTCATGAGGTTGACTATGAAAAATGGCCTGACGTTAGATGCGCCTGTCACAAAAGAGATTTCCAGTGCCGTTGGCTGGGTGCTGCGCGCTGTGGTGCTGTACTGTGTCGCACATCTGGTTTCCGCTATCCGCTGGTGGTGAATATGAGATATGCAATCCCCCTGATTATTGTGTTGCTCACCGGCTGCAGTGCCACCCTGGTCAGCTACCGGTCGAACAACGGCAATGATTGTCCGCCGGTAGTCAGCGTGCAGAGTCTCGGCAGCAGCGTCATGGTGACAGACAGCACGGCATGCAAGGTGGCCGGTGAATGAAAAAAGCGGCTTTTATCCTGGGGGCGCTGGCGCTGAGTGCCGGCATTGCCGCCTGCTCCAACGTCCTGACGTACATCCGGCACGACGAGTCTGTCCAGTGCAGCAGCGACAAGGCCCTCAAGCGCGACAGCATCTGTAACGTTCAGCCTGTCTCGAAATAACCCCCCCTCTCATCTTCCCTGTCCGCCACTGCGCGGCTTTTTATCTCCGGAGACCTTATGGAACTTCACGGCGTTCGTACCCTTGAGGACGACAGCGCACCCAAACAGATAACCACCGTCAATATGTCGGTCATTGGACTGGTCGGCACGGCGCCCGACGCGGCGTCGGGGACGGCGGCAACGTTGTCGACGGGCAGCAGTCTGCTCGACAACCAGATTGTTTTCACGGCCACCGCTGCCGGCGCTGCCGGCAATCAGCTGCAGGTCCGTGCGGTTGCCGGCGAGGCTGACTCGTCTGCCGGCGCCGAGACGAGTGCCGATTTTGAGGACAGCGTACTGACCATCACGCTCGGCACCGATGCCGAAGGCGTCGTGGACGCCAGTGCAGACGATGTCGTGGCGGCGGTCAACGCGTTGATGTTCGATGCCGAAGACATGGGCATTGACGCCGCATTACCCGATGGTATAGCGGGGGTCGGCGTGGTGGCGCCTTTTGGTCTGATGGCGCTGCAGGGCGGCGAGGATGAACCTTTCCCGCTGTATACCCCGGCACTGATTGCCGGCAGTCGTAACCAGGCCAAAAAGCTGGGGTATGGCGGTACGCTGTATGACGACATGTACGACATTCTGAACCAGATTGGCGCCCTGGTCATCGTGGTACGTGTGGATACCGACGAGGATGAAGAGGCGCAGCGCGCCAACATCCTGCAGGGTATCGAGTCGTTGCAGCTGGGGCAGTCGACCCTCAATTACCAACCGCGGATCCTGATTGCCCCGGAATGGAGCACGGACGACGGTGTCGGCAAGGCGCTGGAGAGCATGGCGGCGCGCTGCCGGGCCATCGCCTACCTTGACTCTCCCTCGATGGCCACGCCGGAAGCGGTGGTGCGCCGCGGGCAGATGTACGGCGCCCGCGTGGAGCTGCTGCGCCCGCGCATCAACGTGGTCAGTGACCTGACCGGCAAGACACAGGCGCGCCCGTATTCTGCCGCGGCAGCAGGTCACCGGGTCCGCATCGACAGCACCAGGGGGTACTGGTGGTCGAAGTCCAACCAGACGGTGCTGGGCTTTACCGGCCTTGAGCAGGTTGACAGCTTCATGATTGGTGACGAGACCTGCGTGGCCAACCAGCTCAATCAGGCAAATGTCAGCACCCTTGTGCAACTGGACGGATTTCGGCACTGGGGGAACCGCCTGTGCACCGATGACCCACAATGGCGCTTTGAGGCAGTGCGTCGCACGATGGACGCGATAGAAGACTCTATCCAGCTGTCGATGACAAAAGAGTACCTTGACGCGCCGATCAGCAAATCGCTGGGTGTCTCGATGCTGGGCTCCATCAACAGCTATCTGCGCCAGCAGGTGACGGGCGGCGTGATTATCGGCGGCAGCGCCTGGCTGGATGAGGAGCTTAATACGGCCGAGTCGCTGGCGGCCGGGATTGTGTATATCAACGTCGCCGTGACGCCGAAATCCCCGGCAGAGCAGATCGTCATCAAATACGCCATCAACAAAAACACCGGGCAGGTCTCTCTGGCCGCCTGACAGGAGCACACATGAATACCGGTTTTATTTACGCAAAGTCAGCCTTATGGGTGCAGAACAACATTCGCGTGGCCAATGTTATGTCGATGACGCCACCGGCGGTGGTGGTGACGGTCGGTAATTATCGCACGACCTGGATGGATGCGCCGGCGCCGGTAGATACCGGGATGGAGGCCATGCAGGCGGATTTTAAGGTGGGGGCGGATGTTGATGTGTTGGCTATGTTTGGTTTTGGCCAGGGGCGCAAGGTGCGAGCGCAAATCCGTCGGGTGTACCTGAACGCAGATACGACAGAGTCGGTCTGGGTGGACGAACTGGAGGGGATTGTCGGTAGTATCACGCCTGACGAGCATGGCAACAGTGGGCAGGAGTCGGTGGGCATGGCGGTGGTGGTGAACCTCAGTTACTACAAGCTGACGGTCGATGACAACGTGATGTACGAAATCGACACGCTGAACTGCAAACGCATCATCAACGGCGTCGACGAGATGGCCAGCGTGAGGGATGCGCTGTTGCTGGACTGAATCGGTACCGGGTCTTGGAATTTTTTAATATAAGGTCGAATATATGTATTAACACTCGGTCATTGCGTGGTGGCGGTGGCAGAATCATGAAGCTAACCTGCACCTCAGTGCTAGGGCGTTCTGTCACCGCCATTATTCGAATAACAAGTGTCATTCAGGATGGTTAACATAAAAATTTGCTACTGCAGCAGTAAATTCTACTGTTCAAATGGAGTTCTACCATTTGATTTTCAAAAATAGATTAACCATATCGCGTAGCAATGCTTTATCATCTTCATCCAGATCGTTATCACCATCAAGATCTCCGACAATAGATACTCTATCGACCACATTATCTCGGTCCGCATCAGTTGCCATTGCGGCAGTGATAGATGTATCTCCATCTTTCAGTTCAAGGAAAACGCGAACGTCTTGACCGGGTACGTCTTCTTTTCTCAAAATAATTTCTTTGGCCATAATCCCTCCGAATGATTAGAAGTTCTGAACATACAGGGTAATGTATGGTATTTTTTTTGAAATTTGGCAATGAGGACTAAACGTTTTAGGATTTTTCTTAATGGTGTGTTGTTAGAGGTGGCGGTAATGATTATGGGGAGAGGATATGATAATAACCTGGAGTATATGTATCTATTTGGTTCTGTTTTAATATCATATATGTTTTAAATCGACCAAATACGTTTGTTAGGTTTGATATAGCTTAACAGGTGTTTTTTCATTGAATGTGTGTCAAAGACATTACAAATACGAAATGATTTCAACGGAGTGCGACGGGATATATCCCATTCAGGAATATCGTTTCTTAGCTGATGACATTGAATCTGCTAATGATGCAGACCAACAGAGGGCGCCCATGTGGCGCCATTTTTATATGAGGAAAACAAGATGGATTATCCAGCCAATACCACCGTAGTCACTTTGTCCCGCCCATTCGAGATTAATGGAAAAGCGGTCACCGAAATCGCCCTGCGTGAGCCTACCGTGCGCGACAAGCTGATGTACGAGAAGTCAGCGGGGGCATGATGGAAAAAGAATCACTCATGATTGCGGGCCTGTGTGGGTTGAATCAGGCCGATTTGCTGTTGCTGCCGGCGTACGATTACGACCAACTGGTGGGGGCATTTAACCGTTTTTTGTTACCGCCGGCGGACCGTCCGAAGATCAGTTCCTGAATAACCAGCCAGGCATGACCCACTGGTGCCGCCTGACCTTCAGTGAGCAGTTGATGTTGCCACTGAGCACCTGGCGGCATTATTTTAAACGCGCACTGGACCAGAGCAGGAAAACCAATGGCAGGTAAATCCCAAAAATACAACGCCTCGATCAACTTCGGGGCATCAGTGGACCCATCGATGACCCGCACGTTGAACCGCATGACGACGGGCATCGATCGCATTGGTACCGAAACCGCGCAGGTTATGAAAACCCAGACGGCGTGGCAGCGCCAGATGAAGGCAGGTTCAGCCAGCACGGTCAATCAGATAAAGCACATGGAGCGTGCGACACAGGCGCTCATTAACAAGCAGGAGGCGCTGGAGAAGGAAATTCGGGATGGCGTGAAGTCTGGCCATGCCGGTATGGCTTTTCTTGTTGAGGATTATAAGAAGGTTGGCGCCGGCATCGAACGTGCGCGTCATGAGCTGGAACGGCTGAATGGTGAGCAGGAGAAGGAACAAAAACTCGAAAAGAAACAAAAGGAGAAAACAAGACGGCAGGAGGCACGCCGAATTAAGTGGCAGGAACGAGGTGAAAGCCTGACTACCCAGGGTAGAGCTACGATAGCATCTGGTGCCAGGGCGATCGTCAAAGCGCCGGTGGCGATTGCTGGTGCGGGTATTGCCGGTGCGGCAGGTCTTGGCGGCGGCATACTAGCCCTCAATCGCAAAACTGCCGAGGAATATCGATTTGCCAAGCAGTACGGTATGTCATTCGAACAGTATAAAGCGGGCAGCATCATGGCTGAGCAGGCCGGGCTGAATGGCGAGGATTACGGCGATCTGACCGAAGAGCTCAGCAATAAGTTGGGTGAAGAAGGTAATGATAAAACCGTTAACCCGATGCTGGCCATGCTGGGTTTGAATAAGCATCTGATGACCGGCACCAAACAGCAGCAGTTCGATAAAATCATGCAAACCATCGTTGAGAAAGTGAATAGCGGCAAACTCACCGCTCAACAGAGTGAATCCGTGGCAGACCAGTTAATGGGGGGGGAAGGCAAACAGACTGGTAACCTACCTCCTCAGCACTAACAAATCGTATAAGCAGGTTATGAAGGAGGCCGCAGATCTCAACAATATCACCGAGGATGAAGCTCGCGGGGCGCTCGAATCCAGCCAGATCCTCAGCAATATGTGGACATCTGCCGAGACGGCGCTGGCTGGTGTTGCGGGTGATATTGGTAGTGCATTGAAACCTCAGTTGAAAGAATGGGAAGGGCAACTTAATGTGTGGGTGAAAAACAACAAGGCGATAATCACCAATGCGATCACGGAATGGGTGGAAGGTGGCGGCCCTAAACGTGTGGTAGATGGGCTGGTGAAATTCGGACAGGTAGTCTGGGCAGTGGCTGAAAAAATGGAATGGATCCTCCCTGAGGACAGGAAACCAGAGGACATGGACACTCTGGAGGCGGCAAGGATAAGGGCAGTGGAGATTGCCGGCCCTGAGGCTGAGAAACTAGGGCTGAAGGATGACACCTGGGGAGCCGTTACCGGCACAGGTGAAAAGTCTCGGTATATCAAAGAAAAACAAGATGAGGCTGCTACAGCCTGGGTGGGTAAACATCAAGGTGTGAGTGGAGATGTGACGCAACCCACCTCAACAGATGGCGAAGTAATCCCTGTTTTCTCCAGACCGGGAAATGCCAACGCCAATGCCAATGTCAATAACAACAACCAGTATCATTTTAATGTCGTGCTTGAAGGTGGCGCAACGGAAGCAGGGGCGCAGGAACTGTACGATAAATTCAAAGCGCTCACCGGTGATGCTGGCGGTTCATCGGATACATTCGATTCCGCCAGTCTGATGGGGTAAGGAGATACATTACTCCTTCTTTATCGTCGATTCTTTTTTTGCTGCATCCACCAATAAATCTATCCCATATAACCTGCGTTTGGGGCGATGAGGGACGCTACACATTAATATTGCAGCCAGAACAGGGGTGAATAATATGGAATAAAAAAGCCACCCAATCCAGACTCTTCCCGTCTGCCAGGCGACACTTGCAACCGCCAAAGAGCCAGCAAGCCAAATCCACAAGATAACTAAAATTTCGAGGGATTGAAAAATCATCATTTACACTCCGGTGATTACATTACGCTGATAGCCAGTAGATAATAAGCACTATAAACACAAGGCCCACAAATAAACTAAAGCAGCCGCCATTACTTTTCTTTGTTGAAAATGAGACTCCGAATGTCCCTCTGTTATTGATGAAGAAACGCATTTCACAATCCCTGTATTATTTGGAATGGGCTGTGCAATATACAGCCTGTCGTGATAGTGAAATAAGCAGAAGTTGATTTAAATTTAAATGGTGACCGAATGCAATACACAACCAAAGACGGCGACCGCCTGGATACCCTCTGCGTTCGCCATTACGGCACGGTAAACAACACTGTCGAAGCTGTGCTCTATGACCCTCAGAATTACGATCTGGCCACGACGGAAGTGTTTGACGCCGGCGTGACATTCACGCTGCCTGCGGTTAAGCCGCAGCAGAAAAAAAACGAATACTCACTCTGGGAGTAGGTCATGGCCTATATCGATTCCGGCAATATGCCCTGGCAACCCAACTTCTCCCTGTCTGTCGAAGGCGAGGATATTACCGACATCGTGCGTGAGAACCTGGTCAACCTGACCCTGAAGGATCACGGTGCCGGCTCGAAAAAAAGTGATGAAATCACCTTCAGTGTGGTCTCTGCCACCCTGAAGTTGCCGGCTAAAGGCGTCAAGATTTCAGTGGCGCTGGGGTTTGGTGGTGAGCTGGTGAACAAGGGGACATTCGTGGTGGACGCACGCAGCTCTGGGCAGGCGTCTGGCGGGCAACGTATTGTGGAAATCACCGCCAGGGCATTTTCGAAGACCAACGAACGCGGGCACAGCACGCTGCAGTCGCAGAAAACCCGCTCGTTTTCCGATATCACCCTGGGCGATTTCATGCTCACCCTTGCCTCTGAGCACGGACTGACGGCACGGGTCGACAGCCGGCTGGTGAATGTCCCGGTGGAGCATATCGATCAGTTGGGTGAGAGCGACATGAATCTTGTTACGCGCATTGCCGGCGAATGTGGGGCCGTCAGTAAAATCACCCACGACTACTGGGTACTGTCCCCCCGCGATTCAGACACCACCATCAGCGGCAAGCCCTTACCGGTCCGAACCCTCACCCCCGACATGTGTGAGCAATGGCGCTATCACGACAACAGTGATCACCCTGATGTCAGCGCGAAGGGGAGCGGCACCATGATCATCCCGTACATCGATAGTGCCGATGGAGGGAAGCAGAAAATGTTGACGGTGGGAAGTGGAGAGCCTGTCTTTCATTATCCCACTCCGCAGCCTTCATTGAAGGATGCACAGTATGTTGCCGGCGGCAGCACCAAACATGTGGAGAAAAAGCTCAGGGGCATGTCCCTGACCCTGACGGGGACCCCGGCGCTGATGGGGATGACAGCGGAGGGGAAAATTACCACGGAAGGATTTGGCCGTGTTGAAGATCGGGACTGGAAAATCAGCCGTGTTGAATTCCGGCTGCAGTCGAAAGGATTGATTATCAGTGTGGAGCTCGAGTGAATGGCCATTATCACGGGAATTTTTAACGATCCGTTTGGTATGCCGATGCCGGATGTGGTCATCCAGTTGACGGCAAGAAAAACCACGTCAGTAAGCATTACCGGTACAAATGCGGCTGCGGTGACGGCGACGGACGGAAGCTATGCCATGCCGGTGATGCCGGGCGTTTATGCGGTCACCGCCACAATAAACAATACCCCGGACTACCTGGGTATTATCCAGGTTTACGCAGACAGCCCGGATGGCACGCTTAATCAGTACCTGGCGGAATTCAATCCGGACGATGCGACACCGGAAGCGCTGCACGAGATGCAGTTGTTGCTGCTGGAAGCTGAGCTGGCGGCGGCCAGCGCGAGGGAGTCAGCGAAAATGGCGGCGGAATATGCACTCATTCCCCGCGGTGCATTCCGCGCCGATATGTCTTACCAGAAAAATGACCTGGTCGAATATACCGGCAGTGAATACCTGGCCACGGAGGACGTGGAGGGCGTCGAGCCGCCGGCGGTGCCATGGCAGCTGTTTATCTCGGCAGGGGCTGATGGTGAGCGTGGCACCCAGGGTGACACCGGACCGCAGGGCCCCAAAGGAGAGACCGGCAGTACCGGACCGCAAGGGGAAACGGGACCACAGGGGTCAGCCGGTCCTCAGGGTGACACCGGCCCTCAGGGGCCGAAGGGCGATAGCGGGGCCACGGCGTATCAGGTATGGCTGGATGCAGGGAACGCGGGGACGGAAGATGACTATCAGACCGGTCTGCAGGGTGAGATGGGACCACGAGGTCCGAAAGGTGACACTGGTGCACAGGGACCTAAAGGTGATACCGGGCCGGAAGGTCCTCCTGGGCCGCAGGGAGAGCAGGGAATTCAGGGGGAGACCGGACCTCAAGGTTCCTCTGGTGCACCACCTAACACACTGACGGTTGGTACGGTGAGCACGCTGGGGCCAGGGGAGGATGCCACCGTAGAGATCACTGGTGACGCTCCCAACCAAATGATTAATTTTGGCATTCCGCAAGGCAATGATGGTGCTGTTGGTCTTCCTCTGGCAGGAGGGCCGGGCTCTACAGCGCTGATGCAGGTTACCAACGGCACCTATACGGCAGCCCCTGATAGCGCGGTATCCGGTTCTAAGCTTGCGTATGCGGGGTTGTTGTCTGATGGCACCGTGATGGTGGCGTCCAATTTAGCTTCAGGCACCTGGGCGGTATGGGGTGTTCTGGCATCAGCGGAGCAATCGGCAACGACGGTCACAGTGATGGCCCGTACAGACGGCACTACCTTACTGACACCAACGGCAATGCTTGAGAGCGCCAGGCTGGGCACGCATGTGCGAAATTGCAAGTATTGCTATCCGGGCGTAACGGCAGCTTTTGATTGCGAGATATTGGTCAATGGCCAGTGGCATCCATTTACTGCGATGGCATCAGACCGCACCTCGTATGGGCCGATTATTTATTGGAACGCCAGGGCAGGGATGTACGGTGAGATTAAGCCGTATCAGGAAACGGAGTGAGAAGGCGGGGTGTTGGAATATTCACTTCCTGAAAAGCTACCCGCCATATGGGTGACGAAGGCAACACGGTCTCGTTCATGCCATAGCCGCTTTACCGTGATGCTTTCGTCATTGTGTGGGTGGCAGGGTGAGGACGAACATAGATCACGACCTCGGCCTCATGAGTCGCATCCATGTTCCCGCTCAAACCTCACCCCGCCATAATTCGGAAAAGCGCCCTGCGGAAACCGAGGGCGAAAAACAGGTAGGAAAACTATCATGCACGCATCAGGGAATGTGCAGGGACACAGTAGTTTTTCCGGGGGCGGATTTCAGCTGTTTTTATGTTTAATTTTGGATTTGCGTAGGGGAGGGAGGTGCAGGAGCTATGGTTGGCGACGTACTGCAAAAAAAAAACCGCCTCACTATCTCCGTGAGGCGGAAAAGTTAGGAATTCTATGAACTTATTACAACTATCTCGCACTTTTAAACACCAGACTAGATTGACGGACACGCTCATATCCGTCAGAAACAACAATAAACCTCCTGATTGTTTTTTCATCTCATTTTTCGTTTAATTTTGGATTTTATTGGAGGCCGGTGCTATGCGTTTTCGCAGGTGCTGCAGGAGCCATGGTTAGCGAAGCACTGTAAAAAAAACGGACGCAGCGCCGAGCCTATCAGGTAATCGTATTTGCCGGTATTGCTATCCGGGCGTAACGGCAGCTTTTGATTGCGAGATATTGGTCAATGGCCAGTGGCATCCATTTACTGCGATGGCATCAGACCGTACCTCCTGGGGACCGATTATTTATCGTAACGCGAAGGTGGGGATGTATGGTGAGATTAAGCCATATCAGGAAACGGAGTGAGAAGGCGCGGTATTGGAATATTCACTTCCTGAAAAGCTACCCGCCATATGGGTGACGAAGGCAACACGGCCTCGTTCATGCCATAGCCGCTTTACCGTGATGCTTTCGTCATTGTGTGGGTGGCAGGGTGAGGACGAACATAGATCACGACCTCGGCCTCATGAGTCGCATCCATGTTCCCGCTCAAACCTCACCCCACCATAATTCGGAAAAAGCGCCCTGCGGAAACCGAGGGCGAAAAAACAGATAGGAAACTATGATGTACACATCAGGGAATGTGCAGGGACACAGTAGTTTTTGTGGGGGCGGATTTCAGCTGTTTTTATGTTTAATTTTGGATTTGCGCAAGGTTGGTGGCAACACGCTTTACAAAGGTGTGTTGCGGGATGCTGCCGCGTTGGTGCGGGAGAAGTAGAGGATTTCTTATTAGTAGGGCGGGGTTTGTGAGTGAATTTCAACAGCAAACTACAGTTTTGCATGGTGATTGAAATATAGTCACATTGAGCTGTTTGCCCATTAATGTGTCCATGCTTCTCATTAATTAGTTAAACATCCTTGTTTTGTGAATATAAATCAATAAATTGTTAATGTTTATAATTATAACCTATCTGAATAAGTGGTTAATCGACATGGGCGGCTTTCATGCTGATTTCTGCAAACGTGGTACCATTAATAGTATTCACCCTGTGCGTTGTTGCCGGTCAGCAGCGCAGATTTTGCATTAATTTCAGTGACTTTTTTCGATGTCACCTTTGCTTAAAACCGAGACGCTATGCATATCACCTTACGTCAATTGGAAGTGTTTACCGAAGTGCTTAAGAGCGGTTCGACCACGCAGGCTTCGGTAGTTCTGGCGTTATCACAATCGGCGGTCAGCGCCGCGCTGGCCGATCTGGAAGGGCAATTGGGCGTGCAGTTGTTTGACCGCGTGGGCAAGCGTTTGGTCATTAATGAGCATGGCAGGTTGCTGTACCCGAAGGCGCTGGCACTGCTGGAGCAGGCGGGGGAGATTGAACAACTGTTCCGCCATGACGGCGGCGCATTGCGCATCAGTGCCAGCAGCACCATCGGCAACTATATGCTGCCGGAGATGATCGCCCATTATCGGCATGATTTCCCCGCTTCACCGTTGGAACTGAACGTCGGCAACAGCCAGGACGTGATCGGCGCTGTGGCGGATTTCCGCGTCGACCTGGGACTGATTGAAGGCCCTTGTCATATGCCGGAACTGATCACTCTGCCGTGGCTGGAAGATGAATTGGTGGTATTTGCCGCGCCGGACAACCCATTGGCCGGGCAACCGCTGACCCTGGAAATGCTGGCCACAGCCCCCTGGATCCTGCGTGAGGGTGGCTCGGGAACGCGCGAGGTGCTGCATCATCTGCTGCTGGCGCACTTGCCGCACTTCCAACTGGTGATGGAACTGGGTAATTCGGAAGCGATCAAACATGCGGTTCGCCACGGCATGGGGATCAGTTGCCTGTCGCGGCGTGTGATTGGCGAACAGTTGGCCAGTGGCGTGCTGGTGGAGCTGAATATCCCGTTACCGCCGTTGATGCGCACCCTTTATCTGATCCATCACCGGCAAAAGCATATCTCCAACGCGCTGCAGCGTTTTCTCGGATACTGTGGGTTTCAGCCTCAATAGCGTCTCCGAAAGTAGTAAAAAAGCATAAAAAGCTGCTCCCTGTCACATTAATGACAGTAAGTAAGGTATTCTGGCCTGTCGCTAATAATTAGCCCTGAATTATGAAGCTATCTTATATCAGTGGAATGTTATTAGTTCGCCGGCGGGTATTTGTTACAATCCGCCCTCATTTTTTTTGACCAGCAGATAGGGTAAGAATGGCTCAGCAGGATATAAAAACAACATCGGAGCAAGCAGTGCCCGGATTACGCCGCGAGCTGAAAGCTCGGCACTTAACCATGATTGCTATTGGTGGCTCTATCGGCACCGGTCTGTTTGTCGCCTCTGGCGCTACGGTTTCTCAGGCCGGTCCGGGCGGGGCACTGCTGTCTTACGCGCTGATCGGACTGATGGTTTACTTCCTGATGACCAGCCTGGGCGAATTGGCAGCCTTTATGCCGGTGTCCGGCTCTTTCTCCACCTACGGTGCCAAATACGTAGAAGAAGGCTTTGGTTTCGCGCTGGGCTGGAACTACTGGTACAACTGGGCGGTGACCATCGCCGTTGACCTGGTGGCCTCACAACTGGTGATGACCTATTGGTTCCCGGATACGCCGGGCTGGATCTGGAGCGCACTGTTCCTTGGCCTGATGTTCCTGTTGAACTACATCTCGGTCAAAGGCTTCGGTGAAGCGGAATACTGGTTCTCGCTGATCAAAGTGACCACCGTCATTATCTTTATCGGTATCGGCGTGCTGATGATCTTCGGCATCCTCAAGGGGGGCGAGCACGCGGGCTGGCAGAACTGGACTATTGGCGATGCGCCGTTTGCCGGGGGCTTCTCGGCGATGATAGGCGTGGCGATGATAGTCGGCTTCTCGTTCCAGGGGACCGAGCTTATCGGCATCGCGGCCGGCGAGTCGGAAAACCCGGGCAAAAACATCCCGCGCGCTGTGCGTCAGGTGTTCTGGCGTATCCTGCTGTTCTATATCTTCGCCATTTTGATTATCAGCCTGATCATTCCTTATACCGATCCGAGCCTGCTGCGTAACGATGTGAAAGACATCAGCGTCAGCCCGTTCACGCTGGTCTTCCAGCACGCCGGCCTGCTGTCGGCGGCGGCGGTGATGAATGCGGTGATCCTGACGGCGGTGCTGTCCGCCGGTAACTCTGGAATGTACGCATCCACCCGCATGCTGTTTACCCTGGCATCGGAAGGCAAAGCGCCGCGTATTTTCGCCAAACTGTCGAAGGGCGGGGTGCCACGCAACGCGCTGTACGCCACTACCGTGGTGGCGGGCCTGTGCTTCCTCAGCTCAATGTTCGGCAACCAGTCGGTTTATCTGTGGTTGCTGAACACCTCGGGGATGACCGGCTTTATCGCCTGGTTGGGGATTGCCATCAGTCATTACCGTTTCCGTCGCGGCTATATGATCCAGGGGCGTGATCTGAACGATTTACCTTACCGTTCCGGTTTCTTCCCGCTGGGCCCAATCTTTGCGTTTGTCCTGTGCCTGATTATCACGCTGGGGCAGAACTATCAGGCGTTCCTGCAAGACCGCATCGATTGGTACGGCGTGACCGCAACTTATATCGGTCTGCCGCTGTTCCTGATTATCTGGTTCGGCTACAAGCTGACGCGCGGCACCCGTGTCGTGAAGTACAGCGAAATGGAATTCCCGAAAATGGACGTGAAGTAATCCCTGTCTATAGCCGTTAAATTTCAGGCTGCAGCTGACCGTTCGGCCGCAGCCTGAAACTAATCCTTTCCTTTTATCCCCAGCGCTTGCTGCGCCGCCGTCATCAGGCTTGCTACCGTTTTATAATCCTGGGTTAACGCCAGTACTCCGGTATTCAACCGCAACGTCACCTCACCGAATGCGCCAAAGTCGTAAGGCACCTCCAACGGTGGAACGATACGCGCCAAAAATTCGCCTTCGGAACCGTAAGGCAGACCGTGCACCAGGATCAGAAACTGACCACCGCTATAGCGGCAGACAAAATCGCTCGGGCGCACCAGCATTTTCAGGCGCTCGCCGATGGTGCGTAACACGTCATCGCCGATCAGCACCCCGTGGCTCTGGTAGAGGGCCGCCAGTGGGGTGAATTCGATAATAAACAGGTGAGATAGCGGGTGGATCGTCGTGGCGGGATGGCAAATTTCTTGCATCACCGCTTCACCGCCTGCGCGGTTAAGGAAACCGGTCAAATGATCCCGATGGGCCGCTTTTTGTTTTTCTGCGGTGAGGGTGACGTATTGTGCGACCTGACGATGGTAAAACGCGATCAGTCCATAAGCCAGCAGCAGCCACAGCGGGATGATATCCGCCAGTAAAAACAGATTTTGTACGCGTGACAGCGGTGCGGCCAACAGATAGGGCAGGGTCAGCAGCATAATTTCCAGCAGGGCAAAACGCGGGGCGGCGGCATGACGCTGCATCAGCCAGAATGCCAGCGCGGTGATCAACAGGCCGGCGGACAGGATCAGTAGCATGCGGCCTGAAAGCATCGCCAGCAGTGCAATTGCGCCCACCAGTGCACACCACAGCAGTACCGTCACCAGCATGGCTGTTGGCCTGATAGGGGGAGTGACGCGCGCCAGCCACCAGCGCCCGGCGGTCAGTAATGCCAGCAATGCCAGCAGTGCAGCCGCGATTGCCAGGTTGCTCAGCCAGCCATACGCCAGCAGCAGCAGTGCCACACCGGCGGCATTCAGCCAGGGAGTGGTGGGGGATGGCACCAGCGTAAGCCGCATTTGGCGTTGAAATTGGGCGTTATCAGCCTGATGCGAACTTTGTAGCAGCCAATTCAGTAGCGCAGGTTTTTTAGGCGTTAACGTTGGGGAGCGACTTCTCATGGCGGCCTCTTTAGTAAAGGGCCCGCTAACGGGCCCTAAATATCCGGCATAAGGTGCCTGGTACACCCTTTGCCGGTCTGGCTTTGGATTCTATGTGGTTTTGTTGCAATTTGTCATAGTCGGGCGCGGGGCGGTCAAACTTTCGGAATTATTAACCCTGTGCGCCATCGGAAGCTTGTCGGACCTGATTGGCTAATAGCCTTATAAAATAAAGCGTTACACATTAACATGGCAGGTAATAGCTATTGGTATGATTGATAAGTATTATCGTTTGCTTTATTGTTATCGGCTGCTTATCCCGTTCAAGCGGCCGTCTGGCGCGCCGCCATGGTCATTGTCGTAACAGGTATCCGAAATAATGAGCGTATCCACCGATCCTCTGTCTGACGCCAAGGGGCAACCCGACGTCAACGTTATGGGGCGTTATCACCATATTCTCCGCCACCGTTTATTGATGATGGGGGTGTTGGCATTGGCAATTTTGGGTTCGCTGCTGCTGGATTTTACCCTGGGGCCATCCGGACTTTCGCTGTCCTCCCTGTGGCAAACGCTGATTGATCCTGCGGTTGCAGATGCCGGTACGCGGGTGATTGTCTGGGATATCCGTTTGCCTTACGCCTTGATGGCCGTGGTGGTGGGGTTTGCGCTTGGCCTGGCCGGGGCAGAAATGCAAACCATCCTGAATAACCCGCTTGCCAGCCCCTTTACCCTCGGGGTTTCTTCTGCCGCCGCTTTCGGCGCGGCACTGGCCATTGTGCTGGGGATTGGCGTGCCGGGTATTCCTGACCAGTGGTTTATTTCCGCCAATGCGTTTATTTTCGCCTTGTTTGCCGCATTGATGCTGGACGGCATTACTCGCTGGACAAGGGTTGCCACCTCCGGGGTGGTGCTGTTCGGGATTGCGCTGGTGTTCACCTTTAACGCGCTGGTCTCCATGATGCAGTTTATTGCCAGCGAAGATACGCTGCAGGGGCTGGTGTTCTGGACGATGGGTAGTCTGGCCCGCGCCTCCTGGGACAAACTGGGCATCCTGCTCGGCGTATTTGCCGTGCTGCTGCCGTTGTCGATGATGAGCTCGTGGAAGTTGACCGCGTTGCGTCTGGGTGAGGATCGGGCGGTGAGCTTCGGCATCGACGTGCGCCGCCTGCGCCTGACCACCTTGCTGCGTATCAGTATTCTTTCCGCATTGGCGGTGGCATTTGTTGGCCCGATTGGTTTTATCGGTCTGGTAGCGCCACATATCGCCCGCATGATTTTCGGTGAAGATCATCGTTTCTATCTGCCGGCCAGTGCGTTGATTGGCGCACTGGTGCTGTCGATGGCCTCAGTGGCCTCGAAAAACCTGATCCCGGGGATCATCATTCCGGTCGGCATCGTCACCTCGCTGGTGGGTGTGCCGTTCTTCCTGAGTATTATTCTGCGTCATCGGGGGAATGTATGAGCCAGGGATTGCGTATCGAGCATTTCTCCGCCGGTTATCCGAAGCGCCAGGTGATCGGCAATTTGGCGGTACCAATGTTGCCACGTGGCCAAATCACCGTGCTGCTGGGGCCGAACGGCAGCGGCAAGTCGACGCTGCTGCGCTCGCTGGCCGGGCTGAACCCGGCGCAGGGGCAACTGTGGCTCGATGATATCGATCTGATGCAGATGCCCTTTGCCCGTCGGGCCGAGAAAGTGGTGTATTTGCCGCAATCGTTGCCTGCCGGAGTGCATTTGCACGTGCTGGAGTCGATCATTGTGGCGCAACGCGCCTCGGGCGGCCGCAGCAACGCCGGTAGCGAGTCGGAGGTTATGGTATTGCTCGAGCAGCTTGGCATCGCACATTTGGCGCTGAGCTACCTCGACCAGCTTTCCGGCGGCCAGAAACAGCTGGTTGGCCTGGCGCAATCACTGATCCGTCAGCCTTCGCTGCTGTTGCTGGATGAACCGCTGAGCGCGCTCGATCTTAACTACCAGTTCCATGTGATGGATTTGGTGCGCAAAGAGACGCGTAAACGCAATATCATCACCGTGGTGGTGGTGCATGACATCAATATAGCTCTGCGCCATGGCGATCATGTGTTGATGCTGCAGGACGGTGAATTGATTGCCGACGGTGCGCCGGAAGAGGTGATCACGCCGCAGAGTTTGGCGCGGGTTTATGGCGTTCGCGGACGTATTGAGCGTTGTTCGCAGGGCACCCCGCAGGTGTTGATCGACGGATTGGTGAACCAGCCGGTGGTTTGAAAAAACCTGAAAAATCATAAGGCCCCGATCTCGGGGCCTTTTTTATCGCATCAGAAGTTGTAGGTCATGCCGACGGTGTAACGACGGCCATCCAACACGGTATTGTAGTTATCGTAATCCACGGTTTTATCGAGGATGTTGTAAACCCCGCCGGTAACCTGCAGGTTTTTATTCGCCTGGTAGCTAAGACCAGCGTCAACAAAGGTGTAAGACGGCGTGCTCTTGGCCATCGATGCTCGGCTCATGTAGTCCGATGTCTTACTGCGGAAGTTAACGCGCGACCACAGGCTGACGTCGTGAGTGGCCTGCCAGTCCAGCACGCTGTTAACCATATGCTTCGGCATCTGGTTCAGTGGTTTGCCCTGGAAATCCCCACTTTTTTGCTCTGATGAGGTATAGGTGTAGTTGGTGTTCCACTTCCAGTCTTTGCTGATTTGCCAGCCAAAGGTGGCCTCTACGCCACGCATATTGGCTTTATCGACGTTAGTACGGTCGCTGATAAAGTAATAAGGCGTGTCGCCGATCATGCATTGCGCGTCGCCGTCGCCGCTGTCGCAGCGGCGCACTTCGGTAATTTTATCTTTGAAGTCGGTGTTAAACAGGGTAACGCCGGCGTTCAGGTTTTGCTGGTTATCCCACATCACCCCGATCTCTTCGCTCAGGCTTTTTTCTGGCTGCAGGTCCGGATTGCCGATGATGATTGAAGTGCGGCCACCGCCGGTGATTTGCCCCCCAATTGGCTGAGGATTGACGCAGATCCGGTGAACGGTAACCGGCAGAAACGCCGCCTTTCAGCGTCCATTGCTCGGCCAGGTGCCAGACGCCGTACATGCGCGGTGTCCAGTGGTTGCCGTAGTTCTGGTCCTGATCCATACGGATGCCGCTGGTCAGGCTGAAATCGTTGGTCATCGCCCATTCGTCTTCGGCAAACAGCGCCCAGCTCCAGCGCGTCAGTTTGTTCAACCCATCCGCTGCTGCCAACTGATTGCCACCGTCGCTCAATTTTTCGTAACGGTACTGGCCGCCGAGATTCAGCATATGGTCGCCGAGGTCAAACTGGGTTTGCGTATTGAAGATAGTGTTGTACATCTTCATGTCGCGGCCCGGGTTATTGGTTTCTTCGCGCTGAATGTAGCTGGTGGTATTGCCGAAGTCGTAATAACCGTTATGGGTTACGGCGTAGTTGGTCCGGGTGTAGAGGCTGTCGCTGGCGCTGTTAGCCGTGCATTTATTGTTACGGCAGTTTTCAGTCGCCATGGATTTGCCCGGCGTACTGTCACGATCCTGCAAAGAGCGGCCAATTTCGAAATCAAAATCGTTCTGTTCGTTTGGCGTCAGGTTGAATACCGCGGTGCCACTGCGCATGCGCTGCTCGCTGTAGCCATTGAGGATTTGGTCCTCGGCGCGGCGGGACAGCAGGCCATTGACCCGCAGACCCAGCAGGCCTTCAATCAGCGGACCGGAAGCGTAGGCGTTAGTCTGGAACAGATCGCCGGAGTTGCTGTTCTCCTGGAAGGTGGCATCGCCGTGCAATGAACCTTTCCAGCCCTGGGTATTGGAGGTTTTGCGGGTGATCACGTTGATCACGCCGCCCATGGCGTCAGAACCGTACAGCGAAGACATCGGGCCGCGCACCACTTCAATGCGCTCAATGGCTTCCAGCGGCGGCAGCCAGCCCTGCTCAATACCCGAGTTATCGCTGTTCGGGCGGGTGCCACGGGTGTCCACGCGTTTGCCATCGACCAGGATCAGGGTGTATTTAGAGGACATGCCGCGGATGCTGATATCGCTGTTGCTGGCCCCGCCGGTTACCACCACGCCCGGTACGTCTTTCAACGCGTCGGTAATGTCACGGTAGGCTTTGTCTTCAATCTGTTGGCGCGGGATCACCGAGATAGAGGCGGGGGAGTCCTGGATTTTTTGCTGGAAACCGGAGGCGGTCACCACCATGGTGTCCTGAGCGTCATTCTGCGGTGCGGCGAACGCGCCGGCGCTGCCGAGTGAGGCAATAATCAGTGCGGTGAGCTGGTTATAACGTGGCTTTTCCATGAGGCAAACCTTTCCTGGTCTGATGTAAATCGACAAAGTGTCGCTTTAACGTTTTGAATAATAAGTAGAAACGGAGCCTCGTCGTTGCGAGATTCGTCGTTCCGGCAGTATTTCGTCAGGCCATTGTAAGGATTTCAAACAAAATGTAAACGCAAATGATAATTCGTATCATTTGTATGCTTATAAAAGGAAAGGGGAACTAACGTATGAATTGATGAATTGAGGGGAAAACCGGCGCAGCAGGGCGTGCGCCGGGCAGAATCAGCGTTTCTGGATGTAGGTAATTGCCAACGCCAGGGCCAGCACCAGGCCTTTGATAATGTCCATCGCGTAGTAGGGGACGGAGAGCATTACCAGGCCGTTTTGCAGTACGCCGAGGATCACCGCACCGACCAGCGTGCCGAGCGCGTTCGGTTTGCCGGAGCCGGCCAGCGAAAAACCAATGTAGGCGGCGGCGACCGCATCCATCAGATAACCGCCACCGGCATTGACCTGCGACGAACCAATACGTGACGCCAGCAGTATGCCGCCAAGCGAGGCCAGCAGGGCAGAAATGACATAGGCAGCAACCCTGTAACGTACGGTGCGAATGCCCGACAGGCGTGCCGCTTCCGGATTACCGCCGATGGCGTACATGCGGCGGCCATGCTTGGTCAGCGACAGAAACAGCTGCACCACAACGGTGACCGCCAGCATAATCAGCACGATCACCGGCACCTGGCCCAAAGACGAGAAAATCTCCGAGATCAGGCCTTCTGCCATGTCACCGTTCGGCAGCAGCATATTTTGGGTGATGGATCCGCCGTAGCTGTAGGTCATCGCCACGCCCTGGATCACAAACAGGCTGGCCAGGGTTGCCAGCATATCGGGAATTTTCAGCACCACGATCAGGAAAGCGTTGAACAAACCGACCAGCGTGCAAATCAGCAACGTCAGCACAATCGCGCCGGTAGTGCCGAAGCCGTACCAGACAAACAGCGAAACCACCAGGGCGTTGGCCAGTGACGCGGTAGAACCGACGGAAAGGTCAAATCCGCCGACCGACAGTGAGATGGAGACCCCGATGGCGATCACCGTGACGATGGCGATCGAGCGTAGGATATTGATGATGTTGTTGGGATCGAGAAAGTTGTCCGACGCCAGCCCGAACAGGGCTATCAGCGCAACAACGGTGAGCAACATCCCCCACTTGTAGAGAAACTCAAACAGCTGATGGCGCCAGGGTTGCGCATTCTGCAGGGATAATTCTTTACTCACGCTGGGGTTCCTCCGGTGGAATACAGTAATAGGGTTTCTTCATCAATCTCGGCGGCGTCAAGTTCCGCCACTATCCGGCCATCCCACAGCACGCAGATGCGATCGCATAAACCGACCAGCTCCGAAAACTCGCCGGAAGCATAGATAATGCCTTTGCCGTCGCGGGCCAGCCCGTCGATCAGGGTGAATAATTCCTGTTTGGCCTTGATATCCACGCCCTTGGTGGGCTCATCGAAAATCAGCACTTTGGCGTCGCCGCGTAACCATTTGCCAATGGCCACTTTTTGCTGGTTGCCGCCGGAAAGCCTGGCCAGCCGCTGCTGTGGACCGGAGGCGCGAATATTCAGGCGCTGCATGATATCCCGCGCCCAGCGCAGTTCCTGACGACGGCTGAACAGGCTCCAGCGTGAAAAACTGTCGTCGGCGCTGACGCTCAGATTCATCGGGATGGCTTCATCAATAAAAATGCCTTCTTTACGACGCTCTTCCGGCACCAGCGCCAGCCCTTGTTCAACGCTAAGGTGTGGCGCACGCGGGGCCCAGGGTTTACCCAGCAGTTCGCCTTGTTCAACCCGTGCCGGCGTGGCGCCAAACAGCGCCTTGCACAGTTCGGTTTTGCCTGCCCCGGCCAGTCCGGCAATACCGAGGATTTCCCCCTGATACAGCCGCAGGCTGACGTCGCGCAGCTTGTGACGATCGCTCAGACCCTCCACCTGCAGCAGCGGGCGGGAACCGTGCGGTGGCCGCGGCGGCGGGAAGATATCATTCAATTGATGACCGAGCATTTTCTCGACTATCTGCTCACCGCTCAGGCCCTGCATGGCGTCTTCGCTGACGTGGCGGCCATCACGTAGCACCGTCAGGCGGTCGCAGATCTCACTCAGTTCATGAATGCGGTGTGAAATAAACACCACGCCAATACCTTCGGACTTAAGGCGGCGCACCACGCGGAACAGCCGTTCGCTTTCGGCGCGATCGAGCGGGGCGGTAGGTTCATCGAGCACCAGGAAACGGCAGCGGTGGGACAACGCACGCGCCAGCAACACCTGCTGTTTTTCCGCCAGCGTGCACTCTGTCAATCGCTGACGCAGGTTAATGGTCAGATCCAACTGGGCCAGTAACTGCGCCGCCTGGCGGTACAGTTGCGCCCAGTTCAGCAAATGCCCCGGCTCATTTAGCCAGTCGAGCATGATATTTTCCGCCACCGACAGCGTGGGGATCAGCGCCACATCCACTTCCTGCTGCACCACATGGATCCCATATTGGCGCGCCTGCAGCGGCGAATGAATATCCACTTTTTGCCCGTCGATAAAGATCTCGCCGCGGTAATGATTGTGCGCGCCGGAAAGTATCGCCATCAGCGTGGACTTACCCGCACCGTTAGCGCCGACCAGCGCATGGGTAGAGCCGCCCTGCAGGGTGAAGTCGACGTTTTGCAGTGCGTTGAAGCCGGCAAAGGCGATCGAGATATTGCGCATCTCGAGGCGTGAGGGCGTATGGGTTGGCATAGTGTGATTAAAAGACGTTTAGGTGTTTAGATGGCTAAAGTGAGTATTTTGTAACACAGATTTTGTTTTTCTCAACAAACTAAATGGCATAACCAGGATGAAAATAATCTTTCGCCGATGAGGGCGCCCGTTCAGAGGCGATGGCAAAACTGAACGGGATGCCGCGGAAAGGGAATCGCTGATAGCGCCATCCCCTGGTCCGGTTTATCAGAAGGTCGTCGGGGTATGGGCGCTGACGATGCGACAGACGCGCGCCGAGGTATTGCTGAAACTGTGGGGAATGCCGGTGTTGATGGCATAGCTCTGACCGGCGGTCAGGCAGTGAGTCTGACCGTTGATGGTCAGCATAATCTCGCCTTCCAGCAGGGTACCGATCTCCTCGCCCTGGTGCTTGATTTTCTCTCCGGTGGTGGTGCCGGGCTGGTAGGTTTCCAGCATCATTGCCAGATTGCGGGTTGGGTTGCCGTTGTGTACCAGCTTCATCGAGACACCCTGACTGCCGATTTCGATCAGGTCTTCGGCCTCGATCACCACTTTGGGTTCATTGGCGGCCTCTGGCTCGGCAAAGAATGCAGACAGCGACAGTCCATAGACCTTCAGCAACTTTTGCAGCGTACTGATGGCCGGACTGACCTTGTCCTGCTCGATGGTGCTGATTGCGCTGTGGGTTAACCCGGACAGTTCGGCGACCCGGCGCTGCGACAAACCCAATTGCAGACGGATCTGTGACAGGCGCTTACCCGGCGCCAAGCTGACTTCGCTCATAGAGGGACTTCCTTCTGGTAGGGACGACAGGCTGAAATGGATATCGGTGTCAGGTACCTGTTCGAGTGGCTTCGACACAACATGATATCGGTAGTTGCGACCAATTTGGAAAATATATTGCCCATCACCACCCCCGTTCTGGCGGAAGAAATTCTGCACACAAAAAAGCAGTTAACGCCTTTTCGGTCAATATTTTATCAATTTAGCAGTCGGTGGCGAATAATCAAACAGGATTGTAACATTTGCAAACCATTTGTGTTAAGGCTATGTTTCATATTATGGATGTTATTTTGAGCGCCAGTTCTGGCGCAGTCTACAGAGAAATCAGACCATGTGTTGAACCTATCGGCAGGTGAACGCGAACGCGTTCTCAGAGCATAATGGCGGGTGATGTATGCAAACCAATATCGCAGCAGTTGAAAATTTTGCACAGCATAATGAAGAGAGGCGAAGTAGCGCGTTCCAACGTGAGGTTGCTCATTATTTGGAACGCCACCCCTCAACGCAGTATATCGATATCCTTCTCACTGACCTGAATGGTTCCTTCCGCGGTAAACGCATCCCTGTCTCCGGACTGAAAAAATTGGAAAAAGGCTGTTACTTCCCCGCCTCGGTATTCGCTATGGATATTTTGGGCAATGTGGTGGAAGAGGCGGGTCTGGGCCAGGAACTGGGTGAACCGGACCGTGTATGCATGCCGGTGTCGGGTTCACTGACTCCCTCAGCGGCGGACCCGGATAATATCGGTCAGGTATTACTGACCATGCTGGATGAAGATGGCACTCCCTTTGACGTTGAACCCCGTAATGTCCTGAATCGAGTGTGGCAGGCGTTGCGCCAGCGCGGCATGTTCCCGGTGGTAGCGGTAGAGTTGGAGTTCTATCTCATTGACAGGCAGCGAGACTCTGAGGGGTATTTGCAGCCCCCCTGTGCGCCCGGTACCCAGGAGCGCAACATGCAGAGCCAGGTTTACTCGCTGGATAACCTGAATCATTTTGCCGAAGTGCTCAACGACATCGACACGCTGGCGCAGATGCAAGGCTTACCGGCAGACGGTGCGGTGGCGGAGGCGTCCCCCGGCCAGTTCGAGGTGAATCTGCAGCATACCGATAATGTGTTGCTGGCCTGTGACCATGCGCTGGGGTTAAAGCGACTGGTGCGGATGGTGGCGGAAAATCATCATTTGCACGCCACCTTTATGGCCAAACCCTATGAAGAATACGCCGGTAGTGGCATGCACGTGCATATCAGCATGCTGGACGGCAACGGCAACAACCTGTTCGCGCAAGCGGACGGCGAAGACTCGACGCTGCTGCACCGCGCGCTGGCCGGGATGATCACCCTAATGCCGGCCTCCATGGCGCTGCTGGCGCCCAATGTGAACGCTTTTCGCCGTTTCCAGCCGGGTATGTATGTGCCTACCCAGGCATCATGGGGGCACAACAATCGCACCGTTGCACTACGCATCCCGTGTGGCGAACCGGAGAATCATCGGGTGGAATACCGCGTTGCGGGTGCCGATGCCAACCCTTATCTGGTGGTGGCGGCGATACTGTCAGGCATTCTTTACGGCCTGGACAACGAACTGCCCTTGCCTGAGCCGGTGACCGGCAACGGGCTGGAGCAGGAAGGGCTGCCGTTCCCGATCCGTCAAAGCGACGCCCTGTACGAGTTTGAGCACCAGCATGAACTGACGCAGTATCTGGGCGAACGTTTTGCCCACGTTTACCACGCCTGCAAGCTGGACGAACTGATGCAGTTTGAGCGACTGGTGACGGAAACCGAGATTGACTGGATGTTGAAAAATGCCTGAAGCGGCGTAAAATGTGCGTCATTAACTTGATAGGCGATAGAACGATAGCGGATTAATTCACCTGTAAGGGTTGTTTTCCGAACGATCGCGAAAAGAATTTGTGTAACGGGCCTTCCTGATCTTGTCATCAGGAGGGTTTCTGGTGCAAAATATCCTTAATGCAGATAGCCGACGTTTTAACGCGTCGGTTATTTTTTTTGCATTTGTGTTTTACAAACTGTGCGTTTCATACACCAAGCGAGGCCGGACACCGATCCGGATAGATAAATAGTTTCGTGCGCGATCAAATAAAACTTTATGGTCGTGACTCATGAGGATAAGAAAGATGGGGCAATTTTTCACTTTAGCACCGGTGCCCGCCGGTTTCCGCTGCGGTCGCAGCGATTATGGAGCAGCCAAGGCCGCCTTGACTCGTTATCCAGCTTCCAATCCCCTTCTTTTTGAATTCAGTCGCAAGTTGCGAAGTTTCCCCGCAACCTTAAGTCTTGGCGTGTCTACGCTCCGCAAGACCGAAGGTAAGGGGGGGCTGCGTCATGTCCGATAACATCATCAATGCCGCTCCGGCTGAACGCGCACAGCTGCGTAAAACCCTGACTTTAGTTCCGGTAGTGATGATGGGGCTGGCTTACCTGCAGCCAATGACCATCTTCCGATACCTTTGGCATCGTATCCGGCCTGACCGATGGTCACGTCGCCACTGCGTACGCCTTTGCTCTGCTGGCGGTCCTGTTTACCGCGCTGAGCTACGGCAAACTGGTACGGAAATTCCCGTCCGCCGGTTCTGCCTATACCTATGCCCAGAAAGCCATCAGCCCGCACGTCGGCTTTATGGTGGGCTGGTCGTCGCTGCTGGACTACCTGTTCATGCCGATGATCAACATCCTGTTGGCCAAGATTTACCTGGAAGCCATTTTCCCGGGTGTGCCTTCGTGGATCTTCGTGGCGGCACTGGTCGCGCTGATGACGCTGTTCAACCTGCGCGGCATCAAGCTGGTGGCGAACCTGAACTCCATTATCGTGGTGGTGCAGGTGGCGATCATGATCGTGTTCCTGTTCCTGGTAGTGAACGGTATTTCACATGGTGAAGGTGCCGGTACGCTGATCAGCAGCCGTCCGTTCTGGTCTGAGGGTGCGCACGTGGTGCCGATGATTACCGGTGCGACCATTCTGTGCTTCTCGTTCCTCGGTTTTGACGGCATCAGTTCGCTGTCTGAAGAAACCAAAGACGCAGAGAACGTGATCCCGAAAGCCATTTTCCTGACGGCGTTGATCGGCGGTATCATCTTTATCGTGGTGTCCTACTTTGTGCAGTTGTACTTCCCGGACATTTCACGCTTTAAAGATCCCGATGCGTCCCAGCCGGAAATCATGCTCTACGTGGCCGGCAAGTTCTTCCAGTCGGTGATCCTGGTGTTCTCCTGCGTGACCGTGCTGGCTTCTGGCATGGCATCTCACGCCGGTGTTTCGCGTCTGATGTATGTAATGGGTCGTGATGGCGTATTCCCGGAGCGTTTCTTCGGTTATGTGCACCCGAAATGGCGTACCCCGGCACTGAACGTGCTGCTGGTCGGCGTGATTGCGTTGTCTGCAGTTTCGTTTGATCTGGTTACCGCAACGGCGCTGATTAACTTCGGTGCGCTGGTGGCGTTTACCTTTGTGAACCTGTCGGTGATCTCGCAGTTCTATATTCGCGACAAGCTGAACCGTACCGTTAAAGACACCTTTAACTACCTGATCCTGCCAATTATGGGTGCGCTGACCGTGGGTGCGCTGTGGCTGAATCTGGAAGCCAGCTCAATGACGCTGGGCCTGGTGTGGGCAGCAATTGGCCTGATTTATCTGGCCTTTGTCACGCGCAGCTTCCGCCTGCCGGTACCACAGGCTAGCGAAGACGTAGCCTAAGCTTTATTCAGTAAGTATTAAGAAGGGCGCCTTGGGGCGCCCTTTGTTGTTTTTGTCAGCCGACCAGCTCTTTGCCGTATTCAAACAGCGCTTTCAACAGCGCGGTCTTCTCTTGATCGCCCTTCATGCAGGTTATACAGCGACTCCAGTTGCAGGACATAGCTCTGCACCCGCTCGGCGCTTAAGGCTTCCTGACGATGCTGTAACCAGCGGCGTTGCTCGGTGTCATCGAGCGTATTGGGGTAGTTGCGGGCGCGGAAACGGAACAGCAGCTCTTTCAGACGGCCATCGTTGAAGGTCAAATCCAGCGCCGGCAGGTTCTGCGGCTTGGTTTGCTGGATAATTTTCATCGTTGCCTTGTCGGCATCGCTGAAGAAACCGTCGTACAGCCGCGCATCGACATCATCAGAACCCTTGAAAGGCTCGGCATCGGCGAACAGTGCGACCACTTTTTCGCGCACTTGCGGATGCTGGCGCAGCAGCTGCAGGTTTTGCAAGCAGGCCTGACGATCGATACCCAGCCGCTCGGCGTTTTCCCGGCAACAGGGTTTTCGCCGGTGCCAGCACCGGACATTTGTTGATATGTACCAGTTTGATCGGCACCGGCGATTGGCCGGGGGCCAGATCCTCACGGCGGGTATACAGCCGTTCACGCAGCTCGTCGGCGCTCAGCGTCAGCAATGGCGTCATATCACCGGCCAAATCGCACATGATCACCGCATTCTTGTTGTCCGGGTGCCAGGCCAGCGGCGATACCCAACTGGTGTTGCCACGTGCCGCGCCGAACATGCCGGAAACGTGTACCAACGGCGTCATTTCTGCGATATCGATCAGCGCGTTCAGCTTATGTTTGTTGCGGTGCTGCAACAGGAAATCAAATAACCGTGGCTGCGCCTGCTTGACCAGTTTGGCCATAGCAATGGTGGCGTAAACGTCCGACATGGCGTCGTGGGCATGTTCATGTTCGACGCCGTTGGCGCGGGTCAGGTGCTCCAGACGGAAGCTGGGGAAGCCATCTTCGTTCTCCGGCCAGACGATGCCGTCCGGGCGCAGTGCATAACAGGCACGCATAACGTCGAGCAGATCCCAGCGTGAGTTGCCATTCTGCCAACTGTAGGCATAGGGATCGTAGAAGTTGCGGTAGAAAATATTGCGGCTGACTTCGTCATCAAAGCGGATATTGTTGTAACCCAGAATACAGGTGCCGGGCACGCTGAATGCCTGATGAATTTGCCGTGTAAACTCGGCTTCGTTAACGCCCTTGGCCAGTGCCAGTTGCGGCGTAATACCGGTGATCATCACCGCTTCGGGATCGGGCAGGTAGTCATCGGCCGGGGTGCAGTAGATGACCAGCGGCTCTTCGATAATATTGAAGTCCATATCGGTACGCACGCCGGCAAACTGCGCCGGGCGGTCCATCGATGGGCTTATGCCGAAGGTCTCGTAGTCGTGGATGTAGAATGTGGCCGGTGCCTTGCTGCTCAAAATCGCATCTCTCGCGTGCGTAGGGAATATGCCCCTATTGTAACGGCGAGATGAACGATGCCAAGCGGTCGTTAGTGTTAATCACCGAAATGCGCTGTATTACGCACCGCGATAGTAGTTCAGGCGTAAATGAAAGTAGGGGCGTAAATAATCGGGCACCTGTTGTTCGGCATTGCTGGCGTCATTGACGGTAATGCCATAGCGTTCGTTGTAAATGACGCTGAGGGCCAGTAAATCGACTTCAATTTTTTCACGTTCTGCTTGCGGTAAGCTATCCAGCTTTCGACCCATATTATTCTCCCTGTGATTCCTGGGGCATCATAGGATCGTTAGCCGCGCTTGTCCCTACCCCATTCTGGGGGGAGCCTCAAGATGTGGGCGACTGTGCCTGGAGGCCGTGGCCTGGAGCCGCTGCACCCTGAACATGTTGCGAGTATCTGACCGTAAATTCCTGCCGGTTTTGCAGATTAGCGTGCTCGAAGGCCCTGTGGGCCGAGAAAACGCTGCCGATCACCGCCAGCCAGAAAACGCTGCACAGCACCAGGATGCCCAACCAGACTTTTTGGTTATAGCTCATAAATACTCCGGATGAGAAAAGGTAATAGAATTTGCCAGGAAATTAAATCAGAGTTTCTCTCAATGGAATGTCAACGGCCACATTATTATGGTTTGTTTTTTGGTTAATGTGTTACCAAATACCTTCGTGATGTTTCAGAACATTCCTTAAGATAATATTAAGAAAAGATAAGTAGATGCCACTGAGTTTTATTTAGTATTCGTTTAATTGTTTCCACATACAATCAGCATCATTCAATACCAATGTGGATACGTATTATGAAAACTCTGCTGTTAACCGGTGCTACCGGCTTTCTCGGTGGTGCAGTTCTCGAGAAACTAATTAAAGAAAATCAGTCTATTAACTATCTTCTGTTAGTGCGGGCTGAAAATGCACAGCAGGGACTGGAACGTATTCGATTGAATATGGAAAAGTTTAATATTGATGCTGATTTATTTTCAAAGATCACGATAGAAAATATATTGTTGGGCGATTTAGGTGAGCCTGCTGAGTTTTTGGCAGACACACGAATTAACAATGTAACGCACGTTATTAATTGTGCCGCAGTAGCCTCGTTTGGCAACAACCCTCTTATTTGGAAGGTGAACGTCGAAGGTACGCTGGCCTTTGCCGAGAGAATGGCGCAGGTGTCTGGATTAAAACGTTTCCTGCACGTGGGTACCGCCATGTCCTGTGCGCCGGAACCGGGTTCTCTGGTGGCAGAGAGCGGTGAATTTGAAGAAACCGCCGAGCATTTGGTGGAATACACCCGCTCCAAATCGACCATCGAGCAGCTAATGCGCCAACGCTGTCCGCAGCTGCCGCTGGTGATTGCCCGTCCTTCGATCGTGGTGGGGCATACTCGCCTGGGTTGTCAGCCTTCCAGCAGTATTTTTTGGGTGTTCAGCATGGCGCTGATGCTGCGCAAGTTTATGTGTTCACTGCAGGACAACATCGACGTGATCCCGGTCGATTACTGTGCCGATGCGCTGGTGATGCTGTTGAACAGCGAAACGCTGGATAATGACGTTTATCATATCTCGGCCGGTGAAGAGAGCAGCGTCAGCTTTGCGGATATCGACCGGGCCATTGCCGCCGCGCTGGAAAAACCGCCGCTTGGCGATCATTACGCGCAGGTCAGTTACGAAGCGCTGCTGAAGATGCGTAAGCAACTGAAGGATATTTTCGGGCCTTGTAACGAACGACTGATGCTGAAGGCGATGCGCCTGTACGGATCTTTCGCCATGCTTAACGTGCGTTTCAGTAACGATAAAATTCTTAAGCTGGGCATGCCGAAACCACCGCGTTTTACCGACTACATCGACTGTTGCGTACAGTCGACCCGCGGTTTGTCTATCCAGCAGCAAATGGTGGTAGATTTCAAATAACAGCACGGCGCCGATTGGCGGCGCCTGACTGTATTCGCCTCATTACCAGGACGAAGACGACCAGAAAACGCGGCCCAGCACCACCAGTTGGTCTTTGCGCTGCGGGTAACTCAGGTGTTCGTCCTGGTACTCTTCCCGGTTCAGGGAGCGAATAGTGACACCGCCGTCGGGCTGTTCGATCAACACTTTTACCCGCAGCAGATTGCCATGACGAATAGCGTAGGTTTTGCCTTCGCGAATACGTGTGTCATCGGTATTGATCCCCACCACATCACCGTCTTGCAGGCGCGGTTCCATACTGGAGCCGGAAATGCGGATGATGCGTGCGGCATTCACCGCCACCCCCATCTTGTGCAGATAGTAGCGACGGAAGATCAGCGAAAATTCTTCGCGATCGACGATTTCATAACAGCCATCGCCGGCCGAGAAATTAATATCCAGCAGGGGAATTTCCACAAACTCTTCCTTGTCCTGTTCGGTGTCTTCCCATACCACCGGCTTGAGGCGGGCGGGTTGAAAATCCGACTCTGCCGCTACGTTATCAAACGGCCGCACCAGCTGTTTTTCATGGAAAACGTCAAACCAGCCCTTGGGCAGGTTCAGTTTGGCCTCGATCCGCCTGGCGAGGTTATCACCCAGGTTGCGGGAAGACTTTTCACCGCTGATTTGGCTCAGTGTCGGCGAAGAGGACTCTACCAGCAGCGCAAACTCGTTCTGGTTGACACCCTGTCGGGCGTAGCTGGCCATCAGCTCGCGCAAATTATTGCGTCTTATTTCTTTGGTTTCCATCGTCGGATGATCGCACTCTTTAGCAAAAAGGTAAATATTGCTTTCACTAAATATTTCTTGCTTTAACTTTAGCAATTAGCTAAACATGAACGGGTGGACATGGTCCGCAAAGACATTGTAGGGTCGCTGTACGTTGCGGCCGTTTGAGCGGAACGGATCCTGCAATGCTGTGGCACGCGAGTTTAACCAACAAGGAATCTATTATGTTCAGTATGGATTACAACAGCTACCGTTCGGTAGCCAGCTTTGGCCACCGGGTGCGTTTTCTGGTGCTGCATTACACGGCGCAAAACTTTGCCGATTCGGTGCAGTCACTGACCGGTAAGTCGGTCAGCGCCCATTATCTGGTGCCGGATCCTGAAGATCAAAGCTATCAGGCCGCCGGTTTCAACGGCGTGCGCATTTTCAACCTGGTCGATGAAGTGGAGCGCGCCTGGCATGCCGGGGCCAGTCAGTGGGGCAATCGCAATAATCTTAACGATACGTCCATTGGCATTGAGATCGTCAATCTGGCCAGCGGCGATGGCGAAGACATTACCTTCCCGCCGTTTAACCCGCAGCAGATTGCCGCGGTCAGCCAACTGGCGCAGAACATTCTGCAACGCTATCCGGACATCACGCCGGTCAACGTGGTGGCGCATTCCGATATTGCTCCGGGCCGCAAAAGTGATCCTGGCCCGCAGTTCCCATGGCACCAGCTGTATCTGGCAGGTATAGGCGCCTGGTATGACGAAGCAGTAAAGCATCGTCACCAGCATGAATATCAGTGCCAGGGCCTGCCGGCGCAGCCTGATTTGCTGGCGCTGTTCGCTAAATACGGTTACGACACCTCGGCAGCGACCAATGCCGAAGGTTATCGCCAACTGGTGCGGGCCTTCCAGCTGCATTTCCGTCAACGAAAGTATGACGGAGTGATGGATGTGGAAACCGCCGCCATTTTGCGTGCGCTGGTGGATAAATATGCCGCTTAACGTCTGACTGCGGATAGGGGACGCCTTATCCGCCTTTTTCAGTCTGCCTTCCTCCGCTAAACTGATATCCTTTCTCGCCATCGATAACGGGATGCATTGTGCGCCTCGACAGAAAAATATCGTCGTTTGAACGTCTGACTTACCGCCATTACCGCATTGTGCATGGTGTACGCATTGGGCTGGCGTTTATCCTGACCTTCCTGCTAATCCGCCTGCTTGAAGTGCCGGAAGGCACCTGGCCGTTGATTACGCTGGTGGTGGTGATGGGGCCGATTTCATTCTGGGGCAACGTGTTGCAAAGGGCGCTGCAGCGTATTGCCGGCACGGTGTTTGGTGCCGCCTCCGGTCTGATTGCCCTGTATCTTGAACTGTATTCGCTACCGCTAATGCTGGCGTGGTGTGGCGTCGTGATGTTTTTCTGCGGCTACCTGACGCTGGGCAAACGGCCTTATATGGCATTGCTGGTGGGCATTACGCTGGCGGTGGTTTGTGGCGCGGGTGCCGGTGATATGCATACCGCGCTGTGGCGCAGTGGCGACGTGATTTTTGGCTCATTACTGGCGCTGTTGTTCACCAGCATTTATCCGCAGCGGGCCTACATTCTGTGGCGCATGCAGATGGCCGATTGCCTGCAAAGCGCGGGCAAGATCTACGGCGCTTACCTGTCCCCGAATATGATCGAAAGACCACGGCTGGAGCCGCAGCTGAAAGACTTGCTGAATCAGGTGGTCAAATTGCGCGGGCTGATTGTGCCCAGCAGCAAAGAAACTCATATTCCCAAAGCGGTATTCGAAGCGGTGCAGACGCTGAGCCGCAATCTGGTCTGTACCCTGGAGCTGTTGGCCGACGCCTACTGGGCCTCGCGCGAAACCCATTTTATTATGCTGAATGCCAAAACCCTGCGCAGTGCGCAACTGTTGACGCTACGCTCATTGGAAGCGCTGGCGGAAACCATGCGTAACGGCCCGCAGGCTCAGCAGGCGATGGCGGCAGGGGAACTGAGCGAAATCGCTGCGGAGCTGAAAACCCTGATGCAGGAGGCCAGCGTCAGCCAGCATGGTGAAGCGCCGATCTACGGCTACGTATGGCTGAGCATGGAACTGACGCAGCAGTTGGAAGAACTGGGTGACTTGCTCAAGGTGTGTACCGCCGGCGAGCGTGAATAGGGGGCCAGATCATGAAGCAGGCGCTTCGGGTTTTTGTCGCGGCGGTAAAGTGGGTAAGATAGGGCGATGAGTGTTGTGTCAGAGCGCCACAAACCTGTATCTTGGTCTCATTGTGGCCGTAAGCCAATGAATCTGTGTATTACTAAAGCAAGGGTATGAAGATGGAAAATGCAAATAAGCCGAGTTTCCAGGACGTTCTGGAGTTTGTGCGTATGTTCCGACGTAAAAATAAGCTGCAACGCGAAATTATCGACAACGAGAAGAAAGTCCGCGACAACCAAAAGCGCGTGCTGCTGCTCGATAACCTGAGTGAGTACATCAAACCGGGCATGAGCATTGAAGATGTTCAGGGCATCATTGCCAACATGCGCAGCGACTATGAAGATCGCGTTGATGACTACATCATCAAAAATGCCGATCTGTCTAAAGAACGTCGCGAACTGTCCAAAAAGCTGAAGGCTATGGGCGAAGTGAAGTAACCGTTTTTATCGGGCCAGGCGCTCGCCTGGCCCTTTTAATCTGCCCCTCAGTTACTACCCTTTACCGTACATATCAAAATCAAAGTATTTATCGTTCACCTTCTTATAGGTGCCGTTGGCGATAATGGCTTTCAACGCCGCGTTGAAGGCATCAAGTAATGCGCGGTCCTCTTTACGCACGCCAATGCCATCGCCAATACCAAAATATTTGCTGTCGCTCAGTTCCGCGCCGGTAAAGGCAAAATCCTTGCCGCCGGGCGTTTTGAAAAATTCGCTGGCGCTGACGCTGGCCAGCAGCGAAGCGTCCAACCGGCCGTTGGCCAGATCCTCATTCACTTCCTGTTGGCTCTGATAGGCAATCACGTTGACGCCGGCCTGGCGCCACATTGCGTTTGCGTAAGCTTCCTGGCTGGAGCCTTGTTGCACGCCAATCGATTTGCCTTTCAGTGAAGCCGCCGTGGGCTGCAGGTCGCTACCCTTGCGGGCCACCAGGCGTGCCGGGGCGTTAGACACCTTGTTCGAGAAGGAGATCTGCTTTTCGCGCTGCGGCGTAATGGTCATTGACGAGGCGATGGCGTCAAACTTTTTTGCCTGCAACCCCGGGATCATCCCGTCCCAACTGCTTTCGACCCACACGCACTTGGCCTGCATTTCATTGCAAAGCGCCTGAGCGATATCCACACCGAACCCGGTCAGGGTTCCTTGCGCAGTTTTGTATTCCAGCGGCGGGAAGGTGGGGTCTATGCCCAGCTTAATCACCTTGCCGCTGAATTCCCCGCCAAGGGCGGCGAAACTGAATGCCAGTGGCAGCAATAAAACCAGGCTACTTTTTGTTTTCATTTTGTTTTCCTCAGCGTAGTGGTGTTCAAAAAGGGATTAAGCCAGGAAGCGTTCCGCCAGCTTGACCCAGTAAGTGGCGCCAATCGGCAAACACTCGTCGTTAAAATCGTAACCGGCGTTATGCAGCGAATTCCCGGGCGTGCTTTCCCCGTTGCCAATTGAGATATAACTGCCGGGGCATTTCTCCAGCATAAAAGCGAAGTCCTCACTGGCGGTAATCGGGCGCAGGTTGGCGATAACCCGGCTTTCACCGGCCCACTCCAGCGCGACCGAACGCGCCAGTTCGGTTTCCACCACGTGGTTTACCAGCACCGGATAACCCTGTTGATAATCAATCTCTGCCCGGGCGCCAAAACTGACGGCCTGCGCTTCCACCAGTGCTGTAATGCGGTCTTCCAACCGTTGACGGACATCGGCATTCAGCGCACGCACGCTCAGCGTCATGGTGGCGGTCGAGGGAATGACATTGCTGGCATGACCGGCCTGGATCGCGCCCACGGTCACAATCGCCGTTTCCTGTGGATCGATATTTCTGGAGACGATGGTCTGCAGGCTCATCACGATGGCGGCACAGACCACCACCGGATCGACGGTGTGCTGTGGCACCGCGCCGTGCCCGCCGTGCCCATGCAGGGTGATGTTGACGGTATCGGCCGAACACATGAAAGGGCCGCTGGCAAAGCCCAGTTGGCCGACCGGGAGGCCGGGCACGTTGTGCATGGCGAACACCGCGTCGCAGGGAAAACGCTCGAACAGCCCGTCTTCCATCATTACCCGGGCGCCGCCGCCGCCTTCTTCCGCCGGCTGAAATATCAGGTGCAATGTACCGGTAAAGTCAGAGTAGTGCGCCAGATAACGCGCCGCCGCCAGCAGCATGGTGGTGTGGCCATCATGACCGCAGGCATGCATCACGCCGCTGTGAGTGCTGGCATAGGGCAGCCCGCTGGTTTCTTCAATCGGCAATGCATCCATATCGGCCCGCAGGCCAAGAGATTTCCCCACGCCGCGCTGCAGGGTGGCGACAACCCCGGTTTGTCCTATATGGCGCGTGACCTGATAACCCCATTCGGTCAGCAGTTTTGCCACCAAATCGCTGGTGGCAAACTCATTGAACCCCAGTTCTGGATGCGCATGAATATGGTGGCGAATGGCGACCATTTCGTGTTGAACGGCAGCTATTTCAGGTAAAACAAGCGGATTGCTCATCGCGATATCCAAAGTGATTTTTCGGTTCCCGACGCGATCGATAACCGGGAACAAGGTACTTCGGAGACTAACAAACAACCTTTTGCCCGGGGAGCCGCCGTTCGGTTATGCTGACAACTTATGATTGTCAGGGGGCGTGATGAAACTACATCAGTTACAGGCCTTGGTCGCCAGTGCCGACGGTGGCAGCATCCGCGCCGCCGCACGCCAACTGGGGCTTTCACAGGCGGCGGTCACGCGGGCCTTGCGCGAGCTGGAGCAGCAGCAGGAACTGCCGTTGCTGATCCGCACGCCGGCCGGACTGGGCTTTACGCCTTACGGAAAAAACGTTGTTGACCCACGCCCGGTTGGTGTTGAACCAACTGGAACAGGCCAACAATGAAATGGCGGGCCTGCGCGGGTTGGCGCAAGAACAGGTGAAGGTGGCGATCACGCCCTGGCTGATGTTGACGGTGTTACCGACGGCGGTGGTGGCTTTTCGCAAAAAGATGCCGAGGGTAAAACTGGAGCTGTTTGAAAGCCTGATGGCCAACGCCCAATCCCAACTGCGAGAGGGCACGATGGATTTTGCCATCACGCCGCTTCCGGCTTCGATGGCACCGCAGGAGTTTCATTGTGAACCGTTGCTGGACTATGAAACGGCGGTGATGGTGCGGCACGGCCATCCATTGGCCCAAAGCAGCTCAGTCCACCAGTTGCTGGAGCAGGACTGGGTGCTGAACTATACGCCAGAAAATTATGACGATTTAATCCATCAACTGTTCAGCCGACACGGCGCTCAGCTTGATCCGAACCGCATTATTCATGCGCATTCTCTTGGTATGTTACAGGCAATGATGGAGTCGGCAGACATGTGCACCTGGTGCCCGGCACCGTTGCTCGGGCTACCGCAGTTTGCCGGACGCCTGCAACCGCTGGCGCTACAGGAAGGCTGCGACCTGGCGCGGCTGAATATCGTCACCCGGCGTAACAGCATACTCAGCACCGCCGCCCATGCGTTGATTGATAACCTTATCCGCACCCTGCGCCAGCACGCCCGCTCCGCGCGGCTCGAGGACCGACTGATTTATGATCGGGTGAAGTTGTTGATTTAGGTGGGAAGGGGGGGCGGAGTTATTGGGATAGTTTTGGTTATTGTGGGGACGTCCTGGCCGTCGGCTTTGTGCCAACAGCGGACGTTATGCTAATCATTGATGAGATGATTCGGTTGGAGCGTACGCTTAGCCAGTTTCTTTTGCAGAATGATAACCATGATTGGGAACCCTGATGCGGAAATTGCACATACCCCCAGCAACGTGTTCATATTTTGTGGTGCTATGGCGTGCCCAGGTAATAGAAAAGCTGACAGAAAAAATGCGACCGTTGTGATCAGGTACATTATTGATGACTGCAATGAAGAGAATCCCGCTCGTTGCCTGTCATCAGGAAACTGAATGGTCAGCGCCGAGGAGGAAACTAGACGACTGTATGATGCACCGAGAAATACAGTAATAAATATCCCCGCATGCGGATAGCCCAGAATGGGTATTAGCAAACTCACAATAAAGACGATGGTTGACCCTGTAGCCAGAACCAAAGCAGAGGAACGGGAAGTTAACGCGCCTGTCATTTTTGTTGACAGGTATCCTGCAATACCCCCGGTGAAAAACAGCCATGGCAGCAGGTCTTGGGAGGCACCCAGCTGCTGGGTCATTAATGGTACCAGAACAGGAATGATCAGCATCGGGCTAAACTGTACCAGCGCATTACTGGAAGCGAACAGCAAAGTATTAACGTCGAGAGGCAGTGCGTGGGGTGTGTCGAAAGAGAGTGGATCCTGAGGGATGATGGAAACAATCAGTGGCAATGCCAACAAACACAGCGTACTGATAAACCACAAAGCGACATGCCAGCCGTAATGAGCACACAAAAATAGTATCGCGGGCATTCCGACAATGCTTACCATCGAAAATGATGCAATGACCGTCGCCAACATTTTTCCGCGCAAGTTAGCCGGTGCGAGATTTATCAATATACTGATACCCACCCCCATTGTTGTGCCTCCTACCAGTCCTGCGCAGAATCGTAATGCAAGCAGAAGACTAAAACTGGAGGTGAATGTCGTCAAAAATGTCAGTATCCCCAGGAGTGCCATATTGACGAAGAGAAAACGTTTCTTATTGAAACGACCAATCCAGTAAAAGGCGATAATTCCCGAGAGGACTGCCCCGGAGGTGTACATGCCGGATACGTAGCCTGAGAATGATACGGGAACGACGAAGTCTGCTGCCATAAAAGCAAAAACAGGGTTGAACATCATATATTCCAGTGCATTCGTGAACTGGATAAAAGCCATGACAACCGCTATCCGGATGAGGGCTTTATGATTAAACGTTGTTGTGACCAGTGACATAGCAAGCGACCTGTGGATGAAAGATATCTGAGTTTAACTGCTATCAATGTGGCTCATTAGATGGTAAAAGTGGCATTTATTGTTATCATTTATGGGATGGTTTATGCGGCCAGCTCTTGATTTTAATACCCTGAAAGTTTTCATTGCGGTGGTTGAAAGAGACAGTTTTGTTGGGGCATCGAAAATCCTTGAAATGCCGACATCAAACGTGAGTCGTTGTATTTCGCAGTTAGAAGACAGACTGAATCTTCAGCTTATTGAGCGCAACACCCGACATATGAAACTCACCCAGGCGGGACACCAGCTCTATACCCGGGCGAAGCCATTACTGGAAGCGCTTGAGCAGACTGAAACAGAATTAACGTTGCGGCAAATGCAGCTCAAGGGGCCACTACGTATATGTATTCCCAATGAAATAGGTCCTGCACTGCTGGGTTCTGTGGTTGCCGATTTTGCCTGCCAGCACCCAGATCTGGAAATTAGCTGTGTCACAAATTTGTCTGGTTTTGAATCCCTGCGAGACGATCTGGATTTAGCCATCATTGTGAGCCGTGGCCAACTGGATGACAGTGATTACATAGCCCGTCATCTGGTGACAATCCCTTGTACTATCGTTGCAGCCCCCTCAGTCATTCAGCGTTATGGCATCCCTTCTCGTATACAGCAATTTGAAGAATTACCCTGTATTACCACGGTAAATGCACTTAAAGGTGCTCCCTGGCAGTTTGTGAATAAAAAGGGGGGATTCGAGACGATTAAGGTTAAAGGTCATTACCGGGTAAACAGCGGAGAGATGGCAGGACGCGCGGCGGTAACGGGTGTTGGTTTCGCCATTCTTTCGAAACAGGCCTGCCAACCCTACATCGACGATGGACGGCTGATCGAGATTAAGTTTGAACAACCGCCAGCCCCACTTCAATTGTTCGCACTTTATTCTGACAGGCGTTATTTGCCAGCTAAAACGCGAGCGCTCATTGATTACATACAGCAGAATTTGAGCAATGCATCCTTAGCAACCTAAGGCTACATTAAACAGCCACAGAGAGTCTTGGTGTTACAATAGTCTCTAAATGCAGAATATCTGCCGTTCGCTCATAGCCGCCATCCACCAAAAACAAAAACCCTAAAAGCAAAAAGCCCGCTCAGGTTTCCCTGAGCGGGCTTCTCTAATTTGGCTCCTCTGACTGGACTCGAACCAGTGACATACGGATTAACAGTCCGCCGTTCTACCGACTGAACTACAGAGGAATCGTGTGAGCGGGGCGAATAATAGCGGGGTGGTGCGGCTTTGTCAAAGCACTAAACTGCAAGAAAAGCGCGTTTGCTGATGGAATGAGCATGTTGCGTTGTTTTTCGGCACTCATCCTGTTTGAACACGCTGTTTATCACCACAAAATCCCCGACTTCCTGGTTGCACCTGCCATTGCACGCTTCTGGTGCGCAGGGGAGAGACGCTTGGTGAACGGCAGAAAAATTTTGCCGCGAGTTTGCTACCAGATCCCCCCACCGCGCCTCCTTGCGGTAGTGAATCCCCGCGTTTTGCCTCTGATATGTAGGATGAATGAACAGAAAATATGTATTGGCCGTCACAATGGCTGGATTTTTGCTTAGCTAAATTCGGGTAATGCGACTGCGCTCTCGCGCAAATTATTTTCCCCGTCTACACATAAAGTGACTGCTCCACGCCCCTGGGCGTTTCGCTAAAACAGTGCTGAGGAATACAACAATGTCATCGAAATTGATTAAAAGTCCGCTCGCTGCTCTGCTTATCGGTTGTTTAGGTTCTGCTTTTTATGCTCAGGCGGATATTGTTATTGGCGTCGCCGGGCCGTTCTCCGGGCCGAATGCGACCTATGGCGATCAGTACTGGCGTGGTGCCTCGCAGGCGGCGGCGGATATCAACGCCGCCGGTGGGATTAAAGGGGAAAAAATCAAACTGGTGCAGGGGGATGACGCCTGCGAACCCAAACAGGCGGTTTCGGTCGCCAACCGGTTAGTGGATCAGGACAAGGTCGCGGCGGTGGTCGGGCACTTCTGCTCCTCCTCCACCATGCCGGCCTCCGAGGTGTATGACGAAGCAGGTATTATCGCCATCACTCCCGGCTCCACCAACCCGCAGATCACCGAACGCGGCATGACCAACATGTTCCGCATGTGCGGCCGTGATGACCAGCAAGGGGTGATCGCCACCAACTACATGCTCAATACCCTGAAAGCCAAACGCATTGCGGTGATCCACGACAAAGACACCTACGGTCAGGGGCTGGCAGATGCCGCCAGGGCCGAGATGAACAAGCGCGGCGTGAAGGAAGTGCTGTATGAAGGGCTGTCACGCGGTGAAAAAGACTTCAACGCGCTGGTGACCAAAATCGCCTCGGTCAAACCCGACGTGGTCTATTTCGGTGGTTGCCATCCAGAGGCTGGGCCATTGGTGCGCCAGATGCGTGAGCAGGGTGTGACCGCCAAGTTCTTCTCCGGTGACTGCATCGTGACCGAAGAGCTGGTGACCGCTGCCGGTGGGCCGCAGTACACCAACGGCGTGCTGATGACCTTCGGCAACGATCCACGCCAAATTCCTGAGGGCAAGGCGGTGATCGCCAAGTTCCGCGCCAGCGGTTTTGAGCCGGAAGGCTACACCCTCTACTCCTACGCTTCGATTCAGGCAATCGCCGCAGCCTTCAGCGCTACCGGCGGCAAAGACAGCGCCAAGGCCAGCGAATGGCTGAAATCGCATGATGTGGATACCGTGATGGGCAAAAAGGCCTGGGACAAGAAAGGCGACCTGAAGGTATCGGATTACGTGGTCTATCAATGGGACGATAAAGGCAAATATCACCAACTCTAATCAGCCCGAAGGCTCAGGTTTATCCCGTCCGCAGAGGGCTGGATTGACATGACTGACAAGCGGATCCGCGTGTTCGGCGGATCCGCGCCGATACTTCCCTTGGGCCGCGTCTGCACTAGCTTGCGGTCCCACCAGGCGAGACTGCTCATTATGGATGTTTTCTTTCTGCAACAGTTGATCAACGGCCTGACGCTCGGCGCGGTTTACGGCCTGATCGCCATCGGCTACACCATGGTTTACGGCATTATCGGCATGATTAACTTCGCCCACGGCGAGGTGTACATGATCTCCGCCTACCTGTGCGCTATCGGGCTAGCGTTGCTGTCGTTCTTCGGCCTGCAATCCTTCCCGCTGCTGATCCTCGGCACGCTGGTGTTTACCATCGTGGTCACCGGGGTGTATGGCTGGGTGATAGAGCGGATCGCCTACAAACCCTTGCGCAACTCCACTCGTCTGGCACCGCTGATCTCCGCCATCGGCATGTCGCTCATTTTGCAAAACTACGCGCAAATCAGCCAGGGGCCGCGCCAGCAAGGGATCCCGACCTTGCTGGACGGCGTTTTCCGCCTCAACTTTGACGGTGGGGTGATCCAAATCACCTACACCAAGGTGTTTATCCTGGTCGCCTCACTGCTGGGCATGGCCATCCTCACTTACATCATTCAGCACACCCGTCTGGGGCGTATCTGCCGCGCCACCCAGCAGGATCGCAAGATGGCGTCCATTCTGGGCATCAATACCGACCGGGTGATCTCCCTGGTGTTCGTGATTGGTGCCGCGATGGCCGGGCTGGCGGGGGTGTTGATCACCATGAACTACGGCACCTTTGATTTCTACGTCGGCTTTATTATCGGCATCAAGGCCTTTACCGCCGCGGTGCTGGGGGGCATTGGTTCGTTACCCGGCGCGATGCTGGGCGGGCTGCTGCTGGGCGTCGCGGAGGCGCAGTTTGCCGGCATGGTGAACTCCGATTACAAAGACGTATTCTCCTTCGGTTTACTGGTGGTGATCCTGATTTTCCGCCCTCAGGGCCTGCTCGGTCGGCCAATGGTCGCTAAGGTTTGAGGGGAAAACTATGTCGCAATCTATGGTTCACCCAGGGCTGAACGTTAAACGCAGCCTGCTGGATGCGGTGCTGGCCGGGCTGATCGCCCTGATCGTCTTCGGGCCGATCGTCGGTATTGTTCTCAACGGATACAGTTTTAACTTTGAACCGCGCCGCCTGGCGTGGATTATCGCCGCGGTAATGGCCGGGCGGCTGTTGCTGAGCCTGTTCCTGCAAACTGCGCCGGGGCGGAAATTGTTGACGCGTTTTGACGGCGGCAATGACGGGGTGTATGTCCGGCCGATAGGGGCCAAAACCAGTCTGCGATGGATCATCCCGTTAATGGCGGTGATCGCGCTGCTGTTCCCGTTTGTCGCCACCAAGTACCTGCTGACGGTGGCGATCCTGGGGCTGATTTACGTGCTGCTTGGGCTGGGGTTGAACATTGTTGTCGGGCTGGCCGGGCTGTTGGATCTCGGTTATGTGGCGTTCTACGCCATTGGTGCTTATGGCCTGGCGTTGGGTTATCAGTATCTCGGGCTGGGGTTCTGGGCGATGTTGCCGCTGGGGGCGCTGATGGCCGCGCTGGCCGGTGCGCTGCTGGGGTTCCCGGTGCTGCGCATGCACGGTGACTATCTGGCGATCGTCACGCTGGGGTTCGGGGAAATTATCCGCCTGGTGCTGAATAACTGGATGTCGCTGACCGGTGGCCCCAACGGCGTCTCGGTGCCTGCGCCGACGATTTTTGGCCTGGAATTTGGCCGACGGGCGAAGGACGGCGGGGTGCCGATCCACGAATTCCTCGGTATCGCCTATAACCCCAACCTGAAATTTATCTTTATCTATGCGGTGCTGTTCCTAGTGGTGCTGCTGGTGCTGTACATCAAGCACCGGCTGACGCGCATGCCGATCGGCCGCGCCTGGGGAGGCACTGCGCGAGGATGAAATCGCCTGTCGCTCGCTCGGGCTGAACCACGTTCTGGTGAAGCTGTCGGCCTTTATGATGGGCGCCTCTACCGCCGGGCTGGCCGGGGTGTTTTTTGCCACTTATCAGGGCTTCGTCAATCCCACCTCATTCACCTTCTTTGAGTCGGCGCTGATCCTGGCGATCGTGGTGCTGGGCGGCATGGGCTCGACCATCGGCGTAGTGCTGGCGGCGTTTGTACTCACGGTGGCACCTGAGCTGTTACGCAGTTTTGCCGAGTACCGGGTACTGCTGTTCGGCGTTTTGATGGTGGCGATGATGATCTGGCGGCCGCGTGGGCTGGTGCGCATCAGTCGTTCCAGTTTTGCACCGCGCAAGGGGGTAGAGCCATGAGCGACGCTATCTTGCAGGTTGAGCATCTGATGATGCATTTTGGCGGTATCAAGGCGCTGAATGACGTGAATCTGGCGGTAGAGCGCGGTTCCATCACCGCGCTGATCGGCCCCAACGGTGCCGGTAAAACCACGGTATTCAACTGTCTGACCGGTTTTTATCGCGCTACCGGCGGCGCGATCCTGCTTAATACCCATAAGCGGCCGACCGACGTGATCCAGGTGCTGGGGCAGAAATTCCACGCCGGTGACTGGGTTAACCCGAAACGCCTGGGCTCGCGCGTTTACTACAAAATGTTTGGCGGCACCCATCTGGTCAATCGCGCCGGGCTGGCGCGCACCTTCCAGAATATCCGTTTGTTCCGCGAAATGTCGGTGGTGGAGAACCTGCTGGTGGCGCAGCACATGCTGAGCAACCGCAATCTGATCGCCGGCGTGCTCAATACGCCGGGTTACCGCCGGGCCGAAAACCAGGCGCTGGATCGCGCCTTTTACTGGCTGGAAGTGGTGGAGCTGGTGGACTGTGCCAACCGGCTGGCGGGGGAGATGTCCTACGGCCAACAGCGGCGGCTGGAGATCGCCCGGGCAATGTGCACCACGCCGGAGATGATCTGTCTCGATGAACCCGCCGCCGGGCTAAACCCGGTAGAGACGGCGACGCTGAGCCGCATTATCCGTTTTCTGCGTCAGCACCACGGCATCACGGTGCTGTTGATTGAACACGATATGGGCATGGTGATGGAGATCTCCGATCGGGTGATTGTGCTCGATCACGGTGATGTGATCGCCGAAGGCACGCCGAAAGAAATTCAGCATAACGATACGGTGATCGCCGCTTACCTTGGCGCGGATGAAGAGGAACTGGCGGGATGAGCAATGTGATGTTGGAGTTTCGCAACGTAGACGTGTTTTATGGCCCGATCCAGGCGTTGCAGCAGGTCTCGCTACAGGTGAATGAAGGGGAAACGGTGGCGCTGATTGGCGCCAACGGCGCGGGCAAGTCGACGCTGCTGATGTCCATCTTCGGCCAGCCGCGCATCAGCGGCGGGCAGATCCTGTTTCGTGGCGAAGATATCAGCCAGCGTTCCACCCATTACGTTGCCAGCAGCGGCATCGCTCAGGCTCCCGAGGGGCGGCGTATCTTCCCGGACATGAGCGTGGAGGAAAACCTGTTGGATGGGCACCATTACCATTGGCAATCGCTATGTGGATGAGGATTTGTTGCGCATGTTCGATCTGTTCCCGCGCCTGAAGGAACGGCGCAACCAGCGGGCGATGGACCATGTCCGGCGGCGAACAGCAGATGCTGGCGATTGCCCGGGCGCTGATGAGCAGGCCCAAACTGCTGTTGCTGGACGAGCCGAGCCTGGGGCTGGCGCCGATCATCGTCAAACAGATCTTCAGCATTTTACGGGAGCTGACTCGTGGCGGCATGACGTTGTTTCTGGTGGAGCAGAATGCCAACCACGCGCTCAAACTGTCCGATCGCGGCTATGTGATGGTTAACGGCCAGATCCGCCTGACCGGCAGTGGTTCGGAGTTGTTAAACGATCAGGAGGTGAGGAAAGCCTATCTGGGCGGGGCCTAGAACTGGCGCTGGATCCAGCGCACGTTCAGCCGCACCAGGGCAATAATGCCGTTGGACAACATCCGCAGCCCGGTGGGTAAATCGCGGCGGCGATATCCAGCAGCAACACGGTGCGCACCTGGTCGCTGTCGTTCCACACCTCGTGTTCGAAGGTATCGTCCCACAGCATAAATTCCCCCTCATTGAGCCGGTATTCCTGCCCGTCGACTTTCAATACGGCGGCGGGCAGACCATCGGCACCCTTGGGCATCGACAGCACCAGATAACCGCGCAGAATGCCACGGAACGGGCCACGGTGCGCCGGCACCTGTTTACCGGGGGCCAGGAAAGACAGCGAGGCGGAAAGCACATCCGGAGAGGAAGCGATCAGGCTGGCCAATAAGGGGCAGCGTGCAAGGTTGCGCGTTATCGGCTGGCCGTAGGCCTGCATGATAAACATGCGCCAGTCACGCGCGTCATTGGCGGAGATCGACGCCTGTTCGCTCATGATTTCGTGAAACCGCGGAATATTGTGCAGATCTTGCGCCAGAGTCAGTGCCTCATCACGGATCTGCGGCCACTGGGCGGTAAAACGCTGTGCGTCGGGGAACAGTTGGGCACTGTCGAGCACTGGCGCACCGCTGATGCGGCGATCGTAAATACGGCGTAATGCCAACACCGACCAATCATAGATAAGCTGACATATGACCTCAATAAGCCCTGACCCGAGTTCTCGCCGTCTGTTGATATCATTATTGTTTAATATGCGACTGTCGGACGATTAATTCACCGTTATATAAAACGTTGGCCGCCCGGTTCGAAAGCCTGCGTCAGGCAATGAATGCCATCGGCAATCAGCGACTGCATCGGCTGGCGATAAGTGGTCAACTGGTAACTGGGGGAGGCGGCCAGTTCAATGTCATCAAACCCCACCACGGCAATCGGCGCACAGCCCGGTGTGGCGCGGATGGCGTCGATAACCCCCACGGCCAGAATATCGTTCTCACAAAAAATCGCCTCAACCCGTTGTTCCGCCGGGGTGGTTGCCAGGTAGGCCGCAAAGGCTTCCATGCCGCACTGACGTTGATAATGCGGGGCCTGCAGCACCACGCTGACGTCGCGTTGTTTTTCCGCCAGCGCGGCGCGGAAACCGTCAAGGCGGCGTAACTGGGTGGATTCACTCACTGGCCCAGCCAGATAGCCCATGCGCTGATAATTTTGCGTCAGCAACAGTTCGCCCAATTTCACGCCCGGCCTGATAGCCGTTAGTGGCCAACACCTGGATATAGGGGCTTTCGCTATAGCGATACAGCACCACCCAGTGGAATATGTGAATATCCTGTGCCAGCGTAATCAGCACGATCGTTGAGCAGGGTGCCGAGAAACAGCAGGCCATCCACCTGCATTTGATCGGCCAGCGTCAGCACCGATTCATAGTCGTGTTCCGAGGTGATATTCAGCAGCAAGGCCATATAGCCGCGGCTTTGCAACTGGCGGGTGACTTCGTCCAGCAGCGTGAAAATATGCGGGTTTTTTTAGCTCGTCCGCCACCAGCCCGATGATGCGGGTGCTTTTTTTCGACAGGCTGCGCGCCAGCAGATTAGGGCGATAGCCCAATTCTCTGGGCCGCGGTCTGAACGCGCAACATCGCATGGGCGAGATCGACGCACCGTCGGTAAAGGCACGCGATACCGTCCATTTGGACACGCCGGCGCGGGCAGCCACATCACTGGCCGTCGCTTTGCGTGCAGTGGGCGCGGGGATCGCGCCGGGTTTCTTCGCCATCATCTTTGCTCGTGATGAAAAAACGGTATGGGTTCAATAGATTAGCACAGCCTTGCCGGATGCGGGAGTTGCTGCCGTCAGCGGTGGGATCCCTGGTGCAGGACAGGGCGCCATATTGATCCTTTGATCGGTAAATTGTGAATCCTGAGCGGCAGATTTATCATGGCGCATTTGACTTATTTTTAACCCTCTCCAATAGTCCATCGCAAGTGGCATTTGTTTTGCGGTCAAGTTGCCACTCAATTTTGCACCCGGGTGCATTTTAAATTTGCACCCGGGTGCAATGCGGCGGAAATATCAGAAACTTTGAGCTTCGGGAGTAACTATGTTGAATGGTGAAAGAAAAACGCCACGGCCTCTGCGCTGGGCGATGGTCGGCGGCGGGCGGTTGGGGCAGGTGGGTTATAAACATCGCTGCGGTGCATTGCGGGATAATACCGCCTTTGCGCTGGTGGCTGGGGCATTTGATATTGTGCCGGAGCGCGGCCGCGAATTCGGCGTCAATCTGGGGGTGGATGCCGATCGCTGCTATGACGATTACCGCACGCTGTTTGCTCAAGAGGCACAGCGTGAGGACGGCATTGAAGTGGTGTCGGTGGCTACGCCGAATGGCACCCATTACCAAATTACCCGTGCGGCACTGCTGGCCGGGCTGCACGTGATTTGCGAAAAACCGCTGTTTTTCACCAGCCGGGAAGCCTACGAAATCAAGGCACTGGCGGCGGAGAAAAACCGCATTGTCGGCGTAACCTACGGTTTCTCCGGCCATCCGTTGCTGCTGCAGATGCGCGCCATGATTGCCAACGGGCAGATCGGCGAGGTGCGCATGGTGGATCTGCAATATACCCACGGTTTTAATGCCACCGACGAGGTTGACCGTCCTCAGCGACGCGCAGAAAATGGCGCATTGATCCCCAAATCTCAGGCCCGAGCTTTGTGCTGGGCGATATTTCCACCCACACCTATTACCTGTCCCAACTGGTGATGCCGCAGATGCAAATCAGCGAACTGCTTTGCGATCGGCAGAGCTTTATTCCCTCGCGTGCGCCGCTGGAAGACAACGCGCTGGTGATGATGCGCTATGCCAACGGTGCGGTGGGGCGCATGTGGGCCTCATCGGTCAATGCCGGTGCCATGAGCAGCCAGCGTATTCGCATCGTCGGCTCGAAGGCCAGCCTGGAATGGACCGACGTCAACCCCAGCGAGCTGAGTTACCAGGTGCAGGGGCAACCCAATCAGACGCTGTATCGCGGTATGCCCTATCTGGACGAAACCTGCAACGCATGGGAGCGACTGGGGGCGCTGCATACCGAGGGGCTGACCGAGTCCTGGGCCAACATATACCTGAAATTCGCCCTGGCGATTGATGCCTGCAACCGGGGCGATCGGCAGGCGTTGGATCAACTGGTGTATCCAGACATCGACGCCGGGATCGACGGTGTGCGCTGGATTGAAAACTGCGTGCGCTCAGCCGATCAGGGTGCTCGCTGGGTAGCCTTTGAATAAACCTTTTTGCGGAGACATAACATGAAGCTTTCTTTCTGTACCGATAGTCTGGGCCACCTGCCGTTTGAAGCCATGTTGGATCGATTGGGCGAATTGGGAGTGTTTGGTGTGGAAATGACCACCGGCGGCTGGTCTTCGGCACCGCATCTGGATACCGTGGCGTTATTGCAGGACGCCGGTAAGCGCCGACGGTTACTGGCGGCACTGGAAAGCCGCGGCATGAAGATTGCCGCGCTGAACGTTTCCGGTAACCCGCTAGAGCCGGGCGTGTTGGGGGAAAAACATCGCCACGATACTGACAACACGCTGGCGCTGGCCGCCGGCCTGGGGGTGAAGAAAATCGTCATGATGAGCGGATTGCCCCCTGCGGCGCCCGGCGACAGCATCCCCAACTGGATCACCTATACCGTCAGTTGGCCGCCGACGCTGAAAAACTGCCTGGATTATCAGTGGAACGAAGTGGCAATCCCCTACTGGCAACGGCTGGTGGAAAAGGCACAGGCGTTTGGCATCGAGAAATTCGCGCTGGAGAACTTTAGCTCGATGCTGGTGTGGAACCCCGACACCTTGTTCAGGCTGCGTGACGCGGTGGGGCCGATGGTCGGGCTGAATCTTGATCCCAGCCACCTGATTTGGATGGGGGCCGATCCGATTGCCGTAGCCCGCCGTTTGGGGGACGCCATCCACCACGTGCACGGCAAGGACGTAAGGCTGGAAAGGGGCGTGGTGGCAGTCAACGGGCTGCTGGAAACCCGGCCGGTGGAGCAGGTGGCGGAGCGCGCCTGGAATTATGTGGCGGTCGGCTGCGGGCAGGATCTGCAGTGGTGGAAAGAGTTTTTCTCGGTGGTACGCATGATGGGCTATAACGACTGGGTGTCGCTGGAGATGGAGGATCTGACCATGTCGGTCGATGCCGGCATCAATACCTCGGTCGAGGCGTTAAAGCACTGTATCAGTCAGTAAACGGCATCCGTTGCTGTCCAGGGTCTGCCGTTGTGCAGGCCGTGGATGGCAAAAGGCTGGCGAAAAAAATAGGTTAATAAAAATGTGACGCATGTCGCATTTACCCTGCCGATTGGTTAAAATATCGCTACTTCCCGCTCCCGTCCGGATCCCGTTTAACATGGAACAAACTCAGGTCTCTCGCTCAACTGCCTGGTTGCGCGTGGTCATTCTTGCCGTTTCGGCCTTTATCTTCAATACCACCGAGTTCATTCCGGTCGGGTTGCTGAGTGATATCGCCCAAAGCTTCTCGATGCAGACCGAGCAGGTGGGGTTGATCATCACTATTTATGCCTGGATCGTCGCCGCCAGTTCGCTGGTGTGTATGCTGCTGACCAGCCGGATTGAGCGGCGCAAACTGCTGATCGGGGTATTTATCCTGTTTATCGCCAGCCATGTGCTGACCGCCGTGGCATGGAACTTCACCACGCTGGTGATTTCCCGTGCCGGCGTGGCGCTGGCCCATGCGGTATTCTGGTCGATCACCGCCTCGCTGGCGATCCGGGTCGCACCCGCGGGCAAAAAGGCGCAGGCATTGAGCCTGCTGGCGGGGGGAACCGCGCTGGCGATGGTGCTCGGTCTGCCGCTGGGCCGTATCGTGGGTCAAATCCTCGGCTGGCGCATGACCTTTATTGGTATCGCCGTCTGTGCCACGCTGGCGTTGGTGCTGCTGTGGCGCTTGTTGCCGGTGCTGAAAAGCGAGCATTCCGGCTCGCTGGCCAGCGTGCCAATGCTGTTTAAGCGCCCGGCGTTGGTCAGCCTGTATATGCTGACCATCATTGTGGTGACGGCCAATTTTACCGCCTACAGCTATATCGAACCCTTTATTCAGACCGTGGCCGGGCTATCGGAAAACTTCACCACCCTGATGCTGTTGCTGTTCGGTGCCGCCGGTATCATTGGCAGTCTGCTGTTTAGCCGTTTCAGCGAGCGTTTCCCGTCGGGCTTTTTCATCGGCGCCATCGCCTTATTGATGCTGAGCCTGCTGCTGCTGTTACCGGCCTCCGGTGATGAAAACCACCTGACGGTGCTGTTTGCGGTATGGGGCATGGCAATCATGGCAATTGGTTTGTCGATGCAGGCCAAAGTATTGAACCTGGCCCCGGACGCTACCGACGTGGCGATGTCGATCTATTCCGGGCTGTATAACTTCGGTATCGGTGCCGGCGCACTGCTGGGTAACCAGGTCAGCCAGTATCTGGGTATGGGCAACATTGGCTTTGTCGCTGCCCCGCTGGCGTTGATCGCCCTTGGCTGGTGCCTGCTGAACTTTTACCGTAGTGAACGCCTGCAACACCACCAAATCCGCTAACTTCCTGCGCTCTGATAGTGGGCCGCCGGCTCACTATCAGGCATCTCCCCACGGCTTAAATTTTCTCTCAGCAAAACAGATTGCTGCAGTTTTTTTATGCTTAATTACCTTTCATAGCCTGCTAATTAAATATTTAACTCCGACGCCGAGCCTATAGCATAGAAAAATAATAATTATGTTATGGCGAGGTTAATGGTGAGTGATGTTTTGGTTGCAGGAAGCGATGCGGTGGCCCAGTCACCGATCCATGAACAGGATTTGTCAGCAAGAATTGATGCGTTGCCGACCTCGGCCGGTCTGTGGAAGTTTATCGCTTTGCTGGCGTTGGGCGGTTTTTTTTGAGCTTTATGACCTGTTCCAGACCGGCTATATCAGCACCGGTTTAATTGCCGAGGGGATATTCCATACCGGCGCGCAAGGCGTGTTCGGCGTCTCCGACCAGGCGGCGTTTGCCTCCGCCACCTTCCTTGGCCTGTTTATCGGTGCCAGCCTGCTCAGCCCCTACGCCGACCGTTTTGGCCGCCGCACCACCTTTATGTTTGCGCTGGCCTGGTATGGCGTGTTTTCGCTCTGCCTGGCCTTTCAGCATCAGGCAGAGTGGGTGATCTTCCTGCGCTTTCTGGTGGGAGTCGGATTGGGGATTGAACTGGTCACCATAGATACCTATCTGACTGAGTGGGTGCCTGCGCATCTGCGTACCCGGGCCTTTGCCTTTTCGTTTTTCATTCAATTTCTGTCGGTGCCAACGGTCGCGTTGATGTCGTGGTGGCTGGTACCACAGACCATTTTGGGTCTGAGCGGCTGGCGTTATGTGGTGATCGCCGGTGCCGTGGCTTCACTGGTGATTTGGCTGGTGCGTAAAGGCTTGCCGGAATCCCCGCGTTGGCTGGCGCAGCAGCGACGTTACCCGGAGGTCAGGCAGGTAATGCTGGCGATGGAGCGTCGTTGCGGTGTTACCCAGGTGACGGAATTCCCGTTGCGTGATGCCGAATCAGCGAGCGAAACGCCCGCGCAGGGAAGCTTTAAAGATATCTGGTCGCCTCGTTACCGGGGCCGCACCCTGATGCTGGTGGTGATGAATTTCTTCCAGGCGATTGGTTTCTTCGGTTTTGGCAACTGGCTGCCGGCCTTACTGGCCGGAAAGGGCGCTTCAATCACCCACAGTCTGCTGTACGCCTTCTTTATTACCCTGGCTTATCCGCTGGGATCATTGCTGTGCAGTCGCTATGCCGACAAGATGGAAAACAAATGGCAGATTGTTCTTTCCTGCCTGGTGACGGTGATTTTCGGCTCGCTGTTTGCCATGCAGAATAATCCCCTGTGGCTGATTCTGTGCGGGTTCTTCATTACCTGGTCCAATGCCTGGCTGACCTACAGTTACCACTCCTACCAGTCAGAAGTGTTCCCGACTTATATCCGCGCCCGTGCGGTCGGATTCTGTTATTCGTTCAGCCGATTGTCGACGGTATTCAGCAGCCTGATTATTGGCATGATCCTGCAATACGGCGGTTCGGTAGGGGTGATTGCGTTTATCGTTGCCAGCATGCTGATTGTGATGGTGGTGATCGGGGTGTTTGGTCCAAAAACTCGCGGTATCGATCTGGAAAATATCTGACCGAGCCACCCGGCGTTGCGCATTGAGACAACGCCGGGATCTTCATGCTGTTATTACTTAGGCCAGATCAAAACGATCGAGGTTCATCACCTTATTCCAGGCGGCGACAAAGTCGTATACAAAACTCGCCTGAGCGTCCGAGCTGCCATAGACTTCCGCCAGCGCGCGCAGTTGGGAATGTGAACCGAAGATCAGATCGGCGCGGGTCGCCGTCCATTTGAGCGCGCCGGTTTGGCTATCCTGGCCTTCGAACACGCCATCTTCACTTGCCGCTTTCCAGGTGGTGCCCATATCAAGCAGATTGACGAAGAAGTCGTTGCTCAGTGCCTGCGGTCGTTGGGTCAGCACGCCGTGCTGGCTCTGGCCGACGTTGGCGTTTAACACCCGTAGCCCGCCCACCAGTACCGTCATTTCCGGTGCCGTCAGCGTCAGCAATTGTGCTTTGTCGACCAGCAAGGCTTCGGCCGGAATGTTGAACTGGCGCTCCAGGTAGTTACGGAAACCATCGGCAACCGGCTCCATCGCTTCGAAGGAGTCGACGTCGGTCTGTTCTTGCGTGGCATCCATACGGCCCGGAGTGAAGGGCACGCTTACCGGATGACCGGCGTTGGCTGCCGCCTGTTCGACCGCCGCGGCACCGGCCAGCACGATTAAATCTGCCAGCGAGACGCGTTTGTTGCCCGACTGGGCATTATTGAACGCCTGCTGGATATCTTCCAGCTTGGCCAGCGTTTGCGCCAGTTGCGCCGGTTGGTTGATTGCCCAGTCCTTCTGTGGTGCCAGACGAATGCGCGCACCGTTGGCACCGCCGCGCTTGTCTGACCCGCGGAAAGTGGAGGCTGAAGCCCAGGCGGTGGACACCAGTACCGAGATCGGCAGACCGGAAGTCAGGATGCTGGTTTTGAGATCGGCGATATCCTGATCGTTGATCAACTGATGATCGACGGTCGGGATCGGATCCTGCCAAATCAGCTCTTCGGCCGGCACTTCCGGGCCGAGATAGCGGGCGCGTGGCCCCATATCGCGGTGGGTCAGCTTGTACCAGGCGCGCGCAAATGCATCGGCGAGCTGGTCAGGATGTTCATAGAAGCGACGCGAGATCTTTTCGTATGCCGGATCGAAACGTAGCGACAGGTCAGTGGTTAACATGGTTGGGCGCTGTTTCTTTGCCGGATCGAACGCATCGGGAATGGTCTCGCCAACGTCTTTGGCTACCCACTGGTGGGCACCTGCCGGGCTTTGCGTCAGTTCCCACTCGTATTCGAACAGGTGTTTGAAGAAGTCGTGGTTCCACTGGGTCGGCGTGGTGGTCCAGGTGACTTCCAGGCCGCTGGTGATGGCGTCCTTACCTTTACCGGTGCCAAAACTGCTCTGCCAGCCGAGGCCCTGTCGTTCGAGACCTGCGGTTTCCGGATCGTCACCCACATGCGAGGCCGGGCCCGCGCCATGAGTTTTACCGAAGGTGTGGCCGCCGGCGATCAGCGCCACGGTTTCTTCATCATTCATCGCCATTCGGGCAAAGGTCTCGCGAATGTCACGGGCGGCAGCGACCGGATCCGGGTTACCGTCCGGCCCTTCCGGGTTAACGTAAATCAGGCCCATTTGCACCGCTGCCAGCGGATCTTCCAAATCGCGATCGCCCGAGTAGCGGCTGTTCTGGCCGCCGCTCAGTTCCAGCCAGATTTTTTCCGACCCCCAATAGACGTCATCCGGCTCCCAGGTATCGGCGCGGCCGCCCGCATAGCCGAAGGTTTTAAAGCCCATGGATTCGAGTGCGACGTTACCGGTCAGGACAATCAGGTCGGCCCAGGAGATTTTGCGGCCGTATTTCTGTTTGATTGGCCACAGCAGACGTCGGGCCTTATCGAGGCTGACGTTGTCTGGCCAGCTGTTGAGCGGTGCAAAACGTTGCTGGCCTTCACCTGCGCCGCCACGGCCATCGCCGATACGATAAGTGCCGGCGCTGTGCCAGGCCATACGAATGAACAGGCCGCCATAGTGGCCGAAGTCTGCCGGCCACCACTCTTGTGAGTCGGTCATCAGGGCGTGCAGATCTTGTTTAACGGCGGCCAGATCCAGACTGTTAAAGGCTTTGGCGTAATCGAAGTCAGGGTCCATCGGGTCGGAGAGGGAGGAGTGCTGGTGCAGTGGCTTCAGGCTGAGTTGGTTGGGCCACCAGTCCTGATTCGAAGGGCCACGACGTGGCGTGTTCGGTTTACCGCCACCCGAAAATGGGCATTTGCTTTCAGTTGTCATGATGCGCTCTCTGCTTCTGTAAGTTCGCTCGCCAGGCCCTGTCTGCAGTCCCTGGGGAGCCGTTAGCTTGATATCGCGGGCTAATGCTCGCGTCGGGTGTTGCGCTAATGGTTTGTCTAATCAACTGATTTTAAATAATAAGAAATGAGGCTTCGCCAACCGCTGATGGGGCTCGCACTGACACTCAGTTCTAAGCTTAGTCAGTGGATGCAGATAGATAAAATAGGAATGGTTGAATGTTGTAATAGTCTATGGCTATTGAAATGGTATTAATTGATAGGGTCTTTATGGTGATAAGGCCGGACGGGTTTATCGAATAGTCAAAAATAGCATTATCACCTGCCAGCCAAATGGAATCATTCGTCCTCTATCTATAGGCTATTCCCCCTATAATTGCTGCACGGGTCTAAACTATCAGCTTTGAATATATGTATTTTTTGACTTGCCGATTAAACAGGATGAAAATAATTTATTAGTCAGTGCCCACCACCATCACTAAATAAATCTATGCATTGATAATAAACATCGAAACCAGGGATTTTGCTTTCAGCCAATTCTGGAACCCAATAAAGAGGAGTTTGAATATTGAGTTAATTATACTCATTATATAAGGAGGGGTCATGCTTGGTAATATTCATAACGTTGATATCCGATTGTTACAGATATTTTTGACCATAGTGCAGTGTAATGGATTCTCGGCCGCTCAGGCACAGCTGAATATGAGCCAGTCCGCCATCAGTACATGTATGTCGACTCTGGAGACGCGTCTGGGCTTTCGCCTCTGTGAACGGGGTAAAAAAGGATTCAGTCTGACAGCGGAAGGGGAACAGGTGCTGTGTTATACACAACAACTGTTCGCCAAATTAGATGCTTTTGTTTTACAGGTTCATAACCTTTCAGGGCGGTTACGCGGCGAGTTAATGATCGGTCTGTTAGACAGCACATTGACGTTGCCCGAAGCAAAAGTAGTTGAGGCAATAAGACGTTTTTATCAGCGTAATCATGAGGTAAGTCTGCAGGTTTTTATTAAATCACCAACGGAACTTGAACAAGAAATTATCAGCGGCGAACTGCATGCGGCGATATCTTATATTGGACACAGATTAGAAAACCTTGAGTATATCGATCTCTTCAGTGAAAAAATTTCAATCTATTGCGGAAAGCACCATCCGCTGTATTTATCATCAAAAGTGACCTCCGAGGACTTACTGCGCTTCAGTTGGGTGAAGCGTGGCTATCTGATGCCGTCGGATTTAGTGCCTGTAATGCCGCCACTAATCACTGCCACGGCCCACCAGATGGAGGCTGTCGCCTTACTGGTTTTGGCAGGGACACACATTGGCTATCTGCCGCAACATTATGCTCAGCAGTGGGTTGATAAACAGGAAATGTACTTGCTGAAATCTGAAGAATTAAGCTATGAGGTGACTCACTGCCTTATTCTTAACCGAAGTCGCCCGCATAATGAAGCACTCGAAGCCCTGGTTTCTGACATTCTTCTGGAACATGGATGACCCTACTAAAAATAATGCATACTTATATTACAACGCTTTCCGGTTAAACATTCATAAATGATAAAGTCAGCTTTGTTTTATATCTATTGTTAGCTATGTATTTCAGTCTTACGCTCAGTGGCACATCAGTAAATATTCAGATGGGTACAGTGGCTGGAATGCTGCTATCCGTAAAATGGGCGTTTTACCAAACATCGAGGGATATGAAATGAGAGATAAATTTCGCGCCAGACACTATCTTGCCATGCAGGATTATACAGCGGAAGAGATCCGTTATTTGGTCGAGCTGGCAACCGATTTAAAACGCAAATGGACCATGCGTGAGCCACATGAATATTTACGTGGGCGTACCTATGGCATGATTTTCGAAAAAAAATCTACGCGTACCCGTAATTCCTTCCATGCCGCCGCAACGGCGCTGGGGGCTCAGTCTATCTATCTGCGACCGGATGAAATGCAACTCAGCCGTGGCGAGCCAATTAAAGATACCGCACGCATTATTGATCGCTATTTTGATGGTTTGTATATCCGAACTTATGGACAGGAAATTGTTCAGGAGTTTGCGCAATACATGAAAAATCCGGTGATTAACGCGTTAACGGCGCTGGAACATCCTTGCCAGGGGCTGGCCGACCTTCTGACCATTAAAGAAAAATTTGGTGAATGGAAAGGGGTAAAAGTCTGTTATGCCGGCGATGTCTATAACGTCTGTCATTCCCTGATGATCGGCTGCGGCATGATGGGAATGGATATTTACGTTGCTGCCCCTGAAGGGTACGAACCCGTACCGGAAATTCTGGCCTGTGCGCAGCAACACGCGGCGAAAAGCGGTTCCAAAGTCATCGTGACCCGGGACTTCGACGAGGCGCTGCGTGGAGCTGATGTGGTATATGGCAACACCTGGCATAGCATGGGTGAAAACGAAGCCCAGAAAGAAAAACGCATTCAAGACTTTATGCCGTACCAGATCAACGCCCAGGCAATGGCGAAAGCGCGTAAAACGGCGGTCTTCATGCATTGCCTGCCGGGTTACCGTGGCGAAGATATGACAGACGAAGTCATTGAAGGGCCACAGTCCGTGGTGTGGGATCAGGGTGAAAACCGCATGCACACCGTGAAGGCCGTTATGGTGGCTACGGCGGTCTAGCATTCCGGCTCAAAGGCGAGGGAGCCAAAATTCTGGCTCCTCCGCGTAATGCCGTCAGATATCACTTCTACTTTTAGTCGCCATCCGTACTTCACTAAGGAGTTTGTTATGAGCCAATCTGTGGAGAATAAAACACATCTAAAAAAAGCCATTACCTTCAATGGTTTCTTGGGGATGGGTATTGGCTGCGTGTTTGGTGCTTCCTGGTTGGTACTTACCGGCACCTGGCTAAGCACCGCCGGTGGCCCATCCAATGCGGCACTGGCCATTTTGCTCTGCCTTCTCATTGAGCTTCCCCTGGCGCTGGCTTATCTGGAAGCCATCTCGGCGGTTCCGTTGGCAGGCGGAGAGGCTGCGTATTCTTGCCTTGCCTTCGGTAGTTTTGCCGCGATGATTGCCGGATGGTTCGGCGTGTTGGTGAATATCATTTTATGCGCCTGGGAAGCGCTGGCGATCACCACCATGCTGGGCTACCTGCTGCCTTCCATGAAGAGTGCGGCGATTCTCTATGAGGTCGGCGGGTTTGCGGTCAGTGCTCCATTATTGATTATCGGGCTGTTACTTGTCGCGGGGATCGGCATGATGCAGCACCGGGGGGTAAAACTTTCATCAACGTTACAGACGGTCATTACAGTGACTGTTTTAACCCTGGTTATCGTCTCGCTGATTGCATGTTCATTCTATATCAACCTTGAAAATCTCAGCCCGTTACAGAGCAAACCGACCTTTGCCGGCGTGGTGGCTCTGCTGGCGCTCCTGCCATTTTCTATTGCCGGATGGGAAACCATAGCCAAGGGGGCGGAAGAAGCCTCTGCCAGCCTAAGCCGTAAAAAAACCGCTCTCGCTTTGATTATCTCTCTGGTCATCGCCACCTTTATGTATCTGATTACCATGCTGGTTCCTTCGGCCATTGTGCCGTGGCAAAGCCTGATGACCATGGATATCCCCTTTGCTCATGCAGCAGAAATAGTGACAGGTACGCCAGTTTGGGGGTTGGTATTAACGGCGGCTGCTTGCTGCGGAGTCGTGGGTGTTTATAACGCCTGTTTTTATGGCGCAACTCGTTTACTCATGTATATGAGCCAGGTGGGTTTAATTCCGGCCGCTTTCTCCCGGTTGCACCCGGTTTACCATACGCCAACGGTAGCCATCCTTTTCGTTTCATTAATAGCCGCTTCTGCCTGTCTGCTGGGTAAAGCCGTGTTTCTCCCACTGGTCACCGTGGCCGCTTTTTCCTACATCGTCTTGTGGGGGTCAACGCTGTTTTCCGTGATGCGACTGCGGAAATTGCGCCCTGAGCTTCCGCGCCCACTTCCCACTCCGGGAGGAAAATTCACCCTGGCTGTGGGGGCCATTGTGACTCTGCTTATGGCTGCGGCCATGTTGTTTCCTGGCAGCCCGGCGTCGCTTAAGTGGCCCTATGAGCATCTGCTATTGGGTGTGCTGCTGGTGATTGGCATGATCCTCTATTTGTTGCGGGATAAATCTGTTTCCGGAGAGGAACAGGCCAAATTGATACTGGAAAATATTCCTACCGAAATAGTGAAAAAAGACTGACTACTCAATATAGGCATTCGGATTAATTCTGTACTCATATCGATGAAAATACCCTGAATGTATCTTGTGAAATAAAGATAATTAAGAGGTTAAAAATGGAAAGAAGCTATGTAAAAAATGCAACTAATAGACTGAAGAAGGTTTTATTATGTCCACCAAAACATTTTTCATTCCAGCCTATTAATGTCATTACTGAAGACTGGCTGGAAAAAGGCGAGTCAGCCGATATTAGCGCATTTCGGCGCGAACATGATGCGCTGGTTCAGGCTTATCGCGAAAACGGCGTTGAAGTGGTATTGATGGATCCTGATCCTGAGCTTCCTTATCAGGTTTATGCGCGCGATTTCGGTGCCTGTGTCGCGGAAGGCTTCATTATGGGGAGGTTTCGCGAACCTTGCCGGCAGGGGGAAACGGCAACTTATGAGGCCAAGATGAAACAGCTTGGTATCCCCTGCGTTGCACGCTGTACCAGTGGGGCATTTGAGGGCGGTGATTTCTGGATGATAGATGAGCACACTATTGCTCAGGGCGTAGTGGCAAGAACGGACTATGACGGCTACAAGAACATTGAACGCCAGATGTGGGAACTGGGTTACACCATGGTACCTATATTCTGTAAGCGTGAAAATCTTCACCTGGACATGTGCTTTAATATTGTTGCAGAGAAAGTCGCGGTCGTTTGCAAAGCCGCGCTTCCCGATGAGTTTTTAAATCTGCTTGCCAGAAGAAAATTCACCCTGATTGATGTTCCGCAACAGGGGGTATTCCGCCATCATTGTAATTTGCAGGCATTGGGTGATGACCGGGTACTGACCTTCAAAAATAATAAAGAGACCAACCAGCAACTTGCTGCTTTGGGAATTAAAACCATTGAAATTGAATTGGAGGAAATTCTCAAAGGTGGCGGTGGGCCTCACTGCATGACTTTCCCATTAGAACGGGCATGAAATAGTCAGCCATCTAAAGGGGAGGGTAGGGCTTCCCCTTTCTTATCTGTCAGGGAACAGGAGAGGATAATTATGAGAATACTTATAGCATTAGGCGGCAATGCGCTATTAAAACGTGGGGAAGCCATGACTGCGGAAAACCAGCGGCGAAATGTCGTTATAGCCTGTGAAGCTATTTCCCGTCTGGATGGCAAACACCAGATAATTATCAGCCATGGAAATGGGCCACAGGTAGGATTATTAGCACTGCAGTCTGAGTCCTACGCCGATAAAGTTGAGCCCTATCCTTTTGATGTTTTTGGGCGCGGAAAGCCAGGGGATGATTGGTTACATGCTGGAGCAGGAGCTACGTAATCATATGCCCGGCAGGCAGGTTGCCTGTTTGTTGACTCAGGTAGAGGTTGATATCAACGATCCTGCAGTCAAACAACCCAATAAATTTATTGGGCCGGTCTATAACGAAGAACAGGCCAAAAAATTAATGCAGGAAAAAGGCTGGATAATAAAACCGGATGGTAAATATTACCGCCGCGTTGTTCCCAGCCCACAGCCATTGGCGATCGTCGAAATTGAGACATTACGCACGCTGGTGAACAATGATGTGATTGTTATTGCCGGCGGCGGTGGTGGTATCCCGGTCACCACCCTCAGTTCGCAAAGCCGTGGGCTGGAGGCCGTTATAGACAAAGACCGTTGCTGCAGCCTAATGGCTCAGCAGCTGGATGTTGACTTACTGATTATCGCGACCGACGTCAGCAGAGTTTTCACTGATTTTGGCACGGTGGACAGCAAAGCAATTAAAGCCGCTAATCCACACGCACTGCTTGAAATGGATTTTCCGGCAGGTTCAATGTGGCCCAAGATCCAGGCTACGTGTGAGTTTTCTATCAATAGCGGCAGATCGGCAGTGATCGGATCGCTGGAGGACATTGTTGATATGGTCGATGGACGGACGGGAACCTTGATCAATAAAGATATTGATGGCGTGGCGTTTCACTGACGAGCACCTTAAAGCTCGTTGATTACACATGGGTGTACCAGATATTGGCACCGCGGCTATTCCGGGCCATCAGCCAAAGCGACATGGCAAAGGAGACAATTGTGGTTATTGATCTCTCCCTCATTGGGCTTTACTTGTTATTGGTGTTAGGCGTGGGGTGGCTGGGCTGGAAGCGCGCAAAAACGCGAGATGATTATGCCGTGGCGGGCAGGCGTCTCGCGCCGTTGATGTTCACCGGGACTATGGCCACGACGGTGCTTGGCGGTGCGGCAACCATGGGCAGTATGGGGCTCGGCTATCAATATGGTATCTCTGGGTTATGGCTGGCAACCAGCCTGGGAATGGGGCTCATTGGTCTGAGCTTGTTTCTGGTTACCCCGTTGTTGAAACTCAATTTGCACACCGTAACTCAGGTTCTGGCGATCCGTTATCGTCCCCGTGTTCGTTTGTTGGGAGCGGCTATTATGATGGTCTATGACCTAATGGTTGCGGTTACTTCCATTATCGCCATAGGCAGCATTATCGAGGTTTTGTTGGGCATCCCCTTTCTGTATGCCATCTGGATCGGTGGCGGGGTGGTGGTTATTTATGTTTTTCTGGGGGGGATGTGGTCATTAACCATGACTGATATTTTTCAGTTTACTATGATGACGGTCGGAATACTTTTTATCTTAATGCCTGCCAGTATTATTCATGCCGGTGGTTGGCAAAATATGCAGGATATTTTACCAGAGGGTTTCTTCTCTCTGAACAATATTGGCTTACCGAATATCGTTACTTATTTTTTAATCTACTGCCTGGGAATGTTTATCGGGCAGGACATCTGGCAACGCATGTTTACCGCACGAAGTGCCGGCGTTGCTCGCTGGGGAGGCTTCGTCGCCGGGGTTTATTGTATTGTCTGGGGCGTGATGGGGGCAGTTATCGGCATGAGTTGTCGGGTGTTTTTGCCCGATATTGGCAACCCGGATGCCGTATTCATGAGCGCCGTACAGACGGTGCTTCCCGTAGGCCTTCGGGGGATTGTCATTGCTGCTTCACTCGCGGCACTCATGTCTACAGCCAGCGCCTGCATGATGGCGACCTCAACCCTGTTTGTTTATGATATTTATGCCGCTTTATTTAAGAAAGAAAAATGTTCAATTAAAACAGACCGCTGCGCAACCCTGGCCTTTGGTTTCACTATACTGATCATCGCCAGTTTGATTGGCGATGTTATTACTGCGCTGACTGTCGCTTATACCATTCTGGTTGGCGTGCTGTTGGTCCCCCTGATTGGAGCCATTTGTTGGCAAAGGTCTTCAACCACCGGGGCGATATCGGCAATGGTGTCCAGTGCTATCATCATCATCTATTTTATGGCCAGATACGGAATGCAGGCTAACAGTGTGACCTATTACGGGCTGTTGGCGAATCTGGTGACCTTCGTGACAATAAGCCTGTTATGGCCTGATTTTCGGACACCAACCCCGCAGAATTAATCGGAAACTCAATTCTCGTGGGCTTCCTTACTGAGAATTCGGGAGCGGCAAATGTCCAAAATCTCATCTGCCAGCGCAGAGTCATCAGGGCAGGCGCGGGACAGCACCAGAGCACCGACAAGATGTGCGATGGTATCGATCAGGTCGGCACGCGTTAAGTCACCTTCGCCATTTTCATTGGCTAACAGAGCCAGCTGACGTTCAATGCCAGCCGCAAACGTCGCCTTAATCGATTCAGATTGGCGTGCCGTATCAGTACCTAGTGCCGACATCACACAACCCTTGCCCATATCATCACGATGCTGGCGGGAGAGATAGTTTTCAACAAATTGTTCCCGGTTCACACCCGCCGTATTTTCTGCGGATTGCGTAAAACCACAGCTCATCGCCTCCGCCATCAAATCAGCCTTGGAAGCAAAGTGCTTATAGAACCCGCCGTGAGTTAAACCTGCCGCAGACATCAGCTCTGCTACACCCACGCCGTCATAGCCTCGCTCACGAAACAACGCTGAAGCTGTTTCAACAATACGTATTCGGTTTGCACGAACCTGCTCTTTAGAAACCCTCATTGCTCTGCCTCTTCTCCTAAAACTCATGTCGTAAGTATACATTGATGATGATCGTAATCAAACGGATTGACTTTTTAGATTATGATCATCATCATTGCGATGGTCCCGTTAGCCACCACTATCAGGGTTCTACAGACATCGCAGTTTGCGAATTTTATTTACTCATTGATAAAGAAGGGTATTCCATGACCAAACCAACAGTTCTGATTACAGGCGCTTCCACAGGCATTGGCGCCGTATACGCTGAACGGTTCGCACGCCGGGGCCATGACCTGGTTCTGGTCGCCCGCGACAAGACAAAACTTGATAGCCTTGCCGAGCAGTTGAGACAAGAAAGCGGTATTGCCGTCGACGTTCTGCCTGCTGACCTCACGCAAGCGGATGATTTAGCGGCTGTTGAAGCTCGTTTACGTGATGACACGCGGATAGGCATTCTTATCAATAACGCGGGTATCGCGCAGTCGGGCAGCTTTATAGAGCAGACGTCTGATTCAATTGAGCAGCTTATCGCGCTTAATGTGACGGCTTTAACCCGACTGGCTAATGCTGTGACGCCACGGTTTGTGCTGGCTGGCGAGGGCGCTATCGTCAACATCAGTTCCGTCGTCGGGCTCGCCCCTGAATTTGCAATGTCGGTTTATGGCGCAACCAAAGCCTTTGTTCTGTTCCTGTCTCAGGGCATGAATATTGAGCTGTCGCAGAAGGGGGTTTATGTTCAGGCAGTGCTCCCTGCCGGGACTTATACGGAAATTTGGCAACGTGCAGGTATCGACACCAACGCTTTGCCCCAAATGATGGAAGTGGGCGAATTGGTTGATGCAGCCTTGGTTGGTTTTGATCGGCGTGAACTCGTTACCATCCCACCTTTGCAGAATGCCGCACGTTGGGACAACCTCGATGCTGCGCGTCAGACCCTGCTATCGGATATCAAACAAGATGAAGCCGCAGAGCGATATAAAACCCTTTAGACAATAAAGGGAACTGCTCAGAACAATCGTTCAGCTGCCTGCACGGCAGGGGAAAAATAAATGAATAATAAGACGATGAAAGCCTTCACGTTTAAGCGTTACGGTAAATCTCCTGAATTAGGGTTTGATAACGTAGATTATCCTCCTCTCAAGGCTAATGAAGTCTTGGTTAAAGTTTACGCTGCGGGCCTAAATCCAATCGACAATATGATCCCAACCGGAATATTTAAGCCGGTTCTGCATTTTAAGCTTCCCGCAACATTGGGTAGCGATCTGTCTGGGGTTGTTATTGCCGTGGGAAGTCGCGTGACTCGTTTTTCCCCAGGCGATGAAATCTTCGCCAGCATCTTCGATACGGGAACGGGGTCTCTTGCCGAATTTGCCGTGGTGCCTGAGAGCGCTGTGGCTATAAAACCGGCAAATCTGGATTTTGTGCAGGCGGCTTCGCTCCCTATGGTTAGCCTTACGTCCTGGCAAGCTCTGACCGAGCGTGTCAGGCTACGGCCTGGTCAGAAGGTTTTCATCCCGGCAGGTTCTGGAGGAATAGGCACCGTTGCTATCCAACTGGCGAAGCAATTGGGCGCAACCGTGGGGACGACAACCAGTACGGGCAATATCGAATGGGTGAGGAGCCTGGGGGCTGACGAAGTCGTTGACTATAAAAAAGAAGAGTTCGAAAAAGTATTGGCTGGCTATGATGTGGTACTTGGCACCACCAGGGGAGATATGATTGAAAAATCCACCCAGATCCTTAAGCCTGGAGGAAGTATTGTTTCTCTCGTCGGGCCGTTAGATGTCAAATTTGCGCGGGCTAGAGGGTTAAATTTCTTTCTGACTTTTATCTTCAGGCTTATGAGCCGCAATATTATGCGTCTTTCAAAAAAGCGGGGCTTGACCTATACGTTTCTATTCGTTCGGCCAGAAGGTGATCAACTCAGCCAGATAGGTAAACTGGTAGAAACCGAACAAATCAAACCCATGATCGACAAGGTATTCCCCTTTGCTCAAACAAAGGAGGCTCTTGCCTACCTTGCCCAGGGGCATGCAAAGGGAAAAGTGGTTATCAAGATGCAGGATTAATTCCTTATTCTATGCTGCCGTGTTGCCGTTGTCGGATAAGTGGCTATCATCTTTCCTTTAAACCCTTGCCGCTGCCGAAAGGATTGCCTGCCACTATGCCCGTGAATTTTGATCTCAACGATCTCTATGCCTTCCGCGCGTTGGTTGAATACGGCAATTTTCGGCTTGCCGCGGAGTCCATCTGCCTTTCGCAGTCAGCATTGAGCCGCAGGATAGAGAAGCTGGAATCCGCGCTGGGCATTAAGCTGTTCGATAGAACCACCAGACGTGTCACGCTAACCCTTTATGGACAGACCTTCGCCGAGCGTTCAGATCAACTATTGATGAACGTTGAGTTGGTATTAGCAGATATCAATAAAGTCAGTCAGGACAGAACGGGCCTGGTCACCGTCGCCACGGTGCCTTCAGCGGCCTACTACTTCATGCCCGACGTGATTCGCCGCTTCCAGGCTCGCTATCCCCGCGTACGCGTTAAGCTTATCGATAGCAGTGCAGGCAATGTCATCGAAGCGGTTACCAGTGGCCAGGCTGACTTCGGCATCTGTTTTGCGAGAAACTTGCAACCCAATATCGAATTTCTGCCGTTGATTGGGGATGTTTATGTGGCCGCCTGCAGGCGCGATCACCCTCTGGCCACTAAAAAAAGCCTGACCTGGCGCGAGTTTTATCAGCAGGATTATGTGGGGCTGGATAAAACCTCCGGCAACCGCAATCTGCTCGATCAGATGCTGGCGCATATCATCCCTGAGCGTCCCAGCCTCTGCGAAACCCGCCATGTGACGACCCTGCTGGGCATGGTTGAGGCGGGTATCGGCATTGCCGCCGTACCCGCTATGTCTATGCCGGGATCGGATCATTCGGTGCTGACTCACCTGCCGCTGACCGAGCCGGTTGTAAAGCGTACCGTTGGCCTGATCAGGCGCAGCGGACGTATGCAATCCTATCTTGCCGCTGAGTTGGAAAAATTGATCACTGAACAGTATCACTCTGCCTAGCCGGTTGTTCAGCCTTCACGGTTCTCATCCCGGTGGCGCGAATGGTTTTTTGCGCCTGCGAGGAGGACAGGAAATCCAGTAGCGCTTTGCCTTCCTGACGATGTTCGGCTTTGGCAGTGACCGCACCGGCAAAACGGGTAATGTACTGGACATTGTCAGGCAGTTCGCCAATAAAGGTTACGCCCGGGACAGGGAGCAGTTCACTAACCTGCTGGAAACCTAGCGCATATTTTCCTTTTGCCACCTCGGATGCCACCGGAATGCGTTCAACCTTATGCGCTTTCTCCTTCACCTGGTCTTCAATACCCAGTTTTTGGAACAGCTGGCTGCTGACATATCTGCCGCTGGCACTGTCAGAATAGGCAATGGATTTAGCCTGCAGCAGGGTATTACGCAGCTCTGCATCATTTTTGATATTGGGTTTAGGGTCACCTTGTTTGACCACCATGCCAATCGGCGAGTCGGCCAGTTCCACGCGCGAACCCGGCTGGATCCAGTTATCCTTTTCCAACTTTTTTAGCGCATCGCCCACCATAATCACCACGTCGGCATTTTCGCCGCGAGCCAGGCGTGCTGGGATCGCCTGGGGCGTATTACCCATCGAGGGGCCGGACACCAAAATGATTTTGTCGCCACTCTTTGCTTCAAACTGTGGCGCCAGTTTTTCCAGTGCGGCTTTAAAGCCACCTGAAATCATGACGGTCACTTCTTTAGCTTGTACTCCCGTGCTGACAGAGAAAATCATCAACGTGGCGAGCAATGAACGATAGATTTTTTGCATGACGCAATCCCTGATTTAAGCGGCTGTTTGTAAAGATAATGGGCTGCGACGGTACAGATAGAATGTCGCCAGCAATGCACATAGCGCAGCAAAACTCATCCAGTAGCCGGGGGATGCCTTATCGCCGGTGTACTCGATCAGTGCGGTAGAAATGACCGGTGTAAATCCGCCAAAGACAGCGGTCGCCAGGCTGTAGGCCAGTGAGAAACCGGCAACCCGGACCTCCGTCGGCATGATCTCGGTTAACGCCGGGATCATGGCACCGTTGTAGAGCCCATAGATGAAGGAGAGCCATAACAGCACCGTGAGCATCATGGAGAAACTGGGGGCTTCAGCAAGCAGGCCAAGTGCCGGATACGCAGTGACCAGTGCCAGCAGGGCCATGGTAATCAGGACCGGTTTACGACCAAAACGGTCTGACAGAGCGCCCCCAACCGGCAGCCAGAGGAAGTTGGATATCGCTACCAGCAAGGTCACCAGCAGGCTGTCAGAGGCGCTTAGCATCAGCACTTTTTTACCGAACGTCGGTGCATACACGGTGATCAAATAAAACGCGGTGGTGGTCATGGCGACCATCAGCATGCCGGCAATAACCACCTGCCAGTTTGCCAAGAGGGTTTTAAACACCTCGCGCATCGCCAGGTGGTTGCGACGGGCGTTAAACTCCTGGGTCTCTTCCAGTTTGCGACGCAGGAAAAAGATGAAAGGGACAATCAGGCAACCGAACAGGAAAGGCAGACGCCAACCCCATTCGCGAATGGCGCTTTCTTCCATGACGGCATTCAGAGCGAAACCCATCGCCGCTGCCACCATAATGGCCACTTGCTGGCTGCCAGACTGCCAACTGGTGTAAAAGCCTTTACGGCCAGGGGTGGCAATTTCAGCCAGGTAAACGGATACGCCACCCAGTTCAGCACCGGCTGAGAAGCCTTGCAATAAACGGCCGCCCAGCACCAGCAACGGCGCCCAGATCCCGATCGTCTGATAGGACGGAATGAGTACAATCAGGAAAGTCCCGGCGGCCATGATCGACAGGGTAACAATCAGCCCTTTACGTCTGCCGACTTTATCAATGTACGCACCCAATACGATTGCACCGATAGGACGCATCAAAAAGCCCGCGCCAAAGACCGCGAAGGTCATCATCAGCGAGGCAAATTCACTGCTGGCCGGAAAAAAGGTATGGGCGATGTAGGTGGCATAGAACCCGAACAGGAAAAAATCAAACTGCTCCAGAAAGTTGCCAGAGGTAACTCGCAGTATCGCGCTGATTCTGGCCCGGCGGGTCATGGGGGCGTTAGAGGAATGCATCTTAATCTCCAGTTTGTCATTGACGCTTTTACTGCGCCTGTTTCTGCAGACTGGATCAGGTCAATAAAGTAAATAAGCGCAATAAACGCATCAGCTGATGCGTTTGCCGCACGAATCAACGTTAACAATTGAATGCGATAAGCTGTAACGGGTCGTTAACAATGATTCCCCTGCGCTGACTTGTTCGCTGGACGCTAAAACTTCATGCGCGTTTTGTGACAAGCCTCATACAGGGAAAAGGGCGGAGAACGCTGAAAGGGAGATAGGGGGAAGTTTGCTGGTTGGCAAACTCACTGCCGCGATCAGATTTGCTTATCCTGATGACTATTTTCAGCCGATCTCTGCGTCTCTTTCATGTAGTCAATAAAAGCGCGTAATGGGCCGGACATATATTGGCGATTAGGATAATAGAGTTGCAGGGATGGGCGTTCGGGGAGCCAATCGTCCAGAACCTTGGCGAGCTTGCCGCTTTGCAGATGTTCTTTCACCTGTTCGTAATAGAGATAGCCCAGCCCGGCTCCGCACAGAACCGCCTCAAGCGCTGAATCCATATCGTCGAGCATGATATTTCCAACTGGAGCCACTTCAAGTTTCCCTGATGGGTTTTCAAATTCCCAGAGATAAGGGCGGCCGCTCTGGAAACGAAAAATGACGCTTTGGTGATGAATCAGCTCGCACGGATGCGTCGGTGCGGGATGATGCTTAAGGTATTCAGGCGTGGCGACCACCACCAGTTTGATTTTCGGCCCGATAGGGACGGTAATCATGTCTTTTTCTACCCGGTTATTCAGGCGGATCCCGGCATCGAACTCCTGTCGGACAATGTCCACCAGCTTGTCATCGGTGGTGATCTCCACTTTTATGTCCGGATATTTGCGGCTAAATCCTGCGATTATCGGCAACAGAAAGAGACGTGAGGCCAGGCGTGAAGTATTGATTTTCAGAGTGCCCATTGGGGCATCGCGAAAGCAATTCATTTCGTCGAGTATGGTATTGAATTCATCAAACACCGGGCGCAGCCGTTCAAAAAGGGTTAACCCCGCTTCAGTCAGCGCCACGCTGCGAGTGGTGCGATTAAATAAGCGGACCTTTAATCTCTGCTCCAGCTGCTTGATGGAATGACTCATGGCGGAGGGGGATAACCCCAGCTCATCACCCGCCTCCCGAAAAACTTTTGTAGCGTGCGACGGCAATAAACGAAGCAAAGTCTGAAAAGTTCGGCTGCATTAGTGAATTTTCCTCAATAACCCATCTCAAATACTACGTTTTACACAACTATCCTGCGGCCGTAAAGTAATAGTTCTTTCACGGAGAATTAGGGTAATTATATGAAATTAAATAATATTTACTTTATCTGGGCCCATCCGCGTCCCGATTCTTTAACCGCGCAGGTGGTGGGTGAGATGCAAAGAGAGGCGGCGCGTCAGGGCTACAATGTTTCCAGCCTTGATCTCTACCGCAGCCATTTTGATCCGATACTCAGGGTGGAAGATGAGCCGGACTGGGATAATCCGCAGAAAACCTATTCTGAAGAAGTGCATCGGCTTTTCAATGAGCTGGAGGATAAGGACACACTGGTTCTGGTGTTCCCCGTATGGTGGTATGCCTTTCCGGCAATGCTTAAGGGTTACCTGGAACGCGTCTGGAACTATGGTCTGGCCTACGGCGCAGGGAGTGGCCTGAAGGATAAAAAGATCCGCTGGCTGGCTTTGGTGGGCGGTTCACAGTCAGGATTCATTAAGTACGGCTGGGAAAAGAACATGACCGATTACATTAATGGCAGCATGGCCTATCTGGGTGTGGAGGATGCAAGGATCGATTTTCTCTATAATACGATTGGCGTGGAGGAGGGGATCACCGACGGTGAGGCCACTACCAAAAACTGTTCGCCGAAGCGCGTGAGGTTGTCAGTTCTCTGAGAGCAACCAGTGAAGCCTGAGCACTAACGCCTGGCTAAAAATACCAAAAGCAGACTTCCGGAGAAGCCTGCTTTTCTAATTTGGCGGGGTTATTTAGCGGCGAGTTCTCTGCGGATGATCTCAGCGCCTGCACTCAAAGCATTGAGCTTGCCTGTGGCTACCCGACGAGACAACGGGGCCATGCCGCAGTTGGTTGAAGGATAGAGCTTGTCGGCGTCAACAAACTGCAGTGCCTTACGTAAAGTATTGGCGACTTCCTCCGGTGTTTCTATGGCATTGGTTGCCACGTCAATGGCACCTACCATTACTTTTTTACCGCGGATCAGTTCAAGCAAGTCCATTGGAACATGCGAGTTATGACATTCCAGTGAGATTATATCGATATTGGATGTCTGCAGCTTGGGGAAAGCTTCTTCATATTGCCGCCACTCTGACCCCAGCGTCTTTTTCCAATCGGTATTGGCTTTGATGCCATATCCATAGCAGATATGCACAGCCGTTTCACATTTAAGCCCTTCGATGGCTCTTTCTAAAGCGGCGATCCCCCAATCATTCACTTCATCAAAGAAAACATTAAATGCCGGCTCATCAAACTGGATAATATCGACACCGGCCGCCTCTAACTCTCGGGCTTCCTGGTTGAGAATTTTAGCGAATTCCCAGGCCAGTTTTTCGCGGCTTTTATAGTGGCTATCATAAAGCGTATCTATCATCGTCATTGGGCCTGGCAGGGCCCATTTAATCGGCTGCTTGGTTAGCTGACGTAAAAAACGGGCGTCTTCAACAAACACTGGCTTTTGACGGGCCACCGCACCGACGACAGTGGGTACACTGGCATCATAGCGATTACGAATTCTGACCGTCTGCCGTTTTTCAAAATCAACGCCGCTCAGGTGCTCAATAAAGGTCGTGACAAAGTGTTGGCGCGTTTGCTCGCCATCACTGACAATATCAATGCCTGCCCGTTGCTGATCTTCCAGGGACAAGCGCAGGGCATCTTGTTTACCCTCAATCAGTTCCTCATCCTGCAATTTCCAGGGTGACCAAAGTGTCTCTGGTTGTGCCAGCCAGGAAGGCTTGGGTAAGCTGCCGGCAGTCGAAGTAGGTAATAATATTTTCATAATGGATGACCTTTTATTTTTGGTTAATCAAAGCGCGCACTGAGCAGACCATTGCTCAAAAATAGTCTTATAGGGTTTGATAAAGTGTTCTTCAGTAAATTTCCCCTGCTCAATGGCCAACTGGCTACGCTCTTCACGGTCATAAACAATTTTTGTTAATGAATGATCCTGGTGATTCAGGGCCGGCTGATAGTATTGTCCGGCTGCAGAGTTTGCATTGTAAATCTCAGGGCGGTAAATCTTTTGGAAAGTCTCCATCGTGCTGATGGTACTGATAAGTTCAAGATCGGTGTAATCACTAAGTAAATCACCAGAAAAATAAAAGGCCAAAGGCGCAACGCTATTTTTTGGCATAAAATAGCGAACCTGCAAGCCCATCTTGCTGAAGTACTTTTCAGTCAAAGAAGAATCGTTTTGCTGGTATTCAATGCCTAATACAGGATGCTGATTCCCAGTCTGGTAATAGGTGTCTTTACTTGAAACACTTAAGCATATTACCGGTGATTTTTTAAAGTTATCTCTGTACTCATTTGAGTTGACGAAATATTTAAATATATTCCCGTGCAAGTTGCCAAAGTCATCTGGAATGCTAAATCCGGCTTGGTTATTATTGTGCTCTAACAGCAACACACTGAAGTCATAATCTCGCACGTAAGAAGAGAAATTATTCCCTACAATGCCCTCAGTGCGTTTGTTGGTTTTTTTATCAATAATGTTGGTTTTTAATATCTCAATGACGGGGAAGCTATTGTCATTGTTTTTAATATTCATCTCAACGGAAATGATTTCAAGTTCGACAGAATAGCGATCGCCTTTGGGGTTATCCCAATGCGCCAGGGTATTGAAACGATTGTCAATCATCACCAGAGTATTGCGCAGGTTCTCCTGACGGTTCTTGCCTCTGGCCAAATTGGCAAAATTGGTCGTGATGCGCGTATTTTCGGAAGGGTTATAGTTTTCATCGAAACTACTGCTCTTGATATTAAATGTAAAATCTTTGTTCATCGTGATCTTGCACCCTGATTTCTGGTATGAAAACTGAATCTAACTTTTTGATTTACCAGAAACTACTGGGTTTCTCATTCGTCAGTCTTCATGTTGTCAGTAAGTTAACATTGCATCTTTTATGCCAGAGCCACGGAATGAGTGAAAGCGACTTAATTTCATTACCACATGAGGCATATTCATGATCTGGGGTGGGGAAGGAGGGAAGTGTCGATAGTGGGGGCAGTGACGGGTCAAAAAGCTTTGAGAAACGCCCCCTACAAACGCAGTTGGTGTTTAGCGCTTCAACCCGGCCCCTCGCTTCCTGCCGCCAACAAAGGAACCAGGATGTCGCTAATGGGGGTAGGAATACCCTGCGCATGACCATAACGCTGCACGACGCCGTTGCGTATCTCCCATTCCAGCGGGCGATTGGCCTGGCGATCGGCGAGAATGGAGGTACCTAAGTCCGCAGGCGCACGATGAAAACCGTCAACGATCTCCTGGGGAACGTTATCGCTAAGTACCGCACCTTCGGCACGTGCGACAGTCAGACATTCATGCAAATAAGCCAGCGCCAGTTTCGTGATATCCCCGCGTGAGAACATTCCCGCACGGCGGTTTGCAAGAACCATCAGGCCCGCGACCGCATTCTGCAATAGTTTGCGCCAGGCGATCGAGAGGAAATCGGATGACAACTCAACGCTGCAGCGGCTACCGCTGAGCGCATCAACGACCCGTTTTACCTGCGGCACATCCGGGAGTGTCAAACGCGGTTTAGCCCGCAGGCGGACAGAGGAGTCTGGTTCGCGCTGTGCCGGGAACCATACGACTGAAGGCAGTACCGTTGCTCCGTTAACATAGGGTTCCAACAGAGTTTTCTGTTCGACACCGTTTTGCAGCGCACACACGACAGTGTTTTCATCGCATAACGCGGCAAGCCAATTGGCGCTCTCAGCCACCTGGGTCGTTTTCACCGCCACAAAGACCAGATCGAAGGGTTGGGTGCTGGTCGGCGGCCTGCTCAATACCGGGCCAGGAACCACCACTTCACCTTCATCGTGCCGCAGAATTAATTGTGGGTGCGCGGTGCGTCCGCAAAGCAGTGGCGTGCGGCCAACTTCATGCAGTGCAGCAGCGATAGTGGTACCAATCGCACCTGGACCAATCAGAGCAATAGTAGGGGAGTCAGGCATTTCAAGTCCTCCTGTTATCGTCAATCCATCAACAGCGTGCCGGTAGCACTCACCGTGCTCGCCAGTATTTTGCTGAACGTGAGTATTTCACCGAGAAACAGATAACCCAGGACTGCGGCAAACAGCAAGCTGATTTCGTGTCGTAGCGATACGGCACTTGATCGCCTCTGGTAACCCACAGGAGAGCCTCACAGAGTCGTTGCTTTGGGATGTGTTGAGAATAGAAGGGAAAAATTGCTTAAAGCCAGGAGATGAGCATGTTTTTGCCTGGCATGGGATATCTGGAAAAGCAAAAAGCCCGCTTAAGTTTCCTTAAGCGGGCTTCTCTAATATGGCTCCTCTGACTGGACTCGAACCAGTGACATACGGATTAACAGTCCGCCGTTCTACCGACTGAACTACAGAGGAATCGTTTGAACGGCCGGAATCATAACGGGGTGTTGGCAGCATGTCAAAGGCGGATTACGCATTCTATGACTGTTTGCTTACAGAATGCGCAACCCGTTGAGCTTTTGGCAGATTTAGCTCCGTTCTGCGCGTTTTAGACGCAGTTGATAGTGGTAATGGCTGCGGCTAAGCAGGTAGTCCTGATTAACGCTCGGGCTCCAGGAGTCGTCACCGCCCACCCCCATGTGGAAACCGTCCAGGCTGAGCCAGGTGCCGGCTTCCGGTTGCAGCAGGTGCTGGTGGCTGCACTCCATCAACTGGCGCAGGCCGTAGCGGCTGAGCGAGAAGTGGAACCGTCCGTCGATGTGCCAGCCACCGTACAGCAGGCTGCGGGTCTCGCAGCGCAGCCCGTTCTCGCCGGGGAAGATATACGGGGTGTGCAACGCTTCCAGCGGCTGCTGCCAACGCCCAAATTGCGCGGCGAGGCGGCGGTCCGGGTAATTCTCATGTGGGCCCAGCCCCAACCATTGCGCCTGTGGATGAATTTCTTTCAGTTGGCAGCTCAGGCCAATACGTGCCGGTGGCGGCAGACTGGCGGCAATATCGACGTCGACGCTGATGCTGACGGCGCCCTCGCTGTCGAACAGCCACTGTTTGCGGCTGCGCAGCAGCGTTTGCCCATCGGCTTCGAACAGGTGTTCACTCACCACCCGCACGCCGTCGCTCAATTGATCGGCCTGCAACAGCGTGCAGCGCTCCTCCAGCCGATACATGCCCGCCAGCTTCCAGCGTTCTACCCAGGCGTTGGGATCGATGCGCTCGACTTCGCTGATGCCGATGTCGTTATCCAGCGGCGCACGGATAAAGTTATCGCGCAGTGGCGTCAGCAGTTGAGAGTGGTCATGTTGCCACCATTGGCTCAGGCAGCCGTCGTGGCGCGTAAACTGCCAGCGTTGATGGCCACGGGTTATGTCGATAGTTTGGTTATTTTGGCTCAGCTGTGGCGCTGAACCGGCCACTGCTGGTGGTGCAAAATGCAGCGTGCGTGGCACCAACCATTGGTCCCAGGCGCAGCGATGGTTGGCTTCGGACCAGTCGGTGGCCTGCGGTTGTACCACTTCGACATTCAGCCACAGTTCGCCGGGTTGATGGAGCATCGGCAAGCGTTCGAGCAGTGGGAAGCTGGCGCTACTCTGCGGTAGCAGGCTGAGATCGAAGCTGCCGCTGGCGCGCTCCGTGCCATCGAGTTCCAGCCGCCAGTTTAGCCGTTCATTATCGGTTTGGCGGAACAGATACTCGCTGTTGACGGTCAGCGTCAGCGTTTCGGCGTCGAAGGTAAACTGGAAAAATTGCTGTGCGCGTTGCGCTTCAAACAGCGCGGGGTGGGGTGTGCGGTCGGGGAATACCAGACCGTTAAGGCAGAATTGTCGATCGTTTGGTGTGTCGCCAAAGTCGCCACCGTAAGCCCAATAAGGGTTGCCGTTTTCATCACTGCGGGTCAGTGCCTGATCGACCCAGTCCCAGACGAAGCCACCCTGCAGGCGCGGATACTGACGGAAGGCCTGCCAGTAGCGGTCAAAACCCCCGAAGCTGTTGCCCATCGCATGAGCGTATTCACACAGGATCAGCGGGCGATGCTCATCCGGCAGGCCGATCCACTTTTTGATTGACCACTTGGGCACGGCGGGGAACGGCTGATCCTGATCCACCCGCGCATACATCGGGCAGATAATATCGGTGGCGGCGCTGTTGGCCCGCCGCCTTCGTACTGAACCGGGCGGGTAGGATCCTGAGTTTTCACCCAGCGATACAGCGCGTCGTGGTTGCAGCCGTGACCGGATTCGTTACCCAGCGACCAGATAATAATACAAGGGTGGTTGCGGTCACGCTGCACCATGCGGGTTACGCGTTCGCTCATTGCCGGCAACCATAGCGGATCGTCAGACAACCGGTTCATCGGCTGCATGCCGTGGGTTTCAATATTGGCTTCATCCACCACATACAGCCCGTAGCGATCGCATAGCCGGTACCACAATGGATGGTTCGGGTAGTGTGAGCAGCGCACCGCGTTGAAGTTGTGTTGCTTCATCAGCAGGATGTCATGGCGCATGGTGGCCTCGTCCATCACCTGGCCGTGCTGCGGATGATGTTCGTGGCGATTGGTACCGCGGATCAACAAGGGCTGGCCGTTAAGCTTCAGCAGTCCATTGCTGATTTCCACCTGGCGGAAGCCGACGTCATAGGCCTCCACCTCAATAATTTTTCCTTCCGGCGACAGCAGGGTGACGGTTGCGCGGTACAGCGTGGGTGTTTCCGCGCTCCACAACGCCGGTTGTTCCATTGGCAGGCGCAGGGTAGTGCGATCCTCATAGGCACCGCGTTCGTCGATAATTTCACTGCCGAATGCCTGAGTTTTTTCCCCAACCAGCTGGCCATCACGCCATAGCTGCAACTGTACCCGGTGCTGCGCGGGCTGGTTGATGTGAACTTCCGCCACCAGTTCGCCACGGCGGAAACTGTCATACAGCGGGGTGGTGATGCGGATATCGCTCAGATGCGTGGCGGGTTTATGCAGCAGGCTGACGTCGCGGAAAATACCGCTCATGCGCCACATATCCTGATCTTCCAGATAGCTGCCATCGCACCAGCGCAGCACCATCACCGCCAGTCGGTTCTCACCGGCCTGCAACCAGGGGCTGAGATCAAACTCGGCGGGCAGGCGGCTGTCCTGTGAATAACCGACCCAGTGGCCGTTGCACCACAGATAAAACGCCGAGTTGACGCCGTCAAAAATGATGCGGGTCTGGCCTTCCGCCAGCCAGGCAGGGTCGACGGTAAACTGCCGCGAATAGCAGCCGGTCGGGTTTTCCTCTGGTACCTGCGGCGGATTGACCGGGATCGGGTAGCGGACGTTGGTGTAGATCGGCGCGTCATAACCGGCAAGTTGCCAGTTGGACGGCACCGCGAGAGTATCTGCGTCGGCCAGGTCCTGTTGCAACCAACTGTCGGGTACCGCCTGGGGCTTATCGAAATAGCTGAACCGCCAGTCGCCGTTCAATATTTGCCGGCTCTCGCTGCTCTTGTCCTCACGGGCGGCATTCAGGTTGCGCCAGCTCGAGAAAGGCGGATGTGCAGCCAGCCGCTGATAATGGGTACAGGCCGGATTTTGCCAGTCCCGGCGGGCGAGGAGGTCTTTCAGGGAAGGATAGGGCAGGCTACTCATCGGCGATCGTCCTGTCGGCAGATTATAGAGGCATCATGCCGAATAAGATGCTGATGAGTACCAAAAAAGTAAAGCGGTTACATTCAAGCTTGCAGGGGCGATCAAATAACCGCTTATTCTGGCAGGTTGGGGCGGTAAATCCGCTGCGGACGGCCCACTTTGCCGTAAATGATTTCTGCACGCAGCTGCTGGGCGGCGGTACAAAACTCCAGATAGCGGCGTGCGGTGGTCCGGCTTAGCCCCATTTTTTGCGCAACGCTTTCAGCGGTGTGGCTGCTGGAGGCGTGATCGAACAAGGCGCGGACTTTAACCAGCGTCAGTTCATCAATGCCCGCGGGTAGTGCCGCCTGCTGTTCACCGCGTGCGTAGGTGTTGAACATCTGATCGATGCGGTGCTGGCTAAGTCGCGCTTTGTCTTTCAGCGCCAGACGCCGCTGGCTAAAGCGCAGCAGCGTGTGGGCCAGACGATCATAAGCCAAGGGTTTGATCAGGTAATCGAACACCCCGTAACGCAGCGCTTCGGCCACGGTATCCATATCGCTGGCGGCGGTGATAAACACGATGCCGCCGGCATAACCACTCAGGGTCAGCTCACGCAGCAGCTCAATGCCCTGGCCATCGGGCAGGAAGTTATCCAGCAGGATCAGATCCGGTTTGAAGCGCTCAGTCATCATACGGGCTTGCGCCAGGGTACCGGCCAGCCAGATTTGCCGACAACCGCCGTTCTGCCGAATAAATTCCGCATGCATCTCCGCCAGCGGCGTTTCATCTTCGACGATTAGTATATTCAACCATTCCATAGTGAATCTCGTCTCCCCATCGTCTTTCAATATGCAATCAACATGCTAATAAAATGTAAGTTAATTGCCGCGTAAAATAAAGATTATCTCAATAATAAACACCATAAAAATAATTAAGTAAATAAAGAACATTAAATAACTTATTAACCAGAGGTGGTTTGTGAAACAGGTCAATAATTGGCTATTTTTTTCTGATTACTATCGTTTAATCAAATGCGGGTCATGATTTTAACTGTTTTATCTTTATGGTTTTTAAGGTTTTAATTCCCCGTCGAAATGTTAATTGATGTTCGGTTTCTGTTTTATTTGTTATTTATTAGTTAACCCAGAGAGTGTGATATGTTGGGCGATGCCATATTTGACCGAGTGAAAAGATCAGATCATAAAAATATTGCGCAGATTAATGCCTTCCTGCGGAGTAACGATCTGAATATTGATACGACGGTTGAAATATTTATTACCGTTACGCAAAACGATAAGTTGGTCGCCTGCGGCGGCATAGCAGACAATATTATCAAGTGCGTCGCTATCAGCCCACAAATGCGTGGCGAAGGCTTGGCACTGCGGCTGGCGACCGAACTGGTGAATCTGGCGTATGAACGCCACCACACCCAGCTATTTATCTATACCAAAATCCAAAATGAACCGCTGTTCCGCCAGTGTGGTTTTTATCCGATAGCCCAGGTACCGGGCATCGTGGTGCTGATGGAAAACAGCCCGTGCCGCCTGAAGCGCTATGCCGCCCAACTGGCGGGTCAGCGGCAGCCGGGCAAGCGCATTGGCAGCATTGTGATGAATGCCAACCCCTTTACCCGTGGTCACCAATATCTGGTGCGCCAGGCGGCCGAAAAGTGCGACTGGCTGCACCTGTTTTTAGTCAAGGAAAACACCTCGCGCTTCAGCTATGAAGACCGGCGGCGACTGGTGCTGGCAGGCACGGCAGACATTGCCAATCTGACGGTGCATGAAGGCTCGCAATACGTCATTTCCCGCGCCACTTTCCCTTGTTACTTCATTAAAGATCAGGGCATTGCCGACGACTGCTACACCGAGATCGATCTGAAGATCTTTCGTCAGTATCTGGCACCCGCGCTGGGCATCACCCACCGTTTTGTCGGCAACGAACCGTTCTGCGCGGTCACCGCGAAGTACAACCGCGATATGCGTTATTGGCTGGAAACCCCGGCGTTATCCAGCCCGCCAATCGCGCTGGTAGAAATTGAGCGTTTGCAATATCAGGGCACGGCAATCTCCGCCTCCTGGGTGCGCAAGCTGTTGGCCGCGGGTGATTTTCACGCCGCCGCGCCGCTGGTGCCACCGGACACCCTGTATTACCTGCAAGATTTGCAAACGCAGCGCCGGGCCAAACCGGCGGCCACCCCCTTTGAATCCGCACAATCAGGTGAAAGATGAAAATTATCCGAGAAGCAATGGCCGGCACGCTGGAATCCAGCGATGTCATGGTGCGCATCGCCCCCGCCGAGGGGCCGGAACACGACCTGCTGATCGCCAGCAGCGTGGAAAAACAGTTTGGCGAAGCCATCCGCCAGACGCTGTTGCAGGTGCTGCAGCACTACCAGGTGGAGCCGGTGCAGGTGATGGTGGACGACAAAGGGGCGCTCGACTGCGTACTGCGGGCCCGACTGGAAACCGCGCTGATGCGTGCCTGCGACAATGGCCAACTGCCTTGGGGAGCGCCTAATGAAAACGCTGAATAAACACCGCCTGCGTCGCAGCATGCTGTTCGTGCCCGGTGCCAACGCGGCGATGGTAAGCAATGCCTTTATCTATCAGGCCGATGCGCTGATGTTCGATCTGGAAGACTCGGTGATCCTGCGTGAGAAAGACGCGGCGCGGCGGCTGGTTTACCACGCACTGCAACATCCGCTGTATCAGGAAGTGGAAACCATTGTGCGGGTTAACGCGCTGGATTCCGCCTACGGCCTGGCAGATCTGCAGGCGGTGGTGCGGGGCGGTGCGGACATTGTGCGCCTGCCGAAAACCGACAGCGCGCAGGACGTGGTGGACATGGATCGCGAGATTGCCGCCATTGAAGCCGACTGCGGACGCCCGGTCGGCAGCACCGGCCTGCTGGCGGCGATTGAGTCGGCGGCGGGTATTACCCAGGCGGTGGCGATTGCCCATGCCTCACCACGGCTGATCGGCATTGCGCTGGGAGCGGAAGACTACGTGCGCAACCTGCGTACCGAGCGTTCTCCGGAAGGCATCGAACTGTTGTTCGCACGCTGTTCGTTGCTGCAGGCGGCGCGGGCGGCTGGCATTCAGGCGTTCGACACGGTTTATTCCGATGCCAATAACGAAGCCGGTTTCCTGCAGGAGGCGGCGCTGATCAAACAGCTCGGTTTCGACGGCAAATCCCTGATTAACCCCCGGCAGATCGAACTGCTGCACAACCTGTATGCCCCCACCGCCAAAGAGGTGGCCCATGCCCAGCGGGTGGTGGATGCCGCCGCAGCGGCGGAGCAGGAGGGGCGCGGCGTGGTGTCGCTCAACGGCAAGATGGTCGACAGCCCGGTGATTGAACGCGCACGGCTGGTGCTGCAGCGTGCAGCGCTTTCCGGCATCCGCGAAGCCTCGGTTCAGCATGGAGAGGAAGCATAATGAAACGTCAACAACGACTGATGACCCTGAATAATTTGGCGGAGTTGCGCTGCTATCAGGCGTCTTCCAAGGCTAACCAGCAGGCGAGCAAACCCCGTGATATCAAACGCTGCGACACGCTGGAACAGGCGGTGCGCCGCAGCGGGTTGCAGGATGGCATGACCATTTCTTTCCACAATGCGTTTCGCGGTGGCGATCTGGCGCTAAATCAGGTGATGGAAACGCTGGCGGCGATGGGGTTCCGTAACCTGACGCTGGCTTCCAGCTCGCTGAGCGAATGCCATGCGCCGCTGGTCGGCCACATCCGCAACGGGGTGGTGAGCCGCATTTATACCTCCGGCGTGCGCGGTCCGCTGGCGGACGCCATCTCACGCGGCCTCTTGGCCGAACCGGTACAAATCCACTCCCACGGCGGTCGGGTCAACCTGATCGAATCCGGCGAATTGAGCATCGACGTTGCCTTCCTCGGGGTACCGGCCTGCGATGAGTTCGGTAATGCCAATGGCTACAGCGGCGAAGCCTGCTGCGGCTCGCTGGGTTACGCCAAAGTGGATGCCGACGCGGCGGGCACCGTGGTGCTGCTGACCGAGGCGATTGTGCCTTATCCGCATCATCCGGCCAGCCTGGCGCAGGATCGGGTGGATCTGATCGTTCAACTTGAGCGAGTGGGCGACGCCGACAAGATTGGTGCCGACGCCACGCGCATGACCTCCAACCCGCGTGAACTGCTGATTGCCCGCCGGGCCGCCGAAGTGATCGCCGGTTCCGGCTACTTTACCGAAGGTTTCTCGCTGCAAACCGGTACCGGCGGCGCTTCGCTGGCGGTGACGCGTTTTCTCGAAGACAAAATGCGCGCGCGCGGCATTCGCGCCGGTTTCGCATTAGGCGGCATCACCTCAACCATGGTGGATTTGCATGAAAAAGGGCTGATTACCCGCTTGCTGGACGTGCAGAGCTTTGACCGTGCGGCGGCGATGTCGCTGGCGCGTAACCCCAATCACATAGAAATCAGTGCCAATCAATACGCCAACTTCAGCTCGAAGGGGGCTTCAGTCGACAGGCTTGACGTGGTGGTGCTGAGCGCGTTGGAAATCGACACCGGTTTTAACGTTAACGTGCTGACCGGTTCCGATGGTCTGCTGCGCGGAGCTTCCGGTGGCCACTGTGACACCGCAGCCGCGGCGCGGCTGGCGATCATCGTGGCACCGCTGGTGCGCGGGCGTATCCCAACGCTGGTCGAGCAGGTCACCACCTGTGTCACGCCCGGCTCCAGCATCGACATTCTGGTTACCGATCATGGTATTGCCGTCAATCCTGCTCGGCCGGAATTGGCGCAGCGGCTGCAAGAAGCCGGTTTGCCGGTGGTCAGCATCGACTGGCTGCGCCAGCGCGCGCTGCTGCTGACCGGTGAACCTGAGCCGATCGTCTTTACCGACAAGGTGGTGGCGGTAGTGCGCTATCGCGACGGTTCGGTGATCGACGTGGTGCATCAGGTGGCGGAGTAATCCTATGGCTAGCCTTTCTCCCGAACTGGCCGCCAACCGCGCAGTCAGCCTGCCGGAATTGCTCACCAGCCGTGAATGCCGTCAGGCCCGCCAGCAGGCATGGCTGGCGCAGCATCAGTCCACCTTGCTGGTGCTGACGCTGGTGGTGCCCGGCGCGGTAAAAGACAGCGCGCTGACGCGCAATATCTTCAACCTGGGCTGGCAGGCGCTGCAACGGATGTGGGGCGAGCAGGGCTGGCACTGCCTGCAGGCCGAAACGCTGGCGCTGTCGACCGGCTGCGAGGGTTTTGTGGCGTTGCAGGCAGACGCACAGCGGGTGAAAGACTGCGCTATCCAGTTGGAAGTGCAGCAGCCGATTGGCCGACTGTGGGATATCGACGTGCTGGACTCACAGGGGCGCATTTTGTCGCGCCGCGATCTGGGGTTGGCGGAGCGTCGCTGTCTGCTGTGCAGCCAACCGGCCAAACTCTGCGCCCGTCAACGGCAGCACGGCAGTGAACAGCTACTGCAGGAAATGGAAAGGATGCTCAATGATGCACTCGCTACCCGCTGAGCCGGTCAGCTATGCGCCGCAAACGAAGATCGGTGACTTCGCCCACGCCGCCTACCGCGCGCTGTTGGTGGAAGTGAATCTGACCCCCAAACCGGGGCTGGTGGATCGTCACAACAACGGGGCTCATCGGGATATGAACCTCGGGCATTTTTACCGTAGCGCCCGCGCCATTGGCATCTGGCTGCCGCGCTTTGTCCGCCAGGGCCGCAACGATGCCTTCCGCCCGGTGGCCGAGCAGTTATTGCGGCTGCGGCCGCTGGGGCTGGCCTGCGAAAACCACATGTTCCAGGCCACCGGCGGCGTCAACACCCATAAAGGCAGCGTGTTTTCTCTCGGCCTGTTGTGTGCCGCCTTCGGCCGTCGTTACCAGCGACAACACCCTATTAACGCCAAAACCTTGTGCACCGAGGTGGCGGCAATGAGTCACGGGCTGGTAGCGCGTGAGCTGCAACAGCACAACGCGTTACAGACCGCCGGTCAGCGACTGTTTGCCGAACATGGCCTGAGCGGCGCTCGCGGTGAGGCCGAGTCCGGTTTTGAACGGGTGATCAACGGCGCGCTGCCGCTGTATCGACAACGGCTGAACGCCGGCTGTGATGAGCAGACGGCGCTGATGGACAGCCTGCTGTGGCTGATGGCTCACAACGATGACACCAACGTCGCGTCACGCGGCGGCATCGAAGGCTTGCGCTGGTTGCAGCAACGCGCCGCAGAGTTGTTGGCTAAGGGCGGGGCGCAGGGCGAGCAGGGCATTGATCGCCTGCGGCAGTTCGACGCCGAATGCATCACGCGCAATCTCAGCCCCGGCGGTAGCGCCGACCTGTTAATCGTCACCTGGCTGCTGGCGCAGTTAGCGAACTAAAAACAATAACCCGTCTTCAGGAGAATTTTATGTCCGAAACCAAGGAAAAAGTCTGGAAAACGCTGGCACCGCTGCTGGTGTTGGCGATCCTGCTCTGGATACCCGCCCCGGAAGGGATGCCGCCGCAGGCCTGGCGTTACTTTGCTATTTTTGTGGCAATGATTGTCGGCATGATCCTGGAGCCGATCCCGGCGACGGCGATCAGTTTTATCGCCGTGACCCTCAGCGTGTTGAGCGCCAACTGGGTGCTGTTTGGTACGCAGGAACTGGCAGAACCGGGTTTTAAGGCCGGTAAAGAGGCGCTGAAATGGGGGCTGGCGGGGTTCTCCAGCACCACCGTGTGGCTGGTGTTCGGTGCCTTTATCTTCGCGCTCGGCTACGAAGCCACCGGGCTGGGGCGGCGTATCGCGCTGTTTATGGTGAAGTTTATGGGCAAGCGTACCCTGACGCTCGGCTATGCGGTGGTGATCATCGATATCCTGCTGGCGCCGTTTACCCCGTCCAATACCGCGCGTACCGGCGGCACCGTGTTCCCGGTGGTGAAAAACCTGCCGCCGTTGTTCGACTCGTTCCCCAATGACCCTTCCTCGCGCCGTATTGGCGGCTACCTGATGTGGATGATGGTAGTGGGCACCAGCATCAGCTCCTCAATGTTCGTCACCGGCGCGGCACCCAACGTGCTGGGGATCGAGTTCGTCAGCAAGATTGCCGGCGTGCATATCAGTTGGATGCAGTGGTTCCTGGCCTTCTTGCCGGTTGGGCTGTTGTTGTTGATTATCGCGCCGTTGATCTCCTATTACCTGTACAAGCCGGGCGTGACCCACAGCAGTGAAGTGGCAACCTGGGCCAATACCGCGCTGAACGAGATGGGCAAGTTGACGCGTCAGGAAATCAAGCTGATTGGTCTGGTGCTGCTTAGCCTGTGTCTGTGGGTGTTTGGCGGTAAGGTGGTGAATGCCACCACGGTCTGCCTGCTGGCGGTATCGCTGATGCTGGCGTTGAATGTGGTGTCGTGGAAGGCGATCACCCAATATTCCAGCGCCTGGAACACGCTGGTTAACCTGGCGACGCTGGTGGTGATGGCCAACGGCCTGACGCGCTCCGGCTTTATCGACTGGTTCGCCGAGACCATGAGCACCCATCTGGACGGTTTCTCGCCGAATATGACGGTGGCGGCGCTGGTGCTGGTGTTCTACTTTGCCCACTATCTGTTCGCCAGCCTGTCGGCGCACACCGCTACCATGCTGCCGGTGATCCTGGCGGTCGGCAAGGGGCTGCCGGGGGTGCCGATGGAGGAACTCTCGATGTTATTGGTGCTGTCGATCGGCATCATGGGCGTGCTGACGCCTTACGCCACTGGCCCGGGGGTGATCATCTACGGCTGCGGCTATGTGAAATCGAAGGATTACTGGCGCATGGGCGGCATTCTCGGCGTGGTGTATATCGCCGCGCTGCTGATGATCGGTTGGCCAATCATGCGTTTGTGGCTGTAAGTTTTTGAGTTAATGGCGGCCATCTGCGGATGGCCGCTGGGCAGACCTTTCCTTGTGATATCCATCACACACTTTCCCCGTTAACCTCTCCATCATAGCGAGGCAAACGCTAACACATTAAAAATAATCATATTCCTGGAGCCTCTGCGGATGAAAAGAAAAGCCTTATTGCTGTGCTTGCCGTTATTAATCACCGGGACTGCCCTGGCAGAAACCAACGACTATCAATTGGATCAGGTGCTGGTGATGAGTCGCCATAACCTGCGTGCGCCGCTGGCCAATAACGGCAGCGTGCTGGCACAGTCCACGCCTAAAGCCTGGCCGGCCTGGGATACGCCGGGTGGCCTGCTGACCACCAAGGGCGGGGTACTGGAAGTCTATATGGGCCACTATTTTAACGCCTGGCTCAAGCAAACCGGCGTTCTGCCGCAGGAAGGCTGCCCAACGGCCGGCAGCGTTTACGTTTATGCCAACAGCCTGCAGCGCACGGTGGCAACCGCGCAGTTCTTTACCAACGGCGCTTTCCCAGGTTGCGACATCAGCGTGCATCATCAGGACAAAATGGGGGAGATGGATCCAACCTTCAACCCGATCATCACCGACAACAGCGACGCTTTCAATCAGCAGGCGCTGGGGGCGATGAACAAAGAGCTGGCCTCGCTGAAGCTGGATGCGGCCTATAAACAACTGGCGAAAATCATCGATTACAAAGACTCCAACAGTTGTAAGACCGACAAACGCTGCGATCTGACCAAAGAAGCCAGCAAAATGAGCGCAGTGCCGGGCAAAGAGCCGGGCGTCGCCGGCCCGTTACGGGTGGGGAACTCGCTGGTGGATGCCTTTATGCTGCAATATTACGAAGGTTTCCCGATGAAGGACGTGGCCTGGGGTAAAATCACCACGCCGCAGCAGTGGAAGCAGTTGGCGCAGTTGAAAGACGGCTATCAGGATTCGCTGTTTACCTCGCCGGTGGTGGCGCAGAACGTGGCCAAACCGCTGCTGACCTACATCAACGGCGCATTGATTGGCGAGCGCAAGCCGGACTCCCCGAAAGTGACGGTGCTGGTCGGTCACGACTCCAACATTGCTTCGCTGCTGTCGGCGATGGAGTTCCAGCCATATCAACTGCCGCATCAATACGAGAAAACGCCGATCGGCGGCAAGCTGGTGTTCCAACGCTGGCACGACAAGAAAAACGATCGTGACCTGCTGAAGATTGAGTACGTGTATCAATCGACCGACCAGTTGCGCAATGCCAGCCCGTTGACGCTGAAAACCCCGCCGCAGCGCGTGACGCTGGCGCTGAAAGGTTGCCCGGTGGATAAGCAGGGCTATTGCGCCTGGAGCGACTTCGAAAAAACCATGAAAGACATTCTGTAATCCCGCCATTCCTCTCTCCCGGTTGCGGGGGAGAGGATCCTGTTTGGATGATTACGCTTGAAACACCCCCGCCAATCACCTAGCATTTCAGTAAGTCTTGCCTGGGAGGGTTAACCGATGCGGCCATCAATCGTATTAGCTGAAAAACGTCATGCTGTTCGCGAAGCGGTAGGGCTGTTTCATTCTGCAAATCCGCGCGTCTTTGGGTCGGTGCTAAATGGAACTGACAGAGACGGCAGCGATCTTGATCTGCTTGTGGATGCACTACCCGGTGCGACAATGTTTGACTTGGGTGGCTTGCAGGCCGAACTCGAGGCGTTGTTGGGGATTCAGGTTGACCTATTGACACCTGCCGACTTGCCGGTCAAATTTCGGGCTAAGATTCTTGCCGAGGCAAGACCAGTATGAACGAGAATCGGCTTGGCGATTACCTCGATCATATGGTACGGGCCGCTTCAGATGCATGCAACTTTGTTGATGGTGTGAGCCAGGAAGATTTTCTTGACGATAAACGCACCCAACAGGCAGTAATAATGAGTCTGATCATCATAGGTGAAGCCGCCACCAAAGTGATGGACAATAATGAGCTATTTACTCAACAGCACCCGGAAGTGCCTTGGCGCAGTATGCGAGGCATGCGTAACCGAATTGCACATGGCTATTTTGATATTAACCTCGATGTGGTTTGGGCTACGGTGCAAACGGCCCTACCTGAGTTATTGATCCAGTTACGTGCCTTACGTCATGAGGTTGATGACAAAAACTGAAGCGTCATTGCTACGCTCCCAACATGGACAACCTGTGTTCTCTTCTTTTATCCCCAGCATTGAATGGCTGAACCTGGATGATTACCCAGGACGGGTTGCCCGTTGCCGCTTTTCTTTGGCGAACTATCAGGATGGCTGTTTCGACGCCATTGGCATGAGCATCCCCGAACATCTGGCCCGTGCCGTGCCGAAGCGGCGGGCGGAGTATCTGGCCGGGCGTTACCTGGCGCGGGAGTTGCTGGCTACGCTGGGGCTTGCTGATTTCACGTTGTTGCGCGGGGAAGACCGTGCGCCGCAGTGGCCGCAGGGCATCGCAGGGGCAATCAGCCATAATGCGGATACCGCGCTCTGCGCCGTACACCGGGAGAGCGGGCTGGGTGGCGTGGGGCTGGACGTTGAAACGTTAATCCCCACGGCACGGGCGGAGGAGCTATGGGGGGCTATCATCAGCGAGACGGAATATGAATACCTGCGCGCCCAACCGCAGGCATTCAACTGGCTGCTGACGCTAGTGTTCTCCGCCAAAGAAAGCCTGTTCAAAGCCTTGTACACACAGGTACGTAGCTATTTTGATTTTCTCGATGCACGCCTGGTGGCGGTTGATATACAGCAACAAACCTTTGCATTCGAACTGCTAAAACATCTCACGCCGCATTGCCACGCTGGCCGCCGTTTTGGCGGTCGTTATTGGCAACAAGGTGACGATGTCACAACTTTTATCTGTTTATAATCAATGAAATGAAAAAGTTGCACTGTCACATTAATCACAAGGCCCGTCGCCGTCGAACCAGGTGACGGGCGCCCTCCGATACCAGTAACAGCACCGCCAGCCAGATCGGAATATAGGTCAGCCATTCATCCCGGCCGATGCTTTCGCCAAGTAGCAGCGCCACGATCACCAGTAGCACCGGCTCTACGTAGCTCAGCAGGCCGAACAGGCTGAACGGCAGCAGGCGGCTGGCCAGGATATAACACACCAGCGCGGCGGCGCTGATTATCCCCAGCAGCGGAACTTGCCAATAGAGCGCCGGGCTGATGCTCAGCGCCGCCAGCGGCCCGTTGCCACCGAAGGCGAACCAGGCGGCCACCGGTAACATCAATGTCAATTCACACCACAGCCCACCGAGGTTGTCGGTGCCGAAACGGCGGCGCAAAATAAAGTAAACCGGATAGCCCAGCGCCACCACCAGCGTGGTCCAGGAGACGCCGCCCACCTGATACAGCTCATTACCAACGCCGATAATGGCGCAGGTAACCGCCAGTTTTTGCAGCAATGAAAGCCTGTCGCGGAAGATCAAACGCCCCGCCAGCACCATGGTCAGCGGCAGCAGGAAATAGCCCAGTGACACCTCCAGCGCTTTGCCGTGCAGCGGCGCCCACAGGAACAACCACAGCTGAACCCCCAGCAGCGCCGAGCTCAGCGGCAGAAACAGCAGGCGGCGCGGTCGTTGTTTTATCCAGCACAGCGTCTCGCTGACCTTGCGCCAGTCGGCGGAAAACAGCATAAACAGCGTCAAAAACGGCACGGTCAGCAGGGTGCGCCAGCCAAAACACTTGCTCACCGTCGAGCGGCGTCAGAGTGGAAGTGTAGTAATACATCACGCCGAACAATATTGAGGCGATAACGGAAAGCGCTATTCCTTTAATCACGGGCTGTCCTGAAAAGTTATTGATTTTATTGCCGCCCACTCTAGTGAAGTTTGGTGCTGACAACAATGCCGCGTATCACACTGGACAATCGGCAGTGGCGAGTTAAAATAAATACTGTGTATTAATACAGGTGTTATGCGATGACCCTCGATCTTTTTGAAGACTCCGTACCGCCGCCATGGCGGGAACAGATTGCTCCCGGCGCGGTGGTGATGCACGGTTTTGTGCGCGATCACGGTCCGGAGTTGCTGGCGGCAGTGAATGGGGTGATCGCTCAGGTGCCGTGGCGGCATATGACCACGCCGGGCGGTCACGTGATGTCGGTGGCGATGAGCTGGTGCGGCAACGGCTGGAGCAGCGACAGCCGCGGCTACCGTTACTCGGAGCGCGACTCGCGCAGCGGCAAACGCTGGCCACCGATCCCGGCTATCCTGATGGCGCTGGCGGATGAGGCGGCGCAGCAGGCGGGTTTTGCCCCTTTCGTGCCGGATTCCTGCCTGATGAACCGCTACGATCCGGGCAGCAAGCTCTCGTTGCATCAGGATAAGGACGAGCATGATTTCGGCTCGCCGATCGTTTCCGTCTCACTGGGACTGCCGGCGGTGTTCCAGTTCGGCGGCATGCAACGCAGCGATCGCGCCCAGCGCATACCCTTGGCACACGGCGATGTGGTGGTGTGGGGCGGCCCGTCGCGCCTGTGCTTCCACGGGATTATGCCAATTAAAGAGGGTTACCATTCGCTGGTGGGGCCACACCGCATTAACATCACGCTACGTAAGGCGCTTTAACTGCGGCTCTTTTGCCAAACAGGCAACCAGATAGTCGATAAACACCCGCAGCTTGGGCGGCAAGTGCTGGTTGGGGCCATACAGCAGCCACAGGCCGCCGTGGTAACTGCTGAGAAAGTCCCATTCCGGCAACACTTGCACCACTTCACCGCTGTCCAGCGCCTGCCGGGCAGTAAAGTACGGCAGGCTGCCAATGCCAATGTGCTGTTTTACTGCATCCAGCCGCACGCCGGTGTGGTTGGCGGCATAGCGTCCGTGTACGTTCACCGTCACCGTTTTACCCTCTCGCCGGAATTTCCAGCGGGCGTCGTTGGGCGTTTCCCCCAGATAAATGCAGCTGTGCTGCGCCAAATCCTGCGGATGCTGTGGCGTGCCGTGCTGCGCCAGATAACCGGGGGTGGCGCACAGCAGGTGTTCGATAGTCATCAATTGGCGGCCAATCAAGCCGGGAGAAGGGCGCTCGGTAATACGCAGCGCCAGATCGACCCGATCGTCAATCAGATCCATATAGCGATCTTCCAGCCGCAGGCGAACGTCTACCTTGGGGTAACGGCGTAAAACTCCGGTATGTGCGGGTGCAACACAAAGCGACCCACCGCCTTGGGGACGCTGACGCTGACCAGCCCTTCGGGTTCCACCGCCCCACGGCCGCTGAACGCCATGACCGAGTTCGCGGTGTCCAACATGCTGCGACAGCGCAGAAACACCTCTTCGCCTTGTTCACTCAGGCGCAGCTTACGCGTGGTGCGGTGCAGCAGTTGCAATGCCAGCGCCTGTTCGAGTTTGGCCACGCTGCGGCTGGCAGCAGAAGGGGAAGTGCCCAGCCGACGGGCAGCGGCGGAAAAACTGCCGCTCTCAACGACCTGAACAAAAACGGCCATTTCGGCCAGCAGCGAATGAGAGAGATTTGTGCTCACAGCGCAAAGGTCCATTGTATCTTTGATGGATTATGCTTTGATTATGGCATGAATATAATGGAGCCACTAACCAGGAGAAAAACCATGACCGAACGGCTTTATTATTATAGCGATGACTTACAGGGCGAAGCACAGGTGCTGGCCTGTACTCCGGTTGAAGACGGCGGATACGCGATAGAGCTGAACGCCACGCTGTTCCACCCGCAGGGCGGCGGACAACCGGCCGACGGCGGCCTGCTCGGTACTATCCCGGTGCTGCGTGTGGCACAACAGGGCGAAAAAGTGCTGCATTTTACCGCCGAACCGCTGCCCGAAGGGCCGGTGAGCGTAACGGTTGATGGCGAACTGCGCCGCTTGCATACCCGTTGGCATTCCGCCGGACATCTGATTGGCTGGTTGGGTGAAACGCGCGGCTGGCAGCCGGTCAAGGCGCACCACTGGCCGGGTGAAGGACGTATTACCTTCGTGCCGGACGCAGAACCTCAAACCCTGGATCAGGATTTCCTGCATGCGGAGTTGGCGCGGCTGATTGCGGCGGATTTCCCTCGCAAACAACTGACGGTTGACGGCCTGCGTCAGGTAGGTTTTGGTGAATTGCCTACCTATGGTTGCGGCGGTACCCATGTCTCTTCCCTGGCTGAACTGGGTAGGGTAAATATTACCGCGCTCAAGATGAAAAAAGGGCAGTTGATCGTGCAGTATGAGCTGGGCTGAGGTTTGATCCGGAGCGATTATTTCGCCGGCCCGGCCTGTCGCAGCATGGTGCAGAAAGCACACTGGCATCCCGCCTGCGGCAGCGCTGCGCAGGTGCCGATGTTTACCGCTTGCGCATCCAGCGCGTGAAATCCGTAAAACAGATTCTCCAGGCTGTTTTCCGCTGAGCGCGTCTGTTCCGGTTGCGTCTCGGGCACTTTGGACTGAAACGCGGCGGCGCGTCCGGCTAACAAGCCAAGGAACAACAGCGAGAGCTGAATTTTCATTTTCGTCTTCCCGGTTTGATTTCTGATACGTTATAACAAAACATCTCTTCTGCCAACCACCGATGCCTTGTGCATTTTCCGCCATTGGTTAGCGAAATTAGTTCGTTCAACTCCCCGCCGATTTGGTTTGTTATCTAACCCATAACATTCCGAAATAAAGAAGGCGTGGCACACAATGTTTAATTTCTCTTTCAATCGATTAACCAGCGGGATAACAGTGGCATTGGGACTGGCGGCGGCGATGAATCCGGCGCTGGCGTCGGTGCAGGGCGGCACGCTTGTCTACCTGGAACAGCAGGCTCACACCAACCTTTATCCGCCTTCCGGCGGTTTCTACCCCAACGGCGGTATCCTCAATCAAATCACCGACAAACTGACCTACCAGAACCCGCAAACGCTGGAGATTGAGCCGTGGATTGCCGAGTCCTGGAGCAGCAACGCCGATAAAACCGAATACACCTTCAAGCTGCGGCCTGGCGTGACTTTCTCCGACGGTACACCGCTGGATGCCAATGCAGTGGCGAAAAACTTCGATACCTATGGCCTGGGCAATAAAGAGAAACGTCTGCCGGTGTCCGAAGTCATCAATAACTACGACCACAGCGAAGTGATCGACCCGTTAACCGTCAAGTTTTACTTCAAGCACTCGTCTCCCGGCTTCCTGCAGGGCACCGCCACCATTGGTTCTGGCCTGGTTTCGCTCAGCACCCTGAACCGCAGCTATGACCAACTCGGTGATGCGCGCCATATCATCGGTTCCGGCCCGTTTGTGGTCAGCGCCGAGACGCTGGGGCGTGAGGTCAGCCTGAGCGTTCGCAAGGATTATCACTGGGGTCCGGCCAAATTGGCTCAGCAAGGGCGCGCTAATCTGGATGGCATCAAGGTGATTGTCACCGGCGAAGACAGCGTGCGTATCGGTGCGTTGCAGGCTGGGCAGGCGGACTTTATTCGCCAGATCCATGCCTACGACGAGAAGCAGACGCAGGAACAGGGCTTTACGATTTACGCGGCCCCCACTCGTGGTGTCAACGACAGCGTCGCCTTCCGGCCGGATAACCCGCTGGTGAGCGACCTGCGCGTGCGTCAGGCACTGCTGCACGCCACCGACAGCAAGCAAATTGTCGATACGCTGTTCTCGGTTAACTACCCACAGGCTAAATCGGTGATTGCTTCTTCCGCCGCCGGTTTCGTCGACTTATCCGCCAAGCTGAAATTCGACCCGGAGCTGGCCAACCGTCTGCTGGATGAGGCGGGCTGGAAAAAGGGCGGCGACGGCCTGCGTGAGAAGGACGGCAAAAAATTGCTGCTGAATGTCTATGAATCGCTGCCGCAGCCGCAGAACAAGGCGGTGCTGCAGCTGGTTTCGCAGCAGTGGGGCCAGGTCGGCGCGCGCTTGAACATTCTGGCGGGCGACGCCGGCAGCAAGGTGGCGGATAACCTCGATCCGCAGAAAACCCCGGCGGCGGTGGTGGAGGTGGGACGGGCAAAAACAGCGCATTCAAAGATGACAAGCTGAACGCGCTGCTGCTGGGCATCGCCTCTGAGGTGGACCCACAAAAACGCCTGCAGATTGCCGGTGAGGCGCAGAATTACCTGCTTGATCAGGCCTATGTGATCCCGTTCTTCGAGGAGCCGCAGGTGTTTGCCGGTGCACCTTATCTGAAGGGGGTTAGTTTCGAAGCGGTCGGTCGCCCGAGTTTCTACGGCGCCTGGTTAGAGAAACACTGAGGAGGCGATGATGAGCCGATATCTGGCGCGGCGCATTGGGCAGGCGCTGCTGGTGCTGTGGGCGACCTTTAGCCTGTCGTTTCTTCTGCTGCAGGTGCTGCCCGGCGATGCGATCCTGATTAAGTTCCAGAACCCGGATATGGGGCTAAGCCCGGCGCAGATCGCCGATATGCGTGCCGCCTATGGTGCCGATGTGTCGCTCTGGCAGCAGTATCTGCATGCGCTGGGTAACGTGCTGCGTGGGGATCTGGGGTATTCCATTCAGGCCGGGGTACCGGTCACCGAACTGTTGGCCACCAACCTGCCCGCCACGCTGCAATTGGCGGTGCTGGGCTTCACGCTGGCGCTGCTTCTGGCACTGACGATTGCCTTTATCTCCAACCTGACCGGTTTTGGCTGGCTGAGAGCGGCACTGCAGTCGCTGCCGTCATTGTTTGTCTCGGTGCCGACCTTCTGGCTGGGGATTGTGCTGATCCAGGTATTTTCGTTCCAGCTCAAGCTGATCCCGGTGATCAACCCGGGTGAATGGCAGGGGCTGATCTTGCCGATTGTGACGCTGGCGGTACCGATCTCCGCCCCCTTGGCGCAGATCCTGATCCGCAGCATTGATCAGGTGCAGACTCAGCCGTTTGTCGCCGTGGCGCGGGCCAAAGGTGCCAGCCGTAGCGGGGTGCTGTGGCGGCATGTGGCGCGTAACGCCATGCTGCCTGCGCTGACCATCGCCGGCATTCTGCTGGGTGAGTTGATCGCCGGGGCGCTGATCACCGAAACCGTATTTGGCCGTAACGGGCTGGGACAACTCACCTTACAGGCAGTACTGAACCAGGATGTGGCGGTGTTGCAGGCGATAGTCGTCATTTCCGCCGCCGCTTTCGTCACTCTCAACCTGCTGGTCGATCTGCTGTTCCCACTGTTGGATCCACGGCTGAAAACCCATACAGGAGCCGCCGTATGAGCAGTATTTCCTTTGAAAAGACCGTCGTGCCGGAGCGTGACCTGGGGGGCGTGGAAAGCGAAGGCACGTTATCGACCAGCCGTTCACGTCGTCGACGCGTGCCGCTGACGTTGCTGCTGGCCTGGACGGTGATCGCCATCGCGGTGCTATGGGCGCTGGCCCCTCAGTTATTCACCGCTTACAGCGGCACTGAAGGCATCGCCGGGGCGCAGCGGCTGGCGCCGGGTGGCGCACACTGGCTGGGTACCGATCAACTGGGCCGCGACCTGTACGCACGCATTGTCTATGGTGCCTCGCAAACGCTGTCCGCGGCGCTGGTGGCGGTCGCATTGGGCTTGCTGCTGGGCACGGCACTGGGGCTGATTGCCGGTGCGGTGGGGGGCATTGCGGACGAGGCGGTGATGCGCTTTGTCGACGTCTTGCTGTCGATCCCCGGCCTGCTGCTGTCGCTGAGCATCATTATTTTACTGGGATTTGGCACGGTTAACGCCGCCATCGCCGTCGGTATTACCTCGGTCGCCAACTTTGCCCGCCTGGCGCGTGCCGAGGTGGTGCGGGTGCGCCACAGTGATTACGTCGAGGCGGCCTATGGCAGCGGCGGTACCTTCTGGGCGGTGCTGTGGCGGCACATCCTGCCGAACTCGCTGACGTCGGTGATCGCCTTCTCGGCGCTGCAGTTCGGCAGCGCTATTTTGGCGATCGCTACCCTGAGTTTTCTGGGTTATGGCACTCCGCCGCCGACGCCGGAGTGGGGGCTGTTGATCGCCGAAGGGCGCAACTATATTTCCACCGCCTGGTGGTTGACCACTTTTCCGGGGTTGGCGGTAGTGGCGGTGGTGCTGGCGGCCAATCGCATTAGCCGTGCGCTGGGGAGAGGGCAACCATGAGTATTCAGACGGCATTACAACGGGCGGCGGCCACGCCGGTGCTGGAGCTGGAGCAGGTGTCGATAGCCTATCAGGGGGCAACCGGCAGCCAACGGGTGGTGCATCAGGTGTCTTTCGCCATTCAGCCGGGGGAAGTGGTGGCGCTGGTCGGTGAGTCCGGTTCGGGGAAAACCACTACCGCGCAGGCGATCATTGGCCTGCTGACGGAAAACGGCCGTCTGGAGCAGGGCGCCATCCGTCTCAACGGTACCGATATCAGCCACTGGTCGTCCCGACGGCTGGACGCGGTGCGCGGCGCGCAAATCAGTTTGATCCCACAGGATCCGTCCAGCTCGCTCAATCCGGTGAAAACCATTGGCGAACAGGTGGCGGAGATCCTCAATATTCATCACAGGTTACCGCGTAAGCAGGTGCAACAGCGGGTGGTGGCTCTGTTGACCCGCGTAGGTCTGACGCACCCGGAGCTGCGGGCTCGTCAGTATCCACATGAGCTTTCCGGTGGCATGAAACAACGGGTATTGATCGCTATTGCTATCGCGCTGCAACCGGCGCTGATTATCGCCGATGAGCCGACCAGCGCGCTGGATGTTACGGTGCAAAAGCGCATTCTCGATCTGATCGACGAGCTGCGGCAGGAATTTGGTACCGCGGTGTTGCTGGTGACCCACGATCTGGCGGTGGCGGCAGAGCGTGCCGACCGGCTGCTGGTGTTTCGCCATGGCCGGGTGCAGGAACAGGGCGTGACCGCAGAAGTGCTGCGTGCACCCACCAGTGACTACACCCGGCAGCTGTTTGCCGACGTGCCGTCGTTGACCCGTGCGGCTGTGCCAAAACCTAGCGAGGGCTTGCAAGAGTTGGCGATCCAGGTGAATGGGCTGGTGAAAGATTTCCGCCTGGCTGGTGTCGGGGGAAAAACTTACCGCGCGCTGGATCAGGTGTCGTTCAGCGTGCCGCGCGGCACCACCCATGCGCTGGTGGGGGAGTCTGGTTCCGGCAAGACCACTTTGGCGCGCTGCCTGCTCGGTTTCCAACGGCCGGATGCCGGACAAATCATCATCGACGGCGTCGACTTCACTCAGTTGAAGGGCGAGGCGCTGCGGCAGTTCCGTCGCCGTATTCAGTTGGTGTACCAGAACCCGTTCGGCTCGCTTGACCCGTCGCAGACGCTGTATCAGGTGATTGAAGAGCCGTTGCTGAACTTTGAGCCGCTGGGCAAAGCCGAGCGCTATCGCCGGGTACGTGAGCTGTTTGAGCGTGTGGCGCTGCCGGACGAGCTGCTGAGCCGTAAACCCCGCGAACTGTCTGGCGGCCAGCGCCAACGGGTGGCGATTGCCCGGGCACTGGTGCTGCAACCCCGGGTGCTGGTGCTGGACGAAGCGACCTCGGCATTGGATGTTACGGTGCAGGCGCAGATCCTGCGGCTGTTGCAGGATTTGCAGCAGGAACTGGGGCTGACCTATTTGTTTATCTCACACGATCTGGCCACGGTGCGGCAGATTTCACACAGCGTTTCGGTATTGCACCGGGGGATACAGGTGGACAGCGGCGCGACCGGCGAGCTGTTCGCCATGCCGGGCAGCGATTACACCCGTCAGTTGATTGAGGCCATTCCCGGCCGTCAGTTTTATGCCGAACAGCCCAAGAGTGAGGACGTATTCTATGAGCAGTAAAAGACTGGGGTTTTTCACCCGCCTGTTGGATCAGGGCAGCGCGCAACAGCGCTACCGGTTGGCGACAGAGCAAATCCTGCATGCCGAGCGGGCCGGGTTTGATAGTGCCTGGGTGGCGCAGCACCATTTTCATGAAGATGAAGGCGGTTTGCCCTCACCATTGGTGTTCCTGGCGCAGGTGGCGGCACGAACTCGTCATATCCGGCTGGGCACCGGGGGTGATCACGCTGCCGATGGAGTCGGCCATTCGGGTGGCGGAGGATACCGCGGTGTTGGATCTGCTGTCTGACGGCAGGCTGGAGGTAGGGATTGCCGCCGGGGGGACACCGTCTGCGTTTGGCGCCTTCGGTTTGGATGCCCAACAGCGCCACGCGGTGTTTGCCGACAACTTCAGTACCTTGCTGCGCGCCTGGCGCGGTGAGGCATTGGGTGGCGAAGATAACCGGTTGTACCCGGCAGCGCCACAGTTGGCAGAGCGGGTGTGGCAGGCGACCTTTTCTGTCGAGGGAGGCGAACGTGCGGGGCGGGCCGGCGATGGTTTAATGCTGTCGCGCACGCAACCGCGCCCGGCGGATGCGCCAGATCTGCCGCTGGACGAATTGCAGAACCCGATTATTGATGCCTATCTGGCGGCGCTGCCGCCCGGCATCGCGCCGCGCATTATGGGCTCACGTACTGCATTAGTGACCGATAATAGCCAACAGGCGCGGGATTTTGCCGCACAGGGGCTGGGCCGGGGGCTTGAACGTCTGCGTGCCAGCGGCCACCGACCGGCTGACGAATCGCTCGATGGGCTGATCCGCGCCTTTGACGTGCATCTTGGCACTCCGGATCAGGTGATTGCTTCGTTGCAGAAAGACAGCGCGTTGGCACGGGTGACCGACTTGGCCTTCCAGGTGCATTCCATCGATCCGCCGCATGCCCACATTCTGCGTTCTATTGAGCTGATTGCCCGTCACGTTGCCCCTGAACTGGGCTGGCAACGTCGCACTCCTGTTTCGAACTCCTACGAACATCACGCTGAGGAAAAGGTATGACTGCAACATTGAATAATGACGACCTGCTGGCCGTGCTGGCAGAGATCGCACCCGATTCCGCATTGGCGCAGGCCAGAGTGACGCGGCAGGCGGCGACGGATGCGATTCAGGCCAGCTATCTGGCGTTGTTCGCACCCGCCGATGCCGGCGATTTTCCGATAGCGCAGCGGCTGCAGACAGCGCAGCGCATCAGCGAATGGCATGCGGACAAACCCCTGGCGGCCCATTATGCGGCGTTGCTGCAACAGCAGGGCGGTGCAGAGGATAGCCCGCGCTTGCAGGCGGCGCTGGATCATGCCGAACGGCTGGCGTTCAAACCCGCCAGTGCTGACGCGCAGCATTTGCAGGCATTGCAGCAGGCCGGTTGGTCACTGGATGATATTGTCACCCTGTCGCAACTGATCGCTTTTGTCAGCTTCCAAAGCCGTTTGCTGACGGGCTATCGGCTGCTGAGTGGCAAGCCGGTCGAAAGTGGCAGTGCCTCATCCGTCAGAGCCGGCAGTTGGCGTACCGAGCCCGCTACCCTGAGTGGCCGCCATGCTCCGCCAAAGTTCACCCGTCAGGAGTTGGGTTGGGAACCGTGGATCGCCGCCAAACCGCTGGCAGAGTTTGATGCATCAGGCCAGGCGCTGTTAACGCGTTTCGGGCATAGCGACTCGGATTATTTTCGCCTGTTGGCACGTAACCATCCGGTACTGGAACAGCGAACGCTGGCGGACCGAGCCATTTTCTATACTCCGGGCGGGTTGGAACGTAAGGATCGCGAACTGGCGGCGACGGTCGCCAGCAAGGTGAATGGTTGTATCTATTGTGCCTCTGTACATGCACGCAAGGCGGCCCAGTTGTCCAAGAAAACGGACGAGGTGCAGCGCCTGCTGGACGTGGCTCCGGGGGACGTGTTGAGTGAGGGGCAAGGGGAGCCGTGGCGCGCACAGATAGACTTTGCCGCGGCGTTGTCCGCCACGCCGCCGCAGGCTAATGCCGATCATCTGGTAGCGCTGCGTGCGCAGGGCCTCGACGAGCTGGCGCTGCTGGACCTGGTGCAGTCGACGGCGTTCTTTGCCTGGGCAAATCGGCTGATGCTGACCCTGGGTGAACCCTTCGACGACCAATAAGCCTGCTGCCAACCACCGCTATATAAACCGGGGCGAAAGTTTTCGCCCCTAAGCAATTTAAGATAATAATTACCTTTTCAGGCATATCTTTAACGTTATTAACAAAGCGACATAACTCTTTTCGAAATTATAACGAAGAATTCAAACTGCATAAATTGCTCGCCGTCATGAATGCTCCGATACTGATTCCATCAATGAATTTAATTTATATCAGATAAATTTTTGTTGGCGTGGATGCATTTTTTGATGGGAAATTGGCTCGATGGGAAGTTTTTTTAAGCAGATATATCGTTATTCTCATTCTCGCCCTTACAGGCATAATGAAAATCTCTGGCCCTATGTAAAAATAGAACGTGCAGCCAGTGGAGAGATTGCCGTATTCCATTATAAAAAACAGCTTATTCCTACAGTGACGTTGTCAGCGCTGAAAGACAGTTGCCAGGGGCCGATACTGTTGACGGCGACGGGGCCATCCGTGAACACCATTTGCTTTGGCGATATTCCTGAAATGCCGGCTCTCGGGGTCAATGGTGCTTATTACTTAAGCTCGAAGGTGAGTTTTCGCTTTTATGTTATTGTCGATATGGGATTTATCGATCAACGACCGGATATTATAAAAGAGATCATTCTGGCAACGGGTTTAATCCTGTTCACTACGGTCCACGGCGTGGCAAAAATAATTGACAGGTTCTCGCTGGCTGGCGTGAAGTGTCAGTTCGCCGTAATCGAAGATGCGACCTTCAAAATCTATCGCCCAAAAATAAGTCCGTCGGCACTCTGGGATCATTACCGCCACGACGGCAACGTTCATTTTTCCTCTGTCTGTAAATCCATCGCCTTTAGCCATGATATTCGGCATGGCATCTTCGATGCGGGGACGGTGGTTTATTGGGCCTTGCAGATCATTTCCTTCCTGGGGTTTAAACAACTTTTTATTGCCGGGCTGGATATGAACAATTTCCATTTACCGCGCTTTTATGAAACGCCAGAGAATAAATTGCCGACACTTTTGCCTGAGAAAGTGGATGACCTGATCATTCCGGCTTTTAGCCATGCGAGTGAAAGAATGAAAATCAACAATATCGCTATAAAGAATTTTTCATTGGCGAGCGCCATAGACACCCGTATTTTTGAAAAGGTTGATTGCAGTGATTTTTTCAAAGAAAACTGATGCCACCAACCTAATCGCTGTTTACGTTTTTTTTGCCTTTTCATTTTTTAGCGCCATTTATTGCGGCCACACCCGGGTGAATAATTTATTCCATATCTCGGCGATTTTTTTCCTGCTGACGCTGGCTACCCGACCGGAATTCCGTCAGGCCTGGCTTGGCAGGCGTGCTGCACTCATCGGTATAGCCTCGGCAGCGTATTTTTTGGCGTACTACTCCGCCAGTAATTTCTGGGGAGGCACGCCGGAAGATGCGCTGTCTGCCCTGACGCACAGCGCTTATATTCTGATTTATCTCGGCCTGTTGGTCTCGGTGTTGGATAGCCCTCGCCGCAATCTGTTACTTTGCGCCGTGATTGCCGGTATCACCTTGCTTTGTCTGTATCTGACATGGAGGGATTACCACGAAATTTATACCCTCAGAGAAACGTCTGCCGCCAATCCCGGCCCGCGCAATGTGATCGATCTTGCCGGTTATGCTGCATTGGGCATTATTTTAAGCCTGATGGTTTTCCGTGAAACCCAACAAAAAAAGGTCCTGCTGACGATCCCGCTGCTTTTTGCCTTTATGGTGCTGACACAAAGCCGCGGGCCTTTGATTGCCTTAATGGTGGCGCTGGTGTTAACCACGCATTACCGAGCGCTGAATAAAAAGTCGGCAATGCTCATTGTGGCGATGATGATATTTACTGCAGGCATGGTGCTATGGTCGTCCATTGGTGAAATGCTGATAACGCGCTTTGCCGAGTTGTATCAGCAGAGCTTTGTGCGGATGAGCATTTGGCGACACAGTCTGGCGTTGGTAGAGCAGGCACCGTTTTTTGGCTATGGGTTTGATAGGGAGCTGACTTTTACCAACTATACCGGCGAGTTGATTCATACGACTCACAGCCTGTATCTGGGCGCGTTGCTCAAAGGCGGGTTGGTGGGCTTTTGCCTGTTCATCGCGTTGCTGACGTTTGGCGCACGGCTTGCCGTGGTTCACCTTAAGGCAGGGCGACGTCTGGAGGCTGCGTTATACCTGTTTATGCTGATCTTCTACTGCTCACAGGGCATGTTTGTTATCGCGAATCCGGCCGAATTTTGGTACCTGTTTTGGTTCCCCTTGGCTGTGGTGTTCGCCCAACCCACCTCAAATGCGCGTTAGTGCCAACGCGATCGTCACTTTTTCAAACACCTGACTTTCAGTGATGATGCTGAGGGGTTGGCGGCGTTGAGCCGTAGTGAGCGTTTGTGCATCAACCGACACGTTCATTACCTGATGCAGTTCGCGATTTTGATAAGGGCCGGTGTGCTGCGGATTGGCGGTGACAAACAGGCTGATGGTCGGGGTTTTCAGGGCAATGGCCAGATGCAAAGGGCCGGTGTCGCCAGTGACCAATACCTGCAGGTTCGACATCACCGCCAGCAGTTGCGGCAGGGTGGTTTTGCCGATATGACTGACCACGCGTTGCCGTTCGGCCTCTGTCAGCCCCGCGATAAATTCTCGTTCTATGGACAGCTCTTTCGGCGAGCCGATTAATTCGATTTGATGGTGCGGCGACTGCGCCAGCAGCAGTTTTGCCAGGCGAATAAACTGACCGACGGGCCAGCAACGCAGCGTTTCAGAAGCCCCCATTTGAAAACCGATCGGGATTTTATCCGCGTTTTTATTCATCGTTGCAAACTCAACGGGAATAAACATTTCGCTGTTATCGGTGTTGCAACCCAACTGTGCCACTAAATCCAGCTTACGCTGAATTAAATGGCCGCCGGTACTTTGGCTCACGCCGCTCAACCAGGGTTCCATGCCGGTGGCCTTGTTGCCATAGGCGTCCTTGAACACATATTGGCAACCGGCAGTAATGGCGACAATCACGTCGTAAGGGGATTTGGAGTGCAGGATGATCGCCAGTTGCGGCTTATATTTACGCAACTGGTGAATAACGCTGAGCATGTCTTTGGCTTTATGATCCCAATAAATGACGGCATTAAAGTAACGGCTGGTCGCGACCAGCTGTTTATTTTTATGGCTGGAAATCAGGGTGATACTGGCCGTTGGGTAGCGTTCGCGCACCGCGCGGATGGCCGGCGTATTAAACATCAGGTCGCCAAGGGCAGTGGTAGAAAAAAATAACGATACGCTCAAAGGCCAGTTCCGGCTTGAAACTGGCTTTCTGCTGGAAGTTGCCGCCCAAGCGGGTGTACATCTTAAGACAGGCGTTTGCCGCTGTTATTTTCCACTGTTTCGACATCTTGTTTCACTTCGAGTTAATTGGCGCGCCGGTCTGGCATCTGCATCATATGATGTTTGTCCTGGTGGGCCAATGGTCGGCAATAGTTTGCTACATATGCTTGCGCAACCTTGATAAAGGGGCAGCAGACGTGCCCCACGTATTGAGTCAATCTTGCCAAACCTGTGGGCTACGTGGCGTATCCATCCGGTAATCAGAATAGTGACGCGTGAAAATTTCGCGGCCCAGATCGCGGGCGGCCTGTAGCGGATTACGCGGATCACGGCTGACTTCACCCCGATTGTTGCCCGCACCCTGAACCATCCCGACGAACTCGCAATGCGAGTAACGGCTGAATTCCTGAATTTGATGCACGATCCCCATAGCTCCTCCGGGGTAGGTTTCCTCCGAGGCTACCGTCAGCCCGATGCGTTTGCCACTCATACGCTGATGTACCTGTTCGGCATCAGGGTAGGCGTTGGAGTAATAGCTGAAAGAGCGATCGAAAAAGGCTTTGGTTTGCGCCGACATGCCGTACCAGTAGAGCGGGGTACAAAATACCGCCGCATCCGCCGGCAAGAAATGCTCCAGAAACAGTTCGCCATAGCGATCGGCTGGTGGCACGGCATGACGTTCATCCGTCAGAAAACCGCTGATGTAATCATCCAAAAAATGCAGACTGGCTTCGGTGCCGGCTTCGGCGGCTCCTGCCATCACGGCCTGTGCCAATGCTGCACTGTTGCCGTCACGCCGTGGGCTTCCGACCAGGACGATAAGGCGCTTGGGTTGTTGAGATGAATTCATGTCACTCTCCGTTTTATTGGTCATGGGTATACGATTGCCAATTTACGGTGCACAAAGAGTCAGTGACAAATGACGGCTATTCTTTCAGGATGAGTTAAATTCATCTGTATGGGATTTAATCATGTTTGCCACGCTTCCGGTTACTGCATTGCGCACCTTTGAATCCGCCGCCCGCCTGCGCAGTTTTAAACAGGCTGCACTGGAGCTGGCTGTAACCCCGACGGCGGTATCGCATCAGATCAAGGCGCTTGAGCAGCAACTGGGTTTTGCCTTGTTCGATCGGGTGCCGCGCGGTGTGCGGTTAACGCAGAAGGGCGAGCGTTTGTTCGCTGGGGTGCATACCGCTTTGCTCGATGTGGCAACCACGCTGGATGCGCTACGACCGGTTCCCAGTACCGGCTCACTGTGTGTTTCCGTCACCCATTCTTTCGCTGCATTGTGGCTGGTCCCGCGCCTGGGGCGCTTTTATCAAGCTTATCCGCACTACCTGGTACGCCTGGAGGCCTGCGGTGAGGTGATTGATCTGCAGCAGGACGCCAGCGTGGACATTGCCATTCGCTACAGCCGCACTGACTATCCGCAGTTGCATCGGGCAGCGCGGTTGGAAGAGAGCTTTGGCGTTTACGGCGCCCCGGATTTGTGTGCAACTGAGCAACAAGCGCCCACGCTGATCACCGTTCACTGGCATGACTCCACTCTTTATGAAACCGGCTGGCGCGAGTGGTGCCAGGCTGCGGGTGTCGACTGGTGGCAACGGCATACCGCGTTGCGGGCTTATGACGAAGAGCATTATGCTTTGCAGGCAGCGGTGGCCGGGCAGGGGCTGGTACTGGCCAGTTCGGTGATGGTGTCGGATCTGGTGCGTAACGGGTTGCTGGCATCCTATCGGCCGGAAATTTGCGTACCGGGTGCGGCTTATAGCGCACTTTGCGTGCCTGGGCGCGAACGGCACCCGCCGGTACGGGCGTTCCTGGCCTGGTTGCAACAGGAGATCTTGCGCTGAACCACAGCACAAAATAGAAATTCTTCTGGCGTGAGGCATGGGAATATCAGATAACTTTGTTATTCCCTTCCCATGAGAGAGATGTCCATGAGCCAGCCAAGAGTTTCTGATTACCCCATTGATGCACAGTTTATTGAACGTTGGTCGCCGCGCGCGCTGGCAAATGATGCTATCGACGATGAGACCCTGCTGAGCTTCTTTGAAGCGGCGCGCTGGTCACCTTCGGCCTATAACATTCAGCCGTGGCGCTTTGCCTACAGCAAGCACGGCTCTTCCAGTTGGGACAGCTATCTGGATTTCCTGGTTGAGTTCAACCGCGGTTGGGCGCAGCACGCTTCGGCGCTGGTGGTGGTGATATCCAAAACCACCAGTCTGAACGGTGACAAGGAAGTCAGTAACCCGAGCCATGCCTTTGATGCCGGGGCTGCCTGGGCCAACCTGGCGCTGCAGGCGCATCTGAAAGGTTGGCTGACCCACTGCATGGGCGGTGTTCATCACGACAAAATCAAGGCTGCGTTAAACCTGCCGGACAACTATCAGGTACATGGCATGGTGGCGATCGGCAAAGCGGGTGATAAATCCCTGCTGCCGGAGTTTTCTGCAGCAAAAAGAGATCCCTTCAGGGCGCTTGCCGCTGGAGCAGACGGTGGTGGAAGGGCTGAACTTTACCCTGTAATCATCCGGATTTAAGGCTTACAGGCCCGCTGAGTTTCGCTCTGCGGGTTTTTTTATGCGCTAACATAACGAGGTAAAACTTTGTGAGTATGTCCAGTGGCGCAACAATCGTTATATAATTATCTATATAACGATTGTTGAAAGAGGGGATGTCATGAACAATCACTTCGGCAAGGGGCTGATGGCCGGTTTGGCCGCGCAGAACGCCGGACCGGCTTCGGAGCTTTCCCGGTTTTGTTGTGACTACAAACGTGGCTTCGTGCTGGGATATGCACACCATTTGGCGGAAAGCCTGGGTGACGAAAATCAGGCCGCATTCGAAGCAGGCTTGCTGTGCCGGGCGTACAGTCTCAATGGGGAAGTGATGAGCGAGTTCTTTTCTGGCGGCGCTAATCGTCTGGCCGAAAAGTTTTTCTGCGCCGGATATAACCGCGAGCAGTAAAACCAGGCCTGACTATCTTACTTATGGCCTGACGGCTCAGGCCATATTCAGTGCTGGGGCGAACGCAAGTTTCAGGATAAGGCAGCGGCAACATTGCGTAGCTCCGGCAAAATCCCCAGGTTTTTTTCCTGCACCAGATCCTGGTAAATTTTAAGGATCACCGCTTTCACCACATCAGAATTCCGTGTCAGGCTCTGTTGTTCCATTATGCTATTTAATTCAGCCAGTTGCTTTTGACTGACTTTCATCGACAAGCGCTTCGATGATTTTGCATTCGCCAACTCGCTGCCTAACAGCGTTTTCAGTTCTTGCTGCCGATAGCGGCCGGTGGTGAGCGCATGGAGGTAGTAAAGGATCAGCGTTTTATGAAAGTTTTCATCCAGCGAATCATCTATTTTCTGCGTGGCAACGTTCAGAATGTCGAGATAGTGCGCCGGAACTCGCACTTCCAGCGCTGATTTAGCCTGCTCAAACTCGCTTTTAATGCGCGGCGTGGACTGGGCAGGGACACTGACCACCGCATTACACTGGTTGCAGACAGCCGCTAGAATATTTCTTACTGTGCCGCAGCGATCGCTGAAGTCCACATCACGTAAACGATAAGTTGCCATTGTTCGGCCGCAGTTTTGGCACAGAACGCTGCGCGTATCGCCTTCTTTAACAATCCTCATTGTGAGCTCCTTGCTGAGTTATTGATGCACGCTGATAAAGATGATGTCGGGTTCTATGAAATAAAATTTCACGTACCAATAGCAACCTGACCTCCAGGGGCGAAGAATGTGGACATCAGTAGTGGCATCTTGATGATGCGGGCAGCACTGATACGCATCTCCACCCGTTTTCCTGATAAGTTCAATCACCCAGTTTTCATCAACCTGGCCGGTAGCGAACAGGTTTTTTTACATCGATATTGCCACGTACCTCATGGTCATACGCCCCTTGCTGAAGACAGCGTATGGCGAGTTGTTTTACGTCCTTGAATCCCATCTCACCTCCCTATGGTGTACGATAATTTGCGTACATGCAAGCCGTTAGAAGAATTTCATCGCAGCCAAGTGTACTGAGGGAAGAGGCAGGACAGCCAAGCAATGTGGGTGAATAACCGGAGAAAAAGATGAAAAGGCGGGATGCCTCGCAGACTAATGTAACGGGTATTTTCCTGCATACTCAGTTTGACGGGCAACAACAGCCCAGTTCAAACATGAACTGGGCTGCAAACACTATCTGGCGTCAATAACTGATGGTTTCCTGGGAGACCGAATTGGCCTGGACATCAGTGTCGCTGAGCCATGTACGTTTGTTTTTCAAATCACTGAACAATGACAGCTGATCGTCAAAATGTTTTGAGCGTTTCCCGTCTGGAGCAATAAAACCGGACTGGCCTGGAGGTGTCACCTCGACACCGGTAACTCCTTCATGGGTAAAGACCACCATGTCATTTTCGGTCCCGCGGTTCATGGCAAGACGATTCTGAAGGTGTTCGTCTGAGCCTGCTTGCGGAACATTCAGGAAGTTTTTTGGTTTGATAAGTGGTGTTTGACACCCTGGTCTGCCACGCAGACATCTTCCCGCCTTGTGATTTGTTCAGATCGTTAACGGCGAGCCGCAGTGCTTCCATCATCAGGCTATCGACGTCCCTGCCTTTGAAGATATCAAAGCCCGAGCTCTTGCTGCCGGCGGTCATGCCCTGATACAGAATTTTGGTACCCACCGAAATATTCTGGCTGCCCGTGGTGCTCTCTCCCGGCGTCATATAGCCGGTATCAAGGAACCACGAGGCCTGTTCCGCAGGCAATATTCCGCCCAGAGACAGAGTCAGCATATGTTGCAGCCAGGCGCGGAAAATGGGTGTCGCCGGGGTATCGTAATAACCGTCGTTATTCAGATCCCGCTCCTCATAGTCCCATTTACCGAGGATAGCGGCAGCTTCGCGTAGTTTCGGGTTATCACTTTTGCCGGCGACCTTGACCAGGTGGGGCACAAAAAAGCGCGCGTTAGGATCTTCGAATGCGGCATCCATCAGCAAATCCCATAGCTGCGTGGGGGTAAAGCGCGGCTGACTATCAATGCGGGTGAATAACGACTGGATACGGTCGGCGGTATTCCAGGAGTACCACCATTCGTCCGGGTTGGGGAAGCCTTCCGCCGGGCGGTTGTTCCAGTTGGCGATGTAACCCGTTTTGGGATTGTAAACCTGAGGATTGGTGGAAAAGGGCATGAAACCTTGCCATTCGGAGCTGCCGTCGCCAGGCATAGGTAGCCGGTTATCGTGCCCCTTAAGGCGTATTGGATAACGTCCGCCCAAGGCATAACCGATGTTGCCTTTTTTATCGGCGTAGTACCAGTTGACGTTGATGGCGGAATGTTGGACCTGATCGAGCCATTGTTGATGGTTTTTCGCTTTGCCAACTTTATTCCAGGCCAGTAAAGTGGCGACTTCCTCGCCTTCCCAGCCACGACGTTTGGCATAGGCCAGACCCTGCCTGGGATTGTAGTCGATGACGGCACCTTGCACGCTACGGTACACCGTCAAATGCCGGGTTTCGCCATCCTTCACCGCGATGGTCTCAATGCGTTTTTCCAGAGGGCGGTATTTCCCCTGATAGAAGTACTCTTCAGGGTTTTTAGGGTTCAATTTCAACTGGTATATATCGACATTATCACCAGCCCCCCAGGTACTTCCCCAACTGATGTCGCGGTTGTAGCCGAACTCCACCATCGGATAGCCGAAAGGACTGTTTCCCACCGCGTCATAACCCGCGCCATGTAACCCAACAGAATAGGTGTAAGCGGGTTGATAGAAACCGAACTGAGGCCCGTTTAACAGAATGCTTTCGGCACCTTCAGATTTACGGGAGCCCAGGACGATGATGTTACTGAAGGCTTTTTCCTTCGGTGGCTTCCAGCGGGGCGTTTGTTCGTTGGTCGCCGTCTCTGTCGGGAGCGTTGCATGGTTCAGAGCGGTTGTCGCCGGCGGGGCAGAAACGTAGGCTCCATCGCGTACCGAAGGCTGCCATTCCCCCTTGGAGACTGTGGTGGGTGCGCCTGCGTTGTCTTGAGAAAGCAGCAGGTTAAATATCGCTTTGCCTTGCGTCTCGCCATCCTTTTTTATCAGCCCGGCGAGTAATTGCTGGTTTTCCAACTCGGTGTTGTAGTCTCCGAATCGGTTGACCATGGACCCGATGAACACCATGGCTACATCGAAGTCCGTCCAGGGAGCCGGTTTAAAATTATGGTCAATAAACTGTTTTGGCATCAATTGCTGCGGGTTGGCATCGATTTTCTTCAGCCATGCATTAATGCCCTGGGCATAACCATCGAGAATATCGCGATCGCTTTGGGGCAGCGCGGCCAACTGAGCTTTTATTCTGGCAGGGGAATACTGTTGGCGAATGCCTATATCAAACGACAGATAGTCTTTGCCCAACACTTCGGCGACACGCCCCTCAGTACTACGCCGGGACATTTCCAACTGGTATAGACGGTCCTGAGCGATGGCATAACCATAGCCATAAAACAGTCCGTAAACGTCATTGGCGTAAATGTGAGGGGTGCCATAGGTGTCTCGTTTTATCGTCACATCGGCGGCAAAAGTTTGGGCTATCACCAGGTTGCAGCCCAACCCAAGGGCCAGTAGCAAAGCAGAACGCGTTTGAAATAACAATTTCATGCAGTTTCCTCGTCAACTCGCTGTTATCGCGGCGGTGGTTTGTTAGCTCAGGGAGGGCGAGCCTGCCGTGAGAGTTCAGTTAGCTTGCTACATAAAATCAACAAAGTGATACATAATTTTAACTTTAATGTTGTTTTGTGTGTCCAAAATCACTGTTCAAGGAATGCTCTATTTATCGGGGTGGCCATTAATCTCATTATTAATTCGCTGATTTATGCTGAGGTTTTGTGATGGCTGCGGGTGATTGAGAGTAGAAGGGATACTTGATTTTAATTTTTATCTTGAAGAGTAAATCATGACTTAAACATAGCTACTGAGGTGGCAATAGGGTAAGCGGGATGGTTTGGTTTCTTTCCGTGATATCGGCCATATGAGGTATCTTGTAACCCTATATGGCCCGTCATCTGTTTTGTTAAGGGGAGCTTTGATATTCTCTGGGCCAACTCCGAGTTGTGACTTAATTACCAAATGGTCACTCGTTGTTAATCAAGGCTCATTGAGCTAAGCTGGAAAAATGACTAAACATATAAATGAAAATCCCCCCAGGGGACCCTCGGATCACAGCGTCCGCGATCAGGTCGTCGAAGCTGCCACAGAGCATTTCGGGCATTTTGGTTATGAGAAAACCACCGTATCGGAACTGGCTAAATCAATAGGTTTTTCAAAATCTTATATCTATAAGTTTTTCGATTCCAAGCAGGCGATCGGTGAGGTTATCTGCGCCAATCGGCTGGCAATGATCATGGCGATTGTCAATTCAGCTATTGCAGATGCACCGTCGGCCTCCGAAAAATTGCGGCGTTTATTCAGAGCACTGACCGAAGCCGGCAGTGATTTGTTTTTTCACGATCGCAAGCTTTATGACATTGCTGCCGTTGCGGCGCGGGATAAGTGGCCTTCGGCAGAGGCCCATGAAGAGCGTCTGAGAAAACTGATTGAGCACATCATTGTAGAAGGGCGGCAGGCGGGAGAGTTTGAACGGAAAACGCCGCTGGATGAGGCCGCGCATGCGATATATCTGGTCATGCGGCCTTACATCAATCCGGTTCAACTGCAATACAATCTGGAAACGGCATCGGCGGCTGCTGCGCTGCTGTCCTCACTGATACTGAGGAGTTTATCACCCTGAGTTGTGACTATTGACAATATTGGTCACTAGTCTGAGAATGCGGTTACTGTCCTGCCAAATTAATTAAGGGAACCCATGCTCAGGCTTAATCCTGCCACTTTTGCTGTTTGCCTGTTGCCGCTTGCCCTTGTGGCCTGCGGTGACTCTTCCAGCACCGAAGATCCCCGTACTCAGCCTCCTCTGGTAAGGTCTGCGACCGTGGCGAGTGCTGTCGATGCTTCCCGCGCATTTACCGGCGTTGTCGTAGCCCGAACTCAAAGTGACCTCGGTTTTAGAGTACAAGGCAAAATCCTTGAACGTCTGGTCGATACCGGCCAGACCGTTAAACGCGGCCAGCCATTGATGCGTCTGGATCCGGTTGACCTGAGCCTGCAGGCACAGGCTCAGCAACAGGCCGTCGCGGCGGCAAGGGCCCGTACAAGACAAGCTGCTGATGACGAGGCGCGTTACCGCAGTCTGGTCACTACGGGGGCTGTGTCGGCATCGGCCTACGGTCAGATAAAGGCCGCAGCCGATACGGCCAAAGCGGAACTCAGTGCTGCACAGGCACAGGCGAATGTGGCACAAAATGCGACAGGCTACGCCGTGCTGCTGGCCGACGCCGACGGAGTGGTCATGGATACGCTGGCTGAACCCGGACAGGTTGTCAGTGCCGGGCAGGCGGTAATCCGGCTGGCCAGAGCAGGGCAGCGCGAGGCCATCGTGCAGTTGCCTGAGACACTACGTCCGGCTACCGGAAGCGAGGCCGAGGCAACGTTGTACGGTACCGATAAACAGTCAGTCCCTGCGAAACTGCGGCTCCTTTCCGATGCGGCCGATCCCGTAACGCGCACCTTCGAGGCGAGATATGTGCTGGAGGGGGCACTGGCGAGCGCGCCTCTGGGATCCACCGTTACGCTTCATATTACTGACGAAAAATTACCGGGCCAGATGATGCAGGTGCCTTTAGCGGCAATCTATGATCCGGGGAAAGGGCCGGGTGTCTGGGCGATTTCGGGTAAGCCGGCCAAAGTGTCATGGCGGCCTGTTCAACTGCAGGGGTTGGGTGACGATGTTGCAAGGGTGACCGGTACCCTTAAGCCGGGTGAACAGGTGGTCGCACTGGGGGCGCATCTGCTGCATGACGGTGAGGCGGTACGCCTGGCTGAACAGAGCGATACCCGCATCGCCGGGAGCCGGCCATGAGCGCGGGTCGATTCAATCTTTCAGCGCTTGCCGTTCGTGAGCGCTCGATCACACTGTTCCTTATTATTCTGATCACGGTCGCGGGTATTCTCTCGTTTTTCGAACTGGGGCGGGCTGAAGATCCCCCCTTTACCGTTAAGCAGATGACGATTATTACTGCCTGGCCGGGTGCCACCGCGCAGGAGATGCAGGATCAGGTTGCCGAACCGCTTGAAAAGCGTATGCAGGAGCTGAAGTGGTATGACCGTAGTGAGACCTACACGCGTCCCGGTCTGGCCTTTACCATGCTGTCACTGCAGGACCGCACACCGCCCGCACAGGTGCAGGAAGAATTTTATCAGGCGCGCAAGAAGCTCGGTGATGAGGTTAAAAACCTGCCGGCAGGCGTGATAGGGCCGATGATCAATGATGAATTCTCCGACGTAACCTTTGCCCTCTTTGCGCTGAAGGCGAAAGGGGAGCCACAGCGACTGCTGGTGCGTGATGCGGAATCTTTGCGTCAGCGTCTTTTACATGTGCCGGGGGTCAAGAAGGTCAATATCATCGGCGAACAGGCCGAACGCATCTTTGTCTCGTTCTCGCATGACCGGCTGGCCACGCTGGGCATTTCTCCACAGGATATTTTCTCCGCCCTCAACAGCCAGAACGTACTGACGCCCGCAGGTTCGATTGACACCAAAGGGCCGCAGGTCTTTATCCGCCTTGACGGTGCCTTCGACGAACTGGAGAAAATCCGCGAAACGCCCATTGTTGTACAGGGCAGAACCCTACAGCTTTCTGACGTGGCAACGGTTGAGCGTGGTTATGAAGACCCTGCAACCTTCTTGATCCGCAACCAGAGTGAACCGGCGCTGCTGCTGGGGATCGTTATGCGTGACGGCTGGAACGGCCTGGATCTGGGGAAGGCGCTGGATGCGGAAACCGCCAAAATTAATGAGGGCATGCCGCTCGGCATGAACCTGACGAAGATCACCGATCAATCAGTCAACATCAGCTCCGCCGTTGACGAGTTTATGATCAAGTTCTTTGTCGCGCTGCTGGTGGTCATGGTGGTGTGCTTCGTCAGTATGGGATGGCGCGTGGGCGTGGTGGTCGCCGCTGCCGTGCCCTTGACGCTGGCTATCGTTTTTGTGGTGATGGAGGCTTCCGGCAAAAACTTTGACCGCATTACCCTGGGGTCGCTGATCCTGGCGCTCGGATTGCTGGTGGATGATGCCATCATCGCCATCGAAATGATGGTGGTGAAAATGGAAGAGGGTTACGACCGCATCAAAGCCTCAGCCTATGCCTGGAGCCACACGGCGGCTCCGATGCTGGCGGGCACGCTGGTCACCGCCGTCGGTTTCATGCCCAACGGGTTTGCCCAGTCCACCGCCGGCGAGTACACCAGCAACATGTTTTGGATTGTGGGGATTGCCCTGATTGCTTCCTGGGTCGTGGCGGTGGTGTTTACGCCTTATCTGGGGGTGAAAATGCTACCGAAAATCAAAACGGTGGAGGGAGGACATGCGGCGATTTACGACACCCGCCATTACAACCGTTTTCGCCGGGTACTAACCCGCGTTATCGCGCGAAAATGGATAGTGGCCGCTACCGTTATTGCCGTCTTTATTGTCGCTATTCTCGGTATGGGGCTGGTGAAAAAACAGTTTTTCCCCACTTCCGATCGGCCTGAGGTATTGGTTGAAGTCCAGATGCCTTATGGCACAGCCATTGAGCAGACCAGCGCCACAACGGCGAAAATTGGAGCCTGGCTGAAAAAGCAGAAAGAGGCAAAAATCATTACGGCCTATATTGGGCAGGGGTCGCCGCGCTTTTATCTGGCCATGGCACCAGAGCTGCCCGATCCGTCGTTTGCGAAGATTGTCGTGCTGACGGACAGTCAGGAAGCGCGTGAGGCGCTCAAATTCAGACTGCGTGAAGCAGTGGCCAGCGGCCTGGCGCCTGAAGCGCGCGTGCGCGTGACTCAACTGGTGTTTGGTCCGTATTCACCTTATCCGGTGGCTTACCGAGTCATGGGGCCGGATCCCACCAAACTGCGCGAAATTGCAGACGAGGTAGAAAGGGTGATGCAGGCCAGCCCGATGATGAGGACCGTCAACACCGACTGGGGACCGCGGGTGCCGGCGCTGCATTTCACGCTCAATCAAGACCGCCTGCAGGCGGTAGGGTTGACATCGAATGCGGTTGCCCAGCAGCTTCAATTCCTGCTTTCAGGGGTTCCGATCACCTCTGTGCGTGAAGATATCCGTTCGGTGCAGGTCATGGGACGCGCGGCGGGAGATATCCGGCTTGATCCGGCAAAAATAGCCGGTTTTACCTTAGTGGGCTCTTCCGGCCAGCGCATTCCGCTATCTCAGATAGGCAAGGTTGAAGTGCAAATGGAAGATCCTGTTCTGCGTCGTCGCGATCGCACCCCGACGATTACCGTGCGGGGGGACATTGCCGAAAATCTGCAACCGCCGGATGTCTCCACAGCAATCATCAAGGCGTTGCAGCCGGTCATAAATCAACTTCCGACGGGTTACCGCATTGAACAGGCTGGTTCGATTGAAGAATCCGGCAAAGCCACCCAGGCTATGGCTCCGCTGTTCCCTATCATGATTGCCATGACGCTGTTGATTATTATTCTGCAGGTGCGGTCGATGTCGGCGATGGTAATGGTATTCCTCACCGCGCCACTGGGGCTGATAGGGGTGGTGCCAACACTGCTGCTCTTCAACCAGCCGTTTGGCATCAATGCGCTGGTAGGATTAATCGCGTTATCGGGGATCCTGATGCGTAACACCCTGATCCTGATAGGGCAGATCCATCATAACGAACAGGAAGGGCTGGCACCATTCCATGCCGTTGTGGAGGCGACGGTGCAGCGAGCCAGGCCGGTGTTGCTCACGGCAATGGCCGCCATCCTGGCGTTTATCCCGCTGACGCATTCGGTGTTCTGGGGAACGCTGGCCTATACCCTGATTGGCGGAACCTTTGGCGGCACCATCATCACGCTGGTCTTTCTGCCGGCAATGTATGCCATCTGGTTCAGGATACGGCCTGACAATCAGCCGCAGAGTGAAAGGCCTGCATCCGGCTAGATCTGTTTCTGACGAGAACAAATGAACCGCGTTTTTGTCACTTAGTCTCACCACAGATCATTGTCATTGGGAAATGGTCTGTGGTTTTTATAGTATCGACTGAGAAATTAAGGAACCGGATAAGAGGGGGCTGTGCGCCCAAACATTTCCTCACATCGTGTTTTAGGCCTTTTGCGATAACGCCCTGTTCATTGCGAGAATCGTGCCTAACAACGAGAGGAGTAGAAGTCCGATAACACCCCATGCAAAGGACGCCAAGCCTGTTCGATCCAGCAAAATACCTCCCACAATCCCGCCGGCGGCAACGGCGGTGTTCCAACCAGTCGTATACATAGATTGCGCGACATCGACCGATTCACCGGCAAAACGAGACAATGCCGTTTGGGTGATCGTAGCAAATCCACCCACGGCCATTCCCCAGATCACGACGGAAGAATAAACCATCTTTGGAAGGCCCCCCCAAAAAGCAAGTAGCAGGGAAGCAAGAGCGAAGACCACGATGCTTGCAACAGCAAGGAGTTGCAGTCGGCGATCAACCATTGAGCCGACGAACCACAGGCCAATGATTGAGCCTATTCCGAAGACGAACAGAACAATATCTACATCCGCGGACAAGTCCGAGGGTTCGAGGAGGGGCTCAATGTAGATATAGAGAATGTTGTGAGCGACAACGAAGGTAAAGACCACAAACAGTACGGCACGAATGCCAGTCTTTAGAAAGACTCCTGTAAGAGGCTGGCGCTGCTCCTTGGTCTGACCGGGAAAATCCGGAACGACGGCGATAACCCATACGATGAGCGCCAGTGCCAGGACAGTCATCAGACCAAAAGCACCTTGCCAGCCAATGGTTCGACCAAGCAACGCGCCGAGCGGTACGCCGAACACCAAAGCTATGGTCGCGCCAGCGCCGGATATCGCAATCGCCCGCCCGCTGAGATGAGATGGTGAGATACGTACAGCAAAGCCGGCGAGCAGCGACCAAACAATGCCACCGAAGACACCGGCAAAGAAGCGCGCTACCAATGAGATGCTATAGCTATCGGAAAGCGCGGTGACGAGATTGACAAGTGAAAACCCAAAGATCGCCACCAACAGCAAAGGACGCCGCCGCATACCCTGCGTAAGGGTTGTCACTGGAATAGCAGCGACCAGTGCCCCCACCGCGTAGGCAGTGATGAACTGACCGGCCAAACTTTCGGATACATTCAAGCCCCCCGCGATGGAGGAAAGCAATCCTGCCGGCATGATTTCGGTCAACAGCGTGATAAAGGCTGCCATCGCTAGGGCAAGCAGTGCCGCGATAGGCAGGGTTTCCGTGTTCCTGCTTGAAGCCGATGTAGTCGTCGTATGCATCAAAAAATTCCTCAAATCGAAGTTGTCTCAGCCCTTTGCAGAGCGCTACCCGACAGTGTGCTCGTTGGCGAAAAGAAGAAAAATAGGCAATAATTCACAATATATATGACAATTGAGTCATTAATAAGGAAGCTCATGGAAAGCCTTGGTTCCCTCGATGTCTTCGTTCGTGTCGGTGAGTCGCGCAGCTTCACGACTACCGGGCAACAACTAGGTATCTCAGCATCAGCAGTTAGCAAGGCTATCGCTCGTTTGGAGGAGCGGTTAGCTACGCGACTGTTCCATCGGTCGACTCGAAACGTCACTTTGACTCCAGAAGGAGCTCTCTTTCTGGAGCGCTGCAGACGCATTCTGGGTGAGGTGGAGGCGGCGGAAAATGAGCTTGCACAGTCCAACCAGATGCCTCGCGGCAAGCTTCGCGTTAGCCTGCCTTCCGTCGGTCTACTGTTCATGCCGCAATTCGCCGAATTTAAACGTCAGTACCCCGACATAGAACTGGATATCGACTGCTCTGATCGTCTGGTGGATGTAATCGAGGAAGGATTTGATGCGGTTATCCGTACGGGAGAGCCAAGTGATTCCCGGTTGATGGCACGTAAGCTCGGAAGCTATCGTCGTATCATGGTGGGTGCACCGAAGTACTTCGAACAATGTGGGGTGCCGAATACCCCCGAGGAACTAATGCAGCACCGCTGTCTACGATACCGATTCCCCAGTAGTGGCAAGGTCGACCAGTGGCCCCTCAGCCGCGGAGGCCAAATACTCACTTTTGATCTAGCCAGTTCAATGACGGCCAATACGCTTGAACCGCTGGTTTGCTTCGCAGAGTCAGGTCTTGGCATCGCGTGTATGCCAGACATTGCCATCCGTCAGCAACTGGAAGTCGGCAGCTTGGTATCCGTACTGGATGGATTCAATCAAGACCACACCATCTTACGGGTGCTGTGGCCTTCAAGTCGGCATCTTTCACCCAAGCTGAGAGTCTTCGTTGATTACGTCACCACCGCTCTATTTCCAGATACAAGTAAGAAAACTGTTATCAACGGTGCAAACGTGATCCCCCCAACGGTTGAACTCACAGCTCATAGCAGACTTCATGTTCCATAATCCTTATGCTGCAGACCCCTTAAGTGTATTTATGTGCAAAGAAATATAAATCATATAAATTAAATCTTTCTGCGCCCTGTTAAAGAGTTCTACATGTTGAGCGGACTAAATCACATCACCCTTGCAGTGAGTAACGTAGCAAACAGTCTGAATTTTTATGTTGAGACGCTTGGGTTCACACTTAAAGCCAAATGGGCTCATGGAGCTTACCTTTCGTTGGGTGAACTCTGGCTGTGTCTTTCAGGGGATAAAGTATCTGTTGGTGATGACTACACGCATTATGCATTCAGTATTCCTACTGAAGAATTCGATGTGTTCGTTGAACGATTGAGGTCTTCTGGTGTTACAGAATGGAAAACTAACAAGAGCGAGGGGAAGTCGGTCTATTTTTTAGACCCCGATGGTCACAGGCTTGAGATCCATGATGGAGACCTTGAGAGCCGCCTCCGTGCTTGCCGTATTCAGCCATACGAAGGAATGGAGTTTTTCTGAATGTTCAAACCAAGGAAGTAAGATGCTTTTGCCAGATGTAAGCTATAACGGCTGGGTTTTATGCCGTAATCAAGGAATGATTGAAGACGCAACAATGCAGGTGATTTTCGAGATCTACAGAGTGCCTGGATGATGCACCACGTTCTTGCCATGGGCAGTTTTGTGCTAGGAGCGGTCATTGCTGACATCAAAATGTGTTAATCACCCGGGAACAGGTCAAACCTTCAGTCCACGTTAACAGCGGGGGCGAATATTTCGTTGCCCGCATCAAATTATGTTGGCATTCCCACTGTCGTGACACGACGCTGAGTGTTCCCAAACACACAGGAAACAGAAAATGAACGTGAATACTGAGATTTTGAAACTCTGGCAATCCAGGGGCGAAAACGAGCGCACCGGATCCGATGCGGAGAGGGTGGCAGATATTGCCTGGGAGCAGGGGTTACAACTTCACCGCAACCGGCAGGAACATTACCAACGAGTGATGTACCTAATTGGCCATCGCAATATCGGCTAACTCATACAGGCCGCACATGCGGCCTTTTTAATCTGGATATTGAACATCTACTTCATTTTTTCGAATTTCTGATGAGATTTTTGAACACGCCTTTATTAATTCATCCAAGACAATAGCGAGTTTGGCAAAATCATATTTGCTAAAATCCTTACTCCCTGGTTTTAGTTTCATGAATTTTTTCGTGTAATAGTCTTTATTTTCCAGCGCGCCTTGATAAGCATCGCTTTCCTTTTTGTAATTTGACCATCGAATTTGAGCTTCATCATAATCAGAAAATCTTAGATCCAGATAGCATTCAATCGCTACAGCCCGGCCATTGATGTTTTCATAGGTAACGCCGTGAGGACCAATGGCTGGAAATTGATTAAAATCAGGAAGATCAGGCAGATGAATACAGTTAATATTGTGAGGCAATGCGAGTTTGCGGATTTTTTCATATGCTTCAATCCCTTCGCAATCATTATCTAAAACGAAAACAATCAAGTTTTGAATGTCGATTTTTACGAGTCCAGCTGCGAACTTAACCAGATTTCCTGAACCAGTGAACGGGTACCCTTCACTCATGTCGATAAAGTGGAAAAAATCTTCTATATCAGGCCGTAAGAGATGCAATGCATATTTGATTACGTTGGAGTCGGTGCTTCCCTCGGTGGCAATCAGGAACTTGTCACGTCTGCGAGCATTTACCTGAATATCTTTTATATTCGCATAACCAGCAGAAACTAGATCTCCGTAATCCCAAGTGACGAATTCATTATAATTATTTGGATTTTCGGCCAAAAGTCGCATTACAGAGTATGGATGCAGTATGCTAACTAAAGTCCCAAAAGCAGATTTTTCAGACCATGCATTATTAAAGGTATTGTCGTATTGAGGTATTCTGTTTAATAACTCATCATTATTAAATCTGCCCATGATAAGCTCGCGTTCTTTTTTCCTATCTTTTAAGCTAATATAATTATCGTTTAGTTCGCTAATGTTTACGCTCTTGATGAAGTTAACGAATTCATCAAAGCCCATCATGTTACTAATTGGCTTTGCATATTCCGGACCGGATTCGTTAAATTCCTCTTGGTATTCAATTGAATCTTTAGCCATGAGTTCATACTCATAGCGTATATTTTCAAGGGTGAAACCCAACAACTCCAATCGGTAAGCTACTTGCCCCAAAGGTTTACGCAACACAGTACGACAGAGGATGCCATCAGGAGTGTCGTAGTCTTCTCCTTCCTCTATTTGATCTTCATTTAGTGGCTTGACGTGATGATCGGCACTTTGAAACAGCCCTCCATGATCTATACCCAGCGAGTTCTTAGTCGAATCTAGCTCCATTCCTGACACTTCAAGAGAAATCACAGTACCCATAGTTCAACCTTTGAATGGCATTTTCCGTAGTACCGGAATACTACCAATACGCCGATTGCGCATCCATGATTTGAACTGGCTTCCATACTCTGTTTTTAGCAAATTGGACTGACCCCACCCCGGTAGCGTCTGCTCCTCGCTCATAGCAGACTTGGCGGTCTTGCTTTCCTTCCGCTCTGCGCCAGAAGCGGGCGCTACTTAACCTGATAAGTGAAATGCGAACAAATTCTGCGTTAACTATTGTGGCCAGTGAATGATTCAGATGGCTTTCACACTGGCCAGTCGTCATATCTTCTAATTCAGCTCTGCAGCATGCCCGGTTTTATCCGTAAGACCGGACAACATCGCAAGTATCAGTGCAATAACAGACAATATAGCTCCCGCCCAGTTAGGCGATTGCAGACCGAACCCCGCAGCAATCACCGCGCCACCAAGCCAGGCTCCTACAGCATTACCGAGGTTGAAAAGACCGATATTAACCGCAGCGGCCAGCGTGGGTGCACCTGCTGCCCGTGCTTTATCCATCACCAGTTTCTGGATAGGGGAAACGGTCGCAAATCCAAACGCAGCCATCAGGAAAATGCAGACGGCTGACATAACCTGGCTGTGCGCTGAAAAGTTGAATACCAGTAACACGACGGCTTGAGCAGCCAGTGTGATATAGAGCATCGGCATAAGGGCGCGGTCAGCATATCGGCCGCCAAGTTGGTTGCCCGTAAACAATCCAAGGCCGAACAGCAGCATCAGCCATGCGAGGCTGCTTTCACTGTATCCTGCCAGCTCCGTCATCATTGGCGCGATGTAGGTAATTGACGTAAAGAATGCGCCCGGCCCGAAAACAGTAATGCCCATTGCCAGCAGCACGTTTACGTTTCTGAAGGCGTTAAACTCATGCGCAAATCTCTGATTTTGTGCCCTTGGCTGGTGCGGGACGAGCATTCCGATGCTGATAACCGTAATGACCCCTATCACGGCTATAGCCATAAAAGCATCACGCCAGGAGAGGTGTTGACCAATCCAGGTACCGGCGGGTACGCCAATAAGATTTGCGACGGTTAGCCCCATGAACATGAACGCAATGGCCCTCACGCGTTTAGAAGGTGCAACCATATCTGCCGCAATAATCGAACCAAGACCAAAGAAAGCACCGTGCGTCATAGACGTGATAATTCTGCCCAGTATGGCTATGCCAAGCGTGGGGGCAAACGCCGTTACCATGTTCCCGGCTACGAAAAGCAGCATAAGGAATACCAGCATGGCTTTACGCGGGACTTTTGAACCCAGAATAATAAGAGCCGGCGCGCCGACGAAGACGCCCAGCGCATAAGAAGTCGCCAGATAGCCGGCAACGGGGATGGTGACGTTAAAATCTACGGCAATGACGGGGAGCAGCCCGGCAATGATGAATTCAGTGGTTCCGATACCGAATGCACCTATCGCCAGCGCCCATAGAGCTAATGGCATAACAAATATCCTGTAAGTAACACTATGTTTTACGTTTGAACTGCTCCGGCATACGGGAAAGATTTCAGCCCGTAAGGCAACAAAAGCAGCGGGACGATAAGGATATAAGTTTGCTAAAAGGCGATAAACAGCCCAGATATCGCCTCAATGACGACAAAATCTCTACCTAAGCGTGCCGAAATAGCCTTCTCCGGCCTTTTTCAGCAGTTCGTCAACGATAAGGCGAACTCTGGGTATGAGGTGCCTTGTTCGGGGCCAGATGACGTTCAGCTCAACCGGTATGGGGGCATGGTCTGCCATCAGAGATATCAGGCTGCCTGCGGCGATATGGTTGTTAACCATCGACTCAGGAAACTGAGCTATCCCCACGCCAGCCAGACAGGCCTGAATCATGGCATCTCCGTCGCTTATCTGATGTGCTGTGGCGGATATGAATTTCACTTCACGCTCCCCGGCCTTTCGCAGCCGCCAGGCAAGGGGGGCACCCCGGCGGTAGCCCATAATGCAGTAGTGGCTTTTCAAATCCTCTATATCGGCAGGCAGGCCGTGCCGTTCAAGATAGGCCGGAGAGGCGCACAATATAAGCCGCTGCCGGCTCAGGCGACGGGCGATCAGCTCATCGGTGCTCTGTAGCTCTCCCAGCCGCAGCACCAGGTCAACACCTTCCTCCACCGGGTCAATAAGACGGTCATTGAAAGTTAGCGCCAACCGCAGGGCCGGGTAGCGGGCCATCATCTCAATCAGTACCGGCATCATCAGATTCCGTCCGAAAGACGCCGGCATATCAATACGAACCGTCCCGGTGGGATTTTCCTGCCGTCTGCTGAGCGTGTTCTCGGCAGAGTCGAGAATTTCAAGCGCCGAGAGGCAACTGGTCAGGTAAGCCTCCCCATCACTCGTCAGGCTCAGTTTACGCGTTGAGCGGTGAAAAAGACGCGTTCCCAACCTCTCCTCAAGCCGGGCCACACTTTTACCTACTGCCGATTTGGTAATGCCCAGTTGCTCCGCGGCCTCAGTGAAGCTGCTCGATTTCGCAGTAATGACAAAGTTAGTAATTCCCCGCAGGGATTCTGCTGTAATTCCGGTAGACATAAAGTTTACTCAATGACGATTCATTGTGCATTTATCGATGTGTAATTCTATACCAGGCTTATCCCTATCAGTAAATAAAGCACCGGCAACCTGATATCAGCTCAGCTCACTGCACTTGCAAAAATGACGGTCAACCAGAGCTGATCATCCATCACACTTATCCGTAAACCCACCGGAAGAAAATTAAGCCTTCGGTGCAGAAGTTATCTATGACTCCGTTTCACGATCGGACGACGTGAAAGGGGAAGATACAGAAAACATCCTTACTCTGTTCCCGGGAACACATATCACAACAGTCAGGATGATGACGCTGAAGCCCGGGCCGGGGCTTGAGAAAGCAAAAAGCCCGCTCAGGTTTCCCTGAGCGGGCTTCTCTAATTTGGCTCCTCTGACTGGACTCGAACCAGTGACATACGGATTAACAGTCCGCCGTTCTACCGACTGAACTACAGAGGAATCGTTTGAACGGGGCGAATAATAACGGGGTGGCCCAGGCTTGTAAAGTCAGAAAAGGCCTTGATGTTTCGTTTGCTGCAAGATTATTCAACCTGCTGCTTTTTATGGCTTTTATTGCTGCACTGCTGCGCAGTGGTTCACGACCTGCCACTTATCTTCATCACCATGCTTTATGCTGGTGCAGGCTTTGGTGGTTTTCCGCCGGTGAGGGGAACGTCACTACCGACGCCAATATCATTTTTTCTTATTTTTCCGTCGATTAGTTGACGCTTTCTCTTATTCCGTCTGTCTGGCCCGGATCTTGCTGTGGTTTATCTTAACCCAGCCAAGTGGCATGACGGAGGCAGTATGAATTTCAGACGTCTTAAGTATTTCGTGAAAATCGTCGACATCGGCAGCCTGACCCAGGCGGCAGAAGTGCTGCATATCGCCCAACCGGCACTCAGCCAACAATTGGCGACGCTGGAAGGAGAGCTGAAACAGCAGTTGCTGATCCGCACCAAACGCGGGGTACAGCCTACTGAGGCCGGTAATATTCTTTATGCCCATGCCCAGACTATTTTGCGCCAGTGCGAACAGGCGCAAAGCGCGGTCAATAGTGCCGGGCAGGCGATGAGCGGGCAGGTCTCTGTCGGGCTGGCCCCGGGCAGTCTGGCGTCACAGTTGGCGTTGCCGCTGTTGCAGGCGGTGCGCGATCAGCATCCGGGGATTTTGCTCAGTCTGAATGAAAATATTGGCTCGACGCTGGCCGGCCAGGTCGCTAACCAAAACCTGGATATGGCGGTGATCTACGGCGCTAAAATGCCCGCAGGTTTGCAGGCCACGGCCTTAATGCGCGAAGATCTCTATCTGGTGGCGACGCGTGCGGTGCCAAACCCTGGCAACAGCGTTGAGCTGCTGGACGTTGCGCGGCTGAATTTATTTTTGCCGCGTGAGGGAGACGTGGTACGCAGCCAGGTGGACGAAGCCATGGCGATACGCAAGTTAACGGCCAACGTGATTGGTGAAATTGAATCGCCTGGCACCTTGAGTGCGGCTATCGCCAGTGGTTTGGGGGCCACCATTTTGCCAGAGTCGGTGGCGCGCGCGATGATTGGCCCGGCCAAGGCATGGATGGCGCGTATCAATGCTCCATCGCTGAGCGTGCCGCTTTCGCTGTGCATTTCCGGCCAGCAATCCTTGTCGGCCCCGGCGCTGGTGGTGAAAGAGATCCTGCTGTCCATCGCCGCCAGCCGCAGTCAGGAAAAACGCGTGCTGGCGTTGGTGCAATAAATCAGGTCGAACTCGATTAGCTGAGTTGGTAACGGCTGTCCGGCTGGGTAGCGGCGGGTAAATCCGTCTCGTCATTCATTTCGCGCAGGTTGATCTCAATCGCATTGCACATGGCATTGAGCGGTAGATCGTTGGCGGCGGTGCCGAACGGATCTTCCAGCTCTTCCGCCAGGGAGTCCAGCGAGATAAAGGTGTAGGAGATAAACACCGAAACCAGCGGCGTCATGTAGTGCAGATCCGGCACCAGCGCGAAAGGCAGCAGGGTGCAGAACAGGTAGACGGTGCGGTGAACGATCAGGCTGTAGGCAAAGGGGATCGGCGTATTGGCAATGCGCTCGCAGCCACCGAGGATCTCCGACAGCCGGTTAAGGTTCTGGTCAATGCTATGAAAAAGTACGTCTGACAACTGAGCCGATTGCCGTTTCTCGCCCAGCCATTGGCCCATCATCAACAACAGTCGGTTGCAGGGGGAGGCGCTGTTTTTAATGGCCAGCAGGTCGGCATTGGGCAGCAGGCGCTGCAGATCCTCGCTGCTATCGCTGCCGCGCAGTTGGTGTTTCAGACAGTAGCTAAATGCCATCAGCAGGGCGGCAAATTCACGCGCTGCCTGATCTTGTTGCGGTAGCAGGCTTTTTATCTGCCGCAGCAGCGAGCGTTGAACAATTAACAACCCTCCCCACAGTAACCGAGCCTCGGTGAAACGCGCATAGCTGACGCTGTTGCGAAAGCCAAGAAAGATAGCGATCGCCACACCCAGCAGGCTGAAGGGGGCTAGCGTGAGTTTGACGCCCAGGTGTTCGTACCACTGAAAACACAGTACCGCGACAATTGACATCGCCACGTTAAGGCTAAGACGAAACAAAATTTTGGAGAGCACCGAACCGTGCCAGACGAAAAGCCGTCTGAACCAGTGTTGCTGAGGTCTGACAATCATAGGAGTGATAATGACAGGGGGATAGAAGCCGCTGTTGTAACAGATTTACGGTGTGTTCATCAACGGTCTGTGCGTTAAAAGTTAAAAAACCCGCATCGCGGGCTTTAGCCATCCGCCGTTAACGGAACGGCGGCTCATTAAAGGTACGCAGCTTGCGGGAATGCAGCCGATCGCCCTCGGCGCGCAGCAGGTCGATAGCGCAAATGCCGATCTGCAGATGCTCCGAGATCGCGCCTTCATAGAAGCGGTTGGCCTGCCCAGGCAGTTTGATTTCGCCGTGCAGCGGTTTGTCTGACACGCACAGCAATGTGCCGTAAGGCACCCGGAAACGATACCCCTGAGCGGCGATGGTGGCGCTTTCCATGTCCACCGCCACGGCGCGGCTGAGGTTAAAGCGCAGCGCCGAGGCGGAATAGCGCAACTCCCAGTTACGGTCGTCGGTGGTGACTACCGTGCCGGTACGCAGGCGTTGCTTAACCTCTTCGCCGGGCATGCCGCTGACCATTTTGGTGGCGTCATACAGCGCACGCTGCACTTCGGCAATGCTGGGGATTGGGATGTCCGGCGGTAGTACCGAATCCAGCACGTGATCGTCACGCAGGTAGGCATGGGCCAGCACGTAGTCGCCAATCGACTGGCTTTCGCGCAGGCCGCCGCAGTGGCCGATCATCAACCAGGCGCTGGGGCGCAATACTGCCAAATGGTCGCAGATGGTCTTGGCGTTGGACGGGCCGACGCCGATATTGATCAGGGTGATGCCCTGGCCGGTACGAGAAATCAGATGGTAGGCCGGCATCTGGTGGTTCTTCCAGGCCAGGTCGGACACTGCCTGGTCCGGCGCGGTGGTTTCCGGCGTGATATAGATGCCACCGGCGCTCGACAGCGCAATGTAAGGGCTGGCCGGATCGGCTATCTCGGCGCAGGCCCAGCGGACAAACTCATCCACGTAGCGGGTGTAGTTGGTGAACAGCACGAACGGCTGGAAATGCTCTACCGGCGTGCCGGTGTAGTGCCGCAGCCGCGCCAGCGAAAAATCGGCCCGCAAGGCGTCGAAATGCGAAAGCGGGAAGGTGCTGGTGGCATGGAACAGGCCGTCGGCGGTTTCATCGCCAATTTGCGCCAATTCGGTGGTGGGGAAATGCTGTGCCAGGCTGGCGCTCATTGAGCGATCCAGCATCAGATTGGAGCCGTCAATCACGTAGGGGAAAGGAATTTCCTGCTGTGATGGCCGCACTTCGATATGCGCATCGTATTCACTCGCCAGCATGGTCAGTTGTTCGGTCAGATAGTGGCGAAACAGCTGCGGGCGGGTAATGGTGGTGGTGTAGCAGCCGGTATGGGTGAAACGGCCATAGGCGCGGGTTTTGGTCTGACCGGGCGATTTTCCATCCCAACTGACCCGCAGTTCTGGGTAAACAAACAGCCCTGTGGCGCGGGTCTGCGCGTCGGGCAGACCACCGTGATTGATAAAATCCCCAACCGCCTGGCGCAGCGCTTCAACCGAGGCTTCGTACAGCGCTTCCAGTTGTTCGATCGCCTGAGCGGGGGTGAGGCCGGTGCCGGATTGCTGACTGCTCATACTCTCTCCTTGGTTCTCCCGGCTATGCGGCGGGAGGCATACGGATGCCGATATCAATTCACAGCAACAGGTTAGCCGAAGACGGGCGTAAAATCTTTATTGAAGGGGAAAAGAAAACGCAGCGGCATGGCTCTGCCGCTGCGGTGTCGCGATCAGGATGCGGGGGCGGCCTGTTCCACTTTCAGCGAGACCAGGCCAATGCCCAGTTTTTTCGGCGTAAAGCCGCCGCTGGCGCCTTCCTGTGGCTCGGTCGGTGCCGGTGGTGTGATCCGGATGTTCTGCGCACCGCCAGGGTTATCAAAGCGTAGCGTCACCGTAGTGTCCTGCTCGGTGAGCGTCACAAACTGTTCCTGGTCACCGACGCGTACCGAAATTGGTTCGCCAACGTTTTTACCGTAGGCGCGTGCGCGCAGCACCAAATCAAAGGCCGAAGGCAGTGGGTCGACATAGTCGATGTTCACCGTCGGTGCCAGATTGGCGTCCGACCAGCGGCCCCAGTCCTCGACGGCGGCAACACCGGTAATCGCCTTCACCTGCTCCGGCATGCCCGGCAGCATAAAGGCAATGGCATCTGCGTGATATTTAACCGCCGCATCGTCCACTTTCAGCCGCTCGACGGCATTTTGATATGCGGCCACGCTATCCCCTTCCGGGCTGCTAAAGTTGACCTTGCCACGATAGTTGCCCCCTTTAGCCTGCACGATGTGCGGTGGGGCGGCCAGATTGCCTGAGGCAACGCAGGTCTCGGTACTCAGCGCCAGTTCAGGCGCCCACACCCGGCCAATTTCATAGCACTTGTCGACCCAGACGAATTTTTCACCCGCCCCCAAACCGGCGAGCTGTTTTTTCAGCGGCGTGGACAGATAGACGTTAAACATCGGCTCAATTTTATTGTCCGTCACCTTCAGGATAAACGGCACCTTAAAGGTGATGCCAGAGAAGCTAAAACGGCTGCCCTGGTTATCCAGATTAAAGTTGCTGATGCTGTTGGGGAAGCCCCATTGTTTCACCACCGCCGGTTTCCAGGCGTTGATTTTCTCATCGATATTCAGAAATACGGTAGCCAGCGTCGGACTGGACAGGCTGCTGCGCCCAAGGCCAATGTAGTTATCGCCGCCCATCACGTCCAACACCGTTGCACCGTTGTCCAGCGTACTGCGCTTCTCGTTATGCAGCGCGGTCTGTGGGTGGGTGCCGTCGATAATAAAGAACAGATTGCGGCGTTTCTGCTTGGTCAGAATGTCATAAGCGGTGTTGTTCATCGCCAGGTGATCCGAAGACACCACGATAACGGTATTTTTGAAGTACTCGGACGCTTTGATTTTGTCGATCAGCGCCGCGATATGTTGCTGGCTGCAGGCCACCGCGCTTAGCGAGCGGTTTTCTTTGTTCTGCCAACTGAACGACTTTTTGCTGCAACTGGCGGAGATAAAACCGTCCGGGTGATGGGTGTCGACGGTCAGCGCAAACAGCGAGAACTTTTTATCCTGTTTCGACAGCTCGACAAACTTGTCGAACACCAGATCCAGCACGGTATCGTCGTACCAGCCCCAGTCATTTTTGTAGCTCGGATCGCTGACCTGCCCACGCAACTCCTTGAAGCCATACGCATGGTCAAAACCGTGCGATTTCAGGAAGGTATCTTTGCCGGCGAAGGCCAGTTCGGCACCCTGATAAAAGTAGTTGTCGTAACCGGCGGATTTCAGCACGTCACCCAGGCAGACGTTTTCCGGATAAAAGGTGGAAACGGCGCTGGAGGCGTTGCCGTCAAAGGGGGCAAACAGCGGGATCCCGCACTGCGAAGACACCATACCGGCAATGGTATAGCCGGTGCCGGGCAGCTGTTGGGTATTGCTGAAATCGATACTGTTTGCGCGGTGCTGGTTCAGTTCGTCGGTCAGGCCGGGGAAGAGATCCGCATCCAGATAGGTTCTTTCCAGGCTTTCGGCATAGATATACACCAGGTTCGGCGCTTTACCCTGCATGCTCTTTTTCGGGGCTTTGTAATAGGTATCAAAGTCGGCGGTATCACCGCTAATCTGGCTTCTGACCAGCAGGGAGATATCCTGAAAAGCCGGGGTGGTGCCGACGGAAAACAGCGCCAGCAGCACGGCGATCACGCTATAAACCACGCTGCTGCTTTTTGCCTTGCGCCGCACCAGGCTCCAGGTCAGCACGCTGAAGATCAGTGCCAGCACCGCCAGCAGGCCGATAAACGGCAGCAGGTATTTGCCAACGCCGGCACCTTTCAGGCTGCTGGTGAGGGTGTAGAGCACCGCATCGGTAATGCCATCGCCGGTAAAGTAGTTACTGGCGATCAGCACCACGTTAAGGATCAGATAGCTGCCCAACAGCGTCAGCAGGGCGGCCAGCCACCAGCGGTTGGCGGCGGCTCGGGTCCGGTAGATGAGAATTGAGGCTAAAAAAAGTGCAAACGAAATTAATGCTGAAACCATCCACCGTACCCTGTCTGATTAAAAAGAAAATCTTAACTGCTCTGACAAATGCTATTGAGCCGCGCACAGCGCGAAAGAGGAAGGGTATAGCGCATTGAAAGCACCAGGGTCAATGCGTGTTTGCATTGCCTCGCCGCGGCAGAGTGCGATTGGCGTTTTTTGTGACATTACTGTGACACTAATCACGTCTGAGAGCAGCAGAGCGCAAAATAGGCCCTCTCCTTGGGGAGAGGGTCAGGGAGAGGGCAAACAGACCAACGCGCCCTTTAAGGCAACTCCACCGCATACTGCTCTACCGGGGTGATTTTCTTGATCAGCTTATTGTCGAACAGGAACTGTTCATAGGCCTGATAGCGCGCTTTATCCAGCCTGGCCGGATCGCGGGCGAACAGCGGCAGGCTGGCCTGCCAGGCCTGTTTGTTCAACTCGGTATTGAGTTCCGGGTGGGCCTTGGCGAACGCCAGCCAGCTTTCCTGTGGGTGAGCCTGCAGGTAATCGTTGCCTTTTTTCAGCGCCGTGAGGAATTTTTTGATTTTCGGCTCGCCCACCGCGTCGCGATTGGCGACGATAATCAGTTCGTCGTAGGCCGGCACGCCGTAGTCTTCCACGTTAAACACCACCGGATCCTTGCCCTGCAACTTTAGCTCCAGCGCCTCGATATTACGATATCCGCCAATCACCGCATCAACCTGACCTGCCAGCAGGGCGCTGGTCAGTTGGAAATTAACGTTAATCAACTTACCGTCGTCAGGGTTGAGGTGTTCATGCTTGAACATGGTTGCCAGCGTGGCCTGTTCGATGCCGCTGACCGAGTAACCGATTTTTTTGCCCTTCAGCCCTGCCGGGGTGGTAATGCTTTTATCCAGCGTAATCACGGTATTGAGCGGTGAATTAATCAGGGTACCCACGCGCACCAGCGGCAGGCCCTGATCGGCAAAGAAATGCAGCTGCGGCTGATAGGTGATGGCCAGATCGGCCTGTTTTGCCGCCACCAACCGTGGTGGTAGCGCCGGATCGGAAGGCGGCACAATCTTGACGTCCAGGCCTTCGGCCTTGAAGGCACCGATCTGCTCGGCCACCATAATCGGCGCGTGATCGGGGTTGATATACCAGTCGAGCACCAGCGTCAGTTTTTCTGCGGCGGTAGCTTGCCCGGTCAGCGTGGTGCAGAGCATCAGTCCGCAGAGGGTTTTATTAATCATTGTGGATCCCTTGTTATCAGTCATTTCCCGGCGCCCAGTCGATCAGGCGTAGCAGCAGCGCGTCCACCGTCACCCAAAGCAGGACGGTCATCAGCACCAGAATAAACAGCGCGGCAAAACAGACGTCGGTCTGCATGCGCGCGTTGGCGTTCAGCATTACGTAACCCAAACCTTCCGCCGACCCGACCCATTCGCCGATGATCGCGCCGATCGGGGCGACGGCGGCGGCCATGCGCAGCCCGGAGCCAAAGGCCGGCAGTGCCGCCATCAGCCGCACATGCCGCAGTTGCGCCCAGGGAGAAGCGCGCAGGGTGCGGGCCAGATCGAGATAATCGTTATTGACCCGGCGCAGTCCGTCGAAGAAGGCTGAAGTGACCGGGAAGAAAATCACCAGCACGGCCATCACCACCTTGGCGCTGATGCCAAAACCGAACCACAGCACCAACAGCGGGGCCAGTGCAAACACCGGGATAGCCTGACTGGTCAGCACCAGCGGCATTAGCCAGCGTTGCAGCCGTGGGGAATAAATCATGCACAGCGCCAGTACGGCACCGAGCAACACCCCGGCCAGCAGGCCGCAGGCGATCTCGGCGGCGGTGATCAGCGTGTGGTAACCGAGGTAAGCCCGGTCGTTCCACAGCGCCTGCGCGACTGAGGTGGGTGAAGGCAGCAGAAAAGCCGGAATATCACCCAGAGTGACCAGTCCCCACAGTAATAGCAGGCCGGCAAACACCGTCAGGCTGCGGCGCATCCGTGACAGACGGCTTTCAATCTGTGGTTTCATCCGGCGGCCCTCACCAGTTGCAACAATAGCTCGCTCTGGCTTTTTAGCAGTTGAGGATCGTCCGGTGCACGCGGCGGCAAACCTTCGATAACATGGCTATCGTCAATACCGGCGGGATAGCGGGACAGTACCAGCAGGTGATGGCTAAGACGGCAGGCTTCCATCGGGTCGTGGGTAATCAGCAATACGGTGTGCTGCGCCAGCAGTTCGGCGGCCAGTTGCTGGATCATGGCGCGGGTAATGGTGTCCAGCGCCGAGAAAGGCTCATCCATCAGCACAATCGGCTGGCGCTCATACAGGGTACGGGCGATGGCGGCGCGCTGGCGCATGCCACCGGACAGCGCAGCAGGCAAGGCATTGCCATAGCCACTCAGCCCCACGCGTTCCCGCAGGTGCTCGGCCCAGGGCCGATCGACCTTTTCACCGCGCAGCCGCGCGCCGAGGCTGATGTTCTGGTCAATGGTCAGCCACGGATAGAGCAAATCCTTTTGCCCCATATAAGCGATGCGCCCGGCAATCGGCAGGCCGTCACTGCCGGTGACCGTGCCGGAGGTGGGTTTTTCCAGCCCGGCAATAATCTTCAACAGGCTGGTTTTCCCCGCGCCGCTGGCACCGAGCAGGGCGACAAAACTGCCACCTGCGATATCGAAGCTCAGCCGCTCGAAAATCACCTGCTGACCAAAGCGCAGGGTTAAATCCCGTACCTGAATACCCGGCCGAACGCCATGGTGTTGCGCGTTGCCTATACTCATTGGGCATTCAGCCCCATTTGCCAGAAGGCAGATTCCAGCCGGGTGGCGGTGGTGAAAATCTCTGACAGTTCGCCCAGGCGGCTTTCTACACCGCGCTGGCGGCCGACGTTTTCCAGCAGATCGATAGCGGCCTGCACCCCGGTCAGATAGCCCGGATCGCCATAGTTGCGGATCCACGAGGCGTAAGGGTTGCCCTCCATCACCGTGGCAGGGTCGCCCAGCAGCCGCAGGCCAATCTCGGCATAGCCGGCGACGCAGGGCAACAGCGCCGCCAGCAGGTCGAGAGCGTCCCCGGAGTGGCCGATATCGAGTACATAACGGGTGTAATTGAGGGTTTCTGCGGCTTCTGGCTCGGCGGCAATCTGCGGCTCGCTGAGGCCCCAGTCGGCGCAATAGGCCAGATGCAAAGGCAGCTCGGCGACAATCGCATTGAGCGAGGCGGTGGCCGTGCGCATCTCCGGCAGGGTGCGCAGTTTGCTGACCAGCAGGGCGTAGGCGCGGGCAAAGTGGATCAGGAACAGATAGTCCTGGGTCAGATAGCGGCGGAAAGCAGGTTCGGGTAGCGTACCGGCGGCCAGTTGCTGAATAAAGGGGTGAGCGACATAGTCCTGCCAGTGGCTACCGGCGCGCAGGCGCAGTTGGCCGTAGAGACCGTCGTCGAATTGGGGAGTAAACATGGGACCTCCAAAAGTGAGTGGAGATCCGGGCGCGCTGAGGTATGAACAGGCAATGACTGATAGCGTTATTGCCGACCCGTCCCTTCGCTGGCATGACCCAGATCAGGTTCAAAGGGTTCGGCTTGCGCCATCTCAGCCCATTACAGGACACCCCTCGGAGGAGCCTGTTATACGATATTTACTTTTTGATTACAATGTTTGGGCGGGGGGAAGCCTGGAGGATTTTTTCCGTCAAAAACGGTTCGTTTAGTGCGGTCGAAGACAATTTTTCTGGCCTGACAGGGGGCATATTTGTCACTGTAATCCGGTCATAATTGAACCTAAGGACACCACCCATGAAGAAAATTGGATTTCTCTCTTTTGGCCACTGGACGCCTTCGTCACAGTCGGGCACCCGTTCGGCCGGCGATGCGTTGCTGCAATCGATCGACCTGGCCGTCGCGGCAGAAGAGCTGGGGGCGGATGGGGCCTATTTCCGCGTGCATCATTTTGCACGCCAGCTTGGCTCGCCATTCCCGCTGTTGGCTGCCATCGGTGCCAAAACCCAGCGTATTGAGATTGGTACCGGCGTGATCGACATGCGCTATGAAAACCCGCTGTATATGGTTGAAGACGCCGGAGCCGCCGACCTGATTTCAGGCGGACGCTTGCAGCTTGGCATCAGCCGCGGTTCTCCCGAGCAGGTAATTGATGGCTGGCGTTACTTTGGTTACACGCCTGCGGACGGCGAGACCGAAGCCGATATGGCCCGTCGCCACACCGAAGTGCTGCTTGATGCGCTGCGCGGTGAAGGCTTTGCCGAACCCAGCCCGCAGCCGATGTTCCCTAATCCTCCCGGCCTGCTGCGCGTTGAACCCTTCTCTGCCGGGCTGCGGGATCGTATCTGGTGGGGGGCCAGCTCAGACGCCACGGCCGTTTGGGCCGCGAAGCTGGGGATGAACCTGCAAAGCTCGACGCTGAAAAACGACGAAACCGGCGAGCCGTTCCACGTGCAGCAGGCCAAACAGATCCGCGCTTATCGCGAGGCCTGGAAGCTGGCAGGACATAAACGAGAGCCGCGTGTGTCGGTCAGCCGCAGCATTTTTGCGCTGATGAACCAGCAGGACCGCAGTTACTTCGGCAATAGCGGGCAGGAGGGCGATCAGGTGGGCTATATCGGCGATCAGACCCGGGCGATATTCGGCCGCAGCTATGCCGCCGAGCCGGAGCTGCTGATCAAACAGCTGGCGCAGGACGAAGCCATTGCCGAAGCGGATACCTTGTTGCTGACCGTGCCAAACCAGTTGGGCGTTGAGTATAACGCCCATGTGATTGAGTCGATCCTGAAGCATATTGCACCGGCGCTGGACTGGCGCTGATAAGTCGCGTACCGAAAGCCCGCCAGCCTCTCCGGTGGCGGGCTTGACTTATTTTGCTCATTTTGTATTTTAAGGACATGCATACTTTTCTGATTATCGTCCCCGAAGGGGGCATGTTATTCGAGTCGGCAGGCATCGCCGACATCCTGATGCAAGCCAACCGCTTGAGGCCCAACGACGCTCCGCTCTACCGGATGGCGATCGTCACCACCCAATCTCACCGGGTGGTGCATGGGTCGTCCGGTTTGAATCTGTTGGCCGATCATCGTCTTTCAGATCTCGACCCAGAGCAGGAACGCGACACCATTATAGTGACCGGAAAAGGCGCGACCGAGGAAGAGAGTGCCTATGTTGTCGACTGGCTAAGGCGTGCCGCACCCAAGGCGCGGCGTATTGCGTCGGTTTGCGGTGGTGCGTTGCTGCTGGCCGAAGCCGGTTTGCTGGATGGACGCCGTGCCACCACCCATTGGCGATTACTGGAAACCTTGCAGACTCGTTTCCCAAAAGTGCAGGTCGAAAATGGGCCGTTGTACGTGCAGGATGGTTCCGTCTGGACTTCGGGCGGGGTCAGTTCCGGCTTCGATCTCACCCTGGCTCTGGTGGAAGACGATTACGGTTTTGTTCAGGCACGCGAAGTGGCGCAAGATCTGGTGATGTTCCTGCGTCGGCCTGGTGGTCAGGCGCAGTTCAGCCGTTATCCTTTAAATCAGGCTAAAACCCCTGGCCCAATCCGCGATCTTCAGTCGTGGATCCTGGAGAATCTGGCCGCAGACCTTTCCGTTGAGCAGTTGGCGGAACGGGTTGCCATGAGTCCGCGTAACTTTACCCGGGTGTTCACGCGTGAAACCGGTATTTCCCCCGCCAAATTTGTTGAAGAAGGGCGTTTATATCTGGCCCGGCAACGCCTGGAGCAGAGTGCTGAAGGTATTGAGCAAATCGCCATCAGTTGCGGGTTTGGCAATGGCCTCAATCTGCGGCGCGTTTTTGAGCGGCATTTGCAACTCTCACCTACCGAGTATCGCGAGCGTTTTCATTCCCGCATGTTGGCCTAAATTGATCTGCAAACGTCATTTACGACACTGGCCTCTCCGGTTTAGATTGGTGACAGAGCCAATAATGAAGGAGTAGATCATGGTCAAAGTAGGCATTAATGGATTCGGCAGGATCGGCAGGAACGTGTTGCGCGCAGCGTTAGGTCGCAGCGACTTTCAGGTTGTGGCAATCAATGATTTGACCGACAGCAAAACCCTGGCGCACCTGCTGAAATACGATTCGCTTTCAGGCACTCTGGCAGCCAGCGTCGAAGCCGGTGAGAACCAGTTGCTGCTCGATGGTCGGCCGATTCATGTTTTCTCTGAAAGAGATCCGGCTGCCATCCCATGGAGCAGCGTGGGTGTTGAGGTGGTGATTGAGGCAACGGGCTTCTTCACCGACAAAGCCAAGGCCGAAGTGCACATCACCCAAGGCGGCGCCAAGCGAGTCATTATCTCGGCACCGGGCAAGGACGATGATATTACGCTGGTGCTGGGCGTTAACCATCAGCAATACGATCCGGCCAAACATTTTGTGGTCAGCAACGGTAGCTGTACCACTAACGGTCTGGCCCCTGCCGCCCAGGTATTGCATCAGGCATTCGGTATTGAATACGGTCTGATGAATACCACCCATGCCTACACCAATAGCCAGGCGCTGCATGACCAACCGGAAAAAGACCTGCGCGGTGCCCGTGCCGCAGCGGAGTCGATTGTGCCTTATTCCAGCGGTGCCGCCAAAGCGCTCGGCAAGGTGATCCCGGAGCTGGACGGTCGCCTGACCGGTTACTCGCTGCGGGTGCCGGTACCGGTAGTGTCTATCGTGGACTTAACGGTCACGCTGAAACGTGAAGTGACGGCCGAAGAGATCAACGCGGCTTTCCGCCAGGCTGCCGAATCCGGCCCTCTCAAGGATATTCTTGGCTACAGCGATGAGCCTTTGGTGTCCAGTGATTATAGAGGCGACCCGCGTTCGTCGGTGATTGATGGGCTTTCCACGCTGGTGATTGGCGGTAATTTGGTCAAGATCCTCGCCTGGTACGACAACGAGTGGGGCTTCTCTAACCGGCTGGTGGATCTGGCGGTTCTGATGGAAAAACGCGGTTTGTAAAAGAGTAGGGGCGCTGCATGCTGCGCCCCTGTAGTGAACCTGGTCAAATTACAGTTGCGCGATCTGCATTAAATCTTGTTTGGCCCCTGGCGCGACCGCCAGCACCGGCCCGCCGCGCAGCAGATGTTCCCCGTCGGTATTAAACGGATGGGTCCAGCCACCGGCTTCATTAACCAGGCAGTAACCCGCCAGACAATCCCAGGCGTGCATATAAGGCTCGTAATAACCCACCAGTCTTCCTGCGGCAACCCAGGCCAGCATCATGGCACCGGAACCGTTACGGAAGAAATTGCCGCCCACGGCGGTGATCGCGGCGGCTATTTCGCCAACGCGCTCGGGCGTTACATAGCTGTTGGCACCAAAACCGGTGACGTGGTTTTGCATGGTGCGCTGGGGATCCACCCGCAGCGGTTTGCCATTAAGCGTGGCACCTGCACCGCGTGCCGCAACAAAGCACTCTTGCTGACAAGGGGCGACGATCACCCCGATCACCGGCTCACCCTGATAAATAACCGCAATCGACACACACCAGTTCGGCATACCATTAACGAAAGGGCTGGTGCCGTCGATCGGATCTACCACCCAGGTGTAGCCAGAGTCACCCGGCTGCAGGCCAAACTCCTCCCCCAAAAAACCGTCGTTCGGGAACTGCTGGGCGATTTTCTCGCGGATCAGCAATTCAACTTCGCGGTCGGCAATCGATACCACGTCCTGCGCATCGCGTTTGGTTTCAATCACCAGGCTTTCGCGACGGTTGAAATAGTCCAGCGCTTTGTCGCCGGCTGCACGCGCCGCCTGCTCGGCCAGCGTCAGGCGTTGGGAAATCAGCTCATTCATTTTAGCTCCTTAATATTTTGCGGCTTACTGGGCAATCAGCGCCAGCCCCTGCGATTTGAAATCAATGGCGACGCGAGTGGTCGGCGTCAGCTGGCGTTCCATCTGCACATCGACAATAAACAGCGCGCCGAGATCGGTCTTCACTTCATATTCGATATGGTCCCCCAGCCAGGCGCTGTGGGTCACTTCACCGTTTAATGCGCCGGTCTGCTCAGGCCGCAGGGTAATAAACTGCGGCCGCACCGAAAGCTGGGCGGCGCCGGGGCGGGCTTTGGCGCCCGGCACCCGGTACTGACGGCTGCCGAGGGTGATCAGCGCCTCGCCGTTATCTACCCGCTCAATGTCACAAGGCAGAATATTGGCCTCGCCCATAAAGTCGGCGATAAACACCGACGCCGGCGAGTGATAAAGCTCCTGTGGCGCACCCTGTTGGGCAATATGCCCTTCTTTCATGACGATAATCTTATCGGAGACCGCCAAAGCCTCTTCCTGATCGTGAGTGACATACACGGCGGTAAAGCCAAGGCGCTGCTGCAAGTCGCGGATCTCGGTGCGCACCCGGCGACGCAGCCGTTCGTCAAGATTGGATAGTGGCTCGTCGAGCAGCAGCACCTGGGGTTCTAAAACCAGCGCACGCGACACGGCAATGCGCTGCTGCTGGCCGCCAGAGAGTTCGGCGGGCAGGCGTTGGCCCATGTTTTCCAGGCCGACCAGCTTCAACCCCTCGCGTGCCCGATCCTGCGCCTCTTTACGCGGCAGACCGCTGGCGAGCAGGCCGTACATCACGTTGTCCAGCGCATTCATATGCGGGAACAGGGCGTAGGACTGGAATACCATAGCCACGTCGCGCTCATTGGCAGGCAGATGCGTGACATCTTTGCCGCCGATCAGAATACGTCCTGAGGTCGGATGTTCCAGGCCGGCCAGCAGGCGCAGGGTGGTGGTTTTGCCGCAGCCCGAAGGGCCGAGCAGCGTCACCAGCGTGCCGGGTTCGACGGTGAGCGAAAGGCCGGGCAGGGCGGTGAAGTCGGCAAACTGTTTGGTGACGTTCTCAAACACCACCGAGCCGGAGCGAATGGCAGTCATAAGGCATTCTCCTGATGTAAGGCCGCGGGTGGCGTCACCGGCGGGGTAGCAGTTATTGCGCGGCGCAGGCGACGTTCGCCCACCAGCAACTGGAAGCTGAGGATCACCGCCAGCATCACCACGATAAGCACCGAGGAGTAGGCGATAGCCACGCCGTATTCCCCGTTTTCCACCAGCCCGACGATGTAGGAGGTGGCCATGTTGTACTGAGCGCTGACCAGGAAAATCACCGCGCTGATCGAGGTAATTGCCCGCACAAAGGCATAAACCAGAGCTGCGCTGATAGCGGGTTTCAGCAGCGGCAGGATCACTTTGCGCAGGGTGCGGAAACTGCTGGCACGTAGCGTCAGCGAGGCTTCATCCAGGCTGCGATCCAGCTGGCTCATGGCGGCGATGCCACCGCGCACGCCGACCGGCATATTGCGGAACACGAAGCAGGCCACCAGGATCAGTGCGGTACCGGTGATCTCCAGCGGCGGCAGGTTATACGCCATGATGTAACTGACGCCGATCACCGTGCCGGGGATGGCAAAACTGAGCATCAACATAAACTCAAAGGTTTGGCGACCGGCAAACTTCTGCCGCACGATCAGCCAGGCAGTGAGCAGGCCAACAATGGCGGTAAGCGGCGCGGCGATCAGGGCGATCTCCAGCGTGGTCCAGAACGAGTTCCAGGCGACCCCGGTCCAGACAATCTGGCCGCTGTTCCACTGGAAACCGAAGGCGCGGGCGTAATGAGCCAGCGTCAGGCTGTTATCCAGTCCCCAGGACTGCACAAAACCGCCGATCAGGATCATGCCGTAGACCACCAGCGTGAATAGCCCCCAGGGGATCACCAACGCGTACACGCCATAGCGCAAGCCGCGTGGCAGCCCGCAGTGGGTGCCGGAATCTCCTTTGCCGGTGACGGTGGCGAAGTTTTTTCCCGCCAGCCACAGGCGCTGCAAGATAAAGGCACTGAGGGTGAAGCACAGCAGGATGATCGCCAGGACGGCGGCGCGGCTTGGATCGTTTTGCGCCCCCACCACCGAGAAGAAGATCTCGGTCGACAGCACGCCGTGGCTGCCCCCCAGTACCATCGGATTGCCGAAGTCCGCCATGCTTTCGATAAAGCTGATCAGGAAGGCGTTGGCCAGACCGGGGGCCATCAGCGGCAGTGAAACATAGCGGAAGGTACGCCAGCGGTTGGCGCGCAGCGTCTGTGAGGCTTCTTCCAGCGAGGGACTGACCCCTTCCACCACGCCAATCAGCACCAGGAAGGCTATCGGGGTGAAAGAGAGCACCTGCGCTATCCAGATGCCGGTCAGGCCATACAGCCAGCGGCCTGGCTCGATGCCAAACAGGCTGGCGAGCAGTTCGGTAACCACCCCGGCGCGGCCAAACAGCAGCATCAGCGCCAGCCCAATCACAAACGGTGGCGTGATGATCGGCAGTACGGTCAGCAGGCGCAGCCCTTTTTTGAACGGCAGCGGCGTGCGGGTGGCGGCCAGCGCAAAAGCCAGGCCGAGCAGCGTGGAACCGCTGGCGGTCATCAACGCCAGGGTCAGGGTGCGCCAGGCGGTACCGCAACTGCCGCCTTTCAGGCAACCCAGGCTCCAGATGGCCGGATCCTGCATATTGGCGATCAGGCCGTCGGGTTTAAACGAGCCGTCCACGTCCTGTACCGAGGAGACAAACATGCTCAGAACCGGGTAGAGCACGAAAGTGGTGACCAGCGCGACCAGCAGCACGATGGCGGCCACCACAAAGGCATCCCCCTTCAGCACGCCGCGTTCGGCCAGCGCAAAAGAGAACAACAGCAAAAAGGTGGTGATCAGCAAAATGGCACCGGCGCCAAAGGCGGGTTGGCCGTCGCTGAGCGTGCCAAACAGCTGCTCGCTCCACTGCCAGTTCCAACCGCTGTAGCCGATGGCGTGGCCTTCAAACAGCAAAAATACGATGCCGACGACGCTGGCGCACATCAGCAGTTGCGAGCGCAGGCGGCTCACCGGCAGCAGGCGTGCCGGCGCGCAAACCAGCAGCATCAGCAGGGCAATCAGCAGCCAGGGGCGTTGAAAAGCCAGTATTTGCCACAGCGCGGGGGCACTGGCCTGATCCCGCCACAGCGTACTCAGCCAGCCAAAGTCGAAGAACCCGGCTTCCTGGCTGTACCAGGGCAGCAGCAATACGGCCAGTGCGCCCAGCACGAGGGCCCCGTCCAGGCGGCGGTTTTGAGCATTCATCGTAACCTCGAGAGTTCATATTTCCGTCACTGCGCTGTTGCACGGACGAGGATCTCCTCGCCCGCTTTATTGCAGAGCGCTTCACATACGGCAGAAAAAGGAGGTGAATTATTGGGCGCTGGCGCCGATCTCTTTATCCCAGCGGCTGAGCAGTGCCTTGCGTTTTTCTGTCGCGCCGTAGGTTTTAAAGTCGTAATCGATCAGTTTGATGTTCTCAAAGCGTGGCGCGTACTCGGAAATCGCCGCGTTACGATTTGACGGCAGCTGGAAGGATTTGGCGTCTTTCATGTGCGATTGCGCATCAGCGCTGAGCGCCCAGTCGTACCACACCTTGGCCTCATTGAGGTTGCGTGCGCCTTTGACGATCGACATCGAGCCAATTTCAAAACCTGTGCCTTCGCACGGGGCAACGGCCTTGATCGGGAAGCCATCGACCTGCATTGCGACGGCATCATGCATAAACACGATACCGACGGTGGTTTCGCCGCGTGCCGCTGCCTTCACCGGCGCCGAGCCGGATTTGGTGTACTGCGAGATATTGGCGTTGAGCTTTTTCAGGTAGTCGAAGGCCGGCTCTTCGCCCATGATCTGCACCAGCGTGGCGAGGGTGTTGTAAGCGGTACCGGAAGAATTTGGGTTAGCCATCTGGATCTCGCCTTTGTAGGCCGGGTCCAGCAGGTCGCTCCAGCAGGCAGGCACCTTGAGTTTTTTCTCCGCCAATAGCTTGGTGTTGTAACCCCAACCGAGCGCCCCGGCATAAACACCCACGGTGCGGTAACCGGCGCTTTCCGCCTGTTTGCGTGCCCAGTCGTGCTGTTGATCAAGCAACGGGGATTTATAAGGTTGGGTTAACCCTTCGTCCGCGGCCTGCATATGAGGATCGCCAGTGCCTGCCCACCAAATATCGGTGCGCGGGTTACGGGCTTCGGTACGAATACGTGCGTAGGCTTCCCCGGCGGAGAGGCGCACCATACTGACTTTGATATCGGGATGCTGTTTCTCGAACAGGTTGGTCATCTGTTCGCAGACCACCACATCGGCGGAGCAGATCATGTTCAATTTCCCAGCGGCGAAAACAGGTGAAGCAGAGAGTGCAGAGCCAGCGGCGAGGACCGCTATCAGAGTAACGCGATGCATGGTGTTCTCCTTGGTTGTGTAGGGTGGCGATACGTTGTCGCCTATTCTTTTTGCACGTGTGTGCAAATAACTAGAGGATAAAAATTGTGCTGTCAATCGCGCAATGAAACAATTCAACCTTCTCGTCACAAAAATGAAACATTTTTACCGATAAAAATTTGCACAGCTTTGCAAAGTGCGGCAAACTTTTCGCAGAGCAGAAAATGGATGGATATGAAGATGGCGGTGGACAAGGCGATGATCAGTGCGAAAGACGTGGCGGAATTGGCTGGAGTTTCCCGATCGGCGGTCTCGCGGACTTATACGTCTGGTGCCAGCGTGTCGGCGGCGACCCGCGAGAAGGTGATGCGGGCGGCTGAAGAACTGGGATATCACGTTAACCATTTGGCTCGGGGATTGGTACGTAACCGCAGCGGCATTGTTTGCCTGATTGTTTCAGAGTTGGCGACCCCTTACCGGGCCAGCCTGGTGCGCTTGCTGACCCAGCATTTGCAGGACGCGGGCAAAATAGCCATGTTGATTAACACCGATCGCTCCGATGACAGCGTCTCCCAGGCACTGCAACAGGCGATAAATTTTCGGGCGGATGCCTCCTTTGTGCTATCCGGCATGCCCGACAGCGCCATTGCCCGCCTGTGTCACAGGCACGGCCAACGGCTGGTGCTGATTAACCGTGATGACACCTTGCCCGGCTCACTCAGTATCCGGCTGGATAACGAAGAAGCGGCGGGCAGGGTAGTGATGGCGTTCGCCCGTGCGGGCTGCCAGCGCATTGCTTTTGCCAACTCTTTGGCCGGTACGCCCAGCCTGATGGCGCGTGAACGGGGTTTTCTGCAGGCAGCGGAAGCGGCGGGGTTACCGGTGAGCGTCGAGCGCTTCGGTACCACCTCCTATGAGAGCGGTCAGATCCTGGCGCACCGCCTGTTGACCCGGCGCGAGCGGCCTGATGCGGTGTTCTGCGTCACGGATTTATTGGCCTGCGGCTTTATGGACGAGGCGCGCCATCGCTTTGGGCTGCGTATTCCTGAAGATCTTTGTGTTGCGGGCTACGACGATATTCCGCAGGCGGCCTGGTCTTCTTACCATCTCACCACTTTTACCCAGCCGGTGGCGATATTTGCTCAGGATTCGGTTGCGTGGCTGGTGGCCGAAGAGAAGAAAGAAGAGAGCATGATGCCCGCACTGGGGCAGGAGATGCCGGGTGAAACCCGGCTGTACCATGCTGATTTTGTCTGGCGTGGCACCATTCGCGGGGCCTGAGTTTCCTTCATTTCAGATTGTGCATGGCGCGTTGGCAGATCCGGCGGAACTTGCTAAGTTACATGGCAGCTCAGGTCAACACCATTTTCTATTAGCCGCGGAAATTGCATGCCATTCATTTGGCTGTGGCCCAATCTGGTTCGAATAAAAGAATTAACCACAAAAGGATTAATTCAGGAACTGAAGGTTTAACCCGAAGAAAATCTGCCAGCGAGGCTGTCCTGGACCACGGTCTGCAACCGAGCCTTGAGGCTCCACAAAGAAGTTGTAGACGGTTTTATCCTGCTTGATAACCTGTCCAATACCTAAACCCAGCGGAACACTGTAGCTGTCATTCTGGAAGTTGTAGACCCAGATAGGGGCAGATCGCAGATAGGTACCTCCACCTAACTGATAGAATAAAAATGGCTGGAAAGTACCGAGATTCACGTCGCTGCGGTTGTCTTCTCCGGCAAAGCTATGCTGCCATGAGGCCAGATAACCGAACTGGAATTTTGGTGAACTGGCATTAAAGAGCACGTTGACCAGACCCGCAGACCATTTCTCTGTTCCCAGAGCATCTTCAGTAGCAGTCGGCGCCGTTATTTGCGGACCGAAACCAAAACTCACTGCCGGATTGCCGGTATCAATAAGCCACGACGCAAATAAGTTCAGATCACCTAAACCTGTTTTATGACCATAGGTTGGCGCAACCGGATAGGTATTCACCGGTAATGAACCCCGTAACAACCATTTGCTATCGCCTAATGAAAAAGGCTGCGCATAACGGAACCAGAACTGATTGGCATCCTGATCCGTACCGCTCACATCCCCGATGTAATAGTTCTGCATATTAAATGCAGTCATATTCGCCAGAGGGTTGTTTGCCTGCGCCGCATCCGGGGCATGCTCTTCAGCTGCATAGGCATAACATGAAGCAAGGCATAATATTGAAGGCAAAATCGAGTATGAAAGACGCATAGGATTACCTTAAGTAAGTCCCCTGCAGCCGTGACGCCACAGGGGGAATTATTTATGGTGTAACGATATTGAACCAGAACTCGAACTTGTCCATATAGCCCAACATCTCATTGAGCTTCGCACCGTTACCGGTGACCTTAACCTCGCCTTTATCTTCAGCCTGTTTCAGGGTTTCTTCTTTCAGGATGATTTTATTAAGCGTGTCGCGGTTCAGAACAATCGTGGCATCAGCGTCTTTCGCTTCAGCATTAGCAGTATGGTTCAGTACTCCGTTTTCCAGCTCCAGCTTGTATTTACCGCCATCGCTGCCCAGGTCGATATTAAACACCGCTTTGGCATTACCCGCTTTTTCACCGTTGATATGTACCGCCAGGAAATCGAAGAACATTTCAGGCGTCATCGCGCGAACGGTATCCGGGCTTGCTGTATTAGGTGTTGGGCCTTTAACCACACCATTGCGCAACTCCTGAGCACCGGTCAGGTAGAAGTTACGCCATGGGCCGGACTCAGCCTGGTAACCCAGTTGTTCCAGTGCATCCGCTTCCAGGTTACGCGCATTCTGGTTATTTGGATCGGCAAACACCACTTTACTAACCACCTGAGCAACCCAACGGTAGTTACCCTGGTCAAAGTCGGTTTTTGCTTTCTGAAGAATCGCATCGGCACCGCCCATGTATTCAACAAATTTCTTCGCTGCTTCTTCCGGCGGTAATTCATCAAGCGTTGCCGGGTTGCCATCGAACCAGCCGAGATACAGCACATACGTTGCTTTCACGTCATGGCTGATGGAGCCGTAATAGCCGCGGTTAGCCCAGGTCTTCGCCAGGCTGTCTGGTAGTTTGAAGTTGGCAGCAATTTCATCGCGTGTCAGGCCTTCGTTGGCCATACGCAGGGTCTGGTCGTTGATATAACGATACAAGTCACGCTGGCTTTTCAGCAGGCCAACAACGTTTTCGTTACCCCAGGTCGGCCAGTGGTGCTGAGCCATAATAATTTCAGCTTTGTCACCCCAACGCACTATGGCTTCGTTGATGTATTTCGACCACGGCAATGGTTCTCGAATTTTCGCGCCGCGCAACGAGTAGGTATTGTGCAGGGTGTGAGTCACATCCTCTGCGGCTTCGATGAGTTTCTTCTCTTCGATGAACCACAGCATTTCAGACGGTGCTTCGGAACCCGGCGCCAACATAAAATCGTAAGTCAGACCGTCAATCACTTCTTTCTGGCCGTCTTTATCGATGATGTTAGTTGGTGCAATCAGCGTCACAGTACCTGCTGAGGTGGTTGTCCCCAGACCCGCCCCCACCTGGCCAGTAGCTTCGGGTTTAAGGAGGTTGCCATACATATAGCTGGCACGGCGGCTCATAACGTTACCGGCCATAATATTCTCGGCTACAGCAGCTTCCATAAAGCCTGCTGGTGCATAAACTTTTACCTTCCCGGACTTAACATCCGCTTCGTCTACCACACCACGCACGCCGCCATAGTGGTCAACGTGGCTATGGGTATAAATGATGGCGACAACGGGTTTATTACCGCGATTTTTGAAGTACAAATCCATGCCGACTTTTGCTGTTTCTGCTGAAACCAGCGGGTCAACGACTGTAATCCCTTCTTTACCCTCAATGATGGTCATGTTGGATAAATCAAGGTTACGGATCTGGTAAACACCCTCAGTCACTTCAAACAGACCGCTGATATTGATCAACTGAGACTGTCGCCAAAGGCTCGGGTTTACAGTGTCAGGGGATTTTTCCCCTTCTTTGATAAATGCATACTGTTGTGGGTTCCAGATAACATTTCCCTGCTCGCCTTTAATCACCTCCTGAGGTAAAGCGGCGATAAAGCCTTTGTGGGCATTCGTGAAATCGGTGTTATCGGAGAAAGGAAGCTGGTTATAAAGTGCATCGTTAGCTTGCTTTGTTGACGCGGTGGCACCTTTTGGTGCTTCCTGCGCGAACAAAGGTGTCAGTGCGCTGGAAGAGAGGAACCCTGCCAGTGCAAGACTTTTGACGATCAACGTAAGTCTCATTTGTAACCCCCATGTGAAAACCTTATAACTACTCAGCCTTATCAAATAATTACTTCTTGAAATTATTAATTAATTCAAATAATTAAAATGGCCACTGGTCATTTTCATTTTTTAAATATAACCAAGTAGTTACATTTCGCCATTAATAGATACAAATATTTTATGCTTGCGGGACTAATTGCCTCAAAAGTCTTTTAGCAGTGGAGTATGTCCGTCCCTCGCTCACAGCTGCCCGCCTGTCTGCTTAAAAAATAGGTTTAAGGTGGGATGTTTTCCGTTTTCTAAGCGGATCCCTTAAACTGCATCGCGCAGGTCACAATATATGGGCAATGACCATAAACGGCTGTAATCCTGGGTTTTTGAACGAGTGAGTTAGAACCGTTGCCAGAATGTTCATCAGTGTCTGTAGATAAAAACCCTGTATCCGATTCGCGCTGACGCGCCAGCTGCCCCGATGAACGAAGAGGGAGGCAGTTATTCAAACCAAGGAAATAAGATGCTTTTGCCAGATTCAAGCTTTACAAAAAACCTCTATCAATCGTCATTTGAACAATGAGTCGTCAGCTGTTTGTTGCTCTGGATGGGCCCAAGGGAGCCGGTAAAACCACACTGTTGGAAGCGATTACGAAAGTACTAAGGGCAGACAACAAGAAGGTGATCCGACTTTGCGAGAAAAAAAGCGATCCCTACAGGGGGGAGACAATGGCCCTTGTTAACAAACTCGCCAGAAATCCCAACCTGGATTTGGAATTGGAGGTCTGTAAGCGCTTTGCTGATAGCCGTGCATGGATTTCCCGGCACGTGCTGACTAAACAGCCAGCGGACAGCATTATCCTGATGGATCGCTGGTATCCCTCGGATGCCGCGTTTCGTCGGATGGTTCCATTTGCAGAGATTTTACAGCTTAACATTGAACGAAACGTGCGAACGCCAGACCTGCATGTCGGGGTTGTTACTGCGCCAGATATTTCATGGGCGAGGGCCGCGGCCAGACCACGTGGGCTAAGCAGTACGGTGATTCATAAGCTGGGAGAGCATGTTGCTTGTACCCGCGCGTTCGAGCGAGAAATTGCAAATCGCGGCTGGTTTTTATGCCGTAATGAAGGAATGATTGAAGACGCAACGATGCAGGTGATTTCTGAGATCTACAGAGTGCTGGGATGCCCATAGTCATTCGTATACCGCTCAAAAGCTCTAACGCTATACCTTCAACACCGTTAACGCGGCATCGTTATGGATAAAATCTGATTCTGTCAGAGATTCAATAATACCAAACGGCAAAAGACCCGCCTAAGTCTCCTTAAGCGGGTCTTTCGAATTTGGCTCCTCTGACTGGACTCGAACCAGTGACATACGGATTAACAGTCCGCCGTTCTACCGACTGAACTACAGAGGAATTGTCTGAACGGGGCGCATCATATCCAGCCACCCAGAATGTGTCAACGCTAAATTCGCCTATTCGGTGCGACTGCTCAGCATCTGAGCAAAGCGGGCTGGATTATGGGACTTCTGCGCCATTTTCAGCCTGAAGCCGCTGTAAACGTGCGAGAGGATCCTGCTTATAGAAGCGACTAAAATGCTGGTACATCACCGGAAAACGGTTGGCCAGCAGTTCGGGCGCACTGAAAAAGTACTCCGACAGCACCGCGAAACACTCAGCCGGATCGGTCGCCGCGTAGGCGTCCATACTGGCGGCCTCTTCGCCGACCATGTCGATCTCGTCCTGCAGGTTTTCCATCGCGGCGTGCAGGTCATGTTCCCAGGCGGCGATATCGCGTAGCGGGATCGGTGGAATACCGGTGGCACTGCCGCCGTTGCGCATGTCCAGCTTGTGTACCGCTTCGTGGATCACCAGGTTAAAGCCGGAGAGATCAAAAGAGTCCTGCACGTCCTGCCAGTTGAGCACGATGGGCCCTTGTTCCCAACTTTGGCCGGATTGCACCACCGGCCCGGAGTGCACCAGGCCGAAGTCGTCCTGCCATTCATCTTCCACAACAAACGGCGTAGGGTAGAGCAGGATCTCATTGAAACCGTCAAGGCACTCGGCGCCCAGTTCCAGCACCGGCAAAGCGAACAACAGGGCAATACGCGCCTGCATTTGCGAGGTCAGCACCAACCCTTGCAATGGGACGATACTTTTTTGCTGCAAGATCTGCCCGGCAACGACGATCAGCCGTTGTTGTTCCCGCTCATCCAGCGGAGAGAGCAGGGGAATTGCCAATGCGTCCTGCCACTGGGCAAGCGTCTCCGCCTGCGGTTGATGCGTTTTCCACGGCCATTTAATCATCACGTTGCTCGTAAAGTCGTCACTTGAACATTCGGCTGGAGGCTAACCCTGTAAAAATGCCGCAAAAAGGGGCATGATAGCAAGCACTTGAAGGAGAGATGCCGGAGCGGCTGAACGGACCAGTCTCGAAAACTGGAGTAGGGGCAACTCTACCGGGGGTTCAAATCCCCCTCTCTCCGCCATTATTCAATCACTTAGATAAGATTCTTTCAACGATCCCCGTCACAGATAGCCCTTCACAGCATCACCGAATTCCACTGCTACCAGTAAGAATGACCGGCTTATTTTTCCGTAACGCGAAACTCCTTGCGATATAAAGACGGCGACGTCTTGAACTGCCGCTGAAAATGCCTGCGCATTGACAACGCAGTGGCGAAACCTGCGGCCTGCGCAATGCGCTCGACGGGCTGGTCGGTTTTTTCCAGAAAGCGCTGCGCCATCGCCAGCCGCTGATTCAGCAACCACGGCATGACGCTGGTGCCGGTAGTTTGCTGAAAGCGCCGGGTAAAGCTGCGGCGACTCATGCAGGCTTTGTCCGCCAGTGCATCCAGCGTCAGCGGTTGCTGCAGATTTTCCGTTGCCCAACTCAGCGTTTGCATAAAACGGTCACCGCCCACAGTGTTATACACCGGTTGCTCGATAAACTGTGCCTGGCCGCCCTGACGGTGTGGCGGCACCACCAACTGCCTGGCCACCGCGTTGGCGCTCTCCGCACCACAGTGCTTGCGTACCAGGTGCAGGCAGCAGTCGATGCTGGCGGCGGTGCCGGCGGAAGTGACAATATCGCCGTCATCCACGTACAGCACATTCTGGTCTATCGACACCTGGGGATATCGTCGCAGAAAATCGGCCATCCATTGCCAATGGGTGGTTGCCGGACGGCCGTTGAGTAAGCCGGCCGCCGCCAGAACGAAGCTTCCGACACACAGGCCGACCAGGGTAGCACCACGCGCATGGGCGTCTAGCAGGGCGTCGATAAGTTGTGGTGATGGCGGGACTTCGGGATTGCACCAGCTGGGTACTATCACCATATCGGCTTGTGCCAACGCCGCTAATCCATGATCTGCCACTATCGAGAAACCAGCGTTGGTCTTTAATGGGCCGGGTTCGGTGGCGCAAATCAACAGCTGATAGGCCGGTTCCCCGTTGCTGTTCAGTGCCTTCTCAAACACCGCACAGGGCACCGAAAGGTGAAACGGGATGATGTTGTTAAAAACCACGATACCCACTTTAAGTGGCGCCATACTGCTTCCTTTTTATTATTAACCCTATGTGGACGATTTGGCCCGATGATATCGCTTTTGGTTATTAGACTACCTGTTGCCATATCACGGCAACCTGCAGAATTGAACCCGACCACAGCAGGAAACGACGTGCTGTTTTGTTGTTCTCACAAGGATAAACCAAAATGAAAAAACTGATTTCCGGTACTGCACTGGCACTCTCGATGGCCACCTCCAGCCTGGGTTTTGCCGATGATAAGCAAAGGGCGCCTACCATTCGTACCATGAGCGGTGCGCAGGCAAGTACATCTTTACCGGCTAACGCTACAGCGCTATTGGTGATTGATTTTCAGAATGAATACTTCATCGGCAAGATGCTCATCCCCGACGGAAATAAAGCGCTGATGAACACGCAACGGTTGGTCAGTTTTGCCCATCAGCACAAGATGCCGGTGTTTTTTATTCGACATATTGGCCCGGCAAATGGGCCGTTGTTTGCCGAAGGTAGCAAATTCGCCGAGTTCCATCCGGATCTGCAGCCGTCCGGCAATGATCGGGTGATCACCAAAGCCACCCCCAGTTCATTTGTGGGCACCGATCTGGATAAGCAACTTAAGCAGGCGGGTATCAAGAAGCTGGTAGTGAGTGGGTTGATGACCCATATGTGCGTCTCTTCAACGGCGCGCGATGCGGTGCCGTTGGGCTATGAGGTGATTATTCCCGAGGATGCCACCGCCACCCGCGAGCTGGCTACCTGGGATAACCAAATTGTGAGTCACGCCGTGCTGCAACGCGCTGCGCTGGCCGGGGTAGCCGATGTGTTTGCTGAAATCAAAACCACCGATCAGGTCTTGGCGCTGCCGGTGAATTAAGCGGTCCTCGGGGAAGCAGGCCGCCGGCCACTTTGCAATATTTCATGGCTCGCCTAAGCTGATTTCAACCATCACTTTTTTATGGGTAATCACTATGTTGACTGTGTTACGCACTTCAGTTTTGGGCGCTGCGGCCTTGTTATTCCTCGTGGGCTGCCAGCAAAAGGCACATCAGCCGCCGCCGCCACTGCAAGTACAGTTGGAAAAGCTTTCTACCATGCTGGCTGGTAGTCACTTCCTGCGGCAAAACTGTCACCGCCCGGACATCCCGGATGACGTCAAATTGCAACGTACCGCGATGCGAGTGGCGGAACACCGGGGCTGGGACACCCAGGCAGCGGGTTATCAGCAGTTGCCGGCACTGGCTCAGGCTCGTTATCTGGCCATACTGGAGGATCGTCAGTTGCTGACGGACAAATGTGCCGCGCTGAACAATCGTACTGCAAACTTTGTTGCCGCAGCCAAGTCCGATCAGGAAGACTACATGGAGTAGTCCCCGCATGTACGGGCGCGGCATGTGGCGCCCGTCATCCCACAATCCCCATCTCCGTTTAAAATATTCTTTGCAGGATAAGCATCTGTCGCTCATTATTTGAAATGTTGTTTCACTTTTATCCCATGAGCCGATCTTGAAGCCATATACCGCCTTGCGTCAGCGAGTAGAAAATACCCCCTGGTACCCAAAACGCAAAAGTTATCGCGTCCTGTTTTGGCGTGAGATCACGCCGCTGGCGGTGCCGATCTTTATGGAGAACGCCTGCGTTCTGCTGATGGGAGTGCTGAGCACTTTTCTGGTGAGCTGGATCGGTAAAGAGGCGATGGCCGGGGTCGGGCTGGCGGACAGCTTCAACATGGTGATTATCTCCTTCTTTGCCGCCGTGGATCTGGGCACCACGGTGGTGGTGGCCTTCAGCCTGGGCAAGCGCGATCGCAAAAGAGCACGCTCGGCGGCACGCCAGTCGCTGGTGTTGATGACGCTGGTGGCCCTGGTGCTGGCGGTGGGCATCCATTTGGCGGGCGAGCAGATTATTGATGTGATCGCCGGTGCCGCCACGCCGCAGGTGAAAGCATTGGCGCTTTCTTATCTGCAAACAACGGTCTGGAGCTATCCGGCGGCGGCCATTGCGCTGATTGGCAGCGGTGCGTTGCGCGGGGCCGGGAATACCAAGATCCCGCTGCTGATCAACGGCGGCATGAATATCCTGAATATCATCATCAGCAGCATCCTGATTTATGGCATGTTGGGCTGGCATGGGTTGGGCTTTGTCGGTGCCGGGTTGGGGCTGACCATTTCCCGCTATATCGGCGCGATAGCGATTATCTACGTGCTGATGATCGGCTTTAACCCGGCGTTGCATATCACGCTGAAAAGTTACTTTAGCCCATTGAAGCTGGCCATCTTGTGGGAAGTGTTGGGGATTGGCATCCCCGCCAGCATTGAGTCGGTGTTATTCAACGGCGGTAAGTTGCTGACCCAAATGTTCGTCGCCGGTATGGGCACCAACGTTATCGCCGGTAATTTCATCGCTTTCTCTGTCGCTTCATTGATCAACCTGCCGGGCAACGCCCTGGGGTCTGCATCGACCATTATTGTCGGGAAACGTCTGGGTAAAGGGCAGATAGCCCAGGCGGAACGGCAGTTGCGGCACATCTTCTGGCTGGCGACGATTGGACTGACGGTGATCGCCTGGGGCACGGCGCCGCTGGCGGGAATGTTCGCCTCGTTTTATACGCAACAAGATGATGTGAAGGAGGTGGTGAAGGTGCTGCTCTGGCTCAACGCCGCCTTTATGCCCATCTGGGCCGCTTCATGGGTGCTGCCCGCCGGTTTGAAAGGCGCGCGCGACGCTCGTTTCGCCATGTGGGTGTCGATGCTGGGCATGTGGGGTTGCCGCGTGGTGGCCGGCTATACGCTGGGCATTGTGCTGGGGATGGGCGTGGTCGGCGTCTGGTTAGGGATGTTTATGGATTGGGCGGTGCGCGGTGCGTTGTTTTATTGGCGTATGGTCAGCGGACGTTGGCTGTGGAAATATCCGCGGCTAAAACAGCCTGATGTGGCGGAAAAATACCCATCCGATATCTGATGCGAAAGGCCCGGTTCAGCCAAGGAACCGGGCATCAAGCGATGAATATTCAGCCTTTGATATTGACGTCACTGCAGCTATAAAAACCTTCGCCAACCGGGTCTATGCGCTGCCAACGAACGTAGAGCACATGTTTGCCGGTATAGTTTTTCGCATCGACGGCGAATTTATATTGCTGGTTCACCGGAGCCACGTTTTCAACTTTGCCTAACAGCTCAAGATCGCTCCATTTTAATTCGGCTTTTTCAGCATCGTAATCGGCTTTGGAAATATAAACTTCAAAGAAGCTTGGATCATGCGTTGCCGTTGCATCATAAACAATATCGATTTTACCATTTGCATTTTTCTGGATATCGCTAGTGCGCCAAGGGGCTTTAACGTCCAACCCTGACTTGTCATTCCAGACTTTGTCTCTGTCATCCCATTCGGTACCCACGTTCCCCGCAGAGCAGAGCTGCCCATCGGGTATCGCGGCCTTAACGGCGGCGGGGTTGTTGTAATCGGCGACGTTTTTGGAGACTTCATTCCATTGCCTGAATTGGTAGTTAGACTGTTCAATCAGGTTAACTTCTTGCTTGCTGCTATTTTTATTGCCTTCTTTTTTCGGTGAAACAAAGCCGGGCTTGTTAAGATATTTATTGTAAATGTATTGATATGCCGCCCTGCAATCACTCTCTTTTATACCTGAACCGTCCGCCGGCCAATAAAATCCGCCTTCTTTAAAACATTGGTATTGGCGTGAAATAGGGGTAGCGACAGAACCGTGTCTAAGCTGTGCCGAAGCCTGCTCTTTGGTAGTGGAAACTTGCTCCTGAGCCAATGCGGCGGTGGAAAATAATGAACATGAGGCTAATACCAAAAGGGTTTTCTTTAATAACATTGAAGTTGTTCCTCTATGATTTAAACCCGTCATAATTGAGGCTGCATCTGTGTCGTTTTGATGCAACGCCAAATATTGGGCGTAACGGCAAGTGGATAAATGAGTCGATAAACATTTAGGTAACAGCACTAAAAAAATACTTAAGCATTATTGCTAATATCTCGATAAAATTAGTGATATTCATCACAATAATGCGAGATGGTTATATTTAATTAATTAACTTATTGAATACTTCACAAGGTGAAGAGAAAAGTTTCTTCTCTGAACATCGCTCTCAGAGACCGATAGCGAGTGGGGGGAAGGGTCAACGATGTGATGGCTTAACCTTTGTGGCAAGGCGGGGCGTTGTCCGGTTGATTTTCCTGCCGCCATTGGGCCGGTGATACGCCGTGGACCTGTTTGAAGGCTTTGGAAAAATGCAGTTGGTTTTCATAGCCGACCGAGATCCCCACCACTTTTATCGCCGTCCGGCTGTTGCGCAGCAGGCTGGTGGCGAGCGTCATGCGAAAGTTAAGCAAGTACTCCTTTGGCCCGATACCGTAAGCTCCCTTGAACAATCGGCACAGGTAACTACGGTTGATATTGCAGTAGGCGGCCAGGCGTTCAATGGTCAGGTGTTCGTGGTAACGGTTTTCAATCAGTTTGACCGCTTTGTGCAGATGTTGCGTCTTGTCGCTGGGGTGTTCGTCGCTGCCCTGTAGCGCATTGTCGATCAACGCAGAAAAAAACAGATAGCTCAGGCCGAGGGTCTTCAATCGATGTTCATCATCATGGCTAACGAGCTGTCGCAGATAGCTCAGGGCCTGGGGAGTCTCGTCAGTCTTGCGGGGGCGATAAATCGGGAACTGGCGGCTCAGGCGGCACTCTTCGAAAATCTTGCCGGCCACCAGTCCGTCGACCTCCAGCCACATGTAATGCCAGGGATCTTTTTTATCGGCGCGATAGGTGGTTACGTCGTGCGGATGGATCAAAAAACCTTCACCAGCAACGACTGGAAATGCACCGTATTCGCTGTGCAGTACGCCGGTTCCGCTTATCACATAATGAAATAGATAGTGCTGCCGCACCGCCGGGCCGAAGCTGTGCCCTTTGTCGCAGTTCTCCTCACCATATTGGTACAGATTCAGCTCAATATTGTCGGTGCGGTTTAGGGTGAAACTCTTATGCATCAGGCGATGTCCTGGTTTTCTTGTTCACGCTAACAGTGTAGCGGCCATGCGTTAGGTGGGTAAACGCCAAATCCAGACCTGGCTCACAGTTTTTGCGCTGCGTCGTTTTTCGCCATAATGAGGTCACATTCATCCATATCCGGCTTAGAAATTGCAGGGTAATTTCAGCCTATCGAAAACCAGTGCAGCGGAGAAATAGGATGATTAAAGTAACTTTTATGGGCGCAGGCAGCACCATCTTCGCCAAGAACGTACTCGGCGATATCATGGCAACGCCGGCATTGAAAGAGGTGGATATCGCGCTGTACGACATTGATAGCGCCCGTCTCAATGAATCTTTCGCCATGCTCAGCAATATCAATCGCAATATTAACGCCGGCAGGGCGAAGATCACTCCCTACCTCGGGGTGGAAAATCGTCGTTCGGCGTTGAAAAATGCCAATTATGTGGTTAACGCCATCCAGGTTGGCGGTTACGATCCTTGCACTATCACCGATTTCACCATTGCTAAAAAGTATGGCCTGCAGCAAACCATTGCCGATACCCTGGGGATAGGTGGCATCTTCCGTGCGCTGCGCACCATTCCGGTGATGTTTGACTTCGCCCGGGATATTGAAGCGGTATGTCCGGATGCCTGGCTGCTGAATTACACCAACCCGATGGCGGCCTTAACCGGCGCCATGCTGCGCCATACCGAAGTGAAAACGGTGGGGTTGTGTCACAGTGTGCAGGTCTGTGCAGAGACGCTGCTGAAAAGCGTGGATATGCCTACCGATGATGTCCAGTTCCACATCGCAGGCATTAACCATATGGCCTGGTTGCTGGACGTTCGTCGCCATGGCGAGGATCTGTACCCGGAAATCAAGCGTCGCGCCAATGCGCTGCAGGGCAAGCACGACGATATGGTGCGCCATGAAATCATGAAAACCTTTGGCTATTACGTCACCGAGTCTTCGGAACATAACGCCGAGTACATGCCTTATTGGATCAAGCGTAACTATCCTGAATTGATTGAGCGCTTCAATATTCCGCTGGACGAGTACCCGCGCCGCTGTGTTGAGCAGATCGAACAATGGCAACAGCGCAAGCTGGCGCTGACTAATGACGCCAACCTGACTCATACCCGCACTCATGAGTATGCGTCTTATATTATTGAAGCGATGGAAACCGATCGCCCGTACAAGATTGGTGGCAATGTGCTCAACAGCGGTTTAATTACCAACCTGCCTGCCGAAGCCTGCGTTGAAGTGCCTTGTCTGGTGGATGGGCAGGGCATCTCGCCCTGTTACGTCGGTCATTTACCGGAGCAACTGGCGGCGCTCAACCGCACCAATATCAATACCCAACTGCTGACTATCGAAGCCGCGGTAACCCATAAACGCGAAGCGATTTACCACGCGGCACTGCTGGATCCGCATACTTCAGCCGAGCTTTCGATTGATGATATCCGTAAACTCTGCGATGAACTGATTGAGGCCCACGGTAACTGGCTTCCCGCCTACCACTGATCGCCAAACTAACTGTATTACCTCCTCAAAACGCACAAGGCGCGGGGCTTCCTGCGCCGTCATAAATGGGATGGTGAGCCATGTTTTATTTAAAGAACAAGAACTTTTGGATCTTCGGTGCCTTCTGTTTTTTCTATTTCTTTATCATGGGGGCGGTGCTGCCGTTCTTCCCGATCTGGTTGCATGACGTCAACCAACTCGACCAGCAACAAACCGGTCTGGTATTCGCCTGTATGGCGCTGTTTGCGCTGGTGTTCCAACCGATTTTTGGTTTTGTCACCGACAAATTTGGCCTGAAGAAACACCTGCTGTGGATGATCATTTTCCTGCTGCTGTTTCTGGCACCGCTGTTTATTTATGTCTTCTCGCCGCTGCTGCAAACCAACTTTGTGCTCGGGGCGCTATTGTGCGGGATTTACCTGGGGTTGGTGTGCAGCGGAGGCTCGCCGGCAATTGAAGCCTATATCGAGAAGGTGAGCCGCCGCAGCCAGTTTGAGTATGGTCGTGCCCGGCTGTTTGGCTGTATCGGCTGGGCGATTTGCGCGTCGATCGTTGGCTATATGTTTACCATTAACAACCAGTTTGCGTTTTGGCTGGCGTCGAGCTTTGCACTGGTGTTGGCCGGCCTGCTTTATATGTTCAAACCTGAGCAAAACAACACGCTGGCGGTGGCGGACGGCTTGGCGCTGAACCACAAACCGGTCAAGTTGAAAGCGGCGTTGAGCCTGCTGAAAATGCGCAAATTTTGGTGCCTGGTGATGTATATCGTCGGGGTGGCCTGCGTGTACGACGTGTTCGATCAGCAGTTCGCCAACTTCTTCACTTCGTTTTTCAGCGATCGACATGCCGGGACTCAGGCGTTTGGCTATGTCACCACGCTGGGCGAGTTCCTTAACGCTTTTATCATGTTCTTTGCGCCATTGATCATCAACCGCATTGGCGGCAAGAACGCGCTGCTGATTGCCGGGGTGATTATGTCGGTGCGGATTATCGGTTCGTCTCAGGCGGACTCGGTGACTGCGGTGATTTTCCTCAAAACCCTGCATATGTTTGAGGTGCCGTTCCTGCTGGTGGGCATTTTCAAATACATCACCACCCAGTTTAACGTGAATCTTTCCGCATCGATTTACCTGTGGGGTTTCTGCTTCTTCAAGCAGCTATCGGCTATCGGCATGTCCTATGCGGCGGGCCTGATGTACGTCAACTACGGCTTTAAAACCTCATATCTGATCCTCGGCTGCATTGCCTTGCTGTTTACCCTGATCTCGGCCTTTGCCCTGAGCGGCAAGGTCGCGGTGGTAAAACAGGAGGCTGTGCTGCCGGTGGCGGCAAATTAATCAATACAGTAATGTCATGAGGCTAAAGAACAGCAATGTCAGGGCGATGATAAACCCGGTTTGCAGCGTTTTGCGCAGCAGGCGGCCCTGGCCCCAGCGGGTTGCACTCAGGCGGTTGTCGATCGCAAACAGCGCCGGCACCATCAGCAGCAGATAAACCAGCATCAGCATGGCGGTCAAAGGTTGTTGGCTCATGCAAGCTCCCCCGTACCGGTAGGGATGGGTGGGGCGATAACGATTTTTTGTCTGCCGCGGTGTTGAATCATATGTCTCCAAAGAGGGCCGCCCGGAGGCGGCCGTCAGTTCACTGCCTGTCATATCGAGATGATTGTCGGCCACTGCCGGGGCCAACGTAGTCATAATATTGCGAATGATAATCATTATCAATATATAATGTGAAATTTATTGTGGGAAAGGGCGGTCTGGCGTGAAAAGTTTTTGCGGGGTGTTTACGGTGACAGAGCACGCCAGGCGGCGTGCTCTGTGATAGGTCTATCCTCGACGATTATTTCTCATCTGGCAGTGCGTAAGCAACGATATAGTCGCCCAGCTTGGTGCCGAACGAGCCATGGCCGCCGGCGGAAATCACCACGTACTGCTTGCCGTTGACCTCATAGGTCATTGGCGTCGCCTGGCCACCGGCCGGCAGCCGCGCTTCCCACAGTTTTTCACCGTTGGTCACGCTGAAGGCACGCAGGTAGTTGTCCGCGGTTGCGCCAATGAAGAACACATTCCCGGCGGTTGAGACCGGCCCGCCCAACATCGGCATCCCCATTTTGAACGGTAACGGCAGCGGTGAACTGTCGCGCACGGTACCAATGCGTTTTTTCCACACGATGTCGTTGGTTTTCAGGTCTACCGCTGAAATGTAACCCCAGGCAGGCTGTTTGCACGGCAGGCCAAGTGGCGACAGGAACGGGTTCAGGGTCACGCCGAACGGCACACCGTACTGCGGCTGGACGCCGGCTTCGGTACCGCTGCCGCCTTTATCGCCGACCGGAGGCTCGATTGGGTTACCTGGGCCGCGTGGGATCAGTTTTGACACAAACGGCAGCGCGATAGGGTTGGCGATGGCCACCTGACGGTCAGTATCGACAGACAGGCCACCCCATTCGAACATGCCAAGGTTACCCGGGAACACCAACGTGCCCTGTTCGGAAGGCGGGGTGAAGGTGCCTTCATAACGCAGGCTGTGGAACATCACCCGGCAAACCAGTTGGTCATAAATGGTGGCGCCCCACATATCCGCGCCGGTCAGTTTCTTCTCAGGGCGGAAAGTCAGCTCAGAGAAAGGCTGAGTCGGTGACAGGCGGTCGCCCTTGGCCGGGCCTTGCGGAACCGGTTTTTCCGGTGCAGGAACCACCAACTCACCGTTGGTACGGTTAAGAACGAAAATGTTACCGGTCTTGGTCGGCACATAAATCACCGGCACCTTGTTGCCGCTCTTGTCGGTGATATCCGCCAGCGTCGGCTGGGCCGGTACGTCCATATCCCACAGGTCGTGGTGCACCGTTTGATAGAACCACACCAGCTTGCCGGTAGAAGCGTTCAATGCCAGCAGGCCGCTGGCGTAGCGCTCCATGTTCGGCGTGCGATCGCCGCCCCAGATATCCGGAGTGGTCACCCCCATTGGCAGGTAAACGATATCCAACTTGGCATCGTAGGCTGAAGGCGCCCAGGAGTTTGGCGAGTTCGGCGTGAAGTGATGTTCATCCGCCGGGATGGCGTTGGGATCATCTGCACCCGGATCAAACGCCCACAGCAGTTTGCCACTGTTGACGTCAAAACCGCGGATCACGCCCGAAGGTTCGCGATTGGAGTAGTTATCGGTCACCGCACCGGCAATGACAATCACCTTATCGGTGATCACCGGTGGTGAAGTTGGCTCATAATGGCCCGGAGTGGCATACGGCATATTGCTTTGCAGATTGAGTTCACCGTTATTGGCGAAGTCGGCGCAAGGCTTGCCGGTCTCGGCATCCAAAGCAAACAGGCGGCCATCATTCACCGGCAGGATAATGCGGCGTGCGCACTGTGCCGGCGAGGCGTCGGTGGCGTTGCCTGCGGCGGCAGGGGTCTCATGATAAGAGACGCCACGGCAGGTGATGTGCTGGAAGGTTGGGTTGAACTTCAACTGAGGATCAAACTGCCACTTTTGCTTACCGGTGGCCGCGTCCAGCGCGAACAGTTTCTGGTGTGGGGTACACAGATAGAGCGTGTCGCGGATTTTAATCGGGGTCACTTCGTTGGTGATTTCCCCTGGATCGTTGGCGGTTTTCAGGTCGCCGGTCTGGAAGGTCCAGGCTTCCTTGAGCTGACCGACGTTCTTGTCGTTGATCTGGCTCAGTGGGGAATAACGCGTGCCTTCCTGAGTACGGCCATAGGCCGGCCAATCGGCGTCTGAGGCCTGAGGGGCAACCTTCTCCTGGGCCGGTTCAAGGGTACCGTTGATCTCTTGCGGATCGTTAAACACCGCATAGGCCAGTACTGCGACGGTAAACACCAGCGCGATACTCAGTGCGCTGTAGGCCAACTTGCCGCTGGCAATCAGCTTGTGATAGATAAACGGCAGTACCAGCCACAGGCCGAAGAAGAAGGTGACGTCCAGACGTGGCGTCAGCGCCCAGAAGTCCGGGCCGACCTCCCACAGTGCCCAAATTGTGGTGCCGAGTAAAAATACGGCATACAGCAGCAGGGCAGTGGCGCGGCGGCGAGCCAACAGCCAGGCGGTAACCAGCAACACCAGGCCGGCGATGATGTAATACAGCGAACCGCCGAGCTTGGCCAGCCAGATGCCGCCTCCCAGCAGATAGAGTCCGCTCAGCGCGGCAAATAATGCCGTGATGATGATGAGCGGCGACAATGATGCTTTATTTTGCATAGTATTATCCTTACCAAAATGAAAAGTCCCCGATTTAGAGATTAAGCCATATCCAAAAAAACACGCGGTTTCTCCCTAAAAATCCATCCCGTGCGTTCGGCAAACCCTCTCCAGCGCCAAGGCTAAAAGGCAGTGGCAGTTAAAATGGTGAGGCTGGTTTTGGCTTATTGAAAAACTCTGTCATTGGGGACGAAAGTAAAAAAACACTGCATCGGGCGTAGCGTTTTGCCCCTTCATTGAGAGGCTGGCGACCACTCCGCCTGAAGCGCGGCTAGGTTACTCTAATTGTTACTCTTTCGTTGCATACCTTGTGCTGTTTCGGCGATTTTTTGTTGGCTTTATGAATGGAAATTAGATTTTCAGGCTTGCCGTGGGTAGCGCAGTGCCTCGACAAACAGCGCAAAGGCGGTGGTGTGCTGCCTGCGGCTGGGATAATAGAGGTGATAGCCGGGGAACCGTGGGCACCATTCGTCGAGCACCTGGACCAAACGGCCGTCGGCTAGCTCATCGGTGACGCTGTCTTGCGGGACAAAGGCGATGCCGAAGCCGAGCCTCGCTGCGTCAATGCGTTGGCGCAGACTGTTAAAGGTTAGCTGGCCGTCGACCCGTACCTTAATTTCGCGCCCGTCTTTTTCAAATTCCCAGGCGTAGAGACCGCCCATGGTGGGTAAGCGCATGTTGATGCAACGATGGTTTTGCAGTTCCTGTGGGGTGGTTGGCGTGCCGTATTGTTCAAAATAAGCGGGGGAGGCGATGGGGATCAGGCGCATATCCGCTGCGATACGCACCGCAACCATATCCTTGGCGACCTGTTCACCCAGACGAATTCCGGCATCAAAACGGCCGCTGACGATATCGGTCAGGGTGTTATCCAAGGTGATCTCGACATTGATATCCGGGTAGTCCGCCAGAAATGTCTTCAACACCGGCCACAGCACCGAGTCGACGGCATGTTCGCCGGCGGTGATGCGGATGTTGCCCGCCGGACGTGCCCGCATTTCACTCAGGGCATCCAGTTCACTTTCAATCTCGGCAAAACGCGGACCGATGCTGTTGAGCAGTCTCTCACCGGCTTCGGTAGGAGCCACGCTGCGGGTGGTTCGGGTCAATAAACGCAGTTCCAGCCGTTCTTCCAGCCCCCTGATGGCATGACTCAAGGCCGATTGGGAAACGCCAAGTTTCGCCGCCGCTTTGGTGAAGCTACGCTCGCGGGCGACCATCAGAAACGAAATTAAATCGTTAAAGTTCTCTTTTAACATCCCGGCCTCGCCGTATGGGCAGAATTCATGGCGATATTCTAGCCGTTTGCGATGACCACCGACAATTAATGAATTTAGCTCATAGCTCCTTGCGCATTTTGCCATCTAGTCCTGATGCCGGAGCGACGTTATCTTTTGTCTGGCAGCTTAAATGACTCACAGCCTCTACAATTATTCTGTCCCTATTAGCGTCGGCTACTTTGGCCGAAACGGAGCAACAAATGAAAATTCAACGCAACGGTTCCCAACCCTCCCGTCCGGGTCCAGAAGACTATTTTACCGGTAAGGTGCGGATCGATGCGCCGTTTGCCGGCAGTGAGCCGGCCCGCGTAGGCGGTGCTACTGTGACCTTCGAGCCAGGTGCGCGCACAGCCTGGCACACCCATCCGCTCGGCCAGACGTTGATCGTCACCCAGGGGCGCGGTTGGATCCAGGTGTGGGGCGAGGAGATCCAGGAAATGAACCAGGGCGATATCGTCTGGATCCCGGAAGACGTCAAACACTGGCACGGCGCGACGCCGGAGACGGCCATGACCCACATTGCCATCGCCGAATCATTAAACGGCAGCCCGGTGGATTGGCTGGAGCAGGTCAGCGACGCGCAGTACCAAAAATAATGGCTGGGTTGTTAGCGAATTGGATCGTCACGCATTGCCGATCTGCTGGCAAAACCGCAGCCGATTGCCGAAGGGATCGGCGATGTTCAGCTCTTTTCCCCAGTCGACAGTTTCAACCCCCGGCCTGGCATAGCGATACTGCCTGGCCGAAAGCTCGGCGTGCAGTGCGTCGATATCCTGGGTGGGAATGAATAGGGCGGAACCCGGCGTGCTGTCACCGTGGTGTTCGCTGAGGTGAAGCGTCAGGCCGGAGCGGGTGATCTGCATATACAGCGGCAGGTCTTCACTGAAACGGTGCTCCCAATCGAGCGTGAAACCGAGAAAATCCAGATAAAATTCCCTGGCCTTTTCAACCGAGAAGATGCGAAGAATGGGGATAGCGGCGGAGAATTCCATTGTTGACCTCATTAAAATCATTGGCCCGCGCCGTGCGGGCCATATAAAGACATCGGGTGATTAGTTCCCCAGCCCACCGAGGCACAGGTACTTAATCTCAAGATAATCCTCGATACCGTATTTTGACCCCTCACGGCCCAGCCCGGAGTTTTTAACCCCGCCGAAGGGGGCGACTTCGGTGGAAATCAGCCCTTCATTAATGCCGACGATGCCGTATTCCAGCGCCTCGGCGACGCGCATGACCCGGCCAATATCCCGGCTGTAGAAGTACGAGGCCAGGCCAAACGGCGTGTCATTGGCCAGCTCAATGGCTTCGGCTTCGCTATTGAAACGGATCAGCGGTGCTACCGGGCCAAAGGTCTCTTCATGGAAGATTTTGGCCTGTCGTGGCACCTCGGTCAGAATGGTCGGCGTAAAGAAATTATTGCCCAGCGCATGGGGTTTGCCTCCCAGCAGAACCCTGGCACCCAACTGCACCGCGTCGGCGATATGCTCGTTGACCTTTTCCACGGCGGCCGGGTTAATTAACGGGCCGATAGTCACTCCGTCGTCCAGGCCGTTGCCGACCTTAAGCTTTTCTACCGCCGCCTTCAGTTTTTCGGCGAAAGCGTCGTAGATGCCGTCCTGAACCAGAAAACGGTTGGTACACACGCAGGTCTGGCCGGCATTGCGGTATTTGGAAGCGACTGCGCCTGTCACAGCGGCGTCCAGATCGGCATCGTCAAACACGATAAACGGCGCGTTGCCGCCCAGCTCCATACTGGTCTTTTTGATGGTCGGGGCACACTGTGCCAGCAGTTGCGCACCGACCTCGGTGCTGCCGGTGAAGGAGAGCTTGCGTACGTCCGGGTTGGCGGTCAATTCCGCCCCTATGGCCTGGCTCGGGCCGGTGATAACGTTGCAGACGCCGGCCGGTAAGCCCGCACGCTCGGCCAGCACGGCGATGGCCAGTGCAGAGAAGGGAGTTTGGCTGGCGGGGCGGATCACCCCGGTACAGCCCGCAGCCCAGCCGGGGCCTGCTTTACGGGTGATCATCGCCGCCGGGAAATTCCACGGCGTAATGGCCGCGAAGACCCCAATCGGCTCTTTCTGCACGATAATGCGGCGCCCTGCCTGGGGCTGCGGAATGGTGTCGCCGTAGACGCGTTTGCCTTCTTCGGCAAACCACTCGATAAAGGACGCCGCGTAGGCAATCTCACCCCGGCTTTCAGCCAGCGGCTTGCCCTGTTCTGCGGTCATGATCAGCGCCAAATCGTCCTGATTCTCCATCATCAACTCGAACAGGCGGCGCAGTTTGCCGGCACGTTCTTTGGCGGTCAATGCGCGCCAGGCCGGCTGGGCCTTTTTCGCGGCAGCGATCGCCAATGCGGTTTCCCTGGCGCCGAACGCCGGCACCTGACCGACCCGTTCGCCGGTGGCAGGATTGTGGATCTTGATGCTCTGGTCGCCTTTGATCGGCAGCCATTGCCCATCGATATAGTTGGCCTCGCGGAACAGCGCAGGATCTTTGAGGGTGGCAGAGAAGTGATTGCTCATCGGTTTTCTTCCTTTTTCAGAATTCAACACAGGGTGACCTATCCCAAACGGCACCCCTTTACCCTAGCAAACTTTTCCGCCGCTATTTGCCCGATCCGTGGCAACAAATCAATTTACCGTCAAGCGCACCTTCTGTACAAAAAACATCCGCAGTCGGGCTGATACTGAAATCAGCAGGCATATGACCCTTTTCGATGTGATTAAAAGGAGTGTGCAAATGATGAAATCAGTGGACAGACATCTTTATGGCGGCGGAGAAATGGACTTTTTGGCTTCCAGTATTGCATTGATGGAGTGGCAGGGGCGAGAGGTGGACGCCGGCAAAGTGGCCGGCAATATGTCGGAGTCGCAAAGCCGCTTGTTCTTTGAACGCCTGAGCTATTTCCGCCAGCTTTATCAGACTTCGAGCGTGGAACACAGCGTATAAACTCCTTACATCCCCTCTCTTTTGGGAGAGGGGATGTTCATCCGCATAACTGTGCAGATTTATACTGACCATACCCCGGTGTTCAGCGTTGCCGGGGAGAACTCAAGATTGCGGCCGCGCCACGGTAGCGCTTGCGAAAAACGCCAAGCATTCTGTATATCGAAACGCCAGTAGCGTTCCGCACCAGCCACCCCTTGGCCCATCTCTGCTTGCCAGAGGATCTGCGTTTCCCCCTGCAAATGTAAAACATCCCCGCGTTCAAAATCGATAAACAGCAACGCCGCTCGCGGCTGCGCCAACAGATTACCCAGGGTATTCATATAGCGATTGCCACGAAAATCCGGTATCCACAGAGCGCTTCCCTCCAGATAGATAAACCCCGGCTTTCCGCCCCGGTGCGAAATATCCACGCCACCTTGCGCCAGCGTGGTATGGGCAGCACTGGCCACGAAACAGGTATCCGCGTTGCGAATCAACGCCTGTGCCGCTGCGTCAAGCCGAGTGAGATATTCAATTGGCGCGGGGTTGGCAGGGGCCGGATACAGCTCGCGCCGCTGAATATACTGCGGACAGTTGCCGAAGCTTTGCCTGACTTCGATCTCAAGGCGGTTTTTGTCGGTACGTCCGATCACACCGTTGACGCGGTTACGGCGTCGGTTGCTAAAATCCAGCCCCAGGGCACCTATCGGCTGGCCGGATTGCAGTGCCGCCTGCGCCGGATCGTCGCTGCGGCGTGGGGTACTGATGCGCAGGTGGGTGCTGTCCGGCGTGCGTAAAAAACCGGGTGGGCCACTAAACAGCGTAGCCACCGGCCAACCCTGCTCGTCCAGCGTGGCGACAAACAGGTAAGGCAGTGCCTCGAAAAACTTACGATGCTGGTCGGGCATATTGGGGAAAATACCGCCGCCCACCTGGTCAAATCCGGCCAGGGTCTGGGCACGTAGTTCATCGGGGTGGAACATCTGCGGGATCATCGGATTTACCTCTCGACGGGGGACGGCAGCGACGGCATGGCGAAGAAGCCGGGCAATGCGGCAATGCGCGTTACCCAGCGTTGAATTGCCGGGTAAGGGGCCAGCGAAATACCACCTTCCGGCGCTACGGCCACATAGCTGTAGCAGGCCAGATCGCCAATGGTGGCCTGTTCCGTCGCCAGGAATTGACGTTGGGTCAGATGCTGCTCCATCTGTGGCAGGAAGCGTGCGCTGACGGCCTGCGCGGCCTGATAATCTTCTGGCACCCCAAACTGGGCGATCAAACGAGCGGAAGCCGGCCCATAGCGGACCTCTCCCGCCGCTTTGGACAACCATTCCTGCACCTGTGCGGCCAGCGCTGGCGCCTCTGGCAACCAGTGGCTGTCCGGCGCATAGCGTTTGGCCAGATACACCAGAATGGCGTTGCTGTCGGCCAGCGCCAAATCGCCATCGAGCAACACCGGGATCTGGCCGAAAGGGTTCAGGCGCAGAAAGGCTTCGCTTTGGCGCACCGCCGCGGGGGCTTCGATAAATTCATACGGCAGTTCGAGCATCCGCAACAGCAACTCCACGCGGTGGACGTGGCCGGAAAGCGGGGTACCGTACAGTTTTAGCTTTTGCATAATCACACTCCTGAAGGATTTTAATCAGCATACTCTTGCAGTCGGTGAGCGAAATCCGGCAATCTGGAAATTAATAATTTCAATTTATGGAATAGTCTATGGATCGGTTGGACGAACTGGCGATTTTTGTAGCGGTGATCCAGCACGGCAGCCTGGCCGCCGCCGGTCGCAAACTGCGACGTTCCGCCCCGGCAGTGACCCGGGCCATCGCCTCGCTGGAGCAGCGTTTTGGCGCCCGGCTGGTTGAACGCACTACACGGCGGCTGGCCCCGACCGAAGCCGGGCTGCGGCTGGCGGAGCGCGCGCATTTACTGCTGCATGAATACCAGGCGGCGGTACTGGATACGGCGGATACCCAGCTCAGCGGCCTGCTGCGCATTACCTCGCCGGTGCAGTTCGGGCGCAAGCACGTGGCACCGGTGGTCATGGCGTTTCTCGATCTTTATCCGCAGATGCAAATTGAAATGGTGCTCAACGATCGCAACCTGGATTTGATCGACGAGGGGCTGGACGTGGCGGTGCGCATCGGCCATTTGCAGGACTCTTCCCGCGTGGCGCGTCGGTTGGGGCAGGTATCCCGGGTGACGGTCGCCAGTCCGGCCTATCTGGCGCTACGCGGCGAGCCATTGGAACCGGCGCAGTTGGTCGATCATGACACCATCGTCGGCACCCAGCGGGCGTCGCTGCGCGAATGGCGGTTTGGCCCACAGGAAAACGGTGACAGGGTAAGGCTGACGCCGCGCTTGCTGCTCAACGAAGTCGAAACCCAGTTGCTGGCGGCGCGAGCCGGCAAGGGCATCGCCCGGTTGCTGTCGTATCAGGTGGCGGACGATCTGGCAGTGGGGACGCTGGTGCGTTTGCTGCCGGCGTTTGAACCCTTGCCGATGCCGGTGCAGCTGGTGGCGCAAAATAGCCAACGCATGCCGCTAAAGGTACGGACCTTCTGGGATTATGCCTGGCAGGAATTAAGTCAATTGGCGCAAATTCAGCCGCCGTTAAAATAGCGATTCAGGCTCAATAAGTTTCACTGGCTAAACTTATTGAGCCGCGGAAAAGATTTATATTACCCTGCACGCATTGCTGCTGTTCACTTCTTGACAATATTATTCCCGGTGCTAATAGTTAACGCATATCTTAAATAATAAACGAAGTTTAATATATGAAACTTTTAGCGGGCAGTTACGATAACGGTTCGACGGTGGACAACGAGGATGAAATTCTGACCTCATTCCAAACTCGCAGTCAGGCGGTTTATCAGCAAGTCCGCAGCGAACGTAATATTGCCTATGGGGATTCACCCCGGGAAGTTTTCGACTGGTTATATTCTGACAAACCGCATCAGGGAACATTAATATTTATTCACGGAGGATATTGGCAATTTTGTTCCAGGGACGACTTTGCCTTTATTGCCACAGTGCCATTGGCGTTGGGTTTTGACGTGGTGCTGCTGGAATATACGCTGGCACCACAGGCCTCGCTTGACGATATTTGTCGGCAAACCGGTGTGGCGCTGAACGCGATTCAACAACGCTTGGCGCCAAATAAACTCGCGCCGGTTTACCTGTGCGGCCATTCCGCCGGGGGGCATCTGGCCAGTTTCTGGCAGCATCATCCTATGGTCGACGCGGTGTTACCGATCAGCGGTATTTTCGAGCTGGAACCTCTGTTAACCACTTACGTTAACCGGCAGTTGCAGTTGACCCGGCAGCAAATTGCCCGCTTAAGCCCGGCGCGCAATATACCCGAACGCATCAAACCGATGACGCTGTTTTACGGCGCTGCCGAATTAGCGGAACTGATTGGCCAGTCGCGGCATTATTATGCTGCGCTGCAAGAAAAACAGCTGCCCGTCCGCCTGGTTGCGGTCGACGGCGCCAATCATTACAACGTGCTGGATTCACTGTTCGCCAGGGATGGGGCGTTGATCAGCCAGTTAACCACTACGGGGAAATAAACCATGCGTACCATTATCGATACCGGCTTGCCGGAAATTGGCCAACCCTTTTCCTGGGCGACTAAAGGCGGCGGCATGCTGTTCACCGCCCATGGCCCGGTCAGGCCCGACGGCAGCATTGAAACCGGTGAGCCGGAAAAACAAATTACTCTGACCTTTGATAATTTGGCCCGGACGTTAAAGGCGGCAGATAGCCACAGCGATAATGTTCTGCAGGTAATTGTTTATCTCACCGATGTGAACGACGTTAAATTACTTGATGAAATTTATAAGCAATATTTTAATTATCCTTACCCTAATCGTTCAACGGTAATTGTTGACAAGCTGGTGGTGCCAGGCATGAAAATAGAAATAACCGTCACTGCTACCGCCTGAAAATAGATAACTATAATCCCCACCTGCAAATTCATTAAATAATGAATTAAGGAATCGCTATGTTTAATCACATTGGCCGTTCGGCGGCCGATCCTATTATGTCGTTGATGGAAGCTTATTTACGGGATGAAAATACGCAGAAAGTTAATCTGGGTATTGGTCTTTATTACGATCAGCAAGGGCGGATCCCGCTGATGCAGGCGGTTGAGGCCGCCGAGCTGCAGTTGCTCGAACAGCGTCGCCCGCATGGATATCCGCCGATAGAAGGCTCGGCACTCTTTGCCCAGCAGGTGCAGACCTTGTTGTTCGGCGAAGCGGCATCAGCGTCGATTAGCACGGTGCAAACCGTTGGCGGTTCAGGCGCTCTGAAGCTGGCGGCGGATTTTATCCATCACTACCTGTCCCGCCATGATATCTGGGTGTCAGATCCTACCTGGGCCAACCATTGGGCGATCTTCGAGGGCGCCGGGCTGAAGGTACATACCTATCCGTATTTCGATGAGGCCAACGGCGGCCTGCGTTTTGACGCCATGCTCGATACGTTGGACAGCCTGCCGGAAGGCAGCGTGGTGCTGTTGCATCCTTGCTGTCATAACCCGACCGGTACCGATCTCAGCCCGGCGCAGTGGCGTGCCACGCTTGAGGTGGTGCAGCGCCGCCGCCTGCTGCCGTTGTTCGATATTGCCTATCAGGGCTTTGGCGATGGTCTGGACGAGGATTGTTTCGCGCTGCGTGAGGCATTGAAAACCGACCTGGAATTTTTTGGTCGCCAATTCGTTTTCGAAAAACGTCGCGCTGTATGGCCAGCGGCTGGGTGGGCTTTCGGTCCGTTGCGCCAGCCAGGAGAGTGCGAACAACGTCAAGGGTGCGTTGAAAACCTTGATCCGCCGCAGCTATTCCTGCCCGCCGACTCACGGCAGCCAGATTGTGGAAACGCTGTTGGCGGATGCCAACTTGCGCCAGCAGTGGGAAAGCGAACTGGCCGGCATGCGTCAACGTATCAAACAGATGCGTCAAACCCTGGCTAACGGGCTGGAGCAGGGCGGTTCGCCGTTGGACTACCGGCGCATTCGCGACCAGAAAGGCATGTTCAGTTACACCGGGCTGAACCCGCAGCAGCTCGAGCGGCTACGGCAAGATTACGCCATCTATCTGGTGGCGCCCGGCCGCATGTGTTTGCCCGGCCTGAATCAAAACAATGTCGACTACGTGACTGCCGCCATCCTGGATGTCACCCGTACTGTGTGAATAAGGTAGGACCGCCATGAAACAGATGAAAGGTTTTGAAGAAATTGCGCGGCGGCAGGGCGGGTTGAAGAAACAGCTCACCGCCGGGCAGATGACCATGCTGGCGATAGGTGGGGCGATCGGCACCGGGCTGTTTCTTGGCAGTGCCTATGCCATTCAGATGGCCGGCCCCAGCGTCCTGTTGAGCTATTTTATCGGCGGCGTGGTGGCGTTGTTGCTGATGGGCTGCCTGGCGGAGATGACCTCTGAACACCCGACGCCGGGCTCTTTTGGTGACTATGCCGAGTTTTACATCAGTCCGCTGTTCGGTTTTCTGGTGCGTTATTCCTACTGGTCCTGCGTAGTGTTGGCGGTGGGCACCGAGGTTACCGCCATCGGTATGTATATGCAGTTCTGGTTCCCGACCACGCCGATTTGGCCCTGGGTGCTGCTGTTTTCTGCGGCAGTCATCGTCATCAATGTGATTGGCGTCAAGTCCTTCGGCCAGGTGGAGTATGCGCTGTCGACCATCAAGGTGGTGGCCATCGCGGCCTTTATCGCCATTGGCATCGGCATTTTGGTGTTTTCCGCTAACCCGGCCTACGGCATACACAACTTTACCGCCAATGGCGGCTTCTTCCCGTTTGGTGTCAAGGGCATGTGGTTCGCGGTGATCGTGTCGATTTTCAGCTACCTGAGCATTGAGATGATCGCAGTAGCCGCCGGTGAAGCCAAAAACCCGGTGATCGCGGTGAAAACTGCCTTCAAGGGTACCATCTTGCGGCTGTTTATTTTTTATATGCTGTCGATTGCGCTGATGCTGGCGATCGTTCCCTGGCGGCAGTCCGGCACCGGTGAAAGCCCGTTCCTGATGGCGATGAACGTGATCCACTTGCCTGCCGCCGCCGGTATCTTCAACTTTATCGTGCTGGTGGCCGCGCTGTCGGCGATGAACAGCCAGTTGTATATCACCACCCGCATGATGTTCTCACTGTCGCGTGCCGGTCAGGCACCGGCGGCGCTGGGCCGGGTCAGCAAACGCGGCATTCCGGTGAACGCGCTGGCGATGTCGTGCATTGGCATTGTGGTGTCGATCGTGCTGAGCCTGGTTTATCCGGAGAAATCCTTTGCCGCCATGATGTCTATTTCGGTGTACGGCGCTTGCTTTACCTGGCTGATGATTTTTGTCACTCACCTGTTTTTCCGTCGCCAGCATCGCCAAACTCACCTGAAATTTCGCATGTGGGGCTTCCCCTATACCACGCTGGCCGGTGCCGGTTTGATGACCGCACTGTTGATCTCAACGGCGTTCACCGAGTTTTTCAAGATGACGCTGTGGTTCGGCATCCCGTTCACTCTGCTGCTGGTGGCGATCTATTTCTTCTATAGCCGCCATCAGCCGCTGCCCACCGCGATGGAAACGCCGGAGTTAGAGTAAAGTGGTTTGCTGATAATGTCGTTATCTGGCTCTGGCAATAAACCACTTTAACCGGAGAATAAGGGATCTTTCGCAGGTGTCGAGTGGTGTTGCCATGAGCAGTGAGACAGAAAAAATTCAGATTGTCGGCCGAAGCGATAATTCGGCCCAGGGATGGGTTAGTGGCTTTCTGGGGATGTTGATTTTTAGCGGTTCTTTGCCCGCCACCCGCCTGGCGGTGCAAGAGTTTGATCCCCTTTTCCTGACCGCGTTGCGGGCGGTGCTGGCAGCCATATTGGCGCTGAGCGCGCTGGGGGTCATGCGTCAACGTTGGCCGCAGCGTCAGGACTTTGTGCCGCTGGTGATGGTTGCGATCGGGGTAGTGATCGGTTTCCCGTTGCTGACGGCATTGGCCTTGCAGCACACCACCTCGGCGCATGCGCTGGTGTATATCGGGCTATTGCCGCTGGCGACCGCCTGTTTTGGCGTACTGCGCGGGGGAGAACGCCCGAAAACCGCTTTCTGGCTGTTCTCGGTGTTGGGTAGCCTGTTGGTGGGGGCTTTTGCACTAAGCCAGGGGGCGGGCGCTTCCTGGGCCGGTGACCTGCTGATGGTGGCTGCGGTATTGCTCTGCGGCCTGGGCTACGCGGAGGGCGCGATGCTGACGCGCAGGCTTGGTGGCTGGCAGGTGATTTCCTGGGCGCTGGTGGTGGCCTTGCCACTGACGGCAGGGGTTGCCGTTTGGGCCGCACCAGCGAGTTGGCCGCAGGTCAGCGTCGGTGCGTGGCTTTCTCTGGGCTATATTTCGCTGTTCAGCATGTGGATTGGTTTTATCTTCTGGTATCGCGGTTTGGCGCTGGGCGGCATTGCTGCCGTGGGGCAGTTGCAACTGCTGCAGCCGTTCTTTGGTCTGGCGCTGGCCGCATGGGTGCTGCATGAAAGCATCCAGTCTTCGATGATTGCGGTCATGGCCGGGGTATTGGTTTGCGTGTACGGCGCGAAGCGGTTTTCGCGCTGATTCAGGTAGACGATATTGCCTAAGTGAGCGCCCCTCTCCCGGGGGAGAGGGGATTAGCCGGTGTTAGCCAGGGCCACCATCACCTGATTCAGCCGTTGGGCGGCGCGATGGATTTGCAACTCATCGTAGCCGCCCAGTCCGAGTATCAAGCCGCTTTTCCCGCTGCCGATGGCATACATCGGCGAAAGTGCGCTGACTGCCACTCCAGCCTCGGCAGCACGGCGAGCGACCCGTTGGTCGTCCAGCCCCGCCTTCAACCACAACACCAGATGCATGCCCTGGCAGCTGGGGTGCAGCGTCGCCAGCTCGGCAGAAACATGGGCATTGATGGCTTCGGTTAATACCCGCCGTTTTTCCGCATACACGCCGCGCATGCGGCGGATATGACGATCCAGATGCCCCTGCGCCATAAAGGCCGCCAGCACGTGTTGATCGGCGCTGGGCGGGTGGCGATCCATCAGCACGCGCGCGCCGCAGAAGGCATCCACCAGTGGCCTGGGCACGATGGCGTAACCCAGCCGCAATGAAGGAAAAAGGATCTTGCTGAAGGTACCAAGGTAGATAACCCGGGCCGGATCCAAACCCTGCAATGAAGGAAACGGATGGCCTGAATAGCGCATTTCACTGTCGTAATCATCCTCGACAACCCAGGCCCGTTGCCGTTTGGCCCAGGCCAGCAGCTCGAGCCGACGCGTCATGCTCATAGGCATGCACAGCGGGTATTGGTGAGAGGGGGTGACAAAAACGGCTTTGGCCTGCGGCGCGATTTGGCTGCCTGCTGCCACGTCTATTCCTTCGGCATCCACCGGGACTCTGGCCATCAGCCGGTCGCGGAACAGGTGGTTAAAGATGGCGGTAATACCGTGATAGGCCGGATCCTCCACCCAGGCGGTGTCTCCGGCGTCCAACAGAATTTGCGTCGCCAGATACAACCCTTGTTGGGTGCCGGAAGTGATAATCACCTGTTCCGGCGTACAGAGCACCGAACGGGATTTGCGGACGTATTCACAGACCGCCTTGCGCAACGGCAGTGCCCCCAAAGGGTCACCATAACCAGCGGGGGCGCCTGGCCCACGGGCGCGGATGCGGTTGCCGAGACGACGCCAGACGTCATCGGGCGCGGTATCATTGATAGGCACCGAGACGGTGAAGGGGATCGGCGGCAGCGGCCGTAACTGACCGGCAAACTGCGCTAATGCCTGCGCCTGGCTGGAAAGGGGGATGTCACAAATATCTGCCGGGCTGACTGGTGCCGGGGGCTGGCGGTGAAGTGACAGGGCGACGCGGGTGCCCGAACCGGGCTGCGCTTCGAGAAAACCCTCGGCGGTCAGCTGTTCGAAGGCCGCCAGCACCGTGCCTCTGGCCAACTGCAATGCGCCTGCCAGCACGCGGGTGGAGGGCAGCAGATCGCCAGGTTTAAGTTCGCCTCTGTTGATGGCGGCACGCAATGCCTGAGCAAGCTGCAGGCTAAGCTGCCCCGCCTGACGATCAAGCTCGCCGATGGCGGGGACTTCAACCGTTTTGGCCGTTCTTGGCATCGATTCCGGTCCAGATAAAAAGAGTTAAACAGGGTATTCACTGTAAACCACTTTTTAACGAAATAGCGTATGTCGTGATGCTTAAAGCTGATTTTTTGGGATCAGGTGATCGCCAAAACTTAAGCGCTGACGGCCCGGTTCGATTTCGCTCAGTGGGGCGACTTCTTGCAGTGAAGATTTACAGCGCAGCACCAAATCATGATATTCGCGCGTGCCGGCCACTTTCCACGCCAGTTCCTGTTCGGTCAGGTCACGCAATACCCGTGCCGGACTACCGACCACCAGCTTGTTGGCTTCAATCACCGCGGCGGCCTTAACGAACGCCATGGCACCGACGATGGTGTTTTCACCGATCTCCGCGCCGTCCATAATCACCGCATTCATGCCGACCATGGCGTTACGGCGGATACGGCAGCCGTGCAGGATTGCGCCGTGGCCGATGTGCCCGTCCTGTTCGACCACGGTGTCCTGCTGCGGAAAGCCGTGCATCACGCAGTTGTCCTGAATATTGGCACCGTCGCCGATTACCAGGCGGCCAAAGTCGCCGCGCAGGCTGGCATTGGGGCCGATATACACCTGTTTGCCGACGATCACATCGCCAATCAATACCGCCGTCGGGTGCACATAGCTGCTGGGGTCTACCACTGGCGTCAGGCCATCAATCTGATACACGGGCATAGCAAAAGCTCCTTAAAATGAAGGATCGCGCGGCAGGCCGCCAAAGCGCCGGTAATAGCCGGCCGCCGGAGCGGGCAGGGTGCCGATAGTGGTTTCCGCCAGCGCGCTGACATACTCGGTCGCGGCGCGGTCCACCCGCTGATAAATATTGATACACAGGTTGCGGGCGATCTGCCCCTCCCACTGGGCGGGCAACAAGGCGTCCGGCAACAGCGGATCTTTAAGCACCACGCGGCGGAAGAAGTGGATCAATAATAGCTTAATCTGGAAACAGCGCTGGGGCGTCAGCAGGGCATCGTCGGTTTCGCGCAGCAACGCCATTAGCGGGCGGAAAGAGACGATAAACTCATGATAATCGGCGGCGACCTCGCCCAGCGCCCAACAGTTGGCCACCAGCTGCTGCAGAGTATGCTCGGAGCGGTTATAGGGGTAATCGGCACGAAAATAGATCGCTTGTTCGCTGGCGTTAAGCTCGCCGAGCAGCGCGGTGACGTCGGTTTGCGCATGGGTCGGTGCCGCCATCAGGTTATTGGCGATTTGACCAAAACCCAGCCAGCCCAGCTCTTTTTTCAGCCGTGCCCGCTCGCTTTTCTCCGCGCTTTCCAGCAACAACAGATCCCATTTTCCGTCCCAGGCCGGTGGCTCGCTGAGGTAGATTTTCGACTCGGCGTGGCGGAACTGGCGCATACCCTGTTCGGTCACCCGATAGAAGCTGCGGCGCCCGATTTTTTCAACCTCCAGCCAGCCCTCTTTTTGCAGGCGAAATACCGAGGTGCGCACAAAGCGGTCTCCGAAACCCAGCGCCTCCAGCAGTGCGCTCAGGCTGCCGAGCCACACTTCGCCACCGCGATGACTCAGCGCATCGCCGTACAGGGAGATAATCAGTGAAGTGCCGCTGATCGGCTGGGCGTCTATAGCATGGCGGATAAACTCATCCAGTTTATGTTCCATATTTTTCCATGGGTTAGCCGACGGTGAGACACAACATTACCACAAATTCTTAAGGCGTCATCCGTGACGCCAATGGAATCAACGGGGGCGCAGGTCGACCACTCGCTGGGCTTTGCCTTCCGAACGCGGGATATCGCCGCAGTTGGCAATGCTGACGTCGGTGCTGACGCCAATAATCGATTTGATATGGTGACGCAACTGGTGGCAAATCTCACAGCGCTGCTGATGGCTGAGGCTGAGTGCGGCCTCCTTCAATTCAACGCGTACCGCCAGAGTATCGAGGTGCCCACTGCGGCTGACCTGCAGCTGATAATGCGGCGACAGCTGTTCGAACTGCATAATTTGTTCTTCCACCTGCGACGGGAACACATTGACGCCACGGATGATCAGCATGTCGTCGGAGCGACCGGTGATTTTTCCCATCCGGCGCATCTGGCGTGCATCGCCCGGCAGCAGGCGGGTGAGATCGCGGGTGCGGTAGCGGATCACCGGCAGCGCCTCTTTGGTCAGGGTGGTAAACACCAGTTCGCCGTGCTCCCCATCCGGCAGGGCAATGCCGGTTTCCGGGCAGATGATCTCCGGCAGGAAGTGATCTTCCCAGATAGTCGGGCCACCGCCGCTTTCGGCGCACTCCATCGCCACCCCCGGCCCCATCACTTCGGACAGGCCATAGATATCCAGCGCCTTGATGCCCATGCGGCTTTCAATTTCATGCCGCAGCGCTTCGGTCCACGGCTCTGCGCCAAACACCCCGAGACGTAATGAACAGCCACGCGCATCGCCGCCCATTTTGCGTTCCAGTTCATCGATCAGCGTTAAACAGTAGGATGGCGTTACCATGATCACGTCGGGTTTGAAATCCAGGATCAACTGCGCCTGCCGCTCTGTCTGCCCGCCGGACATCGGGATCACCGTGGCTCCCAGCCGCTCCGCGCCGTAGTGGGCGCCCAGCCCGCCGGTAAACAGGCCATAACCATAGGCTACATGCACCTTGTCTTTGGCCGTGGCACCGGCGGCGCGCAGGCTGCGGGCGACGATATCGGCCCAGTTATCGATGTCCCGCTGGGTATAGCCGACCACGGTAGGTCGGCCGGTAGTGCCCGACGAGGCGTGAATACGCACCACCTGTTCCATTGGTACAGCGAAGGTATCGAACGGGTAGTTGTCGCGCAGATCCTGTTTGGTGGTGTAGGGGAAACGCGCCAGATCGCTCAACTGCTTAAGATCGTCGGGATGCACGCCCGCCTGATCGAACTTGCGCTTATACATTGGCACATTGTTATAGGCGTGGTGCAGCGTCCATTTCAGACGCTCCAGCTGCAGCGCTTCAATTTCATCACGCGAGGCGAACTCAATGGCGTCGAGTGGCGGTGGATTGGTAGTCATCATTATTAGCCTCGGGGTCAAACTCGCTCAATGATCATGGCGATGCCTTGGCCGACGCCGATGCACATGGTGCAAAGCGCGTAGCGGCCGGAACGCCGTTCCAGTTCAAACAAGGCGGCCAGCGCCAGACGTGCACCGCTCATCCCCAGCGGGTGGCCAAGGGCAATAGCGCCACCGTTGGGATTCACCTGCGGGGCGTCGTCCGGCAGGCCAAGCTGGCGCAGTACCGCCAACGCCTGGGCGGCAAAGGCCTCATTCAGTTCGATCACGTCCATTTGCGCCAGGCTTAGCCCGGCTAACTCCAGTACCTTGCGGGTGGCCGGCAGTGGGCCGATCCCCATCAAGCCGGGTTCGACGCCGCAGGTGGCGGTGGCGACGATACGAGCGCGCGGGGTGAGGCCCTGACTGACGGCGATTGCCTCGGAGGCAACAATCAGCGCCGCTGCGCCGTCGTTTAAGCCGGAGGCGTTACCGGCGGTCACGGTACCGGGTTGGCGGAACGGCGTTTTCAGCGCCTGCAATTGTTCCAGCCGGGTGTCTGCGCGCGGGTGTTCGTCCTGGCTGAACAACGTCACTGCGCCTTTTTTACCGCTGAGGCTGACCGGCACTATCTCCTGCGCCAGTAAACCTGATTCTTGCGCCCGGGCGGCGCGTTGCTGGCTGCGCAGCGCGAAGGCGTCCTGATCGGCGCGGCTGATGTTGAACTGTGCCGCCACGTTTTCGGCGGTTTCCGGCATCGAGTCGGTGCCGAACTGCGCCTGCATCAGCGGATTGATAAAGCGCCAGCCCAGAGTGGTGTCATACAGTTGCGCCTGACGGCTGAAAGCGCTGTCGGCTTTGCCCATCACCAGCGGAGCGCGGGTCATTGATTCTGCGCCGCCGGCCAGCACCAGCCCGGCTTCACCGGCCTTGATGCTGCGAGCCGCCATGGCCAGCGCGTCCAGCCCCCGAACCGCACAGGCGATTGACGGTAGTGCCGGAAACGTTCACCGGCAGGCCGGCCAGCAATACTGCCATCCGGGCCAGATTGCGGTTGTCTTCCCCGGCCTGATTGGCGCAGCCGAGGATCACGTCATCGACCAATGACCAGTCCACCTGTGGGTGGCGAGCTAACAGGGCACGCAGCGGCAGAGCGGCCAAATCATCGGCACGCACGTTGGCCAATGCGCCACCGTAGCGGCCAATCGGCGTGCGAACGCCATCGCAGATAAACGCCTGACTCATGGTTGTTCCCCTAAAATGGCATGGCCGAGGCGATGTGCCCGCCCGCGGAACCAGGCGACGGTCTTGCCCAGTTGGTTGACGATTTCGACGTCATACAGCCCGGTGGTTTTACCCTGATGGCGCACCTCGGCGCTGGCGGTCAGGCGATCGCCAGCCAGCGCCGGGCGAATAAACTCGATATTGCAGCCAGAGGCCACTGCCGCCAGCCCCTGACTGTTGCAGGCATAGGCGAAGGCGGTGTCCGCCAGGCTGAACAGTTGGCCGCCGTGGCAGGTCTGGTGGCCGTTGAGCATCTGCGGGCCGACGGTCATGCTGACCCGGGCGAAACCGGCATCAACCGCATCCACCCGCATCCCCATCGCCTGGGCACAGGTATCCTGTTGAAACATCTGTTCGGCGCAGCGTTGCGCCAGTGCCTGTGGCGTATTGGCGTTCATGGTTGGGCTCCTGAAGAGAGGGATGCGTAATGACGCAGCAGCGGCATCGGGCGATAACGTGGCTCACCGTAGTAGAGTTGCAGGTTTTCCAGCGTGGTCAGAATGTGTCGCCAACCCAGAGACGCCCCCCATTCCAGCGGGCCGCGTGGGTAATTGACGCCGTAGCGCATGGCGTGGTCGGTATCCTCGGCACTGGCGACGCCCTTGTTGACCACGTCAAGCGCCTCATTGGCCAACATGGCGAGGGTGCGCATCACCAACAGGCCGGGATAGTCCGGCAAAGCGATCACCTTCTTGCCGAGAGATTGCAGCAGACGCACGATGGTGGCGTTGTGCCTGGCATCGTTTTGCGCCGCGCAGCTGATAGCGACGGTGGTGGCCTGCGAGTAGTTGGCGGACAGATCAAACAGCACCACGGGAGTTGCGGTTTCATCGGCCACCTGGCTGGCTGTTTTACCATTAGTTAACATAAGTGTAACTTCATCGATCCGGGCGTAGGCGCTGGTCTGGCCAGATTGTTTGATCGACTGCGCATTTCCGCTCAGTAATTTGCTCAGTAGCGCGATACCGGCGGCATCGCCATGCAGTGTGATGCTGCGCGGCAATGCTGCCGTAGAAGGGGGCAGCACCGCAGCGACCGGCGGCTGATGATCGCCATAGCGATAAAAACCACGGCCACTTTTGCGGCCAAGACGCCCGGCCGCCACCAGTTCCTGCTGTACCAGCGACGGGGTAAACCGGGGATCCTGGAAGAAAGCCTGAAACACCGATTCGGTCACGGCATAATTGATATCCTGACCAATCATATCGGTCAGTTGCAGTGGCCCCATGACGAAGCCACCCGCGTCGCGTATCACCGCATCCAGCGTGGCGGCGTCGGCGACCTGTTCTTCCAGCGCGCGCAGGGCCTCGGCATAAAACGGCCGCGCCACCCGGTTAACGATGAACCCCGGCGTGGAGCGGCACAGCACGCTTTGTTTGCCCCATTGCCGGGTTAGTCTTTGCAGTGTGGCGACGGTTTCGGCGCTGGTGTCCAGCCCGCTGACGATCTCCACCAGCTTCATCAGCGGTGCCGGGTTGAAGAAGTGCAGCCCGGCCAGACGCTGTGGATGTTGCAGCGCACCGGCGATGGCGGTAATCGACAGCGAGGAGGTGTTGCTGGCAAACAGCGTGGCGGGTGAGCACAGCGCTTCCAGCTCACGAAACAGACTTTGTTTGATTGCCAGCTTTTCCGCCACCGCTTCTATCACCAGACCGCTGTCGGCCAGCGAGTTAAGCGACTCTGCCGGCTGAATGCGCGCCAGCAGGGCTTCGGTGGTGGTGGCATCGGCCTTGCCGGCCGCAACACGCTGGCGCAGCCGTTGGGCGAGAGCGCCGACTGCCTGCCGGGCAGCAGAGGCGGCAATATCAAACAGCTGCACCTGATGCCCGGCGGCGGCGGCCACCTGAGCGATACCGATACCCATGGTACCGGCACCAATCACCGCCACTCTGAGGTTTAAGTTCGGCTGGTCCATGGTTATTTCCCGCTGAAATTTGGCGCGCGTTTGGCGAAGAAGGCGCTGACGCCCTCGCGGTAGTCGTCGCTGCGACCGCCCAGACGCTGCAGATCGCGTTCCAGATCCAGCTGTTGGTCAAGGCTGTTGTTGGCCGAACTGTAGAGGGCTTTTTTAATCAGTCCCAGCCCATAGGTTGGCTGAGTAGCCAGGTGTTGCGCCAGCGTTTGGCTGGTGGCGGCCAGTTCATCCGCGGCAACCACCTGCCAGATCATGCCCCAGGCCAGCGCTTGCTGTGCGCTGACTTTGTCACCCAGCAGCGCCATCCCCATGGCACGGGCGTGGCCTGCCAGGCGTGGCAGGAACCAACTGCCGCCAGAGTCCGGTACCAGACCCAGACGGCAGAAGGACTGGATAAAGTTGGCGTTATCGGCGGCAATGACGATGTCGCAAGCCAGCGCCAAAGCGGCTCCGGCCCCCGCGGCCACGCCGTTGACGGCGCATACCACCGGTTTTGGCAAGGCGGTCAGGCGGCGGATCAGCGGGTTGTAGAAACGTTCCACCGACAGGCCGAGATCCGGCGCCTGTTGCTCAACGCTAACGTTGCGATCGTTCAGATCCTGTCCGGCGCAAAAACCGCGCCCGGCACCGGTGATCAGCAGGCAGCGCACGGTTTCGTCGCGCTCGGCGAGAGTCAGCGCTTCGCTAAGCTGGCGGTGCATCTCGTCGTTAAAACTGTTGAGCCGGTCTGGCCGGTTAAGAGTCAGGGTCAACACCCCGGCTTCCAGATGGGTGAGAATCAATGCGTTATCCATAAATCAGCGCCCCTGATAGTTTGGCGTACGTTTTTCGAAGAAGGCGGCGATGCCTTCACGGCGATCGTCGGTGGCGGCCAGGGTGACAAACTGCTGGCGCTCGATGGCCAGCCCCTGGCTAAGGCCGGTTTCTTCAGCCTGTTTCAATGCCTGCTTGGCGGCGCGTAATGCCAGCGGCGCCTGCAGGCTGATGCGTTCGGCAACCTGTTGCGTGCGCTCCAGCGTCAGCGCATCGACACAGACTTCACTGACCAGGCCACTTTGCAGTGCGCAACTGGCGTTGATGGCTTCACCGGTCAGCACCATCTGGCTGGCGCGAGACTTGCCGACGCAGCGGATCAAACGCTGGGTGCCCCCGGCGCCTGGCATCAGGCCGAGGGTGATTTCCGGCAGGCCAAAACGGGCGCTTTCGCCGCAGATAACGATGTCGCAGGCCAATGCCAATTCACAACCGGCACCCAGCGCATAGCCGTTGACCGCCGCCAGCAGCGGTTTGCTGAATTGGGCCAGGCGCTGCCACAACAGCGGACGGCGATCCGTCAACGTGGCGGGCAAGTCTTGCTTTTGCAGCTCGTGCAGGTCGGCACCGGCGGCAAAGAAGCGGGGCGCGCCGGTAATCACCACTGCGCCAACGGTGGCATCGGCGTCGGCCAGTTCCAGCCAATAAACCAATTGTTCCAGGCACGGGGTGCTCAGGGCGTTGCGCGCCTCTGGGCGATGCAGTGTCAGTGTCACCACTCGCTGGTGTTGCTGTCGCAGGACAAAAGGGGTTTCCATCGGCGGCTCCTATACGTCAAAGTCCAATACCACACCGTCGCCACGCGGCCACGACTGACAACTCAATACGTAACCCGCCGCCAGTTGATCCGGCTCCAGGCTGTAGTTAACCGCCATATCCACCTGACCGGCCTTTAACCGGCACTTGCAGGTAGCGCACACCCCGCCTTTGCAGGCGTAGGGCAGGTCAGCACCCTGACGCAGCGCCGCATCCAGAATGCTGTCATCCTGGGCGCCTACTTCGATATCCAGCCGACGGCCATCGAGCAAAATTTCGACCCGGGTGGCGTTGCGGTTGGCGTCATTGACCGGCCGGGCAACCATACCGCTGGTGTTAAAACGTTCGCTGTGAATGTGCCCGGCGGGCATGCCCGCCTGTTCAAGTACGCTCTGGGCGTCGTCCATCATGCTCTCAGGCCCGCAGATAAAGGCGTGGTCATAGTCGCGGTAATTGAGTAATGCATCGCCGATCGCCAGCAGGTGCTCACGGTCGATGCGGCCGCTGAGCAGTGGGCTATCAAGATTTTCCTGGCTGAACAGGTACAGCGGCTGAAAGCGCTGGGGATAGCGGTTCTTCAGATCGGACAGTGCTTCTTTGAACATCACCGAGCGGCTGCTGCGGTTGCCGTAAATCAGCGTGAAACTGCTGTTTGGCTCAAGTTGCAACGTGGCCTTGATGATCGACAGCATCGGCGTAATGCCGGAACCGGCCGCAATCGCCAGATAGTTACCGCTGTTCTCAGCCCGTGGTTGATAGCCGAATCGCCCTTGCGGCACCATCACTTCCAGCGCATCACCGACCAACAGCTGCCGGTTAACGAACGAAGAGAAGCGGCCCTGATGAATGGCTTTAACGCCGATTTGCAGCAAACCTTCCTGCGGCGAGCTGCAAATGGAGTAGCAGCGGCGCAGCTCTTCGCCGTCGACCAGCGCCTTCAACGTCAGGTGCTGGCCGGGCGTATAGCAATAGTGACTTTTCAGTTCTTCGGGTACCCGCAGAGTAATGGCTACGGCGTCCGGCGTTTCGCGCTCGATGGCGGCGACGTTCAGGCGATGGAAGACCGTCATGGTTATTCCTAAATGCATTTGAAGTAGTCGAAGGGTTCACGGCAATCGCAACAGCGGTACAGCGCCTTACAGGCGGTGGAGCCGAATTCGCTGATTTTCTCGCTGTGGGTGCTGCCGCATCGCGGGCAGGGCACCGGGCCGTGCGCCTGGGGTTTGTCGCAGGTATGGCCCTGTGGCGGCGCGACGCCATATTCCCGCAGCCGCTCACGCGCAGCCGCATTCATCCAGTCGGTAGTCCAGGCCGGACTAAGGCGGATATCCACTTTTACCGGGCTGAAACCGGCCGCAGTCAACTGCTGTTCGATCGCTTCGAGCAGGAACTCGGTGGCGGGGGCAGCCGGAATAGGTCGGCGTGAAGGTAATGCGCCAGCCGCCGCCGTCGGCTACTACGTCGCGCACCATGCCCAGATCGGTAATCGACAGCACCGGCAGTTCCGGATCGCTGATCTGTTGCAGGCAGTGCCAGATTTGCGGGATTTCGGCGGCTTGCAGCCGGGTAATGTTCATGACGGCCTCCTACCAGTTCGCGTTGGGATAGGCGCGTTGCAGAAATTGCATCTCCGCCAATAACGGGCCGAGGTGCTCGCTGTGCCGTCCCTGTTTGCCACCGTGACGGAAGGCCTGTTCGCTCGGTAACTGCAGGCCGGCCTGTTGCAAGGTGTCGCTCACCCCTGCCAGCCACGGCGCCTCGAGCTGGCGCGGATCGGCGGCGATGCCCTGTTCCGCCAGCTGCAGCTCCAGCTCGTCGGCGTGGAACAGTTCGGCGGTAAAACGCCACAGGTTATCCAGTGACTGCTGAATTTTTTTGCCGGCTGAGCGGGCTGCCGTCACCCAGGCGGATCATCCAGCCACGGCTGAAACGCAGGTGGTAATGGGCTTCTTTCAGTGACTTGGCGGCGATGGCAGCCAACTGTGCATCGCTGCTGCTGCTCAATGCCTGATGCAGTTGCACATGGTAGACATCAATCAGGAACTGGCGCACCAACGTATCGTTGAAACCACCGTTGGGCTGTTCCGCCAGCAGCAGGTTGTGAAACTCGCGTTCGTCACGGCCGAAGGCCAGGCGATCTTCACTGTATTGCGGCCCGGCCAGCTCGGCGGCGTAGCCGAGAAAGTTGCGTGCCTGACCGAGCAGGTCCAGGCCGATGTTCGCCAGCGCCAGGTCAATTTCCAGCTCCGGCGCGTGGCCGCACCAGCCGCACAGCCGCTGTGCGAGGATCAGTGGCGTATCGCCCTGACGCAGAACATAAGTGATGAGTGGATCGCTATTAAAGGTCATGGTCGCCCCTACATGTTCTTGATGCCGTCGGGAATGGTGTAGAACGTCGGGTGACGGTAAATCTTGTCATCGGACGGATCGAAGAAGGCTTCACGATCTTCCGGCTGCGAGGCGATCAGATGGCTGGACTGCACCACCCAGATTGAGCAACCTTCGTTGCGGCGGGTATAGGCGTCGCGAGCGTTTTCCAGCGCCATCTGGTCATCGGCGGCGTGCAGACTGCCGACGTGACGGTGCGCCAGCCCTTGTTTGCTGCGGATAAACACTTCATACAGCGGCCATTCAACGTGTGTCATCATCGGTTCCTTATGCGGCGGTTGAGGTGTTTTTGGCCGCGTGGGCCAGGGCGCCTTCACGCACCCAGGCACCTTCGTCCCAGGCGCGGCGTTTGGCCTGCAGCCGTTCGTGGTTGCATTGCCCGCGGCCTTTAATCACCTCGTGCAGTTCACTCCAGTCGATTTCACCAAAGCGATAGTGGCCGCTGGCTTCATCCCAGGCCAAATCGGCATCCGGGGCGCTCATCCCCAGGGCTTCCAGCTGCGGCACGGTATTGTCGACAAACTTCTGCCGCAGCTCGTCGTTGCTGTGGCGCTTGATCTTCCAGGCCATGCTTTGTGCGCTGTGTGGTGAATCGGTGTCGCTTGGGCCGAACATCATCAGCACCGGCCACCAGAAGCGATTAATCGCGTCCTGCAGCATGGCTTTTTGCTGTTCGCTACCCTTGGCCATCGCCATCACCGCCTCATACCCCTGGCGCTGGTGGAAACTCTCTTCCTTGCAAATTTTCACCATCGCTCGGGCGTAAGGGCCATAAGAAGCGCGGCACAGCGCCACCTGATTGACGATAGCCGCGCCGTCGACCAGCCAGCCGATCACCCCGATATCTGCCCAGTTGAGCGTCGGATAATTGAAGATCGAAGAGTATTTCATCTTGCCGTCGAGCATTTTCTGGTAGATGTCCTGGCGCGAGCAGCCCAGGGTTTTCGGCAGCGCTGTACAGATACAGACCGTGTCCGGCTTCGTCTTGCACCTTGGCCAGTAACACCGCCTTGCGGCGCAGCGTTGGCGCTCGCGTCAGCCAGTTGGCCTCCGGCAACATGCCCCACCACTTCGGAATGGGCATGCTGGCCAATCTGACGGATCAGGTTTTGGCGGTAGGCATCCGGCATCCAGTCTTTGGCCTCAATGGAGATATCCGCCGCAATCTTGTCGTCGAAGTGTTGCTGATATTGCGCGTCAGTTGTCATGCTTGCCTCTTGGTGATTCGTATTTTTCACATTAAATATAAAAATGTGAATCACGTTAACTAACCATAAGGCTACAAACTGATAACAAAAAGATCAAACGACATTTATGTGGTTTTGCGATGTTACTCACAGGTGTTTTTACTATTTAATTGTTATATATGGTTATTTTAAAATTGACGGCAACGAGAAATAGCCTGTTTTTCGAGCTTATTGGTGGTGATGTTTTGTTTTTGTTAAATCCGGCCCAAGAGAAAACTGGACAATACCTGATACGTAATTAATCATTGCTGTGTAAATTTATGAATTCCGGAGGAGCAAATGCAGCAGTTAAACAGTTACCTTTCTGGCGGCTGGGTGTTCGGCCAGGGCACTGCCCGCGAAATCCATCATGCCGTTACCGGCGAACCGCTGTATCAGGTTTGTTCCGACGGGCTGCCGCTGGCCGCCAGCCTGGAGTATGCGCGCAGCCGGGGTGGCAAGGCGCTGGCGCAGATGACCTTCCAACAGCGCGCACAGATGATGAAAGCGGTGGCCAAACACCTGTTGGCTCATAAAGAAGCGCTGTATGACATTTCCTACCAAACCGGAGCGACTCGCAGTGACGGCTGGGTGGACATTGAGGGCGGTATAGCCACGCTGTTTGCCTATGCCGGTCTGGCAGGCCGTGAAATGCCGGACGATACCCTGTGGCCGGAAGATGAACTGATCCCGCTGTCCAAACAGGCGCAGTTTGCCGCCCGCCATGTGCTGACCTCACGCCCTGGCGTGGCTCTGCATATCAATGCCTTTAACTTCCCCTGCTGGGGGGATGCTGGAAAAGTTGGCACCGACCTGGCTGGCGGGGATGCCGGCGATCATCAAACCGGCAACCGCCACCGCGCAGTTGACGCAGGCAATGGTCAAATTGATTATCGACAGCGGTTTGGTGCCGGAGGGCGCGCTGCAACTGGTGTGTGGCGGTATCGGTGACATGTTTGAACACCTCGATTATCAGGATGCGGTGACCTTTACCGGCTCGGCGCAGACCGGGCAGCGGCTGCGGGCCCATCCGCGCCTGCTGGAAAAATCCATTGCCTTCACCATGGAGGCCGATTCGCTCAACTGCTGCGTGCTGGGGGAAGACGTCACGCCGCAGATGCCGGAGTTTGCGCTGTTTATCAAAGAAGTGTGCCGCGAGATGACCGCCAAGGCCGGGCAGAAATGTACCGCCATCCGGCGGATTATCGTGCCGGCGAAGCGGGTGGCAGAGGTGCAGCAGGCGCTGTTGCAGCGCCTGGCCGGCGTTACGGTGGGCGACCCTAAACTGGAGCAGGTGCGCATGGGGGCGCTGGTCAGCCACGAACAGCGCAATGACGTACAGCAAAAGGTCGATTTTCTGCTGCATAACGGCTGTGAACCCTTGTGCGGTGCCGTGGCGGATAAACTGACGGTGATGGGCGAAGATGCGAGTAACGGCGCATTTTACCCGGCCACCCTGTTGTACTGCGCCGATCCCTTTACCCATCAGGCGGTGCACGGTACCGAAGCCTTTGGCCCGGTGGCGACGTTGATGCCTTACCAGCACACCGAACAGGCGATCGAACTGGCGTTAATGGGCCAGGGCAGCCTGGCGGGCTCGCTGGTGACCGCCGATGAAACACTGGCAACGCAGTTTATCCGTGCGACGGCCTGCGCCCATGGTCGCATGCTGATTTTGGATCAACAGGCGGCGGTGGAGTCCACCGGCCACGGTTCTCCGTTACCGATGCTGGTGCACGGCGGGCCAGGGCGAGCGGGAGGCGGTGAGGAACTGGGCGGGTTACGGGCGGTAAAACACTATATGCAACGCACGGCGATCCAGGGCAGCCCGGCAATGTTGGCGGCGATTGGCCGCGAGTGGGTACGCGGGGCAACGGTGATTGAGGATCCGGTTCATCCGTTCCGTAAATACTTTGAACAACTGCGGCTGGGCGAAAGCCTGCTCACCGCACGGCGTACGGTGACCGAAGCCGACATCGTTAATTTTGCCTGCCTCAGCGGTGACCATTTTTATGCTCATATGGACAAGATCGGTGCCGCCGAATCGCTGTTTGGCGAGCGGGTAGCGCATGGCTACTTTGTGGTGTCTGCCGCCGCCGGTTTGTTTGTCGACCCGGGTGTGGGGCCGGTGATTGCCAACTACGGCATGGAAAACCTGCGTTTTATCGAGCCGGTGAAAATTGGCGATACCATCCAGGTACGGCTGACCTGCAAGAAGAAAATCCGCAAGCCGCAGAAAACCGCTGAAGATCGTCCGCATGGCGTGGTGGTGTGGGATGTGCAGGTGCTCAATCAACATCAGCAGGCGGTGGCGTTGTATAGCATTCTGACGCTGGTGGCACGCCAGCAAGGGGATTTTGAGGCGGCAAGCTAAAGACGGCGGGGATGGCAGCTATGTTAAGATGCGCCATCCCGTTGACTAAAAAATTGAGCCTATGACGATCCAACAACTCCAGCTAACTGGCTTCCGTTCTATCCGCAACCTGCAACTGCAATTGGGCCGCCTGAATGTGATCAGCGGCCCGAACGGCTGCGGCAAGTCCAACCTGTATAAAGCGGTACGGCTGATCCACGAGGCGGCATGCGGGCGTTTGTCTACGGCGTTGGCCGAGGAGGGCGGCATTCAGAAAGCGATGTGGGCCGGAGGATTGCGCCCGGGCGATCGGCGGGGTGATCCTAAGAGGATGTTGCTGTCTGCCACCCTTGAGGACTTCGATTATCAGTTGCAACTGGGGTTCCCCGATCCTACCGACAGTCTGTTTCAACTCGACCCGTTGGTCAAAGAGGAGTCGCTGTGGGTAGCCGGCCATGGTCGTCGCCCGTCGGCGCGGGTGCTGGAGCGGCGCAATCAAAGCGCATTCCTGACGAATATTCAGGGCGAACGCACGACTTATCCCGCCAGTCTGCATGCAGAGGAATCGGTGTTTGGTCAGCTTGCTGACCCCCACCTGTATCCTGAAGTGTCGCAGGTGCGGGAAAACCTGCGCCAGTGGCGTTTTTATCATGAGTTTGCCGTTTGGCCCGGTTCGCCACTGCGTTCGCCACAAGTGGGCATCCGCGCGCCGGTGCTGGCGCATGACGGCAGCAATCTGGCCGCCGCTTTTGAAACCGTTTGCGAGATAGGCAACGGGGAGTTGTTGCATGAGATCCTGGGGCAGGCCTTTCCGGACTGTGAGTTTGAAATACAGGCACCGCAGGGGCGTTTTCAGCTATTGATGCACCGGGCCGGGATTTTACGTCCTTTGGACAGTGCCGAACTTTCGGACGGTACGCTACGTTTTCTCTGCCTGGCCGTGGCGATGCTCAGCCCGCGGCCACCGGCATTTATGGCCTTTAACGAACCGGAAAACAGCCTGCACCCGCAGTTGCTGCCGGCGCTGGCAATGCTGATCGCCGAAGCCAGTCGATACAGCCAACTGTGGATCACCAGTCATTCACCACAATTGGCCGAACTGATTGGCCGCCACAGCCTGGTCACGCATTATCAACTGGCGCAGCAGCAGGGGGAAACCCAGCTGCTTACCGCGGATTAAATCAAGGGTTTGCGCAGCAGCGTTTCCAACATTTTTAGCGGTGACTGCCGTGGATTTTTCATCGCGCTGACCGGCAGCAGGAAGGTTTGTTCCAACATAAACTGACCGGCCATCGCTGCATGCGGCGTCTGATCGGAAAAACAGATCCAACTGCTGCCCGGCGGTAGGTCGAGTGCCAGCTGTGGGCCTTGCTGCTGGTAGTTTTGGTCGGCTTTCATTGCATCGTGCAGGTGCAGCATCAGGTGGTCGTAATGGCTGCGGCGGCGTTTGGTGATACCGACCTTATGCTGCAGCCAACTGCCCAAGGGCGAATAGCGCGGCAGGCGCGGTATAAAACGCCGTGCCAATTGGGGGAAGGGTTCACCGACGCGCCATTGGCGATGCTCGCCGTGCGGATTGATGTTGGTAAAAATACGCAGGATACGCTCACCCTGATTGGGGCGTGACGGGAAGGCGTCAACGTGCAAACGACTGTCGTCCTTACGCCACGAACTGGCCGCACGCCAGGCCGAAACCGGGTGCAGGCGCAGGCTGTTAACCGGTGAATGCAAGGTCTGCTGATAATGAGGCAGTAAACCGGCGATTAACTGGCGGCAGGCCTGATAATAACGTTCCAGCAGCGCCTGTACCTGCGGCTGTTGCGCCGCTATTGCTACGCCAGATAATTTTTGGCTTTCTGGCCAGTAGCTGATGTTTTTACGTTTTATATCCACCAGTGCGGGATCCAATAACGCTATTTCATCGGCTAACAATGGAAATTTTAATTCGGGCAAAAACAAGACTTTTCCTTGCTCCAGCGCCAGGGTGGCGGTGAGGGCAGCAGGCAGAGGGGCGCTGTCCCACTGCCGTTGTGGCAATGTCATCAACGCCTGTTCCGGCATAAGGCTATCCATATGTATCCTATCTCCTTGCAATATAGGGTTCTTATAATTGTTTTTTATTTGAATGGAATATATAACCCGCGGGAATTATTCCCGAATTGTATTAATGGCTAATAAACTGGGTTTAATAATGGTAACACTATTAAAATTCACCAAGTACTAAACAAAGATTAAACGATATGCTAATCGCACGAATGGGTAAAAATAGATTTAAACGGAATTAGTAGGTTTATTATTGGAAATTAATCAAAAGCATCAATTAGGCATGATAATACCATTAGATGGCCTGGGTTTTTTATCTGAGGCCGCCTTTTTGCTAAAGGCGGCCTACCGGATCAAGCGGAGTAAATGCGGTTTTTGCCCTGGGCTTTCGCCTGGTACAGTGCACTGTCCGCCTGATTGATAAAGCTCATCGGCGTGTCGTTATACATATGCGGCACCTTGGCGTAGATCCCTATGCTGATGGTGATGACGCCATGTGGGTTGCCATCATGAGGTATTTTTAGCTCCCGCACTGCTTCAATGACGCGCTCGGCGAAAATCAGTGCGCCCTGGGCGTCGGTATCCGGCAAGATGATCGCCATTTCTTCGCCGCCGTAGCGGGCCATAATGTCGTTGCTGCGGCTGGCCATTCCCTTGAGCATTTGTCCGATCTGTTGCAGACACTGGTCGCCGGCGACGTGGCCATAGATGTCGTTATACTGCTTGAAGTAGTCAATATCCAACATCAACAGCGCCACGCTACGGTAGTTGCGTGAGGCGCGCATCAGCTCATTCTTTAAGGCGATATCAAACTGACGGCGGTTGGCCAGCCCGGTCAGGCCGTCCAGCAAGGCCAGTTCTTCCAGGGTGCGGTTGATACTGGTGAGCTGATCGCGAGTGCGCATCAGCTCGGCTTCGGTGCGCACGCTGTGGTTTATCTGACGCATCAACACCATCCCCATCGCCAACAGGATCGCCAGCAGGGTGGCACCACCCAGGGCAAACAGGCCGGAATCGTTGCGCCAATCAGCCAGCACGTCTTTTTTCGACAACCCGGCGGCAATCACCAGTGGATAGCGGGTAACCCGTGAATAGCCGTAAATCCGTTCTACCTTGTCGTAGCGCGAGGTAATGGTGGCATTGCCAAATTCGGAATGTGGCAATATTTCCCGGAACAACACGCCCTCGGAAATATTCTTGCCGATGGCCGCCAGGGAATAAGGGCGACGGTAGAGAATGGTGCCGTCCGCCAATAGCAGATTGAGTGAAGCATCGCTGTTTAGCGCAAAGGTATCGTAAAACTGGCGGAAATAATTGATATACAATGTGGCCAGCACGACCCCGGCAAAGCTGCCGTCCGGGTGGTTGAAACGGCGTGATACCGGAATGATCAAATCGCCGGTAGAGCGGCTGCGCACCACCTTGCCGATATAAACTGCATTGCTGTTGTGCTCGAGGTGATATTTAAAATATTCCCGGTCGGCATTGTTGGCGTTTTGTACAAAGCGGCCTGATGAAGTGACGACCCAATTACCTTGCGCATCGTAAACAAACAGCCCGTGCAGTTGTGGCAGGTTACCCACCTGTGTTTGCATCACTTTTTGCAATCGTAATAGCTGTGGGCTAGCCAGCCCGTCAACCTGAATGCGTTCACTCAGATCGGACAGCGTGCTGTCGGTCTGCATAAAGGTGTCATCGGCATGCTGCGCCAGCGAACGGGCCAAATTGGCGGATTCATACTCGGCACTTTGCAAGTCGCGCTGATGGGCATTCCAAATTTGCCAGGCGTTAAACAGGATCAGCGTAACGGCAACGATGACGACAAACACGCCGGCCTGAAATAATAACGGGGAGTTTTTACCGTTGCGAGGCCGTTCGGCATCCTGCAGTTGCTGCTGTGTCATGTCACCCTTGCTGTACAATCTTTAAATCGAGGTAAGAACAATCCTACATCTTATTCGCTAATCACCTGGACCACTACACCTTAAACGGCGAAAATGAATAAGTTGTTGAGGGCAGAGGAAGAATATATTGGCTCCGATTATACCTTTCGCATTAAACCTGCGGAGAGAATACAGGGATCGCTTGCATGTCTGACTACATCATTATTACTTTGCTGACGCTGGTGGTTTATTACCCGGTGACGCTGGGAGTACTGGCGTTAATGATCCTGTTTGCCTGGCGGCAGCGTAAGTCGCCTTACTGGCGTTTGGGACTGGTGCTGCTGACGGCGCTGTTTGTGCTGTTCGCCATGGCGGCCTATGACTGGTATCACTACAACTGATGGTTGATACCACGATGCCCGCTATCAGAGGCGGACACCGCAGCGGGATGAAGCACTATTCAACGTTAATCATCCAATTGACGCCAAACTGGTCGGTCAGCATACCAAAACCTTTGGCCCAGAAGGTGGACTGATAAGGCATGGTTACCTGGCCGCCCTGCGACAGTTTTTCAAACAGTTCGCGGCCTTGATCCACGGTACTCGGGTTGAGCGACAGGGCAAATCCTTTGTGTGATGCGTCGGCACCCTCCTGCGGGCAGCCATCCGAGGCCATCAGCGCGGTTTCACCGATCAGCAGCCGGGCATGCATGATGGACTCCGGATTGACGTCTTGAGGGTTGCCCTGTTTGGCTTCCTCGGGCATCTCTTTGTAACGCATCATCATTTCAAGCGTGGCACCCAACTGCTGCACGTAGAAGTTCACCGCCTGTTCACAGTTACCGTTAAAGAATAAGTAGGGTTGAATCACCATGACATTGACCTCTGTTATGGCCCGTCTGGGCGTTTAGCGGCCTACGGCGGGCGGGAAACAATAGTTTCTAATTGCGACTATTGCTGTTGGAAACTTACAAGTGTAGTGCGATTTCCGCTGAATGCCTGGCTGCCGATCACGCTGTGGGGATTTTTCGCCCGCCCAGCAGTATTGACCGAAAAACCGGGATGGTTCATCCCGGTTTAGACAGATTATCTGAGCGGTCACAGTTCCTATACTCGTTACAACCTTCACTAACGGAGTCACTGTAATGAGCAAACAATCTTTGAATGGAAAAGTGGTGTTGATCGCTGGCGGTGCGAAGAACCTGGGTGGCCTGGTAGCGCGCGATCTGGCGGCCGGCGGTGCAGCAGCGATAGTCGTGCATTACAATAGCGATGCGACCCGGGCGGCAGCGGAGGAAACGCTGAAGGCGGTTAAAGCGGCGGGCGCACAGGCGATAACGGTGCAGGGCGATCTGACTAAACCGGCTAACGTGGCGCAGCTGTTTGAGCAGGCTATCAAGGCATTCGGCAAAGTGGATATTGCCGTTAATACCGCCGGTTTGGTAATCAAAAAACCGATTGCCGAGGTGACCGAAGCGGATTACGACAGCAGTTTTGACATCAATTCCAAGGCGGCTTTCTTCTTTATCCAGCAGGCGGGCAAGCATTTGGCCGACAACGGTCGCATTGTGTCCATCGTCAGCTCACTGCTGGCGGCTTATACGCCGTTTTATGCCGTCTATCCGGGCAGCAAGGCACCGGTGGAGCACTTTACCCGTGCCGCGTCCAAAGAGTTTGGCGAGCGGGGCGTCAGCGTGAACGCCATCGGCCCCGGCCCAATGGATACGCCGTTCTTCTACGGGCAGGAAAGCAAAGAGGCGGTGGAATATCACAGCAGCGCCGCGGCGCTGAGCAAGTTCTCGAAAACCGGCCTGACCGACATTGAGGACATCGCGCCGATCGTCAAATTTCTGGTCACCGACGGCTGGTGGATCACCGGGCAGACGCTGTTTGCCAACGGTGGCTATACTACCCGTTAATATCAATTTTGCTGCGGCCGATGCCGCAGCCTGTTTAACAGGATGCACTGCCGGTGGATAAAATAGGGAGATTGCGGGTCTTTATCCAGGTGGCCGAAGTGGGCAGTTTTATCCGGGCTTCGCAGATCCTGCTGATGCCAAAAACCACGGTTTCGGCCGCGATACAGCAATTGGAACATGAAATGGGCACTCGCCTGTTTCATCGCACCACTCGCCGGGTACAACTGACCAGCGATGGTGAACTGTTGCTCGAAAAGGCACGCAGCCTGCTGTTTGACGTGCAGGCATTGGAAAGTCTGTTTCACCGGCAGAACGGCCCGATCGGGGGGCGTTTGACGGTCGATGTCCCCAGCCGTATCGCCCGGAGAATGATCGTGCCGGCGCTGCCGGACTTTTTTCTGCAGTATCCCGAAATCCAACTGTTTCTCAGCGCCAGCGACCGTTCAGTCGATCTGATCCAGGAAGGGATCGATTGCGTGGTGCGCGTCGGCAACCTCAGCGACAGCAGCTTGGTCAGCCAGCCGCTGGGCCGCCTGAGTATGATTAACTGTGCCAGTCCGGATTATTTGCAGCGCTACGGGACCCCGGAGCATCCTGCCCAATTGGAAGATCACTGGGTGGTGGGCTATGCGCAGCCGACCCTGGCAGGGGCGGATAGCTGGCAGTGGCAGCAGGATGGACAGCATTTTGAGAAAACGTTGCCTAGTCGGGTGACGGTGAACAATGTGGAAAACTACATCGGCTGTTGCCTGGTGGGGTTGGGAATGATGCAGATACCGCGTTTTGATGTTCAACACTACCTGGATAACGGCAGCCTGTGCGAGATCTTGCCGCAGGCCCGGCCATCGGCAATGAGCATGGCTTTGCTTTATCCCCATCGTCGTCAGCGTTCGGCGCGTTTAACCGCCTTTTCCGAGTGGTTCAGCCAGTTAATCAAGCCGTTTTGCGAAACCTGAGGCCTGGTGGCCAATGGGATTTTTATCTAAGTGAGATGCTATTTATTATTGGCTTTCAGGCAATTAAATTTCTGTAAAAACAAGACACAATTAAAACCGCCAAAAAAGTGACAAAGGATGTGTAACATTACATCAGCAGCAGGGTGGCTGAGCCATCCCAGGCGGCAGCCAGGGCATAGATTGCAGCCAGTATCAGCAGAAACGGCGTGTTGGTCATGGTCTGTCTCCGGCGTGAAGTCTCGCCTGTCGTTATAGCCTTTATAAATGACAGCGAGATGAATTCGGCTGATTTTCGTACAGTAAAATTCAGACGGACGGAAATGGGTAAACTGCTGATATTTGACTATAGTAATTGTGTGAAGACGCGTGTTTATCGTGATTTACCCTGTATCGTTCTGCCGTTAAGGGAAGGGGCAGGTGTGAAAGTATCGAGCAGGCGCCGTCGTGGGTCTGGTGATAGGGTTTCTTAAGGCAAAAAGTAATAGGGAGAGTAAAAATGGGCATTATTTCCTGGATCATTTTTGGGTTAATCGCCGGTATCTTGGCTAAATGGATCATGCCGGGCAAAGACGGTGGTGGCTTTATCGTGACCGTCATTCTGGGGATTATCGGTGCAGTTGTCGGCGGCTATATCAGTACCTTCTTCGGTATGGGTCGTGTGGATGGCTTCAATCTGGGCAGCTTTGTTGTCGCAGTCATCGGTGCCCTGGTGGTGCTTTTTGTCTACAGAAAGATCAGAAGCTAATCAGATGCTGATCAACAGGGTCGCTGCGGCGGCCCTTTTTTCGTTAAATCACAAGGGTCGAGCGGCCTGAGCCGACGGCTGGAAGGGGATTACCATGGGTCTTTTTGATAGCGTATTGGGCAATATTCTCGGCGGTGCCAACGGCGGTAAAGGCATCGATTACGTCGCCATCATGCAATGGGTCGAGCAACAGGGCGGCCTGCAGGCGATTCTGGACAAGTTCCGTCAGGGGCAATTCGGCGATGTGGTCGGTTCATGGCTGGGCAACGGTGAAAACCAGCAGATCAACGGCGATCACGTGCAGCAGGCGCTGGGCAGCGATGCCATCAATCAGCTGGCCGAAAAGCTGGGCGTCGATCCGGCTCAGGCATCCGCCACTATTGCGCAGTTCCTGCCAACGGTCGCTGACGCCGCATCGCCAAATGGCGAAGTGCAGCAGGACAGCAATGAACTGGGCGATATGGTCGGTAAACTGTTCAAATAATGTTTATGCCTCCGGCGCCTGGTCGGGGGCATAGTTTAACGTCATGCCTTCAATGTTCCCCAATGCCGTCAGCAAATACTCCACCCAGGCCCGCACTTTGCCGGGAATAAAGCGCGCCGCGGGATACACCGCATGCAGCGCCATCGGCGGATAACGCCAGGCCGGCAAAATAGGCACCAACGCGCCACTCGCCAATTGCCGACCGATCAACGGCCGCTGTGCGCCGCCAATACCCAGCCCCGACTCAATCGCCGCCAGCAATGAAAAAGTGTTGTTAGCACGGAATACCGGACGCAGCTCCACCATCTCGGGGCCATGAGGGCCGATTAACGTCAGCGTGTCTGCGTCGCTCAGGCCGCTGTAACGGATGTGCGGATGGGTTGCCAGCTCTGCCAGCGTTTGCGGTTCACCCTGGGCTGCCAGGTAAGCCGGTGAGGCCACCAGAATACGTTGTAACTCTCCCAGTCGTCGCGCCACCGTGCCAGGTGAACTCAGTTCGCCAAAGCGGATCGCTACATCGATGCCTTCACCGATCACATCCGCCCGACGATCGTCCAGCAGCAGTTCGATGTTCAGTTGCGGATGCTGTTGCTGAAAGGCGATCGCCAGCGGCGTCAGGTGTTGTTGGCCGAAACCTGTTGGTGCATGGATGCGTAACGAACCCTGCAGCCGCAGGTTTTGGCCATGTAGCACTTCTTCCGCTTCACCCACCGCCGCCAGAATCGGTTTGATTTGTCGGTAATAGCCCGCACCGGCATCGGTCAGCGTTACGGCGCGAGTGCTGCGAAACAGCAATTGGGCGCGCAGCTGTTGTTCCAGGCTGGCGATCTGTTGGCTGACTGCCGGTTGTGTCAGGCCCAGATCGCGAGCGGCGGCCGACAGGCTGCCCAACTCGGCTACCCGAACAAAAGTCTGCATGGCGTTTAGCTTGTCCATCGGCGCTCCATCTATAGATTTTACTTATAAGTGATAGTAATAAACCTCATCTACCGCAAGCTTAACTAATAAATCATAGTGAAAGTCTCAATAGATACTGAAGCGGAGACATAACATGCAAAACGACAAACTGGCGCTGGTGGTCGGCGCTAACGGCGTTATTGGCGGCAAGCTGATTGAAGAGCTGGAACAACAGGGTTGGCAGGTGATTGGCCTGTCGCGGCGCGGAGGCGTTGACCGGCCGCAGGTGCGTTATCTGGCGGTCGATCTGTTGGATGCACAGGCAACGGCTGATGCCTTGCGCCCGCTGACCCAGGTCAGCCACATTTTCTTCGCAGCCTATCAGGATGCGCCGGATTGGGCGGGGCTGGTGGCGCCAAACCTGGCGATGCTAAGCAATGTGGTGGAGGCGTTGGAACCGGTGGCGCATGGCCTGGAGCACATTAGCCTGATGCAAGGCTATAAAGTGTATGGCGCCCATTTAGGGCCGTTCAAAACCCCGGCGCGTGAGAGTGATGCCGGGCATATGCCGCCGGAGTTTAATCTGGAGCAGCAAAGCTATCTTGAACAGCGCCAGCAGGGGAAGAACTGGCACTGGAGCGCCATTCGCCCCAGCGTCGTCGGCGGTTTCTCGCTTGGCAACCCGATGAATCTGGCGCTGACCCTGGCGGTTTATGCCTCGATCAGCAAGGCGCTGGGGCTGCCATTGCGTTTTCCCGGCAAACCAGGGGCTTACCACAGCCTGCTGGAAATGACCGATGCCGGGTTGCTGGCGCGAGCTACCCTGTGGGCGGCTACGGAGCCGGCGGCGGCTAATCAGGCATTTAACATCAATAACGGTGACCTGTTCCGCTGGAGTGAGCTGTGGCCGAAAATTGCCGGCTATTTTGATCTGGAAGTGGCGCCGCCGTTGCCGATGCCGCTGGAGTCGGTGATGGCGGATAAAAGTGAGCTGTGGCAGGCGTTGGCGCAACAGCATCATTTAGTCGAAACGGATTACCGTGCGGTGGCGAGTTGGCGTTTTGCCGATTTTGTTTTCTCGTGGGATTACGACATGTTTGCCGATGGCAGTAAGGCACGCCGTTTTGGCTTCCATCAATTTGTCGAAACCGAAGCGATGCTGTTCGCGCTGTTTGACGAATTCCGCCGTCGCAAGATAATTCCTTAAGTCGGCTGGCGGGACAGGCGTTTTTTATGGCAATCTTTGGCTGCCGCACCAAGCGGCAGTCAGGAGGCCGTCACCCCGACCGGCCCGGATCGATGATGAGGAATTAACTGTGACAGGGATAACCGCCATACTGACGCTTTTGCTGGCGCTGGTGACCATTGCGCCACTTTCAAAGCATGCAGCCTGGTGGATCCGGGTGTGGGATTTCCCCCGCCTGCAAATACTGGCGCTCTCGTTGCTGGTGTTATTGCTTAACCTGCTGTTTGTACCGCTGTCACCCTGGGTGTGGGGCATGATGGCCGTGAACCTGGCCTGTGTGGTTTATCAGGCCGCGTGGATTTACCCTTATACCCGGCTGAGCAAACCCCAGGTGCTGGATTTTACCGGCTACCAGAAGAAACCGCGTATCCGCATTCTGGTGTCCAACGTGTTAACGCCCAATCGCCAGGCGGAGAAACTGCTGGCGTTGGTGGCGACCGAACGGCCGGACGTGCTGGTGGCGGTAGAAACCGATGCCTGGTGGGAGCAGCAGCTGTCGGCGCTGGAACAGGACTATCCTCACAGCCTGAAATGCCCGCTGGATAACCTGTACGGCATGCATGTCTATTCGCGGCTGAAACTCAGCGATGCGCAAATACAATACCTGGTGGATGAGCAGATCCCGTCGATGCACATGATGGTGCATTTGCCGCAAGGGCCGCAGATACGACTGCACTGTGTGCACCCGATGCCGCCCAGTCCGACAGAGAATGAAGAGTCGGAAGATCGCGATGCCGAGCTGGTGATGGTGGGCAAAAGCGCTGCCAAATCGGAGTTACCGGTAATTGTGACCGGCGATTTGAACGATGTGGCCTGGTCGACCACCACCCGGCTGTTTCTGAAAGTCAGCGGCCTGTTGGATCCGCGCCGTGGCCGTGGCATGTTCAGCACTTTCCACGCCGGTTATCCGTTCCTGCGTTGGCCCCTGGACCATGTGTTTCATAGCGATCATTTTGTTCTCGGTTCGCTGCGCCGCCTAACCAGCGTCGGCTCGGATCACTTCCCGATAATGGTGGAACTGGTGTATTCGCCGAAGCAGGGGGCACAGCAGGAAAGCCTGGAGAAAGACAGCGAAGACGAAGCGCTGGCGCAAGAGAAGTTAGCCAATACCGACTCCACGCCGGAAGAGGTCCACACCCCAGGCAGTTGAAAACATCCCCCCGCGACACCTGTTGCGGGGGGCGTATGACCTAGATAGTCAGCATGATTTTACCGATATGCTGACTGGACTCCATCAGCGCATGGGCTTCCGCGGCCTGATCCAGCGGGAAGGTTTTGAATATCTGCGGTTTTAATGCGCCGCGCTCCAGCAGCGGCCACACCTTCTGGCGTAAATCAGCGGCAATTTGCGCTTTATCTTCCACGCTGCGTGCCCGCAAGGTCGAGCCGGTATGGGTCAGGCGCTTGATCAGCAGTGGCATCAGGTTCAGTTCCTTCACCACGCCGTTCTGGGTGCCGATTTGCACAATGCGCCCGTCCATCGCCGCCGCCTGGTAGTTCTTCGCCACGTAATCACCGGCAATCAGATCGACAATCACGTCGGCTCCCTTGCCGTTAGTCGCGCGCTGGGTCTGTTCAACAAAATCTTCGTTGCGGTAGTTAATCGCCACATCGGCACCCAATGCCAGACTGGCCTGACGCTTTTCTTCGGAGCCGACGGTGGTGATCACCCGGGCGCAAAAGGCTTTCGCCAGCAGGGTGGCGACAGTGCCGATACCGGAGGTTCCGCCGTGGATCAATACGGTTTCGCCAGCCTTAAGGTGCCCGCGTTGGAACACGTTGACCCACACGGTAAAGAAGGTTTCCGGGATCGCCGCCGCTTCAATCAGGCTAAAGCCCTCGGGTACCGGCAGCGCATTGCTTTCATGTACTTTGCAGTATTCTGCGTAACCGCCGCCGGCAATCAGGGCGCAAACCGCGTCGCCGATGGCGTAATTTTGTACCCCAATACCGATAGCGACTACGGTACCGGCGATCTCCAGACCAGGAATATCCGATGCGCCAGCAGGCGGTGCGTATTGGCCGCGGCGTTGCATCACATCAGGGCGGTTAACGCCGGCGGCAGCAACCTTCACCAGAATTTCTCCCTGTTGCAGGGTTGGCAGCGGTCTTTGGCTGCTAATCAGAACCTCTGGTTCGCCAGGCTGGCTGATTTCGACGACTTTCATGGTGTTGGGCAGCGCTGGGTTGGCTGACATGGTGATTCTCCTCAGTTGGCGTTCAGGCGCAGTAACCAGTGTAGGTAACCGCCTGCTGTAATTCATGTTTTATCTTACATAAATGCCGAAGGGAGAATGTGGATCATAGGGCTGTCGCAAGGGGAAAGGTGGGGCGCCGCCGCAGGGGCGGCATGGGATTAGTCATTGGGCGGGATGCGAAAACCTTTTAGCGAGACGATAAAATGTTCTTTCCCTTTGGATATTTTGGCGCCTCGATCACACCACAGGCTGGCGAGCTGGAAAAAGTCGTCGCTGTCGATGTCATAGGCCAGTTCGATTTTTTTTGCCGTGCCGTAGCGGATCAGCTTTTCGGCTTCCTGGTGGTTGGTTGCTCTAATGGTGGTCATAACGAAATCCTTGGTATTAAGCCAGTGCGGATAATCGCCAACCATGATATGGCCATATTGTGACAATTTTGTGATGAAAAAATGACAGGGTGCAGTTCTGTGGCCAGGGGCAGGGTGTTAATGCCATACCCCTGTACGCTTGCATTAACGATCGTAGGGACGCAGCAAGGTACTTTTCTTCTGAGATTTGAAGTGCTTATACAACGCGAATCCTGCGATGCCGGCTAATACGGCCAGCAAAGATAAATATTCAGTCGCCATCTGACAACCCTCCGATAAAGCATGGCTAAGGAGTGGTTATTTGTGACAGCTATCACGTTACGCAGCAATGAGACCATTCTGTAAGTCGGCAGGTGATTGATATTCAGGCATAAAAAAAGCGCCTATAGGGAGGCGCATAAAATATTGCAACACAGCTTGTTGTGTTCAGCACCAGGAGGAGTGGTGAACAGAGTGTCATTGTATGAACACTGTGCTGCGGCTGATATAGGGATAACTCTTAAAGCCGCGTTACCACTGATAACCCATGCTCACATTGTAATCAGGTTCCTGATCGGTGGAGTAGGGATCTGACTGACGGCGGCGATCGGTTTTTTTCACCGGGCCGTTATTCGGGCCGTATTTAAGCGACGAATACGGCTTGGCGCGCGGGCGACTGCAGCCGGGGTGATCACATTCCATATCAACGCGAAAACCGGTTTTGTCTTCTGTTTCCGACCACACCACCGGTGGCTTGGCCGATTTTTTTTCCGGGCCAAGGGCGGTTTGCGGTGCGGGTGCCGGTTTGATACTGGGGTCCGGTGCGGTGTAGGACAGGTCCAGCGCCTGGGCGGGGGCGCTCAGTATCAACAGAGCAGTGCAGCAGGACGCTGCCAGCGTATGCCATCTCAGCATGGTCAATCTCCCTTTATAGTTACGCCGCGCAACTATAAATTAGTCAGACGAGAATTACTATCATTTGTGGCCGAAAATGGCGCAGCGCAGAGTTGGCGGCGCCAGCGTTCGGGTCTACTCTATGAGTAACTTCTCTTTATAAGACATTGAGCTATGACCACTGACACTGCGTCGTTGAGCTTACGCCAACGCAGTTATCGATTGTTGTTCGACAACCACTCCCGTAGCGGCCGCAGGATGGAAGCCTTTTGGGTCAGTACCGCGCTGCTCAGCGTGGTGCTGCTGTTTCTTGAGCCGGGCGGCAGCGCCTTGTACGCGCCGGGGCAGCAAGCGATTTATCTTTTCTTTTATGCCGAGGTTTTTTTTACCGTTATTTTCACGATCGAATATTTGCTACGGCTGTGGAGCACCCCGCGTGACCAGCACTATGCCCGCAGTTTTTTCGGCGTTGTCGACCTATTGACGGTACTGCCGATGTATATCATCTGGTTTTACCCGCATATGACGGTGGAATTCGTGATGCTGCTGCGCGTCGTGCGGATACTGCGGGTGTTACGGGTGTTGAAACTGCTGCGTTACATGAGTGAGATGGGCATGATTTGGCGCAGCATCAAACTGGCGCGTCACAAGCTGGCGATGTTTTTTGGTTTTGTCGCAGTGGTGCTGTGCGTCTTTGGCGGCCTGATGTATGCGATTGAGGGGGGGAGCGGGGGCTTTACCAGCCTGGCGGCCTCCGTTTATTGGGCGGTAGTGACGCTGACCACCGTGGGATACGGCGATATTGTTCCCCATACCCCGTTGGGGCGGTTACTGACTTCGGTACTTATCCTGCTGGGCTATTCAATCATCGCGGTGCCGACCGGCATTCTGACGGCCTATATGTCGCAGGAGCTGCAACGTAACCGTGAAAGGCGTAATTGTGAGCAATGTCAAAGAGGTGGCCACGAGACTGAGGCCATATTTTGTAAATATTGTGGCAGTGCCTTACCCCCGCTAACCGGGAAACACAGTCACAAATGACGACAAATTAAGCAGAGCGGGTGAATTCCTGTGCGTTTAGCCTCGTTTCCACAGAGGGGCTTATAAAAAGAGTTGCTATTAAAGCCCCGTCATGAGTTAATGCTTCTCGGCCTGTGGTACAGACCTATTTATGCACGACATTTTGAGTAAAGTAGTTCAAATTTAAAGCGTTATCCTAGATAGCTCTTCACTGACGAATTTCCTTTCTAGTGCCTCCATAAGTAACTGATGACCGGCTATTTCTTGCCCATGGTGGCGTAAATTTAATATTGTAGGAATTAAACATGTCTAACATGATCAAAGGTCAAGTGAAGTGGTTCAACGAGTCTAAAGGTTTCGGTTTCATCACTCCAGCAGACGGCAGCAAAGATGTGTTCGTACACTTCTCTGCTATCCAGGATCAAGGCTTCAAGACCCTGGCTGAAGGCCAGAACGTACAGTTCTCTATCGAGAACGGTGCTAAAGGTCCGTCAGCGGCTAACGTTACCGCTATCTAATCGGCCTCTCGCTGATTAATAAAAACCCGCCAAGGCGGGTTTTTTTGTGCCTGCTATTTGCCGCAGGCAAAAAAAAGCCCGCAAGTCTGCGGGCAAAAGTTCCTTGTTACTTCTTCATTTGCAGGTACTTCTCTGGGGGGAAGCACCAGAGCACAGACTACCTGTTGCACGCTTAAGATTCTGCGGACAAAACGTTAAGAAAGTGAAAAGGCCACGGGCCGAATGGCCTGCTACGCTTGTAGAAAGGCGCTACGCAGGAGAGCTGCGGATTTACTGCAGTGTACGGTATTTTTCTTACCGCATTTTGTAATACACTGACATCAATGACAAATGATGGGGTAGGGCATGAAAGCTAACGATCTGGTAACGGTAAAAACTGATGGTGAGCAACGGCGTGAGGGAGTGATTCTGGCGGTAGAAGAGTTTAACGAGGGGGGTAATGTATCTGGTCTCTTTGCCTGACTATCCTGCCGGTGTCTGGTTCTTTAACGAGATAGACAGTCGTGACGGCACCTTTGTTGAACTGCGACAGGTCGCTTCTCAGGCTCCAGACTCCAAATAGCCCGGTTTGTTAATTTAATTTGCAAGATTTACGGTGGGTGATTATTTCACAGCGCTAGGAATAATCGGTTTTTTGCTGCGGGAATACCCGCCGCGGCCGAGATTTTCGTCGCGAGCAGGTATTTAGGTTATTTAAATGCGTGGTTTCCAGCACTCTGTGCTGAACAACATTTAAAACCAACGTTTGGCAGAGTACACAACAAAGCTTTTAACCTAGCGGCTATTGACAAATATCCCGCTGGTTAGCGTGTCGGTCAAACGAACAACATGATAAATAATCTGTTTGTTGTGCGTTTTAATTTTTCTTTTGATATTTCCCTTGTGGGAAGAGACGGTTTTGGCTTTAATTTGCATCTGGTCGGATATCTCGATGGTGCCCTGACCCGACATCCACATGCGTAACATGTTTGATTCAGTTTGGCTGAGCGTAACCGGAGTCTGATCAAATGAGGTTTTTTCAGTACGAGGAGCTTTTCTTTCCAGATAGTGACTAAGTAGTTGATTCATAGTCTCTGGTTTGATCGATTTTGACGAGATGATGACATTTTTACGAACATATAAATAATCGTCAAAATGTACGTTGGTGATGGCCATAAAGATGAAGAATAAGGTGTCAGGGTGCAGTGATATCACCCCTTTTATACGTTCCGTCGCGTTAGCTTCGTGTATAAAACAGTCTTCATTAATAAATACCAGGCTAGGCTTCAACTTGCTGCATTTTTCATGCAGATCGTCGATATCACCAATAGCATTAATCTGGCGTTTTTTTACTCCGTGCGTTGTCAGGTAGTCTGTTAAACCCAATCTGGTATAGCTGCATGAATCCATAATGATCGTTGGCATATCTCACCCCCACTTAAATCCGTTTTACCGCGGTAACAAAAAGAAAAAGCCTGAAGCCTAAAAGGCAAAAAAGAACAAAAAGAGTCACATCCAGGAATGTTCTATCAATAAATACGGTAGTACTCAACGATATTTTCTTTCTAAACTAATTAACATCATGAACCTATAAGTTTAGCTTAAGTCAGAATAATCTGCTGGCGTATGGATTGCGGGGCAGTAACGGCAACTTGTGCTTGAGCCGCGTGCTCGCTGGTATTTTTATCATTGAATCTGCCCATCATGTCACGAAACGAAATTTTAGATTGCTAGGAAAATTCTTAAAAAAAATTCATGTGTTGTTTTTTTAACATTTCTTGGCCTATTTATTCATCAGTGTAAGTGCTGCAAGGTTTTAATGGTTTTATTTTTATTAATATTATCATATGGTTATATTTATTTCATGGGTTTTTGATAATGATAATTCTTCCATTCCTTATCACTTGCGATAACCAATAGTCACACAGAGTTAACATTGCCCAGTGTTTTTGTTACGAAAATTGGCGTTATAACAAAGAGTTGATGTGATTATTCGTGCTGTTACGACTAATGTGATAAATGTCAGTGAGTGATTAATTGGTTTTTCTGAACTATTTGGGAGCATCCCAGGGTACCAATATCCGTTGATTGGCCGGGGGGTATTGCTGCCGTAGAATAATCACCGACAGCAATCAATAGTGTGGCGTTACCTTGACTTGTCCTATCAGCCAGTCTCTGTCAAACAGTGACGTATCGATTCCAACGCCAGATGGATATCGCGTTCCTCGGTCATCCAGTTGACCAACGCAGCACGGACCCCCGGCTGTCCGTTATAACGGGTAGGGGTGCAGCGCACTACGCCGTGCCGATCGAGACGGGCTATAAAGCGATCGCGTGCAGCAGTAGCATCGCCTGCGACATTTTTGAGCGCAAAGCACACTACGTTCAGATTGACTGGCGCCAGCAGGTGGAAACCCGCGCTGGCCGTCAGCTCTGCCCCCAGCAACTGCGCCAGTCGAACATTGCGTTCAACCATATCTTGCATACCGCTGCGGCCATAAGCTTTCAACGCCATCCACAACGGCAGGGCGCGAAAACGCCGCGAGTTTTCCGGAGTCAGGTGCAGGTAGTTGTCTGGCCGCTGCGTCGGCGCTTCCAGATAAGCCGAATGGTTTTGGAAGACCTGCATCTGCAATGCCAGATGACGGCTAAATTGGATCGCGCTGTCGTAGGGCACGTTCAACCATTTATGTGCATCAACGGTAATCGAGTCAGCCTGCTCCCAACCGGCTAAGCGTGGCGCATAGTGCGGTGAACAGGCCGCCACGCCGCCAAAGGCCGCATCAACGTGTAACCAGAACGGGTAGCGCTCGCGCAACGCCAGCAGCTGCTGCAGGTCGTCGAAGACCACGGTATTCACCGTTCCGGCACTGGCCAGCACCATGGTCGGTACACCAACACTGGCAGCCAGATGCCGTTCCAACGCAGCAGGTTCGATAGCTTCGGAGTTCGGCAGGCTGTCGATAATTTTTAATGCATCGCGACCCATGCCGAGCATGCTGAGTGCTTTTTCGCTGCTGGAGTGCGCATTCGCTGACAAAACCTGTATGGCCCCTAACGCTGCCAACCCCTGTTCCGCAACATTGATGCCGCGCTGCTGCCCCAGCCACTGGCGGCCAATGGCCATGCCGACAAAGTTGGCCATGGTTGCCCCGCTCACAAAACTGCCGTTGAATGCCTCTGGCAGACCCAACAAGTCTTTTAGCTGCACAATGGTCGCCAGTTCAATTGCCGCGGCCACGGTATCGTGGCTCAGCTGGCTGTTTTGGTCGACAGCGCTAACCAGCCAGTCTGCTGCCAATGCGGCGGGGGTCGAGCCCCCGGTAACAAAGCCAAAATAACGCGGCCCGGCGCTGGCAGAAAGACCCTCGGCATAACGCCGCCAGAAATCATCCAGTGCCGCCAGTGCGCCATCGCCGCTGTCAGCCAGTAAATTGTCACCCGGCTGTAGCTGTTGAGCGGCCAGAGGAGGGCAAACCGGGCGCTGTTGCAGGCCCGTCAGGAAGCCTTCGGCCAACTGCCGGGTGCGGTCGAGTATCTGTGGAAATTGCTCAAGGTCCTGCTGTAAACGTGGGTGCATCGCTGACTCCAGATGTAAGGGGCATGAGTGACAGCCTAGAACATTTGCTTTGTGGCGAAAATCGATGAAAAATGGCCTTTTTGGATAGTCTGGCTAACCAATGTTAAATGACTCGATCCCACTGCACATTCTGCCGACCTTTGTGATTGCCGCTCGGTTAGAGAATTTGCGCGCTACTGCCCTGCAAGTACATCTTACCCATGGTGCCGTCAGCCAGCAGATCCAACAGCTCGAACGGGCAATCGGCTGCCCGCTGTTTGAACGGCAGGGGCGCGGGCTGCGCCTGAATAGCGCCGGACGTGAGCTGTTGGCCGTTGCCGAACCGGCACTGCAGGCATTGCAGCAGGGCGTCAGCCGGGTCAGGAGGATTGCGCAAAGTCAGGCTCTGCGTATCAGCGTGCTGCCCTCTTTTGCGCATTACTGGTTAATGCCGCGTCTGCCATCTTTTCATACGGCCTGTGCCGATATTGCGTTGGATATCGACGCCTCGCTGGTAGTGCAGGATCTGGTGCGCAAAGGGTTTGATGCGGCCATCCGCCTCGGCAATGGTCAATGGGCAGAGATGCAGGCACAGTGGATTGCCTCCGGAGATGTGGTGCCGGTGGCTACCCCGGCGCTGGCCGACCAGTGGCAGGCAGCATTTGACCGTGGTGCGTCAGGCATACCGCTGTTGGAACATGATGTTACGCCGTGGCGTAGTTGGTTCACTGCGCATCAGCAGGTGGAGTCCGGCCGTCCCTTGGCATTATTCAATGATGCGGGATTGTTGATCCGCGCGGCTGAGCAAGGGTTTGGCATCGCGCTGGTGAAAAAACTACTGGTGAGTGATGCGCTGGCAGAGGGCCGCTTGACCGCACTGGCACCGGCACGACATCTTGATCAGATAGACTTTTATCTGGTTTGGCCGCAAACCGCCGGATTGACGCCGGCGGTCGAAGCATTATTGCACTGGTTGCAGCGGCAATTGGCCTGAGTTTAGCGGCGTAGCCATTGCGGCTGTGAACTGCCAAGGGTTGTCGCAGGCAATGCCCAGAGCAGTGCTGTGCCGTTCAACCGTAGCGGCGCGATAAGGCGTTGTGCCGCCCCCCAATGGGTTAGCTCGGTTTCCGGGTTTTCATCCGCAGCGGTGGCTGCAGCCAGCGGCGTTAACGGATGCTGTTGCGGGTAAGGGTTATCAAACAGCAGTTGTGCCATCCGTGCCAGGGAGAGTCGGGCGCTATAGCCGGTACCCTGTCGCAGGCGTTGACGCATGCCGTGCAGCACCGCCGTCGCCATCAGGTAGCCGGTTGCGTGATCGAGTGCCTGTACCGGCAGGGGGACAGGTACGGCGGCGTTTTTCCATTGCATGCCGGATTCCGCCAGCCCACAGCTCATTTGCACCAGGCTGTCGAAACCACGCCGTCCTCGCCACGGGCCACTCCAGCCATAGGCGTTGAGGCAAACGTCGATCAATCCCGGCGATAGTGTGCGGCGTTGTTCTGCGTCATAACCCAGTTTTTCCAGCGCTCCGGCACGATAACCATGAACCAGAACGTCGGCGTTTTTCAGTAAATGCTCGAAGGTGTGGCGATCGTGGGGGTTTTTCAGGTTCAGCCGTGCGCAGCGCTTACCGAGGATCACTTCATGTTCGACGCCGGGTTCTTCCCAACCGTAGGGATCGATGCGTAATACGTCGGCCCCCAGACCGGCAAGAAAGCGCGTGGCGACCGGCCCGGCGATAATCCGTGTCAAGTCCAGCACCCGCACGCCGTGCAGCGGTCTGGCGGCAGGCAGCGCCCAGCCGGGGGGCGGAGCTTCCGCCTGTTGTCGTTGATGGCAAAGCGGCTCCTGCGCAACGCTCTTGCCCTGAATATGTTGCTGCCATGCTTCGATTGAGCGCATTTCAGCCGCGCAGCCGTTGGCCTCGATCACTGCCTGCTCCAGTTCACCTTTTTTCCACGTCAGCACCTTTTGCGCCAGTGCATTTTTATCCTGATGCGGGCCCAGCACTTGTTCTACGGCTTTGCGGTGATGAGGGGCATTGGTATGCAGGCGGATCCAGCCATCCCTGGTGGCATAGTCACCCGCCAGCGCGTCCCAGGCGGCCGGCAATGACCACCCGAGTGGCCGTAAGGTCCAGCCGAACCACAGCGACGCCAGCCGGCTGTCGACAAACACCTGCGGTTCTCCGCCCTGATTTTGTTGCAGCAGTTGAGCGCAGGCCAGCCCGGCGGCCCCCAGGCTGGCGGTTGCCAGCTCGCTGACCGGGAATGCGCTGTTCAGGCTGCCTTCGCCGCCGACCGTCAGCGCAATTGCTGGCGCGTTGTCGCCGTGGCCGAAGCTTTGCCCGATTTCTGCGAGCAGTGTTTGAGTAAGGGTATCCATCATCAACTCCAGGTTGCCGGTCGGGGGACTGTGCCTAGCCTAGTTCACCCCGACCGGAGTTGCTATGGCGTGATGTTCAGGATGCGACCGTCCGCCAGTTTGGCTCGCAGACTATGGGCGGCAATGCCATCGAATGCTTGTTGGCCAAAGTTGGCCGTCAGGGTTGAACCGTCGCTGAAGGTGGTTTGCTGTACCCAACCGGTTTGATCAAGCCATTGGAAGTCGGTCAGTGCCTTATCCCACAGTGCCAGATGCAGCGGACGGAAGGCCGCATCGGCCTGTTTGATTTGCGGCAGGCGTGTCTGCAAGGTCGCGCGGCTGAGGTGGAACATCGGCGCGGTGTTGTACAACAGGCTCAGCAGGCTGCGGGTGGTTTTGACATCGCTAAACTTCAGGTTGTCGTAATTCCAGTGGTGGCTGCTGATCACCGCATCGTGAAATACCGCCTGATACATGGGCAGACGATAACGCGGATCAAATTCCACCGTGCGATAAGGCTCTTTTACTTTAGCCGGGCTGAAGAAGAAAGCCGGTTGGGCATTGGGCCACCAGGCTCCAAGGTAGTAAGGGGAGGACTTATCCTGATTCATCTGTTTATCCCCCCAGCCAAATCCCCAGGTTTCCATGCCGTGGGCAAACATGATGTGGCGTGCGGTTACCGCGTTGCCATCCTCGGAGCCGAGCGGCAGCTTAAGGGTATTGCTGAACCAGGCCAGCCGCGCATTGCGGGCCTGCGCCATTTGCGCTGCGCCGGTCGGGTGATCGGGCTGATAGTCGTCTGAAACCATCCCGGTACCGTCAACGTCCAAAAACAGGCTGTTTAGCCCGGCCAACTGCACCAGTTCGCGCATGCGCTGCTGAGAGTAAGGCAGCACGCAGCCTGGATTGAGGTAGTAACCCTGCTTGCCGAAACCAGGCTTTTTACTGCCGTCGGCCCGTACTATGGCGCACTTTTTCACGTAGCGCCGTTGGCAGTTGGGCGGTTAGCCAACTGTCATTGACCCCACGCGGAATGCCGGTGTCGTAAGAGTCGTAGCTGGCAATCAGGTAACCCGATTTTTTGGCACTTTCTACCGCCTGCGGATGCAGGAATTCGGCGGTCCAGTTATCGGTACCCAGCCACAGACGGGGCAGGCCTGCCTGATGCAACGCCTCGATCAGCGGTTTCGCCAGCCCCTGGCCCCAGCTATCCGGCGGTGTCAGATAGGCCCCTAGCTGCCGCTGCGCCCATTCCCGCACGTTAGTGGCTTGCCGGCGCTGCGCCTGCAGAAAATCCTTGTCATCCGGCGTGGCTTTCAGTGGCGTTAATGCCACCAACGCCTGATTAAGGGCATCAACCAAGGCCTGTTGCTGCCAGCCTTCCGGCGTTTTTCCCGCCAGTTTCTGCACCGTTTTCTGGCTTTCGGCATCCATTTTCTGCCACAGCGTTTCGCCGCTTGGCGATGTCAGCCAGGCAAGTAATCCCGGCCAATTTTTCACGTCGGCCGGTGCCAACAGCTTGTCGCCCCACAGATAAATATGGGTGGCACCTATTAGTTTCTCACCCTCCGGCGCGATACGGATTTTATCGCGCAGGCTGCTGAACTGCCCGCTTTGCTGCAGGTATTCGCGATAACGGCGAGCGCCGGAAAGTGGGGTATCGCCTACGTGCAGTAACACCTCGAAGGCTTGTTGTTGATTAAAACGGTTGAACTGGTGGCTGCTGTGCATGGTGAGCATGTTTTTAGCGCCGGCAAAGGTAACCTGATTGCTGAACGGGGTGAGCAACAACCAGCTATACACCTTGCCCTGCTGCTGTTGGCTCCACAGCGGCAGCTTCAGATCCCAGTTGGTATCCAGCGGTGTCATTTCTTTCACCAGATAACGCTGCCAGACGGCGTTATCCAGCGGGATGCGGCTGCCTTCGCCAATCGGTAACAGTAGGGTGGTGGCCTGCGGCGGCAGGGTGAACCAGTTCAGCGTTTGCGCCCGGCTGCTGCTGAAGCTCAGGCGCAGATCGCCGTCTTCCAGCCTGGCGGTGAGCTGCATGGCGCTGTTGGGCCATTGCCAACTTGCCTGGGCAGGCGTGCTTTGCAGGTTAGCCACGGTTTGCCCAACCTGCGCCTGGTTGACCTGGATCTTGCCTGCGGTGACCTGCAGCGTGGCCGGATCGATTTCATAGCGGGTTTCACCCTGTTGCAAGAGCAGGGCCTGGGCGGGGAAACCGGCAAACAGGGCGAGGCTGATAGAGAGGCGAAGCATGTTCATCGAATAGTTGTCCTTGGTGATGATTGTCCTGCTGAACTTTCAGTTTATCGGGAATTAGCGGGCGGCCCAATGCCAATTATCTATATTCGCGTGATGAGTCAAATATACGAAATTAGTGAGTTTAGTTTTCGTTTAATAATTTGGCCTTTACATCATCACCCCACGTCACTATACTCAGCCAAAATTTCAGTGAGGAAACACAATTGGACAGTTTTAGTTGCAGTGATATAAACAAGGCAAGCTGACCAATCCTCTTCTGATTTGTTGCTTGCCGAAAACGGCGGGCAGCACCCCTCTCAAGTTATTCCGAGCTGTGCAAACCCGAATCTTATTGTTGTCCCTGTTGCCCAATGGCATCGGGTGAATTGATTTGGACGCTATTATGGCCACTTTCAGCCACAGCCTTTTCCCTCCAGGCATTCACACGCTCAACCGCTGATTTATTATCGGCGAGATTTCGCGTGTGCTAAAAAGCACATGATTTTATCTCCTGCAGTTATTTAAGGGGAAAGTCATGGCTATGACTCCTTTTGTTTTAAATTTATTACTGGCGATGAGCCTGGGCGCGGTTATTGGCGCTGAGCGGCAGTGGCGCCAACGTATGGCCGGTCTGCGCACCAATGCATTGGTGGCAACCGGAGCTGCGGTCTTTATCCTCAGTTCCATGTCTACCGATCCTTCCAGCGCCGGACGAGTTGCCGCGCAAATTGTCTCCGGTATCGGCTTTTTGGGTGCCGGGGTGATTATGCGTGAAGGGCTGAATATCCGCGGGCTGAATACCGCCGCCACGCTGTGGTGTTCTGCGGCGATCGGCGTGCTGTGCGGCCTTGGGCAGTATTGGAACGCGGTACTGGCGACGCTGGTGATCCTGTGTGCGAATATCCTGCTGCGTGAAGCGGCGCAGCGCATCAACCTGCAACCCCAGCAGCAGGCGACCGATCTGGAAGTGTGTTACCGCATTCAGGTCACCTGCGGTGAGCAGGATGAAATACTGGTGCGTACCCTGATATTGCAGGCGCTAAATGGTGTGGCATTAAAATTACAATCGCTGCGCAGTGCGGATATTTCCATTCCCGGTCAGTTGGAGGTTTGCGCGGAAATAACCGCAAATCCCTCGGTGCAAAAAGAAATTGAGGGCATAGTCTGTCGTGTCAGCCTGGAAAAAAGCGTGAGTGCCGTGCGCTGGCGCATTGCTTCCGAATTGCCTGTTTGATTATTGATAAACATTCACTTTATTAAGTGATAAGGAGGCGTCATGGACGGTGACCCCGAAAGTTTGATTATTCAACGTTTCTGGCGTGGAAATAAACCGCGTTAATTACGTCAATTAAATAAATTCCACTTTGTGCTTATTCACCCATTAATTGGGCGGGGTAACCCTGTGCGCAGAGTAAAATAAGAGAATAGCGTTATGACCTATATTAATGAAAACGTACGCCGTCGTGATAAAAAAACGACGCCTTACGCCATCGCCCAAGAGGCGAAAAACAGCGTTGATCAGACGCTGGCCAATTTAAAATGTAATCGCAATGGCTTGACCCAGGACGATGCGGTCGAACGCCTGGAGCAGTATGGCGTTAATCAGGTGGCTCATGAGAAGGCGCCCCATGCGCTGGTGCAGTTATTCGCCGCGTTTAACAACCCGTTTATCTATGTGCTGATGGTGCTGGCCGCGATCAGTTTCTTTACCGATTACTGGCTGCCGGCCCGGCGCGGTGAAGAAACCGATCTTACCGGCGTGATCATCATACTGGTGATGGTTTCACTCAGCGGAATGCTGCGTTTTTGGCAGGAGTACCGCACCAACAAGGCGGCGGAGACGCTAAAGTCGATGGTGCGTACTACCGCCACGGTACTGCGCCGCAGCAGTTACAGCGCGCAGGCCTTGACGCTGGAGATACCGATCCGCGAACTGGTGCCGGGCGATATTATTAAGCTGTCTGCCGGCGATATGATACCGGCGGACGTGCGTCTGCTGGCCTCACGCGATCTGTTTATCAGCCAGGCGATCCTGACTGGGGAAGCGATCCCGATCGAAAAATACGATGCGCTGGGCAACGTCAGTCAAAAATCGAGCGAAGACGAAGTTTCCAGTGAACATGCGCTGCTGGAATTGTCGAATATCTGCCTGATGGGCACCAATGTCGCCAGCGGCACCGCCACGGCGGTGGTGGTCGCGACCGGCGGGCGCACCTATTTTGGTTCCTTGGCAAAGTCGATAGTCGGTTCCCGTTCGCAAACCGCGTTTGATCGCGGAGTGAACAGCGTCAGTTGGCTGCTGATCCGCTTTATGCTGGTGATGGTGCCGATCGTATTGTTGATTAATGGCTTCACCAAGGGCGACTGGAGCGAAGCGGCGCTGTTTGCTTTGGCAGTAGCAGTCGGACTGACGCCAGAGATGCTGCCGATGATCGTCAGTTCCAATCTGGCGAAGGGCGCCATTGCCATGTCACGGCGTAAAGTGGTGGTCAAACGTTTGAATGCCATCCAGAATTTTGGCGCGATGGACGTACTCTGCACCGACAAAACCGGCACCCTGACCCAGGATCGCATCATCCTCGAACACCACCTGGACGTCAGCGGCGTCAGAGACAATGAAGTGCTGCATCTGGCCTGGCTGAACAGCTTCCACCAGAGCGGGATGAAAAACCTGATGGATCAGGCGGTGATCCGCTTTGGGCGTGGCAAACCGGGTATTGAAGCATTGGGGCGTTTCAGCAAGGTTGACGAGTTGCCGTTCGATTTTGTGCGTCGCCGCCTGTCGATCGTCGTAGCGGATGAAAACCACCAACAGCGGCTGATCTGTAAAGGGGCCGTGGAGGAAATGCTGGAAATCGCTACCCATGTACGTGAAGGGGCAGCAGATTTTTACCGCTGGATCAGGCGCGACGTGAGGCACTGCAGGCGCTGGCCGCCCAGTATAACGAGGATGGATTCCGCGTACTGGTGTTGGCAACCCGGGAGCTTGGGGAACAAAACAATGCCTTGCCGCTGAGCGTGACCGATGAACGCGATATGGTGATCCAGGGCGTCCTGACCTTCCTTGACCCACCGAAAGAAAGTGCGCAGGAAGCTATTGCTGCACTACAGGAAAACGGTGTGGCGGTGAAAGTCCTGACCGGCGATAACCCGGTGATCACCTGCAAGATTTGCCGCGATGTTGGCCTGGAGCCTGGCGAACCGCTCTCCGGACCGCAGATTGCCGAGATGGACGATGCCACATTGGCACGTGAAGTGGAGCAGCGCACGGTCTTTACCAAACTGACGCCGCTGCAAAAGTCGCGGGTGTTGAAAATGTTGCAGGCGAATGGTCATACCGTCGGTTTCCTTGGTGACGGCATTAATGATGCCCCGGCGTTGCGCGATGCCGACGTAGGTATTTCGGTGGACACCGGCACTGATATTGCCAAGGAATCGGCAGACATCATTTTGCTGGAAAAAAACCTGATGGTGTTGGAAGAGGGCGTGATCAAAGGGCGCGAGACCTTCGGCAATATCATCAAGTACCTGAACATGACCGCCAGCTCCAACTTCGGCAACGTGTTCTCCGTGCTGGTGGCCAGCGCATTTATTCCGTTCTTGCCGATGCTGGCGATCCACCTGCTGATCCAGAACCTGATGTACGATATTTCTCAGCTGTCGCTGCCGTGGGACAAGATGGACAAGGAGTTCCTGCGTAAACCGCGCAAGTGGGATGCGAAAAACATTGGCCGCTTTATGCTGTGGATTGGGCCGACCTCGTCGATTTTCGATATCACTACCTATGCGCTGATGTGGTTTGTCTTCGCTGCCAACAGCGTGGAGCATCAGGCCCTGTTCCAGTCCGGGTGGTTTATTGAGGGGTTACTGTCGCAAACGCTGGTGGTGCATATGCTGCGTACCCAGAAAATTCCGTTTATTCAGAGCACCGCTGCATTGCCGGTTCTGCTGACCACGATATTGGTGATGGCGTTGGGGATTTATCTGCCGTTCTCACCGCTTGGCGCCCTGGTTGGGCTGCAGCCGCTGCCCTGGGAATACTTCCCGTGGCTGGCCGGTACCTTGATCAGCTACTGCGTTGTCGCGCAACTGATGAAGCGGTTCTATATTCGCCGTTTCGGTGAGTGGTTGTAATTATTGCGGGCGCAGCCTACTGCGCCCCTACAGCAGTTTCTTCACCAACAGACCCAGCATGATGGTTAGCGTAAAGGAAAACAGCGTACCGAGCAGCACATACTCGGTACGCATTTTGTCATCACTCTGGCGTAAATCACCAAAGCGAAAGATTGACTTGGCCGCCAGCAAAAAACCGATAGCCGGGATCTGCCCTATCAGCACAAAGGTCAGGATCAGCGTTCTTTCCAGATAACCGATTTGTTTGCCTGCGCGTAACAGCGAATCGTTATCCGCTTTGGCTGACGGCGGCATCTGTGGCGTCCAGCGCGCCAGCAATTGCCCCATCAGAATGCCCATCGGCATATAAATCAATAAATAAGCCAGTAGCACCAGCCCGGATTGCCAGCGAGCCGCGGCGCTAGCCAGCACGCTAATCAGGGCGAGGGCATTCGGCGTAAGCAACAGCCACAGCAAAACAATCACCGTCAGGTGCAGGCCTTGATCGAGCAAAAAACCACGTGCCTGGCTGAGGCGGGTTAACAGGGTGACTTTCAGCAGGTCGGTCAGCCAGTGGCTGATGGCAATAACCAACAGGGCGAACAGCACTTGAGCGGAAGAGATCCCGCCATACAACAGAGCAAAAACGGCCACGACCCAGGCAGCCAGCACGCCGTGCAGCAGGGCATGCAGCAGCAGGAAGCGAGAGCCGGCCCGATGACGTATTTTATCTTCAACCCAACTACGCGGTTGCAGTGGGAAGTCGGCAAGCAAATGGGCTATCAGCAACCAGATCAGCAGGGGCAGGTAGCTTAAATCCATATTCAGGTGATCCTGTTAATCGCGTGAATAAATCGCATGATTTCCTCGTAGGCCGCGCGTTTGAGCGTTGCGGAGACCGTGGAGGCGGCCTTTTGCAGTTTCTCTGCCACTTCCTGGTTACTGGTGGCGAAAATACGGGCCTGGACTATCCGCGCTTCGGTCTGCGAAAGGCGGCTAACCACATGATCTAACATTGGCAACAGATCGCTGACAATGGTATTGGTCTGATCGTTATCATTTTTCAGAGCCAGTCGGCAATTTTTCATCAGGCCGTCCAACGCCTGACCCGAATTCACAAAGGCACTGCCATAGCCGGCGCTCTGAGCCTGCTCTGTGCCCAGGCCGACAGCGATACGGGCATCCCAGCGTTGGGCGTCCATGGCTTTGAGCGCGATGCGGATATACACCGCCAGCAGCAAACCAGACTGCGGCTCGGCCACTGCCTGAAAGGCATCGCCACGGAAAATCTCGAACTGCTGAATAAGCTTAGCCTGTTGCAGCTGGCTAAGCAGGGCATTTAAGCCGCTAAGGTAGTGAGTGGTGTCTAACTGCCGGGAATTGACCAGATCGCCGGTGATCACGCTGACTTGGGCTGGCATGTATTTGTCTGCTCTGAAGCGGGGAGTGATGGTTGAATTTCGCATCTAAATACGAATATGTCAATAATTCGTATCTGAATACGAATATGTAGATTATTCGCCTCTCAATACGAAAAATGAGGGTCGGTTGAGTGGGTCTGAGTTGTTCAGCCGGGAATACGCGGGCCAGAAGGCTCGCCACCGGCGAAGCGGGAGGTATAGCGGTTATGAGCGGGTTTTTAGAAACTTTGTACCAACACTTCGCGCGGCTGTTCGCTGCCGTGCTTCAACAGATAGTCGAAGGATTTCTCGCTGCTTTTCAGTTGCTGCAGAAACTCCTGCGGGGACAGATCGTGTTTTTTGCCGCTCATATAAGCCAGCGCCAGCTCTTTTGCCTGATAACGTGAGAAGTTGTACATATTGGTTAGCCCTCGAAACGGTGGATTTCAGTGCTAACGATTGTAACCAAAGAGCACATAATGAACAGACGCTTTGGCGTATGGATTCGATAGCTAAAACTTAACCTGACGTTTCGGCATAGTATCAATGTGTCAAATCTTCTCGGACAGGAACTCGACAACGCTGCGGTTGAAGAGATCCGGACAGGCAATATTGGAGATATGCGAAGCAGGCAGGCATTGCAGTTCGGCATGGGGGGCGTTGGCGACCAGGAATTCGGCGTCCGCTATCGTAGTCACCGGATCCAGTTCTCCGGCTATCACTCTCATTGGCCGCGTCATAGAGACAATTTCCGCACGGAGATCAGCCAGCGCCAGAGCATCGCAGCAGGCGGCGTAACCTTCGGCATTACCGGCCGCCAGCCCGGCGACCAGTGGGGCAACCTGTTCAGGATGCTGCTGTAAAAAAGCTTCGCTGAACCAGCGAGCGGGAGAGGCGGCGGCGATCGGCGCCAGCCCGGAGTGGCGTACCTGTTGGGCGCGTTGTTGCCAGCCTTCGGCACTGCCGATGCGGGCGGCAGTATTGGCGACCACCAGTCGCCTGATGCGTTGCGGGTGGTAGCGGTTGAGCCATAACCCGGTCAGGCCGCCCATCGAAATGCCGCAAAAGTGGGCGCTTGGTGCATCCAGATGATCGAGCAGGGCGATCACATCCTGGCCCAGATCCTCAAGCCGCAGCGGAAGCGTTGGCAACGGTGTGGCACCGTGCCCGCGCTGGTTATAGCGCAAGACGTGAAAGCGCTCAATCAACACCGGCAGTTGCGCCTGCCACATGTCGAAGGTGGTACCGAGCGAGTTGGACAGCACCAACAGCGGCGCTCCGGCGTGGCCATCAAGGCGATAGTCGATATCCATGCTGTTTCTCCGTCTCATACCCGTTCGATAATCAGTGCAATGCCCTGGCCGACGCCAATACACATAGTGCACAAGCCATAGCGGCCGCGCGTCTTTTGCAATTGCCAGGCGGCGTTCATCACCAGCCTGCCACCGGAAGCACCCAGCGGATGACCGAGGGCGATCGCACCGCCATTGGGATTCACCTGAGCGGCGTCGTCACTCAGCCCCAGTTCACGCGTCACCGCCAATGCCTGTGCCGCAAAAGCTTCATTAAGTTCAATCACGTCCATTTGGTCGAGGCTCAGCCCGGCAATTTTTAATACCTTGCGTACCGCTTGAGCCGGGGCAAAACCCATAATTGAAGGCTCAATACCGGTAACGGCGCTGGCGATAATACGGGCCATGGGTTGCAGTCCGTGGCGAGTCATCCCGGTTTCGCTGGCCAGCAGCAGCGCGCAGGCACCGTCGTTAAGCCCGGAAGCATTACCGGCGGTCACCGTTCCCTGAGGGTTAACCACCGGTTTCAGCTTCGACAGGGCTTCCAGCGAGGTGGCGCGCGGGTGTTCGTCCTGAGTGAACAGTAACGGTGCGCCTTTTTTCTGCGCAACGCTGACTTCAATCAACTGCTCGGCGAAAAAGCCGCTTTCCTGCGCGCTAGCGGTGCGCTGCTGGCTGCGCAGGGCAAAGGCGTCCTGATCCTGGCGGTTAATACCGAATTTGAGGGCGACGTTTTCGGCGGTTTGCGGCATCGACTCCACGCCATATAGCGCCTGCATCTGTGGGTTGATAAACCGCCAGCCCATGGTGGTGTCTTCCAGTTTCATCATTCGGCTGAAGGCGCTTTCCGCCTTGCCCATCACGAAGGGCGCACGGGACATGCTTTCTACACCGCCGGCGATCATCAGTTCACTTTCGCCGGTTTTGATCGCCCGGGCCGCCATCGCCACGGCGTCCAGACTGGAGCCGCACAGGCGGTTGAGGGTACAACCGGGGATCTGTACCGGCAACCCGGCCAGCAGCAACGCCATGCGCGCCACGTTGCGGTTATCCTCTCCGGCCTGATTGGCACAGCCAAGCAGCACGTCGTCCACTGCCGCCCAGTCAAGTTGTGGGTGGCGCGCCTGCAACGCTTTGAGCGGCAGGGCGGCCAGGTCGTCGGCGCGAATGCTGGCCAGGCTGCCGTTGAGTCGACCAAAAGGCGTACGGACGGCATCACACAGGTAAGCGGGGATCATGCGGTGGTTCTCCGTGCTGAAGGGCAAAGGTCAGTTCGACCGGGGTGACTGCTTGCAATTGCTGCGGGGTCAGCCCACCAAATATTTCGCGTACCACCAGACCCTGAGAAGTCACGTCCATCACCGCCAGATCGCTGTAGATGCGATCGATACAGCCGACGCCGGTCAGGGGATAAGTACAGTGCTGAACAATTTTGCATTCGCCTTTTTTGGACAGGTGTTCGGTCATCACAAACACCTGACGGGCGCCAATCGCCAGATCCATTGCGCCGCCGACCGCCGGGATTGCCCCCGCTGCGCCGGTACTCCAGTTGGCCAGATCGCCGCGTTCGGAAACCTGATAGGCGCCGAGCACGCAGATATCCAGGTGACCGCCGCGCATCATGGCAAAAGAGTCGCCGTGATGGAAAAAGCAGCCGCCTTTGAGCAGGGTAACCGGCTGTTTACCGGCGTTGATCAGTTCGGGATCTTCCTGGCCGGCCGCCGGTGCCGGGCCCATACCGAGAATGCCGTTTTCGCTGTGCAGGAAGATCTCTTTATCCGCCGGCAGGAAGTTGGCTATCTGGGTTGGGATCCCAATGCCCAGGTTGACGTAGGCACCTTCCGGGATATCGCGGGCAATACGTTCGGCCAACTGTTGATGTGTAAGTTTGGTCATGGGGGCGCTCCTTAAGCCGACGGTGGCGCAGGGTGATCGGGTGTAGTCACCAGGCGTTGCACGAAGATCCCCGGCGTAATGATATTTTCAGGATCCAACTCTCCCAGCGGCACCATGCGGTTGACTTCGGCAATGGTGCAGGCGGCGGCCATGGCCATAATCGGCCCAAAGTTGCGCCCGGTTTTGTTGTACAGCAGGTTACCCCAGCGATCGGCTTTATCGGCCTTGATCAGCGCGAAATCTGCCTTCAGCGGTAGCTCGAACACATAGTGTTTGCCGTCGATCTCGCGCGTTTCTTTACCTTGCGCCAGTTCGGTGCCATAGCCGGTCGGGGTGTAAAAACCGCCGAGCCCGGAACCGGCGGCCTGAATGCGCGCCGCCAGATTGCCCTGCGGGATCAGCTCCAGCTCCAGCTCGCCACGGCGGTACAAGTCATCAAATACCCAGGAGTCCGACTGGCGCGGGAATGAACAGACAACCTTGCGCACGCAACCGGCCTTTAACAGCGCCGCCAAGCCAAAATCCCCGTTACCGGCGTTGTTGCTGATCAGCGTTAGCCCGCGCGGCCGATGGCGGATCAAAGCGTCCAGCAGCGTATAGGGCTGACCGGCCGGGCCAAAACCGCCGACCATAATGGTCGCGCCATCGGGAATATCGGCGACGGCGGCATCGATGGACGCCACGTATTTATCGATCATCTGCTCTCCTGATTGCGCAACGGTAATTTCTGCGTGACGCTTATGGGCCTGGATTTACCTTAAGGGATGAAAAAAACAGCGACAAGTGCGAATGTCAGCGTATTGTGCGATTATCGAAACCTTGGTCCTTTGGTGATCAATTCTGTGATACGGATAACTATATTGAGTCGGAGGTCAGGATGAGTGATGCGTCGGAGTCTGGTGCTGGAGAACTGCGTCGGTTGCAGGAGATCGGGGAGTTAAGCAACGATCAATATAAGGGTGACCCCAATTTTATGGCGTCGTTGACCAGGGGGCTGGAGGTGCTGCAGGCCTTCCAGCCGCAGTATTCACAAATGTCGGTTTCTGAAATCAGCCAAATTACCGGTATCCCTCGTGCGGCGGTGCGGCGTTGCCTGTACACCCTGCGTGCGTTGGGATTTGTGCATTGCCCTGACGGCCGCCATTACCGGCTGCTGCCGCGGGTGCTGACCATCGGGCACGCCTATCTTTCTTCTTCCGAACTGGCGAAAGCGGCGCAGAACTCGCTGGACTACCTCAGTAAGCTGCTGAATGAATCCTGCTCGGTGGCGACGCTGGACGGTGACAATATCCTGTATATCGCCCGCGCTTCGGTGAAGCGTATTATGACAATCGATTTGGGGCGCGGCAGCCGCCTGCCGGCCTATGCGACTTCGATGGGACTGGTCTTGCTCAGTTCGCTGGATGACGAACAGTTGGACGATTATCTGTCGCGGGTCAGTTTCGAACCGCTGACCGAATTCACCGTGACCAGCGCCGAGCAACTGCGTGAACAGTTGGCTAAAGTGCGTCGGCAAGGCTATGCCATCAACGATCAACAGTTGGAAATTGGTCTGCGTTCGATCGCGGTGCCGATGCATTCCCGCAAGGGCGGCGTAGTCGCGGCGATGAACGTGGGCGTCAACGCTTCGCAAATTTCGTCGGCGGAACTGCGTGAGCGGGTGCTGCCACAGCTGCAACGCACGGCGATGGAGCTGGCGCTGCTGCTGTAGCTCGCGGTTGGATGAGCACCGCTAAATGGTCATCGGCTGTTTCTCATTGCCGATGGCCAGCGGCGGCAAGGGGGACCAACAGCAGGCTCAACCGGCTGGTGCGGCCTGCGTTTTTACCAGGACCAACGGACACCGAGGTTAGCGCCCCAGGGTGATTCAATTTTGTCCCCTTTACTGTATCTTGCATCGGTATACATCTGGACATCAGGGGTCAACTGCAGGGAAAGCCCCATGCCGTACTCACCCCGGGTACCGGACAAATCGTTGTTGAATCCGTTCCCATTAATACTGACGGGGTTGGAGTTCACGAACTCCTGAATGGCGGCCATACGTAGCCAGGGTTGCAACGTCATGCCATTCTCCAGAGGCAGCGTTCGCCCTAAAACGCCATTCAGGATTGCCTGTTGGGATTTGGCGACGCCGCTGGTGGCCTGCAAGCCATTGTCGAACGTATAGGATTGCCCCTTCACCCACAGCGTAGCCAGTTGCAAAGAGGGTTCAACAAACCAACCGCTATCCAGCACAAATTGGCGGCCGACTTCCAGCGACAGACCAAAGCCAGGCGTGTTGTAACCACCCCTGGTTTTTTCCCCGTCAGTCATTCGGACATCAGCATGGCTACTAAAATTATTGGCTTTGAGTAGCGCATCGACAAACCAGCCCGATTCCAGTAGCCAGGTATTGTAGCCACCAATAAAGAAGCTATTGATGGTGCCAGTGCTGCCCTGACTGAAATCGAGCGCATTGCGACTCACGCCACTGAATAACCCTGTCAGCCATTGGCCATTATTGGTGTCGCGCGCGTTGTCGACACCCACGGAAATGCCTGATTGTGTTTGGCGGTAGCCAAGGCCTGCGCGATCATTCACCTGATAGCGGCTCCCCAGTGTGCGAACCCAGGCGCCACCCCGTTGTTTTCCCTGTCGCACCTCACCCATACGGGTTCGAAGGCCGGTCAGTTCGCCATACCAGAGAGTCGGCGTGGCATTGAACAAACCCAGCGCAGTGTGGGTGACAGGCGTCACTACCGGTTTTTCTTCGGCATCATATTTTTGCGCCAGCACCCAATCATTGTCGCGTTGTTGCAATTCATACTGATAAGTCCCGGCGTCCACGGCACCGTTGTTCAGCGCAAAGTGACTCTTGCCGCCACCGGTCGTTACCAGGGTTAAAGCGCTGTCCGTAATGTCGGGTTCCCGGCCACTGTTTTTGATCATCAACAGATGTTCCCCGTTAGCTTCCCCGCTGACGGTAATTAAATCACCGGTTAACGCCGCTAAATCCGTATTCATGACAAAGGCGCCGTTCCCCGACAGTGAATCCAGCGATAAGGTCTGGAAGGCACCGTCAGCGTGACGAAAGACGACCTGGCCGTCGTTGTTTAGTGCCCTCAGCGTGGAGTCATGGGTCACTGTCCACCGGCTGGAATCGCTCAGGCTCAGACGGTTGACCCCGTTGACGGCGCCATTGAGCAATGTGGCCCGACTCAACGCCACATCAACCGGGTTTTCAACGGCAGAACGGATATCCCCGTTGAGCACCACCCGATTGTCGGCAATCAAATCCACAACCCGGCTGTCATTTGGATCAACGCCGCTACCGGCCAGATTCTCCAGTAAAACGCCATTGCCGGCGGTGAGTTGCGAACCGTTTTTTATCGTCAGTTTTAGCGTTGCGCCGTTGGTTTTTATCGCCGGACCCAGGCCGCTGGACAACATGACGTTATCCAATACGACGTTACTGACGCCGCCGCTGGAAGTATTGCGGATGTAGAGTCCGGCGGCATTACCTTGTGTAGTCAGCGTGCTGTTGCTGATATTCAACGTGCCGGTTAGCGCCCACAGTGCGTGGCTGTCTTGTCCTGCCGTGGTGACCGACAGCGCATTGCCGTTAATGACCGAACCGGGATAGGCCAATAATCCGGAGCTGTCGCTGTCGGCAGTTTCAATGCGTGCGTTATCAAGGTTAATGATGCCGCCACGGGCTGCAAAGACACCGATGCTACGCCTCCCGAGTGTGGTGATGTGCAGATTATTACCTTGTACCCGGGATTCGCTGTACAACCCGTAGCCGCCGGTGCCGGAGGTGTTTAAGCTGCTGTCTGTCAACGTGGCCGGGCCAAAATGCGCATTGAAGGCGTGCGAGCCAACGCCGTAAGTCGTGAAGGTCGCGCCGGTGACGCCAGCTGAAGAGTCTGCCGTCGCTATCCACAGTGCATCTCTATAGTTGCTTTGTGTGGTAAAGCTGCCGCCCCGAATCGAGGCCTGGGCCGCGACATTGAGATTGACGGCCATCCCTCCCTGCGTGTTGACGGTGGTGTTATCAAGCATGACTTGACCGTTCAATATGTAGATCCCATCCCCTTTCTGGGTGCTGATATTACTGTTATTCAATAAAACGCTACCCCGCCCCCCGTCGCTGTTATAGATTTCTACACCCCGATTCTCCCCGTTGGTTGAAATATTAACGGCATTCCCTTCGACCCTTCCATTACTCACTTCCAACGCCGCCTGGACTCCGGTTCCGCGTAGAAAAATATTAACGTTTTCTAACGTGGCATGGGCGAACTCTGCATTTGAACTGGTCAGGGAAATACCTTTACGGTTTGCATCGGTGGCAACAATAGTTGAATGGCTCATTGTTAATGTGCCGTCCGTTAGGGTGACGCCGCCACTGCGAGGGCCGTTGGCTGAAATTTCCAAATTATTCAGTGATAGCCGGGCCCCGTTGCGGCCAAAAACGCCGGCACTGTAACTGCCGGCGACGGTAATATTGCCGCTGTTCATCACTAAATTCCCGCCATCAACATTGACGGCATGTGCTTGTATGCCGTTTGTCGTTAACAAGGTTCCGTCCAGCCGGGCACTGCCCCCGGCGCGGATATTCGCCGCATAAAGCGAATTGCCGATCGTACTAAAACTCAGCCCGGTCAGTGACGTTTGCAACAGGCTGCCGTCACCGGAGCTAAACAGAGGGTAATCACCGGCCGTTGTGCCGATATAGCCGTGGGTAACGTCCAGTGTTGAACCATCAACGACGCGCCAGGGTGAGGCTGCATTGACGACGGCGGAAAAACCTCCGGTGGTCGCCAGGGCTAACAAACAGCCGCGGGAGAAAAATGAAGGGGCAAAAGAGGCCATGTTACTATCCTTGAATGGTCCGATTTTTTTAATTTCATGCGAGTTGATGTATATATAAAAATTATAATCAGAAAAATTTAATTATGTTTTTATATAAATTAATTACATTGCCGTGAGGGCGGATTGCAAGGTTTCTGCTTGATGATTAATTTAATTTCGTGCTATTGCGTGTAATTATTAACCCAATTGACGTCCTGTATCAAGAGTTATCTGGCTGCCATTCTAATTATGTCGATAATATTTTATTTTGTGAATGGTGGGAATAAATGGTCGTCGTTAATTAAATCGATATTAATAATATTATAACTTGAGCGGGGGTTATTCTTGATACTCTGTTCTGGTGGAATAGAGCCTATTTTACTCAAGGGGGACGCCAACAGATTACCCCCTGTTGGCGTAAGGAGCCGCAAAACGTTGATAGCGGACAAAATGCCACCCTCAGCGTTGTGTCACCAGGACACTCTCATTAGGTCAGGGCATTTAATTCTTTCAGTAAACCGAAGGCCAGTTTCATATGATCTTCGCTAACGATAAACGCGCGTAACTGCTGGTGCTGATCAAAGCCTTTAGCGATCATTCCCTGTGGCTCAGCGACAATTGTCCAGCTCAAATCCTGCCGACGGGTTTCCCCTGCCAGCTGCAGCGGCAAGCTGGGGGTTTTCACCTTGACCAGCATGGCGGGCAGCTTCACCGCTTCCGCCGCACCCAGCAGGTTTTTTGCCAGGGTCATGGCGCTGAACTGAATCGGCTGGAGGAATGGCAACAGTTGCCCCTCGATCTCCGCGCAATCACCAAGAGCGTAAACATCCACTTGCGAGGTCTGTAAACGATTATTCACCTGGATGCCGCGATTAACCTGCAAACCGGCCTGACGCGCCAGCCCGACGTTTGGCCGCAAACCGACCGACGCTATCGCTGCATCAACCCACAATTGGCGACCGTTGCTCAGCGTGGCTTGTATCTCCTCATCATGTTGTGTCAGTGCGCCCAGTTGCTGGTTGAGCAGCAATTCTACCCCCATCTGTTGCAGAGCATGTTGCAGGCGGCAGCTCGCTTCAACCGGCATTAACCCCGATAGCAGGCTGCCGGACTTGTCTACCAGGGTGACCTGTTTACCGGCCCGGCACATGTCCATCGCCAGTTCACAGCCGATCACCCCCCCGCCCAAAATCAACACCCGTTGCGCCTGGATCAGGGTCAATTGGCTGTCGCGGAATTCCTGTTGGCTGTTGAGCGTCAGCATTAACTCATGGCCCGGCACCGGCGGCACCATGGCCGCAGCGCCGATCGCCAAAACCAGTTTGTCGTAATGCCAGACTTGCTCTGCGCTGCGCACCATTTTTTGCTGCGTATCTATCGCCGTAATACGCGTATGGGGGTGTACCGTCAGTTGGAACTGTTCGGCGAAGTCACCGAAGCTTTGCCGGGTCAGGGCGTCAGCGGTTTGGTTTAGGCTGAATACATGGCTCAGTTCCGGTTTGTTATATTCATCGCAACTGTCGGCGGCTATCAGCCGAATAGGGACTTCGCTATCTTGCCTGCGCAGATTCTTGACCAACTGTCGGGCGGCAAAGCCGGAGCCGACGATCAGGATACCGGGGTTCATTTTGCCTCCGAAGAGAGTGGGTCGAACACCTCTTTGCCCATGGCGCATTCCGGGCACAGGAAATCATCCGGCACCTCTTGCCAGCAGGTTCCGGGCGCCACATCTTGCATAGGTTCGCCCAACGCCGGATCGTAGATCCACAGACAGACGCTGCATTGCATGCGCGGGCCAAGATCGGCATCGGCACAGGATACTTCGGGTTCAGACGCCGGCTGAACGGCAGTGACCGCAGGGGCTGACACAGTCAACGCCGAAGGAGACAATGCCCATTGGCGAGCGATATCCCGGCCATGTTGACGACAGACTGCCAGCGTATCGCCGTCAGGGCGCCATTTGGCTTTCAGCGCCAGCGTGGTTTCAAAGCCGCAATCCATCAATCGGGTTTGAATGCGGTCTACCGCGCCGCCATTCCAGCCGTAGCTGCCGAAGGCCGAAGCTTTCTTATTGCGAAAACGCAGCCCGGTTATCTCCTCCAACAGCCCTGCGACTTTCGGCATCATCACGTTATTCATGGTCGATGAGCCCACTAACACGCCTTTGGAACGGAATACGTTAGTCAGGATCTCGTTCTTGTCATGACGCGCCACGTTAAAAATCTTCACTGCCACACGCGGGTCGACTTCATTGATGCCTTGTGCCATCGCATCCGCCATCATGCGGGTGTTGTTGGACATGGTGTCGTAAAAAATGGTGATACGATCTTCCTGATAATCCGCCGCCCACTCTAAATAGCGCTGTACGATTTGGGTTGGGTTATCACGCCATACCACGCCGTGTGAAGTGGCTATCATGTCTACCGGCAGGTTGAAACCTAGGATCTCGTTGATTTTTGGCGTCACCAGTCGGCTGAACGGCGTCAGGATATTGGCGTAGTAACGCTGACATTGTTCAAACAATTCATTCTGATCGACTTCATCATTAAACAGATGCTCATCGCAGTAGTGCTGGCCAAAGGCGTCATTGCTGAACAGCACCGCATCGCCGGTCATATAGGTCATCATGCTGTCCGGCCAGTGCAGCATCGGCGTTTCAACGAAGATCAGCTGTTTGCCGTTGCCGATATCCAGGCTGTCGCCGGTGTGTACTACGTGGAAATTCCACTCCGGGTGATGATGGTGGCCGTTGATCGAATCAATGCCATTCTCGGTGCAGTAGATAGGCGTCCCCGGGATCTGCGCCATCAGTTCGGTCAACGCCCCGGCGTGATCTTCTTCTGCGTGATTGATGATGATGTAATCCAGGGTTTTAAGATCAATTTCCGCCGACAGATTTTGTACAAACTCACGGCTAAATTTATGGTCTACCGTATCGATCAGCACCGTTTTCTCTTCACGGATCAGATAGCTGTTATAGCTGCTGCCCTTTAGGGTTTTGTACTCTGTCCCATGAAAGTCACGGACTTCCCAGTCACGTTGTCCTACCCATTGGATATTGTTTTTTACCTGAATTGCCATGCTCTTTACCTTTGTTGTCAGCGACTCAATTTTGATACTTGTAATGAGCAATGGGCGTGCCAGTTTTTATCTTATTGTTTTATAAATACTAATAATTATTTGATGTCATTTTGACATCGGCGTAGCATTGTCTTTATGACTAGGCAGTGTCGGAATGACAATCATGACCCTCTCCATACAATCCCTCGCCAGCATCGCTATTGAACTGCAAAGCGGCCTGACGCAACGCGACCGCTTTCAACGTTTGATCAATAGTTTGCGTAGCCTGCTGCGTTGCGACGCTTCCGCATTATTACGTTTTGAAGGACAACAGTTCCGACCATTGGCTATCGACGGGTTGGCCCAGGACGTGCTGGGGCGGCGCTTCGCGCTGGATGCTCATCCACGCCTGGAGGCGATTGCCCGCGCCGGTGGCGTGGTGCGTTTCCCTGCGGACAGCGAATTACCGGATCCTTACGATGGGTTGATCCCAGGTCATGACCAACTGAAGGTTCATGCCTGCATTGGGTTGCCGCTGTTTGCCGAGCAGGATTTAATCGGTGCGCTGACTTTCGACAGTTTGGATCCGATGCAATTCGATCGCTTTAGCGATGAGGAACTGCGGTTAATCAGTGCGCTGGCGGCGGGGGCGCTAAACAATGCGTTATTGGTCGAAGCGCTGGAGCGACAGGCGCTGTCTCCGCTGGCCTCTCCGGGGGGAAGCTCCCCGAGAGAAAATGATGAAATCATCGGGCTTTCGCCGGTGATGCAGCAGCTCAAGCAGGAAATCAGCATCGTTGCCGGTTCCGAGCTCAACGTATTGATCACCGGAGAGACCGGGGTCGGGAAAGAGCTGGTAGTGCGGGCGATCCATCAGGGATCGGCGCGGGCGGCCAATCCGCTGGTCTATCTAAACTGCGCCGCGCTGCCGGAAAGCGTGGCGGAAAGTGAGCTGTTCGGCCATGTCAAAGGCGCATTTACCGGTGCCATTCAACATCGCGCCGGAAAATTTGAAATGGCGGATAATGGCACCCTGTTCCTCGATGAGATTGGCGAACTTTCGTTATCGTTACAGGCCAAACTGCTAAGGGTGATCCAATACGGTGATCTCCAGCGGGTGGGGGATGACCGGGTCAAGCGCGTTAACGTGCGCATTTTGGCGGCCACCAATCGTGACCTGAAACAGGCTGCGGTGGATGGGGCATTCCGCCTGGATTTATACCATCGGCTGAGCGTGTTCCCACTTGCCGTGCCGCCATTGCGTGAACGGGTCAGCGACATTGCCCTGCTGGCGGGGTACTTTTGCGAACGCTGCCGCATCAAACTGGGCTTGATGCAGTTAACGCTCTCGGTACAGGCGTTATCGGCGCTAGAACAGTATTCATGGCCGGGGGAATATTCGCGAACTGGAACATTCGATCTATCGGGCGGCGATTTTAGCCCGCGCCGAGCAAAGCAGCAGCGAGCTACAACTGTTACCGGCGCATTTCACTATCAAGGCTGGAGCCTTGCCGACCAGGATCATAGATGACGCCCTGCCGGAGAGTGCTATTGGGTTGAGTCTTGCCACACTGACGCAGCATTTCCAGCGCAGCGTGATTGAGAAAACCCTGGTGGAATGCGAGATGAACTGGGCCGCCACGGCACGTAAGCTGGAGTTGGACAGCGGTAACTTGCACCGGCTGGCCAAGCGATTGAATATGAAATAAATACGCTTTTTTTATGATACCTATTTCTCATATGTTGGGCGATTTTATCAATGTTTTTTGAAAACCACACAGATGACTTTATATATGGAAATAATAATGGAAAGTGAAAAGAACACGGCAACGATGAGTTTTGAGATTTTTTCTGGCGCAGAGTAAAGATAATCAACGCCGATGCCTGCACCAGCTAATAAAACCATCCCAATTAAAACTGATATTGTCCAGTATGTTATCTTCATGCTGAAGACTTTGTAAAAAAAATCGAATACTTTAAAAAATAAAGAAATGAAAAAAGAGAAAGTGGCAATGATAATGACTAATTGAGACATGCCTGCCGGCGCGGCAAAGCCTGAACCAGGGTTAAGCACACCAACGCCGCTAAGGAAAGGGCTGCTGGAAACTATAGCTAACAATACAAGTAACGATCTAATTGTCTTTATCATATATAACGCGACTCTGATGTATAAGGCGGTAGTAATAAACTACCGCCTATGGTTTCTAGTTTAGATACGGCATGAGCTACCAATTGAACCATTACAATTAGAACTTTTATTTCCGGCATTGCTATTATTATCACCATTAGAACCTTTGTTGGTGAAGCACCCACCAGCAAGTGATCCACCAATAAGTCCTAAGCCGAGACCAAGCGGTCCGCCAGCAGCTCCTGCAATCATGCCGCCGATAATGCCAGCACTACAATTTGTTGTCTCCTGACTCTGTTTCTTATAATAACCACCATTATCAGCTTTTCCACTGGTGTTGCTGGTTCTACCTCTGTTTCTGCCGCCATTATCTACACGGTCGCCACCGTTATTACCACGGCCACCGGCGATAGAGTCTAGCAAAGCTATATCAATTGTTTTCATCATCAACTCCATTTGAAGGTGTAATTTATTTTTATATTCACTTTTGAAAGGGACGGTTAATTTTTAGCTCACAACTATTTTTATATCAAGAGTTATTTTACTCAGGTGGTGAGAAATTTTAATTAATTAGTGGTTTCACTAAGTTTTATAATTAAATGGTTTTATTAAACATGGTCGATATTAATATTTATATTTAAACCCGAGCGGCATCGCCGCCCGGGGGATTATCAGCCCGCTAAATCAAATGGGTTATCAATGGATTTTGCCGGCGGGGTAAACCAGCGTGCACCTTCGTGGGTGACGTAAAAATGATCTTCAAGGCGGATGCCAAACTCACCCGGCAGGCACAGCATGGGTTCGATACTGGCGCACATGCCGACATCGAGCGGTTGCTGCTGTTTGCGGATCAGATACGGGGCTTCATGAATATCCAGCCCGATACCGTGCCCGGTGCGATGCGGCAGGCCCGGCAGCTGATAGTCCGGCCCAAATCCATAAGAAACCAGCACATCGCGTGCCGCGTCATCCACTTTATGGCAGGGCACACCGGGCGCGATAACGGCAAAAGCGGCGGCCTGCGCCTCATGCTCCGCCTGCCAGGCGAAACGTTGCCGTTCGTTGGCTTCGCCGTACACATAGGTACGGGTGATATCGGACAGGTAACCCTTATAGCGGCAGCCGGTATCGAGCAGCACGATATCGTTGTTTTGCAGCGGGTTGGGTTGTTTCACGCCATGGGGGAACGCGCTATCGGATCCGAACAGTGCAATACAGAAGTACGAGCCGCTGGTGCCCATTTTACGGTGGGCTTTATCGACGAAGTCGATCAGTTCGCTGGCGGTGATGCCAGGGCGCAATATGCTGGCCGCAGCCTGCTGCACCCGCAGAGTAATATTATTGGCGGTTTGCATCAGCGCGATTTCCGTCACCGATTTACGGCTGCGGCAATGGCCGGTGATCGGCTGGGCACTGATCAGCCTGATATCGCCGGCATATTGTTGCAGGCCGAGGAATAGGGTGACCGAAGCCGTTTCGCAAATTGCCACCTGGCGTGCGCCCGTTAGCCCGCGAGAGGCCAGTACGGTGAAGAACAACCGATAGGGATCTTCTTCCTCATGCCAGCTAAAAATTTCTGCTTCTATCACCTGTGCGTCTTTGAAGGTGCCAATTTCAAACCAGGGGGCAATATAGGCGATTTCGCCTTCGGCTGGGATCACCGCGCCGACCATGCGTTCACTCGCCGACCATTGAGTACCGGTAAAATAGCGCAGATTACTGCCGGCGTTGACATAGCAGGCGTCGATACCGTTTTCGCGCATCAGGCGCTGTGCATGCTGAATGCGTTGCCGATACTCATCGCCGGCGATTTCAGGCGGATTGTCCGTCAACGGTTGCAACTGTTCCAGGGCCTGTTGCGCCGTGCAACCGCCAATGCCTGTAGCCATGCTTCTCTCCTCGCGTAGTGTCAAATGTCAGGGCCGATGCTCCTGCGCACTAAACCTTCATCATAAGTAAACCACAGCAACAAAACTTGGCTTTATTAGATAAGAAAGTTGTCGATTACGGCACAGTTTCTTGCCTGGTATTCTGATGCGCCAGAGCGCCAACCAATTTTGCTGAAAATGGTGAGTTTAGCGAAAAAAAAATTATATTCGGTCATTATTTTATCGCTAACTGGTTATATTATCTAGATAATGCAATAACGCATCAATGTGATGCAAAAACGCTCTTGCTAATATCCATTAGCATTGCTAATTCTTAATGCCCATCGTATTAAATAAATTTATAAACTTTGGAGAGCATATTTAGCATGGCGAAACTTAATCTTTGGGCGTGCTTTCACTCCCTCGGATTATTATGTGTAAATAATTAAATTATTATCTCTATTGTGCGCACTTAATCTAATAGGTGGGTGGATGTATTCTGACGAATATATTTAATTGCCTGGGTATAAGCGATATTTTAACGAGAGTCCTTATGGAAACAAATGCCGTTGAGTCTAAATTCAGTTTTGGCTCCTATACCCGATTACTGTCCGGCCCCGGACATGCCGCGCTTTCGTTGTTTGGTTTATTGCTGCGTTTTCCCGTGGCGATGCGATCTATTAGCTGCATTATGCTGCTTTCTGCCACGACCAATTCGCTGTGGATAGCAGGCACCGTCGCCGGAACCTTAATGATTACCCAGGCTTTGGCCAGCCCGATACTGGGGGGCTTTGCTGACCGATTCAGTCAGCGAAAAGTGCTTATTGTCACCAGTTGCTGTCACATTATCGCCATAGCTTTGCTGATTGCCCTGGTGTTTCTTGATGCCCATTTATGGCTAATTATGGCCGCGGCTATTGGTATTGGTTGTTCATCAGTACCGGTTGATGGCTTTATTCGTACCCGTTGGGCGGCGATGGTCACCGATGAGGCTCTGCGAACCGCCTATGCTTTAGAAACCGTACTCGACGAGATTATTTTCTTGTTGGGGCCATTGGTTGCCATTGTGTTAGCCACGGTATTGCACCCCGCTGCGGGGTTGGCTTTATGTGCCGCATTCACCTTCAGTGGGTCGATGGCGTTGGTGCTGCATCGGCGTTCAGAGCCGGTTATTGTGCAGAAGGTTGACGAAAAAAACCGCAGGGCTATTAGCATGATATGGGTGCGTAGCCTGATGGTTTCTTATGCGGCGGTGGGCATATTCCTTGGCTCGATCGATGTCATGATGATCGCCTTTGCCAAAGAGGTGGGCAATCCCACTCTCGCCGGAGTGCTGTTGTCTATTTGCGCCGGGGGCAGCCTGGTAGGGGGGCTCTGCTATGGTGCGATGAACTGGTCTATCCCGCAGCCACGGCTGCTGTTGCTCACATCCGCCACGCTTTTCGCAGGCACCGTTCCCCTGGTTTTCACCAGTTCCCCGTTGGTTATGGGTGTGTCTGCGTTTATCGCCGGTTTATCGGTGGCGCCGTTATTAATTACCTGCAGTAACCTGCTGGAGTCATTAACCCCGAAAGGCTGTTTATCCGAAGGCTTTTCCTGGCTTTCAAGCGCGGGGTGGCTGGGTTTTTCCTTCGGTGTCTCGGTGGGCGGGCAACTTTCAGATCAAACAGGGGCTGCCCAGGTCGCCTGGATCGCTCTGGCCGCCGGCATGCTCGCCTTATTAGCCAGTCTGTTCAGCCAATCACTACTCAGTAAGAAATCAATGCCAAGCCCCATTTAAGCCAAGGGATTCTCTCACTCTTATTACCGAGACAGGAAAACGGCCATCGTGAACCAGTTAACCACGGGTATGCCCGTTCCACGTATTAGCTTTAATGAATTTGTCGCTATGGGAGTGGAGGCTATTTTCCGAGCCGACGTTCCTGTGATTATTACTGATTTACCGCTTGATACCAGCAATAGTGCTAATGACCTTATTGCTCAACGGTTAGGTGATGACAATGTCACATTATTCCGGGAGGCGAGCAATAAGGAAAATACCGAGCGATGGCAGACCACGAAAATTCAACTTCGTGGTTTTTTGGAAAATGAAGAATACCAGCGAGACAACAGCACCTGGTACCGGGTGGTTTCCAATATTATGCACCGGCCAGAAGATATCAATACTCTTCTCGGCTTTGATGCGTTTTCGCTACTGGCTTCCCGTCGTGGTCTGAATGCGGCCAATTTATGGATAAGTTACCACGGTGTATTTACCCAAAGTCATTTCGACGAACTCGAGAACTTTAATATCGCCCTGCAGGGAAGAAAACGATTCATTCTTTACCCACCCGGCCGCCGCGATTATTACCCGCGTTCTATCCTAAAGGGATTTGGCGACAAATCGCAGGCCTTCGATTTTAACAATATTGACCCACAGCGTTTTCCACGGTTGGCAGCGAAATCCCCGCAGCGCCGCGATTTTATTCTGGAGCCCGGTGAAATGCTGTATTTGCCGCTGGGCTGGTGGCATCAGGCCGAATCGTTAGACGACCTGAATATCAACGTTAACTTTTGGCTGTGGGATCTGAAAATCCTGCGCAGGCCTTATGTTTTGTATTCCGCGCTCTACACGGCTGCCTACCGTAAGTTCAAAGGCATTTATAACTATCAACCCGAACCTGCCAAGAAGGAAGGAATTTGATGACCAGCCGCAAGAAGATCATGCCAACCAACCAATATCGCAACAACGACAAAGCAATCGGTATTGGTAATCCCTTCTGGGATATGTCAGAGCAGAACGGACTCGCAGGGATCGTCGCCGGACTCGAAAACGATCTCCTGTCCACCCCGAGTGGTCATCAATTTGTCAATTTTAGCTGCTGTTCTTACCTGAATCTGGACTCCCATCCCAGGGTGATAGAAGGGGCTATCGACGCGGTACGTCGTTACGGCGTGCTGGATCACTGCATCGCCCGTAGCAGGGTCCAGCTTCCGGTGCTCAAAGAGCTGGAGGAATCGCTCGGTGAACTGTTCCAGGCCGATGTTCTCAGTGGCGTGTCGGCCAGCAGCATCAGTGGGGGACTGCTACCGCTGATCGCCTCCGGGCATTTGGGTAACGGTGTTCGGCCGTTAATGATTTTCGATAAACATGCTCATGTGTCTTTGGCGGCGGCAAAACCCGCCTGTGCCGATGAAACCGAGGTCGTCACCTGCAATTACCACGATCTGGAGTTCATTAAGGACTGCTGCAAGAAATACCAACGGGTCTGCTACGTGGTTGACGGCAGCGATAGCCTGGGTGGCTATGCGCCGGTTAAAGAGTTAGCCGAACTGCAGGACAAATACGGCCTGATGGTGTTCTACGATGATTCACATTCTATTTCCGCCTATGGCGAACGTGGGATCGGTTACGTTCGCTCACACAGCCCGGCGCTCAATGAGAACACCGTTATGGTGGTCACGCTCAACAAGGCTTTCGGCACCAGCGGGGCGGCGATACTGCTCAACGGCTATTCACAGCCGATGTTGCGCCTGGTCGAGCGCTTTGGCGGCGGACTCAACTATTCGCAAAATCTGAACACGGCGGCCATCGGTGCCAGCCTGGCCTCTGCCGAAATTCACCGCACGGCAGAACTGCCGATGCTGCAAAAGAAATTGTACGACAACATTGCGCTGTTCGATTCCCTGATCCCGACCGAGCAGAGCGGCAACGCCTACCCGATCCGACTGGTGCCGATGAGCGATGAAACGGTGATCAGCGAAGGGCGTCAGGTGATAGAAGCCGGTTTCTATGTCTCACCGGTATTCTTCCCGATCGTCGCCAAAGGCACTGCCGGTCTGCGGGTCATGATGCGTGCCGGGCAAACAGAAGATCAAATTCGCCGTTTGTGCAAAATACTGGCTGAAGTAAGGGCTCCCCAATGACGGATAACACACGCGCCATTCCGCGCAGCATTCTGTATACGCCCGCCTTGTCGCTCAACCGGGTAGTCAAGGCGCTGACTTATGACGCCGATGTCCACCTGATCGATCTGGAAGACTCGGTTCCCGGCCCGTCGAAGGCAGAAGGGCGGATTATCTGCCGCACCGCTCTTGATAATGCCCCTCCGTCGGCGAATATTGCCGTGCGCATCAACGCGCTGGGTACGGTTGATGCGCTGCATGATCTGGTGATGCTCTGTGGTAGCGGCACCGCGCCGGGGTTTATTGTCATGTCGATGGTCAGGTCACCTGCCGAGGTGGTTTTTTTGCGTGAGACTTTTGCCTCTGCGGGCAAGCACCCGGAGATTTACCTGACGATAGAGACCGTTGAAGCCATTACCGATCTCGATGACGTCGCGGCCGTAGCCGATGGCCTGATTTTTGGCTCTGCGGATCTGGCGGCCACGCTGGGCGTACCCATCACCTGGTCGGGAATGCTGGCGGCACGTCAGGCGATGGTTCTGGCCAGTGCCAGACACGGCATTGGTTGCATTGATACCGCCAACTATCGTCTTTCTGAACCCGAGGTGCTGGCTCACGAAATCCAGAACATCAGGGATCTGGGCTTCCACGGTAAAGCTACCGTGCACCCCAGTGAGCTTGAGCCGATCAATTCAGCCTTACGGCCTAACGAAGGCGCGTTATTGGCGGCGCGCCGCATCACCGAGGCGGTCAAGGCTGCGCAAGGGGGCATTGCCTTGCTCGATGGTCATATGGTGGGGCCACCCTTCGCCCGCATGGCCCATACCACCCTGGGATTAGGCCAGGCCTGGGCTGCTCGTTTTAACAGGAGCAACTCATGACGCTCTCCGTTGCCGTGATAGGGACCGGCGCCATAGGGATGGATCTGGTCAATAAAATATATCGCTCATCCTGGCTGCATTGTGGGCTGGTGGCAGGGCGTAACAAGGACTCGGCCGGTTTGGCGATTGCCACTGAGCTGGGTTGCCCGATCAGTGCCGGCGGTATCGACGCCATTCTGGCTGCCCCTAAGCCATTCGATGTGGTGTTCGACGCCACCAACGCCATGTCACATGTCAAACACTGGGAGTTGCTACGCCCGCTGGGTACGTTGCTGATCGACCTGACTCCCAGCCACCTGGGGAAAATGATCGTCCCCACGGTGACCGGTACCGAAGCCCTGACCGATCGCAATGTCAGTTTGATCAGTTGCGGTGGGCAGGCGTCGATCCCGATCCTGCATGCCCTGAGCCGGCATTTCCAAATTAACGACATCGAGGTGGTGGCGACCGTAGCCAGCAATATTTTGGGGCGAGCGACCAGAGTCAACATCGATGAATACGTAGAAACCACGCAGATTGCGCTCAGCGCTTTCACCGGCGTGGCAAATACCAAGGCGATCCTCAATATCAGCCCGGCCACTCCGCCAGCCATGTTCAGGGTCACTATATTTGCCGATATTCCCGGCGTGACGGCAGAACAGATAACCCCGGTGGTCACTGCGGCGGCGGCGGCGGTGCGGGAGTTTTCGGCGGGTTATCGGTTAACGGCGCTCAAGGTGACCGAAGGGCGAGCGTCAATCTCGCTGGAGGTGACGGCCAGCAGCAAGGTCATGCCAGAATACGCGGGCAACCTGGACCTGATTAATTCCGCTGCCATTCTGGTCGCCGAACAGTATGCGCACTATCGAAATAAAGCGGAGGTGGCCAATGACTATTCTCATTAACGATTCAACCCTGCGCGATGGTCAGCATGCGGTAAAACACCAACTCACTGCGGCGCAGTTGCGAAGCTACGCCACTGCGGCGGACAAAACCGGTGTGGCGATGGTTGAAGTCGGCCACGGTAACGGGCTGGGGGCTTCCTCCTATCAGGTGGGGCGTGCGGCATTGAGTGACGAAGAGATGCTGACCACCGTGCGCGAGTCTTTGCAAAACAGCAAGATGGGGGTGTTTATGTTGCCCGGTTGGGGCACCATCGCCGACTTGACCAAAGCTCTGGCTTACGGCACGGATGTGGTGCGCATTGGTACCCATTGTACCGAGGCTACGCTGGCCGAACGCCACCTGGGTTGGCTGCGGGAACAGGGCGCTGAGGCTCATGCGGTGCTGATGATGAGCCATATGGCCACCCCGGCCGAGTTGGCTGAGCAGGCGGCGTTACTGGTGGGTTACGGCGCCCAGGCGGTCGGCATTATGGATTCGGCCGGCAGTCTTTTGCCGCAGGATGTCACCGCACGTATTACGGCCATGCGCATGCAGGTAAAGGTGCCGCTGATTTTCCACGCGCATAACAACCTGGGCATGGCGGTGGCGAATTCGCTGGCCGCCGTTCAGGCGGGCGCCGGCATTATTGACGGCTGCGCTCGTGGGTTTGGTGCCGGGGCGGGCAATACCCAACTGGAAGTGCTGATCCCGGTATTGGAACGACTGGGTTTCAACACCGGCATCGATCTCTATCATTTTCTGGATGCCGCCGATCTCGCCGCCAGAGAGTTAATGGTGGTTCCGCCGATGATTGACTCTCTGGGCATCGTCAGCGGTCTGGCCGGTGTCTTCTCCGGCTTCAAAAGCCCGGTGCTAAACCATGCAGGCAGCGCCGGGGTGGATGCGCGCGATGTCTTCTTCGAACTGGGACGACGACAAATTATTGCCGGGCAGGAAGACCTGATCGTTGAGGTCGTCGCCGAGCTGAAGAGGGCGGCCTCATGACCATGTTAATCATCGACGCCGCTGAAATGGCGGGGGGTGATCGTCTGCGACAGGTGATGATCGCCCTGAGTGACGTGTTCCAGGATTTACGTAGCGGTAAAGAACAATCACCGCCGCGCACCTTACTGGACCATGGCCGTTCAGAGATGCTGGTCAGCCCGGCCAGCTGGCTGAAACGCGGTGTCGCCAGCGTCAAAATCACTACGCTCACGCCGGGTAATTCCGCTCACGGACTGCCGCTGATCCACGGCGTGGTGGTGCTGACCGACATCAATACCGGCCAGATGCTGGCATTACTTGACGGCGCAAGCTTAACGGCAGTTCGCACCGGCGCAGTGGCCGGTTTGGCGACCGACCTGTGTGCTAATGCCGATGCCGGCAACCTGGCCATTCTGGGGGCCGGGGTACAGGCCCGGGCAGTGCTGCTGGCAATGCTTGCCGTTCGCCCGATCCGCAAGGTGCGAATCTTTTCCCGCACGCCGGCCAGAACCGATCTGTTCGTGCAGTGGGCGCGAACCGTTACGGCGGCAGAGATTACCCTTTGCCATAGCGTGTTCGAAGCCGTGCAGGGGGCGGATATCATCTGCACCACCACCTCAACCTCATCTTCCCAACCCTTGATTGAGGCCGATTGGGTAACGCCGGGGGCGCATTTGAATATTATCGGCGGCACCCATGAAGAGGCTATTGAGGTTGCTCCTGCCTTGCTGAAAACGGCGTTTGTGGTGGTGGAAACCGCCGCTGCCGCCAGGGAGGACGCAGGAGAGGTGCGAACCGCCCTCACGCAGGGTTACCTCCAGCCTGAAGATCTTAATGAACTTGGCGCCGTCATTCTTGGCGAGTCTGCTGCGGGCGAAGGGCAGACAACCTTGTTTCGCAGTGTGGGGTTGGCGATTGAAGACACGGCCGCCGCGATCGCACTCTATCCATCCACAGAGAAGAGACCATGCTAAGACGAGTTGGCGAAAATGAGTACGTTGAAGAACACGGTGGCGACTACGAGGACTTCGAGCCTGGCATGACCATCAAACACTGGCCGGGGCGCACGCTTTCAGAAGCCGACAACACCTGGCTAACCTTGCTGACCATGAACCAGCATCCGTTGCATTTCGATCAGGCCTATGGCGCCCAGGTTGAATATGGCCGGGTATTGGTGAACAGCAGCATTACCCTGGCGTTGGTCAGCGGCATGACCGTGCAAGCCTTGTCCGCCAGAGCCGTGGCTAATCTGGGGTGGGAAAAAGTGCGTTTGAAAGATCCGCTTTTTGTCGGCGATACGCTGTATGCCACCAGCAAAATCCTGGCAAAACGGCCTTCAAAATCCCAGCCGAACAAAGGCATTGTCACGGTTGAAACCCTGGGTATCAAATCCACCGGCGAGACGGTGATTACTTTTGAGCGGTCGTTTATGGTTCTGCGACGGGATTATATTGCCGCCCAATCTTCGTCCTCGCAGGATTAAATGCCTGGCTCATCCCCGTTGATCACCGCAGCGGGGATGAGCAGAAAAAATCATGAAATGAAAGCACTGTTACCCAGCCTGAGATCTGCGTGGCAACTCTGGTTGATAGTCCTTCAGGGCTGAGGGTTGTGTACTATGTTTTCTGTTTGCAGCACGCTACACGCCGCTTCCGGTCGTGAGCGCAGCGGAGAGAACAGATGAACAAACGGGAATTAGAAAGCGCGATTGTCACCGATTTTTCCAAACGCATGAGCTACGGCGACTATCTGTGCCTGGATCAACTGCTGGACTGCCAACATCCGTTGTCCAACCCGCAGCATCATGATGAGATGCTGTTTGTGGTGCAGCACCAGACCTCCGAACTGTGGATGAAGTTAATGCTGCATGAGCTGCAGGCCGCGCGGATATTGGTGCAGCAGGACAAACTCAGCCATTGCTTTAAAATCCTGGCCCGGGTCAAACAGATCCAGCGTTTGCTGTTTGAGCAGTGGGCGGTGCTGGAAACCCTGACACCGTCGGAATACGTTGAATTCCGTGACGTGCTGGGCAACTCATCGGGTTTCCAATCCCATCAGTATCGCTCGATTGAATTTTTGTTGGGCAACAAGAATGCCGCCATGCTGGCGGTATTCAGCAACGATGCGGATAAACACGCCGCGCTGAAGGCGATCCTCGAGGCACCCAGCCTGTACGATGAATACCTGCTCTACCTGTCACGTCACGGCCTGCCGATTCCGCAGGAGTGTATCGAACGTGACTGGACCCAGCCTTACCAGCGCAACCCGGACCTGCTGCCGGCGTTTAAAGAGATCTACGACCACCCGCAAAAATATTGGGAAGCCTACGAAATGGCCGAGAAGCTGGTGGATATTGAGGAGAGCTTCCACCTGTGGCGTTTCCGCCATATGAAAACGGTGGAGCGGATTATCGGCTTTAAAACCGGCACCGGCGGTTCCAGCGGTGTCAGCTTCCTGAAAAAGGCGCTGGAATTGACCTTCTTCCCGGAACTGCTGGATGTGCGAACCGAGATTGGTGCCTGAACGGTATCCCGTATTAGCGCGAGGAGAGGGCGATGACGATAAGAATTGAAGATAAATCAGCGGAAAGAGTGGTGGGTGTGCGAGTGGTCGGGCCTTATCCGCAAACCATCCCTCAGGGCTGCCAACGGCTGATGGCCTGGCAGCAGCAACACCAGGTGCCATTAGGGAAGTGGCTGGTGCTGTACTGGGACGATCCGGCTGAAGTGGCGCCCGAGCGACTGCGGGCCGATGTGGTGTTTACCGTGGCGGATGATTTCGTATTGCCGACGTCGGGCAGTGAGGGTTTTGCGTTACAAACCCTGCCCGCCGGGCAATATGCGATTTACAACGTGCGCGTCAGCGACGGGGATTTCGAGCGGGTATGGGGTGATTTCTATCAGCGGGAACTGCCGGCCAGCGGCTATCAGCCAGTAGAAGGGGTGAGCTATGAGCACTACCTTAATGACTGCGAGGCGGATGGTTACTTTGACCTGGATATTTACCAGACGGTGAAAAAAGGCTGAGTTTGCGGTGCAGGGAAGGGAAAATGCTGAGGCATCAGGGAGAGAAAAGGGGCTGAACCCGGCGAATACCGGGCTCAGCTCTCTTATTATCGGCTAGAAGGTACTGGCGATTTCATACATTAACTTCATATGCGCCCTTGAGATATCCGTCGTGCCGCTATCACTGATGACCGAGACATACTGCTGCTCACTGGTTAACAGGATTTTGGCTTGTAACGGCGCGGATCGTTCGTTCAGGGTGGTAAATAACAGAGTTTCAATGCGATCCAGATTCGGATCCGCTCTGCCCCTGGCCTGGTCCGTATAACGTCTGCCCATATAGAGCTCGGCATTACTGCGGCATTTGTCTTCATCCTTGATGATTTTTATCCGCGTTTCGTTAACGAACTCAATCAGCTTGATCCTCGCCTTGGCCGTTCTTTTGGTTGCTTCCAGCAAGTCCTTATTGTCCGTCTGCTGACGCTCGGACAAGGTATTTCTAAGCATCAACAGGCCGGCGCTGACGATACCGGTCGCGCCGATCGTCGTCATGGCATACCGGACATAGATGTTGGTCATCAGCGTGTCTGCTGCCTGAGCGGCGGCGATCGCCGCATAGGTAGCCCCCGCGCCTGATAATGCGCCCACGGCACCTACTGCCTTGGCGGCATAATCATAGTTACTCTTTTGCCTGTCGTCATAGACGTTGCCTCCATAACCCCGCAGCGAGGTTTTATATTTTTGGAAGAAACCAGAGTTCTCTTGCAGAGTGGTATTGTTGCCATTATTTAATAGCCCCATTTCCATCTCGTTGGTGTTATCTTCACCATTGCGCTGGGCATCACTGCTCTGGCGCAATCGTTCGAAACTGGACATGATTGCCCGTTCGGAGTCATTCTCATACTGGTTGAGCGCTGTATTATCCAGCTCATTAACAAAGGCGATAATTATCCGCAGCTCGTCAGCATTGTATACCGAGAGATCGTTGAGCAGATTATCTATCGCCAGCGTTGGGTCTGCCATAGTGCTGCCCTCGATTAAATCTCTTTATTCTGTTTAATATCCCAACCGGCTTTGGTTTCTGCACCCTTGGTGCCGCTGGCGCTTTGCTCCCAGTAATGCAGATTGACCTTGGAAGCCTGAAAACGATATTTAACCAGGATATTGTCGGTGTGCCCAACACCGGTAAAGTCCGCCATACTGACCAGGACATCTTCCAGCACGATCCTGGTATATTCGACCTGGGTGCCCCCGGCCTTGCAGATAGAAAGTTCTACTTTGGTTACATGTTTACCGCTGGAGCAAAACTTCAGAATGGCCGGTGTAGATTTATCAATAAGTGCCTGCACCTCCAAATCCTTGAAGTTTACTTTCCCCGTCCCGCCGCCACCGCCTACGGCCATATTGCCAGACTGGGTCGCCCCCCAGTTGAATGACAGAATATCAGTCCAATTTTTGTGATTCGAATCATTAGATTCGCCAGTAACCCCGTCAACCTTCAGAAATGAGTCAATTGCCATTTTGATACCTATATGAAATTGATTAATTTGCATTGGCGAAGCGGATTTATATCCATCAAGGCCAATAAGTGAGGTGATACTTCTGGGCAGTTACAGCATTTGCTAATACGCCCGGAATTAAACTTGAACCAAATATTAATGGTGATTGCAACGGCTATAGGTGGGTATCTCTCCTTTGGTTTTTAGGGTGAGTTTGGTTGTGCAGCGCAGAGAAGTCGCACTACCACAGGTTTTTGGATTTGCGGGTGAATTAACGAATGCTTTTTATAAATAACTTATTGATTAGATAGAATGTTTTATATTTTATGATTTTCGTTTTTATTCACCAACCCAGACAGGTTCAGTGCATCACAAAGCTAAAGGTCGATATTTAGGGTTAAACCCAATCGAAGAGAGACCGGCATGCCATCGCGGGTTGCCTGCTGCAGTCGGAAACATTCCCTATGACTGGTGCTTCTTTAGGGTGTGTCAAACAAGTCTGGGCTGGTTCAGCATGCTACTAATCCTGAAGGATCTTTTAGATTACTTCAGGATTATTTTAGTTAATTAACATCCATACTTAACTAAATTCTAATGAGATCAGTGATGTTATTTACTTTACAATTACTTCTAGAGAAAGATATCGATATGTCAGTTTCGTCTCTATTATATTTAACTTCATATCCACCAGGAGGTAATTTAATCATTATACCAGCCATGTAATCAGAGCCGTCTGGTTCAAGGTCACCACCACTCACATCCTCCCCAGCACCGATGAATACGTCTCCAGATGGGACGTTTAAAAAGAATGAGTCACGATCTCCATTTATCTCATCAATGATTTTAACTGTGTAACTACCATCGTCTCCTAAATTTAAAAAAAGCACATTACCTTTATTAATCTCATCTATTTCATCCTCAGGAATGCTCCACCAATCAGGTGAGTCACTAACTCTATGCTTTAGAGAGGACAAGTCGTAAATTACCAGAGTTGCTGTATCTGTTGAAAATGAGAAGGTTTTATTCATCATTACCTCTAATTAAATATTATTTCACTTATCCGGTCTCCAGGTTGAAGCCCAGCCTTCCGCCCAGCATTTTTTAACGAACTACCAACACTTTTATTTATAGATTCATTCAGCATTTGTAGACGTTGTGTTGGTGAACCACCAACGATTAAATCAACAGGATGATCCGCATTCAACTTAGTTAAATCTGCAGGCTTGCCGAACATCTTTTCATAGCGTGATGACACAGCTTGGCGATATGAACTCTGAACCGAAGAGATCCTCACATCATGAGTTCCTGGGGACCAAACTAACTCACCTCTTTGAGCTGCACGATTTAGAGAGTTCTGTTTTTTCATAAACTGCCTTTCTAGATACTTTCTTTCAGTATCCGTTAAGTTCGAGCTACTCAATATTTTGGGCTTATTAACAGATAATGATTTTCCGGTAGAACACTTGCTCAAACCCAGCGGATCCACCCACCCCAAAGGGTTCGGTGCATACTGATAAAGGTTTATCCCACCCGCCAACCCAATCGGGTCGTGCTGGGTAAATCTGCCGATATCCGGGTCGTAATAACGGAACAGATTGTAGTGCAATCCGGTTTCGCGATCCAGATATTGGCCCTGCAGGCGCAGGTTTTGGGAGTAATCCAGATGCTGCTGATTTTCTTCATACTTTGTTTTGCCCCAGGCGCTGCTGTGGCCTTGCCAGCGTAGGGTACCGTCGCTGTCGGTCAGGCTTTCCGGTTCGCCGTTGGGCGCGGTGTGGAAGTAAAACACCTGCGCCTGCGGCCCGCCGTCGATACGTGCCAGTGGCTCATAGCTTCCCTGATCGGCATACACATAGGTGAGCGGCATGCCATCGCGGGTTTCCTGCAACAGTCGGAAACCTTCCCACAGGAAGGTGGTGATCTGGCGCTTGCCGCCCGGTTGGCGCAGGTCCTGGCTTTGCAGCCATACCTGTTTTTGCGTGCGCCGTCCGAGTGGGTCGTAACGGAACTGCACATGCTGCAAGGGTTCGCTGCGGTGCAGGCTGTAACGTACCACTTCGCAGAGTCGGTGTTCGGCGTCGTAACGGTACTGCCAGCGGTAGTGACCCTTGCGTTTTTCCACCGTGCGGCCAAAGGTATCGTAACGGTAATCGATGCCTTGATAGTGCATAACGCGGTTATGCCGCTGGCGGAATTGCCCCTCATCCAACAGGTTGGAGGCCGGATCGTAGCGGTAGCGCTCGGTGTCTGGCAAGGTGCCGTCCTGGCTTAGCAGACGGCCTGCGGCGTCATAGTGATAACGCTGATAGGCGAACGGGTTGGCGTTCTGTTCTTCGCGCGTCAGGTTATTTTGATAGTCGTAGAACCACTGCCGCGAACTGCTGGCAGGGGCCGGACGTTGGCGATTGTCGTGAAAAATCTCCCGGCGATCTTTGCGGCCGAGCCGATCGTAGTGCAGCCGGCTGGTCAGTCGGCCCTGGGTGCGGCTTAACTCACGGTGCAGGTTGTCACGCTCGAATTCGCTAATGGTAACGTCATCCAGCGCCACCTGCAGCAGGTGGCCGCTGCCGTAGTACAGCGAACGCAGGGTGCGGCCGTCGGGCAGAGCAATTTGCGTGCGGTTGCCCATCGGGTCGTAAGCGTAGTTTAGCGTGCCCTGGTTACCTTGCTCACTGAGCACTCGACCCAACAGGTCATAGCTGAAGCTGGCTTCGCTCTCCGCTTCCGTCTGGTAATCCCGCCATACATCGCCGCGATAGAAGGCAGCGTGCAGTAACTGGCCGACCGGATTGTAGCGATAGTGGGTTTCCCCGTCCGGCGTCTGCTTGTTCAACAGTTGTCCGGCGGCGTCATGGCTGAAGTAGTGTGAAAAGGCAGCAGGCGTATTGGCTGCAAAGATGCGCTCAATAACCCGACGGCACTCGTCATAACGATAGCGGGTACTGATACCGTCCAGCCCGGTCTCTTCCTGCAGCAGGTTGGCCGCTGTCCACTGGAAGCAGTAGCTCTCGCCGTTCTCATTGCGCAGGGCGGTCAGCCGACCACGAGTATCGTAGCTGCGCAGCACTTCGCCATCGAGCGGGTTGCGGGTGGCCAGCAGGCGGCCGACGCTGTCGTAACGGTAATGTGTCAGGCGACCATCGGCCCCCTGGTAATGCACCAGCTGACCCTGTGCGTTCCAGCCCAGTTTCTCCTGCCAGCCTTCGGCACGCTGCAACTGTGTCAGGCGGCCGACGTTATCGTAATGGTAACGGGTTCTCTCACCGGCGGCATCGGTGACCTCGGTTAACCAGCCTTGTGGCAGGTAGCTGTAGGTGGTCTGTTTACCTGAACAATCGCGGGCGCGGATCAACTGGCCGTGTTCGTCATAGGCGAAATGGCTGATGCCGCCGTTGGCGTCGACCGACTGTACGACCTGGCCGTAGTCATCGCGCAAATAACGCTGGGTGTGACCGAGTGCATCGACGTCGGCTACCAGCGCGTGGCGCTGATCGTAATAAAAATACTGTGTGCCACCGTTAGGTGCTTTGATACTGACCGGCAGCGCGCGCTGTGGCAGCCATTGTGTCAGGCGGATATTGCCGAGAGGATCTTGTTCTTCGACCAGGTTACCGGCTTCGTCGTAACGAAATTGCCAGCCATGGCCCAACGGATCCTGACTCGCGACCAGCATATCTTCGTCGTTCCACTGGTAGCGCCAGACTTCACCGCGCTCGTCGGTGTATTCGGTAATCAACTGCTGGCTGTTCCAGCGGTGGCTGTGTTGCAGACCATCGTATTCGGTGACGGTGGTCAGGCCTGCCGCCAAATCGTAATCTATGGTGCAGCCGCTTCCGGCTTCATCGCGGTGTTCCACCACCCGCCAGTCGTCAAACATTGCCCAGCGATATTCGAAATAGGGGCTGCCCGCCTGTTGATGGCGGGTCAACAGAGACTGATCGTTATAATGGAACTCGCGGGTAATCAGGCCACCGGCGTCAACCACCTGGTGAAGATCGCCGGTGTCGTTATAGCAATAGCGTACCCGTGTCTGCTGGTTATGGCACAGTGCCGTAACGCGATCGGCAAAGCGAGCATCGGCGTATTCCAGTTGCAACGTCATGGCGTTGGCACTGTCGCTGATCTGGCTCAGACGTTGTTGTTCGTCGTAGCTCAACAGCAGCGCGTTGTCATATTCGTCGCTCAGCGACATTAGCCGCAGGCGAGAGGGCTCCTGTGGTAGCGGGACAAACAGCCGCCACACGCTGCCATCGGTATCGGCGATGACCAGTTGGCCCTCTTCACCGCTGCGGAACATCAGCCCTTCACCGGCGCTGAAGCTGGGTTTGTTCACTTCGGGTAGCGGGAAGCGCAGTTCGCGGCCGGTTTCATCATGCAGGCAGCATTCGACACCGCCTTTGCCGTCGTCAGCCAGATCGACCCAGGTTTCAAACGGTGTACGCCAGCCGTGACCGAACAGGCCCTGATAGCGGTTACGGCTGTTGTAATTACGCTGCCAGACCAGTGGGAAGCGCGCCGACAGCAGCAGATCGATATCCTCTTCGCCGTTCAGGACCTTGGCACCGGTGGCAGCGTGTACTGGATTAAACGCGGCGTGGATCGCTTCCCCAAGCGCATTGGCACCTGCCGCCGCCAGCCCGCCGCCAATCATGCAGGGCAGGTTCTTGACCAGTTTGGACGGGTTGCCGAGCAGCAATGGCAGTACGGTCAGCGCCAGGCCGATACCTGGCAGTTTGCCGCTTTTGATATCCCGCACCACAACCGCATCGCCGCCGATCAGGACATTCTTTGAAACGTCGGTCGAGACCTTGGCTTCACAGGTTGAACGGTCGTTACTGCGCACGGCTGGTTGACCGTTAATGAATACCTTGCCGGAACCTTCCGCCAGATATTGCGGGCTGGGGTGCTTGTCGCAAGCGATCTTGTCTTCTTCCAGCGCCTGGCTGGGCAGGCTGGGACCGGCGACGCTGGGCTGCCACAACTGGGAAATGATATTGCCCCCGGCGGCCAGCAGCTCAGAACCGTAATCCCAAAAACTTTGTGGCGGTTGCGGCGCGGGCAGGGCTTTGATCTCATCAGCTGTGAGCAACCGCCCGGCGGCACGAGCGGCCGGTTTGGCGTTAGTGAACACATTGGCCGATCCTGTGAGGATCACGCCAGAGACCACCGGGGGAAACAGCCAGTTGGCGACGGTGTCACAACCGTTGCTGATATGTTCGCCGACGCCGGTCAGGCTGGCGGTGAAGCCGACGATCAGACCGGCACCGACACAGCCGGAAGCCGCTGTTGCCGCCGCACCCAACACAGCCACACCCGCCAGTGCCGGAGCTGCCGCTGCCGCTGCGGCCGCAACGGCGGCTGTCGCCAGTGAGTAAACCGCGACCTCGGCAACGGCGCTGGCGATGTCCGCCAGCGGGCTGGTATGGATCAGTTCGTCATCCTTTCTTGCCGCCCAAATATCGCTCATGGTTATCGGTCATCCTGTCCGGTCAATGCCAGCGAAGCTTTCACCAGCTGCCATTCATGGTCATCCTCGCGGGTGAAAGGCTTCATTGAGGAATACGTCACGATCAGCAGCGTCTGGCTCCCCTCGGGCTGTGCCGCTAACTGATGCTGATGATGGTGGTGGCCGGCGCGGATGAAATTGCTGGTGACCTCGATAGCCCGGATAAGGTGGTTTGGCCCGACGCTGATGCGCTGGCGTGGTGACTGCTGCAAATCGGTGATCTGCGGCAACAGCGCCTGCCACTGTTTTTCAAATTCGTCTTCCAGCGTGCTGTCCTGCGGGATCGCGCCACGGGTGATCACCAGAGAAGCGCCGGTCTGCGGGTTTTTGAGGATATTGACGGTGCAGTCCTGCCAAGGGCCGGTGGGCAGGGTGAAATGACCTTCCTGGAAAAGATAATTCATGGGTATTCTCTAAACGTGTTGAGGGCCGAAAAGTTCGGCGGTCAGGATTTTGGGAACAACTGGTCGACGGCACCCTGGATTGCCGTTTTGTGATCAGGCCCTGGGGCGGCAGTGCGCGCGGCACCGCCCGGTTGGTTGAGTTGCAGCTTGCCGCCGGTGTTGATCTCGCCGTCGTTTTTGACCGTGATGTTAAAGCTGGTACCGGTGATATTGATCTGGCCATTGGCCCGCAGCTCAATGACACTTTCCCCGCATTCCAGCCGCAGTGACTCCCCGGAGCCCAGGGTGAAGGCGTCTACCACATTGTCGGCGCGCGTTTTGCCGGTCAGCGACGAAGCGTCGCCTTTAACCCCGGTCGCCTGGTTGAGCACCACCCGTTGCATCTGATTGCCGCCGACCAGGTGCGTATGGTTTTTATCGATGGTATGGCTCTCATCGTTCTTCACCTGGGTGTCCATGTTGCGTTCCGCCTGGATCCACACCTGTTCCGAACCGGCTTTATCCTCAAAGCGCAGGGCGTTGGCGTTGTCGGCGGTGCCATCCTTCGTGCGGCTCATAAAACCCATCTGGGTTGCGGCGGCCGGCAGTGCCCAGGGCGGCATACTGGCGTCGTTATACACGCGACCGGTCACGATCGGCCGGTCCGGATCGCCATTGATAAAGTCCACCACCACTTCGTCGTTGACGCGCGGGATCTGTACTCCGCCATAACCCTGGCCGGCCCAGGCGCTGGACACGCGCACCCAGCAGGAGCTGCCATCGTCTTTGGGCCCGAAGCGATCCCAGTGGAATTTCACCTTGATGCGGCCGTATTTGTCGGTCCAGATCGACTCACCGGCCGGGCCGACCACTTTTGCCGTCTGCGGGCCGTGAGTTTTTGGCCAACTGGCCTGTTGCGCCGGGTGCCAGGGAATATCCGCCGGCAGCACGGTGAAATCGATACGGTGTTCGCTGTGCTGATCGTCGCCGCTGGCGTAGCGGTTTTCCTTCAGGTGATATTTGGCCTGCAACGTCAGATATTCCCGGTTGTCGTCCGCATGCGGGGCGTTATACAGCGTGAAGGTGCTGCCGGGGGCAATGCCCAGTGCGGTAGCGGTGCCTTCAATCTGCTGATGCTCGGCCTGCCAGGCTTCCTGACGGATACGGGCGTAGAATTCCCCCTGCTGATGCTCGGTATAGCGGCCCGGCCAGTCGTAAACGTCAATCTGGCCCGGCGTCGGTGAGGCGGGGTTCTGACGTGCCTGGAACAGCCAGGCATTGGGTTTGCGGAAGTCGTAATCGTCGAGGCTGTAAATACCCGGCGTGACGTGATCGGACAGGGTCCACTGGCTGATGCCTTCTTCGCTGGTACTGCCGCCAGACGGCGTCAGGTGGTAAGGGATCATCTCATAGCCGGGATAGGGCTGATGATGGTGGGGCGCATCGCCCAGCACCAGGGTGTGCTTGCCCATCTCGTGTTTGAAATAGTAATAGATACCCTCCAGCTCCATCAGCCTGCTGATGAAGTTGAAGCTGCTCTCGTTGTACTGCACGCAATAGCCCCACAGGCGGTAGTCGCCCGTGAGCTGGTCTTCCAGCTGAACATTATGTTCGGTCAGCAGGGTTTTGACGATCTGCGGCACCGTCTGTTCCTGGAAGATGCGGAAGTTGCGGTCCTTGGTCATCGGCCACAGATCCGGCTGCACGTGCAGGTTGTACACCGCATAACGGGTGCCGCCGATCTCTTCGCTGCTGACGGCGATCGACGTGATCTTGCCGTTCAGGTAGCGGGGCGGGCCAAGAAAACCCTGGGTCGGGATCTCCAGCGTCAGGGGTTGGCCCAGCAGCGCTTTGCGGTCGAGGCGGGCGTTTTTGCTCAGCAGTTCGATGGCGAAATCGAAGGGTGAGGAAAGGGCTTCAGTCCCTTCCAGCGAACGGAACAGCAATGACTCCTGGCCCAGTGGCGTATGCGCAATAATACGATCCAGCATGAGAACGTCCTCTGTGAATGACGCATGCGTCAATCTCATGAAAATACGGTGAAGGCCCGCGGTGACGGGCCGGAAAAGCGGAGGGTTAGCCTGCGATGACCGGGTTGACCAGCCAGGTGCCGGCGTTCTCTATGCTGAGCTGTTGGCGGCGTAACTGGTCGTTATGGCGGATTTCCAACTGATAGCTGCCCGGTGCCAAATTCAGGCGGGCAAAACCGTTGTCACCGGGGGTCACCTGCTGGGGTTTGCCGTCCAGGCTGACCTGCTCACCGGGTTGCAGTTTGAAATACACCAGTGCCACCGGCGGTGGTGCCGGAGGGGTCTGGGCTGCAGGCGGCTGTTCGGCCGTCTCCGGTGCGCTTGGTGGCGGCGTTATGGGTTTATCCACCGCTGCACTGTCTGGCGTATTGGCCGCTATCGGGGCAGGGGTACTGTCGCCGCCGCTTAGCCAGGCGATGACGCCGATCACCAGCAAAGCGGCCACTCCTGCACCTGCCATCATCGGGCGTGTGAGCTTCATGCCGTGCGCGGTAACGGCGCCTGCCGCTGCGGCACCGGCGGCCGGGTTGGTGGCAACCAGCAGGTTTTCCGGTGCGGCGGCCGGGGTGCTGATGATTTCGTTTTCATCGGCAATCGGCAGATGCAGCAGTTCGGCCATTTCGTCGATGGTTTGTGGCCGGTCTTCCGGTTTCAACGCCAGCGCATGGTCGATAGTGCGCAGCAGTTCCAGTGAATACCCCGCCGGGCGCCGCTCGGTCAGCGGTTGGTAGCTGTCCTCGATGCTGCGCACCACGCTGACCGGCGGCGGTGAACCGACGATCAGCGTATGCAGCACGGCGCCCAGAGCGTAAATGTCGGTCCAGGGGCCTTGTTCACCGTCGCTGTTCTCGGTGTATTGCTCAATCGGCGCGAAGCCCGGTTTGAGCATGATTTCCGTTTCGTCGGACAGGTTGCCGATCTCTTTGCGCGCTGAGCCGAAGTCCAGCAGCACCGGCAACTGGTTTTCCTGGATCTGAATGTTATCCAGCGAAATATCGCGGTGCAGATAACCTTCCTGATGGATGGTGTTGATGGCGCTGAACAGCGGTGGCAACAGTCTGCGGATCCAGGCCTCGTCGATTTTCTCCGGCTGCTGCGCCTGCAGGTTCTTCAGGGTAGTGCCGCTGTAAAACTGGGTGCCCATGTAGGCGGTACCGTTCTCTTCCCAAAAGCGCAGTACGTGCAGCAGCCCTGGATGTGAGAAACGCGCCAGCAGGCGGGCTTCCTGAATAAAGCTGTTTAACCCGGCCTGGAAGGTTTTGCTGAAACGCTCACCGCGTAGCCCGATGCTCAGATCGTCATTGCGCATCGCCAGCGAGGTCGGCATGTACTCTTTGATGGCGATGGTGCGTTCCAGCTGATGATCGTAGGCGCGGTAGACGATGCCGAAACCGCCTTCGCCGATAGCTTCCTTGATCTCGAATTCATTGAACCTATAGCCGATCGGCAGGCTGTTTGAATTCGGTTTGCTTACCCCGGTTCCCGACATAATGATGACTCTCTGTGAACAATGGCCGCCATACCGGCGGCCGCGGCGTTATGCCTGAAATTGACAAATAAATTCGTTTTTCTGCAGCGCGATGTGCAGTTGGCGATAGCGCTGATCGTTGGCGCTGCCGGTCAGTAAGGTGTGGCTGATCTGCGGCAGCAGGGTGTTGGTCAAAATAGCGTCGACCATGCGGCCGCCGGACTCCACCTCGGTGCAGCGGCTGACGATTTGCTCGATCACCGCGTCGTCGAAGGTGCAGACGATATCGTGGTTCTCCGCCAGCCGGCGCTGTACTCGCCCCAGTTGCAGGCGCACGATATTGCCCAGCGTGGCGTCGGTCAGTGGGTAGTAAGGCACCACCAACAAGCGGCCGAGCAGCGCCGCCGGGAATACCGACAGCAGCGGTTCGCGCAGGGCGCCGCTCAGTGCCTCCGGCTCTGGCATCAGGTCCGCATCGCTGCACAGCCCGGCGATCAGGTCGGTGCCGACGTTAGAGGTCAGAATAATGATGGTGTTACGGAAATCGATGTGGCGGCCTTCGCCGTCCTCCATCCAGCCTTTGTCGAACACCTGGAAGAAGATCTCGTGCACGTCCGGGTGGGCTTTTTCTATTTCGTCCAGCAGCACCACGCTGTAAGGGCGACGGCGCACCGCTTCGGTCAGCACGCCACCCTCGCCGTAACCCACATAGCCGGGAGGGGCACCTTTCAGGGTTGAAACGGTATGCGACTCCTGGAACTCACTCATGTTGATGGTAATCACGTTCTGCTCGCCGCCGTACAGCGTTTCCGCCAGCGCCAGCGCGGTTTCGGTTTTCCCTACGCCGGAAGGGCCTGCCAACAGAAAGACCCCGACCGGCTTGTTCGGATCGTCCAGCCGCGCGCGTGAGGTGCGTACCCGACGGGCGATCAGATCCAGCGCATGCCGTTGGCCGATAACCCGCTGGTTCAGCGTATCCGCCAGTTGCAGTACCGCGTCGATCTCGTTTTTCACCATGCGACCCAGCGGGATGCCGGTCCAGTCGGACACCACGGCGGCCACCACGTTGGCATCGACGGCGGCGAAAATCAGCGGGGCCTCGCCCTGCAGTTCGCCAAGCTGTTGCTGCAACTGCGCCAATTGCGCGCGCAGTTCATCGGCAGAGGGCGCGGGCTGTGGCTCCTCGGTGGCCTCGTCAGTCGATTCGGCCTCAATTTCTTCCCGATGCAACTGGGCGCGCAGGTCGATAATCTGTTGGATCAGCGCCAACTCCTCCTGCCAGCGGGCAGTGAGCTGCTCGAGTTGTTGTTGCCACAGCGCCAACTGAGCCTCGATATCCTGTGGGCGCTGCGGATTGCCGATGCCGACCTTGGCTTCGCGCCGGGCGATATCCCATTCAATCTGCAACGCTTCAATGCGGTGACGGCAGTCTTCCACCTGGGCCGGCTCGGCATGTTGGCTGACCGCCACGCGGGCGCAGGCGGTATCCAGCAGCGCCACGGCCTTGTCCGGCAACTGGCGTGCCGGGATGTAGCGATGCGACAGGCGCACGGCGGCGTCGACTGCCTCATCGAGCAGCAGCACGCGGTGGTGCTGTTCCAGCGGGCTGACGGTGCTGCGCAGCATCAGCAGCGCTTTGTCTTCGCTCGGTTCATGCACCTGCACCACCTGGAAACGGCGGGTCAGCGCCGGATCTTTCTCAATGTATTTTTTGTATTCCGACCAGGTAGTGGCCCCGACGGTACGTAATTGGCCGCGTGCCAGCGCCGGTTTCAACAGGTTGGCTGCGTCGCCGGTGCCCTGCGCGCCACCGGCACCAATCAGCGTATGGATCTCATCGATAAACAAAATGATCGGGGTGGGGCTGGATTGAACTTCGTCAATCACCGTTTGCAGGCGTTTTTCGAACTCGCCCTTCACCCCGGCCCCGGCCTGCAGCATGCCGATATCCAGCAGATACAGCTGGACGTCGCGCAGCTGTGGCGGAACGTCACCGGCCACGATACGCAGCGCCAGGCCTTCGACCACGGCGGTTTTGCCGACCCCGGCCTCGCCGGTCAGCAGTGGGTTGTTTTGGCGGCGACGCATCAGAATATCGACAATCTGGCGGATTTCCTCGTCACGCCCGGTCACCGGGTCGATCTCGCCATTACGCGCCTTGGCCGTCAGATCCTGAGCATATTGCGCCAGCACGCTGCCGCCGGTCTGCGCTGCCGTCGGCGTGGTGTCGGCCTGGGCGCTCGGCGTCAGGCTGTTTTCCGCCGAGTGGGCGGTGATAGTGGCAAATTGCTCCATCAGCAGATCGGCGTTGATGCGATCGAACTGTGAGGAGATGGCTTTCAGCAAGTGGCGCAGGCTGTAGGTTTTCAGGATACCGAGCAGCAGGTGGCCGCCGCGGATCTGCGCAGCACCGAATTTCAGCGAGCCATAAACCCAGGCCCGTTCCACCGCGCTGTCGATATGTTCGGACAGATCGGAAATCGCGCTGGCCCCGCGCGGCAGGCGATCGAGCGCCTCGACGATGTCACGCGCCAGTTGCCCCTCATCCAGCGCAAAGTGGCGGATCACCTGTTGCAGGTCCGCCTCCGGTGCCTGCATCAGTTGATGCAGCCAGTGCGCCAGCTCAACGTAGGGGTTACCGCGCAGCTTGCAAAACGCCGTCGCACTTTCCAGAGAGGTGAATAACAGGCTATCGAGTTTGCCAAATAATACCGAGCGGCTGATTTCAGACATGGTTTTCCTCAGGTCGTGGCGGAGCGCTATGCGGCTCAGGCCAAAATAATAGTCAGAACGGGTTTTCCAGCGGTTCGGGGCTGAAGATCAGATCGTCAAGGTCGCGTTGCTGACGGGCGTCTTCCAGCCAACTGCTTAATCCCAGGCGCTGGGCACCGCCGAGTTGGGTACCGCTGAGCTGATCCTTGGCCAGGATCAGCCGCAGTTCCCAAACAAACTCAATGCCCAGATACTGGCGCACCCAGTCACGTAACTGCCGGCACAGTTCGGCTCCGGGCAGGAAGCCTTCATAGTTTTGTTGCGACATCGGCCCCAGTTCGATGCGGAATTTGTGCTGAATATCGCGCACGGCAATCCCAAGGAACGAAGACTCGCCGAGCCGGGGGGCGCCGCGACCGGCCTTCAGACGCGCCTGTTCGCGCGGTTCTACCCGCAGCCAGTGCGGGACGTTTTCCACGATGCGCACCGGCACCTTGAAGTACTGTTGCAAGATTTTGCTCAGGCCTTCCGGATCGCGGCTGTGGCGAATCAGATGACCGGCCATAAAATGCTTGGCATGAGCATTGATGCTGTCGCGCTGCTGCTGTGCCGGCTGGCCGATGCCAATCAGGCTGGAAAGGTATTGGTCGAAACGCCGGTTATCCTGACGATCCAGCGATACCGTGGGCTGTGCGTCGGCCCAGGCGCGGTAAAACAGCAGCGTCAGCCGGTGGTGAAACAGGTTGGCAAAGGCCAGCAGGGTGGTGTCCTGGTGGTGATAGACCCGTTCACGCACGTATTCGGTCAGGTGCAGCGGCAGCGGCCCGTTGGGGCCAAACAGGCCAAAGCTGAAAATAGAAACGTCGTGCAGCGGGCTTTGCGGCCGTGGGCTGACCTGTGCCAGCGTCGAAGGAGCGAACGACAGTGAAGGTTCTTGCCCCAGCCGCAGCATCTCATGGCGCGGCAGGGGGGCACGGCCCAGCAGGTATGGCTGGCCGCCCTGGGCGTCGAGGCGCCGCAGCAGCTGAAACAAATCGTGCTTATAAGGCGCATTGCCGAGCCGCAGCCAGAAATCCTCCGGCAGGCGGTGCAAGGCATTGATCTGTGGCGGTGCCGTCAGTTCCGCCTCGGCGTCAAGAGTGCTCAAATCAGCGTCCTTTTGCCCATGCGCGCCTGCCAGTGGGCAATTTCACCGCGCTGCTGGCTGGAAAGCGTCATTTCGGTAAAGGTGTTCATCGCTACCAGCCGGGAGAACAAACGCTCCAGAACGCTACCCAGCAGGTAGGGGCTGCTGCCGGAGAATGACTGTTCATCGACGGTCAGGTCGATGGCGATACCGCGGGCAAACACGATCGGCCCCGGCTCGGGCACCCGGCGGTATACCGGGCGCAGGTTACAGTGGCGAACGCCCTGGATCTGCTTGGTGATCGCCGGCTCGCTCAGGTTGCCGTACAGGCCGAGCAGCTGACGCAGGCTGGCGGCCCCCTGTTCCGGGTCGCCATCCATCATGCTGAGGTAGTTCAATTGCAGTTGGCTGATCAGCCGCCAGGTGATCATGCCTTCGGCCAGCGCCGGGCGCGGCGGCGTCGGGCCTTTTTTCAGCGACACCTGTTTGATCGGGATCGAGTCCGGCATCACGAAATTGCCCTGATCCTGCTGCAACAGCATCAGCGGCAGATCGCGACTGGTACACAGCACGTCGGCGGTGAGGTATTTCAGGTCGCTGTGCCACGGCGACTGCCGTTCATCCACCAGAGAGACGAACACTTCCGAGCCGACATAGCCGGTGCGGGTGCCGTAGCGACGGGCGTGTTCGGACAACGTGCGCTGTTCGCGCCGCAGTGAAAAGTAGGCGCCGTAGTTGCCGTCATCCGCGCTCAGGGTGCTGTAAAACGGCCGGAATTCCTGCTCATAGCGTTTTTCGCTGGCGCTGCCACCGAGCCGCTGAACAGAGAACACCTCATAATCAAGCGGACGAATGTTATCGACCACCAGATGATATTCATGGCTTTTTTCGCTGACCGTGATGCGTTCGGCGACTTTGGGGAACAGATTAATCACTGGCGTGCAGTGCAACGCCAAATGGGCGACGTCGATTACCCGCTCCAGTGCCGCATCCTGACGGTCAAGCAGCACCAGGATCTCAAACTGCCGCAGCGTTTTTTTGCCTTCGCGTACGCTTTGCAACAGTGGGCGTATGCCATTGACGCTGAAGAACTGAAAGCGCGCCGGAAAGGCAAAATACTCCTGCAGCAGGCGATAGCCTTCAAAATTGCGCAGATCGTTCGGCAGCAGTGCCTGATCGGCGGCGAAGCCTTCCTGCCGCAACCCGTCCAGTGCGAGCACCCGCCGTTGCGGTTGCGCTTCCACCGTCTGGCAAATCAGCCCGACGCTGTGCTGCATCAACAGTTCCAGCAGTTGCTGTGCCTGCAAGTCCGGGCCGGAGAGATAAAACATCAACTGGTCCAACTGCAGGTTGTTGAGCGTGACGCTGTCATAGCACTCCAGCCGGATGCGCAGCGCGCTGACGCAGCCACTGTGCTGCAACCCCAGAGCGGCCAGTGGAATATCGGCCGGAATGCCGCCCAGTTCGACGCTTTTCAGCCGCACCGGCTGCAGCGTGACGTCGTGCGCGGTGGTGTAGCTGCAGGTGATGCCACTCTTTTTCAGCGACTGGCTGTCCATCATGGTGCCGCGTGGCACGACAAAGCCGTTGCTGATGTCGCCCTTGTTGCTGTCGGGTTGCAGCTCGGCAATCGCCATAGATGGCGTTGGCGACAGATAGTTGGGGTAGATGATCTCCAGCAGACGCTGGGAAAAACGTGGAAACTCTGCGTCCATCTTCAGTTGTACGCGCGAGGTGAGAAAGGCAAAGCCTTCCATCAGACGCTCGATATAAGGATCCGCTACGTCGATACCGCGCATGCCAAGGCGGCCTGCCACTTTGGGATATTGCTCGGCGAACTCTGCGCCCATCTCACGCAGATAGGCCAGCTCGCGGTTGTAATAGTCTAAAAGTTTACTGTCCATCGGCTTACCCTATGTCTTTCAGATCGAAGTGGCCGTTCTCCAGGTCCACGTCGGTACGGAACAGAAACTCCAGCGGATAGGGCACACACCACAGGCGCCCCTTGATTTCAATCGACAATACGTTGTGCAGCTCCAGCGAGCCGGTGTCCGAAATGCAGCGCACCTGCAGCCCTTCGGGCAGGATGCGCGGTTCGAAATTGAGGATGGATTCGGTCAGCGCCAACTGGATATCCTGCCATTCGATGTCTGACATGCGTTTGCCGGCCAGCGAGGCGATGCCGTAGTTCAGGGTTGAACGCCGTACCTGCGGAAAATCGCCCAAATCGAGGCTAGACTCGCTGTTCACGCAGTTAAACAGCCACTGCAGGTCGCGCAGCACCCGGCGGCGCAGTTCGCTGTGCGAGACCAGGTTGCGCACCTGAGCTTCCTTTTTTTTCTGCGGTTCGTCGTCGGTCAGCATGTCGAGCAGCACCGGCTGCATTTTGTCGCGCGAGGTCAGGCGTTCGCTGTCCTGGCGGGAGCGATAGCCCTGACGGCGCAGGTCACCATCATCATGTTGGGTTGGCCGCTTGCTGTTCATCGTCAGGCGCTCGCGTTAAAACTCAGGTGGCGCAGGCTGTGTAGCGGGAACTCATCGTTCTCGCTCAGCCAGGTTTTCAGACCCTGACCGGCGTAGTGCGGCCCTTCGCCCAGCGCTTGCCATTCGGTGCGTTTGCCGAGCAACAGCGCATCGTCACTGCCTGCGTTCAGGGGATAGCGGGCAGGCAACTGGCAGACCTGCTCGCGACCGTCGTTCAGTCGCACCAGTGCGTGGCTCCACACCAGATCGACGGCGCTTTGTGGGGCCTGGAACTGAATTTCCGCAATCTCGGCGAACGGCAGCCAGTAATAGGTGCCGTTCAATGCCAGTTCGCAAACCGGGCCAAGACGACCATCACCGTCGGTCAGCCAATCAAACGCCACGGGTTGTGGCCGTTCAGCCAGGGTCAGTAGCCCGGCACTGGCCGGTGCCGCTTCCAGCGCGTCGTCGCGCAATGCCTGCGCCTGTTCGGTTTCACCCAGGGCATCGTGGCGCAACGCCTGGATCATGGGTTGCAACCAGGGCTGGCTTTGTTGCAGCAGCGCGGGAGGGGCCTCGCCGGCGAACACCGCCTGACGCTGCAGTTCCGCGTTGACCGATTGCATTAACAGCAATGTGGTGGGCTGGGCGATGGGCTTCAATGCCTGCCAGGATTTCAGCTGCGCATTGGCGCGCTGCCAGTTGCCGGCCAGACACAGCAGTTGCACCAGCGCGGCACGCAGATCGGCATCCGCCGGTCGCGCTTTGATTTCATTTTCCACTGCGCCGATAGCGGCGCTGACCGTGCCGCCTTGCAACATGTTTGTTAATGATTTCACAGGGCTTTCCTTAATAATCAATGAGTGGCGTTGTTAACCGACAGGTAGCTGCCACTGGCAGGGTCAAGGCGATCGTCGGCCAGCTTTTCCACCAGCTTGAAGTTCAGCGGCGTGGCCGGGCTGGCAAGCAGTGGCTGCCAGGCGCGCTGTGCCTGCTCAATACGTTGTTTGACTTTGGCGGTGTCTGCGGCTTCTGCACGCGGCATTTCGACGATCACTTCACCGTTAAATGACCAGGCGTGAAGCTGCGGGGCGAAAGGTAACAGCGCGAAACTGCCTGGTGCCTGCGGGTTGGCACCGAGGACCAGCCGCTGCACGTTGGCGCTGACCACGTTCAAGGGGTGTTCACCCACGTTGATCTTCACCAGTGGATAGCCCTGATAGAACGACAATGCCGGCGAGGCGGTTTTGCCATCTTGCTGTAGCGTGACGCTGCTGCTGCCGTTTAACCAGCCGTCATCACCACAACGCAGGGCGTCGCCACTCGGGATAAACAGCGTGCTGCCGTTGGCTTCTTCGCTCCAGTAGGTGCGGAAATGGCAGCCCTGCGGCAGGTCAAACTTGGGTACCGGTGCGCTGTCTGCCTGCGGCGAGGTGACCGCCACGGCGGCGGGGATCACCGGCGCTGGGGGTTCTACCGGTTCGATGGCCTGCTGTTTGTGTACCGGCTTCCAGCCCCGTGCCTTGCTGGCTTCGCCGGACGCCAGTTTTTCACCGCGTTTGTCGGTCAGAGTCCAGGGGAGTTGGCTGGCTTTGGCGCACTGCTTTGCCAACAGATTGCCAACCCGTGGCAGGAAGTCGTCCAGCACTGCGGGATCTTTGCTCTGTGCCGAAACGATGCGCAGCGGGATGGTTTTGCCGCACCAGCTTGCCGGTTGGCTGTTTTTGACGCCATCGATAAACACTTCCAGCTTCTGGCTGGGGGAGTAGACCAAGCGATAATTCGCCGCCTGCGCGGCCGGTATCGCCATCAGGGCGATAAATCCGGGCATCCAGTATTTCATAGGTAACCTTGCTGTGAATTTGTACCTGACTCAGTCGCGGGACAGAAACCGCTCCGCATCCGCCAGAGAATGCAGCAGGGTGGTTTCCTGCGGTGAGCCAATCCAGACGGCGATAGCGCTGTAGTTATCGCTGTTATTATTTTTCTTCCATGCCTGCTCCATCAGGGCAATCCACTCGCTGGGGGAGTTGACCATATGTAGCGATTGTTCCAGTTCAGACTGGCTAAAGCTGTGCCAAAAACCGTCGGTACACAGCAGGAAAACGTCGCCGTCTTCCAGTTGCAACACGTCGCTGTAACTGGCGTCGCGTTCTTCATTCAGGCCCAGGGCGAAATACAGCAGGTTGCTGTTGATGCCGCTGGTTTGGTAGCCGGCGTCCTGCATTTGCTGGATCAGGCTGTGGTCGGTGGTCACCGAATGCAGATAGCCGCGACGGAACAGGTACAAACGGCTGTCACCGGCGTGCGCCCAGTAAGCCAGTTGGTAATCGCGATCGATAAACAGGCTGACCAGCGTGGTGCCCATCTTGCCGTATTCGTCCGACTGCCGTTGCTGCTGGTGGATGGCGGCATTGGCACTGGCAATGTGTTGGCGAATGCTCTGGGCATTGAGATGTTTTTCACCGTCGAAGTTTTGCAGGATGGTGTCGTGTGCCAGTTTGGCGGCAACGTCCCCACCGGGAAAACCGGCGATGCCGTCACAGACCACGAAACAGGCGGCGCGGTTACCGACCACTTCACCGGTCTGATCCTGATTAGAGGCGCGGCCGCCCTGATTGGAGGTAGAGGCTATAGTGATATTCATTACGCGTCCGGTTGGGTCTGTGAGTCTTTATATTGATTCACTTCAACGTCATAGGCGTGCAGGAAGGCTTCGCCGAACAGGGTGTGAAAGTCGTCTTCGATTTCGCCGGAGGTCTGCTGATAGCTTTTCACGAAGTAATCCCACAGCGCCGCCTTGCGGCTGGCCGGCAGGGACAGACGAGGTGCCGCGCCTTCCTTGCGCGCCTCCTCTTCGAGGCGATCCGGATTGAACGACTGCAGCATGGCGGCGATGATGGCGCGAATACCGGCGATCATGCCTAACTGGTGTGCCTGCAGGTCGATCAGTGCGTCGCGTACCGCCTGTTCCGGCGGCATAAACCCCGGCATTTTGCTGCCGAACATCTGCATCAATACCGTTTTGCCCGAGGGCAGCAGTTTGAACGGGTTATTGGCCTCGTCGAGGATCATGGTCATCTCGGCCTTCACACCGCGCTTAAGGATTGAGCGGGAAGAGAGCAGGGCGACGGTACCCTGTGAAAACAGGCTCAGCAGCCGACCGGCCTGGCGGAGTTGCTGCTCATCAAAGTGCGGCTGTGGCTGCAGGTCATCCAGACCCACCCCCTGTAGTAATGCGGCCAACAGTGGGCCTTCCAACCGCTCCCCCGCAGGTGCGCTACCGTTTTGGGCACGCGCAGTCTGATAGGCAATCGGATCGATACCCAGGCGGTTGGCCGGGCGTGGACGCGGTTGCGGTGAAGGCGGTGGGGTTGAAGGCGAAAACTGTGGCTCAGGTTGCGGCATGGGCTGCGGTTGAGCGACCGGCTGCGGCGCGGCTTTGGGTTGCGGTGCTTCCACCGGGGCGGCCATCACCGGTTGCTGTAATGGGGGCGCCGGTGGTGGCACCGCAGCCGGAGGCTCTGGCTGTGTCAGGGGGACAGCTCTGCCCATCAGCAGGCCGAGCGGATCGTTGCTGTTCAACGCGTCCGGCGACGTGGGGGCAGAAGAACCGCCAAACAGCGCCAGCGGATCGAGCTCCTGGGCATTTTTTTCCGCCTCAGCGGGTTTGATCGGCGCAGCCTGGCTGGTGGTCGGGCGTTGTTCGGCCAACAGCGCACTTGGGGTGGTATCGGCCAAAATAGGATCGCGTTCGAAGGTGGTGTCGGTGTTGAACAACATTGCCGGATCGGTTTGCTGCGACTGCAGTTGACGTAGTTCGACGTCGCCCGCCAACTGCGCCAGCGGATCGGCCGGGTTCATCTCAGGCTCCGGCGTTTCCAGCAGCGGATGGCGGTCCTGATTAATGACCGGTGCCGGGGGCGCAGTCACCGCCGCGGCTGGCGTGAACTCTTCTACCAGGCTGTCCCAGATCTCATTCGGGATGGGGGCTGCCGCTTTCTCTTTGGCAGCCGGCGTAGTGACTGGCGCGGTGTCGGCGGTTTTAATTGCCGGCTGAGCCTGCGGTGCAGCCGCTTGCTGTAAGGAGCTGACCTGGATCTGGTAATCGTCGATGCCGAGAATATCACCATCCTGCAGCTCCACCTGACGGCCGCGCTCCAGGGGAATATCGTTCAGCAACACGCGGGTGACGTTGCCACGGTTGGTTACGCGGCATTCGCCATCAGCAGAAATATGTACGATCGCCTGCAACCGGGAGATGGCACGCTCTTCGTCCGGCAATACCAGGTTGTTGTCCACGCTACGGCCAATGGTGCCGCCGGGCGGCAGAAAGTCGCAGCTGCTCTGTGGCGGAACCTGGCCACTTTTATTTTTGACAATAGAAAATCGCATAAGGCATTCCTGCTGATTAGAATATATTGCAGTTAATTATTATTTCGGTGTCTGGCTTACCAAAATTGGCGGTTATTTTGGTAAGCCGGTTAGCATGCGGCTTTTTTATTTTGTGACTGACTTTTTATTTTAATATTAATGGCGAGATGACTGCAGGCACGAATAGCCCGATTTACTAATGAGAGGGTATAAATAGCCCCCGGCCGGAACCGGGGGAAACAGATTAAGCTTCGCGGTTTTCCTTGATATTCCAACCTGCGCTGCTTTCTGCGCCTTTACCACCTTTATCACTCTGCTCCCAGTACTGCTGTTTCACTTTTGAAGCCTGGAAGGAGTAGGTTACGCCCACGGTGTCTTCACCGCCGGCACCGGTGTACTGCACGGCAGTGACCAGCACGTCGTCCAGAGTGATTTTGACGTATTCAACCTGGCTGCCACCGGCTTTACAGACTGACAGTTCAATCTTGGTCAGGTGTTTACCGCTGGAGCAGTGCTTCAGCAGCGCCGGGGTTGATTTGTCGACCAGCGCATTGACATGCAGATCGTTAAAGCAAACCTTACCGGCACCGCCACCACCACCCACGCTCATGTTGCCTGGTTGAGAAGCGCCCCAGGAGAAAGAAGTAATGTCGGTCCAGCCTTTGTGATTTGAATCTTTAGATTCACCGCTGGCACCTTCAACTTTCAGGAACATATCAATAGCCATAGTATCTTCACTCTTTATTAAGGGTTAACAGTAGTATTAACGTTACGTTGAAAAATTCAGGTAATAGCAGCAGGAATTGAAATTTGGCAATGCACTACCATTTAATATCCTTGTGCCATGCACCTTATTAAATACCGAATACTATCGGTATTAATTACCGAGCCATCATTAAAAAACGACAATGGCTCAATGCTGATTACTGCGGGTTATCCTGCTGATAACCATCATGGGGATTACCGGCAATGTTTTCACCAGACCCACGGCCTGACTTTCAGCACGTCAGGATGCGTCGTTCTGCTTCAGTGAAGGCAGTTTCGATACCAGACGCAGGGAGACGGTCAAGCCTTCCAATTGGTAATGTGGGCGCAGGAAGAACTTGGCGCTGTAGTAGCCCGGGTTGTCTTCGATCTCTTCCACCTGAACTTCCGCAGCGGCCAGCGGTTTGCGCGACTTGGTTTCCTGCGAGGAGTTGGCCGGATCGCCATCCACGTAGTTCATGATCCAGTCGTTTAACCAGCGTTCCATATCGTCGCGCTCGCGGAAAGAACCGATCTTGTCACGGACGATGCATTTCAGGTAATGCGCGAAGCGGCAGCAGGCGAACAGATAAGGCAGACGGGCGGAGAGCTGAGCATTGGCAGATGCATCGGCGTCGTAGTATTCGGCCGGCTTTTGCAGCGACTGGGCACCGATAAAGGCGGCAAAGTCGGAGTTTTTCCGGTGCACCAACGGCATGAAGCCGTTCTTGGCCAGCTCGGCCTCGCGACGATCGCTGATGGCGATCTCGGTCGGGCACTTCATGTCCACGCCGCCGTCGTCGCTCGGGAAGGTGTGGCACGGCAGGTTCTCTACCGCACCGCCAGACTCCACCCCACGGATCGCAGTACACCAGCCGAACTCTTTGAACGAGCGGTTGATGTTGGCGGCCATGGCGTAGGCGGCGTTGGTCCAGGTGTAGTTACCGTGGTTCGCGCCGTCGGTTTCTTCCTCAAAGTCGAACTCGTCAACCGGATTGGTTCGGATGCCATACGGCAGGCGCGCCAGGAAACGTGGCATCACCAGGCCCAGATAGCGAGCATCTTCCGATTCACGCAGGCTGCGCCAGGCGGCGTATTCGGTATTTTGGAAGATCTTGGTCAAATCGCGTGGGTTGGACAGCTCCTGCCAGGATTCCATCTGCATCACGCTCGGTGCGGTACCAGCGATGAAGGGGCAGTGGGAGGCAGCGCTGATTTTCGCCATCTCACCCAGCAACTCTACGTCCTGTGGGCTGTGGTCGAAGTAGTAATCGCCCACCAGGCAACCGAAGGGTTCGCCGCCGAATTGGCCGTACTCTTCCTCGTACACTTTCTTGAAGATGGGGGCTCTGGTCCCAGCCCACACCTTTATGGCGCTTCAGCGTGCGGCCCAGCTCCTGCTTGGAAATGCTCATAAAGCGGATTTTCAGCATTTCATCGGTTTCGGAGTTGTTGACCAGATAGTGCAGGCCATGCCAGGCGCCTTCCAGCTTCTGGAATTCGGCGTGGTGGATAATCTGGTTAACCTGTTGCGACAGTTTTTCGTCGATTTCGGCGATCAGCGCCTGAATGGTGCGATAGGCGTCAGAGGAGACCGTAACGGTGTTTTCCAGCGCCTGCTGCGCCAGGGTTTTTACCGCATTTTCTACCGCTTCCTTGGCCTGATCGGTCTTGGGACGAAACTCTTTGTTCAGCAGCGCGCTGAATTCATCGCTGGAGAAAGCTTCGCTGGTCTGCAGCGCTTTTTGTTGCTGAGGCGAGTTGCTCATCGATTAGTCCTCACGCTGATTGTTGTCGTCCGTGGCGGCCGGTTTCGGCGCATCGGTCAGGGATTGCAGTAAGGCCGGGTTTTGCAAGATTTTGGAGATCAGTTCTTCAGCGCCGTTTTTACCGTCCATATAAGACAACAGGTTGGAAAGTTGGGTGCGGGCGTCCAGCAGGTTGTCCAGCGCGTCCACCTTGCGGGCAATCGCCGCAGGGGAGAAGTCTTCCATGCTTTCAAACGTCAGATCGATATTCAGCTTGCCTTCGCCGGTCAGGGTGTTGTCGACCTGATAGGCAACGCGCGGTTTCAGCGATTTCATGCGTTCATCGAAGTTGTCGATGTCGATCTCCAGGAACTTGCGCTCATCAACGCTCGCCTGTGGATCAACCGATTTCCCCACCAGGTCTGCCATCACGCCCATCACGAACGGCAACTGGATTTTGCGCTCTGCGCCATAAATTTCGACATCGTATTCAATCTGTACGCGCGGTGCGCGGTTGCGGGCGATAAATTTCTGCCCGCTACGGGATTTCGAGTTTGGCATGATTTACTCCATCTAATGGCGATTGGGAACGCGCCTCTTCCGGCTTGGAGAGTCAGGTTCAAATGCGGTTATGAGTATCGTTAAGAGAACAAAGGGGTCGGCGGCTAGTTGTTCTCCTCGTTATCGGGGCGACCTAGAATGGTCTCCAGTTGGTTAAGACCATCGGGTGCCAAATCGCGGATTATTTGCATAAAGTCCAGTGCAATCAGCCGCTGTACCCGGTCGATCATCAGCGGCGCCGGGTGGCTGGGCTCATGAAGACGGAAATAGTGTTTTACCTTGTCCAGCATCAGTTGGGCGTCGTCGCGTGACTGTATTTGCGCACTGCGCCAGTTGAGCGTGGCGGCCGGGGCCGCTGCGGCAGCGCTGGTCGGTGGTACGGCGGCGTCATTTGGCTGTTCGGCTGACTCGCTGGCCGGGGCGCTGTCCTGGCCGAACTGAGCGACCAGGGCGAAAATTTTTGTCAGGTTGTGCATTTCCGGCAGGGCGCTTTCGCCTAAATGGCGAGTGACCGTAGTACGGATGGCAGCGAGGGTTTCGGCGATGCGTATCACCAATTGCGCCTCCGGGCGCTCCGGCTGAGACAGTTCATCCTGCAGGCGCGCACGGCCACCAGGAAAGGTCGGGCACTCGAGCTTACTGCCGTCGAGCAGGGCCCCGGCGTCGCGCAGCGAGATTTCACCGGTAGCCCCTTTCAGCAGCGGCGCGGCGCGCACGCTGGTGGTCAGCGCGGCCTTGTCGCCGAGATCGGCCAGCACGTTGATGCGAAACAGCGGATCAGCCTCGCCGTCGAACTCCAGTAACGGCAGCAGCGTGTCCCAGTAGCGCTCCAGCGCCTGGTGGATCAGCATCAGACCGTCGGCGTAACCTTGCAATCCGCGCAGTTGCGTCCAGGCGCGGGTCAGGCACAGCATCACCCGTAAATCTTTGGTACGCATCAGCAACGTGGTCGCGAGCCGTTCCACCTGCACCCAGTCCGGTGCTTCTGCCGGAATGATAGTGCTGCCGAACTGCTGCTCGCTCTTACCGGTCGCAGCCTGCTCCATCGCCAGAAAATCGGTGTCATATTCCAGGTTTTCGCCGCAGGGATTTTCTGCGTCAACCGGGGCTAACAGGGTGTCGATAGCCATAAAATTTCCTTCAACAGGCGAGGTTAATCAAACATCTGCGGATATTGACCGCCACGACCGGGGCGCGCCCAGCCATTGGGTTCAAACAGCAGAGAGAACAGTTGCACGGTAAGGTTACCGCTGTGCACATGGGTATAGAGCGGATGCCCATCGGCCTGATTGGTCCACCAGAAACTGGTGTATTGCGCCGGGTCGAAACAGTCGGCCGCCTGTTGCCAGCCCAGGCCGGGTACGTCCGGATGCTGGAAGCCGATAATCGACAGGATCTCGGAATCGGCCTCCGCCGGTGGGGTCGGCAGCGCGGGGATTTCCAGCAGCGAACGGTCGAGCTGCTCGGCGGAAAAACCGTTGCGCACGCCATTGAGCAGCCGGTGGCCGAGCTGGTTGTACCATTCTGCCGCCATGTTCAACTGCTGAGTTCGCCAGTCTTGCTGGCAGAACAGGCGCAGGGCGCAGATCGGGTAATGACGTCCCACCCGGTCACGAGCGGGCAACAGGCAGCCCATCTGGACATACTGACTGCCGAGCGTGGCCGGAATGACGAAGTTCCATACTGGCGCATTGCTGAAAGGATTTCCGTTCGCGCCCGGTGGATTGCGCTGCAGATTCACCAGGCCGTTATGGAACCAGTGGGCCCAATTGTTAACCACCATATCCGGCAGACGACGCTGCAGGAAGTCACCGGCGGAAGGGATCTTGCCATACCAGCCAATGCTTGTGGTTGGGATCAGGTCATTGCTCATCATCTTGTCCTTCGGGCCTACGGGCAGGAGAATGCCGGTAACTGGAACGGATTGCGGATACTGTTGGGAGTGAACTCCAGCGTTACGCGGTGGCCATCCAGGTTAAAGGTTGCCTGACGACCGAGGCTGCTGCTGCCGGCGGAAGTCTGCGCCATATCTACCAAACGGTTCAGCGCCCAGGGGCCGCTGGTGACCAGGCTGGCGGTGGATCCGTTGGCCAGCGCCAGCTGCAGGTGCACCTGATTGGTATTACGGGTACCCGGCCAACTGATCACCAGAGGAACCTGCGGCCCGTGGCTGTATTTGAACAGTTGCCCGTCGATATCCAGCGTCAGGTTGAGGATGTCGTTATCCATCCGTACCGGTCGTACGGTCACGCGGTAAGACGGCGTCGCGGTGCCGTTGGCGAAGAAGGCGTCACGAATGCGTTGTGCCTGCTGAAATGAACGCAGGATGCCTTCGCCACCGGGCAGCGTTTTGCCGTCTACGCCGGGAGTGAAACGCCAGTTGGCACGGGTGGTGTCGACCTTGCCTTGCAAATTGTCACGGAAGAAACTGTCCATCAACCCGCTGTTCGGCGCAAACATGCGCGCCAAATCGTCAGGCGTCACTTCCTGACGCGCCCGGGCGACCAGGGGATAACGCCCGGCAATTGCCTGGCGGCAGAAGCTGCCGACTTCGACGCTGATGCGTTTCTTGACGTTTTCCATCTCTTTGCGTTGCGTGTCGCTGCTGGCACCAATCGCCAGCGACAGCAGCATCTGTTTGAACGGTACCGGTAAACGACCGGACTCGGCCTGCAAGCGCGGGATGATATCGCTGGGCGGTGCCGACATGCCGCTGTTGGCCGCACCCTGAACCGCGGTCAGGTAGCTGTACAACTCATCAACCTGTTTCAGCACGCTGTCGAACGGGATCGCCTGGTTGCCTTCTCCCTGACTTTGCGCCAGCTCCAGTAATGCGGCGAAATGCGCCATCACCAGTTGTTCCGGCTGGGCTGAGACATCGCCGTCGGCGTTGGCCGGTCGATGGGTGAACAGGGCTTCCAGTTGGTGGTTGGCACTCTGGCTCAGCCGGTCTTCGGTTTTATCCAGCAGCGAACGGGAGTCAGCAGTGCTTTTCTCGTCGCGCAGGGTGACATTTTTGCTGACGTTAACCAGCAGGTTACGCATCGGCGAAGGGTTGCCTGACAACAAGCGTGCGCTGCTGATGCGCTGACTCAGGTTTCCGATATTGGCCAACTGAATATCACCCAGCAGTTCATCCCAGGCGCTGATAAAGTCCTGCATGTAAAGTTGGCGTATGGTTTTGATCAAATCGGCGTTTTTCTGATCCGGGGTTTTGCTGTTCAGTACCCAAACATCTTCCTGACGCAGGGTATCGGTCACCGGATCAATATTGTCGTTGAAGGTTTTCCAATAGCCCCGTGAGGTAAACAGGCCCGGCACCCCGTCGGTCACCGGCTTGCCGCTTTTGCGCGAAAAGGCCAGTTCGGTCTGCGGGCCGGCCAGGTCAACCAGGCTGACCGGTTTAATCTCGGTTTGCTTAAGCAGCAGGCGTTTCAGACGGCCGTACACCCGCTGCGACAGGGGAGCACGGTTTAGCGCGGCCTGGGCCTGTTCCACCATAGGTTCATCTTTGGCGTAAGGCGAAGCCTGGATCTGCTCGTCGAGCAATTGGCTCAGGTGCCATTCAATCTGCTGCAGCTGCTTCTGGGTGCTGCCCTGCGGCAGGTTGCGTTGCAGGTTGAGCATGACCCAGGCGCGCAGGAATTTGCCGTCATACTGTTTCGGCAGATACAGCATCTGGTAGGCCTTCAGCGCTTCGTAGCTAAAATCGGCATCGCCGTGGTTGTCGTTGCGCAGCGTCGTGGCGATCTGCTGTGCCACCTGTGGCAGCAGCAACTCCTTTAGCGCTTTCTGATACAGCGAGTCGCTGGCATCACTGACCTGATCGCCACGGTACAGCCCCATGCGATAGGTGAACGGGGGATCTTCCAGCGAGAAGTTCTGACTGTCCGGCAAATGCAGCACGCTGTTGAGGAACGGCAGCAGCGAAAGCATATCGCCATTGCCCAACTGCGTCAGACCCAGCCCCTGGCGTTCTACGCCGGGTACCTTGGCGGCCACTTCAGCCAGATAAGCCTTGTTGTTGCTGTAGCTGGTGAACCAGAAAATCGCCAGGATCGCCAGGCAAGCCGCCAGCAGGATATAGCCCGCCCAATGCACAGCGCGGTTACGGTATTCCCACCAGCGGTTGCTGCCCGCCAACCCGGACTCCTGGAAAATCACCGATTCCAGCGTGTCTTTCAGGAAGAAGCTTTGGCCCTTGCCAGCCGGGATGGGTGCGGCCGGATCCACATGGTTCCAGGCCGGGTTGGCGTGTGGTTGGCTGCTCGCCGTTGGCAATTGCAGGTAACGGTTCAGTTCGCCCATCACCCGATCGAACGGCAGTCCTTCCTGGGTGCCGCTGGTGAAGTAAATACCGCGCGGGGTGAAGCGGGTTTCAAAACTGGAGGTGGCAAACACCTGTTCCAGATACTGGCCCAGCAGCGGACGCAGGGCCGCGAATTCCTGCGGGAACAGGTAGCTTTCAGCCCGCTGGCGGCCATCATGTTCAACCAGCAAGGTCTCAGGCAGCGCGGCATCCAGTCGCTGCTGCAGCAAAGCATACTGTTGTTCGAAGGTGGCATTCAGATTGAAATCTGGCTGACGCGATGCCTCATAGGGGAAGGTGAACCCCCAGATTTGCTCGCGCTGCGCTTTATCAAAGCCGTTGAAATAGGCCATAAAGCCATTAAGCAGGTCGGTCTTGGTGACCAACACATAAACCGGGAAATGGATCCCCAACTGTTCATGCAGCTCAATCAGGCGTTTACGCAGCGAGCTGGCCTGCGCGGCGCGGGCTTCGCTGCTGTCGCTCAACAGGTCGGCGATGCTGATGGTCACCATCACGCCGTTGATCGGCTGACGGGTACGGTATTTTTTCAGCAGGCCGACGAAGCTTTTCCACTCGTCGGCGTCTTCCTCGCGCTGGCTTTCCTGAGTGGTATAACGACCCGCGGTATCAAGCAGCACGGCGTCATTGGTGAACCACCAGTCGCAGTTACGGGTACCGCCCACACCGCGCAGGGCGGACTTGCCGAAGCGATCCGCCAGCGGAAAATGCAGGCCGGAGTTGACCAGCGCGGTGGTTTTACCGGCACCCGGCGCACCGATGATCACATACCACGGCAACTGGTAGAGATATTGGCTGCTGAAGTGGGTCATCCAGCGGTGTTTGCTGTCCCCCTGACCCGGTGCGAAGCGGGCTTTCTTCAACAATTGCGCCGCTTCATCAAAGCGCTGGGCCAGCTGCTCATCCTGTTTGGCTACCGGCTTGCCGTTTTCAGCCGGGACTTCTTCGGCGGCACGCAGGTTACTCAGCAGGCGGCGGTTGAACCAGGCACTGTAGATGCGTGGAATAATGCGGCACAGGAACCAGATCAGATAGATAGCGCCGATGGTTAACTGGCGGTTGAGTGCCGGCTCTAGCGGCCGATAATCGCCGATAGCCACCAACGGGCCGATCATCCAGATGATGAACGCCAGCGCAGTAATGCCGGCAAAGCCCCATAACAGGCGGCTGGTGATGATGGAGAATAACGTACTGAGCATTACTTTCCGTTTCCTTGCGGCAAGCCGTTGATTTCCGCCTGGGTATTTTCTGGCGCAACCAACAGCGTAATTTCTACCCGGCGATTCAGCGCGCGGTTCACTTTGCTATTGTTCGGTGCGACCGGGTTGCTTTCACCGCGGCCTTCCGCCTTCACCCGTTGCGGGTTGTCGAGGTGTTTCTGCAGTTGGGCGCTGACCGCGTCGGCGCGTGCCAGCGACAACTCCCAGTTGGAAGCGAAGCGTGCGCTGCGGATCGGCAGATTATCGCTGTAGCCGGTGACCAGGATCTTGCCGCTGACGCCGTTCATCGCCGCGGCAATGCGGTCAATGACCGGGATATAGTTGCCGCGCACCGTCGTTGCGGCGGAGTCGAACAGGCCATCCCCTTTCAGGATCACCACGCTCTGCTGAGCTTCGTCACGCACCACCACCAGACCTTCGGCAATTTCTTTGCGCAGGAAGCTTTTCAGGCTCAGCGTCGGTGGTGCCGCCGGTGCCGGATTGCTGATGGCAACCTGTGGCAGGTTGGTCTGATAAATAGCTGCCAGCACCGGACTGGTGCTGTCGCCCAGCCGCCAGTTGAGGCCGATAAACAGCAACGACGCCAGAAAACCGGTCAGTGCTACGCAGGCCCATAATGGCACCAGAGGGCGCCACAATTTTTGCTGTACCGGCAGATCCAGTGCGTTGGGGGACAGGGGCGGGGCGTAACCGCCGCGTACCGAGCGGATCAGTTGCAGCAGGCGTTGCTTCATGGTTTCCAATTGCGAGCGGCCGTTCTCCATCACTCGATAGCGGCCTTCGAACCCCAGCAGCAGGCAGAAGTTAATCAGTTCCAGCAGTTGGATGTGTTCGCGTGGGCTTTGCGACAGCTTGGCCAGCAGTTGGAAGAACTTCTCTCCGCCCCAGGTTTCGTTGTGGAAAGTGACCAACAGTCCGCTGCCGGACCAGACGCTGCTGCTGCCCCAGGGCGTTAGCGCGGCGGCTTCGTCCAGCGCGGTACACAGGCAATAACGTGCGCCGATAATCACTTCATACGGCAGGTTGGCGCGCTGACCCTGGAGTTCGAAGTGGCGAACTTTATCGATCAGTTGCTGGCGCAACTGCGCCGGATTGGCGTGGGTGGCCGATTGGCGGATTTGCGAAATGGCGTTCAGCAAAGGGTTCGCGGCTTCTACCAACGGGTTGCCTGCCGGCGTCATGTTATTTTCCTGAGTCATAGGTTACCGGTCCGTATGGCTGCGAATCGCCCAGAATTCCATATCCAGACCCGGGAAGTCGCCGGCCAGGTGCAGAGCGAAGGCGCTGGATTTTTCCATCTGCTTCCACAGGTCACTGCCTTTTTCCAATTCGAAATAGGTATAACCCGCGTGATAGGGGATCTGGCGTGGTGCCGCCGGCATGGTGCGCAGCCCGATGCCTGGCAGTTGCAACTGCACCAGATCGCGAATACGCGTTACCGGGGCAATCTTCATTTGCGCCGGGAAGTGAGTCAGCAGCACTTCGGCGGCGACATCGGCACGTACCGCCAGCACGAAACCGAAGTCGCGCATCATTTTGGTGTCTTGTACGGTGGCAATGTTCAGGCCATGCGAGCGTTCGACCAGCGTCAGTTGGATGGCGTTGTCTTCCAGTACCACCGACAGCCCCTGGCGCAGCAACAGCATCAATTTGCCGAAACACAGCGCCAGGTTGTCATGGTCGTACACCGGCAGCCGGGCTTCCGGTGTGCGCTGCGCCGAGAAGCTGGCTAGCTCGGTGGCGAACTGCAGCCAGTCGGCGAACAGGCGTTCCGGGTGCAGGTGATCGAGATGGTAAGCGTGGCTCACCTGGCCGAGATGGCGGTTAATCAGTTGCAACAGCATGAAATCGACCATCTCGGAACTGCCGCCGCGCCCCGGTTGCAGCAGGCGCTGACTCATCTGCTGGCTACGCTGTTGCAGCAGGCCTTGCAGATCGTTGATAAAGGTCTTCAGCACCGGGCTTCCCTGACAGTTCAGCATCGGCGGAATTTGCACCTGATCGAGACGCAGGCTGGCGTCACCGCGTTTTTCCAGCACCCGGGTTACGCCGAGGGCTGTCCATTCGGCATTGAGTTCGCTTTCCAACATCAGACGCAGACGCAACTGACCAAACTGCAATGCCGCGCTGCCGACCGAAACGGCGTTCAGGTCGTCGACTTCGTTTTCATAGGCCAGATAACGCGCCAGCGCGTCCGGTGCTTCCTGAAAAATCACGTCTTCACGGCCCGCGCGGTAGGTTGGCAATGCCAGAACCACGTTTTCGCCGGTCTTGTTTTCGGCAATGGCCAGCGGAGCAGGCGCCTGTTGGGCGCCGGAAAAACGAAAGGGCGTGCCGTCCGGCATGATGCCACTGGCGGCGTTAAGCGCAATTTTGCCCTGACGCAGCAAGGTTTGATCCAAATCCAGCTGGAGGAAGCCCCAAAAATAACCCTGGTGGGCCTGGCCCCAATTACGCATGTAGTTTTCGAGATAGTTTTCCGCCTGCTGGAAATGATGAGGGCGCAAAAACATCCCTTCAGTCCAGACGACCTTATGAGCATCTTTCATCGTCACACCTATAGTTACTTCGCTTGGCCCTGGCTGCAGGTCAGTCGGGATCTTTCACGGAGTGCAGGCCATTAATGCCTGCCACAATGTGGGCTTCCAGCTCATCCGGTGAGAATTGCCACACCTTGTAGAAATTGGTTTCGGTCGGTTCCGGTAGCGGCAGTGAAATGCGCCAGGCTTTGCCATCGAGGTTCTGATATTCGGCGATGATGCCGATATAACGAGTTTCGAGCGTGCTTTGGCCGCCGAGTTTCTTCCCCCTTTGGCCCGGGGTCAGGAAGAATTGGTCGCTGTCCAGCAGGCTGGCGCCGAGCACGCTTTTGGCATCGCTCTGCAGGCTGAAGAAGTCAGCGTCCATAAATTCCGCATCGGAACGTAGCAGCAGTACCCGAATCTTTATCGGTGCCGGTCGTTGGCCTGCCGCGGCGTTCACCTGGCTGTCGGCATCGAAGACCAGGCTATAACGCGAGGGCACGCTCTTGGCAGAAGACATGCAGCCGTTGAGCACCAATGCGCCCAACAGCAGGAACACTATCCCGCACCAGCGGGAGGTGGTGGGTGTTGTTATCATGGTGAGTCTCGTCAACCAGGGGGAAACTACTGAAGGATCCAGGTGGCAGAACCGCTGTCTTTACAGGCTTTGCTGTCACCGCCGACTTTCACGCAGTCCTGCCGGGTAGCACGATTCCGACGCGGTAAATCTTTACGCAGCGTCGATTTGTAGCGCGAAACCGGTACGCCGGCGTTGGCCTGGATGTAGCCCATCAGGTTTCCACCTTCGGCCTCGGTGATCGCCAGCCAATTGTTTTCGACTTCCCCCAGCACATAAAACGCGGCGGCATTGTCCAGGCTGCCGACGGCGCTGCCGCTGTAACCCGGGCTACTCATGATGCTGGCCGCATACAGGCTGCGGTATTCCTTGCCGATAGGTTTGAACCGTTGCGGGGCCTTGATGGCTGCGCGGTGCTGAAGTTTTACGCCGTCCACTTCACTGCTGATCATGGCGTTGATATCGAGAGCCGGCGGCGGCGGTGGCGGGGTGGAACAACCGGCAAGCGTCAGGGCGGTTAGCAGCGTTAGGGCAATCCGTGTTTTCACAATATCCTCTTTGATCTTTTTATGGGCAGAAATGACATGAAGGGCTGTGTAATAAAAACGTCTATTTCAGGGGGCAAACAGCAATATCTCTGACCGACTGGGCGCGGTGTAGATGCCCAATGCAGTCGTGGAGTTTTGCAGATGGAGATTGGCTTTGAGAATGACGGGCTGAGGACGCCACTGTGTAAGCCGTAGCTCCTCGCTGGCGAGTTGCCGTAGTTCAGGCTCAGGGCGCAGACGCGGGGAAACCCCCATGTCGGTTTGCACCAAAATGGAGACATCCGGGTGATGTTGTTCCTGCCGGTGGCAAGAACGATAAGGCACGCTTGGACGCAATGTTTTTATGAGTTTCATTGTGTGTGTCAGGCTTCCTGTAGATATCAGCGAACAGTTGGCTGCATCGCTCAAAAACAATCCCGTTTTTCGGTTTAATAGATATCAGGCTACTTCACAATCTTGATGTTTTGGCTGCTTGTACGTCGTGGTTTTGTAGGGGCGGTGGTCAGGTTTTCAAGACTCAAAAATCCCAGTGAATCTCCCCTCCCGGAAGGTTCTTAAACCGTGGCTAAACAGGGTGGAGGGAATTGAGTAATGATAAGTTAATTCGTACTATCCCTGGCTTTAGGCATGGCTACCGCACGAGAGTTGACGCGCGATCCCGATAGCGTATTTGTCACGATTTGAGACATGGGTTGACGAAAAATTTAACAAAGTTTACATATAAACAGAGAATCTGCAGTCTACAATAGCCCTGAAAATTTGCAAAATAACCTTCTGGATCAATGCTTAATTCGTTAGCTCACTCACGTTTTGTTTTTAATGCATATAAAACATGGTGTTATGTGTAATTGGTTTTGGTGTGTGTTTTTGATGGTTCATTGGTAATACCATGAAATAATTATGTAACACTTAAGCCAATGTACTTAAATAACAACTATTTTTTAACGAAAAAAAAGTGACAGGCTGTTTTATGTGCTTACCATTTGCAGGGTAAAGATGATCACATATATAAATAAGCGGAATGTAATTTAGGAGGATTCCTATTTGTCTGGACGCGAAGCCACTCGCGCTGGGGCGCCTGGCTTGGTTGTTAAAACAGCAGAGTGGATGATTAACGGTGAAAAGAAGGAAGATTTAGCTGGCTGAGAGTGTCGCATAACCATGCCAGCGCAGGATCGCGTTTAACCTGTCGGCCGGCGACACATTCGATAGGGAAGGCAGGCATAGCCAATTCACTGGGGAGCGGCAGGAACTGAATTCGTGAAGGATCGGCAAATTGCCGGGCAACGCTGGTGGCAAGGGTGGCTATCAGATCGCTATCCGCGACCACGGCAGGTAGCGCGACAATATGTGAAAACGTCGCGGCGACCCGCCGCGCCAGCCCCATTTCAGTCAACCTCTGATCGATGATCCCGCGTGCCGAACCGTCGTCCGACGGCGCATAAAGCGCATGGGGCAGGCCAATGTATTGCTGCAAATTCCAGCTTTCGGCCGCTATCTGCGGGTGATGTCGGCTGGCGATACAGGTGAAACTCTCGTTAAATAACGGCTGCACCAGCATGCCTTCCGGCACTTCAAGATGCCCGCCCAGGGCGACATCTATCTCTCCACGTTCAAGCTGTTGCACCACCGTGCGCCGATCCAGCCGTGATACGCGGATATCAATACCGGGCGCAGCCTGACGCAGCCGACTGATGATGGTGGGTAACAGTGTGATATCCGCATAATCACCGGCTGCCAGCCTAAAACGGCGTTGGCTGGCCGTTGCCGGATCGAAACGGGTCGGCGGCGTTAATGCCTGATGGATCTGTTCCAACACCGGTTGTATCTGCAGCATCAGTTGGTGAGCACGGGCGGTGGGCAGCATGCCGCCGCCGCTGCGGACGAACAATGGATCGTCAAACAGGGTACGCAGCCGGGCCAGCGCATTACTTACCGAGGGTTGAGCGCGGTTCAGGCGTTGGCCGGCGACGGTGACATTACGCGTTTGGTACAACGCCTCAAACACCACCAGAAGATTAAGATCGACGTTGGATAAATTCATATTATGAATACTCTATATACAGATAATCCATTTCCAGAATCATACCGCGTTGTTTAGGCTGAGAGCACGCTGATTCAATAACAACATAGGTGTGGCGATGGACAGGGTATTAGTGACGGGTATAGAGCCGTTTGACGGCGACGCGATTAATCCTTCATGGCAGGTCGCGCAAGCTCTGGCCGGGGAACAGGTGGCGGGTGCGGAGGTGGTGGTACGTCAATTGGCTTGCGTGCTGGGTTTGTCCAACCAGCAGCTCATTGCCGCGATTGAAGAGTTGCGCCCAAAGGTGGTTATCTGTCTGGGGCTGGCGGGTGGGCGCGGAGAAATCTCCATTGAGCGGGTGGCCATCAACCTGATCGATGCCCGTATTCCTGATAATGCCGGTAAACAACCGATAGATATACCGGTGGTGGAGGGCGGCCCGGTGGGCTATTTTTCCACGCTGCCGGTGAAGGCGATTGTGCATCATCTGCGTCAGTCAGGCATTCCGGCTGTGGTTTCGCATACGGCGGGGACCTACAACTGCAACCAGCTTTTTTATGGCCTGAGTCACCATATTGCCAGCCATAATCTGGCGATCAAGGGCGGTTTTATCCACATTCCCTACAGCCACGAGCTGGCGGTCAATCATCCGGGAAAACCAAGTATGGCGTTAGCGACGATGATCGCGGCGGTGCGCAGTATTGTGCATACCGCGCTGACGGTGGGGGAAGATTTAACCATCACCGGGGGAGCGCTGCATTGAGGTGCCGGTAAAGTGCTCAGTGTTTCATGGTAGGGGCGCCGCATGCTGCGCCCGCTAGCCTATCAATGGGTTAAATCGGGTCGAACTCATTTTCGACCCGTAGCGGTTTTAGCGTTATTCGTCGCCGACGCGGATCACCAGCTTGCCGAAGTTCTTGCCGTGCAGCAGGCCGATCAACGCCTGTGGCGCATTCTCCAGTCCGTCGACCAGATCTTCGCGGAATTTGATTTTCCCTTGCTCGACCCATTCGCTCATCTGCTGCAGGAATTCGCCAAAGCCTTCTGCATAGTCATCAAAAATAATGAAGCCCTGCATGCGGATGCGTTTACGCAGAATCAGCCCCTGCAGCATCGGCAGGCGATCCGGGCCGGCAGGCAAGTCGGTGGCGTTGTAGTGGGCGATAATGCCGCACACCGGAATACGCGCCTGGGTATTGAGCAGCGGGATCACTGCATCAAACACCGCACCGCCAACGTTCTCGTAGTAAATGTCGATACCTTGCGGGCAGGCAGCGGCCAGCTGCTCGGCAAAATCAGGCGCCCGGTGATCGACACAGGCATCGAAGCCCAGCTCTTCTACCACATAGCGGCATTTCCCTTTACCGCCGGCCACGCCGACCACGCGGCAACCCTTCAGTTTGGCGACCTGTCCGACGACCGATCCGACGGCGCCGCTGGCGGCTGCAACCACCAGGGTTTCACCGGGTTTCGGCTGACCAATATCCAACAGGCCCATATAGGCGGTGAAGCCCGGCATGCCCAGGACGCCGAGCAGGCGGGAAGGGTGTTTCTGGTCCGGACCGAGATTACGCAAGCCACTGCCGTCAGATAAAGCATAATCCTGCCAGCCGTCATAGCCTAACACCCAGTCACCGGCTTTGAAGTCGGGATGCTGTGACGTAACAACACGCGATACCGTGCCGCCAACCATCACTTCACCGATCTCTACCGGTGGTGCGTAAGAAGGGGCATCGCTCATCCGGCCGCGCATGTAGGGATCCAGTGACAGATAGACGGTACGTAACAGTACCTGGCCAGCAGCGGGTTGCGGCGTCGCCACTTTTTCCAGGCGGAAATTGTCTGCGGTAGGCTCACCATGCGGGCGTGAGGCAAGTAAAAAACGGCGGTTGTGTTGCATAGACTGGGACATCAGACATTCCTTATGCGGATGGAATCCCAAGTCTAGTCAATCATTGACCAGAGGAAATAGCCGAATGTGCTCAGCGTTAAAGAGGAATGATCAGTACGTCGATATGACTGGTATTGATAAAGCGTGCTGCAGAGCAGGAAACCTTGTTCATCATGCTGTCGCTATGATTGCCGCAAACCACCAGATCATAGGTCTGCCGATGGCTGGCGTAGTTGAGGCTGTCACCCAACTCGCCGTGGACGATCAGCGTATCGGCTATTGGATAATCGGCCCGCAGGCGCAGTTCTTCCATAAACAACAGAGTTTCCTCCTCCATTAAGGCACGCAGATCGCCCAACATCGGCCCGGCGAAGTTATTGTACATTTCTGGATTGGCGATCATGCTCAGCAGGGTGATTTTGCCGTTGTAGGGGCGCACGATGGAGACGGCTTTTTCAACCAGGCGATGGCTGTCTGCCGCTACGGCGACGGTAACCAAAACGTTTTGATATCCCATCTTCCACTCCTGTTTCCTGTTGTTAGGGTAAAAGGGTAGAACCTGGCGAAACTAATAAATGTGTTTTGTATCACGCGCGTCAATAAATCATGGGGCATTGCCGTTATTTAGCAATAAAAGATCAACAGACACGCGCGCGTAATAAAAAAATTATAGCACCTGCGCCCACAGAGTTTTTGGTACCTTGCCCAAATCGAACAGTTTTCCGGCAACCAGCTCGGCACGACGGTGATCGGCAGCACGATACATGTTGCTGATTTCAATATCATTATCAATGGAATAATTGAGCTTGTCGTACACCTTTTCCACGCTGTCCAAACTGGTGCATTTGCGGAATGTCATCAGGTAATCCAGGGTATCGGTCATGATTAAAATATAGCCTGTTAAGAGTTGTTGTCGGACGAAGAAACATCACCCATGTCATCATGACAGCAGCAAAAGTGTGATGTGCGACCTGAAAAATTAATTTCAAATAAATAAATTTCAATACGGTAATAAATGGCTGCGCGCAAGTTGACCCTGCGCTGCAAATAATAATATGCCCGTGGATTGTCGGCAATGCCTGGCTGTCGATCGGCATACAAAATAGGGAAAGTCTCAGGCTTAAAAAGTCCGGGCGGCAAGGCGGGCGGGCGCCTTTCCCCCGACTTGTGCAAATGCGACATGCCTTGCTCTTGGGATCACAGAGGAGGGGGGATGCCAACCCGAGCTTTTTCATTCCCATTAGTGCCAACCTGACAACTCTTCTTCAGCATGAGTGAGCGACTGCCTGGCTGCAACGTGAAATCCACTGGGTATATATGAAACCCGTATAAAATAAAACGAAACTACGTTTTATTTTATACGGGGGTTTTTAATGACCGATAAACATGAAGTGAGGTTTCAATCATTTTTAACTAACGATAAAAAATGATTAAAGTTTTAATTAATACCGCCGATAAATCGTTTTGAGATAATTTTAGCCAAAAAACATCCGAAACCTGCCGCTTTCATTCCCATGATCATGAAACATATGGTTACCTCTGCTTTCTTGTTCACAACCTCAGCGAGACATTGTTAACCTGATTGGATCATTAGCTGAAAATTAAAACAGCCAATGACTCGAATTTTAAGTTAAATCCGAAACCCTAAAACCATATAGTTTACGTGAGTTACTTTTCAATGCGGATAGTTTATTCGTCGGAAAATGGTTATTTATACTGTCTTTATCGGCTACGAGCAGATTTTTGTTCTGTTATTTTAGTTTGGTTATGCTTTTGTTCGAATTGATCTAAAAACGATATTTTTTTGGCTTATATACATTGTTTTTTAGACGTTTTTTTACCTGCGGTGATTTTGCGAGCAAAAATAAGGTCAAAAAAAACACTATAAATGCGATATTTGGCTTAATTATTTTTTATTTTTGTGACGCAGATCACATTGTATTTAAAATTGCCTCTCACTTACATTGTGTGTGCTAATGGTTCGGGGGTAGAGTTGCGCTGCATTAGGAATAATCTTATTAATTTTGTAAAAATAGTTTCACGGTGATTAAACACTGCTGAAGCAAAATGCTGTACATCCATACACGTTGGTTTACGCACGTATCAAATACTGAATGACGGTCCGAATTTAGTGATGTTGAAAAATTTATAACGGTCGTTATTCAGGGATTCATTTGCCAATTTAGGGAACAAACCCAGGTCACGGGCGATAAAAATTATCACCCAGCGTATGTTTTTAAACATAGTCTGTCGGGATGGGGAATATGGGTACGTCTGAATTACTTAAGCATATTTATGACATCAATTTGTCATATTTACTTTTAGCACAGCGTCTGATTAATGATGAAAAAGCATCGGCAATGTTCCGTCTGGGGATCGACGAGACCATGGCTGATGCGCTCGCTCAACTCACGTTGCCACAAATGGTCAAACTGGCTGAGACCAACCAGTTGGTCTGCCAATTCCGTTTTAACGATCACCAGACGATCGAGCGCCTGACGAAAGAGTCGCGCGTGGACGATCTGCAGCAAATCCATACCGGCATTTTGCTATCAAGCCACTTACTGCAAGAACTATCGGCTAAAGACGGTAGTGCGACGAAGAAAAGAGCTTGAAGATGGCAGAGAAAAGTATTGTTCAGGAAGCCAAGGACATTCAGCTGGCAATGGAGCTGATCACGCTGGGCGCCCGTTTGCAGATGCTGGAAAGTGAAACTCAGCTCAGCCGTGGGCGTTTGATCAAGTTGTATAAGGAGTTGCGCGGCAGTCCGCCGCCGAAAGGGATGTTGCCGTTCTCGACCGACTGGTTTATGACCTGGGAACAGAACATCCATTCATCGATGTTTTATAACGCCTACAGTTTCCTGATGAAGAGTGGGCACTGCACTGGCGTTGAGGCGGTGATTAAAGCCTATCGTTTGTATCTGGAACAGTGTCCGCACCAACCAGGAGAACCGCCGTTGTTGGCGTTGACCCGTGCCTGGACACTGGTGCGTTTCGTCGATAGCGGTATGCTGCAGCTCTCGGCCTGCAACTGCTGTGGCGGCACTTTTATCACCCACGCGCACCAGCCGTTGAACAGTTTTGTATGCAGTTTATGCCAGCCCCCATCCCGCGCAGTAAAAAGACGTAAACTTTCGCCGCAACTGGCCGATATTATTCCTCAACTGCTGGACGAGCAGGTTAAACGCGCGATTTGAGCCGGCGACAGCGCCGGTTTATCCAGACTTAAATCGATTTGTGACACGCAAGGTTCGGCATACCGAACCCATCGACGCAGCCCAGACTGCTGCGTTGGTGCGTCTCAAACGCGCGCTTATCCCACCTTCCATCCACATTGTTAATTTAAGGAATGCGTGTGCTAGTTATTTTGGGTTATCTCGTGGTATTGGGTGCGGTCTTTGGGGGCTACCTGATTGTGGGGGGCCATCTGGGCGCGCTTTATCAGCCGGCAGAATTTTTGATTATCGGCGGCGCGGGTATCGGCGCTTTTATCGTGGGCAACAACGGTAAGGCGATAAAATCCACGCTGCGTGCCATCCCCAAGCTGATGCGTCGTTCGAAATACAGTAAAGATTTATATATGGACCTGATGGCGCTGCTCTTCCTGCTGCTGGCCAAATCTCGTCAACAGGGCATGCTGTCCCTCGAGTTCGATATTGATAATCCGCAAGAAAGTGAAATTTTCTCTAATTATCCGCGCATTCTTGCCGATAACACCCTCGTGGAGTTTATTACCGATTACTTACGGCTGATGGTGAGCGGCAACATGAATGCGTTTGAGATCGAAGCGTTGATGGACGAAGAGATCGAAACCTTTGAACAGGAAAGCGAAGTCCCGGCAGGCAGCCTGGCGATGGTCGGTGATTCGTTGCCGGCTTTCGGCATTGTTGCGGCGGTGATGGGGGTGGTGCATGCGCTGGCCTCGGCCGATCGCCCGGCGGCCGAGTTGGGGGCGTTGATCGCCAACGCCATGGTCGGTACCTTCCTCGGTATTTTGCTGGCCTACGGTTTTATCTCGCCGTTGGCCACCCTGCTGCGGCAGAAAAGCGCTGAAAACGTCAAAATGATGCAGTGCATCAAGGTCACTTTACTGTCCAGCCTGAATGGTTACGCACCGCAGATTGCCGTCGAATTTGGCCGTAAAACCCTGTACACCACCGAGCGTCCGTCCTTCGTCGAGCTGGAAGAACATGTGCGCCGGGTGAAAGCGCCGGCACAGCAGGCGACGGAAGAAGAACAGGCATGAAGCAGAATCACCCGGTTGTTTTGGTCAGAAAACGCAAGTCGCATCAGGCCGGTCATCATGGCGGCTCCTGGAAGATTGCCTACGCCGATTTTATGACGGCGATGATGGCGTTCTTCCTGGTGATGTGGCTGCTGGCGATCGCCAGTCCGCAGGAACTGACGCAAATTGCCGAATACTTCCGCACGCCGCTAAAAGTGGCGCTGACCAGTGGCGACAAGAGCAGCTCGGAAAGCAGCCCGATCCCCGGCGGTGGCGATGACCCGACTCAGCAAGACGGACTGGTGAAAAGGCAGATTGATACGCTGGAGAAGCGCGACGAGGAACTGCGCTTGAACAAGCTGCGGGAAAAACTCGATGAGCTGATTGAGTCCGATCCGCGGTTGAAAGCGCTACGTCCGCATCTGCTGATCAACATGATGGATGAAGGTCTGCGCATTCAGATCATCGATAGTCAGAACCGCCCGATGTTCAAAACCGGCAGTGCGCAGGTTGAAAGCTATATGCGTGACATCCTGCGGGCGATTGCTCCGATCCTCAATGATCTGCCGAATAAAATCAGCCTGTCCGGCCACACCGACGACATTCCTTACGCCACGGGAGAGCGGGGTTATAGCAACTGGGAGCTTTCGGCCGATCGCGCCAATGCTTCCCGGCGTGAACTGATTGCCGGTGGGCTGTCGGAAGGGAAGGTGCTGCGGGTGGTGGGCATGGCTGCCACCATGAGCCTGAAACAGCACGGCGCCGATGACGCCATCAATCGCCGCATCACCGTGCTGGTGCTGAACAAGCAAACCCAGCAGGGCATTGAACACGAAAATGGCGAAAGCAACGCAATCGAGGTCGCTCAGCCGGTCGAACTAAAATCGCTGGCCCCGGCGGCGACGGCTCCGGCCACCCTCATTGCACCGGAGCAGCCGGCGGCTGACCCAGTACCGACTAACAGCGACTCACAGCAGAGGTGATCCCGTGAGCATGGATATTAGTGCGTTTTATCAGACCTTTTTTGATGAAGCAGACGAGTTGCTGGCCGATATGGAGCAACACCTGCTGGAGTTGGATCCGCTGGCGCCGGACATTGAGCCGCTGAACGCCATTTTCCGCGCAGCGCACTCTATAAAGGGCGGGGCGGCTACCTTTGGTTTTACGGTACTGCAGGAAACCACCCATCTGCTGGAGAACCTGCTCGATGGTGCGCGGCGTCAGGAAATGAGCCTGAGCACCGAGATTATCAACCTGTTTCTGGAAACCAAAGACATTATGCAGGAGCAACTGGACGCCTATAAGACGTCACAAAAACCTGACGCCGACAGTTTTGAATACATCTGCCAGGCGTTGCGGCAGCTGGCGTTGGACGCACAGCAACAGGATGCCCCCGCAGCGCATCCGGCCACGGAACATGCCGTCGCGGTACCTGCGGCGATCGAAGGCGGGATGCGAATTTGCCTGAGTGGCCTCAAATCCAGCGAAGTCCCGCTGATGCTCGAAGAGCTGGGGAATCTGGGCGAGGTGAAAAACCCGCAGCAGACCGAAAACAGCCTGGAAGTGACGCTGCTGACCTCCGCCAGCGAAGATGACATCAGCGCGGTGCTCTGTTTTGTGCTGGAGCCGGAGCAAATCAGCTTCGCTACGCCGCCGCAGGCCGAAGTCGCGCCTGCCGCACCGGTACAGTCAGCGCCTGTCGTCGCGACAGCACCGGTGGTCAAACCGGCACCTGCGGCTGTCGAAGTCGCCAAACCACGGGCCAAGGCCAGCGAATCCACCAGTATCCGCGTCGCGGTAGAGAAAGTGGACCAGTTAATTAACCTGGTCGGTGAGCTGGTGATCACCCAATCGATGCTGGCGCAGCGTTCGGGCAGCCTGGATCCGGTGAATCACGGCGACTTGCTCAACAGCATGAGCCAGTTGGAACGCAATGCGCGCGATCTGCAAGAGTCGGTGATGTCGATTCGTATGATGCCGATGGAGTACGTGTTCAGCCGCTTCCCGCGGTTGGTACGCGATCTGGCCGGCAAGTTGAATAAACAGGTGGAGTTGCAGCTGCAGGGCAGTTCGACCGAACTGGACAAGAGCCTGATCGAACGCATCATCGACCCCTTGACCCACCTGGTGCGCAACAGCCTGGATCACGGCATTGAAGATCCCGATACGCGCGTCGCCGCCGGCAAATCGGCAGTGGGTAATCTGATCCTGTCGGCGGAACACCAGGGCGGCAATATCTGCATCGAGGTGACCGACGACGGCGCCGGTCTGAACCGCGATAAAATTCTCGCCAAGGCGGCCTCGCAGGGGCTGGCGGTCAGTGACAGCATGAGCGATGAAGACGTTGGTATGTTGATCTTTGCTCCGGGCTTTTCCACTGCCGAACAGGTCACCGATGTGTCCGGGCGTGGCGTCGGCATGGACGTGGTGAAGCGAAATATTCAGGAGATGGGTGGGCATGTAGAAATCCATTCTCAGGCAGGCAAGGGGACCGCGATCCGCATCCTGCTGCCGTTGACGCTGGCGATCCTCGACGGTATGTCGGTCAAGGTGAACGACGAAGTGTTTATCCTGCCGCTCAACGCGGTGATGGAATCACTGCAGCCGCAGGCCGAAGACCTGCATCCATTGGCCGGTGGCGAGCGAGTGTTGCAGGTGCGCGGTGAATATCTGCCGCTGGTGGAACTGTTCCGGGTGTTCGAAGTGGCAGGCGCCAAAACCGATGCCACTCAGGGCATTGTGGTGATCCTGCAAAGTGCCGGTCGTCGCTATGCGTTGCTGGTAGATCAATTGGTCGGTCAGCATCAGGTCGTGGTGAAGAATCTGGAAAGCAACTATCGCAAAGTGCCGGGTATTTCCGCCGCCACTATTCTCGGCGATGGCAGCGTGGCGCTGATTGTCGATGTCTCGGCGCTGCAAACGCTGAACCGTGAACAGCGTCAGACCGACGCGGCCGCATAATAATTAATCTATTGATTTGAAGGGTGAATGACATGGCAGGACTGGCAACCGTCAGCAAATTGGCTGGCGAAACGGTAGGGCAAGAATTCCTGATTTTTACCTTGGGCAATGAGGAATATGGCATTGATATCCTCAAGGTGCAGGAGATCCGTGGATACGATCAGGTTACCCGCATCGCCAATACACCGGCCTTTATCAAGGGCGTCACCAACCTGCGCGGTGTGATTGTGCCGATTATCGACCTGCGGGTGAAGTTTGCTCAGCAGGATGTGTCTTACGATGAAAACACCGTGGTGATCGTGCTGAACTTTGGCCAACGGGTGGTGGGTATTGTGGTTGACGGCGTATCCGACGTGCTGTCGCTGACCACCGAGCAGATCCGTCCAGCACCGGAATTTGCCGTGACGCTGGCGACCGAATACCTGACCGGCCTGGGTTCGTTGGGTGACCGTATGCTGATCCTGGTCGACATCGAAAAGCTGCTGAGCAGCGAAGAGATGTCCCTGGTCGACAGCGTGGCAAAAAGCGCCTGATCCGCCGATAGCACTCTGCATAGGGGCGTTGTATACCGCGCCCCGATCTGGAAACCGGACAAACCCAAACCCTACATAAAAATAGTTACCTCCCCGCATAAAGTTCTTCCCCGCTGCGCCGATAACTTTGTTAGTCAACGTAATCAGGGCCTGTCCGCGCGGGCGTCTATCAAGGGAAAACATGTTTAATCGTATGAAGGTGGTCACCAGCCTGTTACTGGTGCTGGTGTTATTTGGCGCCTTGCAGCTGGTTTCAGGCGGGCTCTTCTTCTCCTCACTGAAGAATGATAAAGAAAACTTCACCGTATTGCAGACCATTCGTCAGCAACAGTCCGAGCTGAACGAAAGCTGGGTCAACCTGCTGCAGGCGCGCAACACGCTAAACCGTGCCGGTATCCGCCATATGATGGATACCAATAATATTGGCAGCGGTGCTACCGTCGCCGAGCTGCTGGCGCGAGCCAAAAGCAACCTGGTGGTGGCGGAACAACACTATGCCGCCTATGACAAAATCCCTCTCAATGCCCGCCAGGACTTGCAGTCAGCCGAAAAGCTCAAACAGCAATACGGCATTCTTCACGGTGCCTTGACCGAACTGACGGTGTTACTGGGCGAGGGCAAAATCAACGCCTTCTTTGACCAGCCGACGCAAAGCTATCAGGACGCGTTCGAAGATATCTACAACACCTATCTGGCGCAAAACGACAAGCTTTACCAGAGCGCAGTGGAAGACAGTAACCACTCCTTCAACTTCGCTATCTGGACGCTGGCGGTGGTGCTGTTGACGGTACTGGCAGTGATTGTTCTGGTGTGGAGCGGTATTCATCACATTCTGGTGCGTCCGCTGAACCGCATGATCGAACACATCAAAATGATTGCCGCCGGCGATTTGACCCAGCCGATCGCAGTGACCAGCCGCAATGAAATGGGCGTACTGGCCGCCAGCCTCAAGCATATGCAAAACGAACTGATCGACACCGTTAGCGGTGTGCGTCAGGGGGCCGACGCTATTTATAGCGGCGCATCTGAAATTGCCGCCGGCAACAACGACCTCTCTTCACGTACTGAACAGCAGGCCGCCTCACTGGAGGAAACCGCTGCCAGCATGGAGCAACTGACCGCTACGGTGAAACAGAACGCCGAAAATGCTCGTCAGGCCAGCCAACTGGCGTTGAGCGCCTCCGAAACCGCGCAGAAAGGCGGCAAGGTAGTGGCCAATGTGGTGCAAACCATGCATGACATCGCCGGTAGTTCGCAGAAAATTGCCGACATTACCGGCGTGATCGACGGCATTGCCTTCCAGACCAACATCCTGGCATTGAACGCGGCGGTAGAAGCGGCACGCGCCGGTGAACAGGGCCGTGGTTTTGCGGTGGTAGCAGGCGAAGTGCGCAATCTGGCACAGCGTAGTGCCCAGGCGGCGAAGGAAATCAAAGGATTGATCGAAGACTCCGTCAATCGCGTCGATATGGGCTCGGTACTGGTAGAAAGCGCCGGTGAAACCATGGGCGACATCGTCAATGCCGTCACCCGCGTTACCGACATTATGGGTGAGATTGCCTCGGCGTCTGACGAACAAAGCCGTGGTATCGATCAGGTCGGCCAGGCGGTAGCGGAAATGGACCGCGTCACCCAGCAGAACGCCTCGTTGGTGGAAGAGTCCGCGTCTGCGGCGGCGGCGCTGGAAGAGCAGGCCAGCATGCTGACCCAGTCCGTGGCGGTATTCCGTCTGAAAGCGGCAGGCCAGGACGAATTCAAAATGCCCGTCAGCAGCAAGGCAACAGTGACCCCGGTACTCAATCATAAAAAAATGAACGCCAGCGATCCGCAGGATAACTGGGAAACGTTCTAACCGGCATTGGGCCTCCTGCCTTTCAGGGGGAGGCCGATTCCCCGTTGGCCGATTGGCACAAGGCAGGAGAAACCCCGTTTCCCCGCCTGGCCAGAAATCTGAGCTGGCCACCGGCCGGCTGCAAGGAGGTTCACAGTGTTTAACCGAATCCGCGTCTCTACCAGTCTGTTTCTGTTGTTGATGACTTTTTGTGTTATGCAGTTGGCCACCAGCGGCCTGTCGTACACCGCTTTTCGTTCCGATAACCACAACCTGAATCTGATCACCCTCGGCAGCCAGCAGCGAGATGCCCTCAGCCTGAGCTGGGTATCACTGTTACAGGCTCGCAATACGCTCAATCGCGCCGGAACCCGCGCGGCGCTCAAGCTGCCGCAGGATCAGGTCAATGCGCTGATGGGCAACGCACGCAGTTCACTGCAAAAAGCCGACCTCTATTTCAACCAGTTCCTGGCGGTACCGCGTAACAGCGAACAGGAACAACAGCTGACGGAAACCACCAAGGCCAGCTATGACCGGCTGCGCAATACCCTTCGCGAGCTGATTGGCTTCCTGGAGAACGATAACCTGCAGGCGTTTATGGACCAGCCGACGCAGAAAACCCAGGACCTGTTTGAAGCCGATTTTGTCCAGTATCTGCAACTGGTGAGCGCCAACGTCAGTGAAGCCAATGCGGCGAATCAACGCTCCTTCACCCTGTCCGGCTGGCTGGTGGCCGGTGCGGTACTGATGCTGATCGTAGTCACCGGCAGTGCCATGTGGTGGCTGCGTAACATGTTGGTACGGCCGCTGAATATCATGCGCAGTCATTTTGACCGCATTGCCGCCGGCGATCTGGCCACGCCGATCCAGGTGTATGGCCGTAACGAAATCAGTCAATTGTTCGCCAGCCTGCAGCGTATGCAGCAGTCACTGATTGGCACCGTGGGTGCGGTACGCGACGGGGCGGAATCGATCCTGATTGGCCTGCAGGAAATTTCCGAGGGCAATAACGATCTCTCTTCCCGTACCGAGCAGCAGGCGGCCTCGCTGGAGGAAACCGCTGCCAGCATGGAGCAGTTGACCGCCACGGTGAAACAGAATGCCGATAATGCACGCCAGGCTTCACAACTGGCGCGTGACGCCTCCACTACGGCGGCCAAGGGCGGCGAGCTGGCGGGCGACGTTGTCACCACCATGCACGACATTGCCAACAGTTCGCAGAAGATTGGCGCTATTACCAGCGTGATCGACGGCATTGCCTTCCAGACCAATATCCTGGCGTTGAACGCGGCGGTTGAAGCGGCGCGTGCCGGTGAGCAGGGCAGAGGTTTTGCGGTGGTGGCCGGTGAAGTACGCAATCTGGCGCAGCGAAGTGCGCAGGCGGCGAAAGAAATCAAAGGCCTGATCGACGAGTCGGTCAGTCGCGTCAAGCAAGGGTCGGTGCTGGTGGAAAACTCCGGTGCCACCATGCAGGACATCGTGCGTTCGGTCACCCGGGTGACCGACATTATGGGAGAGATCGCCTCGGCGTCTGATGAGCAGAGCCGCGGCATCGAACAGGTGACGCAGGCGGTCACCCAGATGGATCAGGTTACACAACAAAATGCCGCGTTGGTGGAGGAGGCAGCCTCGGCGGCCGTCGCGCTGGAAGAACAGGCGATTACCCTGGCCGACGCGGTGTCGGTATTCCGCCTGGCGGACGATAACTTCACCGCCCCGGCCAACTCTCAAAACGCAGTTTCACCCGTGGTAAAGGAAGCCCCAGATTGTCAAACCGCATAAGCAGCCCGTTTTTATTGAGTGAGATGGTATGAAGCCGGCACCCTCGACCCCTAACCGAGACCCTGCGACATTATTGACGCAGATGGTACAGCGTCTGCCGTTGCTGGATGTGCATTTCCGCCGTATCAGCCAGCTGATTTACCAGCGCGCCGGTATCGTGCTGGCAGAGCACAAACGCGAGATGGTTTACAACCGTTTGGTACGACGTCTGCGACTGTTGGGCCTGAACGATTTTGGTGACTATCTGGCGCTATTGGAAAGCGATCCGAACAGCGCCGAATGGCAGGCGTTTATCAACGCGCTGACCACCAACCTGACGGCTTTTTTCCGCGAAGCGCATCACTTCCCGATCCTGGCGGAGCATGCGCGTCAGCGGCCTAACGGTTATTGCGTGTGGAGCACTGCGGCATCGACCGGCGAAGAGCCTTATTCGATCGCCATCACGCTCAGTGAAGTGCTGGGACAACGCGCTACCGGTTGCCAGGTGTGGGCCAGCGACATCGATACTCAGGTGCTGGAAAAGGCCGAAGCGGGCGTTTATCGCCAGGAAGACTTACGCACCCTGACGCCGACGCAGATGCAGCGTTATTTCCTGCGCGGCACCGGGCCGCATCAGGGGTTGGTGCGGGTGCGGCCGGAACTGGCGGGGCGGGTGAACTTTCAGTCGCTCAATCTGTTGGCCCCTGAATGGGCACTGCCGGGGCAATTTGACGCCATTTTCTGCCGCAACGTGATGATCTATTTCGATAAGGCGACACAGGAGCGCATTCTGCGTCGCTTCGTGCCCTTGCTTAAACCTGGGGGCCTGATGTTTGCCGGCCATTCAGAGAACTTCAGCCAGATCAGCCGGGATTTCTACTTGCGTGGGCAGACCGTGTATGGCCTGACCAAGGAGAGGTAATGAATAAAATCAGAGTATTGTGCGTGGACGACTCGGCCCTGATGCGGCAGTTGATGACCGAAATCGTCAACAGTCACCCCGATATGGAAATGGTGGCGAGCGCGCCGGATCCGCTGGTCGCACGCGATCTGATCAAAAAATTTAACCCACAGGTGCTGACGCTGGACGTCGAAATGCCGCGCATGGATGGCCTCGATTTCCTTGAGAAACTGATGCGTCTGCGGCCGATGCCGGTGGTGATGGTGTCGTCACTGACGGGCAAGGGTTCAGAAATTACGCTGCGTGCTCTGGAGCTGGGGGCGGTCGATTTCGTCACCAAACCGCAGTTGGGTATTCGTGAAGGCATGCTGGCCTACAGCGAACTGATTGCCGAAAAAATCCGCACGGCGGCCAAGGCGCGGTTACCACAGCGCTCCAGCAGCCCGGCCCCGGCGATCCTCAGTCATGCGCCACTGTTGAGTAGTGAAAAACTGATCGCCATCGGCGCCTCTACCGGTGGTACCGAAGCGATCCGTCAGGTGCTGCAGCCGTTGCCGGCCACCAGTCCGGCGCTGTTGATTACCCAGCACATGCCGCCGGGCTTTACCCGTTCGTTTGCCGAACGACTGAACAAACTGTGCCAGATCACGGTGAAAGAGGCCGAAGACGGCGAACGCGTGCTGCCGGGCCATGCCTATATCGCACCGGGCGATCGCCATCTGGAGTTGTCCCGCAGCGGAGCGAATTACCAGGTGAAACTGCACGATGGCCCGGCGGTCAATCGCCACCGGCCTTCGGTGGACGTGCTGTTCCGTTCGGTCGCGCAGTACGCCGGACGCAATGCCGTGGGCGTGATCCTGACCGGCATGGGCAATGACGGCGCGATGGGCATGCTGGAAATGCATCGCGCCGGGGCTTATACCCTGGCGCAGAACGAAGCCAGTTGCGTGGTATTCGGTATGCCGCGCGAGGCGATTGCTACCGGTGGCGTCAATGAAGTGGTGGAACTGGAGCGCATGAGCCAACGCATGCTGGCGCAAATTGCCGGTGGCCAAGCATTACGTATTTAATTTTATGTTGCCGCCCGATGGCGGCAGTTGTTTTGCATCTTTAACGGTTAAACCTTGGAGTAAAAATGGCAGACAAGAGCCTCAAGTTTCTGGTGGTCGATGATTTTTCCACTATGCGTCGCATCGTCAGAAACTTGCTGAAAGAGTTGGGATTCAACAACGTTGAAGAAGCCGAGGATGGCGCGGACGCACTGAACAAACTTCGTGCCGGTGATTTCGACTTTGTGGTCTCCGACTGGAACATGCCGAACATGGACGGCCTGGAGCTGTTGCAAACCATTCGTGCCGACGGCGCGTTGGCGAGCATGCCGGTATTGATGGTCACGGCGGAAGCCAAGAAAGAAAACATTATCGCGGCGGCGCAGGCCGGTGCCAGCGGTTACGTGGTGAAACCTTTTACGGCGGCAACGCTGGAAGAAAAGCTCAACAAGATCTTTGAAAAACTGGGCATGTAAGGAGAGGGGCGATGAGAGACATTCCAATGCCTGCCAGCGATGCGGCAACCGCGGGAGAGATTATCTCCCGCATTGGCCAACTGACGCGCATGTTGCGCGACAGCATGCGCGAACTGGGGCTTGATCAGGCGATCGCCCAGGCGGCAGAGGCAATCCCGGATGCACGCGATCGTCTGGATTACGTGGTCACCATGACGGCGCAGGCAGCGGAACGGGCGTTGAACTGTGTGGAAGCCGCGCAACCGCGTCAGGCGTCGCTGGAATCAGAGGCCAAGGCGTTAAAAGGCCGCTGGGACGACTGGTTCGCCGATCCGATTGAGCTGGACGATGCGCGCGAACTGGTCACCGACACCCGTCAATACCTGGAGCAGGTGCCGGAGCATACGTCATTCACCAATGCCCAGTTGCTGGAAATCATGATGGCACAGGACTTCCAGGACCTGACCGGTCAGGTGATCAAACGCATGATGGACGTGGTGCAGGAGATTGAAAAGCAGTTGCTGATGGTGCTGATGGAAAATATCCCAGAACAGCCGGCGAAAGAGAAAAAGCCGAACGACAACCTGCTTAATGGCCCACAGCTCGACCAGAACGGTGCCGGTGTGATCGCCAACCAGGCGCAGGTGGACGACCTGCTCGACAGCCTGGGTTTCTGAGGTTCTCTGGGGCGCGGCTTTGCTGCGTCCCAGGTATCAGAAAGGGTCTTAACGCTGGGTCATTCACTCATCCCGCAAATAACCCGTCTTTTTCCCCGCTGTTCCATCAATGAAATCCGCGATTTTTTGGCATGCTGGCGGCAATTTTATTCCCTCCCGGCACAGGAAGCGCATCCGTGGCTGAAGACAGCGATCTGGAAAAGAGCGAGGCCCCCACACCCCACCGGGTGGAAAAGGCGCGCGAAGATGGCCAGATCCCGCGTTCGCGCGAGTTGACGTCGGTGTTGATGCTGGTGGCGGGCTTATCGATCATCTGGGTGGCTGGCAGCAATATGTCGCAACAGTTGGCGATGATGCTGACGCAGGGCCTGAATTTCGATCACAGCATGGTCAGCAACGATAAACAGATGCTGCGCCAACTGGGGATGCTGTTACGCCAGGCGGTATGGGCGCTGTTGCCGGTGATGGCAGGATTGACGCTGGTGGCCATCACAGCGCCGATGCTGCTCGGCGGCCTGCTGCTCAGTGGCAAATCGCTCAAGTTCGATTTAAAGCGCATGAATCCGCTGTCCGGTCTGAAACGGATCTTTTCCAGCCAGGTATTGGCGGAGCTGCTAAAGGGCATCCTGAAGGCGACGCTGGTGGGCTGGGTCACCGGTTTATATCTGTGGCACAACTGGGCGGCGATGCTGCATCTGGTAACGCAACAGCCGCTCGACGCGCTCGCTAATGCGCTGCAGATGATCATATTTTGCGGTTTGCTGGTGGTGCTGGCGCTAACGCCGATGGTGGCGTTTGACGTGTTTTATCAGCTGTGGAGTCACTTCAAAAAGTTGAAGATGACCAAGCAGGACATCCGTGACGAGTTCAAGGACCAGGAGGGCGATCCGCACGTCAAAGGGCGTATTCGCCAACAGCAGCGTGCCATCGCCAGGCGGCGCATGATGGCCGATGTGCCCAAGGCCGACGTTATCGTCACCAACCCAACCCATTACGCCGTCGCACTGCAGTACAACGACAAAAAAATGAGCGCGCCGAAGGTGCTGGCCAAGGGCGCCGGCGAAATTGCGCTGCGTATCCGCGAACTGGGTATGGAACACCGCATCCCGATGCTGGAGGCACCGCCGCTGGCGCGTGCGCTGTATCGACACAGTGAGATTGGACAACACATTCCCGCCACCCTGTATGCCGCCGTGGCCGAAGTTCTGGCCTGGGTTTACCAGCTAAGACGCTGGCGGCGCGAAGGTGGGCTGATCCCGAAAAAACCTGAACGTTTACCGGTGCCGGAAGCACTGGATTTTGCTGGAGAAAGTGACACTAATGGCTAATTTGGCCGCCCTGCTTCGTTTGCCGGGCAGTTTTAAAGATACGCAGTGGCAGGTATTGGCCGGCCCGATACTGATTCTGATGATCCTGTCGATGATGGTGCTGCCGTTGCCGGCATTTATCCTCGATCTGTTGTTCACCTTCAATATTGCCTTGTCGATCATGGTGCTGCTGGTAGCGATGTTTACCCAGCGCACGCTGGAATTTGCCGCATTCCCTACCATCTTGCTGTTCTCGACCTTACTGCGCCTGTCGCTCAACGTAGCCTCGACGCGCATCATCCTGATGGAAGGGCATACCGGTTCCGCCGCTGCCGGGCGTGTGGTGGAAGCCTTCGGCCACTTCCTGGTGGGTGGTAACTTCGCCATCGGTATTGTGGTGTTTATCATTCTGGTGCTGATCAACTTTATGGTTATCACCAAGGGTGCCGGACGTATCGCCGAAGTAGGCGCGCGTTTTGTACTGGACGGCATGCCGGGTAAGCAGATGGCGATCGATGCCGATCTCAACGCCGGTTTGATCGGTGAAGAAGAAGCGAAAAAACGCCGTTCTGAAGTTACGCAGGAGGCCGACTTCTACGGCTCAATGGACGGTGCCAGTAAGTTCGTTCGTGGCGATGCGGTCGCCGGCCTGATGATCATGATACTGAACGTGGTCGGTGGTCTGCTGGTCGGGGTGATCCAGCACGGGATGGAAGTGGGTACGGCAGCGGAAACCTATACCTTGCTGACTATCGGTGACGGCCTGGTGGCGCAGATCCCGGCGTTGGTTATTTCGACTGCGGCCGGCGTTATCGTGACCCGCGTGGCGACCGATCAGGATGTCGGCGAGCAAATGGTCGGCCAACTGTTCAACAATCCGCGCGTAATGTTACTCAGCGCCGCCGTGCTCGGCCTGCTTGGCATGGTGCCGGGGATGCCGAACCTGGTCTTCCTGCTGTTCACCGCCGCTCTGTTGGGGTTGGCCTGGTGGCTGCGCGGGCGCGATCAGCAAGCTCCCAAAGAGCAGGAAGCGCCGATAACGCAGGACAACCCGCAGGCGGTAGAAGCCAGTTGGTCTGACGTGCAGTTGGAAGATCCGTTGGGGATGGAGGTCGGTTACCGATTGATCCCGATGGTAGATTTCCAGCAGAACGGCGAACTCCTTGGCCGTATCCGCGGTATCCGTAAAAAGTTCGCGCAGGAGATGGGCTACCTGCCGCCGGTGGTACACATTCGCGACAACCTCGAATTACCGCCAGCCAGTTACCGCATCCTGATGAAGGGAGTAGAAATCGGCAGCGGCGAAGCCCAACCGGGACGTTGGCTGGCGATTAACCCAGGCAACGCGGTGGGTGAATTGGCGGGGGATAAAACCACCGACCCGGCGTTTGGGCTGGAAGCGGTATGGATTGACAGCGCGCTGCGTGAGCAGGCGCAGATCCAGGGCTTTACCGTGGTAGAAGCCAGCACCGTGGTGGCGACCCACCTGAATCATCTGATTGGTCAATTCGCCAGCGAGCTGTTTGGTCGACAGGAAACGCAGCAGCTGTTGGATCGCGTAGCGCAGGACATGCCGAAACTGACTGAAGATTTCGTGCCGGGCGTGGTGACGCTGACCACGTTGCAGAAGGTGTTGCAGAACCTGCTGACGGAGCGAGTTTCGATCCGCGATATGCGCACCATTATTGAAACTCTGGCGGAGCATGCACCGACGCAAACCGACCCCTATGAACTGACCACCGTGGTGCGGGTCGCGTTGGGACGAGCCATCACCCAGCAGTGGTTCCCGGGCAACGGTGAAATTCAGGTCATTGGTCTGGACACCCAGCTTGAACGCTTGTTATTGCAGGCGTTGCAGGGCGGTGGCGGTCTGGAACCGGGGTTGGCGGATCGTCTGCTGGAGCAGGCCAAACAGGCGTTGCAACGTCAGGAAATGTTAAGTGCGCCGCCGGTGCTGTTGGTGAACCATGCGCTGCGGGCCTTGCTGGCACGCTTCCTGCGCCGTAGTTTGCCGCAATTGGTGGTGCTGTCGAATCTGGAAATCAACGACGACCGTCAAATCCGCATGACCTCGACCATTGGGGCCGCATAATGAAATACAGCATGGCGATAATCTGCCTGTTGGCTCCGCTGAGCCTGCAGGCGGCGTCCGGTTCCTGGGTAGCCGACAGCGTGGGTGCCACGCTGGAACATGGCGGGGAACGGGGAGAGTCACCGGGGCTGCGTGCACCTAACGAGTTACCGAATGCCAATGCGCGTATAACCAGCGTCAGTTGGCGTTACCGGTTGCTGGCCACCGAACCGGCCGGTATGCAGGTGCAGCTTTGCAGCTTGACCCGTTGCATTGCGCTGAGCGGCGGCAGTGGCAGCAGTACCGGGTTACAGGGCGAACCGGCCAACGCCGAGCTGCGTTTTGTCTACTATGTGCAGGCGCGGGGCAGTTTGAACCCACCGCTGCGGGTGATCAGCAATCAGGTGATTGTCAATTACCAGTAACGGTCTAGGCGAGGATCGCCAGACCGTTGCGATCGACCAGCGAAAGAAGCTTCATGGCGGCGGAGTTGGGCACGGCTTCGCCACGCTCCCATTTTTGCACCGCCTTTTTGCTGACGTTCAGATGCAAGGCAAACACCGGCTGGCTGACGTTTTCACGCTCGCGCAGGGCGCGGATGTCCGCTGGAGTATATTGTTTGACCGGGCGTAAACACAGCATGTCGAAGGTGCGCATGGTGCTGGCATCAACAAATCCTGCCTGATGCAGTTCTTGGACTTCCTGATGGATCTCAGCAAGGATCTTGCTCATAGGTCAGTCTCCTTAACCTCTTGTCATTAACCAACTGATAAAGCCTGAAAGGCGAATAGTCCAGATAAAGGTAGATATCGATCATTCACTCCCCCTCAGGAATTATCCCCTTATAGGGTATAGATCAAGTAATTTAAAAACCAACACAGGGTGGAGGAACTGCATGGGAGAGGACAGGCGGAAATGCCAGGTTTGCGTAGTGTTACGAATACAAAATCAGAGGGCTGGATAAAGTGGCAATTGAAGTGCGAGTTGTCTCGCAATAGGGGAGACACACCCGGCGGAACGGTGACATGACCGGGTGAAGTTTGGTTGATCTAAACGCCGATTTTTCGCCCCAGCAGGCTGGCGTTACGCGACTGGCCATCCGGGCCGTACAGCGATTTGTTTTGCTTGCTCAGGATCGCCAGCGCCTGGGCGTTGTGATCGATCTGCTGATTGAGCAGCATGCCGTTATGCTGGTTTTTTTCCCGCAGCAGTTGGCTGAGCGACTGCACCCGTTGCCAGGCGTCTGCCAGGCGCGGATGAGCGGAATAGGGGGCTTGTTGCCCCAATGCACTTTCCAATTTCAGTCGCTGCTGTTCCAGGTAGTTTACCGTAGCCAGCAGTTGGCTCTTGGCGTCGGTGGCACGTTGCAGTGCCACGCCGGGCAATTGGCCGGAGCACAGCAAATGATGTTCTTCCGCCAGCACCGTATCCAGCGCTTGCAGGGTTTCCAGCAGCTTATTAATCAGTTGCGCCAGATTTTCCATTACGATAAATCACCTTTCAAAGAGTTCCGGATGTTTAACCTGGCGGTCAAACCTTTGGCGATGGGTTGCCGTTCGACATCCACTGGGCATCGCTTTGCACGTCCTGCAGCAATGCATCGGCAATTTTGCCGGCATCCATTTTCAGTTCGCCGTTGCGGATCGCCTGTTTGATGGCGTCCACCCGGTTCATATCAATATCCTGCGTTCCCGGTTGCATCAGGCGCGCTTGCGCGTCGCTCAATTTTACCTGGGTGCCGCTGACGGCGCTTTCCGTCTGGGCGGTTTTACGTGGCTGAAGTTGATTCTCCGCCGGCGTTTCACGCGCTTGCACCGTGGGAACGGGTTGCAGCCGCTGGGTGCGATCGATACTCATGGTCAATCTCCATCAATGCCGTCACCTGGCAGGCAATGGCTGATATTTTTTGTGGCCCTGGCGGCCAATAAAATACTGCTTATGACTTTGTTATCGGCAAGGTTTGATAAACCTTTACTTATTTATAGGGTGATGCGAATCGCCCCGTCGTCACCGACAATGCCGTTAACAATTTGCCCGGAGGCCATGCGCACGCGGACGCTATCTTCTGTGGCGGCGTTGTTCATCGCCTTGCCCGAGCCGCTGATGTTAAATCCGTCCCCCTGTGCGGTCACCTGCACTGCCTGACCGGCCTTGACCGCCCAGGCGCGGCGCAGCATGGCCAGGTTCAGTGGCTGGCCAGGGCTGATATTACGCAGGCTGACGGCCCCAAGAGCCTTGCCGGCCTCGGTCAGCGTGCGGGGTGGCAGAGTGTCGAGCCGACCGGTCTTCAACTTGATATCCGCCGCCGTCAGCTTGCTGCCAGCACTGATGCCGCGTGCCGACACCAGGTATTTGCCGATCACCTGAACCTGCGTCTGGATGAAACGCCGTTCCTGACCACAGCGAGCCGAAATACTGATGTTGCCCCAACGGCGGGCATTGGAGGCGAGAGACAGCTGTGGAAATTCGCACGCTGGCCACAGGGCCGCAGGCGTGCGCACCAGCACTTTAACCTGTACCGGACTGCCGCTGAATTTGCTGGTGACGAAGCTTTCAATCTGCGCCGCCAGATCCTCGGCCCGTGCGTTCAGGCTGCACAGCAGCGCTGCCAACAGCAGCATTCTACCTTTCATCTTCGCTTCCACCACAACCATCAGGATACGCGTAAGTGTACCCGGACTGCGTTCAGGCTAAGCAGATAAATAGCGACGCATTTTGCTCTTATTCCCACGATAGGCTGACACAAGGGGCGTTTATGCTGTCGGCTCCAAATTCTAACCTCGCGGAGGGAGCATGATCGACAAACTGGACGCTGCTCTGCGCTTTGGTCAAGAGGCGCTGAACCTGCGCGCCCAGCGGCAGGAAATTTTGGCCGCCAACATCGCCAACGCAGACACCCCGGGTTATCAGGCGCGGGACATCGATTTCGCCGGCCAATTGAACAAGGTGCTGGAACAGGGCCGCGTCAGCGGCAGTGGCATTGCGCTGAACATGACGTCTGCGCGCCACATTCCGGCGCAGAACATGCAGCCGCCACAGCTCGACTTGCTGTTCCGCGTGCCGGATCAGCCGTCCATGGACGGCAACACGGTGGACATGGATCGCGAACGTACCAACTTCGCCGATAACAGCCTGAAATATCAGACCGATCTGACGCTGATCAACGGTCAGATCAAAGGGATGATGTCAGTGTTACAACAAGGATAAGGCGCATGTCGCTACTGAATATTTTTGATATCTCCGGTTCGGCGCTGTCCGCACAGTCGCAACGCCTGAACGTCAGCGCCAGCAACATGGCCAACGCCGACAGCGTCAGCGGCCCGGACGGCCAGCCTTATCGCGCCAAACAGGTGGTGTTTGAAGTCGCCAGCGCGCCCGGGCAGCCAACCGGCGGCGTACGCGTAGCGCAGGTGGTCGACGACCCCGCTCCGGAGCGCCTGGTTTATCAGCCGGGCAACCCGCTGGCGGACGGCAAAGGCTATGTCCGGATGCCGAACGTGGATGTGGTGGGCGAAATGGTCAACACCATTTCCGCCTCCCGCAGCTATCAGGCCAACGTCGAGGTGCTCAACACCACCAAGTCGATGATGATGAAAACCCTGACGCTGGGTCAATAACCGGAGCTTGCCATGGCCATTGCCGCAACCACCACTGAATCGCTGGATAACAGCGTCATCGGTGCCAACGCCAAAAATAACACCAGCCAGGATCTGAACAACAGCTTCCTGACGCTGCTGGTGGCGCAGTTGAAGAATCAGGATCCGACCAACCCGATGCAGAACAATGAGCTGACCAGCCAATTGGCGCAGATCAACACCGTTCAGGGCATCGAGAAACTCAATACCACGCTGGGCTCGATTTCCGGCCAGATCAACAGCAATCAGTCACTGCAGGCCAGCGCCCTGATCGGTCACGGCGTGATGGTCCCCGGCAGCAATATCCTGGCCGGCAGCAAAGACGGCAAGGTCAGCACCACGCCGTTTGGTCTGGAACTGGAGCGTGCGGCCGATTCGGTGACCGCCACCATTACCGACGCCACCGGTAAAGCGGTGCGCACTATCGAACTCGGCGGCCTGACCGCCGGGGTGCATTCGTTTAGCTGGGACGGTTCGATGACGGACGGCACCGCCGCACCCGACGGAGCCTACAGCTTCACCATCAACGCCAAGGGCAACGGCGAGCAGTTGGTGGCGCGCAGCCTGCACTTTGGCATGGTCAACGGCGTTATCCGCGATGCGAACGGCGCGAAGCTGGATCTGGGCCTGGCGGGCAGTACCACGCTGGAAGAAGTCCGCCAAATTCTTTAATACGATTTTTTATTTCACTCATTCACAGGGCGTTATCGGACGATAGCCTAAACATTATTCGGAGAATGACATGGCCTTTTCTCAGGCAGTAAGCGGCTTGAACGCAGCAGCAACCAACCTGGACGTGATCGGTAATAACATCGCTAACTCCGCCACTTCCGGTTTTAAATCAGGCACCGTTTCCTTTGCCGACATGTTTGCCGGTTCGCAGGTCGGGCTGGGTGTCAAGGTTGCGGGCATCACCCAGAACTTTAAGGGCGGTACCACCACCGGGACCAGCCGTGCGCTGGACGTGGCGATTTCCGGCAACGGTTTCTTCCGCATGCAGGACCAGGACGGTGGCGTTTTCTACAGCCGTAACGGCCAGTTCAAACTGGATGAAAACCGCAACCTGACCAATATGCAGGGCCTGCAGTTGACCGGTTATCCGGCTGCCGGTACGCCGCCGACCATTCAACAGGGCGCCAACCCGGTGCCGCTCAGTATTCCTGAAGGCATGATGAACGCCAAGGCGTCCACATCAGGCACCATGGTAGCCAACCTGAAGTCCACCCATAAGGTACCGGACAACAAGACCTTCGATCCGGCCAAGCAGGATTCTTATAACTACGTCAACACCATCACCGCCTACGACTCATTGGGCAATGCACATAACATCAATGCCTATTTCGTGAAGACTGACGAAAACAAGTGGCAGGTGTATACCCAGGATGGCTCCGCTGCGCCTGTCGATGCCGGCACCATGACCTTCGATACCAGCGGCAACCTGACCGGTACCACCAGTAAACAAGGCACCGCCGCCGAGTTCAGCATGCTGGTCCCGATGTCCGCCAAGGACGGTGCTCCGGCGCAGAACCTCAGCCTGAGCTTTGCCAAGAGCATGCAGCAGAGCGTTAGCGCAGATTCGGTCAGCAAGGTGTCGCAAGACGGCTATGGCGCCGGTGAGTACACCAATTTCCAGATTAACAACGACGGTACGGTCGTGGGCATCTATTCCAACCAGCAGACTCAGGTGCTGGGGCAGATTGTGATGGCCAACTTCTCCAACCCGGAAGGCCTGTCCTCGCAGGGTGATAACGTCTGGCAGGAAACCGGCGCATCGGGCCAGCCGCGTGTGGGTATTGCGGGTGGCGGCGGCTTCGGCAAGTTGACCAGCGGGGCGCTGGAAGCCTCCAACGTCGATCTGAGCCAGGAGTTGGTGAATATGATCGTCGCCCAGCGCAACTACCAGTCGAATGCCCAGACCATCAAAACCCAGGACTCCATTCTGCAGACGCTGGTCAGCCTGCGCTAATAGGATTGATTTATGGATCACGCGATTTATACCGCGATGGGCGCGGCGCGGCAGACGCTGGAGCAGCAATCGGTTACTGCCAACAACCTGGCTAATGCCTCGACGCCGGGTTTCCGTGCTCAGCTTTCGGCGTTGCGTGCGGTGCCGGTAGACGGGCCAAGCCTGCTGACGCGCACGCTGGTTACCGCGTCAACGCCGGGTGCCGACATGAGCCAGGGGGCGCTGAACTATACCGCGCGCCCGCTGGACGTGGCGTTGCAACAGGACGGTTTTCTGGCGGTCAGCCTGCCGGATGGCAGCGAAGCCTACACCCGCAACGGTAATCTTCAGATCTCCTCCACCGGGCAGCTGACGGTGCAGGGCAGGCCGGTAATGGGCGATGGCGGGCCGATAGAGGTGCCGCCGTCGGCGGAGATCACCATTGCCGCCGACGGTACCATCTCGGCACTGAATGCGGGCGATCCGCCGAATACCCTCGCACAGATTGGTCGGCTGAAACTGGTCAAGGCCGACGCGCGCGAAGTGATGCGCGGCGATGACGGTCTGTTCCGTCTGACGCCGGAAACCCAGCAGCAGCGCGGTAATCAGTTACCGAACGATCCTTTGGTTCGGGTCATGCCGGGCGTGCTGGAAGGCAGCAACGTCAAACCGATGGAAACCATGGTTGACATGATCGCCAACGCCCGGCGGTTTGAAATGCAGATGAAAGTCATCCACAGCGTGGATGAAAATGAACAGCGCGCCAACTCGTTGTTATCACTGAGTTAAGCAGCAAGGAAATAACCCATGATCCCATCTTTATGGATTGCCAAAACCGGTCTGGATGCGCAGCAGACCAACATGGACGTGATTGCCAACAACCTGGCCAACGTTAGCACCAACGGCTTCAAACGCCAGCGTGCGGTATTTGAAGACCTGCTGTATCAGACCATGCGCCAGCCGGGGGCTCAGTCCTCCGAGCAGACTACGCTGCCGTCCGGTTTGCAGATTGGTACCGGTGTGCGTCCGGTGGCCACTGAGCGCCTGCACAGCCAGGGCAATCTGTCGCAGACCAATAACAGCAAAGACATCGCCATCAAGGGGCAAGGCTTTTTCCAGGTGATGATGCCGGACGGCACCCTGGCTTACACCCGCGACGGTTCGTTCCAGAGAGATCAGAATGGCCAACTGGTGACGGCCAGCGGCTTCCAGGTGCAGCCGGCAATCATCATTCCGGCCAATGCCCTGAGCATCACCGTGGGTCGCGACGGCATTGTCAGCGTCACCCAGCAGGGCCAGACCGCGGCCCAACAGGTGGGCCAGCTGACGTTGACCACCTTTATCAACGACAGCGGCCTGGAAAGCATGGGTGAGAATCTGTACCAGGAGACCGAAAGCTCCGGCGCACCGAACGAAAGCACACCTGGCTTAAACGGCGCCGGCCTGCTGTATCAGGGCTATGTGGAAACCTCCAACGTCAACGTGGCGGAAGAGTTGGTCAATATGATCCAGACCCAGCGTGCTTATGAGATCAACAGCAAAGCAGTATCGACTTCCGATCAGATGCTGCAAAAACTGACGCAACTGTAATTGACGGGCGCGGCAGCGCCCGTAACCCTATTTTGTGAAACAAAGGCGATACCCGTGGTAATCACAACTCTGATGGCAAACGTGCCGCCGCAAGGCAAACGCTGGTTGGCGGCGATGGTGATGCTGACGCTGGGCGGCTGTGCTTATATTCCGCATAAACCTCTGGTGGATGGCACGACCACGGCGCAACCGGCTCCGGCGGGCGCACCGGTACCCAACGGCTCGATTTTCCAGACGGTACAACCGATGAACTACGGCTATCAGCCTCTGTTTGAAGATCGCCGCCCGCGTAACGTGGGTGACACTCTGACCATCGCGCTGCAAGAAAACGTCAGCGCCAGCAAAAGTTCTTCCGCCAATGCCAGCCGCAACGGTGCCAGCAAGTTTGGCGTTGCCACGGCGCCGCGCTATCTCGACGGCCTGCTGGGCAATGCGCGTGCCGATATGGAGATGTCCGGCGACAGCACCTTCGGCGGCAAGGGCGGAGCCAATGCCAACAATACCTTTAACGGCACCATTACCGTCACGGTCAATCAGGTGCTGGTTAACGGCAACCTGCACGTGGTGGGCGAAAAACAGATCGCCATCAATCAGGGCACCGAGTTCATTCGTTTCTCCGGGGTAGTGAATCCGCGCACCATCAGCGGCAGTAACTCGGTCACTTCCACTCAGGTGGCAGATGCGCGCATTGAATACGTCGGCAACGGCTATATCAACGAGGCGCAGACCATGGGTTGGTTGCAACGCTTCTTCTTAAATGTCTCACCGTTCTAAGGATTGACCGATGCTGAAAAAATTACTGCTTACGCTGTGGATTGGGCTGGTGTGTTTACCGGCAACGGCGGAGCGCATTCGCGATCTGGTCACGGTGCAGGGCGTGCGTGATAACGCGCTGATCGGTTACGGGTTGGTGGTGGGGCTGGATGGTTCCGGTGACCAAACCATGCAGACGCCGTTCACCACCCAGAGCCTGAGCAATATGCTGTCGCAGTTGGGGATCACCGTGCCGTCGGGCACCAATATGCAGCTGAAAAACGTGGCGGCAGTGATGGTGACCGCCAGGCTGCCGCCGTTTTCGCGTACCGGACAGAATATTGACGTGGTGGTGTCCTCAATGGGCAACGCCAAGAGCCTGCGCGGCGGTACCTTGCTGATGACGCCGCTGAAAGGCGTTGATAACCAGGTTTACGCGCTGGCGCAGGGCAACGTGCTGGTGGGCGGTGCCGGTGCCTCGGCCGGCGGCAGCAGCGTACAGGTCAACCAACTGGCCGGTGGCCGCATCAGTAACGGGGCCACCATTGAACGCGAACTGCCAACCACTTTCGGTGCCGGTGGCGTGATTAATCTGCAACTGAACGATGAGGATTTCACCCTGGCGCAGCAGATCAGCGATGCCATCAACCGCCAGCGCGGTGGGTGGCACTGCCTCACCGTTGGACGCCCGCACTATTCAGGTATTGGTGCCGCAGGGTAACAGTTCACAGGTGCGTTTCCTGGCGGAGATCCAGAACATTAACGTCAGCGTCGGGGCGATGGATGCCAAAGTGATCATCAACTCACGCACCGGGTCGGTGGTGATGAACCGCGATGTGATCCTGGATTCTTGTGCGGTGGCACAGGGCAATCTGTCGGTGGTGGTCGATCGGCAAAATACCGTCAGCCAACCAACGACGCCGTTTGGCGGCGGGCAGACCGTGGTGACGCCGAATACCCAGATTTCGGTGCAGCAGCAGGGCGGTTCGCTGCAGAAGGTTAATGCCAGCGCCAATCTGAATAACGTGATCCGCGCGCTCAATGCATTGGGGGCTACGCCGATCGATCTGATGTCGATCCTGCAGGCAATGCAAAGTGCCGGCTGTCTGCGTGCCAAGTTGGAAATCATCTGATGGCCGGCGATCTGATGGCGATGTCGGGTGCCGCTTATGATGCGCAGGCGCTAAACGGGCTTAAGCGTGACGCGGCGAGCGATCCGCAGGGCAATCTGAAACAGGTGGCGCAGCAGGTTGAAGGCATGTTCGTGCAGATGATGCTGAAAAGTATGCGTGCCGCGTTACCCAAGGACGGGGTGCTGAGCAGCGATCAGTCGCGGCTCTATACCTCAATGTATGACCAGCAGATTGCCCAGCAGATGTCACAGAAGGGCTGGGGATGGCCGACATGATGGTTAAGCAGATGAGCAATGCCAACGCGGTGCCGAGTGAGACCGCAGGCATGTCGCCAATGGCGCTTGACCTTCTTTATCAGGACAGTGAGGTGCTGCAAACGCTGCCAAATCAGGCGCTGGAGCAAATGATCCGTCGTGCGGTACCGAAAGCGCCTGCCGCGTCGCCGCTGTCGCTCAATAACGGCAACTTTGTCGCCAGGTTGTCCATTCCGGCACGGGTTGCCAGCCAGCAGAGCGGCATTCCGCATCAGTTGATTGTGGCCCAGGCCGCGCTGGAGTCGGGCTGGGGCCAGCGTGAGATCCCGACCGCCAACGGTTCGCCGAGCTACAACCTGTTTGGCATCAAGGCCGGCAGCAGCTGGAGCGGGCCGGTTACCGAGGTCACAACCACCGAGTTTGAGCAGGGGGCCGCGAAGAAGATCAAGGCGCAGTTCCGGGTATACGGCTCTTACGTTGAAGCCATTGCCGACTACGTCAAGCTGTTGACCAATAACCCACGCTACGCCGAAGTAGCCAATGCGCGCAGCCCCGAACAGGCGGCACATGCGTTGCAGAAGGCCGGTTACGCTACCGATCCGCAATACGCCAACAAGCTGGTCAGCGTGATCCAGCAGATGAAAAACACCGGCGAGCAGGTGGTTAAGGCTTATACCCATGACCTGAAGGATCTGTTCTAAATCCCCGTCATTCTTGACGCTGCAGCTGTGTTGGCTGCACAAGCTCACCCCGGTCACTTGGCAGACCAAGCTTCCGGGGACTCCCTTGCTGGCCGCCGTGCTGCAACGCCAATTATTTTGGGGATTTGCGAATGTCATAAATCATGAATAGGGCTAGCAATTTGCTATCAAGTTTCCCTGCTTTTTGCCGATAACCAACACAGGCTGAGCGAGTGGGTTCAGCAGATTAATTGACTTCTGTGGGCCAGCGGCGCCGCAGCAAAAGGAACTTTTATGTCCAATAGCTTAATCAATACCGCGATGAGCGGGCTGAATGCGGCTCAGGTGGCGCTCAGCACCGTCAGTAACAACATCTCCAATTACAACGTGGCGGGCTATAACCGCCAGACGGCAATTCTGGCGCAGAATGGCGGTATGAGTACCATGAATGGCTTTATTGGCAACGGCGTTACCGTCACCAGCGTCAACCGCGAATATAATCAGTTCATTACCAACCAGCTGCGCGGCGCGCAGAGCCAGGCCGGGGCGCAGAACGCCTATTTCGAGAAAATTTCGCAGATCGATAATCTACTGGCCAGTAAAACCAATACCCTGTCGACCAACATGCAGGACTTCTTCAGTAACCTGGAGAATCTGGTCAGCAACGCCGGTGATGACGCAGCGCGTCAAACGGTGCTCGGCAAAGCCAATGGTCTGGTCAATCAGTTCAATAACACCGATAAATATCTGCGAGATATGGACAGCGGCGTTAATCAGCAGCTCAGTGATAGCGCGACGCAGATCAACAGCTATAGCCAGCAGATTGCCAAACTCAATGATGAAATCACCCGCCTGCGCGGCAGTGGCGGTGAGCCGAATGCCTTACTGGATCAGCGCGACCAGTTGGTCACCGAGCTAAACCAGGTGGTGGGGGTGCAGGTGACCCAGCAGGACGGCGATGCTTATACGGTCTCTTTCGCCAACGGCCTGACCCTGGTGCAGGGTAACAACGCCTACCAGGTTGAAGCCATCCCCTCCAGCGGCGATCCTGCCCGTTTGACCATCGGCTATAACCGCGGCAACGGTGTCAGCGAAGTGCCTGAAGGGCAAATTACCAGCGGCAGCGTTAGCGGCGTGTTGAAATTCCGCACGGAATCGCTGGATGGCGCTCGCAACCAACTGGGGCAGTTGGCGCTGGCGATGGCCGACAGTTTTAACCAGCAACACCGTGCAGGGTTTGATCTCAACGGCGATGCCGGGACCGACTTCTTCAACTTTGGCGGCGGACGCGTGGTGGATAACAGCCGCAATACCGGCGATGCGGCGCTGTCGGTGTCCTACACCGATACCGGCAAGGTGAAAGCCAATGACTACCGGGTAGAATTTGACGGCAGCAACTGGCAGGTGAGCCGTCTGCCGGACAACGTGAAGGTGAACGCCACCGCGGGTACCGATGCCGATGGCAAAGCGACGTTAAGTTTTGATGGCCTGAAGGTCGGCATCGAAGGTAACGCGCAAAAGAACGACAGTTTCACCGTGAAGCCGGTCAGCGACGTAGCGGGCAGCCTGAAGGTCGCCATCACCAACTCTTCAAACATCGCCGCTGCCGGTAAGGATGACAGCGGCCGCGGCGATAACGAAAACGCCAAAAAGCTGCTTGATCTGCAAACCAAGAAGCTGGTCGACGGCAAGGCCACCTTCAGCGGTGCTTACGCCAGCATGGTTAGCAGTGTCGGTAACCAAACGGCATCGGCCAAGGTTTCGGTGACCTCACAGAACAATATCGTCAAGCAGCTGACTATCCAACAGCAGTCGGCTTCCGGCGTTAACCTGGATGAAGAGTACGGTGAGCTGCTGCGTTTCCAGCAGTATTACATGGCTAATGCGCAGGTGATCCAGACCGCCAGCTCGATGTTTGATGCGTTACTGAATATCCGTTGATTTTCATTTTAACCGGGGCCGCATTGGCTCCGGTCACCGATTTTGAGGAATCTGCACCATGCGTATGAGCACCAGCATGATGTACCAACAGAACATGTCCGGCATTACCGACAACCAATCACTGTTTATGAAGGCGGCACAGCAGCTTTCCAGCGGTAAAAAGGTCAGTAATCCGTCCGACGATCCGCTGGCGGCATCGCAGGCGGTGATGCTGGCCCAGTCCCAGTCGGAAAACACCCAGTATGCACTGGCGCGGACCTTTGCCCGCCAAAGCGTGTCGATGGAAGAGACGGTGTTGGGCGGGGCAACCAGTACCATCGCCGATATGAAGGCGCTGATCGTCAATGCCGGCGGCACCGAAAGCGATAATGACCGCGATTCGCTGGCGACCCAACTGCAGGGCTGAAAGACCAACTGCTCAACCAGGCCAACAGCACTGACGGCAACGGCCGCTACATGTTTGGCGGCTTCGTCAATGACAAGCCCCCGTTTGTCGATAACGGCGGTTCAGTCAGCTACGCCGGCGGTAACAAGGCCGTTGAGCAGAAAGTGGATGCCAACCGCACCATGACCATTGGCCATACCGGCGATACGGTGTTCATGTCATTGACCAGCAACCCGAAGCCGGAGCCGGACGGCAGTGCGCCGGTTTCTAACGTGTTTGAAAGCATTGATATCGCGCTGAAGGCGTTGAAAACCCCCTTGAAGGATGCTGACGACGCCACCAAGCAACAGGTGAACGATGCGCTGGCCAAGGCCAACCGTGGTCTGGACAACTCCTACAACAAGGTGCTCAGTGTGCGTGCCGAACTGGGTAACCAACTGCAGGAAATGGATACGCTGGACAGCATTGGCAAAGATCGCGACATGATCAACCAAACGCAGATGAGTGCGCTGGTGGATGCCGATCTGGCCGAGTCAATTTCCAGCTACTTTATGCAGCAGGCGGCCTTGCAGGCGTCGTATAAAACCTTCGGTGATATGCAGGGGATGTCGCTGTTCCAGATGAACCGCTGATACCCGTCGTCTTTCAAGCTGCAGCGTTGTTACCTGCACTCACACACCCCAGTCACTTACTTAAGTAAGCTCCTGGGGATGCGTGAGCTGGGCGCCTAGCTGCAGCATGAAATCCATAGGGTATGTTAATGAAACATCTCCGTTAGTTAGGGCGCAGCATGCAGCGCGCCTACAGAATGAATGGCAATAATAAACATCCGTTGTGAAGTCATGGCGGGTCACTAATTGGGTGTGCTTAGAAAACTCTATCTCTGTAGAGCATTCTTGAAACCGGGCGCACTTTTTTGGCACGTCACTCTTTCCCCCACGAAGGTTCGAGTGACGTGCTTTTTTTTCGCCTGATTTAACGTCGGGAAACGTTTAAATATTCAGGCGGGAAGGGAGGTAACACCAGAGGCTATATTTTATTTATAGCCTGGCTGTTATTTTTTCTTTTTCACCATGGTCCATTTTTCACCGTTCGGTGAAGAGGATAGTGAAATTTGAATACGGTTGGTTGCCCAGTGCGCCATGCCTAAGGCTCTGCGTGCTCTTCGGTTGGTTTTCGCTTTCATTTCTGTGCTCCTGAGGGTAGAGGTAAAACCGCAGATAATAAATATGCCTGTCCCGCCGGCTGACCCCGGTGAGAAAGTATTTTTATCCCTGCAGATGATGGATGTCAGAGTTTTTATTTAACTTCCCTGTGCGTTATTTAATATTTAAATTCACTCCTTTATTTTATTTTTCGACGGCTGTTTTTACTGATGGCTTTATATTTAACAAGGCCATTCTAAGGTGGGTGTTTTATTATTCAAGGCAATAACAATAATCGAAGCCAAATCGTGTTAATTTGGATTTTTCAACTTTTTATAGCGAGAAAGGGATTTTACTGCCAGTTTGTCCGGCGAGGTGCGGCCGTTAAGCCGCACTAATGGGGTAACGCTAGGGGGTCATGCTGCCAATCACATCGGCCAGCCTGTCGAAGAACTCACCGAACAGGTGCTCACAAAACGGCGCCAGCATCGGCATCATCATGCCAATGGTCATAATGCCGATGGTCATGGTGACCGGAAAACCGATGACGAATACCGACAGTTGCGGCGTCATACGGTTGAGCAGGCCGAGCGTCATGTTCAGCGTCAGCAACAGGCAAATCAGCGGCAGCGCCAACATCATGCCGTTGATGAAAATCAGCGAACCGGCCTGGGTCAGTGCCAGAAAACCGTTGCCGTTGAGCGGCTCGGCCTGGATAGGCAGGGTATGGAAGCTGTCGACCAGCAGGGAAATCAACCACAGATGGCCGTTAAAACTGAGGAACAGCAGCATTGCCAGCAGGTTGAGCAGCCGCGCCAGCACCGGGGTGTTCGGCCCGCCGCTGGGGTCAAAGAAGGTGGCGAACGACAGACCCATCTGCATGCCGATCACTTCGCCGGCCAGGCGTATTGCCGCGAAGGCGAACTGCATGGTCAGCCCCAGCGCCACGCCGATCAGGATTTGCTGTGCGGCCAGCCATAGCCCGGCGGCGGAGAAGATAGGGACGGTACTGACGGGTAATCCAGGGGCGATCAGGATCACGATCAGTCCGCCCAGACCGATCTTCACCTTCTTGCTGATTTGTTTTTCGCTGAACACCGGCGCGGTGCTGATCAGCGCCAGAATGCGCAACAGCGGCCAGAAATATTGGCTAAGCCAGACGCCGAACTGCGCGCTGTCAAATGTGAGCATGGTTAACCAATCAGATTCGGCAGGTTGGTGAACAGCGTGCGCATATAGTCCAGCAGCAGGTTGAGCATCCAGGGGCCGGCAATCACGATGGTGGCGACCACCGCCAGAATTTTGGGGATAAACGACAACGTCATTTCGTTGATCTGGGTGGCGGCCTGCAGCAGGCTAACCACCAGACCGCTGATCAAGGCAGCGAGCAGCATCGGGGCCGCCAGCGCCAGCGCCACTTTCATCGCTTCGGTGCCCAGCGCCATTACGGATTCAGGGGTCATCGGCGGCTCCGGTTATGAATAGAAACTTTGTGCCAGCGAGCCAAGCAGCAACTGCCAGCCATCCACCAACACAAACAACATCAGTTTGAACGGCAGCGAGATAGTCGCCGGGGGCACCATCATCATCCCCAACGCCATCAGCACGCTGGCGACCACCAGATCGATAATCAGGAACGGAATAAACACCGTGAAGCCAATTTGGAATGCGGTTTTCAGCTCGCTGGTAACGTAAGCCGGCAGTAGAATACGCATCGGCACCGCTTCCGGACCGGCCAGTGGCGGCAGGTTAGCGAGCTTGGCGTACAGGGCCAAATCGGTTTCACGCGTCTGGCGCAGCATAAATTCGCGCAGCGGCTGCGAGCCTTTATCCATTGCCACGTCCAGGCTGATTTTGTCCTGGCTGAACGGCAGGTAGGCATCCTGATAGACCTTGTCGAATACCGGCGACATGATGAAAAAGGTCAGAAACAGCGCCAGACCCAGCATCACCTGATTCGGTGGAGCGGAAGGGGTGCCCAGCGCGTTGCGCAATAGCCCGAGTACGATGATGATACGGGTGAAACTGGTCATCATCAGCAGCATCGCAGGCAGGAAACTGAGCGAGGTCAGCAGCACCAGCGTTTGCACCGGCAGCGACCAGCTTTGGCCGCCGCCCGCCAGTGGTTGGCTGATAAGCCCAGGTAATTGCGCGAAAGCCGCTGGGCATGCCAGCAGCAGGGCAGTGGCCAGGAGGTGTTTTCCCCTCACCCGGCAGGAGAGGGGGAAGATGGTGGCCTTCTGGCAATCCGCGCCGAGGGGGGCAATAGCCGGGGATGCTGATTGTTGAGTGTGAGTCATGCCGATTTTTCCGGACGTTTCAGAACTTTTTGCATCAGTTGGCGAAAATCAGCCGGCGCTGCGCTGTCGGTTGTGCTGCTATCTTGCGCTTGCGCAGGGACAGGCATGGTATGCAGCGGGGTGATTTGCTGGGCGGTGACGCCCAGTACCAGCAAGGTGTTGTCCACCTCGACCACCACCACGCGCTCACGCTGACCGACCTGGCAACTGGCCCGCAGGTTTAACAGCTTGCTGTTGCGTGCCTGTGGGGCGAACCCCAATCGGCGAAACAGCCAGCCGGCCAGCAGGATCAGCAGCAGGATCCCGCCGAGTGCGGTACTGACCTGCGTCAGCACCGAACCGGCCGGTAACGCCGGCGTGGCGGGTTGCAAGGTGCCCTGACCGGGCGCGGTGGCGTTTGGGTTCATCAGCGGCTCAGGCGGCGCATACGTTCGGATGGGGTAATGATGTCGGTGATGCGCACGCCGAATTTGTCGGCCACCACCACCACTTCGCCCTGGGCAATCAGATAACCGTTGATCATGATATCCAGGGGTTCACCCGCCAACCCGTCCAACGCCACGACAGAGCCTTGCGACAGGCGCAGCAGCTCCTTGATGGTCATTTTGGTGCGGCCCAGTTCGACGGTCAGTTTGACCGGGATATCCAGGATCAGATCGATATCCTGCAGGCTACCGCTGGCATCCTGCGGTTCCAGCGATTTGAATACCGCGTCGCTGGCAGAGGTTTTGTCGGTGGCAAGCTGCTCGTTAAACGCGTCAGCCCACAGGTCGTCCACGGATTCCTTTCCTTCGCCAGACGGTTGCTTAGGATCACTCATTTGGGCTGTTCCTCACTCAGGGCATTCAAAATAGGGTTAATCAAATGTTCAACACGCAGGGCGTACTGCCCGTTTAACGTGCCGTATTGGCTGGTTAGCACCGGTACGCCATCCACGTGGGCGATCAGGCGATCCGGTTTATCAATCGGTAATACGTCACCCGGCTGCAGCTTCAGGATTTTTGACAGCCGCATCGGGATATCGACGAAGTTGGCAATCAGCTCCAGTTCGGAATGCTGCACCTGTTTCACCAGCGTTTCGCGCCAGTGGCTGTCCTCCTGCCGTGAATTTTCCAGCGGCGGGTTGGTCAGCAGTTCGCGCAGTGGCTCGATCATCGCGAACGGAATACAGATGTTGAATTCACCGCTCAGCGCGCCGATTTCCACCTGGAACGGCGTGGTGACCACAATGTCATTCGGCGAGGTGGTGATATTGGTGAATTTCACCTGCATTTCGGCGCGCACGTATTCCACGTTGATCTTGTAAATCGCGCTCCAGGCATCGCCGTAAGCATCCAGCGCCAGACGCAGCATGCGCTTGATCACCCGCTGCTCGGTGGGGGTGAATTCGCGACCTTCCACTTTGGTCGGAAAGCGGCCGTCGCCACCGAACAGGTTATCGACCGCGATAAACACCAGGCTCGGCGCGAACACGAACAGCGCGGTACCGCGCAGCGGGTTCAGGTGCACCAGGTTGAGGTTGGTGGGCACCGGCAGGTTGCGGGCAAATTCGTGGTACGGCTGAATTTTGATCGGGCCGACGGTAATGTCCGGGCTGCGACGCAGCAGGTTGAATAACCCCATGCGGAACTGCCGGGCAAAACGTTCGTTGATGATTTCCAGCGCGTGCAGACGCTCGCGCACCACGCGGCGCTGGGTAGTCGGATCGTACGGCTTGACCTCGCTCTCGTTGCTGGTGACCGCGACGGGTTCATCTCCCGCGCTGTCGCCGTTGAGCAAGGCGTCGATCTCTGCCTGTGAAAGAATGCTGTCGCCCATAGTGATTACCGCAGTATGAAGGCGGTGAACAGCACGTCGCTGACCACCTGCTTCGGTTGTCCTTTAACCAGCGGCGGGCTAAGTACGTCCTTAATCTGCGCCACCAATTGCTGTTTCCCTTGTTCACTGCTCAACTGACCCGCCTCCTGACGGGACAGCAGCATCAGCAGACGGCTGCGCACCTCCGGCAGAAAATCGTTCAGTTGGCGGCGGGTGTTCTCGTCCGGCAAGCGTAATGTCAGGCCGATGTACAACACGCGATCGGGGTTGTTATCCGGCGTCATCAGATTGACGGTAAAGGTGTCCAGCGGCATAAACACCGGTGCGGCCGGAGGTTGCGGTTTGTCTGCGGGCTGTGCGCCATTCTGGTGCTGTTTAAGCTGCCACCAGCTGTAGCCGGCTGCGCCGCAGGCGAGCAGGGTAATCAACACCAGCAGGTAAGCCAGTAGCGGACGTTTTTTTGAGGCTGTTGGAAGGGAGTTCTGAGACATTGCTAAGCCAAATTCCTGTTTTCTGCGTACATGAAAACCGCACGCATGACATGTAGCGGTATTATCCCGTCTATTCCGGCGTGCAATAGCCAGAATAGGCGGGGAAAAGCGTGCCAGCTTGGGCGTTTGCGCTCAGTCAGGCGAAAATATCAACGCCGTTGACGGCCCGAGCCATCGCCTGCAATGCCTGTGGAGCACTGAGGGCCTCTGCGCCCGGTTCGCTGCCGGCGTGGCTATCGCGATAACCTGGTTGGCCCTGTTGCCCGGCGTTTTGTTGTTGCGCCTGTTGCCCCTGCGGCATGGACTCACTGCCGACGCTGCTTTGTCCCAGATTGATGCCGCTCTCTGCCAGCGCATGGCGCAGTTGCGGCATGGCGGCTTCCACGGCGGCACGTACCTGACCGTGGGCGGAGGCAATATGCAACTGTGCCTGGCTGTCATCGAGCTTAAGGGTGATCTGCAATGCCCCCAACTCCTGCGGATGCAGGCGCAGTTCTGCGCTTTGCTGGCCGTTGCGATGGAACATCAGTACCTGCTGATTCAACGCCTGTTGCCACTCGGGGCTGCCAAGCTGAGCATTTAGCTGCGGCGTCGGCGGGGCGGTAACCAGCGAAGAGGCTGGAGCGGCTGTCACCGTCGGGCTGGAGACAGGCGGTGCCATCAGGTGATTGACCGGCGCCTGCGTATCGGCGCCGAATTTCAACGCGGTAGCATCCGGCTTATCCTGAGTTGCCGCCGTCTTTTGTGGTGCGTCGCTGCCGCTTTCCGTGCTGAGAGGATCTTTGCTCAGGGTCGGCGGGGTTTTCTGCGTGTCCGTTATCGGGCTACCGGAGGCGTCCGAGGGGCGGCCCAGCGTGGCGCTCAGCACAGCCGTAGGTTGTGTCGTACCCGGTTCGCCTTCAATGCTCAGTTCCCCGGCGCCCGCCGCGGTGGCCAGCATCACCGGCGTTACGGCGATCGGTAACATGGCAAACAGCGCCTGTAAGGTGGCCGCGTCGATTTCACCGGCGGGGCGCAGGGCCGTATTTTCCGCAGTTTGATCTTTCAGCGCCTCTTCACCCGGCGCGACGGCCGCCTGCTGACCGCTGCTTAATAGCGAGGGTGCCAAAAGTCCATCTCGTTCGCCGAAGGTGGCCAGTAGCTGGGTTAGCTGATTGCGGCTCAGCGGCGCGGAGTCCTCGTCGGCACTCAGCGTCATCGGCGACAGCTTGCCTGTAGCCTTATCGGCCGGCAACACACGTGCACCGAGCAGTTGAGCAAAGGCGGACGAAAGAGAGGATTCATCCAGCGGCAACTGCGCGTCCGGCAGTACTCCGCTGTCGCCTGGGGTCGACAGACCTGACAATAGGTTGAGGTTCATGGGTGGATATTCCTTTGTGCACTGCGTTGAGCAAACTCATCCATCAGTTTTTGATCCCGTTTATTCTCCAACTGCAGCTGCGCACTTTGAGCACGGGTATGCAGGGTTTCGAAGGCATTCAGCCGTTGCTGTTTGTCCTGCCAGTGTTTCACGGCGCTCTCGACCTTTTCCCCCCACTGCGTCAGTTGCTGGCGATGCTGGGTGATGGCCTGCTCCAGCGTGCCGATAAACTGCTGGTAGTTCTGCCAGTTGGACGATTCCATACCGCCGCTCAGTTGATTATTCAGCTTCTGGCGGTACTCATCCTGATAATTGAGCAGCATGGAAAGCTGCTGCTCTGCCGCCTGTTGTGCCTTACGCACCTGGCCCAACTGCTGCGTCGCCTGTTCCACTGCGTCCTGCGCCAAATCGCGCAGGGTAATCAGGGGGGACTGTGATTTCATCGGATTTTCGCCTTTGGTGACGTTAAACGATCAACTGCTGTAACTGTTGGCAGGCGTTGTCATAACCGCTGCGTTCAAAAATGCCCTGTTGCAGATAGGCTTCCATCTGCGGGTAAAGTGCCATCGCCTTGTCCAGCAAAGGATCGCTGCCTGAAACGTAGGCACCGACGCTGATCAAATCGCGGTTGCGTTGATAGCTGGCCAGCATCTGTTTGAAGTTACGTACCCGGCGGTAATGTTCCTCATCGATCAGCGAAGTCATGGCACGACTGATCGAAGCTTCAATGTCGATTGCCGGGTAGTGACCTGCCTCTGCCAGCCGTCGCGACAGCACCACGTGACCATCGAGGATGGCGCGCGCCGAGTCGGCAATCGGATCCTGCTGGTCATCGCCTTCGGTCAGTACGGTATAGAAGGCGGTAATTGAACCGCCACCGCTGATGCCATTGCCCGCGCGTTCCACCAGTGCAGGTAATTTGGCGAACACTGACGGCGGATAGCCTTTGGTGGCCGGTGGCTCGCCGATGGCCAGGGCAATTTCACGCTGCGCCATGGCATAACGGGTCAGTGAATCCATAATCAGCAGCACGTGCTGACCGCGATCGCGGAAGTCCTCGGCGATACGCGTGGCATAGGCTGCCCCCTGCATGCGCAGCAGCGGCGAGACATCTGCCGGCGCGGCAATCACTACCGAGCGTGCCCGGCCTTCGGGGCCGAGGATGTTTTCGATAAAGTCTTTGACCTCGCGGCCACGTTCGCCGATCAGCCCGACGACAATCACGTCGGCCTGGGTGTAACGCGCCATCATGCCCAGCAGCACGCTTTTACCGACGCCGGAGCCGGCGAACAGCCCCATGCGCTGGCCACGGCCGACGGTTAACAGACCATTAATGGTGCGGACGCCGACATCCAGGACCTGTTCGATAGGCGTACGCTGCAACGGATTGAACGGGGCGGTGATTAGCGGCGCACGATAGCCGGTTTCCGGTGCGGGCAGGCCGTCGAGCGGCTTGGCGCTGCCGTCCAGCACCCGGCCCAGCAATGCCGGGCCGAGCGGCAGCTGTTTGCTGGCGCTTTGCCCTTCCGGCGAGACGCGGGCATAAACCCGTGCGCCGGGCACAATGCCTTCCACTTCTTCCAGCGGCATCAGGAACAGTCGCTGGCCGTTAAAACCGACCACTTCGCTCTCGACTTCCTGAACTTCACCGCCGTCGTGACGTTCGATCAGGCAGGTGGCACCGATCGGCAGTTGCAGCCCGGTGGCTTCCAGCACCAGCCCGGTTGCGCGCGTCAGGCGGCCGTAACGACGAACCTTCGGCGCGTGCGTGATGCGTTTTTCCAACGTATCGAGTGAGGTCAGCCAGCGGCCGAGTCGAAGCGTCATTACACTTCTCCCGGAGCCGCCAGGCGGCAGAGTTCGTGCCAACGGGTTGCCAGACTGGCATCCAGGTCGCCTTCATCGGCGCTGACCTTGCAACCGCCAGGGTGCAGTTGGCCATCTGCCAGCAGTCGCCAACCGTGCAGGCTGAGCGTCGCGCCCAGTTGTTGCTCTATCCGCTGATAATCATCCGGATGTACGCGCAGCTGGGGTTTGCCACTGAACATCGGCTCCTGCTGGATCAACTGTTGTATCTGCGCCAGCAGGGCGGTGCCGTCACACACCGGTGGTTGACCGAGCACCTGTTTGGCGGCGGTTAACGCCAACTGCATCAGGCGCGAGGCGATCACGCTGTCCAGCGCGTCCAGCGTATGCTGGAATTCAGTCACCAGCTGTTGCCAGTGGGCGGTCAGCGGTTGTTGTTGCTGTTGCGCCTCCAGCAGGCCCTGTTGACGGCCTTCTTCCATGCCGGCCTGGAACCCGGCTTCGTAACCTTTTTGCTGGCCGTCGGCATAGCCCAACTGTTGGCCTTGCTGCTCTGCCTGCAGGCGCAATTGGGCCAATTGCTGTTCCTGAACCACAGTGTCGTCCAGTGGTGTGCCGAAAGATTCCACCGGCGGCAACGGCAGCGGCTCGACCACCGTTTTCGGCTCGGTCAAATCGTTAAGCGACCAGGGCTGCCAGGGCAGGGTGTTAATGCGATCAGACATAGGTGTCCTCGCCACCGCCAATAATCATTTCGCCGCTTTCCGCCAAACGACGGACGACCAACAGGATGGCTTTCTGTTCGTTCTCGACCTGCGACATGCGTACCGGGCCACGGTTGGCCAGGTCGTCGCGCAGGATATCGGCGGCGCGTTGCGACATATTCTTGAGGAACTTCTCGCGCAGCGGCTGTTCCGCGCCTTTGAGCGCCACCAGCAAGGATTCGCCTTCCACTTCCTGCAACAGGCGCTGGATGCTGCGGTCGTCGACCTCCACCAGGTTTTCGAACAGGAACATTTCGTCGATGATCTTCTGCGCCAGCTCGCCGTCGTATTCGCGCATGGCGTCGATAACCGCTTCTTCCTGCTGAGTTTTCATCAGGTTGATGATCTCGGCTGCGGTGCGTACCCCGCCCATTTTGCTGCGCTTGAGGTTCTGGCCGTCGAGCAGGTTGTTCAGCACTTCGGTCAGTTCCGCCAGCGCTGCCGGTTGCACGCCGCCGAAGGTGGCGATACGCAGCATCACGTCGTTGCGCAGGCGTTCGTCGAACAGCGCCAAAATATCCGCCGCCTGGCCACGCTTAAGGTGGACCAGAATGGTGGCGATGATTTGCGGGTGTTCGTCGCGGATCAGATCGGCGGCGCTCATTGGCTCCATAAAGTTGAGCGTTTCCATGCCGGTGGTGGTCTCGCGGGATTCGAGAATATCCTCCAACAGGCTGGCGGCGCGCTCTTCGCCCAGCGCTTTAACCAGCACCGAACGCAGATAGTCGCTGGCGTTGACGCTCAGTGCCGCATATTGTTCGGCGTCATCTTCAAATTCGCGCAGTATTTCATTCAGTTGTTTGTGCGAGACCTGGCTCATGCTGGCCATGGTGCCGCTCAACTGCTGGACTTCCCGCGAGGAGAGGTGTTTGAACACCTCGGCGGCGCGATCTTCACCCAGGGTCATCAGCAGGATGGCGCTTTTTTCGGTTCCGGTCAGACTCATAATTCGTTGCTCATCCATTGGCGGATTACCAGAGCGACCACGCGTGGGTCTTTATCAGCCAGATCGCGGATCCGCTGGCTCTGGACTTCTGCACTGACGCGCTGTTGTGATTTACGGTGCTGCGCCAGCTCCTCGTTACTCTGTTTATTGCTCTCTGCCGGTTTGGCCATTGGCGTATTGGCGGCGGCGATAGCGGCCTTTTGTACTGCCTGACGGTTTTGCAGCTGCGGACGTACCAGTTTGCGCCATAGCAACCAGCCGACCAGCAGGACCAGCAGATAGCGACCGGCGTCGAACAGACGATCGATAAACGCCTGGCTTTGCCAGAACGGCAGCTCACCGCCGGTGACTTCGTTATCGGTAAACGGCGTGTTGACCACGTTGAGTGTGTCGCCGCGGGTGCTGGAGAAACCCATGGACTCGCGCACCAGCGATTCGATCTGCGCCAACTGCTCTTTACTCATCGGCAGTGGTTTGCCGTCTTTATCCGTACCGCGATAGTTAACCACCACTGCCACCGACAACCGCTGTACCGTCCCGGCTTTTTGCTGGGTATGGCGGATGGTGCGATCGACTTCGTAGTTGGTGGTTTCATCCAGGCGTGAATTCTGCGGCCCCGAGGCTGCGCTGCGGGTTGCCGCGGCATTGGGCTGGGTGGCGTTGGCGTTGTTGCCGGTGGCCGCCGGTTTGGCGGTTTCAATCGGCGCGGTCGCTGGAGCGCTAGGCTGATTGGATAAGGCACCCGGTACGCCACCGACCAGTGGTCCGCCAATCTGATCGCTTTGACTCATTTGTTTGGAACGAACGGCGGCCTTATTCGGCAGTTGGTTCGGTTGGTATTCTTCGTCGGTTTGCTCGCGGGTGGCAAAATCAATCTGCGCGGTGACCTGGGCGCGCGCGTTACCGTTACCGACCATCGGTGCCAAAATCGCTTCGATGCGACGTTGATAGCGGCTTTCCACTTCGTTGGCGTACTTGAGCTGTGCGGCGTTCAGATCGCGCCCGGCACCGTCAGACTGGGTCAGCAGACGACCGGATTGATCGACCACGGTCACGTTGCCCGGCGGCAGGCCGGCGACGCTGCTCGAGACCATATAAACGATGGCATTGATCTGGCCGTCATCCAACGCGCGGCCGGGTTGCAGCGTCAGGGTCACCGAGGCGGAAGGGGATTTTTGCTCGCGCACGAACAGCGAGGGTTTTGGCAGTGCCAGATGCACCCGGGCGTTTTGTACCGGCCCCAGCGATTCGATGGTGCGTGACAATTCGCCTTCCAGCGCGCGCTGGTAGTTGATTTGCTCACTGAACTGGCTGATGCCGAATTTTTCCTGATCCAGCAGTTCGAAGCCAACGGCACCGCCTTTCGGCAGGCCCAACTGCGCCAGACGCAGGCGGGTTTCGTGCACTTTGTCTGCCGGGATCAGCAGCGCCGCGCCATTTTCGGCAAAGCGGAAGGGGATGTTCATCTGCGTCAGCTGGGTGACGATGGCACCGCCGTCGCGATCGTTAATGTTGCTGTACAGCACCCGGTAATCAGGACTTTTTGCCCATAACAGCAGCGCGACCACAATGGCGATGGCGGCAGAAGCGGCGATCAGCAGTGGGATTTTCGGGTTGGCGCGCAGACGGTTCCACATGGCTTGCAGGCCATTATCGCGGCTTTCGGTGGCGGAGATTGAAGCACTCATTTTAGCCAGTGTCCTTCAATGACGCTCAGGATCCGGTTCGGGCCACGGCGTAGCTCCCTGCCAGGCTGATGAACGATGTGGTTAGCGTTGTGTGACAAAACAGACTCCCTGATACACATATAAATACACCCTATGCCTTTCAAGTTGCAGCTAGGCGGCCAGCTCGCTCATCTCCAGGCGCTTACTCGAGTAAGTAACTGGGGTGAGCGAGTGCAGATAACAACGCTGCAACTTGAAAGACGACGGGTATAGCGGCGCTCCCATTACTGGGCAGACTATTATTTGCTTTTATGGTGATTTCGATGGCCCGAAAAGCCGGTTTTTTTGCAGTTAATTAGCCGCTTTAGGATAAAAACGCTGTGTTAGGGTGTGCAGCATCAGAGTAGTGTCTGCCGCCACAATGGCCGGCAGCCGCATTTTTATTGGGGTTACCATGGCAATTCAGGGTATTGAAGGGGTATTGCAGCAGTTACAAGCCACCGCGATTCAGGCAGGGCAAATGGATCGCGGTGCTGCTGCGCCGGGCGTCAGTTTCGCCAGCGAGCTGAAAGCGGCGATTGGCAAGATCAGCGATACCCAGCAGGCCGCACGCAAGCAGGCGCAGGATTTTGAGATCGGTGTACCGGGCATCAGCCTCAATGATGTGATGGTCGATCTGCAAAAATCGTCCATCTCGCTGCAGATGGGCGTGCAGGTGCGTAATAAGCTGGTTTCCGCCTATCAAGAAGTCATGAATATGGCGGTGTGAAAAAGGCAATCCATTGCCTTTTTTATTGGTTTATACGCCATCAATGCGAATTCTAACGCTCCCGCCTGCGCTGCTTGAAATAGTCAGGCGACCGTTAGATGGCCAGGTTACATTCAAAACGTCAGAGTCACTTTGATTATAGATATCTTGAATTACTGTCACTGGGCTACTTCCTGTGGTTTTATATAATGTAAATATGGCCAGGGTGGTGGCAGATTTTAGATACACACGAGCAATACCATTAGTTGCCCCCCAAATTGAACGTTTTACCATGGTGTTCGTATTCGCAGGAAGGTCCATAGTTGTTGCAATGCTGCCTACCTGAGATTTTAATAGCGGAGGTTCTTCTACTTCGGAACTATAACTGAATACCGAGCTTGGAATTAGCTCAACACTGTGCACCCGTAATACCCCGCCATTTACAGAAGGCGCTAAGCAACAAATATCCCAAATTGAATAGAGTTCAGTACTTGTAGTTGATAGGCGTGCTACATAATACGGCCCCTCCAATGACCATTCTGTAAACTGGCTTATTTTTGTATTTTCATCAAAATTATCATCTGTGGCACTGAGCTTGACACCAGGAGAATTGCCAATAGCTGTTGCATAAACGACAACACTCATTGGGCCGTTATAATTAACATCAAGTACCCTTTTAAGCAGACCGGCAATGGAGTCCTCATTTACTGTTGTGTAACTACTGGTCACCTCTCTGCCCTTGATGAATGTGTTAGCTCCGGACTTTTGAAAGTCAACGGGCATGTTGGTGTTTAAATCAACTGATAATAAACGGGAGTTGGTGACCAGGTTGTTATATGTTCTGTTGAGACTAATTCGTCGGCTACCGATAGTTATGTCACCGTTAATTATATTGCTTTGCAATATGTTATTTAACTTTAATGTACCTTTTGAAGGAATAACAACCTCATTGAGTATCAGACTACAGCCTGCGCTGTCACCAAAGTAAAAGAATATGTCGGTAGTATCACCTTCTAATGGCGAACCAAGCTGAAATTTCCATCCGTTGAGGTAATATTGTGACAATTGGGTTTGCGTGGTGTTTTTCAATACCAGCATGCCACTCAGCTGCGCATAGTCATGAATAAATGTACCGCCAGTAAAGTCTACAATGCGCGCGCCGGAGGCATTTGAATTGATAAGGGTACCACATTTATCAAACAGGAAATTATTACCTACCAAAGACATCAGTCGGACTGTACCTTTCTGATCATTATTGAATACAACACTTTTTCCAAAACCATGAATGTTGCTCAACATCATTCCATCATGTTCTGAAAAATCAAACATAATGCTTGTCGCTAATTTTGCTGCTGCTGTAATGGTGCTGAAGGCAGGGCGAATAACATTAGGATTAGAGTGAATGTTATCGAAAACGCCGACATCCGCACATTTTTCAACGTGAAAATCCGTTCCATACGCGAAGCCATAAATATTTTGGCAGAACGGTGACTCGCCTCTTTGCCAGAAGAAATTCCAGGCGCCAGCATATAAAACGTTAGTGACAGAGCATGACCGACCGACAGTATAAAATGTATATCCGTATTTGAGAAACAATGAAGGGTCGGTAATATTTTTAGGTTGTTGATCGTAGTAAACAACAAAACCATCAAATGAAGGACTGATCGTGCATTCAAATAAATTAGTGCCGGGTGTGACATCAGTGCCAGGTTTGGTCCGGACCAGTAATACCGATGGCTCAAGTGCTGCATTCAAGCCCGAAGTCATTACACCTTGGGTACGACCGGAACGGTAACCTCTGACGTTGACACCAACGGGAACTTTTAATGAAATTTCACCGGTGATAAGAAAGGTGCCATCAATCCATACGGTTTTATGATTGGTAGTAGCCGCATAATCCAAAGCCTGTTGAAATATTTCGCGGCAATCGTTTTTTCCTGTTGGGTCCGCGCCAAACCTCGATAATGTCACCCCAAGTTGAGCATGTACATTTGTATAATCGTTACTGGTAGTCCCTAGTTGTGAGGTGACGTCAGTATCGTTAACTAAAGCGGAAGTGGATGTTAAATTAGCCATTATTAAGTGCTCCGATTAGTACTGCAGGAAATGGTTAAAATATTGGACGGCTTTTTGCGATGAGCCGGATTTGAAAGATACCAAAAGGCTTGTTTTTTTTAATGCTGGGATGGTTGGGCTGGATGCCACAGGACAAAGTTCAAGAAAAAAAGATCGCTGTTTCAGTATTCGCGGAGCAATAGCCTGATGGACGAAGGCTCCCACCAGACTGGGCGGCGCATACATCGAATCGGAGAAAGACGAGCGGGCCTTTGGGATCGTCAATAGCTGGATTAACAGGGCAGAAACCCTGCTTCAACTCACATTGCGACACTTGTCACAGAGTTATAATTCCCGGGTTAAGGATGTTTTATTACCGGGAAAGACAATGAGCAGCAAAAGTGAACAAAGATGGCGGCTGTTGAGTATTTTGATTATGGCCGTTTTGGTCGTATTAATAATCGTTTTAATTAAACAAAGCTAAAAAACCCGGGCCACTTTAGTGGCCTTCCCAGTTTATTTTCCCGCCAGTATCCGCATGACATCTTCCTCGTAGGTCAGGCCCAGTAGCCACATGCCGAGCAACAATATGGCCAGGGAAAACAGCAGTTTTTCGTTGAGCATGGTTTATCACCCCTGATTGAATTAATGCTCGCCGATGCTATCCCACCCGGCTGTTTTCCGCTAACCCGCACTGCATAAACGACGCTCCCGTTGCTCAATGATTTAACTTATGGCCGTGGCTGTCATTCCTGTGCCTCCATCATGCTGAAATGATCGGGGCGAATAGCGCTGCTCTCCATTGCCCGTTGGTGGCCGCGAATGGCGGTGGGGGCAAAGCCAAAGCGCTTACGAAAACGTTCTGCAAACCTTGAGGAACTTTCATAACCGACGTGCTGGGCGATGGCGGAAATGGGCCAATCGGTGGATTGCAGCAGTGCCAGTGCGCTGCTCATGCGCACGTCGATCATCAGGGTACGCAACGAGGTATTTTCTGCCGATAATTTACGGCGCAGCATCACTTCACTCATCGACAGGGTGTCCGCTACCTCGGCCGCCGTCCAGATATTATGCGGATCGGTCGCCAGACAACGGCGCACCTGCTGGGTTAAATTTCTGACCTCGTTATGAATGAAGCTGATATTGAATTGCTTCAGCCACAGCAGAATCTCCAGCATTTTGTGGCGAATGATGACCGCAGGGAAACGATGTTTAAGTGCCAGCGCCAGGCTGGTGGTTTCAAAACTGTGTATTAGTGCGCAGGGCAGGTTGCGCAATGCCAGTACTGCGTCGAATGCCGTTGGGGCCTGGGTTTCAACCTGGGCCAGTGGTGCGGCGAACAGCAACGGATCGCAGGTCAACAACTGACAGCTGAATGCCCCTTCCTCTGAGGGCTCATTAATGATATCCACGGTTTGCCCTCCGTCGATAATCAACAATTCCCCGCTATGAGCCACCACTTCACGCTGTTGCCAACGTACGCGTTTATGGCCTTGCTGTACCAAATACAGATGGGGTTGTTCAAAATAGACTGAAGGGAATAATAATTCAGTATGCTGAATGATATGCGCCGAGGCGCCAATTCCAGGACAAAGATTAATTGTACGTTCCATCGATATTCATTTCGCAGCCAGTATCTGGGAATATCTTTACGCTTTGATCGGCGCTGGAGCAACATTTTTCCATGCGTTGTGAAACACAACGACGTGTTTTATCTATCAAAAATCAATTTCCTGCTGAACAGAAAACGTCCGTGTCGGCGTAATATTTATCCGTCTCATAGGGGCGTTGCATGCTGCGCCCGTGTAGGTCGGGGCGAATATATTCGCGCCCTACCAGACCGAGGTGAAAAATACTATAGGTGTATATAATTCAAATGTCATGGATTAATATCCTGACTTAACCGGAGAATAATAGTGCATAGTGCTATTAATTCTGCTTTTTCCGTTATTGTTATGAGTTCATCTGATTTGCGGCTCTCCCAACAGCAGGGCGCGGTCGTTAAACTGGCCATAGGTGCTGTTAACCACGTTCTGACGAGTTGACTGGCCGATCAACTCTTTTAATTGGTCCATGCGTTGCTGCAGCAGGCGTTTGAGCTCGGTTTCGTTGTCCAGGATCTGCTGCAGCTTATTGCGCAGCAACTCCTGCAGTGCCATCGATGGGCCAGCCTGCCCGGTAAAGGCGGCGGTGCTTTCCACTGCGGTGACGTAGGCCAGTTCCAGTTCGACCAGATCCTCCCATCTTTCGGTTTGCGCCAGGGCGATCATCTGGCTGCTCAGGCTATGTATTTGTTGATACGCGGCTAGCAATTGCTGTTGACGTTCCATTAAACGGCGTCCTGAGAGGGGTGATAATTGGGGCCGATCTGGCGCCAGGCGTCGGCAATATTTTCCAACAGTTTGACCACTTCGGTGATCGCCGCCTCGTCATTATGCAGGTTGGCCTGCATCAGGCGTCGCTTCATATAGTCATACAGCGCCGCCAGATTATCGGCCATTTCGCCGCCCTGTTGGTGATCGAGACCACTTTTCAGGCCGTTATCGATAATGTTGATGGCCTTTGACAGTGCCAGTCCCTTGCCGGCGATATCGCCCTGGTTCATCAGAATGCGTGCGCGTAACAGGGCGCTAAGCGCCCCGTCGAAAAGCATCACGATTAACTGATGCGGGCTGGCGCTCATTACGCCGCTTTCCAGACTGACCTGGGCGTAGGCTTGAGTTCCGCTTCGGTTATACATGCTTTTTTTTACCTGGTTAAAAAGTGATTATTTAAATTGTTGACTCAAATAGTTACTGGTGCCATTCATTTTGGACATCATGGTATCCAGCTGTACAAATTGTTGTTTATAACGATCTATGGTGTTTTGAATACTGGCGGTGACCGTAGTGATTTGGCTATTCAGACGGTCGAGGTTGGTATTGATGCTTTTGGTCGAGTTCTCGATGATGCCGCCAGCCTTGATGTAGTTCTGGATCTCGTTATGGATCTCGGTGGCCATGCCGGTATCTTTGCCGTTGCCGGCGAAGAAGTTGGTGACCTGGTCTGGTTTATCATCCAGCGCTTTTTTCAGCTTGGTGCTGTCGATTTCCAATTTACCGGTTTTGGTATTGGTTGAGATCCCCAGATTGCCCAGGCCTTTCAGTTCGGGGTTGTCTTGGGCTGCGCTGAGCGCGCTTTTAATCGATGACTGAATACCGCGCAGGGTATTATCACCCAGCAGGGGGCCGTTGCTGGCATTCTGCGCCTCGCCGGTTTTGACCGGAGTAAATTTGCTCAGCGAGTTAAAGGTGTCCAGCAGCGAGTTATAGCCGTCGACCCACTCTTTGATCTTGTCGGTGGTACCCGCGGTATTGGTGCTGATTACCAGGTTTTGTTTTTCGTCTGGCTTGGTTTTTGTTTTCAGATCGATGGTCACGCCCTGCAAGGCGTCGCTGATCGAGTTGGTGCTGCGTTTGATCGCCGTGCCGTTTACCACCAATTTGGCATCTTGCGCAGGCACAGTCTCTTTCATTGAAGTGAGGCCGCGGGCGTAATCGTAGTTCAGAATGGCACCTAACTTGTCGTCATTATCGACCTTGATGGAGACCTTGTTGTTTTCACCGGTGGTGGAGGAGCTGATCGCCAACTGATAGTCGTTGTCGCCCACGCGCATGATGCTGGCGGTTACACCGGCCTTGGCGCTGTTGATGGCGTCGCGCATTTCCACCAGTGAGGTTTGATCGTCGCTGAGCGGGATCTTGGTCTCTTTGGGTGGGTTGCCTGCGGTAATCGTCAGAGAACGATCGGTAGCGCCATCTGTGCCTAATTTAGCGCCTTGATCGTTGATTGGCGTCTGCGTGGTCAGGGTTTGCGCCTGAGCCAGTTGGCTCACTTCCACCACATAGTTGCCCGGCACTGCCTTGGCGTTGGTGGTGATTTTGAAGGCGTCGTGTTCGGTGGCTGTGGTGGCTTTGAAGAAGTCCTCTTTCGCCATCTCCTTGCTCAAGTTATCGAACTTTTCCAGCGAGCTTTTCAGCGTACCGTAGGCGGTGATTTGAGAGTTGTAGCTCGACTGCTTGGTAGTGTAAGGCGTCAGCCGCTGCTGTTCCGCTTTGGTTAGCTTGTCCAGTAAGCCGTTGAGGTCGAGTCCTGAGCCGATGCCTAATGAGCTGATCGATGCCATTGGTAATTCTCCTTGATTATGACTTTATTCGCTTTACGCGTTATCGGCCCAGTGGAGAAAAAGTTTACCGAAAAGTTTAAAAACCGATGACGCAATAGAAAAAGGAAAAACCGCGTTATTTCTGCCATTGCTGCGAAGAGAAAAAAAAACAAAAAATTTCTAAAGGTTGCAGGGGGAGGGCCGATACCTGATGGGACGGTGGTTGACGCCGTGGGCAAAGCAGCCCGAACCATTTAAACCCTGTTGCGAAGATCGCAACTGACTCGTAAGGAAAGCATACAATGGCACAAGTAATTAACACCAACAGCCTGTCGCTGATGGCGCAGAACAACCTGAACAAATCTCAGTCTTCTTTGGGTACTGCGATCGAGCGTCTGTCTTCTGGTCTGCGTATCAACAGCGCCAAGGATGACGCCGCGGGTCAGGCAATCTCTAACCGCTTCACCGCTAACATCAAGGGCCTGACTCAGGCTTCCCGTAACGCCAACGACGGTATCTCTCTGGCACAGACCACTGAAGGCGCACTGAACGAAGTTAACGATAACCTGCAGAACATCCGTCGTCTGACTGTACAGGCGCAAAATGGTTCTAACTCCAACAGCGACCTGAAATCTATCCAGGACGAAATCACCCAACGTCTGTCTGAAATCAACCGTATCTCTGAGCAGACTGATTTCAACGGCGTGAAAGTACTGAGCAGCGATCAGAAACTGACCATCCAGGTTGGCGCTAACGACGGTGAAACCATCGATATCGACCTGAAGAAAATCGACGCTAAGCAACTGGGTCTGGATACTTTCAACGTAACTGACAAAGGTCCTTCAGTTGGTGCTGCTGTTGCAGACGGTACTATGGTGAAGGGTGCCACTAAAGATGTGGCTTATGACGCAGCTACGTCTGGTCTGGATGCAACCAAAGGCGAAGCGCTGGTTTCTGGTAAAGATAAAGACGGTAAAGCAGTAAACTACGTGCAGACCACCGCAACTGACGGCACCAAAACCTACAAAGCAGCCACTATTGCCGATGACGGCAAAGTGACAGCAGGTGCTGCAGTTACCATCAAAAACCCACTGGATACCCTGGACAAAGCACTGTCTCAGGTTGACGGTCTGCGTTCTTCTCTGGGTGCGGTACAGAACCGTTTCGATTCTGTTATCAACAACCTGAACAGCACTGTGAACAACCTGTCTGCTTCCCAGTCTCGTATTCAGGATGCTGACTACGCGACCGAAGTGTCCAACATGAGCCGTGCCAACATCCTGCAACAGGCTGGCACCTCTGTTCTGGCACAGGCTAACCAGTCTACTCAGAACGTGTTGTCCCTGCTGCGTTAATCGACTCTCCCCGATTAACCTGTCGCAAAAGAACCCCGCCTCGGCGGGGTTTTTTTATGGTCGCTTGCCGCCGGGATAGTGCATGGCGCAAATAAGGCCTGTTTTGTACGACTGTTCAGCCGATTGGCATTTTGCCCCCTACGGATAATAGCGCTGACTCTCTTATCCGCAGGTTTTAGACATAGTGAGCGATTTGTATACCGCCGAAGGCGTGATGGACAAAAATTCTCTCTGGCTACGCTACGTTCCGTTAGTGCGCCACGAGGCGTTGCGCCTGCAGGTCAGGCTGCCCGCCAGCGTGGAGCTCGACGATCTGTTGCAGGCCGGAGGAATCGGCCTGTTGAACGCCGTTGAGCGTTATGACGCTATGCAGGGCACGGCCTTTACTACCTACGCGGTGCAACGTATCCGTGGCGCCATGCTTGATGAGCTGCGCAGCCGCGACTGGGTGCCGCGCAGTGTACGTCGCCATGCGCGTGAAGTGGCGCAGGTTATGCGGCAATTGGAACAGCAACTGGGCCGCCCGGCCAGCGAAGTGGAAGTTGCGCAGACGCTGAATCTGTCACTGGATGAGTACCGTCAAATTCTGTTGGACACCAATAACAGCCAGCTTTTCTCCTACGACGAATGGCGGGAAGAGCATGGCGAAAGTGCGGAACCGCTGCTGGAAGGGCACGAAGAGGCCAATCCGTTACATCATCTGCTGGAGGGTAATCTGCGCCAACGGGTGATCGACGCCATAGAGGCGTTGCCGGAACGCGAGAAAATGGTGCTGACGCTGTATTACCAGGAAGAGTTGAACCTGAAGGAGATCGGTGCCGTGCTGGACGTGGGGGAATCGCGAGTCAGCCAGCTGCCACAGTCAGGCGATCAAGCGCCTGCGCGCCCGTTTGGCAAGCGAGAACTGACATGCATTCAACTCTGAACCTTCAACCTTGCCACCATTGCGAAAACCGGACTGCCTAATGCCAGGAATAATGTTGAAAAAACGGCCGCTGAGCCGTTATTTAAAAGATTACAAACACAGCCAGACTCATTGCTCCCAGTGCGGTAAGTTGTTGGATCGCATGGCGCTGGTGTTTCGTGGCAAAATCATCAATAAAGACGCCATCGCGCGTATGGATCAGCCGATTGACGATCACGTCTGGCTGAACGTGCAAAATGAGCTGACCGCACTGTGCCGGTTCTGCAGTGAAATTTCCTGCAACAGCCATCCGAGCTATTTCGACATTATGGCCTTCAAGCAGTATCTGTTTGAGCAGACCGAAATGAGCCACAGCACCATTCGCGAGTACGTGGTGCGCCTGCGTCGGCTGGACGAAATGCTGGTGGAACGCAACTACCCGGCAGACAAGTTTGCCAGCAACGCCAGTCATCAACGCATCATTGAAGACTTACCTTCTGTGGCACACAACAATTACCGCATTGCCCTGCGTAAATACGACCAATATCTCGCCTGGCAGAAAAGCTACTGATCTTGCCTCCCCGGCAGGCCAGCCGGGGTTTCCATCGCTCTCCCATTACGAATAAAGAGTGATTATCAGGTTCACATCTGCTAAATCTATCCTTTAGCTATTGATACCTTATTCCCTGGGGGAAGTTGTGAATCTGCAACAAAAATTGGCGCAGTTCCCGCGTCTCGATTTAGTCGGTTCTGCCACACCGCTCGAAAAACTGTCTCGCCTCTCAGACTACCTTGGCCGTGAAATTTACATCAAACGTGACGACGTCACGCCAATGGCGCTGGGCGGTAACAAACTGAGAAAACTTGAGTTTTTGGCCGCCGATGCGCTGCGGCAGGGAGCCGATACGCTGGTTACCGCCGGTGCAATCCAATCCAACCATGTGCGCCAAACGGCGGCGGTGGCGGCCAAGTTGGGCCTGCACTGCGTGGCGTTGCTGGAAAATCCGATCGACACCCAGGAAGAAAATTATCTGACCAACGGCAACCGCCTGCTGCTCGGGCTGTTCAACGCGCAGGTGGAAATGTGCGAAGCGTTGCACGATCCGCAGCAGCAGTTGGCCGATCTGGCTACACGCCTTGAAGCACAAGGCTTCCGACCTTATGTGGTACCGGTAGGTGGCTCCAATGCGCTGGGTGCATTGGGTTACGTACAGTGTGCGCTGGAAATTGCCGAGCAGAGTCAACGCAGCAACGTCGCTTTCAGCTCGGTAGTGGTGGCGTCTGGCAGTGCCGGTACCCATGCCGGGCTGGCGGTCGGTCTGCAGCAATTGCTGCCGGAGACTGAGCTTGTCGGTGTGACCGTTTCACGCAAAGTTATCGACCAATTGCCCAAGGTGGAACTGATCCAAAAAGCGCTGGCCAACAGTTTGGCTATCGACCAACTGGCCCCCATCACCCTGTGGGATGATTATTTCGCACCGCAGTACGGCATGCCCAATGAAGAAGGGCTGGCGGCCATCCAGTTGCTGGCGCAGCAGGAAGGAGTGTTACTGGATCCGGTGTATAGCGGCAAGGCAATGGCTGGGCTGATTGACGGCGTAGCCCAGCAGCGTTTCCGTGATGACGGCCCGATTCTGTTCATCCACACCGGTGGTGCTCCGGCGTTATTTGCCTACCATCCACAGGTGTGAGCGCACTTGGTTATTCCATTTTGAACTATATTTATAATGTTATATTCCTGCGTTCAAATGTTGTGGCTGTTAAAGTGCTGATATCAAAAAAGATAAACAACAGATGGGGTGTTTATGATGTTTTCTAAAGTTCGTCGTCAATTGCTGCTGGGAGTGATGAGCGTGGCGCTGACCGCCGGTTTGAGCACGCAAACCTATGCCGCCGATAGCCTGCTGGAGCAGGTGAAGCATCACGGGACTCTGGTTGTCGGGCTGGAAGGCACTTACCCGCCGTTCAGCTTCCAGGGGGAAGACGGCAAACTGACTGGCTTCGAAGTGGATTTCGCCAATGCGTTGGCGCAGCATCTTGGCGTAAAAGCCAAGCTGAACCCGACCAAGTGGGACGGCATGCTGGCCTCGCTGGATTCAAAGCGTATCGACGTGGTGATCAACCAGGTGACCATTTCGCCAGAGCGTCAGAAGAAATATGATTTCTCCACGCCTTATACCGTCTCCGGTATTCAGGCGCTGGTGAAGAAGGGCAATGAAGGCACCATCACCAAGCCGGAAGATCTGAAGGGCAAGAAGGTCGGCGTTGGCCTGGGCACCAACTACGAACAGTGGCTGCGGTGACAATGTGCAGGGCGTGGACGTGCGCACCTATGATGATGACCCGACCAAATACCAGGATCTGCGCGTAGGCCGTATCAATGCCATTCTGGTTGACCGTCTGGCGGCCCTGGATCTGGTGAAGAAAACCGGCGATACGCTGGCGGTAGCCGGCCCGGCGTTCTCTCGTCAGGAGTCTGGCGTTGCGGTACGTAAAAACAACCCGGAACTGCTGGCCGCGATTAACCAGGCAATTGCCGACATGCAAAAAGACGGCACGCTGGCGAAGATCTCTGACAAATGGTTTGGCGCGGACGTAACTAAATAATGCACGAGAGTATTCAACTGGCGCTGGATTCAGCGCCATTTTTATTGAAGGGCGCGATACTCACTCTCCAGCTCAGTCTGGGGGGCATGGCGCTCGGTTTAATGCTCGGTTTTCTGCTGGCGCTGATGCGCCTTTCGTCGTTATGGCCGCTGTCCTGGCTGTCGCGTTTCTACGTGTCGCTGTTCCGTGGCACGCCGCTGATTGCCCAGCTGTTCATGATTTACTATGGTCTGCCGCAGTTCGGCATCGAGTTTGATCCCTTCCCGGCGGCGCTGATTGGCCTGTCGCTCAATACCGCGGCCTATACCTCAGAAACCCTGCGTGCGGCGATTTCGTCGATCGAAAAAGGGCAGTGGGAAGCCGCGGCCAGCATCGGTATGACCCGCTGGCAGGACGCTGCGCCGGGTGATCTTGCCGCAGGCGGCGCGCACCGCATTGCCTCCGTTGGGGTAACAGCTTTATCGGCCTGGTGAAAGACACCTCGCTGGCGGCGACCATTCAGGTACCGGAGCTGTTCCGTCAGGCACAGTTGATTACCTCACGCACGCTGGAAGTGTTCACCATGTATCTGGCGGCCCTCGCTGATTTACTGGGTGATGGCGACTCTGCTTTCTGCGCTGCAAAATCGTCTGGAAGCCCACGTCAACCGCCAGGATCAGGAGTAACGCATGAGTGCCATCGAAGTAAAACAGCTGATCAAGCAGTTCAAAGGTCAAACGGTGCTGCATGGGATTGATCTGGAGGTCAGTGCGGGTGAAGTGGTGGCGATTATCGGGCCCAGCGGCTCGGGTAAAACCACCTTGCTGCGCTGCATCAACCTGTTGGAAGTACCGGATTCCGGTACCATTCGCGTCGGCGATATTCAGATTGACAGTTCCAAATCGCTGAGCAAACAGAAAAATTTGGTGCGGGCGTTACGCCAGCAAGTCGGGTTCGTGTTCCAGAGCTTCAACCTGTTCCCACACCGTTCGGTGCTGGAGAATATTATTGAAGGCCCGGTTATCGTTAAAGGCGAGTCAAAAGCCAGCGCCGAACAGCGGGCACGGGCATTGTTGGCTAAAGTGGGCTTAAACGGTAAAGAGTCTGCCTATCCACGTCGTCTTTCCGGTGGCCAACAGCAACGGGTGGCGATTGCCCGGGCGTTGGCGATGCAACCGGAAGTGATCCTGTTTGATGAACCCACGTCTGCGCTGGATCCGGAACTGGTGGGCGAGGTGCTCAATACCATCCGTTCGCTGGCGGAAGAAAAGCGCACCATGGTGATTGTGACGCACGAAATGAGCTTTGCCCGTGATGTGGCCGACCGCGCCATCTTTATGGATCACGGCCGCATCGTTGAGCAGGGCCCGGCGAAAGAGCTGTTCGCTAATCCGCAACACCAGCGCACCCAGCAATTCCTCGACAAGTTTTTGAATCAGTAAGAAGGGGGGCATTTTGCCCCCTGACTCTCGATTAGCCAGCGTTCAATAATTCATTACGGGCGGCTGCGGCCAAAAAGGCGCTGCGGCTACCATAGCCCGGATGCTGCTGTACCATTGAATCGATACGGTTCAGCAGGCGGTGCGGCAGGGTAATATTGATACGTTCAGCCCGACCGTCAAACTTATCCATATTGATGTCGACCAGCAGCCACTGTCCGCCATTCAGCGTGTTGCTCTCCTGCGCCAGATGGAAGGAAACGGCCTGTGGGCGTGGGGATGGACTGGTTGTCTTCGCTCAGAAGTTCGAAATGTGCGTCCAGCGCGCTTTTGGCGTCTTCAAAGGCTCTATCGAGGGTATCGCCTGCAAAATAGCAGCCCGGCACATCGGGAAAGAAACCGCTGGCGCTGCCGTCGTGTTCTGAATGTACATAAGCAGGGTAGAACATAATTTCTCCTGTTAATTCATGGTGCCGGGGGTTAGCGCAGTCCGGCATCTTTCATGATTTGGCGCAGCGTTCCCGGTTTAAGATCCTTACGCGGGTGTGGAACGGTGATCACCAGGCGGGATCCTGGGTGTTTAAACTGATGGTGGCTTCCCTTTATCCGCTCTAAAACCCAACCTTCCTGTTCTAATAGCCCAATCAGTTCTGAACTTTTCACACGCCTACCGTCTTTTTATTGTACACACCATACACACTCGATGGCAACGAGATTAATACGCTAACGTGCCGCTTTTGTGCAGACAATAAAAAACCCTGCACGAGTGCAGGGTTTGCGGGAAGGTACGCAGGCTGGATGATAAAAGGCAGTAATCCAGCGCTACGGATTAACCAATGGTCATCAGGCTGGCGTTACCGCCGGCGGCTGCGGTGTTGACGCTCAGCGAGCGTTCGATCAGCAGGCGTTCCAACAGGATGTTGGTTTCGCCGTGGGCAAAGCCCTGCACCGAAACGATCGCGCCACTGCGCTGGGCAATTTGCTCGCACAGGGTACGCAACTGATCGGCGTCGCCGTGGTAAATGGCGGCGTCAAACTCCACCTTGTCCTGTTGCCAGTCCTTGCTGAAACTGATGCTGGCCTGAACCGCTACCGGCAGGCGGCGATACAGGGCGCGTTGCAGCTCGGCTTCCGGCCACAGCACGCTGCTGCCCACGGCCAGTACCGCAGCCAGTTGCGTCAGAGCATCGGCTTCGTTATCGGCCAGGCACAGTACCCGCTCACGCGGCAGCAGGGCGTAGGTATTGCGCTCGCCGGTCGGGCCTGGCAGAGGGCGCAGGGTGCCGCCCTGGCCCAGTTCGGCGTAGCGTTGTGCCAGCGTCACCAACTCAGATTGTTTTTCGGCAACGGCCCATTGCTCCAGAGCCTGATGGGCTTTGAGCAGTTGTGGCCGTGCGGTAGCCTCCAGTGGGCGCTCGTCGTCCTGACGGTTCAGGGTACGCAGCACCGCGTCATCCGGACGGTTGGCCAGCAAGCGGTACAGATACAGTGGGCCACCGGCTTTCGGACCGGTGCCGGACAGGCCTTCGCCACCAAACGGCTGCACGCCGACCACGGCACCGACCATGTTACGGTTAACGTACAGGTTACCGACCTTGGCGCGTTCGGTGACGCGGGCAATGGTTTCGTCGATACGGGTGTGGATACCCCAGCGTCAGGCCATAACCGGCGGCCGTTGATCTGATCGACCAGCGATTCCATATTCGAGCGCTGGAAGCGCACCACGTGCAGTACCGGGCCGAAGATCTCTTTTTGCAGCTCGTCGAAGCTGTCCAGTTCGATCAGCGTTGGCTTGATAAAGGTGCCGCGTGACCACTCTTTCTCATCCTGCGCATTGCCTTTCGCCGCCTGATAAACCTTTGCGGCCCTTGGCGCGCATTGCCTGGATATGGCGTTCGATACCGGTTTTGGCCTCGGCGTCGATCACCGGCCCGATGTCGGTAGACAGGCGTTCCGGGTTACCCATGCGGCACTCGGCCATCGCACCGCGCAGCATTTGCAACGTATGGTCCGCCACGTCTTCCTGAATGCACAGGATACGCAGGGCAGAACAACGCTGGCCGGCACTGTCGAAGGCGGAGGCGACCACGTCCGTCACCACCTGTTCGGTCAGGGCGGAAGAGTCGACGATCATCGCGTTCAGACCACCGGTTTCGGCGGATCAGCGGCGTTGGGCGACCTTGCGGATCCAGACGACCGGCGATATTGCGTTGCAGAATACCGGCAACGTCGGTAGAGCCGGTAAACATCACGCCACGCACGCGGGCATCATTGACCAGCACCGAGCCGACGCTTTCACCCTGGCCTGGCAGCAGCTGCAGCACGCCTGGTGGAATGCCGGCTTCCAGCAGAATACGTACCGCCTGTGCGGCGATCAGCGGGGTTTGCTCGGCCGGTTTGGCCAGCACGCTGTTGCCTGCCGCCAGCGCAGCGGCAATCTGGCCGGTAAAGATCGCCAGCGGGAAGTTCCATGGGCTGATACAAACTACCGGGCCCAGTGGACGGTGGCTGTCATTGGCGAAGTCATCGCGTACCTGACCGGCGTAATAATGCAGGAAATCGACCGCTTCACGCACTTCGGCAATGGCGTTGTTGAAGGTTTTACCCGCTTCGCGTACCAGAATACCCAGCAGGCTTTGCAGTTTGGCCTTCCATCAGTTCAGCGGCGCGTTCAAGAATGGCGGCGCGTTCGGACGGCGGGGTGGCGAACCAGATTGGGCCGGCAGCGGCAGCGGCGTCGAGCGCCCGGCTGACTTCCCCTTCGGTGGCTTCGCGCACGTAACCGACGATATCGCCCGGTTCGGCAGGGTTAATTACCGGTTGTTCCCACGCCCTGAATCCAGCTCGGCATCGATAATCGGTTCGGCGCGCCATGGCTGTGTGGCGCTGGTCAGCAATGCGCTGGACAGTGACGCCAGACGCTGTTCGTTGGACAGATCCAGACCGCTGGAGTTGGTACGTTTATCGCCATACAGCTCACGCGGCAGCGGGATACGCGGGTGCGGCAGGCCAATTTGCCCTTCGCTGGCCGCCATGGCTTCAACGGCGGTGACCGGATCGGCCACCAGTTCGTCGAGCGGCAGAGTAGCGTCGGCGATACGGTTAACGAATGAGGTGTTGGCCCCGTTTTCCAGCAGGCGGCGCACCAGGTACGCCAGCAGCGTTTCATGGGTACCGACCGGAGCGTAGATGCGACACGGACGGTTTAACTTGCCGTCGGCCACTTTACCCACCACCTGCTCATACAAAGGTTCACCCATGCCGTGCAGACACTGGAACTCATACTGGCCTGGGTAGTAGTTGTTGCCCGCCATGTGGTAAATCGCGCTCAGGGTGTGGGCGTTATGGGTAGCGAACTGCGGATAAATCAGGTTTGGCACCGCCAGCAGTTTGCGGGCGCAGGCCAGGTAGGAAACGTCGGTGTAAACCTTGCGGGTGTAAAACCGGATAGCCTTCCAACCCGTCCATTTGGGCGCGTTTGATTTCGCTGTCCCAGTAGGCACCTTTCACCAGACGGATCATCAGGCGACGACGGCTGCGCTGCGCCATGTCGATCACGGCGTCGATGGCGAACGGGCAGCGCTTTTGATAGGCCTGGATCACGAAGCCAATACCGTTCCAGCCGGCCAACTGTGGTTCAAAGCACAGCTTCTCCAGCAGATCGAGTGAGATCTCCAGGCGGTCGGCTTCTTCGGCGTCGATATTGATGCCGATATCATATTGGCGCGCTTGCAGGGTCAATGACAGCAGGCGAGGGTAAAGCTCTTCCATTACGCGTTCGTACTGCGCACGGCTGTAGCGCGGATGCAAGGCGGAAAGCTTGATCGAAATGCCCGGGCCTTCATAGATCCCGCGGCCGTTAGAGGCCTTGCCGATGGCGTGGATCGCCTGCTGGTAAGACACCAGGTAGGCTTGCGCGTCGGCTTCGGTCAGCGCGGCTTCACCCAGCATGTCGTAGGAGTAGCGGAAACCTTTGTCTTCCAGCTTGCGGGCGTTGGCCAGCGCTTCGGCGATGGTTTCACCGGTCACGAACTGTTCGCCCATCAGGCGCATCGCCATGTCCACGCCTTTACGGATCAACGGTTCACCGCTCTTGCCGATAATACGGTTCAGTGAGCGCGACAGGTTGGCTTCGTTATGGGTCGCGACCAGTTTGCCGGTAAACAGCAGGCCCCAGGTGGCGGCGTTAACGAACAGCGACGGGCTACGGCCAAGGTGAGAATGCCAGTTGCCGTTGCTGATTTTGTCGCGGATCAGCGCGTCACGGGTTGGTTTGTCAGGAATACGCAGCAGGGCTTCCGCCAGGCACATCAGTGCCACGCCTTCCTGTGAGGAAAGGGAGAACTCCTGCAGCAGGCCCTGCACCATACCGGCGCGGCCGTTTGCACTCTTTTGGTTACGCAGTTTCTCGGCAATATCGTAAGCCATCTTATGGGTGGCTTTGGCGAGATCGGCAGGTAAGCGCGCCTGTTCGAGCAACATCGGCACCGCTTCGGTCTCAGGACGGCGATAGGCTGCGGTGATCGCCGCGCGGTTGACCGACTGCGGCAGAATTTGTTCAGCAAATTCAAGGAATGGCTGGTGGGACTCTTCCTGCAGTTGCGGCATAATGTCGTCCGCTTCGGCCTGGCCGGCAGCGGCAGTGGCAGGGATTTCAGGAATGTCGGAACCGTTCTCGAGACGCTCGAGATAATTAAAAATGGCCTGCTTGATCAGCCAGTGCGGCGTGCGATCGATACGCTGTGCTGCGCTTTTGATGCGATCGCGAGTTGCCTCGTCGAGCTTTACGCCCATGGTGGTAGTGCCCATGCCAATCCAACTCCTGTGTTTAAGAACCTATATACAAACGGCGGGCCAGATAGGCTGCTGGGATAGGTTCGTGCGTTGTGTGCTGTGATGAATGCAGACAATATCCAGCATGTTGCAACTTTGTGCAACCGTGTTAAATCAGGCGGATGAACGAAGTGTGAGTTCCATCGATTTTTTAACATCAATAACCGGCATGGTTCTTGCATGGCCTTTGGCACGACAGGGTGGCGAGGGAGGGTTTGAGTGGGATATCCCCAGTGATATCAGGGCTAACATCAGATTTTTATTAGGTGCAACTCCGTTTGGCGTTGTCGGGTGTAACCCTGAGAGCGGTTAAATGTGACGCAGGGTAAACTTTGTGTAACTTTGTTGTTAAATATCTTGTTGGATAATGAATGGGTCATCTAGGATAGCCGGCAGTCAGACAATTGCGGGCGGAAACTATTTTCACCTGCGGGGGCCCGCAATTTCGCCACGTTCCGGCGGATTGGCAAGCAGTAACTATCGCAATACAGCGCGAAATAATAATGAGAGTGGAGAATTTCATGACAATGAGCACACCGATGCTGGTGACCTTCCTGGTGTATATCTTCGGGATGGTGTTAATCGGCTTACTTGCCTATCGGGCAACCAATAACTTTGACGACTACATTCTGGGCGGTCGTAGCCTGGGTAGCGTAGTGACCGCGCTTTCTGCCGGCGCATCAGACATGAGCGGCTGGCTGTTGATGGGCCTGCCGGGCGCCATCTTCCTGTCCGGCATCTCCGAAAGCTGGATTGCCATTGGCCTGACGATCGGTGCTTATTTCAACTGGAAGTTGGTGGCGGGGCGGCTGCGCGTGCATACCGAAGCCAACAATAATGCCCTGACGCTGCCGGATTACTTCACCAGCCGTTTTGAAGACAACAGTAAGTTGCTGCGGGTGATTTCCGCCATTGTTATCCTGGTGTTCTTCACTATCTACTGTGCTTCCGGCATTGTGGCCGGTGCGCGCCTGTTCGAGAGCACCTTCGGGATGAGCTACGAAACCGCGCTGTGGGCCGGTGCTGCTGCCACTATCCTTTATACCTTTATCGGCGGATTCCTGGCGGTGAGCTGGACCGATACCGTGCAGGCCAGCCTGATGATTTTCGCGCTGATCCTGACGCCGGTGATTGTTATCTTCGCGGTTGGCGGCATTGATACCTCGATGATGGTGATTGAGGCCAAGAATCCGGCCAATCTCGATATGCTGAAAGGCCTGAACTTTGTGGCGATCCTCTCGCTGCTGGGTTGGGGGCTGGGTTACTTCGGTCAGCCACACATTCTGGCGCGCTTTATGGCGGCAGACTCTCACCGCACCATTCGCAGCGCACGCCGCATCAGCATGACCTGGATGATCCTGTGTCTGGCCGGTACCATTGCGGTCGGTTTCTTCGGGATTGCCTATTTCGCCAATAACCCGGATCAGGCGGGCAATGTGTCACAGAACGGTGAGCGCGTGTTTATCGAATTGGCGATGCTTCTGTTCAACCCGTGGGTAGCGGGCATTCTGCTGTCGGCGATTTTGGCGGCGGTAATGAGTACTCTGAGCTGCCAACTGTTGGTGTGTTCAAGTGCAATTACCGAAGACCTGTACAAGGCCTTCCTGCGTAAAGGTGCCAGCCAGCGTGAGCTGGTGTGGGTCGGGCGCTTCATGGTGTTGCTGGTGGCGCTGATTGCCATTGCGCTGGCGGCAAACCCGGAAAACCGCGTACTGGGTCTGGTGAGCTACGCCTGGGCCGGCTTCGGTGCAGCCTTTGGTCCGGTGGTGTTGATCTCGGTAATGTGGTCACGCATGACGCGTAATGGCGCATTGGCCGGTATGTTGGTGGGCGCGGCAACGGTGATCGTCTGGAAACAGTTTGCCTGGTTGGATCTGTATGAAATTATCCCGGGCTTCCTGTTCGCTTGTATCGCCATCGTGGTGGTGAGCCTGATGGGGCGTCAGCCTTCGGCAACCATCACCGAACGTTTTGATCAGGCAGAAGCCGAGTTCAAAACCGTTTAACCTCTCGAGTTAATCATCTCAAAGGGCGCTTAATGCGCCCTTAGGTTGCTGACAAAGCAGGAAAAAACGTGGTTTTTCCTGCTTTGTGGTGATCAGCCGAAAATCAATAAATTGATTTTCCTGATTTTTATTTATCGACCTCTACTCGCTCTGGGCAGGAATGAGGTTTGTCATCAGTCTGAGGGCGCTTAATGCGCCCTTTGTCATTTATCACGCCGCGGTTTTCTGTCACCTGCCTGAAACACCTGGCGACATTTGATTAGAAAAAATCACCCTTGCGGCTCTTGTATTTCTTCCAGCCAGAATGATAATCACTATCGTTGTGTTTTACTTTTCTTTACATTGGCGTTGCCGCTATTTCTGGCGTGCGGGCGCTTCGCAGCAGATGCCTTTTTAGGGGTTATTAATTATGTTTGTTCCCTTCCTTATCATGTTCCGTGAGGGGCTGGAGGCGGCGTTGATCGTCAGCCTGATTGCCAGTTACCTGAAACGCACGCAGCGCGGTCAATGGTTAGGCGTGGTATGGATAGGGGTGATTGTTGCCGCTGCCCTGTGCCTGGCGCTCGGCATTTTCATCAATGAAACCACCGGCGAATTCCCGCAGAAGCAACAAGAGCTGTTTGAAGGCATTGTTGCGGTGGTGGCGGTGCTGATCCTCACCTATATGGTGTTCTGGATGCGCAAAGTATCCAAGTCGGTCAAGGTGCATCTGGAAGGCGCTATCGATAACGCACTCAACTCCGGTAAAGGCCAGGGCTGGGCGCTGGTGGCGATGGTGTTTTTTGCCGTGGCCCGCGAAGGTCTGGAATCGGTGTTTTTCCTGCTGGCAGCCTTCCAGCAAGACGTTGGCATTGCGGCGCCTATCGGAGCGGTACTCGGCCTGGTGGCGGCCATCGTGCTGGGCATGATGATCTACTGGGGCGGGGTAAAGTTGCACCTGGCCAAGTTCTTCAAGTGGACCAGCCTGTTTATCCTGTTTGTGGCCGCCGGTCTGGCTGCCGGGGCGATCCGCGCTTTCCACGAGGCCGGGCTGTGGAACCACTTCCAGGATATCGCGTTCGACTTCAGTAACCATCTGTCGACCCATTCGCTGTTTGGCACCCTGCTCGAAGGCATCTTCGGCTATCAGGAGAAGCGCCAACGGTAAGCGAGGTTGCGGTCTATTTCCTGTATCTGATCCCAACGCTGATTTTCTTTTTCCTGCCGCAGCGTGCGGAACCGTCAGCGGTTTCGGCGCAACGTAAAATCAATCATTAATTTAAATAGGGAATCTGTATGTCTACTCCATTATTCCGCCGCAAGGCGTTGCACACAGCATTACTGGCTCTGCCGGCGTTCGCGCTAAGCATCAACGCTCAGGCGGCGGACGTGCCGCAGGTGAAAATTACCGTTAACGACAAACAGTGTGAGCCGATGCAGTTGACGGTAGCGGCCGGTAAAACCCAGTTTGTAGTGCACAACACCAGCCAGAAAAACGTCGAATGGGAAATCCTCAAAGGGGTGATGGTGGTGGAAGAGCGTGAGAATATCGCGCCGGGCTTCACCCAGAAGATGACCGCCAACCTGGAGGCGGGCGAATACGACATGACCTGCGGACTGCTCAGCAATCCGAAGGGCAAGCTGACCGTGACCGCTGCCGCAGGTGCCACCACCGACGGCAAACCGAATGCGATGGATTTGGTCGGGCCGATTGCCGAATACAAGGTTTATGTGACCAAAGAAGTGGAAGGCCTGGTTAAACAGACCAAGCTGTTCACCGATGCGGTGAAAGCCGGCAACGTGGCCGAGGCGCGTAAACTCTATGCACCGACGCGCCAGCACTACGAGCGCATTGAACCGATCGCCGAACTGTTCTCCGACCTGGACGGCAGCATCGACGCCCGTGAAGACGATTACGAGAAGAAAGCGGAAGATCCGAAGTTCACCGGTTTCCACCGCCTGGAAAAAGCGCTGTTTGCCGATAACACCACCAAAGACATGAGCAAATACGCTGACCAACTGTACAACGACACCGTCGAGCTGCAAAAACGCGTCACCGATCTGACCTTCCCGCCGAGCAAAGTTGTCGGCGGGGCGGCCGGTCTGATCGAAGAAGTCGCGGCGAGCAAAATCAGCGGTGAAGAAGACCGTTACAGCCGTACCGACCTGTGGGACTTCCAGGCTAACGTCGACGGCGCGCAGAAAATCGTTAACCTGCTGCGTCCGTTGCTGGTCAAGGCCAACAAACCGCTGCTGGACAAGATCGACGCCAACTTTAAAACCGTTGATACCATTTTGGCGAAGTACAAAACCAAAGACGGCTATGAGTCTTATGAGAAGTTAACTGATGCCGATCGCAATGCCATGAAAGGGCCAATCACCACTCTGGCGGAAGACCTTTCACAACTGCGTGGCGTTCTGGGTCTGGATTGAGGCAAGCATAATGAGTAACAAGATCGGCCCGGGAAACGGGCCGCATCCACAGGGCGCGGCGTCACCGTCGCGCCGTCGTTTGTTGCAGGGGTTGGGGCTGGGCGTGCTGGCGCTGGGCGGCAGCCGTCTGACCCAGGCGGCGGATAAAACCGCCGATCCGCTGGCGGTACCGCAGGACGAACGTTGGCAGAAGCAGCCGTTCTATGGCGTGCATCAGGCCGGGATCCTCACGCCGCAGCAGGCCGCGATGATGCTGGTCGCGTTCGACGTGCTGGCGAGTAACAAGCAGGATTTAGAGCGTTTGTTCCGGTTGCTGACCACCCGTATTGCCTTCCTGACTACCGGCGGCAGGGCACCGGAGGTGGATCCCAAACTGCCACCGCTCGATTCGGGCATCATGGGGCCGGAGATTTATCCGGATAACCTGACGATCACCGTGTCGGTCGGTACCTCGTTATTTGACGAACGTTTTGGTCTGCAGGCGCAAAAACCGCTGCGGCTGCAGAAAATGACGCGCTTCCCGAACGACTCGCTGGACGCCAGCCTGTGCCACGGGGATTTGGTGCTGCAGATTTGCGCCAATACCAATGAAACGGTGATCCACGCGCTACGCGACATTATCAAGCATTCGCCGGATCTGCTCAGCGTGCGCTGGAAGCGGGAAGGGTTTATTTCTGCCCACGCCGCGCGTAGCAAAGGCAAGGAAACGCCGATCAACCTGCTGGGCTTTAAGGATGGCACTGCCAACCCGAAAACCAGCGACAAACCCTTGATGGATCAGGTGGTGTGGACAGCAGACAACGCCGGGGAACCGGCATGGGCGGTGGGTGGCAGCTATCAGGCCGCGCGTATTATCCGTTTCCATGTGGAATTCTGGGATCGCACGCCGTTGCAGGAGCAGCAGACCATCTTCGGTCGCGACAAGCACAGCGGTGCGCCACTTGGCATGAAGCATGAGCACGACGAGCCGGACTACGCGCAAGATCCGAGGGGAAAATGATCCCGATGGACGCGCATATTCGCCTGGCCAACCCGCGCACGCCGCAAACCCAGAGCAACTTACTGTTGCGCCGTGGTTACAGCTATTCAATTGGCGTGTCCAATTCCGGCCAGTTGGAGATGGGGTTGCTGTTTGTTTGTTATCAGGCCGATCTGGAAAAAGGCTTCCTGACGGTGCAAAAACGCCTGAACGGCGAAGCGCTGGAAGAGTATGTCAAACCGATCGGCGGTGGCTATTTCTTTGCGCTGCCGGGGGTAAAAGACGCCAATGATTACCTGGGCAGCGGCCTGTTGAAAGCATAACTCACCTCTTACAAGGCGGGGGATCCCCGCCTGAATTTTGCAGCCATTCACGACGAACCGCCGTTAATTAAAATCAATAGTGACCTTGCGCAATTGGGGGACCGGGCTTTAATTAGGCTAACTATTTTCATTTTTTGTTAAAAGCATTAACATGCTGGCCATAACGTTCCAAATGGTTCATACCCTTCGATCCCTTTAACGGCATTTTCCTGATGAAAAGCACTCATAAAAACCGGTTGGCAGTTTCAGCGCTGGTTATTCCAGCCCTACTGCCTGTTTCTGCCAGCTTTGCGCAGGACAAGGATAGCGAACAGACCATGGTGGTCACGGCCAAACGCAGCGGTCTTTCTGAACTCTCAACCCCGGCTGCCGTCAGCGTGGTCACGGGCGATCAAATCCGTGAGGCGAGGCCGCAGATCAACCTGTCGGAAAGCCTGGGCAGCGTGCCGGGTCTGCAAATTCAGAACCGCCAGAACTATGCGCAGGATTTGCAGCTCTCGGTGCGTGGTTTCGGCGCGCGCTCAATGTATGGCGTGCGCGGCGTGCGTATCGTATGTCGATGGCATTCCGGCCACCATGCCGGATGGGCAGGGGCAGACCTCGAATATTGACCTTAACTCGGTCGAGAAGGTGGAAGTGTTACGTGGCCCGTTTTCCGCGCTCTACGGTAACGCCTCCGGCGGCATGGTGAATGTGGAAACCGAAACCGGCCAACAGCCGCCCCGCATTGAGGCCGGTTCGTACTTCGGCAGCTACGGCACCTGGCGCTATGGCGTCAAGGCCAGCGGGGCAACCGGTGACGGTACCCACGCCGGTGATGTCAACTACACCATTTCCGGCACCCGTTTCACCACTCAGGGGTTCCGTGACCACAGTGGCGCGCGGAAAAATCTTGGTAATGCCAAGCTCGGTGTTCGCATCGACGATGTCAGTACGCTCACGCTGCTGTTCAACAGTGTTGATATCAACGCCAACGATCCGGGCGGCCTGACGAATGCCGAATGGCACGATAATCCGCGCCAGGCGCCGCGAGCCGATCAGTACAATACGCGCAAAACCACTTCACAAACTCAGGCCGGGTTGCACTACCAGCGTGAGATGGGCGTTGATGACGATCTCAGCATCATGATGTATGCCGGTGAGCGTGAAACCACTCAGTACCAGTCGATCCCGGTCGCGGTACAGCAGCGCAGTGCGCAGCATCCGGGTGGGGTGATTGATCTGACGCGCCATTATCAGGGGATTGATACCCGCTGGACGCACCGTGGCGAGCTGGGCGTGCCATATACCCTGACCGGCGGGCTGGATTATGAAACCATGACCGAGCAGCGCAAAGGGTATGAAAACTTTACTCAGGTCAACGGCGTCACCGAGTTGGGCACCGAGGGAGCGCTGCGCCGTAACGAACGCAACCTGATGTGGAATGTGGATCCTTACCTGCAAACCTCATGGCAGTTGACGCAACAGCTGACGCTGGATGTTGGTATGCGTTACAGCACCGTCAATTTCGACTCTAACGATCACTACGTTACCGGTGCCAATGGCGATGACAGCGGCAGCGCCAGTTACCATCAGTGGCTGCCTGCCGGATCCCTCAACTATGCGGTGATGAGCGGTTGGAACCTGTATCTTTCCGCCGGTCGCGGTTTTGAGACGCCGACCATTAACGAACTGTCTTACCGTTCAGGCGATCAGGCCGGGCTGAACTTCGGCCTGAATCCCTCGACCAGCGACACGGTGGAGCTGGGCAGTAAAACCCGCATTGGCAATGGCCTGCTGACCGCCGCCGTTTTCCAGACTGACACCCGTAACGAAATCGTGGTGGATGAAAGCAGCAACGGGCGCACCAGTTACAAAAACGCCGGGCAGACCCGCAGGCGTGGTCTGGAGTTGGCGCTGGATCAGCAATTCGCTTATGACTGGCGGGTACAGCTGGCCTGGACGCTGCTGGATGCACGCTATCGCGATGATGTGTGCGGCGACAGCCAGTGTTCGGCGACCAACATGGTGCCCAGTGGCAACCGCATGCCGGGCATTGCGCGCAATATGGGCTATGCCTCGCTTGCCTGGTCACCGCCGGAAGGTTGGTATGCCGGCGCAGAGGTGCGCTATATGAGTGATATTGAAGTTAACGATGCCAACACGGAGCAGGCCCCGGCTTATACCACCGTTGGTTTGAATACTGGCTACCGCTATCCGCTGGGTAATTGGATGCTTAACGTTTTCGGCCGGGTAGATAATCTGTTTGACCGACAATATGTAGGGTCGGTGATCGTTAATGAAGGTAATGGCCGTTACTACGAACCGGCACCGGGCAGAAACTGGGGCGGCGGATTGAGCGTCTCTTATACCTTCGAGTAACTTCAGGACTTGCCTGTCGGCGTAATCATTCAGCATCAGGGCGGGAGCTTTCCCGCTTTTTTTATTTATAAATTTTGGGGGATTGACAGGTTCTGAGTTGGATGAAATTTAATCGGGAAACCAAAATGTCATCGACGCCATTTAATGGTAACTATTTGATATTATGCATGTTAAAAATTTTATTGAATGACGTAAACGGCGTGATATAGTGTTCTTGCGCCGCGTGAAAACAAAAAAGATTAAATTTTTTTTACATTTTAGTAACGCGGCAGGGTTGAATGTCATTATACTGTAATCATCTGGCGGTAGTTTTCACAAGGTGCACAGCTCGAAGCTGTAAATAACACTGCGGGGATCGCTAATGGTAAAGTCCTTGGTTGGGCTAGAAAGAAAAAATAACAGACCTTCCCTGATTTCTCGTTGTAACGAGGGCATTCGCTCCGACTCTCTTTTCCTGGCTACTCCGCACTCTCGTCATCAAAAATTCTTGTCACTTTTTAATCTGGTTTTAATTACGCAATCGCGTTATCCCGTGAAACATCGGTGTGCCGTCACGCCCGCCGTATATTCACTTTTTCAATTGGCTATTGTTGGCTCGAAAGGAAGCCGAAACCTAATCTGTGTGTGAAACATAATCGCGCGGCCAGGCCGATGCGGTAGGTGAAACAAACTGTAAGGTGCCACTATGAGACAAAAAGCAGTGATCAAAGCACGTCGTGAAGCGAAACGCGTTATTCGTCGTGACGCTCGTAGTCATCGCCAGCTTGAAGAAGAGTCCGTAACCTCGCTGGTACAAATGGGTGGTGTTGAGTCTATCGGCATGGCACGTGACAAGCGCGATAGCTCTCCCATAGAGGCACGAACCGAAGCTCAGGGTCATTACTTAATCGCCATAGATAAGAAGCAGTTGATTTTTGCCACCGGTGAAGCCGGCTGCGGCAAAACTTTCATCAGCGCTGCGAAAGCGGCAGAAGCCCTTATACATAAAGAAGTGGATCGGATTATCGTTACTCGTCCGGTTCTGCAGGCGGATGAAGACCTCGGTTTCTTACCCGGGGATATTTCTGAGAAGTTCGCCCCTTATTTCCGTCCGGTGTATGACATTCTGGTGCGCCGTTTAGGATCGTCCTTTATGCAATACTGCCTGCGTCCGGAAATCGGCAAGGTAGAGATCGCGCCTTTCGCCTACATGCGCGGGCGTACCTTCGAAAATGCGGTCGTTATCCTGGATGAAGCCCAGAACGTAACCGCCAGCCAGATGAAGATGTTCCTGACCCGTTTGGGTGAGAACGTAACGGTAATCGTTAATGGTGACGTCACCCAATGCGACTTGCCACGCGGCGTGAAGTCCGGCCTCAGCGATGCGATGGAACGCTTCGAGGAGGATGAAATGATCGGCATCATCCGCTTTGACAAACAAGACTGCGTCCGCTCCGCCCTGTGCCAGCGTACGCTCAACGCCTACAGTTAAAACCTGCCTGCTAATTCAAGGCCGCCGCTTCGGCGGCCTTTTTACTGCGCTGGAAATGGGGCCGACCGATCATCTCAAAACCAAGGATACTGGCCCATCACGCCAGAGTAAAATAGCATCCGGCCACTCACCGAGGCGCAGAGCAGGGCCAGCATCAGCACGCTGGCGGTTCCTGCTGACAACACCGGTCGGCGATAAAGATAGGTCGCCAGCCCGGTCGCGATAATCAACCCGGCAAAAATCAGCCAGACCATCAGGCCTGAGCCAAAGATGGCGATGGCACTGGCCAACATTTTACCCTGTTCACTAAAGCCTGCGCTGTACCCCAGGATCACCGCCAACATCAGTGCCACCGCCAGCAAAATGCCGCCCGGCAGTTGGGTGGGAAGCTGTCGCTGATGCTCATCCAGCGTGGCATTGAAGACACTGATCCTCAGGCCCAGAGTGGCAAAACCCAACAGCAGCGCCGTGGTAATAAAGCTGAGATGGGTGATGGGTGAGTGCCACAGCGGGTGGCTGCTCATCTGGTAATAAACCTGTGCCGAAACCAGAATCGCAGCAAGCCCGGCAACGGAAGCCAGCAGGCTAACGCCGCGGATTAAGGCATGGCTGCGGTTAAAGCGAAACAGGATGGCCGCCCAGCTAAACACCACCGCATTGAGCAAGAAGAAAGCGACGACTTCCCGGCTTAACCAGGAATGACCGATACCCAAAATGGCGCGGTAGGCACCGGTTGGCGAGCCCAGATGCAATAGCGACAGCATCGAACCGAGAATATTGACGGTTAGAATAACCACCGCCATGTTGCGCAGGGTATTAAAGCGTTTTTCTTCCGTCAGCCATATCGGCTGGGCGAGGATTAGTATTGTGATGGCCACAATCGTGCCCACCGCCCACTGACAAAATACGGTAAAAAAGACCAGGGGAAGTTCATATTCAGACATGGCATCTATTCCTTATCACCGGCGGGAATAATCACGATATTGGGATGGCTGATTTGATGGTTCGGCAGTGAGTAACGGGTTTCGATGCGCGTTAAGTCAGCGGAGTACTGTACGCGCAGCACGTCTATATCACCAAACTGCAGCACTCCGGCCGGGCAGGACTCGACACAACGGGGTTGCAACCCTTCATCCAGCCGTTCGGCACACAGGTTGCACTTGCTGGTTTTCCCTTCGACCGGGTCGAATACCGGCGCATTGTAGGGACAAGCCATAATGCACATCCGGCAACCAATGCATTTGTCGTGATCCTGCACCACGATGCCGTCCGGGCGTTTACTGTAGGTATCGGCGGGGCAGACTTTCATACACTGCGGATCGTCACAGTGATTGCAGGACATCGAGATAAACGCCATCGCGTTAGGATCGTCAAAGCTAAATTCCCTGACCCGGCGCCACAGCACTCCCGCCGGGGTGGCATTTTCGGATTTGCAGGCCATCGAGCAGGTTTTACAGCCGTAACAGCCACGCATATCAACCAAGAATCCATATTGTCTGACCATGATTATGCCTCCGCCCGAACGTCAACCAGAGTGCTGTTACAACAATGGCCGGTGCCCAGAACCTCCACATGATCGTTAGTCACATGGCTGCTGCTGCCCCCTTGCTGTTCCCACCAACCGTTATCCAGACACACCACGCCGCGTTTGATTTGGCGGGTCACCACTGCCAATGCCCGGTGTTCGCCACGGTGATTGAAAGCAATGGCCCATGCGCCGTTCTGGATATTGCGGCTGGCGGCATCATCCGGGTGGATCATGATATTGGGCTGATTGCGCTGCACCTCGAGGATCCATTCATTCATGCCGTGGCTGGAATGAATACTGCGGGCCAGCTTGCGCTGCACGGCCATTAACGGATATTTTCTCGCCAGTTCAGGAGAGCCTTTGGGCGATTCTTTAACCTGCATATAGGTGACAATCGGCGGGAAGTCCTTCTTCTGCCAGGCTTCAATAAACAGGTGGGCTTTTTTAGTCGGCGTGCGGAAGATGCCATCTTTGAACGGGATCCACGGCACAGGAACCGGCTTGACTGGCCCCTGGCGCAGTTGTTCAATCGTGATGCCGGTACCGGCCAGGCAGTTTTCGATATAGTGTTCAATCGGTTGATTAAACACTTCGCCAAAGCCGAAACGTTCGGCCAGCCGGGCAAAAATCCAGTAATCCGCTTTTGCTTCGCCCACCGGTTCTACCGCTTTTTCCATCAGTTGCACGTAGTGGCTGCGAACGCTGGCCATCAGGCTGAGATCTTCAAAGATGGTGGTCACCGGCAGCACCAGGTCTGCATACAAGGCGGTGGAGCTCATCAGGTTATCGGCCACCACCACAAAGGGCACTTTCTTCAATGCCTTCTTGACCATATTGGTATTGGGTAGCTGGGTCAGGGCCCCCAGAGTCATAATCCACCAGAAGTTAATTGGGTGAGGGCGATCGTTGACGATCCATTCACCGGTTTTGGACACCGGTATCGGCGGGATTTTTTCTACTTTGGGTGCCGCCGGTACTGGCGGATTGAACTTCATCATCTGTCTTGCGCCGCCGGCATCACAGACACCGCCACCGGCTTTGCCCATATTGCCGGTCAGCAGCGCCAGATAGAACTGGCTGGCGGCCACATAGGTGCCAAACTCGGTGCGCTGAGCGCCGGACATATTCTGTACGATCATTGAAGGCTTATTGCTGGCATATTCCCGCGCCAAACGCAGCAGCGTGGCCTGCGGAACATCGGTCTCCGCCGTTACTTTTTCAGGACTCCAGGGGGCTGCTTGCTGGCGGATCAATTCAAACACCGTGGTAAAAGTGGCATCAGCAGGCAGTTCTGCCTGCGTCAGTGCCGCAACAATGGCGGGCGTATCATGACGCACCAGGCGCCGGCTCAGGATGTCGTAGACCAGATAGCTTTCTTGATCCTGTGGGTTTTCCCTAAGTTGTTTTTGCTGGGTATCGACCAGATAAACCGCCCCGGTATGTTGACGCAGAAAGTCGGCATCATAGCGCCGCTCATCGATAATGATTTTAATCATCCCCAGCGCCAACGCGGTGTCCGTGCCAGGCACAATCGGGATCCATTCATCGGCTTTGGCTGCAGTTTCGTTAAATCGAGGATCGATCACTATCAGGCGTGCCCCCCGATTCTGCGCCTTAATATATTCTTTAAAGTAGGCCTGCATGGTCACCGCCGGGTTATTGCCCCAGCACAGGATATAGCGGCTATCGCAAATGGTGTCGCGCATATCCGCATAGCGCAGGCCAAGCATCGGTATCATGGCGGCGGTGACCGCAGAGCAACACAAAGAGCCTGCACGTTGGGTGGCACCGCCGAGGTAATCAAAAAAGGCCTTGGCCATATCGTTTTTAATCGAATCCATATTGCCGGAGCTGGTTGAAATCAACAGGCCTTTATTCCCGTGGCTGGCAATGGTGTTACGGATATTTAGCTCAATCAGATCCAACGCTTCATCCCAGGATATGGGGTTGAATTTCCCTTCGCCCTTTTCCCCGACCCGAAGCAAAGGCGTTTTAACCCGCAGTGGGTGAGATACCCATTTGGTCCGGCTAATACCGCGCAAGCAGCACTTGACGTTAAAGCCTTTGCTGGCCTCTATTTTCTTGAGTTCACCCTGATAGACGTAAGCCGTCAAATTACAGTGCAGACATTCCATCGCACAGGTTGACTTAAAGGTTTGATAGTCGGTTAGTTTAAGCCGCACTCGGGGTAAGGGTTTGCCATTATCCAGGGCCATGGAAAATATGCAGGGTGAGATGCTGGCCAAGCCAATAACTCCCAGTCCTTTTAACAAGGTTCTGCGATTCAGTCTGATATCTGATATGTTTTTCATGATGTTTCCCGCACGTATTATTTGTTTTTATTATTGTTCGTGGTGTTGTTATTTATTTTAAATAACACCCTGAGTTAAACATGGGGGGATTATGATGCACTGATCGAAATCAAATTATTAATTTATTGTTTTACCGTGACTTACACGTTCCACTTATAGCTTAACGGCAAAGTTAATTTTCGTTTATTGCCTTTGGCGGGCCGCTTTGGTTGGCCTGGTTGGACAGCGCTGAACCGTCAATCTCCGCTTGTTTACCTCTTGTGTAAACTATTGTGGTTTTTTGTATAGATTTTAGTTGGGTTAGCGTTAATGCTTAGTGGTGTTCCAGACGGGCGAAGGGGTTCATCCGCCAAAAGGAAATATCTGGGAGTATGCTGGGTTGGCGTACTGGGCATTGGGATTTTCAAAGCGGTTCAATCATGAAATATATTATTTTATTGCTATTTATTTTGTGCGTTGTGTATGTCCATTACCGTGGCAGGGTGCGTTACACCTTCTGGCGGCAACTTTCCGATCATTCGACCTTCACTGCGCCATTGAACGTTTTTATGTATTTATTCTCACGCGTGCCGACCACGCCTTATCTGCAACCGGAGCAATTTCCAGAACTGCAGGTGCTGCGGGAGAATTGGCAAACCATTCGCGATGAAGGGTTGCAGCTGATGGCGATCCAACAGATCAAAGCCTCGGATCAATTTAATGACGCCGGATTCAATTCGTTTTTCAAAACCGGCTGGAAGCGTTTCTATTTAAAATGGTATGAAGACAGCCACCCGTCGGCGATGAGCCTGTGTCCGCAGACCACGGCTTTGTTACGGAGCCTGCCTTCGGTCAAGGCGGCGATGTTTGCCGAACTGCCGGACGGCAGCCGCCTGCCGCGCCACCGCGACCCTTACGCCGGTTCGCTGCGTTATCACCTGGGGCTGATTACCCCGAATGACGACCGCTGCTTTATCGAAGTGGATGGCGAGCGTTATAGCTGGCGTGATGGTGAGGGGGTGATGTTTGACGAGACCTATCTGCATTTCGCCGAAAACCAAAGTGGGCAAAACCGGCTGATCCTGTTTTGTGATATCGAAAGACCGATGCGTTTCCGCTGGGCGCAGGGCATCAACCACTGGTTGGGGGCGTAACCTGATGAGCGCGGCTACCGCACCCAATGAAGAGGGCGATCGCACCGGTGGCGTCAACAAGCTGTTCAAGTACATTTATGCGGTGCGTAAAGTGGGCAAGCGGCTGAAGGCGTGGAACCGTACCGGGTATTACATCATTAAATGGATTTTGTTTGGTGGCATTGCGGCGGGCATTTTCTTCGCGATTTAAACTTTCGCGCTATAAAGGCGATGGGCGCCAATAGGGCGCCCATCGGTTAATCAGGCAAAGATAGTCATCATATAGGCGGCGAACAGCGCCAGGTGCGCAGTCCCGTTCAGCACGTTGGTTCTGCCGGTGGAGAACGAAAGCTGGCACAGCAGCAACACCGTCAGCATCACCACGATATGTGGCGTCTGCAAACCGAAGATCAACGTCTGACCGGTCAGCGTGGCGATGACGGTGACCGCCGGTACCGTCAGGGAAATGGTAGCCAGCACCGAGCCGAAGAACAGGTTCATGGCGCGCTGTACCTGATTATTCAATACCGCACGCAGTGCCCCCAGACCTTCAGGCGACAGGATCAGCAGAGCGACCAGGAAGCCGGTAAATTGCGCCGGGGCATTTACCTTGGTCAACAAACCTTCCAGCGGATTGGCGTTAAACTTGGTTACCGCGATCACCGCAACCAGATGCACGATCAGCCAAACGGCATGCCAGGCACTGCTGTGCGAGGAAGGCTTGCCATGGTGCGGATCGCCATCGTCATCTTCGTGTTCATAGACAAACAGGCTCTGGTGAGTTTTGGTCTGGATCACCAGGAACACGCCGTACATGGCGGCAGATATCACCGAAACCAGCAGTGCCTGACCGGTAGTGAAGTTACCGCCGGGCAGCGCACTCGGGAACACCAGCACAATCACCGCCAGCGGGAAAATCGCCATCAGATACTGTTTAATGCCGCCCAGGTTTACGTACTGGGTAGCGAATTTACGGCCGCCAAGCAGCAGCGCAACGCCGACCAGCCCCGCGCTGACAATCATAATGATCGAGTAAAGCGTATCGCGCATCAGCGCCGGCGCGGCGTCGCCGGTGGCCATCAGCGCTGAAATCAGGCTGACTTCCAGGATCACCACCGACAGGCTGAGGATCAGCGAGCCATAGGGTTCACCCAGGCGGTGGGCCAGAACGTCGGCGTGGCGCACTACGCTGAAAGCACTGCTGAGAATACCGATCAGGGCAACGATGTTAATGCCGACGATCAGCGGAAAGTTGCTGGTAGTGCCCCACAGATTCAGCACCACCAGGGCGGCGATAGGGAGCAACAGGGAATACTCAGTGTGGCGGGATTTGGATCGGCCAGGATCGTTTTGCGACTTCATTTTGATGGTACTCCTTCTCAAACAGCGTGGTCCCGTCATCGCTGACTGCCGTTAAAGGCAACTCTGCGCATCCAGAATGTAATTATATTTAATAATAATAGGATACACCCGGTGGTGCGTGCCGGGGAATGATGTGATGTTGTTTTACTTGCAAAAGCAAATGCTTGCTTTATGTGACTAGGTTAACAAAAAAAACCGCACGGAATGCGGTTTTCTTTACTTTCTTTTACGCAGTAACATGAAATTACTTCATTAACGGCACATAAATTGCAGTTTGAGCGTGTATGGCACCGTTAATAAAGGAAAAAATCCACATCAGTCATCAATATTGTCCATAATTTCATGCCGTTTATTATGATAACCCTCTTCGTTTAACCCCTCACGCCAGTAAGGTACGGCATAAAGCCGATTACGCTCACATTGGCGGTCACGGCGCAGGAAGCGGCGCAGTTCAACCACCAGACGATCTTCACCGGCCAGCCAGTATTGGGTCGCGGCCTGCGGCTGCGGCAAGGCGCAAAACTGGGTGATCAGCTCGGCGGTTTTCTCGGTGCCGCCAATAATCCAGCTTAGCTCAAGGCCTGCAGGTTTTTTCAGCTCGATCACGTCGGCCGAGCTATCTACACGGATAAAGGCATTGCCTTCGCTGTGTGCCGGTAGCCCTTCCAGCAAAGCCGCCAATGCGGGTAAAGAAGAAGGATCGCCGGCCAGGCAGTAGAAATCGGCCTCTGGCAGCATGGGTTTCGGGCCACCGGGGTTACTGATGCCAATTTTATCGCCGGCTTTTGCCGCGCGCGCAAAGTCAACGGCCGGGCCGCTGTGGTCATGAATGGCGAATTCAATGTCGACCTCTGCCAGTTCTGGACGTACCGCACGGATGGAATAGGTGCGAACAATGGGGCGTACTGCGTCAGCCGCCCAGCGCGGGCCATTTTCGGTCAGTGTCGGCAGATCCGGCTGTGTCTGGCCTGCAAGCGGCAGGAAAACCTTAATGTGTGCGGCGGCGGCGTTGGCCGGGTAATAGCGCAGGTCCGGCGCGGTGAAGGTGATACGACGCAGGTGCGGGGTAATATCGCGAATGGCACTGACTGCAATCAGGTAGGGTGCGCGTGAGCGTGGGGCTTCGGTAGTCACGGGTTTCTCCTTATGTTCGTTTGGCGCAGAGTATATCACGCCATTTGATAATGAGAATTGTTTGCTGATGACGCTGGTGACAACGGCAGCTGCGCAAAAGCAGGCATTTTTACGAAGGGATAACCTAATTGGGAGGCATCATCTGGTTATGCTTAGGTGTGGCATTTTACCTTTTGATATTATTGCTGCTGAGTACAAATACTTTTTCACTTTAAATCCCGCGTGAAACTTGATTGCTCCACGAGAAAAGAATAAGGTCATTATTATCGCGGAAAGGGTTATAGAATTAATAAAATTCCGCAGCTAATAAATATACCCTATAGCTTTCAAGTTGCAGCTAGGCGACCAGCTCGCTCATCCCCAGGCGCTTACAAAAGTTAAGTAACTGGGGTGAGCGACAAATCTGTCGGAAACAGATTTGAACGCTGCTTGCAGCGGCCCTGAAAGGGCAAGGCCCATGGATGGGCCTTGTAAGCAGATAACAACGCTGCAACTTGAAAGATGACGGGTATAAGATGAACAGTGGCAAGGGAGTATGAGCAATCTTATTCCCGGGAGGTTGTTAAGGTGTTAACGCGAGATTTTCTGCAAAATGCGGATTGCAAAACAGCATTCGGCACCATTGAGGAGTCGCTGTTACTGACATCAGAGCAGCGTGCGGCCTCACTGGATTGTACTTTATCCCGCCGGCCGGATAACAGCCCGGTGTGGGTTTTCGGCTACGGTTCATTGATGTGGAACCCGGTGTTTGAATCCGAAGAGGTGCGACCGGCCACGCTGCAAGGTTGGCACCGTGCCTTCTGTTTGCGGTTAACGGCCGGACGTGGCACCTTGCATCAGCCGGGGCGTATGCTGGCGCTGAAAGAGGGCGGCCATACCACCGGTCTGGCGTTCCGCCTGCCGGAAGCCAAACTGCGCGAAGAGCTGGAATTGCTGTGGAAACGTGAAATGCTGACCGGCTGTTATTTGCCGACCTGGTGTGACCTCACCCTGGCCGATGGCCAAGTGGTGACCGCGTTGGTGTTTGTGATGAACCCCCAGCACCCGCTGTTTGAAGAAGATACCAGCCACCAGGTGATCGCCCCGTTGATCGCCAGCGCCAGCGGGCCATTGGGCACCAACGCTCAGTACCTGTTCTCACTGGATAACGAGCTGAGAAACCATGGTATGAAAGACGACTGCATCGGTGATTTGGTCAGCTATGTGCAGCAGTGGTTGCAGCAAAATACCTCCGGCCCTGTTGGTGGAGAGGCGACGGCATAATCCCCGCACCGCGCTTTCATAAGGCTCAGCATGCTGAGCCTTTTTTATTTGATATATCTAATACCTATATTTAATAACTTTATTCTGCATGAGTATTTAATCCATACTTAAGTGATGGGTATTTATCTCATTAATATTAAAGGAATTGATTATTTTCTGGCTTAGAAACAGTTAATTCACCGCGGTGAAAAAATTCACTTAGCATGAAAATGCATAACTAAAGGTTATTTCTTATTTGTCCCCTTACCCCAGACTCCGTATCACTGTGTTTAACAATATTGTTCGACCGGGGGGAGTGGATGAACTTTCAACAATTAAAAATTATTCGGGAATCGGCGCGCTGCAACTACAACCTGACCGAGGTAGCCAACACTTTATTTACCTCACAATCTGGGGTCAGTCGTCATATTCGGGAACTGGAAGAAGAACTGGGTATTGAGATATTTATCCGCCGTGGCAAACGTTTATTAGGCATGACCGAGCCGGGCAAAGAGCTGCTGGTGGTGGCAGAACGCATCCTGAATGATGCCAATAATATCCGCCGTCTGGCGGACGTATTCAGCAGCAACGACGCAGGTCAGTTGCACATTGCCACTACCCATACCCAGGCGCGCTATAGCCTGCCGGGGGTGATCAAAGAGTTCCGCGCGCTGTATCCACGGGTGAGAGTGGTGCTGAATCAGGGCAGCCCCGAGGAAATCGTTGGCATGCTGGCCTCTGGCGAAGCCGATATCGGCATTGCCAGTGAAAGGCTGATGAGTGATGAGTCTCTGGCGGCGTTTCCCTACTACCGCTGGCACCACACCATACTGGTACCGGAAGGGCATGAACTGACCCGCCAGCCGCAGGTGACGCTGGAAATGCTCAGCACCTTGCCGCTGATTACCTATCGGCAGGGCATTACCGGTCGTTCGCGGTTGGATAGTGCTTTCAAAGCCGCCGGGTTAACGCCGGATATCGCCTTAAGCGCGCAGGATTCAGATGTGATTAAGACCTATGTCGAACTGGGGTTGGGAGTGGGGGTGTTGGCGGATATGTCTTACGAGAAGGAACGCGACCATGGGTTGGTCAGCCTTAACGCCGAACATCTGTTCGAACCCAATACCGTTTGGTTGGGCTTGAAACGCAGTCAGTTACAACGTAACTATGCATGGCGATTTATCCAGTTATGTAACCCGACGCTGTCGCTAACTGAAATCAAAGACAAAGTATTTTCCTCACAGCTCGATACGGTTATCGACTACCAGATTTAGTTCAGAGGGCGGTGAAAACGCGCCGGGCATAGCGCCCGGCGATAGATAAAGCTAAAGCTGTTTTCTCAACAGTTTTCTCACCAAACGGCGTTTGCTTTTTTGCACTGGACCAATGAGCTCTAATATGGGGACTTCTTCATGAGGCGGTGGATTCTCCATATGCCAGCGAAGATGTTGCTGCAAAATTTCGATTGCGATTTCTTTTTGTTCTTGAATGGTTAGCGTTGGGTCGGTTAGATCCTTCTGTTTCATAGCCTCTTCCTTTTGAGCGTTATTTGTACACATCCTATCATGTGCTGATATTCAATCCTGCGGTCTTTTCAGATCCTCGATGTATTTACTCAATGTAAGAAAGTCAGTTTTGCAGTTCATGGTGCCGGGTATCACGGTGAATGATGCCTGGCGGGTATAGAGCTCGAGCAGACGATTGTTGAGGACGTTACTGATCAGTATGTCGGGAAGCGCTGTAGATATCAGCCCTTGCGTGTGCAGATTCACGCCATAAAAATAGAGGGTGTGCAGGCAGTGTTGCAGCATTTTGCCTCTTAGCGGATGTTTAGCCGCACGTCTGGTAAAGCTCTCCAGTGCGACCAGTTCGATGACGTTATCCACTCCGGTGGTAGTAACACAGGCAAAAGCCAACACGAGTCAACGGCGCAGTAATCCACCTGAAAACAAAAGCAAAGCTTCCTGGCCTGAGCGCTGTGCTGTTATAAAATTTCAATAGCGAGCGCCAGTTAAGCGAATGACCATTTTTTCTGCCTTTTTGCCAGCGGCGATCTTGTTCAGTCAATGGGCTAATGAACAGCCCCGATTGGGCCAGCACGGTGTTCATATCTTCAATTGTTTGTTGAACCGCCCGATTATGTGAATCTTTGCCGCCATCCGTTGGCGTGTTTGCTTCCATTCGATAGTCCCCTGTAGCAACAAGTCGCACACTAATTGCTGCTAAGGGATTGCACAAAACGTTGTTTTCTCTAATGCGCAGCGGTACGCAAAAGATGTCACTGGTACTCAGAATTTCCACGGCGATTACGCCGCTGCCCGCAAAACCCCGCCTGCTTAATAATCAAAATCGCAGCTATAGACATAAAAAGAATATCTATAGTTATTTAAGTACCTTCGCCTGCCGATGGCTCTCACATACACTCGCGAAATTACTATAAATTCCATCCGCTTGGAGAGTTTTGATGAAAGCGTTCGTCCCTTCTTTGGTGTTTTTGGCCGTGGCGGCCAGTTTCAGCACGCAGGCAGCAACTCCGGCGAATACGTTGGTCATTGCCCAGTCAATCGATGACGTAGTCAGTTTTGACCCGGCTCAGGGTTTTGAATTAACCACGGTGCAGTCATTTAACAGCCTGTATCAGCGGCTGATCCAGTCCGATCCAAAAAATCCGATTGAGCTTAAACCGACGTTGGCCAGCGAATGGCAGGCGGGCAGCGATAACCGCAGCCTGACTTTTACCCTGCGACCGGACGCCAAATTTGCCAGCGGCAACCCGCTGCGCCCGGAGGACGTGATCTTCTCGCTGTCGCGGGTGGTGAAGCTGAATCTGGAGCCGTCGTTTATCCTCACCCAACTGGGCTGGAACGCTAAAAATGTCGACCAGTACCTGACCAAGGTTGATGACCATCGGGTAAAAATCAGCTGGAGCGAAAACGTCAGCCCGGCGTTTGTGCTTAGCCTGCTTTCGGCACCGGTATCTTCCATTGTCGATGCCAAAGAAGCGTTGGCACATCAGCAGGGTGATGACTTTGGTCATCAATGGTTGAACAGCCATTCTGCCGGTAGCGGCCCGTATAAAATTCGCACCTATGTGCCGCATGAAGTGGTGGTGCTTGACGCCAACCCAGGCTCGCCAGAGGGCGCACCCACGCTGAAAACCATCCTGATCAAGAACGTGCCGGATCCGGCCGCCCGCCGCTTGTTGATCGAGCAGGGGGACGCCGATATTGCGCGAAACCTTGGTGCCGACCAGATGGCAGCGCTGAAAGGCAAGCCGGGCGTCAAGCCGCTGGCGATCCCGTATGCCTCACTCTATTTCCTGCAGTTCAACGCCAAGGCGTCACCGGCACTGGGTAACCCGGCATTTTGGGAGGCGGCGCGCTGGCTGTTCGACTATAAAGGCATTGCCGACGATCTGCTGAAAGGGCAATTCCAGACCCATCAGGCGTTCCTGCCGGAGGGTTACCTGGGGGCGTTGAAGGATAAGCCTTACAGTTTTAATCCGACCAAGGCCAAGGAGATTCTGGCCAAGGCCGGTCTGAAAGACGTCAGCTTTAAGCTGGAGGTCAACAACCAGCCGCCGTATCTGGATATCGCACAGGCATTACAGGCCAGCTTCGCACAGGGCGGGGTGAAGGTGAGTCTGGTGCCGGGCCTCAGTGCGCAGGTCTCCACCAAGGTCAAATCCCTCAACTACGACGCGACCCTGACCTCCTGGGGGCCGGATTATTTTGACCCAAATACCAACGCCGCCGCTTTCGCCTATAACCCGGAAGACGGCAGCAAAACGCTGGCCTGGCGTGCCAACTGGCAGATCCCTGCATTGAACAAGCTGACGCTGGCGGCCACGGCGGAAAATGACACCGCCAAACGGGTGGCGGATTACCAACAGTTGCAGCAAGCCGTTCAGCAAAGCTCGCCGTTTGTGATCGGCCTGCAGGCACGCAGCCTGATTGCGGTGCGCGACAACCTGAAAGGCTATGAGCAGGGCATCAACCCTGACATGGTGTTCTACAGCAAGGTCAGCAAGTAATGATCAGCCGTTCCTCTTCGGCCGGGTTCGCCCGGCACAGTTGGCGCTGGGGCCGCAGGCTGTTTACCGGCTTGCTGTCGCTGGCGCTGACGCTGCTTGGCCTGCTGCTGTTCACCTTTATGCTCTCACACCTGGCACCGATCGATCCTACGTTGCAAATTGCCGGCGATCACGCCAGCGAAGCGACCTATGCTCAGGTGCGCCATGATTTGGGGCTGGATCAGCCGTTGCCGGTGCAATTCTGGCGTTACCTGGTGCATCTGGCGCACGGGGATATGGGCATCTCGCGCATTACTTCGCAGCCGGTGCTGAGCGATTTACTTCGTACCTTCCCGGCAACGGTGGAACTGGCGACCTGCGCGATCATCCTCGGCGCCGTCGGCGGCATTACGCTGGCGTTTCTGGCGGTGATCAAACCGGGCGGCTGGCTGGACAACGTGGCGCGCCTGCTGTCGCTGATCGGCTATTCGGTGCCGATCTTCTGGCTTAGCCTGCTGGGGCTGCTGCTGTTTTACGCCACATTGCATTGGTCGGCGGGGCCGGGGCGGCTGGATGATATCTATCTGTACAGCATGGAGCCGCGCAGCGGATTTATCCTGGTTGACAGTTGGCTGTCCGGCGATCGCGAAATGTTCTACAACGCCATCAGCCACCTGTGGCTGCCGGTGGTGGCGCTGGCGCTGCTGTCGATGGCGGGTATCACCCGTTTACTGCGCGCCGCGATGCTGGAAGAGTGCAATAAAGAGTACGTTACCCTGGCGCGTTCCAAAGGGGCCAGCCGCGCGCGCATTCTTGTGCGTCACGTATTCCCCAACGTGTTGGGCACGTTGATCACCGTACTGTCGCTGTCCTACGCCAGCCTGCTGGAGGGCGCGGTATTGACCGAAACGGTATTTGCCTGGCCCGGTGTAGGGCGTTATCTGACTACCGCGCTGTTTGCCGCCGATACGCCGGCCATTCTTGGTGCCACCTTGCTGATTGGCACCTGTTTTGTGGTGCTTAATGCGCTGGCCGACGCGCTGACCTATTTAGTGGACCCGCGAACCCGATGAGCCAATATCTTTCTGAACATGAACCCCAGGGCGAACCGGCCGCCGCTTACCGCCCACGCGGCCGACTGACCACGCTAACGATTGGCGCAACGCTGGTGGCTATTTTAATCCTCACTGCGCTGTTGGCCCCCTGGCTGGCGCCGTTCGATCCCAATTTGCAACACATCGAGCTGCGGCTGTTGCCGCCTTCTTCCGGCCATTGGCTGGGCACCGACGGCTTTGGTCGTGACCTGTTGTCACGGGTGATTTACGGGGCTCGTCCAACGCTGATCCTGGTGTCATTGATCCTGCTGCTGACCATTCCGATTGGCCTGCTGGTGGGCATTAGCGCCGGTTATCTCGGTGGCTGGGTCGAGCGTATTCTGATGCGCATAACCGATATTTTTCTGTCGTTGCCCAGCCTGGTGATCGCACTGGCGTTTGTTGCCGTGCTGGGGCCGGGGTTGATGAACGGTGCGCTGGCGTTGGCGTTAACCAGTTGGCCTTCTTTCGCCCGGCAGGCGCGGGCAGAAACGCTGGCGCTGCGTCGCAGTGATTATTTGGCGGCGGCGCGGATGCAGGGCATTGGTGGTCTGCGGTTGATGGTTGGGCACATTTTGCCGTTATGCCTGCCGAGTGCAGTGGTGCGTGCGGCGCTGAGCCTGGGCGGGATTATCCTGTCTGCCGCCGGTTTGGGCTTTCTCGGCATGGGCGTGGCGCCACCGACTGCCGAATGGGGGTCAATGGTAGCCGAGGGCAGCAAAGTGATTTTTGACCAATGGTGGGTCGCCGCGGTACCGGGTGGGGCGATCTTGTTTGCCAGCCTGGCCTTTAACCTGTTGGGCGACGGCCTGCGCGATAAAATGGATCCTCGTCATGGGCACTGATAACAATTTATTGACCGTTGAACGGCTATCGGTAGCGCTGCCGGGCGCGCAGCCGCTGGTCAAAGGCATTTCTTTCAGCATGGGACAGGAGCGGCTGGCGCTGGTCGGTGAGTCCGGTTCCGGCAAATCTCTGACTGCGCGGGCCTTGATGGGGCTGCTGCCGCCGCCGTTGCAGCTACAGGCGCAGCGTTTAACCTTGGGCGGGGACGATCTGGCACGCCTGAGCGAGCGTCAGTGGAACCGTCTGCGCGGCAACAAAGTGGCGATGGTGATGCAGGATCCCAAGCATGCGCTGAACCCGACCCAGCCGATTGGCCGTCAGGTGGAGGAGCCGTTGCTGCTGCATACCCGCCTGGGCCGCGCCGAACGGCGAGAGAAGGTGCTGGATATGCTGGCGGCGGTTGGCTTGCCCGCCCCTGCCGCGCTGCGTCAACGCTACCCGCACCAGCTGTCTGGCGGCATGGGACAACGGGTGATGCTGGCAATCGCGTTGATTAACGATCCGCAATTACTGATTGCCGACGAACCCACGTCCGCTTTGGATCACCAGATGCGCGATCAGGTATTGCAACTGATTGAGAACCTGGTGGAGCAGCGCAATATGGGCCTGATTTTGATCAGCCACGATTTACAACAGGTGGCGCACTACTGCGAACGGGTGTTGGTGATGTACAAGGGGGAACTGCTGGATCAGTTACCCGCCGATCGTCTGGCCTCGGCCACTCACCCCTATACCCGCACGCTGTGGTCGTGTCGGCCAAGTAAGGAAACCCATGGCAAACTGTTGCCGGTGTTGGATCGCGCGTTGTTGGAGTCGCTGAAATGAGCCTGATTACACTGGATAACCTCAGCGTCAGCCATCGGCAGGGCTATGACGTGCGTACCGTGGTGCATGAGGTCAACCTGCATATTGAAGCTGGCGAGTGTTTTGGTTTGGTCGGCCCTTCCGGCTGCGGTAAATCGTCGCTGCTGTGGGTGTTGGCCGGGCTGAATGAAAACTGGAGCGGCGGTTTCCAACTGCTGGGCCGCGATTTGCAGCCGGGTCGCCCGTTCACCGGTACGTTGCGGCGCGAGGTGCAGATGGTGTTTCAGGATCCTTATGCCTCGCTGCACCCCAAACATCGCTTGCTGCGTACGCTGGCGGAGCCGCTGAAATTGCTCAAAGAGAGCGGTATCGAACAGAAGATCAGCGCCGGTTTTCGTCAGGTAGGGCTGGATCCTCGGTTATTGGACCGTTATCCGCACCAGCTTTCCGGCGGTCAACGTCAACGAGTAGCGATAGTGCGCGCACTGCTGTTAAAACCCAAACTGCTGTTGCTCGATGAGCCAACCTCGGCGCTGGATATGTCGGTGCAGGCGGAGATCCTCAACCTGCTCAACGAGCTGAAACAGGCGGGTGACCTGACGATGATCCTGGTCAGTCACGACGCCGATGTGATCGACCACATGTGCGATCGCTCGGTGGCGATGGCGCACGGCCGTCTGGTCAACTGAATTCTGCCCGCCGTTAACCCGGCGGGTATTATTTGGAATCAATAGACATCTGCGTAATAAATAAAGCAATTTATAGTCGTTCTTCATCTAAGCCACTGCCTCTACACTCGAAAAATAACGCATCCGCGTAATTCTGGAGAGTGCATCTAATGAAACGGCTAATTCCCACCTTATTGTTCAGCGCCCTGGCGGCGAGCTTTGGCGCACAGGCGGCTACCCCGAAAGACCAGCTAGTAGTGGTCAGTTCGCTGGAAGGCATCATCAGTCTGGATCCGGCCGAAAGTTTCGAAACCGTCAGCTCGGCCAACCTGGTCAATCTGTATCAGCGGCTGCTCACGCCGGACCGTACCACGCCGGAAAAATTGGCGCCGGAGTTGGCCAGCGGTTGGCAGGCGGGGGCGGACGGTCGCAGCCTGATTTTTACCCTGAAGGCAAACCAGCGCTTTGCTTCCGGTAATCCGGTGCGGCCGGAGGATGTGATCTTCTCCCTGGTAAGAGCGGTAAAGCTGAACAAGGCGCCGTCGTTCATTCTCGGCGAATTTGGCTGGACGCCGGAAAACGTCGAGAGTCAGTTGAAGAAGCTGGGCGATAACCAGGTGCAGTTAAGCTGGTCGGCCAATATCGGTAGTGGGCTGGCATTGCGGCTATTGACCGCGCCGGTTGCCTCGATCGTCGATGAAAAACTGTTGAGTGAGCACAGCCAACAGGGAGATTTCGGCAACGCCTGGCTGCGTTCCAATTCCGCCGGTGCAGGGCCTTATCGCGTCAGTAACTATGTGCCGCATGAGGCACTGTTATTCAGTCGGAACGACTACGCTCAACCGCAGGCGAAGATAAAAACGGTGTTGCTGAAGAACGTCAGCGATGCCGGAACCCGGCGCCTGTTGCTGCTGAAAGGAGACGCCGACGTGGCTTACGACCTGGGTGCCGATCAGTTCAATTCGCTGCGTAAAGAGCCGGCTGTCAGGATAGAGCAGCAGGACTCGTCCAAAGTCTATTATCTCGGCTTCAACACCGGCAGCAAACAGACGCCGGCGTTGAGCAACCCAGCCCTGTGGCAGGCGGCGCGCTGGCTGGTGGACTATCAATCCATTGCCGACAACCTGTTGAAGGGGCAGTACCGTGTTCACCAGGCGTTTCTGCCGCTGGGGCTGGATGGCGCGATCGACGACCAACCGTTCAAGCTCGACGTAGCCAGGGCCAAACAGATTTTGCATGACGCCGGGATTGCCGAAGGTACGCGCATTGATCTGATCGTCATCAACCAGCCGCCGTATACCGATATTGCCCAGGTGCTGCAGGCCAGCTTTGCCAAGGCCGGTTTGCAACTGGATATCCATCCGGTGGTGGAAAGCGATCTGTGGGGCAAGATGCGCAGTCGTGATTTCCAGGCCATTTTCACCTATTGGGGGGCCGACTATCTGGACCCGAACACTAACGCCAGCGCCTTTGCTTACAATGTGCCCGGCGGGCCGAAAACCCTGGCATGGCGTACCCAGTGGAACATCCCGGCGCTGAGTGCGGAAACCCGCGCAGCGGCGGCGGAAGGTGACAGGGCAAAACGCGCCGCGCACTACGCCAGCTTGCAGCGTGAATTACAGACCAGCTCACCTTACGTGGTGGCATTGCAGGGGCAAACGCTGGTGGCGCTGCGCGACAACGTTAAAAACGCCAAAGTGGATATCGCCAACAGCATGCTGTATCTGGATCGCGTGAGTAAGTAACCCGCCACGGCACGGCTTTTGCAGGATCGGTTTATTTAGCGAATCGGGGATCCTGTCATGAGCCGCAATCACGTTTTCCCACCCAGCGCCGGCGACTTTTTGCTGGCCTCCAGGCGCTGTGAAATCACCGTATTGCAGCAACTGTTGCAAATGGGGCAGCTGGTCGGCCGGGTCAGCCAGTTGATCCACGTGCTCCAACGGGAACGCGGTACCGTCAATATTTACCTGTGTTCACAGGGAGCATTGTTCGGTGAACGCTTGGCCGGAAGGGCGCAGGAAGTGCAACAGGCTGAACTGGCGGTGCAGCGCCAGTTGATGCAGTTGGATGACAACACCGCCCCCCTGGCCAGCGCCAGCCGTCTTTTCAGCCGCATTGCCTGCGCACTGCATAATCTTGCTGGCTTGCCCGCGTTGCGCTGCCAGGTGCAGCAACGTCAAATTTTGCAGCCTGCCGCCATGGGCATCTTTAATGAAGTTATTCATAGCCTGCTGGCGCTGGTGTTCGAAGCGGCGGATGCCTGCGCGGAACCCACCACGGCACGTGCGTTGATCGCCATGTTCAGCTTTATGCAGGGCAAGGAGCTGGCTGGGCAGGAACGGGCGATCGGCGCGGCCGGTTTTGCCTCCATGCATTTCGATGAGTCGGCGCACCAGCAGCTACTGGTGCTTATCGAAGGGCAAGAGCGCTGTTTTGCTACCTTCAGCGAGTTTGCCGATGAGCCTTCGCTGGCCCAGTGGCGGCGAATGCAGCAACAGGATGACCGCGAGTTTGAGCGCCTGCGCCGTATTGCCTGCACCCAATGGCAACTGAGTAACAAAGCCGACACCAGTCTGCGCTGGTTTGAGATCACCAGTGCGCGTATCGATCTGATGAAACAGATTGAGGATCGGCTGGAGGAGGCGCTGATGGTCAGTTGCCGCCACAATCTGACCCAGGCCCGGCACGCAATGGCGGAGGACTGCGCAGTTTACGCGCCACAGCCGATGCGAGAAAGTTACGCGGTTTTCGTGGCTGCGCCTTTGGGGGATGCATCGCCGCTGGTGGGGGATGGTATCCACCCGCGCCTGGGGCGCTCGATGCTGGAATTGATTCAGCAGCAGTCACAACGTCTGCATGCGCTGTCGGAGGAACTGGCCACGGCGCGTGCGACCTTGAGTGAACGCAAGCAGATAGAACGCGCCAAAGCGCTGCTGATCCAGCATCGCGGATTGACCGAGGCGGCGGCCCATCGGCTGTTGCTAAAGATGGCGATGAACCAGAACCAACGGCTGATTGATATTGCCAATGCCATGCTGGCGGTGGCGGATATTCTGCCGCCCAGCGGAAATACTCCCTAAGGGGTATATGCACACAGTCAGTGCAGTTACTGCCTTGCGATCGTGCAAATACCCGTCGCCTTTCAAGTTGCAGCGTTGTTACCTGCACTCAGTTATGTGGCCCGTCCATGGGCCACACCCCTTTGGGGCCGCTGCTGGCAGCGTTCAAATCTGCTCCCGGCAGATTTGTCACCCCAGTTACTTAACTTTTGTAAGCGCCTGGGGATGAGCAAGCTGGGCGCCTAGCCGTGCTGTACAGGGATGTACAAATGCCGCGAGCGCATGGACGCGCTAGAGCGGCCAACTTGAAATTCATAGGGTATAAATTACATAACTATAAATTGGGGTATGTAAAATGACAGATCTGGCACGCAAGCTGCATTACTAAAACGTAGCCCGGCCAATGGCGGTCGGGTTGCCAACAAGATTATGGATAAAGGCGTCCTTTCAGCATGTTCACCCCAACGGTGGAATGTGCTGATGGGACGCCTTTTTTATTTTATCGCCTGATTGAAGGAATTGCCGATGACGCACACCAAACCCTCCGGACTTAGCCTGACGCGCCGCCGTTTTTTGGCCGGTAGTGCGGCGTTGGGCGGCAGCATGATGTTGCCCGGCCTGATGAACGCCGCCTGGGCGGCAGGCTCTGACGCCCCGGAGAAAAAAGAGATCCGCATGGGCTTTATTCCACTTACCGATTGCGCTTCGGTGGTGATGGCGGCGGTGAAACAGTTCGATCAGAAGTACGGCATCAAAATTATCCCCAGCAAGGAGGCCAGTTGGGCGGCAGTACGCGACAAACTTTTGTCCGGTGAACTGGATGCGGCGCACGTACTGTACGGCATGGTGTATGGCCTGCAGCTTGGCGTCGCCGGACCGCAGCAGGATATGGCGGTGTTGATGACGCTCAACAACAACGGTCAGGCGATTACGCTCTCCAACCAGTTAAAGCAGGCCGGTGTCACCGATGCTGCGAGCTTGAAAAAAACCGTCGATGCCAGCGCCAAAGGCACCTATACCTTCGCCCAAACCTTCCCGACCGGCACCCACGCCATGTGGCTGTATTACTGGCTGGCTAACGCCGGAATACACCCGTTTGACGACGTACGCAATGTGGTGGTGCCGCCGCCGCAGATGGTGATGAACATGAAAATCGGCAACATGAGCGGCTTTTGCGTTGGTGAGCCGTGGAACCAACGTGCAATTGCGGAAGACATTGGTTTTACCGCCGTGACCAGCCAGGAGATTTGGCCCGATCACCCGGAAAAGGTGCTGGGTACCACCGGCAACTGGGTGACGGCCAACCCCAATAGCGCCCGCGCGCTGACCGCTGCGGTACTGGACGCCGCACGCTGGATCGACAGTTCGGACGCCAACCGACAGGAAACCGCTCAGGTGGTGGCGGGGCGCGCCTATATCAACACCAGGCCGGAAATCATTACCGGCCGCATGCTCGGCCAATATCAGAACGGTCTGGGCAAGTCGTGGCAGGACTCGCATGCGATGCGTTTTTTCCACGATGGCGAGGTGAGCTACCCCTACCTGTCCGACGGCATGTGGTTCCTGACCCAGCATCGCCGCTGGGGCTTGTTGAATGCCGAACCGGACTATCTGGCCGTCGCGAAGAAAATCAACCGTATCGAAATCTATAAGCAGGCGGCCAGCGCGGTGGGTGGAGTAAACCTGCCCGGCAGCGATATGCGTACCAGCACGCTGTTAGACGGCAAGCGCTGGGACGGCAGCAATCCGGCGGAATACGCCAACAGTTTCACTTTAAAGCGTTGAGGTCACCAATGAAAAATCTTGCTGAACGGATCGATATTCCTGCGTCATCGCGGGCAGAAGTCAGTGCGGAAATCGTGCCGCTAAAGCGCCCGGTAATGCCACTGCCGCAGCGCAAAGCCCGCTGGGGTTTGCTGTTACAGCAGAGTTTCCGCCGTGGCGTGCCCGCCGCGTTGGGATTGGTGCTGACCCTGGTGGTCTGGCAGGTTGCGGCGCTTAACAGCAAGGGTTTCCCTACGCCATGGGCCACCTGGCAGGCGGCACTGGTGCTGTTTGCCGACCCATTTTATTCCGCCGGGCCGAACGATCAGGGCATTGGCTGGAACGTACTGGCCTCGCTGCAGCGTGTGGCGACCGGTTTTGGGCTGGCGGCGCTGGTCGGTATTCCGGCCGGTTTTCTGCTGGGGCGCTTTGCGTTTTTGGCCAACATGCTCAACCCGATCATTTCACTGCTGCGCCCGGTCAGTCCGCTGGCCTGGTTGCCGATTGGTCTGTTGTTGTTCCAGCGGGCGGAGCCTGCTTCAACCTGGACCATTTTCATCTGTTCCATCTGGCCGATGATCCTCAACACCGCCGAGGGTGTCACGCGTATTCCGCAGGATTACCTCAACGTGGCGCGGGTGCTCAAGCTGTCGGAGTGGACGGTAATGCGCAAAATCCTGTTCCCGGCGGTGCTGCCTTATGTGCTGACCGGTGTTCGCCTGTCGATTGGCATCGCCTGGCTGGTGATTGTGGCGGCGGAAATGCTGACCGGCGGCGTTGGCATCGGTTTTTGGATCTGGAATGAGTGGAACAACCTCAACGTCGAAAACATCATTATTGCCATCATCGTGATCGGTGTGGTCGGGCTGCTGCTCGAACAGGGACTGATGTTACTGGCAAAACGTTTTAGTTATCCGAACCGTTAGGAGTACGCCATGAAACCGATTATTCAGGTCCAGAACGTCAGCCAGCGTTTTGCCACCCCGCAGGGGGAGTTTATTGCGCTGGATCGGGTGAGTTTTGATATTCAGGCCGGGGAAACCCTCAGCCTGATCGGCCACTCCGGCTGCGGTAAATCAACGCTGCTGAATTTGATCGCCGGGCTGACCTTGCCCAGCGACGGCGTGTTGCTGTGTGACAACCGGCAAATCACCGGGCCTGGCCCGGAGCGCGGGGTGGTGTTCCAGAACCATTCGCTGCTGCCGTGGCTGACGACCTACGAGAATGTGGCGCTGGCGGTGCATCAGGTGTTTCGCCATGAGATGACGCGCAGCGAAATGCGCGACTGGATTGAACACAACCTGGCGCTGGTGCATATGAGCCATGCGCTGGACAAACGGCCGCATGAAATCTCCGGTGGTATGAAGCAGCGCGTTGGCATAGCTCGCGCACTGGCGATGAAACCCAAAGTGCTGTTGATGGATGAACCCTTTGGCGCACTGGATGCGTTAACTCGTGCACATCTGCAAGACGCGGTGATGGAAATTCAGCAGCGGCTGCACACCACCATAGTGCTGATTACCCACGACGTCGACGAAGCGGTGCTGCTGTCTGACCGGGTGTTAATGATGACCAACGGCCCGTCGGCCACCGTCGGCGAAATCCTGCCGGTGGCGCTGCCACGCCCGCGTTCACGAGTCGCGCTGGCGGATGACCCGCAATATCACCATTACCGTCGGCAGGTGCTGAAATTCCTTTACGAGAAGCACGCGAAAGCGGCATGAGAGCCGGACGATGGATAAACCCAGACTGGTGGTGATTGGTAACGGCATGGCCGGTATGCGGCTGGTGGAAACCCTGTGTCGGCTGGCGCCAGAGCGTTATGCCATCACGGTGATTGGCGAAGAGCCACGTGGCAACTACAACCGCATTCTGCTTTCGCCGGTGTTGGCGGGGGATAAGGCCTTCAGCGACACCCTGCTGCATGACTATGACTGGTATCGGCAGCAGGGAGTGCAACTGCTGGCCGGAGACCCGGTGCTGGCGGTGGATCGGCAGCAAAAGTGGGTGAGTACTGCCCGGCATCGGTTGCCTTATGACCTGCTGGTGTTGGCTACCGGTTCGCGCCCCTTGCGGCCACTGCTGCCGGGTGGGGCATTGAACGGTATTTATGGCTTCCGCACTCTGGATGATGTTGAAGCGATGATCGCTCGCTGTCGTCCAGGCCGACCGGCGCTGGTGATGGGCGGCGGCGTCTTGGGGATTGAGGCGGCGGCGGCACTGGCGCAGCGCGGCATGAGCGTCACCGTGGTGCACCGGGGCGAGCACCTGATGGAACGTCAGTTGGATGCCCGTGCGGGGCGGATGCTGCAACATAACCTGTTGCAGCGCGGGATCGAATGCCGGCTGAACTGCGAAGTCAGCCGGTTTCAGGGAAGCGAGCGGGTCAGTTCTGCCAGCCTGAGTAACGGCGAGATAGTGGCCTGCGAACTGGTGGTGATCGCCGTCGGGGTGCAGCCGGAAATTAGCCTGGCGCACTCCGCCGGACTGGCCTGCCGGCGCGGCATCGTGATTGACGACCAGATGCAAACGGCAGATCCGGCGGTGTTCGCCATCGGCGAATGTGCTCAGTTTGGCGAGACCACTTTGGGCCTGGTAGCCCCCTGCTGGCAGCAGGCTGAACTGTTGGCGCGGCGGCTGAGTGGGGAGCTGGTGGCGGGCTACCGGCCAACGCCGTTGCATACCCGCCTGAAGGTCAGCGGCGTCGAGGTGTTCAGTGCCGGTGAGATGGCCACAGGCGGGCTCACCGAGGTCCATCACGCCGAAGACCCGCAGGCGCAGCATTACCGCCGCCTGCTGGTGCGCGACGGAAAATTACAGGGCGTGGTGTTGTATGGCGATGCTCAGGACAGCCCTTTTTATCTGCAGCAGCTTGGCCTGCCGGTGCAACACCCGGACGACTTGCTGTTTGGCAGCAGCGAACCCGTGACGCCTGCGGCGTCTGACGAGAGGATATCTGATATGCACAAGCCCGTTTTGGTGGTTGCCGGTCACGGCATGGTCGGTCATCACTTCCTGGAACAACTGGTTACGCGCGAGCTGCATTTGCAGTACCACATAGTGGTGTTTGGCGAAGAGCCGGTGGCGGCTTACGACCGGGTACACCTGTCCGAGTTTTTCTCCGGCCGCAGTGCGGACTCGCTGTCGATGGTTGAGGCGGGGTTTTTCGAGCGTAGTGGCATAGAACTGCGGTTGGGGCAGGAGGTGTGCGCTATCGACAGACAACGCAAATGCGTGATTGATGCCGAGGGCCGTGAGACGGCCTATGACCAGTTGGTGCTGGCGACCGGCTCCTATCCGTTTGTACCGCCGATCCCCGGCAACGATCGCCCTGGCTGCCTGGTTTACCGCACGCTCGACGATCTGGCCGCGATCGCAGACTGCGCCAAAACCGCGCGCGTCGGGGTGGTGGTCGGTGGCGGCTTGCTGGGGCTGGAGGCTGCCAATGCGTTGCGTCAGCTTGGGCTGAACACCCATGTCGTGGAGTTTGCGCCACGCCTGATGGGGGTACAGTTGGATGACGGTGGCGCGACCATGTTGCGCAGTAAAATTGAGGCATTGGGCGTCAGTGTGCATACCGGCAAGCAAACTCAGGCGATTATTGGAGGTTCGTTACACCGTCACTGCATGAATTTTGCCGATGGGGAGCAGTTAGAGGCTGATTTAATTCTGTTTTCCGCCGGTATCCGTCCTCGTGATCAGCTTGCCCGTGCTGCCGAACTGGAGGTGGGGGCACGCGGCGGTATTGTGATTGATAGCCAGTGCCGCACCAGCGACGAGGCGATTTATGCCATCGGTGAATGCGCCTTGTGGAACGGACAAATTTTCGGCCTGGTGGCACCGGGCTACCAAATGGCGCGTATCCTGGCCGATCGGCTGGCTGGAGGCGAAAACGTGTTCTGTGGCGCGGACATGAGTACCAAACTGAAACTGTTGGGCGTGGAAGTGGCGTCGATCGGTGATGCCCATGCTCACACCCCCGGCAGCCAGAGCTACACCTGGGTCGACGGCCCGCAGCAAGTGTATAAAAAAGTGGTGATTGACGCGGATGGCAAGCGATTACTGGGGGCAGTGCTGGTGGGCGACAGTGCTGAATACAGCACGCTGCAACAGATGATGCTTAACTGTCTGCCGTTACCCACCACCCCGGAAAGCCTGATTTTACCCGCAACGGCGGGGGCTGCGCCGAAAGCGCTGGGCGTTTCCGCCTTGCCGGCCACGGCGCAGATTTGTTCTTGCCATAACGTCAGCAAGGGCGATATCAGTGACGCGGTGGAGCAGGGGTGCGGCGATTTGGCGGCGGTAAAAGCCTGCACCAAAGCGGGCACCGGCTGTGGCGGCTGTTCGGCGCTGGTAAAACAGCTGATGGATCACGAATTGCAGCAGCGTGGCGTGGTGGTGAAGAAAGACATTTGCGAGCATTTCGCCCATTCACGCCAGGAGCTGTATCACCTGGTCCGCGTTGGCAACATCCGCACCTTTGACGAGTTGCTGGCCCGACATGGTCATGGGTATGGCTGTGAGGTGTGCAAACCGCTGGTGGGGTCGATTCTGGCTTCGTGCTGGAACGAATATCTGCTAAAGCCGCAGCACCTGCCGTTGCAGGATACCAACGATCGCTTTTTTGCCAATATCCAGAAAGATGGCACTTATTCGGTGGTACCGCGGGTACCGGCCGGGGAAATTACTCCGCAAGGATTGATCGCCATCGGCCAAATCGCTCTGCGCTATCAGCTCTACACCAAGATTACCGGCGGCCAGCGGGTTGACCTGTTCGGCGCCCGGCTGGAGCAATTGCCGGAGATTTGGCAGCAGCTGGTCGACGCCGGATTTGAAACCGGGCATGCCTACGGCAAGTCACTGCGCACGGTGAAATCTTGCGTCGGCTCCAGTTGGTGCCGCTATGGCGTGCAGGATTCCACCGCGCTGGCTATCGAGCTGGAGCATCGTTACAAGGGGTTGCGGTCGCCGCACAAAATCAAGATGGCGGTTTCCGGCTGCACGCGAGAGTGTGCGGAGGCGCAGAGCAAAGACGTCGGGGTCATTGCCACCGAGAAAGGCTGGAATCTGTACCTGTGCGGCAACGGCGGCATGAAACCGCGCCATGCCGATTTATTTGCCAGCGATCTTGATACCGCCACGCTGATCCGCACGGTCGACCGTTTCCTGATGTTCTACATTCGTACCGCCGATCGCCTGCAGCGCACCAGCACCTGGATGGACAACCTGGAAGGTGGGCTGGACTACCTGCGTGACGTGGTTTTGCAGGACAGCCTGGGGATCGGTAGCGAATTGGATGCCGAAATGGAAACTGTGGTCAGCCATTACCAATGTGAATGGCAAACCACGCTCGCCAGCCCGGATCGTCTCAAGCTGTTCCGTCCGTTTGTGAACAGCGAACAGCCGGATGAGGCCATAGTCTGGCAGGCGGAGCGCGGACAACGTCGCCCGGCGGCAGGGGGGGAACGTGGGCAGGTGATTGAGGTGCAACCGGCAGTGGCCGCCCGGGAACAGTGGCTGGATGTCTGTGCGCTGGCGGAAATTCCGATCAACGCCGGCATTGCCGCCCGGCTGGGGCAGCGGCAGATTGCGCTATTCCATCTGGCGGACAAGGGCGTTTATGCGTTGGCCAATCAGGAACCGGACAGTGACGCCAACGTGCTGGCACGCGGGCTGTTGGGGGGACGTAGCCGGTGAGCCGGTGGTGATTTCTCCGCTATACAAACAGCGTTTTCGTTTGAGTGACGGTATCTGTGCAGATAATGCCGGGCGTGCCGTCACCGCCTGGCCGGTCCGGGTAGAAGCAGGCCGTGTGTGGGTATGCAGTACGCCGCTGTCGATACAGGCCAAACTGCCAGAAACGGCGGAAGTGACGTCATGAGTGCCGTACATTGCACCACCTGCCCCTACTGTGGCGTGGGCTGCGGGGTCGCCATTGAACAGCACAGCAACGGTGAACTGACGGTCGGCGGCGACGTTACGCATCCGGCCAATCAGGGACGGCTGTGTGTCAAAGGCAGCGCGCTGGGCGAGACGCTGAGCCTGACGGGCCGCCTGTTACTGCCGCAGGTCGATGGCCTGCCGGTTAGCTGGGATCAGGCGCTTGAGCAGGTGGCACAGCGTTTTAGCCAGATTATTGAGCAATATGGCCCGCAGGCGGTGGCATTTTATGCTTCCGGTCAACTGCTGACCGAAGATTATTACGTGGCAAACAAACTGATGAAGGGATTTATTGGTGCGGCCAATATCGACACCAACTCCCGGCTGTGCATGGCGTCGGCGGTAGTCGGCTACAAGCGGGCATTCGGCGGGGATGTGGTGCCTTGTTGTTATGAAGATATCGAACAGGCGGATCTGGTGATATTGACCGGTTCCAACACCGCCTGGGCGCATCCGGTGGTCTATCAACGGTTGGTGAAGGCCCGTAAGCTGCGCCCGCAAATGCGGGTGGTGGTGATTGACCCGCGTGAGACGGCGACCTGCGATATTGCCGACTTGCATTTGCCGCTGCGGCCCGGCAGCGATGCGGCTTTGTTTACCGGAGGGCTGCACTGGCTGGCTGAACAGCAGGCTCTGGATACCGCCTTTTTGCAACGGCATGCCAGCGGCACAGAGGCTACGCTGGCAGCGGCGGCGGATTGGACACCACAGCGGGTGGCCGATTTTTGCGAACTACCACTGCGTGCCGTGCTGGAGTTTTTCCACCTGCTGACCGCGTCCCACAACTGGGTCACGCTCTATTCGATGGGCATTAACCAGTCTGCCAGTGGCGCGGATAAATGCAATGCGATTATCAATCTGCACCTGGCGGGAGGGCGCATTGGCCGGGCTGGCAGCGGCCCGTTTTCGATCACCGGTCAACCCAATGCCATGGGCGGGCGGGAAGTCGGTGGATTAGCCAATCAGCTGGCGGCGCATATGTCGTTCAACTCCGAGGACACCGACCGGGTACAGCGCTTTTGGCGGTCGCCACGCATCGCCCAACAACCGGGGCTGAATGCGGTGGATTTATTTCAGGCGATCGCCGCCGGGCAGGTAAAGGCGGTGTGGATTATGGGCACCAACCCGGTGGTTTCCCTGCCGGATGCCGATGCAGTCAGGCAGGCGCTAAAAAATTGCCCGCTGGTGGTGGTGTCCGAAGTGATGGCGATGACCGATACCGCCGAACTGGCACATATCCGCCTGCCTGCATTGGCCTGGGGAGAAAAGGAGGGCAGCGTGACCAATTCCGAACGCTGTATTTCACGCCAGCGTGCATTTTTGCCGGCGCCGGGGCAAGCCCGTGCCGACTGGTGGATCCTTAGCCAGGTTGCGCAGCGTATGGGGCATGGTACGGCCTTTGACTATCAACATCCTTCGGAGATATTCAGTGAGCACGCGGCGCTGTCAGGATTTGAAAATAACGGCACGCGCGCGTTCGATATCAGTCAACTGGCGGGATGGGATCTACAGCAATGGTTGCAGATGGCACCGGTACAGTGGCCGGTCAATGCACGGCATCCTGTGGGTTGTCGACGAATGTTTGACGACGGGCGTTTTTTCCATGCTGATGGCAAGGCGCGACTGCTGCCGGTGACGCCACGCTTGCCGCAGAATGCGCTATCACCCGGTTATCCACTGGTGCTGAACACCGGTCGCATCCGCGATCAGTGGCACACCATGACGCGCACCGGCAAGGCCGCGCGGCTGATGCGCCATTTGAGCGAACCCTTCTGTGAAATACACCCGCAGGATGCGGTCGAACTGGGAATTGCCGATAGCAGTCTGGTTCGCCTGAGCTCGCCCCACGGCTGGATGCTGGCGCGCGCACTGTACCATCCGGGGCAGCGGCGCGGTAGCCTGTTTGCGCCGATGCACTGGAACGGTCAATTCACCGCACAGGGTCGGGTCGACAGCCTGATCCCGCCGATAGTGGATGCCGACTCCGGCCAGCCGGAAAGCAAGCATGCGCCAGTGCGGGCCAGCCATTGGCCCACAAGCTGGCAGGCGGAGATTTTTATTCGTGCCGAGGTTGCCGCCCCCAAGGGTATCTACTGGAGCCGGGTCGCGCAGGACGGTTTGACTCACTACATTATGGCCGGCCAGCGGCCGATTGAAGACTGGCAAGCCTGGTTACAGCGCCATTTCTCGCTGGAGGGCATGACGCTGCAAACGGCACAGTTGGCCCAGCGCGGTCTGCACCTGATTGGCTGGCGGCAGGGCGAGGTGCAATTGGCGTTTTATGTTCGCCAGCAGGCCCCGCAGCTGGATCGCCCGGCGATCCTCCGCGCCTTTGAACAGGCTCCCACCGCAGGGGCGGAACGGCTGGCACTGCTGGCGGGGCGTGGTGCGCCAGGCCAGTCAGCGGCTGGTGCCACGATTTGTAGCTGTTTCGGCGTGGGCGAGAATCGCATCATTGCGGCCATCCAGGCAGGTTGCCACAGCGCAGAGGCATTGGGTGCCCGTCTGCAATGCGGCACCAACTGTGGCTCCTGCCTGCCGGAGCTAAAAAAACTGATTCAACAGCATGCATCCCAACGGGTGGCCTAACAGAGGTGGTGAGATGAGCGCGATTGAGAAACTGATGCTGGCCGGCGATCATCGCCAGCCGGTACGCAACGGTGAAGTGTGGCTGGTGGGCGCCGGGCCGGGGGATGCGGAGTTACTGACGTTAAAGGCATTACGGGTGATCCAGCAGGCGGACGTGGTGGTGTTCGATTCGTCTGGTTTCCCCGGCGGTAATGGCCTTGCTGCCGCCGGAGGCGCTGCGCATTGACGTAGGTAAGTCCATGGGCTGCCACACGCTGTCACAAAAGCAGATCGATCACCTGTTGGTCGAATTGGCCCTGTCCGGTAATCGGGTGGTACGCCTGAAGGGTGGGGATCCGTTTATTTTTGGTCGCGGCGGGGGAAGAAATGGTTGAATTGCAGCGCCATGGCGTGGTCTGCCATGTGGTGCCGGGTATCACCGCTGCCAGCGGTTGTGCGGCGGCGAGTGGTATCCCGCTGACACACCGCGATTACGCGCAATCGGTGCGTTTTGTCACCGGCCATTGCCGTAACGGTGAGGTGAGTCTGGACTGGCACGGCCTGGTCTCTGCGGGGCAGACGCTGGTGTTTTATATGGGGCTGACATTAAGCGAAACCATTGCCACGCAACTGATGCGCCATGGCATGGCCGCACAGACGCCGTTGGCCATTATTGAACGTGGCACGCTACCGCAGCAACGGGTATTAACCGGTACGCTGTCAGAATTACCGCTGTTAATTGCCCGTCAGCGGCCGGTGTCACCCAGCCTGCTGGTGATTGGTGAGGTGGTCAGCCTGTACCGTGCGCCGGCTATTGTCGCCGAGATGCCGACAGAGGCGTTGACCGCCTGAGCCGCTATTGGCCGAAGCGACCTATAATGCCCGCACCGCCCTTGGCGTGGCCCTGTAATTTCTCCAGTAGCTGTTCGCGGGTAAGCCCCGGCCCGAGCGCGTGGGGGGGCAGATCGGTGGCGATCAACACAAAGGTATAGTGGTGAAACCCGGACCCCGCTGGAGGACAGGGACCATGATAAACCGAGGTGCCCGGTGAGTTTTTGCCACCGACAAAGCCTTTGCCCTGGGTGAGATCGCCCTCGGCGAAGCCGCTGGCGTTGGCAGGTATGCCATAGGCCACTAAATGGCTAACGCCCAGACCTGCCCGGCCCTCGGGATCGGACAGCAGCAGGGCGAAACTTTTGGTGTCTGCCGGTGGGTTGGCCCAGCTTAGCGGCGGCGAAACGTTATCGCCGGTGCAGCTGGCGTTGCCCGGTGTGGCCCCGGCATATTTCTGCGCCAGCGAGCCACCATCCTGGAATGCCGGTGAGCTGAGGGTAAAGGTGCCGGCGGCCTGTGCCGCGAACGACAGCAAACCGCTGGCCAATGCTGCGCTGAGCGCGAGTGCAGAGAAACCACGACCTGACATACAACCTCCTGTGTTGATTTGGGTAAACCCCGTTTTGCCTTGGGCAAAGCATAGTGCTGCAGGCGGAGGGGCGCCATAACAGCTACGCCAACAGTAGGCTATAACAGCGACATAACGGCCGGGCCAGTCTGGCATCAGGGTGAAATAAGGTGAAATGCTGTGATTTCTCCTCTGAAAGATGAAGGGCCGCTATCGGCGGTCGCCAACAGAACCAACCAGCCGGAAAGCGCCAGATAAAGGCCAAAGGGCAGCGTATCCTGCCTGCCGGCTTTGCGCAGTAAACGGGCTATTGCCGTAGCGCACAACCCGGCCGCTGCGGCGCCGCTGACCAGCATCGGCAGGGCGGCCCAGCCGATCCAGGCACCCAGTGCCGCCAACAGTTTAAAATCCCCCTGGCCGATACCGTCCGTTTTCCGCCTGCGGCGATAGGCCACATTGAGCAACCACAGCGAAAGATAACCGATGCAGGCCCCGGTCACCGCTTCGGTCAGCGAAACAAAATAGCCTTGCTGATTGACCAACAGCCCGGCCCATAGCAGCGGTTGGGTCAGGCGATCCGGTAATAGTCGCTGTTGCCAGTCAATGAGAGCCAGCGCCAGTAATATCGCCGCTGCCGGCAGCAGCAATAGCCGTTGTAGCAGTGGAATATTGAAAGGCAGGGCCGCCAGCCCGGCACTGACGGCAATCAACATTAGCGTGCGTTCCCTCGGTAGCGGGTGTTGCGTCAATCCTGGTGAGAGGATGCCGATCAGTCTGGTGGCGAGCGCTGCGGGCAGTAACATGGCCGGGATAAACAGGCCGCGAAACCAGAAATCGAGCTGAGGATTATCGAACATAAAAGCTTCCTTACCGGTCTGAAATTAGCGTTCAAAATAGCGGCAAAAAGGGTTTCATGCAGAGCGATTGTTTTATCGATTACCGGTATTGCGCAGGGGGCCGCAATCCACGGTTAAGTGCCAGGTGAAATACACTGAAATTGCGAATTGCTACGCATAATCAATAGATTAATTTCTTGGTGAATTTAAATTTGCGGTTTTTTTCGGCAAAATCAGCGATGAAATAAAGTGAATTCTCGTTTTCAGCCGCAAGAGTTTCAGCGTTTTCTGGCACTCCATCACCGACTGAAATAATTGAAGGTCATGTGACGTTGTCACTAAATTAAATGAGGTTTATCCGATTGTTTCTGATGATAAAGCCATTAGACTTTAGGGTTCATGATGCAGTTTGGCTCGCAACTGCCCGTTAGGGGCAAAATGCCAGACTGCGCAAAGTTTGGGTGGTCTGTCGTCTGGAGTGATGGCAGCAAGAAAGGGTTTATTTGCCAACCCTCTGGATCAAGGGGGGGCGACTGTGCAATGACAGACGTTATTCATAAAGCGCGTTACCGATTGAAAAAAGTTGTGCCTTTTGCCACGGGTTGTTTACCGGCGATGGGGTTGGCGTGGCTATGCGGCGCGTTGCCCGCCTACGCCGAATCGCCACCCGCACCGGACTCGGTTGTTCAGCAACCGGCCAACGATTTGCCGGAACTGGGCGGCAATGCTTCCAATGACGCCGAGCGCGAAAAAGAGTGGGCCACCATGGCCAAACAGCTGGGCGAACGTAACCTGAATAACGTTTCGAGCCAACAGGTGCGTACCCGTGCCGAGAGTTATGCGGTCGGTCAGGCCAGCAGCGTGCTGCAACAGCAGGCCCAGGAACTGCTTTCACCGTTGGGTAACGCCAAACTGTCGCTGGTGATGTCCGACCAGGGGGATTTTTCCGGCAGTAGCGGCCAGTTGTTCAGCCCGCTGTATGACGTTAACGGCTTGCTGACCTACAGCCAACTCGGCCTGCTGCAGCAAACCGAGGGTTCGCTGGGTAATTTTGGCCTCGGCCAGCGTTGGGTCGCCGGCGATTGGCTGTTGGGGTATAACACGGTGCTCGACAGCGATTTCGAGCGCCATCATAATCGTGCCAGCCTGGGGGCCGAAGCCTGGGGAGATTTCCTGCGTTTTTCCGCCAACTATTACTACCCGCTGTCGGCGCTGGCGCAACAGAGGGATAACGCCCAGTTCCTCAGCCGTCCCGCGAGCGGATATGACATCACCACTCAGGGCTACCTGCCGTTTTACCGCCAGATTGGCGGCTCGCTCAGCTATGAACAGTACTGGGGTGAGAACGTCGATCTGTTTGGCAGCGGCAAAAAGCAAAATGACCCGCGTGCCATGCAACTGGGGGTGAATTACACCCCGGTACCCCTGGTGACGGTGAAAGCGTTGCACAAGATGGGGGAAGGTGGGGTAAGTCAGGATCAGGTCGAGCTGGCGTTAAATTATCGGCTTGGTGTACCGCTGGTGAAGCAGATTTCGCCGGAATATGTTGCTCAGGCCAAGTCGCTGCGTGGCAGTCGTTATGACAACATCGAACGGAAAAATGTGCCGGTGATGGCGTTTAAACAGCGTAAAACGCTGCAAGTGTTCCTGGCCACGCCGCCCTGGCGCCTGCAACCGGGAGAAACCTTGCCGCTGGTGCTGGAAATCAAAACCACCAACAAAATTACCCGGGTCAGTTGGCAGGGAGATACGCAGGCACTAAGCCTGACGCCGTCGAAAAACGGTAACGATCCACATGGCTGGAGCCTGATTGTGCCGCAATGGGATGACTCACCGGATGCCGCCAACCGCTACCACCTGTCGGTGACGCTGGAAGATGACAAGCAGCAATTGGTGACCTCTAACTGGATCCAACTGCAGGTGACGCCGCCTTTGACCGTTTCATCTGAAATAGAGCAGGGGCTGCCACCGGCAAAAGTACTGCAACCACCGACTATCCCGGCAGAAACCGGGCCGTTGAACGGCAGTGATTAACCGTTTTTTCCCTGCAGTACCCAGACGGCGGCTTCAACGCGCGATTTCAGCTTCATTTTTTTCAACAGGTGTTTGACGTGCACCTTGACGGTGCTTTCGGTGATGGTCAGCTTACGGGCGATCATCTTGTTCGGCAGACCCTGGGCGATCAGTTTGAGAATGTCACGCTCACGTGGCGTCAACTGCTGGATATCGCGTTCGGCGCTGGGGCGGTTCTCACGCAGGCTGGCCGCCAGGATCGGCGTCAACGCCTCGCTTAACACCATCTGACCGGCCGCAGCCTGATGCAGGGCTTTCAGCAACTCCTCTGGCTCCATATCCTTCAGCAGATAGCCGTCGGCACCGCGTTTTAGCGCGCTGACTACGTCATCCTCGTGATTAGACACGCTAAACACCACAATGCGCCCAGAGAGCGCAGTCATGCGCAGGCGATCCAGCGTCTCCAGGCCATTGATGCCCGGCATGTTCAGATCAAGCAGGATCAGATCCGGATCATGCTCTTCGGCCAGTGCGACACCCTGTTCGCCGTTGCCGGCTTCAGCGATCACCTGCAGGCGGGAGTCCATGCCGATGAGCTGTTTTACGCCATTGCGCAGCATCGGGTGGTCATCAATCAATAAAATAGTGGCGGCAGTTTCGGTGGTCATGGTTTCTCCCATTAGTCGATGGCGTGGTTGTCCGGTTTAAATACCACCCGGACCTCAGTGCCGCCGCCGCTGCGGGGTAAAATCTCGCAGCGGCCGTGCAGGCTTTTGGCGCGATCGCGCATAATTATCAGGCCGTAGTGATCGGGGCGATCGGTGTCTGGCGGCAATCCGCAGCCGTTATCGCAGACGCTCAGCGTGACCTCGCCTCGTTGATTGACTACCTGAATGCTCACCTGGCTGGCCTGAGCATGTTTATTGATGTTGCTTAACGCCTCGCGGGCAATTTGCAGCAGGTGGATAGCCTGAAAAGCGGGCACCGTACGCGGCGTTAACTGATAGTCGAGCTGGATGGAAATGCCGAGCCGTTGGCTAAACTCCTGCACCGTCGACTGCAAGGCTGCCAGCAGTCCTGGCTCTGTCAGCCGCAGGCGGAAGGTGGTCAAGAGTTCACGCAACTGGCGGTAGGCGATGTTTAACTCTTCGCGCATCTGTTGTACCAGCGCCAGGTTGGCGGGTGAAAGTTCGGCCCCCTGCATTTGCAGGCAACTGGTTTGCATCTTCAGGCACGATAATGATTGGGCAATAGAGTCATGCAACTCACGGGCTATCGCCGCACGTTCTTCCATCAGCATCAACTGCTGTTGATGATCCACCTGGCGTTCAATCGCCAGCACGCTGGTCAACTGTTCGACCAGGGTACTCATCAATTGCCGATCCTCGTCATTCAGCGGGCGCTGTGGCGCATGTTGCGCAACGATCACCCCGTAATCTCCCAGTTTGTCACTCAGGCTCCAGCTCAGCGAAGGATGATCGGCATGTTGCTGATTGTCGTCGTTCAGGCAGGCGCTGCACACCGGATTATTGCAATATTCCGGCCGCAACGGCTGGTTGCCGCACAGCTGTACAAACTGTTCCTGACTGTTGTTTTCGTACAGGCGTACCTGGATGGCGCGCAGTGGCGTCAGGGTTTGCAACTGATTGAGGATCGGTGTCAGGCGGCTGCACAATGGTTCGTTGGCATGCAACTGACGGCTGGCGTGATACAAAAAGCCCAGCACCTGATTCTTTTGCTGCAGATCGGCGGTTTTTTCTGCCACCCGCTGCTCCAGCCCGTTGTACATGGTAGCCAATTCGTCGGACATGGTGTTCAACGCGCCGCCGAGTGAGGCCATTTCATCCTGATGGCCACGCTGGGCAAAACGGCGGCTGAAATCGCCGCGACCCGCTGACAGCGCCATCGCCACCAATTGACGCCACGGATGCAGCAGACGACGGCGCAGGTAACAGATAGTCCCCACCAGCAGCAGCAGCGTCAGCGCGATAAACACCGCCTGTACCAGCGTCACCGTCAGCAGGCGCCGCTCGGTATGGTGGTCAATATCCGAGACCAGCGTATCGAGCAGGGAAACGAAATGTACCACCTGCGGGGTTGCCTCCGCCGGTTGCCGGGCTGCCCGCAACCTTGGCTGCAGGGTTTCTTGCCAGTAATTATTCAGCGCCTGAAACTGTTCGGTCAGTTGCTCTTGCGTCACTGAACGCTGAAGATCGGGACTGTTGGCGTCCTGATCCAGCTCACGGATCAGTGCTTCGCTGTGTGAATTCAGCGGCACCTGAGCCAGCAGACGATAACTTTGCATTCGCAGCGAACCGGCTTTGTTGATGGCATGCGCGTTGCCCTGAATGCTTTGCGACATCCAGGCTGAAATGCTCATACCGGCCACGCCCAGTATCCCCAGCAGCAACATCAGGACGGCCACCTGATTCACGATGGAAAGTGGTGCTAACAGGCGTTTCATAGGTTTTGGGCCCCCGAAGGCAGAGCAAGATACGGCTGGTAACCAGAGGACAACGCAGGTGGCATCAGCGGGTGTGGTAACGATTCCGCGTTATTTTTCATCATACCCGGCGATAACCCCATACCTCTAACGAAGTACCCACTAGTTTCCCGTCTGCCTTGCCAGCCGCTGCCAATGGCGTTGAGTAATAGCCAATAGATTGATTTTAAATGTTTTAAATCTATGCGGAGAGTTACTCATAAAGGGATGGCGGGGCTTTTCGGGCGGTTGGCTACCTGCATCCGGGTTGATTTACATCAACTTTGCCGTAGGGGCCGCCGCCTAGGGTGGGCGAAGTTATCATCCTGTGTCTGAGGTTTTTATGTCGCAATCTGCAACGTCATTATCAAAACAAACAGGCGCGGTTATTCAGGACTGGCAGCCTGAGGATGCCGCATTCTGGCAACAACGCGGCCAACGTATCGCCAACCGCAACCTGTGGATTTCCATTCCTTGCCTGTTATTGGCTTTCTGCGTCTGGATGCTGTTTAGCGCGGTGGCGGTCAATTTGAATAAGGTTGGCTTTAATTTCACCACCGATCAGCTGTTTATGCTCACCGCGTTACCTTCCGTTTCTGGCGCTATCCTGCGTGTGCCTTATTCCTTTGTGATCCCGATATTCGGCGGCCGTCGCTGGACGGCGATCAGCACCTGCCTGCTGCTGGTACCCTGCCTGTGGCTGGGGTTTGCGGTGCAGGACGCGACCACGCCATATAGCGTGTTTGTGATTATCTCTTTACTGTGTGGTTTTGCCGGGGCCAACTTTGCCTCCAGCATGGCCAATATCAGCTTCTTCTTTCCAAAGGCCAGACAGGGCGGTGCGCTGGGTCTGAATGGCGGCCTGGGCAACCTGGGCGTTAGCGTGATGCAGTTGGTGGCTCCACTGGCCATCTCTGTTGCCATATTTGGCGCCTTTGGTGGTACCGGTCAGGTACAGGCTGATGGCAGCTCACTGTGGCTGGAGAACGCCGCCTGGATTTGGGTACCTTTCCTGCTGGTCGGTACGCTGGCGGCCTGGTTCGGTATGAACGATCTGGCGGCCTCCAAAGCGTCGCTGCGTCAGCAACTACCGGTACTCAAACGCGGTCACCTGTGGGTGTTGAGCCTGCTGTACCTCGCCACCTTTGGTTCCTTTATCGGTTTTTCCGCCGGTTTTGCCATGCTGTCCAAAACTCAGTTCCCGGACGTGGTGATTTTGCATTATGCCTTCTTCGGTCCGTTCCTCGGCGCTCTGGCACGGCCGGTGGGCGGGGCGCTGTCGGATCGCTTCGGCGGCATTCGCGTAACGCTGATTAACTTTGTGCTGATGGCCGTGTTTGCTGCCTTGCTGTTCCTGACTTTACCGGGAGCAGGGCATACGGGCTCGTTTATCGCATTTTATAGCGTCTTTATGCTGCTGTTCCTCACTGCGGGATTGGGCAGTGGTTCCACCTTCCAGATGATTGCCGTGATCTTCCGTAAAATTACCGTAGATCGGGTTAAGGCCAGCGGCGGCAGTGACGAAAGCGCTCAACGCGAAGCGGTTACCGATTCCGCGGCCGCCCTGGGCTTCATCTCGGCGATCGGGGCCGCAGGCGGCTTCTTTATCCCAAAAGCCTTTGGCACTTCCCTGGCGTTGACTGGCTCACCGGCAGGGGCGATGAAAATCTTCCTGGTGTTCTACGTGGTCTGTGTGCTGGTCACCTGGGTCGTCTACGGCCGTAAAAAATAGTTCACATATCCCCAGTTCCTCCCCGGCAGGGGAGGAGCTATTTCCCTTCTTTGCCATGTGAAGTTTTACTCCCTCAGTGAAATCCCTGTCGCTCTAGGTAATATTCTTATTACCGCTCACCAATTTTCCCTTTGTTTATAGGCATCTCTCTCAAATTGCGTTTTTCACTTTAGATAGACGGTTTTTTTTTCTGTTGGTTATTTTTCATTTCCCAGTCGAATTTCTTACTAAAATAAAACACTGTGAATGACCCATAGCATGGTAATAATTTTGTTTTTTCCGTTATTCGAGAATCATCCCATCAAGTTAACAATAGTCCTTTGTAATTTGGTGCTATATTTTAACCTGGTGCCCTGTGAAGGATTAAATCAGACAACTCTCATTCTGTTTTGACAGGCTTTTTGTAGGCTATCTGGCAATCGGATTAGGTGGAAAAACAGGTGATATTCTTCAAGGGCAGGGTAGGATTTCACAATTTCACTTAGCTAACAAACTGATAACATAATTATATTTTGATTTAAAAACAGCGTGTTGGCTGTATTTTATTGCCGGTAAGCATGATGAGAAACCATGTTGCCAACAGGGAAATAATGACATTCAAACAATCATAACCTCCATTTGAGGAGGGATGTAAAAAATGAAATCAGCAAATTTTTATAAAAATAAATATCTGATGAATGCAACCTGTTGAGTTTACATTTAATTTCTTGAACATTTTTTCATATTTCTATACAAAGTGTGCAGGACAGGCACGCTAAGGAAATTAAAAGTGAATCTTGATAAAAGAATAAAGATTAGGAATCTAGATGTTCTGACACCGTCCAGGGAAAAGTTTCGCCTACGTTGGAAGGAGTATCAGATACTTTCACTTCTTGTCGCCAGATCCCCAGAACTGGTTAGCCGTACGGAAATTATAGAAAACATATGGAAAGGAACTTATTGTTCAGATTCAACGATAAATCAAACAATTAAATCTATTCGTCAAAAAATAGGTGATGCTGAGCATACACTTATCAGAACCATTCCTCGCCTGGGCTATAAGGTGGAAAACAAGGCGGTTTTTCACTTTATTTCTGAAGAGGATGAATACGTCGCCGATGAAATATGGAATATCGAAAGCGATGCCAATAAAGATATTCAAGCGGAACTTTCTGAAAGTGACAATAAAGATGATGAAATTATTACTGAGGAAATAGAACGGCCGGAGGAAGTGGTTGCTCCGGTTTCTTCGTCTGTCACGCCCGCAGCGCTTAAAAATACGGCAATAAGAAACAAAGCTTCGGCCTCAGCGGGTTTTTTCTCAGTTCCTGCCATTCGCGTGGTGAAATACCTGTCGGTATTCGTGTCATTGCTGGTCATTTCACATTTTTCATATGTGCTGGGGAACCAAACTCGTCCGCCAATTATCAATGATATTCAAAACAATACCCGCGTGGTACTCACTCTGACGCTGAATAATCCTTTGGCCAAGGGGCCGCAAAGCCTGCTTTGTCTGTATCAGGGTGAAAACCTGGAGCAGGCGACCATTGAGTGTGTTGACCCCAAGCAGGGGAAGTTTAAACAGCCGGTGAAATACGATACTTCAGATGCACAGGGAGTGGGTAAGATTAATCTTATATTGCCGGGTAAAACCATGGAATATCAAGTTGCTTACGATGTTAAAAATTAGCACCAGATGATATTTCACCTTTGTCGATAATTTTACATTCGGCTAATATTTTTATTTCATTATTTGTTATTTGAAAGCCCGCTCTGTTTTGTCCAGTCTGGTTTCCATGTTCTAACGCCAATTAGCGTCCTGCCTCATGGTGCGGTAGGGAATAATGGGAAACCGGATTGAGTGACAAATTATGGATAAGCGTAAAGTAGCTATCATCGGGGGTTCCGGCTTTATCGGGACGCGTTTGGTTAAACGTCTGAGTGCGCGTAACGACCTGCTGTTGACCATCGTGGATAAAAAGCAGAGTGAGCATTTTCCTGAACTCTATCAGTTTGGCGATGTAACCCAGCCCGAAACCCTGCGGCAGGCGCTGGCGGGTTGTGACGCCGTGATTAATCTTGCGGCCGAGCACCAGGATAACGTCGATCCTGTCTCACTGTATTATCAGGTTAACGTTGATGGTGCGCGCAATGTTTGCATGACGGCCTCGGCGCTGAATATCCAACAAATTATCTTTACTTCCTCAGTGGCGGTATACGGCTTCGTGACTCAGGAAACCGGTGAGGAAGGGCTTTTTGAACCCTTTAACCATTACGGTAAATCCAAGCTGGAGGCCGAGTATGTTTACGAAGCCTGGCGCAAAGCCGATGCTGGCAACAAATTAACCATCATCCGCCCAACGGTGGTGTTTGGTGAAAATAATCGTGGCAACGTCTATAACCTGTTCCGGCAAATCGCCAGCGGCCGATTCGTGATGATTGGCAGCGGTAATAATATGAAGTCTATGGCTTACGTGGAAAATATTGCCGCCAGACTGGAGCATGCGTTGGATCAGCAGGCAACCTACCAGGTCAGCAATTATGTTGATAAGCCCGACTTCACCATGAATCAACTGGTCGACGTTATTTCTTCTTCATTAGGAAAAAGTAATAAGACTATTCGCATTCCCTATTTATTTGGTCTCTGTGGCGCAACGGCATTGGATGTGGTGAGCAAAATAAGTCACCGTAAATTCCCAATTAGCCGCGTGCGAGTGCAAAAATTCTGCGCCAGAACGCAATTTAAAAGCAATGTGCAAAATGATTTCGTGGCGCCGGTCGATCTTAATTTGGCAATCGAAAAAACAATTAAACACGAGTTTTCCTAGAGATAACTTTTTCTAAAACCAGGGCTGTTTATTTTTCGTCGATGACAACCGGATAAATCTGTAATTAACAGGATTAACTCATGCTGACTTATATCCTGGCAATATCAATTTTGTTTTTGTTAATAGCGCATTGGGAGCTGTAACTCAAGGGCGGTAGCGTGCTTATTCGCTGGAGGAACCATGTTATATCAACTGAGTGTGATATTTATTTTGGCGCTGATGCTGGTAGTTATTGCCCGCCGCGCTGCGCTGGCGGTGGGGTTAGTGGATAAACCCAATGCCCGTAAGCGCCATCAGGGGCATGTACCGCTGGTCGGTGGCATTGCTATCTACCTGATCATGACGCTGGTGACTTTCTGGCAACCGGACTGGTTGCCGCACAGTACCACCTATTTGTTGTGCGTCACCGCATTAGTGATGCTGGGGGTGCTTGATGACCGTTTTGATCTGCCGGTGGCGCCGCGCGTCATTGTGCAGGGAGGGATCGCGCTGGCGATGATGCTGGCGGCAGGGATGCAACTCTCTTCATTGGGGTTCCTGTGGGGCCACCAGGAGCTGTTGCTGGGTTATGCGGCGTTGCTGATCACCCCGTTGGCGGTATGGGGGGCGATCAACGCCTATAACATGGTTGACGGTATCGACGGTCAGCTTGGCGCACTGTCCTGTGTCACCTTTATGGCGTTGGCCATTTTGTTCGGGCTGGCCGGGCATGAGGCTCAGGCCTTGTGGTGCCTGAGCCTGATAGCGGCCCTGGTGGCCTACCTGCTGTTCAACCTCAGCGTATTCGGTGCGCGTAACAAGATTTTCATGGGTGATGCCGGCAGCATGGTGATTGGTTTCAGCGTGTTGTGGTTGCTGATTGTCGCCACCCAGGGTGCGGACGCGGTCATACGACCGGTGACCGCACTGTGGTTAATCGCCATCCCGCTGATGGATATGGTGACCGTGATGGTACGCCGTTTAATGCGTCGCCAGAGCCCTTTCAAGGCAGGACGCGATCACCTGCATCACATTCTGATGCGCCGCGGCCTCAATGCGCGCCAGGCGCTGGGGATGAGCTGCATGTTGGCGGTCACTCTGGCCTGTGTCGGCATCTGTAGTGAAGTGCTGCAGACACCGGACCACCTGATGCTGCTGGCCTTTGTATTTTGTTTCTTCGGTTATTTTGCCCTGTTGCGCGAACCGCGCCAGGCAAGCATTTTTACTGATAATCCTACCGCCGATCGTTAACCCCCAACGTGGCTCTGACCAAGCCCGTTATTAGGGAGAGCGTGCCGAAGGGGTCGTAGCGGCTTGTCCGCCGGAGCGCCCCTCGGTGCGCTAGGCCCGGGTATCTCAGTTCTTAAAGACAACTTTGTCATTCATCTGACGGGCCGCAATGGTGGCCCGTTTTCTCACGGTACCGTTATGAACCTTCATTTGCCTCATTGGATGCCACTGGTGCTGTCCAGCGTTTTGCTCAGCGGTTGCACTGCCTTTCCGGGGTCGCACCTGCCCACCCATGGCAAAGACGTCGTGACTCAGCAGGACGAAGACTTCGATTTGAACAAGCAGGTCCAGGTGTATCGCGTTACGCCGCTGCTACTGCAGAAAATGCGCCGGGTAGAGCCGGTGGCGCGGCCCAATCTGGCGCTGGACCAGCGTCTGCAAGGTTATCAGTACCGTATTGGTATCGGCGATGTGCTTAACGTTACCGTTTGGGATCACCCCGAATTGACCACCCCGGCGGGGCAGTACCGCAGCGCCAGCGACACCGGCAACTGGGTGCATGCCGACGGCTCGATCTTCTACCCCTACATCGGCCGGGTGAAGGTAGCAGGTAAAACCGTCAGCGAAGTGCGCAACCAGATCGCCGGCCGGTTGGCGACCTATGTGGAAAGTCCACAGGTCGACGTCAGCATTGCCGCCTTCCGTTCGCAAAAAGTCTATGTGACCGGCGAAGTGAAAACCTCCGGGCAGCAGGCGGTGACCAACGTGCCGCTGACCATTCTTGATGCGATCAATGCCGCCGGTGGTCTGACCGATAACGCCGACTGGCGCAACGTGGTGCTGACGCATCAGGGCAAAGAGCAGCCGATTTCCCTGCAGGCGCTGATGCAGCGTGGCGATATCAGCCAGAACCACCTGCTGGAGCCGGGTGACATCCTGTATGTGCCGCGCAACGACGAACTGAAAGTCTTTGTGATGGGTGAGGTCGGCAAGCAGTCGACGCTGAAAATGGACCGCAGTGGAATGACGCTGACCGAGGCACTGGGCAGCTCCGAAGGCATCAGCCAAACGGTGGCCGACGCCACCGGCGTATTCGTGATCCGCCCTAATGGCGGCAAACAGCCACAGCGGCTGGCGTCGCTGTACCAGTTCGACCTGTCTGATGCCTCCGCGCTGGCGATGGGCACCGAATTCCAGTTGGAACCTTACGACGTGGTGTACGTCACTGCGGCGCCGATCGCGCGCTGGAACCGTTTGATCAGCCAGTTGGCACCGACCATTTCCAGCTTTAACGACCTTAGCGAGGCCACGTTGCGGGTCCGTAATTGGTAAACCCGTAACGGTGACTTAAGGAATACTGATGATGAAGAACAACGCATTGCCGATTGTGATGGCTGAACAGGACGACAAACTGGAGTGGGAGCGCCTGATTGGCCCGCTGTGGGATAACCGCTGGCGCATTCTGCTGGTGACCGGCGTCGCCGGTATTCTGGGCTGCGCTTATGCACTGATGGCGACGCCAATCTATCAGGCCACGGCCCTGGTACAGGTGGAAAAGCAGCTCTCGGGCGATTCATTGCTGCGTGAAACGCTGGACAGCTCTATTGGCGGCTCCATCGGGCAGAACTCGGCGACACAGGACGAAGTTTCGCTGGCGAAATCGCGCTACGTGATTGGCAAAACCGTCGACGATCTTGGTCTGACTGTGCGTATCAGCCCGGATTACTTCCCGCTGCTTGGCAAGGGCATTGCCCGCCTGAGCGGTGAAACGCCGCCGCTGTTGAACATCTCCGGCATGAAGGTGCCGGCGGTCATGCAGGGCCAGGAACTGACCCTGACCGCAGAAGATCAACAGCGTTTCAGCCTGAGCCATGACGGCAAAAAATTGTTCAGCGGCAGCGTGGGGCAAGCCCTGCAGCAGGGCGGTTGGGCAATCAATGTGACCGCACTGGAGGCCTTGCCGGGCACGACTTTCACTATAGTTAACGTGCCGCGCCAGAAAGCGGTGGATGACCTGCGCAATATGCTTGACGTTGCCCCCGGCGGCAAGGAAAGCGGCATCATGACCTTCAGCCTGGCGGGGGGAAGATCCGCAGCGTGCAGAGGCGGTGCTCAAAAGCATCACCGACAACTATTTGCAACAGAACGTGGATCGAAAAACCGAGGAGGCGCAGCGCATGCTGGCCTTCCTGCACGAGCAGTTACCTCGTACTCAGAGCTCGCTCAACAACGCCGAAAATCAGCTTAATCAGTTCCGTCAGCAAAACGACTCGGTGGATTTGTCACTCGAGGCCAAATCGGTGCTGGATACCCAGGTTCAGCTTGAAGGCCAGTTGAATGAGCTGACCTTCAAAGAGGCGGAAATCTCCAAGCTTTATACCCGTGTGCATCCGGCCTATCGGGCGCTGTTGGAAAAACGCGCCACGCTGGAAGCGGAAAAAGCCCGCCTTGGCAAGCAGGTACAAAGCCTGCCGAAAACTCAGCAGGAAATTCTGCGCTTAACCCGCGACGTGCAGGTGGACCAGCAGGTCTATATGCAACTGATGAACAAACAGCAGGAGTTGAGCATCAGTAAGGCCGGCACGGTGGGCAATATCCGCATTATCGATGAGGCGGAAACCGGTCTGCGCCCGGTGCAGCCGCAAAAGGCGATGATTGTGTTGTTTGCGCTGCTGATGGGGGGCGTACTGTCAGCCTCGGTGGTGGTGTTGCGCGCCGCGCTTCATCGCGGCATCGGTGACACCGATACGCTGGAAAAACGCGGTATCAGCGTGTACGCCACGGTGCCGCTGTCGCCATGGCAGCAAAAGCGCAACCGCGCTCAGCAGCAACTGCTGACTAAACACGGCAGCGGTAAACTGCCGATATTGGCGCAGGAGGAACCGGAAGATTTGTCTGTTGAGGCGATCCGCAGCCTGCGCACCAGCCTGCACTTCGCCATGATGGAGGCCAAAAACAACATTCTGATGGTCTCGGGCGCCAGCCCCGCCAGCGGCAAAAGCTTTACCAGTACCAACCTGGCGGTGGTGATCGCTCAGGCCGGTCAGCGGGTGTTGTTGATCGACGCCGATATGCGCAAAGGCTTTTTGCACCGCTGGTTGAACAACAGCGCCAAGGCCGGTCTTTCAGACATGCTTTCCGGACTGATCGCACCCGACCAGGCGGTGAAGAAAACCGATATCGCCAATCTGGACTTTGTGCCGCGCGGCCAGGTGCCACCGAATCCGTCTGAACTGCTGATGCATCAGCGCTTTGCCGACTTCCTGCGCTGGGCGGGGCAAAATTACGATCTGGTGCTGATCGATACGCCGCCGGTACTGGCGGTAACCGACGCCGCCATCGTTGGCCATCATGCTGGTACGGCGCTGATGGTGGTGCGTTTTGAGGTTAACACCGTCAGACAGATTGAAACCAGTATCCGTCGCTTCGAGCAGAACGGCGTGACGATTAAAGGGGTGATCCTCAACGGCATGGTGAAGAAAACCGCCACCGATGCCGGTTACTATGCTTTTGCTTACCCCAGCCACCAGGAAAAGGTTCAGTAACCGCATGAAAGCGATGCTGATGAACTCCCTGTGGTTGATGTTGGAACGGGTATCGCTGAGCCTGTCAGGCATTTTTGTTTCGGTGTACGTGGCGCGCTACCTGGGGCCGGCGCAATACGGGCTGATTAACTACCTGCTGTCGGTGATCGCCATTGCCGTACCGCTGGTGCAGCTGGGGGCCGACGCGGTGTTGTTTAACCGTGTCGCCCGGCACCGGCACAGCGGCATCCGGCTGATGCTGGCCTCGATGCGCCTGCGGCGGCAACTGTTCGCGTTGATCGCCATACCGCTGATGGCCTGGGCGTTGCTGACGCAGGATCGTACCAGCCAGATCATGATGGCGTTGATGCTGTTCAGCGCCTATTTCTCGGTACAGGACGTTTATAAGATTTATTACGACGCCCTGCTGAAATCTAAGTTGAACACGCTGATCAACAATTTGGCGCTGTTACTGTCGATCGTGGTTCGGTTGGCTCTAGTGCATGCCAAACTGCCGCTGGAGTGGTTTGCCGTGCCTTATGTGCTGAGCAGCCTGATCCCCTACGCGGTGCGCTGGCTGCTGTTTCGCCGTGAGCAAGTGGGCATGCGGCCGATCGCCAGGCGTCATCAACGGCGTTACGGACGTTACCTGCTGAAAGTAGGGTTGCCACTGGCGGTTTCGGGCCTGTCGATAGTCATCTACACCCGTATCGATCAAATCATGATCGGTAACTATCTGGGGGAACATAGCGTCGGGTTGTACAGCGCCGCCATCACCCTGAGTCAGGGCTGGATCTTTGTGCCGATTGCGCTGATCACCTCAATGATGCCCGGGGTGGCGAATGCCCGCACTCTGCTCGAACAGGAAGGGCGTATCCGGCTGCTGTATCTGGTGGTGCTGCTGCTTTCGATGCCGGTGATTTTGCTGCTTTCGCTGTTTCCCGGGCCAATAGTGGCGCTGATGTTTGGCGACAGCTACCGTGAAACCGCCACTATCCTGGCGTTGTGTTCGGTGACTTCGTTGTTCTCGGTGATGGGCACCGTCTCTTATCGGGCGATTGTGCTGTTCGGCGGCTACCGATTTATCGCGATAAAAATGCCGCTGGCCGCCCTGGCCAATGTATTGATGAATCTGGTGTTGATCCCGCGTTACGGCATTGCGGGCGCGGCGGTTGCAACGCTGATCACCGAGTTTATTTCATTTTTTGTACTTAATGGTTTTTTCAGAAGAGGACAAATTACCCGGCTGCAGGTGACCTGCTACCGTTGTTTACCTCAACTAATAGGGAAGGTGCGAGAACTTTATGCTAAATAATCTGGTGGAGGGTTTTTACCGTAATATACCCGATGCACTATATCATCAGTTAAAGTACGCATTATTTTTCCGCAAGATGCCGCATTTGGCCAGACCGGTGGGGTATAGCGAAAAACTGATGCGTAGAAAAGTCTATCCCCTGGCAATGTACACGCAATTATCCGATAAATATCAGGTGCGGGAGTATATTAAAAAACTGTGGGGGGAAGAGTACCTGATTGAACTTTACGCACAGGGAAAAGAACTGACTGAGGAAATGTATGAGGCATTGCCTGATGCATTCGTTATTAAAGCCAACCATGGCAGTGGCTATAACAAACTGGTTTTTGATAAGAGCCAGACCAGTTTTAATGAGCTAAGAGTCCTGACCAACAGTTGGCTGCGGCAGAATTTTTATCAGGTTTACCGCGAGCGCCATTATAAGGATATTCCGCCCTGTGTAATGGTGGAAAAAATGTTGCTGGAAGACGGCAAAACGCCGAATGACATCAAGGTCCACTGCTTTAATCGCGGCGGTGAAGTGCGGTTTTTCATCCAGATTGATTATCAGCGTTTTATTGATCACCGGCGTGACTTTTTTGACGCCGACTGGAACCGTACCGAAATCCGCCTGGGCGTGCCCAACAGCGAAGTGCCGATGGATAAACCCTGCCGGCTGGAGCTGATGCTGGCGTTGGCACACCAGGTCGCCGAGCAATTTTCTTATGTACGTGTTGATTTTTATCAGGTGCAGCAACGTATCTATTTTGGCGAGCTGACATTCACCCCGGGGGCCGGCCTGCAAAGGCTGACGCCAGAAACCATTGAACAGGAGTGGGGAGGTTATTTCCAGGAGTAGTTGAATAACCGGTAGGCTGCGCGGATTTTACCCGCGTCAGGACGGGGGGTAATAACCGGACAAGGATATTCTGGGATAACAAACTATTCCGTTGGCAATAATGCTGTTTTGCCAAATGATAATATATTGTTGAGGTAATAAATGGACTTATCGATTGTCATGCCCGTTTTTAACAACTCAGCCAGTTTGGCCGCCACATTAGTCAGGATGACTAATGCCTGCCTGGGGTTCGATTATGAAATTATCGTGGTTGATAATGCTTCCGACCAATCAGAGCTGGATAATATGCGCGGCTTATTGGCCGCCAATCGCCGGGCACGGTTACATGAAAATAAAGTTCGCAGTAATACGGCGGTTTCCTGTAATACCGGTTTTCGTCTGGCGCGTGCGGAAGTGGTTTTCTTTCTGGAACCGGAGGACTCCTTTAGTACCAACTATATTATCCGCCGCCTGGAACGCCATCAGGACACCCGGCTGGACATTATTTTTGGTAATTACGCCACGGTGAGTGACAAAAATATTCGCAGCTATCGATTTGATTACAAGGAGGGGGCGGCGGGGGCGGATTTTTTATTTCTCGACATGGGGGATATTCGCACCTCCACCATCAGTCTGCGTAAAAAAGATGACCGACGGTTTTTATTCCCGGAGTTCCTCTACAAGTACCAGGACTGGGGTTTTTTGGTCAATGCCACCAATCTGGGGGCCAAAGTGGCCTTTGACGAAGGGCTAGGGGTGTTCATCCGCTGCGGTGATGCCGATACGGATCGTTGCCGGATGAACCTCGACGACAGCGAACAGTTTATTGATGCCTACCTGAATGCCAGTGGCCGTTACATCAGCGGGTTTGCCTGCAAACACCTGCTGGCCTCGCTGTACAGCGAGAACCTGCAGGCTTTCAACTATTACTCATCGCGCACGGAACGCCAGGCTCTGAGCAGCAAGTTCAGGGCGATCAAACTGTACGGCGACTGCCTGGCCAGGCTAGGGCTGTTTCCGTTGGGGGGGCGTCTGTTACGCAGCGCCCGTGAGGGATTTCGGAGATGACATGCAGCAACGAAAAGTAGCAATCGTGATTGAGAACATCGCCGAAAAAGGCGGTACCGAACGGGTCGCCAGCAGCCTGGCCAATGCGTTGGCTACGCGTTTGGGGCATCAGGTGGAACTGGTGTCGATCAGCGGTGACCGGGCATTTTACCCGCTGGACGCCGCGGTGACCCTGCGCTTTATGCCCGGCAGAACGCTGCTGTGGCCCTGGCGGCTGGCGTGGTTTCTGCGGCGCGGCCGTTATGACGTGATTATCACCGTTTCGATGGGAAAACTCTCGTCGCTGATGGTGCCCTACCTGCGTTTACTGTGTCCGCACAGCCGCCTGTTGCTGAGTGAGCACGTCAGTTTCCATCAATACGCCTGGCCGATGAAATGGTTGAAGGTGCTGGTTTATCGGTTGGGCGACCGCACGGTACTGCTGACCCAAAAAGATCTGGCCACCATCAGCCGCTGGGTGCCGGAACGCAAATGTCTGGTTATCGAAAACGTCTCCCCCTTCCCGGTGCAATCGCCGCAGCCGAATTTGCAACAGCCGGTGGCGCTGGCGGTCGGTCGGCTATGCCATCAGAAAGGGTTTGAGTCGCCTGATAGCCGCCTGGCAACGGGTGGCACGGCAAACGGCGGGCTGGCAACTGCATATCGTCGGTGATGGCCCGGATCGGGCGGCGTTACAGCAACAGATTGACGCCGCCGGGTTGGCTGAACAGGTGAAGTTGCTGCCGGCGACCGCGGACATTGCCGGCCACTATCGCCAGGCGGCAATGCTGTTAATGACCTCGCGTTACGAAGGGCTGCCGATGGTGTTGATTGAAGCCATGAGCTTCGGCCTGCCGCTGGTGGCGTTTGACTGCCAGACCGGGCCAGCCGAACTGATCGATGACGAGGGCAATGGCTATCTGGTGGCGGAGGGCGATATCGAGGCCTTCAGCCGACGCACGTTGGCGCTGATCGACGACGGCCAATTGCGTCAACGTTTTTCTCTGCGCTCGCTGGAGCGGGCGCAACAGTTCATCCCTGAGCGGATTTATCCCCAATGGCAACAGCTTATCGCTGGAGGTTAAGATGGAAAAAGTTTCAGTTATCATGCCGGCTTACAACGCCGCAGGCTTTATCAAACAGTCGATCCTCGGGGTGCTGAACCAGACCTATCAGGATTATCACCTGTATGTGATCGACGATGCCTCCACCGATCAAACCGCCGAGGTGGTGAAACCCTTTATTCACGATCGCCTGACTTACATTCGCAACAACACCAACCAGGGCGTGGCCGAAACCCGCAATATCGCGATAGAAGCGGCGCGTGGCGATTATATTGCCTTCTGCGACAGCGATGATGTCTGGCACCCGAACAAGCTGGCACGCCAGGTCGGCATTCTGAAAACCGACCGCTATGACGTGGTGTGCTCGCACTATTACACCTTTGAAGATGACCCGGCGCGGGTGAAAAACTACCGCGGTTCCGGGGAGATCATCGCCTACCGTGACATGCTGAAAAGCAACTGGATCGGCAATTTGACCGGGATGTATAACCAGCGCCAGGTCGGTAAGGTGTACCAAAGCAAGGTCGGGCACGAGGACTACGTGATGTGGCTGTCGGTGCTGGAAAAAGCGCGTAACCACCTGGCGTATTGCATACCCGAGCCGCTGGCCTTTTACCGTCTTTCTGCACAGTCGTTATCCGGCAATAAAATTCAGGCGGCCGACTGGCAATGGCAGATTTATCGCCGTCATCTGGGGCTTTCCTACCAGAAATCCTGCTATCTGTTCTTCTCTTATCTGTACAACGCGGTGATGAAACGCCAATGAAACTCAGCAAGCTAACCACCGCCTGCCTGCTGGTAGGCTCCGGGCTGGCCAATGCCGCCCCCTGCGGTAATAACCTGCTGCAGGATCCCGGGTTCGAGCAGGGGGGCGCGGGCTGGTCACTGGCCTCGGCACAGGTGGTAGCGGGCGGCCACGGTGGCCGGAGCAGCCTGTTCTATCAAAAATCACAACCCCGCCAACTACCACAACATGCTGCAGGCGCTGTCGGTTAAACCGGGTCAGCAGCTGGCTTTTGGCACCTGGGTGCGCGGTGAGAACCTGAAGGGCAAGGGGGAGAATCAGGGCGCTGGAGTGTTTATCGAAAGCTATGACAGCCAGGGACGTTTTTTGGCCGGCAGCTACCCGCAGGGCCTGCTGGGCACCAGCGGTTGGCAGCCGGTCACGGGGGATTTTCGGGTGCCGCCGCGCGCGGTGAAAGTAGTGCTGGGTGTTTATCTGCGCCAGGGTACCACCGGCAGCGCCTGGTTTGATGACGTCTACGCCTGTCAGCAGCCGGTCGCGCCGGAGCTATACCAGATGCGCAGTAGCCAGGGGACGGCATCGAGCCTGATCGAAGTGGTTGATCCGCAGCAGGTGCAGGTGGACAGCACGCTGGTCGACGACAAAAACACCGCCGTGAAACACGACAGCCGCCGTTATCGCATTAACGGAAAGCAGCAGGTGGAGTTCCCGCTGCCTGCCGGTCTTGCTGCCGGGGAATATCGCCTGCAGCAGCAGGTGACGGACGTGGCTTCACAGCGCAGCCAGAGTAGCGAAATGCCGATCAGCGTCGGCCGTGAACAGCCTAAAGTGGCGTTGGATGCACAGGGTTATACCCTGAAACAGGGCAAGCGTTTCTTCCCGCTCGGGATTTATATGTACGGCGAGATGGTGACGGATGAGCATTTGGCACGCATCCGCGATGCCGGTTTCAACACGCTGCTCAATTACAACTACGGCACCGGACGTGACCCTGATAACTATTTCCGCAAAACCCAGCAGTACGGTTTGCAGGTGATTTTCTCGCTCAAGGACATGTATGCCGGCACCCGCTTCGCGCCGGAAACCAAAATGAGCTATCCGCAACTGACGGCGAGCTATGTGGAAAGGTTTAAACACCAGCCGAACCTGCTGGCCTGGTATATCAACGATGAACTGGGGCCGGAATACGTGCCGCAAATTGAGCAAAAGCATCTGCAGGTAAAACGTCTGGATCCGGATCACCTGACGTTCCAGGTGCTGGACAAGACCGGCACGCTCAACGCCTATTTTAACAGTTCGGACGTGCTGGCCAGCGATCCTTACCCGGTCGGCAGGGACGCCGATCTGACGCGGACGCTGGAGTACAGCCGCATTACCAGCCAGGTCGCGCGGCAGGTCAAAGGAGCCTGGCTGGTGATGCAGATTATGGATCACGCCGCTTATGCGCCGGGGCGTAAACCGCGCCAACCGACGGAGGCAGAGATGCGCAATCAGGCCTGGCTGGGGCTGATTGGCGGCGCTAAAGGCATTCTGTTTTATTCCTATACCGACTTGTTCTACAAGCGCCAACGCGGCGGCTTTAGCCAGCAGGAGTTTGATGCTATCTGGCGGGGTGTGGCCAGCGTGGCGCAGCAGATTGTCAGCTTTAACCCTTACCTGCTTTCCGGCGAAAGCACCCTGCTGCAGGGCAACAATACCGCCATCCCGGCAAGGTTGTTTATCGACGGTGATAAGGGCCTGGTGCTGATCGCCAATCCTTACTACCGGCCGATGTCGGCGCGCTTTGATTTGCCAACGGGCTGGCAGGCGCAAGGGCAACGGCAAGGCCAACGGCAGATTGAGGCTGAGTTGCCGTCGATGGGCAGCCGGGCAGTTTGGGTGCAACTTCAAAAAGAAAAGAAAGGATAACCGATCATGAATATCACTCTGAGCCTGATTATTCCGGTGTATAAGGTCGAGGCTTATATTGAGGCTTGCCTGTGCTCAGTGCTGCAACAACTGCCGGACTGGGCGGAAGTGATCATCGTGGATGACGGCAGTCCGGATGGCGCTATCGGTATTGCCGAAGAGGTGCTGTGCCGCTATCCGCAGCACAAACTGCGGGTCAGTATTCTGCGTCAGCAAAACCAGGGGCTGAGCGAGGCGCGTAACAGCGGCATTGCCCATGCCGAAGGACGCTATATCGGCTTCCTCGATTCCGATGATGTGCTGCTGGAAGGGTATTTCAGCATTTTGGGGCGCCTGCTGGCGGATAACCCTTTGGCAGACATCGTCGCCTTCAATGCCCAGCGTTTTTTCGGCTTTCAACAACGGCAAGATCCAGCCGGACGGCACCCTGGCCATCGTACCGGGCAATGCCGCCCCCCAGCAGCGTGATGCCCATATGGCGCTGCTGGCGGACAGCTTCAACCGCAGCCTGTGGTACGCCTGGGCGCGTATTTACCGCAAAACGCTGTTCGAGCAGGCCCGCTTCCCGGCGGGGCGCAATTTCGAAGATATTCAGCTGATCCCGCAACTGTACCTGAAAGCGGAACGTATCGTGTTGTGCGACACGCCGCTGGTGGGTTACCGCGCCAACCCGAATGGCATTACGCGTGCGCCTAAGCGCCGCGATCTGGACGATCTGGATTATGCGCTCGGCGGTGCCGACACGGGACGCCGGGAGGGAGTGGGGCATGGGCTTTACTCCGTGCTCTTCGTTACCACGCTGAAGGCGCGTTTGCTGGTCGGGCTGGATTTTTTCGGGCTGCGTGACGCGCTGCGCGAAACCCGCGAGCTGAAACGCCGCTACTCCGGCCTGCGGGCAGAGGAGCGCAAAATGCTGAGCCGCAAGAATCGGCTATTTTACCGCAGCCCGCTGGCTTACTACCTGATGGCCCGGCTGTATAACCTACGGGTGAAATAAAACTATGAGTATTACCGTCAGCGTCATCATACCCACCTATGGCCGCAGTGAACTGTTGGCACGCGCCATCGACAGCGTGCTGGCGCAAACCCATCGCCCGCTGGAAATTATCGTGGTGGATGACAACCCGCAGGGCGATGCGCATCGCCTGGCGACCCGCGAACGACTGGCCGACTATATCGAGCAGGGGCAGATCATTTACTACCCGCGTCGCCACAACGGCGGGGGCGCACAGGCACGTAACAGCGGGATCCTGCGCTCGCGCGGTGAGTACATTACCTTTCTGGATGATGACGACTACTACCATCCGCAAAAAATCGCCCGTCAGTTGGCGTTTATGCAGCAGGGCAATTACGACGTCAGCCTGTGCGACATGGATATTCTCAAGGACGGGCAGATCAGCGCCGAGCATTATTACCGGGCGCGTTGCGCAGGGCTGGAAGATTTTATGCTGGCCGGGGTGGCCTACACGCCGATGATCATGATGCGGCGCAGCATGGCGATTGCGGTGCGCGGTTTCTTTAATACCCCGCGCTATCAGGATCATATCTTCCTGTACCGGCTGTTGGCGGCCGGGGCGAACATCGGCACGCTGCATGAACGCCTGGCAGTGCACAACGATCATGATGGTGAACGCATCACCTCCAGCCCGAAAGGCATCCTGGGTTACCGCAATAAAATGCAGTTTGAAAAGCGCTTGATGCCGCAGATCTCGCCCCGGGCGCGCAACATCATGCGTTTGCGCCACACCTGCATTAACTCGCGCATCATTACCGACGGCAAGAGCCGTCTGGCTGGGGTGTTATACGGGCTAAGGGGCATTGTCTACGTCAATAGCGGCCTGATGGCTGGGGTCTATATGAAGAATATCATCCGCAATGTGTTTTTCCGTGGCGTGCCTTTCTGAATAAACGTCACCCTCTCCCAAAGGAGAGGGGACAGTATCGCCTTAACGGATGAGCAATACTCCCAATGAGAGGGAATTATTTAGCCAGAGGATGATTATGCGCTTTGAACGTTCTACGCTGATTGGCAGCGTGCTGCTGCTGACGGTACCGCTGTTTGCCTTGCTGCACAGCATTGGCACCCTGCGGGCGGGAAAGAAAAATACAGTGGCCTATCTGCTGATTGCGCTGTGTTTTTTCTTCTTCTTTATCAAGATCCCGCCATTGGCCGATCTCTACCGCCACTTTGCCAACTATGATGCGATTAACTCGGCCACCAGCCTGGGTGATGTCGTTCAGGGCAAGGTGGACGTGGTGCTGTACGCCAACTTTTATATTTTCAAAACCCTGGGTATCCCTTTTTACGTCATTCCGGGGCTGTACGTTGGCCTGTCGGTTTACTGCTATCTCGCCGCGCTCAATATTGTCATGCTGCACTCCGGCAAGGTGTTTTCAGCCAGGCAGTTTGTATTGCTGCATCTGGCGGTGCTGTTTCTGATCAACCCGTTTATCATCGGCATGGGGCTGCGTTTTGGCTTCTCGATGGCGGTGATGACGCTGGCGATGGTGCTGTTTTGCCATAAACAGAATCGGCCGCTGGCCGCCGGCCTGATGTTATTCGCCATGCTGACCCACTTTTCCAGCATGCTGCTGGTCGGGGTGTTTCTGTGTAGCCGGGTAATGCGGCTAAACCGCCTGCTGACGGTGGTGTTTAGCGCCATTGCGTTGCTGACCGCCAAGTTCGCACTGCCGTTTATTCTTTCTCACATTACGATTTCTGGCATTAACAGTTATTCCGACGTCTATACCTCCGGCATGTATGCCAGCGATTATCTGACCTCCGGCAATGCCAATGGGATGATTAACTTCCTGATTGTGCTGTTCCCGGCGCTATTTCTAGGGGGCTTCATGCTGGCGAATCCGATGCGTAACCAGGCGGGGGACATCAAAAACACCGCGGCCTGGCTGGTGGTATTTGTGTTCCTGTGTTCCAGTTCGCTGCAGGCGGCCAGCCGCTATGCCAGCGTGGCGTCGGTATTCCTGCTGTTTTACTACGTGGCTCATCATCGCTCGTTCATGCGCGGCAGATTTAACTACTTCTTCCTGTGCTTCATGCTGATGGCTACCGGTTATAACCTGATCGAGAATATCTATGTCCCGCGCCGGCCAATCATGCTGGGGCAGATGTGGCAGTCATTTTATAAAACGCCGTTGCTGAACCTGTTCTACGGTGAACAGGAGTATGAGCAGTATCTGCGGGTTATCAACCGTGACAGCGGCGAGTGGATCGGCCATGAGATGGATGCAGGTTAATCAGTTAGCAGACACACAAAGCCTGTTATTAGGGAGAGCGTGCCGTAGGGGTCGTAGCGGCTTGTCCGCCGACCAATTTGCCGGGAGCAAATTGGAACGACTTCCAGTCGGCCCGTAGGGTGGGACACATGGATGTGTCCCATAATAGCCCCTCGGTGCGCTAGGCCCGGGTATCTCAGACGCTCGCCCGCATCCTACCCCCAAATACCCCAACTCACTTCGCAGTACATCCCGCCTAATATCTAAATCATGATTTTTATTCTATTTTCAATTAATTAGCGCCACTGCCTGCCCTGATACTTTAGGGGTAGGCACGCCGTTGCCGCCGTTATTCTCCCTCCGTTCTCTTGATCGCAATCAATTTGCCGCTGCAACCGCATTAGTAGGCTGGCGGCAGATTGAGCAATGCCGTTCCTTTAACGGTAAAAATATTAAAAGCTTTCAGGAGAATTCCGGATGAGCAAGTTTCTAGACCGATTCCGCTATTTTAAGCAGTTGGCGGAACCCTTTTCTGGCGAACATGGCCAGACGCTAAACACCAACCGCGACTGGGAAGACGGCTATCGCAGCCGCTGGCAGCACGACAAGATTGTGCGATCCACCCATGGGGTTAACTGCACCGGCTCCTGTAGCTGGAAAATATATGTAAAAAACGGCCTGGTGACCTGGGAAACCCAGCAAACCGATTACCCGCGTACCCGCCCGGACTTGCCCAACCATGAACCTCGCGGTTGCCCACGTGGCGCCAGCTACTCCTGGTATCTGTACAGCGCCAACCGCCTGAAATACCCATTGATGCGCAAACGCCTGATCAAACTGTGGCGTGAGGCCAAGGCGCTGCACAGTGACCCGGTCGATGCCTGGGGCTCGATCGTCAGCGATGCCGAAAAATCCAAAAGCTACAAAGTCGCGCGCGGACGCGGTGGTTTTGTCCGCTCCAGCTGGCAGGAAGTGAACGAACTGATCGCCGCTTCCAACGTCTACACCGCCAAAACCTTCGGCCCGGATCGCATTATCGGCTTCTCACCGATCCCGGCGATGTCGATGGTGTCCTACGCCGCCGGCGCCCGCTATCTGTCACTGATTGGCGGCACCTGCCTGAGCTTCTACGACTGGTACTGCGATTTACCCCCGGCCTCGCCAATGACCTGGGGTGAGCAGACCGACGTGCCGGAATCGGCCGACTGGTACAACTCCTCCTACATCATCGCCTGGGGCTCTAACGTGCCGCAGACGCGTACCCCGGACGCCCACTTCTTCACCGAAGTGCGCTACAAAGGCACCAAAACCGTGGCGGTGACGCCGGACTATGCCGAAGTCGCCAAACTGTGTGACCAGTGGCTCAATCCGAAGCAGGGCACCGACAGCGCCATGGCGCTGGCAATGGGCCACGTGATGCTCAAAGAGTTCCACCTGGATCGTGAGGTGGGCTACTTCCGTGACTACGTGCGTCGCTACACCGATATGCCGATGCTGGTGATGCTCGAGCCGCGCGAAGCAGGCTATTACGCCGCCGGTCGCCTGCTGCGAGCCGCCGATCTGGTGGATGGTCTGGGGCAGGAAAACAACCCAGAGTGGAAAACCGTCGCCATAGATCAGCGCAACGGTGAGCTGGTGGCACCGCAGGGGTCGATTGGCTTCCGCTGGGGCGAGCAGGGCAAATGGAACCTGGAACAGCGCGCCGGTGAAGACGGGCAGGAAGTCGAGTTGCAACTCAGCCTGCTGGGCGCACATGACGAAGTGGCCGACGTCGGGTTCCCTTACTTTGGCAGTACCGAAAGTGAACATTTCAACAGCGTGGCGCTGGATGAGATCCTGCTGCACAAGTTGCCGGTCAAACGCCTGCGTCTGGCGGACGGCAGCGAAGCGTTGGTGACCAGCGTTTACGACTTGACCCTGGCCAACTACGGTCTCGATCGTGGCCTGAACGATGCCAACTGCGCCACCGACTATGACGACGTCAAAGCCTACACTCCGGCCTGGGCCGAGCAGATCACCGGCGTCTCACGTCACAACATTATCCGCATTGCCCGTGAGTTTGCCGACAACGCCGAGAAAACCCATGGCCGTTCGATGATTATCGTCGGTGCCGGTGTTAACCACTGGTACCACATGGACATGACCTACCGCGGCCTGATCAATATGCTGATCTTCTGCGGCTGCGTTGGCCAGAGCGGCGGCGGCTGGGCGCACTACGTCGGCCAGGAAAAACTGCGGCCGCAGACCGGTTGGCTGCCGCTGGCGTTTGGCCTCGACTGGCAACGTCCGCCGCGCCATATGAACAGCACCTCGTTCTTCTATAACCATTCCAGCCAGTGGCGCTATGAAACCGTCGGCACCGAAGAGCTGCTGTCGCCGTTGGCGGACAAGACCCGCTTTGGCGGTAGCCTGATCGACCTAAACGTGCGCGCCGAGCGCATGGGCTGGCTGCCGTCGGCACCCCAGTTGGGCACCAACCCGCTGCATCTGGCGGCGCAGGCGAAAGCCGCCGGTCAATCGCCGCTGGACTATACCGTCGAAGGGTTGAAAAAAGGCAGCCTGAACTTTGCCGCCGAACAGCCGGACAACCCGCAGAACTTCCCGCGTAACCTGTTCGTTTGGCGTTCCAACCTGCTGGGCTCATCCGGCAAGGGCCACGAGTACATGCTCAAGTATTTACTGGGCACCGAAAACGGCATTCAGGGCAAGGATCTGGGCCAGCAAGGCGGCGCCAAGCCCGAGGAAGTGGAATGGCTGGATAACGGCGGTGAAGGCAAGCTGGATCTGGTGGTGACGCTTGATTTCCGCATGTCCAGCACCTGTCTCTACTCCGATATCGTGTTGCCGACCGCTACCTGGTACGAAAAAGACGACATGAATACCTCGGATATGCATCCGTTTATTCACCCGCTGTCGGCAGCGGTCGATCCGGCCTGGGATTCGAAAAGCGACTGGGAGATTTATAAGGGCATCGCCAAAGCCTTCTCCGAAGTGTGTGTCGGGCATTTGGGCCAGGAAACCGACGTGGTGACGCTGCCTATTCAGCATGACTCGGCCGCCGAGCTGGCGCAGCCTTATGGCGTCAAAGACTGGAAAAAGGGCGAGTGCGATCTGATCCCGGGAGTTACCGCGCCGCATATCATGGTGGTAGAGCGTGATTACCCGGCCACCTACGAGCGTTTCACTTCGCTGGGACCGCTGCTGGATAAATTGGGCAACGGCGGCAAAGGGATTAGCTGGAATACCCAGACCGAAGTCGACTTCCTGAAAAAACTCAACTACGTGAAGGCCGATGGCCCGACGGCCGGTCGGCCGAAGATTGAAACCGCCATCGATGCCGCCGAGGTGATCCTGGCGCTGGCACCGGAAACCAACGGACAGGTCGCGGTCAAGGCATGGGACGCGTTGGGCAAGATGACCGGCCGCGATCACCGCCATCTGGCGCTGAACAAGGAAGATGAAAAAATCCGCTTCCGCGATATTCAGGCCCAGCCGCGCAAAATCATTTCCAGCCCGACCTGGTCAGGTTTGGAAGACGAACATGTGTCTTACAACGCCTGCTATACCAACGTGCATGAGCTGATCCCATGGCGCACCATCAGCGGCCGTCAGCAGCTGTATCAGGACCATGAGTGGATGCGTGCCTTTGGCGAAAGCCTGCTGGTGTATCGCCCGCCGATCGACACCCGTGCCGCGCAGCCGTTGCTGAACCAGAAGCCGAACGGCAACAAGGAGAAGGCGCTGAACTTCCTGACGCCGCACCAGAAATGGGGCATTCACTCCACCTACAGCGACAACCTGCTGATGCTGACCCTGTCGCGCGGTGGGCCGATCGTCTGGATGAGTGAGGAAGATGCCAAGGATCTGGGGATTGAGGATAACGACTGGATCGAAGCCTTTAACGCCAACGGTGCGTTGACGGCGCGGGCGGTGGTCAGCCAGCGCGTCCCGGCCGGCATGACCATGATGTACCACGCGCAGGAACGCATCGTGAATATTCCCGGTTCGGAAATCACCAGTCAGCGCGGCGGTATTCATAACTCGGTGACCCGCGTCTGCCCGAAACCGACCCATATGATCGGGGGTTATGCGCAGTTGGCCTACGGCTTCAACTATTACGGCACCGTCGGCTCCAACCGCGATGAGTTTGTGGTGGTACGCAAGATGAACCGCATCGACTGGTTAGATGGTGAAGGCAACGACGACTCGCAGGGTAGCCAGCAGGAGAAAGCAAAATGAAAATTCGTTCGCAAGTTGGCATGGTGCTGAACCTGGACAAATGCATCGGTTGCCACACCTGTTCGGTGACCTGTAAAAACGTCTGGACCAGCCGCGAGGGCATGGAGTACGCCTGGTTCAATAACGTGGAAAGCAAACCCGGCGTCGGTTATCCGCACGCCTGGGAAGATCAGGAAAAGTGGAAGGGCGGTTGGATCCGTAAAATCAACGGCAAGCTGGAACCACGCATGGGCGGCCGCGTCGGCCTGTTGTCGAAGATATTCGCCAACCCGGACGTTCCGGCGCTGGACGACTATTACGAGCCGTTCGATTACGACTACCAGAACCTGCATACCGCGCCGCAGGGTAAGCATCAACCGATCGCCCGGCCGCGCTCGTTGATCACCGGCCAGCGCATGAAGAAGATTGAAAATGGCCCGAACTGGGAAGAGATCCTCGGTGGTGAATTCTCCAAGCGTTCGAAGGATAAAAACTTCGACAATATGCAAAAGGAGATGTACGGCCAGTTCGAAAACACCTTCATGATGTACCTGCCGCGCCTGTGCGAACACTGCCTTAACCCGGCCTGTGTCGCGACCTGCCCGAGTGGCGCTATCTACAAGCGTGGCGAAGACGGCATTGTGCTGATCGATCAGGATAAATGCCGCGGCTGGCGCATGTGCCTGACCGGCTGCCCGTACAAAAAGATCTATTTCAACTGGAAAAGCGGCAAGTCCGAGAAGTGCATCTTCTGCTATCCGCGTATCGAGTCCGGCCAGCCGACGGTGTGTTCGGAAACCTGCGTGGGTCGTATCCGTTATCTGGGCGTGCTGCTGTATGACGCCGACCGCATCGAACAGGCGGCAGCGGTCGAAAACGACAAGGATCTGTACCAGAGCCAGTTGGATATCTTCCTCGACCCGCACGATCCGGCGGTAATTGCCCAGGCGTTGGCCGACGGCATTCCACAAGGGGTGATCGAATCTGCCCAGCAGTCGCCGGTATACAAAATGGCGATGGACTGGAAGCTGGCGCTGCCACTGCATCCGGAATACCGCACGCTGCCGATGGTGTGGTACGTACCGCCATTGTCACCGATTCAATCCGCAGCCGATGCCGGTGAGCTGGCGCACAGCGGCGTACTGCCGGACGTGGAAAGCCTGCGTATCCCGGTGCAATACCTGGCCAACCTGCTGACCGCCGGCGATACCGCTCCGGTGCTGTTGGCGCTCAAACGCATGCTGGCGATGCGCCACTACAAACGTGCGGAAACCGTTGACGGCGTGCTGGACACCAGCGCACTGGAACAGGTGGGGCTGAGCGAAGCGCAGGCGCAGGAGATGTACCGCTATCTGGCGATCGCCAACTACGAAGACCGCTTCGTGATCCCATCCAGCCATCGTGAACTGGCGCGTGAGGCCTTCCCGGAAAGCAAAGGCTGCGGCTTTAGTTTTGGTGACGGCTGCCACGGTAGCGACGGTAAATTCAACCTGTTCAACAGCCGACGCATTGACGCTATTGATGTGACGAAAAAAACGCTGCGCCAGGAGGATGCCTCATGATCAGCCTGAAAGTGATTGCTCGCCTGCTGGACTACCCGGAGCAGGCGCTGTTTGACCATCAACAGGCGCTGGTGGAGGCGCTGGAACCGGCCAGCGAACTGGATTTGCACCACAGCGCGAAGTTGATCCTGTTTATTCGTCGTTTCTGCGCCCGTCCGTTGCTGGATGTGCAGGCTGAATACTGCGAGCTGTTCGATCGGGGCCGCGCCACCTCGTTGCTGTTGTTTGAGCATGTACATGGCGAGTCGCGCGATCGTGGTCAGGCCATGGTCGATCTGATGGCGCAATACCGCGAAGCCGGGCTGGAGATCGACAGCCGCGAGCTGCCGGACTTCCTGCCGCTGTATCTGGAGTATCTTGCCAGCCGCAGCAAGGAGCAGGCCGCGGAGGGGTTGCAGGACATCGCACCGATCCTGGCGTTGTTGGGCGCCCGGTTACTACAGCGGGAAAGCCCGTATGCGGTGCTGTTTGATCTGCTGCTGGTGCTATCTGGCAGTGACGTTCAGGCACAGGCGCTGACGTCTCAGGTAGCAAAAGAAACCCGCGATGACACGCCGCAGGCGCTGGATGCGGTATGGGAAGAGGAGCAGGTTAAGTTTCTAGGTGAGGAAGGTTGTGCTTCGGCACAGCAGGCTGCGCACCAACGGCGCTTTGCCGGTGCGGTAGCCCCGCAATACCTGGACCTGACGGATGCGCTAACCGGAACAAAAGGACGCTAATCATGCAATTTTTAAATCAGTTCTTCTTCGATATTTACCCCTATCTGGCGGGGGCGATTTTCCTGATCGGCAGTTGGCTGCGTTACGATTACGGCCAATACAGCTGGCGCGCCGGATCCAGCCAGATGCTGGATAAAAAGGGGATGCGTCTGGCCTCAAACCTGTTCCACATCGGCATTCTGGGCATCTTCGCCGGGCACTTCCTCGGCATGCTGACGCCGCACTGGATGTATGAGTCCTTCCTGCCGATCGACGTGAAGCAGAAACTGGCGATGATCGCCGGTGGTGCCTGCGGCGTAATGACGTTGATTGGCGGGGCGCTGCTGCTGAAACGCCGGTTGACCAACCCGCGGGTGCGGGCGACCAGCAGTTTTGCCGATATCATGATCCTGACGCTGTTGGTGGTGCAGGTGTGCCTGGGGCTGCTGACCATTCCGTTCTCCGTCCAGCATATGGACGGCAGCGAGATGATGAAGCTGGTGGGCTGGGCACAGGCAGTGGTGACCTTCCACGCCGGTGCATCAGAACATCTGGTGGGCGTTGCGCCGATTTTTAAACTGCATATGGTGCTGGGCATGACGCTGTTCGTGCTGTTCCCGTTCTGTCGCCTGGTGCATATCTGGAGCGTACCGGTGGAATACCTGACCCGCCGTTACCAACTGGTGCGTAATCGCCGCTAAAGAAATTTCCCACCTCTATTACCCTCCATCTGGCGAAACGCACGCTGTCAGATGGGGGTGTTCGTGATACAAACTTTTTCTTCCCTCAGCCCCAGTTCCGTCGACGCCGGCCAGTTTGCCAGCAAGGCTCTCGCTTGCTGCGGTGCCAGAGCGAATAACTCCACCTCGCTGTGCAACCCCAACTTCTGCATTAAGTGGCGCTTCTGGAAACTGACCGTTTTAACGCTGCGTGCCTGCTGGTGTGCGATGTCCGACACGCTAAGGCCATTGAGCAGGGCATTCAGCACCTGTTGCTCGCGTGGCGCCAGTAACTGACGGCGGGCGGTAATATCCGCAGATAACGGCGGATTGAGCAACGCCCCCAGCGCATGCAGCATGGCATTGCTGGTCAGGCCGAGCTTGCCCATCGCCCGTTGCTTGTGGCTGCTGATGGTGCGGATATCGCGCTGCAGCTTCCAGGCAATCGCTGTCAAGTCCTGGCCGCTGAGCAGCGCCTGTACTATATGGCGTTCCGTGGGGGGCAACCGTGCAGTCAGATAGGCAGGCAGCAGAGCCTGGCGAGCAGGCTCACCGTCGTGCTGGAGGGGCTGCGGACCAGCGTGCGTGCAACGCGATGCCGCAAAGGGATGAACCGGCGTGAGCTTCAATTGTTGTACCAAATGGTAAAGGTGGCGCTGGCATTGGCACTGCCAGCGGTCACCGTGTCGCTGGTGGCGATGTAGCGTGCGCTGAAGGTCAGAGAATTCACGGTGCTATTACCCCCGATGATTGACATCAACGGTGAACGTGTACCCGGTGCCAACACTTTTTTCGCACCGTCCAGCAGTTGCACACCGACCCCTTTCGCCACGCTGCTGCCGGTCAGGGCTAATGCAGTGCTATCTCCGGTTGCGGCGACGCCATCAAACTGAACCTGTACCTGGCTGACCTCTGCCGGGCAGCTCTTTAGGCGCAATGTGAAGTCTGTATGGGAACCTGTCACGCCCTTGCTGCTTAATATGCTGCGCGACAGGGTGCCCAAGTCCACTGCCAGCGGGTCAACCGTCGGCTCACAAGCTGCCGACAGCACGCGTCCGGTAATATTGACACTGGCATCGTCGGCCCAGACAGCACCACTGCAAAGCATTAGCGTCAGTAGCGCCCGAGCAGTCTTTAAAGCTACCATGTGCATGACAGATTCCTTGTCGTCGCAATGAGTTATTGATAGGTAAAGGACACCACGATATTGCCAATTACCGTGCCGGCGGTGGCAGAGCCTTTCGAATAAATCTGCACCTTCTGGCTAAACACCGCTGTTTTGGAAGTGCTGTTCACGTCTACCTGGCGGGTGGTGTTAGGCGTAATTGTCTTGCTTGCGCCATCCTGAACATACAGCGCCAACTGCCCTGCGGTGCCGGTATTGATAAAACTGTCGCTATAGTGAGGGGATACTGTGCCAGTGTAGCTGGCCGTGACCTTGGTGGTCGCAGCCGGACAGTCCTTCAGCTTTAACTCAAAGCTTTTAAACGGGCTGGTATCGCCGGCTTTTTGCAATTTGCTGACCACGATATCGTCCAGTTTAATATCCAGAGAGCTGGCACCATCAATGACACAAGGGGCGGCAATTACATTACCGGTGATATTGAGCGTTACCGCGTCGGCCTGAGCCAAACCGTTGGCGCCTAAACCACTGCACAATATCCATAACGCCGGGTGGCGAATAATCCTCAGCATATTCCTTCTCCTGTTGTGTTTTCCATAAATGACATATTGAGTTACTGATAGGTGATATTCAGCGTGGCGGCAGTATTGGCTTTGCCTATGAGTTATTGATAGGTAAAGGACACAACAATGTTGCCAATTACCGTGCCGGCAGTGGCCAAACCTTTCGCATAAATCTGCACCTTTTGACTAAATACCGCTGTTTTGGAAGTGCTGTTCACGTCTACCTGGCGGGTGGTATTAGGAGCGATTTCTTTACTGGCGCTATCTTGAAGGTACAGAACCAGTTGACTTGCCGTACCCGTATTTATAAAGCTGTTTGCGGATAAAGGGGATGCCGTGCCAGTGTAGCTGGCCGTGACCTTGGTGGTCGCAGCTGGGCAGTCCTTCAGCTTTAAATCGAAACTTTTGAAAGGGCCAGTATCGCCGGACTTTTGCAATTTGCTGACCACGATATCATCCAGTTTAATATCCAGAGAGCCGGCACCATCAATGACACAAGGGGCGGCGATCACATTGCTGGTGATATTGACCGTGACTGCGTCGGCCTGAGCCAAACCGTTGGCGCCTAAACCACTGCACAATATCCATAACGCCGGGTGGCGCATAATCCTCAGCATATTCCTTCTCCTGTTGTGTTTTCCATAAATGACATATTGAGTTACTGATAGGTGAAATTCAGCGTGGCGGCAGTATTGGCTTTGCCAACGGTGACGTCCTTTTTGGTTTGGTAGTAACGAGCACTGAACTGCAGGGATTCTTTACCGCCAGCCACCGTTTTAACCAGTAGGTTGGTACCCCGCTTGAGCAATGTCCCATCAGACAATATCTGTACCCCCAGCCCGCTAACCACGCCACTTTGCCCGGCACCGGTCAGCGCCAGGACGCTGGTATCTGTGGTTTCGGTGCTTTGGGTTCCACTCAGGGAAACGCTGACTTTAAGCCCTGGCTCACAGGTTATCCCCACTTTGAAACTCTGTTCACCAAAGGTGGTGCCACTAGCGGTGAGTTTTGTCGCAGATATACTGCCCAAAGGGACATCAATAGCGGTATCGGTCAGGGTGCAGGTGGTTTGAGAAAATGACGCAGGGGTACCGACACGTAGCCTGCCCAATTCCCAGGTACCTCCCCCGGTGGACGGAGTTCTGATATCTATCAAGGTAAATATTGCCAGCGTGGTTCCCGTCGGCAGGTTGCCTTTGTTAAATGGCCCGGTTTTTATCAGTTCAAGCTTCCAGGTGTAAGTCGGGATGTTGAGAAGTAAGCCCCCCACGGGGGCCTTCCACTCATCACCGATATACTTTGAATCATAAATCGAAACCCGCACCCCCAGCCCCGGCACCGAAGTACTGGAAATATTATTTGTGACAACCCAACCATTTGCCGCTGAAAGCGCATGTTTAATAGAGTATTGCAACGCCCCCAGGCACAATTGTTGGAACCCACCGCTACCCGAGTTATATAGCAATAACTGACTTTCTGGTCCTGCCAGTTGATAGGTAGCCAGTACAGTGCCCGTCGGTGTACTGGACGACAGTTTTATATCCCCAAGGTTAATATCTTGTATTTTGCTGGTTATTTTAGACGCAAGCTGGCACGAAGCGGACATTGCAGGATCCGATAGACAGAGCAGTCCACCCATTACACATAGCGTTAAAATATAGTGACCGCGCCGCGTACAAGATTTGTCGACCTCATCCGGCCGTGATTTTTTCATGACTGCGATTTTCCTTGTCATTGACATACTCCGTCCATTTGCAGTATTTCTTCCTGCCCGGCAGCCTTGGGCAATTGGTATTCCACCCAGCACTGACCGGCATTGCCGTTTCCCCATAGCACCCTCAGTTTCCCTTGCTCAGCGAGGCCACTCAGGTAGACCTGTCCGGCATCACCGACGATGCTGCCTTGTGCCGCGTTTTGATCGGCTTCGCTCACCGTGGCGCCAAAGGGCACCGGCTTGCCATTGCCTTGCGTTAGTGTCATCAGCACCCTCGCACCCACTTTGGCGCTGAACGTCGCCCTCACCAGCGCTCCGCGCGTGGGTACCACACGGTGGCTGGTTTGCGCCACGTCGGTATCTGCCGATAAGGTTTCTGTCGCCAGCGTGACGTCGGTACTGCGATAGGGGGTCAGGTACGGCACCAACGCATAACCACGCCAGTCAGTGCGCACACCGGTCTGGTTATTGACGCTCACACCGGCTGCGCCGGGCATGGCCACCAACGCTGCCGTCTCGCCCAGGGGTTGCCCCAGGGTCACGCCACTGGCATGCGCCACCACGCTGCCTTGCAGACCATAATTCAGCCGCTGGCTGTTGCGGTCATAACCGTAGCCCGAGCTAAGCTCGCCGTAAGTCCCCTTATAGTCCAGATTAAGGTTGCCGCCGTAACCTTGCCCTCGGCTGCCATAATTCTGCTGCGCCGCCCAACTCAGGCTGTTATCCCGTAGCGCCATCCCGCTCAGCCCCAGAGACTGGCTGGTCGCACCGCCCTTGGTATTGTTCAGGTTGTAGTTCACCCAACTGCTGTTGTTGTCCCACAGGTTAAGCGGCATGTTGAGATTGAAGACGAATTGCTGGTCGTTACTGCGCTGCGGCCCGAAACTATTACGGTTATAACTCCAGTTCACCCCGTAGCTGATCCCTTGCCAACTGTTGCTGTAGCCCAGTCCCAACGAGGCCATGCTGCGATCGCTGTTCCAGTAATCTTCGCGTATCGCACTGAGCGAGAGCGAACCGCCGTCCTGCCATAACTGCTGGCTCATGCTCAGTTCCGCCCGGTTGCGTCGCCGCTCATACGCCCAGTAGGCCATCTCTCCGCTACGCCAGGTGTCCAACACCTCCGACAGGGCATAAAACCCCGCCGTCGAATAGCGATAACCGGCAATGGCGAAGTTGGTGCCGGTCTGCACCATATTTTTGCTGTAACGCATACGCCACGACTGCCCGGTCTGTCTGTCCAGCCCTTTTTGCTGGCCCCGCGACTGGGTCACATCCACCGAGAATGCCCCCCAGTCACCAAGGTTGTTGCCCACCCCCAGTGCGGCCGACTGGTAACGCTGTGCCATCTGCACGCCACCATACAAAGTACTGTTCCACGGCAGACCATAAATGGCCGTTCCCTGCATCAGGGCACTTTTATCCACGCTGTGGTCATAACTGCGGTATTGGCCCGCCGTCAGGCTGTATTTGAGCCGTCCTTCACGCTGCAACACGGGCAGGGAGGCGAAGGGCACCACTAGCTGTTGTTCGCTGCCATCGGCTTCTTTGATGGTGACATGCAGGTCGCCGCTGCCGCCGGTGGGGTACATATCGTCAATAACAAATGCCCCCGGCGCTACATAGGTACGGTAAATCTCATAGCCGTTTTGGCGTACTACCACCTGGGCATTGGTTCGGGCAATGCCGCGGACTATCGGCGCATAACCTCGCAGGCTATCCGGTAGCATGTCGTCATCCGAAGCCAGCTGTCCGCCACGGAAGGGCACTGCGTCAAACACCTCACTGGGCGCGTTGCTGTCACCCAATGTCATCTGGCTCTGTAACCCAATCAGGTTACGCTGGGCGTAGGTATAAACCGTATTCCACTTGTCTTGTCCGTCACTGTCGCGACCCCAGGTAGTGTAGTTACGCAACCGCCATGGCCCGAGGTTCGCTCCTGGGCGCAGGTTGGCATACTGATTGTTGCCATTGCTCCCATTCTCATTTCTGGCATAGGTGTTGGCCCCGCTCAGGCTATAGTTAAGTAATAGCGCTGGAACGCCTTCGTCCCATTGTGCCGGGGAAACATAACCGCGCGGCTGCTGTTTAATCGCCGCCTGTGGAATGCTCAGCAGCAACCGCTGCTGGTTAAACTGCAAACGTGATGAAGCCTGCGGTATTGCCGTCAGATCGACACAGGTGCTGTCTGCGGCCCCCAGAGTTGGAAAACGACTCACCTGAACGCCGTAATCGCCCAGTTCCGCCATGCTCAGGCAGGGTTGTAGCCCATCCCCCTTGGGGTCGGCATGAAAAGTCACCGAGCGTGTCGCCACCATTTGCTGATTAAGAAAAATATCGACCCGATAAACGCCGGGTATTTGCCCACCGGCGTTCTCAAATGCCGATAAGTCCACGCCATCCTGTTGGGGTGTCCCAATAGTCAGCAATGCCGGGTTAAAATAATCACGACTATGTGCTGTCGGCTGTAACACCAGTTGCAAGACTATTAGCCCCGCCAGAGGCACTTGGCGATATCGTCGGTCAGTTTCCGTGCTCATTGCCACACTCCCTTGTTTGCCTTTTCACCTCACTGTGAAGAGCCAACATCACCCTGCTAATCTGCCTTGCTGGGTGGCACCGCTACCGCCAAAATCGTTGATAACGATCCAACTCACCGCATTGCCTGCTTTCACTTCTTGCAAAGCAAAATCCGCACTGCTGAATGGCGCGACATAGGTTGCATCCCGCACCTCTTGCCCCTCGATCTTCACACTCTGAAAGTTCATGTAATACGGCGTAGGGTTGTTGACCCGCAATTTTCCGCCTTGCCGTGACCAGCTCAATTGCCCGGCAACCGCCTCCGGCGATTTGTCCTTCAACTGTTCTGGGCGATATATCAGTTTGATGCGGGTGTTCACCGCTATTTGGAGGGTATTGTCTTTATTCTCAGACGAAGGGATGGCTTTCACATTCAACCAGTACAGCGCTTCACGGTCTTTTGGCAAATTACCGCCCAGGCGCACTATTCGCAGTACGTTCTTGTCCCCACCTTCTAAGCGAAACAGCGGGGGGTCAGGATAAACGGGGCTTTCTCGCTGCCAGCGGTTTGTGGATCAACCCAGGACTGGATCAGGTAAGGGACTTTATCCGGGTTACTGACGCTTAATGAGGATTCCCGCAATCCACTGTCGTACACCACTCGGGTTGCCCCAATTACCACACCAGCCTGTACCAGACTGCTGCTCAATATCAACCCAAGGTACAGCGCGACCTGCCATGCTTTCATGCCCAGTTTCTCCCTGAAAAGGGACGACCCGGCGGGCAGTCCCTGCAAAGTCAAACAGCCTCAAAGAGGCCGCATTCGCGTTTAGTTGTACTTGACGTTGAAAGTAGCGCTGGAGTTAGCTACGCCGGAAGTCACTGTCGCTGACGTGGCAATATAGCGTGCGGTAAAGTCCAGTTTGTTAACGTCTGTCGCACCGGTCTTCAAGTCATAGCTGGCAGAAGGAGTTTTTAATGCCAAAACGGTGTCGCTTTTATCGCTGATTTGGATCCCAACCCCGGTAGCAGCAGGTGCGGCAGTGGTGCCCGCGGTCAGAGCCAGTACTTTTTTGTCGTTGTCTGCCGCAGTGCCGTCAAATTCGACGTTGGCTTTGGTATAGGCCGCCGGGCAATTTTTCAGATTGATGGTGAATTTGCTGGAGGTACCGGTAGAGCCGGCCCCTGAGAAGGCCGTTTTATTCAGCGTTCCCATAGGGACACTGATCGCCGTTGCTCCCGCAGCCAAATCGACCTCACAGGTTGCATCTTTGATATCACCCGTGAAGTTGATGTTACCGTCAGCAGCAAATGCCGAAGCGGTCGAAAATAATGCGATCGTAGCCAATGAAGTGACCAGAAGTGTTTTTTTCATAGATAGGATTCCTTGAGGAGTGCATTCTTGCACAATGTCCATTTAACTCATTGATAGAGTTGTCCTTTTTTTAGCCGACGCTCGTGTTGCCATAGCGATGCAAACGCAACATTTTGAGTCAAATTGACACATTAGGCAGATAGTTCTTCTGGTTGATTGATTTGGAGTAATGTATGGCAGATAACACCATGGATGGTGTTTAAATTGGTGAGTGATGCTGCTTAATTATTCAGTAATGATTCAGGGAGATAAAAGAAATCGGCTGACCGTGTCGGAAAACCTGGAATTGATCGGAATGGTCATGTGGAGACGTTAGTGAGAGGTGAATTTATTTTGTTGATATTAATAGAGTTATAGGTGAGGATAAAAAAACCACAAAACAAACATTGACTTTTTTTCAGGATATTCCTAGTTTAGTTGTCAGTTTGACTCAAATTGTTACATTTTCCTCCTCTTTTTCCTCCTTCCACAGGTGTTTAAATCGTCCGGCATTGGCCGCGGTGTACAGCACCGTATGCTGAATATTACGGTGTCCCAGATAGTCCTGTATCACCCGGGTATCGGCGCCATTATCTGCCAGCGCATAGCCACAGGCATGGCGCAACATATGCGGATGGGCGTCCACATCAAGTCCGGCCTGCTTACCGTAAGCCTGCAACATGCGATAAATGCGCTGGCGCGACAGCCGGTAGCCTTTCTGCGACAGAAACAGCCACTCTTCATCCTCCAGATTGCGACAGGACCGGCGTTTTTCCAGCCAGCGGGTCAGTAGATTTTTCTCGGTGGTTTCCAGCGGATGGATGGTGGATAGCCCGTTTTTAAGGCGATTCATATACACGCAACCGCTTTCCATATCCAGGTCCGCCATGCGCAGGCCGTTAAGCTCACTAACGCGGCAGCCGTGAATGAAACCCATCCAGATCAGGCAGCTGTCACGCTCGGGCGCTCGTCCGGCGGCGGCCTGTTGCAGCAGGCGGGTGACCTCGGTACGGGTCAGGTGCTTGCGGTGGTTGTGAGATTTTTGCATTGCTTCTCCTCGAAAAAAACAAAGGCCGGCAACAGGCCGGCCATTGGCGTCGTCCGTCAATCATTGACGATGCAAGGGGCAGTATAGTGCAGGTTGGGTGCAAAAGTTCGAAAGTCTGTGGGCTGTAAAATCCGATCTTCTTTAATATCTGGCAGCAATAGGCTGACTTTTCATATTTGCCAGTTCGATGAGACGTTTATTTCGCGCAAGTTGCTGAATTTGCGAAGCGTTACGCAGTTCACTAATTGAACAATGATCGCTGGTGAAGTAAGCTTTTCTCCACTAACTGACAGCCACAGGAGGTGGGGTATGCGTAGTTTGCCAATTCGGTTATCAAATAAAATTGACGACGATCTGAATGATATTGCCAAGCGGCATGGAATGGAGAAAACCGAGGTGATCAAGATGGCTTTCGCGTTGATTGCCATTGCTGATAAACAGTGGGTGAAACAAGATGGTTCATCCCTGGGTATCGTGCGAGGGAACGGCCAGGATTTGGAGGCGGTGGGGCAGGTCGTGGGGATTTTTCCATGAAGGCTGAAGAGACGAAAATACTGGCAGAAGCCAATGGACTTTATCAGAAACAAGTGTTGGTGTTTGACGAAATGGAGCGTCTTCGTCTGGCGCGACAGGTATTGTGCGGCATCTTCGTTATCAGCGTGGGCGTTTTTGTTGCCCACGCGTATTGGGATCAAAATGAATCCATCAGGCAGGTGTTTGAACTGTTGAAGATTGGCGCACTGCCGTTGGTCACATTGGTGATCTCCTTTTATTTCCCCCCATCGTACCGCCAGATAATGCCTGCCGATTTGCGCATTTTTGCTTCCTTGCCGTAAACTTGCTATCTCAGTATTGTTACAATTAATTGTCGGCGGCCGCTGGCTGTTTGCAGTGCATAACAACAATCAATAGCCCAGTTTTGCGGGCACTTTGGGATTTAAAACCGGGGATGGCTCGGTGCTGTCACAGGATAGCGCCGGGAGATCGCTTTATGGATATGCAGGTTAGTTAACAATAATAATGACAACACAATCTTGTTCACCCACGTTGCTACCGTTGAAAATCATCGCCACGGGGGCAGCACTGCCACCCAACCGAGTCGACTCCTCCGCGCTCGATAGCCTGCTGTGCAAGCCGACAGGCTATGTCGAGAAACGCTCCGGTATCAGCTACCGTTTTCACGCCAGCGATGATGCCAGCCAGGCTGAACTGGCCGTCGCCGCATTGCAGGATGCCTTAACCCGTTGCCGCATCAACGCGCAGTCGATAGATCTGCTGATTTCCGCGTCGGCGATTTCAGTACAGGCCCTGCCTTGCACGGCGGCGCATATTCTTAAGGTGGCCGGACTGGCACCGGGCACTGCCGGTTTCGATATCAACAGCAGCTGCGTCAGTTTTATCTCCGCCCTGCAGGTGGCCGCCGGGCTGCTGAATGCCGGTACCTACCGGCGAATTGCTATTGTCTCAGCCGATTTGGCTTCTCGCGGTATTGACTGGGAGCATGAAGAGTCCTCGCTGATTTTTGGCGACGGCGCGGCCTGCGCCATCGTCGAGCGTGGCGACGGCAGCAGCGGTATTCTGGCCAGCCTGGTGGAGACCTATCCTGAAGGTAGCGAGCTGTGCGAGATACGTGCCGGGGGGACGCGGCGCAACCCGCGCGCCGGCATGACTAACAGCGATTTCCTGTTCCATATGCAGGGCAAACAGCTGTTCCGCCAGGCGTCGGCACTGATCGAAGATTATCTTGCTCGTTTGCTGGCAGCCAGTGGCCTGACACTGGCGCAGATCGCGACGGTGGTGCCGCACCAGGCAAGTCACCTGTCGCTCGAACATATGCGCAAGCGGCTGCATGTTCCCCCTGAGGCACTGGTGGATATTTATCGCTATCACGGTAATCAGGTGGCGGCATCTATCCCCACGGCGTTACACGTTGCGGTTACCGGCGGGCGATTTAACCCAGGTAAGCCGGTGATGCTGATCGGCACCGCCGCCGGGCTGTCGCTGGCCGGCATGGTGCTGCTGCCATGAGGGTGTTGGTCACCGGAGCCACCAGCGGTCTGGGGCGTAATGCGGCGCAGTGGCTGTTGGAAGCGGGCCATCAGGTTCATGCCACCGGGCGTGACAGTCGCGCCGGGCAGGAACTGCGTGAGTTGGGTGCCGAGTTCAGCCCGCTGGATTTGGCGCAGGCCACGGTGGAGCAGTGCCGTCAACTGATGGCCAACTGTGATTGGGTCTGGCACTGCGCGGCCAAATCTTCACCCTGGGGCAGCAAAAGCGAGTTCTATCAGGCCAACGAGGCCGCGACCGAAAAACTGGCGCAGGCGGCAGGGGACTGTGGCGTCCGGCGTTTTGTTCACATCTCCACGCCGGCAATCTATTTCGATTTTCGGCCGCACCAGAATATTGACGAAGGCTATCGCGCCAGGCGTTTCGCCAACCATTACGCCGCCAGCAAATATGCCGCCGAGCAGCGGTTGCAGGCACTGGTACCGCGTTACCCGCAAACGACCTATATTATTCTACGGCCCAGAGGGCTGTTCGGCCCACACGACCGGGTGATTGTACCGCGGGTGCTGCAACAGTTGGATCGCGATCGCGGGGTGCTACGGTTGCCTGGCGGTGGCAAAGCGGTATTGGATCTGACCTTTGTACTTAACGTGGTGCATGCGATGGATCTGGCCAGCCGCCAGCACGGGTTGCCATCCGGCGCGGCCTACAACATCACTAATCACCAGCCGCAGCGGCTGGCGGAGATGCTGGATTCGCTGCTGCGTCAGCAATTGGGGCTGCGCTACCGGTTGCAGGCGGTGCCTTATTCCTTGCTGTATGCTCTGGCGGGCGGGCTGGAGTTGCTGGCCCGTTTTACCGGCAAAGAGCCCATGCTGACGCGCTATAGCGTGGCGGCGGTGCATTTCGATATGACGCTGAGCCAAACCCTTGCCGTGGAACAGTTGGGCTATCGGCCACGCTATTCGATGGAAGAGGGGATCCGCATCACCGGCGAGTGGCTTAAACGGCAAGGAGAGCAGCCCCATGGCTAAGGTCACTGTTTTTGAGGTGGGGTACTGTACCCATATCGGCTGTATGGCGCTGCGCGGTGCGGGATTCCGGGTGTGCAAGTTCCCGGCCCGTGCTTATTTGCTTGAAGTTGGGGATCGCCGTTGGCTGTGGGATACCGGCTATGCGCACTATTTCCAGCAGCAGACGCAGTCCGGCATTTTCCGCATCTACCGCCAAATGACGCCGGTGTATTTCGACCCTCGTGAATCACTGAGCCAGCAGTTGCTGTCTGCCGGTTACGCCGCTAATGATATTCAGGCGCTGATTATTTCGCACTTTCACGCCGACCATATTGCCGGGCTGCGTGATTTCAAACACCTCGATTTTATCTGCTCTGGCGAAGGCTGGCGGCAAACTCGTACCTTACGGGGCTTCGCGGCGTTAAAACGCGCCTTTATCCCCGGTTTGATCCCTGATGATTTTGAGAGTGGCCTGCAGTTTATCGAGGGTTTCCAACAGGTCAGCCTGCCTGCGCTGCTGGCACCCTTTGATCGCGGCTATGCGCTGCCGGGCAGTGAAGGGCAGATCCTGCTGGTTGATTTGCCGGGGCATGCGGCCGGGCATATTGGCGCGTTTATTCTCACCGACGCTGGCTGGACGCTGCTGGCCAGCGACGCGGCCTGGTCACCGCTGAGCTATCAGCAATTGCGCGGGCCTTCACGCTTGGCCAATCTGGTGATGGACGACGCCAAGGCTTACTACCGCACGCTGGAGCGACTGAATCAGCTATGGGCGAGCGGCAACGCGAATATTTTACTCTGTCATGAGGGGGATTTATGATCCCGCTGATGACGCTGTGGCATTACTTTCGCACCCGACGCTTAACTTTTGCCGACCGCCAGGCGCTGGAGGCATACCAGGCCAAACGGTTAAAGAGTTTTGCGCGCCGGGTGCTGGCGAAGAGTCCTTATTTCAGGCGTTTCAACCGGCAAGATATTGCCACCTGGCCGCTGATGGACAAGGCGCTGATGATGGCGCAGTTTGATCAAATGAACACCGCCGGGCTGCAGCGCGATCAACTGCTGGCCTGCGCGCGGCGCAGCGAGCAACAGCGAGATTTCAGCCCGAAAATCGGTAAATACAGCGTGGGCCTGTCGTCGGGGACTTCCGGACAGCGCGGTATTTTTGTCGTCAGCCCGGATGAACAAAGCCTTTGGGCCGGTGGAATGCTGGCGAAAATGCTGCCGGACGGCCTGTTTGCCGGCGAGCGCGTGGCGCTGTTTCTGCGGGCGGACAATAACCTGTATCACAGCGTCAACAACCGCTGGCTGAGCCTGGAGTTTTACGATCTTTTCGCCCCCTTTACCGCGCAGTTGGCACGGCTGGAGCAACAGGCGCCCAGCATTATTGTCGCGCCGGCTCAGGTACTGCGGGCGCTGGCGCTGGCGGTGCTGGCCAACCAGATTCGGCTCGAGGTCAAAAAGGTGATTTCGGTCGCCGAAGTGTTGGAAGAGCAAGACCGACGGCTGTTGGCGCAGGTGTTCCCGGCGGTGGGTGAGGTCTATCAGGCCACCGAAGGCTTCCTGGCGGCCACTTGCGCGCACGGGACTCTGCACCTGAACGAAGAGTTTTTGCATATAGAACCCCAATGGATTGATGATCAGCGCTTTACGCCGTTAATCACCGACTTCACCCGCAGCACCCAACCGATCGTACGCTATCGGCTGGATGACGTGCTGGTCAGGCAGACGGAGCCATGCCCCTGTGGACAGGCGTCGATGGCGATTGCCCGTATTGAAGGGCGGCGGGACGATCAACTGATGTTGCCGGATGCCCTTGGCCAGCCTCAACTGGTGTTTGCCGATTTATGCAGCCGGGCGATCGCCAATGCGCTGCCGCTGACCAGCGATTACCGGCTAATCCAGAGCGGCGAGCGGCAGTTGCAACTGATTGCCGACTGTAGCGAAGCAGAACTGGCGCACTGCCGGCTGCAGCTGTCTGCCTTGTTTGAACGCCATGGCATCGACAGCGCTGGGCTGGAATGGCAACTGAGCGTGCAGGCGGTGATGCCGCAGTTTGACCGCAAGAGAAGACGGATTACCCGGCAGGTGGCGGCATGATGAAAACGCTACCGTACCGGCTGTGGCAAATGCTGTTGGGTTGGGGATTCGTTGGGGTGATTTATAGCAGTACCGATCGCCTGCAGGGCGTGGGTACGCTGCTTCCCCCTTCGGCGATTGACCGTTGGATCCCCTTTAGTTCGACGGCCATTTGGCTGTACCTGTCTTTCTTTATCATTATTCCGTTGGGCTACTTGTTGGCACCGATCCCGCGGGTTCGATGGTTGCGTGCCGCGATGCAGCTGACGGCGTTGGGGGCCGGGGCGGTTTACCTGTTGTGGCCGACCACTATGGCTTACCCGCCGGACAGCGGGGTCGGCGTAAGTTCAAAACTGCTGGCGGCGCTGACCCAGGTGGATTCGCTGCAAAACTGCCTGCCCTCACTCCATATGGCGCTGACGGTGCTGGCGGTATGGGCACTGAGCTGCCGGCAGCGAAAAGTGAGAACCGCGCTGTTGATACTGTGGGCGCTGGCGATTGCCTTTTCCATTTTGCAACTGCGCCGCCATCTGCTGGTCGATCTGGTCAGTGGGGCGTTGCTGGCATTTTTGGCCGGCTGGTTGGTTCAGCGCAAACAAAGCTGGCGGCGTAATGCCACCAAAGGAGAGATAGGATGAGCGAACTGGCGATGCCGATCCTGTTCATGCTGTTTGTGGTGATTGGTGAGGCGCTGGTGCTGCAGTATGCACAGCGCCAGCAGGTCAACTGGCACGATCTGGTGTTCAATCTCAACTCCGGCCATATCATGCTGTGGTTGTTCCGCGGGCTGGAAATCACCTGTTACGGCTATGTGGCGGCGCACTTCAGCCTGGATCTGCTGAGTAGTTGGCCACCGGTGCTGATGTGGCTGTTTGCCCTGCTGGCGTGGGACTTCGGCTTTTACTGGTTGCATCGCTTGCATCATCACCTGCGCGTGCTGTGGGCGGTACATGTGGTGCATCATCAGGGTGAGCATTTCAATCTGTCGCTGGGGGTGCGCAACTCCTGGTATTCGTCGTTGACCTCGATCCCGTTTTTTCTGCTGTTGGCGCTGTTGGGTGTGCCGCTGTCGGTGTTTGTCACGGTTTCTATCCTGCACTACAGCATCCAATTGTTTAACCATAATGCGCTGACCCCCAAACTCGGCTGGCTGGAGCATATTCTTGTTACGCCAGCGCACCATCGGGTGCATCACGTTAAAGATATGGCCTATTCGAACCAGAACTTTGGCGGCAGTTTTATTTTTTGGGACAAGCTGTTTGGCACTTTTTGCCCGAGCCTGCCGGAAACGCCGTTTGTGTATGGCGTTAGCGGCGATAAACCTTCCGCCAATCCGTTCTGGGCCAGCAATCTGCCATTCTTGCGTTACTTTCGCCTGCGTTGGCGGCCCAGGGCGAGCAACGGCCGTTTTCGCTACTCGGCGCTTAGCGTGTTCAGCGGCGCCATGCTGCTGTTTGCGCTGGTGATTGGCTATGTGTACCAGTACGGCTATGGCTACCGCGATATCAGCTGGCCGCAGATGGCGCTGCTGGTGTTGCTGGCGTTGGGCTCGATGGCGCTGGGCGGCATGACCGAAGGGCGTCGCTGGGCGGTTGTCGCCTGGTTGATGATTACGCTGAGCCTTCCGCTGCTGTTTATTGGTTACCTCGGCTGGTCGCAGCGTTATTGGCATCTCGCGATGGCCTTGATCACATTGCACGGGGTTTGCGTGGCGCTGGGCTGGGGCCGCGTGCGCGCTCTTAAGCCGGTGGAGGAAACCCATGGCTGACACACTGGCACCACTGAAGTTTCCCACCGACGGTGAGCAGGCGTTTCATCGTGCGCTTAAACGGGCGGCTCATGCCTATCTGGCCGGTGACCATCGCTATGCCGACGGTTGGCGGCTGGCAAAGGCGGCGCTGTTGTTGGCGCTGTGCGTGGGCTTTTATGCGCTGAGTCTGATGCAGCAGCAGGTTTGGGCATTTTTGGCCTGCTATTTTTTGTTCGTGATGATGGGCATGTTACTCAACGTGAATGTGAACCACGATGCCTCGCATAATGCTTTTCTACGCGCCCCCTGGGCCAACCGACTGGCGGGGCGACTGGTGACGCTGCCGCTGGGGGTAGACCCGGATTATTGGCGGGTGCGGCATGTGGAATATCACCACGTTTATGCCAACGTCGAACACTACGATCTGGATACCGAAGAGAATGGTTTTTTCCGCCAGACGCCGTTCCAGCGCTGGCGCAAACATATGCGTTATCAGCACCTGTACTGGCCGTTGATTGCCGCACTCTCCTTGCCCTATATCGCCTGGATATTTGACTGGTCGGATCGCCTGGGGAAAACCCCGCTGCATGAAAAGAACATTTTACCGGGCCGCAGCGGCTGGGCGGTGTTTATCCTGTGCAAGATTGGCCATCTGTTGTTGGTGCTGGCAATCCCCCTGGTGCTGTGCCAGCAGAACGGTATCGGCTGGCCGTGGGTGCTGCTGGCCTATGCGCTCAGCCAGATGTGCGCCTCGTTGTTGGTGGTGTTTCTATTGCTGGGAACCCATTGGGCGCAGGCCGAATTTTACCCGGTGCCGGAGGGTGAAAGCATGCCACATGGCTGGTATCGCCATAATTTCGCGACCGCCTGTGACTGGCAGACTTCGCCGCGTGGGTTGCAACACCTGACCGGCGGGCTGAATTATCATCTGACCCACCATCTGTTTCCCGGCTGGAATCATCGTCATTATCCGGCGCTGGCTGCCATAGTGGCGCAGTTGGCGGCGCAACACGGTATGGAATACCGCTGCATTGGTTACCGCGAACTGCTGGCGCAGCAACAGCATTTCTTACGTCGGATGGGGCAGCCATGAAGCCGTTACGGCCGTTGGCTTTCAAGCCGGATGACACCGGGCTGCATCGTGCGCTGATGCAGGCCGCGCAGGGTTATCTGGCCGACAATCGCGACCATCGTTTTGCCGACGGCGGTATGCTGGCGAAGGTGCTTTTCCTGCTGGCGCTATGCGCGCTTTGTTATGGGTTGAGCCTGCAGCAGCAGAGCCTCTGGGGCTTTTTTGCCTGCTACTTCGGGTTCATTTTCATCGGCATGTTCCTCACGGTCAACGTGGTGCACGACGCGTCGCACAACGCATTTTTCAGGCCAGCCCTGGGCCAACCGCTGGCTGAATTGTCTGGTGAGTATCCCGCTCGGGTTAGATCCCGATTGCTGGCGGGTGCGGCACGTTATTTTTCACCACGCCCACAACAACATCGAGCATTACGATCCCGATATCGACGCCAATGGCGTGCTGCGGCAGACGCCGTTCCAGCGTTGGCGGCCCTTTATGCGCGCGCAGCGCTTTTACTGGCCTTTGGTCGCGGCGATGACCTTTCCGTATTACATCTGGCTGTTCGACTGGCTGGACCGGGCAGGGCGAACCCGGGTCAGGGCGAGGATGGCGCAACAGGGCCTACGTGGTTGGAGTATTTTTCTGGCGGGCAAAGCGGCGCACCTGCTGTTGGCGCTGGCGATCCCGTGTTATCTGCTGCCGCCGGCAATCGGTGTCGGGCAGATCCTGCTGGTTTATCTGCTAAGCCAGATGTTGTCGTCACTGCTGTTCGTAATGTTGATTATCGGCACCCACTGGGCCAAGGCGCAATTTTATCAGGCACCGACGCAGGGGCCGTTAGCGCACGGCAGGTACCACCATGTGTTCGCCACTACTTTTGACTGGTTCCCGCGGCCGCGCTGGCTGGGCTATTGGTTGGGCGGGGCAAATCTGCACCTGACCCACCATCTGTTCCCGCACTGGAGCCACCGCCATTACCCGGCATTAAGCCGTATCATTGCCGAGGTGGCACCGCGCTTTGGCATCGACTATCGGGTATTGGAACTGGGGGAGTTGCTGCGGCTGCAGCAGCGCTTTCTCAGCGCGATGGGGCGTAAACCACAGTAGTTATTGAATTTGCGAAGCGTCACGCAGTTCACTAATTGAACGATTTGTAAGGCTCAGGTAGACTCTATCCCACTGAAAGATAGCAATAGAAACTGAGCTAAACGTTGTTGGCCGAGTCATTTATCTAATGAATCGATAACAATGGGTTGAGGTCGCATTCTGTACAGGTACGTGATAATCATCTTTTGAAATGTTAATCTCTGTCATAAACACTCAGGCATGCGTGGATAGAGGTTACTATGAAAGAAATTACTTTTACCCGACTCCGAGCCGATTTATCTCAGGTATTAGATGAAATTCGCGATGGCGAGACTTTCATTGTTACTCAACGAGGAAAGGAATCTGTAATGCTGGGACAGGATAATAGCAAATCATTAATTTCAACAACCAATGTGTTGGATAGTGAAATTTTAAAGGCAATGGTACGTAATGCCGTATCGGCTATAAATGCTGATAAGGTTACGCCGTCCATAGTATCGAAAGAGGTCGAAGCGCTTGGGAGAATCATTAAACTTCAGGGAATGCTCGATAAAACCACGATTGATACTCTGCAAAAACAAGCTGAATCGGTGAAACCGTCAAACTCGGCTAACCAACTTTCTATCAAAGATGCTGTCGACGAAGTGAGAAAACGTCATGCCAAAACCATAAGGGATTTGGAGGGTAAGTGATGGAGAAACTTATCTTTCTTTCTGCTCAAGAGGTGATTGATATTCAGCGCGTCACCCTACCTCAGGGAGCAGTAGTAGATATTGATAAGCTGGAAGGTGCCCTGGGTCGAGTGGCCAATCATTACCACTATCACTTATGTGATGATGTATTTGAACTTGCCGCAGTATATTTAATTTCTATAGCAAAATCGCATGCATTTGCTGATGCTAATAAGCAAGCCGCGTTTATATCATGCGCAACATTCATGCTGGTTAATGGACATACGCTGAGGGAGTCATTTTTTCTCGTCAAGCTAACGGTAATGGTTGTTGAATATAAGGTAGATGTTAATCAGGTTGCTTTTTTACTGCGTCTGCTTAGTGATTATTATTATAAGTCCATTTTTGGTGGTATTGATGATTTACCAGAAGATGAAACAGAACGTTTTTTGTATAACTTAACGGTATTTACCATCACTGCTGATAATATTGAAACAGCAAGGTTCATAGCTGTGGCAAACCGCCTGATGAATGACACTGAACTAGATGAAATGGCACACCAAATCGTTGATGGTTACCGTAACCCGGTTTAAAACTGTTGCCCCAAATAACCACCTGGGTCAGGTGGCATTTGGGCGTGTATTGTTAATGCGATCTCATGCCCGCTGCATTCATCAACAGGCGGAACAGCGAAGCGACCGCGAACAGCCCCAGCACGCTGGCGCTCCAGATCACGACCAGCCAGCCGATGCGTTTCCACCAGGGCGTCGGTACCGGTGCGGTTTTATCCTGCATAGTTTCTTCCCTCATCAGTGATAACCCTGTTCATGGCTGACCTTGCCGCGGAACACGTAGTAGCTCCAGAAGGTGTAAACCAAAATAATCGGAATGATAAACAGCGCGCCAACCAGCATAAAGCCCAGGCTTTGCGGCGGCGCAGCGGCTTGCCACAGCGTGATGGAAGGGGGGATCAACAGCGGCCAAATGCTGATGCCCAACCCGCTCAGGCCAAGGAACACCAACAGCAAGGTGAGCAAGAACGGCGAGTAGTGCGCCGCATTTTTCACCCCATGCCCAATGCCCCAGGCGCTGAGCAGCACCAGGATCGGCACCGGCAGCAGCACAAACAGATTCGGCAGTGAGAACCAGCGGGTGGCGATCTCCGGGTGAGCAATCGGCGTCCAGATACTGACTACCGCCAACACCAGCAGCAGGGTAGCCAACAGTGGCATTGCCAGCCGGTACATCTGCGCCTGCAGGTCACCGGCGGTTTTCATCACCAGCCAGGTGCAGCCGAGCAACGCATAGGTCACCACCAGCCCCAACCCGCAAAACAGCGCGAACGGGGTCAGCCAGTCGAGGGCGCCACCGGCATAGGTGCGGCCGTTGACCGGGAAACCCTTGATGATGGCACCCACCACCACCCCCTGGCTGAAGGTGGCGAACACTGATCCCCAGATAAACGCCTTATCCCAGATGTGACGTTTTTCCGCGGTGGCCTTAAAGCGAAACTCAAAGGCCACACCGCGGAAGATCAGGCCAAACAACATCAGGGTCAACGGAATGGCCAGCGCGTCGAGGATCACTGCGTAAGCCAGCGGGAAGGCGCCAAACAGTGCCGCTCCGCCCAGAACCAGCCAGGTTTCATTGCCGTCCCACACCGGGGCGACGGTGTTCATCATCACATCACGGTCACCACTGTCCTTAACCCAGGGGAACAGGATGCCGATACCCAAATCAAAGCCGTCCATTACCACGTACATCATGGTGCTGAACACGATGATCACAAACCAAATCAGCGGAAGATCAATGCCCATGCTCAGCTCCTGTCATCCAGAGTTTCTTTCACCGCAGACAGCGGACGTGCCGGTCGGCCTTCGGTGTCATCTTCATGCACTTCATGCTGCTGCGGCCCTTTGCGGATCAGCCGCATCATGTAGGAGTAGCCCACGCCGAACACCGAACAGTAGACGATGATAAACGCCAGCAGGCTGATGCTCATGTGCAGGTCGCCGTGCGCGGAGACCGCATCCTTGGTGCGCAGCAGGCCATACACCACCCACGGCTGACGCCCAATCTCGGTAGTGAACCAACCCGCCAGCAGGGCCAGCAACCCGGAAGGCCCCATCCACAAAATGAAGTAGAGGAACGGCCGGGACTGATACAACCCGCCGCGCCAGCGCAGCCACAGGCTCCAGACCCCGGCGAGGATCATCAGCATGCCCAGCGCCACCATGATGCGGAACGACCAGAACACAACGGTGGAGTTCGGGCGGTCCTCCGGCGGGAAGGATTTCAGCGCCGGTACCTGCTCGGTCAGGCTGTGGGTCAGGATCAGGCTGCCCAGATAAGGCACTTCAAGCTTGAAGCGGGTTTCCTCGCGTTGCATATCCGGCCAGCCGAACAGGATCAGCGGGGTGGCTTCACCCGGCGGATTTTCCCAGTGGCCTTCGATAGCCGCGATTTTTGCCGGCTGATATTTCAGCGTATTCAGGCCGTGCGCATCGCCGATCATCGCCTGTATCGGCGCGACAATCAGCGCCATCCACATTGCCATCGACAGCATTTTGCGCATCGCCGGAGTGTCACGCCCGCGCAGCAAATGCCAGGCGGTGGAGGCACTGACAAAGAACGCCGAGGACAGGAAGGCGGCGGTCGACATGTGCAACAGCCGGTACGGGAATGACGGGTTGAAAATCACTTTGAGCCAGTCGACCGGTACCACCTGGCCGTTAATGATTTCGTGGCCCTGTGGGGTCTGCATCCAGCTGTTGGACGCCAGGATCCAGAAGGTGGAAATCAGCGTCCCCAGCGCCACCATGCAGGTAGCGAAGAAGTGCAGCCCAGGGCCGACGCGGTTCCAGCCGAACAGCATTACCCCGAGGAAACCGGCCTCCAGGAAGAAGGCGGTCAGCACTTCATAGGTCAGCAACGGGCCGGTGATACTGCCGGCAAACTCGGAGAAAAAGCTCCAGTTGGTGCCGAACTGATAGGCCATCACCAGGCCGGATACCACGCCCATGCCGAAGTTGACGGCGAAGATTTTTGACCAGAAATGATAGAGATCGCGGTAGGTTTCATTTCGCGTTTTCAGCCACAACCCTTCCAGCACCGCCAGATAACTGGCCAGACCGATGGTAATTGCAGGGAAAATAATATGGAAAGAAACGGTGAAGGCGAACTGTATTCTGGCAAGTTCCAGTGCATCAAGACCCAGCATGGCGCCTCCTTGGGTTGTACATAAAATGGCCTCTTCAGTATAGCGGTAATTTTTTTATCGAAAGCTTGGCGCCAAGTTAAGCACGGAGTACAGTAACTATAATAGTGACAGTTATTTCACTTTTTCATATAACAGTTAGGGCCTATGACCAGATACGAACAGCTTGCACAACAGATTCGTGAACAGATCCAGAACCGGGTATGGCGGGCGGGGGACAAGCTGCCGTCGCTGCGCGAGAGCGGCAAACGCGCCGGGCTGAGCCTGATGACGGTGGTGCAGTCGTATCAATTGCTGGAGAGTCAGGGTTGGATCGTCGCACGGCCGCAGTCCGGTTATTACGTGGCGGCACGCCCGCAGCCGCTGCCGCAGCCGGCACACGGCGCAAAGCTGTTGCTGAGCGAGCAGGTGGATATCAACACCTTTATTTTTGATGTGCTGCAGGCGTGCCAGGATCCGGATATTGTGCCCTTTGGTTCGGCGTTTCCCGACGCCACCTTATTTGCCCAACCGAAGCTGGCGCGGGCGCTGAGCAGCGTGGCACGCAAGTTTACGCCGCACAGCTCACTGGCCAATCTGCCGCCAGGCAATGAAGCACTGCGCCGCCACATCGCCCAGCGTTATGCGCTGAGCGGCATGCAGGTGGCGCCGGACGAAATCGTGATTACCGCCGGGGCGATGGAATCATTAAGCCTCAGCCTGCAGGCGGTGACCCAGCCGGGGGACTACGTGGCGATTGAATCGCCGGCGTTTTATGGCGCGTTACAGGCACTGGAGCGGCTGCGTCTGAAGGCTGTGGCGATTGCTACTCACCCGCAGGACGGTATTGATCTCGATGCGCTTGAGCAGGCGCTGGAGCAGTATCCAATCAAGGCCTGTTGGCTGATGACCCACTTCCAGAACCCGCTGGGGGCCAGCCTGTCGGACGACAACAAGCAGCGGCTGGTGAGTTTGCTGCGTGAGCGGCAGATTTCCCTGATTGAGGACGACGTTTATGGCGAGCTTTATTTCAGCGCCGAGCGGCCGCAGCCGGCCAAGGCGTGGGACAGCGGCGGGCAAGTCCTGCACTGTTCGTCGTTCTCCAAATGTCTGGCACCGGGTTTCCGCGTCGGTTGGGTGGCGGCGGGGCGCTATGCGCAGCAGATCCAGCGTTTGCAGCTGATGAGCACGGTGTCCACCAGCGTGCCGACCCAGTTGGCGATAGCCGACTATCTGCTGCACGGCGGCTACGATACTCACCTGCGGCGCCTGCGCCGTTTGCTGGCGCAGCGCCAAAGCATGATGCGCCAGGCGATTGCCCACCATTTCCCGCCTACCGTCAAAGTCAGCCAACCCGACGGCGGCTATTTCCTGTGGCTGGAACTGGATCCGGCGCTGTCGTCGATGGAACTCTACCAGCGCGCGTTAGCGCTGGGGGTGAGTATCGCACCGGGCAGGATGTTCACCACCGGTAACCATTTCAACCACTGCTTCCGCCTGAACGCCTCTTTTGACTGGAACGACAAGCATGAGGCGGCAATCAAAACCTTAGCCAAACTTATCCGGCAGCTCGAACCGGCAGGCTGAACAGCGCCAACGGCGGGGCATCGCAATAGAAAAATTCATAATGCTTTTTCCGGCAATGGAATGCCGGTTTCGTTGTTAGACAGCCCTCCGGCCGCCCATTACTCTGCGATAAATTTTGTCACATTTTATCAACGGGTAGACAAGGGGCAGTGGGTGAGAAAAATAAAAAATAATATAAACAGACTGTTGCAAAAACGACTGGTGCCCCTGGCGCTGGCTGGTGCGATAGGCATTTCATTGGGTGCGCATGCGGAAACGCTGACGGAAGGGATCACTCCGGCCACTGATGCCAGCCTGGTACCGAATGCCGCCAAACTGCGTAAAGACACCGTGGTGGCCGGTATTCTCGAGCCACAGGGCAACTTTAACCCTTATCTGTTCACCAACGGTTGGGATGAGAACGTCACCGACGTGATCTTCACCCGGCTGATTGGCCTGGACAGCCAGGGTAAACCGGTCGCACGGCTGGCGGAGTCCTGGCAGGTCAGCCCGGATAACCGGGTGTATACCATCAAGCTGCGCCCGAACCTGCTCTACAGTGACGGCTCGCCGATCAAGGCCGAAGACATCGCCTTTACCCTGACGCTGCTGCATGACCCGGCCTATGACGGGGATACCGACATTGCCCCGGCGCATATTCAGGGCGGCGCGGAATACAAAAACGGCACCGCCCCCAGCATCAGCGGGTTGAAGGTGATTGACGATCGCACTCTGCAGATCACCACCACCCAGCCGGGTGCGACCACGCTGCAACTGATCGGCGGACCGGTGTTGTCGAAAGCCTACTATGGCAAGGATTATCAACGCGGCAAGCTGGAAAGCGTGCGCGCGTTGAATGGTAAGCCGTTGGGCAACGGCCCCTATATTTACGACAAATACATTCCGGGGCAGGAAATCCGCTTCCACGCCAACCCGAATTTCTACCTCGGCCAGCCGGCGGTGGCGCGCTTTATTTACCGCGTGACCAACCCGGCCACCAACTTCCAACTGTTCCAGACCGGTGAAACCGACTATGACGCCTTCACCTCCAAGCCCGATGACATTGAACAGTTGAAACTGTTGGGCTTTGCCAACATCAATTTGTACAGCTCAAGCGACTACAGCCGGGTAGATTTCAACTTTAAGCGCCCGGCGTTGCAGGACGTGCGTGTCCGTCAGGCGCTGATCTACGGTTTGGATCGCCAAAAACTGATTACCGTGGTGTATCAGGGATATGGCTCAGTGGCCAACCAGCCGATCTCACCCGTTTCCTGGGCCTATGATCCGCAAGGCATCAATCCATACGCTTATGACGTCAACAAAGCCAAGCAACTGCTCGATCAGGCCGGGTGGAAACCGGGTGCGGACGGCATTCGCCAGAAAGACGGCAAGAAACTGGAGCTGACGCTGCTGGTGACCAAAAAGCTGCTTAACGATGCGCTGGTGCCGATCGCCAAAGACAACTATCGGCAGATAGGCGTGCTGCTCAAACCGCAGGTGTTGGATTTCAACGCGTTGCTGGCGCAGCGCAAGGCCGGGAATTATGACCTGGCGTCGCTCAGCACCAGCGGGTTGAATGACCCGCATGATGGGGTGCGCGATTTCATCAGCCAGGTGAGTGAAACCGGCTATCACAACCCGCAGGCCGACCAACTGATCGGTCAGGCTAACGCCACGCTGGATATCGGGCAGCGCAAACCGCTGTATCACCGGCTGTATCAGGTGCTGGCGGAAGACCCACCGGTGATCCTGCTGGGTAACCGCAAAGTGCTCAGCGCCAGCAGCGCCCGCGTCACCGGCTTTAAACCGGATGTCTACAATGGCCTGACCGGCAGCCTGCCGGACGTCAAACTGGCTCAGTAACGGCAAGGTACCGCCGCGCTCCTCCGCGCGGCGGTAATGGAAAACACCATGAGAAATTTTATCCTGCGCCGCCTGCTGCAAACCCTGCCGATGCTGCTGCTGGCATCACTGCTGATTTTCTTTATCTTCGCGCTGACGCCCGGCGATTTTATTGACGGCAACATTAACCTGACGCCGCAGCGCGCCGCCGAATTACGCGCGCTGTACGGGCTGGACCAGCCACTGCTGATCCGCTATTGGCACTGGCTCGGCCAACTGCTGCAAGGCAATCTCGGTTTTTCGCTGCAGTACCAAATCCCGGTCAGCACCTTGTTGAACCAGTACATCTGGAATTCGTTCCTGCTGGCTTCGGTCGCCCTGGTGCTGTACTGGGGCATTGCGCTGGCGGTTGGCGTGGCTTCGGCGATGAAACCCTATTCGCTGTTCGACCATCTGGTCACGGTGGCGGTGTTCGGCGCCATGTCATTTCCGACCTTTTTCCTTTGCCTGCTGCTGATCAAATGGTTTGCCGTCGATCTGCATTGGCTGCCGGCGGGCGGCATGCTGCGCACCGGCAGCGAAGCGACCGGGCTGGCCTGGGTGGCAGAGGTGGCGGCGCACCTGCTGTTGCCGGTGCTGGCGCTGGTGATGCTGCAGGCCGGTACCCTGACGCGCTATTTCCGCGCCAGCATGCTGGATGTGATCCGCATGGACTACATCCGCACCGCTCGCGCCAAAGGCCTGAAGGAGAAAACGGTGATCGTCAAACACGCGCTGCGTAATGCTTTGTTGCCGATTATCACGCTGCTGGGGTTTGAATTACCGGCGCTGTTTTCCGGCGCGCTGATCACCGAAAAAATCTTCAATTGGCCAGGGGCGGGGCATATCCACATCGACTCGCTGGCCGCCCGTGACTATCCGGTGCTGATGGGCTTCACGCTGTTTCTGGCGGTGCTGACCATTTTGGGCAATCTGCTGGCGGACATTCTGTACGCCTATGCCGACCCACGAATTCGTTTGAGGTGAAGATGTTGGCAACGCTGTTTTTTGGACGCCGTCGCCGCTGGCGGCAGGCGCAACTTCCGGCGCTGGCGCAGCTGTCGCCACCCCCAACCGCTCAGGCCTGGCAACGGCTGCGGCGTCACCGGCTGGCGATGGCCTCGCTGCTGTTGCTGCTGATACTGGCGGTGCTGTGCATCTTCGGGCCGATGCTGTCGCCCTGGCAGGACGATGCCGGTGATGCGCTAAACATCAACCAGGCACCCAATGCGGCACACTGGCTCGGCACCGATTTTCTCGGCCGTGATATTTATACGCGCCTGCTGCTGGCGGGGCGTATCTCACTGACCATCGGCCTGGTGTCGATGCTGCTGTCCGTCACGCTCGGCTACCTGCTGGGAGCACTGTCCGGCTATCTGGGCGGCATAGTGGACAAGCTGATCATGCGCTTTGCCGATCTGCTGATGACCATCCCCAGCCTGCCGCTGCTGATCATTATGGGTGCGATGCTGTCCGAGCTGGACGTCTCGCCGGACTACCGTATCTACATGGTGATGATCATGCTCAGCCTGCTGGGCTGGCCGTCATTGGCGCGGCTGGTGCGCGGCCAGATCCTGTCGCTGTGCGAACGCGATTTTATGCTGGCGACCGAAGTGCTCGGGCTGTCCACCCGGCGGCGTTTGTTCGGCCATCTGTTGCCAAACACCATTCCCATCCTGGTGGTGGTGGCGACCATGGGCGTTGCCAATGCCATACTCAGTGAGTCGGCACTCAGCTACCTGGGGCTGGGCGTGGTACCGCCGACGCCGTCGTGGGGCAACATGATGGACGCCGCCAACAGCCTGATCGATTTTCAACGTCGTCCCTGGTTGTGGATGCCACCCGGCCTGGCGATTTTTATCACCGTGGTAGCGATTAACATTCTGGGTGACGGCCTGCGGGACGCGCTCGATCCGAAAATGAACGGAGCAAGACCATGAACCGACCCCTGCTGGCTTTTAATCAACTGTCGGTGGCCTTCAATGGCGAGCAGGGCCGGGTGCAGGCGGTGCAGCAACTGAGTTTTGAACTGCATGCCGGACAGACGCTGGGAGTGGTCGGCGAGTCCGGCTGTGGTAAAAGCGTTACCGCCATGGCGCTGATGGGGCTGTTACCGCAGCCGCTGGCGCAGATTGACGGCGGCGAAATCCATTTTGACGGGCAAGATTTATTGAAACTGCGACCGCAGCAGATGGCCGATCTGCGCGGTAACCGGTTGGCGATGATTTTCCAGGAACCGATGAGCGCCCTGAACCCGGTGCTGACCATCGGCGAACAGCTGGTGGAACCGCTGATCCGTCATCGCGGTACTTCGCCGAAGGCGGCCTGGCGGGAGGCGACTGCACTGATTACCGAGGTGGGGTTGGCGCGTGCGGAGCAGTTGATGACCAGCTACCCGCACCAGCTCTCCGGCGGCATGTTGCAGCGTATTATGATTGCCATGGCCATCAGCTGCCGTCCGGCCCTGTTGATTGCCGATGAGCCGACCACCGCGCTGGACGTCACCGTGCAGGCGCAAATCCTGGCACTGCTGCGTGAACAGACCCGCAAAAAATAATATGGCGATGATGCTGATCACCCACGACCTTGGCGTGATTGCCCAGATGGCCGACCGGCTGGTGGTGATGTACGCCGGACGGATAGTCGAGCAGGGGGCAACGCGTGAAGTGCTGGCTAACCCGCTGCACCCCTATACTCAGGGGCTGATGGCTTCGCGACCGGTGGCCGGGCAGCGGCGACGCAGATTGTATTCGATTCCCGGTCAGGTACCTGATTTGGCTAAACTGCCCGACCATTGCGCCTTCGCCGATCGTTGCGCTCAGGCCAGTGCGCGCTGTCGCGACGGTATCCCGCCGTTGTATGGCCCATTGCAGCGCCAGTCGGCCTGTTTTCTGAATGCAGGAGGGCGCATTCATGTCGGCTGAGTGGTTAGTGGAAGTCAAAGGTTTGAAGAAGCATTTTCCGCTGCGGGAAGGCCTGTTCGGCCGGACTACAGGACAGCTGCGAGCGGTGGATGACGTCAGTTTCGGCATTCGAAAAGGCACGATTTTCGGCCTGGTGGGCGAGTCCGGCAGTGGGAAAACCACCGTCGGCCGCACGCTGCTGGGGCTGCATGACAAAACCGCCGGTGAGGTGCTGTTCAAGGGACAGGCGCTGGATGCGCTCAGCCCACGACGGCTGCGTGAGATGCGCCCGAAGATGCAGTTGGTGTTTCAGGATCCCTACAGTTCGCTGAACCCGAGGATGCGCATTGGCGATGCGATTGGTGAAGCCCTGTTGCAACATGGGCTGGCGCAGAGAAACGAGCTGCGTGATCGGGTGATCGACACCATGGAGATCTGCGGGCTGTCGGCGCAGCACTACGGCCGTTTTCCGCATGAGTTTTCCGGTGGTCAGCGGCAGCGTATCGGTATTGCCCGCGCGCTGATCCTGCAGCCGGAATTTATTGTCGCGGACGAGCCGATTTCGGCGCTTGACGTCTCAATACAGGCACAGATCATCAACCTGTTTTCCGATCTTCAGGAGCAGCAGGGGGTGACCTTCCTGTTTATTTCGCACGATCTCGGGGTGGTGGAACACCTGTGTCAGGACGTGGCGGTGATGTATCTCGGCCAGATTGTCGAGAGCGCAGACCGCGACAGCCTGTTTGGCCAACCGCGCCATCCCTATACCCAGGCGTTGCTGGCGGCGGTGCCCAGTCTGGATCCGCAACGCCAGCCGCAGGCGATGGCGCGGGGCGAACTGCCTAACCCGGCGCAACCGCCGCACGGCTGTCGTTTTCACACCCGTTGTCCGCAGGCCACCGCGCAGTGCCGGGAACAGGCTCCGGCATTACGGACGGTGTCAGCAGGGCATCGGGTAGCCTGCCATTATGCCGATTAGCCTAGGCCAGATAATGTTTGAGCGCCCGCCCGGCCTGATGAATGGCGGAATGCACCGCCGGCACATGGGCGATAGGGTTTAGCAGACCGTAATCGTGGATCAGTCCATTGTAGCGAGTGGAAGTGACCTCTACCCCGGCGGCATTCAGCAGCCGGGCATAGGCTTCGCCCTCGTCACGTAGCACGTCCAGTTCGGCGGTCTGCACCAGTGCCGGCGGCAGGCCTTTTAGCTGTTCCAGCGTGGCATTGAGCGGTGAGGCGTAGATCTCCTTACGCTGCGCTTTATCGGTGGTGTAGTTGTCCCAGAACCATTTCATCATGTTGCGGGTCAGGAAGTGGCCTTCGGCGAACTGGTGATAAGAGTCGGTATCAAAGCTGGCGTGCGTTACCGGCCACAGCAGGATCTGCATGCGCAGCGCCGGGGTGCCTTTTTCTTTGGCCATCAGGCTAACCACCGCCGCCATATTACCGCCGACGCTGTTGCCGACCACTGCCAGCCGCGAGCCGTCAACGTTGATTTTCTCGCCGTATTCGGCCACCCATTCGGTGGCGGCATAGGCCTGATTGATGGCGGTTGGGTAATGAGCCTCCGGTGACGGGGTATAGTTGACGAACACCGCTGCCGCACCTGAGCTGTAAACCAAGTCACGCACCAGCCGCTCATGGGTAGGGAAGTCGCCCAGCACCCAGCCACCGCCGTGGAAGAACATAAATACCGGCAGTGTTTCCTTGACCTTGGCCGGTCGCACAATGTGCAGCAGGATATCCTGCCCCTCGACATGAATGGTTTTCTCGCTGATTTCGACCTCGTGCAGTGGCACTTCGACGCTACGCTGCGCGCCCTCCAGCACTTTGCGCGCCTCTTTCGGTTTCATTTGTTCCATCGGCTTGCCACCGCCGGCATTCAACGCATCCAGAAAGGTGCGGATATCATGCTGTGCGGCCGGTTGGGTGGGATCTACAGTTTTCTTGGACATCATGGCTCCTCAAGCGTTTTTCGGTCGAGATCACAGTGTAGTTGAATGGCTGCCGTTTGCTGGCCGACAGCACGTTGAGAAAAGGCGTGCCAAGCCACGCTTTCGTCCGCCTGAGTTTGACTTTTCTACGGGGCGAAGATACTTTTTAAACACCAATGGAACACGTGTTCCATTGGTGCCGAACACCGGATTATCCGGTGCCTCTTTTGGGCGCTTAACGCCGTGCGGGAAACAGAACCCTATGATTGTGATTGCAAACTCTGAAGGACATCCGGGCATCGGTCTGTCGGCCGAACGGCTGCAGCAGGGGCACAACGGCCTGCGCGCCATCGTTGAGGGCATCAAGCTGGTGGAGTTGGATCCGAGCGTGCGCACCGTGGGTTATGGCGGCTGGCCCAACGTATTGGGTGAGATGGAGCTGGATGCCTCGGTGATGGACGGCGATAGCTTGCGCACCGGCGCGGTAGGGGCATTGCAAGGGTACCTGCATCCGGTGGAGGTGGCGTACCGGGTGATGGAAGACCTTAACCACGAGATCCTGGTTGGCGCCGGGGCGGCACGTTTTGCCGCTGAAATTGGCGCACTGGCCGGTGACAATCTGATTGCCGACTCCAAACGCGTCTGGTGGGAAAAGCTCGAGCAGGCGATGAGTGCCGAACAGCGTCGTGATTGGCCGAATATTCCGCTGGCCGGGCTGTCGAACAACGCTACCGATCCGGAGCGAGTGCGCGATACCACGGTATTTTTAGCGCAGGATAGCGGGGGCACCCTCAGTGCCGCTACCTCTACCTCGGGCTGGGCGTGGAAATACCCTGGGCGGTTGGGAGACAGTCCGATCATCGGCAGCGGCTCCTATGCCGACAGCCGCTATGGCGCCTGCGCCTGCACCCACACCGGGGAAATGACCATCCGCTGCGGCACCAGCCGCGCCGTAGTGCTGTATATGAAAATGGGCATGACGCTGGATCAGGCGGTGTATGAAGCGATCGAGGATTTGAACTACCTGAAGGACGGTTATACCGAAGGGGTGACGATCCATGCCGTCGATAAGCAGGGCAACCACAAGGTGGTCAGCCTCAATTGCCCCGGCCCGATCCAATACTGGCTGTGGCAAACCGGCATGGCAGCACCGGAATTACGCGATGCCGAGATTATTACTACCCGCTGAAAGGCGGGGTTAGCAGGAGGCGCGCACCACCAGTTCGGTGGGGATGGTCACCTGCTGCGGCGCGGCCTGCGGGCTGCTGCTGCGCAGTTCGATCAGTTGCACGATGGCGGCGATCATCGCACTGATATCCCGCCGCACCGAGGTCAGTTGGTAGCTCGGCCAGGCGGCCATCGGAATATCGTCGAAGCCGTAGACCGCGACGTCCTGCGGGATCCGCAGCGACGTATGCAAACGAATATAATCCATCACCCCCATCGCCATGGAATCTGCGGTGCAGAAGATCGCCTGCGGGGCCGGCCGTGCCGCCAGCAGTTGCGGTGCCAGTTTGAAACCGCTCAGGTAGCTGTAGTCACCGCTGAGCTGGGCCACGATCTGCAACTGCTGCTGCGCCGCCTGGGCTAAAAAGGTCTGTTGGCGCAGCTGTTCCCCTTTGGCGCTGCTGCGTCCGCCCAGCACCGCCACCCGTTGTTGCCCCTTTTGCGCCATCAGCGCCGCCAATTGTTGCAGGCTGGGGGCCTCATCGGCGTTGAGCGCATCGCACAGGGCATCGCCTGCCAGGCCGTTGAGCATAATCGGCGTGGCGACGCGAAACAGATCTTTCGCGGCGCGGGCGCTGATGTTGTCGGCGAACACCACGGCAGAATCGACGTGATAGGAAATGGTTTGTTTCAGGTAGCCGGCCGGATCTTCGATACCTTCCAGCCGAATCATCACCGCCTGCCGGTTGCTGTTTTGCAACTGCTCCACCAGACGGTCGAAAAACTCCAGGTCGGACAGGTCATGAAAGTGGTTTACCACCACCGCGACAAAGCCGGTTTTGCCGGTGTGCAGGCTCTGGGCGATGGCATCCGGGGCGTAGCCCAGTTGGCTGGCGACGCGCATCACCAGCTCACGGTTTTTCTGCGATACCCGGCCCTGATTGGAAAAGGCGCGGGAAACCACGGTGCGTGAAACGCCGGCCACGCGGGCGACATCGTGAGAGGTGACTTTTTTAATCGGCATGGTGCGCATACTCAACGGAAAACAGGGCGCTGCGGTAGGGTCGCGCAGCGGGCATAGGGTCTCACAGAATGCCGCTCGGTAACACCGTTTCCCCCTGCGGTGCCAGTCGTTCGCCGGTTTGTGAGTCAAAAAAGTGCAGTGCGCTGGTATCCAGCGTTACCGCCAGCGGTTGCCCTTGTGACTGCTGCAACTGAGAATGCTGTTTCACGATGTATTGCGCGCCGTTGTCGCCTTGCACGAACAGATTGCTTTCTGCCCCCAGATTTTCACTGTATACCAGCGTCCCGGTCAGATGCGGTTCTGCCAGCGGTTCGCTGATACGGCAGGCTTCCGGACGGCAGCCCAGCGTCAGCCAGGCCCCCTGTTGCTGAGCCAACGCCGGGAAATCCGCGGTGGCCAGCGGCAGCACCAGGCCCGAATCGCCCTGCAGCACAATCCTCTCCCCCTGAACCTGTACCTGTACCTCAAACAGATTCATTTGCGGTGAGCCGATAAACTCGGCGACAAAACGATTAACCGGACGGTGGTAGAGATCCAGCGGCGTGCCGATTTGCTGTACTTTGCCCTGGTTCATGATCACCACTTTGTCCGCCATGGTCATTGCTTCCACCTGATCGTGGGTGACGTAGATAATGGTGGCACCAATCGCCTTGTGCAGCGCCGACAGTTCCTGACGCATGCGGTTGCGCAGCTTGGCGTCGAGGTTGGACAGCGGTTCATCAAACAGAAACACCTTCGGCCGCCGGACGATCGCCCGGCCGAGCGCCACCCGTTGGCGTTGGCCACCGGAGAGCTGCCCGGGTTTAACCTGTAGAAACTCGCTCAGGTGCAGCATTTCGGCGACGGCGGCAATCTGGCCGGCGATCTCCGCTTTGGCCATGCCTTTGATTTTCAGCGACAGCGCCATGTTGTCGTACACCGTCATGTGCGGATACAGCGCATAGCTCTGGAACACCATGGCGATATCACGGTATTTGGGCAGCACTTCGTTCATGCGTTCGCCGTCGATGCGTAATTCGCCGGAGGACAGGGTTTCCAGCCCGGCGATCATCCGCAGGGTGGTGGATTTTCCGCAGCCCGATGGGCCGAGCAGCACCACAAATTCGCCTTTTTCCACCTGCAGATTAACGTTGCTGGCGGCCTGATAGCCGTTGTCATAACGTTTGTTGATATCAAGCAATTCTACGTAAGCCATTAGTGCTCCGTTTCGGCAAGCAGGGAACTCAGCCGTGCCAGCAGCAGCACGCCGAATGAGGACGCGCCGTTGGCATACAGTTTGCGGTGCGGCATATCGGTCGACATGGCGGCGATGTCCAGATGCGCCCAGCGTTGACCCGGTTGTACGAATTCGCTGATAAAGGTCGCCGCCACGCACGGGCTGCCGTGTGGATCTTCACCGCCGTGGCGGTAGTCGGCGAATTCAGACTTCAGCACGCCGCGATACCAGCCGCCGTGCGGCATCGGCCACACCGGTTCTGCGCTGACCTGGCCCGCCTGGGTGACCTGCGCCAAAAAAGCTTCGTCGTTGCCCATCATGGCGGCATATTCCTTGCCCAGCGCCACGCCGGCGCCGCCGGTCAGGGTCGCGATATCCAGCAGATAATCCGGCTGGAAGCGTTGCTGGGCATAGCTGATCACGTCCGCCAGCACCATGCGGCCTTCGGCGTCGGTGGAAATGATCTCCACCGATTTACCGTTGTGCATAGTGACAACGTCACCGGGGCGTTGGGCGCGGGAGGAGGGCATGTTTTCCACCAGCCCGCACAGACCAATGACGCGGATGGGTAATTGCAGTGCGTCGATAATGCGCATGGCGCCTACCACCGCGGCGGCACCGCCCATATCGAACTTCATGGTGCTCATGCGTGCCGCGCCTTTGATACTGATGCCGCCGCTGTCGAAGGTAACGCCTTTGCCGACCAGTGCCAGCGTGTGGCGGGCATTGGCCGGGTGGTGATCGAGGATCAGCAACTGCGACGCACGGGCGCTGCCCTGGCCGACCCCGAGCAGGCCGCCAAAGCCCAGCTCCGCCATTTGTTCATCCCCCAATACCTCCTGGCGAAGATGACGGAAGGGCAACTGTGCTACCGCTTCTACAAAGCTCTCCGGGTAGAGAATATTGGCCGGTTTATTCATCAGTTCGCGACCGGCGATCACGCCTTCGGCATGCAGATTGGCCCAGTCGCACAGGGCCTGGGTGGCCGCGTCCTGGCTAGCCAGTGGCAGGGTGGGATCGGTGAGCGTCGCGCTGGCGTGATGCTGATAGCGGTAAGCCCCTAAACGCAGGCCGAACAGCAACCAACGCCAGTTCTCGGCATCAGCCGGTAATTCCGGGGCCAGTGTCAGGCGGAGCTGTTGCAGCCCGTAGTCTTTTTGCCCGGCGGCGATCGCCGCACCGGCATCCTGCAGCGCGGCAGGGGTCAGCGGCGTGCCGATGTTGAGCGCAAAACGGCTGTCACCCAGTGGATAAAGTACGCCGACGGCCGCCCGTTGCAGACCGGCATTTTGCAATGTGGCAGGCAGTTGGTCTTCTGCGGCGGCAAACAGGATCACTTGTTGACGCTCGCTCGCGCCGTTAGCGCGGTAAATATCGATTGATTGCATAAGTTATCCTTTGACCGCCCCACGGGTGAGGCTTTCCATCATTTGTTTGGACGAGAAGATAAAGGCGATCAACAGCGGCACGATCGCCAGGAAACTGCCGGTCATCACCAGGTTCCACGGCGTGGCAGTGGCGCCGCTCAGGCTGCGCAGCACCAACTGGAGAATTTGTTTGTCCGGCGACTGCAACGCCACCAGCGGCAGCATAAAGTTGTTCCAGGTATCGACCACCACCACGATCGCCACCGTCAGCAGCGCCGGACGCATTAGCGGCAGGCCGATACGCAGGAAGATTTGCAGTTCGTTCAGGCCATCCATGCGCGCACTGTCGAGAATTTCGCTGGGCAGTGAGGAACTGACGTACTGCCGTACCAGGAAAATGCCGAAGATGTTGACCCCGGCGGGTAGCCAGACGGCGGCGAACTGATCCAGCAGGCCGACGCTTTTGATCACGAAGAAATAGGGCACCAGATTGACCACGCTGGGCACCATCATGGTCAGCATCAGGGTAGTGAACAGGACCTTTTTGCCTTTGAACTGATAAACGCTGAAGGCGTAGCCCGCAGCGGCGGAAACCAGCACGCTGGTCAGCGTCGCCATGGCGGTGACATACAGGGTATTGAGCAGCGCATGGGTGAAGGGAACTTGCTGTTCCAGCCCTTGGTAGTTTTCCAGCAGGTGGCTGCCAAAGCGCAGCGACATGCCCATGATGCTGCGGGTGTCCTGCGTCGCCAGCAAAGCCGACCAATAGAACGGGAATAATGACAGCGAAGCAAACAGTGAGACCAGCAGGTAAATCACCAGTTTGCCGGTGTCAAAACGGCGGCCGTTAGCGTTCATTGTTCAATCCTCCACGCTTGCCAAAGCCCCAGAACACCAGGGCGCTGACCACGGCAATCAACAGGAACAGGATCCAGGAGATCGCCGAAGCGGTACCCATGTCCAGATAGGACCAACCGGTTTTGTACACGTACATCGATACCGTCAGGCCGCTGTTGTCGACGCCGCCGGTGCCTTGCGTGAGGATCATCGGTTCATTGAACAATTGCATATTGCCGATCAGCGTCATCAAGGTGGCGAAGAAGATAAAGGGCGCCAACAGCGGCAGGGCGATATAACGAAATTTTTGCCAGCGGCCGGCGCCGTCCAGTTCGATCGCTTCATACAGGTCCGGTGAGATCGACGCCAGACCGGTCATGTAGATCACCGTATTGATGCCGGTAAACTTCCAGGTCACCTGATTGGCGATGGTGAAGCGGATCCAGTCACTGTCAAAGAAGTTGATGGGCAACGCCGCTGCCAAGGTTGCGAGGTGCAGTTTGGTGGCTAGCCCGCTGAGCAGTTCGTTAACCATGCCGACCGGGGAGAACAGGTTAAACACAATCAGGCTGACGGCGACGGACGAGGTGATGTAGGGCAGGAAGATCGCCGCCTTCAAAAAGCGTCTGCCGCGCACGATGATGTGCAGCAATGAGTAGGCCAGGGTGATGGCGAACAGGTGCTGGCACAGGCCGGACACCAGCGTAATTTTGATGGTGTTGACCAGCGACACCCAGAAGGCATCGTCGGTGAAGGCATAGTAAAAGTTATCCAGTCCGACAAACTTCATCGAACTCAGGCCCTTTACCGGGTTCCACGACTGAAATGACAAAAACGCCGAGAAGAAGATCGGGAAGGCGTTGAACACCGCGAACAGCAGCATAAACGGCAGCAGCAGCAGGTAGGCGGTGCGGTGATCGTGCAGCAGCCCTTTGAAAAATCGCTTACGCATAGACTCCCCGAACCGACGGAAAACGAACATGGGTGGCCGAAAGGCCTGACTGAATATCGCCTCTTTCTGGAGGAGAGGGGGAAGGTTATTCGTGTTTCCCCCTCACCCTAACCCTCTCCCAGGGGAGAGGGGATTATAGTGCGCGCATCCGCCGCTCGAGCAGCTTGTTGGCATCGCGCAGGGTGCTGTCGATGTCCTGATGCTGCACCAGAATTTTCTTCGCCGCTTCGTTAAGGATCTCGTTGGCGATATTGTCTTCCGGCGATGAGGCGACCGGTTTCAGATCCGGCACCAGGCTGGCGTAGTAGCGCATCGAATGCTGACCGCCGAGAATGCTGCTCGGTGTGTCAAAGTAGGGCGCGTTATACACGTCGAGACGGGCAGGCAGGGTTCCGGCGGTTTTCGCCGCATCGATCACTACGTCACGCTGCATAAAGTACTGAATGAACTGCCAGGCCGCCTGGGCGTTTTTGCTCTGTTTCGGGATCACCAGCGTGGTGCCGCCGGCATTGACCTTGATATTGCCCGGCACGCCGGTTACGCGCCACAGGCCGGCCTTGGCGCCGTCCGGATCCAATTCCTGTTCAATACGACCTTCGTCCCACGGGCCGTCGATATCGGCGAACAGTTTCCCCTGGCGGTAGAGCTTGATGTATTCCTGCGAGTTGGTTGAGCCGTCGAGCGAGGCCGCCAGCCCTTTGTCATACAGCGTTTTAATCACCGTCATCAGCTGTTTGATCTGCGGCGAATCAAGATTGGGTTTGCCGTCTTTGGTGTATACCGGCTTGCCCGGTTCACTGTTCATACCCACCACCAGCGGGTTGATCAAACTGGTGGCGGCCGGGAGCAGGTAGGCGCCTTGCTCTTTTTTCAGCTTTTCCCCGAAGGCGATAAAGCTGTCCCAGCTTTGGGTGATGTCTTCAATCTTCATCCCCGCCTTCTGCACCATGTCGTTACGGTAGATCATGACCACCGGCCCGGTGTCGTAGGGCACACCGTAGATATTGCCGTCGTTGCCCTTCGCCAGGCTGATCATCGAAGGATCAAACTGCCAGCCCTGGCTATCGATGCTGAACGGTGGGGCGCTCAGGTTGTTCAGGCCACCGGAGTTGGCAAAACTGCCCAGCTTGATGGTGCTGACGCTGAAAATATCGGCGGCACCCTGGCCGACGGCCAGCGCGGTCGTCAGCTTTTGATGGCAGTCGGCGAAGCCGCATTTGATCGACTGCACCTGGATGTCCGGATGTGCCGCCTCAAAGTCTTTAATCACCTTGTTGATGTAATCATTCGGCAAATAGTTGGCGAAGGTAATGCTGGTGTTGGCGCTGGCGGAAACGGGCAGGGCCAACAGCACGGCCAGTGCGGCCCCGGTGATCCTATGGTTAGTACGCAAGCAGAAATGAGCCATGATAACCCCGATGCTGTGCAGTCGATGTGGTGTGTGTTTTTTCATCATGGAACACGTGTTCCATTGAAATTAACCTATTATCGTGTCCCCAGACTGTCAACAAATTGTTCGGTAAGTTAACAAATATGAGATCTGGCGCGGAAGTTGCCCGCAGAGACGCCCGATGATGGTTCACCTGGCGTCACGCAGAGCCTGATCTGACGCGGGTTTGCCCGTGTTTGGTGCGTTCATTGCACCGAAGTGGGGCGAAAGTGTGATCGGGCGCAGATCGGGCCAAATTATTTTTGCGAGCGCGATCAGAATTATTGAAGTTTTTTGTAATTGAATAGGATTTCGCGGCCAACGATGATTTTTAGCCTTATTTTTCCAATTATTCATTACCAATGCATATTTATTGAATAAGTATGCATTGTAAGCCGTTGTTTTAGCGTAAAAAAACGCAAAATCCGCCAAAAATCCCAGTTTGGCACGATAGCTGCTCTACACTCTTTATCAAACGGCATGTATTTTAACTGCTCGTTAACATTTATTCCCCGTTACAGGACCCGATACCCGGCATAAATAGCGAAAAAGGCGTTTGATGTAACAGATTTGTTTCTGAATAGACGGTGAAAGGCAGAGTTATCACCGGTCGAAAAGTCGAACCCACGGCGCAGTTTTTGTTGTTTTGTTACGGAACATTCGGGCTGGAGCGGCCCTTACAGTCAAAATTCAGTCTTTGCTGAAGTTATGAGGTCATTATGGAACAGCCAATCGCAGTTACCCGCCAGTCTTTCGACGACTGGATGGTCCCGGTTTACGCCCCCGCTGATTTTATTCTGGTACGGGGAGAAGGTTCGCAGGTCTGGGATCAACAGGGTAAGTCTTACATCGATTTTGCCGGTGGTATCGCGGTCAACGCGTTGGGCCATGCTCACCCGGTGGTGACGGCAGCATTGGTGGAGCAGGCGGGCAAACTGTGGCATCTGGGCAACGGCTACACCAATGAGCCGGTACTGCGTTTGGCCAAACAGCTGATTGACGCCACCTTTGCCGACAAGGTGTTTTTCTGTAACTCCGGGGCGGAAGCCAACGAAGCGGCACTGAAGCTGGCACGTAAACGTGCGCTGGACCAGGGCAACAGCAGCAAGAATCAGATTGTGGCATTTAACAACGCCTTCCACGGCCGCACGCTGTTTACCGTCTCTGCCGGCGGCCAGCCGAAGTACTCCAAAGATTTCGCCCCGCTGCCGGGCGGTATCACCCACACGCCGTTTAACGATCTGGCGGCCGCCGCCGAAGTGATCAACGACCACACCTGCGCAGTGATCGTCGAGCCGATTCAGGGCGAAGGCGGCGTGCTGCCGGCCGATCCGGCCTTCTTGCAGGGGCTGCGTGAGCTGTGCGACCGTCACGACGCGGTGCTGATTTTCGATGAAGTGCAAACCGGCATGGGCCGTACCGGCGAGCTGTACGCCTATACGCAATACGGCGTGGTGCCTGACGTGCTGACTACCGCGAAAGCGCTGGGTTGCGGCTTCCCAATCGGCGCCATGCTGACCACTGACGAACTGGCTAAAACCCTGGGCGTGGGTACCCACGGCACCACCTACGGCGGCAACCCGCTGGCGACGGCGGTAGCGGGGGCGGTGTTCTCAATCATCAACACGCCGGAAGTGCTGGATGGGGTTAAACAACGTCACCAGTGGTTCCTCGACGGCCTGAACAAGATTAACCAGCAATACCCGATTTTCTCTGAAATCCGCGGTGGTGGCCTGTTGATTGGCTGTCAGTTGACCCAGGATTATGCCGGTAAAGCGAAACAGATCACCCAACTGGCCAACGAAGAGGGCGTGATTGCCCTGATCGCCGGCCCGGATGTGGTGCGTTTCACTCCTTCGCTGATCATTCCTGAGCAGGATGTGAAAGAGGGGCTGGCGCGATTCGCGCGAGCCGTGGCGCGGATTTGCAGCTAACACACGGGCTGCGCCTTCACCTGCGCAGCCTGCTTAAGAAGAGGTTCGCATTATGATGATTATTCGCCCTATAGAGCGTCGTGATTTGGCTGATTTACTGACGCTCGCCGGTAAGTCCGGCATCGGTCTCACTTCCCTGCCGCAAGACGAAGATACCTTGCTGGCACGCATTGAGCGGGCGTTAAAAACCTGGCAAGGCGAACTTCCGCGTGGTGAGCAGTGTTATCTGTTTGTGCTGGAAGACACGGAGCGCCAACAGGCGGTCGGGGTTTGCGCCATTGAAGTGGCCGTGGGCCTGACCGAACCCTGGTATAGCTTCCGCGTTGGCACCCAGGTGCATGCCTCCAAGCAGTTGAATGTGTATAAATCGGTGCCGACGCTGTTCCTCAGCAACGATCACACCGGCCATTCCGAACTGTGCACGCTGTTCCTCGATCCGGACTACCGTCACGGCGAAAACGGTAAGCTGCTGTCGAAGGTGCGTTTTCTGTTTATTGCCGCTTTCCGTGAGCGTTTCTCTGAGCGTCTGATTGCCGAAATGCGTGGCTTCTCCGATGAAGAGGGTCGTTCCCCATTCTGGGAGAGCGTTGGCAATCATTTCTTTTCCATCGAGTTCGCCAAGGCGGACTACCTGAGCGGCACCGGTCAGAAGGCGTTTATTGCCGAACTGATGCCAAAGCACCCGCTGTATGTCGATTTCCTGGCCGAAGACGCGCAAAAAGTGATTGGCGAAGTGCATCCGCAGACGGTACCGGCGCGCCGCGTACTGGAGTCGGAAGGCCTGCGTTATCAGGGCTATGTCGATATCTTCGACGGTGGCCCGACGCTGGAAGCGGAAATCGATCATATCCGTGCGGTCAAGCAGAGCCGCCTGGTGAAAGTGGTGCTGGATGAAACGCCGATGCGCGCCGATGCGCCGGTTCATCTGGTGGCTAACGATCATTATCAAAATTACCGCGCACTGCTGGTCAATGCCGATCTGTATGACGACCGTCTGCACCTCAATGCGGCCACCGCTGCGGCGCTGGGCGTTGAGCAAGGCAGCCCGGTGCGGGTTATCCCCCTTATTGCACAGGAGAAAGCGTAATGTCACATCCTGCACTGTTTATTAATGGCGCCTGGCAGCAGGGCCGTGGTGCTGAATTCAGCAAAACCGATCCGGTCGACAATCAGCCGCTGTGGCAGGCTAACGCCGCCGACGGCAGCGATGTGGCCGCCGCTTGTGAAGCCGCTCGTGCCGCATTCCCGGCCTGGGCGCGCACGCCGTTTGAACAACGCGAACAGTTGGTAAAACGTTTTGCTGCGCTGTTGGAAGAGCACAAGTCGCATTTGGCGGCCACCATCAGCCGTGAAACCAGCAAACCCCGTTGGGAAACGCTGACCGAAGTCCAGGCGATGATCGGCAAAGTGGCGATTTCCCTGCAGGCTTATCAGGCGCGTACCGGCGTTAGCCAGACCGCGATGGCGGACGGGGCTTCGGTGCTGCGCCACCGGCCACACGGCGTGCTGGCGGTGTTTGGGCCTTACAACTTCCCCGGCCATTTACCCAATGGGCACATCGTACCTGCCTTGCTGGCGGGTAACACGGTGGTGTTCAAGCCGAGTGAGCTGACCCCGCAGACCGCCGAGGAAACCCTGAAACTATGGCAGCAGGCCGGCTTGCCTGACGGGGTGATTAATATGGTGCAGGGCGGACGTGAAACCGGCGAGGCGCTGGCCGCCAGCACCGATATCGACGGTCTGCTGTTTACCGGCAGCGCCGGCACCGGTTATCACCTGCATCGTCAGTTGGCGGGGCAGCCTGAGAAAATTCTGGCCTTGGAAATGGGCGGCAACAACGCGCTGATTGTTGACCAGATTGAAGACTGCGATGCGGCGGTCAACCTGGCGATCCAGTCGGCGTTTATTTCCGCCGGGCAGCGCTGCACCTGTTCGCGCCGTATTCTGGTGAAACGCGGCAGCGAGGGCGATGCCTTTATCGAGCGTTTGGTGCAGGTAGCCAGTGCGTTGCGTATTGGGCGTTGGGACGCTGAACCCCAGCCGTTTATGGGCGGGGTGATCTCTTCCGCGGCGGCAGAAAAAATGCTGGCGGCACAACATCACCTGCTGTCGCTGGGTGGCAAAGCCTTGCTGACCATGCAGCGCCTGGAAAGTGGCAGCGCGTTGCTCAGCCCCGGCATTATTGACGTGACCGGCGTGCGTGACGTGCCGGACGAAGAGTACTTTGGCCCACTGACGACCATCATTCGCTATAACGACTTTGATGAAGCCGTGCGTATCGCCAACCAGACGCGCTATGGCCTGTCGGTCGGTCTGGTATCGCCGCAGCGTGAGCGCTTTGACCACCTGTTGCTGGAAGCGCGCGCCGGTATCGTCAACTGGAACAAGCCGTTGACCGGGGCTTCCAGTGCGGCACCGTTCGGCGGTGTGGGGGCCTCCGGCAACCATCGCCCAAGTGCCTACTACGCGGCGGATTATTGCGCCTGGCCAATGGCGTCGCTGGAAAGCGAAAGTTTGACGTTGCCGGCCAGCCTGTCACCAGGACTGTCATTTAATTAAGTTTTAGCCGCCGCTTTTCAAGCCACAGCGTTGTTACTGTAGGGGCGCAGCATGCAGCGCCCCTACAAGATCAGGAGAACAGCATGTCAGGATATGAAGTCAATTTCGATGGTCTGGTGGGCCTGACGCATCACTACGCCGGATTGTCATTTGGTAATGAGGCTTCGACCCAGCACCAAAATAGCGTGTCGAACCCGAAACTGGCGGCCAAGCAAGGCTTGCTGAAGATGAAGGCGTTGGCCGATCTCGGTTTCCAGCAGGGGGTTTTACCGCCGCAGGAACGCCCGCATGTGCCGATGTTACGTAAACTGGGCTTCAGCGGCAGCGATGAAACCGTGTTGGCGCAGGCGATGCAGCAATCCCCGCGCCTGCTGTCCGCGCTCAGTTCGGCTTCCTGCATGTGGACCGCCAATGCGGCCACGGTATCGCCTTCCGCAGACAGTGCTGATGGCAAGGTGCATTTTACTGCCGCCAATCTTAACAATAAATTCCATCGTGCGATTGAGGCTGAAACCACCTCTGGCGTACTGCGAGCGATGTTTAACGATCCCCGCCATTTCGCCCATCATGAGGCTTTGCCGCAGGTGGCGCTGTTTGGTGACGAAGGTGCGGCTAACCACAACCGCCTGGGCGGCGACTACGCAAAACGCAGCGTGCAGATGTTTGTTTACGGCCGTCAGGAGTTTGGTGGCGAAATTGCCCCAACGCGTTATCCGGCGCGCCAGACGCGTGAAGCCGGGGAGGCCATTGCCCGTCTGCACCAGTTGGATGAGCAGCACACGGTGTTTGTGCAGCAGAATCCGGAGGTGATCGATCAGGGCGTGTTCCATAACGACGTAATTGCCGTCAGCAACCAGAACGTGCTGTTCCATCATCAGCAGGCTTTTTATCGGCAGCAACAGGCGCTGGATGAAGTGCGCCGCAAGATGGCGACGCTGGAAAGCGAACTGGTGGCGATTGAGGTGCCGACGACGCGGGTTTCCGTGGCGGATGCGGTGGCAACCTACCTGTTTAACAGCCAGATCCTGACCAAGCCAAACGGCAAGATGATGATCGTGGTACCCGAAGAGTCGCGCCAGCACAGCGGCGTCTGGAGCTATCTGAGCGAGATGGCGGCCAGCGGCGGGCCTATTGATGAAATCAAGGTATTCGATCTGCGTGAGAGCATGCGCAACGGTGGCGGGCCTGCCTGTTTGCGGCTGCGTGTGGCACTGAATGAGCAGGAGCTGCGGGCGGTGAATCCGCGCGTGATGATGAACGATAGCCTGTTCGTCACGCTCAATGAATGGGTCGATCGCTATTACCGCGATCGCCTGACGCAAAATGACCTGGCCGACCCGCAATTGTTGCGTGAAGGGCGTGAAGCGCTGGACTCCCTGACAACTATCCTCGGGTTGGGTTCGGTTTATCCTTTCCAACAATAGACGGAGCCACCATGTTTGATTTGTTGGCCCTGACGCTGGCGGGGCAGGTTCCCGCTGAGCAACAGGGCGAAAATGCGAATTTGCACTGGCGTTGGCTGACGGAAGGCCTGCTGGAAATGACCCCGAAGCCAGGTTACCGTCAGGCGGTGGTACTTTCTGCGGGTATCCACGGCAATGAAACCGCCCCCATTGAGCTGTTGAATCAGTTGGTCAAAGACCTGCTCAACGGCGATCGTCCCCTGGCGGTTCGGCTGCTGGTGGTGCTGGGTAATCCGGCGGCGATGCGTGCCGGAAAGCGTTATCTGCACAGTGACATGAACCGGATGTTTGGCGGACGCTACCGCGATTTTGACCACAGCGGTGAAACCGCGCGGGCGCAGCAGCTGGAGCAGGTTATCGCGGAGTTTTTCGCCGATGAGGGCGCTGCACGTTTCCATTATGATCTGCATACGGCAATCCGTGATTCGCGCCTGCCGCGCTTTGGTATTCTGCCTTTCCAGACGCGACCTTACAGTGCAGAGATGCTGGCCTTGCTGGACGCAGCCGATTTGGATGCATTGGTGATCCACAGCGCACCGGGCGGTACCTTCAGCCATTTCACCAGCGAACATGCCGGCGCCGCCAGCTGCACGCTGGAGCTGGGTAAGGCGCGACCGTTCGGCGCGAACGATCTGCAGCAGTTTGCCGCCATTAACCGTGCACTGCAGGCGGCGGTGAGCGGGGAGACTTTGCCGTTGCGGTCAGGAAGTGAACTGCGAATATTCCGCGTTGAACGTTCGCTGATTAAGCGTAGTGAAGAGTTCAGGTTGCATCTCAGTGATGATACCGCCAACTTTACCGAGCTGAAGCAGGGAACGCTGCTGTGTGAGCAGCCTGGCGAAGAGTACCGGGTTCAGCATGTCAGCGAATGGATATTGTTCCCTAACCCAGGGGTAGCGCTTGGGTTGCGTGCCGGCATGGTGCTGGTTGAAGCGCCGCGCAGCACGCTATATTGAAAGAACGCCTTATAAGGCGGTTTTATTCTTATGCTATTTAAGGTTGTAGCGATGTTGGCTGCAACCTCAAATAACCTCGGTATATAATGCTACTTATTTCTCTTATTTTCTCTGGATTATAATCTGCGATTTGTTTTTTCCTTTTTTATCCTTGCCTCTCTCCCATTGTAATTTTTGGTGATTTGAATCGAATTAATTATTCGAATCGGTAAAAGCTTGCCTTAAATCGGGGTGACAGCCCTAAATCAGCTCAATGACTTTACTCAGATAAAAATGTGAAATAAGTAACGTTATTCATAACCCTGCTAAGTTTCATGGTATTTATGAATCGAATGGAAAGCATACAAAAAAGAAACCAAACTGCACCAAATTAGTGCGTTGCACCAAATTGGTTATAACTTATGTAGTAAATTTCAATGATAATCAATGGTTTGATTGGCGTGCTGATTGTAATATTTACTTACAAATAAACATGCTTTATCCACGGTGTTTTATGAACTTTTTTATTTGAAGTTGGGATTCATGATGCTAATGTCACATGGCTCCTTAATTAGGGGCGCTCATAAAACACTAAATGATAAAGATCACAGCCCAAACCATAAATTGGGCGTGATGGGCAGGAATTAAAAATTATAATATCTAGGAAAATAAATGATGAAACGCAGTGTATTAGCCTTAGCTATTGCCCTCGGGGCAATCACCTCCTTTGCCAACGCGGCTGAAATTTATAATAAAGATGGCAATAAACTCGACCTCTATGGTCGTGTAGCGGCCAAACATGTTTTCAGCGATGATAAATCCGAAGACGGCGACAAAACTTATGTCCGTTTGGGTTTTAAAGGCGAAACGCAAATCAATGATCAACTGACCGGGTACGGCCAGTGGGAATACAACGTCCAGGCCAACCACGACGAAGGGCAGGGTACCGCGGGCACCAAAACCCGTCTGGGCTTTGCCGGTCTGAAATTTGCTGACTACGGTTCATTCGATTACGGTCGTAACTACGGCGTAGTGTACGACGCAGAAGCTTACACCGACATGCTGCCGGAATTCGGCGGTGACTCCTACAGCTACACCGATAACTACATGACCGCACGTTCCAACGGTCTGGCAACCTACCGTAACCGCGATTTCTTCGGTCTGGTGGAAGGCCTGAACCTGGCGTTGCAGTACCAGGGTAAAAACGACGGTGACGGTCGTGCCGTGAGCAAGCAAAACGGCGACGGTTACGGCATGTCCCTGGATTATCAGGACATCGGCGGCTCCGGCATCGGTGTAGCGGCGGCATTCTCTGACTCCAACCGTACCAGCAAGCAGAAAGAATCCGACTACGGTAAAGGCGACAGCGCAACAGCCTGGACCACGGCAATTAAGTATGACGCCAACCAGGTTTACCTGGCCGCCATGTACGCCGATACGCGTAACATGACGCCAATCAGCGGCAACGGCATTTCCGGCTTCGCCAACAAAACGCAGAACTTCGAAGTTGTGGCTCAGTACCAGTTTGAAAACGGTCTGCGTCCATCTCTGGCCTACGTGCAGTCCAAAGGCAAGGATATCGAAGGGATTGGCGACGTCGATCTGGTGAAATACGTGGAAGTGGGTGCGACTTACTACTTCAACAAAAACATGTACACCTATGTTGACTATAAAATCAACCAGTTGAACGACGATAACAAGCTGAAACTGAGCACCGACGATATCGTGGCAGTGAACCTGACCTATCGTTTCTAAGTTTCAACGCTATTACCTTCTCCTGTGTCGGGATCAAAGGGTAATGAGGCAGAGCGCTAGCTCTGCCTTTTCTTTTATGGGAGCCACTATCCTCTGGGGGCTTGCCCCATCACTTCAATGGCGGAGCGTAATGTGGCAGAGCGCTGTTGATTGGTCTCATGCTCAATCTCGTTCACCAAATGGGCCAGAATATTATTACCGGAAATTTTTTTATTGAGATTGATCAGCTGGATCACTGCGCCGCCGACCACCAGGCTGACGTCGCGTAGCAGGGCTTCATAATGTTCGTTTGAGAGGGTAGATACGGGCATGACACCGTCTCCATATCGTTCGGGTGAGGCAATTTAGCAAACTGGCGGCATAAAACATCGTCGGTATACCGATTTTCCGATGAATTAGGAAATTCCTCAAAGGAAAATAGCGGAAAAGTTGTCCGACCTCTTACATCGGGGCATATTCGTTGGCAGGTAACCAGAAACCATCGATAAAATCTTCAAACGGAAAACAACCGGCATGGCGCAGGTTCTGTTCTTTCATGCTGATCAGGCACTGGCGTTCATCGCGCAGTACGTCAACCACGATATCGGCGCAGCCACCATCCAGATAACAGACAAACATCACCAAGGCGTACATCGCGTCTCATGTCCTTCATCGACTCTTCCATAACCTTATTGTAGGTAAAGTCGGCGATTGTTTCATCTCGGGCTTGCTGCAACCGGGCCGATTGGCAACCCAGGATGGCACTTTCGGATTACTCTAACCGCTTAATACCTCAGGGCCAATGGAATATCCCTCTTGCAGTGCTAAGCTTAACTAGCCTTAAGTCAATGCAACATTGTAACCATCGAAAGGAGTGAATATGGGTTTGTTTAACTTCGTCAAAGAAGCGGGCGAAAAACTGTGGGACACAGTGACCGGCAATGCCACTGCTGAAGACCAAAGCGCCAAGCTGAAGGATCACCTCAATAAAACCGGTTTGCCGGGTATCGACAAGGTTGATGTGCAGGTGGTTGACGGTAAAGCGGTGGTGACCGGGGACGCAGTCAGCCAGGAGCTGAAAGAGAAGATCCTGGTGGCCGTAGGGAATGTCGCCGGCATCAGCGGTGTGGAAGACAAGGTGTCGGTTGAACAGGCTGCTGCAGAAAGCCGCTTCTATACCGTGAAAAAGGGCGACACCCTGAGCGCAGTTTCGAAAGAAGTGTATGGCAACGCCAATCTGTACAACAAGATTTTCGAAGCGAACAAGCCAATGTTGTCCAGCCCGGACAAAATCTATCCGGGGCAGGTACTGCGTATCCCTGAGTAACAACGACAGCCTATGCCTGGCCCGATCTTTGGTCGGGCTTTTTTATTTTATTTAGTATAAGTTAGGCTAATTATCTTCTGGTAGTAATAAGATTTTCGAATGCTATAGGTTCTACGCTATCTCAGTTCTGAGCCAATGTTGACCCTCGGCAGGAAAATTGATAGCGTCTTGCCACTCTTGAGGTCTGAGCGGTATTGGCGCGGAATCTGATAAACCCGCAATGACGGGCTTTTATCAATCACCCCTCACAAAAACGTTAACGCGTGATGAGTTAAGATAGATTCTGTGAAACAACAACGTAATACCTCACAAGATAAAAACTACCGTGAAACTTTGGGAGATGCGCAATTTGCTGTCATTGTGCTGGCGATAGCGTCTTGCTCCCTGATCATCTTTACGCTGTCAGTCACGCTGTGGCTGACATGACGTCTTTCAATACAGGGGATAAAATGGAGCACAATCTCCACGATGAAACCAAACTGTTGGCCGTTATCGGCTTGCTGGTTTCCGTGTTGTTAGTGGTATCAATACTCTTTGGTGTGACTTACTTCTCCGATCTGAAGCATGCGCGCGATGAGGTCGATATAAAGGGTTGCTATATCAAGTCGTCCTAGCGCCAGGGCCTCACAGGTTGCGTTCTGGATGCCGGCTCATGCTAAGCTGGCATCCGGCTACTCACTCACCTGTGTGACGTTCTGGAGGCGTTTTATTATGAGCAATTCCCGCCCAACTCATTCTTCATCTTCCCGTGATTGTCCCGTGCTTGACGGTGTCCGTCAGATCCAACGTATTGCCGTACGCAATGCCGAAGTCGGCGGCATAGGGATTAATCGTGCCTTACCTACCCGTGAGCGGCGCACCGTGGGTGCCTGGTGCTTTCTCGACCATGCCGGACCCTCGGTTTTCAGCGGTTCTTCGCAGGGGATGGATGTTGGCCCGCACCCGCATATTGGTCTGCAGACCTTTACCTGGATGATTGAAGGGGAAGTGCTGCACCGTGACAGCCTGGGCAGTAAGCAGATTATACGGCCCGGCCAGGTCAATCTAATGACCGCAGGGCAGGGTATCACGCATACCGAGCAATCAACCGGAGAACAGCGGCGTTTGCATGCCGCGCAATTATGGATCGCCTTGCCGGCCGAACATGCCGATATGGCGCCGCGTTTTGATCATTATCCTGATTTGCCATGTTGGGTCAGTGATGGGGTCAAACAGACTTTGTTGGTGGGGGAGTTTGAACAATATCGCTCTCCGGTGTTTACTCTTTCACCATTAATCGCCATTGATCTGGAATGGCAGGCCGACGGCTATTTGCAGTTGCCCCTGCGTGAAGATTTTGAAATAGGCTTTTTGCCCCTTATTGGTGCATTTGAGCTTAATGATGAAAATTTTTCACCCAATGAGTTTGCCTATTTAGGTAAGAATCTTAACCGTATCGGGTTACATGCCAAGAAAGGAAGCCGGGGGTTATTAATCGGCGGAGTTCCATTAAGCGAAGAGATTCTCATTTGGTGGAATTTTGTTGGGCACAACAAGCAGGAGATTGCCCGTGCGCAGCATGACTGGGAGCAGGGGAATAGGCGTTTTCCCGAAGTTGTAGGCTATTCCGGCCCGCGCATGGCCGCGCCCCGCCTGCCCTGGAGCGATGTTTGATATCATCAGGCTATAACAAACTAATGGTTTTATTCATTTCGCTCTATTAACGTTAAAATAATGTGATCGAAATTCCATGTTTGGGCGTAAATATAGTTTATCTGGTAAATAGTGATCTGGCGCAAATAAAAGGTCGGAGCAGTGGATTAAGATAAATCTCAAGAAGTGATGTTGTCCACCGCTGGTCTGAAGCCTGTGAGGTCATTATGAGCCAAGTACTCTATCGTGCAAGATTATCCCATGTTGTTATTGCAACGGCGGCTTTTTGGATCTCGATCGCAGCGATGCTGGTTGTTGTTCTTAACTAACTCTGAATGATTATGCAATAAACCCGCCCTGGCGGGTTTTTTTTATGTCTGCATATTCGCAATATTCAGAGTGTGGTTATACTTGTTAAACCTAATACCTGATTAACCCTGCAAAATAAAATGATAATTATTTCTAATATAATAGTGCTGCTAATTGCCGCGATTCATCTGTATATCCTGATCCTGGAAATGTTCCTTTGGCAGAAGCCCACCGGCAGACGAGTGTTCGCTACTACCGCCGAGTTTGCTGCGGCAACGCGGGTGTTGGCGGCCAATCAGGGGCTGTATAACGGCTTTCTGGCGGCAGGACTGGCATGGGGCGTCTGGCGAGATGAGCCTGCGATACAGCTATTTTTCCTCGGCTGCGTGCTGGTGGCGGGGGTGTTTGGCGGGCTGACGGCCAGCCGTAAAATTCTCAGGGTACAGGCGTTGCCCGCGTTGATTGGCCTGGTGGCGGTACTGTGGACGCATTAACCCGCCGCTAGCGGCGGCGGGAAAGTCGGTCAGGCGGTCTTTTGATGAATGACGTGCAGCGGTGGAGCGATATGCAGATCCACGCTTAAATCCTGACGAAAATCATAAGGCGTGATATCGAAGCGCTTTCTGAACATATAAGTGAAGTGTGACTGTGAGCCGAAACCAAAATCGAGGGCGATGTCGAAAATAGAGGCGTCACTGCTTCGCAACTGGTAAACCGCACCGGCCAGCCTGCGTTCGCGGATGTACTTGCCCAGCGAAATCCCGGTCGCTTCTTTGAACAACTTCTGCATGTGCCACAGAGAGTAGCCGGAGTATTCGGCCAGCTCTTCAAGATGGATCACTCTTCCAAGGTGAGTTTCGACCCATTTACTGAGGGCGCAGACCAATGAGAGGTGGTGTTCTTGTATCATCAGTGCGTCTGTGTGAGATCTACATAGCGCTGAAGTATACACAACTTGCCGCCATGGACAAAAAAGCCACCGACACCCGGGTGAAATTATTCGGAAAAACCATTGTCAGGTGGCTTGTCAGACCGAAGGGAAAACGGCTAATCTGGGCTTGCCCGCTGCCGCTGCTACCGAAGTGGGTCAGGTCGCAAAAATAACAGCCTAAGCAGAGTCAGCCGTGACAATTCAGCGTTGATGGGGTGATCGCATGTTAATGACAGTGATTATTACTCTGGTTGTAATTGTAGGTGTAGCCGCTTTTATGGTGACACCGGTGATGAGAATGAATAATGCGGAAGGTGTGGGAGGTGAAGAGCCGTGAAATCAGGGCAGAACATGACCCCAAAAGGGGTCTGACAGACTACCGAAAAAGCCTGGGCAATCAGTGACCCGGGCTTTTTATTGATGAGCGTTTGCCGATCAGACGTTTTTCCGCTCCACGGTTTCTTCGCCCCAGTACAGCTGGTCGGCGCTGGTTTTGGCAAACGCCATTTGCAACGCTTCGTCACTGCCTTCTTCCCAGATTTTTTGTGCCAAAACCTCGTCATTTTTCGCCAGTTCAAAAATGGCCTCGGCGATCTCAACCGAGGTCTCACGCACGGTAGCCCAGGATTTCACATTGTGGTTTGCCATAACTTTCTCCTGTTGGGGTGTGGCTGAGGGATACGCCGAAATGCGCGCCGCTCAAGCCCCAAGTATAGGTCAATTCAGCCGGGTGTTTTGACGCCCAATGCGCAATAACGCTGAAAATTCAGCGGCAAACGGCCAGGGGGCAGCAAAGCGCCAGTCGGCATGCTATTGTGTGCGGCGTCTGAATCAAGAAGGAAAGGTATTATGTCCGACATGCTGAACAACGATCAGGAATTGGCTTCCGACCTGGTAGCCTGCCAATTGGTGATCAAACAGATCCTGGATGTTATCGATGTAATCGCACCCACCGAGGTGCGGGACAAGATGGCCAGCCAGTTGAAAAGCATCGATTTTACTACTCACCCAGCCGGTGCCGATCCCGTGACCCGGCGGGCGATTGAAAAAGCGATCGCACTGATTGAAATGAAGTTTACCCGCAACTGAGGGGAAACCGCCGCTGAGCGACGGTTTGGGCGGTGGTGATTAATCCACCACCGTTTCGACTTTCTTGAACAGCGGACAGTCGGCAACGCCAATCAGGCCGTTGTCACCATGCAGATACTGGGCAATCACCAGGTTGCGTGCCGTCATGTACTTACATTGCAATCCCAATCCCCCGACGTTTTTATTGCTGCCGACCAATACGCCATATCCCGAGAACAAAAACGCGCCATAAACTACCGCCAGCAGAACCGCCCATTTAATCAGCTTACCCATTGTGACTCCTTGTTATTTATCTTCGTTGCGATATAGCCATGCGGAAGAACGGGCCGCAATGGTAACAATCTGAAAAGTGGTGCTGGCACTGGTTTCTAAACGACAGGTTAAAGTTCGTTTAAGTTGGCTGTGATACATTCGGAACAAATTATCAAGATAACAATGAGGCTGCTAAATTTGTTGCGGAAAAAAATCCTCGTGATAATAGCTTTCCTTGCTGCCTGCCTGTTCTTTTATCTGTTGGCGCTGGATAGCTATTGCGATGCGGGGGGCACATTTGCGTTGGGAGTTTGCTCCGTCACCCGTTTCGTTCCCTGGTGAGTTGCGTAGCGGTGCGTAACAATTTTCTATCGGGATGTTCGAGCCTGCGCCCGGAGTGCTAAGATGTCCGCCTGTTTTTAGCAGTAGATAGGGTTGTCCATGTACGATTTAGGTTTTGGTCCGAATAGCCTGGTGTCGCTGGTTGTCGCCGTGTTGGCATTGTTGGTGGGATTATGGATCTGGTTCCTGGTGAATCGCGCCAGTGTGCGAGCCAATGAGCAGATCCGCCTGCTGCAGGAAATTGCCGAGCAGCAGCGTCAACAAACCGCGTTATTGAAAAGCCTGGCGCAAAGCGCGCGCGGCGATAGCGTGACGGACGATGACGATCTCAGCCCGACGCTGGATTTCAAAGGTTTTATCCCCGAGCGTTAATCAAACTTTCTGCCGGGTGGCAGTGCCACCCGCGTTGCGCCGAAAAACATTAGTATAGATAATATGAAAAGCCATCCCATTGTCATAAATCTGTCGTATTGGCGTCGTAATGTAGCGCCAACTCTACGAAAGATGGATAAAGCCGATGATTAAATGGTATGAAGAAAGCGACGCCGAAGTGAACCGCAGCATTGCGCTGATCACCGGAGAAAACCCGGACAAGTGGTATCCTTACGGCGGCGTGAAAGGTAAAGATTATTGCAAGAACCCCTCCGATGCCTGGCCGATTATCTGCGCCAATAAAATCAGTCTGAATGCCGATACTCAAAGCGATAGCTCGCAGTGGCAGGCACGCATGAGCACCCAGCGTGGCGAGTGGCAGGCGGATTGCAGCAGCCCACTGCGCGCGGCAATGATCTGTTTCCTGCTGAGCCAGCAAACTAACGAAATGGTACGTTGAAACACCAGAATTACTGATGACTTTCCCTTTTTATGACAACAGAACTTGTCTCTGGCGGAGCCTGTTTATGAAGCGCATTATTAAAGGTGATAAAAACTTGTCTCATCTGGTGGTTGCCCATGCGGCAATCGATCGTCATGCCGAAAGCTTCGGTCAGCGCCGACAGGGCTGGCCGTCAACCTATCTGATAAAATATCAAAACGATCGCGTGGCGGTCGAAGTGGTAACGCGTCGTCAATCCTACGTCGCTACGCTGATGATTGGCGCGCGCAATCTGACCAAGTTGTGCGGCCTGTCCGGCTAAAAACCTCCTCTCTATAGGGTTACTCCCAGTCTAAAATAGCGCCCTGGCCATCCTTGCCGGGGTGCTACTCCTTGATGCTCACGGGGTTAAGTGTTAAAAAGCCGCCCGCAGATACATTTATTGATTGGCGAAATCTTGCGCAAAAGCGACAGGATCCCACGCCATATGAGGATAAGATGGGCGGTCAGCAGCAGGATACCCCGCTAAAACGCGGTTTAAAAAACAGACATATACAACTTATCGCCCTGGGCGGCGCCATTGGCACCGGCCTGTTTCTCGGCATTGCACAGACCATTAAAATGGCTGGCCCTTCGGTGCTGCTGGGCTATGCCATCGGCGGCTTTATCGCTTTTTTGATCATGCGGCAATTGGGTGAGATGGTGGTTGAAGAGCCGGTTGCGGGTTCGTTCAGCCACTTTGCCTATAAATACTGGGGTGATTTTGCCGGTTTTCTTTCCGGCTGGAACTACTGGGCGATGTTCATTTTGGTCGGCATGGCCGAACTGACCGCGGTTGGCATCTACATTCAATATTGGTGGCCGGACATCCCTACCTGGGTTTCCGCCGCGGTATTCTTTGTCCTGATAAATCTGATCAACCTGGTTAATGTGCGGCTGTACGGCGAAACCGAGTTTTGGTTTGCCATTATCAAGGTGGTGGCGATTGTCGGCATGATTGTTTTCGGTGCCTGGCTTTTGGCCAGCGGCAACGGTGGTCCGCAAGCCAGTATCAACAACCTGTGGGAGCAGGGCGGCTTTATGCCACACGGCATCGAAGGGTTGGTGATGGCGATGGCGGTGATCATGTTCTCATTCGGTGGGCTGGAAATGGTGGGTATTACCGCCGCCGAAGCGGCCGATCCGCGTCGCAGCATTCCCAAGGCCACCAATCAGGTGGTGTACCGCATCCTGATTTTTTATATCGGTTCGTTGACGGTACTGCTTTCACTCTATCCCTGGCACAAAGTGGTGGAAGGCGGCAGCCCGTTCGTGATGATTTTCCATGCGCTGAACAGCAACCTGGTGGCGACCCTGCTGAACGTGGTGGTGCTGACTGCGGCGCTGTCGGTGTATAACAGCGGGGTCTATGCCAATAGCCGTATGCTGTTCGGGCTGGCGACACAGGGGAATGCGCCCAAGGCATTGACCCGGGTGAATAAGCGTGGGGTTCCGGTATTGTCGATCGCGCTGTCGGCGCTGGTGACCTCCGTCGGCGTGCTGATCAACTATGTCATGCCCGGTAAGGCGTTTGAATTGTTGATGGCGCTGGTGGTGTCCACCTTGGTGATTAACTGGGTGATGATTTGTCTGGCACACCTGCGATTCCGCGCGGCGAAAAACCGCCAGGGCGTGATCCCGGTCTTCAAGGCTTTGTGGTACCCCTTCGGCAACTATCTGTGCCTGGTGTTCCTGAGCCTGATTCTGGTGATTATGTATTTCAGCGAGGGGATCCGTATCTCGGTATTACTGATGCCGGTGTGGATCTTGCTGTTGTGGGTTGGCTTTATGCTGACGCGCCGCAAAGGCGCTAAAGTACGGCGCTAATTTTAACGGAGGCGCTATCTGGCGCCTCCGTTCCATCTATTAGCTGCGCGGCATAAAGGCATTGCCTGGGTTGGCGCGGCCCAATCCCAACAGTTTCCTGCACAGCAGGAACAGGGTGGTGATGACATCGATAGCCACCACGCTCAGCATCAGCACGCCCAGCATGAAGAAACTCACCAGCGCACCCAGCAGCAGCACCAGCGGTGCCGGTACGCGTACCCGGCGCAGTTTCATCGCGGCATACATTTTCCAATACTGCATCTGTGCCAGCATCGCGCTACGGATACGGCCCAATCGAACACGTGACTTGCGTGATGTAGAACGGCTCATAACTTCTCCTTTTCTGAATGTCCTATAAGTAAATCACAAGGATCTTAAGAGATGCTTAACAGGCTCTAGTCGGCCCTGGCATTCTCACAGAGACTGTGACAACACAATACCCGAAAAGGTCACTCAAGGTGAGCACGGTTCACAAAGCACGCCGATCGAGTATCTTGTTATGTTATTCACCTGCCCGTGTTGGGTGTCCGCAGTGGTCGGGAGAGCAATTTGAAGATAACCAATCGTTACTATGATGCCGGCAAAACGCACCATACCCCGCAGGGGTTTCGTAACCCGGAGCCTTCGCAGCGTCGGGATGGGGATTTGAAACGCTGGCAGAACGAGCGTAAACAGCAGGGGTTGCCCAAACCTCCGCAGATGGGCTATCAGCAGTTTACCCAGCGCTGGTGGCAACGTGCCGACCTTGGCGGTAGCGATAACAGCATTTGGTGGTTGGGGCACGCCTCAATGCTGCTGCGCCTGGATGGCCGATACATCCTGATCGACCCGGTATTGTCTGAACGTGCATCGCCGCTGAGTTTCTATGGCCCAAAGCGCAAAACACCGCCGCCGTTGACGGTGCAACAGTTGCCGGCAGTGGACGTGGTTTTAATCTCCCACAATCACTATGACCATCTCGATCGGCGCACCGTGCGGCAGTTGGCACGGCGTTTTCCGCACGCGACCTTTATTGTGCCCTTGGGGCTGAAAAACTGGTTCCGACGTTACCGGCTGCAACGGGTAGAAGAGCTGGACTGGTGGGATAGCCTGCAGTTGGGCGATTTGACTTTCTATTGCACGCCGGCGCGTCACTGGAGCATGCGTACCCTGTGGGACCGCAATCGCTCTCTCTGGTGCGGCTGGGTGATTCATCATCCGGCGCTGCGTTTCTATTTTTCCGGAGACAGCGGCTATTCGGATCGCCTGGCAGATATTGGCGCCCGTTTAGGGCCGTTTGACGTGGCGGCATTACCGATTGGCGCCTACGCACCACGTTGGTTCATGCAGGAACAACATATGGATCCGCAGCAGTCGGTGACGCTGTATCAACAATTAAATGCGCCGCGGGTCATTCCGATCCATTGGGGCGTTTTTGAGTTGGCCGATGAGTCGTTGGATGAACCGCCGCAGCAATTAAATCTGGCTCTGAGTGCGGCGGGAATAGAGCAGCACCAGTTCCGGCCCATCAAAATTGGCGAGCGCATTGCGCTTGATGCTAACTCTTAAGCGTTATTCCTGGTCCTGTGTGGTGGGTGCGCTTGTCGTCACCGTCTGCAGGCCAGTCCCAATGCGGGTTGTAGCCATTCGGTGGTGCAGGGCCTGGCTTATCCCGCGTCTGACGTAACCTGTTGGCATGAATAGGGACAACGCGTAGGAAAAGATAAAATAAATACGCTCACACGGCATTGTTATTGATGGCGTAAATACCTATGCCGATTTTAAGATTTAATTCAGCTATGGATTCCCACTGTTCTCAAGATTATTGCCGTTATTTAACCCTCGCAGACAGTAATGTATTTCTCTGCCACCGCACGGCAATAGTGCGTAAATTCTGATTTTGCATGCTTATGCACTATAAAGTGGCACGTTATTTGATTTTTGTCGCGAGAACTCCGCTGCACAAATTGTGCGCACCCGCACTGAGGGCAATAATGATCTTCAGTATTATTTCGTTGTCACAAGCGAGTGCGGTCGCCGACGTGAGGCGGTAGCAGCGTTGGGCCGTCCGGATGGCGGGCCGATGGTCGGATCATCCGATATCAAATGTACCCGTTCATCGATATTCAAAAGTTTTATAAGAAATACCATAAAGATTCAAAATTTTTAACGTTCTAAGCGTCCGTCAGGGGTTATATGTTGCCACATACATTGTTCAATCGGATGAAAGAATTGTTAAAATTCAGTCTGGGTGCGGAGTGTAGCGGGGTGCCATTGTTAAGCAGAAAATAGCTAAGGCTTCAACATCTTTTAGTCTATTTAAGCTTATGTTGCTCTCGACCGTTTCAAATATGTGCGACAGCTCCACCAGTGATTAAAAATGGCTTGCCATCGAATACAGAGTATGTGATAACGCATCTGGGTAAAACGAGGTACAGTTCTGTATATGTGTGGCATTTTCAGTAAAGAAGTTCTGAGTAAAAACGTTAGCGTTGAATACCGCTTCTCTGCCGATCCTTATCTTAGTGCCTCAAGCAGTAACGACTCTAGTTTGTCTATGTAACGCCTCCGGGCGGTTTAAACAATCCAAAGGAAATACTCAAGATGGCAAAGATCAAAGGTCAAGTTAAGTGGTTCAACGAATCTAAAGGTTTCGGTTTCATCACTCCAGCTGACGGCAGCAAAGACGTGTTCGTACACTTCTCTGCAATTCAGGGTAACGGCTTCAAAACCCTGGCTGAAGGCCAGAACGTTGAGTTCGAAATCCAAGATGGCCAGAAAGGCCCATCTGCAGTAAACGTTACTGCAATTTAATCAGCGTCAGCTGTACAAAAAACCCGCCTCAGTGCGGGTTTTTTCGTTTCTGTTATCCGCCGGTAATAATAATTCCCGCGTACTGATTGCGCCCTCTAATCCCCGGATGAGTGGGATCTTGTTCGCGTCGGTGGCTGTTGCGCCGGTAGCTGGTGTATTTAAAACGCTGTGGCTGGCGCGGATCCGTGTTGGGGGTGCAGATGGTACAGCTACCGGCATGGTCAACGGCGGAAAAACCCAGTTCGCGCAGTTTGGATTCGGCGATGGCGGCCAGGTCCAGGTGGCGAAAGCGTGGGCTGATTAAGGCCGCGGGCAGTGGCAGCTGTTGCTTGAACCGCGCGACCAGTTCCTCGTTGACTTCGTAACAACAGGGGCCGGCAGCAGGGCCAATGGAGGCCACCCAGTTAGCCGTCGAGTCATCACGGCGGATACGCGCCGCCAGTTGCTCCAGTATGCCGTCCAGCAGGCCACGCCAACCGGCATGGACGGCAGCAATGGCAGAACCGTCGTTGCGGCTGAAAATCACCGGCAGGCAGTCTGCCGTTAACACGCTCAGCAGAATGCCTGGCTCAGTGGTATAGAAACCATCGGCTTCGCCGCACTGTTGTTCCGCCTGGGTCACGTCAACAATGCGTGTGCCATGCACCTGTTTTTTTTCCGGCAGGGTAGAACGATAGGCCAACAGATGGCCTGGCAGCAGCGCACTTTTGTTGCCGAAACCGTGCTGGATGGACGGGATGGCGTTGAGCAGTGGGGAAAAATCGGTCATATCACGTCTTTGCCTGCGTAAGAAAAGTTAACGTCAGTGTAGCCAGTTTTTTTCCTCCCTGGCTAGGGGCTTGCGGCATCTGTCTTGCATCGTACAGAAGGCTTCTTTAGACTAGCCGCGCCGTATCTCTCTGGAATCCAAGCCATGTCTTATCAGTGCCCTCTGTGTCATCAGCCGCTTCATCTTTCTCATCTGCAATGGCGTTGCGACGCTAACCATCAGTTTGACTGCGCCAAAGAAGGCTATGTCAACCTGCTGCCGGTACAGCACAAGCGCTCAAAGCAGCCCGGAGACAGTGCGGAAATGATGCAGGCGCGGCGTGCATTCCTTGATGCGGGTTTCTATCAACCCTTGCAGCAGCGGGTGGCTGAACTGTTGGATCAGGCGTTGGCGAGCGATGCGCAGGCGTTGCTGGACATCGGCTGTGGCGAAGGTTATTACACGGCGGAAGTGGCCGCCCGGTTGGCGCAGCAGCGTAATATCACCGTTTATGGCCTGGACGTCGCCAAGGTGGCGATCCGCTATGCGGCCAAGCGTTACCCGACAGTCTCATTCTGCGTGGCGTCGAGCCACCGGCTGCCGTTTGCTGATGCCTCTCTGGACGCCATACTGCGTATTTACGCCCCTTGCAAAGCCGAAGAACTGGCTCGGGTAGTAAAACCCGGTGGGGTGGTGGTCACGGTATCGCCTGGCCCACGTCACCTGTATCAATTGAAAGAGCAGGTGTATCAGCAGGTGCAACTGCATGTCGAACAGGATGAGCAGTTTGCCGGTTTTGACTGCGAACGAGTGGAGTCATTGGCGTACCCGATGACGCTGCCGGGTGAACAGGCGGCCAACCTGCTGCAGATGACGCCTTTCGCCTGGCGCGCCTCGCCTGAGGTTCAGCAGCACCTGAGTGGCTGTGAGGCCTTCGCCTGCGAAACCGATTTTGTTATCGCGTTGTACCGCCGCCAGCCCGATTAAGCTGGTGGACAGACGGCCGGGTCATTGGTCCGCTCGTCTTCCAGGCTGTCAGGGGTGAGGGCGAAATGCGTTTTCAACGCCACCCAGCCCTTTGGCGTCACCGCGAGCGCTCGGGAGGACGGCAGCCGTTGCAGCCAACCCCACAGACAGAAAGCATTGAGCAGGTGAGCCGCCAGCGGCCCTGCAAGATGATATTGTCTCTCGGTCCAGTCCAGGCATTGGCGTCCTTTACCCACTTCACCGGACGACAACGCGGCGGCCTCAGCCCCTAGCTCCTGCAGCCAGTCGGCCCCTGCGGGCGTCAGTGAATATTCTTGCAGGTCGTTTTCGACCATCAACCCCTGTTCCAGCAGGCGGCGCGTTATCGCTACGCCGACCTTTCCGGCTAAATGATCGTAACAGCAGCGCGCAAAGCGCATCTCCCGTGCCGAGCGATTGGGCGTGCTGCGCCAGGCCGGTGTAACCGGCCCTATCGATGCCAGACTTTCCAGCAGATGTGAAACATGAGGCCCGGCAAGGCGATAATAGCGGTAGCGGCCCCTCTGTTCGACGTTCAGCAACCCGCCATCCAGCAGCTTGCCCAGATGTGAACTGGCGGTTTGCGGGGTGACGCCTGCGGTCTCTGCCAGGGCACTGGCGGACAGGGCATTGCCGTCGGCCAGTGCGATCAGCATCACCGCCCGCACCGGTTCGGCAATCAGATGTGCCACGGTGGCAATATTGTGTTGGCCCACGACGTTATCCTCCCAGGATGGTCGGTGATATTTTAAGTGCTCAAAGCACACTTCGATACGGCTCGAACTATTCCAGGCTAATCGTTGTTTATAGTCAACGCCTATTTCTTCAGCCGGGGGCCGCTGCGAGTGGCAAGCTTGAATCAACATCAAAAATCGGTCCTGATGGCGACCAGCCTCAGTTATGTCATCGTTATTCTCGATACTTCGATTGTAAACGTTGCTCTGCCGTCGATCGCCGGCGAACTTGGGGCAGGGTTGAGTGGTCTGCAGTGGGTGGTCAATGCCTACACGTTGGCGTTTGCCAGCCTGTTACTGAGCGGCGGAGCACTGGGGGACCGGTTGGGGGCCACAAGGCTATACCTTGGCGGGCTGGCGGTTTTTGCCGGCGCTTCGGTTATTTGCGGCCTGGCTGAAACCCTGCCCGTACTGGTGGCGGCCAGAGTCTGCCAGGGGGTTGGCGCCGCGTTGCTGGTACCCAGTTCATTGATGCTGCTTAATGCGGCATTCGGCGATGCCAGGCAGCGGGCAGGGGCGATTGGCGTGTGGGCCGGATGTGGTGGCGTGGCGATGGCGGCGGGACCGCTGATCGGCGGCTTGCTTATCGAACTATGGGGCTGGCGCAGCCTGTTTTGGATCAATCTTCCGGTGATTGTGCTGGGGATAGGTCTTACCCTGCGAATTGAAATCCGGCATCCGGTTCCGGCCTTGCGACAAATGGATTATGCCGGGCAGGGCGCGGTGATCCTGGCGTTAGCCAGCTCAGTGTGGGTGCTGATCGAAGGCACCAGGCTTGGCTGGTGTTCTGGCTGGATCCTCGGTGGTATGGCTATCGCTGCCCTGAGTTGGTGGCGATTTGTGGTTATCGAACGGCGGCACCGGCAGCCGATGCTGCCGCTGACATTGTTCCGTAGCCCCCTGTTTTCTGCCTCTGCGCTGGTTTCGTTAGTCTCGGCGCTGGTGTTCTACGGCGCATTTTTTCTGCTTAGCCTCTATTTTCAGCGGGTGCGAGGCTGGACGCCATTACAGTCTGGCCTGGCGTTTCTCCCCCTGACGATGATGGTCACGCTGGGCAGTTTTATTTCTGGCAGGCTGGTGCGGGCATGGGGGGCCGGGCGAGTGGTTTATTGCAGTTTGTTGCTCTATGCGCTGGGTTTTGTCGGTTTACTGGCTCTGGTGGAAAGCCCGCCCTACTGGCGCATTGCCTTGTGTTTTCCGTTGCTTGGTCTGGCGGCCGGTATCATTACCCCGGCGGCCACATCGGTATTGATGAATGATGTCGCGAATGAACAGGCGGGGATTGCAGCCGGCGTACTCAATGCCGCCCGTCAGAGCGGTTCGGCCTTTGGCGTGGCCATCTTTGGGGCGCTGATGTCGACCTCCCTTTCGCAGGCCGGCGGCATTCAGACTGCGGTGTACGGTGCCCTTGGGCTGTCATTATTCACCGCCATTGGTTGGCGTTTAGCGATAAATTTAGCGGCTGGTCCAGTTGCGTCGGTGAGGAATGAGCAAAGAGAGTGACGGGCCACAAACAAAAAAACCTGCCGTTGGGCAGGTTTTCTTTGGGTTCAGCGCTATCAGGCCAGATAGCCCAAATGCTCCAGCAGGATGTTCACACCGATACCGATCAGCACCACGCCGCCGAGGATCTCCGCGCGTTTGCCGAGCAACGGCCCGATAAAGCGGCCTATCATCATGCCCAGGGTGGCCATAATCATGGTAGCGCAGCCGATGGCCATGGCGGTGTGTACGATGTTCACCTGCAGGAAGGCCAGGCCGACACCGATAGCCATGGCGTCGAGGCTGGTAGCGATGGCGGTAGCGACCAATAACCAGAAGCCGTGACGCTTCACTTTTTCCACTTCGTCAGGCCGGTTCCTGACGCCTTCGACGATCATGCGCATGCCGAGGATAAACAGCAGCGAGAAGGCGACCCAGTGATCCCACTCCATAATGTATTGGCTGGCGAATAAGCCGATGCCCCAACCGATAATCGGCGTAATGGCTTCTACCACGCCGAAGATAAGTCCGGTGCGTAGTGCTTCACGAAAACGGGGTTGATGCAGACTGGCACCTTTGCCAATTGATGCGGCGAACGCATCCATAGACATGCCAAAAGCGAGAATGAGTGTAGCTGACAAGTTCATGAAAAATAACCTCGGCCGGGCGGCTCCATATACACGTAACCCACCCCCAACCATACGACGGAGTTACGTGTCTATGGTCTCGCCAACCTTACCTGGCTGCCCGCACCACGTTTTAATGTATAAAACGAGTATGTTGATACGGGCGTTTCTGGCGTTTTATTATCCAGAAACCGGCTACTCCCCAATGACGGCGCAACCATAGCATATTAATTCCGTTACCAACAACCCTTATTCCCCATGGGCATTGGTTTGAAATTGATAATGGTTTTCATTAATGAAGTGTATAAGAAGGAATGTAATGTAGGCGAGTGCAACAATATTGCGTAAATAATCATCAGGTAGCCATGTGCGCTGATGATTAAATATCCACATACAGCGCGGGGCAACACGGGGGAAGGATTAAGACTGTTTTTTAATCACTGATTTTCAACAAAAAAAATGGTAAATCTTTTCCAGGTCGTCTAATTGAGTGACCTGAATCAACAGCCGACGCTGCTCAAGATCAATCACCAGGATGCCATCCTCGGATAAATTCATAGCCTTAATCCGGTTATATTCAATAAAGGCATTGGCATAAAAGAAACCCTGCGCTTTAAACAACATCTTGGGCCAGCGGATATAAGAAATATAAATGGCGATCAGTGCTAAAGAAATAAGCAGATAGGTGGTTATTACCGCACCCTGGGTGGTGACATTTCGGTAGAGCAGAATAGCGATCAGGCTGACAAAAATCAGGCAATCAATCCGATTCCGGCGCTTTAACTGCACCTTGAGCAAGGTTTTGCCTTTCAGCAGGTTCATGCCGAACTCGTCGTAAATCGCATACACCAGCATCAGCGCGGTGAAAATCAGTAATACGCCATCGGTCAGCGACATCTTTCAACTCCACAAATAAAAAACCGGGGGTTTCCCCGGGTATCTCGGGCTAAATATCAAACTCAAACCGGGGGTTTCCCCCCGGCGGTTAAAACGCTTACAGACCCAGCAGACCTACCCAATAACCGAAGATACCGATGGCGAAGAAGCCAATGATGATCCACAACGCATTCACTTTCCTGCGCAGCAGCCACATACAGCCGAAGGTCAGCAGCAGCGGCACCAGGCCCGGCATCAACTGGTCGAGGATGGTTTGCACCGTGGTCACCGTGGTATGCCCGGTCTGGTCGGTGATCTTCGATACCACCAGCGGGATATTCACGTGCGTCCACTTGTTAACCAAAGCCCCCATGACAAACAGGCCAAGAATGGACGCTCCTTCCGTCAGTTTTTGCAGGAAGCCGCCGCCCATATCATTAACGATATCCACGCCTTTGCGATAACCGTAGGCCACGCCGTAATAGCGGGTCAACAGGCGCACCAGGTTGAACAGGACGAAAAACAGAATCGGGCCCAGCAGGCTGCCGCTCATGGCAATACCGGCGCCGAGCGCAGCGAATACCGGACGTACGGTACCCCAGAAAATCGGGTCGCCGACACCGGCTAAAGGCCCCATCAAACCGACTTTGATACCGTTGATGGCCGCATCGTCGATAGGCGCGCCGTTAGCACGCTGTTCTTCCATCGCCATGGTAACGCCAAGGACCGGCGCCGCCACGTAAGGGTGGGTGTTAAAGAACTCCAGATGGCGCTTGATCGCCTGTTTGCGGTCGTCGTTATTTTCCGGATACAGGCGACGGATCACCGGCACCATTGAGAAGCAAAAACCCAGCGCCTGCATACGTTCGAAGTTCCATGAACCCTGGAACAGATTCGAGCGCATAAACACACCGCGAATATCGGCCGGCGTGAGTTTCTTTTGAGCTGTTGTATCAACCATTTCTCTCACCTATTCCTAGTCGAGTTCGTTATCGAGGTCGTTGGCATTTGCCGGGCCAGCCTGGACTACCTGAGACTTGTTGTATTTCGGGCTGAGCTGGATATAAAGCACGGCCATCACCACGCCGATCACGCCGAGGGCGACCAGGTTAAAGTTGGTGAAGGCAGCGGTAACGAAGCCGAGGTAGAAGAATGGCATCAGGTAGCCGGCACGCATCATGTTGATCACCATGGCATAACCAACCACCACGATCATCCCGCCGGCGATGTTCAGGCCGCTGGTGACGACTTCCGGGATCGAGTTAAGCAGCGCGTGAACGCCAGATGTCCCCACCGAGATAGCGACGATAACGGCCGGAATGGCAATACGCATCGCCTGCAGCAGCAGGGCAGAGATATGCAGCCAGGTGATGGCTCGCAAACTGCCTCGCTCCGCCGCGCTGTCCGCCGCGTGCTGGAAGGCCACGGTCAGGGTACGCACGATGATGGTCAGCACTTGCCCGGCCGCCGCCAGCGGAATGGCCAGGGCGATACCGGCACCGACGCTTTGTCCGCCGGCAATAACCAGAATGGTGGAAATAATTGACGCCAACGCCGCATCTGGCGCTACCGCCGCACCGATGTTCATCCAGCCCAGGGCGATCATCTCCAGCGTACCGCCGATGATGATACCGGTTTTCATGTCACCGAGAATAAAGCCGATCAGGGTACAGGCGACCAGCGGACGGTGGAACTGAAACTCGTCGAGGACGGAACCCATCCCGGCGATACAGGCAACGATAAATATCAGTACAATCTGAAGAGTGGTAATCTCCATTGCACTTCTCCTATGACCAAAGATCTCTGAGTAAAATAATTATTGGCTGTCGCCATTAATTGAGTTTGTTAATCAGGTCCATCATTTTTAACCGACTGTCGGACGAGACTTTACGAACTTCCAATTCAATACCGCGCTCGTTTAATTTCTTAAACGCTTCGATATCTTTTTCGTCAACCGAGACGGCGTTGTTCACCTGGGTTTTGCCCTGACGGAACGCCATACCACCGATATTCACCGATTTGATATCCACGCCGGCTTCCACCAAACGCCAGACATCGGTCGGGTTGGTAAACAGCAGCATCACGCGATCGCCGGCATATTTCGGGTTGTTCCACACGCGGATGGCTTTCGCTACGTCGACCACGTGTGCGGTGACGCCCGGCGGGGCAACCTGAGTCAGCAAGGTTTTGCGAACGTGGTCGGCGGCGACTTCGTCGCTGATCACGATGATACGGCTGACGTCGGTTTCCTTGGTCCAACGGGTCGCGACCTGACCGTGGATCAAACGGTCATCGATACGGGCCAGGCCGATTTTCATATGGTCATTGGGACCCAGCGGCGCCTGAGGGGCGGCGGGTTTAGCGGTGGGAACACTTTGTGGTGCCGCGGGCTTAACACTCTCTTCGGCCGGTTTTTTCAGCGCTTTCACGCCTTCACGACCGGTTTCCAACGCCAGCGCGACCAGTTCGTCGAAGCCAGGGTTGTCGTCTCGTGCCATGAACGTTTCCACCAGCATCGGAATGTTAACCCCGGTGACGACCTCATAGTTCTCTTTATCGACGGCGATGCGGCTGGCCGCGTTGAACGGGCTGCCGCCCCAGGTATCCACCAGGAACAGGACGCCACCACTGGTGTCTAGTCCGCTGATTTTACCCTTGTACTTCTCGATTAACGTTTCGGCATTCTCACCAGGGACGAAATCTATAAAAGCGACGTTATCCTGTTCGCCCAATAGCATTTCCGTGGTCTTCAGCAATTGTTCTGCTGCGGTCCCGTGTGTGCCGATGATAATAGCTATTGCCACTCGCTACCTCCTCATAGAACTTCATGCACGGATGGTGTGTTGGTTCAGTTCATTTTATTGCTGGCGGTCACTTCCGTGGTTCAGATACATTATGGTAGAAATTTAGAAACCCGCCGTTAACATTTCTCGCGCAGTTTCAAAAGCCTGTGCGCGTTGATCCACGCCAGCGCCATTTATTTTAGTGAGTGAAAAAATAAATTTTGTGACATTGCTCTGCTATTGAGCGCTCGGATTACTCCTAACCCGGTGTTTGCGGAATTAAACAACAGAGCTGTTACAAGACGATGCAGAAGGTAAAAAAGCTTCTTTGCCGGCCAAAAAATTCCTGCTAGAGTATTTCTTCTTTCATATTCAGGAGTGAAGGGCCTCAGCCCACCCTATGGACTGTCACCGAAGTTACTGTTTTTCAAGGTTCCACCCGCCACCTGTTGGCGTAGTACAAATCACACGGCCGCTCGGCCATTCCCCGGTACTGCAATCCCGATATCTTGCTATTTCTGTCCGCGCCTTTGCTGCGTCGGCATCGTCACGCCTGAGCATCGCTCGGCCATCCTGTCTTTTTTTCGGAGTCTGATATGGAATTTCTAATGGACCCCTCAATTTGGGCTGGGTTACTGACACTGGTGGTATTGGAAATCGTACTGGGTATCGACAACCTGGTGTTTATCGCCATTCTGGCCGATAAACTGCCGCCGAAGCAGCGCGATAAAGCGCGTATCCTCGGCCTGTCGCTGGCGCTGTTTATGCGTCTTGGCCTGTTGTCGGTGATTTCCTGGATGGTGACGCTGACCATGCCGCTGTTTAGCGTCGGGGAGTTCAGCTTCTCCGGTCGCGACCTGATCCTGTTGTTTGGTGGTGTGTTCCTGTTGTTCAAGGCCACCATGGAGCTGCACGAACGGCTGGAAGGGCAAACGCACCAGGATGGCGCCAACCGTGGCTACGCCAAATTCTGGGCGGTGGTGGTACAGATAGTGATCCTTGACGCCGTGTTCTCACTCGACGCGGTAATTACCGCCGTGGGCATGGTGAACGACCTGCCGGTTATGATGACCGCCGTTGTCATCGCCATGGTGGTGATGCTGGTGGCTTCCAAACCGCTGACCAACTTCGTTAATGCGCATCCTACTATTGTGGTGCTGTGCCTGAGCTTCCTGTTGATGATCGGCCTTAGCCTGATCGCCGAAGGCTTTGGTTTGCATATTCCTAAAGGTTACCTGTATGCCGCAATTGGCTTCTCGATCCTGATCGAGCTGTTTAACCAGATTGCCCGCCGTAACTTTATCAAACATCAGGCTCATCGCCCGATGCGTGAACGCACCGCAGAGGCGATCATGCGCCTGATGGGGCAGCAGCGCGCACAGCAGACTGACGAAGCGGCACCGCTACCGGTGAATGAAACCTTCGCCGAGGAAGAGCGTTATATGATCAGTGGCGTGTTGACGCTGGCCTCACGTTCTTTGCGTAGCGTGATGACGCCGCGCACCGATATTTCATGGGTGGATTGCGATCGTTCCCGTGAAGAGGTGCGTGAACAACTGCTGGATACGCCGCATAGCCTGTTCCCTGTGTGCCGCGACTCGCTGGATGAAATTATCGGCGTGGTGCGTGCCAAGGATCTGCTGGTGGCCGTAGAGCGGGGTGAGGATATCGCCGAGTTCGCCGCGCGTACGCCACCGATTGTGGTGCCGGACACCATGGACGTGATTAACCTGTTGGCGGTATTGCGCCGTGCCAAGGGGCGTCTGGTGGTGGTTACCAACGAATTTGGTGTCGTGCAGGGGCTGGTCACGCCACTGGACGTGCTGGAGGCGATTGCCGGTGAATTCCCGGACGAGGATGAAACGCCGGATATCGTGGTGGAAGATGCCAGTTGGCTGGTGAAGGGCGGCGCCGACCTGCACTCACTGGAGCAGGCGCTGAACTGCGACGATCTGGTCAGTCCGACGGCGGACTTCGCCACTCTGGCGGGGTTCCTGCTGTCCCACTACGGCCAAATGCCGGCGGTGGGCGAAACGGTGGAGCTTAACCGACTGCGTTTCGAAGTCGTTGCCGTGTCCGAGTACCGCATTGAACTGGTGCGTATTACCAAAGTTGAACCTCACGACGAGGAACACCAGTAACCTACGGGCCGGAGGCATCACGCCTCCGGCTTGCTTTCCTGCTCCATCCGCCGTTCCTCCCGCTGATTCACCGCCCGCAACCGCGACTCATACTGCTGTAACCACAGTGGGAATACATTGATTGGCATCGGTTTGGCGAAATAGAACCCCTGCAACGCGTTCACCTCGCGCGAACGCAGATAATCCGCCTGTTCTGCGGTTTCTACCCCTTCCGCCACCAGTTTCAGCTTCAGGCGATGTGCCAGGGTAATGATGGTATCGGTGACGGTGGCGTTAATCGCATCGGTACCTATGGCCGCGGTGAAACCCCGGTCGATTTTCAACACGTCAGGGCTGAGTTTTTTCAGGTAACTGAGTGAACTGTGCCCAGTGCCAAAGTCGTCGATAGCCAGCATGATGCCCATTTCCTTCAGAGTTTTGATTTGTTCATACTGAATTTCCGACAGGGCGGTACGTTCGGTCAACTCAAGCATCAGCGAAGGCATGGGATGGGCAGGAAGCCACAGACGGCGGATATCATCGATAATGGTCACCCCGTTGAAATGCTCGGCCGCGACGTTGATGCTGATATAAAACGACGGGCGTGGCGGGAACAACTGCAGGTTTTCCACCACGGTGCTCATCAGGTAACGGGTCAGAGCGATGATCAAGCCATGCTGTTCCGCCAGCGGGATAAACACGTCGGGGGAAATCCAGCCCTGTCGTTTGTTTTTCCAGCGCAGCAGCATTTCAACCCCGACACAGCGGCCGGTTTCAGCATTGATGATGGGCTGACAGTAAACACGGAATTCGCGGCGGGAAATGGCATGACCAATGTGGTACGACAGGCTCATGCGATTAGCGGTGAGCAGATACACCACATAGGCCGCCAGCAGACTGATCAACAACGACAGCGGGATATGGCGCGGCAGCGCCGCCAGCGCCAACATGCTGGCCTGCGGGCCGAACAGTGAAATAGAGAACGGATACCGAGTGGATTTCGCGGTATAGCGCAGGTCAGTGGTCAGGGTATCGCTGCGCAGGATTTCCCGACGCCCATACTCCAGGCTGTAGTTGCCGACGTTCAGCACTACGCGCTGCGCGTAGGGTTCCTGAGGTTCCAGCAGGAAGTTCGCCAATAGCTCAATATTGAACACGTGCAACACGCCGTTACTGTTGTTATCCGGCTGCGCGGGGGTCCACATGATCAGGGTCGGCACGCCTTTGGCGACAGAGAGCGAAGGGCGCAATACCAGCTTCGCGCCATCGTTTGCTACGCTGGGTAAAATAGTGCTGAAAAGGTACTTTCGGGTGCCAAACAGGCTGGAACAGTAAATAACCCCGTCCTTAACCAACAGCATTGCCCGCAGAGCCTGGTTTTGCGCAGCGCGAAAACGCAGCGTTGGCATCACCTCTTCACAGGTGGAGCCCACTAGAGGCATGGAACGCTCGGCCTGTTGCTTTGCCGGTGTCAGCAGATCGTTAATCTTGGCGACGGTGCGGGTAGCGAGCACCTGCCGGTTTTGTTCAATAGTGCCAATCTCTTGATAATAACGGGTGTAGAGCGATAACAGCAGAATAGCCAACCCGACCGCCCCGGCCAGTAGCCAACGGTAATAGCGGTATTTGCTCACGGCAAGTTGGGTCATCAACATCGCTAAATCCTTGTTCGGTAAGCCAGCCCTGAATCACCGTCAGGCCAAACTGCCCTGAATGATACTTGGCTAATTCTAGCCTGTCGTTATACAAGAGTGATGTTAACCCAATAAATTATTTAAATTTGGCGAAACAGAGGGCTAAATTGCCGGTTAACTGTGGGATAGGGTTTTGAATAGCAGATGTGACGTTGTCACTAAAAAGGGGCAATGATTTGGCTGACTCAGGGGCAGGAAGAAAAACCCCGCCGGAAGGTGCAATGCCGTTCAGTTAAGCAAAGTTCTGAATAAGGATGTACGACGTTGTTTAAGTGGGCGTCCCCCTCTCCCGAGGGAGAGGGCCGGGGTGAGGGGCTTTCGCGTTGGTATGTATCCCCTCACCCTAACCCTCTCCCAAAGGAGAGGGAACAATATCACCTTAACTGACCAGCATTGCCGCCGGAAGGCGGGGTTTGAGGGTCAGTCACACTGCACTTTGATCGCCAGACCGCCGCGAGAAGTTTCGCGATATTTGGCGTTCATGTCTTTACCGGTTTCGTACATGGTTTCGATGACCTTATCCAGCGAGACACGTGGTTCACTGGTACGACGCAATGCCATACGCGCCGAGTTGATCGCCTTCACGGAAGCAATGGCGTTACGTTCAATGCAAGGAACCTGAACCTGACCGGCAACCGGGTCACAGGTCAGCCCCAGGTTGTGCTCCATGCCGATCTCTGCCGCGATGCAAACCTGCTCCGGGCTGGCGCCCAGCAGTTCGGCCAGGCCGGCCGCGGCCATTGAACAGGCCACGCCCACTTCACCCTGACAACCCACTTCGGCGCCGGAGATAGAGGCGTTCATCTTGTACAATGCGCCTACTGCGCCCGCTGCCATAAAGTAACGGATATAAATATCCGGGCTGACGGATTCAATAAAGTGGTCATAGTAAGCCAGTACGGCAGGGACGATGCCACAGGCGCCGTTGGTCGGTGCGGTGACGACTCGGCCGCCGGCCGCGTTCTCTTCGTTGACCGCCAATGCGAACATGTTGACCCAGTCAATCACGTTCATTGGATCGTTGGACAGTTTGTCGGAAGACACCAGCATGCGACGCAGCGCAGAGGCACGGCGTGGCACACGCAGTGGCCCCGGCAGTACGCCCTCGGTATTCAGGCCACGATCGATACAGGCGCGCATGGTCTGCCAGATATTACCGAAGTAGGTCTCGATATCCTGCTTGCTGTGCAGAGCCAGTTCGTTCTGCATCACCAGGCCGGAAAACGACAGTCCGGTATCACGGCAGTGGGCGAGAATATCACGGGCAAAACTGAACGGATAAGGGACGCTCAGCTCGTGCGCGTCGGCTTTACCGAAGTTCTCTTCGTCGACGATAAAACCGCCGCCGAGTGAGTAGTAAGTCTTGCTGTAAACTTGTTTATCCCCGGCGAAGGCGTGGATCTGCATGCCGTTCTCATGCAGCGGCAAATTGTCGCTGCGGAAAACCATGCCGCCGTCACGCGGGAAATCAACCTCATGCGAGCCGTTGGCCAGCATCAGGCGTTGACGTTGTTCTACATCGCGAATAAAGCCCGGGATGCTATCGATATCAACGGTGTCGGGCATATTGCCCGCCAGGCCGAGGATGATAGCGATATCGGTATGGTGACCTTTACCGGTCAATGAGAGTGAGCCGTAAACATCTACGGCAACACGCGTGATAGAAGGCATCAGGCCTTGATTTACCAGATCGTCGACAAACTGTTTGCCGGCTTTCATCGGTCCAACCGTATGAGAGCTGGACGGGCCGATGCCGATCTTAAACATGTCGAAAACGCTAATCACGCTAAAACTCCTTAGAGGCATATTGTTATGGCTGCAGCGGTTAAAAACCGAGCAGGGAACAGCGATATTGTAAAAGGGCCGCACGGGTTTGGCTGCCTTTTTCGCATGAAATTAAATAATCCTTGGTGTTAGTTTTTTACTGATTGCCGCAGGCATTCGGCCGTTCGTGGAACATCCGTTGCCTAAACTCGGTTAATGGCAATCGCGCCAGCTTCCGCTGCTGAACGCGGCCGGCTTAAACCCTGCTGAAATAGTGGTTTATTCCGGACTGCGGTATTTTACAGGTATTTCGTAAGGTTGAAGAGAGGGTTTACAGTTTTTTTAAAACTCTGATAGCCAGAAAGGTAGTTTAAAAAGCAAACCAATGAAGTGATGCCGATCGCTTTACCCACGCCTGTTGCGCAGGTAACCGTTTGGCTTGTGATGGGCATCACATTATTGGCGTTAAATGCTGACCTGCTGTGCCAGTCGTCGAATGATGGCGGCGGTCATTCCCCAGACAAATTGGCTCTGATACCAGGACAGATAAATGCGGTGTGAATGACCGGCGCGGTGAATATCCAACGGATAATAGCGCGAAAGCGTCAGCGCTTCGTGCAGCGGCATTTCAAAAACCTCGGCCACTTCGTCTTCATTGGCGAAAAATTGCACGTCGGGTGAGATCAAACCAACCACCGGGGTCACCTGAAAACCGGTGCTGCTGTCGAGGGGGGCCAGTTGACCCAGAATGGTCACGGCCTGAGGTGGGATAGCCACTTCCTCCTGAGCTTCACGCAGGGCGGTGATAATCGCCGAGGCGTCTTCAGCATCGGTTTTACCCCCCGGAAATGCCACCTGGCCCGGATGTTTGCGCAGTGAGTCGGCGCGGCGGGTCAACAACAGGGTAGGTTCGGGGCGGCAGATAATCGGGATCAGCACCGCTGCGGGCCGAACGTTATGTGAAATCTGCGATGCCTGTGGCAGTTGCAGCTGAAAGCGGCTGATAAAGGCCGCCAGCGAGGTGGGATAAGTCGGTGGGTTCATGAAGCGATAAACTCCCCCAATTGCGGCAGAATGCGGCCGACTTTATCAAAGGTTTCCTGATATTCCGCCTGTTCCTGACTGTCGGCAACGATACCACCTCCGGCGGAACAGTAAATGCGGCCGTTTTCGGTGATCAGGGTGCGGATAGTGATGTTGGTGTCCATGGTGCCGCAGGCACTGATATACCCGATGCTGCCGCAGTAGGCGTTTCGTCGCTGCGGCTCCAGCTCTTCAATAATTTCCATGGCTCGTACCTTGGGCGCCCCGGTAATGGAACCGCCCGGGAAGCAGGCGCGCAGCAGTTCGGTCGCCGGAGTGCGTAGCGGCAGGGTAGCGGTGATGGTGCTGACCAGATGGTGTACCGCCGGGAAGGGTTCGACCACAAACAGTTCGGGAACCTGCACGCTGCCCGGTTCGGCAACTCGGCCGATATCATTGCGCAGTAAATCTACAATCATCAGGTTCTCCGCACGGTCTTTGCTGGAGTTTGCCAAGCGTTGTGCCTGCTGCGCATCCTGATCGGCATCGGCCAGCCGCGGCAGCGTGCCTTTGATCGGGCGGGTCTGAATATGTTGGTTTTCCAGCCACAAAAAGCGCTCGGGTGAAACGCTTAGCACGGCGTTATCCGGCAGACGCAGGAAGGCAGAGAAGGGTGCGCGATTGCTGGCGCTCAATTGCTGAAAGGCTTGCCATTCATCGCCCTGATAATCGGCAGCAAAACGTTGCGCCAGATTGATTTGATAACAGTCGCCACTGCGCAGGTAATGCTGAATACGCTGGAACTTTTCACCGTACTGCCGTCGCGTCATATTGGCCTGCCAGGGGCTGGTCAGGGCAAATGCCGACTCTGGCGCAGGCTGCTGATTGCGGAGCCACTGCCAGCGCTGTTCCCCATCACCATAGCTGAGTAACGTCAGCGTCTGTCGGTGGTGATCGGCTATCACTGCCCAGTCGTAAATACCGACCGCCATATCCGGCAGCGTGATATCTGCCTGTGCCCACTGAGGCAGTTTTTCTACCCGACGACCCAAATCGTAACCGAACAACCCGAGGGCGCCGCCCTGGAACGGCAAGCAGGCATCCACCTGCGGGTGCAGGTTCAGCTGTTCCAGCTGCTGTTGTATCAGGCGGAAAGGATCTTCCGGCGACGTCCAATGCTCTTCACCGCGACGGATCTCGGTAATGGGGCCACGAGTGCTCAGGGTTGCACAGGGTTGCGCCACCAGAATATCGAAACGGTTATGTGAGTGTTCGGCAAAACCGGAATGTAGCAACATCGCCCAAGGCTGTGAGGCCAGTGGGGCAAACAGCTCCAGCAGGGCGGTGCGGGTGTAGGGTAAAGACTTAATATTCGGTGCGGTTGCGCTCATGGGCCTCAATAAACCTGACTGATGGGGCGGCGGTTTCTGACGGCTATTCTGCCATATTCAACCGGCTGACGCATGCTCTGGCATCAGGCGCATAGGCACACTCCGTATAAACGATGATTAAACATTTTTGCAAATGAAGCATTTTTTGCGACTTTGACTATAATCCAATATGTTAAAAACTACACCAGTGAAGGGTTGAGATAATTCTCGGACTCGATGTTTTCAAATTCTAAACTTCATTATTAGTTTCATTCGGTTATTGTTTTTGCTTGTTATCACTCATCTGTGAAAGCGCAGATCTTAAAATATAAATGATAACAAGACACATTTGTGCCCCGGCAGAGTCGATGGGCCAATGCCTTATTTAATTGCACCCTGATATTTTTAAAAAATAGAAATATTCATTCGTTACTTTTTTGCGAAGAGCTGCCTATGCCCCTAATGCTGAGTGTTATTGTCCCGTTGCACAACGTGGGCGAACTGTTTGAGCCGTTTCTGGCATCACTGCTGGCCCAGAACGAACGTCGGTTGGAAGTGATCATCGTTAATGATGGTTCCACCGACGGCTCGGGTGATATCGCCCACCGCTATGCGCAGCAACACACGCATATTACCGTGATTGATCAGCTTAATGCGGGGGTGTCCTGCGCCCGTAATGCCGGGTTGGCGGTTGCCAGGGGGAAATATGTGGCATTCCCCGATGCCGATGACTTACTGGCACCGGAAATGTATTCAACGCTGATTGAATTAGCCGAACAAAACCAATTGGATGTCATGCAGTGTAACGGTGAACGTTATTTCACCGACCAGGATGAATTGCAGCCGATTATTCCGCTAAAGCGATTAGGTGATACCGATGTTATTAGCGGCGTGCAATGGCTGGAGCGTGCGTTAGAATCAAGAAAGTTTATTCATGTGGTCTGGCTGGCGGTATATCGTCTTGATTTTATTAAGCAGCACCGGTTGTATTTCGAACCGGGTTTGCACCATCAGGATATTCCCTGGACTACTGAGGTGATGTTTAATGCACAGCGGGTGAAATACCTTGGCAAAGCGCTGTATCGCCAACGGGTGCACGGCCAGTCGATCAGTAACCGCCGCCGTACGGGCAAGGCAAACGTCGAGTATCAGCGCCATTACATGAAAATTGTAGCCATGCTGGTGGCGTTGAATCAGCGTTATGCCGATAAAATTGCCATCCGCCCGGCTTTCCACTGGCAGATTACCCGTGAAGCCTTGGGCATTTGCCACAGCATCCGTCGTGAGCCAGAGCTGGCGGCCCAGTGCCGTATCACCGATGAGTTCTTTCAGCTTGGCATCGATCGGGCGATGGTTGATAACGCGCGCGGCCTCAAACAGGGATGGCACGTTATTCTCTGGCTTCACCGCCTGAAGCAGTGGCGACATGGCGATCCTTGTTCACTGCCGGCGGCCGAATAACAGACGTTGGGATCCGTCGGTTTAAGGCGTATACTCAGCCTCCATTTTGCCGGAGAGAAACACATGCTTGCAGGTATGCCGTCACTGAGTCATCTAGAGCAGCAGGAAGCTGCAGATCGTATCCATCTGTTGATGGAACAAGGCATGAGCAGTGGTGAAGCCATCGCGCGCGTCGCGCAGGAAATCCGCGAAAAACATCAGGGTGATCAGGTTAGCGTCATGTTTGATGACGAAGACGACGATGAAGAGTATCAGGAACGGCCGGATGACCAGGCTGATGATGACTCGGAAGAAGACGAAAACTATTGATGTTGTCGGGGCCGGCAAACCGGCCCCAAAGCATTAACCTTCAATCACCACCGCAGCTGCGGCCCGTTTGGCCGATTCCACCGCCAGCGCTACATTTTCTGCCGTAGCCAGCGCGACCCCCATCCGACGTTGACCGTTAATTTCCGGCTTGCCGAACAAACGCAGTTGATTGTGGCCGACCAGCGCGCGATCCAGCCCACTAAAGCGCAGGTCACTGCTGATTAGCTGTGGCAGGATCACCGCCGAAGCAGAAGGGCCAAACTGGCGAATGGCGCCAATCGGCAGACCGAGGAAAGCGCGAACGTGTAGCGCAAATTCGGACAGATCTTGTGAAATCAGCGTCACCATGCCGGTATCGTGCGGACGCGGTGAAACCTCGCTGAAGATCACTTCATCGCCACAAACAAACAATTCAACGCCGAACAGGCCAAAACCGCCCAGCGCCTTCACCACATTTTCTGCAATCGCCTGTGCGCGGCTTAGCGCCAGGTCACTCATCTGCTGCGGTTGCCACGATTCGCGGTAATCGCCGTCCTCCTGGCGATGGCCGATCGGCGCACAGAAATGCACACCGTCGACAGCGCTGATGGTCAGCAGGGTGATTTCAAAATCAAATTTTACCAGCCCTTCAACAATCACCCGGCCACCACCGGCACGACCGCCTTGCTGGGCATAATCCCAGGCGGTTTTCAGCTGGTCCGGGCTGCGGATCAGACTTTGGCCCTTGCCGGAAGAGCTCATCACCGGCTTGATAATGCACGGGTAGCCGATTTCGTCGACCGCCTGGCGGAAAGCGGTTTCGCCGTCGGCAAAACGGTAACTGGAGGTCGGCAGGCCAAGGGTTTCCGCCGCCAGACGGCGGATGCCTTCGCGGTTCATCGTCAGGCGCGTTGCCTCGGCGCAGGGCACCACGCGGTGTCCTTGCTGTTCCAGCTCAACCAGCATGCTGGTGGCGATGGCCTCGATCTCCGGCACGATATAGTCAGGACGTTCCTGCTCGATCACGGCCTTCAGCGCGTTGCCATCGAGCATGTTAATCACGTGGCTGCGGTGCGCCACATGCATGGCAGGGGCGTCGGCATAGCGATCTACGGCGATGACTTCGAGGCCCAAACGCTGGCATTCGATAGCAACTTCTTTACCCAGCTCGCCGGAGCCGAGCAACATAACGCGGGTGGCGGACGGGCGCAGGGCGGTTCCAATAGTTAACATAGTCTCGTACCTGGATCTGTGGAGTGTAATGCGGTCGGATAATGGCCCGGCAGTATATACGAAAACGTTTGCGTATGCAGCCGGAGGCTATTGAACTGCCGATGTGTTGGCCAAAAGCCGCAGTTGGCGGCTTTTTTTATGCGTGAAATCCGTAATCCACCCTATCTCTGTTATCATCTGCGGCTGATTCGGTGCTGCCCTGAGCGCGCCGCCATTCCATTTGCCATAAAGAGTTATCGCCGTGAGCACAGTATCTTTTTCTTCCCTGCCGCTGCCAGCCGAACAGTTGGCCAACCTCAACGAACTGGGGTATGCCGAAATGACACCGGTGCAGGCCGCCGCACTGCCCGCCATCCTGAATGGGCAGGACGTACGTGCCAAAGCAAAAACCGGCAGCGGTAAAACGGCGGCGTTCGGCATCGGTCTGCTGGACAAAATTAACGTAGCTCAGGTGGCCGCGCAGGCGCTGATCCTGTGCCCGACGCGTGAGCTGGCTGACCAGGTGAGCAAAGAATTGCGCCGTTTGGCGCGCTTCACCCAGAACATTAAAATTTTGACCCTGTGCGGCGGTCAGCCGATGGGGCCACAGCTTGACTCGCTGGTGCACGCGCCCCATATCGTGGTGGGGACGCCGGGGCGCATTCAGGAACACCTGCGCAAGAAAACGCTGGTACTGGATGAACTGAAAGTGCTGGTGCTGGACGAAGCTGACCGCATGTTGGACATGGGGTTCGCCGATGACATCGATGACGTGATCAGTTACACGCCGCCGCAGCGCCAAACGCTGCTGTTCTCGGCAACCTATCCGAGCGGTATCGAACGCATCAGCGCCCGCGTGCAGCGCAGCCCGTTAAATGTGGAAGTGGACGACGGTGAAGAACAAACCACCATCGAACAACGCTTCTATGAAACCACCCGCGATCAGCGTCCTGCGGTGCTGGTGTCGGCAATCCGCCATTACCAACCTTCTTCCTGCGTGGTGTTCTGCAACACCAAGCGCGACTGTCAAAGCGTGTATGAAGCGCTGGAGTCTCGCGGCATCAACGTGCTGGCGCTGCATGGCGATCTGGAACAGCGCGATCGTGACCAGGTGCTGGTGCGTTTTGCCAACCGCAGTTGCCGGGTGCTGGTGGCAACCGACGTTGCCGCACGCGGCCTGGATATCAAAGAGCTGGAGCTGGTAGTCAACTACGAGCTGGCATTTGATCCGGAAGTGCACGTACACCGCATTGGCCGTACCGGTCGTGCCGGTTTGAGCGGCAAGGCGATCAGCCTGTGTACACCGCAGGAAATGACGCGTGCACATGCCATTGAAGACTATTTGCAAACCAAGGTTAAGTGGGCGCCGGTGTCTGAGCTGAGCGGGGCGGGGAATACCACGCTGGAAGCCGAAATGGTCACCCTGTGCATCGACGGTGGTCGCAAGGCCAAAATCCGTCCAGGCGACATTCTCGGCGCATTGACCGGCGATGCCGGGCTGACGGCGGCGGAAGTGGGCAAGATCGACATGTTCCCGGTACATGCCTATGTGGCGATCCGCAAGGAAAGCGCCCGCAAGGCACTGCAACAGCTTCAGCAGGGCAAAATCAAGGGTAAGAACTGCAAGGTGCGGTTGTTGAAATAAGTCGCGTCAGGGGTGCGCTTGCATCCCTGCGTAAAATCACCTTATACTGTATAAAAATACAGTATTCTAACCTTTGAGGAATGCACACATGGCCGTTGAAGTTAAATATGTGGTGGTGAGAAACGGTGAGGAAAAGATGACTTTCGCAACCAAGAAAGAAGCCGACGCTTACGACAAAATGCTGGATCTGGCAGATAGCCTCGGTGAATGGCTGCAGCAGTCACCCCTGACCCTGGATGATGAGCAGCGTGAAGGGCTGAGCTTCTTCCTGGCGGAGAATAAAGACGTGCTGGGGCAAATTCTGCGCGGCGCAGCGCCGACAGAAGCGCCTAAGAAATCCGCCAAAGTGAAAACGGAAAAACCTGTCGCTACCACTAAAGAGGGATCTGCGTCAGAAAAGCAGGCAGCATAATGACTTATGTTGCGGCAATGTGATGAAAAAGGATCTAGAATGAGCCGTGAAATAACTTTCTTCAGCCGCTTTGAGCAAGATATTTTGGCCGGGCGCAAGACCATTACCATTCGGGATGCCAGTGAATCCCACTTTCAACCCGGTGAGGTCTTGCGCGTTAGCCGCAATGAAGACAACGTCTTTTTCTGCCAGATTGAAGTGCTGTCAGTCACGCCGGTGCGCCTGGACGGGTTAACCGAGCAGCATGCCCGGCAGGAGAATATGTCGCTCAGCGAACTGAAGCAGGTGATCAAGGAAATCTATCCGGGGCTGGATGAGCTGTTTGTCATCACCTTCGCCAAACGCTGATCTGTTGCCAGGCCAGTTGTGAGCCAAGGGCCAGTGCCTGCGGATAGCGTTAATCACAACTGGAGGGAATATGAAAACAACGGGACTGAGTTTGGCGGTAGCGCTGTTGGCCATGGCGGGGTTAACCACCACGGTGCAGGCACAGGAGCAACGTAGCGCCAAAGTCGTGCAATGCGCGGGTCTGCAACCGGCGGACGTTGCCGCTCAGGTGAAACGCGATTTTCTGCAAAACCGTATCACACGCTGGGAATCGGATAAAAAACTGCTGGGCACGGCCACCCCGATCGCCTGGATCAGCCCGGAAGCCATTACCGGTAAAGATGCCGTCTGGCAGGTCCCTTTGACGGTTCGCGGCACCAAACAGGATAAAACCTATCATGTGATCCTGGACTGTAACGCCGGTAAGATTACCTACAGCGAACCACAGTAATTACATAAATTTCAGGCGGTATTGCGTATAGCTTGCCCAACTGAAAAGACTCAGCCCGCCTTATCAGCGGGCTTTTTGTTTTAAACCGTCGGCCTTAGTCGGTGAACGGGATCACTAATTCACCCGGTTTCACTTCCAGTCCTTTCGCCAGTTTCTTGGCCATCGCCTCGGTTTTACTGTTATCCGGGTTCAGCACGTAGGCCGGCTTTTGGTCGAAGTAGGATTTCAGCGACTGATTCAGGTAAGGCGTCAGCGCTTTCATCACCGTCTGCATTTTCTCTGGCTGCACGCTATAGTCGGTCAATTCCATATCCTTCAGGAATACCGCGCCTTGCTCGCGGTCATAGACCGGCTGTGCCTTCAGCGTCAGCTTCAGATCCGCAGTCTGCGGGCCAAGGATCGAGGTAATGTTCACTTTCGCATCGCCGGAAAGGGTGACCTTGCCAGGTTCACTGCGGCCGATTTGGCTCTGCAACTGCGTCAGCACGATATTGGCGTCCAGTAATCCCGGCACGCCGATCTGCTTCTGGTAATCGTTATGCTTTTGCAGGTAGTCGTTCACTTCCTGCTCGCTAAGTGTGTATTGGGTCAGTTGGTTGCAGCCGACCAATGCGCCAACAAATGCCAGGGCTGCCACACCCATTAGGATCTTTTTCATAAGTACTCACGTGTTGGGGGCGTAGCTATCTGCCCCGATTGACATGGCCGCAGTATACCGCGACCCTTCCAGAACATGGGATAATATTGATAATGCGCGGAAAACTTGTCATGACCTATCGGATAACGCCGAAACTGTTCAGCGCCGCAAACGCAATGCCAGCAACAGTACTCCCCCCAGACAGGCTAACCCGCCCAGTGCCGGAAACAGCGGAATGCCCCACAACCGCACCGAGGATTGCATCAGGTAGGGTGCCAGGCCCAGCGTGAAGGCGGCGGTCACTATGGCAATGGCCAGCGTGACGGCAGCACGTTCCAGCGCCTTGCTTAACTGACTGATGTTCTTGAGGTTGATATCGGCGCTGATTTGCCCGCGTTTTAGTCGGCGCATCAGCAGACGGAGGGTCTGCGGAAGTTCTTCGCCCGCATCCAGCGCTTCACCACCTAGCGCCAGCATCCGCCGACGCACAGCCTCAGGGGTGTAACGCTGCAGCATCACCTGTTGCAGCATGGGTTTCAGGGTGGCGATGATGTCGAAATTGGGATCCAACCGGTGCAATACGCCGTCTGCGGTGATTAACGCCTTGAACAGCAACACCAGATCCGGTGGCAGCGCCAACTGATGTTCACGCGCCATCACCAGCAGATCGGTCAATGCCTTACCCAGCGTCAGGGTTGCCGAAGCCTGCTTATCGAGAAAGTTTTGCGCCGCCAGTTCCAAATCCAGCAGATCCAAAGGATCGCTGTCCGACCAGGCGATCAAGGTATTGACGATACCGCCGGACTCCCGCTCGGCAATCGCCTGCAGCAACAGCAGTAACTGATTGCGCCGCCGTTCGGAAAGTTGGCCGACCATACCGAAATCGATAAAGCCGACGCGATTATCCGCTAACGCCATCAGATTACCCGGGTGCGGATCGGCGTGATAAAGCCGGTGCTCCAGCACCATTTTCATAAAGGCCTGTGCGCCGCGCTGTGCGAGAAGTGGGCCATCAAAACCGGCGGTTGCCAATTGCTGTGGATTTTCCGGCGCGATGCCGGGCAGAAACTCCTGCACCAGCAGACGTTTTGACGACCATTGCCAGTAAATTTTCGGTATTACTACCTCGGGCTGTTGAGCAAATTGCTGAGCCACCCGTTCACAGTTATTGCCTTCGTGAGTCAGGTCCAGCTCATGATTAAGCGCGGTTGCCAGCGCTCGTACCATCTGACGTGGCCGATAGCGGGCCAGCGCCGGGCTTTGTTGTTCCACGGTTTCCGCCAGATAGGCCAGCAGGCGCAAATCGGCGTGAATGGTTTTTGCCAGACCGGGGCGTAATACCTTGATCACCACGGCTTCACCGCTGTGCAAACGGGCGCGATAAATCTGTGCCATCGATGCGGCGGCCAGTGGGGCTTGATCAAACTCGGCGAACAGGTGGTGTGGGTCACCGCCCAAATCGGCGGTAATCTGCGGCGCCAGTTCGCTCCAGGCCAGGGTTGTCGCCTGGCTGTGCAGGCGATCCAGTTCGTCGGTCCAGCTTGAGTCCAACAGGTCTGAGCGAGTAGCCAGGATCTGGCCGAATTTAACAAAGGTTGGCCCCAGCGCTTCCAGTGCGGCACGCAAGCGTTGTGGCAAGGTTTGGTTATCTTGCGGTTCACCGCCGCCTTCACCGCCGCTTAGCAGGGTGCTCAGGCCCAGCAGGCGAATGACATCCTGCAGGCCGTAGCGGATCAGCACCGCGGATATTTCTTTCAGCCTCGCCCGATCGCGGGCGGTAACCAGCACCATTTTCAACATTTGCGCGCTATATCCTTATTGCGGGGGATCACTGTTCCATATCGAACAGCAGTGGAATATCACTGCGCTGCGCCATCCGGTTACGATAGGCTTCGATGTTATCCGGCAGCGTAAGCCCGGCGACGATCGACAGCGAACGCAGCAGTGGGAACAGGTGAATATCGTCTTCCGACAGGGTACCGTTCACGGCATCAGGGGAGGCTATCAGCCGGAAAGCACCTGGAGATCGGCTTCCAGTTGTGCGATCAGATCGGCGCTGTCGGCAAGGTGCGTGGAGAAATCACCGATTGAAGCCTGCTTTTTGTCGGTAAAATACTGACGCGCTGCTGCTGTGGCGAACTCTTCGAAATCCGCGTTGGCGAAGCGTGGCAGCAGCAAATTGAGGCTGTAGCTACCGACCCGTTGTAGCCATTCGGCGATCGCCGGGTTGGTTTTACCGGTCAGCAGGGGGTTACCGTCGAGTTGGTCGACGTAATGCACGATATCCATGCTTTCCGGTAGGTAACTGCCGTCGTCTTTTTGCAGAATGGGGGCCATTTTCTTGCCAATCATGCCGATCGGCGTCGCTTCATCATCGTTGAGCAGAGTGACCAGGCGGACGGGCAGATTTTTCAGGCCAAAAATCATACGGGCTTTAACGCAGAATGGGCAATGATCGTAGATAAACAGTTTCATGCTTGCTCCGGTTGTCAGGTTTTAACAGCAATAGTTATCACAGCATACTGAGGCTGTCGCGAAGAGTTCTTGTTGGAAGGTGCGTTATTGTTGAATGGCCCGCGCTAAGTACGCGGGCCAAAGCAGGCGTTATTTTTTGGTTGGAACGGAATTGATCACTTCTATCAGGTGGATACGCGCCTCTTCCAGATCGATTTTATCCCGTTCGTTGCTGGCGTTGACTATCTGCAACTGTTTGATGATGTCGCTCTTCAGGTTGGCATCTCCAGCAATGATATGGCCAGTGCTTTTTCTACCAGAGTTGAGCGCGCGTACAGCATGCGCAGGTTCAGTACCATGTGCTCCAGTAACTGCGGTAATTTTGATTCATCGGTCATCGCCAACTTCTCCTGTTTATGTTTTTACTATCAGGATAGCAGCTATGGGAAATTCGGCTGATTTTCTGGCAACTTAGAGAGAAAATTAGCCGCCGGGGGCAACTGCCGGTGCGCTGCTGCGCGGGTTGAACTGCCAGTAAAGTGCAAACAGGGTAATAAAGCCTACGATACCCAGCAGTATCCACGGCAGTTCCGGCATGTTCATCGAGTGGCCGGTGTCGTACATCCAGCCGCCACCGGTGTAACCCAGTGCGCCGCCCAATGCCAGCCCCAGGCGGCTGAACCCCATGTAACTGCCGCGTGCGCGGGGATCGGCCAGCGAGGCGCTGAGGGTTTCACGCGCCGGTTCGGCGATGATGGAACCGAGATAGAAACAGCAGATCAGGGTAAAGACGCCCTGCAAGCTGGTTGCCAGCCCAACCGGCATCAGGCTGAGGGTCATCAGCAGCAGGCCGGCCATCAAGCGTTGCTCCAGCCGAAAACGTTTTTCACTCCAGCGAGCCAGTGGATACAGCAGTGACAGCGACAGCGCGGCTTCGATGGCATACATCCATTTTACCGCCGTGGGTGAACCGGCGATTTCATTGACCACGATCGGCAGCATCAGCATCACCTGTACCGACAGCATGTAGTAGCCGGTCAGCGTCAGCACGTAGGTCAGGAAACGGCGGTCGCGCAGTACGCGCATCATGCCTTCCTTCATTGGGGTGCGGACGGTAGAAATACGGTATGCCGGCAGCAGCCAGGCGTTCCAACCCGCGGCCAACACGAAAATGCCCGCGCCGACCCAGCAAACGAAGTGGAAATCATATTGCAGCAGCCAACTGCCGATCAGGGCGCCAATCACCGCCCCGGCACTGTCCTGCATCATTAACAGAGAGTAAAAACGGCCGCGTTCATGCGGACGTGTGAGCTTAATCACCAGCGCGGTGCGCGGTGGGTCAAACAAGGTGCCACCGAGGGCGGAAAGGGCGCAGGAGAACCACAGCAGCCAGGGCTGATCGGCCATTGCCATGGTGGCGAAACCGGCCGCGCGCATCAGCATGCCGGTGACAATCATCGGTTTGGCACCAAATCGGTCGGCGATTGCTCCGCCAAAAATCCCTAATTCCTGTTGGATTAATTGCCGTAAACCCAGTGCGGCACCGACCACCACGGCCGCCCAGCCAAGCTGATCGACAAAGCGAATCGAAATAAGTGGAAAGACTACAAAAAAGCCTAAAACCACTAACAGGTTATCGAGTAATAGAAAATACTTACCCAAGCTCCGAGCTTGCGATACCAGAGACATGCTTCACCACGAGCAATTAAGGGGGAGAGGAGTGCGACCACTCTAGTTTGTACCCATTCCCGGATTGCCGATAGGGGCGAGGAAGATAATATTTTTTTATCGTCAATACGTTACCTGCACGGCAAAACAGCACGAAAATAGCCGTAAAATGGTTAATCGCTTATTTACTGAGCTGCCGGGATTTTACCTCCGGGGCAGGCTACGGTTATATTAAATGAGGGTAAGTGCGGTTCTGCGCCGCTGTTTAAAAAATAATGGCCCAGGATAGGTTCGTCGCAGGATGAATATCCAGACGTGCGCCCAATAAATACTTCTTATCGAACCGTTCTGACCGCGGGGGAAATGATGTTTGGCTATCGCTCTGCATCACCAAAAGTACGCCTCACCACCGACCGGCTGGTTGTCCGTTTAGTTCATGAACGCGACGCCTACCGGCTGGCGGAATACTATGCCGAAAACCGAGCCTTTCTTAAGCCCTGGGAACCGGTCCGGGATGAAAGCCATTGTTATCCTTCCGGCTGGCAGGCACGGCTGGGGATGATCACCGAAATGCAAAAGCAGGGCAGCGCCTACTATTTTATCCTGCTCGATCCGGAAGAACATGAAGTGCAGGGCGTGGCGAACTTCAGCAATGTGCTGCGTGGTTCTTTCCATGCCTGTTTCCTCGGTTATTCATTGGCCGAAAAATGGCAGGGGCAAGGGCTGATGTATGAAGCGCTGCAGTCCGCAATCCGCTATATGCTGCGTCAGCAGCGAATGCATCGCATTATGGCCAACTATATGCCGCACAATCAGCGCAGCGGCGCGTTGTTGACCCGCCTGGGATTTGAACGTGAAGGTTATGCCAAGGACTATCTGCTGATCGACGGGCAGTGGCAGGATCACGTACTGACGGCATTAACCAATAAAGAATGGCTACCGCCACGCTGAGGCCAGAAAATGAAATATGAATTAAGCGCTAAAGAAGCCAGGGTGATTGGCTGTCTGCTGGAAAAGCAGGTCACTACCCCGGACCAGTATCCCCTTTCTCTCAATGGCATCCAGCTTGCCTGCAACCAGAAAACCAACCGCGAGCCGGTGATGGAACTGACGGAAAGCGAAGTGCAGCAAATTCTCGACCTGTTGCTAAAGAAACATTTTCTGCGCACCCTCAGCGGCTTCGGCAATCGAGTGGTCAAGTATGAGCACCGTTTCTGTAATTCGGAGTTCGGTCAGCTAAAACTGTCTGTTGCCGAGGTAGCGGTGGTTGCCACCCTGTTGCTTCGTGGCGCGCAAACCCCCGGTGAACTGCGCACCCGCACCAACCGCATGCATGAGTTCAATGATGTCAGCGAAGTCGAGCAGGTGCTGACGAATCTGAGCGCCCGTGAGGATGGGCCTTTTGTGGTGCGTTTGGCACGTGAGCCTGGCAAGCGTGAAAGCCGATTTATGCATTTGTTCTGCGGCCAGATTGACGAGGCACCGGCAGAAGCCGCATTTGAAAATGACGCTGAATTGAGCCAGCGCGTGAGCGTATTGGAAAACGAAGTCGCGCAGCTTAAACAACAACTGCAGGCGTTATTGGAGCGGGGGACGCATGACTAAATTACGCGTTGGCGTCGTGGGGTTGGGCGGCATTGCGCAAAAAGCCTATTTGCCGATCCTCAGTCAGGCGGCGGACTGGACGCTGGTCGGCGGTTTTTCCCCCAACCAGCAAAAGGCGCAGCCGATTTGCGACAGCTATCGGATGGCCTGTTTTTCGGGGCTGGATACTTTGGCTCAGCAATGCGATGCCGTTTTCGTCCACAGCAGTACCGCCAGCCATTTTCAGGTGATCGGCGAATTACTGCGCTACGGCGTTCACGTCTATGTCGACAAGCCGTTGGCGGAGACGGTTGAACAAGGCGAGCAGTTAATCGCGCTGGCTGAAAAGCAGGGCAAAACGCTGATGGTGGGTTTTAACCGTCGCTTTGCGCCGTTATATCGTCAGTTGAAGCAACAGATGCAGCAACCGGCATCGATTCGCATGGACAAACACCGCGCCGACAGCGTTGGGCCAAACAGCCTGCGCTTTACCCTGCTGGACGATTATCTGCACGTGGTGGATACCGCGCTGTGGCTGGGCGGCGATGAGGGGAAATTACTCAGCGGTAGCCTGCGAGCTACGGCGGCCGGTGAGTTGATGTATGCCGAGCATCATTTTGAGTGCGGCGAAACGCTGGTGACGACCAGTATGCATCGCCGGGCCGGCAGCCAGCGCGAAAGCGTGCAGGCAGTCACCGACGGCGCTGTCTATCAGTTGAGCGATATGCGCCAGTGGCTGCGAGAAGACTCACAAGGCGTGCTGGAGCAACCGACGCCAGGCTGGCAGACCACCCTGGCACAGCGCGGTTTTGACGGTGCAATCCGCCATTTCCTTGCTTGTGTCAGCAACCAGACGGTGCCGGAAACCGCCGGAGAGCAGGCAATTGCTGCTCAAAGGGTGATTGAAAAACTGCTGCGCGATGCCGGTTTATAAGGTAACCCCATGTAACATATGGCGGTAGCTATTCTGCCGTGGATGGGTAAACTTAGCCGATAGTTTTACTGACGCCTGCTGATGCAGGCGTCGACATTTACAGGGCACATCAGAAAAACCACATGAACCTACTAAAATCGTTGGCCGCCGTCAGCTCTATGACGATGTTTTCGCGGGTGCTGGGCTTTGCCCGTGACGCTATCGTGGCGCGGGTGTTTGGCGCCGGAATGGCAACAGATGCCTTTTTCGTGGCGTTCAAACTGCCTAACCTGCTGCGGCGTATTTTTGCCGAGGGCGCATTTTCTCAAGCCTTTGTGCCGATCCTGGCCGAATATAAAAGCCAGCAGGGTGAAGAGGCGACGCGTACCTTTATCTCCTACGTTTCTGGTCTGTTAACGCTGATACTGGCGTTGGTCACGGTGTTGGGGATGCTGGCCGCCCCCTGGGTTATCTATATTACCGCACCGGGTTTTGCCGATTCGCCGGACAAGTTTGCTCTGACGTCGTCGCTGCTCCGCGTGACCTTTCCCTATATTCTGCTGATTTCGCTGGCCTCGCTGGTCGGCTCGATCCTCAATACCTGGAACCGTTTTTCAATCCCGGCGTTCGCGCCGACGCTGCTAAACGTCAGCATGATCGGTTTTGCGCTGTTTGCCGCGCCTTACTTCAATCCACCGGTGATGGCGCTGGCCTGGGCGGTGGTGGTCGGTGGGGTACTGCAACTGGGTTATCAACTGCCGCACCTGAAGAAGATCGGCATGCTGGTGCTGCCGCGCATCAAACTTGGCGATGCCGGCGTATGGCGCGTGATGCGTCAGATGGGGCCGGCGATTTTTGGCGTTTCGGTTAGCCAGATTTCACTGATTATCAATACCATTTTCGCCTCGTTTCTGGTCTCGGGATCGGTTTCCTGGATGTACTATGCCGACCGTCTGATGGAGTTCCCTTCCGGGGTGTTGGGTGTGGCATTGGGCACCATTTTGTTGCCGTCGCTGGCAAAAAGTTTCTCCAGCGGTAACCACGATGAATATTCCCGACTGATGGACTGGGGGCTGCGTCTGTGCTTCCTGCTGGCGCTGCCGAGTGCTATCGCACTGGGTATTTTGGCCAAGCCGCTGACCGTTTCGTTGTTCCAGTATGGCAAGTTCAGTGCCTTTGATGCCGCCATGACTCAGCGTGCGCTGGTGGCCTATTCGGTCGGGCTGATGGGGTTGATCGTGGTCAAGGTGTTGGCGCCAGGATTCTATTCGCGCCAGGACATTAAGACGCCGGTTAAAATCGCCATTATCACGCTGATTTTGACCCAGGTGATGAACCTGATGTTTATCGGCCCGCTGAAACATGCCGGGCTTTCGCTGTCGATTGGTCTCGGGGCCTGCCTTAACGCTTCGCTGTTGTACTGGCAGTTGCGTAAGCAGAAGATTTTCCACCCGCAGCCGGGTTGGGCGATGTTCCTGACCAAGTTGGTGATTGCGGTGATGGTGATGTCGGTGGTGCTGGTCGGTGTGATGTGGCTAATGCCTGCCTGGGATCAGGGCAATATGCTGGAGCGCCTGCTACGACTGGCGGTCGTGGTGGTCACCGGCGTGGTGGCTTACTTTGGCGTATTGGCTGGCTTGGGCTTCCGGCCTCGCGACTTTGCACGCCGGGTGGCATAAACGGATATTGCCGTTACCAAAGCATAAAAAAAGGGTCGCCGTGGCGACCCTTGAGTTTGATGACAACGTTGTCTTTGAATCCGAGATACCCGGGCCTAGCGCACCGAGGGGCACTCCGGCGGGCAAGCCGCTACGACCCCTTCGGCACGCTCTCCCTAATAACGGGCTTTGTCAGTCGTCTGAAGGGTCGCCGTGGCGACCCTTTTTCGTATTCAACCCCGAGAGGTTACATACGTTCGACGGTTTCGATGCCCAGCGTGTCCAGACCGACCTTCAACGTTTTGGCGGTCAACAGTGACAGTTTCAGGCGGCTCTGACGCGCTTCTTCGCTGTCCGCATTGAGGATCTGGCAGTGCTCGTAGAAGCCGGAGAACAGGCCCGCGAGGTCATACAGGTAGCTACACATCACGTGTGGGGTGCCTTCGCGCGCTACGGTGGTGATCACCTCTTCAAACTGCAGCAGACGGGTTGCCAGCGTGATTTCACGCTCTTCGGTCATCACCAGTGGCAGGGTCAGGTTGCTTTCATCGACACCGGCGCGTTTGAACACCGAGGCAACGCGGGTATAGGCATACTGCATATAAGGTGCGGTATTGCCTTCAAACGCCAGCATGTTATCCCAGTCGAAGATGTAATCGGTAGTCCGGCTTTTTGACAGGTCGGCGTATTTCACCGCACCGATGCCAACGGCATTGGCCAGGCTTTGCATTTCTTCTGCCGGCATATCCGGGTTTTTCTCGGCGATCAGTTTGCCGGCGCGGTCCACCGCTTCATCCAGCAGATCGGACAGTTTCACCGTGCCGCCTGAGCGGGTTTTGAACGGCTTGCCGTCTTTACCCAACATCATGCCGAACATGTGGTGTTCCAGCGACAGCGAGTCCGGGATATAGCCGGCTTTACGCACGATGGTCCAGGCCTGCATCAGGTGCTGGTGCTGACGCGAGTCGATGTAATACAGCACACGATCGGCGCCCAGCGTTTCATAACGGTATTTGGCACAGGCAATATCGGTAGTGGTGTACAGGTAGCCGCCATCCTTTTTCTGGATGATGACGCCCATCGGCTCGCCGTCTTTATTCTTGTATTCATCGAGGAATACCACGGTGGCGCCTTCGCTTTCCACCGCCAGACCCTTGGCCTTGAGATCGGCAACAATCCCCGGCAGCATCGCGTTGTACAGGCTTTCACCCATCACGTCGTCTTCGGTCAGGGTGACGTTCAGACGGTTATAGGTCAGCTGGTTTTGTGCCATGGTAATGTCGACCAGCTTGCGCCACATCTTCAGACAGTACTGGTCGCCGCCTTGCAACTTCACCACATAGGCGCGAGCGCGCTCGGCAAAATCGGCGTCTTCGTCATAGTGTTTCTTCGCTTCGCGGTAGAACTGTTCCAGGTCGGACAGACCCATATCGCTGGCGTTCTCGTTCTGCATTTTTTCCAGATAGGCGATTAACATGCCGAACTGGGTGCCCCAGTCGCCAACGTGGTTAGCGCGGATCACCTTGTGGCCCAGGAACTCCTGGGTACGTGCGGCGGCGTCACCGATAATGGTGGAGCGCAGGTGGCCGACGTGCATTTCTTTCGCCACGTTGGGGGCAGAGTAGTCAATAACGATGGTCTGTTGCTTGACTGGTGCAATATCGAGTTTTGGCGCACTCAGCACGCGATCGGCTTGCTGGGCAACCCATTGGCTGTTCAGGAAAATATTGATAAAGCCGGGGCCGGCGATTTCCACTTTGCTGGCGACGTCGCCGAGGTCAAGCAGTTGCACCACTTTTTCCGCCAACTGGCGCGGCGGCATGCCGAGTTTTTTGGCGACGGACATCACGCCATTGGCCTGATAATCACCGAACTGTGCTTTTGCTGATTGACGGACCTGCGCTTCGCAATCGGCTGGCGCGCCTGCGGCAATCAGCGCCTGGCTGACTTTATCTGAAAGAAGAACCTGAATATTCACCGGGTTACCTTAATGACGAACGAGGGGCCGTATGCCATGCCCCTGCGGGATTCAAAGGTGGTTTTTTTGGCTGCGCGTCAACACGGCGGCCCACCACAAAACAGCCTGTAATTGTAACTGATTTGATGGGTTACGTCAGCAGTTGGCGCGGGAGGATTAGGTGAAAGTCTTGGTTCATTAATGCCCGCCTGCAATGAGTTGCGGTGGCAGAGTGAACGGCATACGAGAAAAACATGGATGGGATAAAATGGAATCAGCAGAACTAGTGCTTTTTGTTTCGGCGGCCGGCATCCAGCGTGTTATTGCGACGTGATTTAAAATGACGATATATCGCATAGGCAGCAATAACTACCAATAGCAAAGAAACTATTAAAAGGAACATAAGTGATTATCTCTGACTCAATTTTCACTAAAGTAGCTCAATTGATATTTCCAAGCAATTACCGTACTCGTGTTTAGGAAGATTCTCATGCTTGGTTTATTGTAAAATCTTTAGTTAACAGGTTGTTACTGTTTGTTTTTGTATGGGGATTCATTTCCAATCGTTTTTTGCTACGTATGAATTAACTATTTCTTAAGCATTTATGAATGTTGACAGCGCTGAATTATTTGGCTTAATAAGTTAGCAATATCTTCAGTGCTCTGGTCATAAGAAAAAGCTATAAACTTATGCCATAGCCTTTGTCAGGAATTAAAGGCTTAAAAAGTAAAATCCGCAGTGTAATAAAAAACGTGAAAATTATTCTTTCGTGCTTTTTATGTTCAGCGAATAGCCACTTTATCTTGTCGCGATTTTTGAGAGCAAAAAATATTAACTCGCCGCGTCAGCCGGGTGGCTAGCAGCACCTCAGACGTGTAAATTACACCTCCTGAAAACCGCTTCCGCAGTATCGAGGACGTTATGACCACTTTCCCGGCGATGGCCGAACTTAACGATTTAGCGCTGGATTTACCCCGCTTTGAACTGGCGTTGAGCCGGTTTGCCGAAAAGCTGCATTTGGATTTGTCCCAGTTTACGGCGGATCATATCTCGGTGCGTTGCCATCAAAACACCACGGCCGATCGCTGGCGGCAGGGGTTGCTGCAGTGTGGCTCATTGCTGTCAGAGTCGATGATCAATGGCCGTCCTATTTGCTTGTTTGATCTCCAGCAACCGCTCAAGGTCGGGCCATGGTTGATCGACTGCGTGGAGCTGCCTTATCCCGGCGATAAACGCTATCCGCACGAGGGTTGGGAACATGTGGAGCTGGTGCTGAGTGGCGAACCGGCCACCTTGTATGCGCGGGCGTTGAGTCATTTGCCTGATGAAGCGTTGTTGGCACCTGGGATTAAATTGAAACAGAGTTCACCGCAGGGCGAGGGCGAACGTTTGCCGAACCCGACGCTGGCGATCACCGATGGGACTGTGACTATCAAATTTCATCCTTATTCCATCCGGGAAATCGTCGCCAGCGAGCAAGCCTAATTTGGCATCAGCGCCTGGGTCGCCAGCATCATGCGATCCAGCGCCTGACTCAGCAGTTCGCGCCGACAACCGAAATTCAAACGGACGAAATGTCGGTTGCCAAAATCCAGCCCCGGACTTAACCCGACGCCAGCCTGTTCAAAAAAGGCGTGCGGGTTATCGACCGCCAGTTGACTGCAGTCGATCCAGGCCAGATAAGTGGCTTCGATGGGCTGCAGCAACAGTCCGGGCATGGCATTAATACGCTCGGTCACCAAATCACGGTTGGCGCGCAGATAAACCAACAGCGCGTCCAGCCAGTCTTGGCCATGCTGGTAGGCGGCCTGGGCGGCAACCAGCGCCAGTACGTCCACCTCTGGCACGATGCCGCTGCGAGCACGGGCCAGCTTCTGACGTAACTGCGGGTTGGGAACAATCGCCATCGAGGCGCCAAGACCGGCAATGTTGAAGGTTTTTGACGGCGACATCAGCGTGATACTGCGCTGGGCCGCATCTTCATTCAAAGTGGCAAAGGGGATGTGCTCACAGCCGGGTTCAAGCAGCAGGTCGCAATGAATTTCGTCCGAACAGACTGTCAGCTCATGGGCCAGGGCAAACTCATGGTGTTCCAGTAACTCCTGCCGGCGATAAACCGTACCGCCCGGATTTTGCGGGTTGCACAACAACAGTAATTTCTCTTTGCCGTTGAGCTGCCCGGTAATGGCGCTGAAATCCAACAGCCAGCGACGGTCGCGCAGCGTCAACGGCACCGGCAACTGGGTGCGTCCGGCGAATTTCGCCGCTTTGCGAAACGGGGGATAAATGGGTGACGGTGCCAGGGTGCCTTCTCCTTCGACGGTAAAGGCACGCACGCATAAATTAAGACCGCAAACCAGACCGGGCAGGAAAATCAGCCATTCGGGGTTGATTCGCCAGCCGTAACGTTCCAGCATGCGGCGGGTAAAAACCTCAATAAGTTCGGGTGAGGGATGACTGTAGCCGAACACCGCATGGGCTACGCGCTCCTGTAATGCGTCGATGATGGCCGGTGGTGACGGGAAGTCAGTATCAGCGACCCAGACTGGAATAATGTCGCGGTCGCGATATTTATCCCACTTAACGCTGTCACTGTGACTACGGTCTACCCATTGATCAAAATTGAATGCCATAGTTACTACCCTGTATAGGTTGATAGCTCTTTATCAGCCTAAGAGATAAATCGAAAAATTAACAATTGCCGTCGCAGGTTAGCCGTCATCTGGGGGTGACAATGATAAAACTGGAAGTTTGTTGCTATAGCGTCGATTGCGCGCTGACGGCTGAGCGGGCAGGTGCCGATCGCATAGAATTGTGCGCCAGCCCGAGTGAGGGCGGTTTGACACCCAGCTACGGCTCATTACGCCTGGCGCGCGACAGAGTCAGCGTGCCGGTGCATCCTATTATTCGTCCACGCGGTGGGGATTTTTGCTACGGTGCGGTGGATTTTGATGTGATCAAGCATGATATTGCGCAGATCCGCGATATGGGTTTTGCCGGTGTGGTGGTCGGCATGCTGGATGAAGAAGGGCATATCGACCTGCCGCGCATGCGTGAAGTGATGCGCTTGAGTGGCAATATGGCGGTGACCTTTCATCGCGCGTTTGATATGTGCCAGAACCCGATGGTGGCGCTCAGTCAACTAACTCAGTTGGGCGTGGCGCGGATACTGACTTCCGGCCAGCAGCAAAATGCGGAGCTGGGTTTACCCTTGCTGCGTGATCTGCTGCAGGCCAGTCAGGGGCCGGTAATTATGGCCGGTGCCGGCGTGCGCCTGAGCAATCTGCATAAATTTGTCGATATCGGTATTCAGGAGCTGCATAGCTCATCCGGTCATGCGGTGCCTTCGACCATGCGTTATCGCAAAGCCGGCGTGACCATGTGTTCAGACAGTGAGTTTGATGAATTTAGCCATTATTGCGTGGATGGCGAAATGGTCGAAGCCATGAAAAACTCGTTGGCGCTGGTCGATCCGCTGGTGCAAAGTGCCTAATAGCTAATAGATAGCAAAGGGGGCAGCCGTAGAGCTTCGGCAGTCCCCTTGGCGCCACTCTCCGTAAGTATTCCTTCCGTATCTACCGTTAATATAAAATCGGTAAAGCAAGAAATTATGTCAAAAATATATCGGCCACTCGCGATGTGATACCCATTGGCGGAATACAATAATTTTTCGTCTGGGATTTGTTTTTCTGGATGATGTTATGTATTCCCTTGAACAAGTTATTATCAGCTGATAGATTTTGTTTTTTAATGTCGGATGACATTATTTTTATAGATTAATTTGATTGTAGTTATTTGTTTTGTGAATGTGTTTGATTAAATGTTAACGGTCCCTTGTTTTTATTTTAACTGATTTTATTCTATGTTATTAATTTCATTGGTTTATTAAATTTAAATGCCGTTAGCGATACCTGTGTTGCAATATGATTACTGCGACCTGTCTCAACGCGCCAAGTGGCCGTTATGGACATAAACTGAAGTCCTTTTTGGACTTAATAATGGAGATAAAAACAATGACCAGAACGGCATATTGCCTAACCGCTACACTTTTGTTGGCCATGACATTGACCGGTTGTCAAAAGGTTAAACGCCCTGTGACCGCCGTGAATAAAATCGGCGCAACAGAAACGATAGAGCAAGATAAAAAACAACGCGAGGCCGAACGTATACAACAATGCCAACATGAACTTGAGGCAATGAGAAATATGGATCCCGAGAAGTACAAAAAATTCAAACTCGAATTTGACACTTTGATGAGCGGCGCGGCGCAATATGCCGGTGTACGATCAAGTGTCACGATGGGCACTCAGGAAACCGTTGATGCACTTTACCGTTACCGCATTAGCCGCACTTGCGCCGATATCAGTGCCACTATGATGACCAGCCTCGCCGATCGGGGAGAACGTATCCAATGACCTCTTGTTCCCGATTGACTCTTTTGGGGTTAATGCTGCCGCTGATAGTGGCACCGGGCTCGCTTTATGCGGATGACGGCGTACCCGCTTTACTGCAGTTTGCAGAGCAATATCACAGGCAGGAGCCACAGCAAGCTCCGAAAGACAAGTCACCGCCGGCCAAGGCTCCGGCCCCAAAACCCGTGAGCAAGGTGGGTCCGACGCGAGAGCTTAGCGTGCGTCAGCAGCAGCAATTGGCGGCAGCCCGGGCGACACTGCGTGAAAAAGAAGCTCAACTGGAGCATCAGCAGGCCAGGATACAGTCTTTGCAAAAGGAGTTAACGGCATTGCGCGTGGAGGCATCAGACAATGTACTGTCACAACAGGATCTTAACGAATTAAGTAAGTTCGCCAGCGGCATACGACAGGCGTTTAATTTGACGCCGAAGGAACAACAGATGCAGGCGCTAATCGCAAAGACGCAGCAGGAGCTGGAACAGCAAAAGTCTGAGGCCGCCAAGGCGATAAGTGGGCTTCAGCAGCAGCTCACGCAGCTTCAGGATAAGAATCTGCAGCAGGCGAAACAGTCTGATGAAGCGCAGGTCACTGCCAATCGGGTGCAAAAAAAACCTGCGTGACGAAATCGAAGGGTTGCGTTCCCAGGGCAGACTCTTGCTGGACCATCAGGCATTGGAAAAAGACCGGGATCGGCAGAGTTATGCCGCCGGTGTGGCACTGGGACGAGATATTCAGACCCTGCTGGGTGAACGTAAAAGCTGGGGGATTGATCCCGATAGAACAGCGCTGTTGGCCGGCGTGATTGACACTTTTAATGGTCAGTATCAATTGAGTGAAAAGTTATTGGCAAGCTCGCTGGCAGAATCAGAACAAGCCGTGAATGTTGCCAGAGGCCAGGTGCTAAAAGATCAGCGTGCCAAGGGCGAATCTTTTGTCGCTGAATTCAAAAAGAAAAAAGGGGCAAAGAAATCGTCCTCCGGTTTCTGGTACCGGATTGACTACCCGGGTGACGGAGCCATCGCTGAAACCTCTCGGATAGATGTAGTGGTAAAAGAAACGCTGACCGATGGGCTCGTCATTCAGGATATGGAAAGCAGTGGGAAGGTACTTTCCCAGTCGTTGTCGGCTTTCCCGCCGTTATTCCGTGAAGCCATCGGTTACCTGAAAAATCATGGTTCACTGACGATGGTGGTTCCGCCAGAGCTGGCCTATGGAGAGGCGGGCTACGCGCCCCAAATCCCACCGGATGCCACTATGGTGTATGTACTGCGGATTGTGGATGTCGACAAGTGATAATACAGGGCCTGGTCTCCCAGGCCCGATTGGCAAGCATTAAGGTTTTTTAGCCACCAGCACGGCACGCAGCGGGGCGGGGTAACCTTCGATGGTTTTGCCCGGATCGTTAGGATCAAGGAACTCGGCCAGTGACTCGCTGGTCATCCAGTCGGTGCGGCGTTGCTCTTCGGTGCTGGTCACGCACATGTCGGCGATTTTCACGTCGACGAAACCGCACTTCTCCAGCCAGCACTTCAGCGCTTCGGCAGACGGAATAAAATAGACGTTACGCATTTGCGCATAGCGATCGCCGGGCACCAATACCTGATTGCGGTCGCCTTCTATTACCAGCGTTTCCAACACCAGTTCACCTTCGCTGACCAATTGGTTTTTCAACTGGTAGAGGTGATCCAGCGGCGAGCGGCGGTGATACAACACACCCATCGAAAATACCGTGTCGAAGGCGGCCAGTTCCGGCAGTTGCTCAATGCCGAGCGGTAGCAGATGAGCGCGCTGATCGCCGCCCAGCAGTTTACGCACCGCTTCGAACTGACACAGGAACAGTTGCATCGGGTCGATGCCGACTGCCAACTGCGCACCGGCGCCAAGCATGCGCCACAGGTGATAACCGCTGCCGCAGCCGACATCAAGAATGGTGCGACCGGCCAGCGGTGAAATGTGCGGTAAAACGCGATCCCATTTCCAGTCGGAATGCCATTCGGTATCGATATCGATGCCATACAGCGAGAACGGCCCTTTACGCCACGGCATCATGGTGCGCAGCATTTTTTCGATGCCTTCCAACTGACCCGGTGACAGAGGGGTGTCCATCTCGGCACGCACGCCGTTCAGCAAATCCAGACGGGTCGGAGTCAGTGCCGGCAGGTGCTCAACCGAATTAAACCACTGTTTGAACTTGCCGTGCAGCGACTCACGCTGCCAGGCGCTAAGCTGCGCGGGCAGTGTATCGAGCCAATGGCTGAGGTTGCCTTTTGCGATGCGTTGATAAAAATCACCAAACTCAATCATGCTGCCGCCCCCGATTTCAGGGCGATCAGTGAACCGAAGTTAAAGCACTGGAACCAGACTTCCGCATGCTCGAAGCCGGCCTGCTTCAAACGCGTCTTGTGGGCGGCTACGGAGTCGGTCAGCATGACGTTTTCCAGCATGCTGCGCTTCTGGCTGATTTCCAGTTCGCTGTAGCCGTTGGCGCGTTTAAAATCGTGGTGCATGTTGAACAGCAACTCGCCGACGTCGGCATCTTCAAAACTGAATTTCTCCGACAGCACCAGTGCGCCGCCCGGACGCAGCCCGCGATAAACCTGTTCCAGCAGGCGCAGGCGGTCGGCCGGCTCCAGGAATTGCAGGGTGAAGTTCAACACCACCATCGAGGCATTTTCGATTTTGATATCGAGAATATCAGCCTCAATCACTTCTACCGGGGTGTCGGCGCGGAAGGCATCAATATGGCGGCGGCAGCGTTCCACCATCGCCGGGGAATTGTCGACGGCAATGATGTTACAACCCGCCACCTTGATATTCCTTCGCATCGACAGCGTTGCGGCGCCCAGTGAACAGCCGAGGTCATACACCTGGCTGTCGGGCTGAACGAAACGTTCGGCCAGCATGCCAATCATCGAAATGATATTGGAATAGCCGGGAACGGAACGCTGGATCATGTCAGGGAACACTTCAGCGACGCGTTCGTCGAAGGTCCAGTCGCCCAGTTTGGCGATTGGGGCAGAAAAAAGAGTATCGCGGTTTGGCATGGCGGCAAATCAGTTCAGAATTCGAAGGCGCATATGCTAACAGAAAATGGCAAGAAAGAGCAGCGGAAGCAGGCGGCGTAACCGCCTGAGGTGGTGCGGGGATCAATGAAGGCTGAAAATAATATCCCACGGCAGATAGAAAATATTGGCCAGCACCATTAACACCAACGAAAGGTAGGTGGCAGTCATGCCGGAACGACGCCAGCGGACTTCACGATTGCGTAAACCGTAATAATGCACCAAACGGCCGGCCATCAACATCAGGCCACAAATATGGATCATCCATACTTCAGCGCCGTTCATCTCCATGATCACCAGCAAAACGGCGGCGATAGGAATGTATTCTACGGCATTGCCGTGAACGCGGATGGCGGTCTGTAGCTCGTAAAACCCGCCGTCTCCGTAAGCGACACGGTATTGCATCCTTAGCCTAACCACGTCATAAGATAGTTTGAGCAACAACAGTGCGCCGAGCACGACATAAAGCGCGCTTACCATTTTTAACTCCATTCCCTAACCAAAACTGGCAGCCAGCATCATAGCCGCCATTGCATTCACTGTCGCGAGGAAAAATCTGATGTTATTGGTCAGATTAATAGTTCAAAACAGTGCATCCTGCTCGGGCCAGTCTGGTGGGGCCGGTAAATTCGGAATAGCCTGATAAAGCTGTTGCCAGATTTTCTGGGCCTGTTGCGGGGAATCGCCGTTATCCGGCGTATGGATAAACAAGAAGGGTTGATGTTGAGCTTGCCAACTGGGCAGCTTCTGTTGCCAGGCGTCGAACCAGCGCAGGTTATCCTGCAACACATCGCCACCGATAAAACGTACCAATGGATTGTTGGCGGTGACCAGCGCGTGTACCGGCAGTTTGGGTTTTTTCTGCTGTGCATCGCGCACCGCTGCACTGTTGGGGGCGGCGTGATGTACCGGCCGGCTGTCGAGGATCACCCGGTTGATACCGCGCTGATGCAGCCCCTGATTCAGCAGTCTTTCTTCTTCCCCCTTGCCAAAGAATGCCGGGTGGCGGACTTCCACTCCGTAGGTAAACTCTTTTGGCAAGGCGTCAAAAAATTGCCACATTGCCGGTAGCTCCGCCGGGCCGAACGCGGCGGGCAATTGCAGCCACAGTTGACCGATACGTTGATGCACCGGGCTCAGGCACTGGTAAAAGGCTTGTAGATCGGCGTCACAGTTGCGTAGTGCGGCCTGATGACTGATGGTGGCGGGAAATTTGAAACAGAAGCGAAAATCATCGGTGGTCATGTCGCGCCAGCGTTGGACGATTTCCAGTTTCGGTAACGCGTAGAAGGTGGTATTACCTTCCACGCAGTTAAAGTAGCGGCTGTAATCCGCCAAATCGCGCAGCCCGATACGGTTCCAGGCCGGGTGTTGCCACTGTGGGAGTCCGATATACATCAAGCTGGCATCTTCCTTAATTATCCCTGTCAGTCAAACGCGGGCGCAGTATGCGACGCCCCTACAACTTAACGTTACTCGCCGATGGCGGCAAGAATTTCACGGGTGCTGCGAACGCGCGCCAGACGCGGGAAGATGTTGCTGAAAGCAAACTGGTGCATTTCAGCGTTGGGTGCGCTACACAGGTCTTCGGCGATCACCAATTCATAGCCGTGTTCCCAGGCGTCACGGGCGGTCGATTCCACGCCAATGTTGGTGGCAATGCCCCCCAGCACGATGGATTTAATGCCGCGGCGACGCAGTTGCAGCTCAAGGTCGGTACCGTAAAATGCGCCCCATTGGCGTTTGGTCACCAGGATATCGCTGTCGCTAACCGCCAGAGACTCGGGGAATTCCCACCAGTTGGCCGGCAACCCGCCTGCAGGCGCTGGGGCGGGTTGATCCACCGGCTGTTTCAGCGCTTCGGCAAAGGAATCTGACCAGCCGACACGTACCAGGACAACCGGTGCACCCAGCGAACGAAAGTGTGCTGCCAACTGTGCACCATGGGCAACCACGCTCTCGGCGCTGTGTGGTCCACCGGCATAGGGCAGAATGCCGTTTTGCAAATCAATCAAGACCAGGGCCGTGGTTTGAGCATCAAGTTTTAACATGGGAATATCTCGTTACGAGGTGGATAAAATACGCGCAGGTGAGCTGGCGTGCTAAACAGGGGTTGATTCAGGCTACGTGAAAAAAGCGTCACGGGTTAATGGGAAATTTGTTAATCAATGTGTTACTTCGGGCAAAAACACGTCATTTAGTGCTGCAACAAAACCGTGTTCGCACTTATCTGGCGCATGAATTTCCTTTATAATGATCGCCTTTTTTCAACACACTTTACTCCGACGACCTATGCCGATTTATGAATATGCATGTGGTGCTTGCAGCCTTCGGTTAGAGAAACTGCAAAAATTTTCCGATGCGCCGCTGACAGATTGTCCGGCGTGTGGGCAGCCCGCGTTAACCAAGCTGATTTCGTCCACCGGTTTCCAGTTAAAGGGTACGGGTTGGTATGCAACAGACTTCAAACCGGGTAATAAGTAGAGTTCATCAGAAATCATCAGAAAACAGCCGCGTGGCAGGCGCTAAAGCCCGCGCGGCATCGGCTTAAGCCAAAAGGATAGCGTATGCGTACTGAATATTGCGGGCAGTTGAATCTGTCTCACGTGGGCCAGGAAGTCACTTTGTGTGGTTGGGTCAACCGTCGTCGCGATCTGGGCGGCCTGATCTTTATTGATATGCGCGACCGCGAAGGCATCGTGCAGGTGTTTTTCGATCCGGACCAGAAGGCCGCGTTCGATAAGGCGTACGACCTGCGCAATGAATTCTGCATCCAGATCGTTGGCACCGTGCGTGCCCGTCCGGACAGCCAGATCAATAAAGATATGGCCACCGGCGAAGTGGAAGTGTTCGTTCACGCTCTGGAGATCATCAACCGTTCCGAGCCTCTGCCGCTGGACTCCAACCAGGTCAACAGCGAAGAAGCGCGCCTGAAATATCGCTACCTGGATCTGCGTCGTCCGGAAATGGCCGATCGCCTGAAAACCCGCGCCAAAATCACCAGTTTTGTGCGTCGCTTTATGGACAGCCACGGCTTCCTCGATATCGAAACGCCGATGTTGACCAAAGCCACGCCGGAAGGTGCCCGCGACTACCTGGTACCGAGCCGGGTACATAAAGGCAAATTCTACGCGTTACCGCAGTCACCACAGCTGTTCAAACAGTTGCTGATGATGTCCGGTTTTGATCGCTACTATCAAATCGTTAAATGCTTCCGCGACGAAGACCTGCGTGCTGACCGTCAGCCTGAATTTACCCAGATCGACGTGGAAACCTCTTTCATGACCGCCGAACAGGTGCGTGAAGTGATGGAGAAACTGGCGCGTGAACTGTGGCTGGACGTGAAGAACGTAGATCTGGGTGATTTCCCGATCATGACCTTCGAAGAAGCGATGCGCCGTTACGGCTCGGACAAACCGGACCTGCGTAACCCATTGGAACTGGTGGACGTTGCCGATCTGGTGAAAGACGTAGAGTTCAAAGTGTTCTCCGGCCCGGCTAACGATGCCAAAGGCCGCGTAGCCGCGATTTGCGTTCCGGGCGGCGCGCAGCTGACGCGTAAACTGATCGACGAGTACGGCGCTTTCGTTAACATCTATGGTGCCAAAGGCCTGGCCTGGTTGAAGGTCAATGACCGTGCCGCAGGCATGGAAGGCGTACAGAGCCCGATCGCCAAATTCCTCAGCGCAGAAGTGCTGGAAGCGATCCTGGCGCGCACTAACGCGCAGTCAGGCGACATCCTGTTCTTCGGCGCCGACAGCTTCAAAATTGTCACCGATGCGATGGGCGCACTGCGTCTGAAACTGGGCCGCGATCTGGAGCTGACTAAGCTGGACAGCTGGGCACCGCTGTGGGTGGTTGACTTCCCAATGTTCGAAGAAGACGGTGAAGGCGGCCTGGCAGCGATGCACCATCCGTTCACTGCTCCACGCGACATGAGCCCGGAAGAGCTGGCTGGCACGCCAACTAACGCTATTGCCAACGCTTACGACATGGTTATCAATGGCTATGAAGTGGGCGGCGGTTCAGTGCGTATTCACCGCAGCGAAATGCAGCAGACGGTGTTCAGCATTCTCGGTATTAACGAGCACGAACAGCGCGAGAAGTTTGGCTTCCTGCTGGACGCGCTGAAGTACGGCACGCCGCCACACGCCGGCCTGGCTTTTGGCCTGGATCGTCTGGTAATGCTGCTGACCGGTACCGACAACATTCGTGACGTCATCGCCTTCCCGAAAACCACCGCAGCGGCCTGTCTGATGACCGAAGCGCCGAGCTTCGCCAACCCGGCGTCGCTGCAGGAGCTGGCGATCTGCGTGGTGAAGAAAGCCTCTGAACAAGAGAGCGAGTGATGAACTACAAGCGGCCCGAGTCTATTCTGGTAGTGATTTATGCAAAATCCAGTGGTCGGGTGCTGATGTTACAGCGGCGCGATGATATCGAATTCTGGCAGTCGGTGACCGGCAGCCTGGAGGAAGATGAGTCGCCGCCGCATGCCGCCCGGCGTGAGGTCATGGAAGAAGTCGGCATCGATATCGAAGCAGAGAATCTGCCGTTGTTCGATTGCCAGCGCTGTGTGGAGTTTGAACTCTTTGTCCATTTGCGACATCGCTATGCCCCGGGAACCACGCGCAATAAAGAGCATTGGTTCTGTCTGGCTTTGCCTGAAGAGCGCGATCCGGTGATTACCGAACATCACGCCTACCAGTGGCTTGAGGCGGCGCAGGCCGTGAAGTTGACCAAGTCCTGGAGCAATCAGCAGGCGATTGAAGAGTTTGTGATTAATTCAGTCCAGTAATTTTTTTCGGAGATTTTTTATGGCAGGTCATAGTAAGTGGGCCAACACCAAGCACCGCAAGGCAGCGCAGGATTCCAAGCGCGGTAAAATTTTCACCAAAATTATTCGTGAGCTGGTGACCGCCGCGAAACTGGGCGGTGGCGATCCGGGGGCTAACCCGCGTCTGCGTGCGGCGATCGACAAGGCGCTGTCCAACAACATGACGCGCGATACCCTGAACCGTGCCATCGCGCGTGGCGTGGGCGGTGACGATGATTCCAACATGGAAACCATCATTTATGAAGGCTACGGCCCGGGCGGTACTGCCGTCATGATCGAATGCCTGAGTGATAACCGTAACCGTACCGTGGCCGAAGTGCGTCATGCCTTCACCAAATGTGGCGGTAACCTGGGTACTGATGGCTCCGTGGCTTACCTGTTCACCAAGAAGGGCGTAATCACTTACGCACCGGGCCTGGATGAAGACGTGGTGATGGAAGCGGCGCTGGAAGCCGGTGCCGAAGATATCGTCAGCTACGACGACGGCGTGATCGACGTATTCACCGCCTGGGAAAACCTCGGCGAAGTGAAAGACGCTCTGACCGCAGCCGGTTTCACCGCCGACTCGGCAGAAGTTTCCATGATCCCATCGACCAAGGCCGATATGGATGAGGAAACCGCGCCTAAACTGTTGCGCCTGATCGACATGCTGGAAGACTGTGACGACGTGCAGGAGGTTTACCACAACGGTGAGATCTCCGACGAAGTAGCAGCGACGCTGTAATCGGCTTGAAGTACGGCGCTGCCTGGTGGCAGCGCCTGGCGAAGTTAATGCTTAACGCAAGGTGGGTGTAGGGATGACGATCATTCTCGGTATCGATCCCGGATCGCGCGTCACCGGTTACGGCCTTATTCGCCAGCAGGGACGCCAGTTGACCTATGTGGCCAGCGGCTGTATCCGTACCGTGGTGGATGATATGCCGACGCGTTTGAAGCTGATTTATGCGGGCGTCAGCGAAATCATCACCCAGTTTAAACCGGACTTTTTTGCCATCGAACAGGTATTTATGGCGAAAAACCCGGATTCGGCGCTCAAACTCGGGCAGGCGCGCGGTGTGGCCATTGTCGCCGCCGTGAACCAGGATTTGGAAGTGTTTGAGTATGCGGCACGCCAGGTGAAACAAACGGTGGTCGGTACCGGTGCGGCAGAAAAAGCGCAGGTGCAGCATATGGTGCGCTCCTTGCTGAAGCTGTCGGCCAACCCTCAGGCTGATGCCGCCGATGCGCTGGCCCATCGCCATTACTCACTGCCATCTCAGCCAGAACGTGCTGCGGATGAGTGAAGGGCGCTTGAACCTGGCGCGTGGGCGTTTAAAGTAGCGCTTGATCGGTGATATAACAGGCTCCAGATAAAGTTTGTTATTAGGGAGAGCGTGCCGAAGGGGTCGTAGCGGCTTGTCCGCCGGAGTGCCCCTCGGTGAGCTAGGCCCGGGTATCTCGGGCTTGAAGGCCACTTTGTTATTAAACTTAGGCTGGATATTCATCCAGCCTTTTTTATGTTATAAGCTTTACCAGCACGGCATGACAGCAGGTCATGCTCATGAATTCTGCAGGAGGGTAAATGATAGGTCGTCTCAGAGGATATATTCTGGAAAAGCAGCCGCCGCTGGTGTTACTGGAGGCAAACGGTGTGGGCTATGAAGTGCATATGCCGATGACCTGCTTTTATGAGCTGCCGGAACTGGGGCAAGAGGCTATCGTGTTTACCCAATTCGTGGTGCGCGAAGATGCACAGCTGCTGTACGGTTTTAATGATAAGCAAGAGCGTGCGCTGTTCCGCGAATTGATCAAAGTCAACGGCGTGGGGCCAAAGCTGGCGCTGGCCATTTTGTCCGGCATGTCCGCGCAACAGTTCGTCAGCGCGGTAGAGCGTGAAGAGATCACTTCATTGGTGAAATTGCCGGGCGTAGGCAAGAAAACCGCTGAGCGCCTGGTGGTGGAAATGAAAGACCGCTTCAAAGGGCTTAATGGCGATCTGTTCAATAACAGCAGTGAGATCACGCTGCCAACCGCAGCGCAAGCCGCCGAGTTGGACGCGGAAGCCGAGGCAGCATCTGCACTGGTGGCATTGGGATACAAACCACAGGAAGCCAGCCGTATGGTCAGCAAAATCGCCAAGCCTGGCGCCGATTGCGAAACCCTGATCCGCGACGCGTTGCGCGCCGCGCTGTAAGCGCCGATAAGGGATAGAGAATGATTGAAGCCGATCGCCTGATTTCTGCCGAACCGATCAATGAAGAAGAAATTCTTGATCGCGCCATCCGGCCGAAGCTGCTGACGGAGTACGTCGGTCAGCCACATGTCCGCGAGCAGATGGAAATCTTTATTCAGGCGGCCAAGCAGCGTGGCGACGCGCTGGACCACCTGCTGATTTTCGGTCCGCCGGGGCTGGGTAAAACCACGCTGGCCAACATCGTTGCCAATGAAATGGGCGTTAACCTGCGTACCACTTCCGGGCCGGTATTGGAGAAGGCGGGCGATCTGGCGGCGATGCTGACCAACCTCGAGCCACACGACGTGCTGTTCATCGATGAAATCCACCGCCTCTCTCCGGTAGTAGAAGAAGTGCTGTATCCGGCGATGGAAGATTACCAACTGGATATCATGATCGGTGAAGGCCCGGCCGCTCGCTCGATCAAACTCGATTTGCCGCCGTTCACGCTGGTGGGCGCAACCACCCGTGCCGGTTCACTGACGTCGCCATTGCGTGACCGCTTCGGTATTGTGCAGCGCCTGGAGTTTTATCAGGTCGCCGATTTGCAACATATCGTTTCACGCAGCGCTAATTGCCTGGGGCTGGATCTGTCGGAAGAGGGCGCCCATCAGGTAGCTCGTCGTGCGCGCGGCACACCGCGTATTGCCAACCGTTTACTGCGCCGGGTGCGTGACTTTGCCGAAGTTCGCGCCAATGGCGTCATCAATGGCGAAGTGGCGATGCAGGCGCTGGATATGTTGAACGTCGACGCCGAAGGCTTCGACTATATGGACCGCAAGCTGTTGCTGGCGATTATCGACAAGTTCACCGGCGGGCCAGTGGGCCTGGATAACCTGGCGGCGGCGATTGGCGAGGAGCGGGAAACTATCGAAGACGTTATCGAACCCTTCCTGATCCAGCAAGGTTTTATCCAGCGCACACCGCGTGGGCGCATGGCGACCAATCATGCCTATAAGCACTTTGGCATGGTGCGCGAAGAGTAAGAGAACTCTGTGCATTAAAAAGGGCCGCAATTGAATCAATTGCGGCCCTTTTGACATCGGTAGCTGCCGGGGGTCAGGCTTGCTGCTTCTTGGACAAGCTTAAAACAAACAGCACCGCGGCGCTCAAGACGACCGACGGACCGGCCGGAGTGTCGTAGAAGGCCGAAAAGGTCAGCCCGCCGGTTACGGCAAGTATGCCCACCAGCACCGCGTATCCGGCCATTTGCTCCGGCGTGCGGGCGAAGCGGCGTGCAGTCGCCGCAGGAATAATCAACAGTGAAGTGATGATCAGCGCACCGACGAATTTCATCGCCAGGCCGATGGTCAGGGCCGTCACCAGCATCAACACGGTGCGCGCACGCACCAGATTAACACCGTCGACATGTGCCAGTTCCGGGCTGACGGTCATTGAAAGCAGGTTGCGCCACTGCCACCACAGGATCAGCAGCACGACGGTTACGCCAATGCCAATCATCCAGATATCGGTGAGGGTGACCGACAGCAGATCGCCAAACAGGTAGGCCATCAGATCTACCCGCACGTTCGACATCAACGCCACCACGACCAGCCCCAATGAGAGTGCGCTGTGCGCCATAATCCCTAGCAGGGTATCAACGGAAAGCTGCGGGCGACGCTCCAGCCACACTAACACCAGAGCCAACACCAGCGTCACGGCAATCACCGCATAGAAGGGGTTGATGTCCAGCAGCAGACCGAAAGCCACGCCAAGCAACGAGGCATGCGCCAGGGTATCGCCGAAATAGGACATCCGTCGCCAGACCACAAATGAGCCAAGCGGACCGGCGGCGCAGGCCAACAGGACGCCGGCCAGCCAGCCGGGTAATAACAGTTCGATCATGCCTCACGGCCCCCGGTTTTCTTCAACACAATTCGTCCTTGCTGGTCGTGACGGTGGTTATGGTGGTGGCGATAGACCGCCAGCTGTTCCGCACCGCGGTTGCCGAACATGGCGATAAATTCAGGATGCATCGAAACCACCTCCGGCGCGCCGGAACAGCAGATGTGTTGGTTGAGGCACAGCACTTCGTCGGTTTTCGCCATCACCAGGTGCAGGTCATGGGACACCATCAATACCGCGCAGCCCAACTCTTTACGCAGTTGGTCGATCAGATCGTACAGCGCCAGTTGGCCGTTAACATCAACCCCCTGGGTCGGCTCATCCAGCACCAGTAGTTGTGGCTTGTTCAGCAGCGCCCGAGCCAGCAATACGCGCTGGTTTTCACCGCCTGAGAGTTTTTGCATGGGTTGATCGAGCAGGTGGGCTGCCTGCACACGCTTAAGCGCTGGCAGAATATCGGCCTTTTTGACGCCGGGCTTCAGGCGCATAAAGCGGCTGACGGTCAGCGGCAGGGTGGCATCGAGGTGCAATTTTTGCGGCACATAGCCAATGCGCAGGCCAGGCTCGCGTTCGAGCTTTCCCTCGGTGGGCGCAATCAGCCCCAGCACCACTCGCACCAGCGTAGATTTGCCCGCGCCATTTGGGCCTAGCAGCGTCAGAATACGGCCCGGCTGCAGGCTGAGCGAAATATTCGACAGCACCTTGCGGTTACCAAAGGAGACGGAAATATTTTTTAGCGTTGTCAGTGTGGACATCTCATGATTACATTTTGCAGAACTAACCGAATGTTATAATATCACGCCTCGCTGATGAAAACGACGGGATTACTGATAATGGCACAGAAAAATAAATGGCTGCAGCGTACGTTGCTGGCCAGCGCATTGATGATGGCCGGGCCGCTGAGCAGCACGTCTGCGGCAGTGGTGACTTCTATACGGCCGGTGGGTTTTATCGCTGCGGCAATAGCCGACGGCGTAACACCGACCGAAGTGCTGTTGCCGGATGGCGCATCACCGCACGATTTCGCGCTGCGGCCTTCCGATATCCAGCGCCTGCGTGCCGCCGATCTGGTGGTATGGGTGGGGCCGGATATGGAAGCCTTTCTGGCCAAACCCTTAATCTCCATATCGGCTAACCGCCAGGTTGCCATCAGTGAATTGAGTGGGGTCAAACCGCTGCTGATGAAGGGTGAAGACGACGATCACGACCATGAACACGACCATGATCATGCAGCAGATACGCATAATAATGCTGGAAGTGACGAAGGGGATGGGCACCATCACGGCGAATATAATATGCACGTTTGGCTGTCCCCGGAAGTGGCAAAAGTGACCGCGATCGCGATTCACGACAGGTTATTGGAACTTATGCCGCAAAATAAAGACAAATTAGACGCAAACCTGCGCCAGTTCGAGAATCTGCTGACGCAAACTGACAAAAATGTTGGTAACATGCTTAAGCCTGTGCAAGGCAAGGGATATTATGTTTTTCATGATGCTTACGGCTACTTTGAGAAACATTTCGGTTTGAGCCCGCTGGGGCCATTTTACCGTTAATCCCGAAATCCAGCCTGGGGCACAGCGCTTACACCAAATTCGAACACAGTTGGTTGAGCAGAAAGCAGTATGCGTTTTTGCTGAGCCACAATTCAGGCCGGCCGTAATCAATGCGGTTGCCAAGGGGACCAAAGTGCGTTCTGGAACGCTGGATCCGCTGGGCACCGGCATCGCACTGGGGAAAGACAGCTACGGGAACTTCCTGACTCAGCTGTCAAACCAGTACGTGAGCTGCCTGAAGTAAAGATTATGAGGATAAAATCGAGTGCAGCAGATAGTCAAAACTATCGCTCTGGCGTATAACAACCTGCCACGGCCCCACCGCGTCATGCTGGGGTCGTTGACAGTGGTTACATTGGCCGTTGCCGTCTGGCGGCCTTTTGTTTATCACCCAGAACATAACCCCATCGTTAAGAGTATCGAATTAGAATCCAGCCAGTTACGATCCTTGCTGCCAGAAGCCAGTGAGCCGATCGATCTTGACCAAGCCACCCCCGATGATGACATCCCACAGGATGAACTGGACCAGAAGGTCGCCGGCGAGGATGGAGTGCATGAATATGTGGTTTCCACGGGTGACACCCTCGGCAGTATCCTGACCCAATATGGCATCGATATGTCGGACGTCACCCTGCTGGCATCGCAGAACCGCGATTTGCGTAATCTGAAAATTGGCCAACAGCTGTCATGGACAGTGAACGATGCGGGCGATCTGCAGCGTTTGACCTGGGAAGTGTCCCGCCGCGAGACCCGTACTTACGATCGTACGGGCAACAGCTTCAAAGAAAGTCAGGAATCTCAACAGGGTGAATGGCGTAATAATGTGATCAGCGGCCGACTCAACGGCAGCTTTGTCACCAGCGCCGCTAACGCCGGCCTGAGCCGTGCCGAAATCAATGCGGTGATCAAGGCGCTGCAGTGGCAGTTGGATTTCCGCAAACTGCGCAAGGGCGATCAATTCTCGGTATTGATGTCCCGCGAACACTTTGATGGCAAGAGTGCGCAGAGCCAGTTGCTGGGTGTGCGTATGCGCACCGGCGGTAAGGACTACTACGCTATTCGTGCCGAAGACGGTAAATTCTACGATCGTCAAGGTTCCGGTCTGGCGAAAGGCTTTATGCGTTTCCCGACCATGAAGCAATTCCGCATTTCCTCAAACTTCAACCCACGCCGGGTTAACCCGGTCACCGGGCGCATTGCGCCGCATAAAGGCGTCGACTTCGCGATGCCGGTTGGCACCCCGGTGCTGGCCGTGGGTGACGGTGAAGTACTTATCGCCAAACGCAGTGGCGCTGCGGGTAACTATGTGGCCATTCGTCATGGTCGCCAGTACACCACGCGTTATATGCATCTGAAAAAATTGTTGGTTAAGCCAGGTCAGAAAGTGAAGCGTGGTGATCGTATTGCGTTGTCCGGTAACACCGGCCGCTCTACCGGCCCACATCTGCACTTTGAAATGTGGACCAACCAACAGGCCGTGAACCCATTGACGGCGAAACTGCCGCGCTCTGAAGGGTTGACCGGCAAAGATCGCAGTGATTATCTGGCGCAGGTGAAGGAAGTCACCCCGCAGCTGCAGTTGGATTAATCCCTTGTTTGGGCGCTACGCGCCAGTGATACCATCGGCCTGATTTCGGGCCGATGTTGTTTTATATTGGCGCTTCGCCGTGGTTAATTGCAAAATCAATCTTTGCAATTATGATTAGCCGAACCGCTAAGTTAAGAGCTTGTGCATGCAAAACGAAAAAAAATCTAACTCAGAGTTCATCCCGCAATTTCAGAAAGCCTTTTACCACCCGCGCTACTGGGGCGTTTGGCTGGGAACCGGGCTGATGGCCGGTATTTCATTAGTGCCTGCGCGCTTGCGCGATCCGGTGTTGGGTGCCGTTGGCAAGCTGGCCGGCAAGGTGGCTAAAGGTGCCCGACGTCGTGCGCGCATCAACCTGCTGTATTGCTTGCCGGAAGTGCCGGAAAACGAGCGTGAGCACATCATTGATGAGATGTTTGCCACCGCGCCGCAGTCGATGATCCTGATGGCCGAACTGGCCTGTACCAAACCGGAAAAAGTGTTGAAGCGCGTTCGCTGGCACGGGGAAGAGGTGCTGGATAAAATCCGTGAAGAAGGCCGTAACGTGATTTTTCTGGTACCACATGGCTGGGCGGTGGATGTTCCGGCGATGTTAATGGCGGCTCGCGGTCAGCCGATGGCGGCGATGTTCCACAACCAGAGCAACCCGCTGGTCGACTACCTGTGGAATACGGTGCGCCGTAAATTTGGTGGACGGATGCATGCGCGCAATGACGGCATCAAGCCTTTTATCAGCTCAGTGCGCCAGGGCTATTGGGGTTATTATCTGCCCGATCAGGATCACGGTGCCGAACACAGTGAGTTCGTCGACTTCTTCGCCACCTATAAGGCGACGCTGCCGGCGGTGGGCCGTCTGATGAAAGTCTGTCGTGCGGCCATTGTGCCTTTGTTCCCGGTGTATGACGGCAAAACCAGTATGCTGGATGTTTATATTCGTCCGCCGATGGACGATTTGGCCACCGCCGATGACCACACTATTGCGCGTCGGATGAATGAAGAGGTGGAGAATCTGGTAGGGCCGAACCCGGAACAGTACACCTGGATCCTCAAACTGTTGAAAACGCGTAAAGAAGGTGAGATTGAACCTTATTCGCGCGATGATCTCTATCGCTAAAAGTCATATTTGCTTAATGCCAAAGGTCAGTCATCTCAGGTGATTGGCCTTTTTCGTATGGTGCTTAAAAATGCAATAGGTGGCTCTCCATTTGCCGTAACGGCGATTAGAGGGGAGTTTCTCAGGGGGAAGGGGGAGCGTAAAAAAATGCCGACCGCGTTAACGGCCGGCAGCAGTATATTTTACTCGACGCGCAGGATACGGCTGGTATTGGTGGTACCCACGGTTTCCATCACGTCGCCCTGGGTGACGATCACCAGATCGCCTGAGACCAGGAAGCCTTTATCACGCAGGCGGTTAACCGCGTCATTGGCCGCGATAACGCCGTCATTATGGCTGTCGAAGTACACTGGCGTAACGCCGCGGTACAGCGCAGTCAGGTTCAACGTGTGCTCATGGCGTGACATGGCGAAGATCGGCAGACCGGAGCTGATACGTGACATCATCAGCGCGGTGCGGCCTGACTCGGTCATGGCGATCAGTGCGGTAACCCCTTTCAGGTGGTTAGCCGCATACATGGAAGACATGGCAATAGCTTCTTCAATGTTGTCGAACTGCACGTCCAGACGGTGTTTGGAGACGTTGATGCTTGGGATTTTCTCTGCACCCAGACAAACACGCGCCATAGCCGCCACGGTTTCTGCCGGGTACTGGCCTGCCGCGGTTTCAGCAGACAGCATCACGGCGTCGGTACCATCCAGCACGGCGTTCGCCACGTCCATGACTTCGGCACGGGTAGGCATAGGGTTGGTGATCATCGACTCCATCATCTGGGTCGCGGTAATGACGGCGCGGTTGAGCGTACGGGCACGGCGGATCAGTTTTTTCTGGATGCCGACCAGTTCCGGATCGCCGATTTCGACGCCCAGGTCGCCACGGGCTACCATCACGACGTCGGAGGCCAGGATGATGTCATCCATGGCTTCGTCGCTGCAAACGGCTTCGGCACGTTCAACCTTGGACACGATCTTGGCGTTGCAGCCGGCATCGCGCGCCAGTCGACGTGCGTAGTTCAAATCTTCGCCGGTACGCGGGAAGGAAACCGCCAGGTAGTCGACGCCGATTTTTGCCGCGGTGACGATATCGGCCTTGTCTTTCTCGGTCAGGGCTTCAGCGGACAGGCCACCACCCAGTTTGTTGATGCCTTTGTTGTTGGACAGTGGGCCGCCAACGGTGACTTCGGTAAACACTTTCATGCCCTGAACTTCGAGCACTTTCAGCTGTACGCGGCCGTCATCGAGCAGCAGTACGTCGCCGGGTACCACGTCGGCAGGCAGGCCTTTATAGTCGATACCGACTTTTTCTTTATCGCCTTCGCCCTTGGACATGTTGGCATCAAGCAGGAATTTATCACCGATGTTAAGGAAGATTTTGCCTTCCTTAAAGGTGGAAACACGAATTTTCGGCCCTTGCAGGTCACCCAGAATAGCGACGTGGCGTCCCAACTTGGCAGCAATTTCGCGCACTTTGTCAGCGCGGATCTGGTGGTCTTCTGCGGTGCCGTGGGAAAAGTTAAGCCGAACTACGTTAGCGCCGGCGGCAATGATCTTTTCCAGATTATTGTCGCGGTCTGTAGCCGGACCCAGGGTGGTAACAATTTTGGTTCTTCTGAGCCGTCTGGACATGTATTACTCCGTTGACTGGTGAAGCAAATTATTGGTGTTGCGATAACGTCGGATAACGAAACCAGGAGTGAAATGTCATTTTACTACACTGATATTTCACCCGGGTTACCCGCATGAGCGTATTACAGGGTACTGCCTCTAATGCTGCCGTCCAGATGACTTTGAGCGACAGTTTTTTTCACATAGGTTACGAGTCGAAACTGTTGGGGATAACCACACCCTTATCAAAGCGCGATTCTTTCAACGCTTCCTTGACCCGCTTCAAGTTATCTCTGAATTTGGCCCCTCTACGCAAGGTAAATCCGGTGGCCAGCACGTCGATGAGCGTTAATTGCGCAATTCGCGATACCATCGGCATATAAACGTCGGTATCTTCCGGAACATCGAGCAATAATGCCAGCGTGGCTTCATGAGCCAGCGGGGTATCGCGCGAGGTAATGGCTATTACCGTGGCATCGTTTTCGCGTGCCAGTTGCGCCATTTCCACCAGGTTCTTGGTGCGACCGGTATGGGAGATGAGTACTACCACATCCCCCTCGCTGGAATTCATGCATCCCATGCGTTGCATGACGATGTCATCGAAATAGACCACTGGAATATTGAAGCGGAAAAATTTGTTCATCGCGTCGTGGGCCACTGCCGCCGAGGCACCCAAACCGAAGAAAGAGATTTTTTTTGCCTGGGTAAGCAAGTCAACCGCACGATTGATTGCTGCAATATCCAAATTTGCCTTTACTGTATCAAGGCTGGCCATGACGGATTCGAAAATTTTACCGGTATAGGAAGCAACGCTGTCATCTTCCTCCACGTTACGGTTTACGTACGGGGTGCCGTTGGCCAGGCTTTGGGCAAGATGCAGTTTAAAATCGGGAAAACCCTTGGTATCGAGACGGCGACAAAAGCGGTTGACGGTGGGCTCGCTAACGTCCGCCATCCTGGCCAGCGTCGCGATACTTGAGTGAATGGCGGTCTGCGGGGAGGCGAGGATCACCTCGGCGACTTTCCGTTCAGATTTGCTCAGCAGCTCCAGATGGCTCTGGATTTTTTCCAGCGTATTCATATAACGAGAGTCACTCATGGGTTTTGTCGATTTCAATCAAAGGAGAAATCAATGCCGGTTTAGTGAAAATATACTACGTGCTGGTAACCGTTGGCAGTGTCGACAGAGGGTATGCAGAGTTTTTTCATCAGAACATGACCTGTGTCTAACTTTCATAATGGTAAAAGAGCGTCAAAAAAGACAGAAAATTACAGTTTTTAGTTCAGTCAGCGGCATTTACTGCCAATAGCGCTTAACACTGCAATTTTTGGGGCTTTTTTTCTACTTTTGATCCGGGTTTACTGGCTGTAGTTAAAGAGAGTACATTAGTAATGTAAGAAAATTACAAATATCCTGCAACGAGGAGATGAACATGGCGGTAACCTCTACAGCCCAGGCGTGTGACCTGGTTATTTTCGGCGCGAAAGGCGATTTGGCGCGTCGTAAGCTGTTGCCTTCCCTGTACCAGTTAGAGAAAGCCGGTCATATCCACCCGGATACCCGTATTATCGGCGTCGGTCGTGCCGAGTGGGATAAAGATGCCTATATCAAGGTGGTCAAGGAAGCGCTTGGCACCTTTATGAAAGAAAAACTCGATGACGAACTTTGGGCCACGCTGAGTGCGCGCCTGGACTTCTGCAACCTGGATGTGAACGACAGCAAAAATTTTGCCAAATTGGGCAAAATGCTGGATCAGAAACATCGCACCACCATCAACTATTTTGCCATGCCGCCCAGCACTTTCGGCGCGATCTGCAAAGGGTTGGGTGAAGCCAAGCTGAACCACGAGCCGGCACGCGTCGTGATGGAAAAACCACTAGGTACCGATCTGGCCTCTTCGCGCGTGATCAACGATCAGGTGGCAGAGTATTTCAACGAGTCTCAGGTTTACCGTATTGACCACTATCTTGGCAAAGAGACGGTGTTGAACCTGCTGGCACTGCGTTTTGCCAACTCACTGTTTGCCTCCAACTGGGACAATCGTACCATCGACTCGGTGCAAATTACCGTAGCGGAAGAGGTGGGTATTGAAGGGCGCTGGGGTTACTTTGACCAGGCCGGCCAGATGCGCGACATGATCCAGAACCACCTGTTGCAAATTCTGACCATGATCGCCATGTCACCTCCGGCGGATCTGACCACTGACCGTATTCGCGATGAGAAAGTGAAGGTGCTGCGCTCACTGCGTCGTATCAATCAGACCAATGTGCGCGAAACCACGGTGCGTGGCCAATATACTGCCGGTTTTGTGCAGGGCAAAAAGGTTCCTGGTTACCTGGAAGAGGAAGGGGCGAACAAAAGCAGCAACACCGAAACCTTCGTCTCTATCCGCGTTGATATCGACAACTGGCAGTGGGCCGGCGTGCCGTTTTACCTGCGAACCGGTAAGCGCTTGCCGACCAAGTGCTCTGAAGTGGTGGTCTACTTCAAGAACCCACCGCTGAACCTGTTCAGCGATTCTTACCAGCAACTGCCGCAGAACAAATTGACCATTCGTCTGCAGCCGGATGAAGGCATCGAGATCCAGGTATTGAACAAGGTCCCTGGCCTGGATCACAAACACCGCCTGCAAACCACCAAGCTGGATCTGAGTTTCTCAGAGACCTTCAACCAGGAGCACGTGGCAGACGCCTACGAGCGTCTGTTGCTGGAGACCATGCGTGGTATCCAGGCGCTGTTTGTGCGCCGTGACGAAGTGGAAGAAGCCTGGAAGTGGGTTGACTCCATCATGGACGCCTGGAAAGCGGATAACGAAGCGCCGAAGCCGTATCAGTCCGGTACCTGGGGCCCGGTAGCCTCGGTGGCGATGATCACCCGCGATGGCCGTTCCTGGAACGAGTTCGAATAACGACCCGGCCGGCAGTTTATCTGCCGGCATTTTTTTGCCTGCACGACCGGGGCGCAACATCACTTGGGGTACGGCCGGACGCCCGCGAGACTCCGTGGGCCCCTGTGGCAGGGGCGTGCCATTGATAACCCGTAAGTAATGGAGAAGTAACGATGAAAAACTGGAAAACCAGCGCGGAACAGATCCTGACCGCCGGTCCGGTAGTTCCGGTGATTGTGATTAATAAGCTGGAACATGCGGTGCCGCTGGCCAGGGCGCTGGTCGCCGGTGGCGTGCGCGTATTGGAAGTCACTTTGCGCACTGCCTGCGCGATGGACGCGATCCGCGCTATCGCAGCGGAGGTGCCGGAGGCGATTATCGGTGCCGGTACTGTGCTTAACCCGCAGCAGTTACAGGCGGTGACCGAAGCCGGTGCGCAATTCGCTATCAGTCCGGGCCTGACGGAGGCGCTGCTGAAAGCCGCTACCGCAGGCAGCATTCCATTGATTCCGGGTATCAGCACCGTTTCAGAACTGATGCTGGGCCTGGATCACGGTCTGCGTGAGTTCAAGTTCTTCCCGGCTGAAGCCAACGGTGGCGTTAAGGCGTTACAGGCGATCGGCGGCCCATTCCCGCAGGTACGTTTCTGCCCGACCGGTGGCATTACACCAGGCAACTACCGTGATTACCTGGCGCTGAAAAGCGTACTGTGTATCGGTGGTTCCTGGTTGGTACCGGCCGACGCGTTGGAAAATGGCGACTACGCACGCATCACTGAACTGGCTCGTACCGCAGTGAGTGGCGCCACGGCGTAACCCGCGCCGGGCCTGGGTTTGGCGATTATTTACCCGAACCAACCTAAACCAAGGTTCAACAGAATGTTGAGCCTTTTTTTATTTTTAAATTCCTTAACTTTCTTATTTATAGACTATTTTTTTATAGTTTTTGTGAAAATAGCGGTTTGCTTTATGATTATTGCTATGGTACAACTATTGCAGTTAAAATTTTACTTGATGAGGATATTGGGCAAATCGCACTCCGTGTAACAAGATTATGTGCGGCTGAGAATAGAGAATACTTATGATGACAACTAATGGAATTACCCTCAGAACCTCTACTTGCCAGCTTTTCCTGTCTGCCATCCTTGCCAGTGAGCATCACTGGTGCAGCGAGCTATAGCGTCTTTCTCCCTTAACCGGTGCTGGTGACAGGCTCAGTCCTTCGTCATTTCGCGTAGCCGGGCAAACATTTTTATTACGTTTGGGTCAGTTTATCCCCAGGGATCTCTGCGTCTTCAGCGCCTGTTTGCGCCTGTCTGACGAGATAAATCGGGATAAATATGCCTTAGCGTGCCTTATTCGCCGTTTGGGAGAGAAATCATGATTTATTGGATCTTTTTAGGTTTGGCCATAGCGACCGAAATTATCGGTACCCTGTCAATGAAATACGCCAGCATTAGCGGCGGTATGACCGGCCATATAGTGATGTATGTAATGATCACCGCATCGTATGTGATGCTGTCGATGGCGGTAAAACGGGTTGCTCTGGGCGTCGCTTATGCCCTGTGGGAAGGTATCGGTATCCTGTTTATTACCCTGTTTAGCGTGCTGTGGTTTGACGAACCGATCTCGGCGTTGAAGGTGCTGGGTCTGGTGACGTTGATTGTCGGCATCATGCTGGTGAAGTCCGGCACCCGCAAACCACGAAAACAGGTAACGCCGCGAGGTGACAACCATGCAACAGCTTGAGTTGTACCACATTGCTTTTCTGGGATTGGCGATCGTACTGGAGATTATCGCCAACATTTTCCTGAAGATGTCGGACGGTTTCCGTAAAGTTTGGTTGGGCCTGCTGTCTCTGCTGTCGGTACTGGGGGCGTTCAGTGCGCTGGCGCAGGCGGTGAAGGGGATTGATCTTTCGGTTGCCTATGCGCTGTGGGGCGGTTTCGGTATCGCCGCGACAATCGCTGCCGGCTGGATCCTGTTTGGTCAACGGTTAAATGCCAAGGGCTGGATTGGTCTGGTATTGTTACTGGCGGGGATGGTGATCATCAAACTGGCTTAATCAGCCGCAAACACGACAAAATAAAACCGCAGGCGTTATCGTCTGCGGTTTTTTTGCTTTACAGCGCGGCAATGATTTTGATTTCAACCTTGTATTTCGGGTTCATCAATTTTGCCTGCACGGTACAACGCACTGGGGCACTACCGGCAACCACCCAGGCATCCCAGGCGGCATTCATCCCGGCAAAGTCAGCGCCGTCGGCCAGAAAAATGGTGGCGTCGAGCACCCGGCTTTTGTCGGAACCCACACGGGCCAGGATCACGTCAATCGCCGCCAGGGCGTTAGCGGTCTGTGCGGTAGCGTCATCATCCAGATTTTCCGGCACGCTGGTGTAATAAACGGTGTCGTTGTGAACCACGGCTTCAGACCAGCGATCGGCGGGATCAATTCTTTCAATATTCATTCGGTTATCTCCATATCATAGTCGCGTGTAGGGTATCACAGCCATCGGCAGAAATACTCGACGTTAAAGTCGGTGGTAGCCGCGCTGCAGGATTGGCATAATCAACGCTGAATAATACCGGCAGAGAGATAGCGTGACAGACGATTTCGCAACAGACGGCGCCCTGGCGCAGGCAATCAAGGGTTTCAAACCGCGTGAAGCACAGCGGCAGATGGCGGAAGCGGTCACCGAAGCCATTAACTTCAAGCAGGAGTTGGTGGTTGAAGCGGGCACCGGCACCGGTAAAACCTTCGCCTACCTGGCACCGGCACTGCGGGCCGATCGCAAAGTGATTATTTCCACCGGTTCAAAAGCGCTGCAGGACCAGCTTTATGCACGGGATCTGCCCACCGTTGCCAAGGCGCTGAACTACAAAGGCAAGATGGCGCTGTTGAAGGGGCGATCCAACTACCTGTGTCTGGAGCGTCTGGAGCAGCAGTCGATGGCCGGTGGCGAACTGGCCGGACAGGCGCTGATCGATCTGGTCCATCTGCGCAAATGGTCATCAATGACCAAAGAGGGTGACATCAGCAGCTGCAGCGACGTGGCGGAAGATAGCTTCGTCTGGCCGCTGGTGACCAGTACCAACGATAACTGCCTGGGCAGCGATTGCCCGCTGTATAAAGATTGCTTTGTGGTCAAGGCGCGTCGCCGTGCCATGGATGCGGACGTGGTGGTAGTGAACCACCATCTGTTCCTGGCGGACATGGTAGTGAAAGAGGGCGGCTTTGCCGAACTGATCCCCGAGGCCGATGTGATGATCTTCGATGAAGCGCATCAGATCCCTGACATCGCCAGCCAGTATTTTGGCAAACAGCTAACCAGCCGCCAACTGCTGGACTTGGCCAAAGACATTTCCATTGCTTACCGCACCGAAGTGCGTGACGCGGCGCAGCTGCAAAAAAGTGCCGACCGTCTTAGCCAAAGTACGCAGGATTTCCGCTTAATGCTGGGAGAGCCAGGCTTTCGCGGCAACCTGCGCGAGGTACTAAGCCAACCTAATGTGCAGCGCGCCTTGCTGTTGCTCGATGATGCACTTGAACTCTGCTACGACGTAGTCAAACTGTCCCTCGGTCGTTCAGCCTTGCTGGATGCCGCCTTCGAACGCGCCACGCTGTATCGTGCGCGCCTCAAACGTTTGAAAGAGGTAACGGAACCCGGTTTCAGCTACTGGTACGAGTGCAACTCACGCCATTTTTATTTTGGCGCTGACGCCATTGACGGTCGCCGATCGTTTCCGCGAGTTGCTCGATGAAAAACCGGGCAGTTGGATTTTCACCTCGGCAACGTTATCGGTTAATGAGCAAATGGGGCATTTTACCGATCGTCTGGGCCTGAATAAGGCCAAAACCTTGCTGTTGGCCAGCCCGTTCGACTATGCGAAACAGGCATTGCTGTGCGTGCCGCGCTTTTTTGCCGTCACCGAACCAGCCGGGTGGGGCACGGCAATTGGCGCGTATGCTGCGGCCGTTGATTGAGGCCAATAACGGCCGCTGTTTCTTCCTCTGTACCTCGCACCAGATGATGCGTGAACTGGCGGAAGAGTTCCGTGCAACCATGACCTTGCCGGTGCTGTTGCAGGGGGAAACCAGTAAGGGCCAACTGTTGGCGCAATTTGTTGAGTCCGGTAATGCGCTGTTGGTGGCGACCAGCAGTTTTCTGGGAAGGGGTCGACGTGCGTGGCGATGCTTTGTCGTGCGTGATTATCGACAAGCTGCCGTTTACCTCGCCCGACGATCCCTTGCTGAAAGCGAGGATTGAAGATTGTCGACTGCGCGGTGGCGATCCTTTTAACGATGTGCAATTGCCGGATGCGGTCATCACTCTGAAACAGGGCGTTGGGCGCTTGATCCGCGATACCGACGACCGTGGCGTGTTGGTGATCTGCGATAACCGCCTGGTGATGCGGCCGTATGGAGAAGTGTTCCTCAACAGCCTGCCGCCGACACCCCGTACCCGCGATATCGCCCAGGCGATTGCCTTCCTGCAGGCAGAGCGCTAGCGGATAGGCGTGACCACAGGGCTGTGCTACAATGCGCGCCCTGTATGAAAAACCCTGTTTTTTTCCCGCCTGAGGTTGGCATGTCCACGCGAATTTTAGCGATCGATACAGCGACGGAAGCCTGTTCCGTTGCCATCTGGAATCAAGGCGAAATCCACGCCCTGTTTGAACTGTGCCCACGTGAGCATACGCAACGCATTTTACCTATGGTGCAGCAAGTGCTGGCGGAATCCGGCGTCACTCTTAATCAACTCGATGCTCTGGCCTTTGGCCGCGGCCCAGGGAGTTTTACCGGCGTGCGTATTGGTATCGGTATCGCGCAGGGTCTGGCGTTGGGCGCCGACTTGCCGTTACTGGGTATTTCTACTTTGCAGACCATGGCACAGGGTGCCTGGCGCGTCGCCGGGGCTGATCGAGTACTGGCAGCGATAGATGCGCGCATGGGTGAAGTTTACTGGGGCCAGTTTGAGCGTCAGCAAGACGGCCATTGGCTGGAAAGCGAAGGTGAGGCGGTACTTTCACCTCCGCAGGCGCTGGCGCGAGCGCAAGGCCTGCAGGGGCACTGGGCGCATGTTGGCACCGGCTGGCAAACCTATCCGGATCTGGTCACCGGTTCTTCGCTAAGCTTGAGCGATGGCCAAATGCTGTTGCCGCAGGCGGAAGATATGCTGCCATTGGCGCTGCATGCCTGGCAACAGGGGCAGGCCGTAGCGGTAGAAAATGCCGAGCCGACCTACCTGCGTAACGAAGTCACCTGGAAAAAATTGCCGGGGCGTGAATAGCGCAAACCTATTGTGCTTTGCTGGCGTTCGGCATATGAATGAACTGCAACTTGCTCGGTGAACTGATGTCAAAGTTACAGCTATTTCAGGAGATTGCGACGATGCTAACCCGCACTGTAAGTAAAAAAATGGCGCTACTGGCTATTGCCGGTGGTGCGTTTGCGTTGTCGGGCTGCGTTACCGTGCCCGATGCAATTAAAGGCAGCACGGAAACGCCGGTGCAGCAGTTGTCCTCGGTGCAGAATGCACCGAACCTGTTTGTGGGTGCTGAGGCCCGTTTTGGCGGTACCGTGGTGAATGTCGCTAATGAGCAGGGGCGTACGGTGCTGGAAATTGCCGCCGTGCCGCTCGATTCCGGTGCCCGACCGATTTTGGGCGAGCCGTCACGGGGGCGCTTGCTGGCCTCTGTTAACGGTTTCCTGGAACCGGTTGATTTCAAAGGTCAGCTGGTTACCGTGGTGGGCCCAATTACCGGCGTCAGAGACGGCAAGATTGGCATGACGCCGTACAAGTTTGTCACCATGAACGCCACCGGCTATAAACGCTGGCACCTTAGCCAACAGGTGATGATGCCGCCGGCGCCAATGGGGCCATGGGGCTGGCGTAGCGGTACCTGGGGCCCCGGCTGGGGCGTGGGTTACGGCTGGTACAATCCTGGTCCGGTGCAGGTGCAAACCATAGTTACCGAGTAGTGTTCGCGAGAAGTTAACAATTTTGAAAGGGCGGCTCCGGCCGCCTTTTCCTTTTGGCGCAGGGAAACGGCGCCAATTAGTGACGTACATCGCAACCTTAATATTGTTTAAAACTCAAACTGGTCTGCTGAGTTAAAATATTGTTATGGTTTGGCTGCATATTTAGGGGCTGCGATGATAATGAATAATGATTTCAGGAGTAATACCTTGGATAAGGTTTGGTTAAAACGTTACCCGGCAGATGTTCCGGCAGAGATCGACGCCGATCGTTATTCATCTTTGGTCGAAATGTTTGAAAATGCGGTTAAGCGTTACGCGGATCAACCCGCTTTTATGAACATGGGCGAGGTGATGACCTACCGCAAGCTGGAAGAGCGTAGTCGCGCTTTTGCCGCTTACCTGCAAAATGAACTGGGTCTGCAGAAGGGTGACCGCGTTGCCCTGATGATGCCGAATTTGTTGCAGTATCCGATCGCACTGTTTGGCATTTTGCGAGCCGGCATGGTGGTGGTCAACGTTAACCCACTGTATACGCCGCGTGAATTGGAGCACCAATTGAACGACAGCGGTGCCAGCGCCATCGTGATCGTCTCCAACTTCGCCCACACGCTGGAAAAAGTGGTGTTCAACACCCAGATAAAGCACGTGATCCTGACGCGCATGGGCGACCAGCTCTCCGCTGCCAAAGGTACGCTGGTTAACTTTGTGGTGAAATACATTAAGCGGCTGGTGCCGAAATACCATCTGCCGGCGGCTATTTCTTTCCGCAGTGCGCTGCAGCGCGGCCGGCGGCTGCAGTATGTCAAACCCGATATCATCAACTCTGACCTGGCGTTCCTGCAATATACCGGTGGCACCACCGGCGTGGCAAAAGGCGCGATGCTGACGCACCGTAACATGCAGGCCAACCTGGAACAGGCCAAGGCGGCCTATTTACCGCTGTTCCGCGAAGGGCAGGAACTGGTGGTGACGGCGCTGCCGCTGTACCACATCTTCGCATTGACGGTGAACTGCCTGCTGTTTATCGATCTGGGCGGACATAATCTGCTGATCACCAACCCGCGCGATATTCCGGGGCTGGTGAAGGAACTGGGCAAATATCCGTTCACCGCCATGAGCGGGGTGAACACCCTGTTCAATGCGCTGTTGAACAACGAGGACTTCCACAAGCTCGATTTCTCCACGTTGCGTTTCTCCGTCGGCGGTGGCATGTCGGTGCAGAAAGCAGTGGCGGAAAAGTGGGAGAAAACCACCGGCAAGCACTTGCTGGAGGGGTATGGCCTGACGGAGTGTGCGCCACTGGTCACCGGAAATCCTTACGATCTGAAACACTACAGCGGCAGCATCGGTTTACCGGTGCCTTCCACCGATATTCGGCTGGTGGACGACAATGGCCATGATGTGCCGGTCGGCGAGCCGGGCGAACTGTGGGTTAAAGGGCCGCAAGTTATGTTAGGCTACTGGCAGCGGCCGGATGCCACTGATGAAGTGTTGAAAGATGGCTGGCTCGCGACCGGCGATATCGTTACAGTGGATGAGATGGGCTTTGTGCGCGTCGTCGATCGCAAGAAGGACATGATCCTGGTTTCCGGGTTCAACGTCTACCCGAACGAGATTGAAGACGTGGTCAGCCAGCACCCTAAAGTGTTGGAATGCGCGGCGATTGGCGTGCCAAGTGACGTCTCCGGTGAAGCGGTCAAGATCTGCGTAGTGAAGAAAGACGCCTCGTTGACCAAAGAAGAGCTGTTGACCCATTGTCGTCGGCAGCTTACCGGGTATAAAGTGCCTAAAATTGTTGAGTTCCGCGACGAGCTGCCGAAGTCTAACGTCGGTAAAATTTTGCGGCGAGAACTGCGTGATGAACAGAAAAAACCTGTGGCAGCCGATGCCGCCTAGGCTATCATCTACGCCTTACAGATCAACAACGCCGGTGAATGCCGGCGTTGTTGTGTTTGAATCATGAAAGCGACCAAGAGAATGACGTTTTGAACTATCAGTTGATCACTACCGATGCCGGATTGCAGCAGGTCTGCGATCAGGCGAAAAAGCATGCCCAGATTGCGCTGGACACCGAATTTGTCAGAACGCGCACTTACTATCCGCAGTTAGGCCTGATTCAGTTATACGATGGTGAACAACTCTCCCTGATTGACCCCTTGCCGATCAAGCAGTGGCAGCCGTTTATCGAGCTGCTGAGCAACACTCAGGTGGTGAAATTCCTGCACGCCGGCAGTGAGGATCTGGAAGTGTTCCTCAACGCGTTCAAAACGCTACCGACGCCAATGGTGGATACCCAGATCCTGGCGGCCTTTACCGGTCGTCCGATGTCTTGTGGCTTCGCTACCCTGGTGGCGGAGTACATGCAGGTGGAGCTGGATAAAAGCGAAGCCCGGACTGACTGGCTGGCGCGTCCGCTGACGGAAAAACAGTGTGTCTACGCCGCTGCGGACGTGTTCTATCTGTTGCCAATGGCCAAACGGCTGGTGCAGGAGACGGAAGAGGCCGGTTGGACGGCGGCTGCCAGTAACGAATGCCTGCTGTTGTGTCAACGCCGTAGCGAGACGCTGGCGCCGGAATTGGCCTATCGCGAAATTACCAACGCCTGGCAATTACGTCCCCGCCAGTTGGGTTGCTTGCAGAAACTGGCTGAATGGCGACTGCGTCAGGCTCGTGAGCGTGATCTGGCGGTGAACTTCGTGGTACGTGAGGAAAACCTCTGGCAGGTAGCGCGTCATATGCCGACCTCGCTGGGTGAACTGGACTCGCTGGGGCTGAGCGGCCCTGAAATTCGTTATCATGGTAAAACGCTGGTGGCGTTGGTGGCAGAGGCCGCCGAGCTGGAAGAATCGGCATTGCCGGAGCCTTTACCGAACCTGATCGACCAGCCGGGTTATAAGAAAGTGTTTAAGGAAATCAAAGCGGCAATCGTCATTGCCAGTGAGCAAAGCGGGTTGAGCAGCGAATTGTTGGCGTCGCGTCGGCAGATTAACCAGTTGCTGAACTGGCATTGGAAATTGAAGGTTAGCGACAATTTGCCAGAATTAGTCAGCGGATGGCGCGGTGATTTATTAGCGGCGCCACTTCAGGACATTTTGAAGGGTTATTAATCGGGCTGTAAAACGTTGGGGTAGGGTAAGGAAACCCTGCTCTGATTATTTATTAGAAATAGTCGAAGTCAAAACACTTATCGGTAGCTTTTACTTTAAACAAACGTGACGCAAGATTAATTGAGATTAATCCCAAAGGATAAAAACGATTATTAAGTCTTTTTTATCTCAATAACTGGTTATGCATACAGTTACCCCCTGTATAAAATACACAGGGGTAATTAATGCGTCACACTCATTTAGTTACTTCTTCCGATTCCGGTAATGTCACGTTGAGTTCAAGCACCGAAATATCGTCCCCTTTCTGCTCAAACTGCACGTGCAGCATTTCAGGGTCGATTTGAATGTATTTGCAAATTACCGCCAGAATATCGCGTTTCAAATCAGGCAGATACGGGGGCTCACTGTCCCCCCGACGACGCTCAGCGACGATAATCTGCAGCCGTTCCTTGGCTATATTGGCTGTCTGCTTTTTGCGGGACAGAAAGAAGTCTAGTAATGCCATGGTTTATCCCCCAAAAAGGCGTTTCAGGAAACCCTTCTTCTCTTCTTCAATGAAGCGGAAGGGGCGTTCTTCCCCTAACAAGCGGCTAACGGTGTCGTCATAGGCCTTGCCAGCGTCTGATTCGGCATCAAGGATCACCGGCTCACCCTGGTTGGAGGCCCGCAGCACGGACTGGTCTTCCGGGATAACGCCGACCAGTGGAATGCGCAGGATTTCCAGTACGTCTTCCATGCTCAGCATATCGCCACGGCTCACGCGGCCCGGGTTATAGCGAGTCAGCAGCAGATGTTCCTTAATCGCCGATTCGCCTCTTTCAGCGCGACGGGATTTAGATGACAAAATGCCCAGAATACGGTCGGAGTCACGTACTGAGGAAACTTCCGGGTTGGTGGTGATGATGGCTTCATCCGCGAAGTACAGCGCCATCAGCGCGCCGGTTTCGATACCTGCCGGAGAGTCACAGACCACGAAGTCAAAATTCATCTCGCCCAAATCGTTGAGGATCTTTTCAACGCCTTCGCGGGTCAGCGCGTCTTTATCGCGCGTTTGCGAAGCCGGCAAGATAAACAGGTTATCGGTGCGCTTGTCTTTGATCAACGCCTGGTTCAGCGTGGCATCACCCTGAATGACGTTAACGAAATCGTAAACCACCCGGCGTTCGCAGCCCATGATCAGGTCAAGATTCCGCAGACCGATATCAAAATCGATCACCACGGTTTTCTTACCTTTTTGGGCTAGGCCGGTAGCGATGGCCGCGCTTGAAGTGGTCTTGCCAACGCCCCCTTTACCCGATGTAACAACAATAATGCGTGCCATGAAATGGATTCCTTGTCAAAAGGGCTTAATTTAAAGGTTGTATGGTTAAAGCGTTATCCAACAGGCTGAGTCGTACAGCCTGCCCGACAAAGTCGGACGGGATTTGGTCGCTCAACCAGTACTGCCCTGCGATAGAGACTAGCTCAGCACCCAGGTGCGTGCAAAAAATCTGGCACTGCGTATCACCTGAAGCACCAGCCAGCGCACGACCGCGCATCATGCCGTAAACGTGAATATTGCCATCGGCAATTAATTCAGCGCCGGCGCTGACGCTGCTGGTCACGATCAGATCGCTGTTGCGGGCATAAATCTGTTGGCCGGAACGAACAGGGGTACTGATGATGCGCGTCTTGGCGGGGGCGTTGGGATCCACCACCGGGGCTGGCGCGGGCGCCGGTTCCGGGGTAGCCATCTTCTGGCCTTTGCCTTCGTTCAATAACGGCAGCCCGGCACGGGCTATTGCACGTTTTTGCCGCTCATCTCTGCAACCGCTGATACCCACAACGCGCAGCCCTGCTGCCGTGACAGCCTGTTGAAGTTCTTTCCAGTTTGCGTCGCCGTTCAGCGTTGCAACGTTGATAACAACAGGGGCATTTTTCAAAAAAGCGGGCGCTTGCTCGACTTTTTCTTGTAACGCCTGACGTATTACCTCGGGTTCCGAATTATACAAATGAACAACCGATAGGGTAAAACTGCTGCCTTTTAGCTCAATTGGCGATTGTGACATCTATCCTGACTCAGTCTCAGCAACTTTAAATCCCCGGAATACCAATCGGGGTGCGATATTCCGAAGTACTATAAGCATGTTATAGTCAGAGTTATATCCAGGCAAGACGCTGCCCCAATTAAATAGAGTTAAAAACATGCTTTGTGTGATCTATAGAAGCTCGAAACGCGATCAAACTTATCTTTATGTCGAAAAAAAAGACGATTTCTCCCGAGTGCCGGAAGATCTGCTGAAAAGTTTCGGCACGCCGCAATTGGCAATGGTGCTTTCTCTTGAAGGTCGGGAGAAATTAGCCTCGGCAGATATTGAGAAAGTGAAAGAGGCCCTGAAAGAAGAAGGGTTCTATCTGCAGGTTCCACCGCCGCTGGAAAATTTATTAAAACAGCACTTGTCTGACGACAAAAAATAACCGTCGTTGGCGTACAGGGGCTACGCTGGATCAGTAACCCCAAACCAACAAAGGAGCTGGGTGATGAGAGGGTCAGCGAAGACAGCGATAGTGGCTCTGCTGGCGTTGGGAACTGGCGTCTGTCCGCAACTGATGGCGCAGGTCGCTTCACCGGCCACAACTGCTGCGCCAGCACAAGGCACGTTGGCTGAAACCGGTCGCGATCCGGCACAGTTCCCAGCCTATATAGAACAACTGAAACGTCAGGCGCTGGCGCAGGGCATTAGCCCGGCTATCGTCGCCAGCGCTTTTGCCAACGCGCATTTTGTCGACCGAGTGATTAAGGCAGACCGTAATCAGCCGGAAAAGAAAATCACGCTGGATGATTATCTAAAACGTGTATTGCCGCCGGCCAAGATAGCGCAGGGCCGCGCTCTTTACCGGCAATATCAACCCCAGTTGTCTCGTGTTACCGCTCACTACGGTGTTCCTGGGCGTTATGTGGTGGCGCTGTGGGGGATGGAAAGCGCATTCGGCAAGATCCAGGGGCGTGAAGACGTGATATCTGCGCTGGCTACGCTGGCCTTTGAAGGTCGCCGTGAAGCTTTCTTCAGCCAACAGCTAATGGCAGCACTGCGGATCCTCGAACAGGGGCATGTCAGCCGTGAACAACTGAAAGGCTCCTGGGCCGGTGCGATGGGACAGTGCCAGTTTATGCCGACCTCATTCCTGAATTATGCGGCGGATGGCGATGGCGATGGCCGTATTGATATTTGGAACAACGTTGATGATGTGTTTGCCTCTACGGCCCGTTATCTGTCGCGTGAAGGTTGGCAACCGGGCGTAGGCTGGGGCAGGGAAGTTAAACTGCCTGTCGGTTTCAGCAGTGACAGCCTCGGGCTGAAAGTGAGCCAGGCGCACAGCGTCAATGAATGGCAAAAACGTGGCGTGCGTCGTGCGGATGGTTCAGCCTTGCCGCATTCTACCCTGCGCAGTTGGGTGATCACGCCGGATGACATGCAGGGCCGGGCGTTCATGGTTTATGACAATTTTCGCACGATCATGCACTGGAATCGCTCTTACTATTTTGCCATCGGTGTGGGTATGATGGCTGACGGTATCGGGCAATAAATTAGGGCCAGGGTACCTCCACCCGCGCGTGGGATAACGGGCTTAGCAAGCTAAGCCCCTACATGATTGTAGGGAGATGCGGTATGTATCAACATAGAGACTGGCAGGGTTCATTACTTGATTTTCCGGTAAACAAAGTGGTTTGTGTCGGCAGTAACTACGCCGATCATATTAAGGAAATGGGTAGTGCGACCTCGGCAGAGCCGGTAGTGTTTATCAAGCCTGAAACGGCGCTGTGCGATATCCGCCAGCCGGTGGCGATCCCCAAAGAGTTCGGTTCGGTACATCATGAAGTGGAACTGGCAGTGTTGATTGGCACGCCGTTAAAACAGGCTAATGAAGATCGAGTGGCTCGGGCTATCGCCGGTTACGGTGTTGCGCTGGATTTGACGCTGCGTGAGCTGCAGGCGGGGTTCAAGAAGGCCGGGCAGCCTTGGGAAAAAGCCAAGGGTTTTGACGGCTCTTGCCCGATCTCCGGTTTTATTCCGGTGGCAGAGTTTGGCGATCCGCAAAATGCCGAGCTGTCACTGACGGTCAATGACCAGGTGCGTCAGCAGGGCAATACTCGCGATATGATCACCCCGATCCTGCCGCTGATCAGCTATATGAGCCGTTTCTTCACGCTGCGCGCAGGTGACATTATTCTTACCGGTACTCCGCAAGGCGTTGGCCCGATGAGCTCAGGCGACATGCTGAAAATCACACTCAACGGTAAATCATTAACGACTCGCGTGATTTAAAGCCAGGCAAGACGCACTAAAAAAGGCCCCATGGGGCCTTTTGTCTTTTCTTCGGTTAGGGGCGGGCAAAGTGCTTATTTACGGCCCAGCAAGAAACCGAAAACAATCCCGACTGCAGCGGCGATAGCCACGCCGGCAAGTGGGTTGGATTCAACCTGAGTCCGCACCGTATCAGCCGCATCGCGAGCCGCGTAGCTGGCCTGAGAGGCATATTTGCGGGCTGCGCCTTTAACCTGATGATCCGGCGAGTCCGTTGCCTTACCAAAGGCTTCTTCAACGGCACCGGCAGCTTCATTGACCTTGTCTTCTGCTTTTCCAAACATACTTGGCTCCCTATCTCGGTTATAAAGGCGAACATTAAACATAGCAGGATTATGCCGTTCCTGGCGGCAAAAAGTGCTTTATAAGATGAATCTTAGCGGTGAGTTGAAGCGTTGGCCGGCAATAATCCTGGGGTAAACGAAAGGGTGATAGGCCTGTGATTTGTACGTATAATTAAGCGATACGAGCCGTGTTGTTTTCCACCGAAAGCTCACAAAAATTGGCCGATGGTCATGACGCTTAATGCTGAATACTGTTGTTTTAAATAGCATTTTTTTTAAACAGATATATTGTTATCGCTATGATTATATTGTGTTTTCAGCCTTTCCATTTGGTTGGGATATCTATATAGTGCATCCTCAAAACCTGTACGCAGGTTATCTATTCATTTACCTATACCGGACGCGAACATGTCACAAACCCCTTTTTGGCAACAAAAAACGCTGGCGGAAATGTCAGAACAAGAGTGGGAATCGCTGTGCGACGGTTGTGGGCAATGCTGTCTGAATAAGCTGATCGACGAAGATACCGACGAGATTTATTTCACCAACGTAGCCTGTGACCAGTTGAATATTAAATCGTGCCAGTGCCGCAACTATGAACGTCGCTTTGAGCTGGAAGAAGACTGCATCAAGTTGACGCGTGAAAACCTCACGACGTTTGACTGGTTGCCACCGACCTGCGCATATCGCCTGATTGGCGAAGGCAAACCGTTATTCTCCTGGCACCCACTGGTTAGCGGTTCCAAGGCGGCGATGCACGGTGAGCGCATTACGGTGCGGCATATTGCGGTACGTGAAAGTGAGGTGGTGGACTGGCAGGACCACATCATGAACAAACCTAGCTGGGCGCGATAAACGAAAAAAGCCCCTGCAAAGAAGAGGGGCAAGACACACAACAACACCAGGGAAATCGTTAATACTAACTTGCGGATACTATAAGGTTTTTGCGGCCAAACTTCATCAAAATATCGATGCAATAATGCATCACTATGATGAGTTTTTTTGTATAAGGTGGGTGCGAGCAGATAAGTTGTTCCGTTATAGTACGATTTTATAGCGGAAAAGTGAGATTGTAATCCCGCGAATAAGACGTTTTCCCCCGCTAACTTAATGTTATGTAAATTACGTGCTAAATCTTGCCCGGATGCTTCTTTTTATACAGAAGGTTAGGTAGTTTGACCGCTCTCACGCTAAGTTCCGAGAGTAAAATAATGAAAATGATACGTCTGTTTGCCGTCGCTGGGGCACTGATAGTGCTCGTTTATTACCTTACGCACACTTGATATCGCTTTATCTCTGAAGAGTCTCCTCAACTCCATAAAAAACGGCGCCCTGAGGCGCCGTTTTTTATTCGGGTATGCTTAACGACCAAACAGGTCACGTCGACGCGGGCGCACAAACTGCGCGATCAACACAATGATGGCGAAAAGCAGATAAGCCGTGAAGATACCCACCAGCCACTGCGGCATCTCCAGAGTCAGAAACTCCCATTGACGCACTGAACAGTCACCGGACGCGTGAAACACGGCAGGCAGCCACTTATCCAGCGGCAGCCAAGATGGGAAGCTGACAAAGAAATCACAGGTATTAAACGGCGAAGGATGCAGTTGGATCATGGTGTGTTTCCATGCCAATTGCAGGCCTTCCCAGGCGCTGTAAATCCACAGCAGGATAGCGGCATAACGCAGTGGCGTTTTCGGTGCGATGGCACCGAGCAGCGAGGCGCCCAGAATGCCAAACAGCGCACAGCGTTCGTAAATGCACATCACACAGGGTTGCAGCAGCATTACGTGCTGAAAGTAGAGAGCAACTAATTCCAGCACCAGCGCAGTCAGGGCCATCAACAGCCAAGCACCGCGCCCCTGCGAGCAGCGGTTAAAGAATTGCAACATATATTTATTCTTCCATGCAGTAAGCAATTGAACTGGCAGTGTAAACCAATTCAACTCTGCTGCCAGCTACCTGAGCCTGTTTCAGCACAAAAATAGTCGCTGACAGCGGAGTGGGTTAACAGGGTCAGTGTGTAGCGGCTTCAATCGATGGCAGCGTGAGCCAATGCCACTGGGTCAGCAGGTCAGTCGCAGGTGCCAGTGTAAACTGGACGCACAGCAGACCCACCAGGGTTAATACCACAGTATAGGGTAAAGCCATCCATACCATCCGCCCGTAAGACAAACGCACCAGCGGTGCCAGCGCAGAGGTCAGCAGGAACAGGAAAGCCGCCTGACCATTCGGCGTGGCGACCGATGGCAGATTGGTGCCGGTATTAATAGCGACCGCCAGCATTTCGAACTGCTTCAGGGAAATCACACCGTTTTCAAATGCAGCACGGGCTTCATTGATGTATACCGTACCGACGAACACGTTGTCAGATACCGAAGACAGCAGGCCATTAAACAGATAAAACAGCGCCAGTTGTGAAGAGGGTTGCGCCTGCAGAACAAAATGAATAATCGGTGTAAACAGGTGTTGCTCAATAATTACTGCCACCACGGTGAAAAATACCGTCAGTAGCGCGGTAAAAGGCAGTGCCTCCTGGAAGGCCTTACCGATGGCGTGTTCATCGGTGACGCCGCACAGTGAAGTGGCGAGAATAATGACCGAAAGACCAATCAGGCCTACTTCCGCCAGATGAAAGGCCAGCGCCACCACCAACCAAATGCCGATTAGCGCCTGAACGACCAATCTGACCTGTTCTTGTTTACTGCGTCCGGCGGTAGCCTGGCGGTCAAACTCGGTCAGTACCTCACGTACGCGTTCCGGCAGTTTTGCTCCGTAGCCGAAGACGCCGAAGCGTTCGAGCAGTAAGCAAACCAGCAGGCCGCACGCAAACACCGGCAGGGTAACCGGCGCCATGCGCAGGAAGAAGTCAACAAATCCCCAGCCGGCGCTTTTGGCAATAATCAGGTTCTGCGGTTCACCCACCATGGTCATCACGCCGCCCAGCGCGGTACCGACGCCTGCGTGCATCAGCAGGCTGCGCAAGAAGGCGCGGAACTGCTCGAGCGTCTGTTTGTGATCGTCACTGACCAGGGTGCTATCGTCACCGACATCAATATTACCGTCATTACCGTCAGAACGGTTTGAAGCCACGTTGTGGTAGATCGAATAAAATCCGGTAGCGACGCTGATAACCACCGCAACGACCGTCAATGCATCGAGGAAGGCTGACAGCAGCGCCGCCGCAAAACAGAATGCCAAAGAAAGCAGCATTTTTGAGCGGATGTTGAGCAGTAGCTTGGTGAAAACGAACAGCAGCAACTGCTTCATAAAGTAGATGCCGGCTACCATAAAGATCAGCAGCAGCAGCACTTCCAGATTATGGGCAATTTCCTCACCCACCCGATCGGGGCTGGTCATGCCGATCAGCACTGACTCAATGGCCAGCAGACCACCCGGCAGCAGTGGGTAGCACTTCAGCGCCATTGCCAGGGTAAAGATAAATTCGACTACTAACAGCCAACCCGCAATGAACGGATCGACCAGGAAGAAAACCAGTGGGTTGACCACCAGGAAAACCAGAATGGCCAGTTTGTACCAGTCTGGTGATTGCCCGAGGAAGTTTTTCACCAGGGCACTGCGAAAGGTCGTTTCCATTATGCGTTACACGTCCTGAAAATAAGTTGTCTCATACTAGCCTAACAATGCCGCCGGGGCAGATGCAATAAGGGCTTGCTTTACGATGAGAAATTTCTCTAAGCGGTGTTTTTGCACGTTTTTTGCCACTTTATGCACAGTTTCGTTCAATGTTTTTCGCTCACGCTAGGTCATGCAATAGCGATCTGGTATGATCAGCCGACTACTATTACTGATTATCGTCGCTACGGAACGTCAAACACATGGTCATAAAGGCGCAGAGTCCTGCCGGTTTCGCGGAAGAATACATTATCGAGAGTATCTGGAATAATCGCTTCCCTCCTGGCACTATTTTGCCCGCGGAGCGTGAGCTTTCAGAACTGATTGGTGTCACGCGCACCACGTTACGTGAAGTTTTACAACGCCTGGCGCGTGATGGCTGGTTGACCATTCAGCATGGCAAACCGACCAAAGTAAATAATTTCTGGGAAACATCCGGCCTCAATATTCTTGAGACGGTGGCACGCCTCGACCATCAGAGCGTTCCACAATTGATCGACAACCTGCTGTCTGTGCGAACCAATATTGCGGCGATCTTTATTCGCGCAGCGGTGCGTAACCATCCAGAGGCCGCTCAGGAAGTGTTGGCGAAAGCCACTCAGGTGGAAGATCAGGCGGATGCTTTCAACCTGTTGGACTACGAAATTTTCCGTGGTCTGGCGTTTGCTTCCGGCAACCCGATTTACGGTCTGATCTTCAACGGTCTGAAAGGCTTGTATACCCGCGTTGGCCGTTACTACTTCTCAAACCCGGAGTCTCGCAAACTGGCGCTGACTTTCTATAGCAAGCTGTCGACGCTGTGCCATGAGAAGTCATACGATCAGGTAATGGACTGCGTGCGTAACTACGGTAAAGATAGCGGCGCCATTTGGCAAAGCATGCAAGGCACGATGCCAAGCGATCTGACCGAAGCCCGTCGTTAACCTCAACACCGCATTACGTAAAAGGGGCGCCATTTGGCGCCCCTTTAGTTTTTAGTTATTGAACAGTCTTACAGCGGTGTTGGGCGCGGTGGGCAACGCTCCAACAGCTCGACGCTGCCGTCTTCGTTCTGTTGCTCCAAAATAATGTCGAAGCCCCACAGACGGTGCAGGTGTTTCATCACTTCACGCCGACTTTTATCCAGCGGGGCGCGATCCTGCGGGATATAACGCAACGTTAATGAACGGTCACCGCGTAAATCTACATTCCAGATCTGTATGTTCGGTTCGTGGTCGCTCAGATTATATTGCGCCGACAGCTCCTGACGGATTGCGCGGTAACCGGCTTCATCATGGATCGCGGCTATTTCCAGGTAGTTATTGCGATCGTCATCCAGTACGGTGAACAGCCGGAAATCACGCATGATCTTCGGCGACAGGAACTGGCTGATAAAGCTTTCATCCTTGAAGTCACGCATGGCGAAGTGAAGTGTTTCCAGCCAGTCTTTACCGGCGATGTCCGGGAACCAGTAACGATCTTCTTCCGTCGGCGACTGGCAGATGCGCTTGATGTCCTGGAACATGGCAAAGCCCAGTGCGTAAGGGTTAATGCCGTTGTAATAAGGGCTGTTGTAAGGCGGTTGATAAACCACGTTGGTATGGCTGTGCAAAAATTCCAGCATAAAACGTTCGGTTACCCGGCCCTCGTCGTACAGATGATTGAGGATGGTGTAGTGCCAGAATGTCGCCCAGCCTTCGTTCATCACCTGGGTTTGTTTCTGCGGATAAAAATACTGACTCACTTTGCGCACGATGCGCAGAATCTCACGCTGCCAGGGTTCCAGCAACGGAGCATTCTTCTCCATAAAGTAGAGGATGTTTTCCTGCGGTTCGCTCGGATAGCGGCGCGCCTGCTCAGGTGCCTCTTCACGTTCAACCCGTGGCAGGGTCTTCCACAGCGTGTTTACCTGGCTTTGCAGGTACTCTTCGCGGCTTTTTTGCCGGGCAGTTTCTTCGACCAGTGAAATTTTCTGCGGCCGTTTGTAACGGTCCACGCCGTAGTTCATCAACGCATGGCAAGAGTCCAGCAGCCTCTCCACCTCTTCAACGCCGTAGCGCTCTTCGCACTGGCTGATGTAGTGGCGGGCGAACAGCAGGTAATCGACAATCGAACTGGCGTCGGTCCAACTGCGGAACAGGTAGTTATTCTTGAAGAAGGAATTGTGCCCATAGCAGGCGTGCGCCATCACCAAAGCCTGCATGGTGATGGTGTTTTCTTCCATCAGGTAGGCGATGCAGGGGTTGGAGTTGATCACAATCTCATAGGCCAGGCCCTGTTGCCCATGCTTATAGCGCTGCTCGGTCTCAATGAATTTTTTACCGAATGACCAATGGGTGTAGTTAATCGGCATGCCGACGCTGGAATAAGCGTCCATCATCTGCTCTGAGGTAATGACCTCGATCTGATGCGGGTAGGTGTCGAGCTTGTAATGTTTGGCTACGCGATCGATGTGCTCCAGATACACCTGCAGCAACTCGAACGTCCAGTCCGGTCCATCGCTCAGACGTTTATCTTCCTTGACCTTATCATGTGTTGAAGTAGTCATCAGCGCACCCTCGTTATTACGGACCTTGCTCGAACGGCAGACCCTGTATCAATCGTAGCTCAATCTACGCAGAGGTAATAATGATATAAAGCTTAAAAATTCAACGATCTGTCGTTGGGAACCCACATGGAGAGCTACCGGGGAGCTTTTACCCTGAGTTTTTTCTGCTGGAACAGGATCTCACTCCTGCAAAGCGTTATATCAGTAAAGTTGCTATTTTGTAGTTTATTACTCTGTGGTATTGGCGCTGTTTCATTTTTATATTCTGTTAAATCCTTGTTGCTTTCTTGGCTTTTACTTGGTGCTATCAATGCAGTCATTGACTGCACATCGGCCTGTGTTTCGCTCTCAAATCCTCCTTTCACCGCATCTTATCGCTATTTATAGGTAGCTATTGCAAAAGAGACGGGCATGAACGATAAATTAATTGTGAATGTTGTCACGTTTGATGACGAAGATGTTGGACGGATTTTTCCACTGAGTTAATTTCCTGTGAGCAGAAGATTATGCTTTGTGAAGCCTTAAGCTGGAGTCAGCGATGCGAGTGGTAATTTTAGGTAGTGGAGTGGTGGGTGTTGCCAGCGCCTGGTATTTGGCGAAAGCGGGGCATGAGGTGACGGTGATCGATCGTCAACCCGGCCCGGCGATGGAAACCAGTGCGGCGAATGCCGGTCAGATCTCACCGGGCTATGCGGCTCCGTGGGCTGCGCCTGGCGTGCCTTTGAAGGCGGTTAAATGGATGTTCCAGCGCCATGCGCCTTTGGCGGTTCGTCTGGACGGCAGCAGCTTCCAATTGAGCTGGATGTGGCAGATGCTCAAAAACTGCAACACCGAACACTACATGACCAATAAAGGGCGTATGGTGCGGCTGGCGGAATACAGTCGTGACTGTATCAAGGCGCTGCGCCAGGAAACCGGCATCCAGTATGAAGGCCGTCAGGGCGGGACGCTGCAACTGTTCCGTACCCAGCAACAGTTTGAAAGTGCGGCGAAAGACATCGCGGTGTTGGAAGATGCCGGCGTGCCCTACAAACTGCTGGAAGCCAGTCAGTTGGCCAGCGTTGAACCTGCACTTGCGCAGGTGGCACATAAGCTGACCGGTGGGCTGCAACTGCCTAACGATGAAACCGGCGACTGCCAACTCTTTACCCAGCAACTGGCCAAACTGGCGCAGCAGGCCGGAGTTACTTTCCTGTATAACCGCAGCGTCGATCGCCTGCTGGTAGAAGGGGACAAGATCAGCGGTGTGCAATGTGGCGGAGAAATCTTCAAAGCCGACAGCTACGTAGTGGCCTTTGGTTCTTATTCCACCGCGCTGTTGCGTGACCTGGTGTCGATCCCTGTCTATCCGCTGAAAGGCTACTCGCTGACCATTCCTATTACCGATGAGTCCGCCGCACCGTTCTCGACCGTGCTGGATGAAACTTACAAAATCGCCATTACCCGTTTCGATCAGCGTATTCGCGTCGGCGGCATGGCGGAAATCGTTGGTTTTAACACTCAGCTTGAACAAAAGCGTAGAGAGACGCTGGAGATGGTGGTGCGCGACCTTTACCCTAACGGTGGACGGGTGGAAGACGCTACCTTCTGGACTGGTTTGCGGCCGATGACGCCGGACGGCACGCCAATTGTCGGCAAGACCTCGCTGAAAAATCTGTTCCTGAATACCGGCCACGGCACCCTGGGCTGGACCATGGCCTGTGGTTCCGGCCAACTGCTTTCCGATTTGATTTCCGGTATCACACCGGCCATTCCTTCAGACGATCTGGGAGTGGCACGTTACAGCGCCGGATTTCGCAGCCTCTACACCGGCCCCTTGAACGATGTGCATCCCGCGCGTTAAAAACCCTAATTTATAATGTTATTGTCACGGGCGTTGGCCCGTGACCGCATTTGCCGGCCCGTAGGAGTGCCCATGCCTCGCCCGATTTCCGCCACGTTACACCTTGGCGCTTTTGAAAATAACCTGCAGGTGGTTCGCCGTTTCGCCCCCAAAGCCAAAGTCTGGTCGGTGGTCAAGGCCAATGCCTATGGTCACGGTATCAAACATGTCTGGCGCAGTCTGGCGCAGACCGACGGTTTTGCCTTGCTGGATCTGGCCGAAGCCATCTTGCTGCGTGAGTCCGGCTGGCAAGGACCGATTTTGTTGCTGGAAGGTTTTTTCAAGCCACAGGATTTGGCCCTGCTGGACCGCTATCGTTTGACGACCTCGGTACACAGCGACTGGCAACTGGCGGCGATAGCCGAGGCCAAACTGTCGGCACCGCTGGATGTTTACCTGAAAGTGAACAGTGGCATGAACCGTCTGGGTTTTGCACCGGAACGTTTGCACTCTATCTGGATGAAGGCTCAGGAGATCGGCAATATCGCCAGCCTGACGCTGATGAGTCATTTCGCCACCGCGGACGGTCCACAGGGCGTCGAGTCGCAAATGGCCAGCATAGAACGGGCGGCGAAGGGCATCACTTTGCCGCGCTGTCTGGCCAACTCTGCCGCTACGCTGTGGCACCCGCAAACCCATGGCAGTTGGGTGCGGCCGGGCATTGTGCTCTATGGCGCTTCTCCAAGCGGCCAATGGCGTGACATTGCCGACAGCGGTCTGCAACCCACCATGACGCTGAGTAGCGAAATTATCGGTGTTCAAACGCTGAAATCCGGTGATCAGGTGGGTTATGGCTGGCGTTACCGCGCCGAGGGAGCGCAACGCATCGGCGTGGTAGCCTGTGGTTATGCCGATGGTTATCCGCGTCATGCGCAAACCGGTACGCCAGTCTGGGTGGACGGTGTGCTGACACGAACGTTAGGCACGGTTTCAATGGATATGCTGGTGGTCGATCTGACGCCTTGCCCGCATGCGGGTATCGGGGCGGAAGTGGAACTGTGGGGGCGGCGCCTGCCGGTTGACGATGTCGCCACCGCGGCAGGTACGCTGGGTTATGAATTACTGACGGCGCTGGCCGCCAGAGTGCCAATCATCACCGAGGCGTAAACCTCAGATAATCTTCTTCAACTGACCTTTTATTTGCTTGCTGCGCTGTCGTGCGTGCAGCGCCAGCAGGCAACCCACCAGCATCACCAGCGCCAGTGACAGTTTGGGCTGCAATGGCAGCGCCATCGCCAACAAGCCCAGAGCCGCACCGCCGGCCATCTGCACAAAACCTACCAATGCAGAAGCTACCCCGGCCTCATTGGAATACGGCTCCAGCGCGTAGCTGGTTGCCGGGCCCATCACAAAGGCTAAACCAGCGCAGGCAAAAGCGACCGGTAGCATATAAGCCAGCCAGTGAGTTTGTGCCGCACCAGACAGTAAGGAGACGCCCAGCAGTAGCCCAATAGCCCCGATACCCATCAATATACCGCCGGTTGCCAGACAGACTGGGCGTCCGACCTTGTGAATGATGCGGTTGGCGAAAAAACTCACCAGCATGATCCAAAAACCATTGGCGCCAAACACCAACGAGAATTGCAACGGCGTCAGCCCGGCGGTGCCCATTAGCACGTTGGGGGCCAGCGAGACGTAGGTCAGCGCCATGCCCATGGCACCGGAGTTGACTACGGCGAAGGACAGAAAGCGGCGATCGCGGGCGATGCGTGCATATTGTCGCACCGGCAATCCTTTGACGCGCACGGTGTCCGCCGGACGGGTTTCCGGCAGGCGAAGGGCGATCAGTACCAGTACCGCCAGCGCATAACACACCAGGAACCAGAATGGGGCGCGCCAGCCAAAGGCTTCTGCCAGCAGCCCACCCAGCAAGGGGGCCAGAGCAGGAATAATATTCAGCGTACCGTTGAGAAAACCGAAGGCACGGGCCGCATCGTCGCCGTTCATCCGATCGCGCACGCCACTGAATGCCACCACTGCGGTACAGCACACCGCCACACCCTGCAACAGGCGAGAGGCGACAAACATCGTTGGCGTGGTGGCCAGCGCCGCCATCGCAGCGCCAATCATGTAAATCGCAATACCGGCCAGAGCCACCGGCTTGCGGCCGTAGTTATCCACCAGCGGGCCGGCAATAACGTGCCCGAGGCCCAGCACCAAAATGAACAGAGAAATGGTGGACTGAATCAGCGCTTCACTGCTGTTAAGGCCAACGGCGATAGCGGGGATGGTCGGCAGATAGAGATCGATACCCAGCGGGCCGAGCAGCACCAGGCTAAGAAGCAGAAACAGAAATTTTTGCATAACAAAAACAGCACATCCGAGTGACAAAGAGGGCTAGAGTAGAGATTCTGGCGCTAAATGGAAAGAGGCAAAACATAGGCCCGCCGCCGGTACGCCAGTCCGGTTCTATTTATGACCCAGCGGCTTTGCGATAGTAAAGTGCCGATACCGTATCCGCCACGTAACGCGCCTGATGTTTGGCGTCGTCCAATGCCCGGTGGGGCGTGCCTTCAAATGCCCGTTCTTTCTTCGGGTTAAAGCCCAGCATTTCTGCCAGGGTGATCACCGTGCGCACATCTTGCGTATCCCAAAACTTCCATGGACAGGGCATATCAAGCTGCTGGAAGGCATGTTCGAGGATGGCGCAATCGAACTCCTTGCCGTTACCCCAGACCTTGACCTTATCGGTGCTGTTCATATGGATAAACCGGCTCAGATTGGTCAGCGTGCGTTTAAGGCTTTCTGTGCCGCCGAAAGCCAGTTTGCGCGCTTCGTCAGACTGTTTCGCCCACCAGGCGACGGTATCCAGGCTGATGGTTCTGCCGGGCTGATCTTTTTGGCTGCTGACGGCGTTTTCAAATTCCGCACCGAGCTGCCCGGTTTGAGGATCGAAAAATACCGCGGCGACCACCAGGATCACCGCGCTGGGTTTTATATCCAGGGTTTCAATATCTAACATCAGATGGTGCATTGGGTCTCCCGGCCGGTTGAGGTACCGCATAATATTACTACAAACCGGGCCAGGATGCGCCGTCAGCCCCGACGGTTGCCGGCGGTATTGGCCAACGTTACTGCGAGCACCGCCAGTAATATCAGAGCGATCGCCGGTGCCAGGACTCCCCACGGCGCCCGTTCGATATAGGGCATGCCTTCCGCCAGCACCAGCCCCCATTCTGCGCTGGGTGGCTGTGGACCCAGGCCAAGGAAACCCAGGGCGGCCAGCGCCAGCGCAATGCCCGGCAGGCGCAGCATGGCATGGCGCAGCAGTGGCCCCCATAAGGCAGGCAGCAGGTAATGCGTCAAGGTGCGCACTCGGCCTATTCCCAACACCGGCAGCATGCGGATATAGGGTTGAGTGCGGGCTTCCATCAGCAGCGAAGCGCAATGAGCGGCCAGCGGAGCCCAACTAACCAACATCACCGCGCAGGCGGCGCCGTAGGCTGAAGGGCCGCTAATGGCGACCACTAACAGGCCTGCGATAATCGGCGGTGTGGCGTTGGCCAGCTCAATCATTCCGCACATCAGACGTGGCATCAGCCCGAACATTATCCCGAGGAACAGCGAAGCGAAGCTGACCGCCAGTGCCAGCAGGCTGGTATTCAGCGCACCGTAAGCGACGCGCGCCAGGATGTCCCGACCGGTGGCATCCGCGCCGAAGGGCAGATCGAGGCTGGGCGGCTGGAGGCGAATATGCAGAGACGAAAGTGGATCGCGTATGATCCCGCTCAGCACCAACAAGCATAACAACAGCGCGGCAAAGGCGGCGAAAACGTAACTGCCTTTGCCGCTGTGCGGTGGCGGCATCGAATTGGCCAGGCTTGGCGCTACCCGACCCAGCAACAGATAATGCGTGCCCTGTGCCAAAAAACCGGTGCTGAAGGCGATCAGCAACAAGATCAGAATTCCGCATTGCAGCGTTGGCAGATCTTGTGCGATGGCGGCACCTAATGTCGCTCTGCCCAGACCGGGAATGGCGAAGACTTTCTCGACGGCGATGGCGCCGCCGGTAAGCCCAACCAGCACCAAACCGATTTGCGGTAACAAGGCGGGTAGCGTGCGGCGCAACACCGCCAGCAGACAATGCCACCGGGAGATACCGGCCAGGCTCCAGGTGATTAACCAGCGTTCGGATAAGGTCGCGGCCAAACCGTCACTGAACAACAGGCCCAGCAGGCCGCCGGCAGGTAAACCCAATGCCAGCGCCGGCAGCACCACATGGCGCAAACTTTGCCAGCCGTAGGGGGGAAACCAGTTTAGCCAGACGGCGCCGAGGATCAGTAACAGCGCGGCCAGGAGAAACTCGGGCAGGGCGGTCAGCGCCACCGCCAACACGCCTGCAGAACGGCGGTACTCGCCATGCAGGCCGCGCCAAAGGGTTGGCAGTGCCAGCAACCCTGCGACTAACAGCGCTATCGCCAGCGCGTAGCCCATTAACGTTAGAGAAACCCCGGTAGCCTGTAACAGCCCCTCCAGTACCGGGCGGCCGGAGATCCAGGAGTGACCAGCGTCGCCATGCAATACCCCATTAAGCCAGCGGCCAAGCAGCATCAGCGGCCCGTCGTCCAGAGCAAAGCGTTGGCGAATGGCATTCAGGGCTTCGGGCGTCGCTTCCTGTTCGGCCGAGCGAGCTCGCAGCAGGCTAATTGCCGGGTCGCGACCGGATAGCCAGGGCATCAGACCGATCAGGGATATCATTGCCAACAGGGCAAACAGCCGCGAGGCCAGTGGCAATAGCCATTGCGCCAGTCGCATCAGGGCTGTCCGCTGGCGATCATGCTGCGCGGTGTCACCAGTTGGCGTTCTCGCGGATCGCGCTCTGCATTCTTCATGCCCGCGGCTTCCCCCTGGATCACTCGTTCATGCAGCAGCGGGATCGCGGCATTAGTGGCCATTATGCGGTTTTCCGCCGCCATGATCGCCTGACGCCGCTGTGCTCCGGCCGCAATAGCAGCAGCCTGAGTTATAGCCGCATCCACCTGCGGGTCGCACAGTTGGGCGATATTGAACGAGCCCTGACAGGCGAAATCGCTGAACATATAAGCCAGTGGATCGCCGGAGTCCAACACCGTGGCTCGCGACAGAATAAATGCGTCGAATTTGCCTGCCAGCGCATCGGCCTCAATATGCGCATATTCCCGCACTTCCTGTTTCACCTCAAAACCGGCTGCGCCAAGCTGTTGCGCCAGATAAACGGCGACTTCCGGTAGCTCGGCGCGATCGCTGAAGGTGGCCAGGGTGATGGTTTTATTCGTTACCGTCTGGGTGGGCAGCAAGGGTTGCGGCTGTCTCAATGGGGCGGCCCAGGGCAGTGCCGGGCCAAGCAGCCCGCTGGCGACATCGGCACGGCCTTCGTAGACATTGTCCACCAGGGGTTGACGCTCAATAGCCGCGGCGGCGGCGGCACGCACCTGCGGATCGCTAAAGACACCTACTCGGGTGTTCAGATACAGGGTATTGGTGCGCGGCATCGGCACTTCATGGATGCGTTCTGCCGCAATCAGTGGCAACTGTGATACCGGCACGGCTTCAACCAGATCGGCACTGCCGGTGCGCAGAGCTGCGGCTCGGGCGGAACCGTCCGGTACAAAACTGACGTCGATACCCGGCGTTGCGGCTTTTTGGCCCCAATAACCTTCAAAACGCTTTAGTCGCGCGCTGCTGGTCCCGTTGATTTCCGTCAGCACAAAAGCACCGGTCCCGGCCAGCAATGGGTTAACCACGCCGTTGGCACCGTAAGCCCGTTCGGCAAGGATCGCCAACTGTGGGCTGGACAGCCGTTGCGGAAGTAAAGGGTCGGGGACCGCGGTGGAAATAATCACGGCGTGATCGCCTTCAATGCTGACTGATAATTCAATGCCGTCGAGGATACGCGGTTTGGGTGCGGCGTTGATTGCCGCCGAAAGTGAGCGTACGACGCTCTGTGCTGTCATTACACTGCCGTCGTGGAAACTGACCCCCGGCCGCAACACAAAGCGCCAGCGGTGTTGATCTATCTGCTGCCATTCGGTGGCCAATGCCGGTTCGGCATCACCATTGGCGTTCAGCAGCACCAGCGTTTCGGTATTGCTCCAGCGCGAAAGTTTAAACGCATCATCGCTGAGCGGCGTGAGCCCGGAACGAGGCGGTTGCAACATGGCCAGCCGGATGCGCCGTTCTTCGCCGTTACCGGCTTTCGGTTCGGCAGGGTCAAAACAGCCGCCAAGCAGCAAGCTGCCGGCGAGCAGGCAGCCGGAGGGGCCAATAAAGCGTGGGTTCAACATGAAAAAGTCCTCAGAATGTCAGGGCTGATAAAGGGCGGGTAACGAGGGAATGGCGGCCAGCAGATCGCAGGTGGCGGCATGTCGCGGGCTGCGCAGCAGTTCATCGGTTGGACGATCTTCCACGATGACGCCGCAGGCCATCACCAGCGTTCGTTGGCATAGGGCGGCGACCAGTGAAATATCATGGGAGACGAGCAGCATGCCCATATTTTGTTGACGAGTAATCTTGTCCAGCAGGCCGATGATCTGCTGACGCAGTGGCAGATCCAGACCGCTGACCGGTTCATCGGCGATTAAAAATCGGGGCTGTAGCGCGATAGCACGCGCCAGCGCCACCCGTTGTGCCTGCCCACCGGAGAGCTGGCCGGGGCGGGCGTGTATCAGGTGATCATCCAATTCGACCTGCCGCAAGGCCCGCTCAGCGGCAATGCTCAAATCCTGCCTGGGTGCCAGCTGACGCAGAGGTTCAATAATCAACTCGGCCACCGTGTGGCGCGGGTTAAGTGAGGCATGGGCATCCTGAGGGACGTATTGCACCAAACGTCGATACCAGCGCAATGGGTTCACAGCGGTTGGGCGGACGACATTACCCTGGCACAGGATATGGCCGGCATCCGCGGTTTCCAATGCCAGCAACAGCCTGAGCAGCGTCGATTTCCCTGCGCCGGAACAGCCTACCAGCCCGACGCGTTCCTCCGGATACAGATTCAGGTCGGTGGGTTTCAGTCCGTCAGACTGTGATGAATATCGTCGACAGACTTGCTGCAGGCTGATAAAGGGCAGCGTTCCGCTGATTGACATGCCATTCACTCCGTTAACCTGCCAGACTCAACGGCGCTGTCCGCTTGGAGGTTGGGCGCTGCGCTGTGGCAACCAATTGCCGGGTATAGGGGTGAGCAGGGTGATGCAGCAATTGTGCGAACGATCCCTGCTCGACTATTTTGCCATCTACCATCACGATGGCGCGCTGACACAGGTTGGCGGCAACGGTGAGATCGTGGGTAATAAACAGCAATGCCGGTGCGTGAGGACGTTCGGTATAAGCTTTCAGGATCTCGATCAGTTGATGTTGGCTGACCATGTCCAACGCCGTGGTAGGCTCATCGGCGATTAGCAGGCTTTTCTCACCCACCAATGCCAGCGCCGCGCAGACTCGCTGGCATTGTCCGCCAGACAGTTGGCCAGGATAGCGTGACATGATGATCTCCGGCGGCAAGCCTAATACTGCCAGCAACTCGATGGCGCAACGCTGTGCCCGCTGTTTTTTCATGTTGTTCTGCCCCTGCAGTGCCAGGATTAGCTGCTGGCCCACGCGGGTCAGGGGATTGAGACTGGTAAAGGGATCCTGAAAGATGGCCGCCAGTGCGGGGCGTTTGCGCTGTTGCAAATGCCGGCCAGCGAGTTCTTGCCCTTGCAGCCGAATGGAACCATTGACTGTCGCGCCAGTCGGTAGAGTCCCCAAAATGGCGGCGGCAGTGAGTGATTTACCTGAACCCGATGCACCCAACAGACACAGACGTTCGCCGGCATACAGCGTAAAATTCAAATCGTGAATTTTGACGTCTCCATCAAGCGACAGCGTCAGGTGTTCTACGGTGAGTAACGGCGAGGGTCGGTTATCCATGGCAGATCTTTTTCTTGTGATTCTTGTTATGTGATAACATAACATTTGCATGCCGGAAATAACCAGCGGATTTACGAAATACTTTGAAATAGTCTAAAACGGGGTAAGCAAGGTATGATGCTGAGGGCTTTGTTGTCAGGTTGGTCTTATCGGTGAGAACGCTTATTTTTGTTTTGTGTATGGCAGGTTATCTGCTGGTGCTGAGTTACCTTGGTGTTTTCGTCACGGATAAAATATGTGAGAAATCCAATAACTACACCAAGGTGTGCCGCCTGGTCGATATTTCAGAACCGCATATTCCAAAGTAAATTCGGCTGTCAGCTCAAATAGTCAGCGGTGATCAACGGCGTCAACAGCCCTGATAATGCCGCCAGCGTTGCCCACTGTCGCCACCCAAGTCGTGCCAACCAATCCTGGCGCAGTGGCGGTGTCGCAAGTTGACCCACCGCAACTGTCCCGGTCAGCAGCAGCGTCAGAAAAATGAAAACCAACCCACGGCTCCATGCATTGAACTCGATGTGCAGCACATTGGCGTAGTACAGCCGCATCAGAATGTAATAGGCCAGCATCACCCAGGCGAAATGGGTGCGTTTTTTCAGCACCTGGTAAAGTAAAAATGCGATGAAAATACTGTGGCACACGGAGATCAGCGGCGCTTCAATCGGGCGCCTGACGCAGCCGTTATAGACCGCCAGATAGATATTAAAGACCAACTGGGCATAGAGGGTATAGATATACCAGCCATAGATGATTTTGAGCTTTTTGGGGGTGGGTGGGGTTGGGCAATAATCCGATATCATTGGAGCCTCCTGAGCTGACTAGCGTTATACCACCTAAAAACTAAATGAAAATTAAACGCCAAACAGGCTTTATTTTACCCCCGATCTGGAACTAAGCCGCATTCGCCAGGTCTGTTAAATGCTGCGACACGCAAGGTGTTTTTATGTGGTTTATGATGGTAATTCATTGATATGAAAGATTATAAAAGCGATAACTCCGCCGTGTATCTGCTGATTATCACCCTGGGACTTTATTTTTTCCTGCCACCAGCGCTGGTCGCTTTCTTCTTTGATTGGTTAAACCTTAATCCCTTCGTCATTATTCGCTTCTGGCATTTTAATCCGTTTTCCGCCGACCGCGGGATCCCCCTCTATCAAACCTTTATATACATATTAAGTTTATGGGTTATAGCGAATATTCTGCTGGCGCTTATTTTGCTGGTGGCTCGGCGTCTCTATGTTTGGTTCGTCAAAGGAACTCGTTGAGCACTGGCACCAGATAGATCATATTGATTCGAGTGTGTATGCCAGCCAAATGCTGGCATTTTTTTATTGTTGATTTTCAATCTACTTTTCCACAATCAGCCCAAGGTTTTTTGCCGACGGCAAGTTAGTTCGTCTGCTGATAAAAAGTATCCTCATGCTTGTAATTCCTTATCGATAAAGATAATAATTATCATTAATATTTCCTTTTCTTTACATACAGCACACCGATAGATCTTTTGCACTCTTGTCAGCCAGCGCTGCTGATGGGGGCGGGTCGGGGTGACTTAATGATACTTACCGGGGATTACAAATATGCAGATGATTTTTCCTGTCAAACGATCGCGTGTTTTGTGTGCATTCGCGATGTTCCTGCCGTTGACTTCGTTGGCTGAAGACACCCTGGTGGTTAGCGCCAGGCCCGCTGATACTGCCGAGTCGGTGACTCAGGGCTACCAGGCGACCACCAGTCAGGGGGCGACTAAAACCGACCAGCCGCTGATCCTGACAGCGCAATCTGTTTCCGTGGTGACACGCCAACAAATGAGCGATCAGAATACCCAAACGGTCAACGATGCACTGAAATATACCCCGGGCGTTTTCACTAACTTCGCCGGCGGCGCGACACGCTATGACACCATTGCATTACGCGGTTTCCACGGCGGTGATGTCAATAACACCTTCCTCGACGGCCTGCGCCTGTTAAGTGACGGCGGCACCTATAATGCCTTGCAGGTTGATCCCTGGTTCCTGGAGCGTATCGACGTTATCAAGGGGCCTTCTTCAGTGATGTATGGGCAAAGCATTCCGGGCGGGCTGGTGGCCTTGACCACCAAGCGCCCGCAGTTTGCCACGCAGGGGCAGGTTAATCTTTCGGCGGGTAATAACAACACCCAGGGCGCGGCTTTCGATGTGACCGGTCCTTTGTCGGAGCAGTGGGCTTACCGGCTGACCGGAATGACGCGCAGCAGCGATACCATGTATGACCATCAGCGCGAAGAACGCTATGCAATTTCGCCGTCATTGCTGTGGCAACCAGATGAAAATACCTCACTGTTACTGAAAGCTTACCTGCAAAAGGATCCGTCCGGCGGTTATCACAGTGCAGTACCGGCAGATGGCAGTCTCTATTCCAGCTCGGGTGACAAACTGGGGCGCGGATTTTTTGATGGCGAGAGCAGTCGTAACGTCTTCAAACGTTGGGAGCAGATTTACAGCTACGCTTTCTCGCACAGCTTTAATGACGTTTGGTCATTCCGCCAGAATGCCAGCTATACCCATTCTAACGTTGAACTGCAGCAGGTTTATCAGATTGGCTGGGATCAGGATCACCAGTTACTGAACCGCTATTACAGCGGCTCGGCAACCTCACTGGATGCATTCGCCGTCGACAACCAACTGGAGGCCGACTTTGCTACCGGGCCGCTGGATCACAAAGTGATGCTGGGCCTGGATTACCAGCGTTTTCGTAATAACCTGTGGGATGAATCTGCCGGCGCCTCTCAATTGAACCCTTATACCGGTGTGTCGTGGGGCGCGGGACTGACCAATCTGACGCATACCGATTCCCGACGCCACTATGAACAGACGGGCGTTTATCTGCAGGATGAAATCAGCCTGCAGAACTGGTATCTGAATCTGTCTGGCCGTTTTGACCGTATAGAGGCAAAAAATACGGTGCTCAACACCGGCACCAGCGATGAACGTCGTGACGACAACTTTAGCGGCCGTGCCTCGTTGCTGTATCGCTTTGACAGCGGTTTCTCACCTTACGCCAGTTACAGCACGGCGGTGACGCCGGAAGCGCTGGCCGATCAAAACGGCCATATGCTGAAGCCGAGCACCAGCGAGCAGTACGAGGTGGGCCTGAAATATCAACCGCCGGGCAGTTCATCAATCTACAGCATGGCCCTGTATGACCTGACGCAGAATGACGTCGCCAATCGGGTGGTGCAGCAAAGTTATTATCTGCCTGCCGGGAAAGTACATTCTCAGGGGATTGAACTGGAGGCTCGCAGCAAGTTAACCGAACATCTCGATCTGATAGCAGGCTACACCTACAACAAGGTGAAGTTTAAAGATGCAATTGACGGCAACAATGGCAATACGCCGTATCTGGCACCGGAGCAAATGGCTTCGCTGTGGGGCAAATATGCCACTGCCTACGGCGTGGATCTGGGGGCTGGGGTGCGTTATATCGGCAAGCAGTGGGCGGATAACGAAAATACGCTACGTATTCCTTCCGTGACGCTGGTGGATGCTTCGGTGCGGATGAATCTGGATCGCGTTAATCCATCGTTGAAAGGGGCATATGTGCAGTTAAACGTGAATAACCTGACCGACCGAAAATACGTCGCGGCCTGTTATGGCACCGGTTATTGCTATTGGGGGGCAGAACGCTCCGTGCTGGCGACGGTAGGGTACGATTTTTAAGGGAAGGCTCATGACTGCCCCGTCGCTCTTTGGCGGGGCGGTATCTCAAGCGTTAGAACAAGGAGAACATCAACACTACCGGCAGGCTCAATGGCCAGGTCAGGCCAATGGTTAACGCACTGATAAAACGAATCTTAATGGTATCTCGGCTGACCAGATAGGTAAAAATCATAGAAACTAACAGGCCAATTAAATAAAAGTATTGTGTTGCTACCCACAGCGACGACATGAAACCAATCCCAGTTGTATTTTTAAGCCTTAAATTTTAAGACCTCAATCCCACATAATCAATGCTTATTAATTCTTTCTTTTTTTAACGAAATATACCCACAGAATTTGTAGATATATACCAATTTAACGGTTTTATTAGACTGCCGGGAGAGAGCGTAATTTGAAAATGTTAAGGATATGTAATATATTGGTGTCTTATAAAGCAAAATGAGGCGTTATTATGAGCTTTTGGAGAATTGTATTTACCATCATCTTGCCCCCTTTGGGTGTACTGCTGGATAAAGGGATCGGCGGGGCGTTTATCCTCAACATTATTCTGACCTTGCTTGGCTACTTCCCCGGCCTGATCCACGCATTTTGGATCCAGACCAAACAGTAATGGTTTTGCGGGCATATCGCCCAGGGAAGCGGTCTGTTCAGCGTAACGCTATCAACCCTGGTATGGGCACATGCCGGGGTTTTTATCTTTGAAGAGGCTAATGAATATTGAGGCCGTAGACAAACAACCATGAAAAAAGCATCGCCAACAGGCCTGCGATACAAAGAATGGAGATCATTTCCTTCACTGAATAATTCCCTTTTGGTTTCGTTGAAATTACTTCCCATTGTTTTTTCATGAGATTTTAGATCGTAATGGGTAAAAATCCTAGTTTTAATGTCGTGATGTGACCGAACCGTGGACGCATGCTGACGGAAATCTGGCAGCTCACCCGAGCTGAATGGAACGCCAGAAGGGATATAACCAAGGGTTAACTATTCGTAGCTATTGCTGAAAGCGGCGGCAGTGAACTATATACAACAGGGCATATAAGGCGTTTTGGCTTGGTGCAGATGGCGCTGGAAGCATGGCGATGTTGATTATCGGGTCTGGTGTAACGCCTCCACGTGGTTAAAGAAGGAATTTGTAATGAATGCAAAACCTACAGTAGTCCTGGTTCATGGATTTTGGGGCGGTGCAGCGCACTGGAGTAAAGTCATTACCGAATTGTCGCATAAAGGTTATCACTCGATTCATGCCGTAGAGATGCCGCTGACATCGCTGGCCGATGATGCAGAGCGCACGCGCAAGATGGTGGCACAGCAAGAAGGCCCGGTGTTATTGGTCGGGCACTCTTATGGTGGCGCGGTAATCAGCGAAATGGGCAATTTGCCTAATGTGGTCGGGCTGGTGTTTATCGCTGCCTTTGCACCAGATGCAGGGGAAAGCCCTGGCGGCATCACTCAGCAACATCCTCCAATTGCGGCGGCGAACCTGGCACCAGACAGTGATGGCTATTTATGGATTAAAGCCGATAAATTTCACGAAAGCTTCTGTCAGGATCTTTCCGCCGATGCAGCACTGGTGATGGCGGTGACCCAGAAGGCACCGCTGGCCAGCACCTTCGGTAACGTGATCACCGAACCGGCCTGGAAACACAAACCTTCCTGGTATCAAATTTCCAGCAATGACCGAATGATTGCACCAGAAAATCAACAGCATATGTCGGCGCGGTTGAAGGCAAAAAAAGTGATTACGTTGAATGCCAGCCATGCCTCACTCGCTTCGCATCCAAAGGAAATCGCCGCTTTGATCGACGATGCCGCTAACGCTTCGTAAACCTCCATCGCTCAGGCCCTGCGACTGCGGGGCTTTTTTATGACTGTCGGTTACTCGCGGACGTCTACCAGACCTCAAAATCCCTTCTGGTTATCCTGTTGACCTACAAAGTTTGATGCCAAAAAAATCCCGCACAGCGGCGGGATTAAGGGATGATAGCGACAAACTGGATGTTGTTCTGATTCTGCGGTGTTGTGTGTTTCCAGACCACGACAGTAGCGCACCTGAATTTCGACGACAAGACGAAAAACGGCAATAGCGTCGGTATCAGAATATCCTCATAAGAAACTGAAATTGTTTGCTAAATGGGTAACTCAATGGAAGGGGCATAGCCTGATAGCGATTATAGAACCACTTCCTTGTGGAGAGGCGTCCTAGCGTCGTTTCCGCTTGGTGTTGAAAGTAGTTCCCCTTCTTTGCCGCAAATACATGACAAAGGAAAATACGACAACTGCGATCAAAACGACGATGATTGCAACGGGAAGGTATTCCATAGCACTCACCTGAGATGGCAATTCGGCATCCCATTAAATAGGACTTTTCCTAATTCAAGCAATAAGCATTGCGTCAGGGAAGCGTAATTAGGAATTACCTTAGCTATCGTCCCCTGGAACTGTGCAGGAGAAAAAACCATTAAACGAACAGTAACTTACAGCTTTATCTGAGAGGCAGGGAAGGCGGGCAGTTGATTTGATCGACCGGGGCGTTAGGTAAACCTGAATTAAAACTTTCCAGTGGCAGTTTTCATTATTTTTGCAAAAGAAAACGGCCGATTAGTCTGATTAACCGGCCGTTGGTAAAGATGTTAATTATGCGGTCTGCTTATGAAATACAAGACGAAAGTATAACTATCTGATATCTATGATTTTAAATCTCACTCCAATATCTCCCCAAAATTCTTCCCCAAAACCAGATTTCAAAATTGAGAGTGTAGCACAGGGATAGCCCTGCAGATTTTACATAGCGCTACACCACTAAGGTGGTCCAATCTGCGCCTCTATCATCATGATATCTATCAGTCATTTCCTGCGTTTTATGGCCAAGCAATGTTTGGGTATCAACTCCCTGAGCACTATACAATCGTTCAGCTAACGATCGCTGCTCGTGGAAACTAGGGGCTGTACCGTTTTTAGGTGGCTTAACACCTGCTGCCTGACGAGCTTCCAGAAAAGACCTACTCAATGAACTAGTGTCAACGCTCTGGCCAGGCTTTATCGTTGCATGTGCCCGGACATGGTGGAGTAGGTAAGGGCTAACGGTGCGATCACGGCAACGGGCTATAACTTCCTCTAGTGTCCACCCGATAGAGTTGCATCGTAGCGACAAGGGTAAAGCGACTTTCGAACCAGTTTTACTCTGCTGAATGTGAAGATAACCACCCCAAACATCGGTAAATTTCATATTAGAGATATCCTCCCGGCGCTGGCCTGTGACTACAGCCAGAAGCATTGCGTTTTGCACATAAGGCGGCATCGTTTCAGCCGCAGCAAAAATACGTTGCCATACTTCTAAGCTCAGACGCTCGCGAGATACCTTAGCTTTAGGCTTACGGGTAGCAAGGGCAGGATTGTAGCCTGCATCAACCTCACCGCTATGTTGAGCCTCTTTGAACATATCGATCCAAACACTGCGGAGCAACTGTGCCATTCTTGATTTACCCATGTCCTTGTACTCATCAAGAATCATCGCTAGCGATTTAGTATCCACTTGTTTTAGCCTGATATTGGGTAATTTCTTGGCTAATGTCAGGGCGCATGATTTTCTTGTTTTTAACGTGGTAGGTTTTAATGTCCCATCGGAAATTCTCTCCGCTTGTATCTCCAAATATCTTTCCACCCATTTAAAAAGAGTTATCGATGGTTGCACCTTCTGGGTGGTTGAGATCGCTATATCAACGAGCAGAGTAGCCTGGCGTGATTGCTGTTCGCTGAGGAGCCGGTTGGCCTCTGTCGCAGCATCACGCGCATGCTCTTCGTTAGTACCAAAGCCGATAAATTTGCCGGTAATAGGGTGTCGATACTGCCAATATACCTTATTGGTTCGCTTGTCTAATTTGCAGTATAAGTTGGGTACGTTCAGATTAAACTTACGAGGTCTGGCCGCCATTGAGAACCTTCCTGACTAAATTACTCACCGGTTTTGAAAGTTTTTCCAAGGCTGGTGGGGGGGCTAAAATGCCAACAAATTTAGCGTCTTCATCAACCACCCACCTTTTCCCCTGTTTTAAAGGCCGTGGGTATATCTGACCAGTTGACGCATATTTGTTCAAAGTTGTTTGAGTGGGGGGATATTTCCACCCATTTGGGCCTGAAGCCCATTCATGTATTGGTATTAATTGCCCCATAGTTAACTCCACACGTTAAGCCCGCCGCATACAGGCATTAATTCAATCGTGACATGTCACACTGTTAATTTAGTTTCGTGCCATCCGTAGGTTTGCCAGCACTCAGAATCACCGCGGAAGTAACAGCCTTCAGGATCGCCTGGCAGTTTGTCTTTGCACTTACCGCAGCACCGGTTATCGCGTGCCGCCAACTGCTTTTTTAATTCGGCGTTATCCTTCCTGATCAGCATGGTGATGTATTCGTCCATGTCATATGGTTCACGCTGTGGCCGCCGGGCCGCGCAGTTCTCCCGTAACATATCGATTTCCTGCTGATCCAGCTTCAACTCAAAAGGCACAACACCCGATTTGCGCTGTCGCGCCCGTTGGGCTGCTTTACGTTCAGCATCCGTCTTAGCCATTGGCAGCCTCCTGATAACTTTCAAACCAAAACACAACCGGGTCAGGCTTCATTTCAACCAGCCCCATGCGAACCAGTGCCTTTCCTTTCCCGGACGCCAGGAACTCGCGACGACCATCGCCTATGATTCGGCGGTAATCTTCCAGGCTATTGCAATGCTTGTGCAGGTTGCATGGATGGCAGGCCGGAACAAGATTTCCTATTTCGTCATGCTCCTGATGCAGCATCTTCCCGTCAAAACGGATTACCGGCTTAACGTGGTCAGCATGCCATTTATCACCAAGCTCACACCCACAGTAAGCACGCCGTCCGCCAAATTTCTCGCGTAATTCTGCGCGCTGCGCCTTGGTCAGCTTAGCCATGCTGAATCACTCGAACCTGCCCCATATAGCGGATCATCTCCGCACCAATCCACATCCCTACCTGTACGCTCACGCCGTTCCCAATCTGCTTGTAAGCGGCGGTATCAGACACAGGGAAATGGAACCAGTCCGGCACACCTTGCAGGCGAGCATATTCACGCTTGGAATAGGGACGCACACCAAGGGGAAAGCGTTTATCAACTACCAGCCTGGTGCTCTTGTCCTTCGCGTAGTGCGCTACGCACGTCGGTGCAATATCACCCTTTGCCGGGTCGCTGATGATTGGCAGGTCGCGGTATCCTCCGGCCATACGTTTGGCAATTGCTGACGGCAGAGTTACCTGTGGGTCATCTTCCAAAATCGCCGACAGGGGGATGCGTGCAGAATTTTCCGGTGGGCGAACGGCAAAGGTGCGGCGGGTGCCAATGATGATTAATCGGCTCCTTTTCTGCGGCAACCAAGTCTCAGACTTGATAGGGCAAAACACTTGGATGAAGTAATCTGGCATGCGGGTCATCGCCTCCATCACAACCGGAAAGGCTCGCATGCCTGGCACATTCTCGATCACGTAGAACTCAGGCCGTGCCAGCGCGAAGTGGCGCAGAGCATGCAGGAACAAGTCATCGCCAGTACGCACACCGTGGATATCGCTGATAGTGCTGTACTTCGTGAAAGGGTAGGTGAACACCATCCCATCACTGGCACCCTGTTCGAATACGAGCTCTTGGCTGATGTCGCATTGTTTAACGTGATCACCAAGGTTGTGGCGGTAGGTCTTGCAGGCGTCAGCATCAAGTTCGAAAGCCTGGTTAACCGCGATGCCTGCGCTCAGTAGGCCTATGTCCATCAGGCCAGCGCCGCAGAAGTATGAATTTACGGTTACGTTACTTGCTGGCATCACGCACCTCCACTTGCTTCAGTGCTTCACGTACAGCATCCAGAATGCGTTCAAGGTATTGGTATTCGTGGTTAGGTACGGTAGGCCAATTGGCGTAATAGGTATCATCGCCAAGCAGGTCAAAAAGCACGGATCCACGTCCGCAAGCGCAGCAATCCCCTTTGACGTCTTCGCTGCAGTCTGCCGTGTCCCACATATCCCGAGCCTTATCCTGTTCGATTTCACCAGAGCGGCGCAGCTTGCAGATTTCAGACTTAACAAACTCAGTGTTGGCGTCGTTGTCGTCATCAACCTCGCTCTGCATTTGCGGTGCGAAGTTGCCGATCAGATAGTCATTCGACACGCGAATGAAGAACGCCTGCACGGTGTCACCACCCATCGCAAACCATGCTGATGTCCATGCCTTCCCGTAGCAGGTGATAGTGATGCGGCCTTGCCCTGGCTCGTAGTTTTCAGCCATAACGCGGATAGGGTCGAGGCGTTCAACCTCGGTGATTTCGATGCTCTGAACTTTGGTTTCTGTGACTTTCATTTGGCCTCTGGCTGCTTTTCGTCGCCTTCGAACTTCGTTCCGCAAAGAGGGCAGTAGCTCATCATGCAAAGGTGATCTGCTTTGGTCTGGTTGGTCGCGAGTCCGCCGCCCTTGCGTTTGCGGTAGTAGCGGAACTTGAAGTTCATTGCCACTGGGGAATGATCGCCACCGTTGAAGCTGTAGAGTGAGTTTTCGAATCCAGCATCTTCAATCTCACCAAGCTCATCTCCGAGCTTCTCAGAAATGCGTTGCTTGAACAGCGCGGCTGTTTTTTCAAAGCAATTACAGGCCATGTTATTTACCCTCCTGTAGGCAGGAAGTGATTTGCTGGCTGTTCAACTGATAGGCAATGGCCATCTGCTCTGCGTCGTTCATAGCGTCATGCAGGGAATTATGCTTAACCATCGCGAAGCATGGCTGGTGGGTTTTAGGCAGGTAACCTTTGGTGCCTTTGGTCATGGCATCGATATAGGTGCGCACGTCGCGCTTGCCGCCCCAGTGCCACGGACATTCGATCTCATACATGCGATAGGCATGCTCAAGGATAGAGCCGTCAAAGTCGGTACCACGGAAGAAGATTCGTGCTTCATGGTGAGCCTTAATCCAATTGGACAGCAGCCCGAGACACAGGCGCAGAGGTTCACGGTCACCGATTAAAGCCTCCTGAGCCTCTTCGCCTTGCTTGCGCCACCAATCCTGAGTTTTGGCGCTTACGGTGCGGCCTTTCATCAATTGATCGAAAGTATCAGCTAGGTAGTAAAGGGCGTTATCCGAGTACTCATCACCGGTATAACGAGCAACATCGATGATGTTTTTCTGGGTCTGACGAACGTCGTCAATGTCGAAAGCAAAAGCACCTATAGATAGGATCACCGCTGAAGGAGTTGTATCCAGGGTTTCGGTATCGATCGTGATTGTGTTGATCATCACAGCACTTCCCATTCAGTCAGCTCATTAAAGCGAGCAACGAACATTGCCCGAGCCTGTACCGGCATCACCGGATTAATCACGATGTCAGCAGGGAAAATGCCTTCCAGCATTGGCCATACCTTTCCATCGTCGATATCAAGATCCCGGCGCTCGGTGGCCAGCATGACCAGGTCTGCATACTTCACAGCGATATCCATCTGCAGAGGAAGGCCGAAGCGCTGGCGGATCACTGCGTCCAGTTGGTCTTCGATACGCTGGTAATCCGGCAGCAGGCGCTTAAGTGGGGCAGGGATATCTTTGCAATAGGCTTCGGTGGCATCGTGCATCAGCGCTTCAAGGGCGAACTCTGGCGCCACAATTTGGCTGCACAGCACTGAGTGTTGCGCCACGCTGTAGAAGTTCGGCAGATGGCCTGCAAACCGGCACTCATGGGACAGTGCCTGGGCGATATCATCAATGCAGATGCTTTCGACTGCAGGAGCAGCAAAGTCCAAGTGACGGCCTGTAAAAGTGGTAATCCAGCTCATACGTTAATTCCCACACGCTGATTTTCGGCAAAGCGAAGCCCTGCCAGAATTGGCAACTTTTCGCAGATAGAAAATCGGGTTTTAAAAATGGAGGCCAGACACCCGCATAGCGCTGGCTCCCGGTTAATTACTCACACATCAGGTGGCGCACCGCGCCGGGGCTTTATACTGTGTAAAGGGATAAGGGGAACCCGGAACAGTACGCCACCTGATATGTGAAAAAAGAGCGGCCAGCCTATGAACATTATCTTCTTCTCCAAGGGGTAGAAGTTCGGCATGGCCGCCAAAGACTACACACAGCAAAACTCCGCCGGATATTTGCGCTTGCTTTCGCTGCAGTGCCGCCGGCGCGGCGCATTAGGTGTGGTGATGGGAGTTGAACCCACAGACGGGGAGGAAGCCCGTCTATCACCGGATACCACATCGGACTGCTCACTCATGAGTTAGGATCCTCCACCGCTCCCAGAACTGAGGGAAAGGGCGAGTGAGCATTCCGATGTGCGCCGGTCACCCGGCGACGAACATCACTATCCAAGTACCTATCAACAGCCAAATAACCAAACCAACAACCGCGCTATAAACCAAAGCCTTCCAACCTTTTGCGCTCATGATTGCCTCAGTACGCCCCATATGGCGCGGTGGGTGTTATTCGGCGTATGCCTCTGCAATTTCACCGGCGAGAAATGCAAGGCGGAATCTGTCACGCTCATTTAATTTATGGTCAGCGCAAATACTGTTGAATAGCTCTAACCGTGGCACCGTTGTCTTTAATTTCGCGATATCCTCAGCCAGCTTTCGAAATTCCATATACTCCATTTCCATCGTGCAACCCTCTGCTGTGTCCCTGGTAAGCGAATCATCCCGATCTTCGTGTGCCTCGGGCGGCTACTTCGTGGGCGTCCTGCCTGTTCGCTGCCGATGAATTAAATGTAGGATATCTGACATTGCATGTCAATGCGTTTTGGTAGGTAATCTTACATTTTGGTTTTTACGTGTTATCGGTGTATTTTTGATTAAAATTTGTTCGGAGGTGGTATGGAAACGAACTGGGAAGATGAACGAGCGGCTTTTATGGCTGGAGAGATAGGCGAGGCTGTGATGCAGCTGGTTATGGATGGTTCGGAGATCAACGAAGGTAACATCGTTGACTATCTGGAGTTGAAGCGAAAGACGGTAGGCAACACAATTCACAAAGGAGTGCTTAGAGACGCTGCAGCGTTCGTTAGGCGGGGAAATAGAGCATAAAAAACCCGGCGCGGCGGCCGGGCATAGAGCTAGTTTTTTGGAAGCTCAGGTTTTTTCAATTGTGTTAGAAGTTTAGACGCGTCCACGGCACCGATAGCGCCGGAACGGGACTTATTCTCAAGATAAGCAGGAAATTTTGTAGGAAGATAAGACTTTTGGATCCATCGCCTAAATTCACCCAGGGCATCATCGGGGTAAACCCAAGCATCAACTGGGCCAGCTCGGTGTTGTGGAAACCACTCAGGGTATACATGTGGGTGTTTTGTCCTAGGCCCATATTTTTCGTCTAGCCCAAAAGCTAACCAATGCTTACCCCAAAATGTACCAACGCTTATGTCTGGAACTGATGCTGGGCCAAACTCAAACCCGGTATTGATCATTTTTAATGACAGGTCAGCCATTTCACTAAAGACGGAGAAAAAGCCAAGGGGAATTTGCGAGTTAAGCTGAAGGCGATCTTGAAAAGCTTGCCAGGCACCTCGTTGAGGATTTTCTGGATCTATCCCTACACTGAGGAATACTAATCTTCTAAGAGCGCTGTCACCAAGTTTACGATAGTTTGTTAATGCTGTGGTTTTGTCAGTCTGTTCTGCATCAAACGCATAATATTCAAGGATAGCCATGCAGACGGAAGTCGGGAACGCTCTGACTTCAACACCCCTACTAACAACTGTCCAATATAACTGTGTAAGTCTTAAGCCTTTACCCTGCAAAATGGCATCAATTTTTTTTCCGCGCGGTCTTTGTCTTTCTTCTATCCAGTCGGAGGTCAAACGAGTCATTGCCGCAGAGTCAACGCCACACAGCCTTGATAAGCCACGCATTGTCAAATAAGGATTTCCATTATTTAAAACCCCCATCTGAACGCCTTCAACTTCAACTTCTTTTACAGGGAACACTTCCATTTCCAGCTGCTGACCGGGAAGGTGCTTATCTTGGTTATTCATATGATTTCCTTAGATAAATAGGTGCTGACCGGAAGGCCTATCCCTTTAAGCTGTGTGAACTTCTTCGGCAAAGCCGTAATTGATCAAAATCCCACCTTATAGGTGGTTAAAGCATGGAATCAGTTACTGCGTCGTTATCTACATGGCGTGAAGCTTTCAGGATGCCTGCAACATACTCGACCTTCTGAACCTCACCTCGGGCAATGGTGATAGGTCGATGATCTTGGTTGATACTGGTGAACTGGTATTCGCCCTCGCGAGTGTAGTTGAGAACTTTGATCATGTTGTGACCGTCGCTGGTACGCACGAACACCTCATCACCGGGATGGATTGTAGTGGCAGGTTCAATAAGAACGAATTCACCTGATTGGATACGTGGCCACATGCTGTCACCCCTGACACGAAGCCCATAGGCATTCGGATCATCGCTGTAAATCTTCAACCAACCACCACGGTATTCGACCATGTCGATCATGCCATCAACCCCTAAAATGGCATCACCAACTACAGGGACGAGCCCTGGTCGAACCTTGCCTATATATGTGATGTTTTCATCAAGATCGCCGCCATCCAGTAACCAATTTGGATTACAGCTTAGAGCAGCAGCAAGCACCTGGAGGTTTTCACCACCGGGTTTATAGTCACCCGACTCCCAACCAGTGACAGTGACACGATTTACCCCAACTTTCTTTGCTAGGGCATCTTGAGTCAACTTCAGCTCTTTGCGTCTTGCGCGAATTCTATCGTTCATTTCCATGTAAGCAATCCTACCAGTAACTAATGTAGGATTCCTTGACTCCTTAATGTAAGATATCCTACTATTGCAGTGTCCTATTTCACTACAAAAGAGAGAATCATGAAAAAAGATGATGTTATTTCCCACTTCGGTGGCGTGGGTAAGACAGCCAAGGCGTTAGGCCTGTCTCATGCTGCTGTTTCTGGGTGGGATGAAACAATTCCTAAAGGGCGAGCTTTTGAAATTCAAGTTCTCACCGGGGGTGAATTGCTTGTTGACCCTTCTCTTTACAAAAAGTCTACCGCCCCGGCGGCTTAACAAAAACCACAGAAGCGGAGAAACCTTGTGGACAACAAAGACTTTCCTACCCAGGACGACATCAGCGACGCGATACACAAGCTGATCACTCAGTTCCCAGGCAAGTACAGTGCGATGGCGCAGCAATTGGATCCGGTGGCCGGTACCGAGAACGCGCTTCGTAACCGCGTGCGCCAGGTATCAGGGCAGGTTGTGCCGCTGGGCATGGCAGTGGAAATGGAATCAATCTCAGGCCGTAGCGATATCACCGAGGCGATGTGTAAGCACGCTGGTGGAGTATTCGTGAAGCTGCCGGAAATCGAGCAGATGGGCAATGAGGAGCTGCTTTACAAATTCAACGAACTCATGGCGGCTATGGGCGTGTTTGCTAAGGCTCATAACGAATTTACAGCTGATGGGGTTTTGGACAACGAAGAGAGTAAAAAGCTGTTGAGTAAGGGTTACAGAGTGCAGTCATTGGTCTCTGAAATTTACGCAGTGACAGTACTGATGTTTGGAAAGGGTGACGCCACAGATATGCGGTCTGTGGCGTCGGGCGCATTAACTAAACGTGTGGAGTAATTAACGCATGAACAGAGTAACAGAATCTCGTTTGCGTGGGCAATTTCGTTGTGTAGCTGCGAGCTGCGCTAAACCGCCGGTGCCGTTGCGTTATGTGATGAGAATACCGGGCGGCTGGTTGCCTGTCACCCACAGCGCATTGCTGGAAGTTGTGGATCGTTGCAAATATTTGGCACTGCCAGCACCAGGAGCCGCCGTATGAGCGTGAAAGTCTCAAGTTACGTCTGGGACGGCTGCGCTGCACACGGTGTAAAGGGTACCAAGCTGCTTGTAATGCTTCGTCTGGCTGACTTCTCGAACGATGATGGGATCTGCTATCCGGGTATCGAAAAGATTGCCCGTGAGATTGGTGCTGGCCGTAGCACGGTTACCACTGCGATCGGCGAACTGGAAAGCGACGGGTGGCTGACGCGAAAGGAACGCCGTAGAGGCCAACGCAATGACAGCAATATTTACACCCTGAATGTGCCAAAGCTTAAAGCGGCAGCATTAAGCGTCGAGTCTCACCGTCCAGTTTCTGACACGTCAGAATCTGACCATTCAAAATCTGACATGTCAGGATCTGAACGTTCAGAATCCGACCGTTCAGAAAACACGAAAAAAGGGAGTTCTCACCCGCCAGAATCTGGGGGGGATCCGTCAGTAAATTCAAAACAAGATCCATCAGGTAGAAAACCTACTTGTCAGCCTGCTGCGCAGACCGACCCTGAAGTGTTGATCACTGACCAAGCCAAGGACGTTTTAAAACACTTGAACCTGGTTACCGGTTCACGTTACCAGACGTCGAAAAGCTCGCTTGAGAATATCCGGGCCCGTCTGAGGGATGGTTATTCCAATCATGACCTGTGCCTCGTCGTTGACTACAAGCAGGAACACTGGGGCGACCTGCAGGACATGAGTGATTACATCCGGCCAACCACGCTGTTCATCCCGAGCAAGTTCGAAGGCTACCTGAGCAGTGCCACCAAGTGGGACCAAAAGGGCCGCCCTAAGTGCATTGCCGGGAAATGGCAGACCAGCACCAACCACCGCGTAACCCCAGCCTCTGGCACCATCCCGCCGGGCTTCAGTAATGGCTTACAAACCCTTGGAGGTGATCATGATGTCAACGTCAACTGACTTGATGGCACGTTTGCTGGCGCTGAAACCGGCACACGTACAGCCGCGCTTTGACACGGTGGAAGGCTGGAAGAAGTTTCAGGCCGAAGAGGCGCAGAAGTCTAACCAGCAGATCACGGATCGGAACCGCCAGGCCCGTATGGAAAAAATCATTGGTCGTTCTGGCATCCAGCCTCTGCACCAGAAATGCGCGTTCAGCAATTACGTTGTGGAATGCCCGGAACAGCAGGCTGCACTGGATGCCGCCAAGGGGTATGTGGCGTCATTTGGTAAGACACATGGCGGCTTCATTTTCTCGGGTAATACCGGTACCGGAAAAAACCACCTGGCCAGCGCAATGGCAAGGAACCTGATTGACCGCGGTCACTCTGCGATGGTTATGACAGTTGCTGAACTGTTTGAAAACCACCGTGCGACATTTAGCAAAGATAGCCCAGTGAGAGAAGCTGATCTGCTGCGTGACCTTTGTCGGCTGGATTTGTTGGTGCTGGACGAAGTAGGGCTGCAGAAGGGCAGTGATTACGAGATCAACCTACTAACCAACATCGTTGACCGCCGCCAGTTGCAGTTGAAGCCAACCGGCATGCTGACCAATAAAACTTACGACGAAATGGTGAAGATGGTCGGTGAGCGGATCATGGATCGCCAGACCGATGGTGGTATTTGGGTGCCATTCACATGGGCAAGCATGCGCAGCCGCAAAGGGGGCAAGGTATGAAAAAATTATCGATCCCGGTGGACGTATTCGAAAACGAACGAGTTAACAGCGGCATCCGTAGGCTAATCCTCGCTGGCATGCTGAAGGACAACCCAGAAAACCAAATGGGCCGAGTAATTCAGGCCGCGGCCGGTGCCAAGTGGATGACGCTTCGCGACCTGGAAAGAACCGTGTTCATGATGTTTTTCGTGGCTGATACCCAGGCGGCCATAAGCGCTCGTTTGCGTGAGGTTAACCCTAAGGTGCATGGCCTGGTTAAGGAAAAACGCACGTTGAAGGATCCGGACACAGGCAAGCAGGTTTATTTCTACCGCCTGGTCGCCGTAGAGGAGCAAGCCGCATGAAGTGTGTATCCGGTATTGAGGTTTTACCTTTGATGGCTGTGGCGCATCGTGTGTATCGCTGGTGGATGTTACGTGAGGCCCGGCGAACCTGGCAGGAGCGCGGCGATTTTCGGAAATATGCAATTTCGCAGGGATGGCTAACAGACTGGCAGCGCCAGCATTTTGGCTGGGATTACTACGGGATCCGGTATTTGGTACGAAGGGCGACGGAGGGCTTGAAATGAAATATCCACTGATTTACGCCGATCCGGCGTGGACTTACAGCGACAAATGCAAGGACGGCAACCGCGGTGCCGGTTTCAAATACCCAACAATGACGGTTGCCGATATCTGCCGTTTACCTGTATGGGATCTGGCCGCTGATTCATGCCTGCTGGCCATGTGGTGGGTACCAACGATGCCGACGGAAGCACTGAAGGTGATAGACGCGTGGGGGTTCCGCCTGATGACCATGAAGGGGTTCACTTGGCACAAGACTAACCGTGTGAAAGGCAATAGCGCGATCGGAATGGGCCACATGACCCGAGCCAATAGCGAAGACTGCCTGTTCGCGGTCAAGGGCAAGCTGCCACCGCGCCTGGATGCATCGATTTGCCAACACATTACGGCTCCACGAATGGAGCACAGTGCAAAGCCTGAGGTGTTCCGCGAAAAGTTGGTCAATCTACTAGGCGATGTACCGCGCATTGAGCTGTTCGCCCGTAATCACACAGACGGCTGGCACACCTGGGGTAATCAGTGCGATCAGTCTGTGATTCTGGTACCGGGCAAGGCAGAGGTGGCGGTATGAGAGGGATACTGAAGCCGATCGTTGTCCGCGAACTGGGGCAGGTCATATTAAAGCCAGGCAATGACTTGCTGACGATGTTCGGTGACCGGGTGATGGTGGCCACGGTACCGGCTGAGTTTCGTGAAATGCCGTCAGGTGCATTACCGGCAACAGAACAGCAGTTGGCCATTGACCCGCGCTTCCGTCCGTTCTTCCAGCATGAGCGCGTTCTTTCTGCCGCTGGTGGCATTAACAGCCTGGAGAGTTGGCTGGATCGCCGTAACGAATGCCAGTGGAAGTGTGCCGAGGACGATTATCACGACAAGAATATGGAAACAATGCGTTATGGCACCGGTGCTATACGTCTGTGCTGGCACCATTCGCATATGTACCGTGATAAGACGATGGATGAGTTATCAGCCACAGCAGAACAAAATATTGCTGATTTTGTAGTGTATCGGGCCAGAGTTCACTTTATGTTTGAAGAGAGCCATCAACTGACTTTGCCAGAGCTGTGCTGGTGGGCCTGGGTGAATGAGGTCATTGATCTGTTGCCTGAGAATGTCGCGGCGGCATCACTGCGTATCAAGCCGACCACAATCCCATCAGGTACCCGGAAAGAGGCCGATATAACACCCAGTCTGGCACCAAGTCAGATGATCGCCGAGATAGCCAAGAAGGCGGCAAAGGTGTTGGTAATCGATCCGGAGCCGCCAAAGGCATTATTCAAGATACCGAAGCGTGAACGCTGGACGAGCGAAAAGTTTACACGCTGGGTTAAGTCTCAGCCGTGCGCATGTTGTGGCGGATCGTCTGACGACCCTCATCACATCATTGGTCATGGACAGGGCGGCATGGCAACCAAGGCACATGATTTTTTTTACCATCCCGCTATGCCGGAAACATCACTATGAGTTGCATCGTAACCTGTCACGGTGGGAGGAAGAATACGGCACTCAGATCGAGGTATGGTTCAGGTTCATTGATTGGTCACTTTCTATAGGTGCAATTAATTGAATTTATCGTAAAATAATCGAAATTAATTGGCTGTTGGTAGTAGGGGTTAAAAATGAGAGTGTTTTTTTATAAAATTATTAAAGATCCAATTTATCGTTCCTCACTCATATCTTTAATAGTACTTATACTTATAGTATCGCTATGTATTTATTACTATAATTTTATAGGGGTAGATACATCGAGATATGAGACAATACCACTTGAAGGTAAAGGGCAAATAGGTGACTCTTGGGGAATGTTTACGTCAGTATTCTCTGCTTTAGCCTTTTGGGGACTTCTGACAACATTAATATTTCAAGCAACATCGATAGCTCAAGCAAAAGCTGAAGCTGTTGAGCAAGTTGAAAGATATAAAAATCAACAGATAGAAGATGTTTTCTTTAGGATGTTAAATATTCATTCTGAGTTAGTTAAGGATATTGATTTGAAAAAATCAGATAACTCAGTAACAATTGCATCTGGTCGGGATTCGTTTACAGTGTTTTATAATTATCTTAAACAAGTGGAAAGTGGCGCTAAGGTCATATCGAAATGGTCTAAAAAGTATCCTGAAACTAATGAAGCAATATTGTATTTGGATTATTGCAAGAAAAGAGGTAAGCAAATCGATGAATTTGCAAATCATGATGAACTGAATGTGATCGGTTATGCCTATAAAAGTTTCTGGGTGAAATATCGGGCGGATTTAGGCCATTATTTCCGATTTTTATTCAACCTGTTTAAATATATAGATACATCTGATTTGGATTTTAAGAGTAAGATGAAATATGCTAAAATAATAAGATCCCAACTTTCTGACTACGAGTTGATTATGATTTTTTATAATGGGTTGAGTGATCAAGGGATAAGTAAGTTTAAACCAATTATAGAGAAATATACACTTTTAGATAATTTGCCTTATGATCTTTTATTTGACAGTGAACATGTGAATAACTACAAGATGCGGGCATTTAATGAATTAAACCATCTTAGTAGATAGCTACTAATTAAATTTGTGGAGTAATAGGCGAGTTGGCATGCGGGCCAGACGCCTGGAGATTAAAGCATGATCGTGACCCAGCAATATCTGCAGTACATTCGCGAGAGCTTCATGATGGCAACAGCTGACCTAAGCGTGAAGACCAAAGGGCAGTTACAGGCATTAAGTGATTCAACACAGGTCAGCACAACGCGATTGAAGCGCAAGCGGCGCACCATTGTAGAGCCAGACGGCACAAGGATTGTTGTTCATAGCAACCCGGTACCGGGTACAGAAACGCGGCCTAGTTCGGGATCCATTGCCCTGATAGAGCCAGAAACATTTTCAGCAACCTCATGGCGCCGCGCTGCATATCCGCTGGTTGGGCATCAACGCAGCTGGCTGTCCTGGTGCTATGCACATGATCTGGACTTCAAACATCAGATTGAAATTACCCGGTGGGGCTGGTCAGAATTCAATGAGAACCTTGGTGGTCAGAAGGTGGCTGCAAAAACGCTGGATAGGTTGAAGGCCTTAATTTGGTTGGCCGCGCAGGATGTTCGATCAGAGATTAAGGGGCTTGCCACATATCAACTTCAAGACCTCGCTGAGCTGGTAGGGGTGTCTGCACCGAATTGGTCGAAGAATTACAACGGTTACTGGTCAAGCATGCGCAGTGTCTTTCTGAGGTTGGATCGAGATGGTTTAGTTTCACTGTCGAGATCACGATCACAACAAAAATCGATATTTTCGCAGCAATTTCTTGCAAAAGTTAATTAAATAGGCCATATTTAGCGTTAATTTGATATCCTGCCAAAGTTGTGATTAACGGCACTTCTTAGAACCCATTGCGAAGTGGGTTTTTTTTATGCATTCAATTGAGTGATAATGAACCTCACATGGTATATGGAGGTGCATATGTTGTTCCCAGAACTAGATGAGTCTGAGTTCATTGAGAGGTTATATAGGGTTGTGAGGCCATCACAACCGATCGATGCGTCTGAGTTTCTTTTTGGCAGGGATAAGCAGTACCTAGATATGAAATCTGCTTTGAATGCACCAGGCCGCCATTGTTTTATTTATGGCCATCGCGGCGTTGGAAAATCGTCTTTGGCACATTCTGTAGCTTATGACTTACAATCCACTGCTGAACCTATACTGCTGAGTTGTGATCCTTCCTCGACGATGGTGTCTATTGTAATGAGCGCTATACGTGAAGCCTCCTACAAGGGAAAGCACAAAGATGAGTGGGGTGTATCTATATCTATCGGTGTTGCTGGTACTGGAATTAAGTTTGAAAAGAAAGGAAGTAATGAAAGCACCGACATTAGTGTAGTTGATACGTCTTCGGCTGTTTATGCCCTTGAACATTTACAAAAAATTCACTCGGATGTTCCATTTCTCGTATTAGACGAGTTTGATAGGATTGAAGACAAAAAAGAAAGAGAGAAATTTGGAACCTTACTAAAACAGCTTGGTGACAAAAAGTGTAATGTAAAGTTTATTTTTACAGGGATTGCTGAGTCATTCCAAGAGATGTTGTCAGGCCACGCATCAAGTTCGAGACAAATTCATGAGCTTAGACTGGACTCCCTGCCTTGGGATGGAAGATACGATATAATAGATCGTGCATTTAATGAATTTGGTTTTGATGTTCCAGATGAAGTAAGATTCAAAATTGCTGGTATCAGCGATGGGTATCCCCACTATATCCATCTTATATGTGAGAAAATGCTTACAATCGCGTATGAATATAAGAAAAACAGCGTCGATTATGCATTATTCATTGAAGGGCTTGATATGGCTGTTAGTTCAGTATCTCAAGCCTTGAGAGGACCATATGAAAAAGCTACTTATGCGAGGGACATACACTATGCATATCTTTTGTGGTCCGTTGCTGACTCTGGAGATATGCAAAGAAAGAAAACCGATATAATATCCTCATATGAGGATGTGATAAAGCAATTATCCAAAATCGCTGAAGATGAGTTGGAGCCTGTTAGTAATGATGTTTTTTCTAGAATGCTGCGCACATTAAAAAAAGAAGACTTTGGAGAGGTTGTAATTCCTGCATTTGGCAATAAAAGAGTAGGCTGGTACAAATTTAATGAAAGCATGGTCCGCGGATACGTACGGATGTGTGCTGAGTCTAATAGGGTGAATTTAGATTTCAAAAAACTCTTTCCTGGTAATGAGCCAACAGCTAAGGCAAGAGTGAAATCACGAGGTGGGAAAAGTTTCTCTCAAGTTGAAGCAGAGTATGAGCGCCAAGAGGCAGAGCAACAGCGCCAGGTGAGAGAAAACCTAAAAAATACTTAAAGTGATTAACATATTACCGGATGTATATATTTAGTTCGTTTCTACTATGATTTAACCGGTAATGATTTATAGCCCTGGCCTAATCGCCGGGGCTTTTGCATTTCAGCCCCAGCCAACATCCGACACACACCTGGCACATCCCGTATCGCCTACTCGTTTACGGCTGGTGGCTGAACCCTATCCATAACCCGGTACCGGGAAAGATCCCCGGAAGGGGGAGGTATGAGAACCATGCCGGAAAAAATTGCAGATAACGCCACGCATGGCGGCTGGCTGGTAGGCCTGCTGCTCGGGGCCATTAATTACTTCTCCCCCAGTGAGTGGATGGTGATCGGCATCATTGTCGGCATTCTCTCCTCCGTTGTCGGGTGTGTCGTCGGTATCTGGTTTAGATGCCGGCGAGAGAAACTACTCAAAATGTACCTGATTGACCGCTCCACCAAGAACATCAGCGCTCAGGATGTAGACCTGATAGGGGGCGAGTAGTGGCTTCGATAAAAACGAAACTCAGTGCTGCGATGCTGGTGTTAATCGCTGCCGGCGCATCGGCCCCGGTGATGATGGCGCAGTTTCAGGATGAGAAGGAAGGGCATCGGCTAACGGCGTATCAGGATGAGGGCGGGATCTGGACGGTCTGCGGTGGTGTGACAATGGTCAACGGCCAAAAGGTCGTGAAGGGCCAGCGCCTGACCGCTGAGCAGTGCAAGCGTATTGACGCAGCCGAACAGAAGAAAGCACTCGATTGGGTGGATCGCAACGTCAAAGTGACGCTGACCGAGCCGCAGAAGGTCGGGATCGCCTCGTTCTGCCCCTGGAACATCGGCCCCAGCAAATGCTTCACTTCGACGTTCTACAAAAAACTGAATGCCGGTGATCGCCATGGTGCATGCCGAGAAATCCGCCGCTGGATATTTGACGGTGGCCGGGATTGCCGGATTCGCTCGAATAACTGTTTCGGCCAGGTGGCGCGACGTGACCAAGAGGCTGAGCTGGCATGCTGGGGACTGGATAAATGAACCGATTAACAGGGGCCATCGTTGCCGTTCTGCTGATCATCTTCATTGTGCTGGCATGGCTGGCGCTTCACTTCCACGGTAACGCGCTTGAGGCTGGTGAGCAGGTTAAGCAGCTTCAGAGCGATAACAGCCTGCAGGCAACCACCATTGCCACCCAGGCGTTTCAGTTCCACCGTGCAAACGAAATCAGCGCGGCCGCAAGCCAGTACGGCATCAACACAGACGCGGCCACCCAGGGGAAAGAAATTGAATACCGGACGATCCTCAAGAATCAGCCTACGTGCGATTTGGCTGTGCCTGCCGCTATTGCTGGTGGGCTGCTCGACTACACGAACCGTTTACGTACCCGCGCAATGTCAGCCGATACCGGCGGCGCTGACGCAACCGGTTCTGGCACCACTGCCTCCGGCACGCTGACCTATTGTCAGGCTGTGCTGTGGATTGATCCGCTGTTGGCAGCGCTCGACAAGGCGAACAACCAACTGCTAGCGATACGTCAGCTTGATAGTGAGAGGCAATGATGGGAAGAAAAGCCCCGACACCACCACCATATAAACCGGGATCATGGCGTTGGTGCGTGCAGTTGGTCAACCAACAGGCTGTTAAACCATTCAAAGCTCACCGCGGGTGGGTTTTGTAATGGTTTGGAGTGGTCAATTATTTAGAGTAAGGTAAGATTATCTCCATAAATTGATGGGGGATACTATGGATTCGGACTACATATCTTACGAAACTTTAATTGCTACTCGAGCCTCAGCAGATTGGGTTATGTATGGGGCTATAGCTGCTTGGGTTGCAGCCTTTGGGGCAATATTTACGCTTGTTTATGCCGCTTTAGCCCTAAATACTTGGCAAAAACAAGAAAAGACCAAAATAAGAAGTGAATTCAAAAGATCTCTGCTGGCTTTGGATTACGCTATTCACATGATGCCTGACGAGTGGAGCATAACCAAGGCACAGAGAATCCAAGCTAGATCTATATCCACACCCTTCTTTGCCGCCGGTGATAATGAAGCGGCGTCAGCCCTTAGTGATCTAAAAAAATGCTGGCATGACGCTATTTCAGCGTGGGTAATGTGCGAAGGGTTGCTAAAGAAAACAAACCTAACAAGTTTGTGGAAAGAATTGTCTGACATTTATGTAGACTACATTAAAGGTCGCGTTGATAAACGAACTATTCTGAATAAATTAGCGGATATGCACTCTGTTGAGTTTATATTTAATTGAATTATTTATATTTTTTCTGCATCAGACCGTCTTGGGTGATTCTTTACTATTCATATTTGAGTGATTAACGTAACTGATACATGGTCATGGAAATCCTCCTCAACAGGAGGATTTCCATGACCAAATCATTCAACCTTGCCAACCTCTCTAAAGAGGACATGGACAAGACAAACGTAGACCTTGCCGCGTCAGGCGTAGCGTACAAAGAACGCATAAACATGCCGATAGTGCCGGCGCAGGTGGAGGCAGTGCAGCCTGAGCATCTACGTGAGCTTTTCCGCGAGCGCCTGCAGCACTACCACAGCCAGAGCCACAAATTTCCAGCGCCAGGCGACCCGCGCTATCAGCAGATGGCTGAGTCCAACGGGAAAAGTTAGTAGCAGGAAACTTGTGGTTTTAAGAATCAGCCCCATATCAATTTTGTTACCTGCCATTTCGACAGGTTTAGCAAAAGGAAAATGTTATGTTGGAAAAATATTATGAAACTCCGCTGGGCGGCGACCCAGAAAAACATCAACGTTTAATTGCTGTGAATGCCGCGCTTGAAATTGCAAAAGCAGCTGCATCTGCTAGTGATTCTGGGGTAAGTTCCGCTTTATATGACGTGAAAACTAAAATTGATGAAACTGCTGACGCTATCCAGGCAGCCATTAATAAATAACCTGCCAAACAAGTACATCGTAACCCGCTTCGGCGGGTTTTTTTATACCAAAAGCCACCATCCTGCATCACCACCGCCAGCAAGAAAGGAGAGCAGATGTTCAAATATGAGTTGGGGAAGACAGCCATAACGACAACAGGTGAAGCGTGCACCATTTTAGGTCGAGCAGAATACAGCAGCGAACCGAACATGTACCTGATGAGCTGGCCTTCTGATAACGGTTCATCGGCGGAAATCTGGTTCAAAGAGGATGAGTTAACCCTTGTTGCATCGATGCCTGAGCCTACCGCATAAGCTGCATTACAGATGGCCCTTGCGAGGACCATCGATAATGCACGGTATCCAACTCCCCGCACCGACCTTGTACTCAGCCAAACGGCAGGCTGAACGATATCATTATTGCTTGTGAATGATAACCATTATCAAAAGGTACTCCCGAGGGGGGACCCCAGCCACGGGGCGGCAACCTCGCGGAAAACGGCTAGTTTTCGGATTTTCATGCTGTCGGCAGCAGGTGTTATAACTATTTGAAATATAGAAATAAAAACGTATTTCAGGTGACAAACCTTTAAACCTACTGTCATCTGACCAGCTTGCAACCCTTTGAGTTAACGAAATAAATCGTGGCTTCACCTGACAACGTGAGGTGTCAATGTCCAATATCAGCAATCTGGGGGACGCCTACAACTGGAGCGTAGCGAAGATTGCTGAGGCTTTTGGGCTGAACCGCGGCACGGTAAGAAAGCGGCTGCTTGAAGCCAATACGCCGATCGCCGATACGGTGAGAGGCAACCCAGTTTATGCCCTGAAAGATGTGGGGCCGGTGTTGTTCGGTGTGAGTGTACCTGGCGATATCGATGATATTCAAAACCCTGAAAAGATGGGGCCGAAAGACCGCAAGGACTGGTACCAGTCTGAAAACGAGCGCATCAAGCTGGAAGAATCACTTAAACAGTTGCTACCGGCGTCAGAGGCCCATCGTGAAATGGCATTACTGGTTAAAGGCATTTCTCAGGTGCTTGATACCTGGCCAGATAAGTTAGAGCGTGACCGAGGTTGGCGGCCTGATCAAATAGCCGAGGCACAGGTCGCAATAGATGAAATGCGGGAAATGTTGGCGGCGGAAGTTATGACGATTGAGGATGGCGACGATGACAGTTAATTGTTACGCATCGGCCAGCGCCTTGCGTCGTGAAGTTGCCACTTTGCTGAAGCCCCCCCGGCGTATGCCTGTGGCGGAAGCAGTGACAAAATTTATGCGGGTACCGATGGGGGCGGGGAGTTCTCTTCCTTGGGATCCAACCCTAACCCCCTATATCATTGAGCCGATGAACTGCCTGGCTTCACGGGAATATGATGCGGTGGTGTTTGTTGGCCCTGCGCGTACGGGAAAAACGGTGGGGTTAATCGACGGCTGGATCGTCTATACCATTGTTTGTGACCCTGCAGATTTCCTGTTGATACAGATGACAGAAGAAAAAGCCCGCGAACATTCTAAAAAGCGTCTCGACAGGACTTTTCGTGTCAGTAAAAAGGTGGCTGAACGACTTAGCCCACGAACAAATGACAATAACGTCCATGACAAAACATTCCGGGCCGGCAACTACCTGAAGATCGGCTGGCCGTCGGTCAACATCATGTCTTCTTCGGATTATCGTTTTGTAGCCCTGACGGATTATGACCGCTGGCCAGACGATATTGATGGGGAAGGCGATGGGTTCACGCTGGCATCCAAGCGTACCACCACTTTTATGTCTTCAGGTATGACGCTGGTTGAAAGTTCCCCAGGGCGGGAGATCAACGGTAAATGGCGACAAACCTCCCCGCACGAAGCACCGCCAACCACCGGGATTTTGTCTTTGTATAACCGTGGTGATCGTCGTAGTTGGTACTGGCCGTGTCCGCATTGCGGCGAATATTTCCAGCCATCGAAATCTAACATGACGGGATTCCGAGAACATACGGATCCGGTGATAGCCAGCGAAGCAGCTTATCTTCAATGTCCCCACTGCGCGGGCCGGGTTGACGCCAACCAAAAGCGAGAGCTTAACGGGCGGGGGGTATGGCTAAAGGACGGTGAAAAGATAAGGGCCAATGGGGAAAGGTACGGTGACGTTCGGCGGTCACGTATCGCGTCATTTTGGATGGAAGGGCCTGCTGCCGCATATCAGACCTGGGCGCAGCTGGTTTACAAATTACTGACGGCTGAACAAACATTCGAAGCCACTGACAGTGAAGAAACGTTGAAAGCGGTTATCAACACTGACTGGGGCTTGCCATATTTGCCGAGGTCAGCCTCTGAGCAGCGAAAATCAGATGCACTGATGGCCAGGGCGGAGGAGATCACCAAACGTGCTGTACCAGAGGGCGTTCGTTTCCTTGTTGCAACGGTAGACGTTCAGGGTGGGAAAAATCGCCGGTTCGTTGTTCAAATCATGGGTTACGGTGCTCACGGGGAACGCTGGCTGGTTGACCGTTACAACATCAGGCAGTCGATGCGATTTGACAAGAACGGTGAAAGCCTGCCGATTGATCCTGCCGCTTATCTTGAAGATTGGGATCTGCTGCGAACTGATGTGCTGGACAAAGCCTGGCCGTTGGATAAAAACCCCGACATCAAAATGCCGGTGCTGGCCATGGCTGTGGACTCCGGCGGTGAGGACGGTGTCACGGGTAATGCGTACGAATTCTGGCGTAAGTGCCGCCGTGATGGGGTGCATAAACGGGTTTATCTCTTCAAGGGGGACAGCCAGGCCCGTAGCAAGTTGATCAGTAAAAACATTCCCCGATAACACAGGCCGCTCCAACCGGCGTGCGGAGGCTCGCGGAGATGTGCCGTTATATCTACTGCAGACTAATGCCCTAAAAGACCGGATAAATAACGCGCTATTACGTAATACGGCAGGGCCGAATTATGTGCATTTTCCTGATTGGATCGGTGAATGGTTCTATGACGAGCTGACGTATGAAGAACGCGGGCCAGATGGTAAGTGGAAGAAGCCTGGCCGTGGTGCTAACGAGGCATTTGACCTTATGGTCTATGCCCATGCGTTGGTGATATTGCGTGGCTACGAGAAGATCAAATGGGAAAAACCGCCCCCTTGGGCGCAACCCTTTGAAATGACTGAAAGCTCAACTCCATCACCCACACCTGTACCCCTTGCCACATCTGAAAGATTAACCGAACAAAAAGACACCGCAGCCCCTGAAAGTAAACCTTCAGCGTGGGCACCCATAAATTCATCCGGAGGGTGGGTATGAATCAGGCTGATATCGAAAACATGATCCAGCGCTATCTGGACGCAGAAACATCAGTCTTGGAGGGAAAGTCGATCACGTTTAACGGCCAATCCATGACGATGGAAAATCTGTCAGAAATTCGCAAAGGCAGAGAGTCCTGGGAGCGGCGGTTGACGAGTTTGACAGCGACGCGCCGCGGACGGCCGATGTACAAAGTGGCGAGGTTCCCATGAGTTTTATCGATGACGTGATCGGCATCATTTCCCCAGGCTGGAAGGCGGGAAGGTTGCAAGCTCGCTATAAGATTGCTGCTTATGAGGCGGTGATGCCGACTCGAACCCACAAGGCCCGCCGGGAGAACCGCAACGCTAATCAGCTGACGCAGTTTGGTGGGCGCTCTTTACGCGAGCAGGCTCGTTGGCTGGACAACAACCATGATTTGGTGATCGGCTTGCTGGACAAGATGGAGGAGAGGATTGTCGGTGCCAGAGGGATCATTGTTGAACCACAGCCATTATTGCTAACGGGAGCAGTGGCGGACGATCTGGCTAAAGAAATCCGTGCTGCCTGGGCGGAATGGTCTGTGGCGCCCGAAGTCACTGGCCAATATACCCGCCCGGTGATGGAACGGTTACTGGCTCGAACCTGGCTGCGCGACGGTGAAGTTTTCTGTCAGATGGTTCAGGGGAAAGTCACCGGACTCACTCCGCAGGCAGGGGTGCCATTCTGGCTGGAGGCGCTGGAGCCCGATTTCGTGCCTCTGGATAGCAATGACAGCGGAAAAGGTTTGTGCCAGGGGATTTTCCTCAATGCCTGGGGACGACCTATCAAGTACCAGGTTCATAAATCACTTACCACATCGGGTATAGCGTTGGGTGATACAAAGGAAATCAACGCCGACAACATGTTGCACCTGAAGTTTGTGCGCCGACTTCACCAAATCAGGGGCAACAGCTTGCTGTCCGGCATCCTTATCCGTCTCAGTGCGCTGAAGGATTACGAAGATGCAGAACTGACAGCAGCACGTATTGCCGCGGCACTTGGCATGTACGTTAAAAAAGGTGATGGCCAGTCGTATCCAGAAAGCGAAGACAAGGAGGAGCGGGAAATGGATATCGTGCCGGGCATGCTCTTTGATGGGCTACAGCCTGGTGAAGATATCGGCATGATTAAATCCGATCGGCCCAATCCAAATCTTGAAAACTTTCGAAATGGGCAGTTGCGAGCGGTATCTGCAGGCAGCCGTGGTAGTTACTCCAGCATCGCACGGGACTATAACGGTACCTACTCATCCCAACGGCAAGAGCTGGTGGAGTCATTCGAAGGCTACAACATCCTTCAAGACTCATTTGTGGCGGCCATTTCCCGTCCGAATTACCGAAACTGGCTGCAGATGGCGATCACCTCTGGCGTGATAAAAACGCCGGCTGATCTCGACATGAAATCACTTTTTAACGCCGTGTACAGCGGCCCGGTGATGCCGTGGATTGACCCGTTGAAAGAGGCCAACGGCTGGAAAGTGCAGGTGCGAGGTGGTGCGGCTACAGAAAGCGATTGGATACGCTCTCGAGGTGCCAACCCGTCAGAGGTTAAGCGCCGGCGCAAAGCTGAAATTGACGAAAACAACAAGCTGGGGCTGGTGTTTGATACCGATCCCGCCAACGACAAAGGAGGCACCAGTGCCGAAGCAACGAAACAGGACGAATCGTCGTCCGAAAGCGAACGCCGGAAGAAATAACTCCTGGTTCCGCATGCAGGCCAAGGCCAACAGCTCCGCCGATATCTACATCTATGACGAGATCGGTTACTGGGGGATCACGGCCAAGCAGTTTGTTAAAGACCTGCAGGCCTTGGGCGATATCACCCAAATAAATCTGCATATCAACTCCCCTGGCGGCGATGTTTTTGACGGTATCGCCATTTTTAATGCCCTGAAAAACCATGGCGCTGCGATTACTGTGCATATTGATGGCCTGGCGGCCTCTATGGCTTCAGTAATCGCGATGGTTGGAAACCCCGTCATCATGCCCGAAAACACCATGATGATGATCCATAAGCCCTGGGGCTTCGCCGGTGGCGATGCCAATGACATGCGGGATTACGCTGACTTGCTGGATAAGGTCGAGAACGTATTGATCCCGGCCTATGTGGCCAAAACAGGGAAGTCGGCGGAAGAAGTTGCCGCCATGCTTGATGATGAAACCTGGATGGATGGCAAAGAATGCCTTGCTTTAGGTTTCGCTGATCAGGTCACCCCCTCTCTGCAGGCCATGGCCTGTATTCATTCCAAACGCATTGAGGATTTTGAGAAAATGCCAAATTCTATCCGTAACCTGATCACTCCACCGCGCAACAGCACCACTCCGGCGCCACAACCAACACCGCAACCAACGCAACCTGTCGATCAGGGTAATCCAGATGCAGCCACTATTCGTGCGCAAGTGGTTGCTGAACAAAAAGCCCGGGTGACAGATATCAACAACCTGTTTGCCATGTTTGGCGGTAAACACATGGATCTGCAGGCGAGTTGCATCGCTGATATTGATTGCACCGTGGCGGCGGCAAAAGACAAGCTGCTGGAGATGTTGGGCAAAGGGGCAACGCCTTCAGACAAAACCTTACCTGGCGCACAAGGTCATATTGGTAACGGCAACATTGTCGGCGACGGTGTACGACAAATGTTGATGGCCCGCGCCGGTTATGAAGAGCGTGATAACAGCAACGCCTATAACGGCATGACACTTCGCGAACTGGCACGTATGTCGCTGACCGAGCGAGGGATCAGCGTTTCGACGCTCAACCCGGTTCAAATGGTCGGTCTGGCGTTGACGCACAGCACGTCCGACTTTGGCAACATTCTGCTGGATGTGGCGAACAAGTCGATTCTGCAGGGCTGGGAAGAAGCAGCCGAAACGTTTGAACAGTGGACCAAGAAAGGCCAACTGTCAGACTTTAAAACTGCGACCCGCGTCGGTCTGGGTGGGTTCCCATCGTTACGGCAGGTACGTGAGGGGGCCGAGTACAAGTATGTTACCACCGGTGATCGCGGTGAAAAAATTGCGCTGGCCACCTATGGGGAAATTTTCTCTATCACCCGCCAGGCCATCATCAACGACGATCTCAACCAACTGACGGATGTGCCGATGAAGATGGGCCGCGCGGCGAAAGCGACGATCGGCGATCTGGTTTATGCCGTATTGGTGGATAACAAAGTTATGTCGGACGGTAAAAAGCTGTTCAGTGCCGACCATAAAAACATGACCAACGGCGCGATTGACGTAGCTAACCTGGATAAAGCCCGTCAGCTGATGCGTACGCAGAAAGAACCGACCACCGGCCGCTCGTTGAACATTCGTCCAGCTTTCCTGCTGGTACCGACCGCTCTGGAAACGATCGCCAATCAGACAATCAAATCGGCCAGCGTGAAAGGGGCCGATATCAATGCCGGGATTATCAAACCCGATCCAAAACTTTGCCTCTGTGATTGGTGAAGCTCGTCTTGACGATGCTGATCCTGCCGCGTGGTATCTGGCATCAGCTAAAGGCAGCGACACAATTGAGGTCGCATACCTCAACGGCGTTGACGTGCCATATATCGATCAGCAAGAAGGTTTCAACACTGACGGTATCGCGACCAAGGTTCGTATTGACGCCGGCGTGGCCCCGATCGATCACCGCGGCCTGACTTACTCGTCCGGCAAATAAGCCAGCAGCGCAAACATTACGGCCCTGACGGGCTTTTTTTATACCTGAAATTCGGCCCCTTCGCGGGCCGTATGGAGAGTTTCAAATGGCTAAGAACTTTGTACAAGACGGTAATACCATCGCGATCGCGGCCACTGCAGCGGATATCGCCAGCGGCGATCCGGTTGTTGTGGGGGATCTGGTCGCTGTGGCTATTACGGACATTCCTAAAGGTCGCATCGGTGACGGTTTTACATCCGGCGTGTTTCAACTGCCTAAACTGTCGGCCGACGTCATTCCTGCCGGTAAGAAGGTATTTATTAAAGGCGGCGTGGTGCAACTGGCTGATGTTGATGCAGTCGCGGCAGGTTATGCCTGGGAGGCTGCGGTTAAAGACGCCACCGTGGTATCGGTAAAACTCAATGGCTAATCCGTTTGACAGGATGGCTGCCAGGATGGATAGCGTCACGCTGTCCCGGCTTGGTAAACCTGTCACGCTGGCGGACTCGCCACATGTTGCGGTGGAAGCCCATTTCATTCCTGAGCTGCAGGCAATGAGCGGAGACGGTATTTCGTTGGTGATCTTCACCCCGGGATACCGGCCTCGCAGAAACGATGCGGTGATATTCGATGGTAAAAATTACATCGTGACGCGTTACCAGCTCTTCAACGGTAAGCCGCATATCTGGATTGAATAAGGGGAGCAGCGATGAAAGGCATTGAACAGGCCATTCGTAATCTGAACACCCTCAGCAAGTCTATGGTGCCGCGCGCGACGGCGCAATCGCTCAACCGCGTGGCCGGGCGGGCAATTAGTCGAAGTACCAAGCTGGTGGCCGAAGATGTACGGGTGCAACAGAAACTGATCAGGCAGCGTGCCCGATTGCGTAGGGCCAGCGCCGAACAAAACCCACCGAGGGCATCGCTCTCAATTAACCGCGGTAATTTGCCAGCGATCAAGCTCGGAGCGGCACGAATGCAGCTATCTCGCCGCGTTGGGTTTGTGGGTAAGAAGGGAAGCGTGCTGAAGATTGGGCGCTATACCTTCCGCAACGCATTTATACAGCAGTTGGCCAACGGTCGATGGCATGTAATGAGGCGTGTCGGTCGGTCACGATATCCGATCGAGGTCGTCAAAATTCCATTGGTGACACCGCTGACCAAAGCCTACCAGGAGGAGACGCGGCGTTTGCTGGAAACCGATATGGGCAAGGAAATGGGGTATGCCCTGAAAAACCAGCTGCGGCTTTATCTTGTGAGGAAAATTTGATGATTAAGCATTCTGAGATCCGTAACGCGGTACTGGACCGTTGCCGCGCAACAATCACCGGCGATGTGACCTATTTCGACGGCCGCCCGGCGTTCGTCGATGAGAACGATTTGCCGGCAGTGGCCGTATTTCTTGATGATGCACGTTATACGGGTGCAACGCTGGATGAGGACAGTTGGCGCGCCATATTGCATATCGTGGTGTACCTCAAAGCCAGCCAACCTGATGCGGCGCTGGATCAGTGGGTAGAAGAGAAAATCTATCCTGTCTTGAATGATATACCTGATATGGCCAGCCTGGCAGAAACCATGGTTCCCGCGGGTTACGACTACCAACGGGATGATGAAATGGCTACCTGGGGCGCCGCCGATCTTTCCCTACCAACTGACCTATACCATGTAAGGAGCCTGATAATGACAACTCCAAACCCTCTGGCGCCGGTAAAAGGCGCCGGAACAACTTTTTGGCTTTATACGGGCACCGGTGACCCGTACAGCAACCCGCTCAGTGATGTTGGCTGGTCGCGGTTGGCGAAGATCAAGGAACTACAACCAGGGGAAATTACCGCTGATTCCTATGATGATAGTTATCTTGATGATGAAGACGCCGACTGGAACGCTACGGCTCAGGGGGCGAAGTCCGCCGGTGAGGCTAACCTGACGTTGGCATGGAAACCCGGCGAAACAGGCCAACAAGGTCTGGTAGCGTGGTTCCACTCTGGCGAGGTTCGCGGCTATAAGATCAAATACCCGAACGCCGCCGTTGATGTGTTCAAAGGTTGGGTAAGCAGCCTCGGGAAAACCGTGACTGCGAAGGAGGTGATCACCCCGCTCCATTAAGGTCACCAATACCGGGCGACCTTATATTGCCGAAGATGGTGATTCACCAGTCGTTCCTGTCACCGGTGTAACCGTAGCGCCAACCACAGCTAATGTTGCCGTGGGGGCCACAGTGGACCTGACCTTCAACGTTCTTCCAACCAATGCTACTGGACGCGACACTGCGTGTGAGCACGTCTGCACCAGCGACGGCTACAGTGACACTGAATGGCAACGTGGCCACCGTGAAAGGGGTTAAAGCCGGTAGCGTGGATATTATCGGCATGACAAACGATGGCCTGATGGTGGCCATTGCCAAAGTCACGGTTGCTTAATTTTTAATTCAGCGCCCCGAAAGGGGCGTTTTTTATTGGTGGATTTATGCTGAAAAAAGGCACGTTTGACTATGCCGATCAGAAGGTCGAGATTAGCGAACTTTCAGGATTGCAACGTATTGATTATCTTTCATTTATTAAAAGATCGGCAGATGAATACGACGCACTTCCTGAAGATACCAGTGATTCTGATCGAAATATCGCTTTTACAACCATGCAATTACGCATTAACGCCTGGTTGGTGGCCGCATCCCTTTTGCATAGTGATAAAAAACAGAAGGTTGAAACACTGCATCAGGCTGTGTTGGAAGACTGGTCCGGCGCGGCCATTGCCGGCTGCAGCCAGAAGGTCCTGGTGCTGAGCGATATGATACCGGCCCAGGCTGAACCATCAGATGTCGATGAACATGCCCCCCCAACGCCAGAGAAAGACCTTACCCCGGAAAAGCCCTAGCCTCCGAAATCCACTTTGCCATGCGTCTGGCGCGCGAGTTTAAACGCCCGGACTGGCGGCAGATGCTTTCAGAGATCAGTTCGACGGAGCTGGGCGAGTGGGCAGAGTATTACCGGGAAAACCGCTTTTCTGATGCCTTGCTTGATGCTGAGTTTTCATCACTCAAAGCAACCATGGTGGCTCTGTTTACGTCCGGTGACGAAGAAATTTATCCCGGTGATTTAAGCATATTAACTTCACCCGAGCCGGAAACAGAGCAAACAGACGATGAACTGATGTTAATCGGGGAGGGGATTTTCGGAGGGGTACGCTATGGCGGAACAGATTGCTGATCTTGTCGTCAATCTGGATGCAAACACGGTCTCTTTTCAGGAGCAGATGGGCCGCGTTGAGCGTCAGTTGCTCGAATCAAGCCGTAAGGCGGATGTGTCTACCGATCGTATGCGTCGTTTGGCAGAACGCCAGGCAGCAACGATCAGTGGGATAGCTGAAAATAGTGCCGGTGCCACCACAAAGATGCAGGCCAGCCAGGCTGTTGCCGTGGACGGCATGAAAGGGAAATGGTCTGAAGCATCGCGTGCCGTCGATGAAACGCATCAGCGTATCGCCGAGCTCAGTGCGCGACTCAGGGAGGAACAGCAACAATCCCAAGTGACCGGCGATGCACAGGACCGCCTCACAGCGTCATTTTTCCGTCAAATTGATGCGATTAAGGGTGCTGAAAATAGTCTGCAAGAACTCCGGGTTATTCAGGAACAGATCCGGGTTGCCAGGGCATCCGGCAACATTACGCAGGGTGACTATCTTTCCCTGGTAACGGAGACGGCAACTAAAGAACGTGCGTTGGCGCAAGCGGAGCGTGCCGCAGCTCAGGCCAAGGATGATTACCTGCAGAAGCTTCGTGAGCAGGTTGCTTTGCAAGGGAAAACAGCATCACAGATTCAGGAGTACAAAGCGGCGCAATTGGGTGTTACTCAACAGGCGGCCCCTTTAATTGCCAAAATTCGCGAACAGGAAGATGCCTGGAAACGCGGTGCGATTTCGGCTGGCCAATATCGCATGGCGATGCGCCAATTGCCGATGCAGATCACCGACATCACTACCTCGCTGGCATCTGGTGCTCCAATATGGCTGGTAGCCATTCAGCAAGGTGGCCAGATCAAAGATAGCTTTGGTGGTGCCGGTAATGCACTAAAAGCAATGCTCAGTCTGTTAACGCCGGCACGGTTGCTTATTGGTGGCACCGCCGCGGTGATGGGGTTACTGGCTTATGATGCTTATGACAGCAGCAAGCGGATTGCCGATCTTAACCGAGAACTTGTACGGACTAACGGTGTATCCGGGTTAACGAAACAGGGGCTGCAGGATTTAGTCTATCAAGGCACGGCTGCCGGGCAGTCTTTTACTGCTGTGACCGATTCTTTGAAGGCTCTGATCGCCGCCGGTGCCACGTCCGGTACCAACTTTTCACAGGTAAGCCAGGCTATCGCCGCCTATTCCAAAGAAAGTGGCGAAGGGCTGGATGTGTTGGCCGGCAAGTTTACCGCGATAGCCAAGGATCCCAGTCAGGGCATTTTGGCGCTGAATGAAAGCCTGCATTTCCTGACGGCAGAACAGTACGCCAACATCCGCTCGCTTGAGGAACAAGGGCGGCAAATGGATGCCGTGAAATTGGCCTCAGATCTTGCGGCTGATGCGATGCATGGTGCCGCAGTGAAGATGAAAACCGAACTTTCCGCGGTTGAATCTTACATGCGAACACTGAAGGATATGGCCGGTGGTATGTGGGATGCCATCACGGGTGTTTTCCGTGACAAGACGGCCGGTGAAGCTACCGCCGAATTGCAATCCCGTGCGGCAAGCATTCAGGCGCAGATCGCAAACTCTGAACGTACTGGGTACAACCAGAAGAACGGCAAGCTGCAAGCCTGGCGTGAAGAACTGGATTTGCTCAATTTCCAGCTTGATGCCTTAAGCCTGCGCCGCGGTGTGGAGAAGGGCATACAAACCATAGGTCAGCAGCAAAAGGAAAATGAGCAGCAACGTCTGCGCCTTGCGCAGCAACAGGATGCACTGGCTACCACGCTGCAGACCAAGGAAGAAAAACGCGCGAAGTTAATCCGTCAGACGAATGAAGCCTTCAACAACGGCATCATCAAGACTGCGGCAGATCGCGACAAACAGATCAAACGAATTAACGAGCAGTTCAAGGACCCGAAAACCCCGAAAGGACCGCAATACCGCACACCTGTCGGTGAACGGGCGATAGACAGTACGCAGTCAGAGATGTTGGCTCTGCAGGCTCAATTGCAGGTACTTCGCCAGCATAGTGGGCTGAATGACACGATAAGCCAGCAGCGCAAGGATCTATGGAAAGCTCAAGCGCAGTTCACTGTATTGGAGGAGGCGGCTGGTAAGCGTCAGCTCTCCGCACAGGAAAAGTCTCTGTTATCCAGCAAGGATAAAGTACTGGCGCTGGCGGAACAGAAAGCCGCGCTCGGCGATCAAATCGCTCAGCAGGAACGGCTCAACAAACTGCAGGACGCCTCGACCAAATATGTCACCCAAATGGCCGAGAAGCAGCAGGCGTTGCAGCGCAGTGCCGGCTTGGGGGATCGTGCCGCCCAGCGTGAAAGCACTTTTGCCCAACTTAGTCAGGGATGGCAAAACCAGGGCGGGAGCCTGGACGATGCCGGTTATAAGCGTCAGCTGCAGGCCGCGCAGGATTATTATACGGCGGAGGACAAGTTACGAGGGGACTGGATGGCCGGCGCTTCTTCTGCCTGGAGCAATTATCAGGATCAGGCGTCGGATACCGCCGGTATGACCAAGTCTCTTTTCACGGGGGCTTTTTCGGGTATGGAGGATGCTCTAACGTCTTTTGTGACGACGGGTAAAGCAGGATTTAAATCGTTCACCGTATCTATTCTGGCTGATCTGGCCAAAATTGCGTTGCGGAATGGCATTGAGTCAAGGCTTACAAAGTCTTTTCGGGGCCTTTAGTGGCGGTGCTGGTAATAATCCGGGGGCAGTACCGATGTTTGCTAACGCCAAGGGCGGCGTCTACTCGTCTCCGTCGCTGAGCGCATACAGCGGGCAGGTTGTGTTGTGAGCCAGCCGACGTTCTTCGCGTTTGCCAAGGGCGCCGGGGTGATGGGTGAGGCGGGCGCCGAGGGGATATTGCCCCTTAAGCGCGGTCCAGATGGGCGTTTGGGCGTCAGTGTTTATGGTGGTGCGGCTTCAGGTGCTGCCGGCGCTGCGCCGCAAGTAAATATCAACATCGCGGATAATGGTCAGTCATCGCAACAGCAAACGACGCCAGGATTGGAATCGTTTGGCGCTGATATCGGTAATTATGTAGCGAAAAAATACCGTGAACTGAGGGACAAAGATCTCGGCCAAAACGGTGTGATAGATCGGGCTATACGCGGCAGGAGGGGCTGATGGCACAACTTAAAACATTCCATTTCCCTCCGCGCTATGGTGCGGCTGGGGAGTTTGAACCGGTTGTCCGGGAAGTGCAGTTTGGTGATGGCTACAGGCAGGTGACCGGTGATGGTATTAATAGCGAGAAGGAGAGCTGGCCATTAACGTTTACTGGCCCCTGGCCGTTTATTGAGCCGATCGTGGCATTTTTGCGAGAACACAACGGGTACCGTTCATTCCAGTGGCGTAATCCGCTGTACCAGTTGGGGCTCTATAATGCGGGGGCCTTTACCATAACCCCCACTTTTGCCAACGCTCAGGGCCGTAATTACACCCTGACGGTCACATTCACCCGCGCTAATCATCCGTAGGAAAAATCATGTCAATTAATGCAGATCTCCAGTTGCTACGGCCTGGTAGTCGGGTATTTCTATTCCACGTGGATGGAAGCATGTTCGACGGGCCAGAGCTGTTTTTTCATAACTATCCGATCCCGTATACAGAAGCGGAGCTGGTTGCTGCCGGCAGTGATCCGAATTTGCTGCCGGCTAAATCCATCTGGTGGCAGGGTCAGGAGTACAAACCGTGGCCAGTGCAGGCGGAGGGATTCGAAGTCACCAGCGATGGCAGCGCACCAACCCCTACGTTGAGCGTGGCAAACCTTGACGGAACAATTTCAGCTATGTGCCTGGCATATCAAAAACATGGCGCAGGCCAGAGTCACCCGGCACTTTACTTTTGCGCAATATCTTGATGCCAGAAATTATCCGGACGGGAACCCAGAAGCTGATCCCACAAAAGAAAAGCTGGATGTTTACTATATCGAAAACAAAACCAGTGAGGACAATGAAGTTATTCAGTTTCAGTTGTCCTCGCCTGCCGATCTGCAGGGGATGCTAATCCCTCGTCGCCAGATTCATAGCCTTTGCACATGGTGCATTGAAGGCAAGTACCGAGGTCCGTCATGTGGTTATACCGGCACGAATTATTTTGATCAGGATGGCAATCCGGTAGACGACCCGTCAAAAGACAACTGCGGCGGTCTGCTCAGTGACTGCAAAAAACGCTGGGGCGCCACAGAGCAATTGCCCTTCGGTGGTTTCCCCGGTTCCGCATTGCTGAAGAGGTGATGATGCGTAAACAGATAATCGGCGCCGTTCTGGCGCATGCTGAGGCGGAGTATCCACGGGAGTGTTGCGGGCTGGTGGTGCAAAACGGCCGCCGGCAGCGCTATATCCCGTGTCGCAATCATGCGCCTGAGCCGACCGAACAGTTTAGCCTTGCGCCCGAGGATTACGCCTCCGCTGAGGATGCTGGCACAATCGTTTCGATTGTTCACAGTCACCCCGATGCAACGACCCAACCCAGCCAACTCGATATTGCACAGTGTGACCTGTCACAACTGCCCTGGATCATTGCCAGCTGGCCAGAGGGGGATATTCGTGAGGTCATGCCCACGCAGGGCATCAAGCCATTGCTGGGCCGCCCGTTCGTGCATGGGTTCTGGGATTGTTACGCAATTGTCCGGGATTGGTATCAGCTCGAGCGTGATGTCACCTTGCCGAACTACCCGCGTGAAGATGGCTGGTGGGAACGGGGTGAAAACCTCTATATGAAGCTCTACTCCGAGGCAGGTTTCGTACCGGCATCAGGTGCGGTCCAAGTCGGTGACGTAATCGTTATGCAAGTTCAGGCACCGGAGCCGAATCACGCAGGAGTCTACTTGGGTGATGGGTTGATGGTGCATCACATGTATGGCCAGCTCAGCACGCGCGTTCCTTATGGTGGGTACTGGCAAGAACGAACGATAACGGTTTTGCGTTACAAGGGCTGAACTGCTGCTATGATATTGGGATATTAATTTAAGGGATATCACGATGAAAAGAATAGCGTTTGTTATAGCAATTGCCTTTCTCTCTGGATGTGCGACTCAGGCTGTTTTTCCTGATCAGGCAAGACCAGCCCCTAAAGAGCGGATTTTTAAATATCAATCTCCAATTAAAGATGGTGCAAAACTGATTATTGTTAGAGATAGCGGAATGTTAGGGGCGGGATGTTTTGCTGGTGTATATATTGACGGTGTACGATCTGCGAGCCTCAATCCTGGCGAACGTGTAGATTTATATCTTCCTGCTGGTGAACACAATATTGCGATGAAGGGCGAAGGGAAAGTTTGTTTTGCAGATGATGTGCCTGTTGGTAGGGAATTAAGCCTAAAGCACAACCAAACAAAAGCAGTCAGGTTATTCTCAGACCCGAGTGGTAACCTTGATGTAAAACCCCTTCCATTAAATTGAAAATAAGCCACCAATAGGTGGCTTTTTTATTGGAATATCTTATGCCATTTTTAATCCCTGAAGTTAAGACCATACGTTTATATGGTGTTCTTGGCGCAACATTCGGAAGAGTTCATCGACTAGCGGTTGATAGTCCTCAAGAGGCAATTAAAGCGTTATGTACGGTTATCCCTGGATTCCAAAACTTCTTACTGAAAAGCAAGGAAATCGGTTTAACTTTTGCTGTGTTTGAGGGTAAGAATGGGCTGAGTAGAGATGATCTCATCATGCCTTCAAACGGGCGAGATATACGAATAGCACCAATAATTATCGGAAGTAAAAAAGCAGGTGTTTTCCAAACGATTTTAGGTGCAGTGATGGTTGTTGCGGGTGTTCTTATATCAGTATTTTCTGCTGGGACAATGTCCGCGTTTGGTGCTCAGTTGGCGTGGGCTGGTGGAGCCATGATGCTTGGTGGCGTCATTCAAATGCTTTCACCTATGCAGGGCGGACTGGCTTCACGCCAAGATCCTGACAATAAGCCGTCATACGCATTCGGTGGGCCAGTTAATACCATTGCCCAGGGTAATCCAGTGCCGATTCTATATGGGAAGCGTCGCATTGGTGGCGCCATTATCTCCGCTGGCATCTATGCAGAAGACCAGCAGTAATTAGAAGCCTCTGATTTACTGAACCCGCTCCGGCGGGTTTTTTTACGCCTGGAGAAAAGCATGCACGTTATTGAAGGCCGGAAAGGTGGAAGCAGTAGCCCCAGCACACCGACAGAATCACCTGATTCCTTGCAGTCCACTTCATACGCAAAAATACTTCTGGCGCTGGGTGAAGGAGAGTTTGCGGGGGATCTCGATGGTACCCGGATTTTTCTCGATGGCACTCCGCTGACGTCAGCAGATGGCACTGAAAACTTCCCCGGTGTGAAATGGGAATTCCGCTCAGGCACCCCGCATCAGGATTACATCCCCGGTATGCCTGACGTTGAAAATGAAATCACGGTTAGCACCGAACTGACGAGTGAGCGTGACTGGGTTCGTTCTGTGACCAACACTCAACTTTCTGCTGTGCGTTTGCGGGATTCTTGGGCGCAATTACAACAGCAACAGGATAATGGTGACGTTGTGGGATATCGCATTGAATATGCGATCGACGTTGCAACTGACGGTGGCGCATATCAAGAGGTCTTGCATACAGCGGTTGATGGTAAAACAACAACAAAATATGAACGCAGTCACCGTGTTGATTTACCCCCGGCTTTAACTGGCTGGCAGGTTCGCGCGCGTCGTTTGACACCGAACAGCACCAGTAATCGTATCGCCGATAAGATGGTTATTGAGGCCATTACGGAGACGATAGACGCCAAGCTCCGCTATCCCGAAACGGCACTGTTATTTATCCAGTTCGACGCAAAGCAGTTTCCTAATATCCCGCAAGTTTCCTGTGAACCAAAAGGCAGGATTATCCGTGTGCCATCGAACTATAACCCCGAGACGCGGGAATATACCGGCACATGGGACGGCACGTTTAAGACAGCCTGGACGAATAACCCAGCCTGGATAACCTACGACTTGATGATAAATGACCGGTTCTCTATCGGAACCCGAGTAAAGGCTGAAAACCTCGCGCTGACGAAATGGGACTTGTACCAGATTGGGCAGTATTGCGATCAACTGGTGCCGGATGGCCGGGGCGGTGACGGAAAAGAACCGCGTTTTCTGTGTGATGTTTACATCCAGTCGCAAGAGGATGCTTGGAACGTATTGCGCGATATAGCGTCAATTTATCGCGGCTCTACCTTCTGGGCAAATAACGGCATGAATGTCCTGGCCGACATGCCCGCCGACGTTAAATACATTTTCACTCGCGCCAGCGTTAAAGATGGCAAATTTACTTATTCCAGCGCCAGTGAGAAAACGCATTACAGTACCTGCATGGTGAGCTGGAGCGACCCTGCAAACGGTTATCAGGACGCGATAGAGCCAGTTGCAGAGCAGTCGCTGATTCGTCGCTATGGCATCAAGCAAGCTGACCTGACGGCGATCGGATGCATACGGAAGTCAGAGGGGATTCGCCGGGGAAAATGGCTGCTCCACACCAACGACAAGGATCGCATGGTGTCATTTACTGTGGGGCTTGATGGCAAGGTTCCGCTGCCAGGCTGGATTATTGCCGTAGCCGATGAAATGTTGGCTGGTCGTCCGCTTGGTGGCCGCATCAGTTCTGTTGATGGTCGCAATATCAACCTTGATCGGGTTTCCTCCGCAGCTGTTGGCGAACGTTTGATTTTGAACCTGCCAAGCGGTAAGACCGAGGGGCGAACCATTGCAGCGGTATCGGGTAAAACAGTTACGGTCACGACGGCGTATTCTGAAACGCCGGTTGCCGAATCAGTGTGGGCAGTTGACGCGTCAGACCTCGCGCTGCAGCAGTTCCGCGTTACAGGCATTAAAGAAGGCGATGACGGGGTATCGTTCGATATTACCGCTGTCGAGCATGACCCAAATAAATTTGCAAAAATCGATACAGGTGCGCGGATTGAAGACCCGCCGATCAGCGTTATCCCGCCTGGTGTGCAGCCGCCGCCGAAGAATGTCCAGATAGGTGAGTCGTCAGCAATTATTCAAGGGCTGGCCGTGGCTACACTACGTGTTACATGGGATCGGGCTGAAAGTGCGATTGCCTACGAGGCCGAGTGGCGCCGGGACAACGGCAACTGGATACCTGCGCCGCGAACGTCAACGCTCGGCTTTGAGGTTTCCGGTATTTATGCTGGCCGCTATCAGGCTCGCGTACGCGCCATAAACCCTTCTGAAATTTCGAGCGTGTGGGCGAACGCGCCAGAAATGGTACTGACCGGCAAGCAGGGAGAGCCGCCGGCGCTGGCCAGCTTCACGACGGTAGGACAGATATTCGGAATTGTGTTGAACTGGGAGTTTCCTCTCGGGGCCGAGGACACGCAGCGGACTGAAATCTGGTATAGCCAGAACTCAGATGGCAGCAACAAAATGCACTTGGGTGATTACGCCTATCCGCAGCGCAGCCACACGATGACGGGGCTGGCCGCTGGCATTAATTTTTGGTTCCAGGCGCGTCTGGTGGATAAGCTGGGAAATACAGGGCCGTGGACGGGCTGGACGCAAGGAACGTCAAGCGATGACGCCAGCGAGGTACTGGACTACCTGAAAGGGAAAATCACCGAGACGGAGCTGGGGCAGGAGCTGCTGGGGCCGGTGGAAGATGCTGGCAAGCTGAAGGATATGTGGTCTGTCAAAGTAGGCCAGACCGTTGACGGAAAGCTATACACAGCCGGGATCGGCGTTGGCGTTGAAAATACACCGGAAGGAATGCAGAGCCAGGTACTGATCTTGGCTGACCGGTTCGCTGTGCTGAATACTGCTGATGGTCAGGGTTCTGAAGTATCTGTCCCGTTCGCGATTGAGAATAACCAAGTTTTCATGAACTCGGCATTTATAAAAGATGCGTCTATAACTAATGCAAAAATTGCAGAGGAAATAAGCTCATCAAATTATGTATGGAATGAAAATCCTGAGTTGCGGCAAGGGTGGGCCATAAATAAAAACGGTTTTGCTACTTTCAGTAATATAGATGTGGTGGGCAATGTTCGTTCAAGTTCAGGATGGTTTAATAATGGGACGATAGGTAATTGCCACATCCTTGAAAACTGTACTATCGACGGTAAGTTATCAGCCGCTAATATTGAAGGGAATCTAGTTCAGGGAAACTCATTCTCATTTAACGTCTCAAATACCGGTGGTGGGCGAACTGTTCATTATGATGGCAATCCATTAATGCCAATGCGTATTTATGGTTATGTAATGGCTGTAATGCGTAAAAACCAAAAAACAAAAATTTACTTCAATGGTAATGAAGGAAGTGCTGTTGATGGGTTAGATATTGCCAGAAATGGTGAATCCTCTACTGGTTACTCTTACACGAAGATGTTCAGTTTTTCTCCGGGATGTAGGTAAAGGAGAAGCACTTGATATAAATGTAAGTGCTGGTTCCCTCGACCAGGGGTAATGGTGAATCTACAAATTACACGGTAATGGTTTGGGCGACACCTCAGAATAGCGGGTTCTCAGTAGTATAAATATCATTGAAAAAATCAACCCGCTTCGGCGGGTTTTTTATTGGAGAAAATATGGCTGTTTTAATCAGCGGTAAACTCATCGGCCCAAATGGCGATCCGCGCCCCCGGTGTAACCATTATGCTGACAGCGGTCAAAACGTCATCGGCAGTAGTTCACCTGGCGCCGTCCAGTTCTACTACAGGTACAGATGGGAGCTATTCACTGTCGGTCGAAGTCGGCACGCATAACGTAATGATTGAGGCGTATGGGCGTCCATTCGAGAAAGTAGGGCAGATCACCGTTTATAGCGACTCGAAGCCAGGGACGCTCAATGATTTTCTGACCAGCCCTGGGCAGGATGAATTAACGCCAGCGATTGTGGCGATAGTTGATGATATGCGGGCTGCAGCCGCCGTGTATGCGCAGCAAGCCAGGAGAAGCGCGGGATGATGCAAAGGCGTCAGCAGATGCTGCACAGGCTGGAATTGACGCATACCCAACGCTAACGAAAGCGCAAGAGGCGGTTAACGGTGGTGCAGAAACCCGAGAGTACATCTGGGTTCGCTCTACTGTTGAAGGCCATGTTTCTGATGAATACCACAACGTTAATAAAGTGCTGACACCGACAGGCGTTTTCACTACCAGCGGTAACGCTGTGGAAAAAGTGGCGAACTCACTCAGGGATGATAAGGCCGATCTCGCCGCAGCCATTCGCGATCCGAACGGTTTTTCTGAATTCGAAATCGAAAAGGGCGGTGCCTTTGGCACGACCAGAGTACGCGTTGCGACTGATGCGATAATTAACGAGGCCTTCACGATCAAAACGAACGTCGAAGGGCGTTTTATCATGATGGATCCGCAGTCGTTTGAGTTTCAGTCGGAGGACTCACCTGCAGTAGACCCTGAGCCCCCGAAACCACCAGAGCCGGGTAACTCTCTGCTGGAAAGGGACAACCGGAACAAGTTGACGGCGATGTTTAGAAAATCGAAAGGCATCACGTATGACATTGCCGGGGCCATCTGGGATTACTGCATCATTATTGTTTACGGTCAGTCGCTCGCATCAGCGATGGAAGGATGGCCCGCTTTAACGAAAATTGCTCGCGAGATTGAAAAACCTTTTGATGGTTGGTAATTCGACACGTGGCAGCTCTCGGAGCGGCACCTATGCCCCGCTTGGAGAGAATGTATTCACACCCCTGCGGGCGGTGGTTCAAGGGACAAACGGTCTTGGCATTACCGACGAACAGGTTGCTGCCTTACAACCTGGAGATACCAGTGAGGGTGAGGATAGTGCAGTCAGTGCGGTTCATCTGTGGCGGGCGCTTCAATTGCAACTCCAGGGCATGACGGATAACCCAAACAGGAAAATCATCGTAGTGAATTGCGCCGTTGCCGGCCGTTCTGTTGAGCAACTGTCGAAAAGAGCCCCATCGCAACACTATGAAAACCGGGTGCTGAAGGCGCTGAACAACATCAAGGCGCTGGTGGATGCGAAATCTGTAGAGGTTGGCCGCCCGCTGACCTGCGGGATCGCCGGATGCGTCTATAACGGCAACCAGTGGAACTACCTGGGTACCGACGGAACGACTGACAAAGACCTGTATAAGGCGAAGCTGGGCACGCTGTTTGATGATATCGCATCAGAAAACCCGGCAATTTTTGGTGTAACAGAGCGTCCATTCTTTATCACCATGCAGACAGGCGATAATTACACCCGCGACAACACGAATTTGTCGATCGGCATGGCCCATATTGAATTGCAGAACGAACGGGATAACGTCTTTCTGGCAGGGCCGGAGGCACCCGTGCCGTCTAAACCCGGTGGACATCGTGACCCGAACGGGTACCGTTGGTTAGGGCAGCAAATCGGGAAAGTCATACATCAGGTAGCTGACCGGCGGCTTGATTGGTTCCCTACGGTGCCAATTGGAGCAACCTTTTCTGGTAGAGAGTCACTCGTTGATCATCTGGTCTGGAGCCCTCCACTTCAGTGGCGGGAGACATTCAGCACCATTACCCCCACGATGTTTCAGAACAAAGGGTATCGCATAACTGATGCGCAAGGTGATGCTGCGATCGCGAGTGTGGAAATTGCCGCAGACACGATAACCCGGATCACCGCTCAGCGTGACCTCATTGCGCCTGTTTACGTCTGGTATGCCGGGCAAGGGACTTACGGCGGTGATGGTAACCTTTTCGATTCCGACACGACCCGCGCCCTTTACAACTATGAATATCAGGAAGGCACCGGCCAGTATGCAGCGGCGAACCTGCCAGCCTATGTGAATAAACCCTATCCTCTGAACAACGCGAGCTGCGCGTACAGAATACAGGCGGTAAAAAATGACTGATTTAGTCGATCTCGGTATCACTATCGTTTCCAACAACTCCCGAGCGATCTCTCGAGCGAAGAGCGTCACAACACCGATCATGCGCGGGTTGGAATATCTCAATTTTTATTGTGGTGACACGGGAAACCTGACGAGAAATTTAGTGCGGGGTAAGCCGCCTGGGAGGGTGATCGGTAAACCGGTACCGCACGGCACCTATACCACGTTTAACAGCTCAACCAACTACATTGACAGCGGTGTAGCTCAGACTGATTCAATGACCATGATCTGCTTGGCCAGAGCACCTGACCCGAAAGAAGAAAGCGCACTGATGTCGAACTTTAACGGGACGGCACCGGGTGGTGGAACCAGTCAAGGCACGGGCATGATGTTTCGTCCTAACCAGTTTTATTACAACAATGCCGTGGTTAATGCCGACGGTTCAAAATCGTTATTCCAATCGTCATTGCCGTATAACCCAGGAACATGGGCTTTGGCTGAGTGCCGCAGCTCACCGCAGCTTAATGGCGGGAATGTCTGGCTAAATCAGGATGGGGCATCGAATGCGGTGGCCTATGGACTGCCTGCCGGCGCTCGGGTGGATATTGGGGGGAATATCATGATCGGCTCGCTGGGCGGGCTTTTAGGCTCGGTCAACGGTAAGCCTTCCGATATAGGGATGGCAGCGATTTTTAGCATTGCATTAACGGCTGATGAGGTAGCAAAATTTCGTGCGTGGATTCGCGAAGTACTGAAATACCAGTTCGACTGGACACCATTCTAACTGTAATAGCAGCCGGGAGTAATCCCGGCTATTCATCAAAACTATCTTTCTTTACCGATCAATATCCTACCTTTCTAAGAGATTTCCGAACTTTCCCCCGCTAAAAATTTACGCTTATACTGTATAAAAACACAGTAACAAGGCAACATTATGACTTTCTTTTATCCAACACCAAACCCAGCAAAACTCGAACTCCCTCTGTACTCTGACAAAGTACCGGCGGGATTCCCCAGCCCAGCAGCAGACTACGTTAGCGCTCGCATAGACCTTAACGAGTACTGCATCAGCCATCCAAACGCGACTTATTTTCTTTACGCTACTGGTGATTCAATGCTCGAAGCAGGCATCACAGAGGGCTCAATGCTCGTTGTGGATCGCAGTATCAACCCAGCGCATGGAGATATCGTTATTGCGAGTATTGCGGGAGAGTTCACAGTGAAACGTTTGTGCTTACACCCCTGTGCTCAGCTTGAACCCATGAACCCCAAATATGATCCGATCGTTCTGCAGGATGGCGGTGATGACCTTGAAGTTGTCGGCGTCGTCGTGTCATCAATAACGAGGCTCAAATAATGTATGCCCTGGCAGACGTGAACAGCTTCTATGCGAGCTGTGAAACGTTGTGGCGTCCTGATCTTCGTGGTCGGCCTGTCGTGGTTCTTTCTAATAACGATGGGTGCGTGGTAGCCAGGAGCAAGGAAGCGAAGGCGCTGGGCCTGAAGATGGGTGAGCCGTATTTCAAAATAAAGCATGAATTTGAGAGTGTCGGAGGTATCGCCTTCAGCAGTAATTATGAGTTCTATGCTGACATGTCACAGCGAGTCATGGCGGTACTGGAAGAGATGGCCCCGCGCGTCGAAATTTATTCAATTGACGAAAGTTTTCTCGATCTTACCGGCGTTCGTAACTGCATCGACCTTGAAACCTTCGGACGCGAGGTGAGGGACAAAGTGCTGCGCAATACCGGGTTAACGGTCGGTGTTGGTATTGCCCAAACCAAGACACTGGCTAAGCTGGCAAACTTTGCGGCGAAGAAGTGGGACAAGACCGGTGGAGTTGTGGATCTGTCCAACGAAGGGCGCCAGCGTAAACTGATGGATCTCCTACCTGTGGGTGAGGTCTGGGGCATTGGACGAAGGATATCGAAAAAGCTCAACATGATGGGTATCGAAACCGCGCTGCAGTTGGCCGACGCCAGTACAACGATGATCCGCAAGCATTTCAGCGTTGTGATAGAGCGAACCGTACGTGAGCTACGCGGCCAGCCTTGCCTTGAACTGGAAGAATTCGCGCCGACGAAGCAGCAGATCATTTGCAGCCGCAGCTTCGGCGACCGCATCACGGAGTATGATCAAATGCACCAGGCGATCTGCATGTACGCGACGCGCGCGGCGGAGAAGCTGCGGGAGGAGCATCAGTATTGCCGACACATCAGTGCATGGATAAAGACCAGCCCGTTTGCAATAAATGAGGAGTACTACGGCAACACGGCCAGTATAAAGCTGGGTACGCCGACACAGGATACCCGAGACATTATTGCCGCAGCGATGCGCTGCCTTGACGCGATTTGGCAACCTGGTCATAGGTACCAGAAAGGCGGGGGTGATGCTGCAGGACTTTTTCAGCCAGGGTGTGGCCCAGTTGGGTTTATTCGATGAACATCAGCCGAGGCATAACAGCGAGAAGCTGATGGGGGTACTTGACCACATAAATAATTCAGGCCGGGCCAAGCTGTGGTTTGCCGGGCAAGGTTCGCAACAGGTATGGTCAATGAAGCGTGAGCTGCTTTCGCCAGCGTACACGACGAGACTCAGCGACCTACCGCGTGCCCGAGTGTATTAAACCAGTGGGGCATCGATAGGTTTAATCAGGTCGGCACTATTGTTGCGGATATTGCCGACTGATTTAGTTACGGGATGCCAGGCGAAATCATCAGGTGGGGTGGACGCTTCGTTTGCCAGTACCTCGGCGCGTTCAGGAGTAGTGCTCGGGTCCATCCACTCCCTTGCTGCTGCTGGTGGTAAAACGACAGGGCGTCGGTCATGGATATCGAGTAGCCCTGAATCACTGGCAGAGGTGACAATGACGAAACCATCATCATGTGGAGGATCGTTTTCATCAGGATGATGGCGGCTTATTGCGGCGAAGAATATCGGTTCGTTCGATTCGTGATATATGAAGTAAGGTTGCTTTACTTTGGCGTCGTGTTTGTCTTTCTTCCACTCATACCAACCATCAGCCATCACCAGAGCACGGCCGTGATTCCATAATGGCTTAAACATTCTGCTGGCGGCTGCCGTTTCAACGCGGGCATTGATAACCGGCTGGCGTTTCATTTCACGCCACCAATCCGGGCCGTAACCCCACTCGAGAGGATCGAGGTGCAATTTATCGTCGCGTTGATTAAGTACCAGCACGCGGGTGCCTGGCGCCACGTTGTAGCGCTCTAGGGGGATGTTATCTAATACACTGGCAAATTCTACTTCTGATGCCAATACATCAAGATAATCAGAGCGTGTTTGAACTTGGGCGAAACGTCCACACATGGTTAAAACGCTTCATTATTAATCAAATTTATTCTTGTCATTTTCGCTCGCCAAATCAGGTTGCAAGGAGTTTAGATAAGATGAAAGCTTAAGTGCGGATGTTACGTAGTTTTCTATGGCTTCACGACTGTAATCCAGATCACGTAAGTGCGCAGCCTCATTCCTCATATGCCGTAGCATGTCATAGACATCGGTTTGGTCTTTGTCGAGAATTTTATGTTCAACAAGAGCCCGTTTTAAATATAACGGAGATTTAGGAGACGTTGAGCTACCCGTTACTCTCCAAAGCGCATCAACTGCCGCACTATCGACGAGGACCCATGATTCAATTATGGCGTGTCTAGGCTCATAAGAAAGTAAACGATTTTTCAGCTCGTCACTGGGGTCTGATTGTGGCGGTATGGAATTATCAACTTTGTCTGCTACTTTCTGAGCTTGTCGTTCAAACTCAAACTCATAATCTTTGAATTTAAATTTTTTCAAAGAGTTGAGGATGCTTGCAAAATGCTCTCTACCAAAGTAGAAAATAAAAATAACAACGGCAGGCCAAGCTATTGAATTTATTACGTTAGACAGAAATTCCAATACTTTACTCAAAAAAGTTAAGAAGTCCATATTGTCTCAAAACCTAGGATTGGGGATGTTGCTCAGGATGTGATATTAACTAATAAAATCAATATCATGAAATATTAGAGTATAAACTACAAAGCCGGTATTGTTCGAATGTTCTTCCCCAAAACGATAGGTAACTTGTTGTTTAATCGGTAACTTCAAATCACTAAAGGAAGTTAAAAAAACAGCCGGAAAACATAGTTAACCGGCTGATTATATAGGATTTAGTTGCTAGTTATGCGGTCTGCTTATGAAAAAGTTCGCGGAACACCGGATAGATATCGTCCGGTTCGCGGATATGCTGCATGGCAAAGTTTTCGAATTTCGCCTGCAGGTCTTCATACTCACGCCACAGTGTTTGATGGGCACGGCGGGTGATTTCAATGTAGCTGTAATAACGCACCATCGGCAGCAGTTTCTTCGCCAGCAGTTCATGACATAGCGGTGAGTCATCGGCCCAGTTATCGCCATCCGATGCCTGTGCGGCGTAGATGTTCCATTGCGCCGGGTCGTAACGTTCTTCAACCACTTCATTCATCAGTTTCAGCGCGCTGGAAACTATGGTGCCGCCAGTCTCCTGCGAGTAGAAGAACTCCTGTTCGTCCACTTCCTTCGCCTGGGTATGGTGACGGATGTACACCACGTCGACGTTTTTATAGGTTCTGCTCAGGAACAGATAGAGCAGAATATAGAAACGTTTGGCCATGTCTTTGGTGGCCTGGTCCATCGAGCCGGAAACGTCCATCAGGCAGAACATCACCGCCTGGCTGGAGGGCTCGGGCCGCCGTTCATAGTTCTTGTAACGTAAATCGAAGGTGTCGATAAAGGGCACGCTTTCGATTTTTTTGCGCAACTCGGCAATTTCCTTCCGCAGCCGTTCCTCTTCCAGTAGTTGCACCGGTTCGGTGTTTTCCATCTGGGTGAGTTCGTCTTCCAACTCATGTAAGGCGCGCCGTTTACCGGCGGTCATGGCGGTTCGTCGCGCCAATGAGTTTTGCAGCGAACGTACTACGCTGATGTTAGCCGGCACGCCGTTGGCGGTGTAACCGGCCCTATGGGTTTTGTACTCGGTGAGCTGCTTGTACTGATTCTTTTTCAGGTTTGGCAGCGCCAGATCCTCAAACAGCAGATCGAGATATTCGTCCTTGGAGATCTGGAAGACGAATTCGTCCTCGCCTTCGCCATCCTGGCTGGCGTTACCCTGGCCGCTGCCACCGCCGCCGCCACCCTGTGGGCGCTCAACGCGGTCATTCTGGACAAAGTGGTCATTACCGGGATGAACGCGGTGGCGTGTGCCACCGCGACCCTGATGAAACATCGGCTCGTTGATATCGCCAGTGGGGATCGAGACGGACTCCCCGCTGTCTACGTCGGTGACCGAACGCTTGTTGATGGCTTCGGCAATCGACTGTTTGATTTGCGACTTGTAACGACGCAAGAAGCGCTGGCGGTTCACCATGCTCTTGTTTTTACCGTTCAGCCGTCGGTCAATAAAATAAGCCATACTTCCCCCAAACGACGTTGCCAACTTTCTACGCCATCTCCATGACGCTAATTCTCATTAGACGTTATGAAGACTTTCTGACCCGCAGATACCATTCACACAGCAGGCGAACCTGTTTACGGGTGTAGCCTTTCTCCATCATGCGATCGACGAAGTCGTCGTGTTTCTTCTGCTCGTCCGTTGAGGTTTTAGCGTTAAACGAAATGACCGGCAGCAACTCTTCGGTGTTCGAGAACATTTTCTTCTCGATCACGGTACGCAGCTTCTCATAGCTGGTCCAGTTAGGGTTGCGGCCACTGTTATTAGCCCGGGCGCGCAGCACGAAGTTGACTATTTCGTTGCGGAAATCTTTCGGGTTGCTGATGCCGGCCGGCTTCTCGATTTTTTCCAGTTCGGCGTTCAGCGATTCGCGATCGAACAGTTGGCCGGTATCCGGATCACGGTACTCTTGATCCTGGATCCAGAAATCTGCATAGGTCACGTAGCGGTCAAAAATGTTCTGGCCGTATTCCGAGTAAGACTCCAGATAAGCCGTCTGGATCTCTTTGCCGATAAACTCGGCGTATTTCGGGATCAGATAACCTTTCAGGTGTTCCAGGTATTTCTCTGACTGATCCTGAGGGAATTGCTCACGTTCGATCTGCTGTTCCAGCACGTAGAACAGGTGTACCGGGTTAGCGGCGACCTCTGCGTGATCGAAGTTGAATACTCGTGACAGAATTTTAAACGCGAAACGGGTAGACAGGCCGTTCATGCCCTCATCAACCCCGGCATAGTCGCGGTATTCCTGATACGACTTGGCTTTGGGATCGGTGTCCTTCAGGCTTTCACCGTCATAGACGCGCATTTTCGAGTAAATGCTCGAGTTTTCCGGCTCTTTCATGCGTGAGAGCACGGTAAAGCGAGCCAGCGTTTCCAGAGTGCCAGGGGCACATGGCGCATGGGTCAGTTCACTGTGATCCAGCAGCTTGTCGTAGATTTTGATCTCTTCCGACACCCGCAGGCAGTAAGGCACCTTGACGATGTAAACACGGTCGAGGAAGGCCTCGTTGTTTTTGTTGTTACGGAAGGTCACCCATTCTGATTCGTTGGAGTGAGCCAGGATAATACCGCTGAACGGCAGGGCGGAAATCCCCTCGGTCCCGTTGTAGTTACCTTCCTGGGTGGCGGTCAGCAGAGGGTGCAGCACCTTGATCGGCGCTTTAAACATCTCTACGAACTCCATGATCCCCTGGTTGGCGCGGCACAGAGCACCGGAATAGCCATAGGCATCCGGATCGTTTTGCGCGTGATTCTCCAGCTTACGGATATCGACCTTACCGACCAGCGCAGAGATATCCTGGTTGTTCTCATCGCCCGGTTCGGTTTTGGCGATGGCAATCTGTTCCAGAATAGAAGGGCGTACTTTGACGACTTTGAATTTGGTGATGTCGCCGCCAAACTCATGCAGGCGCTTGGCCGCCCACGGCGACATGATGGTGCCGAGGTAGCGATTCGGGATGTTATATTCTTTCTCCAGAATATTGGCATCCTCCTGCGGGTTGAACAGGCACAGCGGGTGGTCGTTAACCGGGCTGCGTTCCCCGTTGGCGCTCAGAGTGTAGATAGGCACCAACTGCATCAATGCTTTCAGGCGTTCTGCCAGCGATGATTTCCCGCCGCCCACCGGGCCCAGCAGATAAAGGATTTGTTTCTTCTCTTCGAGGCCCTGCGCGGCGTGTTTCAGGTAAGAGACTATCTGCTCGATAGCTTCCTCCATGCCGTAGAACTCTTCGAATGCCGGATAGCGTGCGATCACGCGGTTGGAGAACAGGCGAGACATGCGCGACTCAAGCGCAGTGTCGACCATGACTGGTTCACCGATAGCCATTAGCAGACGTTCGGCCGCATTGGCATATGCACTGCGATCTTGCCGGCAAATGGTAAGAAAGTCCTGCAGTGTGAACTCTTCGTCCTTGGCAGCTTCGTAGCGCTGGCGATAGTGGTCAAATATGTTCATGGCGATGCCCGTCCTTTCGTTATTAGCACAGGTTAAAGGGAGCTGGTGATAGTGTTTTGGCTCCCGAAAGAAGAAGTTATCCCTGAGTACAGCAACTCGTATGCCAACTTGGTGCGCTTATTATCGCGAGTTGCGCTGTATTGCCACTGGCTCAGGATTTATTCACCTTCTGATTTAAGCTTAGTTTGCATACCAGAAAATTTCCTGCGTGATAAAAAGCTTTTTTTAAGTCATATCAATGACTCAGTTATTACAGGGATAGCCAAATGCCTTGTCTGGCGCGGCCTGCGGCAAAAAACGTCATGGTTCTGCCATGATTAATTCATATTTAGGTTCTAAGTTATTCGATCTCGGTCGTTTTCTATTGTAAAGATTCAGCGCCTAACTAAATTCTCACATAAACTAAGCACGCTATTAACTCTGTTATTTATGGAAAAAGAACCAGTGAAGATTTTTAAACTCAAAACGCTAGCAATTATCGCTTCCGCAATGGTTTGTGCGCAAAGTGCTCAGGCAGGAACTTGGTCACTCGGCGCTTCCGCGCTGGTTAGCCCGGATCCGTATCGTGGCTATCAGGACCGCGTGTATCCGGTACCCGTCATTAACTATGAAGGTGACGATTTCTACTTCCGTACGCTGACCGCCGGTTATTACCTGTGGAAAGATCAGCAAAACCAACTGAGTCTGATGGGCTACTTTTCACCGCTGGGCTACCGCCCGGGTGACAGCGATGATGACCGCATGAAGCAGTTGAACAAGCGTCGCGGTACGCTGATGGCCGGTCTGGCCTATTCGCATTTTGCTGAGTGGGGGATTCTGCGCACCACCTTTACCGGTGATACGTTAGACTACAGCAACGGTATGGTGGGTGATTTAGCCTATCTGTACAAATTTGATCTGGGCGACTTCACCCTGGTACCAGGTGTGGGCGTGTCGTGGAGCAGCAAAAACCAGAACAAATACTACTACGGTATTAGCGAAAATGAATCTCGCCGCAGCGGTCTGGACAGTTACACGCCAAGTGATAGCTGGGCGCCGTACGTTGAGCTGAGTGCCAACTATAAGATCAACAAAGATTGGGATGCCTTCTTTGTTGGGCGTTATGTCCAACTGTCCGATGAAGTTAAAGACAGCCCAATGGTGGATAAATCTTACACCGGACTGTTGATGACGGGTGTGAAATACAGCTTCTAATCGAAGTCTGCACCAATGTTGTGCAATGTAGGCATCATAAAGGGGCGCTAGCGCCCCTTTTGCACATCTGTAGCGCAGCAAGTCTTTGCTGCACTTAAAAGGGATCAGCCGTTGTTACGAATGCGGAAGGTCACTGCCAGCCGGGCCGGTTGTTCACCGGCTGCCACCAGGGGTTTACTGACGCGACCGGTTTCTACGCAAACCATGGTTTTATAACCGTCATTTGGCATATCCGCCATGCTGCAAGAAAGCTCCACGCCGGGGTTCCAGGCAATCACGTCACTCATGTGATGGTGATGAACCTCAATGGTGCGTTGTTGCGCCGCATCCTTGATCAGGCTGAAGGCGTCCGGCTGGGTATAAACCCGGTCGGTCTGGCCGACAAAGGTCACGTCACCCACCTGGCGAGCTTCTGCGCCGCCGGCAACCTTATCGATATAGGGTTCGCCGAGCCCGGCAACTTTAACCTGCCCGATATCACCGATCTGGAAGTAGGTGTGCAACGCCGCGGTCGCCTGATAGTCGCCGTGGGATTCCAGCTCAATTTCGCATTCCTCACCCAGTTTGAAGCGGGCAATCAGCGTAAAGGCATGTGGCCACAGGCTGCGGGTCTGCTCATTGTCTTTCAGCGTGAAGGTCAGAATAACGCCGTTGTCGTCTTCATCATGCGCCGTCAGAGTCCACGGCTGATTGCGTGCGAAACCGTGTGAAGGTTTTGCTACCGGGCCAAACCAGGGCCAGCAGATAGGCACGCCGCCACGGATGGCATTGCCCTTTTTAAAGGGGGTGTTATTGCTCAGCCAAATAACCGGTTTTTCACCGCTAGGTTGCCAGGCCAACAGATGCGCACCCTGAAGTGAGATAGCGGCACGCACTTTCGGATGGGAAACCACTACGACAGGCAGTTCATCGAGCTGGCGCTGACTGATAAAAGGGGAAATTTGTTCGGTAACGGGTAGGGTGAAAATCTTTTCGTTCATCGGGTTGCCTTTTGTTCGCCGTAGAAACAAAAAAAGGGTGACAAAAATGTCACCCTCATCATCAGCTTAACATCAATCCATTATTTGGAGATGTGAGCGATCAGATCCAGAACCTTGTTGGAATAGCCGGTTTCGTTGTCGTACCAGGAAACCAGTTTCACGAAGGTGTCGCTCAGAGCGATACCGGCTTTGGCATCGAATACGGAAGTCAGAGTTTCGCCGTTGAAATCGGTAGAAACCACTTCGTCTTCGGTGTAACCCAGTACGCCTTTCAGCTCGCCTTCAGAAGCGGCTTTGATAGCAGCACAGATTTCTTTGTAAGAAGCTGGTTTTGCCAGACGAGCAGTCAGGTCAACCACAGACACGTTCGGAGTTGGAACGCGGAACGCCATACCGGTCAGTTTGCCGTTCAGTTCTGGGATAACTTTACCTACTGCTTTAGCAGCACCGGTAGAAGAAGGGATGATGTTCTGGGATGCGCCGCGGCCGCCGCGCCAGTCTTTGTGAGACGGGCCATCAACAGTTTTCTGAGTTGCGGTAGTTGCATGCACAGTGGTCATCAGAGCTTCAACGATACCGAACTTGTCGTTGATAACTTTAGCCAGTGGTGCCAGGCAGTTGGTGGTGCAAGAAGCGTTAGAAACGATTTCCTGGCCAGCGTAGGATTTGTGGTTAACACCCATAACGAACATTGGGGTGTCGTCTTTGGATGGGCCAGTCAGAACAACTTTCTTAGCGCCTGCAGCGATGTGTTTACGTGCAGTTTCGTCAGTCAGGAACAGGCCAGTTGCTTCAGCAACGACGTCAACGTTGACTTCGTTCCACTTCAGGTTAGCCGGATCTCTTTCTGAGGTACAACGGATGGTTTTACCGTTAACAACCAGGTGGCCGTCTTTAACTTCTACAGTGCCGTTGAAGCGGCCGTGAGTAGAGTCATATTTCAGCATGTAAGCCATGTACTCTGCGTCTAACAGGTCGTTGATTGCAACGATTTCGATGTCAGAACGTTCTTGAGCAGCACGAAAAACAATGCGACCGATACGGCCAAAACCGTTGATACCTACTTTGATAGTCATATATTCCACCAGCTATTTGTTAGTGAATAAAAGGTTGCCTGTAAAATTACAAAAACCTTACCAAGCGTCAAGCGGAATCGTGTCAATTCTTGCTGCAAATCAAACCTGGAAGCCGGGTTTGAGTGCTTATTGCACATTCCGTTTGCGTTCGGCCTCATCCGTTATATGGGGTCAAACCGCTAAGTATAAAGTCAGCCTGTTTAAGATATGTGATCGGTATCACATATTGTCATGACGTGACCTTTATGGGCTACAGTTTAGGCCAAAAAGCGCTGCAGTGTTGTTAATTTTTTGTTATTATTACTCATTGTTTTCGTTGACATTATCCACATTCAGAGAAACGCACAAATGGCTAAAGAGACAACCCCTGACCATCCGGCCACGGAACTGAATGAAATCCAACGTTATGTGACTCAGGAACGTGGTACCGAGGCGCCGTATTCCGGCAAATTGCTGCACAACAAGCGCGAGGGCGTGTACCATTGCCTGTGCTGCAACCAACCGCTGTTCTACTCCGACAGCAAGTATGATTCCGGCTGTGGCTGGCCGAGTTTCTATCAGCCGGTTTCCGACGATGCTATTCGTTATCTTGATGATAATACGCACAATATGCATCGCGTTGAGATCCGCTGTGGGCATTGCGACGCACACCTGGGGCATGTCTTCCCCGATGGCCCGCAGCCAACCGGTGAGCGTTTTTGCGTTAACTCGGCGTCGCTGAGCTTTACCGACGGTGAGAACGGCGACAAAACCGCCGGCTGACGGATTATTCAGTGAGAAAAATCGATTCAGCTAATTATTCTTCCAAGAGTGAGGAAATGCTCTGATGGACGTAAAAGATCTGATTGCCGCCATGACGCCGGAAATCTATCAGCGACTGGTACTGGCCGTTGAGTTGGGCAAGTGGCCGGATGGCGTAGCGCTAACGCCGGAACAGAAAGAAAACAGTCTGCAGGCGGTGATGCTGTGGCAGTCATTGCACAACGCTGACCCGCAGCATATGAGTATCGGCACTGACGGGCAAATCGTGATGAAGAGTAAGCAGGAGCTGAAACAGCAGTTCATTGCTGAACCGCTGGTCAAGTTGAAGCCACAGTAAGTCTGACAGCTGGGCGATGCGAACATCGCCCAGCTGAATTACTGTTTCCCGCCGTTAATCCCCAGAGATTCCGCCAGTTGATGTGCTAACCGATTATTGTCGTCTGCGCCATATTCCCAGAACATCGCACCGCCCAACCCCTTGCTTTTGATGTAGTCAGCCTTGAGTGCAACCGAACGTGGGTTCTCGTAGGAAATAGCGAACAGCGGCTTGCCCTCGGCGGATTTCATCGTCAGATAAGGCACCTGGGCGTCACTGTCCCAATGGGCGGTGAAGCGCCGTTGTGGATCGTTTAGCAGCTTGCTGACGATATCGTTGTATTTGAAATAGCTGTCCTTGGTCAGATCCAGCCCCATAGCCTTGAACACGGCAGTTTCGCGTGCGGTGAAGTAGGGTTGGGTGACCGGGTTTTTAGCCGCATCCGCTTTGTCCCAATCGATGCCTGGCTCGGTAGCCCGTTTTGGCACCCGGCCATAGAAACCAATGCCCAGGTTCAACTGAGCAGGTTTTAACCCGGCGGCCAGATAGTTATCCACCACAAAATTGGCGCTGTAACGATCGGCAGCGGCGACGGTTGGCCATTGTTTGGAGTCATACAGATTGGAGTTGAAGTATTGGGTGCCGTACGCCATATCGTAAGTCATCAGGTTGATGTAATCGAGGTAGGGCGCAATGCCTTTAACATCGACCCATTCCTGCGGGCTTTTCACGTTGGCCCCGACGGCGATGGTCAGCAACTTGCCTTTATCCAATGCTTTATGCAGCTCTGCCAGCAACAGCGTGAAGTTGGCACGATCCGCCGGTTGGCTTTCGACCAGCCCCCAGGCACCGTTAACCGGGTATTCCCAGTCGAGATCGATGCCGTCCAGATGATATTGCTTGATGACCTGCTGCACCGAGCGGATAAACACCGCCCGGCTTTCCGCTGTGGCAGCTGCGCCTGAGAACCCGCGCGCGCCCCAGCCACCGACGGACAGCAAGACTTTCAGCTCCGGGTTCTGTTTACGCAGTACCGGCAACAGTTGCAAATCCGCCATCACCTTGGGTGACAAATAAATTTGGTGCAGGCGGGATGGATCTTTTAACGCCGGGTTGGTTTCCTGTTTCTCGTCGTTGTAGATCAGACCGAAAGAGTAATTGAGGTGGGTAATTTGTGTGACGTCGAGCTTGTTGATATCGCCACCAGGACCGGCGGTAACATCACCGCCACCGTTGAAATAACCGACGGAAAGGTAAGAAGCGGCATGAGCCATGCCGGCACCAGCCATACCAAGCTGCACCGCTACCAGCAAAGGCAGCAGTTTACGGGTTAATACCATGTCATCTCCTTTGGTCGGCAAGGCCGACCGAAACCGCCTGAGGCGGTAACATAAAGCCGGGCTCAATGGGCCCCGGATGCGTATAACTTACTGATGCCAATGCATCAGCGGTCATAACAGCAAAAGCGCCGCACGCGAACAAGATGTAATCACAGGAGAATGGTCGGAATGTGAGCGATGTCGAGATTTGGGCCGGGGAGAAAAGGGCGCAAAAAGCGCCCAATGGCATCAGCGGTCAATGAATTGTGACAGGGTAACTAATTGCGCTCCGGCCTGTTGCATTATCCGCAGGGCTTCCTGACTGTCGCCGGGCTGCAAATCAACCCCGCGGCAGCCATCGGTAATCACCGTAGTTCTGTAGCCCAACTCCAGCGCATCCAGCACGCTGAATTTTACGCAGTAGTCGGTTGCTAACCCCATAATCGCCAGATGGCTAACGTTCTGCGTTTTTAGCCAGCTGTCCAACTCGGTGTGCGAGCGGTGACCGTTGTCGAAGAAGGCGCTGTAGCTGTCGATATCCGTATTTTGCCCTTTACGGAACACCGCGATAATGTCCCGTTGGTGTAATTGCGGATGAAACTCAGCGCCCTGGCTTTCCTGTACGCAATGCACCGGCCACCAAACCTGTGGCAACCCCTCCAGCTCACCCAGAGTGCCCACGGGGGCGTTGGCATTTACCGCAAAGCTGCGGTGATTGGCGGGATGCCAGTCCTGGCAGGCGACTACTGGCTCACCGCGTGCGCTGCAGGCCGCTATGGCCTGATTGGCAACGCTGATGACGGCATCACCGTTGGCCACAGCCAGTGCGCCGCCGGGGCAAAAGTCGTTTTGCAAATCGATAAGCAACAGGGCTGTTTTCATTGCGCCTCCGTGGTGTATGGGTTAACCGCTAATGCTTAGCTCGCCACGCAGATCCAGTTGCATCTGGCTGCGAATTTGTTCCGGCGTCAGCGGTTGGCTCAACAGGTAATGCAACTTGGTCAATGCGGCCTCGACCGTCATGTCAAATCCACTGATGACGCCGGCATGGGCCAGTGCATTACCGGTGGCGTAGCCTTCCATATTGACCCTCCCGGAGATGCACTGCGTCAGGTTGACCACCACAATGCCGCGTTCGGAAGCGTCGCGCAATTCATCCACCAGCTCTGCTTTTTGCGGCGCGTTGCCTACCCCGTAAGAGCGCAGGATCAAGGCTTTCACCGGCTGTAGCAGGAAATTGCGTACTACCGCGCCGGAAATGCCTGGGTAAATGGTCACCACACCGATTGGTTGTGGCGTAATGTCATGCACCTTGAGTTCGCCATTGCAGACCGGGCTGTCGATGCCGTTCTGGCGGCGAATGTGAATACCAGCCTCCAGCAGCGGCGGCAGATTGGGGGAAGCAAAGGCGTCGAAACCGTCAGCATGCGCCTTGGTGGTCCGGTTGCCACGGAACAGCTTGTTATTGAAGAACAGGCTGACTTCATTTACCGGATGGTTGGCTGCCAGATACAGCGCGTTCAGCAGGTTGGTCTGGCCATCGGAACGCAGTTCCGCCAGTGGAATTTGAGAACCGGTGACAATCACCGGCTTGGCCAGGTTTTCCAGCATGAATGACAGCGCCGAGGCGGTGAACGCCATGGTGTCGGTACCGTGCAGGATCACGAAGCCGTCATAACGGTCATAATTCAGTTTGATATCGTCGGCGATATGCTGCCAGTCTTCCGGCGTCATGTCGGAGGAGTCGATCAGCGGTGCATATTCATGAATGGTGAAGTCCGGCATTTCCGGCCGGTGGAATTCCGGCATCAGGGCCAGTTGCCGCTGCAGGTGACCGGAAACAGGAATATAACCGTGCTCAGAACGCTGCATGCCGATGGTCCCGCCAGTGTAGGCGACGTAAATCGATTTCTTTTGCATAGTGATTGTTTTAACAGAAATAAGATGGGCTGAATTATAGGGGGATAAGCGCAGAAAAAAAGCCCGGCGGGTGCCGGGCTGAGGATTAATTTGTTAGCGGACTTCTCCGCAGGTCAAACAGATGGCATAACGGTTTTGCGGATCGTTCAGGTTATTGAACAAACCCGGTTGCTCTTTAACCGCCATGGCCACTGATGCCAAGGGAGCAGGCAGCATCGACTGGATGGCTGCCGGCAGCATGGCGTGAATGGAAACGCCAAACTGACTGAGCACCATATCGGTCAGGCTTGGCGTATCGACAAACCAGTTAAGCTGCCACTGTTTCAATTGCGCCAGTTCGGCGGCTTTCTTCACCGCATCGTCGAAGTCACCCAACTGATCGACCAGACCATTGGTCTTGGCATCGCTGCCCAGCCACACGTGGCCCTGAGCAATCTGATCAACCTGCTGCGGTGTCATTTTGCGTGACTTGGCGACCAGGTCGATAAAGTTTTGATAACCTTTCTCGATGTTCAACTGCATCATCTGCGAGAACTCAGGCGGCAGCGCCTTGGTGACCGCCAGATCCGCCAGCGGCGAGGTTGCCACGCCGTCGGTATGCACACCGATGCTGTCCAGCGTCTGCTCGTAGGTGTTAATCACCCCGAAGATGCCAATGGAACCGGTGAGGGTGCTCGGGCTGGCGATGATGTAGTCCGCCGGCGTAGAGACCCAATAGCCGCCCGAGGCCGCCATGCCACCCATGGAAACCACCACAGGTTTGCCGGCGGCACGTACCGCAGCCAACTCGGAGCGGATCACTTCCGAGGCGCTGACGCTGCCCCCTGGGCTGTTGACTCGGAAAATCACCGCCTTGATGGCCGGATCCAGTCGCGCCTGACGCAGTTCTGCGGCGGTGGTATCGCCGCCAACGGTGCCTGGTGTTTGCGGACCGTCCATGATCGCGCCGTTAGCGAAGATCACGGCGATTTTACCGCCTTGATCCGGCGTTGGCTTCGGCTGGTAGTCGTAGATGCTGGTCGCGTTGAAATCATTGGCCTGCTTGTCCCAACCGAAAGTCTTGATCAGTTGGTTTTCGATGACGGTGCGCGACGCCAGTTCATCGACCAGTTTGTTATCCAGCGCATACTTGGCCGTATCCCCCCGGCAGCCTGCATACCGCTCAGCACGCCTGTGGCCCCTGGGAACAGCTGTTGCGCCGTGATCTGGCGGTTAGCCGCCACGGTATCCAGATAGTTTTGCCACAATCCACCAATCCAGCGGCTGTCTGCCTCACGGGCGGCCGGTGACATATCGTCACGGATCAAGGGTTCCACGGCGGATTTATAGGTACCGACGCGGAAGATGTTGGTGGTGACCTTGAGTTTTTCCAACAACGACTTGTAGTAAAGGTTGTTGGTGGCAAAGCCGTGCAGGTCGACCGCACCCTGTGGCGACAGATAAACCTTGTTGGCGTAGCTGGCCAGATAATATTGCGTCTGGTTATAGCTGTCGCCAATGGCAAAGATCGGTTTGCCACTGTCACGGAATTCACGTAGCGCCTTGCCGATGTACTGCAGCGAAGGCTGATCGGCACCGGCAAAGTCATTCAACTGCAATACCATGCCGGTAATGTTTTTGTCGTCTTTAGCCTTGCGGATGCTGTCAACCACGTCAAACAGGGAGTTTTCCTGCAGGCGGTTGCTGGAAGCGCCCAACAGTTCACGACCCCATTGGCGAACCTTGTTGTTCATCGACGGTTGGTCAACGACCACGCCGCTCAGGTCCACCAGCAACGCACCGCGGGTAGGCACGGCAGGGGTGGTGGCACTCTGGAATGAAAGATAGATACCGACCCCAACCAGGATCAGCAACACCAGGAACAAATTGAGGATCAGTTCCCTGATAAAGTTCAGCAGACGCCATGTCCACCTGAAAACGCCGGCAATGATTTGCCACAATGTGCGCATGTGCTCTCCAGCAAGAGTCGAGAATGTTCCGCTATCCTAATGAGCGGCCAAAGAAATGTCAGCTTTAAATCGTGGGTCACAGAGGCTAATGCCGAGGCTGTCACTCGCCGTTTAGCTATGTTAACGTGATTTGAATGAAAATTGTTATCAGGAGTTTACGATGGATGCACTGGATCTTTTACTGAATCGCCGCTCTGCGTCACGCCTCGCGGCCCCCGGCGCCGACGGGTGAGGCACGCCAGAATATCATCAACGCTGGCCTGCGAGCGCCCGATCATGGTGCCTTGCAGCCATGGCGTTTTGTGATGATCGAAAACCAGGGTCTGGAGCGTTTTAGCCAATTGTTACAAGCTGCTGCAAAGCAGGACGAAATGGATGAAGCCGCGCTAGAAAAGGCCACAAAAGCGCCATTCCGCGCCCCGCTGATTATCACCGTGGTGGCCCATTGCACTGAAGAAACCAAGGTGCCGCGCTGGGAACAGGTGGTTTCTGCCGGTTGTGCGGTTCAGGCGATGCAGATGGCCGCACTGGCGCAGGGTTTCAACGGTATCTGCGCACCGGCGCCTGGACCGAACATTCACTGGTTCGTGAAGCCTTTGGCTGTCGCGAGCAGGACGAAATTGTCGGCTTCCTGTATTTGGGGACTCCACAGTTAAAAGCTTCCACCAAAGTGATCGCCCCGGACAGCACGCCTTTCGTCAGCTATTTCTGATCCCACTGGCGGGATGCGGCAAAAATGCGCTAATCCCGCCATTCTGTGTTGTTTATGAGCAGGCCGTTCGGTTATCGGCAGCCCGCTCTTACCAATCCGTCGGCAAGCGCTACCCTATGATATCTTGAATGCCGTTAACCGAAGGGAGTGGTATATGACATCGCCAGCGATCCGTTTAACCCAGTACAGCCATGGCGCCGGCTGCGGTTGTAAAATCTCACCGAAAGTTCTCGAAACTATTCTGCACAGCGAGCGGGAGAAATTTGTCGATCCGCGCTTGCTGGTGGGTAATGAAACCCGTGACGATGCGGCGGTGTATGACATCGGCAACGGCGTGGGCATTATCAGCACCACCGACTTCTTTATGCCGATCGTCGATAACCCGTTCGATTTCGGTCGCATCGCCGCCACCAACGCCATCAGCGACGTGTATGCCATGGGCGGTAAACCGATCATGGCGATTGCCATTCTGGGCTGGCCGATTGCTACGCTGCCGGCAGAAGTGGCGCAGCAGGTGATCGACGGCGGGCGCTATGCCTGTCAGCAGGCGGGTATCGCCCTGGCGGGAGGCCATTCTATTGATGCGCCAGAGCCTATTTTTGGCCTGGCGGTGACCGGCATCGTCAATACCGAGCGGGTGAAGAAAAACAGCGCGGCGCAGGCCGGAGCCAAATTGTACCTGACCAAGCCGTTGGGCATTGGCGTGCTGACTACCGCCGAGAAGAAAAGCAAGCTGTTGCCAGAGCATGAAGGCCTGGCAACCGAAGTGATGTGTCAATTGAACAAGCCGGGCACGGATTTTGCCGAAGTCGAAGGTGTGACGGCGATGACCGACGTTACCGGCTTTGGTCTGCTGGGGCATCTGAGCGAGGTTTGCCAGGGCTCAGGGCTGCAGGCGACGGTATGGTTTGATCAGGTACCTAAATTGCCTGACATCGAGCGTTATATTGCCGAAGGCTGCGTGCCTGGCGGCACCGGGCGCAACTTTGACAGTTACGGCCATCTGGTCGGTGAAATGACCGACCTGCAGCGCCAATTGCTGTGCGATCCGCAGACCTCCGGCGGCTTGCTGCTGGCGGTACTACCTGAAGCGGAGCAGCAGGTGCAGGCGATTGCCGAGCGCCACGGTATTCAACTCCAGGCTATCGGTGAACTGCATGCGGCAGTGCCGGGCAAGCCGTTGATTGAGGTTGCCTAGTGTCAGCCACCAGGGAACGGGAAGACGGCCAGGATTATCGCCGTATTTTTTTGCAGGATATCCCGCTGATTGACGTGCGTGCGCCGGTTGAGTTTCAGCAGGGCGCGTTCGCCAATGCTGTGAATCTGCCGCTAATGAATGACGACGAACGGCAGGCCGTCGGCACCTGTTATAAACAGCAAGGCCAGCAGGCAGCGATTGCGCTGGGCCACAGCCTGGTTAATGGCAGGCTTCGTGAGCAACGTACGGCAGCCTGGCTGGCGCAATGTGCCCAATGGCCGGAAGGCTATATTTACTGTTTCCGCGGCGGTTTGCGTTCTCAGTTGGTGCAGCAGTGGCTGCGTGAGGCCGGCGTCGCCTATCCGCGCATCACCGGCGGTTACAAGGCCCTGCGCAATTTTTTGCTCACCACGCTGGAGCAGAGCGCTGAACTGCCGATGGTGCTGATCGGCGGCAATACCGGCAGCGGTAAAACTCTGTTGGTTAATGAGCTGGCCGACGGCGTTGATCTGGAGGGGCGGCGCACCACCGCGGTTCATCTTTTGGCCGAACGCTGGTGAGTCAAAGCGGCCAGATTGATTTTGAGAATCGTCTGGCTGTGTTATTGCTGAAAAAACAGCATGGTGGCTGCCGCCGCTGGGTGCTGGAAGACGAGGGGCGCATTATCGGCAGCAACAATCTGCCATTACCCGTCTTCAACCGCATGCAGCAGGCACCGGTGGCGGTGATAGACGATCCTTTTGAGGTGCGTCTGGCACGGCTGCAGCACGAATATATCGACCGGATGCGTATTGAGTTTGAACAGGCCTACGGCGCGCCGCTTGGCTGGCAGAAGTACGATGAATATCTACATCACGGCCTGTTTGCCATTCGCCGCCGCCTGGGGCTGGAGCGTTTCCAGCTCCTGACGCAGCACCTGGAACGGGCCCTGCAGTATCAGCAGGCCAGTGGAAATAGTGACGAGCATCAGCAGTGGCTGGTGCCGTTGTTGCAGCACTACTACGATCCGATGTATCACTATCAATTGGAAAAGAAATCCCAGCGGATTGTGTTCCGCGGGAATTATGCTGAAGTAAGAGAATTCCTGATGACGTACAGCCAGAATAACGGTGAATAATGCGACTGTTTATTGCCGAGAAACCGAGTTTGGCGCGCGCCATTGCCGACGTACTTCCCAAGCCGCATCGCCGCGGCGATGGGTTTATCGCCTGCGGTAACAATGATGTGGTGACCTGGTGTGTGGGCCACTTGTTAGAACAGGCGCAGCCGGATGCCTACGACAGCCGTTATGCGCGCTGGTCGCTGGCCGATCTGCCGATCATCCCCGAAAAGTGGCAGTTGCAGCCACGGCCTTCGGTCAGCAAACAGCTTAATGCCATCAAAAAGCTGCTGCACGAGGCCGATGAAGTGGTGCATGCCGGTGACCCGGACAGGGAAGGCCAATTGCTGGTGGATGAGGTGCTGGACTATCTGGCGTTGTCGCCGGAAAAACGCCACAGCGTCCGCCGTTGCCTGATCAACGATCTCAACCCGCAGGCGGTGGAGCGCGCTATCGAACGGTTGCGTGACAATCGCGACTTTATCCCACTTTGTGTCTCCGCCCTGGCGCGTTCCCGCGCCGACTGGCTGTATGGCATCAACATGACCCGCGCCTACACCATTTTGGGGCGTAATGCCGGTTATGATGGCGTGTTGTCGGTGGGCCGGGTGCAAACACCGGTGTTGGGGTTGGTCGTCAGGCGTGACGAAGATATTGAAAATTTTGTCTCGAAGGACTTCTTCGAGGTTAAAGCGCACATCGTGACGCCTAAAGACGAACGTTTTGTCGCCCTGTGGCAACCGAGTGACTCCTGCGAGCCTTATCAGGACGAAGAAGGGCGCTTGCTGCACCGATCGTTGGCAGAACACGTGCTCAAGCGTATCGAGGGCCAGCCGGCGCTGGTCACCTCTTATAATGATAAACGGGAATCAGATACCGCACCCTTGCCGTTTTCACTGTCGACCTTACAGATTGAGGCTTCCAAACGCTTCAACCTGAGCGCGCAGCAGGTACTGGACGTGTGCCAGCGGCTGTATGAAACCCATAAATTGATCACCTATCCGCGTTCCGACTGTCGCTACCTGCCGGAAGAGCATTTTGCCGGGCGGCATTCGGTGTTGAACGCCATCAGCGTTCATCAGCCGGATCTGTATCCGCAGCCGGTGATCGACAGCGATCGCCGTAACCGTTGCTGGGACGACAAGAAGGTTGATGCTCACCACGCCATTATTCCGACCGCCCGTGCCAGTAAGGTTAGCCTCAGCCAGGATGAACTGAACGTTTATGGCTTGGTGGCGCGGCAGTACCTGATGCAGTTCTGCCCGGACGCCATGTTCCGCAAATGCGTGATTGAGCTGGATATTGCCGGCGGCAAGTTTATCGCCAAGGCGCGTTTTCTTGCCGAAGCAGGCTGGCGAACACTGTTGGGCAGTAAAGAGCGTGATGAAGAAAATGAAGGCGCTCCGTTGCCGGTGGTGGCGAAGGATGACCAGCTACTGTGTGAGCGTGGTGAGGTGGTTGAACGTCAGACCCAACCGCCACGTCCTTTTACCGATGCCAGCCTGCTTTCCGCCATGACCGGGATTGCACGTTTCGTTCAGGATAAAGCACTAAAGAAAATCCTGCGAGCGACCGATGGTTTAGGGACAGAGGCCACGCGCGCGGGCATCATTGAGTTGCTGTTCAAGCGGGCGTTTTTGTATAAGAAAGGGCGCTATATTCACTCCAGTGAAACCGGCCGGGCGTTGATCCATTCGCTGCCGGATATTGCTGCCCGTCCTGATATGACCGCCAACTGGGAAGCCACGCTGACGCAAATCAGTGAGAAATCCTGTCGTTATCAGGACTTTATGCAACCTCTGGTAGGTACTCTGCAGGAGCTGATTTATCAGGCCAAGCAGAGCCGGGCGAGTATGGCGTTTCGCGGGTTGCCGCCGTCGCCTTCCGGCGGGGCGAAAAAACGCAAGAAAAGCGCCGGTAAGGCGCGGGAGAAGAGCGAATGAATCACGGCTTACTGTTGCTGGCCGGTAGCGCGCTGTTGTTTTGCACCGAGGCGATGGCCAATCGCGGCGATGTCGATGTGGTGGTGCCAGTGTCGCCGGAGATCTGGGGGGCAGCAAAAAGCGCTGCGGCTCAACCCGCGGCACAACCTTGCAGTCGTTGCTGCATCTATCAGGATCAAAACTATTCTGAAGGGGCGGTTCTCAAGGTGGAAGGGGAAGCGTTGCAGTGCGTACGCGACCCCAACGTGGTAGGGACTAATCCGTTAATCTGGGTGCGTCTGAAGAAGTGACGCTGTAACTCAGGCTTCCGCCTGCAATGCGCTAATATAGGCGGTTAATAGCGGTACGTCCGCCGGGGCCAGGGGATAGTCAAACGCCTGCTCCGGTGCCAACCAGACAAAATCCGAATGGCAGCGGTTTTGTAATTCACCGCTAAAGGTATCAACCTGCCAGGCATGTAGCCGGATCATTCGCTCACTCTGTTGCCACTGGTTGCTGGCGACATAGCGGCCAACACTGGCCACAATTCCCAACTCTTCGTCCAGTTCACGCGCCAGTGCCTGTGGCTGGCTCTCGCCGGCCTCAACCTTGCCGCCGGGAAACTCCCACAATCCGGCCTGATCGCTGTCAGCATTACGCTGCGCCAAAAGAATTTGGCCATTTCTTTCAATGATGGCGGCGACGACATCGATAATTTTCATAGGTACCACATAGCAAAACCCCGGCAATAGCCGGGGTTGGGTCAATTACAGTGAGAATTCCGCCCAGACTGGCGCGTGATCCGACGGTTTTTCCATCCCGCGGATCTGATAATCGATGCCGGTGGCGGTGCAGCGTGCGGCCAATGGCGTGCTGGCCAGCAGCAGATCGATACGCAGGCCCCGGTTTTCATCGAAGCCCCGTGAACGGTAATCAAACCACGAGAATTGATCGTTACGTTCCGGGTTAGCGTGGCGGTAGGTATCTACCAGGCCCCAGTTCATCAGGCGATCCATCCATTCGCGCTCCTCCGGCAGGAAGGAGCACTTACCGGTACGCAGCCAGCGCTTACGGCTTTCCTCGCCGATGCCGATATCGTAATCGCTTGGGCTGATATTCACGTCACCCATCACCAGTACCGGTGAGTCCACCGACATTTGCTGCTCCAGGTAGTTTTGCAGATCCTGATAGAAGCGTGTCTTGGCGGGGAATTTGATCGGATGGTCACGGCTTTCCCCCTGCGGGAAGTAGCCATTGATCACCGTCAGCGTGCCTTGCGGCGTCGCCAGATCGGCCATGATGATGCGGCGCTGTGCGTCTTCATCATCGGTAGGGAAACCACGGCGTACGGCAAGCGGCTTTTCTTTGGTTAGCAGCGCCACGCCATAGTGACCTTTTTGGCCATGATAGAACACGTGATAGCCATGCTGGCTGACTTCTTCCAGCGGGAACATGTCATCGTGAACTTTCGTTTCCTGCAGGCCGATCACGTCGGGCTGGTGCTGTTCGATGATCGCGGCCAGTTGGTGCGGACGCGCACGCAGTCCATTGATATTAAAAGAGACAAACTTCATGAGCGGTGCCGTTTTTACAAGAAAAATGTGTTGAGATAGTAGCAGAGTTTGACCAGAAATGTAACGCAGGCCAGCGGCATCGGGCCGCCGGCGGCAAGTTGAATTATTTTGCCCAGCGGTCGTAAGTTTTGGGCTGATAGTCGTCAAATTGTTGCAGTAAGGTTTGCGCTGATTCACTGATGTGCATGGTGCCCAGATAGTCATGGCGCATAAAGCCCTGATCGGCCACGTGCTGCAGGAAACTGTTTAGCGGGCGATAGAACCCGTTCACATCCAGCAAACCAACCGGTTTACTGTGATAGCCGATCTGGCCCCAGGTCCAGATTTCAAACAGTTCCTCGAGGGTACCTATGCCGCCGGGCAGAGCAATAAAACCGTCTGCCAGAGCCGCCATGCGCGCCTTACGGGTGTGCATGTCCGGAACCACTTCCAGTTCAGTCAGGCCACGATGTGCGGTTTCTGCTTCTACCAACCGCTCAGGAATAATGCCCACCGCCTCACCTCCGGCGGCAAGTACGGCATCCGCCACAATGCCCATCAACCCTTTTTTGCCGCCGCCATAGATTAGGCGTCGACCCTGAGCGGCGAGCGTTTGACCCAGTTGCCGTGCATTCTCGGCATAAGCAGGATTAACGCCTTCGCTGGCACCACAAAAAACGCAGATATTGTTACGCATGCACTTTCTTCCTTACTGCATTAAAGAAGTCAGTGGTATAGCGAATTGTTGGCCGGAGTTCAAGTTGAGGATGCGCTGAATGGTTAAGGGAATTGATAAATGATGAACTGAGAGAGTGATGGAATGCTGTCAGGTTTGATTTGATTCTGGAGGATATACAAGGATGGTGGTGGGGGAAGGATTATTCGTCGCTGTGCGACTCACCCTTCGGGCCGCGCTGAAGCGCGTTGTCTCACTGCGTGAGACTCGAACCTTGTCGAAGCTTCTCATCCTTCCCGCTTGGGAGTGACATGGAGCATTCAGGTTTGGTTTGATTCTGGGGGATATACAAGGATGGTGGTGGGGGAAGGATTATTCGTCGCTGTGCGACTCACCCTTCGGGCCGCGCTGAAGCGCGTTGTCTCACTGCGTGAGACTCGAACCTTGTCGAAGCTTCTCATCCTTCCCGCTTGGGAGTGACACGGAGCTTTCAGGTTTGATTTGATTCTGGGGAGTATACAAGGATGGTGGTGGGGGAAGGATTCGAACCTTCGAAGTCTGTGACGGCAGATTTACAGTCTGCTCCCTTTGGCCGCTCGGGAACCCCACCATGGTATTCATGGTTTTACAAATTGTAGTTCCGGTTTCATCCGGAAGAAACCTGGCCGGTTTCTTTACTGCGTCTTCACTCTTGACAGAGAGAAGATGGTGGTGGGGGAAGGATTATTCGTCTCTTCGTTCCTCACCCTTCGGGCCGCGCTGAAGCGCGTTGTCTCACTGCGTGAGACTCGAACCTTGGCGAAGCTTCTCATCCTCCCCCTCCGTGTTTTATGTAGCTTCAGCTTTCGCTGCGCTCTCATCAACAGAGAGAAGATGGTGGTGGGGGAAGGATTCGAACCTTCGAAGTCTGTGACGGCAGATTTACAGTCTGCTCCCTTTGGCCGCTCGGGAACCCCACCACTGGCCTTGCTTGCGAAACATCTGTCTCGGTAAGCGGGGCGCATCATATCAAATGAAACGGGCGTGTAAAGTATTGAAATGCAGAAAATGAATCGTTTGCCGATTTTTTACTCGTGGCGGTGCATCCCTGAACGAAAGGCACCGCTTTCTTGAGCAATTACAGGATAACCGTCCGGTTACCGTAGACAAATACCCGTTGCGCCAACACATGGTAAAGCGCGCGGCTGAGTGCATTTTTCTCGACGTCTCGTCCGGCACGCATCATATCTTCAGCAGAATAGGTGTGATCGACATGAATCACGTCCTGCATGATGATCGGGCCTTCGTCCAGATTGTCGTTAACGTAGTGGGCTGTAGCGCCGATGATTTTCACACCACGCTCGTAAGCCTGATGATAAGGCCGTGCGCCGATAAAGGCCGGCAGGAACGAGTGGTGAATATTAATCACCTGGTTCGGGTAGTGCTGTACAAATGCAGGCGTCAGTACGCGCATATATTTGGCCAACACTACGTAATCCGGCTGATACTGATCGATCTGGGCCATCATTTTCTGATCGTGTTGATCGCGCGTCAGGCCTTCATGGCTGACCAGGTGGAACGGGATATCGAAACGCTCTACCAACGTTTGCAGCGTATCGTGGTTACCGATAACCGCCGCAATCTCCACATCCAGGCCGCCGTAAGCGCTTTTCATCAGCAAGTCGCCCAGGCAATGCGCTTCTTTGGTCACCAGCACCACAATACGACGACGGCCGGAGTTATGCAGTTCGCGGACCGAACCCACCGGCAGTGCGCTATCGAGATCCGCCAGCAAAGTAGTGTCGTTAAAAATGCCTTCCAGCTCGGTACGCATAAAGAAGCGGCCGGTGCGGTGATCAACGAATTCATTGTTCTGAACAATGTTGAGTTCATGTTTGTAACAAATATTGGTGATCTTGGCGATCAGACCTTTGGCATCCGGACAAATGGTGCGCAAAACTTTTCTTTGTACATTTTGGTGTGGCATGGGAGTGAGGATCCTGTCTGATACTGAACGTCCTGTCTTCGCAGGCGAGAGTTTTTATCATCTATATTTTCAAGCGGCGACCGGATTGGCTGCGACCTGAAATCTATCGGGCTCTGTGACTGCCGGCTAACGCCCGCAGCACTTTTTATATTTTTTACCTGAGCCGCAGGGGCAAATGGCATTTCTGCCCGGCTGGGGTTTGGTTCCGTCAATATAATACCAGCGTTGGTCAAGTTGAAGGAAGCGTGAACGCTCGTGCATCGCCTGGCGTTCACCGGTGTTACCGTCAACGAATTGGGCAATGAATTCGACAAAACCTTCCCCGGCCTCATGGCCCTGTTTTTCTTCAACCACCGTCAAACCCAGCCATTCGGTATTTTTGAAACTGTCGACGATCGCGTTGCGCCATTCCGTGGCATGGCAGTCGGGATGCCAGGTGGCAATCAGATAATCCACGTTGTGTTTTACGTACGCGCTAAAGCGCGAACGCATTAATAGTCCGGGTGTCGCTGGCGTTTGAGTGCCGTTGACGTAGGGTTCGCAGCATGCGCTATACTCCAGTCCGCTACCGCAGGGGCATAATTCGGGCAAGGTGACTCCTAAAATGGCCGGAACGAAATGAACGGGCCGATGCCGAAAGTAATTTAGCGCATATGTTACCTAACAACATTCGACCCTGACAATCTACGCTGACGGCAGGATCGAAGCAATTCACCGAAAAAGGACCGGAACTATGCGAAAAATTAAGGTTGGATTGGCATTGGGCGCGGGGGCGGCTAAAGGATGGGCACATATTGGCGTGATCAATGCACTAAAGAAGTTGGGTGTTGAAGTCGATATAGTAGCCGGTTGTTCGGTTGGCGCATTGGTAGGGGCGGCTTTTGCCAGCCATCGTCTGCCGGCCATGGAAACCTGGGTGCGTTCATTCAGCTATTGGGATGTGATCCGGTTGATGGATTTGTCCTGGCAACGCGGTGGGTTGCTGCGCGGTGAGCGCGTGTTTAATGCGGTAGGGCAGTTGTTGAAGATCGATGATATCGCTGAGTGTTCATTGAAGTTTGGTGCCGTGGCGACCAATCTGAGTACCGGGCGGGAACTGTGGCTGACCGAAGGTGACATTCATCAGGCGGTGCGAGCCTCATGCAGCATGCCCGGCCTGTTGGCTCCGGTGTGGTTTGACGGCTATTGGCTGGTGGACGGCGCTGTGGTGAATCCGGTACCTATCTCATTGACCCGGGCGTTGGGGGCCGACATTGTTATCGCCGTTGACTTGCAACATGATGCCCATCTGATGCAGCAGGATTTGTTCTCGGTACGCAGTCCAGATATGGACGCGGCAAAAGATCTCCCCGCCCGTAACTGGCGAGGACGATTAAGGGAACGCATCAGCAAAATGACCACCAGAAAGCCTAATTTCACGCCAACGGCGATGGAAATTATGGGAACTTCTATTCAGGTGCTGGAAAATCGATTGAAACGCAACCGCATGGCGGGCGATCCGCCTGATGTGTTGATCCAACCCTATTGCCCGCAGATTTCAACGTTGGATTTCCATCGTGCCGAAGAGGCGATTGAAGCCGGCAGGCTGGCGGTTGAAAAACAGCTGGATAAACTGTTGCCCTTGATAAAAAAACAGATAATTTACGGTTCTTGACTGTATAACCTGCGATGGGAGCAATTTCCGACAGGCATAAAAGGTCTTTTTGAGCCACTATTACATTATGAAAAGGGAAGAGGCTCGGCTGATGGCATTACCATTGACTCACAAGCGCATTTTGGTCGTTGAGGACGAACTGGTTTTTCGTTCCGTGCTTGTTGGCTATTTGAAATCGTTGGGGGCGGAAACCAGTGAGGCCCCCAATGGTTTGCAGGCGTTGAGTCTGGTGGATGATGTTCATCCCGATTTAATCCTGTGCGATCTGGCGATGCCGGAAATGGATGGGATTGAGTTTGTCGAACATCTGCGGCTGCAAGGAGTGCAAACTCCGGTGTTGGTGATTTCGGCTACCGATAAAATGGCGGATATCGCCAAAATGTTGCGGTTAGGCGTTCAGGACGTATTGTTAAAGCCGGTGACCGACCTTAATCGTCTGCGTGAAGCGGTGTTGGGGTGTCTGTATCCCAATATGTTCACTTCGCCGGCCATTGAGGAGGTGGAACTGTTCCAGGACTGGGATGCGCTGAGTAAAAATCCTTCCGAAGCGGTGAAGTTGCTCAAACAGTTACAACCACCGGTGCAGCAGACCGTGGCTCATTGCCGGATTAATTATCGGCAATTAACCACTAGCGAGAATCCGGGACTGGTGCTGGATATTGCGGCACTGTCGGATAAAGACCTGGCGTTCTATTGTCTGGATGTGACCCGCGCAGGAGATAATGGCGTATTGGCGGCACTGCTGCTGCGCGCATTATTTAATGGATTGTTGCAAGATCATTTAGCTAATCAGCGTCATCGACTGCCGCAAATGAGCGCATTGTTAAAGCAGGTTAATCAATTATTACGTCAAGGCAAGCTGGAAGGGCAATTTCCGATGCTGGTCGGTTATTATCACACCGAATATAAAAACCTGATCCTGGTCTCCGCCGGCCTGCATGCCAATGTAAATACCGGTGATAATCAAATTCAACTGAGCAACGGTGTGCCACTGGGAACGCTGGGTGCGACGTACATGAATCAAATCAGTCAGCACTGTGCCGCCTGGCAGTGCCAGGTTTGGGGCTCGGGTGGCAGGCTACGCTTGATGCTCAGCGCTGAATAATCCTCCTGGGTCAAAATAGTATTTGAAATTTATATATTTGAGATGCTTATTTTTACCTCAGTCAGTCCATTGGGTAATTGTCCTAAAGTTTTTCTATTTGCGCTGCGGTTAATGCCAGTCAGTCATAAGCTGGTATACTCCGAGGGTTTTTGTATGGCGGATGAAGCTCATAAACTGAGCGCTATTAAGAGAGGAAATAATGCCTGCTGTAAATCGTAAAGTCAGAAAGGCTGTGATCCCGGTTGCAGGCTTGGGAACACGGATGTTACCGGCGACAAAAGCCATTCCTAAAGAAATGCTGCCGCTGGTTGACAAACCCTTGATCCAATACGTTGTCAATGAGTGTATTGCGGCAGGGATTAACGAAATTGTGTTGGTTACCCATTCCTCCAAGAATTCGATCGAAAACCATTTCGATACCAGTTTTGAACTGGAAGCGATGCTGGAAAAACGAGTTAAGCGTCAGTTGCTCGATGAAGTGCAGTCTATCTGTCCCAAGGGCGTTACCGTAATGCAGGTGCGTCAGGGGGTGGCTAAAGGCTTGGGTCACGCGATTATGTGTGCCTATCCACTGGTGGGTGACGAACCGGTGGCGGTGATTTTGCCGGACGTGATCCTCGATGAGTACAGCTCCGATCTGAAAAAAGACAACCTGCACGAAATGCTGCAGCGCTTTGAGCAAACCGGTATCAGCCAGATTATGGTGGAACCTGTGCCGCATAAAGATGTTGGCAACTATGGCGTGGCCGATTGCAAAGGGTATGAGCTGCAGCCGGGCGAAAGCGCCCCGATGGTTAGCGTGGTAGAGAAACCTTCGCCGGAGGAAGCCCCTTCCAACCTGGCCATTGTTGGCCGTTATGTGCTCTCCGCCGATATCTGGCCGCTGCTGTCGAAAACCCCTCCGGGCGCTGGTGGTGAAATCCAACTGACCGACAGCATTGAAATGCTGATGCAGCAAGAGACGGTAGAGGCGTATCACCTGAAAGGGATCAGCCATGACTGCGGCAACAAGCTGGGTTATATGCAGGCATTTGTCGAGTATGGCATGCGCCATGCCGGGCTGGGCCAAGAGTTCACTCAGTGGTTGAAACAGTTACTGGCCGCTGATAAAAAATAATTTATTCATCTTTCGTCTTAATTTGAAAAACTAGGATTTTCCCATGAAAGTAACAGTTTTTGGTATTGGCTATGTTGGCCTGGTGCAGGCTGCGGTGTTGGCTGAAGTCGGCCACGACGTTATGTGTATTGATATAGACGAACGTAAAGTCGAAAACCTGAAGAAAGGGAATATCCCTATTTTTGAGCCAGGCCTGACGCCGTTGGTGCAGCAAAACTATGAAGCAGGTCGCCTGCAGTTCACCACCGATGCTAAAGCCGGCGTTGAACATGGCACCATTCAGTTCATTGCCGTGGGCACGCCACCGGATGAAGACGGCTCTGCCGACCTGAAGTATGTGACTGCCGTGGCCCGCACCATCGCGGAACACATGACCGATCATAAAGTGGTGATCGATAAATCTACCGTACCGGTTGGCACCGCAGATAAAGTCCGTCAGGTTATGGAAGAAACGCTGCGCAAACGCGGCAGCACGGTTCCGTTCGATGTGGTTTCCAACCCCGAATTCCTGAAGGAAGGCGCGGCAGTAGCAGACTGCATGCGTCCTGAGCGCATTGTTATCGGTACCGATAACAAAGATGTGATTGAACCTATTCGCGAGCTGTATGAGCCGTTCAACCGCAATCACGATCGCATGATCATGATGGATATTCGCAGTGCTGAACTGACCAAGTATGCTGCCAACTGTATGCTGGCGACCAAAATCAGCTTTATGAATGAAATGTCTAATCTGGCCGAAATGCTGGGTGCAGACATTGAGAAAGTGCGTCAGGGTATCGGTTCTGATTCCCGTATTGGCTATCACTTTATCTACCCAGGCTGCGGCTATGGTGGCTCCTGTTTCCCGAAAGACGTTCAGGCCCTGATCCGCACGGCTGAACATATCGGCTATCAGCCAAAACTGTTGCAAGCCGTAGAGCAGGTTAACTATCAGCAAAAATATAAGCTGACCAAGTTTATCAAGCATCACTTTGGTGAAGATCTGAAAGGCAAAACCTTTGCGCTTTGGGGGCTGGCATTCAAGCCAAATACCGATGACATGCGTGAGGCTTCCAGCCGGGTGCTGATGGAGCAACTGTGGGAAGCGGGTGCTACCGTTCAGGCCTACGACCCTGAAGCCATGAACGAAGTTCAGCGCATCTACGGTCAGCGTGACGATCTGAAACTGGTAGGCACCAAAGAAGCGGCGCTGCAGGGCGCTGACGCGCTGGTTATCTGTACCGAATGGCAGAACTTCCGCGCGCCAGATTTCGACGTGATTAAAGGTTCGTTAAAGCAGCCGGTGATCTTTGATGGTCGTAACCTGTTTGATCCTGAACGTCTGGAAAGTCGTGGCTTTACCTATTATGCGATTGGTCGCGGTGCGTCCATTCAGCCGGTTATTTAAGGGATAAATATGAAATTCCTGGTTACAGGCGCGGCAGGGTTTATTGGTTATCACACCGCTGAGCGTCTGTTGGCCGCTGGGCATCAGGTTGTCGGTATCGACAACCTGAATGATTATTACGATGTGGGCCTGAAAATGGCTCGCCTCGATCTGCTGGCGGATAAACCCGCCTTCCGGTTTATTAAGCTGGATTTGGCCGATCGCGAGGGCATGGCGCAGCTGTTTGCTGAGCACCAGTTCCAACGGGTGATTCATCTGGGTGCTCAGGCCGGGGTGCGTTATTCATTGGATAACCCGCTGGCGTACGCAGACTCGAATCTCATCGGGCATTTAAATGTGCTGGAAGGGTGCCGACACAATAAAGTTGAGCATCTGTTATATGCCTCATCCAGTTCGGTATATGGTCTGAATCGTAAGCTGCCCTTTGCGACCGAAGATTCTGTTGATCACCCGATATCTTTGTATGCGGCAACCAAGAAAGCCAATGAGCTGATGTCGCACAGCTACTCCCACTTATATGGTCTGCCAACCACCGGTCTGCGTTTCTTTACCGTATATGGCCCGTGGGGACGCCCGGATATGGCGCTGTTCAAATTTACCAAGGCCATATTGGCGGGTGAAAGCATCGATGTATATAACCACGGTGAGATGCACCGTGACTTTACTTACATCGACGATATCGCTGAGGCTATTGTGCGGTTGCAGGCAGTTATTCCTCAGGCAAATGCTAGCTGGACGGTTGAGCAGGGTTCACCGGCGACCAGTTCTGCGCCATACCATGTCTATAATATCGGCAACAGCAGCCCGGTAAAGCTGATGGAATATATCAGTGCACTGGAACAGGCGTTGGGGATCGAGGCGCGTAAGAATATGCTGCCGATGCAGCCTGGCGACGTGTTAGATACCAGTGCCGATACTGCGGAACTTTATCGTGTGATTGGCTTCAAGCCTGAAACCAGCGTTGAAGAAGGTGTGAAGCGCTTTGTTGAATGGTATAAGTCTTTTTATAAAGTTCAGTAATTGAGCTGTACGTAAATGCTATAAGGGGCCACGGCCCCTTTTTTATGCTTTGCAAAAGTCAGGAAGGGGCAGCTAGCCGAGAAGCAAGACCAATGAGGTAGAAGGTTACCTGCATAGGATAATTACGCAAAGCCTGACTTGTGTTCTACTACTTCTGAAAATAAGCATAACAAAAAGGCTCCCAAGGGAGCCTTTTTAACTTGCAGCTGAATGCTATTACAGCAGGAAATCGTCCAGAGATTTACCTTGCTCTTCGATAGCTTTCTTAATCACTGCTGGGGTACGGCCCTGGCCAGTCCAGGTTTTCAGTTCGCCGTTTTCGTCTTTATATTGGTATTTGGCCGGACGTGCTGCACGTTTAGCTTTACCAGCGGCTTTAGTTGCAGCCATAGTTTGCAGCAGTTCATTAGGATCAATACCGTCAGCAATCAGCATTTCACGATATTGCTGCAGTTTACGGGTGCGTTCTTCAACTTCTGCTTGAGCCTGGCTGTCTTCTTCGCGACGTTCGTTCACAACAACTTCCAGTTTTTCAAGCATTTCTTCCAGCGTTTCCAGGCTGCATTCTCTTGCCTGTGCGCGTAGAGTACGGATGTTGTTCAAAATCTTTAATGCTTCGCTCATTGTCCTAGTCTCAAATTATATTGGTGGGGGGCGTCTGGATAATAATAGAGTGCTCTTTTCTTTTCTGCAATAGCCAAATTGAAAAGGAAGGCTCAAATTTACCTTTTAAAACACTAAACCAGAACACTCTGGCTAATATAGGCGGGGGAGATAAGTATTACAACCGTCATTTTTAAGTCAAATTTTCAACAGTGACGGTATGTTTGCTATGCCGGAATGGCATTCATGACTAAGTTATAATTGTGTTTTATATCAATATTACGTCGAATTCTGTGGGTTAAATCACGCGACCCAGTATGCAAACACTGTAAACAATGGGGGTATACGAGTAAAGATAACGTCAAGAACTGTACCCTGGCTGTTTTATGTCATTAAATACTCAGGCGTGGCGCTAAGGAGTGTTAATAGATTTAATTCCGTCCTGACCTGGTGCTTCTGGGGCTTTACTGTGCTGGCATAACCATTAATGCCGGGTGCTAATCATTAGCAGTAATTAAATGTGATGTCAGACAGAAATTATCCTGTAAATAGATGTAAAAGTAAGAGGTGCAGCGAACAGAATGTTTCACTTGAAAGTTTGGCATTCGTTTAGCGAGATGTTGATTAACCCGGAGGCGTGAGCAGGCCGATAGGTTATGGTACACTTTACCTCTGAATCAACCTTCGAATATTTCTTATACCATTGGAGTTGCGGGCCCATGGCTCAACTTTATTTTTATTACTCTGCTATGAACGCAGGGAAATCTACCGCGTTGTTGCAATCTTCATATAATTATCAAGAGCGTGGTATGCGCACGTTGGTGTTTACCGCCGAAATAGATCATCGATTTGGTGTCGGTAAGGTCAGCTCGCGGATCGGGCTGTCGTCACAGGCGCAGCTCTATAATAATGAGTCGATGCTCTATGCGATGATTGCACAGGAACATCAACAGCAACCGGTACATTGCGTGTTGTTGGATGAAAGTCAGTTTCTGACGAAACAGCAGGTTGAGCAATTGTGTGATGTCGTCGACCAACTGGATATTCCGGTTCTGTGTTATGGCTTGCGTACCGACTTCCTGGGGGAACTGTTCATTGGCAGCCAATACTTGCTGGCCTGGGCAGACAAACTGGTAGAGTTGAAAACCATCTGCCATTGCGGACGCAAGGCCAATATGGTGCTACGGCTGGATGAAAGCGGACAGGCTATGCATGCTGGTGAGCAGGTAGTGATAGGCGGGAACGAGAGCTACGTCTCCGTTTGCCGCAAGCATTACAAGGAAGCCATACAGGCAATAGAGTAGCGTTTAGAACGCCGCAGGGAGCCCTGTGGCGTGTTTGAGCGCTATTGTGCACTCAGGTAAGTACTGGCCAACGTGACACATAAAAAAACCGCCTTTCGGCGGTTTCAGACTACTGACAAAGCCCGTTATTAGGGAGAGCGTGCCGAAGGGGTCGTAGCGGCTTGCCCGCCGGAGCGCCCCTCGGTGCGCTAGGCCCGGGTATCTCGGATTCAAAGACAACTTTGTCATCAAACTCAAACCGCCTTTCGGCGGTTTTTTATTGGTTCAATGAACCGTTATTTTTTGGACTTTTTTTCTGCTTTGGCCGCCGCTGGAGCTACCAAAACTTCTTCATCTTCCGCTTCACTAAACTTACGGCCGTAGAAGGTATCCAGCATGATTTGCTTGAGTTCGGCAATCAGCGGATAACGCGGGTTGGCGCCGGTACATTGGTCGTCAAAGGCGTCTTCAGACAGTTTGTCGACTTTCGCCAGGAAATCGGCTTCTGTCACACCGGCTTCACGGATTGAGGCCGGGATGCCCAGTTCAGCTTTAATCTCGTCCAGCCAGGTCAGCAACTTCTCGATTTTCTGCGCGGTACGGTCGCCCGGTGCGCTCAGACCGAGGTGGTCTGCGATTTCACCGTAGCGGCGACGAGCCTGTGGGCGGTCGTATTGGCTGAAAGCCGTTTGCTTGGTTGGGTTGTCGTTCGCGTTATAGCGAATAACGTTGGAGATCAGCATGGCGTTGGCCAGACCGTGTGGGATGTGGAACTCAGAACCCAGTTTGTGGGCCATTGAGTGGCAAACCCCCAGGAAGGCGTTGGCGAACGCGATGCCGGCGATGGTCGCGGCATTGTGCACGCGCTCACGGGCGACCGGGTTCTTGGCACCTTCTTTATAGCTGGCTGGCAGATATTCTTTCAGCAGTTTCAACGCTTGCAGCGCCTGGCCATCAGAGTATTCGTTCGCCAGTACTGAAACGTAAGCTTCCAGTGCGTGAGTCACCGCATCCAGGCCGCCAAAGGCGCACAGGGATTTTGGCATGTTCATCACCAGGTTGGCGTCAACAATGGCCATGTCCGGGGTCAGAGCGTAATCCGCCAGTGGATATTTCTGGCCGGTCACGTCATCGGTCACTACCGCAAATGGCGTCACTTCTGAACCCGTACCTGAGGTGGTGGTCACGGCGATCATTTTCGCTTTGACGCCCATTTTCGGGAACTTGTAGATACGTTTACGGATATCCATAAAGCGCAGCGCCAGATCTTCGAAATGGGTCTCAGGATGTTCGTACAGCACCCACATGATTTTCGCCGCATCCATCGGTGAACCACCGCCCAGCGCGATAATCACGTCTGGTTTGAAGGAGTTCATCTGCTCCGCGCCTTTACGCACGATGGACAGGGTTGGGTCTGCTTCAACTTCAAAGAACACTTCTGTTTCAATGCCGTGTGATTTCAGTACGGAAGTGATCTGGTCAGCATAACCGTTATTGAACAGGTAGCGGTCGGTCACAATGAAGGCACGTTTTGCCCCGTCGGTCGCTACTTCTTCCAGCGCGATAGGCAGTGAGCCACGGCGGAAGTAGATTGATTTCGGAAGTTTATGCCACAACATGTTTTCTGCTCGCTTCGCTACAGTTTTCTTGTTGATCAGGTGTTTTGGACCGACGTTTTCAGAGATGGAGTTACCGCCCCAGGAACCGCAGCCCAGCGTCAGAGACGGAGCGAGTTTAAAGTTGTACAGGTCACCGATACCACCCTGAGACGCTGGGGTGTTGATCAGGATACGTGCGGTTTTCATCTTGTCGCCGAAGAAGGCAACGCGTTCCGGCTGGTTATCCTGGTCGGTGTACAGGCAAGAGGTGTGGCCGATACCGCCCATGGCAACCAGTTTTTCCGCTTTGCTGACGGCGTCTGCAAAGTCTTTGGCGCGATACATGGCCAGCGTAGGCGACAGTTTTTCGTGAGCGAAAGGCTCGGTTTCATCAACCAGTTTCACTTCACCGATCAGCACCTTGGTGCTTGCCGGCACTTTGATGCCCGCCATTTCAGCGATTTTTGGTGCAGACTGGCCAACGATAGCCGCGTTCAGGCCGCCGTTTTTCAGGATGATGTCCTGCACGGCTTTCAATTCTTTACCCTGCAGCATGTAGCCACCGTGGCTGGCAAAACGTTCGCGTACGGCATCATAGATGGAGTCAACCACGATGACCGACTGCTCAGAGGCGCAAATCACACCGCTGTCGAAGGTTTTAGACATCAGAATTGAGGCGACAACGCGTTTGATATCCGCAGTTTCGTCAACCACAACTGGAGTGTTACCTGCGCCAACGCCGATTGCCGGTTTGCCGGAGCTGTAGGCGGCTTTCACCATGCCTGGACCACCGGTTGCGAGGATCAGGTTGATGTCAGGGTGGTGCATTAACTGGTTGGACAGTTCAACGGTAGGTTGGTCGATCCAACCGACGATGTCTTTTGGTGCACCGGCGGCAATTGCGGCCTGCAGTACGATATCCGCTGCCTTGTTGGTAGCGTTTTTCGCACGTGGATGCGGAGAGAAGATAATGCCGTTACGGGTTTTCAGGCTGATTAACGCTTTGAAAATGGCCGTAGAAGTTGGGTTGGTGGTAGGCACGATACCGCAAATCAGGCCAATAGGCTCTGCAATGGTGATGGTACCGAAAGTATGGTCTTCGGCCAGGATGCCGCAGGTTTTTTCATCTTTATAGGCGTTGTAGATAAACTCTGATGCGAAGTGATTCTTGATCACTTTATCTTCAACGATACCCATACCGGATTCTTCAACGGCCAGTTTGGCCAAAGGAATACGGGCATCGGCAGCGGCGAGGGCAGCAGCGCGAAAAATTTTATCAACTTGCTCTTGAGTGAAGTTGGCATATTCGCGCTGGGCTTTTTTGACACGTGCAACTAGCTCGTTCAGTTCAGCGACATTTGTTACAGCCATAATGCTCTCCTGATAATGTTAAACTCTTTCAGTAAATCAGCCGTGCGAGCAAGTAGTATAGACATTTCGGTGGGAAATGCTGTTTTAAAAACAAAGGCTTTCCACCTTTTTGTGCCGCATGCTGCTGATTTGCTTAAAGAGCTTTACCCGATGCTTCAGCAGGAGAAGACAGCGGGCCGAACAGAGATGCCACTTTTTCCTTAACCTGTTCTACTCCCTGACTACGACTAAGAGCTTAACTACTCTTGGGTAGTGATTTTGTGATTTAAATCATAAAAAACGCAAGCTGACACCATTCAGCCATGGTTTTTGAGAATCATTCTTGATAACTGTGATGTCAGGCTCTTTTCTCAACATAAAAAATCATAAACCGTACATTGCTTTAACAATAGAGAATTATCTTATCTGCGAAGGTGTAAATAGAGATAAATCTCGCGCATGAGCAATGGATTACCCATGGCAATTCTATTACATTAGCGCGCGAAGGCAGTGTCACTTTTAAAGCTATTAAAGCGGAGTCATTTGTGGGCCAATCTCTGTTGGATTTTTCCGGCTTCATTAAATTTTTTGTCGGCCTGTTTGCGCTGGTCAACCCGGTGGGTATTTTGCCGGTGTTTATCAGCATGACCAGCTACCAGGCGGCGGCTGGGCGCAATAAAACCAACCTGACCGCCAACCTGTCGGTCGCCATCATCCTGTGGACCTCGCTGTTTTTGGGGGAGGGGATTTTGCGCATGTTCGGTATCTCTATTGATTCATTCCGCATTGCCGGCGGCATCCTGGTGGTCAGCATTGCCATGTCGATGATCAGCGGTAAACTGGGTGAGGATAAACAGAACAAACAGGAAAAATCAGAGAGCGCAATCCGTGAAAGCATTGGGGTCGTGCCATTGGCATTACCACTGATGGCTGGGCCGGGTGCTATCAGCTCCACCATTGTCTGGAGCTCCCGCTATCATAGCTGGCAGAACCTGCTGGGGTTCAGCCTGGCTATCGCGTTGTTCGCTTTTTGCTGCTGGCTGTTGTTCCGGGCTGCGCCTTTGCTGGTGCGCCTGTTGGGGCAAACCGGTATTAACGTCATTACCCGTATCATGGGGTTGCTGCTGATGGCATTGGGTATCGAGTTTATCGTGACTGGCATAAAGGCGATATTCCCCGGCTTGCTGTAATCAGCCGAATGAGTCGCGAATAGGATGATTCGCGGCTCAAATTAATTTTAAAATTAAAAACTATTATTAGCTCGCATTAATATAGTGCGTAATATGAATGAATTTTCTTCACTTGCACCATGATGTGGCATAAATCTCAATTTGTTGCTCAATAAAAGCTCTAAGCGTTGTTTTTACCCCTTATCTTCCTCACTTCCTGCCCTTTTTCGCCTCCCGAATATCAAATTTGCTGTTAATTTAATCACATCATTCTGTAGGGCTTGTCTCGCTTTCATCCAGGTGTTATTAGTGATTAACCGCACATAAGCAGGTGTTTGTTCTTTGAACGGCGGCTTTGTTAACTGAATGTTTCTTTATCTGGTGTGTGGGTTCGCTGCGTACGGCTTTGATGGTGGTGAGTTCAATTTTAATGATTAAAATCAATAAGTTGATTTGAGACTTTGTTACCCCTTCTTCGGGATGACAAAACCCGTCTGATGCAATAAAAGAGAATTGCTTAACATTTCTGTAAAAATTATTGGCTATGGAAATTGCCTTCTGCTAATTTCCGAGCAACTTTCTACGCGTAATTAACGCTATCGCGTCGACAAAGTGGGAATGATTTTTGCTGGTGTCTGTTTATTTAGAATTCTTATAAATACTTCACGAATATCGATAAGCAATGCTTGTTGGTGAAAAGGAGCCTCGACCATGCAGCAAACCCTAAAGCACACACCATTAGCTATGTTGATTGCCGGCCTGCTGAGTATCAGCGCCGTTTATTCTGCTCAGGCGGCTGATGTTCCGGCCGGGGTGCAATTGGCCCAGCAGCAGAAGATTGTCATTAACAACGGCTCGGAAGTGGCTTCATTGGATCCGCACAAGGTTGAAGGCATACCGGAAAGCAATATCATTCTGAACCTGCTGGAAGGGCTGGTCAGCACCGACGCCAATGGGCACGTGGTCGCGGCTGCGGCGACAAATTGGGAAAATCAGGATTTTAAGACCTGGACTTTCCACCTGCGTCCCGACGCAGTTTGGAGTGACGGCTCCCCGGTTACCGCGCAGGATTTTGTCTACAGTTGGCAACGCCTGGCCGACCCGAAAATTGGCTCACCTTATGCCAGCTACCTGCAGTACGCCAAAGTTGAAAATATCGACGCCATTCTGACCGGCAAGCAAAGCCCGCAGACGCTCGGTATTAAAGCTATCGATGATAAAACTTTTCAGGTCACGCTTAGCGAGCCGGTGCCGTATTTTATCAGCATGCTGAGCCACACCTCGCTGAAACCGGTAAAACGTTCGGTAGTTGAGAAGTTTGGCGACAAGTGGACGCTGCCGGCAAACTATGTCGGTAATGGCGCGTATCGCTTGAAAGATTGGGTGGTGAATGAGCGCATTGTGCTTGAACGCAGCCCGAGCTACTGGAACAACAAGAAAACGGTTATCAGCCAGGCAACCTTCTTGCCGATATCCTCAGAGGTCAGTGACGTCAACCGCTTCCGCAGCGGTGAAATCGATATCACCAACAGCGCTATCCCGCCGAACCTGTTCGCGAAAATGAAAAGCGAGATCCCTGAGCAATTGCACGTTAACCCTTACCTGTGCACCTTTTATTACGAGATTAACAACCAGCGCGCGCCTTTTACCGATGCCCGGGTGCGAGCCGCAGTGAAACTGACGTTGGATCGCGACATCATTGCCAACAAGATCATGGGCCAGGGGCAGATCCCGGCCTACAGCTTTACTCCGAGCTTTACCGAGGGTGCCAAATTCACGGCGCCGGAATGGGCAGGGTGGAGCCAGGAGCAACGCAATGCCGAGGCGAAGAAACTGTTGGCCGAGGCAGGCTTCAGCGCGACCAAACCGCTGAAATTCACATTGCTGTACAACACTTCAGATCAAAATAAGCAGCAGGCGATCGCCGCGGCGTCCATGTGGAAGAAAAACCTCGGCGCGGATGTCCAGCTGCGCAATCAGGAGTGGAAAACCTCGCTGGAAAGCCGCCATCAGGGGCAGTACGACGTGGCACGGGCCACCTGGTGCGGAGACTATAACGAGCCTAGCGCTTTCCTGAATCTGGTTGTCTCCAATAGCAGCATCAATACCATTTTTTACAAGAGCCCGGCGTTTGACGCCCTGATGGCCAGCACGCTAAAAGCGCCGGACGAAGCTGCGCGTGCTGCTCTTTATCAGCAAGCGGAGGCTCAGTTGGACAAAGACTCGGCGTTGATCCCGGTGTATTACCGCGTCAGTGCGCGCCTGATCAGACCGTCGGTGGGGGGCTTTACTGGTAAAGACCCGCTGGATTACACCGATGTAAAAAACCTGTACATCATCAAGCAGTAACGAGGGGTATTACGCCACGCCAACAGGGGTGAGTAATACAAGGGAGTCCGCCTGCCGTATTCGTTCAACGGCCGTCGGCATAACAAGGTCCGCTCACGGGCAACGCAGGCTCCACGACGAGCCTGTGATAATAAAAACTGGAGTATACACACATGACCAACATCACGAAAAAAACCATCCTTGCGGCCGGCATCATTGCCGCGCTGGGTATCACAGCAACCGGAAGTGCTTTTGCGGCCGTTGTGCCGGCGGGCGTACAACTGGCAGACAAGCAAGAGATAGTTAAAAACAATGGTTCGGAAGTACAGTCGCTGGATCCGCACAAAATTGAAGGCGTACCTGAAAACAACGTTACGCGCGATCTGATGGAAGGCCTGGCCAACAACGGCCCGGATGGTTCCATTGTTCCAGGCGTGGCCGAAAGCTGGGATAACAAAGATTTTAAAGTCTGGACCTTCCATCTGCGTAAAGACGCAAAGTGGTCGAATGGCAAGCCGGTAACGGCACAAGATTTCGTGTATAGCTGGCAGCGCGTGGTGGACCCTAAAACTGCATCCCCATATGCCAGCTATCTGCAATATGCTCACGTAGAAAACGTTGATGACGTTATCGCCGGTAAAAAAGACAAGTCTACCCTGGGCGTAAAAGCCATCGATGATCACACCTTCCAGGTTACCCTGACCGAGCCGGTGCCTTACCTGGTTGAAATGACGCCGCACTATGCGATGAAGCCAGTATTTAAAGACGCGGTCGAGAAGTTTGGTGAGAAATGGACCCTGCCGGCGAATTACGTCAGCAATGGTGCCTACAAGTTAAAAGACTGGGTCGTTAACGAACGTATCGTGCTGGAACGTAACCCGGAATATTGGGATAACGCGAAAACCATCATTAATAAAGTGACGTTCCTGCCAATTTCGTCTGAAGTGACCGACGTAAACCGCTACCGCACCGGTGAAATCGACATGACCTATAACAACATGCCGATTGAACTGTTCCAAAAGTTGAAAAAAGAGATCCCGAAAGAAGTTCACGTCGATCCATATCTGTGTACTTATTACTACGAGATCAACAACCAGAAAGCGCCATTTACCGATCAGCGCGTACGTGAAGCGCTGAAGCTGGGTCTGGATCGCGACATCATCACCAATAAAGTGAAAAACCAGGGTGATTTGCCGGCCTACAGCTTCACCCCACCTTATACCGATGGTGCCAAGTTGACGCCACCAGAGTGGTTCGGCTGGACGCAGGAAAAAACGCAACGAAGTGGCGAAAAAACTGCTGGCTGAAGCGGGTTACGGCCCTGGCAAACCACTGACTTTCTCACTGCTGTACAACACTTCTGATCTGCACAAAAAACTGGCGATCGCCGCAGCCTCCATCTGGAAGAAAAATCTGGGCGTGGACGTGAAGCTGGTGAACCAGGAGTGGAAAACCTTCCTCGATACCCGTCATCAGGGTACCTATGACGTAGCGCGTGCCGGCTGGTGTGCCGACTACAATGAACCAAGCTCGTTCCTGAACATGATGCTGTCCGACAGCAGCAGTAACACCCCGCACTATAAGAGCGCGGAGTTCGATAAGCTGATGGCGAACGTGCTGACGGCGAAAACCAAAGAAGAACGCGCTGATTTGTATCAGAAAGCCGAAGTGCAGCTGGATAAGGATTCGGCCATCGTTCCGGTTTATTACTATGTGAATGCCCGTCTGGTGAAACCTTATGTTGGCGGTTACACCGGTAAAGACCCACTTGATAACGTGTACGACAAAAATCTGTACATCATCAAGCATTGATACGGTAAGTGCCGGCGGTGTAAACCGCCGGCCCATGTTGAGAATAATAAGCCGTTATCAGGCTGCAGCACAGGGTTAGGGCAATGCTTAAATTTATATTTCGTCGCTTGTTAGAAGCGATCCCGACACTATTTATCCTTATTACCATCTCATTCTTTATGATGCGTCTGGCTCCCGGTAGCCCATTTACCGGTGAGCGCGCGTTGCCACCGGAAGTCATGGCTAATATCGAGGCCAAATATCATTTGAACGATCCGATCTGGAAGCAGTACGGCCATTATTTGGCGCAACTGTCGCAAGGCGATTTCGGCCCGTCGTTCAAATACAAGGATTACTCGGTTAACGATCTGGTCGCCGCTTCATTCCCGGTATCCGCCAAGCTTGGCCTTGCCGCATTCTTGTTGGCGGTAGTGCTGGGGGTTAGCGCCGGGGTAGTGGCTGCACTGAATCAAAATACCAAATGGGATTACACGGTGATGGGCTTTGCCATGACCGGGGTAGTGATACCCAGTTTCGTGGTGGCGCCGTTACTGGTGTTGATTTTCGCCATCACGCTGAAATGGTTACCAGGCGGCGGTTGGAACGGTGGCGCACCGAAGTTTATTATCTTGCCGATGGTGGCGTTGTCACTGGCTTATATTGCCAGTATCGCCCGTATTACGCGTGGCTCGATGATTGAAGTGCTGCACTCAAACTTTATCCGCACCGCCCGTGCCAAAGGGTTGCCGATGCGTCGCATCATTTTCCGCCATGCGCTCAAACCGGCGTTATTGCCCGTGCTTTCCTATATGGGCCCGGCGTTTGTCGGCATCATCACCGGTTCTATGGTGATCGAAACCATCTACGGCCTGCCGGGTATTGGCCAGCTGTTTGTTAATGGTGCGCTGAACCGCGATTATTCTTTGGTATTGAGCCTGACCATTCTGGTGGGTGGCCTGACCATTTTGTTTAACGCGATCGTCGACGTGCTGTACGCCGTTATCGATCCAAAAATCCGTTATTAAGCTGGAGCACGCAAATGATGTTGACGAAAAAGAACAGCGAGGCTCTGGAGAACTTCAGCGAAAAGCTTGAAGTGGAAGGGCGCAGCCTGTGGCAGGATGCCCGTCGCCGCTTTGTGCACAACCGTGCGGCAGTCAGCAGCCTGTTTGTGCTGGCGCTGATTACCCTGTTTGTGATTGTAGCCCCCTGGCTGTCACAGTTTGCCTATGACGATACCGATTGGGCGATGATGTCGGCAGCACCGGCCTTTGACGCAGGGCACTACTTCGGGACCGATTCCTCCGGGCGTGATTTGCTGGTACGTGTAGCGATTGGCGGACGTATCTCGTTGATGGTTGGCGTTTCCGCTGCGCTGGTGGCGGTCATTGTCGGTACCCTGTACGGCGCAATGTCCGGCTACCTGGGCGGTAAAATTGACTCGGTAATGATGCGTCTGCTGGAGATCCTCAACTCCTTCCCGTTTATGTTCTTCGTGATCCTGCTGGTGACCTTCTTTGGTCAAAACATTCTGCTGATCTTTGTGGCGATCGGCATGGTGTCCTGGCTGGACATGGCGCGTATTGTGCGTGGACAGACCCTGAGCCTGAAACGCAAAGAGTTCATTGAAGCGGCGTTGGTATGCGGGGTTTCCAGCCGCAATATCGTACTGCGTCACATCGTGCCGAACGTGCTCGGCGTGGTGGTGGTATACGCTTCATTACTGGTGCCGAGCATGATCCTGTTCGAATCCTTCCTCAGTTTCCTGGGGCTGGGTACTCAGGAGCCGTTAAGCAGTTGGGGTGCATTGCTGAGCGATGGTGCCAACTCGATGGAAGTTTCACCGTGGTTGCTGCTGTTCCCGGCGGGTTTCCTGGTTGTTACTCTGTTTTGTTTCAACTTTATCGGCGATGGTCTGCGTGACGCCCTCGACCCGAAAGATCGTTAAGGAGTGCAATCATGAGCACCATTGAAAATCCGCAGTTGCAAACCGGTACCGGTGTTAAATCACCGCTGTTACTGGATGTTAAAGATCTGCGCGTGACCTTCGGCACTCCGGACGGTGATGTGACGGCCGTTAACGATCTTAACTTTGACCTGCGTGCCGGCGAAACGCTGGGGATCGTGGGTGAATCCGGCTCCGGTAAATCCCAGACCGCTTTCGCGCTGATGGGGCTGTTGGCCAGCAATGGCCGCATTGGCGGCTCGGCCAAATTTAACGGCCGCGAAATCCTCAACCTGCCGGAAAAACAGCTCAACAAGCTGCGGGCAGAAGAGATTTCGATGATCTTCCAGGACCCAATGACTTCGCTCAACCCTTATATGCGCGTTGGCGAGCAGTTGATGGAAGTGCTGATGCAGCACAAGAAAATGAGCAAAAGCGAAGCCTTTGAAGAGTCGGTTCGCATGCTCGATGCGGTTAAAATGCCGGAAGCGCGTAAGCGCATGCGTATGTACCCGCATGAGTTTTCCGGCGGTATGCGCCAGCGTGTAATGATTGCCATGGCGCTGCTGTGCCGGCCCAAACTGCTGATTGCCGATGAGCCGACCACCGCACTGGACGTGACGGTTCAGGCGCAGATTATGACGTTGCTCAATGAGCTAAAGCGCGAGTTCAATACGGCCATCATCATGATCACTCACGACCTGGGGGTGGTGGCCGGTATCTGTAACAAAGTGCTGGTGATGTACGCCGGGCGGACCATGGAATACGGCAGCGCGCGTGACGTGTTCTATCATCCGAGCCATCCTTACTCCATCGGTTTGCTGAATGCGGTACCGCGTCTGGACGCCGAAGGTGAGGCGCTGATGACCATTCCAGGTAACCCGCCGAACCTGCTGCGTCTACCAAAAGGCTGCCCGTTCCAGCCGCGTTGTGCGTACGCGATGCCGCAATGTTCGAGCGCTCCGCCATTGGAGCAGTTTGGTGAAGGGCGCTTGCGTGCCTGCTTTAAACCGGTGGAGGCGTTGGTATGAGTACGGTAACCGACAAGAAAGTGTTGCTTGAAGTGGCCGATTTGAAAGTGCACTTCGACATTCATGATGACAAACAGTGGTTCTGGCAGCCGCCGAAAACCCTGAAGGCCGTTGACGGCGTGACGCTGCGCCTGTTCGAAGGGGAAACTCTGGGCGTGGTGGGTGAGTCTGGTTGTGGTAAGTCCACCTTCGCCCGCGCCATTATCGGTTTGGTGAAGGCCACCAGCGGGCGCGTTGCCTGGCTGGGTAAAGACTTGCTCGGTATGAGTGACGTTGACTGGCGTAAAACCCGTAGCGATATCCAGATGATCTTCCAGGATCCGCTGGCTTCGCTGAACCCGCGCATGACCATCGGTGAAATCATTGCCGAACCACTGCGCACCTATTACCCAAAAATGCCGCGTCAGGAAGTGAAGGACAAGGTCAAGGCGATGATGCTGAAGGTTGGCCTGCTGCCAAACCTGATCAACCGCTATCCACATGAGTTCTCTGGCGGTCAGTGTCAGCGCATCGGCATTGCCCGTGCCCTGATCCTGGAGCCGAAGCTGGTGATTTGCGATGAACCGGTTTCGGCACTGGACGTGTCGATTCAGGCTCAGGTGGTGAACCTGTTGCAGCAACTGCAGCGCGAAATGGGCCTGTCGCTGATATTTATCGCCCATGACCTGGCGGTGGTAAAACACATCTCTGACCGTGTGCTGGTGATGTATTTGGGCCATGCGGTGGAGCTGGGCACCTATGACGAGGTGTATCACAATCCTCAGCACCCTTATACCAAAGCGCTGATGTCTGCGGTGCCAATCCCGGATCCGGACAAGGAAAAGGACAAACAGATCCAACTGCTGGAAGGGGAACTGCCTTCGCCAATTAACCCGCCATCCGGCTGCGTGTTCCGTACCCGTTGTCCGATTGCCGGGCCGGAATGCGCCAAGACGCGTCCACTGCTGGAAGGCAGCTTCCGCCATGCGGTTTCTTGCCTGAAGGTCGACCCGCTGTAACTGGCCACTTCAATCCGTTGTGTCGCCTAATTCAGGGTTCATGTTCATCATGAACCCTTTTTTTATAATCCCACATCACAAAGCCGATAAAACCACATTTTTAATGGCTGCCTACATCACTGTTGTTTTTAGAGTAAAAATCAATTTACTGATTATAAGGCAGTTAATTTCTTTTTTTTGTGTTTTTTGGGTTTTTCTCTAGTGTTGATTTGTGTGGTTTTAGTGTTGTAATTGCCGTGTTTGTGTGGTTTTATTGTCACATGTTTCGTGGTGAGATAACGCGTATGACACAGCTGAGTGAAAATGTTGATGTGGTAGTTATTGGTGGTGGCGTGGTGGGGTGCGCCGTTTTCCGGCGTTTCACCCTTATGGGGGCGAAAACGCTATTGCTGGAGCGGGGCGGTGATATCTTGTCGGGCGCCAGCAAGGCTAACAGCGCCATTTTGCATACGGGCTTCGATGCACCTACAGGAAGCCTGGAATTACAATGCATGCAGGCCGGCTACGAAGAATATTTGGCGATCAGGGAAAAGATGAATCTCCCGCTGTTGCAGACCACGGCTATTGTGGTGGCCTGGAATGAAGAACAGCTTGCCGCTCTCCCTGGCATTGTGAAGCAAGCGCATGAAAATGGGGTGACTGACGTGGAGCAAATTTCAGCCGCTGATGTTTACCTGCGCGAGCCAAAATTGGCCGAGGGGGTGCTGGGGGGCGTATTTGTCCCCGGTGAATATGTCATCGACCCCTGGAGCGCGCCGCTCGCTTATGTCACGCAGGCCGTGATGCATGGCGGAGAATACCGTTTCAATTGCGAAGTGACCAACGCGACGCAGGATGAGCAGGGCTGGTTATTAAACACCCGTCAGGGCAGTGTGAGAACCAGGCTGGTGATTAACTGTGCAGGCAACCATGGCGATTTGATCGATGGCCTGTGGCGTACGCCGGACTATGAGATCCGCCCACGCAAAGGGCAGTTTCTGGTCTATGACAAAGCGGCGGCCGCAGATATCAATGCCATTATCTTGCCGGTACCGACGGCCACCACCAAAGGCGTTCTGCTGTGTCGGACTATCTTCGGCAATATGATTTTGGGTCCAACGGCCGAGGAACAAACCGATCGTGATCGTGCGGATGTGGATGAGGCAGTGCTCAAAGGGCTGATTGAAAAAGGCAGCCAAATGCTGCCGACGTTGGGCCAATATACCGTTACCGCCACCTATGCGGGCCTTCGTCCAGCAACGGAAAAGAAAGAGTATCGAATTTATCATTACCCTCAGGATAATTGGGTCAGCGTAGGTGGCATTCGGTCCACCGGGCTGACTGCCGCGTTGGGCATTGCCGCTCATGTGGAAGATCTTTACCGCAACCATTTCAGCGAGCTGTTTTCAACCCAACCGCCAGCCGATGTGCAGTGGCCGGTGATGCCGATGTTGTCTGACTACCAACCGCGCGATTATGCCTGTTCGGGCAATGGCGGCATCATTTGTCATTGCGAATTGGTTACGCGACGCGAGTTGGAGGCGGCCTTCCACTCGGCGGTACCGCCTGAATGTATCGGGGGTCTGCGTCGCCGCACTCGCGTCATGATGGGACGTTGTAACGGTTTTTTCTGTAGTAATCAGGTTGCCGAAATTGCGGGCGACCGTCTGGATAATACGCTGGTCGTCGGGAGGGTAGAATGAGTCGATTATACGACGTCATTATTATTGGCGCAGGGCCTGCTGGTTTGGCCGCCGCCCGGACTTTATGGGACGAAGGAGTAAACCGCGTTCTGTTGTTGGAAAGAGAAAAGGAGGCGGGTGGTGTACCGCGCCATTGTCGCCACCCAACCTTCGGTATGCAGACCTTCCACCGACCGATGAAAGGACATATTTGGGCCAAGCGGATATTGAGCCTGGTGCAAAAAAATTGTGAAATCAGAACCGGCACCACGGTGGTGAATATCAAACCAGGTGGTGAAGTGACGGTCTCCAGCGACCGGGGTCTTGAAACCCTGGTAGGTAAACGCGTCATTATTGCCACCGGTGTGCGCGAAACGCCACGCCACGCCAGACTGGTTAGCGGCGTCAGGCCGCAGGGGGTGCTGACCGCGGGGGCATTGCAGCAGTTTATCTATTTGAAAAAACTAAAGCCGGGTATTCAACCGGTGATCATAGGGTCTGAATTAGTCAGTTTTTCCACTATCTGGACGTTACGCAATGCGGGTATTAAAGCCCTGGCGCTGATTGATGAAAACATCCGGCCAACTGCGTTTCGTCTGGCAGCAATATATGCCCGCCTTATGGGGGTGAAACTCCATCTGGGGGCGCATGTTACCCAGATCAATGGCCGTGAACGGGTGGAAAGTATCGAATTTACCGCCGCAGACGGCAGTGCGCAGCAACTGGCCTGCGACAGTATTATCTTTACCGGCCGTTTTACCGGCGAGTATGCGCTGATTCGTAACAGCCACCTGGCCTACGAGCCAGAGAGTGGCCGTCCATGGTTCGATCAATATGGCCGTTGTTCTGACCGCGATTATTATGTGGTGGGCAATATGACTCATCCCGCGGATATGGGCGATCAGTGTTACCTGGAGGGGTTACGCGTAGGTCGGTTGGTTGCACAATCGCTACTACGGCAAGGTGCGCAGCGTTTTGATATTCCAGTTCAATTGGATGAGGTATTCCGTATTGCTGCACCCAATGTTATCTCCGTCTCGCCAGAGGCCGCGGATCGCGTCACATTGAACGTGCGTGTTAACCGCTATCATAAAGGAGAAATCATCGTGCGTGATGGTGAAAAGGAACTTTACCGTGGTAAACACCGTTGCTTGCCTGAACGTCGTATTCTTCTGAAAAATATCGATATTTCTGGCTTAACATCGGACAGCCAAATAAGGGTTATCGCCCGCTAGGCTTTCTTTACTCGGCCCATCGAAAAGCCTGCAAATTTGCAGGCTTATTTTTTTGGTCGTATTACAGAGAGTTATTTAAATTCGTGCTCAACTTCTGACCACAGGCTTACTCGTTGATTGCGAGATTGATAGAACTCAATCTCTCGCTTGATGCCTGCACTGTTATCCCAGCCGGCAAGATCCAAAATAACCAACTCTTCCATCAAATCTAAAAACAGGGCGTCAACGGGAGCCCACATTTTACCAATCTCTGCCTTATCGGTCTTTGCCAACTGCAAATTAATCGGGTGCGACATGGTTACCTGACTGAAAACCGCATGGCCCGCCTCGATGATGTTGGCAGCGACTTTGTTACAAGCCAGGAAACGCTCCTGGACTACATTCTCATCGGCATGGCTGTAGGGGCAGGCAAGGAATATCTTACGCATGGTGACCTCATAGACTTAAAATAAAGCTGCGCCTTGGGAAGGCACAGCAAGGGAATAAAATAGGGGGATTAAATGGTTTGAGGGACGGCCGGTCGATCGTTTTGTACCGCGTCCTCTTCAACCTGATCGCGCTTTTCCATACGTTGCGCTTCCGGTACGGAAATGAAGATAGCGATGGCTACGGCAATGGCGCCGGCAAGAAATTTTCCGACCATAATTGGCAGGACCAGGGTCGGCTGGAAGTTAGCGGTAAAGGCCAAATGGTCGCCTAATGTGGCCTGGGCGCAGATACCAAAAGCCACGCATAACACTTTGTCACGGGCTCGCATATCTTTGAACAGGTGATAGACGGCGATGATATTTGCCAGCACCATGACCATGCCAATGGCTCCAGCGTCGGTAAGCCGAAGTTGGCGGCCAATAAACTTCATCGGGCGCTGACAATATTTTTGGAACAGGTAACAAATCGGGAAGGTACCTGCCAGCATGATGCCGATATAACCGGCAATCTCAATGGCCCGATAAAGCTCTTTTTCGTCGGCGAAGAGGGGATCAAATACCCAACCGCCAAAGATTTTGCTAAACACGCCGGTGAAGTGCTGAATAATGCAGGCGGCCAGCACCATCTTGATAAAGGCATCCATAATTTTGCCAAAGAACAGGAAGCATTTAACCATCCACAAGGTTCGGTATTTCAGTCCCAATGCCAACAGAATACAAAAAACAAACAGGGGCGAAAGCAGCTGTAAGGCATTGAAAAAGTCGATGCTCAGGTAATGGTTGGCGGGTGACGATGTGGAGATAATGTCCCTCACGGGAATATTATTGAAGGTGATGATCGTCAATGAAATCAATACCCCAAACGGGATGCTGATCAAGCCTGCCATGGCGCCCAGGGCCAGATATTTGTGGTCTTTGGGTTGTAACATCACCAGACCGACCGGGATCAAATAAACGATGCTGGCACCCGAGGTGTAGCCAATCAGCATCGCGGTGATCCATTGATCCCGGTTTGCGGCAATGGCGTCCGCCAACTGGTAGCCCCCCATATCAACGGCGATAATGGAAAGGGCGGCAATGGACGCATCCGATCCCATTGATTGGAACAGTGGGCCGACGGTGTAGGTAATGGCGTAAGAGAGGATCGGGATCGCCGCCATAATACCGGCTTGTGCCAGAAATACGGGGCCAATCGAGTGGATACCATTGACGAACTCCTTGCCTAAGCCGCTTTCGGGTTTTATCACCGATGCCATGGCACCGAGCAGGGTTCCGGCCATAATGATATAGATAATGATGTTGCCAATCTCAGACATAACTGCCTCCATTTTTCTTATTATTTATTCGCTACGCAGATTGCGGGAACGGGAAATAATGTCCTTATATTTTGCAAAATAAGGGGACAGATCGCGTTCTGCAGGTTCAGTAGTAACGTGTTGTGTGCTGACGTTCATGGGGTGGGCATTACCTAACCCCTTGCGCGCCAATAAAGCGACGCCCTGGGCGGTAATTTCCCGGTTTGACGGAGTGACGATGCGTTTTTGGATCAGGCTGGCCAGAAACTGTTTAAAGTAGAGATTTGCCGATAGGCCACCGTCCACAGAAATGGTGTCGCCAATGGGGCGAACTTTGTCCATGGCGTAGATCACCTCGGCTGAGCGCATGGCGATCCCTTCAAGAATGGATTGCAGCATATCTTTGCGTTCGGTTTCGAGCGACAACCCGGCCCAGAGACCCGCAGCGGAGCGATCCCAATATGGGCAGCCCAACCCGGAGAGCGCAGGGATGAATGCCAATCCACGAGCAATAGCCGGTTGATCCGGGAAGTCTGAGAACTCCTCGATATCACTGTACAAGCCGATCTTTTTGGCCCAGTTGATGGCTGATGCCGCGTTATAGACGCCGCCATCCAGGCCATAGAGCGGGGGTTCACCCGGTAATTTCCAACATAGCGTCGGCAATAGACCCGAACCCTGCGCATCGGGCACCACGGTACCGGTAATAGACTGCAAAAATGCGCCAGTACCGAAAGTGATTTTCATCTGGCCGGGTTGCAGGCAGCCATGGCCATAGGTACCGGCGAATTGATCGACGATGCAGGCGGTCAATGGCGTGGTATTGCCAGAGCAAGTCACATCGCCAAAGTGGCCGATATTATCCCGAATTTCTGGCAATGCGGCGATTGGAACACCAAAAATCCGGCACAGTTCCTCATCCCATTGCAGGGTGTGAATATTGAACAGCGAAGTCCTGGAGGCTGAGTTGTAGTCCGTGACATGAGTGCCGCACAGATGGAACATGAAAAAACTGTCCATGGTGCCAAGCCGTAACTGACCGCGGCGGGAAAGCTCGTCGGCACCGGGCACATTGCGCATAATCCAACCCAGCTTACTGCCTGAGAAATAGGTATCCAGTGGCAAGCCGGTTTTTGCTCGAACGGTTTCCTCTACACCTTCGGCTCGCAGACGGCGGAGAACGGATTCAGTTCGCTGGTCTTGCCAAATAATGGCGTTATATAGCGGTAAACCGCTCTGCGCATCCCAGGCAACAACGCTCTCTCCCTGATGAGCCAAACCCATAGCATCGACGACGCCACACTGGCTGAGACAGGTTCGTATGTTGCGCAGGATCTCCATCGGGTCATGTTCAACCCAACCCAGATTGGGCGTTAGCTGTTTATGCGCGATGGCGGCGGGGGAAAAGTGTTTCCCATCCTCGCCGAACACCACGACGCGTGTTCCGGTTGTTCCTTGGTCAATGGCTGCATAGCGTTGGTTCAGCATAAAGCCCTCAGGTCTATTTGTGGTTTAGATGTTGTCATTGTGCCCGTTTATATTACTTATTATCATTAAAGCACATTAAATCAACATTAAAATCACAACATTCGATTTAATTGTGACCAATATCGCGGTTTTTACTGATGCCAGTGTGGTTATGATGTGGTTGTTGCTGTGTTTTTGTGTGTGAAAGTTCAATAGGCTGTTGCTTCATGGTTGGAGTTGGTGAACAATTGCCAACTAAGCAATGAAAAACCCTTAAATCCACAATTTTTATCATGTTAAATGCAGCGAGATGGGTTAGAAGATGGATTATTCAAACGCACTAGAACGCAGAAACATCATTCTCGAAAAGTTGAAAACTAACGGGCAAGTCTTCGTCAATGAACTGGCTGATGATTTTAATGTTTCGCAGGAGACCATCCGCAGAGATCTCAATAAGCTTGAAGAACTCAAACACATCAAGAAAATCCATGGCGGGGCAGTCATCGCTCAGTTTGGGTTTGAGCTGGAGTTTAATCAGCGAGCCAGATTGGCTGAGGATGACAAAAAGGCCATAGCCGTTAAAGCTGCCGAATTGATCAAGCCCGGTGACTCACTGTTTATCGATTTTGGTACCACAACCTTAGAATTTGCCAAACAGATTGCCGGCATTAACCAGCTTACCGTTATCACCAATTCGCCGGTTATTGCCAACCTGTTTCATGAAAATACGACGATTGACCTGATTTTGATCGGCGGGCAATTTGGTCTGTCAAAAATGGAATGCATTGGGCCGGTGGCATTGCAGGGCATCAGCGCTTTCTATGCGGATTATGCGGTTATCGGCGCGGGTGCGGTGAGCCCTAAGGCCGGGGTGATGGATCAGGATTTGAACGAAGCGGCGATCGCCCGTCAGATGATCAAAAACAGCAACAAAACCATTGTTCTCGCCGATGGACATAAGCTGAATAACCATGCGACGGGCCTGGTCGCAGATTTAAAAGATATTTCGTGGTTGGTGACCAGCGATCCGGAGAAGAAATTGAAGAACCTGGTTTTCCCGGCCAATCTCCAGGTGATCGTCGCCTGACGGCAAAGATAAACAACCATGCCGGTCAACGTGACCGGCATGGTTTATATTGATGTATGCGCTGTTACTCTTTCCACAGAATGTGACAAAGCTTGTGGTCTTTCTCACGGCACAGTAACACGCGGGCAAACACGTCATTGATCGGTTCGCCATCGCTGTCCGCCAGGCCAATCACCACTTCGGCGAAAAAGTCCGGGTTCAGGTCAAAGTCCACATGTTCTGACCAGTCTTCCGCCGGGTCATACAGTTCTGCGCCGCCGCGCTCCTCAAACTGCAGGTTGAACAGCAGAATATCCGCCGGATCCAGATTGTCGCCGGCCAACTCCAAAAAGATGTCGTAAGCCTGTTCCAGCGTTTCGTCTTCAGTAAGGCGGTTATTCAAATCCATAATTAAATCCCGATAACAAATGATTCCTCATTATACCCTATGAATTTCAAGTTGCAGCTAGGCGACCAGCTCATTCATCCTCAGGCGCTTACTTAAATAAGTAACTGGGGGTGACAAATCTGCCGGGAGCCGATTTGAACGCTGCTTGCAGCGGCCCCGAAGGGGGGTGGCCCATGGACGGGCCACATAACCGAGTGCAGGTAACAACGCTGCAACTTGAAAGGCGACGGGTATGAAGCATGCCCGTTACGGCGTTTATAACAGCGGGCTGAAAAAGTAGAACAGGCGCTCAACAATACGGTGCCAAAAAGGCCGTTTCTGCCACTCTGCGGCATTCAATAACTGCGAGCGAGCAATATAGTCGTCCTGCACGCAGGCCAGATCGCTACCGAAACCGTCATCGTCAATCACCAGGGTAATTTCAAAGTTCAACCACAGGCTGCGCATATCCAGATTCACCGTGCCGACCAGGCTGAGCTGGCCATCAACCAGTACGCTTTTGGTATGCAGCAGGCCGTCTTCAAACTGATAGATGCGTACGCCAGCCTCCAGAAGTTCGGAGAAGAAAGAGCGACTGGCCCAACGGACCATCGTTGAATCGTTATCGCGTGGGACAATGATGCTGACTTCAACCCCGCGCAGGGCGGCGGTGCAAATCGCATGCAGTAAATCGTCGCTGGGTACGAAGTAGGGGGTGGTCATGATCAACTGTTCACGTGCTGAGTAAACCGCAGTCAGCAACGCCTGGTGGATCATTTCTTCCGGGAACCCGGGGCCAGAGGCGATAACCTGAATAGTGTGGCCGCTTTCCTGTTCGAACGGCATGATATTGACGTCCGGCGGCGGCGGCAGGATCCGTTTACCGGTTTCAATCTCCCAGTCACAGGCATAAACGATGCCCATGGTACTGGCGACCGGGCCTTCCATACGGGCCATCAAATCGATCCACTGACCGACCCCGGCATCCTGTTTGAAATAGCGTGGGTCGACCATGTTCATACTGCCGGTGTAGGCAATATAGTTGTCAATCAGCACCACTTTACGGTGCTGACGCAAATCCATTCGGCGCAGGAATACGCGGAACAGGTTTACCTTGAGCGCCTCCACCACCTCGATACCGGCATTGCGCATCATGCCAGGATAGGGGCTGCGGAAGAACTGCAAACTACCGGCAGAGTCCAGCATCAGGCGGCAATGTACGCCACGGCGTGCAGCGGCCATCAGCGATTCGGCCACCTGATCGACCAACCCGCCGGGCTGCCAAATGTAAAACACCATCTCTATATTATGGCGTGCCAGCTCAATATCACGGATCAGCGCCTTCAGCGTTGCATCGGTAGTGGTGAGTAACTGGAGTTGGTTGCCCTTAACGCCATCGATGCCCTGACGGCGATCGCAGAGTTGGAACAGGGGTCTGGCGACCTCGCTGTAATCGGTGGCGAAGATGCGCTGGCTCTCTTTTAACTCGCTCAGCCAGCGTGCGGTAGAAGGCCACATGGCCTTGGCGCGTTCGGCACGCCGTTTGCCCAGATGTAATTCACCAAAAGATAAATAAGCCACAATACCGAACAGCGGCAGAATATAGATCACCAGCAGCCAGGCCATAGCGGAAGGTACGGCGCGGCGTTTCATCAGAATACGCAGTGTCACACCAGCGATAAGCAGCCAGTAACCGAACACCATGAGCCAACTGATTACGGTATAAAATGTTGTCATAAAGGCGAAAAATCCCGTTCGCAAACCACCAACGATGAGTGTACGCACAGAACGCTAAAGGGGAAACCTTTTCTCGGCGCTTATGTTGCAAAAATATGATTGGCTTAAGGCACTTGCTGTAAACAAAAAAACATTTTGGCGCGGAAGGCGCGTCGCCCAGCCGGATTAAAATACGCTGAACTGTGGCTTGGATCCTGTAATGAAAGGACTATAATGCCCGCCGTTGGCATTTGACGAATGAGTGACAAAACGATGAGACGCAGTAGAAACGAGGTGGGCCGCTGGCGGATGCTGCGGCAGAGTCAGCGCCGCAGGCATCGCTGGTTGGAACGCCAGTCTTGCAGCAATCGGCATATTATTCGGGTGCGTCGTCGCCTGGATGACCAGCACCGGCGTTCATTGCTGTTTGTGGTGGCCTACGAGTGGTAAAACAAAAACAGTCCCCAAGGGGACTGTTTTTGTTAGCTGGGTTGTGATTATTTCCCCAGATAGGCGTTAAGCATCCAAACCTGTTTTTCCTGTTCTTTGATGTAGTCGCTCATCAGTGAAGCCGTACCTTCATCCCCCGCATCGGCGGCCAGCGTCAACAACTCGCGCTGCTGTTGCAGCAGCACCGAATAGCCGTGCAGCAAACCACCCAACGTGCCTTTATCGTCGGTGACATTAGTGTCTTCCTTGATATCAGACGTTTTCAGATAATCGCTAAACGCATGGCGCGGCTGCGAGCCCAGAGTCAGAATACGCTCTGCCAGCTCATCAACCTTGGTCAGCAGATCGTTATAGGTTTCTTCAAATTTGACGTGCAGTTCAAAGAAATGCGGGCCGGAAATATTCCAGTGGTAGCCGCGCACGTTCATATACAGCACCTGATAATTTGCCAACAGCGCATTCAACGCTTCCGAGAGTTTTGCCGATTGTTTACTGTCCAGGCCGATATGGTTTTTCGCTGCTTTCTTCGTCGTTGCCATAATAATCTTCTCCTGATTATTTGATTCGATGATTTACACAATATCCATAACAAACACAGTAACCGGATTTATCGAAGGGTTAAAGACGATCAAAAGCATCAATGCAATTGCTGAAACCGATAACGATAAATCCGACAAGCAAATTGCCCATTCAGTGTAAGCAGAATGCGTTAACAACAACAGCGGCTTGGTATCATTACTTGCCTAAGACCAATTTTGCCACGCCGGCGCTTAGCGCCATCAGTAATGCTGCTGCAATCAACACCGCGATAAATGCTCGGTCGAAAGCCAGCCGAGCCAGTTGTCTCAGTTGTTCAGCCTGTTCGACAGCCAGATTGGCAGCCAGCCGCAGGGCTTCATCAATGCTGTCGTAAGCGACATCGCCCACCGGCAAATTGTCGGGTAACACCAGGCTGTGGCTATAGATGGCGGTCATCAATCCACCCAGCAAGGTAATACCGAGCACGCCACCCAGCTCATAGGACACATCCTCGATCGAGGCAGCCATACCGGATTTTTCTTCCGGAGCGTTGAGCATGATGGCGGTCGACGCGGCGGTAATGGCACCACCGATGCCAAAACCGGCTATAAACAGACAAACCAACTGCGACATCAGGCTGTTCTGGTAAAGCAGGGCCAGCCCGGCAATGCCCAGGCCGGTCAGGAACAATCCACCGAATATCATGTTGCGCTCGCCGTAACGCGGCAGCAGTAAACCGGCCAGCGGACCGGCCAGTGCGGAGGCCACCGGGATCGGCAGAATAAACAGCGCGGCCTGTAATGGGCTCAGCTCAAGCACCAGTTGCAGGCGTTGAGTCAGTACCAGTTCAACACCGACTAGCGCAACCATCGACACCAGAGCCACGCCGACGCCGCCGGCAAACAGCCGATTCTGAAATAGTGAGAAGTCGATCATCGGGTAACGGGCCAGACGCTGTCGACGAACAAACAGCCAGAGCGACAAAATGCCAATGGTGGCGGCGATTGCCAGCGCAGAAATGGAGGGCGTTGTTTTGCTCAGCTCCTTCAGGGCATAGATGCTACCCACCAGACCGGCCATGATCTGCACTGATCCGATGATATCGTAAGGGCGCTTATTTTCCCCACCGCAGTGCGGTATCAATCGCCAGGCCAGCGGCAGCACCACCATGACGACAGGGACGTTGATCAAAAATACCGATCCCCACCAGAAATACTCCAGCAAGACTCCACCGACCACCGGGCCGATAGCGGCACCACCGGACGCGACTGCGGCCCAAATGCCAATCGCCAGGGCGCGTTCACGTTCGTCGGTAAACACATGGCGGACAATGGACAGGGTTGCCGGCATCATCATCGCTGCACCTACCGCAAGAAATACGCGGGCGGCGATCAGCCATTGGGCTGAAGGAGAAAAGGCGGCACAAAGGGAGGCGACGGCAAACACCGGCAATCCAGCCATAAACAGCCGTTTATGACCAATGCGATCGCTCAGCATGCCCGCACCGGGCAGTAAACCGGCGACCACTAGCGGGTAGGCATTCACAATCCATAATTTTTGCGAGGCGCTGGCGTCCAGCGCCTGGGTCAGCCGTGGCAATGCGGTGTATAGCACCGTCATATCGATAATGATCAAAAATAGCGCGCTGGAGATCATTGCCAGGATCAACCAGCGGTTGTTTGCGTGCATAATATTATTCCAAAAAAGCAGGCGACGCGGATGCGTTGCCATAAGGTCACCACCCGAACGCGCCGGGTGGTATACTGGCGTAATATATATCCATACGTATGTATTGAAAAGAGGGTTTCTCAATGGGACGTCAACGGAGCATCGATCGCGACAAGGTTCTGGATATGGCGGAGGAGATTGTCGCCAGGCAGGGTGCCGCCGGGTTGACCATTGATTCTGTTGCCAAGGCGATGGGGATTTCCAAGGGCGGGGTGCAGTACTGCTTTGGTACTAAAGACGCGTTAATTGATGCGATGTTCGAACGTTGGGGTAAAGCCTATGACCAGGTTTTCGATGCCATTGCCGGGGAAAGTCCCTCGGCCACAACAACGGTGCTGGCGCATATGCAGGCCACCCAAAGTTCCGATCAGGCATCCAGTGCCAAGGCCGCAGGGCTGATGGCGACCCTGATCCAAACGCCAGAGCACTTGGAAAGTACGCGCGAGTGGTACCGCAGCCGGATCGACGGTCTGGATTTAACCACCGAGGAAGGCAAGAGGGCGCGGTTGGCCTTTCTGGCTACCGAAGGGGCATTTATGTTGCGTTTCTTTGGCCTGATGGAGATTAACCAGCCGGAATGGGATGCCATGTTCGCGGATATGCAGACGCTGATTCTGGCGAAAAAATAGTTCACCTATCACAGCGATAGCTGGCGGGCCGGCAGGTGAAGAGAGTAAGTTTACCAGACAAGATATTCCCTCGAAGAACCCTTTAGCCAGCCACTCCGTGCTGGCTTTTTTTTGTCTGTAATTTAGCGGGAAAGGTGATAATGCCTAACCCGCGGCAGCAGAATCCAGCGGGTCGTGATTAAAACTAGAACACCTGCTTAAAGGGTTTAACCGTCACGTCAGCATAAACGCCGGCGGCAACGTAGGGATCCTGCTCGGCCCAGGCTTGGGCGTCTGCCAGTGAGGCGAATTCCGCAATCACCGTAGAACCGCTGAAACCGGCACTGCCTGGGTCGTTACTGTCGATGGCAGGATTGGGACCGGCCACCACCAGACGGCCTTCATCACGCAGTGCCTGCAGGCGTGCCAGGTGGGCCGGGCGTACCGACAGGCGGTTTTCCAATGAATTGGGTACGTCTTGTGCGTAGATCAGATAAAGCATGTTTCACCTTTAAAATCATTGCTATAGAACGGTAAATGTAAAGTAGCGCAAAAGGGGATACATGGGAATGCCTGACCGTTGGAATTTGCCTGAGGCTGGCGCTTATACCTTGAAGCGACTAGCTTTTATTCGTATAGTGCGGCCGCGCGATTTAATGAGACAAGGATTCAGAGGTGAGGAAATGACGGAACTGGTTAGAGATAAACTCGACTTGCCTGAAGGCAAAAGCAAACTGCTGCTGCACTCTTGCTGTGCGCCTTGTTCCGGTGAGGTGATGGAAGCTATTCAGGCTTCTGGCATCGAATACGCCATTTTCTTCTATAACCCGAACATTCATCCGCAAAAAGAATATCTGCTGCGCAAGGATGAGAACATCCGCTTTGCCGAGCAGCACGGCGTGCCTATTATCGACGCCGATTACGATACCGATAACTGGTTTGCTCGCGCCAAAGGCATGGAGCACGAACCTGAGCGCGGGATCCGTTGCACCATGTGTTTCGACATGCGTTTTGAACGCACTGCGCTGTACGCGCATGAGCATGGCTACGACACCATATCCAGTTCGCTGGGAATTTCACGCTGGAAGAATATGCAGCAAATCACCGACTGCGGCGTGCGCGCAGCGGAAAAATACCCGGACCTGGAGTATTGGGATTACAACTGGCGCAAAAAGGGCGGTGCGTCGCGGATGATTGAGATCAGCAAGCGGGAACGCTTTTATCAGCAGGAGTACTGTGGCTGCGTCTATTCGCTGCGTGACAGCAACCTGCATCGCAAGGCGCAGGGCCGGCCGCTGATCAAACTGGGCGTGCTGTATTACGGCGATGAAGAGTAACGCTGCATTGGTGACGAATGACCCGCTACGGCGGGTTTTTTATTTTCGGCGGCGGTAAATCAGGTTAATGAAGCGTGTAAAAGCCTAAGTTAAAAGGCAAATGAAAGGTTAATATCCCCATGAGTTTGCAGGTTTTAGCGATGAATAATGACGATTAGAGCGATAGTTTGCCATTCGTTATTGAATATGATTGCTATTTGCATTTAAACTTGGCGAACCAGAGGAAACAGAATCATTATGCCGCTAAAAAAGATGTTCCTTAATCGCCGTTTGTCCGTGCCAATTATCCTGTCTGTTGGCTTACATAGCGCCCTGGTGGCGGGTCTGCTCTATGCTTCTGTCAAGGAAGTGATGGAGTTGCCTAAACCTGAAGATGCGCCGATCAGCGTCATGATGATCAATACCGCCGCGATGGCAGAGCCGCCTCCGCCTGCACCGGCCGAACCTGAGCCAGAGCCACAGGTAGAGCCGGAACCCGAGCCGGAACCGGAACCGCTCCCAGAGCCGCCGCCGAAGGCGATACTGAAGCCGGAGCCGGTAAAACCCAAGCCGAAGCCAAAACCGAAGCCGAAGGTCGAAAAAACGGTTAAGCGTGAACCACAGAAAACCGAACCGCGTGAGCCGTCGCCGTTTGAAAATAACCAACCGGCCAAGCCTATCGATAAGGCCCCGGTGAAGCAGGGGCCGGCAGCACCGATTCAGGGTAATTCACGAGATGTGGGGCCGAAACCGATCAGCCGTGCCGATCCGATTTATCCGCCGCGTGCCAGAGCGTTGCAGATTGAAGGCAATGTGCGGGTGCAGTTTGATATCGACAGTGATGGTCGTGTGAGTAACGTGCGTATCCTGTCTGCGGAGCCGCGCAATATGTTTGAGCGTGAAGTGAAACAGGCATTACGCAAGTGGCGTTATGAAGCCAAAGAAGCGAAAGATCGTACCGTAAACATTCGCTTTAAAATTAATGGCACCACGGAAATGAACTGACACTGAGATGGTTTTTTTATAACGAAGAGGGTCGCCATGCGACCCTTTTTGCTGTCTGCGACCCGGTAAAACATCGTCTTCGCTTTGAAATTTTGTTGGAAATAAAAGAGTGTAACGATAAACCTTTAGTTGATTCGCCCCTGGCCTAATGAATAAAAACCCTACTCCGGGGTTAATTCTCTGGATTTACCTCAAAAAAACACGATCCCCATCCCACTTGTTGTATTAATAACAGCCTTCTGAACGAATTGTGAACCCGATCACTTCAATAAAAAGGTGCATAAAACAAAATAAATTGGTGTAACGTTAAACCTTTTCGGGGAAAGCTATGAGTTCTTACAAAGCAAGTTTACTGTCAGTCTCATTTATGACCTACATGGTGATGGCCGGACTCCTCACTCAAATAGGCATTGTCATTAGTCCGATGTCTCAATATCTGGATATCAGTATTACGGACGCCGCGGCCATGTTCTCGTACCTGACCGGCGGTACTCTCCTGGGGACATTCATCTCGATGGTGGTGTATTCCCGATTTGAGATCCGCCACATTTTGCGAGCCACCTATGCAATTTTTCTGATTGTTATGGCCGCATTGGTCTTTCTCGAGGTCAGAAATCCGTTCGTCGTCTCGTTTTATCTGTTTGTTTTGGGAACCTGCTGCGGTACCGGTTTGTCAGGTGGTGCCGTGCTGATCTCCAAAGTTTTTGATGAAAACAAACGCGCTTCGGCCTTTATCGCCACCGACTGTGCATTTAGCGCATCAGGTTTTATTTTTCCATCGGTGGCGACAATGATCATCGCTGCCAACATGCAATGGACCAATGCTTACGGATTGGTCGGCATTATTGCCGCACTGGTGTTTATCAGCACCTTTGTTTTGCAATACCCGAAAGGGGATTTGGCGGAAAACACGAGAGGTGAAGCCAACGCCAGCGCTTCCGGATTTAACTTCAAACAGATTATGACCCCCAGAGTGATTCTGATGGGGCTAGCGCTGGGTATCTATCTGTTCGCCCAAAGCACTTTCCTGACCTGGTCGCCCAGCTACCTGCAGCAGGCGTTTGGTTTATCTTCGACGGATTCCGGTGCGGCAGTGCGAAATTATTGGGGGCCATCCGTGTTTGGCTTAATCGCCGCCGCTATATTAGTGAATAAGATCCCCGCGAGGGTCATGTTGGTGACGGTCTCTGTCATCGCCATTGTCGTAACCTTCTACTTAAGCATGACCCATAGCCCGAAAGTCTTTTTGACCGCCACCCTGGGGTTCGGTTTCCTGACCTCGTGTGTCTATAAATTAGGGATTTCTGTTGGCTCTCAGCAGGTTAAAAACTCACCCGCGGTGCTCGTCACCTTCTTGCTGACGTGCGGAACCCTTGGCAGCACCATTTCACCGGCCTTGTCTGCCGCCATGGTTGCGCGGTTCGGGGTTGCCAGTGCGATGGTCATGACCGCCCTGGGTTTTACTGCCGTATGCGTTTGCGTTGTCGCCTGCCTGATCCTTGAGAAGGTTGAAAATTCCAAATCCACAAAGGAAATATACTTATGAAGAGAAAAGTCATTTTTGATACGGATCCCGGTATTGATGACACTATGGCGATGCTATTGGCGCATGCCAGTGACCAGATCGAGCTGGTGGGCATTACCACGGTTTTTTGGCAATGCGACCATTGAGAATGCCACAAGAAACGCCCTGTATATAAAGCAGCGGTTTGGCCTGACTGCGGATGTCGCCGTGGGTGCAGATACGCCTTTGGTGGTAGCGGCGGGTGAGGCGACCACTTTCGTTCACGGCGAAAATGGTTTGGGGGATATAGATATCCCCGCGGGGGATTACCAGGGTATTGATAAGCGAGCGGCACATGACTACATCATCGATAGCGTAAAAGCGCATCCCGGTGAAATCACGCTGATTGCCGTCGGCAGGTTGACCAATCTTGCCCTGGCGGTTGAAAAGGATCCCGGCATCGCCAGCCTGGTTAAAGAGGTGATTATTATGGGCGGGGCATTTGGCCATAACGGCCATACGGGCAATGTTACCCCTTTTGCCGAGGCCAATATCATCGGTGATCCCCATGCAGCCGATAGGGTGATGACCACCGACTGGCCGGTTACCGTCGTCGGACTGGATGTCACTCAGCAAACGGTGATGAGCAGCGAATATATTGAGCGGTTGCGCATCAATTCAGCCCGCTACGGTGAGTTCATTTACCAGATCACGCGTTTTTACGCTGATTTTCATAAGAGGGAGATCGGCATGGATGGATTCTATGTACATGACTCCTCGGCCATTGCCTATGCCATTGCGCCCGAGTTGTTTGACGTAAAAGTCGGTGCTGTACGGGTGATTACCGAGGGGCCGGCCATCGGGCATACCCTGCTTAAGGAAGGGGCGAAACCTTACCCTATCGATGAGTGGAGTGGCAAACCTCAGCAACGGGTCTGTGTTCAGGTTGACCATCGGGGCGTGCTCGATCTCTATATGGCAACCATGGCGGAGAGGGTTACCGCTTAGACTACGCGTTTTTGACGGTCATTTGGCAAAATCGGTGGGTTCACTGACTGAGCCCCTGACAACCAGGCTGGGCGTGGCGGATATTATTGCTTTACTGCCTGGGGTGGACATTTTCATGCTCAACCCTTCCAGCGCCTGGTAAGCAATGTCGTCCAAAGGAATTCTGACCGTGGTGAGTGACGGGAAAGACAATTTGGACATTTCTATATCATCATAGCCAATGACCGAGAGTTCCCTTGGAATTTTCAAACCTAACTCATTCGCTGCATTCTGTACGCCAATGGCCATTAAATCGTTATGACAGATAATGGCCGTTGGCAACGCCACGGAGGAAAATAGTTGATACATGGCATCAACGCCACTCTGATAGGTGTAATTCCCTTCGATAAAATCGACTGAGTCTTCCGGCAGATTAAAATCTGCAAGTGCCTTTTTCAAACCCGCTATGCGATTCACCGTGGTTTTCAACGCTTTTGGGCCGGTAACGCAGGCAATTTTTTTGTGCCCTTTGGACAGCAAAAACCTGCCGGCTATGTAGCCGCCGGTCTCATTGTGTAAATTGAATTCCGTACCGCCGCACAGGCTCATTACATCACCGATATCGAAAGCGATGGCAACGACGGGGACCGCATGGATATGTTTGATTACGTTATCGATTTTATCGCGCTTTAACGAGATAAGGATGATTCCGTCAACGCGACCCGACATCAGATTAATGTAGGTGTGTAAATCCTCTTTATCTTTATGGCGGAAGCAGGAGATAACGGTAAAGTCTTGCTTGAAGCACTCATTTTCCAGCTTGAAGAATAACTCGGAGAAAAAGGGATTTTGGTCAACGATGGAAATGATGCCAATGCTTCTCAGGCTCGCAGAGCTTTTCTTCAGTGAGGCGGCCAGGGCATTGTGTCGGTAGCCGGTAGCTTGAATAGCCTCCAGAATGTTATGCCGGGTATCATCTTTGAGCTTTTTTTTATTATTAATAAAATTCGATACTGTCGTTACAGAGACACCGGCATGAAGTGCAACGTCTTTAAGGGTAGCCATTCTCTACTTATAACCTCAGTTTTATGTCACAAGATGGATTGATAGTGAACATCCCTTAACAGAATACCCACAGGCGCCCCAGGTCGTGAGGGTACCCGGTTGATTATACACAAGCAAAATCAAGATTCAGGCCTTTAACGTTCAAAAGGCGTTATCGAAACTGGGTATTGCGACACCGGGTAATCAGCATCAATAAAAAAACCCGATGGGTCACATCGGGCTTTTTGAAAAAGAATCCTGGCGCTAAGGCTTATTCTTCGAATCCGACGCGGAAGTTCATCTTGCCATCGGGCAGGGCGCGTGAATTGCCTTCATCGTCTACGGCAACATAGGTAAACACCGCTTCGGTGGCGCGATAGCGCTGGCCGATAGGGGCGGAAGACACTTTCTTGACCCACACTTCGATATTGATGGTGATCGAGCTGCGTCCGGTACGGATACAGTGCGCGTAGCAACATACCACGTCACCTACCGCGACCGGCTTCAGGAAGGTCATGCCATCCACACGCACGGTGACTACGCGGCCTTCGGCAATTTCTTTGGCCTGAATAGCGCCGCCGATATCCATCTGCGACATCAGCCAGCCGCCAAAAATATCGCCGTTGGCATTGGTATCTGCCGGCATCGCCAGCGTTCGCAGCACCATTTCGCCACTGGGTAAAGGTCGTTGTTGAGTCATAGCTGTCTGCTTATCAAAGAAGGGATTTCACTATACTGCCCGTAGCAAAGGCCACGGGCATTAACAATTTTGTAACTATTTTTTCTGTTCTTCCGGCATGTGCCGATAAATATAAACGCCGCTGAGCAGAGTAAAGACCAGCGTCAGCGCGGTCAGGCCGAACACTTTAAAGTTAACCCAAACGCTCTGAGGCAGCCAGAAGGCGACGTAGATGTTTGCCAGGCCGCAGACCAGGAAGAACACTGCCCAGGCCAGGTTGAGGCTGTTCCAGACTTTATCCGGCAGCGTCAGCTCTTTGCCCAGCATGCGTTGCACTAACGGTTTTTTGAGCACCAGTTGGCTGATCAGCAGCGCCAGCGCGAACAGGGTGTAGATGATCGTCACTTTCCACTTGATAAACAAATCGTTATGGAACACCAGCGTCAAAGTGCCGAACACCAGCACCATCAGGAAGGTGATCAGCGTCATCTTCTCGATTTTGCGGTATTTGAACCAGGTGAATACCAGCGCCAGGGCGGTAGCAACAATCAATGCGCCAGAGGCCACATAGATATCGTAGAGCTTATAAAAAGCGAAAAAGACAATTAACGGGAGGAAATCAAGAAACTGCTTCATAAATCAATCCATCATCTGTTTATCGGCCGACTATACCGGATTTGGCGGGCTCTGTGTACCGCTGGCAACTGCTGATTATCGGCGTTTGGCCGCCGGATTTCCGCCATGAAAGCAGGAATTTGCATAAACTTACGATTGAGGTCGCGAGTTCGCGGCGGGCAGATTGCCAGCACGGCATAGGTATCGCATGATACGCGCAATAATAGCCGGATAATTTATAACGGAAAACAGTTTATGCAGTGGAAATCTCTCCAGGCGCTTACGCCCGGTTTGACGCATTTATTAGGGTATCAACGCAGTTGGCTCAAACCGGACATCCGCGCCGGGCTTTCCGTCGCCGCCGTGGCCTTGCCGGTAGCGATTGCCTACGCCGAACTGGCCGGAGTCAGCCCGATAGTGGGGTTATATTCCTGTATTTTACCCATGGTGGCCTATGCGTTTTTCGGCTCCTCACGCCAACTGATTGTGGGGCCGGATGCGGCGACCTGTGCAGTGATTGCCGCCGTTGTGACCCCGTTGGCGGCGGGTAATATGGAACGCCACTGGCAATTGACCATTATGATGACGGCGATGATGGGCGCCTGGTGTCTGTTGGCCAGCCGCTTCAAACTGGGCGCCCTGGCCGATTTACTCTCACGGCCGATACTCAGCGGTTTGCTGAACGGCGTGGCGATTACCATCATGGTCGATCAAATTGGCAAAGTGTTCGGATTTGGTGTGCACCCGGCGCAGCTGATCGAACGTATTTACGCGTTGCCAGGCAACCTGATGCACAGTGATTGGCTGACCATGGCGGTCTCGTTACTGGCTTTGGTTACGCTGATCGGGTTTAAAAAATGGCGTCCCAACTGGCCGGCACCGTTATTTGCCATTGTTCTGGTCACGTTTATTACCTGGGCATGCAAGCTGCAGCAGCATGGCGTGGTAACGGTCGGCGGCTTTAGTGATGTCTTGCCGATAGTGCAGTGGCCGGATTTTCAACCGGGTTTGCTACGTGACATGGTGATCCCGGCGCTCAACCTGGCCGTCGTGAGCTTTGTCAGCATGATGCTGACCGCCCGAAGCTTCGCGGCGAAAAACGGTTACGAGGTGAATGCGGATGCCGAGTTTCGTGCGCTCGGGCTGGTGAATATCGTCTCGGCGCTGTCGCAGGGGTTCGCCATCAGCGGGGCGGATTCACGCACCGCGGTCAATGATGCCAACGGTGGCAAGAGCCAACTGGTGTCGATCATTGCGGCGGCGGTGATTGCCTTCGTGCTGTTGTTCCTGATGGCGCCGCTACAGTTTATTCCGGTCGCGGGGTTGGGCGTGGTGCTGATGTATGCCGCCTGGTCGCTGCTGGATATTCGTGGCATCTGGATCATGCGGCGACGCAATGCTCAGGCCTTCCGGCTGGCGATGTTTACCTTCCTTAGCGTATTGCTGGTGGGGGTGATCAGCGGCATTGGCCTGGCGGTTTTACTGGGCCTGATGCAGTTTCTGCGCACGGTGTTCCGCCCGACTGAGCAGCTGTTGGGCGTCAACGAAGAAGGGATGATCCACTCGATGGGCAACAATAACGGCATTAAAGCGGTACCCGGTGTGATGATGTATCGCTTCAACTCGCCGCTGACCTATTTCAACGTGGCGTATTTCAAACGGCGGATCCTGAACCTGGTGGACAGCACACCGTTCCAGCCGCGTTGGGTGGTGGTGGACGCCGTTGCCAGCTTTACCCATGCCGATATCAGCGTACTGGCGGCCATCGACGAATTGAAACGTGATTTGTTACAGCGTAACGTGAAGCTGGTGCTGGCAGGGCGCCGAACCGAGCTGACGCGCTGGTTCCGTATTAATCGGATGGGGCGCGACCGGGAATTGATCCTGGTACCGGATTTGTACCTGGCGCTAAAGTTGATCCAAAGTAAGGAACAGGCGGAACCGACCGTGGCTCAATAAACAAAAAGGCACGCCGAAGCGTGCCTTTTGGATTTCTACCGCAAGATTAGCTGCGCAGCAGCATATACAGACGGAACAGGTAAATCAGCAACAGGGCCGAAACCAGGTTGCTCAGGGCGGTCAGCACCACGCTGGCGACGTTCGGGGTCAGCACCGAAAGGTGGCTCACCATAAACAGCACCAGCAGCTTGGCTGCCAGCCACAACATCATCGCCGGAACAATCACCCGCGCATTGGCGAACGCCAACTTGCAGCTCAGCTTAATCGAGGCGAAAACGCCTTTCTTGTCGGTAGCCGTAATCACCGGCGCCAGCGAGAAGGCGATCGCCATGATCACGCCCGGCACCACAAACAGCGTCAGACCCAGCTGGATCAACAGCGTGCAGATAAACAGCAGCAGCAGCAAACGCGGCAGTTCCGGCGCGGAAGCACCGATAGCGCGCAGTGCGCTGATACGCTGCCCCTGAGAAACCAGACGAATCAATGTCAGCATCCCGCCAACCAGCAACACGTTGCCCACTAATGCGGAAAAAGTGGCGGCGGCTGAAACCTTCAATAACACCATCTGTTGCTCAGGCGTCATTTGTTGAATGATTTCCTGGATCCCCATACCGGCGGATGCAGCAAAGTCACCTTCCGTTGCGCTCAGGATCTTCAACTGCTCGACGTCAGGGCTGAAAGCCTGATTGAGCAGCACAGAAATGAACGCGGTCAACAGCGCCAGCATCAGAATACTGGTCAGTTGGTTACGGAAAAAATTAAAACTGTCACGGTACAACGTGTTGGCCGTGATAGGCATGCAGACTCCTTGGCATCGAGAAACAGAGATAAATCAAAATCAGTGGGCGATTGTACCCTGTTCCAGGCCGCTGTGGCACCCCGCGAAGTGCACTGTGACGATTTCTTCTGCAATCAGCCTCATCGACATTCCCCGTCGTCTTTCAAGCCGCGCCCTGGCAACTGAACATGTAGATAATTTGCAACAAAAGGCGTTTTTTGATTCAGATCAATCCTTGATTTATTAGCCTCTTAGGTAACCTTGTTTTTAGTAGGAATTAAAACTTTTACACATAAGATGTGATCTCGATGGGATCATAAATACCCGTAAGTAGGTATATTCCCCCTGGATGATAACCACACAAATGGAATGGATAATGAAAAAGACAACTCTGGTGGTATTGGCGGCAATGATGGCCCCTATGTTGGCAAGTGCGCATCAGGCAGGCGATTTTCTGTTCCGCGCAGGCGCTGCTACTGTGCGGCCAAATGCCGGATCGGACGACGTGCTGGGGCAAGGCTCATTCAGTGCCGACAATAATACCCAGCTTGGTCTGACCTTCGGCTATATGGTAACGGACAATATTGGTGTCGAACTGCTGGCCGCAACGCCATTTCGCCACAAGGTAGGGCTGAATGGTGGCGCAGTGAACGGCAACATCGCGACGGTACACGATTTGCCCCCGACCCTGATGGCGCAATACTATTTTGGCGACAAACAGGACAAACTGCGTCCGTACCTGGGGCTGGGCGTTAACTACACCACCTTCTTCGATGAAAAATTCAACGATAACGGGAAAAGTGCCGGGCTGAGCAACCTGAGTTTAAAAGACTCCTGGGGCGTAGCCGCGCAGGCGGGTCTGGATTACAACCTGGATGAACACTGGATGCTGAACATGTCAGTGTGGTGGATGAACATCGAAACAAAAGCTCGCTTTGACGATGCGGACGGTAACCATCACAGCATTGATACGCGTTTGGATCCGTGGGTGTTTATGTTCGGGGCAGGGTATCGCTTCTGACAGGGGTGAAACAGGGAGGCGCATGCAGCGCCTCCGTTTTACTTTTACTACTTGATGTTCATGACGTTCTCAACGGATTTCACACCCGCTACGCCACGAGTTACCTGTACCGCACGGTTGGCATCGGCGCTTGAGCTGACAAAGCCGCTCAGTTGCACACGACCTTTAAAGGTCTCGACGCTGATTTCGGTAGATTTGATGGTTTTATCCGCCAACAGCGCTGACTTCACCTTGGTCGTCACTACCGTATCGTCAATATAACCGCCAGTCCCTTCAGATTTCGCTGTTGGCGCGCAGGCACTCACTGCGAATGCCACAACGGCTGCCATGCATAAGACCGAAAGGGTTTTAAATAGCTTCATAAATTACTCTCCATGCAATGTTATTGTTGAAACTACATTTGGGTATTCACCTGAAAACATAGCGCATTCCCCCAAATAAAGAAATGCCCAACGCGCAAGGTTAATTGTGAGACAAGAATTGGGTTTGTTCAAATCCAGGCTGTAAAAAATAGCACAACTTTGAAGAGAAACAATATGTTAACAACGGGCACAGATCCTCTGCGCCCGTTACTGGCCAATTATGCCCGGGTTGCGGCTTTCATTTCACTAACGAAGGTCGCCAGTCGCGCCAGCATTTCGGCCGGTTGCGTATGGTTTTGCTCGATAATCTTGACGATCGCCGAACCGGATATCGCCCCGGCAGCCCCGGCCTGCAGCGCATCACGCACCTGGGCCGGCTCAGAGATACCAAAGCCTTGCAGCGGTGGCGCCGCATGGTATTCACGCAGTTTGTTCACCAGATGATGCAGCGGCAACTGGGCGCGGCTTTCGGTTCCGGTTACACCTGCACGTGACAGCAGGTAGGTGTAGCCCCGGCCATGTGAGGAGATTTCACGCAGCAAATCGTCGTCTGCATTGGGCGGGCAGATAAAGATCGGCGCGATACCATGACGGATAGCGGCAGCACGGAAAGGCGCAGACTCTTCATACGGCACGTCGGCGATCAGCACCGAGTCTACGCCCACTTCGGCACAGCGTTGGTAAAACGCATCGATGCCTTTATGGAACACCAGATTGGCGTACATCAGCAGGCCGATCGGCATGCTGGGGTGTTTCTGGCGGATAGCGGCCAGCATTTCGAAGCACTGAGTCGGCGTGACGCCAGAGGCGAAAGCGCGCAGCGCCGCACTTTGAATGGTTGGACCGTCAGCCAGCGGATCGGAGAACGGGATACCCAACTCCAGCGCGTCGGCGCCGGCTTCAACCAGGGTATCGATGATTTGCAATGACAATGCCGGGTTAGGATCGCCGAGGGTCACGAACGGGACGAAGGCGCCTTCCTTGTTGCTTGCCAGGCGGTCGAACAGTTGCTGGTAACGTTCCATCAGATTTCTCCCCGAGCTTTCAGAATGTCGTGAACGGTAAATATGTCTTTGTCGCCGCGGCCGGACAGGTTAACCACCAGGATCTGTTCCTTTTGCGGTGTTTCACGGATCATTTTCAGCGCATGCGCCAGGGCGTGGGAAGACTCCAGCGCCGGGATAATCCCTTCGCTACGCGACAGCGCCTTGAATGCGTCCAGCGCTTCGTCATCGGTAATCGACACATATTCGGCGCGACCGATGCTGTTCAGATAGGCGTGCTGCGGTCCGACGGAAGGGAAGTCCAGCCCGGCGGAAATGGAGTAGGACTCTTCAATCTGGCCTTCGGAAGTCTGCATCATCGGCGCTTTCATGCCGAAATAGATGCCAACGTGACCGTGTTTCAACGGCGCACCGTGTTGGCCGGTTTCGATACCCAGACCGGCAGGCTCAACGCCGATCAGCCCTACGCTGGTATCATCGATAAAGTCAGCAAACATGCCGATGGCGTTGGAGCCGCCACCCACACAGGCCAGTACCGCATCCGGCAGGCGGCCTTCGCGTTCCAGCATCTGCGCTTTGGTTTCTTCACCGATCATGCGTTGGAATTCACGCACGATAGTAGGGTACGGGTGTGGGCCGGCAGCGGTACCCAACATATAGTGGGCGGTTTCGTAGCTGCCGGACCAGTCACGCAGCGCTTCGTTACAGGCGTCTTTCAGCGTAGAAGAACCGCTATGTACCGGGATCACTTCCGCACCCATCAGGCGCATGCGGAATACGTTAGGCGACTGGCGTTCAATATCTTTGGCACCCATATAGATGCGGCATTTCAGACCGAGCAAGGCACAGGCCAGGGCCGAGGCAACGCCATGCTGACCGGCACCGGTTTCGGCGATGATTTCGGTTTTACCCATGCGTTTGGCCAACAATGCCTGACCCAACACCTGGTTGGTTTTATGCGCGCCGCCGTGCAGCAAGTCTTCACGCTTCAGGTACAGCTTGGTTTTGGTACCGGCCGTGAGGTTTCTGCACAGCGTCAGCGCCGTTGGGCGACCGGCGTAGTTTTTCAGCAGGTCAATAAATTCAGCCTGAAACTCTGGGTCGCGCTGAGCGCTGACAAAGGCTTCTTCCAGTTGTTTTAGGGCCGGCATCAGAATCTGCGGCACATATTGGCCACCAAATTCGCCGAAGTAGGGGTTAAGCAGCGTCATTATAGTTCCCGTTATTATCCGTTAATGATCTTCAGTAAGCGCGCAGGGTCTGGAACACCGCCGCGAGGCGGGCAGGATCCTTAATGCCGGGCTGGCTCTCAACGCCGGAGTTAAAGTCCAGACCGGCACAGCCAAGTTTGGCCGCGTCAACACAGTTATCCGCGCCCAGGCCACCGGCCAGCATCACGTTCTCCAGGTTTTCGCCGTGCAGTACCGACCAGTCGAAACGCTGCCCCGGTACCACCCGCGCCGTTATCCAGTAGATAACGGTCAACGTGCAGCAAATCGCGCTTTGGCAAATGGTCTTTTACGCTCAGCGCTTTCCAAATTTGGCAGTCGGCCGGCAGTTTGGCACGCAAGGCGGTGATATAGGCTTGATCTTCAGCGCCGTGCAGTTGCACCGCTTTCAGGCCCAGGCGCTCGACGGTCTGTACTACCGTCTCTACCTGCGCGTCACAGAACACGCCGACGTATTTTAGCGGTGCACCGGCAATCACTTCGCGGGCACGATTGATATCAACATAGCGCGGCGAGCGCCCGACAAAAATCAAACCCCCGTAGACGGCACCGGCCTGATAAGCCGCGGCAGCATCCTGTGGACGGGTCAGCCCGCAGACTTTATTGTCGCCCAGTATCACCCGGCGAACGGCTGCGCGCAGGTCAGTTTCCGACATTAATGCGCTGCCAATCAGGAAACCGTTGGCAAAGTGGCTCAATTCGCGGATCTGACCGTAATTGTTGATGCCGGACTCGCTGATCACCGTCACGCCGTGTGGCACGCGTGGTGCCAACTGACGGGTGCGATCCAGATCGATACTCAGGTCGCGCAGGTCACGGTTATTGATGCCCACCACGCGCGCTTCCAGAGCAATGGCCCGTTGCAGCTCTTCTTCGCTGATCACTTCGGTCAGTACACCCATGTTCAGGCTATGGGCCACTGCGGCTAACTTGCGGTATTGCTCGTCGTCAACCACCGACAGCATCAGCAGGATGGCATCGGCCTGATAGAAACGCGCCAGATAGATCTGATACGGGTCGATAATGAAATCTTTGCACAGCACCGGCTGTGTCACCGTTTTGCTGACCAGCGGCAGAAAATCGAAGCTGCCCTGGAAGTATTTTTCGTCTGTCAGCACCGAAATTGCCGAGGCAAAATCTTTGTAGACCGAAGCTATTTCTACCGGATCGAAGTTTTCGCGGATCAACCCTTTGGAAGGGGATGCCTTTTTACATTCAAGAATAAACGCCGTTCTGGCTCCCTCTAACGCGTGGTAAAAACCGCGTTCGCTTGGGACGATTTCATTTTGAAAACTGGCCAGTGGCTGTTGTTGCTGTCGTGCTGCGACCCATTGCGCTTTGTCACGAACAATCTTGTTGAGCACGGTTTCCTGCATCATTTATCCTCTTGCTGCCAGTGCGGTGACACGCTCGTAAGCCTGCCCGCTGTGAATCATGTCCAGTGCCTGCTGCGCATTTTGGCGCAGGTCTTCATGCCCGAATAACTTCAGCAGCAGCGCCACATTAGCGGCTACCGCAGCGGCGTGCGCCGGGTCACCTTTACCTTGTAACAACCTTGCCAGAATGTCACGATTTTTCTTCCGGTGAGCCGCCCAGCAGGGCTTCCAGCGGATAGCTTTGCAATCCGAAGGACTGCGGCGTCAACTGATAGCTTTCAATTTCACCGTTGTTCAGCTCGGCCACGTGGGTCGTTGCATGGATCGCCACTTCGTCCATACCGCCGCCGTGCACCACGGCCGCCCGTTGATAACCCAGTACGCGCAGGGTTTCGGCAATCGGCAACACCAGTTCCGGGCTGTAAACGCCGATCAGCGCCAGCGGTGGGCGTGCCGGGTTGATCAACGGGCCGAGCACGTTGAACACCGTGCGGGTTTTCAACTGCTGGCGTACCGGCATCGCATGGCGGAAACCGGTGTGGTACTGCGGGGCAAACAGGAAGCATACGCCCAGTTCGTCCAGTGCCTTACGTGCTTCTTCTGCCGGCAAATCCAGGCGAATGCCAAATGCTGCCAGCAGATCCGATGAACCCGACCGGCTGGAAACGCTACGGTTGCCGTGTTTGGCCACTTTGGCGCCGCACGCCGCCGCCACAAAGGCGCTGGCGGTGGAGATATTAATACTGTTGGTGCCGTCGCCGCCGGTGCCGACGATATCGGCAAAAGGGTAATCCGGGCGCGGGAACGGCAGGGCATCGGCCAGCAGCGCTTTGGCTGCACCGGCGATCTCTTCCGGGTGTTCGCCGCGGATCTTCATGCTGATCAGTGCGGCGGCCAGTTGGCTTGGCTCCAGTTCACCGCGCACGATGGCGCTGAATAACTGCTGGCTTTCCTGCTGGTTCATCGACTCTGAACGGTACAGTTTTTCAAGAATAGTTTGCATCGTCGTTTCCCCTCGTTATTTCGCCAGCGCCCAGGCCAGAGTCTGCTCAAGCAAACGCGCGCCATGGGTGGTCAGGATCGATTCCGGATGGAACTGGAAACCGCATACGCGATGCTGGTCATTACGGACTGCCATCACCATCTCGTTAAAATGGGCGTTAACGGTGAGTTCGGTCGGGATATTGCTGCCAACCAGTGAGTGGTAGCGTGCTACCGGCAGCGGGTTCGCCATACCGGCAAACATGCCTTCGCCGTCATGACTGATTGCCGAGGCCTTGCCGTGCAAGATCTCACCGGCCTGGCCGACGTGGCCACCGTAGGCTTCGACAATCGCCTGATGTCCCAGGCAAATGCCGATAATGGGTAACTGGCCGCGCAGGCGCTGCAACAGCTCCGGCATGCAGCCGGCCTCGGACGGCGTACCCGGACCCGGAGACAGCATCAGCACCGGTTGTTCCATCTGCTGCAGGCGTTCGATAATCACGTCGGCAGAAATCTGGTTACGGTAAATCACTACCTGATGGCCGCTGGCGCGCAGCTGATCGACCAGGTTGTAGGTAAAGGAATCGACGTTATCGAGCAGCAAGATATCGGCCATCAGAACACCTCCTTGGCATGGTGCGCGCTGGCAATGGCACGCAGCACGGCACGTGCCTTATTACGGGTCTCATCGGCTTCCGCCTGAGGAACAGAATCCAGCACCACACCGGCACCGGCTTGCACGGTAGCAATGCCGTCTTCAACATACGCGGAGCGGATGACAATACAGGTATCCAAATCGCCGGTGGCGGTGAAATAACCGACCGCACCGCCGTAGCTGCCGCGGCGGGTGCCTTCAGAGGCGGCGATTAACTGCATGGCGCGCACTTTGGGGGCGCCGCTCAGGGTGCCCATGTTCATACAGGCCTGATAAGCGTGCAGCACGTCGAGGTCGGCGCGCAGGGTGCCGATCACCCGGGAAACCAGGTGCATCACGAAAGAGTAGCGGTCCACTTTGGTCAGGTCGGCCACATAGCGGCTACCGGCCTGACAGATGCGCGCCAGATCGTTACGTGCCAGATCGACCAGCATCAGATGCTCGGCCAGTTCTTTATGATCGGTCCGCATTTCCAGCTCGATACGGCTGTCGAGATCCAGATCCAGCGAACCGTCGGCGCGACGACCACGCGGGCGGGTACCGGCAATCGGGTAGATCTCTATCTGGCGGTTGCCGGCGTCGTATTTCAGCGCGCTTTCCGGCGAAGCACCGAACAGGGTGAACTCGTCATCCTGCATATAGAACATGTATGGGCTTGGGTTGTTGTCCTTCAGCGTCTGGTAAGCGGCCAACGGGGCCGGGCACGGCAGCGAGAAACGGCGCGACGGCACCACCTGGAAGATTTCGCCCTGACGGATGGCCTGTTGCAATTCGCTGACAACCGCACCGTATTCTTCATCGGTCTGGTTACAGCTCAGTTGCATGTTTTCCAGCTTCTGGTGCGGGATCGGCTGTGGGGTCTGTTTCAATTGCAGCTGCAACTGCTCCAGGCGCTGTTGCAAGCGCTGTTCTTCCGCCGTATCGGCCGTGAAAACGCTGGCCTGAAGACGGGCAACGCCGCGTTGATGATCCAGCACCAACAAGGTTTCCGCCAGATAGAAGCAGAAGTCCGGGCAGCGGTTTTCCTGACGCAGCGGCGGCAGGTCTTCGAACCCGGCGACCAGATCGTAGGCAAACAGTCCACCGAGCATCACCGCTTCACGTTCGTCAGCCGGGGAGTCAACCAGTGTCAGCAGGGTGCGCAGTGCATCAAACACCGACAGCGAACGCAGGCGGGCATCTTCATCCTGAATCGCATCAATCACCGGGAAAGTCAGTTCACGTCCATTAGGACGCACCTGGTTCTGGACTTCTGCCGGCAGGGCCTCATCCAGCAGCGGCAGCATCGCCGCGCCGTTGGCGGTCAGCGCATGCAGCGTCACGGTGCGGCCCAGTGCGGTGATGCGCAGAGCGCTGTCAATGACCAACAGGCTTTGCAGGTTTTGCTTGCTGTTGATTTCAGCTGATTCCAACAGCAGGGTGGCCGGACGAGCGCCGCACAGCTGGTGGAAAATGGTGGTCGGATCGCCCCGGTAACTGGCCTCCGCCTTCAGTAATTTAAGTTGTGGTTTGATGTTCATCATTGGTGGTTCCAGTTAAAATTTGTCCATAAAAAAGCCCGCGTTACCAGCGGGCTTAGGGAATCTGCAGTGTCAGATGACAGGTATGCGTGATTACTCCGCCCGGAAAAGGGAGTGACGCCACCAACGAAGAAGAGAAGTTTGCTTATTCATTTCTGTGCTCTCTTGTTTATCATCCAACCAGGGAACTGCCCTGAACTTGTGTACTAGTTAACTGGTTCGCAGGAATAAAGTCAACCCTCTTTTCGCACAATGTTTTAGCGCCAGGCGTGAATTATTTTCATCAAGGGGAAGGGGACGTGACCCAGAATAGATTTCCGTCCGGCGGGCGATCGCGGGTATGATAGAAGGCCAAGCCATTGCCGGATATTCCTTTTGACAGACAGCAGCCCCCAGCCCTCCGCCTTTACTCTCTACGACTTACACAGCCACACCACCGCCTCTGACGGTTATTTGACGCCGGCGCAGTTGGTGCAGCGAGCGGTTGAAATGCGGGTAGGCGTTTTGGCTATTACCGATCATGACACCACTTCCGGCCTGGCCGCAGCGGCCGCCAGCATTGCTGAATTGTCGCTGCCGTTGCAGTTGGTTAATGGCGTAGAGATCTCCACGCTGTGGGAAAATCACGAGATTCATATCGTGGGTCTCGGGATAGAGACCGAGCACCCAGCGATGGTGCAACTGTTGGCCGAACAGACCGAACGCCGTAACCTGCGCGCGCAGGAAATAGGCGTTCGGCTGGCTAAAGCGCGTATCGACGGTGCTTTTGAAGGTGCGCAAAAGCTGGCGGACGGTGGTGCGGTGACCCGTGGCCACTTTGCCCGTTATCTGGTGCAGATCGGCATGGCCGATAATATGGCTCAGGTGTTCAAGAAATACCTGGCCAAAGGCAAAACCGGTTACGTTCCGCCCCAGTGGTGTACAATAGAACAAGCCATTGATGTGATTCATCAATCTGGTGGCCAGGCGGTGATAGCTCACCCAGGTCGTTATGACCTGACGGCCAAATGGCTGAAGCGGTTGTTGGCGCACTTTGCGGAACATGGCGGTGATGCCATGGAAGTTGCGCAGTGTCAGCAGGCGCCGCATGAGCGTTCGCAACTGGCAAAGTATGCGCAGGAATATCAATTACTGGCGTCGCAGGGTTCTGATTTCCATCAACCCTGTTCGTGGATCGAACTGGGTCGCAAACTGTGGTTACCCGGCGGTGTTGAACCCGTGTGGCGTGACTGGCCGCAGCCGCAACTGGCCAAGGTCGATTGATTTAACGTGGGCGACGCCGCCCGCGTGCATCATTTTTAGGAGCAAGTCATGAGTCAGCTTTTTTTATATTCATCCAGACAATCCGCAACCGCGACTGATCAACCAGGCGGTGGATGTGCTGCGTAAGGGCGGGGTGATCGTCTATCCCACCGATTCCGGTTACGCGCTGGGTTGCAAGCTGGAAGAGAAGTCGGCAATGGAACGTATCTGCCGCATCCGTCAATTGGACGGCAATCATAACTTTACGCTGATGTGTCGCGACCTGTCCGAGCTGTCGACTTACGCTTATGTCGACAATACCGCGTTCCGACTGATCAAGAACAACACACCCGGCAACTACACTTTCATTCTGAAAGCGACCAAAGAAGTGCCGCGTCGTTTGATGAACGACAAACGTAAAACCATAGGTTTGCGCGTGCCGTCGAACCCGATTGCGTTGGCGTTGCTGGAAGTCTTAAACGAGCCGATGATGTCGACCACGTTGATGCTGCCGGGCAATGATTTTGCCGAATCCGATCCGGAAGAGATCAGTGATCATCTGGGCAAGCAGGTGGATCTGGTGATCCACGGCGGTTTCCTGGGCCAGCAGCCAACCACAGTTATCGATCTGACCGAATCCGCGCCGGAAGTGGTGCGCGAGGGCGCGGGCGACCCAGCGCCTTTCCGCTAAGTTATTGCCGGAATTTTTGCTCATTTTCTGAAAAGTGGCTGAAACGACGTCATTTATCGTTAAAGCCGCTATTCTACAATCATCAAAAATTGATAATCAGGCAGGATGCGTAGCGATGATTAAGTGTGTTTCTCTTTTAGCGGCCATATTGTTTTCCTCTGCGGCCAGCGCGGGTTTTTATTCTGGCAGCGCCTTGCTGTCTGAGACCAGCGGTTATGTGAAAAATAAAGACGGGGCGGCCACCGTTGCCGAAGCGCTCGATGGCGGGTTGTTTATGGGCTATGTGGCTGGGGTATTCGATACCTTTTCGATGCAAGGCAACCGCAATATTTTGCCCGGATGCCGGTATGAGCGTTGGCATGGCATCAGATGCAGTCATGCAGTATTTAAATGAACACCCGGAACAACTGCACTACTCAGCACCTTCGGTGATTATGCTGGCATTAACCGCCGCTTACCCTTGCGAACGGCATTAAAACTGTTCGTTTAGTGCGTATTTTTTCATTAGGTGCGAAGCCGATTATTTAGCACCATTTCCAATCGATGAAATCGATAAACGCTGTCATTTTACCGCTAACGCACAACACCCCTAACCGATGGGGGAATATGACGTTCAGGAGATAAAATGACAGCGTTTCGCCATGGTACTCTTTCCCTCGATTATCAAGATTCCGGCTCAGGTCCGCTTACGCTGGTATTACTGCCCGGTTGGTGTGAGCCGAAAACCGTTTTTGCCCCTTTCACCGCTTTGGCGGAACAACAATACCGGGTGATTAGCCTCGACTGGCGCGGCCACGGCCTGTCAGCCCGCGATGCCGGGCTGTCGCTGAGCGCCGACGATTTGCTGGCGGATCTGCGCCAACTGTTACTGGCACTGCAGGTGGAGCGATTTGTGACCCTGTCTGTCGCGCACGCCAGTTGGATTGCGGTGGCGCTGGCCGAAAGCCTGCCACAGCAGACACAAGGGATGGTGTTCCTCGATTGGATAATGACACCGCCCGAAGCGGAATTTTTCGATTCGGTACAACAAATGCAATGGCCAGAAAAATGGTTGGCGGCGCGCGATGCTTTGTTTAACTTCTGGCAAGGTGGCATTGAGCAACCGCAGGTTAAACATCATTTGACCGTTGAAATGGCACGGGAAGATTTTCGTGTCTGGCAGGCGGCCGGCGTGGCGATTGAACAAGCCTATCGGCAATACCGTTCGCCGCTTAACCGACTGCGTGAATTAAGCTCACCCCCGGCTTGTCGGCATATTTACTCTCTTGATCGTGACGCCGATTACCTGCGGCAACAACAGACATTTGCCGCTGAGCATCCGTTTTTCTCGGTTGTACGACTGGAACAGGCCCGTACTCATCTCGGTATTCTGGAACGGCCGGATGCGGTGTATCGGGAGGTCGTCAATTTCCTCGGTAATTAATCGACCGGGCAATAAAGTGGGTTTCAACCCCATTGAAAGCCTGTATAATGCGCGGTTCGATCTATGTAAACGTATTGTTACTGCTGCGGCGCCTGACGCCGCGGCAGTCATCCCCCGACGCCTGTGAAGGCGACACTAGAGGTTGCTCAATGAGCGAGAAGTTACAGAAAGTTTTAGCGCGCGCCGGCCATGGCTCGCGTCGTGAAATCGAAACCATTATTGAAGCCGGCCGCGTCAGCGTCGACGGTAAAATCGCCAAATTGGGTGATCGCGTTGAAGTCACCGCTTCAATGAAAATCCGTTTGGATGGCCACGTTGTCTCAATTAAAGAATCCGAGGAAGAAGTTTGCCGTGTGCTGGCGTATTACAAGCCGGAAGGTGAACTCTGCACCCGTAGCGATCCTGAAGGCCGCCCGACGGTGTTTGATCGCCTGCCTAAGCTGCGTGGCTCACGCTGGGTGGCGGTAGGGCGTCTGGACGTCAATACCTCAGGCTTGCTGCTGTTCACCACCGACGGTGAATTGGCGAACCGCCTGATGCACCCGAGCCGTGAAGTTGAACGTGAATATGCGGTGCGTGTATTTGGTCAGATTGATGACGAAAAAATCAAGCAACTGAGCAAGGGCGTTCAGCTGGAAGACGGCCCGGCCGCTTTCCGCACCATCAGCTTCCAGGGTGGCGAAGGCATCAACCAGTGGTACAACGTAACCCTGACCGAAGGGCGTAACCGTGAGGTTCGTCGTCTTTGGGAAGCGGTTGGCGTTCAGGTTAGTCGCCTGATCCGCGTACGCTACGGCGATATCGATCTGCCTAAGGGCCTGCCGCGTGGCGGTTGGACTGAACTGGATTTACCGGCGATTAACTATCTGCGTGAACTGGTTGAATTGAAGCCGGAAACCGTTAGCAAGATGCCGATTGAGCGCGAACGTCGCCGCGTGAAAGCCAATCAGATCCGCCGTGCCGTCAAGCGCCATACCCAGGTTGCCGGCAGTGGTCGCCGCAGCACTGCGGGCAGCAAGCCTGGCAGTAAGCCTGGCAACAAACCCAGCAAGCGCAGCTAATCATCACGCCGCAACCCTCTTAGGGCTGCGGCGTTTTCTTTCTGTTACCAGTCAATTCCCTGTTGCGCCTTGATGCCCGCGTCGAACGCGTGTTTCACCGGCCGCATCTCCGTGACCGTATCCGCCAGTTCCAACAGATCGCGATGGCATCCCCGCCCGGTGATAATCACCGTTTGGTGCGCAGGGCGCTGTCGTAACGCCTCCAGCAGTTCCTCCAGCTCAAGATAGCCGTAGCTGACCATATAGGTCAGTTCGTCCAGCAGCACCAGATCCAGGCTGCTGTCGGCCAGCATGCGCTTGCCGTGTTGCCATACGGCCTGACAGGCTGCGGTATCGCTGGCTTTATCCTGGGTTTCCCAGGTAAAACCGGTAGCCATCACCTGAAATTCAACGCCATGTTGCTGCAACAGATTTTTTTCCCCGTTCGGCCATTCACCCTTAATGAACTGTATAACGGCGGCTTTCATGCCGTGGCCGACGGCGCGGGTAACGGTGCCAAACGCCGCGGTGGTCTTGCCCTTGCCGTTACCGGTGAATACCAGCAGCAAACCCCGTGCGTCCTGAGCCGCAGCGATACGGGCATCGACCTGTTCTTTCAGGCGTTGCTGACGTTGTTGGTGGCGATCTTCAGCCATGGTAAAGCCCCTTTTATTCGGCGGCGCCGGGTTTACGGTTTGGCTGGGCGTCGAAGCTCATGCCGGTTTTACGGCGGCTGTCGTCACCCATCAGATAGAGGTAAAGCGGCATAATATCAGCCGGAGTTTTCAGCTTGCTTTTGTCTTCATGCGGGAAAGCCGTTGCGCGCATTTGAGTGCGCGTTCCACCAGGATTGATGCAATTTACCCGAAGATTGCGACTTTTATATTCATCGGCCAACACCTGCATCATGCCTTCGGTGGCAAACTTGGACACCGCATAGGCACCCCAGTTAGCCCGCCCGCTACGGCCGACGCTGGAGCTGGTAAAGACCAGCGATCCGGCATTGGATTTCAATAGCAGCGGCAATAGCGCCTGGGTGAGCATAAAGGTCGCGTTGACATTCACCTGCATCACCTCGTTCCACATCTCCATCGACAGCTCGGCCATCGGGGCGATATCGCCGAGTAGCCCGGCATTATGCAGCACGCCGTCGAGGCGCGGGACATGAGTAGCCAATTCTTCGGCCACCTGTTGGCATTGTTCCTGAGTGGTATGCAGCAGATCCAGGGTGATGATGTAGGTTGGCGCACTGCTGAGCCTGGCGATTTCGGCTTGCACCGCCTGCAGTTTGCTTTCGGTACGGCCTAACAGCACCAGTTGCGCACCAAATTTTGCGTAAGTGAGTGCCGCTTCGCGACCGATACCATCACCGGCGCCGGTGACCAAAATAATACGTTTTTCCAGCAAATCTTGTTTAGGTTGGTAATGCACAATAATTCCTCGCGCCTTGGCGGCTGGTCTCCCGCTTGCATCGGGGAGAGGGGTGGGTTGAGAGGCCATGACAGGAGCTAAGGCTCGACCGCATGCAAGGCCCCGCAGCGAATTTGAGTCATCATGTTGATGAATAATCCGTGTTATATGCCTTAAATGGATCGTATTTTCAATGATTAGGCAGCAGAATCGGCATTCTTTTGTAACAAAAACGGAATGGCAGCGGCTTGGTTAAGCCAAAATGCGCCCACATAGTAAAGAGGTAGCACAAGGAATTTTTATTTAGCCGCGACAGCCACTGCGTCGGTTGGCTAGAATGAATGAGATAGTACTAACAACCTGTTAATAAAGGCGGAATCTGTGGAGTTTATATCTGTTTACGGCCTGTTTTTGGCCAAAGTCGCGACGGTAGTGATTGCCATCGCCGCGCTGGCGTTGCTGGCGGTCAGCCTGGGGCAACGTAAGAACCGCCAGAAAGGGGAACTGCAGCTGACTGACCTCGGTGAACAATATCGCGACATGCAGCGTGATATGCGCCTGGCGCGCATGGGTGATGCGGAACAAAAGGCCTGGAACAAGCAGTTTAAAAAACAGACCAAGGCCGATGACAAACTGAAGAAACAACGCGCTAAAGCCGGTGCGGTTGAAGCCACCAAGCCTTGTCTGTACGTGCTGGATTTCAAAGGCAGCATGGATGCCCATGAGGTGACCTCACTGCGTGAAGAAATCTCGGCGGTGCTGGCGGTGGCGACGCCGCAAGACGAAGTGTTGCTGCGGTTGGAAAGCCCGGGTGGGGTGGTACACGGTTACGGCCTGGCGTCATCGCAACTGACACGTTTGCGCACCGGCGGTATTCGCCTGACGGTAGCGGTAGACAAGGTGGCGGCCAGTGGGGGCTATATGATGGCCTGCGTGGCGGATCGCATTGTTGCGGCTCCCTTTGCCATCATCGGTTCAATTGGTGTTGTGGCGCAAATCCCCAACTTCCACCGCCTGCTGAAAAAGAATGATATTGATGTAGAGCTGCACACCGCCGGCGAGTTCAAACGCACGCTGACGCTGTTTGGTGAAAATACCGAGCAGGGGCGTGAGAAATTCCGTGAAGATCTGAACGACACCCATGAGCTGTTTAAACAGTTTGTGCATCAGCAACGTCCATCGCTGGATATCGACAGCGTGGCGACCGGTGAACACTGGTTCGGCACTCAGGCGAAAGAGAAAGGGCTGATTGACGCTATTGGCACCAGTGACGATTTACTGATCGCTGAAATGGAGAATCACGAGGTGGTCGGGGTGCGCTATGCACGTCGCAAACGCATGATGGACCGTTTTACCGGCAGTGCGGCTGAAAGTGTCGATCGTCTGCTGTTACGCTGGTGGCAGCGTGGTGAAAAGCCACTGCTTTAAACCGCAGAATTAAACATCAAAGGGGCCAAGGCCCCTTTTTAATGCTTAGTCGACTAAATGATATTTATCAGAAAACACGTGGGCCAAGTGTTTAAACATATTAAATACTGCGGTAGTTTTTATTGTTGGCAGTCCGTCCGGATCCAAAAAGAATTCGCCGCGGAAAACTAAAACGCTGCCTTTTTGTTCAACATCGGTGGCAACCATACCTTGCAGATAATCATCATGCTGACGAATTAGATTATTTGCTTCTTCCAGCAGGGCTTCACGGGCAATAGGTGAGGTTTCAGCGCGCATTTATTACACTCCAATGAAAAATTCTGCACATATTCTAACGCCAGTTCGCATTTATCCGCAAACAGACTAAGGTTTATTTGCCGTCTGGATGGCCAGCACTATCTGCCGATTGGCGAAATCTGCCTTTCCGTGCTAATTAGGTTGCGTGACGCTTTTTATCAGGTACAGTGTGGGATTTTGCGGCGTCGGGTGGAAGGTTTTGTTTACGCCATAAATGAGTTTCACACAGCCATACCTCTGGGGCATGGGTGAATAGCGGCCAGGATCAACAACTTGCGTTCAGGTTGAGCAGTTAAGCAGCCAATAGAAAAAAACATGTTGATCTCTTGCCAGACTGCCGCAATATAAAAAAGAGATACGAATCGCTGCGGCAAGGCGAGATAAAAGACTTCTTTTTAGAAGAAATAAAATTAGGTAAAGGTAAATATGGGTAAAGCTCTCGTAATAGTTGAGTCCCCGGCAAAAGCCAAAACTATTAATAAATATTTAGGTAATGACTACGTGGTGAAGTCCAGCGTCGGTCATATCCGTGATTTGCCGACCAGTGGCTCAGCCAGCAAAAAGAGCGCTGACTCAACCGAAGACAAAGCCAAGAAGAAAGTTAAAAAAGATCCAACGACGGCGCTGGTAAATCGTATGGGCGTCGATCCTTACCATGGCTGGAAAGCGCATTACGAAATCCTGCCGGGTAAAGAAAAAGTTGTTGCCGAGTTAAAGTCGTTAGCGGAAAACGCCGACCACATTTATCTCGCAACCGACCTTGACCGCGAAGGGGAAGCCATTGCCTGGCACCTGCGGGAAGTTATCGGTGGTGACGACAAACGCTTTAGCCGCGTGGTGTTTAACGAAATTACCAAGAACGCGATCCAAAACGCGTTCAAACAGCCCGGCGAGCTGAATATCGACCGTGTCAACGCACAGCAGGCGCGTCGCTTTATGGACCGCGTGGTGGGTTACATGGTCTCGCCACTGCTATGGAAAAAAATTGCCCGTGGCTTGTCCGCTGGGCGAGTGCAATCCGTTGCGGTTCGACTGGTGGTGGAGCGTGAGCGCGACATCAAAGCCTTCGTGCCGGAAGAATACTGGGAGTTGCACGCCGATCTGTTGGCGAAGGGTGATACCGCGCTGCAGATGGAAGTGACCCATGCCCACGACAAACCCTTCAAACCGGTTAACCGTGAGCAGACTCACGCCGCACTCAACGTGCTGGAAAAAGCCCGTTATACGGTACTGGATCGCGAAGACAAGCCGACCAGCAGCAAGCCGGGTGCACCTTATATTACTTCTACGTTGCAGCAGGCGGCCAGTACCCGTCTGAGCTTTGGCGTGAAGAAAACCATGATGATGGCTCAGCGCCTGTATGAAGCCGGTCACATCACCTATATGCGTACCGACTCCACCAACCTGAGCCAGGATGCGCTCGAGATGGTGCGGGGCTACATCGGTGACAATTTCGGCGACAAGTACCTGCCGAAAGCGCCGAACCAGTACAGCAGCAAAGAAAACTCGCAGGAAGCACACGAAGCCATCCGTCCGTCGGATGTCAACGTGCTGGCCGAGCAGTTGAAAGATATGGAAGCGGATGCGCAAAAACTGTATCAGCTGATTTGGCGCCAGTTTGTGGCCTGTCAGATGACACCGGCGCAGTACGACTCCACCACGCTGTCGGTGAAGGCCGCTGATTACCAGTTGCGCGCCAAAGGCCGTACGCTGCGTTTCGATGGCTGGACCAAAGTAATGCCTGCTCTGCGTAAGGGTGATGAAGACCGCACCTTGCCGTATGTTGAAGTAGGCAGCGATCTGGAACTGCAGAAACTGATCCCAAGCCAGCACTTTACCAAACCGCCAGCGCGTTATAGCGAAGCGTCATTGGTAAAAGAGTTGGAAAAACGGGGTATTGGGCGTCCTTCAACCTACGCTTCGATCATTTCCACCATTCAGGATCGTGGTTATGTGCGAGTCGAAAGCCGCCGTTTCTACGCTGAGAAAATGGGTGAGATCGTTACCGACCGTCTGGAAGAAAATTTCCGCGAGCTGATGAACTATGACTTCACCGCACGCATGGAAAACGGTCTTGACCAGGTAGCCAACAACCAGGCCGAGTGGAAAGCGGTGCTGGATGAGTTCTTTGCCGAGTTCAGCGAACAGCTGGAAACGGCGGAGAAAGAGCCGGAAGAAGGCGGTATGCGCCCGAATCAGATGGTGATGACCAGTATCGATTGCCCAACCTGCGGTCGCAAGATGGGTATCCGTACTGCCAGCACCGGCGTTTTCCTGGGTTGCTCCGGCTATGCATTGCCGCCGAAGGAACGTTGTAAAACCACCATTAACCTGGTGCCGGAAACGGAAGTGCTCAACATTCTCGAAGGGGATGACGCGGAAACCAACGCGTTGCGTGCCCGCCGTCGCTGCCAGAAATGCGGCACGGCGATGGACAGCTACCTGATCGATAACCAGCGCAAGCTGCACGTGTGCGGTAACAACCCGGCGTGTGACGGCTATGAGATCGAAGAGGGTGAGTTCCGCCTGAAAGGGTACGACGGCCCTGTGGTTGAGTGCGATAAGTGTGGTTCTGAAATGCACCTGAAAATGGGGCGCTTCGGTAAGTACATGGGTTGCACCAACGAGAGCTGCAAAAATACCCGTAAGATCCTGCGTAATGGTGATGTTGCACCGCCGAAGGAAGATCCGGTTCCATTGCCGGAACTGCCATGCGAAAAGTCGGACGCTTACTTTGTTCTGCGTGACGGCGCTGCCGGTGTGTTCCTGGCGGCCAATACCTTCCCTAAATCGCGCGAAACCCGTGCGCCGTTGGTGGAAGAGTTGGCCCGCTTCAAGGACCGTCTGCCTGAAAAACTGCGCTATCTGGCGGATGCGCCGGTGGCCGATGCGGAAGGCAACAAAACGCTGGTGCGTTTCAGCCGCAAGACCAAGCAGCAGTATGTCTCGGCAGAGAAAGACGGCAAAGCCACTGGTTGGTCTGCTTTCTACATCGATGGCAAATGGGTTGAAGGCAAAAAATAAATTTGCAGCCTAAATGCAACATTAAAAACCAGCCCATGTGGCTGGTTTTTTTATTGGCCAAACAGGACCAACGGATCTATCCTTGGCTGTTTTTTCCTCCTGGGGCCAGGGTTTCACCTTGATCGCAATGCAAAATAATCGTTACCACAGTGTGACGTGGATCTATACTTGAAGCTGTAGCGTGATATAGTGGTTATATAAAAAGTTTTTTTATGATTAAAGCTTATTAACAACGGCGGTTTCTTCAGCGTCTGGGTGAAACACGGTGTTTATGGCTTGTTACTTTTCAGCATACCGGGGCGACACCGATATACCTGGCTGCGGCTCAACGCAGTGTTTAACCTAGGATGGTATAAGATATGAAATTGCAGCAGCTTCGTTACATCGTGGAAGTGGTTAACCACAACCTGAATGTCTCCTCGACGGCAGAAGGGCTTTACACTTCACAACCCGGTATCAGCAAGCAGGTGCGGATGCTGGAAGATGAACTGGGCATCCAGATTTTCGCCCGTAGCGGTAAGCACCTGACTCAGGTGACTCCGGCAGGCCTTGAAATTATCCGGATCGCCCGTGAAGTCCTGTCCAAGGTAGATGCCATCAAAGCCGTCGCCGGCGAGCATACCTACCCGGACAAAGGTTCACTGTATGTGGCCACCACTCACACCCAGGCACGTTACGCGCTGCCTAACGTCATTAAAGGCTTCATTGAGCGTTATCCGCGTGTTTCGCTGCATATGCATCAGGGGTCGCCGACGCAAATCGCCGAAGCCGTATCCAAAGGCACCGCAGACTTTGCCATTGCCACTGAAGCGTTGCACCTCTACGACGATTTAATCATGCTGCCGTGCTACCACTGGAATCGCGCGGTGGTAGTAAAACCCGATCATCCATTAGCCGGTAAAAGCCACATCACCATCGAAGAGTTGGCGGCTTACCCGATTGTTACCTATACCTTCGGTTTCACTGGCCGTTCCGAGTTGGATACCGCGTTTAATCGCGCAGGCCTGACGCCACGCATCGTATTCACCGCGACTGACGCCGACGTGATTAAAACTTACGTGCGACTGGGGCTTGGTGTAGGGGTGATTGCCAGCATGGCTGTGGATCCGGTTCAGGATCCCGATCTGGTGACGGTGGATGCGCGTGATATCTTCACTTACAGCACCACCAAAATCGGTTTCCGCCGCAGCACCTTCCTGCGCAGTTATATGTACGATTTCATTCAACGCTTCGCTCCGCATCTGACGCGTGACGTGGTCGATAGCGCAGTTGCACTGCGTTCCAACGAAGAGATTGAAGCCATGTTTAAAGACATCAAACTGCCGGAAAAGTAAGCCGTCAGGTTAATGGCTGATAGCAGGAGGGGAACCCACCCCTCCCTGTTTTATCTTTTCAGGTTTGTTCACCTCTGATATCCCCTTTGTACTCCCACAGAACGCTGCCAGTACCGGCATCCATTCGTCAGCTGTTTCTCATTGCCAGTTTCTGCTGCACGGCAAGCAGGGTGCGGCGCCTTATCCAACCGCTGGCCGGGCGAATGGCTCCCCAATAGCAGGCAAAACGCGCTTTTACCTGGGGCGTAGGGCACCAGACGAAGGTTTCCGTAATCAGTATTGCCCATCCGGCATTGTCATGTGTGACGTTGAAGCGCAACACCAGCTTAGCCGCAGCGGGATCGTTGTAATGGGCAAACTCTTCTGCATTGGCCAGACTGGCCACCCCCATGGTTGGGCGCCAGAAACGACCGGCCAATCCAAGAGAAATTTCATTAGTGTTCTGATGCAGCAGGGTAAAAGTGTCGAAACCAAATGCAGCGGCCGGCGTAGTGTTTTTGGTGTTGGTGAACCATTGGCGCAGCTTCGTGGGTAACTGACGCAGCATCAGTAACCGGCTTATGATTGGGTCCTCGGCCATATCCAGCGCAAGCACCGCCTGAATAATGGCTTCAGGTGTGGCATTAATGGGGGCTGACTGATGTTTTTCATGAAAGCTGAAGGCGGGAATAAAGGGCGGAGCGCCTTGCCAGCGCTGACACTCACGTTCACTGACGAATCCCAAAAATGCCACTGCTCGCTCCTGAGTTAAAATATTATTCCGTCATCATCAACAAATATCTGCCGATAGTAGCTTAAATTGTCCAAACATCGGCACTATCGATATAGTAGCTCCATATGCCTGCCATAGATGAATTAATCTCAATCTGGAAATGTGTTGCCCAAGCTGGTTTGGCTGACTTGATGTTCTGTATTGTCACCCCGACTCAATAAGTTGCGTTTGCCAGACTGATAATGCGGCTTACACCGATACATCTCCATACTCCCCCGGACATATAGGCCGCCCTACGGATAGTGAAGGCGGCCTGCATATCAAACTTCTTTACCCAGAGCGGCTAATTCCGCCACTTTCAATCCTGAGCCGTTAGCACCACTGAATGTACACATCCATCCTGGTGACTGGTTTGCTAACGCCTCTCGTTTTAGAATCATAGTGCCCCTCTGAATGATGCCGCTGACTTCGGCATAGCTGTTATCAACATAAATAATGGCCGGAGACGTTTTGCCGATGCTGATGTTATTGCCAGTGGCCGCAATGGATTCTTGCCCGATCACCACGTTATGCACTGCGCTGCAGTTGGCGCCTGGTAGCGTTAGATCGCCAAAAATATGGCACCCGGCAACGCTGACTCGCTGCGCTGTCGCTCCTGCGATCAAGCTACCGGTAATCTGACTATTGCTAATCTTAAGCCCGCCGGCAGACCCCAATGGCGCGCCAGCCGCAGCTGCGACCGTGACATCACCATTAATCCTGCTATTGGTGACCAAAGTTGAACCCGACATTACCACCGTTCTCAGGTAATTCAGTACGCTGTTGCTGATCTGATAATCCCCCTGAATATTACCTGATATATACAGGCCACTGCAGATGGTGTTATCGAGTTTGATACGGCCATTACCCATGGTGGTGGTATCGTAAGGGTAAATATCGCCTGAAAGTCGGTTACAGCCGTTGATCACCATTTGGGCGTATGGGCCATATGAAATCGCCCGCGTGAAATTGCTAATGCCGCATTCGGTTAACCACACTTCCCCCCCGACCTTGATAAAAGTCCCTAGGGGCCAATGACCTTCGGCCAGACTGCCACCAGGGCGTTCAGCATGGATCCGCGTAAAGTGCATTTGAATGCCGCCACGAACCTCAACGAATGGCGTAACATTGTTCAGTTCGAAAGAACCGTCAAAAAAACGATTAAAATTGCTTTGGTCGCCAGGGCGGGTGCTCATGATCAGTAGCGGTGGGTAAGCGGTCGCATCCGGGTTAGCGATATCTTCAAGGTTGGTGTAGCTATAACCGTCTTTCAATCGACCAGAGGCAAAGACGGAAACGCGATTGAAGTTGTTATCGAAGGCATTGTCGAGATACAACGCTGAACCTCGGAAGTTTTGTATAGCGACATCCTCCCACAGGGTGGCAGTGGTGCGGCAATAAACGCCGTGGCAATATGCCCCTTTTTCGTCTTGGGTGGGGTCAACAATACTGGTGCCAATCCCTTGCACCATCAGGCTGCGTAGAGTGAGTTGCTGGAATCCGAAGTTTTCGCCCCAACAATGAATTGCGCCATAGTTGCCGTAGCCGGCGCTTCGCGGAATATTAAAATCGAGTACGGTACCCGAAGCGCCATGTCCGCCTTGTCCTTCCAAAAACCAGTCTTTGCTGTAATCCAGCACTATCGGTTTTTTAAAGTTTAATGTTCCACGTGGGAACACAATTTTGGCTACGTTCCCACTCATAGTCGAAGCATGGCTGAGTAATGCATCCATTGCATTGTCCCAGTTATTATTGGTGGTCTTAAACCAGGCAAGTTGCAGCGTATTGCCGTCTCTAATCAGGCGCCAACGTTTGCCAGCAGTGGTGACAACTACTAATGTGCCGTCATCAGGTGTGTTGTCATCTGCTTTGTAAACATAAAAAAGTACGCGATCGCCAGTGCCGCGTAACAGAATTACCTGCCCCTCTGATTCTGGTTCTGTAACCCTTAATGCCTCCACGTTGGCAAGGGTGTTGATCTTGGTATCGGCCATATTTTTCTTCCCAGGTTGTGAGATATCGATATGCAAGACAGGGCATCCCCATGGTTTGCACCGGTTGCATGACTTTGCCTGGAAAGAGTATCTCCGGAGGAACGGCGTTACATTTTGTACACGTCCTGTCAGGACTCACTAAACACTCACGGTTAACTTGTTGAGCTAACAGCAGTTCTTTAAGTTGATTACTTCTGCCTATCGTTATGATCAAAACGTGTTGTTATCAAAACGTTACATCATCTTTGTGTTATCTTTAAGTAAGACCTCAATGATTACCCTGTTTTAAGCATAATAAGAAATGGAGGAGCTATGTCGTCCGATCTTCGTGAAACGAGTATGGATAAGCTGGTTGCACTGAATAACGAGTATCGTTATTACAGTCTGCCACTGGCCGCGAGACAGCTGGGTGATATCGACCGGTTGCCAAAATCAATGAAAGTGCTGTTGGAAAACCTGCTACGCCATGTGGATGGCGACACCGTGCAGGTTGACGACCTTAAAGCTATCGTCGGCTGGTTACAGACCGGTCATGCCGACCGCGAGATTGCCTACCGACCGGCTCGCGTACTGATGCAGGACTTTACCGGCGTGCCCGCGGTGGTGGATTTGGCCGCTATGCGTGAAGCGGTGCAGCGATTGGGCGGCAATGTTGACCAGGTCAATCCGTTGTCACCGGTCGATCTGGTGATTGACCACTCGGTCACCGTTGATGAGTTCGGCGATGACGAAGCGTTTGAAGAAAACGTGCGTATCGAAATGGAGCGCAACCACGAGCGCTATACCTTCCTGCGTTGGGGGCAGAAAGCCTTCAACCGCTTCCGCGTAGTGCCGCCGGGTACCGGTATCTGTCACCAGGTTAACCTGGAATATCTTGGCCAAACGGTGTGGCACACCGACGAAAGCGGTCAGCGTATTGCCTACCCGGACACGCTGGTGGGCACCGACTCCCATACCACCATGATCAACGGTCTGGGCATTCTTGGTTGGGGTGTGGGCGGTATTGAAGCCGAAGCGGCGATGCTTGGTCAGCCGGTATCGATGCTGATCCCGGACGTGGTGGGCTTTAAACTCACCGGTAAGCTCAGCGAGGGCATTACCGCTACCGACCTGGTGTTGACCGTCACCCAGATGCTGCGTAAACACGGCGTGGTGGGCAAGTTTGTTGAGTTCTACGGTGACGGCCTGGCGGATCTACCGCTGGCTGACCGAGCGACCATTGCCAACATGTCACCGGAGTTTGGTGCGACCTGTGGCTTCTTCCCGGTGGACGAAGTGACGCTGGGGTATATGAAGCTGAGTGGCCGCAGCGATGAGCAAATCGCGCTGGTGGAAGCCTATGCCAAAGTGCAGGGCATGTGGCGCAATCCTGGCGACGAACCGGTGTTCACCAGTACCCTGGCTCTGGATATGTCGACGGTGGTAGCCAGCCTGGCTGGGCCGAAGCGCCCGCAGGATCGCGTGGCGCTGCCAGAGGTGCCCAAGGCTTTCAATGCCGCAACCGAGCTGGAGATCGGCAACCAGCAACGCAAATCCGAATTCAAGCCCTTCACCCTTAATGGGCAGCAGCACGATCTGCATAACGGCGCGGTGGTGATCGCCGCCATTACCTCCTGTACCAACACTTCCAACCCCAGCGTAATGATGGCCGCCGGCTTGCTGGCAAAAAATGCGGTGAAAAAGGGGTTGCGAACCAAACCCTGGGTGAAAACCTCATTGGCGCCGGGATCCAAAGTGGTGACCGACTATTTTGACAGCGCCAAGCTGACGTCCTACCTGGAAGAACTTGGGTTTAACCTGGTGGGTTACGGCTGTACTACCTGTATCGGTAACTCCGGGCCGTTACCTGAGCCTATTGAGCAGGCGATTAAAGAGGGCGATCTGACCGTTGGTGCGGTGTTGTCAGGTAACCGTAACTTCGAAGGCCGTATTCATCCGCTGGTGAAGACCAACTGGCTGGCCTCGCCACCCTTGGTGGTTGCCTATGCACTGGCCGGCAGTATGAAGATTGATCTGACCAACGAGCCGCTGGGTGAAGGCCGTGACGGCCAGCCGGTTTATCTGAAGGATATCTGGCCGAGCAGCCAGGACATTGCCCTGGCAGTCGAGGAAGTGCGTACCGAGATGTTCCATAAGGAATACGGTGCGGTATTTGACGGTGACGCCAACTGGCAGTCGATTCAGGTTGCCGGTTCGGCGACCTATCCATGGCAGGCGGACTCCACCTATATTCGTCATCCGCCGTTCTTCAGCAGCATGAAAGCGCAGCCGGATCCGGTGCAGGACATCAGGGACGCCCGCATTCTGGCGATCCTGGCCGACTCGGTGACTACCGACCATATCTCACCGGCAGGGAACATCAAACGCGACAGCCCGGCAGGCCGCTATCTGAGCGATCACGGCGTTGCGGCGCTGGATTTCAACTCTTACGGCTCGCGCCGTGGTAACCATGAAGTCATGATGCGTGGCACATTTGCCAACATCCGCATCCGTAACGAAATGGTACCGGGGGTTGAAGGGGGTTATACCCGCCATATCCCGTCACAGAATCAGTTATCAATCTACGATGCTGCGATGCAGTATCAGCAGGAGCAGGTACCGCTGGCGGTGATCGCCGGTAAAGAATACGGTTCCGGTTCCAGCCGTGACTGGGCTGCGAAGGGGCCACGACTGTTGGGGGTTCGCGTGGTTATTGCCGAGTCCTTTGAGCGTATTCACCGTTCCAACCTGATTGGTATGGGCATTCTGCCACTGGAGTTCCCGGCAGGTGTGACGCGCAAAACGCTGGGACTGAGTGGTGATGAGCAGATCAGCGTCAGCGGGTTACAAACGCTTAAACCAGGGCAAGTGGTACCGGTGCTGATCGCTTATGCCGATGGGCGCAAGGAAGTGGTCAATACCCGTTGCCGAATCGATACCGGCAATGAGCTGACCTACTATGAAAATGACGGCATCCTGCACTACGTGATCAGGAAAATGCTGTAATAAAAAGGGCGCCTTTCATGGCGCCCTGATTTTTCCTGCGGGAAATTACTCTTGGTCCAGTAAATGGCCCATTTTTGCGGCCTTGGTGGCCAGGTAACGCTCGTTCTTCGGGTTGCGACCGACGATCAGTGGCACACGTTCGGTAATGTTGATACCGGCTTCGGTCAGGATCTCGACCTTTTTCGGGTTGTTGGTCAGTAAACGCACCGCATCCACGCCCAGCAGTTTGAACATGTCCGCACACAGGGTGAAATCACGTTCATCCGCAGCAAAACCCAACTGGTGGTTGGCTTCTACCGTATCAGCGCCCTTGTCCTGCAGGGCATAAGCGCGGATCTTGTTCAGCAAACCGATATTACGACCTTCCTGACGATGGTAGAGCAGAATACCGCGACCTTCTTCCGCGATATGCTCCAGTGCGGCTTCCAGCTGAAAACCACAGTCGCAGCGCAGGCTGAATAAGGCATCACCGGTCAGACACTCAGAATGTACACGTGAGAGTACCGGTGTTGCGCCAGAAATATCCCCGAACACCAGTGCCAGATGATCGTGCCCGGTCGCCAGTTCTTCGAATCCTACCATCAGGAAATCGCCCCAAGGTGTTGGCAATTTGGCCTCTGCCACCCGTTTAAGCTGCATGTTGCTCTCCACAAATACTTCCGATTCAATCATGGTTGCGCATCCTACTTCCGGGTCAGTTGGCTGACCAGTATTAAATGCACAACGACGATCGGCATTTCGTTAATTATCGGCTATTTTGCCATAACTTCTTGCCCTGAGGTGCTCAGCAAATCAGCATCCGACGCTTTCAGCCAACTATTATTGCGATAGTCCGTTTATCTGTTTAATTTTTCGAGTGTTATCAATATTGCAAGATTGTTACACTGCAAATTGGCTTATGCAAAGGACGATGGGAATGTTTGAGATTGCAAAACGTACGGCAGCAGGTGCAATAGTGCTGTTGCTGATGCCGCTGGCGGTATGGATTTCCGGCTGGCAATGGCAACCGGGTGGCGACGGCAGGCTGCTGAAAGGCCTGTACTGGCTGACTGAAACTGTCACTTCGCCCTGGGGTATCCTTACCAGTATTATTCTTGGCGCCTGGTTTCTGTGGTGCCTGCGTTTTCGTATCAGACCGGCCATTGGGTTGTTGGTGTTGCTCAGCGCGTCGATTCTGATCGGACAGGGCGTGAAGTCTTTTATTAAGGATCGCGTGCAGGAGCCTCGGCCATTCGTGTTGTGGCTGGAGTCGGCCCACCAGATTGATGAAAAGCACTTTTACTCGCTCAAGCGCAAAGAGCGGGGCGCGTTGGTGAAAGAGCAACTGCAGGAGCAAACGCTGGTACCGGTATGGCTACGTGAGCACTGGCAGTTTGAGACCGGCTTTGCGTTCCCTTCAGGCCACACGATGTTTGCCGCCAGTTGGGCGCTACTGGGCGTAGGGTTGTTGTGGCCACGACGTCACTACAAGACCGTCGCGGTCTTGATGGTGTGGGCAATAGGTGTCATGGGCAGCCGTTTACTGCTGGGCATGCACTGGCCACGGGATCTGGCAGTGGCGACCTTGATCAGCTGGCTGTTGGTGACGATAGCTTGCTGGTTGGCTCAACGCTGGTTTGGCCCTTTGACGCCACCGCCGCAAGAGCAGCAGGAAATTGCGGAAAGAACCTCGGAAGAGAAAATCAGGTGACGCTGTCACTTAATGCGGTGTCGCCATGGCACCGCATTAACCGCTTACATTTCCCGTCATTGTAATTCTTATTAATGCCCCCACATCCTTATTAATCTATTATTTTGAGAAGCTTTCTCATTAATTTGTTCGGGAGCGTCGTTTACTGTCGAATATGCCAGCAGATATGTGGTTTTATCGTGCCGCAGGGTTTCCCTGCCACGATGGGAAATGCTAACTTAAAGGTTAGGGAAGCCACGTATTGGCATATACCCGTCATCTTTCAAGTCGCAGCGTTGTTATCTGCACTAGCTCACCCCAGTTACTTACTTGAGTAAGCGCCTGGGGATGAGCGAGCTGGCCGCCTAGCTGTGCTGTACAGGGATGTACAAATGCCGCGAGCGCATGGACGCGCTAGAGCGGCCAACTTGAAAGCTATAGGGTAGAATTCATCCGATTAACTCGGCATTGCGGGAAAGAATGTGAAATATTTGCTGATTTTTTTGTTGGTTCTGGTGATTTTCGTGATTTCTGTCACGTTGGGCGCGCATAACGATCAGGTTGTGAGTTTTAACTATCTGGTTGCGCAGGGCGACTACCGCGTATCGACCCTGTTGGCGGCGTTGTTTGGCGCAGGTTTTGTTCTTGGCTGGGTCATTTGTGGCCTGTTTTATCTGCGTACCCGCATTGCGTTGGGGGCGAGCCGAACGCAAAATCAAAAGGCTGGAACTGCAGCTTGAACAACCTGCTGAATCGGCAGCTCCGTCCGTTGTCAGCAAGGAATAACCTTCTATGTTAGAGCTGCTGTTTCTGTTGTTGCCCGTGGCTGCCGCGTACGGCTGGTACATGGGGCGCAGAAGTGCTCAACAGGACAAACAACAGGAAGCCAACCGTCTGTCGCGTGAGTATGTGGCCGGGGTTAACTTCCTGCTTTCCAACCAGCAGGATAAAGCGGTCGATCTGTTCCTTGATATGTTGAAAGAGGACAGCAACACCGTTGAGGCCCACCTGACGCTGGGTAACCTGTTCCGTTCGCGTGGCGAAGTAGACCGCGCAATCCGCATCCATCAGGCGCTGATGGAAAGCGCTTCCCTGACCTTCGAACAACGCCTTTTGGCCGTGCAACAGCTGGGGCGTGATTATATGGCCGCCGGCATGTACGATCGCGCCGAAGATATGTTTGGCCAGTTAATCGGCGAAGAAGATTTCCGCATTTCCGCGTTGCAGCAACTGTTGGTGATCCACCAGGCAACCAGCGATTGGCAAAAAGCCATCGACGTGGCGGAAAAACTGGTCAAGTTGGGTAAAGATAAACAACGTATCGAGATCGCCCATTTCTACTGCGAACTGGCTTTGCAGGCGATGGGCAGTGACGATCTTGATAAGGCGATGGGCTTGCTGAAAAGAGCGGCCTCGGCAGATAAACAGTGCGCCCGAGTTTCTATAATGGTAGGGCGCATTTATATGGCGCAGGGTGAATACGCCAAGGCGGTTGAATCGCTCACGCGAGTGTTGAACCAGGATAAAGAGCTGGTGAGCGAAACCTTGCCGATGCTGCATGAGTGTTACCAGCATCTGGAACAGCAACAGGATTGGGCGGACTTCCTCAAGCGCTGTGTTGAAGAAAATACCGGTGCCACCGCTGAGCTGATGCTGGCGGAAATTATTGAGCAGAATGAAGGCCGTGACGTGGTGCAGGTGTATATCAACCGCCAGCTCCAGCGTCACCCGACGATGCGGGTATTCTATCGCCTGATGGATTATCACCTGGCAGATGCGGAAGATGGCCGTGCGAAAGAAAGCCTGTTGCTGCTGCGTGATATGGTCGGCGAACAAATACGTACCAAGCCGCGTTATCGCTGCCATAAATGCGGGTTTACCGCGCACTCGCTGTATTGGCATTGTCCTTCATGCCGGGCCTGGTCATCGGTTAAACCGATTCGTGGGCTGGATGGGCAATAAGCTGCAATAAAAAACGGGGCTAAAATAGCCCGTTTTTTATGATGTTAGCGATTTATTTTTTCTTGCCGGCTTTGACGCCGCCTTTCAGCAGTTGACGCAACTTCTTCAATTCTTTCTGGTTCAGCGGTTGCTCGATTTCCTCTTCAATCCCCTGATTGTCCAATTTCACCGTGATGTAACTCCGCCGATTTTTTAGCGGTTTTGTCCGCCTTGGCCGGTAACTCGAAGCTATTTTCAAGACGTTGACAGACCTCGGCGCTCAGAGAAAGTTGGTTATCGGCAGCAATGGCACGAATTTTTTCTTTGAGTTCCAGAGGGATTTTAATCGTTAGTGTAGATATCTCGCTCATTTTGAAGCCTTTCTGCGGGAAGATTGCCTTCAAGCTAAGCCAGTCGGGAGTGAGAGTCTAGTGTGTAATAAAAATTTAATATTTCTGTAACATTGAGCGGGGAATAATGAACGATAAGGCGGGAGTATTGAGGTAGAGCCCGGCGTGCCGGGCTCTATACCAGAGTGCTTATTTGTAGATGACGGCGGTGCCACTTAGCATGTTATTACCACCGGCAGAGATAATGCGGTAGCTGCTGGCGCCCTGGGCTTCGGCTTTGGCGGCCAGTTTGGCTTCCAGGCTGCTCAGCGTCGTGGCATGGCCTGCAGAGACGACGCCGGATGCGCTCAGGCTGGTGGCCTGCTGCAGGTCTACCGGCTCAGCGGCGAAGGTAGCGAAAGAGGTCATGGCGATAGCGGCGGCTGCTGCAAAATATTTGATGCTTTTCATAAGAAACTCCAGTCTGTTTGTTTGGGTTGGAAGCCGTTCGCTTCCGATGTGTTGAATAATAAAGCATCCGGGAAGATTTAAAATCTGATAATGCTGAGCATCTTGTTCAAACTATTTGATTTATAATTTACGCATCTTTACGGCGCTTTACGCAGCCTGGGTTAATGGCAGCGGGGTTATATTGACGCTTGATGACGAACCTGGGCCTAACATTACTTAACCGCAGGGTGCGCTGCGGCTGGGATTTCTGTCGGCTGGCATGTAGAATGCGGCGGTCAGTTTGGCGGGTTGTTACCTGGTTATGTCCATTTTACAGAAGGTAGAAGAAATGAAGTCTGAAAATAACATTAATAACAACGACTTAAAATCATCTCCGATCATTGTTGCGCTTGATTACGCAGATATTGGCGCAGCATTGGCATTTGCCGATCGTATCAGTCCGCAGGACTGCCGGCTAAAAGTGGGCAAGGAAATGTTCACCCTGTTTGGACCACAACTGGTGCGCGACTTGCACGCCCGCGGTTTCGATGTATTCCTGGATTTGAAATTTCACGATATTCCCAACACCACCGCCCGTGCGGTAGCGGCGGCGGCTGAGCTGGGCGTGTGGATGGTTAACGTCCACGCCAGCGGCGGTGCGCGGATGATGACCGCAGCCAAAAGAGGCGTTGCTGCCTTATGGCGCGCAGGCGCCGTTGTTGATTGCCGTGACCGTGCTTACCAGCATGGAGGCGGAGGATTGCAGGCTATCGGTATCGACCTCTCTCCGGCCGAGCAGGCGGAACGACTGGCGCGTCTGAGCCGCGATTGTGGACTGGACGGCGTAGTCTGTTCTGCACATGAGGCCGAACGCCTGAAAGCGGCCTGTGGCCAGCAGTTCCAGTTGGTGACACCAGGTATCCGTCCGGAAGGTAGCGATGCCGGCGATCAGCGCCGTATTATGACGCCGGTGCAGGCACAGGCGGCTGGTGTTGACTATATGGTGATTGGGCGCCCGATCACCCAATCTGCCGATCCTGCCGCTACACTGAGCGCCATTCGCGCTTCACTGGCCTGAGGAGTTACTGATGAAGGACGATAATAGCCGTCTGGTTTACTCCACCGACAGCGGACGCATCAAGCCGGAAGAGGTTAAGCCACAGCGTGACAAGGGTGACGGCATCGTGCGCATTCAACGCCAGACCAGCGGGCGTAAGGGGAAGGGCGTTTGCCTGATCTCGGGCGTCGATCTGGATGATGCGGCACTGGAAAAACTGGCGGCTGAACTGAAGAAGAAGTGTGGTTGTGGTGGCTCGCTCAAGGATGGTGTGATTGAGATCCAGGGTGATAAGCGCGATTTGCTAAAACAGCTGCTGGAAGCCAAAGGGATGAAGGTCAAACTGGCGGGCGGTTAATCGCCTGGGGGAATTGCCATGCCGCGGTGCAATGCTGCGGCATGGCAGTGGGTGATGCTGCCGGGCGTTAACCCGTTAATGGCAATGATGCCATTGACTAAAAGTAAAACAGACCTGAAATAATCTTTATTATGGTTAATACGTCAAAGCGTAAACGCTTTTGCCAGCCTGTCGGCTAGTGATCGGACAGGTTACTTGCCTACCTGATGACCAATGATGCCCCCAACGGCGGCCCCGCCGAGCGTACCCAGTGCGCTACCATCGGTCAACACCGCGCCGCCTACAGCCCCCGCACCGGCACCAATAGCGGTGTTACGGTCACGTTTGGACATGTTGGAACAAGCGCTGAGTGAAAACGCCAGCGTAAGCGCCAGAGCGGCGGTGGCGAAACGTTTATTGATAATCATCATAGTGACTTCTCCTTAGCATTGGCTTATGGGAGTGCCCTATAAGTATAGGCATGAACCCTAAATTCGGCCTGCTATTGGCTCCCAAAGCGTATCGATATAAAAAATGGCATTTTTTGTTAAAGGCAGAACAATTGAAAAGCTAAAAGCGCTCTCTCTGCCAATATCCACTATAAGCCTCTGCCTGACGATAAACAGGTAAATAGTCCTAAAGTCCATTTACCCGCTTTTGGCCGGCCATTTCCTCTGTGCTCCACAGTTCTCGGTTTCCAGCAGAAGGCTACGCGGTCTTTAGCGATTTACGCCATACCCTCTCAGGAGCCGCCTGCCGACAATATTCCCTACAGGCTTAACCGGGAAAGACACATGCTTAACGATCTCAAGCAGCAGGTATTAGAGGCCAACCTGGCCTTGCCACGCCATCATCTGGTGACGTTCACCTGGGGTAACGTCAGTGCTGTCGATCGCCGTGAGGGGCTGATGGTGATCAAGCCGTCGGGGGTAGAGTATGCATTGATGACCCGTGACGATATGGTGGTGGTGGAACTGGAAAGCGGCAAAGTGGTGGAAGGGAGTAAAAAGCCGTCATCGGACAGCGATACCCATCGCGTGTTGTACCTGGAGTTTGCCGCTGCCGGGGGGATTGTTCATACTCATTCGCGGCATGCCACCATCTGGGCGCAGGCGGGGCTGGATATTCCTGCCTGGGGCACCACCCACGCCGATTATTTTTATGGTGATATCCCCTGTACCCGCCAGATGCACAATGAGGAAATCAATGGCCGCTACGAGTGGGAAACCGGCCGGGTGATCGTCGAAACCTTTGCAGAACGCCAGTTGGATCCGGCGGCGATACCGGCGGTGCTGGTGCATTCACACGGCCCCTTTACCTGGGGAAAGGATGCGGAAAACGCGGTGCACAATGCGGTGGTACTGGAAGAGATTGCCTACATGGGGATTTTTTCGAGCCAACTGACACCGGGGCTGACGAACATGCAGCAGACGCTATTGGACAAACATTACCTGCGTAAGCACGGTAAAAATGCCTATTACGGTCAGTAACCCTCAGGTAGGCCGTCGTGTGACGGCCACCATTTCCCCGCCTGGAGCCTAGTCGTTTACTATATCCAACTGTATTCCCTGGCGTTTTAACTGGTGCTGATAGTCCAGCGACAGCCGGGAATCGGTGATCACCCGATGTACCTTTCCCTGCTGAGTCAGTGGGTTGGGCTGTATTTGACCAAACTTGGACGAGTCGGTCAGGACAATATTCTCTACGCCCTTGGCCAGCACGGCATTAACCACATCGGCGCGCATCATATCGCGACCGGTAAAGCCGGTGTCCGCATGGTAGCCATCAATGCCGATAAACGCCTTGCTGAAATGCACCTGCTGAATACATTGTCGCGTTAGCGGCCCGACCACGGTTTCGCTTTTTTTCTGATACAGGCCGCCCAGCACGATCACCTCGCAGTCGGTCTCTTTCAGCAGGTTGGCGATATAGTGGCTGACGGTGATCAGCGTGATGCGCTTGCGTTCGGCAATGTAGCGAGCCAACAGCGCGTTGGCACTGCCGCTTTCGATAAAGATGGTTTCATCGTCGTTAACCAGCGACGCGGCATATTGCGCCAGCTTTTGCTTGAGGGTGAAGTTGGACATCATGCGTGCATCGACGTCGTCACTTTCCAGCGCCAGCGCGGAACCATGCACCCGTTTCAAATAGCTGCGTTTCTCCAGCAGGTTCAAATCCTGACGGATTGTCACCTCAGAAACACCGGTAGCGGCAGCTAAATCGCTGACGCTGATGCGCCGACGATCGTTAACCAATTGCAATATTGTCTGTTGTCTTGAATTCATATCAACCTGATGTGCGGCCACCAAGGTGCGGCCGCTAATATTTGTTGTTTAAATAGTATGTTCTGTTCGCGCAATAATATCATCCTGCGCGTCAGGGGATAATGCGGTAAAGAACGCGGAATATCCAGCAACGCGAACCACTAAATCACGATACTGGTCAGGATGTTGCTTCGCTTCCAGCAGGGTTTCCCGCGACACAATGTTGTACTGTACGTGCCAGCCCAGGTAGGTCTCAAAGAAGGTGCGCAGCATCAACATCAGCTTTTCACGGTCGACCGGGTTTTCCAGCGTGGCCGGGTTGAGTTTCTGGTTCAGCAGCACGCCACCGAGGATTGAAGCGGTAGGCAACTTGGACAGTGAATTGAACACGGCAGTCGGCCCGAGATGGTCGGTACCTGATGCCGGGCTGGCACCTTCCGCCAGCGGCGTATGCGCTTTGCGCCCATCAGGGGTTGCCAGGGTAGCGGCACCAAAGGGGACGTTAGCCGAAATGGACGAAGTGCCTGCGTAGTAAGTGCCGCCAATCGGGCCACGACCAAAGCGGGTATTGTGGTACTGCGCGAGTTCGTCAATGTAGCTTTGATAAGCGCGTACCAGCAATTGGTCGACCTCATCCACGTCATTGCCGTATTTTGGCGCGGCGTTGAGCAACCGCTGACGTAACTGCTCGCCGCTCAGCCCGTCAAAGTCATTGGCCAGCGCTGCCGCCAACTGCTGCTGGCCGATCGCACCCTGTTCGAACACCAGTTTACGCACTGCCGCCAGGCTGTTGCCCAGGTTGGCGATACCGACCTGCAGGCCCGAAACCCAGTCGTATTTTGCACCGCCTTGCTTAATGCTTTTACCGCGTTCGATGCAGTCGTCCACCAGCGCTGAACACAGGATGTCATGAGCATTTTCTTCCAGCACGCTATCGACCACGCACTCAATTTCAATCGACTTACGGGTGTAGTAGCGGATCTGGCTGTCCCAGGCACCCAGCACCTGGTCGAAATGGCTGAAGTTGCCCCGCGACAACGCCAACTCCTGGGGCAGAAAGACTTTGCCGGAGGTGGCATCACGCCCTTGCTCCAGTGCTGCCAGCAATACTCGGGCGAAGTTGATAAAGCTCATGCCGGTGCAGCGATAACCCCATTTTCCGCCGACGGCGGTTTCGATGCAGCCGATCGCCGCATAATCATAGGCATCCTGAGGTTCCACGCCCAGCTTGATAAACTCCGGAATCACTATCTCATCGTTGTTGAAGGCCGGCATGCCAAACCCACAGCGGATCACCTGCACGCAGGCATCGAGAAAGTCGCTGCTCATCCCGGCATGGTAACGAACGCTGAGGTTGGGTTGGGTCGAACGCAGGCGACCGCAGGACTCCAGAATGGTATAGGACAAAGGGTTCACCGCGTCGCGGGGTGAGCCATCGACCAGCTGTTGTCCGCCGATAGTGACGTTCTGATACAGCGGGCTGCCTGCCGAGGCTTTGGAGTGCGAGCCGGAACGGATCTTGTTGATCTCCAAAAGTTTCAGCCAGCAGCTGTGCAGCATTTCAATCGCACGCTCACGTGGCAGAGTCTGCTCCAGCTCGACATCGCGGCGATACCAGGGGTACAGATATTGGTCGAGACGGCCAAAGGACACCGAATGGCCGTTGGATTCAATTTGTAGCGTTAACTGAATGAAGTAACACAGTTGCAGCGCCTGCCAGAAGGTCTGCGGTGGGCGGTGGGCGATCAACTCGCAGTTTTCCGCGATGGCCTGCAGCTCTTCACTCCGCCAGTGGCGGCTTTCCGCCTGTGCCATGCTGCGGGCCAGTTCGGCAAAGCGCAGGATATGGGCGCTCAGTGCCTCCAGGGTCAGGTCGATAGCCTTCAGGAATTGTTCCTGCTGTAACTCTTGCCAGTCGGTGAGGTGAATGCGGCTGCGGCGCTCGTCCACCTTGTCGCGTAGTCCGTCGAGGCCTTTTTCCAACAGCAGTGGGAAATTCACCGCCAGGTGGGCATCTCCCGAAGTCATATTGCCTTCGGCCTTGATGATGCCGGTGGCCAGCAGCGCCCGTTGTTCATCGGTGAACATGCCGTAGCAGCGGTCTTGTACCGTCTGTCCGCGCCACCACGGGCATATCCGGTGCAGAATGGCCTTATTCTCTTCGCTGATGGAAAAACCGGCACCCGGACGGTCGGCCAACTGGTCAATCTCGTCTTCGATCCAACTGACGGTATATTCCGGGAAGATCGGCGCGGCGCGCAATTCGCTGGCCTGGTTGCCGATAATCAGCTCATCGTTGTCGATTCTCAGGGTACGTTTGGCCAGATGATTAGCTAATGCCAGCGCCCGACGCACCGGCAAGGGTTTGTCCAGGTGTTGCTGATAGGCTTCGGTATAGTGTTGCGCGCGTTCGGTGCAAACCGGCGGTTTGACGATATGGATCAACGCGTTCTTGTGGGCCAGGGTGCGTGCGGTCAGGGTGGTCAGGTCCAGCGTGGTCATGATGTTATCCTCGCAAAATAGCGGTCAGCCCTTTGGTGTTGGCGTACTGCTCGGCATAGGCCAGCAGTTCGGGCGCATCCAGTGGGGTACGGGCAGCGTGATAGGGTTCGCCGAGCAGGTGGTATTTGTTGATGCCCAGTGTGTGGTATGGCAAAAAAATGAATCTCTTTGGCACCGGCTTCATCGGCGGCGAAATCGACAATCGCACGGACAGAGTGGCGATCGGCGTTAAATTCCGGGATCAGTGGTACGCGCACAATAGTTTGGGTACCGCGCTCGGCCAGCCGACGAAAATTGTCCATCACTCGTTTGGCGGAGCCGCCGGTCCACTGTTTGAAGCGCCGTTCATCGACGTGTTTCAGATCCGCCAGCATCAGGTCAAGCCAGGGCAGTGACGGGGCGATGTATGACCAGGGGGGTATGCAGACAAGACTCCACCGCGGTATGAATACCGGCCTCACGACTGCGGCGCAGCAGTTCAGCCGCCACGGTCGGTTGCATAAAGGGTTCACCGCCGGACAGCGTCAGCCCACCGCCGGTGCGCAAATAAAAGGGTCTGTCGCGCAGAACCTCGGCCATGATATCGTCGATATTTATCGCGCTGCCGCACAGGCTGAGTGCGCCGGTTGGGCAACGGGCAGCCAATGCGGCATAATCTTCGTGGCTGAGTAAATCGCGCTGGATCACCAGGCTATCGTCTATCCGCCGGACAGCCTGCGGATCCACTTCGGTACACAGCGTGCAGCCGCCAAGACACAGGCGTGGGTCGAACAACAGGTCTGCCTTTCGCGCCCGGCTTTCCGGGTTCTGGCACCAGAGGCAGCCAAGCGAGCACCCCTTTAGAAACACTACGCTGCGAATGCCTGGGCCATCATGGGTGGAATAACGCTGCAGATTGAAAATCACGAGTCACCTGTCATTCGGTTGCTTTGCTGCTTTCATTAAAGTTGTTTCGAATGAAAGTTGATTTGATTTCGATCAAATATAAACCTATTGCATGTCCTACTATGTTCAGAGTTTGAATTCGCCCACAGAAGATTCAGGAGTCCGTAATGGAGCTTTATCTCGATACCGCTGATGTGAACGCCGTGAAACGCCTGGCGCGCATCCTTCCGTTGCATGGTGTGACCACTAATCCAAGTATTGTGGCCAAAGAGGGGAAACCGATTTGGGAGGTGCTTCCGGCGCTGCGCGATGCGCTGGGAGGCACCGGTAAGCTGTTTGCTCAGGTGATGGCCAACGATGCCGAACTTATGGTGGCAGAAGCGGCGCTGCTTCATCAGCGGGTACCAGGGCTGGTGGTGAAAGTGCCGGCGACCGCTGAAGGGCTGGCAGCAATCAAGAAACTCAAAGCGATGTCGATCCCTACGCTGGGGACGGCGGTCTACGGCGCGGGTCAGGGATTGCTGGCGGCGCTGGCCGGGGCAGAGTATGTTGCCCCTTACATTAACCGGGTGGATGCGCAGGGCGGTGACGGCATTAAGATGGTGCAGGAGCTACAGCAGTTGCTGACGCTGCATGCACCAGGAGCCAGAGTGCTGGCCGCCAGTTTTAAAACGCCGCGTCAGGCACTGGAATGTTTACTGGCAGGTTGCCAGGCCATCACCTTGCCGGTCGACGTTGCCGAACAGTTTCTTGCCGCACCTGCGGTACAGGCGGCGGTAGAGAAATTCGAACAGGATTGGCAGGGGGCCTTTGGGACTAATTTATTGAACTGAGTTGTAAACAAAGAAAGGGCACTGACCAAGTGCCCGGTTGTTTAGACGTAGGGGCGCTGCATGCCGCGCCCAATCGCAGGTTTACCCATTCTCACGCAGGACGATCGGTGACTCCTGAGCGGTAGGTTGGCTGGAGTTCAACGCACGGCGGATCACAAAGAAGGCGGAGACCAGCATGGTTACCGCCACCAGCATAAAGAAAGCACAGAGCGCGGCGTTAATCTGGTTGCTGAACACGATGGTTTCCATATCCTTTAACGTCTTGGCCGGTGCGATTAACGTCCCTTGCTCAATACCGGTAGAGAATTTCTTCGCCTGTGCCAGAAAGCCGATACTCGGTTTTTCATGGAAGATCTTCTGCCAGCCGGCGGTCATTGAGGTGATAAACAACCAGACGGTGGGCAGGATAGTCACCCAGGCGTAGCGCTGTTTTTTCATTTTGAACAGCACCACGGTACCGAGGATCAGCGCCATCGACGCCAGCATCTGGTTACCGATACCGAACAGCGGCCACAGGGTATTGATGCCACCGAGCGGATCGACCACCCCCTGATAGACAAAGAACCCCCAGCCTGCGACTGCCACCGTAGTCCCCGCCAGATTACCGAACCACGAACGGTTGTTGGCCAGCCGTGGGATCGCCACGCCCACCAAATCCTGTACCATAAAGCGACAGGCGCGGGTGCCGGCATCGACGGCGGTCAGAATAAACAGGGCCTCGAACAAAATGGCGAAGTGATACCAAAACGCCATCATCGCGCGGCTGTTAAATACCTCGGTAATGATGTGCGCCATACCTACCGCAAAGGTCGGTGCGCCACCGGCACGGGACAGAATCGAGTGCTCCCCGACGTCTTTGGCAATCATCGTCAGGGTTTCCGGGGTGATCATAAAGCCCCAGCTGTTAATCACCTGCGAGGCATTTTCCACCGTGGTGCCGATCAGCGCCGCCGGTGAGTTCATGGCGAAGTAAACGCCCGGATCGATGACCGAGGCGCAGATCAGCGCCATGATGGCCACGAAGGACTCCATCAACATGGCACCGTAGCCGATAAAGCGGATATGGCTTTCACGCTCCACCAGTTTCGGTGTCGTGCCGCTGGACACCAGCGCATGGAAACCGGAAATCGAGCCGCAGGCGATGGTAATAAACAGGAACGGGAACAGCGATCCGGCGAACACCGGGCCGCTACCGTCGATAAAGCGCGATACCGCCGGCATTTTCATTTCCGGCATGGCGAAGACAATGCCAACCGCCAGCCCGATAATGACGCCAATCTTCATAAAGGTGGACAGATAGTCACGCGGTGCCAACAGCAACCACACCGGCAGCACCGAGGCGACAAAGCCGTAGACGACCAGTACCCAGGTCAGCGTAGTGCCGTGCAGCGTGAAGAACGGGCCCCAGTAGGGGTCTTGCGCCACATTACCGCCGTAAATAATCGCCAGCAGCATCAGGGCAAAACCCACCACCGAAATTTCGGCGATTTTACCCGGCCGGATAAAGCGCATATACACGCCCATAAACAGTGCGATAGGAATGGTGGCGGCGATAGTGAACAGGCCCCATGGGCTGTCGGCCAGCGCTTTTACCACCACCAGCGCCAGCGCAGACAGAATGATAATCATCACCCCCAGCGCACCCAGCATGGTGATCACCCCGGCGAAAGCCCCCAGTTCCTGCTTGGCCATTTCACCCAGCGAACGGCCATCGCGGCGAGTGGAGATAAACAGGATCAGGAAGTCCTGCACGGCACCGGCCAACATCACCCCAACCAGGATCCAGATGGTGCCGGGCAGAAAGCCCATTTGTGCTGCCAGGATCGGGCCAACCAACGGCCCGGCACCGGCGATGGCGGCAAAATGGTGACCAAACAACACCCATTTGTTGGTGGGCACATAGTCCAGCCCGTCGTTGCGACGTTCTGCCGGCGTCTTGCGGCGATCGTCAAGCTCAAATACTTTCTTGGCAATAAACAGGCTGTAGAAGCGGTAAGCGATGCTGTAGCAGGCGACCGCCGCGACGACTAGCCAAACCGCATTGACATGCTCCCCACGGCTTAGCGCCAGCATGGCGAAGGCAAATGCGCCCACCAACGCCACCGCCAGCCAGATGATCCCGGACTTGACGTTTTTCATGATCAACAACTCCTTGGTGCGCAGAAATAAAAAAAGAAGCTCTTATTGGAGAATGGATACAAATTAAAAGTAGGAGTTTTGTGCGTGAAGAACAGCAAGTCGGATGAGAAATGTGAAGCAGGTTGAGTAATGACGTAAAAACAATGTGATGGGTGTGCGGCTGGCTTACCTGGCTGTGGCGCAATAGCGGGGACGCTGCTGCTTGAGTGACGAAAAAAAACACCGGAGGTTGACCCGTCCGGTGTTTGTCTGGCGTGCGATTAATCTCGCGAGGTTAGGCCGCCGGTCTGGCGATCACGCTGCGGGTTTCCATACGCACTTCGGCGATGGTGACCTGCAGGTTATCCCCCTGGCGATAGACGACTTCGCCTTTGATCTGAACCGTGCCGGTCTCCTGGCTGCAGACCATTTCATCACGCACCGCGTGAATAAATGGAGCCGGGATAAAGGCCACTGCGCCGTTGTCCTGCAGGCGTACACGCAGGCCGCCGCGGGTCACGTCGATGATCTCGGCATTGAAGCGCTCATCGGTGCCGGCTTTATCTTTCAGGTAGCGAGCGTACAACCAGTCACCCACGTCGCGCTCCGCCATGCGGTTCAGACGACGGCGCTCTGCCAGTTGGACGGTGACTTCATCCTGAGGTTTTTCGGCGGGCTGCTCGGCGATAATGGCTTTCAGCAGACGGTGGTTAACCATATCGCCGTATTTACGGATCGGTGAGGTCCAGGTGGCGTAGGCTTCCAGCCCCAGGCCATAATGCGGGCCCGGTGTGGTGCTGATCTCGGCATAAGTTTGGGAACGACGGATGCGGCTGTCGAGGAACTGGGTCGGCTGTGAATCCAGGTGACGACGCAGTTCGCAGAACCCTTCCAGCGTCAGCAATTTCTCGGCATCGGCTTCCACGCCGTTGGCCTGCAGCACGGTAACCGCCTGCTCAACCAGCAGCGGATCGAAACCGGTATGCACGTTGTAAATGCCAAAGCCGAGGCGGTCGCGCAGCACGATAGCGGCGCAAACGTTGGAAGCAATCATGCACTCTTCAACGATACGGTTGGCCGTGCGGCGCTGCTCGGTGACGATCTCCAGCACTTCGCCTTTTTCGCCCAGAACAAAGCGGTAGTCAGGGCGATCTTTAAATACCAGAGCGTGCTGGTGGCGCCAGGAATTACGCACGTCACACACGCGCTTGAGCAGGGTGATTTGCTGTGCAATGTCGTCACTTGGCGGTTGCCAGCCGGCAATGCCTTCCAGCCAGTCGGACACTTCGTCATAAACCAGTTTGGCTTTTGACTCGATCTCGGCGGCGAAGAAGCGAATGTCGTCAGCCAGGGCACCGTCGGCACCGATGGTCACGCGGCAGGCCAATACCGGACGGCGTTGGTTCGGGCGCAGTGAACACAGGTTGTCTGACAGATCGCGTGGCAACATAGGGATGTTGAAGCCCGGCAGGTAGTTGGTGAAGGCGCGCTTGCGGGCGATTTCATCCAATGGGCTACCTTGCTCGACGTAGGCGGTCGGATCGGCAATGGCGATGGTCAATTGCAGTGAGCCGTCACCGTTGTCCTGTACGAACAACGCATCGTCCATATCTTCGGTGCTGGCACTGTCGATGGTGACAAAATTCAGCGCAGTCAGGTCTTCACGCGGCAGTGAAGCATCCGGCTCGCTGATGGCGATCATCTCCGGAGCTTCTTTTTCCAGATTATGACGGGCCAGCGTGACCCACCATGGCGCCAGGTGGTCTTCACCATCGGTAATGAATTGGGTCAGATCGGCATTGAAACCGCGGTCGCCTTTCAGCGGGTGGCGACACATCTCTGCCACTGCCCAGTCACCGGCCTGGAAATTGTGGTTCAGGCCACGCACGGGACGACACTGAATCGCGTCTTTCAGCAACGGATGGTCGGGCACGATTGACAAGCGGTCATCGCGCTTTTGCACTCGGCCAACAAAGCGCGACAGGAATGGCTCGATCAGAGTTTCCGGCTCGGCGATTTCGCGCTCTTTCTCGGTGTGCAGAGTCGCGCTCACCCGGTCGCCGTGCATGACTTTCTTCATGTACGGTGGCGGAATGAAATAGCTTTTTTGACCGTCTACTTCAAGAAAGCCAAAGCCTTTCTCAGTCCCTTTTACTACGCCTTCAACGCGCGGGGTCTGAGAGTGAAGTTGCTGTTTAAGCTGCGCCAGCAGCGGGTTATCTTGAAACATATCGTCCAGTGAATGGGTTTGTGAGTGGCAAGATTTGCGGCTGACAGTTTTACGCGAATCACCCGCTGCGGGCAAGCCTAACGTCACGGTTTTACCGCGTTAGCGCGTGATTATAGAGAATATCCAGTCATCAAAAGTCGCCGGAGAGAAAAGCGGGCCCGTTGGCGATCGAGATATTAGCGCGCCCGGCGTAAACCGGGCGCTGCAGGTCAGGCGATACGCAGCGTCGGCTGCGCGGCGCAACGGCGTATTTCCACCGGTATCGACTTGGAGGTCGGCGTGCCGGTGCCGTCACCAAAGCTGGCCAGTGGCACCAGCGGGTTGGTCTCGGGATAATAAGCCGCCAGATTGCCGCGCGGGATATCGTAGCTCACCAGTTTGAAACCGCTTACCTTGCGGGTGATGCCGTCATTCCACAGGGTTTCGATCTCCACTAATTCGCCATCCTGCATATCCAGAACGGCCAGATCTTCCGGGTTAATAAACAGCACTTCTCGTTGACCATACACGCCACGATAGCGGTCATCCAGCCCGTAGATAGTGGTGTTGTACTGATCGTGTGAACGCAGGGTCTGCAGTGTGAAGGGCGCCTGGCGACCATCCAACTGCGGGAACAGGCTGTCCGGCAACGGGGCAGCCCCGAATTCCGCCTTGCCGCTCGGGGTATTGAAGCGCAGTTCGGCGGCGGCATTGCCCAGATAAAAACCACCCGGTTGATCGCAGCGATGGTTAAAATCTTCGAAGCCCGGAATGGTGGCGGCGATATGGTTGCGGATCAATGAATAGTCATCCGCCAACTCCAGCCAGTCGAGCTGTTGGTTGCCCAGCACCGCATCAGCGATACCGCAGACAATGGCGGTTTCCGAGCGTTGGGTTTCCGCCAGCGGCTTGCCGACGCCTTCGGACGCATGCACCATGCTGAAGGAGTCTTCTACCGTGATGTACTGCGGGCCGCTGGCCTGCAAGTCCTGCTCGGTTCGGCCCAACGTCGGCAGGATCAGTGCGTCCTTGCCGGTGACCAGATGGCTACGGTTAAGCTTGGTACTGATATGCACCGTCAGGTCGCAGCAGCGCAGGGCGCGGGCTGTGCGTTCGGTGTCCGGCGCGGCGGCGGCCAGGTTACCGCCCAGCGCCAGCAAAACCTTCACTTCACCACGCAGCATGGCCTCAATCGCCTCTACGGTGTTATGGCCCGGTTCGCGTCGCGGCGAGAAGTTAAAATGTTGTTCCAGGCTGTCTAGCAGCGCCTTGGGCGACTTCTCGTCGATCCCCATGGTACGGTTGCCCTGCACGTTGCTGTGGCCGCGTACCGGGCACAGACCGGCGCCCGGTTTGCCTAACTGACCGAACAGCAGTTGCAGATTGGTGATTTCACGTACCGTCGGCACCGAGTGTTTATGCTGGGTCACACCCATTGCCCAGGTGCAGATCACGCGCTCGGCACCCTGATAAATGGCCGCCGCCTGGCGTAGTTGTGCTTCGCTGAGGCCGGACTGCAGGGTGATTTGCTCCCATGAGGTGGCATCCACCTGGGCCAGATAGCTCTCCACACCGACGCTGTGCTGCTCAATAAAGGCCAGGTCGAATAGGCCCGGCTCACCGGCTGCCAAGCGCTGACGGTGGCCTTCAAGCAAAGCTTTCACCATGCCGCGTACCGCGGCCATATCTCCGCCGAGGTTGGGTTGGAAATAGGACGAACTGATCGGTGATGACTTGGGCGTCAGCATTTGAATCGGGCTTTGCGGATCGGCAAAGCGCTCCAGCCCACGTTCGCGCAGGGTGTTAAAACTGACGATACGTGCGCCACGACTGGCCGCATTTTTCAGGCTGTGCAGCATGCGCGGGTGGTTGGTGCCGGGGTTCTGACCAAATACGAAGATGGCGTCGGCCTTTTCAAAGTCATCCATACGGATGGTGCCTTTACCCACGCCGATACTTTGTTTCAGCCCGACGCCGCTGGCTTCGTGGCACATGTTGGAGCAGTCAGGAAAGTTACTGGTACCGAGCATGCGACCAAACAGTTGATACAGGTAGGAGGCTTCGTTACTGGCGCGCCCCGAGGTATACAGCTCGATCTGGTTCGGATTATCCATTTGCCTGATGTGCCGGGCAATCAACGCCAGCGCGTCTGGCCAACCGATCGGCTCATAGTGGTCGGTTTCGGCGTTATAGCGCATTGGGTGGGTGAGGCGACCCTGATACTCAAGAAAGTAATCGCTTTGTTGCTGCAGAGTGCTGACGCTGTGAGCGGCAAAGAATTCCGGTTCGACCGCGTTACGCGTGGCTTCCCAACTGACCGCCTTGGCGCCGTTTTCGCAGAAGCTGAAGGTGCTGTGATTATCATCGCCCCAGGCGCAGCCCGGGCAGTCGAAGCCGCGGGCCTTATTTACGCGCATCAGGTTACGCAGGTTTTTCAGCGTCTGTTTGCTGTCGAGCACATAGCGAGTGGTGGCTTCGAGTGAACCCCAGCCGCCCGCCGCGCCGGTATAAGGCTTTATTGACGGTTTAAATTTCATTTTGGTCTTCGCAGGTGGTTGTAGCTAAAAAGTGAACGCTTTTTTAAGCGCTTTCAGTGTTTATGTCACAAGTTTAGGAGGGCGCGGCTTCAGCGTCTAATCGAATGGGGCTATGGCGGCATAGAGCCGGTTTATCGCATGCTCGGCCCGGGCAAACAAATGGTTGCATAATGACATGTGCTGAAAAAGAGTAATGATTCCGCTTTCGCCACAATTAATGCAGTCTATGCCTCGGATTATATTGGTATTTTATTTTGCCCGCAGGGCCTGAGGAACAGCAATTGAAGCGTTCAGTATTGGCGGTGATCACCGGAATTTTGCTGCCGTTGGCGGTACAGGCGGCAGATGCGCCACTCAACTTTCCCCTTAATACCCCGCCGGCGATAGACGCCGCCTCTTACGTGCTGATGGATTACACCACTGGCCAGGTACTGGCACAGGAAAATGCCGATCAGAGGCGTAATCCGGCCAGCCTGACCAAACTGATGACCGGGTTGGTGATTGATCACGCGCTCGATCAACACAAGATTGGTCTGGATGACGTGGTAACGGTGGGTAAAGATGCTTGGGCGCAGGGCAATCCGGTGTTCAAAGGCTCTTCGTTGATGTTCCTGAAGCCCGGTGACAGGGTCACGGTTCGCGATCTCAGCCGCGGCATTATCATTGACTCCGGCAACGACGCCTGCGTAGCCATGGCGGACTACGTGGCGGGCAGTCAGGCCGCATTCGTCAAACTGATGAATGAGAAGAGCGCCCAGCTCGGTCTGCAAAACACCCATTTTGAAACCGTCCACGGTCTGGATGCACCGGGGCAATTCACCACGGCGGGCGATCTGGCGGTGATCTCCCGCGCCATTATTATGAGCGAACCGGCGGAATACCATATGTACAGCGAGAAATCGCTGACCTGGAACGGTATCACCCAGCAGAACCGCAACGGGCTGTTGTGGGACAAAAACCTGCGGGTGGACGGCCTGAAAACCGGCCATACCGAATCCGCCGGTTTTAACATTATTGCGTCTGCCACCGAAGGCGACCGTCGGCTGATTGCCGTAGTGATGGGCGGTAAAAGTCCAAAAGGGCGCGAAGAACAGGCGCGTAAACTGCTGACCTGGGGGCTGCGTGATTTCGTTACCCTACATTTGTTTAGCGCTGGGCAAAGCCTGGGGCAGGAGAAAGTGTGGTACGGCGATCGCCATGAGGTTGCGGTGGGCAGCCGACAGGATCAATATCTCAGCCTGCCGAAAAGCGAGGCGGATAAGCTGAAGGCGCAATATGTGATCAATACGCCGCGTCTTGATGCTCCGCTGACTCAGGGGCAGTCGGTCGGCGAAATTCGTATCAGTGACAATGGCAAAGTACTGAAAACCTTGCCGCTGGTGGTGTTGCAGCCGGTCAATCAGGGCGGCATGTTCTCGCGCCTGATGGACTATGTGAAGTTGAAAATCTGACTCTCGGGGCGCAGCGCTCCGCGCCCGAAATCCAGCAGCGATGATATACTCAGGTTAGTTATGACTTGTTGAGCCGTTTTATGGATATTAAGCAACTGATCTACCTGTGTAATCTCGAACGTGAACGCCACTTTGGCCGTGCGGCGCAAGTCAGCTTCGTCAGCCAGCCGACGTTATCCATGCGGCTGAAAAATCTGGAAAAAGAGCTGGGCGTTTCGTTGATCAATCGCGGCAACAATTTCGAAGGCTTTACCGCTGAGGGTGAACGGGTGCTGTCGTGGGCGCGTGAGATTGTCTCGGTTTATCAGGGGCTGAAGCTGGAGGTCGAGTCGCTTAAGCACGGCCTTAGCGGCACGCTGCGCATCGGTGCCGTTCCTCAATGCAGCATTTCGCTGGCACAAATGTTAAAGGCGGTCAGCGAGCGCTTCCCGCAGTTGGACTACCGGGTGTCCGTGTTGAGCGCCGATCAGTTGCTGGAGGCGTTGACGGCGCATACCGTGGATATCGGCATCGGCTTCTTTGAACTTTCCACGTTGCAGGAGCTGCATTTCCAGTCGCAGCCATTGGCGGACGCCGGCGTTGAATTGGTGTTCCATCCTGAGTACTTCCCCGAACTGACAGGGGATACGCCAATGACGTTGGAGGAGGTGGCGGCACTGCCGCTGTGTCTGGCGGAACCGACGCGTTATTTCCGCCGCTACCTTGATCAAAACTTCCGTGAAGCCGGCTTGACGCTGCATGTACGTATGGAAACCACCTCGATATTCCAATTGCTGCAGGGCATTTTTGTTGGCCTGGGCTGCGGATTGTTTCCGCCAGGCAACCTGTTGCCGACCATGATGCCGGAGCTACAACGCAGGCCGGTGACCATCGCAGCCATGTCACGTCACGCCGCAGTGGTCACCGCCGAGCCAGGGCGCGCATCGCCATTGGCGCAGCACTTTTTTGATGCCGCGCGCGGTTGGCTGCTGCGGTAACTATTCCGCCTGACTTTCGTTGAAGTACTGTGTGTCACCCAGGGTTTGACGTAAACGGTTCTCCCAGGCGTAGAGTGCCCCGGTCAGGATCACGTCCAGCGCCTGGGCCTGATTCATCCCACTGTTAAACAACGGCTGCACGCTACGTGGAGTGAACTTTTCCGGCGTGCGGGTCAGGTCTGCTGCCACGCGGATCACCGCCTGATAAACCGGGTTATCGGTGCTCTCCAGCCCATGATCAATATTCTCGAACAGAGCACTGACCAATAAGTCATGCTCAATATCCTGCGCCACGGTGGAGGCACAATAGCGACTGCCGTTAATGCGCGAAACTGCCAGCGTCGCCAGTGCCTTCAGCCGCGCCGACAGGCCATAGCCGTCGGCATTAATGCTGTTAAATACGCCGTTGCGCTCACGTAGCGCGGGGGCATCGTGGGCCAGCAGCAGATAATAAGACTCGCTGCGGGCGTCGGGGTGGCTTTGATCCAACACGTCAAGTTGTTCAGCGCATGCCTCCTCCAGCACCACCGATGGCAGCCGTGCTTGCCATGCCAATTCTTCCGTCGTGAAAAGCACACTTTCAGCATCCGCTATGTTCGGGAAACCGGGCACCACGCCAGTTGGTCGCCCGGCTAAGGCGGCCACGCCGGCCACCACCCGCGCCTGATAGCTGACAAAGCCGATGATCTGCGAAAACGCCACAATATCTGCCGGGCTGAGCCCGACGTCGCTGAGCTGTTGTAAGGCTTTAGGGCAAATCAGGGTCGGCTGACTGGCGAGCTGACGGGCATATTGGGTGATTTGTGCCAGGCGGATGTTACTTTCTCGGGAGGCGTCAGGGCTGTACAGCGGGGCGAGGCGGGCAGCGTAATGGCTACAGAGGGATTGCACGCCGGTCACCTGTGCCACCGTCAGCGCAGTACTGAGACGGTCGTAAGGTGACAATGTCACTGTTCGCGTTAATTCGACCCGATCCGGGAACAGTACGTGGTAACTGGCCAGCGAGGCGTTAAATACCCCCGCGCGTGCGGTCAGTGCCGTATTCAGCGCTTCGTCGGCAAAAGCGCCCAGCCCCAGCAGGAAGCGATCGCGGATACCGGCCGCCTGGGGTTCCAGCGGCTGGTCACCGCGCACGCTGCTTTGGGTTTCGTGATACCACTGGGCATTATGTTGTCGACGTAGTAGTTCCATAGGGGATAGTCCTTAATCAAGCACAACGGCCACCGCTGCAAGAGGCAACGGCGGCAAGATAAAAAGGCAACCTGCCCACACAGGGGCACGGAATGGCAGGATCAGCGCTGACTGTCGCAACACAGTGCGTGGCCATAAACAGAGAAACCTGCGGCTAAAGCGAGCAAAAACTGCGCGAGTTGGCGATGGCGTGGGCTGTTCATCAGTGCGATATCCTGTCGTTTAAGAAGCTCAACGTAGGGGATATCCTCACCGATTCGATTGACGAGATAAAATAATGTTAAGTGCTAATCAATAACTGAATGGAATAAAATATAATGAGATATAACAAAAATGTAATTTGTATTTGAGGATATTGGCTAAGCCAGTGCCGGGTAGATCAACAAGTCTGTCCGGCATGGCTTAAGCGGACGTCACCCTCTCCAGGGGGAGAGGGCTGGGGTGAGGGGCTCATGCATCTCAGGACCGAAGGATCAGAACCTGCCGCCGTCGCGCCGCCAGGCGTCCGCGGTCAGGGCTTCACCGAAGTGGCTGGCGATCAGGCGTTTGGTCAGTTCGTGAAGAGGAGAAGCCAGTACCTCTGCGGTACTCCCGCGTTCGACGATTTCCCCTTCGTGCATCACCATCACCTGATCGCTGATATGCTTCATCATTCCCAAATGCTGGGTCACGTAGATATAGGAGATGCCGTGTTTCTCCTGCAGCTCCAGCATCAGGTTGATGATCTGCGAGCGCATCGACATATCCAGCGAGGCCAGTGCCTCATCAGCAACGATCACCTTGGGTTGCAGGATCAGCGCCCGGGCCAGCGCCACCCGCTGTTTCTGGCCTGAGGCCAGCATGTGCGGGTAATAATTGGCGTGGTCCGGCAACATGCCTACCTGGCGTAGCGTCTGGTTGATGTGCTGCTCGCGCTCCGGGGCGGCCATTTCGGTATTCAGCCGCAGCGGGGCATCCAGCAGTTGGCCAATACGCTGGCGAGGGTTGAGCGAAGTGCTCGGGTCCTGAAATATCATGCGAATGCGCTGGCTACGATAGCGATAGTCACCATAGTCAAGCCGATGATCGTCGATCAGCAGCTCGCCGGATGAAGGCTCCACCATGCCGGACAGCATCTTGGCCAGCGTCGACTTACCGGATCCGTTCTCGCCGATGATGGCCAGCGTTTGCCGTTCGCGCAGGGTGAAACTGACCGATTTCACCGCCTCAACGTGCTGGCGGCGAAACAGCCCGGTACGGTAGCGGTAGGTTTTGCTCAGATTGCGCACTTCCAACAGCGTTTCCATGTTATTGCTCCTCCATGTTCAGCGGGAAGTGGCAGGCGAACAGGTGGTTTTTCACCGGGCGCAGGCGGGGTGTCTCAATGCATTTTTTTTGTGCGTATGGGCAACGCGGCCCCAGGCGGCAACCGATAGGTAAATGCTCCAGCGACGGAATGGCTCCCGGCAGGGTGTTGAGCCGGCTTTTATGCGGCAAGGCGCGGCCGAAGTCAGGCATTGAGCGGATCAGCGCCTGGGTGTAAGGATGGTGCGGTGCAGCCAGCAGATCTTCGCACTGGGCGCTTTCCACCGTTTGGCCGCAGTACAGCACGTTGACCCGATCCGCCCATTTACTCATCATTTGCAAATCGTGGCTGATCAGCAAAATGGTGGTGTTGTTGTTTTGGTTCAGGCGCGCCAGCAGGCGGAAAATTTGCGCCTGGGTGGTCGGTTCCATGGCGTTGGTCGGTTCATCGGCAATCAGCAGGCGTGGCTGATTGGCCAGGGCGATGGCGATCATCACTTTCTGGCACTCGCCGTCGGTCAGCTCATAGGGGAAGCTGCCCATAATGTCCTTGTGATCCTTGATGCCCACGCGGTGCAGTAGCTCAATCGCGCGGCGCTTGCGCCAGTTAAAACGTTGCCACCAACGGCCCTTATAGGTCCAGCCAGGGATCGCCTGCGCCAACTGGCGGCCAATGCTTTCGGACGGATCCAGACAAGACTGTGGCTCCTGGAAGATCATCGAGACGTTATGCCCGACCAGTTTGCGCCGTTCACGCGGGGTCAGTTGCAGCAGATCGATATCGTCAAAACGGAAACGGTCGGCGGTAACGCGCCAGTTGTCTTTGGTGACGCCGCAAATTGCCTTGGCAATCAGGCTCTTGCCTGAGCCGGATTCACCCACCAGGCCACGGACTTCACCTTCGCTCAACGTCATGCTGACGCGGTCAACCGCCTTGACCGGCCCTTCGGCCGTCATAAATTCAATCGTCAGGTTGCGGATATCAAGTAATGGCATTATTCCACCCCCGTATTGATTGCGCGGCGCATACCGTCGCCCAACAGGTTAACCAGCAGCACGCTGATCAGGATCGCGGCACCGGGCAGCATCACCGTCCAGGGGGCGACATACACCAGTTCCAGTGAGTCGCCGAGCATGGCTCCCCATTCCGGAGACGGGAGTTGTGCACCGAGATCGAGGAAGCCGAGCGCGGCAATATCCAGGATCGCCATCGACAGCGCTCGGGTGAATTCAGTCACCAGCACCGCCACAATATTGGGCATCACGGCATACCACAGGATCTGCAGCGTAGAGGCACCGTCGAGACGCACCGCGACTACGTATTCTTTTTCCAGTTCGTCATGTACTGCGCTGTAGATAGTGCGCACCATGCGTGGCAACAACGCCAGCCAAACGGCCAGCATGGCGTGTTCGAGCTTGGGCCCGAGGAACGCCACCACCACAATCGCCAGCAGCAGCGAAGGGATGGAGAGCAGGGTGTCGAGAATATGATTGAGCACCGCAGAGCGAAAACCACGGGTTACGCCGGCAAATACCCCGAGGATCACCCCGACAACGGATGCGGCCACGGTGACCAGCAGTGCGGCGCCGTAAGTAGCGGCGGTACCGGCCAGCAGACGGCTGAGAATATCGCGGCCGAGGTCGTCAGTGCCCAGGAAGAAGGAAACGTTGCCGTAACGCGACCAGGAGGGTGGCAACAGTTGATAGCCCAGGAACTGTTGATCGAGCGCATAAGGCGCCAGCAGGCTGCCGAACAGGGAAAGCAGCAGCAGCGCTATCACGCCGTAGAAACCAATCATCGCCAGCGCATCACCGTAAAAAATCCGCCAGGTGTAGAGCAGCGGACTCGGCATTTTCTTTTCGCGGTATACGTTATCTAAGGGCATACCATTCCTTATGTTTCAGTGGGTTGGTGGCAGCGCCCAAGATATCGGCCAGCACGTTAATGGTGATCACCAGCGTGCCGACCACCATCACACCGGCGGAGATCGCCGCGTAATCCTGCTGACGGATGGCGTTAATCATCCAGCGCCCGAGGCCCGGCCAACTGAACACCACTTCGGTGATCATCGCCAGCGTCAGCATGGTGGAGAACTGCAGGCCCAGTTTGGGCACGATCGGTGGCAGTGCATTGTGCAGCACGTGGCGACGGATAATGGTGAAACGGGAAAGCCCACGGGTCGCGGCGGCCTTAATGTAGTTCTGGTTGAGCACGTCGTCGGTGCTGATACGCATCAGTCGCACCACCTCGGTGGTAGGTGCCACTGCCAGCGCGGCAATCGGCAGGATCATATGGCGTAGCGCGCTGCCAATCATTTCGCTGCGATAGGGCGAATCGGACAGCCAGGCGTCAATCAGGGCAAAGCCGGTGATCGGTTTAACCTGATACAGCAGATCGAAACGGCCGGAAACCGGCAACCAGCCGAGGTGCAGCGAGAAAAACAGCATCAGCAGCAGCGCCAGCCAGAACACCGGCATCGAGAAACCGAGCAGCGCAAAGGTACTGATGGCGGTGTCCTGCCATTTGCCGCGCATCACGCCGGCAATAATCCCCAGGGGAATGCCGATAAATAACGCCATGGTGAACGCCAGAATGCACAGCTCCATGGTCGCCGGGAACACTTCACGAAGTTGTTCGCTGATGGCCTGGCCGTTAATGCTGGAAACGCCAAAATCCCAGTGCAACAGGCTGACAAAGTAAAACTGGTAGGCATCCAGCAGGGCGGCACCGTTCAGCGGAGCGCGCGGTGTGAAATAGCTCAGGCTAAAGCTGACCAGCGTCAGGAAGAACAGCGTGATCAGCAGCAGCAGGCAACGGCGTAAGGTAAAGATAATCACTTTTTCGGCCCCTGGGCAGATTCACGGAACACGCCGGCAAATGATGCATTGCCGAACGGGCTCAGAACCAGTCCCTTGATGTCGTAACGATAGGCCTGCAGGCGCAATGAAGACGCCAGCGGCAACACCGGCAGTTGTTGTTCGAGAATTTTCTGCGCCTTCTGATAGTTTTCTATTCGCTGCGCCAACTGTTGTGACAGCAGGGCATTTTGCAGCACTTCGTCAAATCCCGGATCACACCAGTGAGCATAGTTGGTTTGTGAACGGATTGCCGCGCAGCTCAGCAGCGGCCGGAAGAAACTGTCCGGGTCGTTACTGTCGGTGGCCCAACCGGTCAGGGTCAGGTCGTGATTCATCTCCATCAGCCGGGCTTCCTGGAAGCGACCTTCAACCGGAACTATGGTGACTTTGATCCCCACCTGGGCCAAATCGGCCTGGATCAGCTCGGCGGTCTTCAGCGGGCTGGGGTTGTAGGATTGCGACGCGGTAGGCACCCACAAGCGCAGGTTTAGCGACTCAATGCCGGCCTGTTTCAGCATTTCGCGTGATTTGGCCGGGTCAAACTCGGTGACGTGCGCGTCATTGTCGTATGCCCACGAAGCGCGCGGCAATATGGATGCGGCGGTTTCCGCCGTGCCGTAGTAAATCGACTGCATCAGACGCTGGTTATTGATTGCCAGCGAAATTGCCTGACGGACCTTCAAATCGTCAAGCGGCGGTTTACGGGTATTAAAGGCCAGATAGGCGATATTCATCCCCGGGCGCAGTGTCAGGCGCAGACGCGGATCATCACGCAGAATAGAAAGCTGGCTGGCGGCCGGATAGGCCAGCACATCACACTCGCCGGTCAGCAGCTTCGACAACCGACCGGTGCCGCCGGCACCCAGGTCGATCACTACCTGCGGCATGCGTGGTTTACCTTTCCAATACAGGTCGTTACGAGCCAGACGAATGTATTGCCCGGAGCGATATTCGTTCAACAGGAAGGGCCCGCTACCGACAGGTTCACGGTCGATCATCTCCTGACGGCCTTCACGCGTCAGGTTGTCAGCATATTCCGCCGACAGCACTGGCGCATAGTGGGTCGCGATATGCCACAGGAAGGAGGCGTCCGGCGCTTGCAGACGGATCTCGACCGTGTACTCGTCGAGCTTTTTCACGCTTTGCACCGAGTCGCCAAACTGCAGGCTGTCGAAGTACGGATATTCGCCGCCGTTGACGTCATGGTATGGGTGCTTCTGGTTAAACACGCGCTCAAAGCTGAATACCACGTCGTCGGCGTTCAGTTTACGGGTCGGCTTGAACCAGGCGGTGGTCTGGAAGGGCACATCCTTACGCAGATGGAAACGGTAGGTTGCGCCGTTATCCAGCACCTCCCAGCTTTGTGCCAGTTCGGGGATCAACCGATAAGTATAGGGGTCAACATCCAGCAGACGATCGTACAGCTGTGCGGACAGGGTATCGACCGTCAGGCCGCTGCTGGCCATCTGCGGGTTAAAGGTGTTCAGTATGCCGCTGACACAATAGACAAAGCCGCTTTGGCGGATGTCCGGCAGCGGGGGGGCCGCGGCGGGCGCAGGAGGTGTTGAGGCCAGGGCGGTGCTCGCCAGGCAACTCAGCGACAAAATCCAAAGGGGTAAACCACGCATAGAGGCTTCATGGGTTAATAAGCAATAGCCTTAGTGTATCGCACTCTGACGAACAGCCCAATCCATTGAGCAAAATGGCTGAGTTTTCTGCTACTTGATTGAACAATTCGCCGTCATGAGCAAAAAAAGTTTAATTGATATGTTATAACATAACAAAATAATGTTACCTTTCTCTGGCAATGTATCAATAATCGCAAGGGGATGTATGAACAAGGTTGCACTTCCACCAACCCAGCCGCTGCCGGATGCACAGGCCTGGCAGGGGGCAATGAGTGATGTCGGACTCGATTGGGTAGGGATGCAAGGGATCGCACTGCCGCTGGAGTTGGCGGGCAAGCCGCTGATGGCAAAAGTTAATGCCGGGATCAATCTGCGTGCCAGTCGCCATGGCGCGCGTGGAATACATATGTCACGCCTGTACCTGACGCTGGATGAATTGACTCAGGGCGAACTGACGCCGCAACGTATTGCTGATTCGCTGCGGGCTTTTCTGGCATCACAGCCGGAACACAGCGACAGTGCCAGCCTGAGTATCAGTGGCGAACTGATGTTGTCGCGCCCGGCGCTGCTGTCGGCACATCGCGGCTGGAAAGCTTACCCAATGAAAATTGACGCTAGCCTAACCACCGGGTTAACCCTGTCGCTGACGGTGGGCGTGCCCTATTCCTCCACCTGTCCGAGTTCGGCAGCGCTAAGCCGCCAACTGGCACAACAGCAGTTTCAGTTTGATTTCGAACAGTCGCCGGACAAAGTCAGTCAACAGCAGGTGATTGACTGGCTGGGTGAACAGGGCATGCCTGGCACCCCGCATAGCCAGCGTAGTTGGGCCTGGGTGACGGTCACGCTCAATGAAGGCGAAGCCGAATTGCCGGTGGTCAATTTAATCGATCGCATCGAGCATGCGCTGGGCACACCGCTGCAGACGCTGGTGAAACGTCAGGACGAGCAGGCATTTGCCCTGGCGAATGGCCAGAACCTGATGTTCTGTGAGGATGCCGCGCGCCGTTTGTATCGGATGTTGCGCAGTCAGTGCCACCACCGCGCTTTTTCATTGCGTGTGGAGCATCAGGAAAGTCTGCACGCCCACAATGCGGTGGCGGAATTAAGCTGGCAGGAGGCTGGAAATGCTGCGTAAGAACCCCAGTGGTCATCTGCCACAGGTTTCGCCGAAAGCCTACATCGATCCTACCGCCATTATTTGCGGCCGGGTGATTGTCGAAGATTTTGTCTACGTTGGCCCCTATGCCGTGATCCGTGCGGACGAACTGAATGCGGTCGGGGACATGGAGCCGATCATTATCGGTTCCCATTCCAATATTCAGGACGGCGTGGTGATCCACTCTAAAAGCGGCGCAGCGGTCACCATCGGCAGCTTCAGCTCTATCGCCCATCGCGCGATTGTCCACGGCCCGTGCCGCATTGAAGATCGGGTGTTTATCGGTTTTAACAGCGTGCTGTTCAACTGCCATATCGGCTCCGGCTGCGTGGTGCGCTACAACGCGGTGGTGGACGGCGTGACGCTGCCGGAAAACCTGTATATCCCGTCAACCGAGCGCGTAGGTGTGGACAGCGATCTGTCGCTTTACCCGCAGGTGGATCGCGGCGCGCTGCAATTTTCTGAAGAAGTGGCTGCCACCAACGTTGAACTGGTGCGCGGCTACCAGGCATTACGTAATGAGTTTTGAGTGAGGAACCCCATGAATCCATTACCTGTAACCGTACTTTCCGGCTTTCTCGGCGCCGGTAAAACCACGGTGCTGAACCATATTCTGAATAATCGTCAGGGCATGCGTGTGGCGGTGATCGTTAACGACATGAGTGAAGTGAACATCGATGCCGCGCTGGTCGAGAACGAAGTCCAGCTCGACCGCCAACAGGAAAAGCTGGTGGAGATGAGCAATGGCTGCATCTGCTGCACGCTGCGTGAAGACCTGCTGATTTCGGTGCGCGAACTGGCGCAGGCCGGCCGCTTTGATTATCTGCTGATTGAGTCCAGCGGTATCTCCGAACCTTTACCGGTGGCAGAAACCTTCACCTTTGAAGACGAGCAGGGCGAAAGCCTGTCGCACTTCGCCCGCCTCGATACCCTGGTTACGGTGGTGGACGGAGTCAACTTCATCCAGCAGTACCAACAGGCGCAAACGCTGCAGGAAGCCGGTCAAAGCCTGGGCGAGGACGATCTGCGCAGCGTGGCCGATCTGCTGATCGAACAGATTGAGTTCTGCGACGTGATGCTGGTGAGTAAAACCGACTTGCTGACCGCGGAACAACAGGGCGAAGTGATGGCGCTGCTCGCCAGCCTGAACCCGGATGCCAAAATCATCGCTATCTCTCCCGGCAAATTGCCGCTGGAGGCGGTATTAAACACCGGCAGCTTCAGCTTTGACAAAGCGCAGCGGGCTCCCGGCTGGCTTAAGGAGCTGCGCGGTGAGCACCTGCCTGAAACGGAGAACTATGGCATCAGCAGTTTTGTTTATCGGGCGCGTCGACCTTTTGCACCGGATAAATTCTATCGGGTGATCAACGGCGACTGGGGCGGTGGCAAACTGTTGCGTTCCAAAGGGTTCTACTGGTTGGCGACGCGTCCGCGTCAGGCTGGGCAGTGGAGCCAGGCCGGCGGCATCGCCCATTATGGGTTGGCCGGGACTTTCTGGCGCGCTATCGCGCAGGATAACTGGCCGCAGGATGAAGAGACCCAGGCACAGATTATGGATAAGTGGGTGGAGCCTTTTGGCGATATGCGCCAGGAACTGGTGTTTATCGGGCAGAACCTACCGCAGGCTGAAATAACGCGTTTGCTGGATGCCTGCCTGCTAAGTGATGAGGAAATGGCTGCCGGGGTAGACTACTGGCATGAGATGGCCGATCCCTTCCCTGAGTGGTAATTGCACAATGACAGTGTGGTAATGAGAAAAATTCTCAACAAAGTGCTTTACAGGTGATACTGATAACTATTATCATCGCCTGGCAGTTCACGGAAGGCCACGGTTTGTGGCTCTGCTGTGAAAGGCACGACATTGCTCACATTGCTTCCAGTGTTTTTTAAGCCAGCTCGGGTGCTGGCTTTTTTTTTGCCTGTTATTCTTCTTCTGCCTCGCCATTTTGCAACAGCGCGTGCTTTTTCAACATGCCACGTAATTGGTGATAGGTCAGCCCCAGCAGCTCCGCCGCCTTACGCTGATTAAATCTTCCCTGTTGAAGTGCGGCTTCGATTAGCGATTTTTCCTGCGCCAACTGCCAGGCTTTCAAATCCAGCGGCAGGACTGGCCGCTCAGTTGGCGTTTCGCGCGCCATGGGCAGCGGCATAGTTTCCCGTTGGGCGAAGGGGTTGATGACTATCTGATCCAACGCGCTGTCACTGGTACCGTGCCGATACATCGAACGTTCCACCACGTTTTTAAGTTCACGCACGTTGCCCGGCCAGTGATAGCCGAGCAGGGTGTCTCTGGCACGTTCGGTAAAGCCGGGGAACAGTGTCAGCGACAGCTCACGGCACATCTGAATCGCAAAGTGCTCGGCCAGCAACATGATGTCTTGCTGCCGCTGGCGCAGCGGCGGTAACTGCACTACGTCGAATGCCAGCCGATCCAGCAGGTCGGCGCGGAATTTACCCGCCGCCGCCAGTGCCGGCAGATCGTCGTTGGTGGCACACACCAACCGCACATCGACCTGCAACGGCTGGCTGCCGCCGACGCGCTCCAGATGGCCGTATTCAATCACCCGCAGCAATTTTTCCTGCACCAGCATCGGGGCGGTGGCCAGTTCGTCGAGAAACAGCGTGCCGCCGTCGGCACGTTCAAAGCGGCCCAGATGGCGCTTTTGCGCGCCGGTAAAGGCCCCGGCCTCGTGACCGAACAGCTCGGAGTCCAGCAGGTTTTCATTCAGGGCCGCGCAGTTAAGCGAGATAAACGGCCCCTGCCAACGGTTGGACAGGTAATGCAACCGGTGGGCAATCAGTTCTTTACCGGTGCCGCGCTCACCGATCACCAACACCGGTTTGTTCAACTTTGCCAGTTGCGAGACTTGCTCCAATACTTCGACAAAGGCATTCGCTTCGCCCAACAGGTTTTCTAACTGTTCGCTCATGATGAAATTCGCCAATGTTTGGTGAAAATAATCACTCTACAGTATGCTCACAGAGAGTCAAAAATATATAATCGTTATTATTCAATGAAATAAAAGTTGGCACGGGTTTTGATTAGGTATTAGGGAAATCTGTATGACCCAACGCGGCGCTTCAGACGCCATCAGAACCAAGAGGAAGTGAATTATGGGTATTTTTTCTCGTTTTGCCGACATCGTGAACGCCAACATCAATACGCTGCTGGATAAGGCGGAAGATCCGCAAAAGCTGGTGCGTTTGATGATCCAGGAAATGGAAGACACGCTGGTTGAAGTTCGCTCCACCTCAGCGCGTGCGCTGGCGGAGAAAAAACAGTTACTGCGTCGTATCGAGCAGGGTGAAAACCAGCTTAGCGATTGGCAGGACAAAGCCGAACTGGCACTGCGTAAAGAGAAAGAAGATCTGGCCCGTGCGGCACTGATCGAAAAACAGAAAGTGGCCGACCTGATCACCACGCTGACGCATGAAGTGTCCACCGTAGAAGAAACGCTGGCGCGTATGAAAAGCGAAATCGGCGAGCTGGAAAACAAGCTGACCGAAACCCGCGCTCGCCAGCAGGCGTTGACCTTGCGTCACCAGGCGGCGTCGTCTTCCCGTGACGTGCGTCGTCAGCTCGACAGCGGCAAACTGGACGAGGCGATGGCTCGTTTCGAGCAGTTCGAACGCCGTATCGACCATATGGAAGCCGAGGCGGAAAGCGTCATCATCGGTAAAAAGAAGTCTCTGGATCAAGAGTTTGCCGAGCTGAAAGCCGACGACGCCATCAGTGAGCAATTGGCAGCGCTGAAAGCCAAAATGAACCGCTCTGAGTAAGGCAACAGCGGCCACGGTGTGTGGCCGCCCACCAAGACGCATTAAGAAGGAAAAGAAATGAGTGCTCTATTACTTGCCATTCCGTTGACAATCTTTGTGTTGTTTGTCGCACCGATTTGGCTTTGGCTGCATTACAGCAATCGGCAACAAAACGGCATTCAACTGAGCCATCAGGAGATGCAGCGACTGGCGCAGTTGGCTGAAGATGCCAAGCGTATGCGTGAACGCATTCAGGCGCTGGAAGAGATCCTTGATGCAGAACACCCGAACTGGAGACAGTCTTGATGAACAACACTCTGGGCAGTAAAAAGCTTTATCGCGTTCCTGAAGAAGGCATGCTGAAGGGCGTCTGCGCCGGTCTGGCCCATTATTTTGACGTGCCGGTACGCCTGATCCGAGTGATCGTGGTGTTGTCGATGTTCTTCGGACTGTTCTTCTTCACCCTGATCGCTTATTTCGCGCTGGTATTCGTGCTGGACGAAGCACCGGCCAGCCGTTTTGAGGGCGAGCAGCAAAAAACACCGCGCCAGTTGCTCGACCAATTAGAGTACGAACTGGGCAGCGGCGAACAGCAACTGCGACAGGTTGAGCGTTATGTCACGTCGGACACCTTCGGCGTACAGAGTCGCTTCCGCAAGTTATAACCCCGCCTTGCGCGCAATGGCCTGCGCACGGCGCAGGTCAGGCATCGCACCTGACATCATCCTTTTGAACCAAACCGTGCCGGAGGGCATTGCTAATGAAAAAAACCTATGCCGTAAACGCCGTTAAATCCGGTGGATTTAAACAAGGAGCAGGTGCAATGTTGAAGACATTGTCTAAAGTCATCATCATAGCGTTACTCAATTACGGCCCGGCAGGGGCGGCCGGCTGGCTGCTGCGCACCGTAGGCCGCAAACCGATTCGCTTTGTCCTGGCGCTGGTGCTGGAACCGCTGTTCCGCAAAGGGCTGAACAAGGTATTTGGGCGTTATGCCAAGGAGAACAATGAAACGACTGAAAAATGAGTTAACGTCGCTGGTCAACCGCGGGATGGATCGCCACCTGCGTCTGGCAGTGACCGGCCTGAGCCGCAGCGGCAAAACCGCCTTTATCACCGCTTTCGTCAATCAATTGCTGCATGTTCACAGCGGTGCCCGCATGCCGCTGTTCTCGCCGGTGCGCGAAGAACGCCTGCTGGGCGTGAAGCGCATTCCGCAACGCGACCTCGGTATTCAGCGTTTTACCTATGATGAAGGGCTGGCACAGCTTTATGGCACTCCGCCGAGCTGGCCGACCCCGACACGTGGCGTCAGTGAAATTCGCCTGGCGTTGCGTTATCGCTCCAACGATTCATTGCTGCGTCATTTCAAAGACACTTCAACGCTGTATCTGGAGATTGTCGATTATCCCGGCGAATGGTTGTTGGACTTGCCGATGCTGGAACAGGACTATCTGGCCTGGTCGCGGCAAATGGGCCGGCTTGCTGCAGGGCGATCGCGCCGAATGGGCCAGGCCCTGGCTGGAACTGTGCAAAAGCTGCGATCCGCTGGCACCCGCCGATGAAAACAAGCTGGCGGCCATCGCCCAGGCTTATACCGATTATCTGTTGCGCTGCAAAAGTGAAGGGCTGCATTTTATTCAGCCGGGCCGCTTTGTGTTGCCGGGCGATCTGGCCGGTGCGCCGGCATTGCAGTTTTTCCCGTGGCCAAACGTCGACAGCCTTGGCGAGTCAAAGCTGGCGCAGGCGGATAAACACAGCAACATCGGCATGCTGCGTGCGCGTTTCAACTATTACTGCCAGACCATCGTCAAAAACTTTTATAAAGAGCATTTTGTCCGTTTCGATCGCCAGATTGTGCTGGTGGATTGCCTGCAGCCACTCAATAGCGGCCCGCAGGCGTTCAATGACATGCGGCTGGCGCTGACCCAGTTGATGCAGAGTTTCCACTATGGCAAGCGCACGCTGTTCCGCCGTTTATTCTCACCGACCATCGATAAACTGATGTTTGCCGCTACCAAGGCCGATCACATCACCGCCGATCAGCACGCCAATTTGGTGTCGTTGTTGCAGCAATTGGTGCAGGAAGCCTGGCAGAACGCGGCGTTTGAGGGCATCAGCATGGACTGCGTCGGGCTGGCCTCGGTGCAGGCGACCGAAAGCGGCATCGTTGACCATCAGGGGCAGCGCATCCCGGCGCTGAAGGGCAATCGTCTGAACGACGGTGCACCGTTGACGGTGTTCCCCGGCGAAGTGCCAGCACGTTTGCCTGGGCCAGCGTTCTGGCAGAATCAGGGCTTCCATTTTGATGAGTTCCGGCCACGAGCGATGAGTGTGGACAGTCCGTTGCCACATATCCGCCTGGACGCGGTGATGGAGTTTTTACTGGGAGATAAATTGCGATGAGCGAGCCGATAAAACCGCGTATCGATTTCGAACAGCCGTTGGAGCCACCGCAGGAGCCGGTGCTGCGTGCCAACGTTGCTTTCGACGAACAGCAGGCTGAGCACTTTTTCCCGGCGGCGCCGGAGCTGCAGCAGGAAGAGGAAGAGGGGCGTGCCGAAGGCATTATCAACGCAGCCTTGAAACCCAAACGCAGCCTGTGGCGCAAAATGGTTACCGCCGGGCTGACGCTGTTCGGCGTCAGCGTGGTGGCGCAGGGCGTGCAGTGGGGTGCATACCGCCTGGGTGCAGCAGGATTGGATCGCCATGGGCGGAGGCGTGGCGGGTGGTTTGATTGTCTTCGCCGGGGTAGGTTCGGTGGTGACCGAATGGCGCAGACTATACCGTCTGCGCCAGCGTGCAGAAGAACGAGATGTGGCACGTGAACTGTTGCACAGCCACGGATTGGGCAAAGGGCGTGAATTCTGCGAAAAACTGGCGCGTCAGGCCGGTCTCGATCAGGGGCATCCGGCGTTGCAACGCTGGCAGGCTTCACTGCATGAAACTCAGAACGATCGCGAAGTGGTAGCGCTGTACGCCAAACTGGTGCAGCCGGTGCTGGATAATCAGGCGCGGCGTGAAATCAGCCGTTCGGCAGCGGAGTCCACCTTAATGATCGCCGTCAGCCCGCTGGCGGTGGTGGATATGGCGTTTATCGCCTGGCGTAATATTCGGCTGATTAACCGTATCGCCGCGCTGTATGGCATCGAGCTGGGTTACTTCAGCCGTCTGCGCTTGTTCCGTCTGGTGCTGTTGAATATTGCCTTTGCCGGCGCGTCCGAGCTGGTACGCGAAGTGGGAATGGACTGGATGTCGCAAGACCTGGCTGCCCGATTGTCCGCCCGAGCGGCGCAGGGCATCGGTGCCGGTTTGCTGACGGCCAGGCTCGGTATCAAGGCGATGGAGCTTTGTCGTCCGTTGCCCTGGCTGGAAGGGGAAAAACCGAAGCTGGGTGATTTCCGCAGCCAACTGATTGGCCAGTTGAAAGACACCATGAAAAAGAGCGACAACAAGGCCAAATAATCTGCCCACGGCGTCTATTCAGGCGCCGTGGTTATTTTTTCCGCAATGATTTTCCCCGCTAACGCCAATACGTAACCCGTGCTTGACGAAAGACGATCCCCCTGTAAATACATTATATTTATCTGCAAATTTACTGGCGGTTGTGATAACTCTCTACTGATAAGCTAAAATGACGCCGATGGTGTTATTCACTTGCGTTTAAAATCATCAACAACAACGATAAATCAGAGTTCTGTCAACTTTTGCTGACAGATTGCTTCTACCGCTCGGGGTGAGAGAGTATCATCATCTTCAGTCATCCCCGCACCTGCAGAGATAAGGCCAATACTGATGCGTTTGGAAGTTTTTTGCGAAGACCGGATCGGTCTGACTCGAGAGTTACTCGATCTTTTGGTATTGCGCAGCATAGATTTACGTGGCATCGAAATCGATCCCATCGGCCGCATTTACCTCAATTTTTCCCAACTGGATTTTGACACCTTCCGCGCGCTGATGGTGGAAATCCGTCGCATTGCCGGCGTGACCGATGTGCGCACCGTGAATTTCATGCCGTCTGAACGCGAACACCGCGCACTGCGTGCGTTGCTGGAGTCGATGCCTGAGCCGGTGTTCTCGATTGATATGAAAGGCAAAGTTGAACTGGCCAATCCGGCAGCGCAGGCGCTGTTCGGGCTTAGCGAAGACAAAATTCGCAACCAGACGGCCACCGCATTGATTGGCGGTTATAACTTCAACCGTTGGCTCGAGAGCGAACAGACGGCGCCCCAATCTGAGCGGGTGGTGATCCGCAGTCAGGACTTCCTGATGGATATCACGCCAATCTACCTGGAGGACGAAAACCAGCAGAATGCCGCCGTAGGCGCGGTCGTGATGCTGAAGTCCACGGCTCGTATGGGGCGTCAGTTACAGAATCTGTCGGTGAACGACGATACCGAGTTTGATCATATCGTTGCCGCCAGTCCGAAAATGCGCCAGGTGCTGGAGCAGGCGCGCAAGTTGGCGATGCTGGATGCGCCACTGTTGATTGTGGGCGATACCGGCACCGGCAAAGATATTCTGGCCCGGGCCTGCCATTTGCGCAGCCCGCGTGGCAAGCAGCCGTTCCTGGCGCTCAATTGCGCCGCACTGCCGGATGACGTAGCGGAAAGCGAGCTGTTCGGCCATGCGCCGGGGGCTTACCCGAATGCGCTGGAAGGCAAGAAGGGCTTCTTTGAACAGGCGCACGGTGGTTCGGTGCTGCTGGATGAAATCGGTGAGATGTCGCCGCGCATGCAGACCAAACTGCTACGTTTCATTAACGATGGCACTTTCCGCCGCGTGGGTGAAGAACACGAAGTCCATGTAGATGTGCGGGTAATTTGCGCGACGCAGAAAAACCTGACCGAACTGGTGCAGCGTGGTGAGTTCCGTGAGGATCTCTATTATCGACTTAACGTGTTGACCATCACCATTCCACCACTGCGTGAGCGTCCACAGGACATCATGCCGCTGACTGAACTGTTTGTGGCGCGTTTTGCCGATGAGCAGGGCGTGGCGCGGCCGAAACTGGCGGGCGATCTGGGCAGTTTCCTCAGCAAATATGGCTGGCCGGGCAACGTGCGACAGTTAAAAAAACGCCATTTACCGGGCGTTGACGCAAACCGAAGGTTTCGAACTTCGTCCGCAGGACATTGTACTGCCGGAGTTCGAGGTTGAAATGTCGCTGGGCGATGAGGTGATGGACGGCTCGCTTGATGATATCAGCAAGCGTTTCGAACGTTCGGTGCTGACCCGTTTGTACCGTACTTACCCGAGTACCAGAAAACTGGCGAAACGCCTGGGGGTTTCACATACCGCGATCGCCAATAAGTTGCGCGAATATGGGCTCAGCAGCCGTAAGCCTTCCGGGGAAAACGAAGAATAAAAAAACGGGCGCCATAAGCGCCCGTTTCAACGTTTAGAGGCCGGCAATCGTCGGCCTTCTGGCATTACTTCAATGCAGCCAGCGCCGCATCGTAGTTCGGCTCGGTGGTAATTTCATTCACCAGCTCGCTGTACAGCACGTTGTCCTGGCCATCCAATACCACAACCGCACGTGCGGTCAGGCCTGCCAGCGGGCCTTCAGCGATTTCAACGCCGTAAGCCTGTTTGAATTCTGCGCCACGCAGCGTGGACAGGGTGACTACATTGTTCAGGCCTTCTGCACCGCAGAAACGTGACTGGGCGAACGGCAGGTCGGCCGAGATGCACAGCACCACGGTGTTATCCAGGCCGCTGGCCAACTGGTTGAATGTACGAACCGAAGTTGCGCAAACGCCGGTATCAATACTTGGGAAAATGTTCAGAACTTTGCGTTTACCCGCGAAGCTGCTCAGTGCCACGTCCGACAAGTCTTTGGCAACCAGTGAGAAGGTTTTGGCTTGTTCGCCGGTTTGTGGCAGGTGGCCTGCAACGCTAACCGGGTTGCCTTGAAAATGTACTGTCTGAGTCATTAGCTTGATTCCTTTTACAGGTGTTTATACAAAGGGCGTGAGCCTAATAAAATGGCTTTTTGGCCGCTTTTAACATTAGGTTCACACCCTGGCATCAGTTTATGTCAACAATTGTGGGTTGGATAGATAAAGTTTGCTAAATAGTTGTATATATTAGAGTGTGTCCAAAAAAGCACCCGCGCGTTCGCCCGATTTTATACGCAATTTCCGTTCAGGAGCCGTTATGAGAAGCATGCGTTTTTACCCAGAAGCCTGGCCGTTGCATACCGCCTTTGTTATTGCCCGTGGCAGCCGCACCGAAGCCAAAGTAGTGGTGGTCGAAATTGAGCAGCAGGGCGTGCGGGGGATTGGTGAATGCACTCCTTATCCGCGTTACGGTGAAAGTGAGGCTTCGGTGATGGAACGGCTGGCCGAAGTGGCTACGGCGGTCGAACGGGGCGTGACGCGCGAGCAACTGCAGCAGCTAATGCCGGCCGGCGCGGCGCGTAATGCGGTGGATTCCGCCTTGTGGGATTTGGAGTGTCAACTCAGTGGTCAGAGCTGCTGGCAGCGTAGCGCTGTTGCCGAGCCAGAACGCATTCTGATGGCGCAAACCGTCAGCATAGGTTCGCCGGAAGCCATGGCCTTCGCCGCGCGTGAACTTGAACAGCAAGGGGCACGCTTGCTGAAAATCAAACTGGACAATCATCTGATCAGCGAACGGCTGGTGGCGATCCGTGCGGCGGTGCCGGATGCCACGTTGATTGTCGATGCCAATGAGTCCTGGCAGGCGGAAGGGCTGGCGGCGCGCTGCCAACTGTTAGCGGATCTGGGCGTGGCGATGCTGGAGCAACCCCTGCCGGCAACGGATGACAGCGCACTGGAAAACTTTATCCACCCGTTGCCAATTTGCGCCGATGAAAGCTGCCACACCCGCGGTGATTTACCCAAGCTGGTCGGTCGTTATCAAATGGTCAATATCAAGCTGGATAAAACCGGCGGCCTGACCGAAGGGCTGGCGCTGGCGCAGGAGGCGCGGCAACAAGGGTTCGCTATTATGCTCGGTTGCATGTTGTGCACTTCGCGGGCGATCAATGCCGCATTGCCGCTGGCACCGGGCGCGCGATTCGTCGATTTGGACGGCCCGACCTGGCTGGCTAATGACGTTGAACCGGGGTTGGATTTTGAATGTGGGGCGATTAATCTCGCCCCATAGCCGGTTTAGCCCCGGGTAAGTCAGCAATTCTACCATCGCGTTGAGGTAGTTTTCGCTGGCCGCATCGGCCGAGATCGGCGGGAATTCTGCGGTAATGCAAGGCAGTGACAAATCGGCGCACCAGCTGCCGAACGATCCCGGCGTCTCGTAACCGACGCTGGTGACCAGCGGCAGGGCAAACTTATGCGAAAGCCAGACGCCGAGCTGTGAACTGGCCGGATCTTCAATACAGGCCAATGGCTCGTGGAACGACACCACCCAGTGCGGCTTCAACCGATGGATCAGATGGCACAGCCCCTGGGTTTCCGGTTCGGAACCTGGGGCGGCCGCCGGTCGAGAGTTTTACATCCCGCGCTTCCGCCGCGCTGTTCCAACGATAAACCGTATCCCCGGATCGCCAGTTGGCCGCCGGGAAGTTACGGTTCAAATCAACCCCGTTAGCGTTGGCGCGCAGCCCGAGTTGGCAACCGTCGGGATTGACCGCCAGTACTACATGGTGACGCAACTGGTTTGGTGCAATGCTGCGTAATGCGCAGGACAGGGTAACGATAGCGGCGCTCTCATCACCGTGGGTACCGGCAATAATCAGCCCGGTTTGCGGGCCACTGACGGCCGCCGGGAAATAGAGCAGTGGTGCACCCAACAACGAACTGCCGTAATTCTCTCCTGCAACGGCCAATTGGCCACGTTCACTGCGCGGTCGATGCTGGATCATGATGTAGTCCCTGATTTAAAGGTCGAGAGTGATTATCATTTTATTCAGTGTATTACGCTTTCGCTTAACTTTCCCAGAGCAATTTCTCACCCAGTGACAAAATTGATTGTCATAAAATCCTGAACAGTGATTCCAATTATTGATGACTGGCAGACGATCTTGGGTTCGCTACACTGGCTCCTATTGTGAACAGATAAACTGGAGCTCTTCATGAAAGCCATTGCAGTCAAACCAACTCGGTGCTACGCCAGAACAGGTAGAGATCGCCAAACCCTCACTACAACCCGGCCAGATCCTGGTTAAAATGGCCGCTGCCGGGCTAAACCCGGTTGACTGGCGGATAGCCGACGGCATGCTGCAGGGGAAATTGCCACACGTTTTCCCTTTGGTGATTGGTACCGACGGTGCGGGCGTGGTGGAGGCAGTCGCCGATGATGTCAGCGGATTCAGCGTCAATGAACGGGTGGCCGGCAAGTTTATGTTCGGCGTTGTCGGCGCCGGTAGCTACGCCCAGTATGCGGTGATTGACCAAAAAGCGGTACTGGCGCGAGTACCTGATGAGGTGAGTTTGACCACTGCGGCGGCCATGCCGATTGCGGCCGGTACCGCGCTGAAACTGGTTGAGAAACTGCAACTGAGCGCGGGTGCGACTCTGCTGGTGGTGGGCGCAACCGGCGGCGTTGGGCGTTTCGTTATCCAACTGGCCAAACGTCAGGGGCTGAAGGTAATTGCTACCGGCGGGGCTGATGCCGAGGCCGCATTGCGTGAGCTGGGGGCTGAGAAGGTGATTGATCATCACCGGGCACCCGTGCTGCAGCAGGTTCAACAACTATACCCGCAGGGCATTGACGGCATGATCGATCTGGTCAGCAATGCCGAAGCATTCAGCGCCTTACTGGTTATTCTGCGTAAGGGCGGCGTGGCGCTGAGCACCATTTGGTCGGCAGCTCCGGAGCAGATGCAGCAACAAGGCCTGCGTGGCGGCAATATTGAGGCGCAAATCAGTGCGGATGAGCTGGAGCAACTGTTACAGAGCGTCGCGCGCGGTGAGCTGCAGGTGCCGGTGGAACGTCTGGTATCGATTAAACAGGCACCGGAAATGCTGGCGGAGAGCAAAGCCGGTGGCTCACGCGGCAAAACCGTGCTGAACATTGATTGGTGAAGCCAATAAAACCACGCCATCTATTTCGCTGTTGTTATACTATCGGCAAAGCTAACCAAACAGGGGATTTAACATGCCAGTAGCCAGAATAGTTGCCAGCTATAGCGAAAATGATAAGGATACCATCACGCTGCTGTGCGGCGTGGACGAGGAAAACCAGATCCGTCAGGGTGAATGGTTTGGCGTGGTGAAGAACGACGACGGGCGTGGCGATGAGTCCAACTATCCGTTTACTCTGCACGTCGATTACCAGAAAAACAGCTTCTATCTCGACTATGGTTTTGACGATGCCGAGTCGCGCCAGATGCAGAAAACCGATATTCATGCCAATCCATTGGCAGAGAAAGGCTTCTTCACCATTTTTGATGAAGAAGAGGGTGAAGAATTCAGCTACCGCATCAATAGCATTCACCTTTACGACTAATAAAGCCGACTAACAGAAAATGCCCGTATCGACACCGTCGTGCGGGCATTTTTATTGCCTGGCCCCCAGTTTTTACATCTTGTCCGCCGGGAACTCTAGGTGAGACTAATCTTGTGCTATAAGATAAAAAATTCAGATGGTTAACGGGGGATAAATCAGAATGACGAGAAAAAAAATTCAACAGGGTTTTCGTTTGGCGCTGTGTGCCGTGGCGATTGGCGCAGGGTTGAGCAGCGCCATGGCGGCTCAGGTTCCCCCAGGTACTACGCTGGCGGAGAAACAGGAAATAGTTCGCCATATCAAAGATGAGCCGGCCTCACTCGATCCCATTAAAGCGGTTGGCCTGCCGGAAGCACAATTGGCGCGCGATCTGTTTGAAGGGCTGGTGAACCAGGATGTCAACGGCAAGGTGATCCCCGGCGTCGCAACCCGCTGGCAAACCACCGATAACCAAACCTATATTTTCACCCTGCGTAAAGATGCGCGCTGGTCTAACGGTGACCCTGTCACGGCGAAAGACTTCGTTTACAGTTGGCAGCGGCTGGTTGAGCCGAAGAACTTGTCACCTTTTGCCTGGTTTGCCCAGTTGGCCGGCATCCAAAACGCCGATGAGATCATTACCGGCAAGCTGCCTGCCGATAAGCTGGGCGTCACCGCGCTGGATGATTACACCTTCAAAGTGCAGTTGAACAAACCGGTGCCGTATTTTGTCAGCCTGACGGCCAACTTCAGCCTGTTCCCGGTCAACAAGGCGGTGGTAGAGAAATTTGGCAACGACTGGACCAAGGTCGGCAACCTGGTCGGTAACGGCGCGTTTAAACTGCAGGAACGGGTAGTTAACGAGAAGCTGGTACTGACGCCAAACGATCACTATTGGGATCATGCGCATACGGTGTTGACCAAAGTGACCTTTGTGCCGATTAATCAGGAATCCAATGCCACCAAGCGTTATCTGGCCGGCGATATCGACATCACCGAGTCCTTCCCGAAAAACATGTACCAAAAACTGCTGAAAGACATCCCGGACCAGGTCTATACCCCGGATCAACTCGGCACCTATTATTATGCTTTTAATACCCAACGCGCGCCGACTAACGATGTGCGGGTGCGCAAGGCATTGTCTTACGCTATCGATCGCAAGATTATCGCCGAAAAAGTGTTGGGGACCGGTGAAAAACCGGCTTACCACTTCACCCCGGATGTCACCGCCGGATTTAAACCGGAAGTGAGCCTGTTGCAACAGCAACCACAGGCCGAACTGGACGCCCAGGCCAAGGCGTTGATGCAGGCGGCAGGTTATGGCCCGAACAATCCGCTGAAACTGACGCTGTTGTACAACACTTCGGAAAGCCATCAGAAAATTGCGATTGCCGTGGCTTCAATGTGGAAGAAAACGCTCGGTATTGACGTCAAGCTGCAAAATCAGGAATGGAAAACCTATATCGATAGCCGTAACACCGGCAATTTCGACGTGGTGCGCGCTTCGTGGGTCGGCGATTACAATGAAGCCTCGACCTTCCTGTCGTTGTTAAGCTCAACCCACAGCGGAAATATCGCTAAATTCAAAAGTGCGGATTACGACAAACTGCTCGCGCAGGCCAGCCGAGAAACCAGTGCGGCAGCCTTGACCACTGACTACAACAAACTTGAGCAGATCATCGCCGAACAGGCACCGATCGCGCCAATTTATCAGTATACCAATGGCCGATTGATCAAACCCTGGGTGAAAGGCTACCCGATCACCAATCCGGAAGACGTGGCGTACAGCCAGACGATGTATATTTTGAAGCATTGATATATTGCGATAGTCCCATGTGTTGCCATCAAACCCCGCGAGAGCGGGGTTTCTACTTAGGTGGCAGGACTATGGGGCATCAAACAATGCGCTACGGCCTGTCGTCGAAGGAAATACGCAGGCTACATCGTGGGCACAGTCGGGAACGATCAGCAAATCACGTTTGGCGTGCGGCGCAATAAACCGCCGGTCGTAAGCGGCATAGGCGATACCGCGCTGTAGTCGGTAGGGGCCTTGCGCCTGAGCTGCGCAGGATTTATCGAGTATTTTGTAGAAAGTGCCGGGTGAGCTGCCGGTATCCTTCTCGCCTTCAAGATAGGTGATATCCGCCGATGCATAGCGCTGGCGCACCGATGTGCTGTTTTGGTCGAGAAAGGCCGGAACCGCTTCAATGCCGTATTTCCAACGATCGACGTTCGGGCAGAGATCGTTCCTGTTCTCAACCCAATCAAAGCTACAGCCGCCTTGTTGGTTACAGTCGCGCCAGTCGGCAGGGCGATCATTTTTTACCGGCTGCGGCCGCCGGCTATCGAAATAGAGCCAACTGCCGGGGTCGGCGATGACGTAACGCAGCTTCACGCCGGCCGGCGGATGGGCGAACCCGACATAGTGCTGCACAAACTGTGCCCCGGCGGAGAAGCCGGCGATGGTCACCGACCGTACCGTTGGCCATTTTATTTTCAGCTCGCCAACCAGACTATCCAGTGCAGCAAATGAGCTGGTATTCCCCTGATTGTCCAGATCCCCTTCGATCCAGGAACTGCAACTCCAGAGTGCGTCATCTGCCTGTGCGGGTGGCACTCCGGGGGAGTGACAGTGTGCGGCCTGCGCATCGCTAACCGGAAACAGCGGGGCAACCAGCAGCCTGTCGTCGGTTTTGGCTGCCAGTTGAGCGGCTTTCAGCGCCGCAGCCAGGGTTTTCCCCGCATCTCTGGGGTGCCCGTGCAGTACGATTAACGCACTGTGTGGCGTGGGGCCATGATATTTCGCGACGAAGTAAGGCAGGTCACCCGCTGACTCACCCAATTTGACCCGATATGCGTCCGCGATAGCGTTGAGTGAGTTATCTGCGGCAAACAGCGGATGAAACGGCGCCGGAGCAAACGCCAAAACTGAGGCTAACAAGAATGTCGAAGTGGATTTCATTAGGTGCCCGGCCGCGCGTTGTGCGTTATTTATCCATGTTAGCGCATAAGCTCCTCCCAGGTGCAGTATTCGCACGGCTTCATCTTTGATCCGCTTACCATTAACGCTAGACTCTGGAATAACTGAAAAGCAGAGGGGATGAGGAATGGAAGTCATTGAGGGGCGCGAGTTACAGGTTCCTGACGCAGTGTATGCCTACCAGCTCGATGGCAAGGGCGGTGTAACATCGATTGATTACGATGACAAAGTTACCTGCGATGAGCCTTGCTGGCTGCATCTCGATTATGCGCACCCTGCCAGCGCCGAATGGCTGGCCACCACGCCACTGCTGCCGGATGCGGTCAGAGAGGCGCTGTCAGGAGAGAGTTCGCGGCCACGCGTCAGTAAGGTGGGCGATGGCACCATGATTACACTGCGCAGCATTAACTTTAACGCCAATTCACGGCCGGATCAGTTGGTGACCATTCGCGTCTACATGACGGATAAACTGATCGTTTCCACCCGCCATCGCAAGGTTTTTTCCATCGACCAGGTAGTGAACGATCTGCAAAGCGGCATCGGGCCGACCAACAGCGGCAACTGGCTGGTGGAAATTTCGGATGCACTGACCGATCACGCCAGTGAGTTTATCGAGGATCTGCATGACAAGATCATCGATCTGGAAGATTCGCTGTTGGAGCAACAGGTTCCCGAGCGCGGGCAACTGGCGCTGATCCGCAAACAGCTGATCGTACTGCGCCGCTATATGGCACCGCAACGTGATGTATTTTCCCGGCTGGCCAGCGATCGTCTGCCCTGGATGAATGATGACGACCGTCGTCGCATGCAGGATATTGCCGATCGATTAGGGCGCGGCCTGGATGATTTGGACGGCAGCATTGCCCGTACCGCGATCCTTTCTGACGAAATCACCACCGTGATGGCTGATGCCATGAACCGCCGAACCTACACCATGTCATTATTGGCGATGGTGTTTTTGCCGACGACCTTTTTGACCGGGTTGTTCGGCGTCAACCTGGGCGGCATTCCAGGCGGCGGCAACCCTTTTGGTTTTGCTACGTTTTGCCTGACACTGACCGGATTGGTGTTCGGCCTGGGCTGGTGGCTGAAGCGACGCCGCTGGCTGTAGCCAAAAAACGCTGATAACCCGGTTAACATTGAGCGATATCAACTTTTACCGGAGGGAAATGGGGCATGATCTATCTCGCAGGTGAATGCAACGTCAAGCGATGGGCGTTGTGCTCCATAATTGTCTTACTTTCTTATATTTAGAATTACTGCATAGCACATTGATTCATACGATGCCGGTTTAATCACCGGCATTTTTTTGTCTGCAATTTGCCCGTCAGGCCGCACTCTCATCCCAGAAACTGGCCTCGATCTTATGTCCGTCCAGATCCCGAACAAAGCAGCCGTAATAGGCTTCGCCATAGTGTGGCCGTGAGCCGGGGGCGCCTTCATCTGTCGCACCGGCCTGCAGCGCCTGGCGGTAAAAATCATCGACCTGCTGTTTGCTGGTGGCGAAAAAACCCACGTGCAGGCCATTGCCGGTAGTGGCCGGTTTACCGTCGATCGGTACCTGCAACCAGAACTCCGGATAGTCACGCCCATAGCCAATGGCGCCAGGGTGTTCCAACACCCGCCGGCAACCTAGCGCGGCAAGAGTTCGATCGTAGAAGTCGGCTGCGGCGTCAAAATGATTGCTGCCGAGAGAAACGTGAGACAAGCAGGGGGTGATGTTCATCGGTAATCTCCAGGTGACTGTATAAAAACACAGTATAGGATAAAAACGGCACTGTCCGATGAATTCTGCTGAAATTGCGAGCGGGATCGAAAACTGATGAAGGGAAATTTCCGCCCACAGTATGCGGGCGGAATAACGACTTACTTGATCTCGAGTACGTCTAAACGTACCGGGGCGGCTTCATCCGCATCTTCCGGTTGCCAGCCGATCGGCTGCATTGGAATATCTTCACGGTCAAAGGCCAGATCGCCACCGTCAACCACTTCGCTGCCGTGGTGAATCCCTTTGAAATCAAAAAGGTTGTAGTCACTCAGGTGCGAAGGCACTACGTTCTGCATCGCGCTGAACATGGTTTCCAGCCGGCCCGGATAACGTTTATCCCAGTCGCGCAGCATGTCGCCAATCACCTGGCGTTGCAGGTTGGGCTGCGAGCCGCACAGGTTGCACGGGATAATCGGGAAGCCTTTGGCGACCGAGAACCGCTCGATGTCTTTTTCACGGCAGTAAGCCAGCGGGCGAATGACCACGTGTTTGCCATCGTCGCTCATCAGCTTGGGTGGCATGCCTTTCAGCTTGCCGCCGTAGAACATGTTGAGGAACAGCGTCTGCAGAATATCGTCGCGGTGGTGGCCAAGGGCAATTTTGGTGGCCCCCAGCTCGGTAGCGGTGCGGTAAAGAATGCCGCGGCGCAGGCGTGAACACAGTGAGCAGGTGGTTTTGCCCTCAGGGATCTTGTCCTTGACGATGCTGTAGGTGTTTTCCTCAACAATCTGGTATTCCACCCCCAGGCTTTCCAGATAGGCCGGCAGAATATGCTCGGGGAAACCGGGTTGTTTCTGATCGAGGTTGACCGCAACCAGTGAGAAATTGACCGGGGCGCTTTGCTGCAGGTTGCGCAAAATCTCCAGCATGGTGTAGCTGTCTTTGCCGCCGGACAGGCAAACCATGATGCGGTCGCCTTCCTCAATCATGTTGAAATCGGCGATCGCCTGACCCACGTTACGACGCAGGCGCTTTTGCAATTTGTTCAGATTGTACTGCTCTTTTTGACTAACTGTTTGTTGTTCTGACATTTAAATCGTGCTCGTTCTCAATTGGGGGCACTATGGGCATAAAGTTTTAGGCAGCGAGTTTAGCATTCTATGGGCTGCTTGGGTATTTCATCCATCCGCTCCGGATAGCAAATGCGGTTTGCTTGCCTCAGTACACACGGGCACGCGGCAAATCTGCCACCCGCGTGGTGTAAGCGGGAGACAGAAACTCACGTTTCATCGACCATGTCTGTTGGTTTCCTTGCCCGGCAAACCAGATCCCGGCATGCCCGGACTGATTGATTTTATCCAACGCGGCCATTAAGCGTGCGCTGTTAGGCCGTGGCTGATACTCATCGAACAGGTCCAACTGAGCGACGCCTTGCGAGTAAAAGTCTTGTAGCATAACGCCGGCTTTTAGATAGCGGTAGCCGGGCTGCCATATCTTATCAAGGCATCGAATCGCAGCGGCGATGATGTCGCGCGTATCTTGCGTCGGCGTATTGAGCCTGATGCTCGCGGTGTTGCCGTAATACTTTTCATTGGCCGAGAAGGGGCTGGTTTTAACCCATGCATTGATATTCCGGCAATACTGGTGTTCTGCACGCAGTTTTTCTGCCGCGCGGGAAGCGTGCATGCAGATCGCCTGATGCATATCCTGGTATTCAGTGACGCGTTCGCCAAATGATCTGCTGCAAATGATTTGCTGTTTGGTGGGGGCAAACTCCTCAAGTGACAAACAGGGTTCACCACGCAGTTCACGCACCGTGCGTTCAACCACCACGCTGAAATGCTTGCGGATCATCGTGGTGCTTGCATCCGCCAGCTGCAGTGCGCTTTCGATCCCCATATTTTGCAATTCTTTGGTTATGCGCCGCCCGATGCCCCAGACTTCTGCTACCGGTACTTTATCCATTAGTTTTCGCTGCCGCTCCTGGTTGGAAAGGTCAACCACGCCTTGGGTCTGACTCCATTTTTTCGCCGCGTAGTTCGCCAACTTTGCCAGCGTCTTGGTCTGGGCAATACCGACGCCGACGGTGAGGCCGGTGCATCGCAAAACGCGGGCGCGAACCTGGTGCCCAAAGGTGGCCAAATCGACACAATTTTGTACCCCGGCAAGCTCCAGGAAGCTTTCGTCGATAGAGTACATTTCGGTCCGCGGTGCCATTTCTTCGAGCACGGCCATCACTCGCATCGACATATCGGCGTACAGCTCGTAGTTGCTGCTGAATGCGATACCCCCGGCACGCTCAAAATCATGCTTTATCTTGAAATAGGGCGCGCCTGTTTTCAGGCCCAGGGCCTTTGCCTCTTTGCTCTGTGCCACCACACAGCCGTCGTTGTTCGACAGAACAACAATCGGGCGACCACGCAGATCCGGACGCCACAGCGTTTCACAACTTGCATAGAAGTTGTTTACATCGGCCAGGGCGTACATTATTTCAGCCTGGTGATGGTTGAAACCACCACGCCGACAATGTCCAGTTCCGCACCATCATCCGGGAGCGGTATCGGCCTGAATGTCGGGTTCATCGGCTCAAGCTGTTTGACTGGGTGCAGGCACAGGCGCTTAACCGTGAACTCGCCTGCGATGCTGGCGATCACGATATCGCCGTGACAGGCACCAATACTGCGATCGACCACCAGCATGGATCCGTCGGTGATCCCGGCTTCGATCATGCTTTCTCCTGAAGCGATCAGAAAGTAAGTCGCCGAAGGGTGGCTAATGCAGTACTCGTTGAGGTCGATCCTCGCGTGTATATAGTCTTGCGCGGGGCTGGGAAAGCCCGCCGGGACGTTATCGGCGTAAAGCGGAATGAACTGTTTCTCTGGGGTTGGCGTGGGGAAAAAGTGTTTCATGGTGCATTTCTCTGTACTGTTTTTATATACAGTATAAGCGAGTTTTAGCCATTACAACCATAAAGAAAGTCAGGGGCGAGAGGATCCGCAGCTATCCCCTTGTTGGGCAAGATGATCCTCTCGGAAAATTTTTAGGGTGTGGCTTGCAGGGCCGAATGTAGCGGTGTTTTTACGCCTGGAAACGTTTTTTATCAGCCGGGAAAGGCGAGCTACGTGCGGGGGGCGGTGAAAGAGGCACAGCGGCAAAGCTGGCTGGAAGCGGGGCGCGAACCGGTCGCGCCCCGATGATTTACTCGGCGGAGGATTTTTCCCCTTTGCCGGCCAGCAGGCTGAGGAAGTCGTACTTCTCCTTCAGCTCTTTCTCTGCGGCCTGATACAGCGCGCTGGCGACCTCCGGTTGCTGCGAGTTCAGGCGGCGGAAGCGCTGTTCTTTCAGCAGCGTTTCGGTCAGGTTGCTGTTTGGCGGCCGGGAGTCCAGCGCCAGCGCAGCTTTGCCCTCATCGGCACGGCGTGGATCGAAGCGGTACAGCGGCCAGAAACCGGTGGCGGTCAACTGTTTCATCTGGTCGTGACTGAGCGCCAGATCGTAACCGTGCTCTTCGCAGGGGCTGTAGGCGATAATCAGTGATGGGCCCGGATAGGCCTCGGCCTCCTGAATCGCTTTCACCGTCTGGTTGAGCTGCGCACCCAGCGAGATTTGCGCCACATACACATGGCCATACATCATCATGCTGACGCCCAGATCCTTACGTGCCTTGCGCTTGCCGTGCTCACCGAACTTGGTGACTGCGCCCAGCGGGGTAGCTTTCGACTGTTGGCCACCGGTGTTGGAGTAACATTGGGTATCCAGCACCAGTACGTTGACGTTCTCGGTCAGGCTGAGGACGTGATCCAACCCACCGAACCCGATGTCGTAAGCCCAGCCGTCACCGCCAATCAACCAGATGGACTTATCTACCAGATAATCGGCGTCGGTCGCCAGTTGGCGTGCATCGTTGCCTTCAATTTTCGTCAACAGGCCGCGCAGTTCAGCAATCTGCTGGCGGCGCGGTTCAGGTGCGATATCCTCCATCTGCAGGGCATTAACCAATTGTGCCGGCAACTGCGGTGCCAGCGTGTTCAACAGGCGCAATACGCGGCTGCGGTGCTGGTCGACAGTCAGGCGGAAGCCCAGACCGAATTCGGCGTTGTCCTCAAACAGCGAGTTGGCCCAGGCCGGGCCGCGCCCTTCGGCATTGGTGGTGTAAGGCGTGGTGGGCAGGTTGCCGCCGTAAATGGATGAGCAGCCGGTGGCATTGGCAATCAGCAGCCGGTCGCCATAAAGCTGGGTCAACAGTTTGATATACGGCGTTTCGCCGCAGCCGGAACAGGCGCCGGAGTATTCGAACAGCGGCGAAATCAGCTGCGAGGTGCGAATATCGATCCGCTCGATCTGCGCCGGGTCGATCTCCGGCAGTTGCAGGAAGAAGTCGTAGTGTTCTTTTTCCACGGCCAGATGCTCCAGCCGTGGCGCCATGTTGATGGCCTTGATGTCAGGATCCTGGCGGTCTTTCGCCGGGCACACCTCAACGCACAGGTTGCAGCCGGTACAGTCTTCCGGCGCCACCTGCAGCACATATTTCTGACCGCGCATATCTCGCGCTTTTACATCCAGCGATTGCAGCGAGGCAGGGGCATTCTCCATGGCCTCCGGCTGAACCACTTTGGCGCGAATGGCGGAATGCGGGCAGGCGGCAACGCAGTGGTTGCACTGGGTGCACAGATCCGGCTGCCAGATAGGGATCGCCTCGGCGATATTACGTTTTTCCCACTGGGTGGTGCCCACTGGCCAGGTGCCGTCCGGCGGGAAGGCGGACACTGGCAGCGCATCGCCCAGCCCGGCCAGCATCGCGGCGGTGACGGTTTTGACAAAGTCAGGCGCGGCGTCGGAAACCACCGGCGGTCGCATTGGGCTGCTGTCGTTAACCGGCTGCAGCGGGATCTCAATCAGTGCATCGAGCGTAGCGGCCAGCGCCTGCCAGTTGCGTTCAACAATATCCTGGCCTTTGCTGCTGTAGCTGCGGGCAATGGCGTCGCGCAATTGCTGCAGTGCCACATCGCCCGGCAGGATCTGGGTCAGGTGGAAAAACGCCATCTGCATCACGGTATTGATACGCGCGCCAAGTCGGCATTCCCGCGCCAGTTTGGCGGCATTGATGATGTAAAATCGCGCCTGACGCTGTTGCAGCACCGCCTGCACTTCCTGCGGCAGCCGCGACCAGACTTCTTCCGCACCGTACGGGGTATTGAGCAGGAAAATGCCGCCGGGTTTCAGGCGCTCTGCCATCTGGTAGGTATCGATAAACTGCAATTGGTGACAGCCGACAAAGTCAGCGCGACTGACCAGATAGGCCGAGTTAATCGGCTGCTCACTGACGCGCAGATGCGACACCGTCAGGCCACCGGCCTTTTTCGAATCGTAGACAAAATAGCCTTGGGCATAGAGCGGCGTGCTGTTGCCGATGATTTTGATGTTGTTTTTGGTGGCGGAAACCGACCCGTCGCTACCCAGGCCGTAGAATAACGCCTCCAGTGAGGCACGCTGTGGCAGGGTTTCTTCACTGAGCGGCAGGGAAAGGCCAGTCACATCGTCAAAAATACCGACGGTAAAACGTGGGCGCGGTTTGTCCAGCGTCAGTTCTTTAAATACCGCCAACGCGCAGTCCGGCCCGAACTCTTTCGAGGACAATCCATAACGGCCACCGATCACCATCGGCATGTTGGCGCGTTCACCCCGGCTGAAGGCTTCGGCCAGCGCGGTCATCACGTCCAGATACAGCGGTTCCGCCAGCGCGCCTGGCTCCTTGGTGCGATCCAGTACGGCGATTTTCGTTGCGCTTGCCGGCAGCACGCTGAGCAGGTGTTGCGCGGAAAAGGGGCGGAACAGTCGGACTTTCAGCACGCCGACTTTTTCGCCGCGAGTCAGCAGGGCGTCGATCGCTTCTTCACAGGTACCGATAGCGGACCCCATCAGGATCACGACGCGTTCGGCCTGTGGATGACCGTAATATTCAAAAGGCTGATAGGCCCGGCCGGTGATCTGGGCAAACTTGTCCATCGCATCAATCACGTGCTGACTGGCCGCGTTATACCAGGGATTGGTGGCCTCACGGGACTGGAAATAGGTATCCGGGTTGGCGGAGGTACCGCGCACCACGGGATGGTCCGGTGACAGCGCGCGGCTGCGGTGCGCATCAATCGCTTCCTGCGGCAGCATCTGGCGCAGGGCATCGTCGCTCAGCGGGACGATCTTGTTGATTTCATGCGAGGTACGGAAACCATCAAAAAAGTGAATAAACGGCAGGCGACTGTTGAGGCTCGCCGTTTGAGAAATCAACGCAAAGTCCTGCGCCTCCTGCACGTTACTGGCGCACAGCATGGCGCAGCCGGTCTGGCGTACCGCCATCACGTCGGAATGGTCGCCGAAAATCGACAGTGCGTGCGTAGCGATGGTACGTGCGGCGACGTGCAGAACAAACGGCGTCAGTTCACCGGCCAGTTTGTACAGCGTCGGGATCATCAACAGCAGGCCCTGCGACGAGGTAAATGAGGTCGACAGTGCGCCGGTTTGCAATGCACCGTGCACGGTGGCGATCGCACCGCCTTCCGACTGCATTTCCACCACTCGCGGTACGTCGCCCCAGATATTCTGACGGCCGTCGCCGGACCAGGCATCGGCCTGTTCCGCCATGGTCGAACTGGGTGTAATCGGGTAGATGGCAATCACTTCGCTGGCGCGATAGGCCACGGAAGCGACTGCGTTATTACCATCTGTAGTAATCATCGACTTTACCTTTCATTGCTCAAAAAGCCGCAAAAGTCGCCTCTTGCAGTAATTAACAAAGTCTAGCAGAGGGATATATTGGCCCTTTATCGCATTTGTGTGACGGTGGAAAAATCGACCAGAGTTACTGTAAATTGATATTTCCCGCATTAAAATCACGCCGCGAAGACGAATTGTTATGGTTGTTTAACGACAATTTATTTCCAGCGCGTCATACTGTCGAACAGGTGAACTTACGGAAGAAAAAACGATGAGCGGATTTATGTATTTAGCCATGGCGATTGTGGCGGAAGTGGTCGCCACTACCATGCTGAAAGCCTCTGAAGGCTTTACCCGCCTGTGGCCATCGCTGGTGGTGGTGGTCGGTTACGCGGTCGCTTTTTGGGGGCTGTCGATGGTGGTTAAAACCATGCCTCTGGGTATTGTCTACGCTATCTGGTCCGGTATGGGCATTGTTCTGGTGTCCATTGCGGCAGTATTTGTTTATCAGCAAAAACTGGATTTACCGGCAGTTCTCGGGATGGGGTTAATTATTGCCGGCGTACTGGTGATTAATTTACTGTCGAAAACGGCGGCGCACTAATTGTTATTTTAAGGTGAACATAGCCAGCGTGACATTCAGTGACGCTGGCTGAACGCCTCAGTAATAATAACTGAAAATAATGAATCAGTTATATTCACCCAGTAACAAAACCAACGCTGTTTTTTTACTATTGTCTGACAATTCCCAGCCCGTCTATTGCTCCCAATCTGCTCCTTCAAACCTGTTATCGCACGTGTCGCCCAGACCACACGCTGGCTGCTCCATGAGCTGCGTGAAAGCCGCGGTGACGACAAGAATGATCGCAACGTTCAAATAAACGCCAAATAATTGCAGGAATATATTTTCATTATTTATATATCAGGCTAGATTAAATAGGTTTGCATCAAAGATAACGAAACGTGTCCGCATAAAGTGACGCGAGTTATCGGCAATGGCGATTTTACACAGCTTAGTTCCGGGTTCAGGAGTGGGATAATGACAACATCAAAATGGTTGCTGGCCGGTGCCGTATTGCTTTTGGCCGCATGCAGCAGCAAAAATGAAGAGCCAGTACAGCAGGGCAACAGTGCCAGAATCAATACCTTACAGACCAGCGCGAACTGCGCCAGCGTGGGCGGTACCACTACCGTGACGCACAATTTAAACGGCGAGGCGGTAAGAATGTGCCAGATGCCGAATGGTAAGCAATGCGAAGAATGGACGCTGGGTCAGGGAGCCTGTTCAACCGCCGGTTAAACCGGAAAGAACACCAGGCCACCTGGGCCTGGTGAACAGGGATTACTGCACCCAGTCTCGCTGGGTATAGACCAGGACGTGGCCGCTGCCGCTCAGTGTCAATTTCTGAGCGCTGAGGGTGACTTTTGCCCCTTTGCCCAGCACGTCGCCAATCAACCAATCCCACTGGTTGAGTTGCGGGTCTGAGCAGGCCATGCGGGTTGAAGCCAGCCCAGGCACCGTCAACACGCCGTCTTGCAATTGGCCGCCACCAAAGAAGTGGTTACACATGGCGCCGGAAACGTGCATTTTCTCACCGAACTCAAGATTGGGTCCGTTGCCGGGGCGTGACTTTACTGCCACGCCATCGACGCTTTGCAGCGCAAAATTGTGATGCAACAGATCGCTTTCTGTCACCGTTTTACCGTTCTGGCTCATACCACACCCCGCTAACAGCAGCGCCGTTAACGCCACTGAGATGGACTTTTTCATCGACTTTCCTTGTTAAAAATATCAGGCATTGAGCTGATTCGGGCAGTTCTCGCCCTGTTCCAATTGGTGAATGTTTTTCAGCGTGGTTTCCGAGATGCTGGTCAGCGCCTCTTCGGTCAGGAAAGCCTGATGGCCGGTAAACAGCACGTTGTGGCAGGCTGACAGGCGGCGGAAAATATCGTCCTGGATCACGTCATTGGATTTGTCTTCAAAGAACAGATCGCGTTCATTCTCATACACATCCATTCCGAGTGCGCCGATTTTCTGCTGCTTCAGGGCATCAATCGCCGCCGAGGAGTCAATCAGTGCGCCACGGCTGGTGTTGATAATCATCACGCCGTTTTTCATCAGGCTGAAAGCATCACTGTCCAGCAGATGGTGGTTTTCCGGCGTCAACGGGCAGTGCAGGGTGATCACGTCGGACTGTGCGTACAGCGTTTTCAGATCGACATATTCGGCACCCATCTCCAGCGCTTGTTCGCTTGGGTAGGGGTCATACGCCAATAGCTTCATGCCAAACCCTTTCAGGATCCGCATGGTGGCGATGCCAATTTTACCGGTGCCAATCACCCCGGCGGTGCGGTTATGCATATTGAAGCCAATCAACCCCTCGAGCGAGAAGTTGGCATCGCGGGTACGCTGATAAGCGCGATGAATACGACGATTCAGGCACATCATCATACCCACGGCGTGTTCAGCGACCGCTTCCGGCGAATAGGCCGGGACGCGTACCACTTTGATGCCCAATTCTTTGGCGGCGTCCAGATCCACGTTATTGAAACCGGCGCAGCGCAGGGCCAGGATTTCCACCCCCAGCGCCGCCAGTTCTTCAAGGACTTCACGGCTGCCGTCGTCGTTAACGAAGATACAGATGGCTTTGCAACCGGCGGCGTTTTTGGCGGTTCTTTTACTGAGCAGGAAATCGAAAAACTCCAGCTCGTAGCCAAACTGCTGATTCACCAGTTCGAGATATTTACGGTCATACTGTTTAGTGCTGTATATCGCCATTTTCATCGTGGTTTCTCCAGCGTCATTTTTGTGATCAATTTAACAGATTTTAGTAAATTCTACAATTGGTTAGCCGGCTTCGGTAACGTTAAAAAGGGGTGACGACCATCGCCTGGGGCGGTATCAATTAAGGGTAGCTGGCGACGCTGGAGTATGGCGGATATTCGTGGTGGGTGGATTGGCAAGGCGATGTGCGGCGCAAGGCTCTTTCGGCCTGAGCAAAAAAAATCCCCACGGGGGGTGGGGAATGGCTTCTCAGTATAGTTAGCTAGCAGCTGACTTTTGTTAGAATGCTTGCAAGACTATTAATGATCAAATGTAACGACAATAACAAAAGTCTGAAATAGGTCATATTCATGTGATGAATATGTAACTAAAACTTACAGCATCCGCAGCAATGGCTATAAAAGCCCCGGTACAAGGTATCTTCTTCGGTCTCAGCTTCACCCTATGTCAAATTCATGCCATCATTATTGCCAATTCAGGCATAGACTTAGCCTAAACCTAAACGGTCTTTGGCCCGGGCAAAGGGCGCCTAACTCAGGAATGAAACAATCATTTAATGACTAAGCGATTGAAAGTATTCATAGGGATTGTGGTGAGTGTGCTGATCCTGCTGGTGGCGCTGTGGCAAACTTTGCCGCGCTGGCTGCCGCGTGTGCTCTCGCACTGGTTACCGCAGGGCAGCCAGTTGGTTTTGCAGGGCAAACTACAGTGGCACCAGGGCGCCTTGCAGTTGGATGGCGCCCGCTTTTTAGCGCAAGACTGCCTGCTTGCCAGCGCCGGCCCAACCCGATTGGCTTATCAGCAAGGGCGTTGGCAACTGATCGGCGACAAGCTGCATGTCGATACGGCCTGCCTATCAAAATTGCCTGCCGGTGATGCCAATAGCGCCCCCCTGGCGCTTGACCAACTGCAAAAACAACTGCCGCTGCTGGATATCACCATTAAGGATCTCTCGGTGCTGCCGTGGCAATTCTATGCCGGTAAACTGCAGATACACGCCACCGCAGAAGGCCAGAGCCTGCAATATCAAGGTCCCAACGTCAGCGTTGACGCGCTGCTGGATCAACATCAACAACTGACGCTGAACAGCCTGACGCTCACCGCGCCCAACAGCCCGCAGCCGCTGCATCTGACCGGAAAAATCAGCATTCCGCTGGATTTGGACAGCATGCCGACGCAAGGCGCACTGCAGGGCGAACTGCAGACCGCTTATCTGGAAAAGCCTTTGCTGCTGGATATGCGCTGGCAACAGCAGCAGGGGGTGATGACGCTGACTGAAAAGGGGGCAGATAAACCCTTGGCCACCTTGCCGTGGGAGATCAACCCGCAGCAGGTGAGTATCAAGCAGGGCGAGTGGCGCTGGCCGTACAGTCAGCAACCGCTTAACGGCGGCTTGAGCATCGCGCTGCATGACTGGAGCAAAGGCTTTGATGAAGCCCAGATCAGTGCCCGTTTAAATGTGATCACCGACGGCCACAACGGTAAGGGCAATGCGGTGTTGACGCTGGGGCCGGGTAAGGTCGGGCTAATCGACAGCGACTTACGCTTCCAACTGACCGGTCAGGCGAATATGGCCGATTTTTCCATGACCGCTTCCATCCCCGGTATCATCAGCGGCACTATTCTTAACCCGACGCTGGTGTTGCAGTCAGGGGCACTGCTGCGTTTGTGGGGCAACGCCACACCGGAAATGAAACTGGAAGAGGCGCGGTTGCCGCTGGCCGGCGTGAAGGTCACCGCGGGCGGCATCACCGGCCGCCTGCAGGCGATCATCAATGCCAGCGACAGCTATTGGGGCCGTTTTAAACTGCATCTGGACGGCAAGGCCCAGGATTTTTGGCCGGATCACGGTAACTGGCAATGGCGCTATTGGGGTAACGGCCAGTTGCCGCCGCTACAGGCTGCCTGGGACGTCGCCGGCAGCGGCAGTTGGCAGGACAGCACTTTGGTGCTCGATCGCCTTTCTACCGGTTTTGATCAATTGAAATACAGCATGGTGACGGTAGACGCACCGCGTCTCAGTCTTAGCCAACCGCTGCGTTGGCAGCGTGACCAGCAGGCCCCGGCATTCAATGGCGAACTGCAGCTGGTTTCCGGCAAGGTTAGCTTCACCAACGGGGGTTACCTGCCGGCCCCGGTGCTGGCGCTGCAGCTCAAGGGCAAAGCGCCGGACAGCTTCCAGCTACAGGGCAAACTGCAGGCGGAACAGATTGGGCCGATAGCACTGCGAGGCCGCTGGGACGGTGAGCGTTTGCGCGGAGAGGGCTGGTGGCCAAAACAGTCGCTGGAAGTGTTCCAACCCTTGATCTCACCCGATCTGAATATCAAACTGCGCGACGGCGAGTTTTATGCCCAGTCGGCCTTCTCTGCGGCCCGGGTACAGGGCTTTGAGGCCGGTGGCCACTGGGTGGTGAAAAACGGCGGCATGTGGCTGAAAGACGGCGAGATGAGCGGCCTGGACTTTGTGATGTCCTACCGACTGAAAAACCATCTCTGGCAGTTGGGGGCCAAAAAGCCAGTGATGTTACGCATCAGGTCATTCAGCAACCTGTTTGAAATGCAGAATATTACCGCCGATCTGCAGGGGACCTACCCGTACAGCGAACAGACACCGCTGACGCTGAGCAACGTTGGAATGGATGCATTAAACGGTCATATCAGCCTGTCGGCGCTGCGGATGCCGCAGCATGACGCTGCCGTATTGAAACTGGATAAAGTTGATCTCAGCGCCTTGTTTACCGCGCTGAAGCCAAAACAGTTTGCCATGTCCGGGCGGGTGGACGGCGAACTGCCGCTGTATCTCAATCATCCCAAATGGCTGGTACGCAACGGTTGGATCGCCAACTCGGGCATGCTGACGCTGCGGCTGGACAAGGATATGGCCGATGCCATCGGCAGCAATAATCTGGCGACCGGCGCGGCGATCGACTGGCTGCGCTATATGGAGATTAACCGCTCGAAAGCCAGGGTTGATCTCGACAACCTCGGTGAGCTGACGCTGAAGGCGCGCATTGACGGGGTTAATCCGCAAAAAAGTACCAAACGAGAAGTTATCCTGAACTATAGCCATCAGGAAAACGTATTTCAGCTGTGGCGCAGTCTGCGCTTTGGCGACAATTTACAGGAGTGGCTGGAACAGGCACTCTCAAAGAGTGGTAATAGTCAATAAATACATGTGGATATGTGTTTTTTATGAGGTGCTGCGGGTTAAGTAACGGGGTAACCCCATCCCCGATTTTCACCCCAAAGCCTCCCCCCTGAAAATCCCTCTTGACAACCCTTTGGTCTTTGCGGTTATCCTAAAAAAGGAATCCGTGCTGGGTTCTGCTGCTCTGGTAACTATTCCAGGGTAGAGACTCATTTAGCTTTGAAGCCGCCTCCACATGTGGCCAGTTGCAAGGGTGAGTCGTTGGGAATCGGGGTACTTGTCTGAACGCCATGCCCCGGGCGCTTCTTGTTACCCGAGGTACACTTCGGCGGATTGAGTTCCGGGATTGGTGTGAAGGTAGCGGCCGGGCGCGGCACCTCAGTGTCAGGAGGGAAGATAGGCCGTTCATGCGGGTGATGACATATATCCGCGCATGACGTTGGAAACTTCGTTCGGATACTTCAGGGACGCTTTCCAGCGCGACATCGGAGGCAATGGTTTGGTTGCGGCTAAACTTTTGTCTCCGCTGTTTCTTGAACCGTTGCTTAGGGTCGCTGGGCTACCACGCCTCCGGCAGCGTGCCCTGAAATATTTTCTGTGCGCGAAACAGTCAACTCGTCGCAGTTCGAGTTGACGGCCAGCAAGTTTAGCGACACTGAAGGCCAGATGTTCACTGTTGGTCTGCTGATTCAAACGAACAGCAGGAAATGAATTAACTCGCGGGCAGGATGAGCCCCGTGCTGGAGGTTGCGATGCGTGGCAACCAAAGCAAACAAAATCAGGGCAGCGGCACGAAAGCGCCTTGCTAACCTGAATCAAAAACAGATTGAGGCCGAACAGACACGGTCTGCCAATCGAGAACTTCTGTTGAATGCGCAAGACAGAGCGATGCTTGAGGATATGCGAGCACGCGGCTTTTGCGCACCTAAAGCACTTCCAACCGCCCGCCAATACGCACGGTATGCCGCATTCAGGAGCAGCCAGGCCGCTGCCAACCGCGCCGAAATCGTAGAACAGGAAACCGCCGTGTATGCCGCCAATGGCGGTGTTATGGATTTGGTCTTCGAACGTCTGCGCAGCCCCAAACTCAAGGACACGGCATTTGCTGCCCTGGCTCAGCTGGCACAAAAGGGCATGCAGCTGGCGCCGGTTCCTGTGGATGACAACCACGTCACCGAATCACCGTTACCTGATGAAGATGAGCTGGACGCTATCTCCGACGAACTCGGGGGTATCGAATGATTACCACGCTGGAATACCGCAATAAGGTTCGCCAGAAGGCAACGCTTATTCGCGCTGCCGGCAAGGCAAAGATGCGCGAGCACTGGAATATCATCGAAGCAGCGTTGCAGTTCCACCGCTTTTACCGACTGGACTACTTCAAGCCCTACGACTACCAGTTCAAATGGTTTGAGTCGGGCATCTATGCCACGTTGCGCTATCTGTCTGCCGCTAACCAGATTGGTAAAACCTACGGTGGCGCCGTGGAAATGACTTACCACTTGACCGGTCTCTATCCTGACTGGTGGCCGGGACGTCATTTCGAGGTGACGGGCAAGGAGGTGTGCTGGGCAATGGGTGTAAGCCTGGAGTCCACGCGCAAGGTGTTGCAGAACTACCTGCTCGGCACGGATAACGCGAAGAAAACCCGTGAGTTCGGCAGTGGCACCATCCCGCGGGAGATGATCCGTATGGAAACACTGGTTCGCGATGGCGAGCTAGTGAAGTCAATCTCAATCGATAACGCAGCGGGAGGTTACTGTGAGCTGTATTTCTATGCGTCCACGCAATCGACGGATACTCTTCATGGCCAGAAAGTTTTATATATTTGGCTTGACGAGCAGCCGGACAACGAGCTGGAACTATCCAGTATCTTTGCGGCACGAACTATTAATACCGGCGGCATTGTTGCCGTCACCGCCACACCGGAAAAGGGCGCTACAGACCTCTGGCGTCAGTGCAAGGAAGATAACAGCCCGCACGTCCATTTTCAGTCAGCCACCTGGGACGACGCCCCGCACTTAAGCGAAGAAGCAAAAGACCGAATCCTTGCTGCCATCCCCTATCACGAACGTGAAATGCGCTCCAAAGGCATTCCTGTTGCCGGCATTGGCGCCATCTATCCCTACCGCGACGACGACATCACCTGCGAACCGTTCGATATCCCCGACCACTGGCTAGTCCTAGCTCCGCTGGACTTTGGTGTCAGCGGTAACCGTGACCCGTCAATCATCCTGTCCATGGCGTACGACCCGGATACCGGCGTGCGTTACGTCTTTGCCGAGTGGTCAAGCGAGATGGACAAGAGTGTCTACGCCAACAGCTACATGCCTGACTTCATGGCGCACAAAATCATCGGCCAGAAGCCTGACGACTGGGATGCGGTAACCCAATCCGCGCCGTTCGTCGGTATCGGTCTGCCTGGCATCGTGGTCAAGTCTCCGCATGATGGCGCAAACACCCAGCCCGGCACCAACCAGACGCGATGCGAAATCATGCGTGACGTCGGCGCCAATGTTGACCCGCGTCTTTGGGAATTACCGCCTGATATGGCACCACTGGAAAAGAACCGCCGGTCGCTTGCCGGCTCGATTGCCATCGCTGCCAACCTGTTTCGGGATGGAAAGCTGAAGATTTTCACGACATGCACGGAAACGCTGCGGGAACGCCGGGGCTATCAGTGGATCAAGAAAGGGCAAAAGACCGTCCCCATCGACAAAGACAATCACTTCATGGATGCCATGCGCATCGGTGCTATCCGCATTAGCTACGACGGCGAATACATGCAGGACGCACGTCAGCCGATCCCGAATAACACCGTTGACGGGAACCCCTACGAAACCGACATGGGAGCATACCACCTGTGAACCAGAGCGAACTGTTTACCGAGTTACAGAACAATTTCAACGCTGCCAAAGAGCAGCAGGACATGCTGGCCGATCGCTACAACAAGGCCTACATGATGTATCGCGGCGAACTGCCCGAGCGGCTCAAGCCTTCGGACTTGCCCGCTGACCGTGTGATGTGGAAGGCCTTCGAGAGCATTTATCCGGCCCTGGTGAAGCTGTTCACCGACAACGACAAGTCGCCGGCGCGGTTCAACAGCGAGGGGATGGCGACGACAAAGGTTGCGCAGGCCGTCACTCAGGCTGTGCACACGGCAGCGATGGGGGTGAACAACGCCTACAAGCTGTACATGCAGGCGATTAAGGAAATCCTGATCACAGGCAACCAGGCGGTAATGGTCGGTTATGACAAAAAGACGTATGAGACAGAGAAAGTCACTTTTACGGATGCATCCTTTGCGGCTATCGGCATCCATCAGAAGCTGCTGCAGCTGGGCGGCTATAACATCAAAAGCGAGATTGAGTTCAACGAGGAAAATCAGACCGGTACCGGCTGGATGCAGGGCGAAAGGGAGGTTAAATACCCGGTCATCAATTTAATCGACTTCAAGGATTTCTACCTCCACCCCGACGCGATGGATGTGGAGTCATCGCGCTATGTCGCCTACACCGAAAAGCTGACTATTGGTGAGGCTGTTGAGCGCGGATACGGCCGGAACAAACTGTCCAGGGCTGATGACATTGATACCAATGCCGGCCGTGGCCTGAGCAAGAAAATGCTGGTGATTAACGACATGAACGGCAACGACGCCGTTACTGCTGACTCCGTGCTGTCTGACGACAATAGCGACATCACGCTGTATCACCATTTCTGGCGCGGCTGCTACGACAGCGACAAGCAGCAGCTGCATTACGTCATCGCCACGGATGTCGACATCGTCAGCCATACCTCGGTGGATTATGTCCCGATCGTCCTGGGCGGCATGAGCACCGTCACCGGCAGCGCCTGGAGCGAGTCTCTGTACGACATCTGCGGCAGCGTGCAAATCAGCAAGACCCGCGCACTCCGCGCTATCCAGCGCAGCGCAGACAACGCTGCATACAGCGAATACCTGGTTAACGAGCAGCAGCTCACCCCGAAAGGGAAAGAGACGTTTTCAAAACGCGGGCCGGGCGCCGCTTACAGCGTCAAAGACCATTCCGCCATCACCAAGCTGCCGATCAACGACGTCCCGCGTGCGATGGAACTGCTTAACAGCGAACTGACCAGCCAGGAAGAAACCACCATTCAGGGGAGTGCCGGCAAGGCGCAGGCGCTGGAAGAGAACGGCCAGGCGTCAGGCGTGGCGGTGGCGCTGACGCAGGACAAACAGGAGCTGAACGAAAGCCAGATTGCATCCTGCATTGCCGAGACGTTCATCAAGCCGATGTACCGCATCCTGCTGCTCGTTCTCCAGGAAATGAGTAACGCCGTGGATATCGACGGCCAGCAGGTACCACTAAAAATGCTGCGCGCGGATATCGGTATGACTATCGATATCGAAACGGCTTATGACCGCGCCAACGCCGCAACGAACCTCATGGCCATGCTGAACAGCGGCACTCAGGCGCAAACGCTGCCGGCCAATGTGACCGACCAGAACCGGTATGAGATTTACCGGCTGTATGCCCAGGCTGCAACAGGGCAAAAGGACGTCTCCGCGTTCATCACACCACCAGACCAGATGCCGAAACCGTCGAAACCGGAAGTGCTCGCCAGGGCGCTGCTGGCTGTCGCCCATCTTCGGAGCCAGGTTGCTGCGTGTGAGCTTGCGGAGGCCAGCGTTAACGACAAAAAAGCGGAGGCCCAGAAGAAGTGGAACGACGCTGCAAAAGACCTCGCGCAGATTGCCGAGATTGTGGCGGGTATTGAAGTCGACAAGCTGGAGTTGTTGCTGAAAGTCCAGCAGGAAAAAGCCGCTGAGGCTGATGCGGTGACGCAGAACGCCCAGAACCAAGAGCAAATCAACCAGGAGAGTAACTCGTGAGCATTGAACAAAAGCCAGTAGATGGGGTGAACAATGACGAACCAATGGGCATTACCCGGACGTTGTTTGGACTGGAACCAGAAGCGCCAGCTCCAACAGGAACTGAAAGCGAAGACCCGGGCACAGAAGCTGGAACAGGAGCACCACCTGAAGACGCAGCGGATGCAGGCGGCGATACCGGCCACGAAGGAGGCGGCGAGCAAACTGAGGACGGCGCTGGAGGCGGCGAAGTCTGGGAAATCGACGGAACGGAATACACCGCCGAACAAGTAGGCCAGGCCGTTAAAGACCACGACATGTTCAGGCGTTACAACGAGTCCATTACGCCGCTGCTGGAAAATATCCGGGGGTACGGTGAGCAGGTGCAGCGCCACCAGACGCTGGCGCTAACCGAAACCGAAAAGGTTATCCAGGAGCTCCAGGCACGCATCGGCTCCGGCAAGCTTGACGCCAGGGAATACCAGGCGGCGCATATGCAGCTGGTGCAGGCGCAGCAGCGAATGGACTTGCTGAGCAACGCCGCCGAACAGGAGAAGGCGCAGCGCGAAAAGACCCTCGGTGCCGCACGTGAGCACAATGTCCGCCAGGTGGTCACGTCGCTGCTCAGTGCCGGCTGGTCGCAGCAGGATTTGACCCTGGCTAACCAACTGGCGAAAACGGCATTCAAGGCGGAGGTGTTTGTGGACTCCATCAACCCGCCGCTGATGGAGATTCTGCGTGATGCCGCCAAATACCGCGCCGCGCAGGAAGATGCGGCGGCGAAGCTGGCAAGGCAGGGCAAAAAGGCGGTGCAGGTCAATGCCACCAAGCCGACGCCGGTGAAAAAGACGACCACGAAAGTGGGTTCGGATGAGTGGATCAGCCAAACCCTCTGGAGGGCGAAATGAATATTTTCGGACGCGATAACGCGTCGACAACCGATTCCAGCAGCAGCACGACCAGCTGGCTGTCCGGTCTTATCGAGCCGATTGTGGCGGACTTCATCGGCAGCAACCCGTCCATCGACTACATCGACTCGATGGTCGCAGGGCTGACGCCTGCCCAGCAGGCGGCGCTCGACCGTTACGGCTCCGGCGCGGCGGTCGATACGGGTACCAACATCGCAAAGGGCGGCGCGTCGCTGATTCAGGAGCAGATTTCACGCATTGAGGGGCTGCTCAGCGGCGGGGCGAAATCCCAGTTCACCACCGGCGTCACTGGCATCTACAACGCGGCCGGCGGCTTTATCAACAACCAGAACCAGGCCATTCAAGACCAGGTCTACGCCGATATGGGTAACACCTTTGGCCAGACGGCACAGAGCAACATGGCATCAACCGCCGTGTCCGGCAGCAGTGCTGCGCAGAGCGCGACAAACAGCGTTCTGGCCAGCGGCGCTAACCAGATGACGCAGATGATGGCCGACGTCAGCAGCAACGTCCTCAAGGGGGCGGTAGGTATTACGTCGGGTGCCATGGGCGCAGAGATGTCGCTGATTAACGAGCTGCTGGGGGCGGGCGGCTCTATGGCCGGCGCCGGCGCAAAAATGGCTGCAACCGGTGCGAGCAACCAGTTCAAGGCCGGGTTGTTTGAGCAGTGGTTTAACCAGCAGAACATCAACAACGACCGCAAGAACACGATGATCAACAGCAACATGGAATGGGTCGATATGGCCGCATTACTGAGCGTCATCCTGCCAACGGCAGGCATTGACACAACCACCAACTCTACATCGACAGCCACGCAAAACAACGGTGGCTGGTTCTCGGGGCTTTAATTATGTGGGAAGCGCTTTTAAGCATGTTCGGCATGGGTGACACCGCGGCTGGCGCAGCAAGCGTTGGTGCTCAGGTCATTGCCGGTGACGACCCCGGGCTGCAAGCAGGGTTGAGTGCCAGTGATATTGCAGAACTTGACCGCCAGGCCGCACCTCCTGTTGCCTCTGACGGGATGGACGATTGGGTTTATGACGCCATCAAACCGTTAATGGGGCCGGTCATGAATGCCGCCTTGCGCCCTGATGTGGGCGCCCGCGCGCCCGTTGCGCCATCCGGTCACGGCGTCAATGTGAACACCAACGGGATCATGAAGCCGGTCGACGTACTGGGCAAGGCTGCGAACAACAACCCGCTCGACGAGCTCAACAAATGGAGCGCGCTATTCAAATGAGAAAGGTAACGCAGGAATTCAACACCATGCTGGCCAACTACGAGAAGCTGGCCGCCCATATTCTGGGGAGCGATGGTAAGGAAGATAAACCGGAGGACGACCCGCTCAAAATCGAGTGGGCCACCCAGGAGGGTTACCGGCCGCACTACAACCCGAACAGCGACGAGGTGTCCTGGATACAGCAGCCACAGCCCGTTTACCAGGTGCCAATGACCCTGAAAATGCAGGGCTCGATGAGTCCCGAGGCGCTGACCGAGGTTTACCCCATGTTTGCCGTGAAACAGCAGGAGGTTGACCCGTTACTGGTGCAGATTTTCGAGGCGGCACTCAAAGGTGACATCACCCAGCAGCGCGCCAGGGAGCTGACGTACCAGCTGCTCAGTGATACGTATAAAACAGCCGGCGCAGACCAGAAACCAACCGGCGCCGCCGCAAAATCATCAAGCTATAACCAAACCATCAGCAATGCAGCCAAGGGCCAGCGAGTGGCAGGAGTGAGCGAATGACAACGCAGTTAGAGCAGCAGCGGCAACTACAGATTGCGCAGGAACGCGCGCGGGCAATACAGCCGGTCACAGTCACCCCTAACCAGGGAAGCGTCGTGCCGGCCGTGTATCAACGAAACTATGTCCAGGAAGAGATGGACAAGTACCCGCAAATCACCCCACCAACAGAGGAGAACATCAAAAAAAATATGTGGATAGCGTCAGGCATGGTGGGACTGATGGCGGCACTGGCCACCGGTAATGCTGCTGGTGGCATCGCCGCCGGCATGGTGGCGGCCGTTGGTGTTCACGACCACGGCTTCGACCTGCGCCAGCGCGGGCAGTACATCCGCAGGCTACAGGAGGATGGTTACAGCTATCCGGCGATACTGGCGTGGTACAAGACCGGCGACAACAAGGAGCTGGACAAGGAACGCGAGTACATGTTGCAAAAGGATAAGTTCAAGGAGGAAAAAGACGAGTTCACCCAAACCGAGGAAGACAAGCGTTTGGATCGGGAGCAGCAAGCCAGGCTTGAGCGCGACCGGCTGGATAACCAGATGAATATCGCCAGGATGCACGAGGCCGGCGCTAATGCGAGGGCGGTCATGCAAGCCGACGCAACCAGGGAGGCGCAATCCAAGAGTGGTCTTACCCAGATGAACATGCAGCATCGTCAGGCTCTGATGAATGCTGCGAAAATGGACGCTGACCAATTTAAAGCCATGACTAAAAGTCAGGCTGCTGCCGACAAGGCGGTAGCGGATGCAAAATTGGGCACTCCGATAGCGCTTCAGCAGATGCTGTTAATGGGGCAATTGATTGACGCGCCTAATGCATCAGTGAAGTTAACTCAACTGCATCACATGTCAGAGGGGGGCCGCCCACGGCCTGGTAGATAAAGCGCTCCAGACCGCTAATAACCTTGCTACAGGTAAACCTGTGACTGATGAACAAATGCAGGAATTGCTACAGGTTATCGCTGCTGGACACCAGGCTCAGACAGATACGTATTATAAGCAGGTTGGCAGGCAGGCATCTCGCTACAAAGATGATCTCGACAAGGCCAAGTATGCGGTCGAACAATTCCCTGCGGACGCAGGCGCTAAGGCGCAACTAAAACTTAAAAGCCAAGATTATGACGACTTTTCTATCGCTGCGGGGCTTAACCCTCAAGAGTTGGATTATGCGGTGCGCTTGTACAAGGCTTCGCCAAAAGTCATGGAAGAGAATCATGATGCCCAGACGTTTGGGTCTGGCTCTGCTGTGGGCAGTTCTACAGGTTCTTCGAGTGTCACCTATAAGGAGCCTGAATAATGCCAAATGTCATGTTGCCAAATGGGGTAATGATGAGCGGGGTTCCTGAAGGGACTTCGTGGGAGAAGGTTGCAAAAAGTGCAGTACAGCAAGGAGTGGCAACGCCTGAAGATTTTAAAGGCTACCCAGATATCTATGCTCAATTAAAACCACTGTCAAATACCCCCACGACAGCACCACAACCAAGCAGTGTGGGGATGGATGTACTGCGGGAGCAGGGGCGGCAGAACGCCATCGCCGCATCGAGTCCTCACGGGCAAAGTATGGCTGATGGCCTGGCTCAACAATCGGAGGCGTTGCGCCAGTCACTGGGGAAAACAGCTCAGGAGCGCTGGGGTAGTGAGTCGCCGGAGGAGCGCCATCGGGATATTGAAACTGTTACAGGGCTTGCATCGGGTGTGCTTGCGTTAACGGGAATCGGTATTCCTGCAGCAATGGCTATAGGGGCGGCAGGCACCACAGCAGGGGATTCAGTTGCAACGGGAATTACTACGGGTGGCAAATCGTTTGCACCTGAGCATATCGGAGAGGATGTTTTGTTAGGGGCGGGTGGTGGCGCTTTGCCGGGTGTTGTGACGGGAAGTAAAGCAGCAGTTAAGGCGCTGACTGAGCGGCTTACGCCTCGCACTGCTGCATATCTTAAAGGGGTGCTTGAGGGGGGGCTTCCGGCAAAACCGGGTATTGTGTGGCAATCAGCAGACAAGCCACCTGTCACCACGGAACCAGAGATTTTAGACGATGTATTGCCAGTTAACCCCAAGGCCGAAGAGCAAGTAACTAGCACGGGGCTTGATGAAATTCGTGCCGAACAAGCTTTGCATGACCAAAAAATGCAGCAGCTTTCCGTGCACCGATTATCAAGCATTGAGGCATCTAGCTACATGCGGCCAATGTTGGAGCAAAGCGAATCTGGCAAGATTGGCAAGACTCCCGCAGCAGCCTTGCAGATGTACCGTGATTTTACAAAGGGGTACAGGCATTCGGCTGTTCCGCATGCTGGCACTGAAGAGGGATTAGATCATTTAGCTAATATGCCCTACTACGAAGCCAGGATGAGGGCAGATAACCCGGCATTACATCGTATCGTGACGGCAATTGATGCGGGTGAGAAGGTGGACGCTGATGAGTTTCTTAATGCTTTGGCATCTTACGATTTGCGGACAAAATTCGACGTGATGGATTATGCCGCCCGCCTTCCGGCATCCTATGCTGATCATCTAATTGGCCTGATGCGCGATGCCCCAGACGTTGATAGGTGGCTTACAGGTGATGTGCTTGATAATGCGTTAAGCGGCAAGGTGACAACGCTATCGAAAAAAATGGTTGAGGACTATCGCAATGGCATCAGGGACGTTATGCAAAACGAGGCGGAGGGCTTGCAGGAGGCAATAAGCAAGGAATACGCCGTTGCCCGCGATCGGTTTATGATTGCCACGGATGAGGGGGAGAAAAACCTCGCGACGGCACTTGACCATAAAATGAAAGCCCTGACAAAAATGAATAAATCAGTCCAGCACTTTGCCGAGACAGGCGAGTGGAAGGGCGGCATTGATGCAGATGACGAGGCTATATATCAGGCCATGGCGTTAACGCATGACGAAGCCCGTAACGGACTCCTGGTCATGGAAAAATTTAGGCGGCTGCGCAGCCTGGGTAATGCTCAGCCTGTGGTGGGGGAGCAGACGGGGTTAGATGCGATGGCGGACAGGACGGCAGATTTAATATCGGGGGTTCTAACGGTTAAAACTGGCGGCGCTGGTGCGGTTGCGGCCCCGGTTGTCAGAAAAACGGTGAGAGCTGCGGCGCGTAAGGTTCGCCGCAATGTTATTAAGGGCAGGGCGGAGCTTGCGGCCGCCGCAAAGGAGGCAGCGAAAAATAAATAGATTGACAAGTAACATTTACAAATGATCGAATAAACGCGCTGTAAACATCTGATATCAACTCGAGGGCGGGATTGCCCCATGGGGAGGCCACCATGACATGGCTGAACTACATTCATACGAACTGATAGGCGTCAAAGAAGAAGTCGCAGATTGGATTTCTAACCTGGCACCGACCGAATACCCCTTTTCGGCGATGATCGGAAAGGCGAAAACTCACAACGCTATGTTCGAATGGCAGTACGACACCGACGCGCAACCGGACACGGATAACGCGCTGATCGAGGGTACTGACTACGGAACGCTGGATGATTCCTTCACGCCCACGTCGATGCTCAAGGGCTACACCCAGATTCTGGCCAAGGTGATCAAAGTCAACGGCACCACTGACGCCCAGGCAAACTGGGGGCGTGGTAAGGAATCCAACTACCAAACCAACAAAAAGAGTCGCGAGCTCAAGGCTGACCTTGAAGCGTCGTTCCTGCGCAACGGTAAAGCGCAACCGGAAGACAAGGCGGCAAAAGTCCCGCGCAAGTTGGGCGGCTATTTGTCCATGGTCTCCTCGACCGATGGTGGCGACACTGTCGAAGGGGATCCGCTGACCGGCGCTGTCACGTTCAAGACGGCAGCAGGCGAAACGCCGACGGCTGAAGAGATTTTGGCGGTCATGACACAAATGTGGAAGGCCGGGGGCCGCCCTGAAATCCTCATGTGTAACGAAACCATGAGCAGTGTTATCTCCGGCATGCAGGAGAACACATCCGGCTCGCGCGCTCGTCTCTTTGAAAACACCGAGAAAATCACCCTCGAAGTCAACACCATCACCGACCCGCTGGGGCAGACCGTCAAGGTGGTCTACAACCGCTACATGCCGGATGACACCGTGTATATCTTCAACCCGGAAGACTGGCAGGAAATGGTGCTGCGTGCGCCACGTCATGAGCCGTTATCCAAGGTGGGCGACTTTGAGCGTGTGGCTATCGTGATGGAAGTGGGCCTGCGTCACCGTAACCCATGGGCCAGTGGCGCGGTTGTGGGAAAGCTAGCAGCTTAACTGACGCCGGAGCAGTCCAGATAAGCGTAGATAACGAGACGTGGGATACGGCCTTTCCGGCCGGGTTCCTCGTCGCTGGCTCCGAAACAGAGTTCTGGATACGTGTAGACCCTGAGTCACTTGTCGAACCGGACGACGGTACGTACGAGTATGACTTCAGTGTCAACCAGGCAGCTGGTGGTTTGTCGCTGTACAACGTCGACCACAACCTGGCACACGTCACGGGCACCACGCAGGCAGACCAGGCAGGGTTGGAGCTCGATGTCATGTGTAAGGTAACTGACAGCTCCGGCACGTTAGCGCTTTCCGGTTCTGTTAATGGCACGTGGGGCGAACCTGAAGTGCAACAGGGTGAACCTGAAGAGCAACAGAGCAAAAAATCCAAATCAACCAAATAACGCAAGCCCCTTAACTGGGGCTTTTTTGTTGGAGACAAGCCATGAAAGCAGCACTGGCAGTCACTGAAATCGCGCAGATTTGTTACGCCGGCGTGTCCGCCCTCCGTGAGGCAACAGGGGGGGGTAACCAGCCTGAATGGGTCGACCTGGAGCCGGACAAGCAGGGCGTCATTATCGACTACATCACCCAGTTGTTGACCGGCCGCGCCATCCCGGACAGCCACGAAGGTGAAGTTATCCGCCGCATTATCGCCGTCGTTCGTGACGATAAGAAGGCGCTCAAGTACGCATAACCAAGGCGGCTACGGCCGCCACTTAGCAGGTGCTATATGTCAACAACCTACAACAAACTGATCGCCGATATTCGGCTTTATTCCGGCCGCACGGACACGGAAGTGGTGGTGGCCATCCCGCAGTTTGTCGCTGCCGCCCAGGCAAAGCTGGATAGCGAGCTGCGTATTGCCGAGATGATCGGCACGCAAACCATCAAGGCGTCCACGCTGACCATCACTCCGGCGGATGTACTGGAGCTGATTAGCGTCATCACCGGGGATTACGAAGCGCACCAGACCACGCTGGCGGAGGTGCTGCGTATGCGCGGGTTTAACATTAACCCATCGCATCACGTGTTCGCGATGAACGGTAAGAACATCGAGCTTATCACCCCCACTGACGTAACCATCACCGCCTTCCAGACGCCGCCACGCATCAACAAGGACAAACAGACCAACGCCTACACCGACGGCGCAGAGAATGCCCTGCTGTGGCTGGCGCTGTCTTATCTCGGCGTCTTTGCACGTGATGTCGAGATGACGCAGTCCTGGGCGCAGTTGGCGAGTAACGAGATTGAACGCCTTAACAACAGCTACCAGGCGTACGCCGTCAGTGGCGCCATCCAGGAGCATAACAATGAGTACTTCTGACGAATCACGCCAGCAGTTGAAACTGCTGCGCGTTATTGGCTTTGGTGGGCTGGTCACGGTCATCGCTACGGCCGTGGCCATCGCCCAGTACCAGGAAAAGAATCAGCTCAATATCGACTACCTGAGGTCGCAGCTGGATGACGTGCAGCTGCAGCTCAGGGAGTTAAACGCCATTGATAATGATCTGCGCGTTATCCGCTATCAGACCGAGGATAACACCCGCCGTATCGCAAAGATGGAGGAGAAAACCGATGCCCATTGAACAGGCTGTATACGTTAGTGAGCTGGTGGAAGACTGGCCGCTTGGCACTGACCCACAATCTGCCGGCGATGACCATTTTCGCCTGGTAAAGAAGGTCATCAAAAACACCCTCCCGAATGCCACCGGCGCTATCACCGGCACGCCGGAGAACCTGAACAACCTCACCGACGGCATCACCTGGCGAAAGTCGGACACGGCCGGCGTTCCCAGTTATTACAGCGTCGACAACCCGGAGGTGATGCGGGAGGATATTGTCCAGGAACGCGCATCCATCGCCGCCCGCACCCCGTCGTTGGACGATGTCAAAAACATCCCGGAACTGCTGCTGACCTGGCAGGCGCTCCAGAACCTGTTTTACCCGATTGGCTCTCAGTACGTGAACTACACCGACTCCCGCAATCCGTCCGAGATTCTGGGGTTCGGTACCTGGGTGACGGTGGTAGGGATGGTTGCCGGCGTCGGCAGCGCCACAGACGACGTTGGCTACACCAAAACGCTCGATGCCGGTTACCAGGCTGGCAGCTGGCGTGTCCGCAATGAGCAGATTGTTCAGGTAAGCCTCGACCTGGACGCTTGGACAGAACTGGCCGGCTCGCATAATCATGAGTACAAACGCTACATGAACGGCGGGGAGAACGAGCAAAACCATATCTCGATCGATGATGTTCCGTTCGGTTGGAGCACAGACTGGACGTCAACCACGCCAGACCACTCACACGCCGTCACGGGAGCGGTCATCATCGGCTATGGCCTCCAAGAAGACGCCACAAAACCCGCGTTCTTCAATCCATACTACGGAGCCTATATCTGGAGGCGCACAGAATGACCAGCCCAGCCATTACCAAACTTGGCGCCGTCGGCCTGGCGCTGGACGGTGACGACACTCTTTTGCCGGACAATGCTTTTACGGACGTGAACAACGTCCGCTTCGATGCCCGGGAAATCGTCCCGTATCTGGGCACGGAGCCTGAGCCGTACTATGCAACCAGTATTGACGGGGTGGTACACCAAACAGAGGCTTACCGTATGCAACCCATCATCTTTGATGGGTTCAGCAATGGATCTTCATTGCTTTACCTGCTGGGGCGCAGTTCAGCATCCGTTGCTATCTTTCAGCAGAACATGGGTGAGCCAGACCTGAAGGTACTGACCGTTACCGATTTCTCGATGGACAACACCTGGCTGTTCTACAAGGGACAAATCAACAACTGCCCCTTTTTCGGTCGCCAGGGCCACGCACCCATCGGCAAGCAGTACGACTGGGTAGCGTTCGACTCTCTGCCAGGCTGGGGAGAGCAGACGGGCGGCGACCAGGTTGTTGTCACCCGCCGCTGGACGTGCTCCAACCTGGTGTCATTTGATAACCGGCTGCTGGCGCTCAACACTACCGAAGAGACCGCCGGCGGCGTCGATATTCCGTACCCGAACCGCATACGCTGGAGCGGATTCGCCCAGGAGAACGCGCTTCCCATCAACTGGGACGACACGGCCGGCAACCGCACCCCGGAAGAGTACGCCGCTGCGGTGATTGACGGCTTTGCCGGCTGGCAGGACTTGTCCAGTGGCAGCCAGATAATCGACGCCTGCGAGAATGGCGGCACGCTTTATGTTTACACCGCCCGGGAGACTTTCAGCCTGACCCCGTCGGGCAATGACCAGGCACCGTTCGTTACCAAGCTGCTCTACAGCGATATGGGCTGCGTTGATATCGGCTGCTGCGTCAACGCCCACGGCTATAACTATGTGTTCACCGGCGCTGACGTCATCCGCCACGACTCCGTGAGCCGCAAGTCGATTGCCGAGGGGCGGGTGAGGGAGTACCTAGCTGAACTGGCTAACGAACACAAGGCGGGCATGGTGCGCCTTGCGGTGTTCCCTGAACTCTCTGAAGTCTGGGTTATGTGCTACGGCCGCGACCAGGACGACGGCGACTACGCCAAAACCTACGCGCTGACTTACAACTACATCAACCAGACCTGGGGGAAAAAGTCGCTGCCCTACATTTATGACACTGATTTTTTGCCGGCACCGCCGGACGACCCGGAAATGGTATGGGATAACGACGCGGTGGCCTGGGACAGTGAGACCCAAAAATGGAACCGCAGCGTAGAGCGCGTCGCCCAGGGCAACATGTGCGGCTCTTGTAAAAAAGGCGGTATCTACTACTTGAACAAGGGGTACTCGGAGTGGTCGCACGATTACGTAAACGGTGAGTGGCGCATGCAGAAGACTCCGCTCAGCTGCTACGTCGAACGCCGCGGCCTGGAGTTCGGCGCTGGCGGCCGCTATATGGTGACCGAGGCTTACCTCAACGGCAGGGGCACCAATGCCGTCACGCTGGCCATCGGCCGCGCCAACCACCCAGGCAGCGGCTACACCTGGTCAGAACAAAACGTCAACCTGACGTACTGGCGGCGCAGTACCTGGCGCGCCGAAGGCGGCATGCACGCCTACCGCATGACCATCACCGGCGAGGGCAATCTGCCGTCAGCCATCACATTTAAGGTAAGGAGCACGGGACGATGAACGCAGCAAAAGAGCAGGTTGCCGCCGCAAAGCTGAAGCAGAAACAGGACGCCATGCGCCGCGCCAGACAGCAGCTGCCTGGCAAATCCATGATGGCCACCATGACAACAGCAGAACAGAGCGAGGTGACGGAACGGCCACCGAACCTCTACCGGGCGCCAAAGATAAACCCGCCGTCGAACCTCATGGAGTTGACCAGGTTGTTGCAGCAGGAACTGACCAAAATAGAGATGGCTCAGTCCTACCTGCTGACCCTCTGGAAGAAAACGCAGGAGCAGCAGGAAAACTAGCCCACCCAGCCCGGTTCGCCGGGTTTTTTTCTTTTTCGCCTTCCTGATAATTTAATTCTGAATAACGTACGGCTTGCGCAATAAATGAGCGCCGTTCTATAAAGTTTGCATTGATTTAAATCAAAAGAGTTAAGTATATGAAGACCCGTCTTATGAACAAGCGTTTAACGTTATCCAGATTGATTATTACTGCCATGGATATGGGGTATCTCATCAAGCTACGGGGGCGAGATATACTGGTCTTTGTCCTTCAAGACGATGATACATTTGTGGAAGAGGCGTTCAGCTATAGCGAGCTGAGAAGCCCCAATAAACGTAAAGAGGTGCTGAAAATCCTGATTAAGTGGGCAGGCAATAATGATGAGGAGACGATAATTTGGCACCAGGCCCAGGCATTGACCAAGAATGCCTGGAAGTAACAATCAGCAACCCAGAGCTGCTTGATAAAGGTTTAATTACCGAGGGCGTCAAAATGGATGCAGGCGTAATCGTATTTTGGATAGTGTGGCTGGTAATAATGTTATTTTTCCTTTTCTTAATAATGACTTATGTTATCAGTGAAATCATTAGTGAGGTAATTGAACTCATCACCTGGAAAAACAGAGAAATCGAAGGCGAAATTTTCAACGACTATTCAGAGGTTCCGGAAGTAGAACCAGCACCAGGGAAAGAAAGTAGCATGCAGTAATAATAAAATACCCTCATCAGCCCGGTTCGTCGGGCCTTTTTTTTTTGCTATCACCTGAAAATTTAATTATGAATCATGTCTACGTTGCGTGATGAAAATATATCGATCTATAAGTTGAGTTCATTACAGCTAATAGGTGAGCGTATGACTTACATATTGTTGGGTGTACTGGTGATGGCTGGCATAGGAGTTTTGATCTACATGCCTGCATGGCTGATTTATGTTCTGTGGAGATGGGGTGAGTGATGAGATTTAAGGGTGGGTACTGTTCACCCGACTGATAAGCAAGGAGGCCCCATTAGGGGGCTTTTTTGCCTCTAGGACACAGGAGGATATATGCATACAGAAAACATGTGGGATAGCGTTGCCGTATGGTTTCACGATCTCGTCCCATTGGTAGTTCCTTTGGCGCTGATAGTGTTAGTGGTGGTCACCGTCTGCGTTGCACTCATTGCCATTGGTGATACCTGGGGGGGGTGATGAACATAAAGAAGGTGATAATGGCGACAGCGGTTTTTGCTGGCTTCACAGGGCGCTATTGCTGCGGGTTCCAGCTCGTGGTTTGAGATTGCGCATTCGGCTGATTACACTTCTTACGGAAAGAAAGGCTCCTTCCATAATGCTGGCGGTTCCTCGTCAATACTGATTCAGGAGGTTGGTGAGTATGATCGCCGGGTCTCACATTACAAGGCCTCAATTAAAAATAAGGACTGTGATAATGGTTACGGGGTGGTGAGTTACCATCATTTAGATGGCAAACTTGATTTTCGCTCGGAGTACATGGCAGATGGAAACAGCATGACCGATGGTCTAGGGGATTTGATTTGCGGATTCAGAGCACTTAATAACGGAAAAAAAACTTAGAGCTAGCCAATCCCCTTCGGGGGATTTTTTGTGGCCGTTATAGTGGAATGATAAGGATAAATATATGGTTATTAATAAAGTATGGGTGGTGGCATTTTTGATGGTTATTACTGGCGGTGTCAGCGCGAAGGATAAGCCTTTAGGTGGAAAGGCGTTTATCAATCACGATTATGTGTGTACGGGAGTAAGCACGGGGAGGGCTGCGGCAATGACGGTGCAGGAACTGCCCGGTGGTGCAAGTAGTATCACTATTGCAGAAAACACCCCAAAGCCAATTACTGCGAGTCTGACTGCGATGGATGATCAAACCAGGGCCTCAAGGCAATATAAGTTAGATTTTGGCAATGGGGCAAAGGAAGTGCTTTTGCTATCTGATCTCACAAAAATCGCCACGGTAACGATGCTTAATGCCGTGGGGTTGGAAGTGTTTACTTCACTGGTGTGTTATGAGGATTAACGGTAAAAACTAGGCCGCACAGGAATCCCCTTCGGGGGATTTTTTGTTTCCATGCGGTATCATTTAAGTGTACCCAAACGGAGAGTGGCCCCGATGTGGTGAATCGGTATCGTTTATTGTCTTTGTTGGTGGTTAATGAGACGGTACAATAATAGCTAGAAGCAAATGATACTTAGGGGAGGAGTATGAAAATAGGATACATTCGCGTTAGTACGTTAGACCAAAATTTGGAGCGGCAGACTGAGGTCATGAAGTCAGAAGGGGCCGAGAGGATTTTTCAAGATAAAGCCTCTGGGAAAAATAACGACAGGCCGCAACTAAAGAAAATGCTTGAATCGCTTCGTTCGGGTGATGTGGTGATTGTAAAGTCGGTAGATAGGATGGCGAGAAGCTATAGCGCATTTTATTTGATTTGGGAAGAAATCAAGGAGAAGGGCGCCAGCCTCCGGGTTGTTGATTTGGGAATGACTCTCGATAACTCCCCCATGACTGCTTTTTTGGTTAGCATCATGGCCGCTGTAGCTGAGCTTGAGCGAGGCATGATAAGGGAGCGACAAAAGGAAGGTGTCAAGATAGCCAAGGAGAAGGGGGTTTTACACCGGGAGAAAGCCGGATATTGAAAAGCATAATCAAATAATAAAGTTGCGACGAGCTGGTCTGACAGTCGATGAAATTGTGAAAACCCTAAAAGTGGGGGCGAGCTACGGGTGTTTAGGGTAATGAAGCTGTACACGGATGAGGAGGGGGTCTTAAGGGATCCTGGTTGATAAACACAACCATATGATAAAAGTGACATATTCCCTTTTGGTGTTGCATGTCAAAAAAGGTCATAAAAAATACTTGTGTTTGTATGTCAAAAAAGATTATAGTTATTGTGTCGAGGCGGAAGGAGGGTTTGATGAAGCTAATTGATTATATTGAAAAAATACTTTAATGGGAATAAGTCGGCTTTTGCCAGGCATGGAAGGTGTTGATCAGGCATATGTTTATAAGTGGCTAAAAATGGAGTGCATCATTGTTGATGGCAAGCTCTATAGCCCGCGCCGAGAAATGAAACCCGGTAGACCTGAAAACCAAATAAGCGAAGCAGGAGCCATTTTTAATAGCCGCCTCGTGCGGGCTTTTTATTGCCCAAAATCAGCCAAAAGGAGCAATAGATGAACATCGAACAGCAACACAAAGCAGCAGTAGCCATGGCCAACACCCCCATGATCCGCACCATGACTGACTACCAGTTGGTGGTTCAACACCGCACTGCTAAGGAGGAGAAGAACGACGTCATGCGCTTGGCTATTGAGATTGAACTGGAGCGCCGCGGCCGACCTGGAGTATCAGGCGGTGAAGTACTTCGAGCGTTTCAAACCGGCATGCTCCACAGAGCAGCTAGACCGCGTGGCCGCAAAGTTTGACCTCTACGGCTCCCTGGCGGTTCTGGGCAGGCTCTGAGGTCGTGTCACGCTGCGACTGGAGCATCTAAGTGAAGGTATCCATCAACAACAGAGGTAATAAGCACATGAGGGTGACGGTATGAAATCAGAAAAGCAGTTCTGGTATGAGGTAGGTCAGAACATGAGGCTGGCCAGGGAAAAGCGCAAAGCCAACGAACGGGAACGGGAACACGCAGAAAAGGCCAGGGAAGAGCCGATAGTCACACCAGATATTGCCCCCAAACTCCGCGCCGCACTGGAAAAGGCGAAAGGGAGTATTAAGTGAAAATACATGCATAAGCTGTTTATAAATAAATATACGCCGGCGTCGTATTGTTTAAATGTGACCAGAATCAACTTGTAGTTATTAAATCAGTAAAAATAATTGCCAAAAAGGCATAAAAATTCACTATGGAATACTGCCCATCGCACGGTTTGACGAGCGAGGCGGCAATGAAAGATAAAAGGAAATCGATATTTGAACGGCTCATTGACGAAATGTCAGATGATGAGTTACGGGATATTATCGCCTTTAACTCTGAGAGCGCGCGTAAAAATTACAGCGTTCTATCCTATGCAATTAAAGTAATGAGGAAGAGAAATGAAAAAGTTAATTCGCAAAATCGCGGAGTTTTTCCGTGCACACCAAAAACTAAAGCTGGCTAATTCATACATTGCATTTCTGCGACACGAATTGTCTGCATTTAGCGAAAACGTTAGGCAGGAACAACGTTTGGCAGAGGAATGCCGTAAAGAAATTGAAATGCATAAGGGGGCAAACTATGACTTGACCAAAGTAAACAAGCATTTACTGGGGCTCTGCGAGCAGTTAAGAAAAGACCTGCATCAGCGCGGCAGCACGGATGCGGAGGAGGGATTTTATTAATGGTGTGTAAGGACATCATACACCAATGGGAGGATGATCTCTCGGCTGCAATATTGAATCCTGCATGTACGAAGTTCTTAAGCAGAGAGAGATGACCTGTATTAACAGGGATCTGGGAGCTGAAAGAATGAAAAAAGTAATCCGGAGGGCCTCCCGCGGGGAGGTTGATGGATTTGCGAGCGCGTTATATGGAGGTGCTATCAAAAAAACCGCTAACCAGTCAGGAAATTAGCGGGAGTGCTTTGATATATCCCGCAAAGGAATTAATAAAGAGAATGTCTGTTTTATTACACGAACGGAAATCATACCAAGTGATTGCCGGGGATTGGTTCGTGAATAATAAAAGGGGAGAGGGAAAGGGAATACCGTTTGGTCCGTATTAACACAGATAAATCCATCGCAAAGACAAAGGTAAAACAGGCTTTGACAATTTCTAATTACAAAAAGGAGGAGCGAGAAAGACAGAGAAAGAAACCGAAAAATAGCAAAGGTGCGCGCCAGGCTTATTAAAGCTGGTGCATATAGCGATAGCGAAGAAATAAACATACGCACAAAACGTTGAAGCACATCCCAAAATCAAATCAATAAGGACGGTGAGCATGAAAAGTAAAATCATCCCCCTGCTATGCCAGGAAGAGGGCACGGAGCTGATGCCATACCACGATAGTCTGGGTTATCCAACGGTAGGCACCGGGTTTAAAATTGGCCCGGCCGGTGTCCCGTTGGATAACTACACCTTCTCGCTGACACAGCCGGTCAACGACGTCTGGTTGCAATCCCTGGTCGATGAGACGATGGCCAAAAATGCTAGCCGACGAAGAAATCACGGAGGCGTTGCAGCACTGCAATCAGCCACGCTGTGATATCTTGACCAGCATGGCCTATCAGATAGGGGTTGCCGGCCTGGCTGGATTTCATAAAATGCTGGAGGCGATTTGTGATGAAGACTGGGACGAAGCGGCGGCTCAGATGCTGGACAGCAGTTGGGCAGAGCAGACCCCGGAACGCGCAGAACGGCAGGTCGAGGTCATGGAGTCGGGGCAGTGGGCACCAACGTACGACTTTGAATAACAATCAGCCGCCTCTGGGCGGCTTGCTTCAGGAGGCGAGATGATTGAACGATATCTTTCAACTGACGAGGTGTGCGATATCATCAAGCGAACCAAGCCCACACTCTGGGCCTGGATCAAGGCGGGGGACTTTCCGCCGGCGAACCGCACAAAAATCAGGGAAGGTGATTGGTTGGCCACCCAGCGTTGTTGAAAAATGGCAGGCCCAATGCAAAAAATAACACCTAAGCCGGCGTCACAGCCGGTTTAGTTTATTCTCCCACGCCTCAAGCCCCTGCCGCTTCTCTCTGATGTAATCGTACCGGTCATAATGCTTTGACGAGACCCCGGGGCGCTTGTGGTTCTGGATGCGGTCGCGCAGCTCGATGCTGAGTCCCATATCGCCGGCGAGGGTTTTAAATGTGCGTCGGATGTCGCGTGGCGTGAATGGCTCCAGGTCGTAGTCGTAACAAAAATCCTTGATGACCCGCGAGTAGTGTCCTGTATTGCGTAGGCTATCAGGACGGCGGGGTGAGGGGAAAAGGTGCTCCGACTTATGGCTGTTTAGCTGCTCGGTGACAAAATACCAGGCTGTATCGGTAAGCGGTACCACATGCCAGTTAAGCGACTTGGACAGTTCGGGCGGAATGGACAGCGTCCTGTCTCGTTCTACGACACTCCTCCGATAATTTTTGATGATTTCCCACGGCCGCTGGCCGCCGGTGTACAGAGAAATCATGAACAGTCGTTCCAGGTCGCGCGGCATGCCCGACGCCCCGGATTTTATTATCGTCAGTATCTTGGCCAACTCATCCCAGGACAAAAAGCGGTCAAGCGCCCTGTCGGCGCCAGGCTGGTCTGGTATGGCTGACACGGGGTTCATTGTCATACCGTACCGTTGCGGTTTGTCGACGCTCATTGGGTCGTTGTCCGCATGCAGTCCGAAATTGAATGCGGCATGCATAACGGCGCGTAGCTTGCTTGCGCCACCAATCGCCCCGCGGCGTATCATGTCACTCAGTACCAGCCTGATTTGGTGTGTCGTGACGTCCTTGGCCGGCGTTTTGGCGTTGATATGGCCGCAGGTCAATACGCCGTTCAACCGCCGCTCACTGAGTGCCCACGCCCGCTTACCCCGTATTTTCTGGTTGCTGATGTAGTCTGCAAACAGGTCACCCACACTGGCATAGCCAAATATGATGGCGCCGCCGTTCTGGAGGCTGGCCATTGCTGCCCGTGCCTTGTCCTGGGCAACCGAAAGTGTGATTTGCGGATAATCACCGATGCGCTCAAACCTTGCCTTTCCCCCTGCAAAGTAGCGGTAAACAAACACCCGACGGCCAGAAGGGTAAACCTTCACGCCCAAGCGTCCGGTTCCACGCGTGGCAGCGGCGTGCCACACGTAGTAAGCTGATGCTTTGGGCTTGAGCCCCTTAATTTTTGTGTCGGTCAATAAAATATTTGGCATAAAATTACGGGTTCAGTTACGGGGCAAGTAGTGATTTAATTCCATTTGATACTTGCTTGCCATATCTAATTAATTTGTTCGTTATATGTCTTTGATGTTAAAACTAATTTAATGGATTTAAGCAAATGCCTATACACTTAAAAACATGCGCTACCTGTCTGGAACAGGCCCTCTCAAAACCTGGGGAACAACCATGAAAATCATCAGCGGGCCATTGCTGGTCGCCGTGCTGGGCACGTTTTTGCTGAGCGGCTGCGTGCCGCGCATCGAGGTCGCGACGCCTAAAGATCCGATCACCATCAACATGAACGTGAAGATCGAGCATGAGATCCACATCAAGGTAGATAAGGACGTTGATAATCTGCTGAAAACCCAAAGCGGCCTTTTCTAGGAGCCAACATGAAAAAACGTTATTTAGGTTTGATGGCCGCCGCCTGGATGTTCAGCAGCATGGCGATGGCGCTGACGCTCGATGAGGCCAAACAGCAGGGCCGCGTAGGGGAAACGCTCAGCGGTTATATCGCGCCGGTGAAGCAGGACGCCGAAACGCTGACGTTGGTGAAAAACATTAATGCCGGGCGCACCGAAAAATACCAGCAAGTGGCGGACAGCAATCATATTGCCATCGACGATGTGGCGCGCATGGCGGGGCAGAAGTTGGTAACGCGAGCCCCGGCTGGGGAATACGTGCGCGGTATTAACGGGCAGTGGCTGAAGAAATAAAAAAACGCGCCGTCAGGCGTAATGCCGGTCAGTTAAGCAAAGTTCTGAATAAGAATGTACGACGTTGTTTAAGTGGGCGTCCCCCTCTCCCGAGGGAGAGGGCCGGGGTGAGGGGCTTTCGTGTTGGTATGTATCCCCTCACCCTAACCCTCTCCCAAAGGAGAGGGAACAATACACCTTAACTGACAAGCATTACGCCCCAGCGAGGGACATCAGGCGGCAAACCACCTGAGTCAGCACGGCCTTGGCGTCGGCCTGTGCTTTGGTCGCGACGTCCGGGCCGTAAGCGATGCCTTCCGCAAACACGAACTCAACGTCGGTGATGCCGATAAAGCCCAGGAACAGACGCAGGTAAGGTTCTACCAGGTCAGTCGGGGTGCCTTTATGAATGCCGCCGCGGCTGGTCAGAATGATGGCGCGTTTGCCTTTCACCAGGCCTTCAGGGCCGTTTTCGGTGTAACGGAAGGTGACGCCGGCACGGGCAATCAGGTCGAAATAGTTTTTCAACTGGGTCGGGATGTTGAAGTTGTACATCGGTGCCGCCATAACGATGGTGTCATTGGCCTGCAGTTCAGCGATCAGTTCGTCGGACAAGGCCAGCGCTTCGGTCTGACGTGGGGTCAGCGGCGTATCGGAAGGGCGCAGTGCACCCACCAGCTCACCGTCCAGTACCGGGATTGGCTGTGCAGCCAGGTCACGTACGGTGATAGTGTCGTTGCCATGAGCGCTTGCCCATTGCTCAACGAAGAAATCGGCCAGTTGGTTAGACTGAGAGTAACCTGCCAGGATGCTTGATTTAAGAACCAATACTTTGCTCATCGGTAATTCCTTAGGTTAAGACAGTGACATCAGGACGGTGCGTCCCTTGCATGCAGTACACTCTATTCACATTTTTCCAGCAGTGATAGCGCAATATTTCGAGACCTTTGTTCGATTTTATTGAATAACCTTTTGGGCCTTAAGCGGCGGGATTATGGGGAAAAAGCGGCTTGTGATATTCTTCGCGTCCAAAGCTAAAAACGGGCTAACCCATTACCAAACCGTTGCTAACGCTTGATACAGCAGCGATGAAACAAGGAATACCGAACGTGAAATCTCCGCTCGCGGCATTGTCTGCCCAACTGGGCGAGCTGATGCTCCGTGATCAACAGCGCCTGCAACGTCGGCTGCAGGGCGCACGAAAAATCAAAAATCCCGATGCTCAATTGGCGGCTGCCGTTGAAATCGAAAGTGACATGGCGCTGGCGTTGCGTAAGGTGCAATCCCGCGCTGCGACCTGCCCGAAAATAACCTATCCGGAAAAACCTGCCGGTCAGCCAGAAAAAGCAGGATATTCTGCAGGCGATCCGTGACCATCAGGTGGTGATTGTTGCCGGTGAAACCGGCTCGGGGAAAACCACCCAGTTGCCGAAGATCTGCCTGGAATTGGGGCGCGGGGTCAAAGGGCTGATCGGTCATACCCAGCCTCGACGCCTGGCCGCGCGCACCGTGGCCAACCGCATTGCCGACGAACTGGAAACCCCATTGGGCGGCAGCGTCGGTTATAAGGTACGTTTTAACGATCAGGTCGGGGAAAATACCCTGGTCAAGCTGATGACCGACGGCATCCTGCTGGCGGAAATCCAGCAGGACCGACTGTTGATGCAGTACGACACGCTGATTATCGATGAGGCGCATGAACGCAGCCTGAACATCGATTTTATCCTCGGCTACCTGCGCGAACTGCTACCGAAGCGCCCCGATCTGAAAGTCATCATCACCTCGGCAACCATAGATCCGCAGCGGTTTTCACGTCACTTCAACAACGCGCCGATTATTGAAGTTTCCGGCCGGACTTATCCGGTGGAAGTCCGTTACCGCCCGGTGGTGGACGACGCCGACGATACCGACCGCGATCAACTGCAGGCGATTTTCGATGCGGTGGACGAACTTGGCCGCGAAGGGCCGGGGGATATCCTGATCTTTATGAGCGGTGAGCGCGAAATCCGTGATACCGCTGATGCATTGAATCGCCTCAATCTGCCACATACCGAAGTCTTGCCGCTGTATGCCCGGCTGTCCAACAGCGAACAGAACCGGGTATTTCAGTCACACCACGGGCGGCGCATTGTGCTGGCCACCAACGTGGCGGAAACCTCATTAACCGTACCGGGCATCAAGTATGTGATTGATCCGGGGACGGCGCGTATCAGCCGCTACAGCTTCCGTACCAAGGTACAGCGACTGCCGATCGAGCCGGTGTCTCAGCCTCGGCCAACCAGCGTAAGGGCCGCTGCGGCCGTGTGTCGGACGGTATTTGTATTCGCCTGTATGCGGAACAGGATTTCCTGTCGCGACCGGAGTTTACCGATCCGGAGATCCTGCGCACCAACCTGGCATCGGTGATTTTGCAGATGACCTCGCTCGGGCTGGGCGACATCGCCGCATTCCCGTTCGTGGAAGCGCCGGACAAACGCAATATTCTGGATGGCGTGCGTCTGCTGGAAGAATTGGGGGCGATTAAAACGGCAGACAATGGCCACTACCAGCTCACCGCGCAGGGCCGTCAATTGGCACAGTTGCCGATCGACCCACGCCTGGCGCGTATGGTGCTGGAAGCGCAGAAGAGCGGTAGCGTGCGCGAGGTGATGATTATCACCGCGGCGTTGTCGATTCAGGATCCGCGTGAACGGCCAATGGACAAACAGCAGGCGTCGGATGAAAAGCACCGTCGCTTCGCGGATAAAGACTCGGACTTCCTGGCCTACGTGAACCTGTGGGACTGGCTGAAAGAGCAGCAAAAAGAGCATTCCTCCAGCCAGTTCCGTCGGCTGTGCCGCAATGATTTCCTGAACTACCTGCGGGTGCGCGAATGGCAGGATATTTACACCCAACTGCGTCAGGTGGTGAAAGAGCTGGGGCTGCCGGTTAACAGCGAGCCTTCCGATTACCGCAGCGTACATACCGCACTGCTGACCGGCTTGCTGTCGCACATCGGTCAGAAAGATGTCGACAAGCAGGAGTTCACCGGTGCTCGCAATGCGCGTTTCTCCATCTTCCCGGGTTCCGGCCTGTTCAAGAAGCCGCCGAAGTGGACCATGGTGGCCGAACTGGTGGAAACCAGCCGCCTGTGGGGGCGTATTGCCGCTCGTATTGAGCCGGAATGGATAGAACCGCTGGCTCAGCATCTGGTGAAGCACAGCTACAGCGAACCCCACTGGTCCAAATCCCAGGGGGCGGTGATGGCCAGCGAAAAGGTAACGCTGTTCGGGTTGCCGATCGTTGCCGCGCGCTCGGTCAATTACAGCACCATTGATCCGCTGCTGTGCCGTGAGCTGTTTATCCGCCATGCGTTGGTGGAAGGCGACTGGCAGACGCGACATGCGTTCTTTGCCGCTAACCTGAAACTGCGTGCCGAAGTGGAAGAGCTGGAACATAAATCGCGTCGCCGTGACATTCTGGTGGACGACGAAACCCTGTTTGCTTTCTACGATCAGCGCATTCCGAACGATGTGGTGTCTGGACGCCATTTCGATAACTGGTGGAAAAACGTCGGTAAGCAAAATTCAGACCTGCTCAGCTTTGAAAAAGAAATGCTGATCAAAGACGGTGCCAATCAGGTCAGTGCGCTGGACTACCCAAACACCTGGTACCAGGGCAACCTCAAACTGCGCCTGACTTACCAGTTTGAACCGGGCACCGACGCCGATGGCGTGACGGTACACATTCCGCTGCCTATCCTTAATCAGGTAGAGCAGCAGGGCTTTGAATGGCAGATCCCGGGCATTCGTCGGGAACTGATCATTGCCCTGATCAAGTCCTTGCCGAAGCCGGTACGCCGCAACTTTGTGCCGGCACCGAACTACGCCGAAGCTTTCCTGGGGCGGGCGACGCCGCTGGAGATGCCGCTGCTGGATTCACTGGAGCGCGAGCTGCGTCGCATGACTGGTGTGACGGTGTCACGTGAAGACTGGCAATGGGATCAGGTGCCCGATCACCTCAAGATGACATTCCGGGTGGTGGGTGAAAAACACAAAACCCTGCTTGAAGGCAAAGATCTGACGGCATTGAAGCTCAAGCTGAAGGACAAGGTGCAGGAAACGCTGTCGGCGGTGGCGGACGATGGGCTGGAACAAAGCAATCTGCATATCTGGAGCTTCGGCAAACTGCCGGAGTTTTATGAGCAGAAACGCGGTGGCTATTCGATGAAGGCCTACCCGGCGCTGGTGGACGAAAAAGACAGCGTGGCGATCCGCCTGTTCGACAGCGAGCAGGAGCAGCGACAGGCGATGTGGCAGGGCACGCGCCGCCTGCTGTTGTTGAATATTCCTTCACCTATCAAATATCTGCATGAAAAACTGCCGAACAAGGCCAAGCTGGGGCTGTACTTTAACCCTTACGGCAGGGTGCTGGATCTGATCGACGATTGCATTTCGTGCGGCATCGATAAACTGATCGCCGAACACGGCGGGCCGGTGTGGCAGGAGGAAAACTTTGCCCGTCTGCAGGAGCTGGTGCGCGGCGAACTGAATGAAACGGTGGTGGGCGTAGCCAAACAGGTCGAACAAATCCTGACGGCGGTGTTTAACATCAACAAGCGCTTGAAAGGCCGGGTTGATATCTCGTTGGCGCTGGCACTGTCAGATATCAAAACTCAGCTCGGCGCTCTGGTTTATCGTGGGTTCGTCACCAACAACGGCTGGAAGCGCCTGCCGGATACGCTACGTTATCTGCAGGCGATTGAACGTCGGTTGGAGAAACTGGCTATCGATCCGCACCGCGACCGAGCGCAAATGCTACGGGTGGAACAGGTGCAGCAGGCCTGGCAGCAATGGCTGAACAAACTGCCGCCGAAACGCCAGCAGGATGACGAGGTGAAAGAGGTGCGCTGGATGATTGAAGAGCTGCGCGTCAGCCTGTTCGCTCAGCAATTGGGCACGCCTTATCCGATCTCGGACAAGCGTATCCTGCAGACTATCGAGCAGCTTTCAGTGTAATTAATCGGGGGCAATAAGTTGCCCCCGGGTTTTATTTTCCCGCCGCCAGCGCGTCCAGCGCATCGCGGATACCGGTCACCGCCAGCGCGCGGTTATCGGCGCGGTAACGGTCTTTGGCTGCCGGTGCGGAGCTTTGAATAGCAATAAGCCGCCAACCTTCGGCAGTTTTCAGCAGTAACGGCGAACCGCTATCGCCGGGCAGGGTATCGCACTGGTGTGAAAGTACGCCTTGTTGCGCCCAGCCGGTCACTTTACAGTTCTGGTGGCTGTAGAGATCGTCCAGATGGTCTTCCGGGTATCCCGCCTGGGTAATCAGCCGTTTGGCTTGTTTCATTGCCTGGGTCAGTGCCTTGCTGTCGCCTTGCCACAACGGCAGCGGCTTAATCGGCAAGGTTTTTTTATCCTTCAGACGGATCAGGGCAAAGTCATAGGCCGCTGCCGCTGGCGGTACAATCCAGCCATCGCCGTCAGGTTTGAGTTTTTTCCCCAGTTTGCGATCCACCAGCGTCTCAATATTGTCGGTCTGGTATTTCCAGGTCTTATTACCGGCAACAAAACGCAGCGCAATGGCTTTATCCAGTTGACCCGGTGGTGCCAGCACGCAGTGGCCTGCGGTGAGCGCCAGATGCGGAGAGATCAGCGTGGCGGTGCACAGGTTACCGCTGGCGGTTTCCACTTGCCCAATGGCCTGCCACGGCCAACCGTCGGTTTCCGTTACTTTTATTCGTTCATCCTTGCCAAAAAACAGGCGGGTTTGCTCAGCGGTCGACGAATCGGATGGGCTGTCAGCCCGTGCTGAGAGGGAGAGTGCGAGCGGGAATGAGCACAGCAACAGCAAAACGGTTATGCGCATAGGTTTCTTGCCTGGAAAATACGGATCATCCATAAACACACTGAATGGTAACTATAGACTGAATTAGTCGCCGTGTGGATGGGCAGTGATTGATTTTTCAATAATTTATTATCCAGAGGGCGGTGTGGCTACAGATAAAAAAAGGCGGCGATCAGTCCACAGAGGATCAGCGTGGTCAGAATGATTTCAAATAGGTAGCGACGCAGCATGATGAGAACCCCCGATGAAAAAACACCCGGCGAACCGGGTGTTGGACAACTCAAGCCTGAACTGGTGAGGGGAGCCTCACATTAATTGCTGTTACGCCGCTTTTTTATGGCTGGCTGTTTTGTGGTGTTTTTTAGCTGCCTGGGCTTTCTGAGCCGGCGCTTTTTTGTGGTGTTTTTTGGCGGCCTGAGCTTTTTGAGCTGGGGCATTCTTCGCGTGATGTTTTTTCACGTGAGTGGTCTTGGCTGGTGCAGCCGCGGTGGTGGTAGCCGTCGCCGCAGGTGCGGTAGTGGTGGTAGTGGCAGCGTCAGCAGCGAAGGCAACAGAAGACAGACCCATTGCAGCGGCAACAACCAGAGCTAATACTTTTTTCATCGTTGATTCCTCAAGTTACTCATCATGTATCAAGCCCACTGCGGGGCCGGTGATAAGATAGTAGGCAAACGGCCCGATGCTTTCCGTGAGTGATTGGTTTCGGCGTGTAACCTAATGTACAGCGCGAGCACTGGCCGGTTAACGAACCGGAACCATCGAAGTTTAAATCTCACTTTAGTTACAACATACATATAGAGAGTGGCCAACCGGTACTCTGCAGCCTGGGCGTCTTGGGTGAAGGAGGTGCGCTATGGAATAGCGGCGGCAAAACAGGGGGAAAAGGCACGGGATTAGCCGTGCCTGGGGATCTTACAGGTAACGACTTTCCAAATGCTTACGGAAATAGTCTGGGTTCAGGGCCTCGCCGGTCGCATTGGCGATCAGGGTATTGGTAGGGAAACGGCTGCCGTGACGCCAGATATTCTGCTTCAGCCATTGGAACAGCGGATTCAGGTTGCCTTCGGCAATGTCACTGTCCAGCGTTGGCAGCGCTTTGCGGACGCTGTGGAACAGTTGCGCGGCATACATGGCACCCAGGGTGTAAGTCGGGAAGTAACCGAAGGCACCATCGGTCCAGTGAATATCCTGCATACAACCGTTACGGTAGTTGCCGATAGTATCGAGGCCAAGGTAACCGTGCATTTTCTCGCCCCACAGCGCCGGGATATCTTCTACCTCAATCTCGCCTTCGACCAGAGCTTTTTCGATTTCATAGCGCAGGATCACGTGCGCCGGGTAGCTGACTTCGTCAGCGTCTACGCGGATCAGGCCTGGTTTCACTCGCTGATTTAGTCGGATGAAGTTACCTTCTTCCAATGCCGGTTGTTCGCCGAATTGTTTGACCACCAGTGGACGCAGGATCTTCAGGAAATCGCTGCCGCGCGCCAGTTGCATTTCAAACAGCAGACTCTGCGACTCATGGATAGCGGTTGAACGAGCCTGGGCTACCGGCTGGCCCAGCCATTCGCGTGGCAGATTTTGTTCGTAACGAGCATGGCCGGTTTCATGCACGATGCCGAGCAATGCGGTCAGAAATTCTTTGTCGTTGTAGCGGGTGGTAATACGAACATCTTCCGGTACGCCCGCCGCAGAATGGGTGAGCGCTGACGTCCACGCGACCGCCGTCGAAGTTAAAGCCGAGCAGCTTCATCACGCTCAGGCTCAGTTGACGTTGGGTTTCCACATTGAACGGCCCCTGCGGAACCAGACAAGGTTCCTGGGCCTGTTTGGCCACCACCTTCTGCAGCAGGTCGGGCAGCCAGGTTTTCAGGTCACCAAAGATACGGTCTATATCGCTGCTGCGCATTCCCGGTTCATAAAGGTTCAGCAGGGCATCATAACGACTGCTACCTGCCGCTTCGGCACGGATCTGCGCTTCCTGGCGGCTCAGTTTAACCACTTCGCGCAGATTCTCCGCGAAACCTTCCCAGTCGTTGGCTGGGCGTTGGGAACGCCAGGCATGTTCACAGCGTGCACCGGCCAGGGATTTAGCCTCGACCAACGATTCTGGTACCAGCACTGCATTGTCATACTGGCGGCGCATCTCCAGCAAATTCGCCTGGTCAATGCCGTCCAGCGTTTCTTGCTGTGCGCGTTCAAACAGACGGCCGGTTTTATCCGACGTTAAAATCTGGTGTTGCAATACGCTTAGCTCAGCCAGTGCCTCGGAACGCGCTTTGCTGCCGCCCGGTGGCATCATGGTTTGCATATCCCAGCCGGCAATGGCGGAGAGATGGCCGAAGCGTGACAGGCGGGTGAAAATGGCACGCAGCTCGTCGTAAGAAGAAGGGGAATGTGCAGATGTCATCGTTTAGCTCCATTTTTTGTAAACCGGATCACTGTTTCGCGTTTTTATGCTGCCACGTAAACGGGGTTACACCGGGTCTGCTTTTAAATTGAAAGTGGGCTTTAGCGGCCAACAGAATCGGAAGCTGGCACCACCGAGAGAGCTGGCGTCAACGTAGACCTGGCCCTGGTAGGCCACGGCAATCGAATGAACAATCGCCAAACCCAGGCCACAGCCGCCGGTAGCGCGATCGCGGCTGGGATCGAGACGTACAAAGGGCTCGAATACCCGCTCACGTTCTTCCGGCGGAATACCTGGCCCATCGTCTTCTACCTGCAGGCAAGCGTTGTCGCCGTCAAACCACAGGCCGATGCGCAAGCGTTGCTCACTATAACGCAGCGCATTGTTCACCAGATTATCCAGCACCCGCTCCATTAGCCGTAAATCGACGCCGCCAAAATCACCGACGTGCGGGATGTTCAATTCGATTTCACGTTCCGGGTGGATCAGGCGCAGGTCGTCAGCCTTGTCCTCCAGCCATTTGGGCAAATCCAGCGGTTCTATATTGAGTGCGACCTGCGGACGGTCCAATCGTGCATAGGTCAGCAGTTCGTCGATCAGTGACTCCAACTGACCGATATCGCGGTTCAGCGCCTGCTGTTCACTCTCGGAAAGGTTATCGCTCATCGCCAGGCGGTAACGCAGCCGTACCAGCGGAGTGCGCAGTTCATGGGCGATACCGTCTATCAGCTGTTTCTTGCTGGCGATCAGCGTATTGACGTTATCCGCCATCTGGTTAAAGGCTACGCCAAGCCGATTCAGGCTGGAGGTAGGGTCGAAATGGGTGCGCTCATCCAGATGCCCGGCACCGAGGCGCTGAGCCGCGTTTTCGAGCTTCAGCAAGTCCTGCCAGTGCGGACGCATCCACAGAAATACCGGCAGCGCCAGCGACATGCCGATAAACACCAGCAGCGCCAAATCCAGCAGCCGCATTTGATGCAGATAGAACAGATAAGGGATCGGCCCGACCACCAGCACGTAGTGACTGCGCGGGATGCGCTGCATAAAGGTGTATTGATCGTCGAGGGCGATAATCTCCCCCAGACGCAGCCGTTTTTTCAAATCTTCGCTCAGATCCTGTTTGCCCAGCGGCTCGATGTGCAGCTTAAACGACAGATTCAAGTCCAGCGTGGCGATGGTCTTGTTCCAGTCTTTGAGCGGAATTTCCCGCAGTTCGCTGCGCATCAGGTACAGCGAGCTTTTCATCAGATCGTCCATCGACTGGCGGCCGGCGCGTTCGGCGGTGACTTTGTACACCAACCCCACCAGCATCGCCATCACCAGGAAACACACGAAAAGCAGCAGGAAGAACTGCACAAAGAGCTTTCTCATTGCTGCACGAACTCCCAGGCATTCGGAGCGAACAGGTAACCTTTATTACGCACGGTTTTGACGCGGAAGGGTTCCAGGGCATTGTCGTACAGTTTGCGGCGCAGGCGGGAAATCGCTACGTCTATACTGCGGTCCAGACCGTCATAACTCACGCCACGCAGGTTCTGCAGCAGGGCTTCGCGATCCATTATTTGGCCGGCGTGGGTGGCCAGTTCCCACAGCAGATCAAAATCTGAGGTGGAAAGGGTGATGACCTCTTCACCCAACGTCACCTGCCGGTTAACCGGGTCGATGCATAACAGGCCAAAGTGCAGGGCGTTGTGTTGAGTGAGCGGTTGTGTTGACTCTTCCTTTGGCTGGCTGCCATGCTGGCGCAGGTGTAAACGCAGTCGCGCCAGTAGCACCGCCGGCGGCGTGGTCTTCAGGATGTAATCGTTGGCGCCCATTTCCAGCGAAAGAATATGGTTCATATCGCTGTCGAGTGAGGTGAGCAGCACGATCGGGCCGGGGAAGGTTGGGCGCAAATCACGGCACAGCGTCATACCATCCTTGCCGGGCAACATAATATCCAGCAGCACCAAATCAGGTTGTTCCAGCTCGATGCGGGCTTGTGCACTGTCGCCGCGTGGCTCAATCAACACTTCAATGTCGTGCTTGCCCAGATAGGCGGCAATCAGTTTGCCGACTTCGGGATCGTCTTCCACAAAAACAATTTTATGCATATTCAGCGGTTTTATCAGAATAACGAAATTCAGCATAACGCGGGGCTCCGCGATACGCCATGCAGATCATGCGTTAGCGCAGCGGGCGTCCGCCGTCGACACCGTGGGTACGGCCGGTGACATAGCGACTGTCCAGCAGATAGTTCACCAGATTGACCACTTCGCTCTCGCCTGGGGCGATTTTCATCAGTGATTTTGCCAGCGCCTGTTGCCGATAATGCTCGTCGTCGCCCGGATTGAAAATAATCAGCGCCGGAGCGATGGCATTGACTTTAACTTCGGGTGCCAGCTTGCGGGCAAAAGAGCGGGTCATATTGTCCAGCGCGGCCTTACTGGCGGCATAGGCAATGTGCTTGTCGCTGCCTTTCTCCACCACATAGTCGGTCAGATGGATGATATCCGCACCGGCTTGCCCCTGGCCCAACAGACAAGATTCCAGCAGTTGATTGAGCAGATAAGGCGTATAAACGTGAATTTGCAACATGGCCGCCATCACTTGCTCCGGTGGCACTTCCGGTGATTCGGCCTGCCAGGCGCTGGCGTTGTGGATCACCGCGCGCAGTTTGGGCGCCGCCTGGCGAACCTGATCGGCGAAACGATAGATACCGTCGTGCGTTGAGAAATCGCCCTGAATGCAGGTTGCCCCCAGTCTTTTCAGTTCGCCCAGCGCCGGGTAGTCGCTGCGATAGGCAATGATCACGGGAATATCACGTTGCAAGAATGACCTGGCCAATGCCAGTCCAATCCGGCGTGCGCCGCCCGTAATCAGCACCGGGGCTGAGTTGTGAAGTTCCATTGATTAAAGCTCCTGGACAGACTGGCAAACAATAGGGGAATTATGCCATTATACGGCGGAAATTCGTTAAAGCTTCGCATCGATTATCCATTTCAGGATGTAATACACCCGGCAATGAGAGGAAGGGATGAACAGCAGTCACCTTGCACCCGTCGCCCGCAGTGAGAAAGTCTGTTTTGATTACATGGATTTTCTGTCCGCATCGTGCAAGAAGCACTGGCGCTTTGTTGATGCAATTTATGGCGTGATGCCATTTTTTGGCATGGTATTGAAATCTCAGGCTTCCGCTTCGCAAACGCGGAAAGAGCAGTTGAAAGCGTTGGCGCTGCAGGTGGTTTCTACCCAGGTCAGCGACGAAACCAACATCGTGCGCCTGATCGACCTGGCACAGCAACAGGGGCTGGCGGTATTCGACATTAAGCTGCCTTACGCTCTGGACACGCAGCAGTTGGCGACCATTCAACAAGAGTGCGTTGAGGGAGTGATTATCTCTCAGGTTGGGGAACGCATGACCATCAGCCTGCGTACATCTCAAAGTAACTGACCGGGTGATCCCACCCGGCCATTTTTCACCTACTGCAGCATAAACCAGCCGGCCGGTACCGTGGCCACCAGCAACAGAAAAATACTGCCTTTCTCCAGCTGATTCAGCAGCTTGACGTCGTTATGTCCGCTTCGGGCATAAATAAACACCAGCAGCCCCGGTGCATACAGCAACACCGACATCAGCAAATGCATTAACCCAGAAGCGTAGAGCAGCCAAATACCGTACAGACAGGCACCTGTGGCGGCGAACATCAGCCGTTTGTCCTGACGACGAATTGCCACCTTAAACAGGAAGGCACCGACCAGGAAATAAGGCACCAGGATCATTTCCGAGGCGATAGTCAGCAAAGAATTATAATTGCTGCCGGTCAGCCAGATCAGCACCAGTGCGAACTGCACGGCAATATTGGTCAGCCATAGTGAAGCTGAAGGCGCATGATTCTTGTTCTGCTTGCGGAAAATCTTTGGGAAAGCACCGTGTTGTGCCGCCAGCAGCGGGACTTCGGCGGCCATAATCGTCCAGCTCAGATAGGCCCCGCAGACCGAAACAATCAGCCCGGCCGCGATAATCACGTCACCCCAGGGGCCAATTAGATCGACCATCAGCACCGCCATGGAAGGATTGCGCATTTCGGCCAATTCGCTGCGTGGCACCACACCCAGGGACAACAAAGTCACCAGCAGGTAAACCGCCAGTGCGGAGATCACTGCCAGCATGGTTGCACGGCCGACATCCTTTTTATGACGCGCCCGCGCTGAAACCACGACTGCGCCTTCCACACCGATAAATACCCACAGGGTAATCAGCATGGTGTTTTTTACCTGTTCCCACACCGGTTTACCGAGAGCAACGCCGTGGAAATCCAGCGTAAAGACGTCCATATTGAACGCCATTGCCGCCAATACCGCAAACATCCCCAGCGGCAACAGCTTGGCCAGGGTCGCCACCAGATTGATGCTGGCTGCAGTTTGCACGCCGCGCAACACCAGCGCATGGACGATCCACAGCAATACTGACTCTGCCAGTAGTGCCTGCCAGGTATTGCCATCGCCCAGAATGACGTTTCCGCCGCGATCGGTGAATAAACTCAGTGCGGCGAACACGATAACCAGATAAGAGACATTGGCGATCACTGCGCACAACCAGTAACCCCAGGCGGAACAAAAGCCCACCAGCTCGCCAAAGCCTTCTTTCGCATAGGTAAAGATGCCACCGTCCAGATCGGGACGCAGGCGGGTTAGCAACAGCATGGCAAAAGCCAGAAACAGGATGCCGACGCCGGTGATTGCCCAACCCAATAGCAGGGCCGCCGGGCTGGCAACCTGCGCCATGTTTTGTGGCAGGCTGAAAACCCCGGCGCCCAGCATTGAGCTCAGCACCAATGCGGTTAACGCGGTAAGACCTAGTTTTTTTTCCAATGACGGATCCTGAGCGCAGAATAAACAACTGGAAGGGAACTGCTTGGCAGTAACAACGTAATGACAATTACTGAACGAGTAGACAATAGCCCTAAAAATTGGCGCAAATTCTACGGCTGGATGCGTGTGGATGCAATGATTAAGTATGCGTGATTTACAAAAAACTATTCAACTGGCAGGGCGGTATCAGCGACAAAAAAACGGGCAGCTCAATGGCTGCCCGATGGTAAACCGCAAAGTGAAACTTATTTGAACAGGTCGGCGCTGACGGTCAGGTTGCCGCCGCTCTTGTTCTGCCACTGGCGGGTCACATGATAGTACTTGGCGCCTTTCTCGGCCGCACGTTTGGCAACTTCGCTAGAAACGTCAGTCATGCTGTTGAAGTGACCAGTGAAGGTCACGGAATCAAACGGCACCATCTGCGCGGCAGTCACGTTGTTCACTTCCTGAATCTTGGTCCCGTTCGGTAAAGTGACAGTATAACGTTTGCCGGTAGACGACTGGGTTTCGAAGAAACGGCCTACGTCGCGACTTGGTGAGCCAGAAGAGGCAACACCTGGAATTTCAACCTTGGCAGCAGCAGCGCCACCGGCAGCCAGTGCGGCCTTACCGGCTTCAGAATCAGCCGGGATGGCATCCGGGCTCTGAACGGTACGTTTAGGGGCATCGGCCTTATAGATATAAGCGGTAATGAACTGGTTGCCGCCCTGGTTGGCATCTACCTGACGCACGATAAAGAAGGAGGCTGCGCCTTTCTTTTTCGCTTCTTTGGTGATGGCATCGTTGATGTCCGGCTGGCTGCGGTAGAAACCGCTGACGCTCACCGTGTCGTACGGCTCCAACAGGAAGGCTTGTTCTTTCGGCAGTTCGGTAACCCCGTTAATCACGCGGTATTTGGGGTCTTTGCTCACTTCCGGCGCATCTTTATGATAAAGATCTGCGGTGACGCGCCAGTTGCCGCCATTGTTGCTGTTGTTGCTGTCCTGAATGTAGAAGGAGTCTGCACCCAGTTTATCTGCACGGCGGGATATGGCATCAGCGGCTTCATTGATGGCATTAAAGCGGCCGGTAATCGTGATGCGATCAAACGGCTTCAGCGCCGCTGCTTTTTCAGGAGTTAACTCTTGTGCCGCCTGAGCAGACAGCGCTGTGAGTGATAACAAGGCTGATGCGATGATCGTGTTCTTCAGCTTCATAAAAAATCCTTTCGCCTAGCGCATTAACGTTTATAACGTGCTGAACTGTTTAGGTGTAATTCAGCCGCCGATTATTACATGTAATCTCGACCAGTGTCTCAGCATTTTATGTCATCCCGTGAGACAAACCCCCAGAAGGATTGTGCCCGATATATTGCGCAGAATCGCCATAAGTTTCAATAATAAAGCCTTTGATGTCATAAGTGTTAATTATTCACAATTTTATAACTTTTATGCGTCCTGGCCATGTATCACTGGAAAATCGCCAACCTCCACCAGCCACAATATGGCCGCAAAAACGGCATTCCACCGGGGTTTTTAACTTTAATTTGCGATTTATCATGTCACTGCCTGAGTTTTTATGTAAAAACAGACATGAATGCGTAAGCAATTATGGATCATCGATCATATTTTCAGTAGGTTATAGATGGCGCCTTAATTCGTTGCCGACAAGGCTAATAAAAACCTGTCGGCCGGGGCCATCGCTATGGGTAGGAAGATAATAAACATCATCATAGACAGGTGAGAAGGGAACATTATGCGTATTGGTGTACCAAGAGAACGGTTGGCCAATGAAGCCCGGGTCGCAGCAACGCCGAAAACGGTGGAACAACTGCTGAAGCTGGGCTTTACCGTCGCGATTGAAAGCGGGGCGGGTAAACTGGCAAGTTTTGACGATAGCGCTTATGAAGCCGCTGGGGCAACAATCACTGACACCGCGGATGTCTGGCAGTCAGATCTGATTTTGAAAGTTAACGCACCGCTTGAGGACGAGATTGCGTTAATGCGCGAGGGCAGCACCCTGGTCAGCTTTATCTGGCCGGCGCAAAACCCGGAGCTGATCGCGCAGCTGGCCGCTCGCAATGTCACTGCGATGGCGATGGATTCTGTACCGCGTATCTCACGCGCACAATCCATGGACGCACTGAGCTCAATGGCCAACATCGCCGGTTACCGTGCGATTGTTGAGGCCGCGCATGAGTTTGGCCGCTTCTTCACCGGGCAAATCACCGCTGCCGGCAAGGTTCCACCCGCCAAGGTAATGATTATCGGTGCCGGCGTAGCGGGCCTGGCTGCCATCGGCGCCGCAGGCAGCCTGGGGGCGATTGTTCGCGCCTTCGACACCCGCCCGGAAGTCAAAGAGCAGGTGCAGAGCATGGGCGCTGAATTCCTCGAGCTGGATTTTGAGGAAGAAGCGGGCAGCGGCGATGGCTATGCCAAAGTGATGTCCGAAGCCTTTATCAAGGCCGAGATGGCGCTGTTCGCCGCCCAGGCGGCCGAGGTCGACATTATTGTCACCACCGCGTTGATCCCGGGCAAACCCGCACCGAAGCTTATCACCAAAGAGATGGTGGCTTCGATGAAACCGGGTAGCGTGATCGTCGATCTGGCGGCGCAAAACGGTGGCAACTGTGAACTGACCGTGGCCGATCGCGTGACCGTGAGCGACAACGGCGTGAAAATCATTGGCTATACCGATTTGCCAAGCCGCCTGCCGACTCAATCCTCACAGCTTTACGGCACCAACCTGGTTAACCTGCTGAAATTGCTGTCGAAAGAGAAAAACGGCGAAATTGACGTTGATTTTGAAGATACCGTGATCCGCGGCGTTACCGTGGTGCGCAGTGGCGAAGTCACCTGGCCGGCACCGCCAATCCAGGTTTCTGCCCAGCCTAAACAGGCACCGGCAGCGGCACCGGTCGCCAAACCGGCGGCAAAACCGGTTTCGCCATGGTTGAAATATGGCCTGATGGCGCTGGCCATCATCCTGTTTGGCTGGCTGGCCAACGCCGCACCAAAAGAGTTCCTGTCTCACTTTACCGTGTTTGCGCTGGCCTGCGTGGTGGGTTACTACGTGGTTTGGAACGTCAGCCATGCATTGCACACCCCGTTGATGTCGGTCACCAATGCGATCTCAGGGATTATCGTGGTCGGTGCGCTATTGCAGATTGGCCATGGCGGCTGGGTGAGTTTCCTCTCCTTTATCGCCGTGCTGATCGCCAGCATCAACATTTTTGGTGGATTCACCGTCACTCAGCGCATGCTGAAGATGTTCCGCAAGAACTAAGGGGTAGCATATGTCTGGAGGATTAGTTACAGCTGCATACATTGTTGCCGCTATCCTGTTTATCTGTAGTCTGGCCGGCCTGTCGCGCCATGAAACGTCCAAGCGGGGCAACCTGTTTGGCATCGCCGGGATGGCGATTGCGCTGATCGCCACCATCCTCGGGCCGGATTCCGGCAACGTGGGCTGGATCATCATCGCGATGATTATCGGGGGGTCCATCGGGGTTTATCTGGCGAAAAAGGTCGAAATGACCGAAATGCCAGAGCTGGTTGCGGTACTGCACAGTTTTGTGGGGCTGGCGGCGGTTCTGGTGGGCTTGAACAGCTACCTGGATCACGGCGTGGCGATGGAGCCGGTGATGGAGAATATCCATCTGACCGAAGTGTTCCTCGGCATCTTTATCGGTGCGGTTACTTTCACCGGTTCTATTGTCGCGTTCGGCAAACTGCGTGGCATCATCTCTTCCAAACCGCTGGCGTTGCCAAACCGACACAAAATGAACCTGGCGGCACTGGTGGTTTCCTTCGTCCTGTTGGTGGTGTTTGTTCGTGCCGACAGCGTGGGTTGGCAAGCGGTGGCGCTGGTGCTGATGACCGCTATCGCGCTGGCGTTTGGCTGGCATCTGGTGGCTTCCATCGGCGGTGCCGACATGCCGGTCGTGGTGTCGATGCTCAACTCCTATTCGGGTTGGGCGGCGGCGGCGGCGGGTTTCATGCTGAGCAACGATTTGCTGATCGTGACCGGTGCGTTGGTGGGTTCTTCGGGGGCCATCCTGTCTTACATCATGTGTAAGGCGATGAACCGTTCGTTTATCAGCGTGATCGCCGGAGGCTTCGGTACCGATGGATCTTCGACCGGTAATGCGGAAGAAATGGGCGAGTATCGCGAAACCACCGCGGAAGAAGTTGCCGAGCAGTTGAAAAACTCCACGTCGGTAATCATCACCCCAGGCTACGGCATGGCGGTAGCGCAGGCGCAGTATCCGGTGGCAGAAATCACCGAGAAACTGCGCGCTCGTGGTATCAAGGTGCGTTTCGGTATTCATCCGGTTGCCGGGCGTTTACCGGGCCATATGAACGTGCTGTTGGCCGAAGCCAAGGTGCCATATGACGTGGTGCTGGAGATGGATGAAATCAATGACGATTTCGCCGATACCGACACCGTGCTGGTGATCGGCGCCAACGACACGGTGAACCCGGCCGCACTGGAAGATCCGCGCAGTCCAATCGCCGGTATGCCGGTGCTGGAAGTGTGGAAAGCGCAGAATGTGATTGCCTTTAAGCGTTCGATGAACACCGGCTATGCCGGCGTGCAGAACCCGCTGTTCTTTAAAGAGAACACCCAGATGCTGTTTGGCGATGCCAAAGAGAGTGTGGAAGCGATACTGCGTGCGCTGCAGGCGTAACGCAAACAAATAAAAACGGGCCTTTTCGGCCCGTTTCTTTATGCGTCAAACATCAATCCTCGTCGTCGTGCTCATCGTCCTCATCGACTTCGATCGGGCAATTGAAGTTTTCCGGCTTAATCACCAGCAGGTCACATTTCAGATGGTCGATCACATGTTCTGCCGTGTTACCGATAAACGCCGCCGAAATGCCGGTGCGCCCCAGGGTACCCAATACCACCACACCCGCCTGCAAGTGCTCGGCCAAATCGGGGATCACCTCTTCCGGCAGGCCTTTTTCAACGTGGGTAAACTCTTCTTTAATGCCGAATTTTTGCCTTAACGCCTTCATGGCGATCAGGTGCTGCCCGCGAATGGCGTCGTTGTAGACGCTGGGGTCAAAGTCCGGGAGTTCGATAGCAATATTGATGGGGGTAACGGGGTAGGCGCCGACCAGGTGAACTTCGGTTTGGTTGACGTTTTGCGCCAGTTCCACGGTTTCCTGTACCAGCTTGATGTTCAATGGGTCATGGTAGGGTTCTTCACTGGCCAGATTGACCGCTACCACCGCTTTGCTGCCTTCCTGCCAGGGTTGGTCCTTGACCATCCACACTGGGCAAGGGCATTTTCGTAACAGATGCCAGTCGGTGGGGGTGAAAATAACGGATTCGAGGCGGTCGTGCTGATGCGCCATTTTTAACAGCAGATCGTGCTTGCTGGCGATCACTTCCTGAATAATCGCTTCATAAGGGCGGTTATGCCAGACCACTTTGATTTCAATAGGAACGCCTTCGTCGAGGTAAAAACGGCATTGCTCGTTAATCCATGCGGCACGTTGGCTGATAACACCTTGTCGCATCGCCGTCCTTTCGTCCGGTGAGAGCAAGGTCGTCATCTCGTAAGAGAAGTCGTAAATAGGCAGGAAGGCCTTAATGCGCCCGCCATTTCGTTTAATCAGGTACACCGCCCGGCGCAGCGCCGGCTGGTCATCCTGGTTGGGGTCAATAGCCACCAGAAGATTCTGATACTTCGCCATAGGGCCTCCTTACAGCTGAAAATCAACAGTCTGTCAATTTACAGAGTAACCCAACATTGAAAAACAGAACAGCAGCAGAGATAGGCTGGGTCAATAATTCTGTTGAATTACTAACCCAGCTTGGGATCAGGCGTTTACGGTCACGTTAATGCGTGGCGTACCGGCCAGCACCGACAGGGCGTCGACGTTTTCGATGGTGATATATTTACCTTTAACGCTGAGGATTTCGCTTTTCTGGAAGCGGCCCAGCAGACGGCTGATGGTTTCTACCGTCAGACCAAGGTAGTTGCCGATGTCGCCACGGGTCATGGTCAGACGGAACTCACGCGGTGAGAAACCGCGTTCCGCAAAGCGGCGCGACAGGTTATAGACGAATGCGGCCAGGCGCTCTTCGGCATTTTTCTTCGACAACAGCAGGATCATGTCCTGGTCGCCTTTAATCTCGCCGCTCATCAGACGCATGATTTGCTGGCGCAGGTTAGGCATTTTACCGGACAGGTCATCCAGGGTTTCGAACGGGATCTCACACACCATGGACGTTTCCAGCGCCTGAGCGAAGCTTGGGTGCTTCAGGCCACCAATGGCGTCAAAACCGACCAGATCGCCCGCCAGGTGGAAACCGGTGATCTGCTCATCGCCTTGCTCGGTAATGGTATAACTTTTGATGGTCCCGGAGCGGATAGCGTACAGCGATTTCAGTTCATCGCCGGCCTTGAACAAGGTCTGGCCCTTCTGGATAGGCTTCTTCCTTTCGATAATGTTGTCGAGCTGGTCCAGCTCATGGGCATTAAGAGTAAAAGGAATACACAGTTGGCTGATACTGCAATCCTGACAATGGATCGCACAACCACCAGACTGGATACGACGAATCACGCGTTTTTCCGGGATCATAGATTACGCTCATTCAATAATTGATATGCGTCAATTTTAACATCTTTTCCGGCAGGTGATAAGGGTAGCATTAATAACAACGGGGGCATTCTGTGCGAATTTTGCGCAAACATGCCGCCGAATATCCTGTAGTGGCCTGAAATGTTTTGATTTCTTTGCTACTTACATCAATACGTAACGCTTACCGCAGCCGGGGTATCTTGCGATGTATCGGCTGCGGTGGGATTAAAGCAGATCGTTTTGCAAATACCCTTCGTGCTTGAGCAGCCACTGCTTGCGCTGAACGCCACCGGCATAGCCGGTCAAGGCGCCTTGCGAGCCAATCACCCGGTGGCAGGGCACCACGATGCTGATGGGGTTGGAGCCGTTAGCCATACCCACTGCGCGTGAAGCGGTCGGCCGACCGATGCGTTTCGCCAGTTCGCCATAGGTAATGATTTCCCCGCAGGGGATTTGGCGCAGTTGCTGCCAGACGCTGCGCTGGAATTCGGTACCGGCGGTCATCACCGGTAACTGATCAATGACATCCAATTCACCCGAAAAATAGCGTTGCATCGCTTCGGTCAGGCCGCCGGGGTTGCGTTTGTCTATCAGTTGAAAACGATCGGCTCGGTAATGAGTATTCAGCAGCTTCATCAGGCGTACTTCATGCTCAGTCCAGTCGATGGCGCGCAAGCGGTCCTGCTCATCGGCAATCAGCACCAGTTCGCCTACCGGCGTCGCCATACGGTCAATAAAAAAGGTCTGCATGTGAACTCTCCTCTCGTTTGATGCGTGGATTATTGCACGAAATGCGGGGGAGCGATGGCGGATTCCGGACATGAAGATGGGCAACCTTGGGTTGCCCATACTGTGAGCATGAATATGGTGTGTCGCTTTATGCCTCAAATGTATAAAATAAATTTACAAATCTTCAATAAGTTTATTTAATTGAGTCAAAATTAATACTAAAAAAGTTTCGCAGGTGATTAATAAAAGTAACCTGAGTTATTAATAAAGTAACGCAGGTTATTTATAGCTGATTATGATGTTCTTTAGTTTTTGGTTATTATTAATGGTTTCGGTTGTCACGTTGGAAACCAGTTCAGGCGACATGTTGTTTAATGAGCTAATGCCAGGACTCTTGCCATTGGCTAGAGTTATACCAGAGCAATTAGAAACGATCCCTTCATTCAGATGTTTGATAGTGCAGGCTGGCGCTGTGATTTCGCCGGTAAAACGGATGGTGCCAGAAGCCACGCGGCTGTTGTAGCCCTGCGCTGCCTGCAAGGTCGCTGGAAGAAGGGCCAGGAGTACCAAAGCTATGCGATAATAGTTCATTATTAATTCCTTTTTAAAATGAAATGAAAAATAATTGACTCCAATTAAATAAACATTAAACGGGTATGTTGAATGTCATCCTGATCCAAATTCCACTAATCTCCGTTTTGAATGGTTTATATACTATTCTTAATTTTTAGTGCCAATAGATTTGATAATAGGGAGGGGGGCGGGAAAAACCATGATTTAGATCATGCTGAAGACGGCTTAATGATTTGCAGGCGGATGTAGCGGGTGGGCTGTGAACTCTGTCACGGTAAAAAAATGGATTTTGGCCGCCATTGAATCTTAAGCGGCGGCCAGCTGTGGTGATTTATGCTGAGTTACAGCATGCCGCTGCTGCCGCAGATGCGGATTTTCTCGGCCACCACCTCCTTCATCGCCAGTTTGCCAGGCACGATATACTTGCGCGGGTCGTTGGCGTCCGGGTGCTGGGAGAAATAGCTCTTCACCGCATCGGCAAAGGCAATTTTGAGTTCGGTCGCCACGTTGACCTTGCAGACGCCCAGTGAAATGGCGCGTTTGACCATGGCTTCAGGAATGCCGGAGGCCCCGTGCAGCACCAGCGGGATATCGACCTGTTCGCGGATCAGCGCCAGACGATCAAAATCCAGTTTGGGTTCGCCGTGGTACAGACCATGGGCGGAGCCAATCGCCACCGCCAGCGAATCGATGCCGGTCGCGGTGACAAATTCGCGCGCGGCGGCCGGGTCGGTAAAGAAACTGTCAGTCGAATCGACAATCAGGTCGTCCTCCTGCCCACCGAGTCGTCCCAGTTCAGCCTCCACGCTGGCTCCGTAGCGGTGGCACAGTGCCACGGCTTCGGCCACCTTGGCAATATTCTGTGCGAATGGCAGGTGTGAGCCGTCGATCATTACCGAACGGATACCGCTTTTGACCTTATATTCGATGTCATCCATTTCTTCGTGGTGGTCCAGGTGCAGCGCCAACGGCAGATCGTAACGATGAGCGGCGGCCTGGCAGATGCCGATCAAATAGTCGGTGCCGGCATAGCTGAAGGTGCCGGGCGTACCGGCCATGATCACCGGTGAGCGCAGTTCGGCAGCGGTTTCCGCCACCACCTGCACGGTTTCCAGATTATGCACGTTGAACGCCGGCACGGCATAACCCTGGCGCTGCGCTTTTAGCAGCATTTCGCGGTTGGATATCAGGTACATAGAGATTCCTTACGCCACAGATGACGGGTAACGGTAAATAGTAACGCCTTTAACCACCCGGTTAACTTCTCCGGTCGGGCATGGGTTATCCGGCGTCAGGCCAAGTGCCAGCGAACTTTCAAAGGCCAGCATCTGGGTGAATAACAGATAAGGGAACAGCAACCAGACGTCATCTTCGGCGTGGTGCAGGTTCAGCATTTGTTCACAAAGCGCCTGAGTATTGCCGGTCAGGCCGACCATCTGCATTGCCAGGCCGTCGCGTTGCAGCTCGTTCCACAGATCGCGATCGTACTGGCGGGCATAGTCGCCGCTGGAGAACATCAGCAAGACCAGGGTTTGGTTGTCGACCATAAACTTCGGGCCATGGCGCAGGCCGAGCGGCGAGTCGTAACGGGTAACGATCTGTCCGGCCGTCAGCTCCAGCATCTTCAGCGAAGCCTCTTCCGCCAGCCCGGTAAAACAGCTGCCGCCCAGCGTGATGTAACGCCGGAAACCGCTGGCAGCCAACGCCTTCACCTGCGGTTGCAGAGTTTCACGCAGTTCGCGGCAGCGCTCCACCATGGCCGTCAGAGGCCGCTGGGCCTCGGCAAGGGAATAGGGGCCGAGCAACAGCGCGGCGGACAGCATCATGCAGCTGAAGCTGGAGGTCATGGCAAAGCTTTGATCGTTGGAACCCTGTGGCATCACCAGCGAACAGACGTTATCGCGTTGATGGGCATATTGCGCCAACTGGCTGTCCGGATTGCATACCAGCATCAGGTGATAGCTTTCCGGCAGCAGTTGATCGGCCAGCTCCACCGTTGCCACGCTTTCCGGGCTGTTGCCGGAGCGAGCGAAAGACACCAGCAGCGTAGGGCGGGTCAGGTCGAGATATTGGTGCGGGTTGGCGACAATATCGGTGGTGCCGTAGGCCACCACGTCGCGACCGGTCTTCTCGCGCAGCCAGGGTGCCAATGCCCGACCGGCGAAGGCTGAGCTACCTGCGCCGCACAGAACAATCTGCAGGCGCGGGTTAGCCAGCAGCGGGGTAAGGAAAGGCTGCCACAGCGTTTGTTGCTGCTGTAACTGTTGGTGCAGGGTGGCCCATAAGTCCGGCTGCTGCCAGATCTCACGTGCGGTATGCAGCGCATGTCGTTGTTCCAGCCAGCCCGCATCGTAAGCAAAATAACCGTTCATGTTGAAACTCCTTAAAAACCTCGGTTAACGGTCGGCGATAATCACGTCGACCCCTAAATGGTTCAGCGCATGCAGGTAGCTTTCCGGGATGCGGCTGTCGGTGACCAAACGCTGGATTTGGCCGATTTCACGGATCATGCAAAAGCTGGTGCGGCCGAACTTGCTGGCATCCGCCACGGCGATCACTTCACGCGCTACGTCGCACATGGCGCGGTTGAGTTGCGCTTCACCGGGATCCGGCGTGGTGATGCCGCTAATCAGGTCGAAGCCGTCGACGCCGAGAAACAGCTTGTCGAAACGGAACTGACGCATGTGTTGCTCGGCGGCCGGGCCATACAGTGACCAGGATTTACGTCGTACGCTGCCGCCGACCACCATCAGATCAACCTGTTCGTTGTTGGCCAGTTCGAAAGCGATATTCAGCGCATTGGTCATCACCACCAGATCCTTTTTACCGACCAGCTGCTGCGCCATTTGGCTGGTGGTCGAACCGGAGTCGAGAATGATGGCATCGCCGTCGTTGACCAGTTCCGCCGCCGCGCAGGCAATGGCGTATTTCACGTCGCGATTGAGGCGCCCCTTGTCCTGTAGCGGACGATCGAAGGCGAACTGCTTATTGAGCATTGCGCCGCCATAGGCACGGACCGCACAGCCGCTTTTTTCCAGTTGGCGCAGGTCGCTACGGATAGTGACGCTGGAAACCGAAAACTGGGCGCTGAGTTGCTCGACGCGCACTGAGCCTTCGCGACAAAGCTGGTCGATAATTAATTCCCGTCGTTTTAGGGTATTGATCATTAACGCGTGACTCCTGATTTAGCTGTAGCCATACCCGGCCGCGGCGCAATGCGTCGCAGTTAATCTGGCAGGAGTGCTTTCAGTTGTTCGTGGCGAATTACAGCAAACGAAACAGTGAAATGCAATCGGTTATTTTATAAAAAACCATATGTATCAGTTGTTTATATTAAAAATGCCTTTCGGTTGGCCCTCAACCGAAAGCTACCTGGAAATAAAGTGAAAAGCCGTAATCCGTTATTTATCAGGCGGCAACTTGCCGCCTGGGTTAATTTGCCAAAAGCAGGATGAAAGCTGCGGCACTGATTTTTTCCTGGTGGTCTTTTCACTATTTTTTATTGCCAGCTTTGGCGTAATAACGCGGCTCCTCGTACACCGCTGCTGTCGCCGTGCACCGGCGGGTAGATTGCCGCCGGTTCGGTACCGGGCAACAGCCAATGGCTCATGGCCGGGGGCAGCAGTGAATACAGCTCGCCAACGTTGGACAGGCCGCCACCCAGCACAAAAGCATCTACATCCAACAACAGTTGCAGGCCGGCCAGCGCACTGGCCAGAATATCGACGTACATTGCCATCAGTCGTCGCGCCAACGGGTCGCCCTGTCGATAACTGGCGATCAACGCCGGTACGTGGTCGGCCGGGTGGCCGAAATGACGGCTCAGCGCCAGCAGACCGCTGCCGGAAACGTAACGTTCGAAGCAGCCAGTCAGACCGCAATTGCAGGTGAATAACGGCAAGTCGTAGCGCTGCGCCAACTGGGCGGAGATCGGCGTGTGGCCCCATTCGCCTGCCAGCCCATTGCGGCCTTTATGCAACTGCTTGTTCATCACCAGGCCGCCGCCGGCCCCGGTACCGATAATGGCGCCGAACACCAGCGCCAGATGCTCGGTTTGCGGCGTGCTGGCTTCGGAAAGGGCGAAGCAGCGGCAGTCGTTTTCAATCTCAACCGGCCGCGCCAACTCTTGTGCCAAATCGTCTGCCAGACAGTGGCCGGTCAGGCAGGGGACGTTAACCGCCAACTGTCGGCGGCTGCGCGGGTCGGTCACGGCCCGGTAAACCGATGCCGATACTGCCCTGGGTATGCAGTTGGCTGTCGGCACTGTCGACCAATTGATGGATGCAGGACAAGAACTCGCGATAATTACCGGTGGGAGTCGTGACTCGCTGGCACAGTACCTGTCTGAGCTGCCGGTCGTAGGCCGCCATCTCGATCTTGGTGCCGCCGATATCGAAACCGTAGCGCATCTGTGATATTTCCACGTTTTCAGGCTCCACTCAGGGTGATCACTGCAGATTCGCGGCGTGCGCGTTCCGCCGCAAACACCATCAGGTGGCTTTCCAGCGTTTCTGCCGGGCCGGACAGCACCTGTGAAGGATCGTTGGTGCGAATGGCGTCGATAAAATGCTGCATCAGATAGTAATCGCCACCGCCGTGGCCGGACATGGCGTGCAGATCTTCGGCCTCATCGACGTCGTAGACCTTTTCACTGTCGTCGACGAATGAGGTAATGCGGATGTAGCGTCCGTCTCCCTCGAGACAGCCATGGCTGCCGAAAATACGGGTCTGGCGATCTTCCAGCCGGGTAAAGGCGGTCATGGTGAAGGAGGCGGTGCGGCCACCGGCAAATTGCATGTTGACCACCTGATGATCAACCACGTTATTGTCGCAGCGATAGACGCAGCGGCCATACTGACCGTCGCGCAGCGCCGCCTGCAAATGCGGCTGACTGACTTCTGGGGTCAACACCCGCAGGAAACCCGGCGTCGCCTTGTGGTCGTCACCCAGGTAGATGCGTTTGGCGGAGTAGGGGCAACTGGCTTCCACCGCGCAGTCCAGGCAATTATCTGCTGCCCCGGCCGGTTGGTTTTCCTGGCGAAAATGGCGCAGGCCGCCGAATGAACTGATCTGCTCGCAGGGCAACTCCATGATGTAGCGGATCCAGTCGATGTCGTGGCAGGACTTCTGCAGCAGCATAAAGGCGGCTTCGTTGTCGTTGCGCCAGTTGCCTCGCACGAAGGAGTGCGCCTGATGCCAGTAGCCCACCGGCTCCAGATGTTGCAGGCTGACGATGTCGCCAATCACGTTATCGCGCAGCAGTTGCTTCAGTTTTTGGGTGTAGCGCGTATAGCGCAGCACGTGGCCGACGGAGAAAATCAGCTTCTGGCGCACCACTTCCTCGACAATAGTGCGGCATTCGCTGGCGTCCGGCGACAGCGGTTTCTCCAGCAGCATGGCATAACCCTGTTTGGCGAAGGCCAGTGCCGGTTCGAGGTGCAGGGTATCCTGGGTGCAGATCAGCACCGCATCGGCCAATTTGCCTGCGTCGGCGGCCTGCCGCCAGTCGGTGAACACCTTGTCCGCCGCGATAGCGTGCTGTTCGACAAATTGCTGACGGTAGACGTCACGTGGCTCGGCCACTGCCACCACCTGCATTAAATCCGGGTGAGCCAACGCGTAGCGCGAGTAAATTTCTCCACGCGCCCCGGCACCAATCACCAGTACCCGAACCGGGCGGCCGGCAAAACCATTTTGTTGAGCTGACGACATTGCACATTCTCCGATCTAATTATTTGAGGTTTTGGCCGCTGATTTCGTCAAACAGGTGCGCGCGGGACAGGTCGAAAGCCAGGTGGATCTGTTCCCCCAGGCGTGGCTCCCAGTCAGGCTGCGACGCCATGCGCAGCACAAAGCGCAGTCCGGCCAGTTCGCAGTGCAGCAACTCTTCATTGCCCATGCGTTCGATAGTGACAATCTTCGCCGGGAAGCAATTACTGCTGCCGGGCGCACACAGCCGCAGCGACTCCGGGCGAATGCCAAGGCACACGCGAGGGCGCGGGTAATTTTCCAACTGTCCTTGCAGCGTCGCCGGCAGTTCGAGGGGATATTCGTCACCAATGCGCAGCCCCGAATACCCTGCGCGCCGCGGGTAATCGCCATATCGTGCAGGTTCATCGACGGGCTGCCGATAAACTCGGCGACAAAGCGGTTGGCCGGTTGGTGGTAGAGATTGATCGGTTTATCCACCTGCATAATGGCCCCCCGGTTCAGCACGCAAATGCGGTCACCCATGGTCATTGCCTCCACCTGGTCGTGGGTGACATACACCATGGTGGCGGCAGCACCCTCCTGCTTGAGTTGATTGTGCAGTTCGATCAGTTGAACGCGCATCGAGACCCGCAGCTTGGCATCAAGGTTGGACAGCGGTTCATCGAACAGAAATACCTTGGGCTTGCGCACAATGGCACGGCCGACCGCTACACGCTGGCACTGGCCGCCGGATAACTGGCCCGGTTTGCGTTGCAGCAGATTGGTGATTTCCAGTTTTTCGGCCGCGTCCCGCACCCGGCGGTCAATTTCGGCTTTGCTTTCCTTGCCGATCAGGCCAAACGCCATGTTTTTGTAGACCGTCATGTGCGGATACAGCGCATAGTTCTGGAACACCATGGCGATGCCGCGATCTTTCGGCATGGTGTCGTTGACGCAGCGGTCGTGGATTAATATCTGGCCTTCGCTGACGCTCTCCAGCCCGGCGATCATCCGCAGCAGGGTGGATTTGGCGCAGCCGGATGGCCCGACAAACACCATAAACTCGCCGTCTTTAATATCCAGATCGATCCCGTGCAATGCTTTGAACCCGTTGGGGTAAACCTTCTTCACACTGTTTAACTGTATACCGGCCATATTATTTACCTTGTGTACGCGGTTAGCCTTTTACCCCAGCGCTGGCGATGCCCTGGATGAAGTAGCGTTGGAAAAGAATGAACAGCATCAGCATCGGGATCACCGCCATCAGCGCACCGGCCATCAGCAGCGGGTATTCCACTCCGGCACGGCTCGACAGCGATGCCAGCCCGACCGGCAGCGTCAGTTTTTCGGTGGTGGTGTTGACGATCAGCGGCCACATCAGGTTGTTCCAGCTCCACAGGCCGTTGATGATGATGCAGGCGATAATGCCGGGGCGGATCAGCGGCAGCATGATGCGCCAGAAGATAGCGAAGTAGCTGTAACCGTCGATCAGCGCCGCTTCTTCCATCTCTTTCGGCACCGCCAGGAAGAACTGGCGCAGCAGGAAGGTGGCGTAAATACTGAAAATACCCGGCAAAACCAGCCCGGTGATGCTGTTCACCAACCCCAGTTTCTGCACCACCAAAAACTGCGGGATCAAAAAGGCCTGACCAGGCACCATCAGGATCGAAATACACACCAGGAACACCGCATCACGGCCGCGAAAGTGCAGGCGAGAGAAACCGTAGGCAGCCATGGTGGCGATCACCATCTGCAGCGTGACGGTGAAAAAGGTCGCCAGCAGCGAGTTCACATAGAAGTCGGTGAAAGGAATTTCACGCATCACCTTGCCGTAGGCCTGCAGGCTGGGGTGTGCCGGTAACAGCGTCAGCGGGATCTGGATGCTCTCGGCCTGGGTTTTCAGCGAAGTCACCAGCATCCAGATAAAAGGCACCACCGAGGCCAGCGCCGCCAACACCATAAACAGATACACCAGCGTTCTTTTACTTATGCTCATCGTCGTGGCTCCTCAGCTGACTTTCAGGCGTTTGCCAATCATCATTTGAATCAGGGTGATCAGCAGGGTGACGGCGAACAGCACCACGGTGATGGCGGAGGCGTAACCTTTCTCCTGCAGGTAAAAGGCATACTTGTAAAACAGGTTGGTGACGGTCATCACGTCGCTTTCCACCAACGCGCGGTCGAACATCAGGAACACCACGTCGAATATTTGCAGGATTTCGATAAAGCTCATCACCGAAACGAAGAACAGCGTTGGCACCATCATCGGCAGGGTGATGCAAAAGAAGCGGCGCAGGGTGCTGATACCGTCAATATCGGCGGCCTCATACAGTTGACGTGGAATGCTTTGTAACCCGGCCAGCAAAATGATGATTTTCAGCGCCAGCGACGACCAGATAATGATGATGGAAACGCTGATGCGCACCACGTCCGGGTCGGACAGCCAGGCCACCGGCGAAATCCCCAGCAGGCCAATCGCCTGGTTGATCAAACCGAAATCCTTGTTGAACAGCCATTGCCAGACCATCGCCACGGCGGCAGGCATGGTGACCGCCGGCAAGAACAGCAGGGTGCGCAGCAGCGCCTTGCCGCGAATGTTCTGGTTCAGGCCAATCGCCAGCAGCAGCGACAGGCTCAGGCTGACGGGGACACACACCACCACATAGAACAGCGTATTGCCGGCGGCGGTGTAAAAGTCGTCGTCTTCAAACAGATTGACGTAGTTATCGACGCTGAGGGTGCTCCAGCGCATAAATTGGTTGAGGTCGGTAAAACTGTAAAAGATGTTCTGTAAAAAGGGGACCAGGTAAAACACCGTCAAGCCAATCAGCAACGGCAAGATCATCACCCAGCCCCAGAAACGCTCGGCACGCTCCAGGCGGCTGAGTGCGGGTCGTGGGGTACTTTTTTGTTGTTTTAGGGCACCGTAGCTTTCTGCCAGCGACATGTTGCCTTTCCTCACCTGTAACTGCTTTGCGGTATTCCGCAGCCGGTGCGCCTTCGGGCAGGCGCTACCGGCTCGGGGTGATTACTGCTCCATTACGCGTTCGATCTTCTTGACCGATTTGTCCATCTCGGCTTTGGCGTCCGCACCCATAAAGATTTTCTTCAGGCTGGCAATCCACATGTTTTGCCACTTCGGCGTATTGGTACCGGCTGTGGGGTAGGCTTCGGTCACGTTGAGGGTGTCAATAAAAGGCGTGACATCGACTTTTTTGATCTCCGCCGCCCAGGCTTTGGCCGCCAGTTTGTTGGCCGGGATCACCGCTTTTGCCAACTCGGTCTGTGAGGCTTCGGAGCTCATAAATTCAATGTATTTCCAGGCTTCCTGCTTGTGGGCGCTGTTGGCGGACATGGCAAATGCCAGGCTGTGCGCCACGCCGGACTGGCGCTCGATTTTCGGCATCATGACTACGCCGATATGGTCGTTGATCAGCGGATTATTGGCGAACGGGGCGGCCAACCATGAGCCGGCATACACCATCGCCGCACGGTTGGACTGGAAGATGTTTTCGGTTTTGACTTCGCTCATCTGTTGGGCGCTGGGCATCAAGCCATCTTTCATCATGGATTGCAGCTGTTGATAGACCCAGATGGATTTATCGTTAGCGATGTCGGTGGGTTGACCGTCTTTCGGGACTATGTGGTTGCCGTTTTGGAACAGCAGGTTCATATAGCTGTCCTGCCCGTCAATGCTCAGATCCATCACCAGCGGGAAGGCACTGCCCTTCAAGCCGGTTTTCAGCGCGGTGGCTTTGTTTTTCAGGTCATCCCAGCTCCAGTCGTTGGTCGGGTAGCTGACGCCGGCCTGGTCGAATAATTTTTTGTTGTACCACACGGCGATTGAGTCAACGTCGCGGGGGATGGCCATTTGCTGCCCATCATACTGATAGGCTTTAACCGAACTGGCGACGATATTATTTAATTGCACGCTGCTGCCGGTAATATACGGCGTTAAGGGTTGCATAATGCCATTTTTGGCGTATTGAACGAAATAAGGCATGTTTATCCAGAATATATCTGGCGCGACACCCCCTGCGGCGGCGGAATCCAATTTAACGAAGTATTGTGCCGACGGTGTTAATTCTATGGCGATTTTAATGTTAGGGTTTTCTTTTTCAAATCTTTTGGCAATCTCCTGCTCGGCAGGTAATTGATTTCTGTCCCACACGGCGTAACGCAGGGTTATTTTATCGGCGGCATATAACATGGTCGGCAATAATAATGCAACCGCAATGGCAGAGTGCGCCAGAAGACGGCCGGTATTTTTTATCGGTGACATTGCTTTCCCCTCGGTGAACGACGAATAAATATTTTCGTAACGTGAATTCTTTCTATCCCTTAACTTTCAATGTGTCAATACGCCCCGATCTGCCCAAAAAAGGGGCATGAATGTTTCGTTGTTGTTAAAATCGAAAGGGTTGAAGCTTAAACCGAAAGCGTTACTTGTTCACAATCTGTTAACCTCTTGAGCCGGTTTTGGCCCTGCCAGGCAGTAATTCCGGGCCACTGGGGTCATAGGAATAAATGATAACCCTTGCACCATAATGGGGATTAAAAATATTTTTATTGTGCATGCCGGGTTATCTTTCATTTTTGTGATGCAAATAAACAAAAAAATCGTATAGGGCAGCCGCTGCGACGGCGTGTTGTCGATTTTTGAATGGGCTCTATTGTTTACAGCGATAAAAGGGTTTAGCCTGAAAATCACTCGTCGGTATTTCCCAATAAAAGAGAGCTAACCGTTATGCGCCTTTCATTGACCTTTACCCATTGTCTGGAAAAGATATTCCACAGCCATAACTCGCCGCAGATTATGCAGATAAATAAACTCAGCGGTCTTAATAATGAAACTGTTTCCTGGCAGGCCGTTTATTGCCTGCAACGGCGAGGAAACGAAACGCGTCGTGAATTAGGCTATCGTATTGAGGGGCCATTGGCGGAGTATATCAGCGTGCGTCAGGTGCAATCGGTTCCCAGCCACTTTCCCTGTTATGCCGAGACCGATGAGAACTATCTGCGTACCGAACCGGGGTTATTTCCCGATCCGCTGATGCCCTTGGTCGATCGACGTTTCTTTGCCGCCTGCAATTATTACGGCAGCCTGTGGTTGACCTTAACCCCACCGGCAACGCCAGTAGCGGGCGGGGACTACCCACTGACGCTGACCTTGTTTGACGTGGCCAGCGAGCAAGTGCTGGCCAGTGCTGCATTGACGCTACATATCGTCCCGGCCGCGCTGCCACCGCAAACCCTGCTGCACACCGAATGGCTGCACTCCGATTGCCTGGCGGATTATTACCAGTTGCCGGTGTTCAGCCGGGAGTACTGGCTGGCGGTACGCAACTTTGTCCGTACCGCGGTTAACAGTGGGGTAAACATGCTGTTGACGCCGATCTTCACGCCGCCGCTGGATACCGCCATCGGCGGCGAGCGTACCACCGTACAACTGGTGGGCGTACAGCGCTCTGCGCAGGGCTACCGCTTTGATTTCCAACGTTTGGCGCAATGGGTGGCAATGGCGCAGGAAGAGGGCATTGAGCACTTTGAAATTGCGCCGCTGTTTACTCAGTGGGGGGCGGCACACGCGCCGAAAATCATGGTGGAGATAGACGGCACGCTGAGTCCGCTGTTCGGATGGCATACCGACGCCCACGCCGAAGAGTATCAACAATTTCTACAGGCTCTGCTGCCGGCGCTGACCGACTGGTTCCGCGAGCGGCAGTTGCAACAGCGGGTTTGGTTTCATATTTCTGACGAGCCGACGTTGGACAATATCGACGTTTACCAGCGTGCCAGCGCTACCTTGCGCCCACTGCTGGCCGGTTTTCATACTTTTGATGCGCTATCTGATTATGCCTTTTACCAACAGGGGTTGGTGGAAACGCCGGTGGCTGCCACCGATCATATTGAGCCATTTATTGAGAATCGGGTGCCAGGCCTGTGGGCCTATTACTGCTGCGTACAAAAAACCGAGGTGGCCAACCGCTTCTTTGCCCAGCCTTCGGCACGTAACCGCATTTTGGGGATCCAGCTCTACCGCTACAACATCACCGGCTTTTTGCATTGGGGCTTCAACTTCTATAACAGTGGTCATTCGCGGGAGCAACTCAACCCCTACGCGGTGACGGATTGCCGCAATGCCTTTCCCTCCGGCGATGCCTTCGTGGTCTATCCCGGTGAGGATCTGACGCCGGTGGAGTCCCTGCGATTGCGGGTACTGCACCAGGGTCTGCAGGACATGCGAGCCTTACAGTTGCTGGAAAGCCTGACGGACCGCGCGACGGTGGAGACTTTGATTGAACAACAGTTGGGGATGGACATCACTTTTAAACGTTATCCACATCAGGCGGAGCCGCTGTTGCGGCTGCGGGAGGTGGTAAATCAGCGCATCGAAACCTTAATTTCGATGGCATAAAATGCGGCTTTGGTGGCGACAGGCTTCTCTTCGCCACCAAATTTTCAATAATTTGCTATACCTGATAGTTGAGGGATTTCATTTTTCTGTCATGTTTCTGACATGTTAGGGTCATAGCGCTGGCTTAAGTTTGCAGCGACTAAGCCAGGAGATAACGCGATGTTTAGCTTGGACTCTCTGTTGCATGATGCATTTCCACACCGCAAGACCCCTGCCTGGCAGCGTAGCCTGCTGAGAACTTTACTCTTCGAAAAAGAATTCAAACAGTTTGCCGCCGACTATCCACACCTGAAGGGGCTGGATTTGATAGAGCAGGTGGTGGACTACTTTAACCTCAGCTGCGAGTTGGTCGATGGCGACCTGGAAAATATTCCGAGCCAGGGTCCGGTGGTGCTGGTAGCCAACCACCCGATTGGCTCGCTGGATGGGCTGGTGCTGCTGCGTGCCGTGGCGGCAGTGCGCCCGGATGTCAAAGTGGTCGCCAGCCAACTGTTGACCTACATAGAACCGCTGCGCAACCTGTTTGTGCCGGTGGACAACGTCGGCAACAAGACCAATCGCAAGCAAATTGAAGGTATGCAGGCCCAGTTGGATAAGCAGGGCGCCCTGATCCTGTTTCCTGCCGGAGAAGTGTCGCGCATGAGCCCGAAAGGCATTCGTGACGGCCACTGGCATACCGGCTTCTTGCGGCTGGCGGCCAAGGCCCGGGCGCCGATTGTGCCGATCCACATCAGCGCGCGTAACAGCAACCTGTTCTATTTCACCTCGCTGGTTTACCGACCTCTGTCCACACTCTTACTGGTACGTGAAATGTTCCAGCAGCAGGGCGGACGCATCAAAATTCGCGTAGGTGGCCGTATTCCGTTTAGCAACTGGCATGATGGCCACACCAGCGCCAAAGATTTGGCCGAGCGTTTCCGCCGCCATGTCTACCGTCTGGGCCAGGGCAAAGAAGGATTGTTTGCCAGTGAGTCACCCATCGCCTTGCCAGAGGATCGGTTGGAGCTGAAGAAGGCACTGGCAAACTGTGAGCGTCTTGGGGGGACGCCGGACGGGAAGATTATCTTCCTGTATCGCCGTCAGGGTGAGGCGCGTGCGCCTATCCTGCGTGAGCTCGGTCGGCTGCGTGAGATTGCTTTCCGCGCGGTGGGCGAAGGTTCCGGTCGCCGTCGTGATTTGGACAGCTATGACGACGACTATTATCACCTGGTGCTGTGGGATGCCGACGAACTGGAGATTGTGGGTGCCTACCGCTTTATTCCTACTGCCGAGCAGTTGGAGCGCAAAGGGCTGGAAAGTATCTATAGCAACAGTCTGTTCCATTATGACCGCGAGATGGCACCGATCCTGGCGCAGGGCATCGAACTGGGCCGCAGCTTCATTCAGCCTGCCTATTGGGGCAAACGCGGTCTGGATTACCTGTGGCTGGGGATTGGCGCTTACCTGGCAAAATATCCGCAGTACCGCTATCTGTTTGGCCCGGTTTCCATTTCCGGCGGCATGCCGGTGACGGCGCGTGACCTGTTGATTGCCTTCTACCGACTGTACTTTTCACCTAATCATGCCCTGGCGCAGTCTCGCCAGCCTTATCCCGCTTCGTTGCCGCAGGTATTGGCCCAGTTTGCCGGCGATAACTATCAGGAAGATCTGGTGCGGCTGAAAAGCCTGTTGAGCAACATCGGCTGTTCGATACCTACGCTGTATAAACAATATACCGAGCTGTGTGAACCCGGCGGGGTGCAGTTTATTGATTTCGGCACCGATCCGGCCTTCAACAACTGCATTGATGGCCTGGTACTGGTCGACCTTACCCGGCTTAAACCGGCGCGGTTCCAGCGTTATATTGCGGTGCATCAGCCACAGGACACCTGTATAGAGTAATTGGCATGCGCTTCATGCTTTTTTGATCTAACCCGAAGCTTGGCAACGGTGGTGGGGTATAGCCTAAGATAAGGCTTTGTTCCGCCACCGGAGTTTTTCATGCCACAGTCGTTCGTCTCATCTTTGTTATCCGCTGAAGACCCCGCCGCCGTGGCGATTGAAACGCCCAGGGGCGTCGCGCCTTTTCTATTACTCTGCGATCACGCCGGCCAGGCGATACCGCAGCAGTTGGGCGATCTGGGTCTGCCACCCGGTGAAATCGACCGTCATATCGGTTGGGACATCGGCGCATTAAACGTTTCGCGTCATCTCAGCCGTCAGTTGGACACTACGTTGATCCATCAGCGTTACTCCCGTTTGGTGATTGACTGTAACCGCACGCCCGGCATCAATAGTTCGATCCCGTCACTGTCAGAATTGACGCCGATACCCGGGAATGTCGATATTGATGCCAGACATGCACAAGCTCGCGAGCATGCTATTTTCAGGCCTTATCATCAGGCGATAACTGACCATCTGGATGAACGCCAGCGCAACGGGCTGCCGACGGCGGTTATCGCCATGCACAGCTTCACGCCGGTATTCAAAGGCAACGAGCGGCCGTGGCAGGTGGGGCTGCTGTTTAACCGCCAGCCGGAGTTCGCGTTGCTGCTGGCAGAGCTGCTGCGGGAGGAAGGGGATTTGCAGGTCGGCGTTAACGAGCCGTATGCCATGACCGATGCAACGGATTACACCCTGCCGGTGCACGCCGAGCGGCGGGAGCTTCCCTACGTTGGCATTGAGATCCGCCAGGATTTAATCGCCGACCAACAGGGTCAGCAAGCCTGGGCTGAACGCTTCGCCAGACTGCTGCCACAGGCCTGGCATCGCTGGCAAATTTGACTTTAGGAATATTCCCAGTGATGATAACTGTAAGGAACGTGTAAAGCGTCATTGGGAAGAGTCAGGAGCGACGAGTGGAGCAGAATGATAACGGATTGTTTATCAAGCAGGAGCGATTCGAAGTACTGGCGATACTGCGTGAAATTTGTAAACAGCGCACGCCACTGAAGGTCGTCAATGATCGGCAGCAGTTTCAAAGCCTGCTGTTGAGCGTCGGGCCAGATAATATTGTGTTTAGCGGCGATGAGGCGGACAACAAGGTCGACGGTGAATGCACCATTGTGATTGAAAGCCATGACGCGAAGATCGAATTTTCCGTGGGACAGGCCGAGTTCACCGACCATCAAGGGGTTAACGCCTGTTCAACCCGATTGCCGAAAGAACTGATCTACATCCAGCGCCGTCGTCAGTTTCGCGTCACCACTCCCCACTGGCGTGAATTTCTCTGCAGCGGCGAATACGCCGATGGCAGCGAGTACCAGTTGAGGATCCACGACCTGTCTGCCGGTGGCGTTGGTTTGCGAGTTGATGGGCCCATTGCCGGAAAACCTCCAGCCCGGTTTTCAGTTTAAAAAGGCCTTGTTGGATCTCGGCAGCTACGGCAGTTTCAAGGTCAATATGGAACTGGTGGTGATCAATGAAGATCACGAACTCGATGACGACGACAACATGGTGCACTTCTCGCGCCTGTCGTGCCGTTTTATGAAGCTGGGCCTGGCAATGGAAAGAAAAATTCAGAGCGCAGTGTTTGCTTTCGAATTGGATTTCAATAAAAAGAAAAAACGCTAAATAGGAAATCAGCGGGGCAGCAGGCTGCCCCGTCACTCCGTTCTATTCTATTTCAAGGCACGCAGGCTGCCGATTTCCTCCAAACCGAAATGCGCCGCTTCAGTCAGCACATCGCAGACCTCACTGCTGGCGGTCAGGACTGCACTATTGAGATTTTTCCCGTTCAACAAATGGCTGACCAGCAACGCGGTGAACATGTCACCGGTGCCCTTTACCTTCGACTGAATCTTGGGATGGTATAGCTTTGCACCTCGTCGTGGCTGACCAACAGTAAGCCAATCTGATCGTCATTTTCCGCCACGCCTGGCGCACTGGTCACCAGTACCCACTCGGTAGTGTCATTCAATAACGCCTGTGCGGCATGCTGCGTTTGCTCTCGGCTGGTTAACGGATGCCCGCAAAGTTGCTCCAGTTCGAAACCGTTGGGGGTGAGGCCATTAGCCAGTTGCAGGAACGGCGAGCGATAGCAACTGACGATACGCTCATCCACGTAAACGCCTTCACCGTAATCGCCCATCACCGGGTCGATATAAATTTTTATCTGCGGATTGATAGCGCGCACGCGCTGTAGCCAGGTGTGTAGAAAATGACATTGGCCAACGTCGCCCAGATAACCGATGATCACCGCCCTGGTGCGTTTCATTACGCCGCGGGTCAGTAAATCCTCGAGAAAGCCGCTGAACCACTCGGCCGGAATTACGCCACCGCTGGGCGCGCCATAATAGGGCGGGCAGCCGAACAGCACGCTGGGTACCTGTAACGCTTCCAGCCCTTTTTTTCAGCAAGGTGCGATAGGCGATACCGTTGCCGACGCTGCCATACACGACCTGCGATTGAATACTGATCACATCAATCTGCGGCGGTTGTAATTGAGAAACCTGTTGCATCTATAACATCCTTGGTTCGACTTTATCCAGCCACCGCGTAAATACCTGACGGGCGCGCTGTTCTAATTCTGTACCGTAGCGAGCGGCCTGTTGGCGCAAACGCTGTGGCAGAATACCGGCCAGCTCAAGCTCACAGGCATGGCCCACCAGCCAGCGTTCCAGATCCTGATGATCGGCTTCCAGATGGAACTGTAGCCCAAGGGCGAAATCCTGATATTCAAATGCCTGATTAGGACAAACTTCGGTACCGGCCAGGCAGGTCGCGCCCTCCGGGATCATAAACATATCGCCGTGCCAATGCAGCACGGGTGTTATTCCCAAGGGCGCCAGCACCGAGTCTTCATGCTCTGCCAATGTTAACGGTTCGAAGCCGATCTCTTTCACGCCGAGCGAAACCACCTCGGCCCCAGGGCCTGAGCCATCACCTGTGCGCCAAGACAGACGCCCAGCGTAGGCCGTTTTTGCTGCAGCCGCTGGGTTACCAGTGCTAATTCATCGTTGAGAAACGCATAATGCTGCTGACCGGCAAAATGCTGCGCCGCGCTGATCGGGCCGCCCAAGCACCACCAACAGGTCGGTCTCCTCATTATTGATGGCGCGTATATCGTCCACGGCCCGCATCGTAATAATCAATCTGATAGCCCCGTAGTGAAAGCAGTGAGCCCAGGATACCGAGGTTTTCAAAATTCACATGTCTGATAGCGACAACTTTCTTCATGGCTGCACCTCCGTGCCAAGGGGATAAGGTTCCAGTTCCAGCGTATCGCCCAGGATGGTGATACCGCCAATGCCGCTTTGATAAACTATCCGACGCTCTTTGACCTGGCTGATATGCAACCGGTAGCCCTGCTCCGTAGGAAACAGCGCCTGGGCCTGCTGCAGTTGGTCGCTGGCCCAGGGGGTGAACATCTGCAAACGGGCGAAAGCTTTGCCATCGTGTTGAATATCGAGTACGTAATGTTTTTCCATCTTTACCCCTTAACTTTTACGTTCCAAACAGGTAATCTGTTTTGAACTAATACAAAAAGGCTTTATGTATGGGTTCATTGTATGCAAAAGGCGGCAGCGCTGTCCAGATTGCTGAACAGATCAGCACGCAGATCAAGCAGGGGGATTTACAGCCGGGTGATCTGTTGCCGCCGGTGCGTCAACTGGCCGGCGAGCTGGGAGTTAACCCCAATACCGTTGCCAGCGCCTATGGCAAGCTGCGCGATGCCGGGTTGGTCGCTACCCGCGGGCGTGCCGGTACTCAGGTACTGGAGCAACCCCTGATGGCGGTACGCAGTGTTCGGCAGGTACCCGAAGGCATGCGTGATTTGGCCAGCGGCAATCTGGATGGCACCTTGCTACCGGCACTGTCGCTGAGTGCGGCCGACGTCTTCCCACAGCAGAGTGGCTATGACATCAGCGGTGATTTACCGGCGCTATGTCAGCTTGCCGCTGACTGGTTGAGCCAACAGGGGGGCGGAACTGGGTGAGACGGCGGTGTTTTCCGGGGCGCTGGATGCCATCGAAAAGGCGCTGCGCAGCCATGCGGCACCGGGGGCCTCGGTGTGGGTGGAGGATCCCTGTTGGCCACCGTTATTGACGCTGCTGCGGCATCTGCGTCTCAAACCCTTGCCGCTGCTGGTGGATGAACAGGGTTGCCGTCTGCCGGAAAAGGACGCGGGTACGCAGGGGTGTGCAGTGATCCTGACGCCACGCGCACAGAACCCAACCGGTATGTCGCTTAGCGCTACACGTGCCAATGACTGGCGTGAGTTCCTGGCCCAAAATCCGGGTTGTCTGGCGATTGTCGATGATTTCTGGGGGCCGCTATCGCAACAGCCACTGAATTTGCCGTTTACGGCAGACAAGGGTTTGTATGTGCTGTCACTGAGCAAGTTTCTCAGTCCGGATCTGCGTATAGCGCTGGCCTGCGGCAAGCCGCAACTGTTGCAGGCAATGCGTGCGGATCAATACATACGCGAACGCTGGGTCAGCCATATTCTGCAGCAAATTGCCGCCAAATTATGGGTGCAGGCGCAGCGTGATGGCTTGCTGGTGCGGGCGCAGCAGGCTTACCAGCAACGACGAGACGCGTTGACGGAGCGGTTGCAAGAATTGACCGGCTCGCGGTTAGCGCCGGGTGAAGGGGTACATATCTGGCTGCCGGTGCGTTCAGAAGCCGCCGCCAGCCAAATCATGGCACAGCGCGGCTGGTTGGTGCAGGGCGGTGAACCCTTCCGTCTGAAAAGCGGCCCGGCGATCCGTGTCAGCCTGGCCAACCTGTTTCCGGAGCAGTTAGAGGAACTGGCTCAGGATCTGGCCGTGGCCATCGGCGCGGGTGCCGTGGTGAACTGATTGGGCAGGCTCAGGCCTGCGCCAACAGTTGTAAAGAGGTCAAACGGGCGACAGGCTCGCTGATCGGCGTGTCTATCACAAACTCTTCCACGCCATATTGCTGCTGTAATTGATCTAACTGACTGCGTACCTGCCGGGCAGTGCCGAGCAGGATGTGGCTTTCGCGCGGCTCAATACGGTAATCGGTAGCTCCGGCCTGCTGAACATAACTCTCTGCCTGCTCAAGGCTGCCGACCGTCACGCTTTGTCCGCCGGTCACATGTACCCGGTATTGCTGGATCCCGGCGGCCAACGCCTGGGCCTGATCGGCCGTGTCGGCAACGATCACCGCGACGGCCAGCAGGGCTTTGCGTCCGCCACTTTGCACGGCGTAATGAGCCAGTGCGCGCTGGATATCGTCCGGGTTACCATTGAGCTGCGCCGCAAAGACAAAGGCCCAGCCGTGTTCTGCAGCCAGTTGGGCACTTTCTTTGCTGGCTCCCAGCAGGAAGCGTTGTGCGGGCTGTGACGGTTGCGGAGTGGCACTCAGACCGGGTTGCGCGTCATCATTGAGGTAGGCGTTGAGCTGGGCAAGCTGCTGCGGAAAGTCCGGTTTATTCTGTTGATCGTGGGCGGCCTGCAGCGCTTGGGTAGAGAGCGGCAGCCCGCCGGGCGCTTTGCCCACCCCCAGATCGACCCGTCCCGGTGCCAGTGTCGCCAGCAGATTGAAGTTTTCCGCCACCTTATAGGCGCTGTAATGTTGCAGCATGACCCCGCCGGAGCCAATACGGATGCGGGAGGTTTGCCCGAGTAAATAGGCGATCAGCACTTCGGGGGAAGGGCAAGCGAGTTGCGCGGTATTGTGATGCTCGGCCAGCCAAAAACGACGGTAACCCCAGATTTCCGCCTGCTGCGCCAAATGTAGCGTGCGTGTCAGCGCCTGGGCGGCGCTCTCTCCTTCGGCAATCGGACTTTTTTCCAACACGCTCAGGGCATAAGCCATTTTCCTGCTCCTTTATCATCAATTATTGATGACAAATAGCATGCCCGGCCCCACAGGCTTAATATTGATTGGAGATAGGATATTCCATTGATAAAAAACGGATTTGGATATGCGCAGAACGGTAAAGAGGCGCGTGATTAACGCGCCTGAAACAGATCAGGATTCCAGCCAGGCTTTCAGGCGAATGGCGTCTTTATAGTGGCCATAGCGCTGCTTCGAGCCGAGCAGGATGATCACCACCGGCTGCCCTTTAATCAGGGTACGCATCACCAGACAGTGTCCGGCTTCGTCGGTGAAACCGGTCTTTTGCAGCTGGATTTTCCAGGCGGGATTGTTGATCAGTCCATTGGAGCTGCGGTAGACCAATTGACCGCGGCCAGGACGCACGATTTGCTGTTTGTCGGTACTGAAACGGCGAATGGTCTGATAACGGTAGGCGTGATTAACCATTTTCAGCAGGTCATTGGCACTGGCGACATTGCGCGGTGTCAGCCCGGTAGGATCGTAGAAACGGGCGTGTTTCATGCCAATGGTGCGCGCTTTTTGATTCATTTTCGCCACGAAGGCTTTGCGCCCCCCCGGGATAGTTGCGACTCAGCGCCGAAGCGGCGCGATTTTCCGACGACATCAGCGCGATATGCAGCATGTCACGGCGGCTGAGGGTAGAGCCGATCGTCAGGCGCGAGTGGGTTTTCTTCAACAAATCACGGTCGGCGGCGGTGACCATCATCCTGTTGCCCAGCGGACGCTTGCTGTCCAGCGTGACCATGGCAGTCATCAACTTGGTTAGCGAGGCGATAGGCTGCACCCGGTTGGCTTGTTTCTGATACAGGATTTTCCCGGTACGTTGATTGACCACCAATACCGATTTCGAGTACAGCGCCAGCGGCGCAGCGGCTTGTGCTGCGGGCAGGATGAACAGCAGTGTGAGAACCAAAATGGCGCCAAAGCGGCGTGCGGGAAAACGGATGAGGGAATTAAATAAAGACATGGCAGACGTGACTATGATCCTGACAGGTGAATGAATATTGCCAAGAGTCTGCACAGCAAATGTGGAGAAAATAGGGTGGCGTTGTAACGGGATGAGAATCCGACAGGGATTAGGGAGGCGTTTTATCACCTCCCTGGATAAATCAATACACTTCAGGCACCACCATATCGTCGGGCACCGGGTGGCGGTTGTAATCCGGGCTGCGTTTACGCGGCGGCAGGGTGATGACATTGCCTTCCGCCTCTTCGTATGGCAGTTGCTCAAGCAGATGGCGAATACAGTTCAGGCGCGCCTTTTTCTTGTCGACGCCCTGAACCACCCACCATGGCGCCTCAGGAATGTTAGTGCGCGCTAACATGACCTCTTTGGCCTCAGTGTAGTCTTCCCAACGGCGGCGGCTCTCCAAATCCATCGGGCTAAGCTTCCACTGCTTTAACGGATCGTGGATGCGGCTGAGAAAGCGCAGTTCCTGCTCATCGTCAGTGATAGAAAACCAGTATTTGACGATCTGTATGCCGCTGCGCGTCAGCATTTTCTCGAACTCCGGCACGCTACGGAAAAACTCTTCATATTCCTCGTCGTTGCAAAAGCCCATCACTTTTCCCACCCCGGCGCGGTTGTACCAGCTGCGATCGAACAGCACCATTTCGCCCGCCGCCGGCAGATGGGCGATAAAGCGTTGGAAGTACCACTGGGTACGTTCGCGGTCGTTCGGCGCAGGCAGCGCGGCCACGCGACAGGTACGAGGGTTCAGGCGTTGAGTGATACGTTTGATCACGCCGCCTTTGCCGGCGGCGTCGCGGCCTTCAAAAATGATCACCAGCCGGTGGCCGGTGCGCATCACCCAGTCCTGCAGTTTGACCAGTTCCCCCTGCAGGCGCAGCAATTCGCGGAAATACTGTTTGCGCCAGGCTTTCTTCTGGTCACTGTCCACTTCGCTATCGTCAAAGCGCAGGTCGTCCAGTTCCATCTCCAGCTCTTCGTCGTAACTGTCGTAAAACTCCTGCAGCAGGCGTTGGTTGAAGCTTTCATCGCGGTCAAATTCATGCATGGCCATAATTAATTCTCCGTGTTAGCCCGGTTTTAGAAATGGGTGAAAATCCAGTACAGCCCGGCAGAAAGCAGCACCGAGGCCGGCAGCGTCAACACCCAGGCCATCAGCAGATTGCGCAGGGTGGACATTTGCAGGCCGGAGCGGTTGGCCGCCATGGTACCGGCGATGCCGGATGACAGAACGTGGGTGGTGGAGACCGGTAAGCCAAAAATGTCCGCCGCGCCGATAGTGGTCATCGCCACCAGTTCGGCACTGGCCCCCTGGGCATAGGTCAGATGACTTTTGCCGATTTTCTCACCAACGGTGACCACAATGCGCCGCCAGCCGACCATGGTGCCCAACCCCAGAGCAATAGCTACCACCACCTTGACCCAGAACGGGATAAAGCGGGTGGCGCTGTCCAGATCGCTTTTCAGGGCGTCCAGATTGCGCTGCGAGTCAGCGGATAATTGCAGCTGTTTTTCCGACTTCAGGTGTTTAATCACCTCCGATGCCAGATACATATCGTTACGGGTGTTGGAAACCGCCTGCGCAGGGATTTTGTCGACCGAGCCGTACTGACGAATTTGATCGCCAATGGCCCCGGTCAACTGCGCCAGCGCTGGGACCACTTCTGCGGTCAGTTCACTGGTACGCACATAGCCGGTCAGCACGTCGCGCGGCGGAGTCTGGCTGACCGCCGGGAACTGGTGCAGCAGTTGGTTTTTGGTGACCTCCGCCAGTGCCGCCACGCGGGGGATTTGTTCCGGCGGCATGGAGCGGTTCAGCGCGTAGGCAATCGGCATGGTCCCGACCAGGATCAGCATGATCAGGCCCATGCCTTTTTGCCCGTCGTTGGAGCCATGGGCAAAGGAAACCCCGGTACAGGTGAGGATCAGCAAACCGCGGATCCACAGCGGCGGCGGCGAATCATTCTTGGGGGCGGTGTACAACTGACGATTTTTGACGAAGACTTTCAGCGCCAGCAGCAGCAGGGCAGCAAACACAAAACCGATCACCGGGGAAAGCAACAAGGCATAGCCCACCTTAATCGCCTGGCCCCAGTCAACACCGCTGGTGCCGGTACGGCCATGGATTAGCGCATTGGCTACCCCAACGCCGATAATCGAGCCAATCAGGGTATGAGACGAGGAGGCCGGCAGCCCGAGCCACCAGGTGCCGAGGTTCCAGATAATCGCCGAGAACAGCAGGGCGTAAACCATGGCAAAGCCATTGCCGGTACCGGCCTGCAAGATCAACTCAACCGGCAACAGCGAAATGATGCCGAACGCCACCACTCCGCTGGAAAACAACACGCCGAGAAAGTTAAAGAACCCTGACCAAACCACGGCCACCATGGGCGACAATGAATGGGTATAAATAACGGTGGCCACCGCATTGGCGGTATCATGAAAACCATTAACAAATTCAAAGCCCAGCGCAATCAGCAACGCTAACCCCAATAAAAGGAACGGCAGGTAGCTGGTATATACCGCACCGGCATCGCTAACGTCGTTAAATAAATTCACCCCGGCAAAAGCTATCCCCAGTACTAATAAAAAAACAAAAAAAAGAACAGTGAGTCGACTGTTCTTTTGGTAGATTTTTGGCAGGCTGGACGCGGTTGGCGCACCTGCCTGAACGGCGCTGTTATCGCTCATAAAGGACCTTCCCGATAGACTTCATTAGAATACTGACGATGTTGTACAGTGCTGCCATCAAAGTATTGGGAAATAATGTGACTTTTTTATGACGCTAATATTAATCATCGGGAAAAGTGAAAATAATTAACGTTGTCATTTAAAGATTGATATAAAGGCGAAAGCCAATTAATTAATCAGTGCGGTTATTCAGGATAAAGGTTTATGGCTCAAACGGTTGCGGGAAAATTGCACAAACTTGATTTCGATGATGAGGTTACCGGGCTGATTTACGGACACGTGTTCCGCACGGCAGAGCCGCCGCAGCCGGTGTCTTCGCAGCAGGCTTGCCAGGCCTGGCAGGCGTTGGTACCGGGTGAGGGATTTATCTGGCTACATCTCAACCTGAACCATGCGGCCGCAGAAAAATGGCTCAAAAACCACTTTGCCATTTCCGATTTTTTCTTTGACGAAATTCGTCACGGTTCCCATACCACCCGCATTGAGCGCCAGGGCGATGATCTGTTTGCGGTGCTCAACGACGTCATTTTTCACCCCAAAGAGAACAATCCAGAGATTGCCACGCTGTGGCTGTACTGCCGTAGCGGGCTGGTGGTCACGGCAAGGCACAAACCGCTGCGTTTGATTGAGCGGTTGCTGGGCCGTCTGGGGCCATTGCAACTGGCATCCTCTACCGAACTGTTGGCGCACCTGCTGGAAGAACAGGAAGAGGTGCTGGAGCAGGTGGTCCGTCAGGCCAACCAGTATGTCGACACCATTGAAGATCGCCTGTTGAGCAATCATGTAAAGCGTAACCGCACTGAACTGGGGCGCATGCGTCGCATGCTGCTGCGATTTCAGCGGCTTTTGGCACCGGAGCCGGCGGCGCTGTTTCGTTTACTGAATCGGCCGCCGACCCTGGCTGAGCCGCGACGTGGTGCAGGATTTACGCCAGTTCACCGAAGAGTTCACCGTGGTATTGAACGACCTTGCCAGTCTGACCGAGCGAATTCGTCTGTTGCAAGAGGAGATTGGCGCCAAGCAGATGGAGCAGAACAACCGCACGCTGTACACCCCTGACGGTGATCACCGTATTGGCGTTGCCGATCAATATCGTTGCCGGTTTCTTCGGTATGAATGTGGGCGGGATCCCGCTGGCCAGCAATCACCACGGTTTTATCCTGTTGGTGTTGCTGGTCGGCGGCTTTACGCTGGTGACCGGCTATCTGGCCTTCAGACGCCGGGATGAAGGGTGATCAGAGTCTGGCCCGGTACTCTTCTTCCAGCCTGGCGTGGGTACTCCAGAAGGGCTGAGGTTGCCGGTCGTGCAGACGGTCGACCAGAATATCCAGATGAGTGTGCCAGCCGCCGGCCACGCTGAGCATTTCGTCACGGTTAGCCAGGCGACGATGGGTCACCGTCAACAGCACCGCGTTACCCTGTTCGGTCAATTCGAAGGTCACTTCGGAAGGGCGGTTCTGCCCCTGTTCCGCCCAGGTAAAGCTCAGCAGCCGCGGCGGGAACAGGCAGGTGATATGGCCGACGTTGCTGACGCTGCAACCGAGGTTTTTATATTTGGCCGGCGTTTGTTCATGCTCACCGGTCAAGTCGGAATTGCGGAACACCAGCTCAACCTGGGCACCGTTTTCCAGCTTCATATCGCCGGCGGCCAGCCAGGTGGCGCGTTTGTCGGATTCCGTCAGATAGGCCCAAACCCGTTCGATCGGGCCGGGCAGCAGCCGCTGAATGCGCAGCGTGCCGGTTTCAATAATCATGCCGTAGTCGTTCATAGTTCACTCCTTGGGAGGATTCGGTTCGGGCTGCAGCAGCGCTATTTCCAGCGCGTCCAGCCGCTCTGTCCAGAAATGCTCGTAGGTTTTCAGCCATTGCATGGCCTGCGCCATTGGCTCGGGTTCAAGCCGGCAGATATGGTTTCTTCCCTGCACGGTTCGCTGCACCAGCCCAGCAAGCTCCAGCGCCTTGATATGCTTGGATGCGCCGGCAAACGACATTTGCAGCGGCGCGGCCAGTTCACCAATGCTGTGCTCACCGCCGGCCAACGCACGCAGTATCGCGCGCCGCGTTGGGTCGGAAAGTGCACGAAAAATGGCGTCCAGCTGTGAGGAAGATAATTTAACCATATGGTTGAATATAGAACAGGTGGGCTAATATTCAACCAGTTTGTTGAATATTTTTTTCCAGACCCCGGCCGATTAACCGGGGCAGCGGGATCAGGCGCGGGTTTGCGCCAGCAGCGCGTTAAGCAACACGTTGGCACCGGCGGTCGCCCACGCAGGCGAGATGTTTTCCAGTTCGTTGTGGCTGATACCGTCCACGCAGGGAATGAAAATCATCGCCGTGGGGGCCACCCGACTCAGGTAGCAGGCGTCGTGACCGGCACCGGAAACCATATCGCGGTGTGAATAGCCCAGCGCCTGTGCCGCCTGGCGGACGCTGTCGATACAGCCTTGATCAAAACGTATCGGTTGATACTGGAAGATACGCTCGGCACTGGCGCTCAGCCCCTGGTTGCCAACCTCGGCTACCGCAGCCAGCAGCTGTTGTTCCATCTGTTCCAGTACCGCCTCTTGCGGGTGACGAAACTCAACGCTGAAGAACACCTTGCCAGGCACCACGTTGCGTGAATTGGGAGTGATTTGTGCCATCCCCACCGTGGCGCGCGCGTCTGGCATGAAATGCTTGCCGATGTTGTTGACTGCCGTAACCAGGGTGGCGAAACCAAGCAGGGCATCCCGGCGGCGATCCATCGGTGTGGTACCGGCATGGGCGCTAAAACCGATGATTTCCAGCTCATACCAGCGTTGACCTTGCGCTGTGGTTACTACGCCAATCTCAATGTTTTCCGCTTCGAGGATAGGGCCTTGCTCAATATGCAGCTCAAAGGCGGCGTGGATCGGCATGTCGCCCACGGTGTGTTCACCGGCGTAGCCAATCTGCTGCAACGCCTCACAGATACAGGTGCCTTGTGCATCGCTGCGTGACAGGCCGTATTCCAGATCGAACACCCCGGCAAACACCCCGGAGGCAATCATTGCCGGGGCGAAACGAGCGCCTTCTTCGTTGGTCCAGTTGACCACTTCCAGCGCTCGCTCGGTGGCAATCTGGCGATCGTTAAGGGTGCGGATCGCTTCCAGACCGGCCAACACGCCATAAATACCGTCGAAACGGCCGCCGTTGGGCTGGGAGTCAACGTGAGAACCGGTGATCACCGGCGCCAATTCCGGGCGGGTGCCTTCACGGCGCAAAAACATATTACCCATGCGGTCGACCCGTACACTGCAACCGGCTGCCAGCGCCCCAGTCACGCAATTGGTCGCGTGCCTGACGGTCCTCTTCGCTGAGCGCCAGGCGGGTGACGCCGTCTTTCGGGATGGCGCCGAATTGCGCCATGTCGAGCAGGCTTTGCCACAGGCGTTCGCCATTCACCTGATGCGTCATTTTTTCTCTCCCGGCGCTTTGGCGGTGTAGCGGAAATCGCAGCAGGACGCGCCGGACATAATGGTCTGGGTACGCTGCAGTTCGACATCCGGCGCATAGCCGACGATAAACTGACTGTCGCGGGCGCAGGACAACAGGTGGCCGATTTCCCCCAGCCCCATCTGGTGGTACATTTCGGCATAACGGCAGCGGGTGACGTTATAGTCGAAATGCTGCTCATCCTGGTGGATCACCTTCACCTGCAGCGCATCGTCTTTTTCCCACAGGTACTGCAAGGCGGCGAAACTCTGCAAATCAGCGCCATTCGGCTCCTGCGCGGCAAAGTTTTTACCGGCCTCGATGGCCGCGTTTTCGATGGCTTCGCCAATCACCGCCTGCGCTCGCTCTTTACCGATCTCACGCACCAGGATTTGGTAGATTGGCTTGATGATTTCCGCCTCTATCCGGCGTCGGGCCAGAATGCCCAATTCGTTTTTTGCCTCGCTCATTGCCTTGCTCCTCACTGCCTTGCGGATTGTTATTGTGCTTTTGCGCCGCCCAGTACGCTTTGCGGCTGCCATTTGCCGTCAACCACCCGGTAAAGAGTGAAACTTGGCTGCTGCAGATTGCCCTGTGCATCGAACGCAATGACACCCGTGACGCCCTGATAATGGATGGCGCGCAGCTTCGGCAGATAATCGGCCGGATCGGCGGACCCCGCCTGCTCGATGGCGGCAATCAATACCCGCGTAGCGTCGTAGGCGAACGGCGCATGCAGTTCGATATGGGTTTTGTAGCGGTCACGGTAGGCCTGCTCAAAGGCTTTGCCGCCTGGCATCTGTTCCAGCGGCAGGCCCGGCTCCAGTGCCACCACGCCTTCACCTTCTTTCTGTGCCAGCGTCAGGAAAGTCTGGCTGACAAAGCCACCTGCGCCCATCAGTTGGGTGTTCATCCCCAACTGTTTGATGCGACGGGCCAGCGGGGCGGCCTGCGAGTCGACGCCGCCGAAGAAGATCAAATCGGCGTTCTTGCTGCGCACGGTGGTCAGTACCGCACTGAAATCAACGGTCTTGTCGTCGACATACTCCCGCGCGACCGGTTGCAGGCCCTGAGCCACCAACGACTTGATAAACTCATCTGCCAGCCCCTGGCCGAACGCGGTGCGATCGTCGATTACCGCAATACGCTTGGCCTTCAGCACCTTCACCGCATAGTCGCCGGCATAATGACCGCCGTCATCGTCGTGGCCCATTACGCGGAAGCTGGTATCGAACCCTTGCTGAGTATAGCCGTGGCCAGTGGCGACCGGTGCGACCTGAGCAATACCGGCGTCGTGGTAAATACGTGCCGCCGGGATGCTGGTGCCGGTGTTCCAATGGCCGACCACGCCGGCGACGCCTTCGTCCACCAGGCGTTGGGCTACCGCAACGGCGGTGCGTGGGTCTGACTGATCGTCCTCGGACAGCAGTTTAAAGGTGACCGGCTTGCCTTTCAGCGTCGGTTTTTGGGCGTTGGCATCGGCGATGGCCAACTGCGCGCCATTTTCCAAATCCTTGCCGATACGGGCGGAAGGGCCGGTCAGCGGGCCTGCCAGCCCGATCAAAATAGTTTCATCGGCCTGAACCGGCGATGTCGCGCCCAGGCTGACCAGAACGGCGGCGGCCAGCGCCAACGGCTTGAAGCGAGTTATCTTGCTCATGTAAAACTCCCGGTGTGGTTAAAAGTAAAAGCGGTTATTCGCCCAGATAGGCTTGTTTGATTTTTTCATCGTCCAGCAGGTCGGCAGAGCGACCACAGTGGCTCAGGCTGCCGCTGTCCAGCACATAGGCGCGATCCGTAGATGCCAGTGCCAGTCGGGCATTTTGTTCCACCAAAAGCAGCGTGACACCGTCACGAGAAAGGCTTTTGATAACCTCAAAAATGGCTTCAACCACGATCGGTGCCAACCCCATTGAGGGCTCATCCAGCACCAACAGGCGCGGACGGCTGAGTAACGCCCGGCCAATGGCCACCATCTGCTGCTCACCGCCGGAAAGCAGCCCGGCCTGCTGTTGCAGCCGTTCGCGCAACCGCGGGAATATAGAGCAAACCTGTTCCAGATCTTGTCGCACCGCCGGTTTGTCACGGCGCGAATAGGCACCAAGCTGCAGGTTTTCCAGCACCGTCATGCGGGCGAAAATACCGCGGCCTTCCGGGACCATCACCAGGCCCTGTTGCAATAAGCGATGGGGTGGCATACCGCGAATGGAACGGCCGTCGAACAGGATTTCCCCTTCGAAGGGTTGCAGGCCGGTCAGCGCGCGCAGGCTGGAGGTTTTACCTGCACCGTTAGCACCGATCAAAGTCACCTGTTCGCCGCTGTTCACTGTAAAATCGATGCCTTTCACGGCATGAATGCCGCCGTAAGACACTTTTAACTGTTTGACCATCAATAAGGGTTCAGACATCGGCAGCTCCCCCCAGATAAGCGCGGATCACCGCCGGTTCACGTCGCACCTGTGCCGGTTCGCCTTCGGCGATCACTCGGCCGTAATCAAGTACCGTCAGACGGTCGCACAATCCCATCACCAGTTTGACGTCGTGCTCGATCAACAACAGGGTTTTGCCGCTTTCGCGGATACGTTGCAGTAGCTCGCGCAGCGCCACTTTTTCGGCGGCGTTCATACCGGCTGCCGGTTCATCCAGCGCCAGTAATTTCGGCTCTGTGGCCAGCGCCCGGGCGATTTCCAACCGCCGCTGGTGACCATAGGAAAGATCGCCGGCGCGGTAGTGGGCAAACTGGCTGATGCCGACGTACTCCAGCAGCGCGTGGGATTTCTCTCGTGTGGCTTGCTCTTCCTCTCGGGCACGCCGATGGCGTGAGATCGCCGCCCACAGACCGTTGCGAGTGCGCAGATGGCAACCGACCATCACGTTCTCCAGAACGCTCATTTCATTGAACAAGCGCAGGTTTTGGAAGGTGCGGGCGATACCGGCCTGTGCCACCTTGTCGATGGCCTGCGGCTTGTAGCGGCGATCCTGCAGACGAAACTCGCCGCTGTCGGCCCGGTACAGGCCAGTGATCAGGTTGAAACAGGTGGTTTTTCCTGCACCGTTCGGCCCGATCAACCCGTAAATTTCGCCCTGGTGAATGCTGATGCTGACGTCATCCACCGCGGTCAGCCCGCCAAAGCGTTTACTGACGTGACTGAGTGTGAGAAGTGGCGTCATGAAGCGGCTCCCGGTTGATGGCGTGCCGGCCACAGGCCCGCAGGGCGATACAGCATCACCAGGATCAGGGCCAGCCCGTAGAACAGTTGGCGAATAATCTCTGGATCTATCCACACCTGGCCGAATAGCGCCTGTTGCAGAGGGCCCATGGTGCTGCGCAGCAGCTCTGGCAGGGCGGCCAGCAGTAATGCGCCGAGGATCACGCCGGGTATGTGGCCCATGCCGCCCAACACCACCATTGCCAATACGGCGATCGACTCTTGCAGAGTGAAGGATTCCGGTGAGACAAAGCCCTGAAACGCCGCAAACAGTGCGCCGGCGACACCGCCAAAAGTCGCTCCGATGGCGAAAGCCAGCAGCTTGAAGTTGCGTGTGTTGATGCCCATCGCCCGCGCCGCGTCTTCATCTTCGCGAATGGCGGTCCAGGCGCGGCCAACCCGCGAATGCTGCAGGCGCAGGCAGACAAACAGGATCAGCAACAGCAGAGCAGCGAACAGGTAATAATAGAGATACAGCGATGAAAAACGGATGCCAAACCACGAGTGCATACCGGAAAATTTCAGGCCGAACAGCGTGACCGGATCGATAGCGGAAATCCCTTTAGGACCATTGGTGATATTGAGTGGCCGGTCCAGATTACGCATCAAAATACGCACTATCTCACCGAAACCCAGCGTGACGATCGCCAGATAGTCGCCACGCAACCGCAGCGTAGGTGCTCCCAGCAGAATGCCGCACAGCGCTGCCAGCACCGCTGCCAGTGGGATCAACAGCAGGATCGACAGATGCAGCCCCTCAGGGAACCACTGCAACAGCAGCGGAAATTGTTGAGTAAGGTGCGGAGACGAGAGCAGTGCGGTCAGGTAGGCGCCGACGGCGTAAAAAGCGATAAATCCCATGTCCAGCAGGCCGGTGAGGCCGACCACGATGTTCAGACCCAGCGCCAGCATCAGATACAGCAGTGCGAAGTCGATCACCCGCACCCAATAGTTACCGCCGACGGATCCGGCCACCCAGGGGGCCAGCAGCAGACCGAGAAAAAACAGAACCACACCAAGTCTGGCGCGATGAGGGGAAGCGGTGTGTAGAGTAGCGGTCAGAATAGTCATCTCGTGTCCTCAGGCGCGGGTGGCGACGCGTTCGCCCAACAGCCCGGATGGGCGCAATACCAGTACGGCAATCAATATCAGGAAGGCGAAAACGTCCTGATAGTTGCTGCCGAAGGTGCCGCCGGTCAGTTCGCCGAGATAACCGGTGCCCAGCGACTCGAACAGCCCCAGCAATAATCCGCCGAGCATGGCACCGCGCAGGTTGCCGATACCGCCCAGCACGGCGGCAGTAAAGGCCTTGATGCCCGGCAGGAAGCCCATGGAGAAACCGGCGTTACCATAATTGCTGGCCATCATGATGCCCGCTATGGCTGCCAGCGCGCCGCCGAGGGCGAAAGTCAGAATGATGATGCGGTTGGGATCGATGCCCATCAGGCTGGCGACCTGCGGATTTTCCGCCGTGGCGCGCATGGCGCGGCCAAAGCGCGAGTGCTCGACCAGCAGCAGCAACCCGAGCATCACCAGTACGGCAACCCCCAGCGTGGCGATACCGGTACCGGTGATCACCGCTGGTGCGTGTTCAGCGCTACCCTGGGTCAGGGCAATAGGTGACATGGGCAGCAGTTGCGGGAACATTAACGGATTGCGCGACCAGATCAGCATCGCCAGCGTTTGCAGCAGTAGCGATACGCCAATCCCGCTGATCAGTGGCGCCAGACGCGGAGCATTACGCAGGCGACGGTAGGCCAGCCGTTCAATGCTCATCGACACCAGCGCACATACCGTCATCGCGACCAGCGCCGCCAGAAACAGCATGACGTAAGGTGACAGGCCAGGGAAATGATGCTGCAACACGCCCAGGGTAGACAGGGCGCTCAGTGCACCAACCATCAACACATCGCCGTGGGCAAAATTGATAATGCGCAGAATGCCGTACACCATGGTGTAACCCAGGGCGATCAACGCATAAATGCTGCCGAGCATCAGTCCGTTGACGGTCTGCTGTACCAGCGTATCCATAGGGGGAGTCCCGAAAAATTATGATTCAGGAAGCTCAGAGTAGAGAGTTAGAGAAAATTGTAAAATACGGAAATATAATTTCTTATACAGAAAATGTGTGTTTTTAATTTATTGATTTATTTGTATATTAATTTTAAGCCGTCGCCGATGTTTAACCGAAATAGTCAACATATGAAAAAAACAGAACAATGCGTCACAGCGTTGCCTAACGATCCGCCGCTGCGCGCGGTGCGGGCGTTTGAGGCTATCGCCCGCCTGGGTAGTATCACCGCCGCGGCGAAAGAACTTGCAATATCCCCTTCGGCAGTCAGTCACCAACTCAAAACGCTGGAGGCCTTTCTGCAAATGCCGCTGACCGAGCGGCAGGGGCGTAACCTGATCCTGCGCAACGAAGGGCGGGATTATTACCGCTCTATTCGCTCGGCGTTTAACGTATTACGCCAGGCGACCGAGCAGGTGCGTGAGCAATCGGCTTCCCGGCAGGTCACCATCAGCCTGATCCCGCTGTTCGGCATGGGCTGGTTTATTCCGCGTTTGCATGGGTTTCTGCGCGAAAACCCTGATATCGACATCAATGTGGTGTACGCCAACCACCGTAATTACCTCAGTGACGCTGCCGATATCTCGATTCGTTTTGGCACCGGGCAATGGAGCGGTTATCGCAGTGAAAAACTGATGTCCGGCAAAATGGTGCCGGTATGCAGTCGGGGGTTTATCAAGGTGCATGGACTGTTGGACACGCCGGATCAACTTTCACCACTGCCGCTGCTGCATGACGAAGAACGCACCACCTGGATGCAATGGTTTCAGTTGGCCGGAGTCCGTCGGCCGCTACGCAGTACCGGCCCGATGTTTGAAGATGGCTTGCTGACGCTGGCGGCGGTGCAGGCGGGTTTGGGCTGCGCCCTGATGCGTGAGCCGTTGATCGCGCCTTACCTCAGCAGCGGCGAACTGGTTAAGCTGTTTGACCTGGCAATTGATGACGGCCGAGATTACTACCTGTGCGTAAGGCAGAACACCGAACTGTCGCCGGAAGGGCTGAACCTGCAACGCTGGTTGCTCAAAGAGGCCGAAGGTTGAATAAGGCCACGTGCTAACGGCCTGAACTGTCTATCCTGAATATATCGTGATGGCTTATTCAGGAACGCTTGATGACCACAGAGAATGAACCGGAAACGCCTAAAATGAGCCTGCCACTGCTGGCCGGTGGCGCATTGGGGGTGGTGTTCGGCGATATCGGCACCAGCCCGCTGTATACCCTGAAAACCGTGCTGTTTCTCTCCGGTGATGCGCCGTCGCCACCGGTGATCCTTGGCCTGCTGTCGCTGATTTTCTGGACGCTGGTGATTGTCACCTCACTGAAATACGCCATGTTTGCCATGCGTATCGATAACCGTGGCGAAGGCGGCATCATGGCGCTGATGTCATTGTTGGTCAGTAAGAAAAAGATCCGACCGATGGTGGTGTTTGCCGGCCTGTTTGGCGCGGCGCTGATCTACGGCGATGGCGCGATCACCCCGGCGATTTCGGTATTGTCGGCGCTGGAAGGGCTGAATATTGTCCTGCCCGAGTCTCAACCCTATATCCTGCCGGCGGCGGTGGTGATCCTGGTCAGCCTGTTCGCCATTCAACCCTTGGGCACCGCGCGCATCGGCAAAGTTTTCGGGCCGATTATGGCGCTGTGGTTCTTTTCCATCGCCGCGCTGGGCATTTGGGGAATTATCCAGCATCCGGCGGTGCTGATGGCGTTAAACCCGCTGTATGGCATTGATTTTCTGTTTTCCAATGGGCTGACCAGTTTCCTGGTGCTGGGCGGCGTTTTCCTCTGTGTTACCGGTGCGGAAGCGCTATACGCCGATATGGGGCACTTTGGCAAAAAACCGATCTGGCTCGCCTGGTTTGGCATTGTGTTCCCCAGCCTGTTACTGAACTATGCCGGGCAGGCCGCGCTGATCCTCTCCGGTGCAGACGTCACCCAGAATATCTTTTTCCGCCTGTGTCCGCCGATACTGCAAATTCCGCTGGTGATTTTGGCGACCCTGGCCACCATTATCGCCAGTCAGGCGATCATCAGCGGGGCGTTTTCCATGACCCGCCAGGCGATCCAGCTTGGTTGGCTGCCGCGATTGCGGGTCAAACAGACCACCGAAGAAAGTTATGGGCAAATTTACATCAGCGCCATTAACTGGCTGCTGATGGCGGCGACGGTATTTTTGACCGTGTTCTTCAAGTCATCCGATAATTTGGCCGCCGCCTACGGTATCGCCGTATCGCTCACCATGATCATGACTACCGGACTGCTGTTTGTGGCCATGCGCGAGGTGTGGCGTTGGGAGCGATCGCCAGCCTGTTGGTGGCCGGCAGCTTCTTTATCGTCGATCTCAGCTTCCTGCTGGCTAACCTCAGCAAGGTAATGCAGGGCGGGTACGTCCCGCTGCTGCTGGCGACTCTGGTGTATGGCGTGATGTTAATCTGGCATCGCGGGGTGATCGCGGCTTCCCGTACGTTGGGGGAAAAGAGTCTGCCGCTGGCAGATTTTCTGGTTCATCTTGAGGAGCAGAGTATCCCCAGGGTGCCGGGCACGGCAATCTTTCTTACCCGCACCCTGAGCGGCACGCCGCCGGTGATGAAATGGCATGTCAAACGCAACGGTTCGCTGCATGCCAATGTGCTGTCGCTGCATATCACGATCGTTAACGAACCCCGGGTGGCGAATGCCGAACGGCTGGTGATGCGGCAACAATCACCGGGATTTTGGTGTGGCGTGGCGAGCTATGGTTTTATGGAACGACCCAATATTCCTCGTCTGTTACACCATGCGGAGGCACAGAAAACCGGGCTGAATTTTGACGATGCCACCTATTATCTGGGGCTTGAAACCGTGGTGCGCCGCGAGGCCAATGACCGATTACCGGCCTGGCAACGCAACATTTTTGCGCTGATGGTGCGTAACGGCATGCACGTGACGGATTACTATTATTTGCCGAGCGACCAGGTAGTCGAAATCAGCCGGCGGGTGCCGGTGTGAGCCGTTTGGCTATAGGTTAAAATCAATGGGTATTTAGCCAGCGGCGAGTGAGAGGGTAAATTGCCTTGGCAGCGATGGTGCTGCTAACGGACGAAGCCCCTATGTCATTATTCGATCTTGCTGCGCTGGCCAGCGATTTACCGGAAGCGTGGCGTTCCAGCGTATTGGGCCATGTCGGCCCGGCCAATATCAAAGTATTGCGGATGGATCCGCGCACCATTGACGATGAAGTTCATGACTATCACGAAGGATTACTGGTGATCGCCGGGCAACTGCGGCTGGAAGTGAAGGGCGAGGAAATTACGATCAACGCCGGGCAACTGTATCAGGCCACTGCCGGCGTGCCGCATCGGGTGCTGGCGGGCAGCCACGGCACCCTGGTGATAGTTGATTTACCGGAGTGATCAATCCAGCGCCGAAAGCGCAATCTTGACCGCTGCCTCTAATCTTGCCCGGCTGACGCCATCGCGCGCCTGCACCGACAAACCGTGCAGGAAGGCGGCAAAATAGTCGCCGAGGGCGTCAGCATCGGTTTCTGGTGGCAGTTCCCCCCGTCGCAACGGCGGTTTGCAGCCGGTCAATCATGCCCTGGGTGCGTTGCAAACGATGCTCCGCCAGCCAGTCTTTGATACCGCTGTTTTCGTCACTGACGCTGGCGGCGGAAGATACCACCATGCAACCTTGCGGCAGGTCAGTGCGGCTGTAGAGCGCTACCGCGTCGTCCAGCAGGCGTTTTATCGCCACACGCACGCTGCTTTCTTCGCTGAAAGCGCGATCGGCAAAGCCACCTTCATGGTTTTCGTAGCTGGCAATGGCTTCGCGGAACAGCAATTCTTTCGAACCGAACGCTTTATAAATACGCGCAGAGGCAATGCCCAACTCGGCGACCAAATCCGACATGGAGGTGCCTTCATACCCCTGACGCCAGAAGAGATCCCGGGCCTTCAATAACGCCTGTTCACGGTCGAATTCGCGCGGTCTGCCTGCCATTCATTTGCTCCTGTTTACCTGTTGCTCTGCGCAACAGGATCGCTTAAATCCACTGTAATACCAACGATTTTTTAAAATTCACTTGCTGAGGAATTGATTTAAGCCTATTGTTTGTCAATCGACAACCAATTGGAGTTTAGAATGAAAACCTTGAAAGGTCCAAGCCTGCATCTGGCACAGTTCAGTGACGATGCCGCCCCCTTTAACAGCCTGCCGGCTATCGCCCAGTGGGCGGCGCAAACCGGCTTTAAAGCTTTGCAAATCCCGGCATGGGATAGCCGTCTGTTTGACTTGGCCACCGCCGCAGAAAGCCAAACCTATTGTGATGAGCTGGTCGGCATGTTGGCAGACCATGGCCTGGTGGTCAGTGAACTCACTACCCATATTTTTGGTCAGTTGATGGCAGTGCATCCGGCCTATGACGCATTGTGCGACAGTTTTGCGCCAGCGGAACTGCATGGCAACCCGCAGGCTCGTGGCGAGTGGGCGCACCGGCAGTTGCTGTTGGCGGCCAAAGCCTCTGCGAGGTTGGGACTCAGTGAGATGGGCACCTTCTCCGGTTCCCTGGCCTGGCCGTATTTGTTCCCGTTCCCGCAGCGTCCGGCGGGGCTGATCGAAACGGCGTTCGATGAACTGGCCAAACGCTGGTTGCCGGTGCTCAACGCCTGCGACGAGCAGGGAGTGAACCTGTGTTATGAAATTCACCCGAGCGAAGATCTGCACGACGGCGTGACCTTTGAAATGTTTCATCAGCGCGTTGGGGCACATCCGCGTTGCCAGATCCTGTTCGACCCAAGCCATTTCGTGCTGCAACAGCTGAACTATCTGGATTACATCGATATTTACAAGGACTTTATCCGCATGTTCCATGTCAAGGACGCCGAGTTCAACCCGACCGGACGGCAGGGCATTTACGGCGGCTATCAGTCATGGACCGATCGTGCCGGACGTTTCCGCTCATTGGGTGACGGCCAGGTGGATTTCAAAGGCATTTTCTCGCGGCTAACCCAGCATGGCTACGCCGGTTGGGCGACGCTGGAGTGGGAATGCTGCCTGAAACACCCGCAGGATGGCGCACGCGAAGGCGCGGCCTTTATTCGTGACCACATCATCAACGTCACCGACAAGGTGTTTGATGACTTTGCCGGCGCGCCGGTTGACCAACAGCAAATCAATACCTTGCTTGGCCTGCGCTGAGCCACACAATTCCACCACGGAGAACACTGATGACACTGCAAAATAACGGGTCCATGTTGAATGGACCTGAACCAGAACACGTCTATACGCGGGTAAACGGCAACCGAATTCACTGCGTGACGCTTGGCGAAGGGCAGCCGGTACTGCTGATCCCGGGGTGGCCGCAAACCTGGTACACCTGGCGTCATGTGATGCAGGCCCTGGCGGCGGCAGGCTTTAAGGCGATAGCGGTAGATCCGCCGGGCATTGGCGATTCAGATAAACCCCACGGGGGTTATGATACCGGCAGCGTGGCCGCTACCTTGCACCAGACCATGCTGCAACTGGGGCATCCGCGCTATCAACTGGTCGGTCATGATATTGGCATGTGGGTGGGTTATGCCATGGCGAGCGATTTCCCGCAGGCGGTGACGGGGCTGGTACTGACGGAGGCGGTGATCCCAGGGTTGGCACCCGCGCCACCGATTTTTGTACCGGCAGAACAAAACATTTTCCTGTGGCACTTCATGTTCAACCAACTGGCGGATTTGCCTGAAGCCTTGACGCTGGGTCGCGAGAGAGAATATCTGAGCTATATCTTTAACCGCTGGTCTTATCGCCGCGATCGGGTAGCGGCGGAAACCTACATCGCCGCCTATTCGGCACCGGGCAGCCTGCGGGCCGGTTTTGATTATTATCGCGCCATTCCGGAAACCATCCGGCAAAACCAGCTTCGGGCCCAGACACCGCTCAGCATGCCGGTGATGACCATTGGTGCCGAGCACGCCACCGGCGATGCGCCCTATGTCACGTTGCAGGGCAACGCCGTTAACCTGCGCGGCGAAACCGTGGCCAGCTGCGGTCATTTCATCACCGAAGAGTGCCATGAGGCGTTTATCGCTCTGGTAGTGCCATTCTTGTCAGGGAGCCTGGCCGATGCCGCTTGACTCACAGATTGCCCGTTTTCTGGCGGAAACGGCAGATGCCGCCGCGCCTGAATCCCTGAGTGAAATGCGTGCTGCCGCGCAGGCCGGGTTGTTGGCGTTGCAGGGGGAAGCAGAAGCCAGTGGTGGCGTCCGTGATGGAAGTGTGACCGCTGACGATGGCCATGAGATCGCCGTTCGCGCTTATGTGCCGCTGGGCGTGACGCAGGGTGAACCTCTGCCCGCGATGCTGTACGCCCATGGCGGCGGTTGGTGTTTGGGGTCGCTGGCGCTGTACGACCAGCCTTGCCAGGCGCTGGCCAATGCCACCGGGCGGGTGATCTTGTCGGCTGATTACCGACTGGCGCCGGAGCATCCCTATCCGCGGCCGCTGGAAGACCTGTATCAGGCACTGTGCGGCGTGGTTGAACGGGCCGATGAGTGGGGCGTTGACGTTACGCGCCTTGCGGTTGGCGGCGACAGCGCCGGTGGTAATCTGGCCGCCGCCGTGGCGCTGTTGGCCCGCGACCGGAATGGCCCACGGATTGAACATCAACTGTTGCTGTATCCGGCGTTAAGTCGCGCTATGGATACGGCGAGTTACCAGGCTTATGCGCAGGGTTACTACCTGACCAGGGAGGTCATGGAGTTTTGCTGGGGGCAGTATCTGGGTGACGACGCCCAGGGGTATGACCCTTACGCAGAACCGTTGCATGCCGCGACGTTGCGGCTGTTGCCACCGGCGACCATTCTAAGTTGTGAGTACGATCCGTTGCGCGATGAGGCCGAGCATTATGCCCAGCGGTTGCGTGAAGATGGGGTCGCGGTGCGCTGTGAACGGCTGCCGGGCATGGTACATGCCTGCATTCATATGCTGGGCTTAACCCCGGCAGCGCGAGTGTTATTCGATAAGGTTGGTTCGAAGTAAAGCCCAGGCTGTTATCTGGGTGAGAATCCCCCTCTCCCGGGGGAGAGGGCCGGGGTGAGGGGAAACAGACAGAACCCTCTCCCAAAGGAGAGGGACTGTTAATTAGCGCCCGGCGACGGTGACAAAGCGGGTTTCCAGATAGGATTCGATGGCTTCGCTGCCGCCTTCGGTACCGTGGCCAGAGTCTTTAACCCCACCAAACGGCGTTTCCGGCAGGCCGAAACCGATATGGTTGATGCTGAGCATGCCGCTTTCCACATCCCGGCCCAACGCCGTTACCGTAGCGATACTCCGGCTGTAGGCATAGGCCGCCAGACCGTAAGGCAGGCGATTGGCTTCGGCGATGGCTTCCTCGTAGCTGGCGAACGGGCGCAGCAGGGCGACCGGGCCAAAGGGTTCTTCAGACATCGCTCGCGCACTCAGTGGCACGTCGCGCAATACCGTCGGTTCGAAGAAATTGCCGGGGCCGGCCACGCGCTTGCCACCGGTAGTGGCTTTAGCCCCCTCGGCGACGGCATCCTTCACGAAGGCCTCAATGGCGTCCACGCTGCGTTGCAGCACCATCGGGCCCATAGTCACACCGTCCTGCAAGCCATTGCCCATTTTGATTTCACGCACCGCTGCGGTGAACTTCTCGATAAAGGCTTCATAAACGCCTTGCTGGATCAGGAAGCGGGTTGGGGCGATGCACACCTGACCGGCGTTGCGGAACTTGGCCAGCGCCAGCTCTTTGGCGGCCGCATCCAAATCGGCATCGTCAAAAATCAGTACCGGTGCATGACCGCCCAGCTCCATGGTGGCTTTTTTCATATGCTGACCGGCCAGCGCCGCCAAATGCTTGCCCACGCGGGTTGAACCGGTGAACGAGATTTTGCGAATGGTCGGATGCGGGATCAGGTACTCGGAGATTTCTGCCGGGGTGCCGTACACCAGTGCGATCACACCGGCAGGAATGCCCGCATCGGCAAAGGCTCTTATCAGTTCCGCCGGGGACGCCGGGGTTTCTTCCGGGCCTTTAATGATGATGGAACAACCTGCGGCCAACGCGGCAGACAGTTTGCGTACAATCTGGTTAATTGGGAAGTTCCACGGGGTAAACGCGGCAACCGGTCCCACCGGCAGTTTCAGGGTTTGCTGCTGAACGTCCTGGCTGCGGGACGGGATTACCTGGCCGTAGGTGCGGCTGGCTTCGCCGGCAAACCAGTCAATCACGTCCGCCGAGTTAAGAATTTCCACCTTGGCCTGCGCCACAGGTTTACCTTGTTCCTGGCTCATGATTGCGGCAATTTTATCTGCACGCTCACGAAACAAAGCAGCGGCTTTACGCATCAGATTGGCCCGCTGGTAAGCGGAGGTTTCGCGCCAGATTTTAAAACCGCGCTCGGTTGCGGCCAGCGCCAGATCGAGATCGGCTGTGGTAGCGTGCGCCACGCTGCCAATCACTTCATCGGTAGCGGGGTTGGTGACCGGCGTGGTTTTACCGGCGACTGCGTTGCGCCATTGTCCGTCGATATAGAGTTGAGTATCTGGATACATTGTTGCCTCTTACTTTCAGGGGGGTTAAAGACAGGTTTCCCACTCTGCGGCGGGATAATCAAGGTGTCGACGCTGGCAGGCAGACGTTGAGCACCGGATAAAATACCCTACGCGGAATGAACCGCAGCGTCCAGCGCACCTCGTGCGCCACTACTCAAACCACACCGCTTTGACTATCATACAGCCAGCAATGACATTGAAGCAGGGTGGTACGGTGCAGGGTGTTCCAGAGCAGTTTCCCTTTGAAAAAGACAGTGCGCAGTTCCGGCAGTTAGTGCAGGTGCCGGGCGTAGAGCTTTATCACGCCCATATTGAGCGCTATGCCTTTGAGCCGCACACCCATAATGCTTTTGCCATCGGTACCGTCGATTTTGGTGCCGAGCGTTTCCGCTATCGTGGCGCGCAGCACCGGGCTGCGCCGGGTTCACTGGTGTTGATGAACCCGGATGAGCTGCATACCGGTGAAGCAGAAACCCCAGGTGGCTGGAACTACCGCATGCTTTATCTGGAACCGGATACGCTGGAGTTGCTGTCTGGTGAACAGGGATTCTGGTTCACCGATGCGGTGCGCCAGGACTTGCAGGCGGCACAGCAATTGTCTGCCACGTTGGCCGCACTGTGGCAGGCCAGCGATCCGCTGACCATTGACCACTTGCTGGCGCAGGTGGTCGACATTTTCCGCCCGCATATTCAAGTGGCTCGCCCGTTAAAGGCCGAAGCGGCGCACCGTTTTGATATCGTCAAAAGTTACCTGCAGGATAACTTCTCTGCCGTAATTACTCTCGATCAGCTGGCGGCACTGGTTTCCCTCAGCCCTTATCACTTTCTGCGTAAGTTCAAAGCCCAATACCATGCTTCCCCCCAGCAGATGCTGATGGCGATCCGCCTGTCGCAGGCCAAACAGATGCTGGGGCGGGGTATGCCTGCGGCACAGGTGGCGGTGGCTGCGGGGTTAACCGATCAGGCGCATTTGACTCGCGCTTTCGCTAACCGTTACGGTGTCACGCCGGTGCGTTATCAAAAAACAGGTTACGGCCCGGTGAAAACGGGGGTTACGATTGCAGTTGATATAAATCTTAATAAAAATTATTATCATTTGCGTATTTTTGACTCAAAAGAAATAAACAATAATTAAGAACAACCCCACTCCTGAGGACCTCCATTTTATGGGCGCTCGAAATTTTAGAACCTTTATACTGTTCGCCATTTTTTTAATTATGCCTGGCATCACCAGTGCGGCCACGACCACATTAACCGATGTTCTGGGCGGAAGATTACGCTTGATACCCCGGTAAAAAGGGCGGTTTTAGGTTTTTACTTTGAAGACTACATGGCCGTGGGTGGGGAAGCGGCATACGAGCGCGTCATTGGCATTTCTCGTGAGGCCTGGCGGGGAAAGGTTCCGGCAAATTGGAATATGTATGTTAAACACCAGCCATCACTGGCTCGTATCGCTGATATTGGCGAGGTGGATCTCCATAATATCTCGCTTGAAAATATAATATCATTGAAGCCGGACGTCATTATTTTGGCTGAATGGCAATATGTTGCTTTGAAACATGAGGTCTCACGCCTGGAAGAATTAAAAATCCCAGTGGTCGTGGTAGACTACAATGCGCAAACTGTCGAAAGACATGTCAGCTCTACAAAAATATTCGGCATACTCACGGAGCAAGAAAAACGCGCTCAGGAATTATCAGAACTTTACGCTAATAACATTGCTGACGTGCAGCGTAGAGTCAATGCGTCAGGATTAAAGAAACCCAAGGTTTATATTGAATTTGGGAATAAAGGGCCTGGCGATTATTCATTCACCTACGGTAAGAATATGTGGGGGGGCGATGCTGAAGCTTGCCGGAGCAGACAATATTGCCGAACCCTTTTTTGAGTGGTGGGGTGTGATTAACCCAGAACAGCTGCTGTTTGCCAAGCCTGATGCTATTTTCATCTCCGGCAGAGAAAATAATAAGGTTTCGTCAGCGCTATCAATGGGGGTGGGAGTTGATAAAAGCACGGCTGTTCAACAGCTTATGGCTTTTTCCACTCGTAATGGCTGGAACTCATTGCCGGCGATAAAAAACAAGCAATTATTCGGCGTGTACCAGGGCGCATCAAGAACGCTTTCCGACTTCGCCATGATTCAGTTTATTGCCAAATCACTTTACCCAGAACAGTTTAAAGATGTTGACCCGGTAAAGAACTATCTGGATTACTACGAAAAATATTTACCGGTTAAACCAGAGGGGACATTTGCTGTTGCCGCATGGCAATAAAGTCACCGCGCCCCATGATGAGATGCGACCCGCAAACATTCAGTTCGATTTGCGAAGTCTTTACCAGACCGGCTAAAACAGCAATTTGCTACAATATTCCTCTGCACGAGTAGGTTAGGCTGGCGCCAAATTTAATTCATGGGGCCAGCCTGCTGCGCCTGGTCGTTGATGGAGTCATTATGTTTGTTGGCGTGTTATTTGCCCTGGCTGCCGGGCTGATGTGGGGGCTGATTTTTGTCGGTCCGGTTATGATCCCTGAATATCCGGCGGCGTTGCAGTCTACCGGGCGTTATCTTGCCTTTGGGTTGATCGCTTTGCCGCTGGCGTGGTTTGATCGTCAGCGGTTGAAAAAGTTACATCGTAACGATTGGTTGGAGGCGCTGAAACTGACGGCGATCGGCAACCTGCTGTATTACCTGTGCCTGGCCAGCGCCATTCAGCGCACCGGAGCGCCCGTTTCCACCATGATTATCGGCACGCTGCCGGTGGTGATCTCGGTGACCGCCAACCTGTTTTACAGCCGGCATGACGGGCGGCTTTCGTGGCGTAAACTGACACCGGCGTTGGTATTGATCGCCTGCGGACTGGCGCTGGTTAACGTTGCCGAGTTGCGGGGGAATACGGCACCAATTGATGTCTGGCGTTACACCAGTGGGCTTGGGCTGGCATTGCTGGCGGTGGCTTGCTGGACCTGGTTCCCGCTGCGCAATGCCCGTTGGCTACGGGAAAATCCGCACCAAAGGCCTGCCACCTGGGCGACCGCACAAGGGCTGGTCACTTTGCCGCTGGCGTTGGTGGGCTATCTGTTGGTTTGCGGGCAATTGGCTTTAACCCAGCCGACGTTTGCGCTGCCGTTTGGGCCAAGGCCGGAAGTGTTTATTCCCTTGATGATCGCCATTGGCATGCTGTGCTCGTGGATTGGCGCCCTGTGCTGGAATGAGGCGAGTCAACGCTTGCCGACGGTATTGGTGGGGCCGCTGATCGTCTTCGAAATACTGGCCGGACTGGCTTACACCTTTATGCTGCGTCAGGCCTGGCCGCCGCTGTTGACGCTGGGCGGGATTAGCTGCCTGATTATCGGCGTGATTTATGCGATGCGTATCAAACCGCAGCCGGTGGTGGTGGCTCTGGCCACAAAAGAGTGAAGCCTGCCGCTGAGGGCGGCAGGCAGTCAACTCAGGATTTCCGGTGATGAATGATCTCTTCAGCCACGTTGCGCGGTGCTTCTGCGTAGTGGCTAAATTCCATGGTATAGGTGGCGCGGCCCTGTGACATGGAACGCAGTGTGGTTGAATAGCCGAACATTTCGGATAACGGCACCTTGGCGTGGATCTCCTTACCGCCGCCGCCGGGAATGTCTTCCATACCTTGCACCAGACCGCGCCGCGATGACAGGTCGCCCATGATGCTACCGGCGTAATCCTCGGGTGTTTCCACTTCTACCGACATGATCGGCTCGAGGATAACCGGGTCGGCCTGGCGACAGGCTTCTTTAAAGCCGAAGATCGCCGCCATGCGGAAAGCCTGTTCCGAAGAGTCGACGTCGTGGTAGGAACCGAAGGTCAGGTGAACCTTGACATCCACCACCGGATAACCGGCCAGTACGCCGGTATTCAGCGCCTCCAGCACGCCTTTTTTCACCGCCGGGATAAACTCGCCCGGGATCACGCCGCCCTTGATCTCATCTAAAAACTCAAAGCCCTTGCCAGGCTCATTGGGTTCCACGGTAAACACCACGTGGCCGTACTGGCCTTTACCCCCGGATTGGCGCACGAACTTGCCTTCCACGTCGGCCACGCGCTTGCGGATGGTTTCGCGGTAAGACACCTGAGGTTTGCCGGTGGTGGTCGCCACGCCAAACTCACGCCGCATACGATCGACGATGATTTCCAGGTGCAGTTCGCCCATGCCGTAAATAATGGTCTGGCCGGAATCCTCGTCGGTGCGAACGCGGAACGACGGATCTTCCGAAGAGAGGCGCTGCAGGGCAATCCCCATTCTTTCCTGATCGGCCTTGGTTTTAGGCTCAATCGCCTGGGCGATCACCGGTTCAGGGAACACCATTTTTTCCAGTGTGATAATGGCGTTAGGGTCACACAGCGTGTCGCCGGTAATGACGTCTTTTAGCCCTACGCAGGCGGCGATATCCCCGGCATGCAGTTCTTCGACATCTTTACGGTCATTGGCGTGCATTTGTACGATGCGGCCAATGCGTTCTTTCTTGTCTTTCACCGGGTTATAGACGCTGCTGCCTTTGGTCAGCACGCCGGAATAGACCCGCACGAAGGTCAGTTGGCCGACGAAAGGGTCGGTCATCAGCTTAAAGGCCAGCGCCGAGAACTTTTCGTCATCGGCGGCCCGGCGAATGACAATATTGTCTCGCTCGTCATGGCCTTCCATCGGTGGAACATCCAGCGGTGAAGGCATCAGTTCAATCACCGCATCCAGCATGCGCTGCACGCCCTTGTTACGGAAGGCCGAGCCGCACAGCATCGGCTGAATTTCGCCGGCCACGGTGCGCAGACGCAGACCACGGACGATCTCTTCTTCGCTCAACGGCACCTGATTGAGGTATTTGTCCATCAGCTCTTCCGAGCCTTCTGCGGCGGCTTCGATCATTTTATCTCGCCATTCCTGCGCGGAGTCGCGCAGTTCGGCCGGGATCTCTTCAAAACTGAAGCTCATGCCTTGCGTAGCCTCGTCCCACAGGATGGCTTTCATGCGCACCAAATCCACCACGCCGGTGAAATGGTCTTCGGCACCAATCGGGATGACGATCGGCACCGGGTTGGCTTTCAAGCGTTCGATCATCATTTTGCGCACGCGAAAGAAGTCGGCACCCACTCGGTCCATTTTATTGACGAACGCCAGACGCGGAACCTTGTATTTATTAGCCTGACGCCAGACGGTCTCAGATTGCGGCTGTACGCCGCCGACCGAGTCATAGACCATTACCGCGCCGTCCAATACCCGCATGGAGCGCTCGACCTCAATGGTGAAATCCACGTGTCCTGGGGTGTCGATGATATTGATGCGGTGCTGCGGATAATTATGCTGCATGCCGTTCCAGAAACAGGTAGTCGCCGCCGAAGTAATGGTGATGCCGCGTTCCTGCTCCTGTGCCATCCAGTCCATGGTGGCGGCGCCGTCGTGCACTTCGCCCAGCTTGTGACTGACCCCGGTGTAAAACAGAATCCGCTCGGTGGTGGTGGTTTTGCCGGCATCGATGTGCGCCGAGATGCCGATATTGCGGTAGCGCTCAAGGGGGGTAGTACGTGCCATAATTAACCTTTCTTAGCCGCATCAAAGAAGGGCGGCTTTAAGCAGTATGAATAATTATGATAATCCTCTGTGGGTTATCTCCGGACGGGTGAATGTTTACACCGGTCACAGACTAATCGTAGTTGATGAAGGGGGTTTTGGTATTCGATGGCTGCGATAGGTTTTTTCGTTCGAGCGTTGGCACAAGACTAAGGCTCAAAGGGGCGGTAAGCCCCCTTGATGGGCTACTCGGCAAAGATATGCGCCTGGCCGATGATGTTCAGATTGACGTGAGAACCGGCACGGAGACCTTCGCGGCTGATGGTTTTAATCTCGATCGCGATATTACTGCCGGTCATGTGCAGGTTTAAGGTCGAGACAAAACCGGCAAAATCAATACCGGTGACCACCGCCTGGCTCTGTTGCTGTGGCTCGGACTGGCTAATCTGAACCTGCTCAGGACGGAGCATGATGCGAGCGGGGCCGCGGCGCTGACGATCGTCAACGGCAATCCGCCCTAACGCGCAATCCGCCCAGCCTTGCTCCAGCTCAGCGGAAAGTACCAGCGTTTCGCCTAAAAAGGTGGCGGTCGGTTCGTCCACCGGCCTTAAGTAAAGATCTTGCGGCGGCCCGACCTGCGCCAATCGGCCATTGCGCATTACCGCCACCTGATCGGCAAACGACAAGGCTTCGGTTTGATCGTGGGTCACCAGAATCGACGCGACATTGGCTTCTGCCAGCAGTTCCGCCACCGCTTTGCGGGTCGCGGCGCGCAGGCCGGTATCCAGCGCGGAGAAAGGTTCGTCCAACAACATCAACCTGGGTTGCTGAGACAGCGCACGGGCCAGCGCCACCCGTTGTTGCTGACCACCGGAAAGCTCATGCGGCCACAGCGCCCCCAGTCGACGATCCAGCGCCACCATCTCCATCAGTGCATCAATACGCAGCCGCTTGTCACGCTTGCTGCCCTTCAGGCCGAAACCAATATTGCCGGCTACGGTAAAGTGCGGAAATAACGCGCCGTCCTGGGGGACAAAACCAATGCCACGCAGGTGTGCCGGCACCCAGCCGCTGCCGTTGGCCATCGCTTGCCCTTGCAGTATCACCTGGCCGCTGTCCGGTATTTCAAAACCGGCGATAATACGCAACAGGGTGGTTTTTCCCGAGCCGGAAGGGCCGACAATCGCCGTACGGCTGCCCTGTGCCACGTTTAAATCAACATGCTCGAGCACCTTGACCGAGTTATAGGATTTACCGATGCCTTGCAGTTCAAGCGTGCTCATAATCCCGCCGTACGTTTGGATTGAGAATAAAGAAGCCAGGTCAGTGGCAATGACAACACCACCATAATCAGGGCGTAGGGTGCGGCCGCCACATAGTCTATCTCGCTGGTCAGCGCCCAGAAGCCGGTGGCCAGCGTGCGGGTACCGCTGGGGGCCAGCAGCAGCGTGGCGGTCAGCTCATTGGCGATCGCCAGAAACACCAGTGCGGCACCGGCGGCGGCTCCGGGGGCCGCCAGACGCAGCGTGGTGCTCCATAACGCTGCCGCCGGCGAACGGCCGAGACTACGGGCCACGTTTTCCAACTCGACCGGTGCCTGGGCAATCCCCGCGCGCAGGTTGATCAGCGCCCGTGGCATAAACATCAGCAGGTAGGCCAGCAGCAGGGTGATTTCAGTCTGATAAATCGGTCGAAAACTGTGAATGGTGATGGTCACCAGCGCCAGTGCCACCACAATGCCGGGCAGTGAACTGGTGATGTAATTACAGCCTTCCAATACCCGATACAGCCGTGCCGGGTAGCGCACCGACAGCCAGGCCATAGGGATAGCGCACAGCGTGATCAGCAGCGCGCCACTGGCGGCCAGTGACAGTGTTTGCACCAGGGCTGGCAGCAATTCGCTGTTGCGCCACACCTCAACGCCTCCCAAGGTCAACCAACGGGCCAAGGTGATAAAAGGCACGCCAAGCGCCAGCGCAGTGAGGCTCAGGGGCAGCAGCAGGCAGAACAGGGTGGTGATGGGCCCAAGGCGATAAGCCGTTTGACTGCGCGCACTGCCGGAACCGACGCGGGCATAACGCGCTCGCCCACGGCTGACGGCTTCCAGCATTAATAATCCCAGGCAGCACAGCACCAGCACCCCGGCCAGCATATTGGCCGCCGGGCCGTTAAAGGTCGACTGGAACTGGTCGAAAATAGCGGTGGTGAAGGTGTCAAAGCGGATCATCGCATACAGGCCGTACTCGGCCAGCAGATGCAGCGCGATCAGCAGCGAGCCACCCCAAACTGCCAGTTTTAGCTGTGGCAGCACCACGCGGAAAAACACCGCCAGCGGGCGCGTACCGAGCGAAGTGGCGACGTCTTCAATTCCGGGATCCAAGCGGCGTAATACCGCAGCGGTTGGCAGATAAATAAAGGGGAAGTAGGCGATGACCGAAATAAATACCCCGGCTCCCAACCCATGCATCGAAGGCACCAGACTGATCCAGGCGTAGCTCTGTACGAATGCCGGCACCGCCAGCGGCGCGGTGGCCAATAACGACCAAATGCGACGGCCCGGCAGCGTAGTGCGTTCGGTTAGCCAAGCCAGCGCTACCCCCAGAATGGCGCAAATCGGCAGCGTGAACACCACCAACAGCAGCGTGTTGAGCAGCAGTTCGGCCACCCGGGGGCGCAATACCAGAGCTTTTACCGTTGGCCAACCGGTTTCAAACGCCACGCTAATGACAAACCCCAGCGGCAATAGCGCCAGCAGGGAGAGTAAAATGGCGACCGCCACGATAAACAACCCGGGCCGCTGATGGCGGCGGGCCGAAGTATACCGTGGCTTTGAACCGGCGGCGTTGAGACCTGTATTCGACATAAGGCTAAAAACTCTCTGTACTAATCAACCGGCTTACATCAGCCCGGCTTGAGTCATCAGTTCGACCACTTTTTTACCGTTCAATGCAGAAGCGTCAACTTTTGGCGCATCCAGTTCTTTCAGCGGTACCAGTTTCGGATTAGAAGCCGCGTTGACGCCAACGGCATATTCGAAGGCGTAATTGGTACGCAGGATCTCCTGGCCGTTTTTACCGGTGATCCACTTAACGAATTCTTGCGCCTGTTTTTGGTGTTTGCTGGAAGCCAGCACGCCACCGCCGGAGATGCTGACGAAAGCGCCCGGATCCTGATGTTTGAAGTAATACAGTTTGATATTTTTACTGTTCTCGCCGGTCTTGGCACCGTCGACGAACGGATAATAATGGTAGATCACGCCGCTGTCGATTTGGCCGGCATTGACCGCTTTCATGACGGTACTGTTGCCTTTATAAGCGGTGAAGTTGGTTTTCATCGCTTTCAGCCATTCCAGCGTGGCTTTTTCGCCTTTCAGCTCCAGCAGTGCGCTGACAATGGCCTGGAAATCAGCCCCTGAAGGCGAGGCGGCCCAGCGGCCTTTCCATTCTGGCTTGGCCAGATCCAGCAGTGACTTGGGCAACTGTGCCTCGGTCAGTTTCGCCGGGTTATAGACGAACACCGTTGAGCGGGCGGCAATGCCAATCCAGCGGCCGTGTTGCGGACGGTATTGAGGTTCAACCTGGGCCAGCGTCGCGGCATCCAGCGGGGCAAACAGCTTGGCGTTATCCACCAGTACCATCGACGGGGAATTTTCCGTTAAAAACACGTCGGCAGGGGATGCGCTGCCTTCTTGCACCAGTTGGTTGCCCAACTCGCTGTCGCCGCCGTTACGCAGGGTCACTTTAATGCCGGTGTCTTTGGTAAAACCGTCCACCCAGGACTTCACCAGGTTTTCGTGTTGGGCGTTATAAACAACAATGCCTTCATCCTGGGATGCCGCATTAGCCGAGAAGGCCAGCATCATGGACGATGCCAACAGGGCAATCGGGCCGAGAGAAGTGAAACGCAGCTTCATACAGTCATCCTTATTTAGAGAGTGCAGAGAGGAAATGCTAATTATGCCAAACGGACGTTGGGAGCCCTAATTGTATATAAGAACATTAATAATGATAGTGAAAACGATTCGTATTAATTTATTTTTAGTTTTAGCTCAATAATTATCTCGTCTTAAGGAAAATTAAGCTTTTAGAATATTACCCAGGCATGGTGGGTAGCTATTTGATTGAATATGAAAGAAATTCACGTTGTTTGCCGAGTGCTGTTTTGGTTATGAGTCATAGCGTTTAATCATTTAAGTTATTCAACTGCTTCAATGTATATATACGTCGACAAAACACCAACAAGGGATAACGACGTGAAGTATTCATTCAAACTTAAAGGATTGGCTGGTCTAATCATCTTGTCTTTTCAGGCGGGAGTAGGGGTTAACGCCGCCGAGGTACCGGCAGGAACGTCACTGGCGGCGACGCAGGAGCTGGTACGGGCCAATGGCTATGAGCCTGCAACGCTGGATCCGAATCTGGCGGAAAGCAACGTAGAGTTTTATATCTTCAATGACCTGTTTGAAGGGTTATTGCGGGTGGGTAAAAATGGCGAAGTGATCCCCGCGTTGGCGACAAAATGGGAGCATCAGGGCAATGTCTGGACCTTCCATCTGCGCCCGGACGCCAGGTGGTCCAACGGCGATCCGGTGACTGCCGGGGACTTTGTCTTTAGCTGGAGACGCCTGACTGACCCAAAAACCGCTTCTCCCTACGGCAGTTATCTGGCATCCGCCTACGTGCTAAATGCGGCGGAAATTAATGCCGGCAGTAAACCACCGACAGAACTGGGCGTGAAAGCGCTGGATGCACATACCCTACAGGTGACCTTGGCCGAGCCTAACTCTTATCTGCTCAAACAGTTGGTCCATTTCCCGGTGCTGCCGGTCAACCCGAAAGTGGTGGAGAAGTACGGTAAAAACTGGACGCAGCCGCAGAACTTTGTCGGTAATGGGGCATTCCGACTGGCGCAGTGGGTGGTCAATGAAAAGGTGGTGGTGGTGCGCAATACCCAGTATTGGGATAACGCCCATACGGTGCTTAACAAAGTGACTTTCCTGCCGCTGCAGGGGTTCCCGGAGGTGGCGCGCTTCCGGGCCGGAGAGATTGAGCTGGGTTACAGTGCGCCACCGGAACTGTACCAACAGTTAAAAAATAGCCTGGGTGATGAGCAATTAATCACTTACCCGCTGTTGTCGACCAGTTACTTTGCCTTTAACAACCGCCAGGCCCCGTTTAACGATGTGCGGGTGCGTCAGGCATTAAATCTGGCGCTGGATAAAACGGTTATTGCCACTAAAGTGCTGGGCTACGGTCAGCAACCGGCCTGGACTTTTACCCCAACCGGTGCCGGTGGCTTTAAACTGCAGGCCGGTGAGGCGGCGGGATGGTCACAAGAACAACGCATCACGCAGGCGAAAAAACTGCTGGCCGAAGCCGGGTTTACGGCGGAACGTCCTTTACGCTTTACCCTGCTGTACAGCAATGACGCGACCATTAAGAAGATTGTGATCGCCGCCAGCGCCATGTGGAAAAAGAACCTGGGTGTGGACGTCAGCCTGCAGAATCAGGAGCGCAAGGTGGTGCTGGACAATATCAATAACGGGCAGTACAGCGTGGCTTTCAGCCGCTGGCTGGCGGACTACAACGATCCCTCGACTTTCCTGAACGTTTTCCGCTCCACCAGCAGTGAGAACTCGGCCAAATACGCCAATCAAAATTACGATCGCTTATTGCATCAGGCCACTGCGGCCCAGACACCGCAGCAGGTACAACAGTATTTCCAACAGGCCGAAGATCTGCTGACGAAAGATACCCCGGTGGCTCCGGTTTATTACGAAGCGAACGCTACGCTGGTCAAACCCTATGTAAAGGGCATCGACTTTACCCGGCAGGGGCCGCTGTACGATAAAAATGTGTATATCATTGCGCATTGACGATTTAATAATGCGGATTGGGATGAATCTGGTCCGCTGTTAATCTATTTTTCTAAATGTTTCATAAACGGTCAGCCGGTTTTTCACCCGAAAATAAAAAACGCGCCTATACTGCCTCCCGTAGTTTATATGCAGTATCTCGTTTGGCGAGGCTCCTATACAAACACAGGTTACTGATCTGACGACATCGAGAGATGCCCAAGGTTAAGACAGGCTTTATCGGATTAAGGTTCAGCCCAAGGTAACTTCTGATGAATACATCAGATACGTTGTATAGTGCTAAAACCTGGACGCGGAGATAGGCTTTCTGCACTCCCTCTGTGGTTAACGCCCCTATGCGATTCGCTGTTGAAGTTCAAACAGAAATAGGGACTAACATAATGAAGTCACATCACAACACACTATCCCCGGCGCTGGCCACAACTGAAACTCTTGATGAGTCTTCGGTGGCGGGCTATATGAACGCCGATTTCATTACCATCCCAGGTAATATGACGGTCAATAAGGCAAAGGAATATTTTCTTTCGCAACTTAAAACCGACGAAATTCCGACGCAACTGTTTGTTACCGCCGACGATTATCATTTGCGTGGTACACTTTCGGTTAAAAAATTACTGCAATGTGAAGATAACGATAAAGCCGTTGGGGTCATGATCAACCACAGCTATTTTCAGGTTTCACCCGATGACGATCGTAATGATGTCGCGCATTTATTGGGTAAGGGCGGGCTGGACGTGGTGCCGGTGGTGGTCAATAAAACCCTGGTGGGTGTGTTGGGTGAAAAAGAAATTGCCCGACTGATTGAAGACGAAAACACCGAGGATGCACAGCGCCAGGGCGCCAGCCTGCCGCTGGATAAACCTTATCTGGAAACCAGTCCCTGGGCGTTATGGCGCAAACGTTCGGTTTGGTTACTGATGTTGTTTGTCGCGGAAGCCTATACCGGGAATGTGCTCAAGGCATTTGAAGAACAGTTGGAAGCAGCGATTGCGCTGGCGTTCTTCATCCCGTTACTGATTGGTACCGGCGGTAACAGCGGCACCCAAATCACCTCCACTCTGGTTCGTGCCATGGCGCTTGGCGAAGTCAGCTTGCGTAACCTGGGCGCAGTGATCCGCAAAGAGGTGTCTACTTCGCTGCTGATAGCTGCCACCATTGGTATAGCCGCCTGGGCGCGCGCCTGGATCATGGGGGTGGGCATGGACGTGACGATGGTGGTCAGCCTGTCGCTGGTGGCGATCACCGTCTGGAGCGCCATTGTCTCCTCGATTATCCCAATGCTGCTCAAGCGGCTGGGGATTGACCCGGCGGTGGTGTCGGCGCCCTTTATCGCCACCTTTATTGATGGCACCGGCCTGATTATTTACTTTAAAATCGCCCAGTATATTCTGGGGATTTAAACCGACCTCCGCTCCGTGTCGTAGCCGGGGCGGGTATTTTATCTCACCGAAAAGGAGGAACGTAAATACTCATGAGTAATGACAATCCCCGACTTTTAATTAAAGGGGCATCTATCGATAATAGTTAACCGAGGACAAGATAATGGGAAATATGACAATTTTTGTAGGATTCCTGAGCATTATCAGCTCGCTGGGCCTGTTAGCCGCCTATATGAGCACTAAATGGGATGATTAATGAACGCTAAAGATCCGCCTGGATGCATCCTCCCTGAAGGTTTTATTTACTACGGGGAGGATGCGATTAAACTCTGACCGCCCAATGGGGACTTTGGGAGTATAACCACCATGATCCTTCTTATTCTTGGCTTACTTTATGCCATTTTGATGATCTCTGTTGGTGTGAATGAGATTTATTTTTATTCAACCGGAAAATCAGAATTTCTGTCTAGTTTAATACTGACATTCTCGGGTACTATGCTGCTGGTTGCCTTTGTCTGGCAATGCTCTACTAAAATAAAAAAATGAATTGCCCATTTGAATGTGAGCCGTAATATGCAAAATGAAAAACAATCCGTTGCCAGAAATTCCATGATAGCCAGTGGGCTATTGGCAACCGGTAAATTTATTGCCGGTATTTTTACCGGCAGTATTGGTCTTATTTCCGAAGGGATCCACTCTTTCACCGATTTTATCGCCACCAGCATTACCTGGCTGGCGGTGCGTATCAGCGACAAACCGGCTGATGATGATCACCATTTTGGTCATGGCAAAGTCGAAAACCTGGCGGCGTTGTTTGAAGTGCTGCTGCTGTTGGGCGCGGCGGGGTGGATTGTTTATGAGGCCGGCAAAAGCCTGTTGGGTGAGGCCCATGAAATTGTCGCGGCTCCGGTGGTGATTGCCGTGCTGTTGATCTCGATTGCGGTCGACTTTTTCCGCGTCAGGGCGCTCAATCGCGTGGCGAAGGCTACCGACAGTGCGGCGCTGGAAGCCGACGCACTGCATTTCTTCTCCGATATGCTTGCCTCCGCCGTGGTGCTGTTAGGTATGGTCTTTGTGATGCTGGGCTTCACCCGCGCAGATGCCATCGCCGCGCTAATCGTCGCTTGTTTTATCGTAGTGGCCGCGGTGAAATTGGGTAAACGTTCGTTTGATTCGCTGATGGACACGGCACCGGCCGGTGCCAAGGAAGAGATCGGTGCTTTGCTGGAGTCCTTCCCGGCGATCCTGGCCACGGAAAATATTCGCATTCGCAACGCCGGTGCCATCTTGTTTATTGAGGTTACCGTCGCTGTCTGTCGCACTTTACCGCTGGAACGCATCAACGCGTTGAAGCAATCAATTGCCGAACGGCTGGAGCAGCAGTATGCCCATGCCGAAGCCACGGTTATAGCTAATCCACAAACCCGCAGTGACGAAGACATGGCGACGCGTATCCGGGTGATCGCCGCCAACCACGGCGCGGTAGTGCAAAATCTGGCGTTGCAGCAACTGCCGGAGCGCATGTCGATAAGCATGGATCTGGCCGTGCCGGCCAGTGCCAACGTGGCGCAGGCGCATGAAATTGCCAGTGAGATTGAAACGCTGTTACGGCAGGCGATTGGCGAAGATACGGAGATCGAAACTCATCTGGAACCCCAGACGAATCACTGGATCGCCAGCGAAGATGTAGCACCTGAGCAACTGGCGAGCATTCGCCAGATATTGGAAACCGCGGTGGAAAAAGGCGAGATGGTGCAGGACGTTCATAACATCCGCGCACGTAAAACCGCTGGCGGCATTATCGTCAATTTCCATTGTCGGGTTTCCCCGGCGGCTTCTATCGCGTCGGCGCATGCGGCGGTAGACAGCATAGAGCGCCAATTACGTGCGCTTTACCCGAGTATCTCGCGGGCGGTAGGGCATGTGGAGCCGATCAAGCCCAAATCGGTCGTCTGAGTCCGGCACCGGAGCCTCCTGGAAAGGCCGCCCGTGGGCGGCCTGTAAAGGTTAGTCCAGATTCAGTCGTGCAGTGAGGGTGGAAATCTCACTGCGCCATTGTTGCTGCAACTGCGTTTTTTGATGTTTTGGCTTGCGCGCCAAATCCTCCTGCAGTTTGCTTTCCAGTTCAAACAGCGCGGCCAACAGCCGTTCCTCGTCATCGTGCTGCAACGGATGATTGACGGCATCCTGGTTTGGGATAGTCATAGTGACGGTGTCACGTTCTTCTGCCAACCGGGCGTAAACCGGCTCCAGATCCTGCCACTCTTCCAGCCGCTGATGGTCAATCAACCAAAAACGGTTGCAGCTATTTTCGATTAGCATTCGGTCATGAGTGACCAATATGACTGCGCCGTCAAACTGGCGCAAAGTCTCCGCCAGCTCCTCCTTGCCTTCCATATCCAGATGGTTGGTGGGTTCATCGAGCAACAACAGCGAATGGTTGGCCAGCGTCAGGCCGACAAACAGCAGGCGTGAACGCTCGCCACCGCTCAGGGTACTGATGCGTTGTTGATGACGCAGATAGGGGAAACCGGCACCAATCAACGCCATCTTGCGCTGATCTTCGGTCAACGCCGCAAAGTGGGTTAATGCTTCACTCAGCGTGTCATCATCGTGCAGTTGCTGCAGGCTTTGATCGTAATACCCGATGCGAACCCGGGGATGGAAAACCGTTTCCCGCAGGGTCGTATCCTGATACTCACGCCACAGATGATGCAGCAGAGAAGATTTCCCACAGCCATTGCGTCCGACGATGGCGATGCGGTCACCGCTTTTGACCCGCAATGGTTCGAGGCGAAACAGTACCGGCGCGTCGATTGCCGGGCGAACCTCCATTGGTGGCAGGGCCAGCAGGCGATCGGCATCCAGCGCCTCTCCCTTCAGCCTGAGCCGCCATTGGCTGCCCGCGCTCAGCGTGGTTTGCTCCTCTTTCAGCCGGTCAACGCGTTTCTCCATTTGCTTGGCCTTGCGGGCCAGATCTTCGTTGTCGTAAACCTTGCCCCAAATGGCCAGCCGATGGGCGCTTTTCGCCACCCGGTCGATCTCTTTTTGCTCGGCCTGACGGCGATGGGCATCCGCCGCATCCTGTTCCTCCAGCGCCTTGCGCGCAGCAGTGCAGGGTAAGCGGAAGAATTGCAGGGTCTTGTCGCGCAAAATCCAGGTGCAGTTAGTGACCTGATCCAGCAGATAGCGATCGTGAGACACCAGCACAAAACTGCCGGACCAGCTTTGCAGGAACCGCTCCAGCCACAGCAAAGTAGGAAGATCCAGATGGTTGCTGGGTTCATCGAGCAGTAGCAAGTCCGGTTGGCGGATTAATGCTCGTGCCAGCAGCAGACGCGTGTGCTGGCCGCCACTCAGGGTACCGGCGGTCAGCGTCCATGACGGTGGCGCAAAACCCAGGCTGGTCAGAAGAACCTCAGCCTGCCAACTTTCACTGATGCGCTGATTTTCAGGCAGCCGGGCCAGTACCGCATCCAGCAGGGTACAGTCGTGCAGGGCTTCAGGCAGATGCTGTTCTACCCGCGCCATCAGACACTGGTGGGAAGGGGTGACGCTGCCGGTACCGGCAGGCAGATCGCCGCTGAGGATTTTAAGCAGGGTGCTTTTGCCACAGCCGTTGTGGCCGATTAAACCGATGCGATCGCCTTTTTTCAGGCTGAAGGAAACCTCAACCAGCAGAGGACCGAAATTATTGTCGTAACCGACAGATTGTGCAGATAGTAATGTGGTCATTGCTTACTCAAGAGTTACAGGCATGCAGATGCCTATCGTCAAACATCGCTGACGACAACCCGGTAAGCCGGAGGGAAGGAACTTCAGATTTTAATCAGCTTCGCTCAAGCCTGGGTTATCGCAGCACGATACCGGTAATGCTTGAGCAGCAGCGATTACTATAGAAGTGTGAGTAAAAAAACAATTCACACATCGGCATAGTAATCCTCCTTTTATTTCGTTGGTTAATGAGTGAGCTGAGTATAGGGCGCTTTGTCCGCTTGCGCCACTGTGAATTACTCTAGTTATCAGTGCCGTAAGCGGAAAACTCTGGCGGGATTATGCAGACAGAGGCGGCGGTGCGGATAATCGTGCTGAATGGGAGTAATACTGATATTTAAGCGCAGATTAAGCAGTTATCATAATCACAGTTTATGATTAGCCAAACGGGTCGGTGAATACCGGCCCGCTTGTTTCGTCTGTCTATCATGCAAATGCTGAGCACCGAATTTATGTTAAAGCCCCGTCAAATTATTCTTTTCCTGTTCCTGCTGCTTGGCTTGCAGTTGGCGCCGCTGACCAGCGTCGCCGCACAGGATGATGATGTTCCTGTTGTTGAAGCCCCGGTAGACCCTGCGGTTGCGCTGAAGAACTACCAAAAGCAGTTGGACAGTATCAAACAGCAGGTCTCCAAGGCCGACAACGATAACCAACTCAGCAAGCTGAAGCTGGCTACCGACGATCTGGCCGCCGGGTTGGATAAACTGGCAACCGATCTACAACCGGCGCAGGAGAAACTGCAGGGGCAACTTGATGTGCTAGGCCCGCAGCCGGCCGCCGGTTCGATGGCCGAAACTGCCGCCGTGGTGCAGCAGCGTAATACATTGAATAACAGTAAAAAACAACTGGATGATGCGGTGAAACGCGCACAGGCCATGCGGGCCGGTGCGATTGATCTGGGCCAGCAAATCAGTGATTTGCGTCGGGTGGCGTTCAAAACCCAATTGGCATTGAATACCGGTAGCGTGCTGGGCAGCAAGTTTTGGTCGCCGGTGGTGCAACCTGCCGCCAGTGACATGCAGCGCCTGGACGAGTTTAATACGGCCATGAAACAGGCCTGGGACACCAGCTGGCAGGAAGAGTGGCGCTATGGCACTCTCACTTTTTTGGTATTGGCGGTGATTATCTGGTCATGGGGGCGTTATTTTTCCGAGCGTTTTCTGGCCTGGGTGAGTATTCGTTTTCTGCCGGATGGCCGTTTACGCCGCAGCTTTATGGCGATAATGACCGTCACCGTTACGGTTATCACCACCAGTATTGCGCTGAATCTGCTGTATCTCACTTTTACCCGCGTGCAGCCGTTGCCGGGAATGCTGGAAGATTTTGCCGAAGGCTTTTATCGGTTGGGGATCTTCTGCGCACTGATTGCCGGTCTGGGCCGGGCGACGCTGTCTCTTAACCGCCCGTCATGGCGTCTGGGTGCCATGGATGACGCGGTGGCCGCCGGTTTACGCTATTTCTCGCCGCTGCTGGCCGGGTTAGCCTTGGCATTTGGCTCAATTGAGCTTATCAACAACGTGGTGAGTGCCAGTCTGGGCACCACCATTTTCGGCAACGGTCTGGTTGCCGGATTAATCGGTATGGTGCTGTTGGCGATGCCGTTGCGCTCCCAGCGCATTCGCCGCCAACTGGAGCAGCAGGGTGAGCACGTAGAGAAGCGCTCTACTCTCAGTGGCTTGCTGCACATGAGCACCCTGGTGTGTTCGGTGATAATCCTGTTTTCACTGTTGGTGGGGTATATCGCCTTCGCCCGATTCCTGACCTATCAGGTGATCTGGGTCGCCCTGGTACTGATGGCGTTTTATTTTCTGCTGATGTTCGCCACCGATCTGTGCGGTGCGATATTTTCTTCGCAGACCGCCAGCGGCAAGATGCTTAAAAAGTCCTTCAACTTCAAAGACCGTCATCTGGAGCAAATGGCGATTATCTTCACCGCCATTGCCAAGTGTTCTCTGTTGTTATTAATGATTGTCTCGCTGTTTAACGGCTCGTTCGGCACCACCACGCCCAACTCGTTGCTGGACAAGATCATTGCCATTCTGAGCGGCGAAGGGCTGCAACGGCTGAATATTGTGCCGGGCAACCTGATTAACGCGGTTATTTGTCTGGCGATCGGTATCTATATTCTGCGGGTGACCCAGCGCTGGCTCAGCCAGGAACTGTTGCCGAAAACCATTTCAGACATCGGTATTCGTGCATCACTGGTCACGCTGTTCAGCAATGTGGGTTACGTGCTGCTGATCCTGATCACCCTGGCGGCGCTGGGCATCCAGTGGAACAATCTGGCGTGGATCGTCAGTGCGTTGTCGGTGGGTATCGGTTTTGGTCTGCAGGAGATAGTGAAGAACTTCATTTCCGGCCTGATCCTGCTGACCGAACGGCCGGTAAAAGTGGGCGATATGATCGGTATTGGCGGTGTAGAAGGGGATGTGCGTCGTATTAACGTGCGCGCCACCGAGATCCAACTTAGTGACCGTTCGACCATGATCGTACCCAACTCGCAGCTAATTTCGCAAAACGTGCGTAATGCCACCATGGGCAATGCGCAGGGCGTGGTGACCATCGCGCTGACCTTCCCGACGGATATCGATCCGGAGCAGGTACGTAATATCTTGCTGAGTGCTTACCAGGAGTATGAAGCGATTCAGGAAACGCCTGCGCCTTATGTTCGTTTTAGTCAGCTTGGCCCGGACGGCATTATTCTTAGCGTGACCGGTTATGTAGCCAGCCCACGCATGGTGGGTGCCACCAAAAGTGAATTGCTGTTCAATATCCTCAAACTGCTACGCGCGGAGCGGGTCAATATGTCCAGCCCGCAGGAAGTGGTGTTTATGAAGCAACAGGCGAAAAACCTGGCCAACGACGAAGAGCAGTCTTCGTAATAATACCCTCTCCCTTGGGAGAGGGGGCGTTCACGGAAGTGCATAAATTAACGATACTGAGGTGCAGAGCAAACTCAGTGCATCGCCGGTACCACGGACTGCGAGCAATCGCTGTTGGCACTGGCGGACGTGTTATTACAGGTTTGTGGATCGTTATGTACGGGCGGTGGCGGGACATCCTGTGGGCCGCCTCTGCCCATACAGCCGGACAGCATCAGCATCAACAGCACAGGGATCATTGTTTTCATCGCAGTTACCTCCATCCTGAACACTCTGTTAAGTATATGCCCAGAAAGGCCCCGGGGCCGCCCAATGATGCGTTATCGACTGGATGACAATTACAACAGAGGGCGGATCGGCTCCAGGTGCTGCTGCATTAACCTTTGCATCTGCACCAGATGAGGGGCATCCGCTTTTTCGCGCATCAGATAAATGCCGACGGTACAGCGTTGGCCAGGCTGAGTCAGTTGCAATGGCTCGATCCCGTAATCGGCAAAATAGCCCGCCATGCAGGCAGGATAGGCCAGCAGCACCGCGTCGGAATCGTTGATCATATCCACTGCCGACATCATCGAGTTGGTCGAACAGATCACCCGTTCCGCCAGGTGCAGGCGGTTGCGCGCCAGCTTTTTCGGCTGCATATCCTCCACCATATGATGATAACGGCTTTCATCCGGCGTCAGTTCGACACAGGGATAGTCCAGTAATGCGTCCGGCGCTACCGGTTGCTCCAGTAATGGATGCCCGCTTCGTACGAACATGGTGTCGCTGGTGCCGAACAGCGGCAGAAAACTGATGCCTGCCTTGGGGTTCAACCCCTGAATTTCATGACCGATAAACAAATCGATATCGCCGCCCAACAGTAAATCCATCAGGCGTAGATGGTTACCCAAATCGATATGGATATTCACCGACGGGTGCAGCTTGCGGTAGGCGTTGAAACTGTCGCGCACAAACATATACCACCAGGCATGACCGGTGCCCATGCGCAAGCTTTGCTCCTGACGCGCCTTGATAAATGCCAGTTTGATCAGCGTATTGTCGTAAATTCGCTGCATCATCTGTGCCTGCTCCAGCAGCAAGTCACCGTATTCGGTGGTTTTCACTCCGGTTGAGGTACGCTCCAGCAGTTGCACCCCCAGATTTTCTTCCAGTTTCTTCATGTTGTGGGTCAGCGTTGGCTGGCTCAGGCAAAGCTTGTTTGCTGCATGACTCACATTTTTGAACATCGCTACTTCGATAAACTGCCGCAGAATTTTGTCCACGATCATATTTTCCACTGGTGGTATAGAAAGTTTCTATATCGTAGCGATGAAAAACGATTTCCGCCAATGACCCGCCTTCGATAGCTTGCTCCCATGCCGGTATTCCCAGCCGCCACCCCAGAGGATGCAATGAGAAGATTGATACCGAGTATGGTTGCTGCCGCACTGGCGTTGTCAGCGGGTCAGGCGCAGGCCGACACGCTGCGCATGCAGTGCGCACCCAGCAAAGAGGGGCGTCAGTACTGCAATGAGATCAAGCAGCGCTTCGAGGCCCAGACTGGCCATAGCCTGGAGTTTATCGATCTGCCTCCTGCTTCTGATGAAAAACTGTCGCTGTTCCAGCAACTGTTTGCGGCCAAAGACGCCAGCGCCATCGATCTGTTCCAGGCCGATACCGTGTGGATCGGCGTACTGAACAAGCACCTGCTGGATTTGACCGACAGCGTGAGCGACATCCAACCGGATTTTTTCCCTGCCGCCTGGCAAAACAACGTGGTTAACGGCCGGGTCAAAGCGGTACCGGCCTATCTGGACAGCGGCGCGCTCTACTACCGTAAGGATCTGCTGGAAAAATACGGCGAACAGCCGCCGGTAACCTGGGCCGATCTGACCCGCATCGCCACCCGCATTCAGCAGGGTGAACGTGCCGCCGGTCATAAGAACTTCTGGGGGTTGGTATTCCAGGGAAAATCTTATGAAGGGCTGACCTGCAACGCACTCGAATGGGTGGCTTCACAGAACGGCGGCAGTTTTATCAACGCCAAAGGCAATATCACCATCAACAACTCACAGGCGGCGCAGGCGCTGGATATGGCCGCCGGCTGGATCGGCAAGATTACCCCCAGAGGAACTCTTGGCTACATGGAGGAGGAGTCGCGGGCGGTATTCCAGAACGGAGATGCCATGTTTATGCGCAACTGGCCATACGCCTACGTGCTGGCACAGGACAACAGCAGTGCGATCCGCGGCAAGGTGGGCGTGATGCCGCTGCCGAAAGGCGCCGATGGCCGTTCAGTCAGTGCGTTGGGCGGTTGGCAGTGGGCGATCAACGGTTATACCAAAAACCCTCAGGCGGCGATCGCGCTGCTGAAAATCGTCAGCGATGCCGAATCGCAAAAAAGGGCGCTGGCGCTGTTGGGCCAGGCACCTTCCCGAACGGCGCTATACGACGATCCGCAGGTACTGGCACAGGCGCCTTATCTGGCGGACTTCAAGGGCATTTTCGCCCAGGCGATGCCGCGCCCGGCAACCCAAACCAAAAGGCAGTATGCGCAGGTCTCCCGGGCTATCTACAACGCCACCTTTAACGTGCTGCGCGGTGATGGTGACGGTGTCACGGCAGTGGCGGATTTACAGCAAAGACTGGAACGGATTAAAGCCAGAGGATGGCGCTGAAAGCAGGGTAACTATCCATTAACCGCCGGAGTCTGATGCATGAAACGCGATACTCACGCTTTATCCCTGACGGCCACGCCAGCTCCTGCCCAAGCGCGGTCGGTCAGGCGCAGCAAGCTTAATCACCAACAGCGTCGCAGCCGTATCGCCTGGCTGCTGGTGGCACCGGCCATGCTGTTGTTGGCGGCGGTGGCGGGTTGGCCACTGCTGCGCACCCTGTTTTACAGCTTCACCGACGCCATGCTGGACGCGCCGGACGACTATCGCTTTGTCGGTTTCGCCAACTACCTTGACCTGACTACGGACGGCCACCATTACGGCGTGCTGGCGGATCCGCTGTGGTGGCTGGCGGTGGGCAACACCTTGCGCTTTAGCCTGTTATCCGTCTCGCTGGAGCTGGTGTTTGGCATGCTGCTGGCGTTGCTGATGAATCAGAAATTCCGTTGGCAGGGGCTGGTCCGTACCGCCATTTTGGTGCCCTGGGCCATTCCGACCATTGTTTCCGCCAAAATGTGGGGCTGGATGTTTCATGACCAGTATGGAGTGGTCAACGACCTGCTGCTCAAAAGCGGCGTCATCGCCACGCCGTTGGCCTGGGTGGCGGAACCGGGGCTGTCGATGTGGGCGGTGGTGATTGCCGACGTCTGGAAAACCACGCCGTTTATGGCCTTGATGTTGCTGGCTGCGCTGCAACTGATCCCTGGTGATTTGTATGAGGCCGCGCGGGTCGATGGTGCCAACGCCTGGCAGCGCTTTCGCCGCATTACCTTGCCGTTGATTATGCCGGCGATGATTGTTGCGCTGATTTTCCGGGTGATGGATGCGTTGCGGGTGTTTGATCTGATTTATGTGCTGACCTCGAATAGCGAGGCTACGGTGTCGGTATCCGGTTATGCCCGCGACCGCATGGTTAGCTATCAGGAGATGGGTTCTGGCTCGGCCGCTTCGGTGCTGGTGTTTATGATGGTGGCAGGTATCGCCGCCTGTTTCCTCACGCTGGGTCGCCTGAATGATAAGGAGAAACGCGCATGAAACTGAGTCGCCAACAGCAAAAGTACGGCCACAAGGCGCTGATATTTGCCGCTGCCGCATTGGCCAGCCTGATTTGCCTGTTTCCGTTCTATTACGCGCTGATCACCTCATTGCGTTCGGGGCAGGATTTGTTCCAGGTCGCCTATCTGCCGAGCAACCTGCACTGGGGCAATTACCTGACGGCGTTGCTGGAAAACGGCATCGCCCGCAGCCTGCTCAATTCCATCGCCGTGGCGACGCTAACGGTGGGCATCTGCTTGCTGGTATCAATTACCGCCGCATTTGCCCTGGCGCGTATCCGTTTTCGCGGCCGCAAGTATCTGCTGTTCACCATTCTTTGCGTGTCGATGTTTCCGCAGGTGGCAGTGCTGTCCGGCATGTTCGAACTGGTGCGCTTTATGGGGCTGTATGACTCTCTGGGCGCGCTGGTGCTGTCCTATACCACCTTTTCACTGCCGTTTACCGTCTGGGTGCTGACCACCTTTATGAAGGCGATCCCGGCGGAACTGGAGGAGGCGGCGATCGTCGACGGTGCCGGTACCTGGACCATCATCAGCCGTATTTTTGCGCCGATTATGGGCCCGTCGCTGGTGACTACCGGGCTGCTGGCATTTATTGGTGCCTGGAATGAATTCATGTTCGCGCTGACCTTTGTCATCTCCAGCGGCAAACGCACCGTGCCGGTAGCGATTGGCATGCTGCAGGGCGCCTCTCAGTTCGAACTTCCCTGGGGCGCCATCATGGCGGCCTCGGTCATCGTCACACTGCCGATCATCGCACTGGTTCTGATTTTCCAGCGCCGTATCGTCAGCGGATTAACCAACGGCGCAGTAAAAGGCTGATTTTCGATTAACCCTAAGCAGGAGCAAACCAATGGCTACAAAAATCGTTTTAGTGGGTGCGGGCAGCGCGCAATTCGGCTACGGCACGCTGGGGGATATCTTCCAGAGCAAAACGTTGTACGGCAGCGAAATTGTGCTGCATGACATTAACCCGGCCGCTCTGGCGGTGACCGAGAAAACCGCCAGGGAATTTTTGGCGGCGGAAGATTTACCCTTTACCGTCAGTGCCACCACCGATCGTAAAACCGCGCTGCGCGGGGCGGAGTTTGTGATTATCTCCATTGAGGTGGGCGACCGCTTTGCGCTGTGGGATCTGGACTGGCAAATCCCGCAGCAATACGGCATTGGGCAGGTGTATGGCGAAAACGGTGGCCCCGGCGGGCTATTCCACTCGCTGCGGATTATTCCGCCGATCCTCGACATCTGCGCCGACGTCCGCCGACATCTGCCCAAATGCCTGGATATTTAACTATTCCAACCCGATGAGCCGTATCTGCACCACCGTGCATCGTCGCTTCCCGCAGCTCAATTTTGTCGGCATGTGCCACGAAATTGCCTCGCTGGAGCGCTATCTGCCGGAAATGCTCGGCACTTCGTTTGAAAACCTCAACCTGCGGGCCGCCGGGCTTAACCACTTTAGCGTACTGCTGGAAGCCAGCTACAAAGACAGCGGTAAGGACGCTTATGCCGATGTGCGTGCCAAGGCACCGGATTATTTTTCCCGCCTGCCGGGCTACAGTGACATTCTGGCTTACACCCGTACCCACGGCAAACTGGTACAGACCGAGGGCAGCACCGAGCGCGATGCGCTGGGCGGCAAAGACAGTGCCTATCCCTGGGCCGACCGCACGCTGTTTAAAGAAATCCTGGAAAAATTCCACCACTTGCCGATCACCGGCGACAGTCATTTTGGCGAATACATCCGCTGGGCCAGTGAGGTCAGCGATCATCGCGGCATCCTCGATTTCTACACCTTCTATCGCAATTACCTCGGCCATGTGCAGCCGAAAATAGAACTGAAGCTGAAAGAGCGCGTGGTGCCGATCATGGAAGGGATCCTGACCGATTCCGGCTATGAAGAGTCGGCGGTCAATATCCCGAACCTGGGGTTTATCAAACAATTGCCGGAATTTATTGCGGTTGAAGTGCCGGCCATTATCGATCGCAAGGGCGTGCATGGCATCAAGGTCAATATGCCGGCCGGCATCGGTGGCTTGCTCAGCAATCAGATTGCCATTCACGATCTGACCGCCGACGCGGTCATTGAAGGCTCGCGTGACCTGGTGATCCAGGCGCTGTTGGTCGATTCGGTCAACGACAAGTGCCGGGCGATCCCCGAACTGGTGGACGTGATGATTTCACGCCAGGGGCCGTGGCTCGATTACCTTAAATAAACCGGATGGCGGGGCGCTGGTCGGCGTCCCGCCAAATGCCAATTGGGTGTGAGAACGGGAGGAATATGGCGCAATTAACGCTGGAAAAACTGCAAAAACGCTACGGGGCGAACGCCGAGGTGATCAAATCGCTGGATCTGCAGATCAATAGCGGAGAGTTTGTGGTGATCGTCGGGCCTTCCGGCTGTGGCAAATCTACCCTGTTGCGGATGATTGCCGGGCTGGAGGAGATCAGCAGCGGTGGCATGTATATCGATGGCAACTATGTCAATGACGATACGCCCGCCGAACGTGGCATCGGCATGGTGTTTCAGTCTTACGCACTTTACCCGCACATGAGCGTGTATAAAAACATGGCGTTTGCGCTGGAGTTGGCGGGGCATTCGGCGGCGGAAATCGACAATCGGGTGCGTGAGAGTGCGCGTATCTTGCAGCTTGAGCCATTGCTGGAACGTCGGCCGAAGGATCTTTCCGGTGGTCAGCGGCAACGGGTGGCGATTGGCCGCGCCATCGTGCGCGAACCCAAGCTGTTTCTGTTCGATGAACCACTTTCCAACCTCGACGCGTCGCTGCGGGTACAGATGCGTATGGAGGTGGCATCGCTGCATAAGCGGCTGAAGTCGACCATTATTTATGTCACCCACGATCAGGTGGAAGCCATGACGCTGGCCGACCGCATTGTGGTGCTCAACCAGGGGCAGGTTGAACAGGTGGGGACGCCGCTGGAACTGTATGACCAGCCGGCCAATGAATTTGTCGCGCAGTTCATCGGTTCGCCAAAAATGAACCTGATCCCGGCCATTTTACGGCGTGCCGGTGAACGCCAAAGCGTGGTGGAACTGGACAACGGCAAGGCGCTGGTACTGCCGATCGCCACGCCAGCCGGAGCGGAAGGCCAGAGCGTTAACGTCGGCATTCGGCCGGAGCATATTCGCGGCGGTGAACTGGCCCAGTGCGAGTTTCAGGGAGAGGTGATGTTCGTTGAACATATGGGCAATGAAACCTATCTCTATCTGGATAATGGCAACGCTTGCGAGCCCTGGGTACTGCGTAACCCCGAGCGTTCGACCATTCAGGCCGGTGATACGGTGGGTGTGCGTCTGCCGGTGGAGTGCTGTTATTTGTTTGACTCTCAGGGCCAGGCATTCCAGCGCATTCTGGCGTCGGAACAGGCGCATTAATCAATTAAAGGAAGTCGGGACATGAGCAGTGGGCAAACCGTGCGTTGGTGGAAACAGGCGGTGGTTTATCAGATCTATCCGCGCAGCTTTATGGATTCTAACGGCGATGGCATTGGCGATCTGAATGGCATCACCGACAAGCTGGACTATTTGCAGTGGCTGGGCATTGACGTGATTTGGATCTGCCCGATGTACCGCTCGCCGAACGACGACAATGGTTACGATATCAGTGATTATCAGGCCATTATGACGGAGTTCGGCACCATGGCGGACTTTGACCGTTTGTTGGCCGAAGTGCATGCCCGCGGCATGCGTTTGATACTGGATTTGGTGGTCAACCACACTTCGGATGAGCATCCGTGGTTTATTGAATCCCGGTCATCTCAATCGAGTGCCAAACGCGACTGGTATATCTGGCGAGACGGCAAAAACGGCGCGGAACCCAACAACTGGGAAAGCATCTTCAACGGTTCCGCCTGGAAATATGACCCCGGCAGCGAACAATACTTTCTGCACCTGTTCTCTGAACGTCAACCGGATCTGAACTGGGAGAATCCGCAGGTGCGTACGGCGCTGTATGACATGATGCGCTGGTGGCTGGACAAGGGCATTGACGGCTTCCGCATCGACGCTATCTGCCATATGAAAAAACAGCCGGGGCTGACCGATATGCCCAACCCGCAGGGACTGCGTTATGTGCCGTCGTTCGAACGGCATCTTAACTACGACGGCCTGCTGGACTATGTCGATGACCTGTGCGAGCAGGTATTTAACCGCTACGACATCATGACGGTGGGCGAAATGAACGGGGCCTCGGCACAGCAGGGCGAGGACTGGGTGGGGGAACAGCACGGCCGCCTGAATATGATCTTCCAGTTTGAACACGTCAAACTGTGGGAAACCAGCCATCAGCAGTCACCGGACGCTGGGCTCGATGTGATGGGTCTGAAAGATATCTTTACCCGCTGGCAGACATTGCTGGAAGGGAAAGGCTGGAACGCGTTGTACGTCGAAAATCATGATATTCCGCGCGTGGTCTCTAAATGGGGTGACGATAAGCAGTATTGGCGTGAAAGTGCTACCGCCATCGCCGCCATGTATTTCCTGATGCAGGGAACACCGTTTATTTATCAGGGCCAGGAACTGGGGATGACCAATACCCGCTTCACGAGTCTGGCCGATTTTAACGATATTGCCGCCAGAAACCGCTTTGCCAAACTGCAGGAGCAGGGCATGGATGAAGCTCAGATCCTGGCGTTTCTCGGTCGTAGTGGGCGCGATAATTCACGAACCCCCAATGCAGTGGGACGACGGGCCTCATGCTGGCTTCAGTACCGTTACGCCGTGGTTCGCATTGAATGCCAACTTTGAACAGATTAACGTGGCGCGTCAGCGTAACGAGCCCGATTCGGTGCTGAGTTTTTACCGGGCCTTGATCCGGCTACGCAAGCAGGATCCGATGTGGGTCTATGGCCGTTACCAATTACAACTGGCGGCGCATCCCCATATTTACGCCTACAGCCGTAGCCTTGACCAACGGCAAGGGTGGGTATTGTGCAACCTGAGTGGTGAAACACAACAAATTGACTCTCAACTCTTGCCATTGGGAAAAAGATCATTGTTGTTGAGTAATTATTCCCACCAGGGTGAACGACAAATACTTCGTCCTTATGAGGCACGAATCTATCAATAGGGGAAATACGGCAATAGATTGAGCCAGGCCCTAAATTAATTTCTATGGGAAAGTTATTTTAAATCGCTAACTTTCCCAGTCAATGACTTCCCAGAAGAATGGAAAAATACCGTTTGGCCCACGTTAAGGCGTATGGGATGGCTTAAATCACCAGAAACCTTACAGACTTTTGTTTGATTCCTCCCCTTGTAGCCATAAAACCAATCAATTTGTTGATATTTAATTCATTTTTCTTTTTGTGGGGAGCATTTCACGGGCTGTGCCCCAGCCGAAACACTACCTAAACCAAGGTGAAATTTTATGATTTTTTACGATTTCACTTTTAATTTCACATTAACAACTCATGTGTAGGCCCTAATGTTATTTTTTTTCACATGTCAACGTGCAACTTTAGCGCTACTCTGAACAGGCTGTGTCTAATTAAGGATGATGCCATGTGGAATATGCAAACTAACATAGGGATATGTTATGAATTCCTCTGTTGTCCCATTGAATTTCATTTCCTCGAAATTCTTTCCAAAAGCACACCTTTTTCATGACTCCGCGATAACACTAATGGCGCAGGGTTAATTTGTCTTCAATTGTCAGGATGGCAATAATAATATCATGTTGTGATTATTATTTAATTGTTCTTTTTACAACCGGATAAATTTCTCGGCCAGTCTAATTATTCACTCAGGAGCACTCTAATGAACCCGTGTTTGGACTTTATCGGTATTGGCATCGGTCCGTCCAACCTCAGTATTGCTGCCCTTGGCAGCGAAATCGAAGGTTTTAATTGCAAATTCCTCGAGCGCAAATCGCAGTTTTCCTGGCATCCAGGCATGATCCTGGCGGAATGCAGTATGCAGACCAGTTTTTTGAAGGATTTGGTGACCGCCGTCTCGCCAACCAACCCTTTTAGCTTCCTCAACTATCTGGTGAAAAGGAAAAAATTCTACCGTTTCCTGACAACGGAACAACGCACGGTGTCACGTGAAGAGTTTGCCGATTATCTCAACTGGGCTGCCACGGGGCTGGATTCGCTGGTTTTCAACCAGGACGTTCAGCGCGTGGAGTTTGATAGCCAACAGCGGCAGTATGTTGTCACCACCCAGAATCAGGTGTTTTACGCTAAACATGTCTGCGTGGGCATTGGCAAGAAAGTCAAACTGCCGGACTGCGTGACCGAACAAAATGCTCAATGTTTTCACGCCAGCGAAATGATGTTTCGCCAGCCAAACCTTAGCGGGAAACGGGTGGCCATTGTGGGCGGGGGGCAAAAGCGGAGCCGATCTGTTCCTTAATATTTTTCAGGGCGAGTGGGGCCAGCCAGAGCAACTGAGTTGGATCTCCCGGCGTAACAACTACAACGCTCTTGATGAAGCGGCATTTGCTAACGAGTATTTTACGCCCGATTATGTCGACGACTTCTACACGCTCAGCAACACCGCCAAACAGCAGATGCTGCGCGAACAAAAAATGACCTCCGATGGCATCACCAGTGAGTCTCTTTTGGCTATTTATCGCGCCATGTATCACCGTTTCGATGTTCTGCAAGAAAAACGCTGGGTACGCCTGCTACCCAGCCGCTCAGTGACGGCCCTTAATGCCCAGGATAATTTTTATCGGTTGGAGACGCAGCATCATCTTGACCAGGGGCGCGAGACCCTGGATGCCGATGTGGTTATCTTTGCTACCGGTTATGAACAGGCTCAACCGGCTTTTCTTGCCTCCCTGGCGGACCGGATGTTAACCGATGCCGATGGGCAATATCGTATTGCCTCTGATTTTACTCTGGAGCGTGAGGGGGAGCATGAGAATGCTCTGTTTGCCGTCAATGCCAGCATGGGCCACCACGGGATTGCCGATCCTCAGCTCAGTCTGGTGGCCTGGCGATCGGCCCGTATCCTCAATCGGGTGCTGGGCGAGAATAAATTTGATCTGAGTACCGCGCCGGCGATGATTCAATGGCGCAGTGAGCAATAACAGCCAATAGCAACAAATCTCCTTTGGTTCCTTCCAGGAGCCGTTTTAATACTTTGTTCAAGTTATGAGACAGGTTGTATGAAAAAGAATATTAATAAATTTATCATGAACCAATTGGCTACATTCACACCGACTTTTAAAACCAAATTAATATATAAAAAAAGCATTCGGGAAGAGGTTAAATCTTAACCCGCCTGTGACCTGGAACGAAAAGATAAACTATCTAAAACTTAACGATTACAGCAACAATGCACTGGTTACGCAATGTGCGGATAAATACGCAGTCAGGGAGTATTTGAAGGCGAAAGGGTGTGAAGAAATTCTCAATGAGCTTTACTTCGTTTGCGATTCAGTCGATGAGATCCCTTGGGCTTCCTTGCCTGATAAGTTTGTGATTAAGGGCAATCATGGTTCAGGTTACAACCTGATTTGTCAGGATAAAAAGTCGCTGGACGTTACCAATGCCGCGAAAACCATTGATAACTGGATGAAAGAGGACTACTGGAAGGTCTATGCAGAGCTGAACTATAAGCAAATCAATAAAAAGATAATAGGTGAGAAATTTATAGAGTCATCCAGTGGTCATGGCCCTGATGATTATAAAATATACTGTTTCCATGGTGTGCCTTACTGCACATTACTTTGTGTTGGCAGAGAAACCGGCATGCCGAAATATTACTTTTTTGACAAAGACTTCAAGTTTCTTTGCTACAGCCAGGATTGCCTGGCGCTTAGTCAGCAGGAGATAGATGCCTTTGTTAAACCCGCGGGATATGACGAGCTCTTCGAGTACGCCAGAAAATTATCTGCGCCCTTTGAGTTTGTCCGTGTCGATTTCTATATTGCCAACGGCAAACCCATTTTTGGCGAATTGACCTTTACTCCCTCCGCAGGTATTGATACGGATATGCTCGAATCAACCGATATTTTGCTCGGGAAGATGCTCCAGTTGAAATAACCTCAACACTGACTGCTGCCGGCGTAGTTCTGCCACATAAGGTATGCCAGTTAACATCCGATGCCCTGTTAACGCCGCAGGGCGCTTTTATCTGTAAGAAGTTTTCGCCTGCGGGCGTCTCCTTACTAGTTCAAGCAGTGAGAAGCCGCTGGACGTCTGTCGCTATGGTTTGAAACATAATACTATTTTTATATTTTCAATAAACGGATGCCAGACCCGCGAAAACTGGCAATAATGTCAGTCTGGCTGTTCACCAAACAGGCATTGCCAGACAGGGTGAGCAGGCTAATGGCCGCCATCATGCAGGTCGAATTTTATCCGTATTCTTCGCAAGCTTCTGGAAGCAAGATGCACACCACTGAGTTACCCGACGCCACTAAATTGCGCCTCGCGCTAATCGTCTTTTTGCTGGTGTTCTGCACCTGCATTTTGGGTATTGAAAGTCGTCCCATCGGTCTGTTAGCGCTATTTTGGCCAACCAATGCGGTACTTTTGGCCGTGCTGGTACGCTACCCGGCCATGGGCAGTCCTGTTGGCTGGTTGATGGCGATGTCAGGCTATTTGGCTGCGGATCTGATCACCGGCAGCCCGCTGGGCAAAGCCATATTGCTCAATGGTGCCAATATTGCCGGCGTGGCGGTCGGGTTTTATCTGTTTATGCGTTTATCGCCGCAGGTCAGAACCCTGGAACGCACCTCATCGAGCATTTATCTGTTCGCTATCTGTCTGGCGAGCGCGACAGCTACGGCGTTACTTGGTGCCGGGGCTTCGGTGCTGCTGTTTGGCCGCCAGTATCTGCCTTCATTGGCGTTGTGGCTGTCTTCGGAATTTACCAACTACATCACGCTGATGCCGTTTATTCTGGCTTTTCCGCGGGACTGGAAAGGTTATCTTCGCAGCATTTTCCAGGCCGTGACCCTACGCAGCCAGTGGCCCAATACCGTCAGAAAAATCGCGGTGTTACTTCTGCTGCTGTTGGCCTGCTTCGGTAGCATCCTGATTGGTGGCCCCGGAGCGGTGATTTTCCCGATGCCGATCCTGCTATGGTTGGCGATGTCGTTCTCGCTGTTCAGCACAATGATCGCGGTATTGGTTTATGTGTTGTGGTGCCACCTGGCGATAGATCTGGGCCTGATTACCACTAACCTTGATATGAAAATGCTGCAAAACACGGTGTCGATGCGACTTGGCGTGGCGTTACTGGCGCTGGGACCTATTGCCGTGGCCAGCATGAATTTTGCTCGCAATGCACTGCTGCAAAGGCTTGAGCACGTGGCGAATCATGATGCTCTGACCCATGTATTGACCCGCAGCGCTTTTATGCAGCGCGGAACACGGCTGGTCAGCCAAAAGGGCGAGCGGATCTGCATCATGATGCTGGATATCGACTACTTTAAATCGATCAATGACCGCTTTGGGCACGCCGGAGGTGATGCGGCGCTGCTGTCCTTTACCCGCGCCATTACTGGCGATCTGCGCGATAACGATTTGTTTGGCCGCATGGGGGGTGAAGAATTTGCGATCGTCGCACCCATTGCGCAACAGCAGGATGCGCTATCGCTGGCCGAACGTCTGCGTCACCGAGTTGAAATTGAATCCATCAACATGCCCGCAGGCGCTGCTTTACAGATCACCGTCAGCATCGGTATGGTCACCTGCATCGGCGGTTCCGGACAAAATCTGGACAACCTGCTGAAAATCGCCGATCTGGCGGTCTATAAAGCCAAAAATAGCGGCCGCAACCGGGTCGCCACGCCAGAACTCCTGCCGCACCATTCCACCGAGATCTAAAGCCCGGCCGCCCTCGTCATGGTTGACCCCGCTAATGGGGTCTAAAATGGAAGAGGGCGCAGGCAGTTCCGCCGGCGCCATCCCGACTGTCTAATCGACAAGAGGACACTCCGATGAAATATGTTGATGGTTTTGTAGTGGCGGTGCCGGCCGCCAATAAGGAGGCGTATCAAAAACTGGCCGCCGCGGCTGCACCGCTGTTTAAAGAGTTTGGGGCTACGCGGGTCGTCGAATGCTGGGGCAATGATGTTCCCGACGGAAAACTCACTGACTTTCGCGGTGCGGTTAAGGCCGAGGCCGACGAAGTGGTGGTGTTCAGTTGGATCGAATACCCGTCAAAAGAGGTTCGCGATGACGCCAACCAGAAGATGATGGCCGATCCGCGCATGAAAGCGCTCGGCGATCAAATGCCGTTTGACGGTAAACGTATGATCTTCGGCGGCTTCGAACCTATCCTGGACCAGTAGCGGAGGGGTATCGTGAAAATTACCCAACACCTGTGGTTTGAGAAGGATATGGAAGCGGCACTGCGTTGCTATATCGCTTTGATCCCCGGCTCTTCCCTGACCTGGCAATCCACTTTGCCGGCCGATACTCCCAGCGGCCCGGCCGGCAGCGTAAAACTGGCGTCTTTTACCCTTGGCGATCAGCGCTATGCAGCGATTGAGGCCGGCCCGTTGGATGCTTTCAATCACAGTTTTTCCATTATGGTCGAATGTGCCGATCAGGCAGAAGTCGATCGACTCTGGCAAGCGCTGAGTGACGGTGGCAAGGTTGAGCAGTGCGGTTGGCTGCGCGATCGCTGGGGGCTGAGCTGGCAGATAGTTCCCAAGCGGTTGGCCGAACTGATGAGTGACTCCGACAGTGCGAAGGTACGCAGGGTCACCGAAGCGATGCTGCAGATGGTCAAACTGGATATCGCCGGATTGGAGGCGGCGGCGCGCGGATAAGATTACGCGGGTTGATGCCCCGTAGCATCCAGAGTTACGGGGCATTTAAGGTGATTCAGCATCACTCAAACCGTCAGTACGGCTGATAAATTGACGAGCATCATCTTTTTGCATCAATCCTGCTCACGCAAGGCTCAAATTTTATCATTTGTCAGCCTGGGGAAATCGCTGCACCCTAGAGCTAACCTTTATGCAGCGCAGAGAACAACTATGGAAAAGACACAGATTCAGCAGCTGGTTAAGCAATTCCCGCTGGTGCAGGAACTGATCGAATTAAACCCGGTAACCTGGTTCAACCCACGAGCGACCACTTTGCAGGCCGGGTTGCCGTTCGTTGGGCTGGATGCCGCAGACGTGGCCGACGCAGAACAACGTCTGGCGCGTTTCGCCCCTTATCTGAGTGCCGCCTTCCCGGAAACCCGAGCCGCAAATGGCGTGATTGAATCCGAAGTCGTGGCGCTTCCTGCAATGCAAACTGCGCTCGACCAACGTTATGGCTTGTCGCTAGCCGGCCGGTTGCTGTTGAAAAAGGACAGCCATCTGCCAATTTCCGGTTCGATCAAGGCGCGCGGCGGTATCTACGAGGTGCTGGCGCATGCGGAAAAACTGGCGCTGGCAGCGGGGCTGCTGCAACTGACGGACGACTACGCCAAGCTGTTCTCGGCGGAGTTTCGCGAATTCTTTGGCGGTTACCGCATTGCCGTCGGCTCGACCGGTAATCTGGGCATGTCGATCGGTATTATCAGCGCCCGGCTGGGGTTTAGCGTGAGCGTGCATATGTCGGCGGACGCTCGCGAATGGAAAAAACAGAAGCTGCGTGACAATGGCGTCAACGTGGTGGAGTACGAACAGGATTATGGCGTTGCCGTTGAACAGGGCCGTTTGCAGGCGGCGAGCGATCCGCGCTGTTTCTTTATCGATGACGAGAATTCACAGACGCTGTTTCTGGGCTATGCCGTGGCCGGTGGCCGTCTGAAACGTCAGTTTGCCGAAAGTGGCGTCCAGGTTGATGCTCAGCACCCATTGTTTGTTTATTTGCCTTGTGGCGTTGGCGGCGGGCCAGGCGGGGTGGCCTTTGGGCTGAAACTGGCCTTTGGCGACCATGTACACTGCATCTTTGCCGAACCGACGCATTCACCTTGCATGTTGCTTGGTGTGCATACCGGCCTGCACGATGGTATCGCGGTACAGGATCTGGGCATTGATAACCAGACCGCGGCGGACGGGCTGGCGGTAGGGCGCGCATCCGGCTTTGTCGGCCGGGCTATGGAGCGCCTGCTCTCCGGCTTCTACACCCTCAGCGACCGCGAGATGTTTGCACTGCTGGGGTTATTGGACAGTCATGAGCATATTCAGCTAGAACCTTCAGCATTGGCGGGGATGCCGGGGCCGTGGCGCGTGACGGCTGACACTGAGTGGTTGGCGGCCCAGGGCTTGAATGAGCAACAAATGAAAAATGCCACCCACCTGGTGTGGGCGACCGGTGGCGGCATGGTGCCTGAGGCGGAAATGGCCAAGTACCTGGCCAACGCGCGCCAGTCGATTTAGTGGTTTAGCAGCGAAAGTTCCTGTGAGCCTTCGAGCAGGATCGGCAGGATACGTTCGGTCAGTTCGCTCAGCGGGACATGGCCGGCCTGCACCCCAACGTTTAACGCGGCAGTGACGCCGCCGTTGACCGAGGTAATCGGTACCGCGATGGATCGCAGACCGATTTCCAACTCCTGATCGTTAATCGCGTAACCCTGAGCGCGAACCTTATCCAGTTCTTCACGCAGTTTATCAATCGAACTCAGGGTGTATTGCGTGTAGCGCGTCAGGGTGATGCGTTGCAGGTAATCCTCACGCTTATCAATCGGCAAATGGCTCAACAGCACCCGGCCCATAGAGGTGGCGAAGGCCGGCAGGCGGCTGCCGATGTTCAGATCTATGGTCATGATGCGTTCGGCAGAGGCACGGGCGATATACAAAATATTGTCGCCGTCCAGCGTGGCGATAGAACAGGACTCATTCAACAACTGGCTGATGTGTTTCAGCACCGGCTGGGTGGCTTTCGCCAGCGGCGTGGCACCAAGATAGGCATGGGCCAGCGTCAGGATCCGTGGGCGCAGCTCAAAGTTTTTGCCGTCCTGCGCGTAAACAAACCCCAGCTTGTTCAGGGTATACAGGCAACGACGCACCGCAGCGCGTGGAATGCCGGTTTTCTGGCTGATTTGTGAAATCGACATCAGACGACGCTGCGGAGTAAAAGCCTGGATCACCTCAAGGCCGCGGGCCAGCGAGGCCATAAAATTGGGGTCGCCCTTAAAGGGATCGCCGCTGGCGGCGGACACTAAACTATCAGGCGCGGTGATTTCTTCGCCGTCGGTGATTTTGGTCATCACAATCTCCCAGGGAGCAGTGCTTACAGCGCCAGATAGCGCAGGGTGGCCACTACGGCCAACTGACGGATATGACGAACCTGATCTTCCGGCGGTTGATGGCTTTCAAACAGGGCATTAAAGGTGTACTGGTTGGCAACGTAGTGGAAACAAAGGCTGCTGATCAAGCGATGCACGTCGGCTGCGCTGGCGTCCGGCGTGAACAGTTTTTCTTGCTTGCCGCGCTGCAAGATATCTTCCAGCAGGGTCAATGCACTTTGATTTAACGCCTTAATGCGTGAAGACTGGCGTATATACTGGCCGCGCATCATGTTTTCCATACAGATAACCCGGATAAAATCGGGGTGTTCAGCATGGTAATTAAAGCTTTCTTCGACCAAACGAGTCATGGCTGCTACCGGGGCTAATGCTTGCAGATCCAGCCCGGTTTCATGTGCGCGAATATGCTGATACACGTGTTCCAGCACCTCCAGGTACAGTGATTCCTTGGTCTTGAAATGATAAACCACCATGCGTTTGGTGGTGGCCGCGTGCTCGGCAATGTTTTCCATGCGGGCACCTTTCAGACCGGCCTCGGCGAACTCGGCCAGCGCCGCAGCGAAAATACGCTGTTTCAGCCCGACAGGGTCATTTTTTGCGTTTAGTCGCGGGGAGATCATCATTGTTCAAAACATCAGTCACTTATCTTGGAGGAACACCGGTTAAGAGTAACTGGGGTGACCCGGTAATACAATCCGCTGCCGCTGCGCTTTTGTGAACGACGTCATATTGCTCACACGTAAACCATAGCGACGATAACCGCAGGGTTGGGAAGATCCCTCTCACAATTTGACAACATTATTTTCCACGTGCCCAGGGTGTGTTTCCGGTCAGCAAAGGGCATTTATGGATCAATCCCAGCGTATTGTCTTGCCAGTGAAAGCCGCCGTGGTTTTTTTGATGGTGAGCGAACGTACCATTGGGTTCAATGAGCGCCAGGTTATTAATAATCTCCGTTGCCGAGCCGCACGGGAGTTCTTACAGTAGACGCCAGAATCTTTAATCTCGGTTCGATTATCGAACATTTGCATTTATTGGCGTCTGTACCAAGGAAAAATTGTGGCTTCAAACGAAATTGATGTTCGAACGCTGATCAACGATCGTCCGATATGCGGTTATCAAAAACTGATTATTCTGCTGGGTTTTATCGTTATTGCGCTGGATGGCTTCGATATTACCCTGATGGGGTTTATTGCCCCTGAGCTGAAAAGCCAGTGGGGCGTCAGCAATCAGCAACTTGGCATGGTGATTAGCGCCGCGCTGGTTGGCCTGACGATCGGTGCGCTGCTGGCCGGCCCGCTGGCCGACTGGCTGGGACGTAAAGTGATCATTATCAACAGCGTGTTCTTTTTTGGCCTCTGGACGCTGGTCACTGCGTTTTCGCACAATATCGATCAAATGATATTTTTCCGTTTTATGACCGGGTTGGGGCTGGGGGCGGCAATGCCGAACGTCGGCACTTTAATCTCCGAATATGCGCCGGAAAAGAAACGTTCCTTCATTATCACCGTGGTGTTTTGCGGCTTTACCTTCGGTGCCGCGCTGGGCGGGTTCGCGGCGTCATGGGTTATTCCACAAATGGGGTGGCATGCGCTGCTGTTGCTCGGTGGCATATTGCCGCTGCTGAGCGTTCCGCTGTTGATAGCCAGGTTGCCTGAGTCGGTGAGGTTTTTGGTTACCCGGCGAGCCAGCAATCAACGCATTGGCAAAATTGTGGAAAAACTGGCGCCGGGCAGTACCAATGCCGAAACCCGTTATACGCTGCCGCCACTGGTGGCACCTGGCAAGGGAGCCATGCAGATTGTGATCTCGCGGCAGTACCGCCTTGGCAGCCTGATGCTGTGGCTGGGTTATTTCATGGCGCTGTTTCTGGTTTATCTGCTGGGCAGTTGGTTACCGACGCTGGTAAAAGGCATCGGCATGAGCGTGGCGCAGGCGGCGGTGATTACCGCGCTGTACCAGGCCGGCGGTACCTTAGGCTCGCTGTTTGCCGGCTGGCTGATGGATAGGGTGGATCCACACCGGGCGCTGGGCATGATTTACCTGCTGGGGGCGGGGCTGACATTGTCGATTGGCCTGGCGTCACACAGCAGCCTGATGCTCGGTGTGTTGGCACTGGCCTGTGGTTTTTGCCTGAACGGTGCCAATACCGGTATGAACGCGCTATCGGCGCATTATTACCCAACTGAGGCGCGCGCCACCGGGTCGAGCTGGATGCACGGCGTTGGGCGTATTGGTGCCATCCTGAGCGCCTTTGCCGGTGCGGAAATGCTGGCGTCAGGCTGGGGGTTCGACCGCATTTTTGCCATTATCGCCATTCCGGCGTTGATCACCGCCTGTGCCATCTTTATCAAAGGTGCCAGAGGGTATAACCGTCAGGCGCAGTTGGTCAGCCGGGAAACCGCTAAAGGCCTTTGATCTCACTGATTGAGCCGTTGCAATTGGATTTGATCGGCCTGCCGCGCCTGCTCTGCCAGTGAGGAAAACTGTGCCGGACGATAGAATGTTTTGGGCACCGGCAGGCGGCGCATATCGCTGCCTTTATGAATTTGCAGTTCGCCCAGATGGCTTAAGGTGAACCCGGCTATTTTCACCGGCATGGTCAAGCGATACGGCGGTGCCTTTTCGAAAGGCACTTCGGTAGGAATTCGGTTTTCGCCAAGCGAGTAATTCCGTTTCAGGACTAAAAATTTATCGGGCACCCGGCGTTTGCTGTTCCACCAATCGCCATCGACCTCACGGAATTGGCGTTCTGTTTCAGCCTCATTGACTGCCTCAAGGCCGATTAAAGCTTGTGAAAGCGCCTTATCCATCGCCAGATTATAGTTCTCCACAGAGCCGGCATGCCCCTGCAAAATCACGTTTACCGCCAGCCTCGCTCCCAGCAAATTTGCGTAAAGGTCTTCCGGTGAAAAAGCAGAAATTTCCTCAGAAAATCCGGCGACAGACTGGAAGCCGTACCACTGGGCGATTTCATGCCACTGTGCCAGTTGAAACGCCACATGCCCGGCCAGCCAGGCCGCCAGATTATATCTGTCGGTCATCGATGCCGGAGGAGTAAACGCGTAAAACTGAGTGCGTCTGAGCCCTAATTCCTCACTGTAAAACAGGCGCCATTCGCGGCCCAGTTTCGGATACAGACGAGTGAACAGATAAAAGGTGTTATCGGCGGTATCGCGAACATGGGCGATATCAATAAACCCGCCGCGTCGCGTATAGATAAGCCCGTTGGCTTCGTCGCTCAGACCAACGATATTTTTCACCGCGCCCAGCGCACTGTCATTGTAGTGATGGTGGCCTAGCGTACTGAGTGAGAGCAGGTTGCCAATTTGATAAACGGGAATCGGGATACCAGCCGCGCGTACCTGCAGGTTATAGCCAAATGCACAGCAAGGGCGAAGTGATTCCGGTGGCGAAAGGTTTTGCGCGACGGGCCAAATGCGTCTTGCCTGCTCAAAGGGTAAAACGTCGGTCTTGCCCGGTTGCGCCTGTGCCAAACTGGCGACAGCCAACGACAGGGCGAGAAAAAAAACACGCATTAAAAGGCCTCCGCGACCTGAAAATAAAATCCTGCGCTCTCACGTCCCACGCCGAGATCGAGTCGCAGATTCATATTAGGTTTTATTTCAAAACGATAACCCGCACCCAGGGTCGGCAGAATAGGGTGTTGTCCCATTTTATCCAGGCTGCCACCCAGCGAGCCGGCGCCTAGCCAGAGTACGTAGCCGTGCCGCCAGTTTAATTTTTTGCGGTATTCGATTTGGCTGCTCACGACATCTTTGTCACGGTATCGCCCCTGATAATAACCGCGTAATCGGCGGTCATCACCGGCCTGTGAAAGGCGATCCCATGGCACATCTCCGCGGGCAAAACGTCCCCAGGCATCGAATGCCAGCACGTCATTGTCGTTAAGCGGAAAATAGTAATTGTATTGCAACTGCAGGGCGGTGAAATGGGTATCCGAACCCAGCGATGGATCAAACAGGCTGTAGCTGGCACTGGCATACTGCCCTTTTTTCGGCTGCGTGATGGCGTCGCGGGTGTCGTAATTGAGGGCGAAAGTGGCGCCAGAACTCAGCGGCGTGGTGGAGTCCGTATAGCGAGAGAAGGTATCGCCAGGCTGCGGATCATCAACTTTGGCATTCAGCGTGGAAAAATCCCAGCCCACACCGGCATAAAGATTATCGACCAGCCGATAAAAAACCTGCGGATGAACGCTAAACGAATCCTGAGTATATTTCTGGCTCGAGCCCTGCGCCGCATCGTAGCCCACGCCCCAGAATTCCGTCGGGATCTTGGCAACCGAACCTACCACAAAGAGACGCCACTGGTCATCGCTAAAGAACGTGTAATTGTTCAGACCCAACCCCAGGGCGCCACTGGTGCTGACAAAACCGGTAAATGAGATAGATGAGTTTTGCGTGACCTGATCGTGTGGATCGACCCGATAAAGCCCGGCCGCTGCCGCCCCCAAGCCCAGTTTTAACTCAGGGGTATAAAAAGGGCCGGGTAACACCGTCCAGTTCACACCTTTAGCCTGGTTGTATTGGTCGTCGGCCCCCATGGTGCCGAGAAACGCATCAATGGATTCACGCGTAAGCAGCTCCGCATGAATAGGGGGCAACCAACAGGCTCAGTAGTCCACTCAGTAACCGCACGGGTATCTTCATTAGAATCGATATTCACCCGCCAGGAAAAAACTGTTTCGCTCATTGAAACCGACCTCGGCCAGGACGTTGAAGTTCTGTGTGAGTTCGTACTGCGCCCCAATCAGCGTATTCCACGGCGAGGAGAGATGCTGTTTGACATCAAAGCGCCCGGCGTTGTCCTTATTCACGGCGTCAATCAATGGCTGAAGTTCTGCCGGCATGTGCAGATCGGAAATATTACCTTTAAACTCCTGGTCCACATCCTGATACATGCTGCCAATCCAAAGGCTCAGGTGGGAAGGGCCAGAGATGGCAGGCATATCAAAGCGATAGCCCACGCGTGGTGAAACCGTAATGGCTGAAATTTTGCCATCCAGAATGTCAAATTCCGTGCGGGTATAATTGGTGTCAACCAGTGCAAACCATTTCTCGTAGCCCCCTGCCAGGGTAAACCCGGTGCCCCAGGTGGTACCTTTAAAGTCGAGAGCAAAATCAATGTCCTGCAGATCGCCATTTTGATTAAGGCGATGGACCGCAGAGGCGATGATACGGTCGATACCGGTGTATTTCGACGGATCGGCATCGACAGAAACCTGGGATAAAGATGACCCTCTGGTGTGCCCAACCAATCCATAAATGTTTAAAAAGGGGAAGACCCACATATCCAGCCGAAGGTTCTCGCTTTTGCTGCGCTGGCGTGTCTTCCCGACATCAATATTGAACAGATCGCTGGGGATCGGGTGATCGCCGAGTTTCAGACCGGAAAACGTAATGCTATCGACATCAATATTCTGACGTATATTCATGTAACTGAGATTGACGCCAAACGGCAGCGGAATGCTATAGCCGCGTGCGCGGGCCTCATCCCCCCAGATAGGAAAGGTGCTGTCGCTTTGAGCCGGGGCATGGGTTGCCGCACCAAAGGCGGCACCCGACCACAGCAACAGGGGGAGAATCATTCGTTTTGCGTACTGGAGCGGGAGATGATTGCCGCTATTTTGGCAATGCCACGGTATTGTCATTATTTGATTCTCCACGTCAGGCAAGGAACCAGCAGGGCACTCAATTTTGTCATGAGGGTTTATCCGGTTGCACGGCCGGCGCGGTGTACCAGTGATCCTGACTGACCATCACCGCATTTTCGGGCTGAAGTACGAAGTTAGGCGACATAATCTGGACGTTAAATTCATTGAACACATCCTGAATGTGGCTATGTAATTCGCTTTTAACGCTTGCCAATGCTTCGCCGGCACCCAACTTGACCTGTAATTCATAGGCGATGTACCAGTCCATTAAACTGAGCTGACGAACAAGGGGAGGAACCCGGTTGTCGATACCCCTGGTGCGATTGGCAGCAAGTTCCAACATCGCGTGGACCTGACGCCATGGAGTGTCGTAGCCAATAGTCACGCTGGTGGTCAGATTCACCCCATCACCGGGCTTGAGTGCGCTGAGATTGGTTATTTTCCCGCTGACAACAACGGCATTGGGTACTGTTACAACGTAACTTTCGCGGGTGAGGATTTTAGTGGCCAGCATCCCGACTTCGCTGACCAGGCCTTCATTGTCACCGATCCTGATAAAGTCGCCTTTGCGCAGCGCACGCGAATAAGTCAGTACCAATCCGCTCATGGCATGGTTCATCAACCCGGCCGAGCCGAGGGTTAGCATCAGCCCAAAGAAAACGCTGACGCCTTTAAATGCCAGAGAGTCGGCACCCGGTAAAAAAGGATAGGCGGCCGACAACGCAAACAGCCAAACCATTACCGAAATCAGTTTGCGTGTGGCGCCTACCGTTTCGGGATGCAGACCTGGCACCACCAGCTTTCCGCTCTCGACGCGTTTTAACAGCACTTTGAGCAGTTTGAGAATAAAACCGGTCAGCAAAAAGATAATGGCGACAATCGCCAAACCAGGGAAAGCAGACACAATGGATAGAGTGACTTGCTGTATCACGCTGATAGACCAGTTACCCAGTGAGTCGCCCCAAATGCGCGTCCACGGAAATAACCGAAATACCCAGCTCAACCAGATATAAAAAGCACCGATGCTCAGCAAAACCATCAGCAGCGCATATAGGCGAGATTCAAAAGCCCCGAGCACCATACGCCAGCTTTGCGGGATCCATCCCCGCTTAAGCGCAATTCGGGTGGCATAAAACTTTTTAACTCGTTGCCAGGATTTGAATGCTGCGTAAAGTACCAACCCCAGTACCAGGGTTCCGGCTGCGCTTTTCACCACCGCAATGGCCAGATAAGCAGAGGAATATTGTTCCAGCAACGCCGAGCGTTGGGCATTGAATCTTGCGAGTACTCGTTGGGAAGCCTGATCAAGCGTCAGATCATCTCCTTCATCAAGATCTCCCTGCGTTAATAACATAAATGGCTTGCCGTTAATGCTAAACAGCCGTCCCTGCTGGTTATAGCGCTTTATGACATGAACCTGTACCGGCTGGCGGATGTCTTCTTCGGTGAGGGAGCGCAGGGTGTTGCGGATGCGCAGAACGCGTTGTTCCGGGGTGGTAAAACCAAACTTTGCCTGCAGCATAACTATCGGTTGATGAAAGATATAAAGCGTGCGGGCTTTTTCTTGTTCGGTGGCGAGTTGGCGCGGTTCAGCGCCAAAACACAGGGAAGAAATCAGAAATAACAGACAGCAAACAACGCCATTCACTTTCTTGCTCATGGTTACCTGCCCAGTCAGTAATTTATTTTTATTATTTTGTGCTCTTCAATTTCAGCTTAGCCCAGACGCTTGTGCTTTCAAGTCGCTCAATCAAGCTCGGTTTTTGCGACGTGCAATTAAAACTGTCGGTCGAAGCAGACTGAATCCCAAAGCCAGACAACGGCTGAGTAAATGGCCATGGAACAGGATCAGGAATGGTTTCATCAATGTTAATTGGCTCACAGAACCCATACGCCATATTTTTCCGTAAAAACATGGCATCCAATTGATAATAATACTCTTCCTGTAAAACAGTCCTTTTCTCGTTCGGTTATCGCACGCTAATTAATTTAACAATATTGAAACTTATTGTTGGCGATGCTTTTATGGGAAGGCGATTAACGAACCAAGTTTCGATAATCGCACAAATGCGACTTTGCCAGGGATAGGCCTGGCCGTTACCGCCGGGGCTATTTAGCCTGGCCAACCCAGGAAGCGCACTATGTCCCAGTCAAATACCATAGAAATTCAATCATTTATTAATAACAACCCGTTCTCCCGCTACCAGTGGCTGATCCTTATTTTGTGTTTTCTTACCGTGGCGCTGGACGGCTTCGACACTGCGATCATCGGTTTTATCGCCACCTCGTTGGTACAGGACTGGGGAATAGAGAAAACCTCGCTGGGCCGGTGATGAGTGCGGCGTTGGTCGGGTTGGCCGTGGGGGCGCTCACCGCCGGGCCGTTGGCGGATCGCATCGGTCGCAAGAAGGTGTTGGTGCTGTCGCTGGTGCTGTTCGGCGGTTTCAGCCTGTTGACGGCGTTCGCCACCACCTTGCCAATGCTGACATTATTGCGCTTCTTAACCGGGCTGGGACTGGGTGCGGCAATGCCAAACGCGGCCACCCTGATGTCGGAATATGCGCCGGAGCGCAAGCGTGCGCTGCTGGTCAACCTGATGTTCTGCGGCTTTCCGCTCGGGTCATCGATGGGCGGTTTCGTTTCCGCCTGGTTGATCCCGCACTTCGGTTGGCAGAGCGTGATGGTGCTGGGCGGCGTGATGCCGCTGCTGTTGGCGGTGGTGCTGATCGTCGCGCTGCCGGAGTCCGCCCGTTTTATGGTGGTGCGTGGCTACCCGGCACAGCGTATTGCCGCGGTGCTTAAGCGCATTGCACCGCTTAATTTAACCGAACTGCCGCGCTTTAGCCTGGTTGAAGAGGGCCTGGTGAAAGCCAAATCGGCACTGGGGGTGATTTTCTCTCCACGCTATCTGTTGGGCACCCTGATGCTGTGCCTGACCTACTTTATGGGCCTGATGATCTTCTATCTGCTGACCAGTTGGTTACCGCTGCTGATCCGTGAAACCGGCGCATCCATTCGCCAGGCATCATTGATTACCGCGCTGTTTCCTTTGGGCGGTGGCATTGGCGTGCTGATCATCGGTTGGCTGATGGATCGAATGAATCCGCACAAGGTGGTGGCGGTGGGCTATCTGTTGACCGCGATGTTTGTCTGCGCCATTGGCTACGTTTATACCGATCCCATATTGATGGCGGTGACGGTGTTTATCGCCGGTACCTGCATGAACGGCGCACAGTCCTCAATGCCGGCGCTGGCCGCCGGTTTTTACCCGACGCAGGGACGGGCGACCGGTGTCGCCTGGATGCTGGGGCTGGGGCGTTTCGGGGGCATTCTTGGCGCGATGAGCGGCGGGGTGCTGATGCAAATGCAGCTGTCATTCAGCACCATTTTCACCCTGCTGGCGATCCCGGCGCTGGTGGCAGCACTGGCGCTGATAGTCAAACATTTTGCTACCAGGGCAACGGCATTGGCCGGCTCGCTCAATAAGGCTTTATAAGGAGATAACCATGCGTACACAAATAGCAATTATTGGTGCCGGCCCGGCCGGATTGATGCTGTCGCATCTGCTGCATTTGCAGGGCATTGAGTCAGTGGTATTGGAAACTCGCGGCCAGCAGGCGGTGGAATCCACCATTCGCGCCGGGGTGCTGGAGCAGGGAACGGTTGATTTACTCAATCAAACCGGGCTGGGTGAGCGTATGCGCGCAGAAGGGGCGCAGCACCATGGCATCCGGCTGGCATTTGGCGGTCAACAGCACCGGATCGATCTGACCGAACTGACCGATCGGGCAATCACCGTCTACGCCCAGCATGAAGTGTTGAAAGATTTGATTGCTGCGCGGCAGGCGGCAAACGGACAGCTCCATTTTGAAGTGGAACAGGTGGAGCTCAAGGCGCTGGACAGCGAGCGGCCACAGGTGCATTACCGGCATCAGGGCGAGCAACGGCGAATTGACTGTGATTTTGTCATTGGCTGTGACGGTTTTCACGGCATTAGCCGGGCCGCGATGCCCGGCGGACTGCGACAAGACTATACCCGGATTTATCCCTTCGGCTGGTTCGGTATTCTGGTGGAGGCCCCTCCGTCCAGCGATGAGCTAATCTATGCCCGACATTCACGAGGATTTGCGCTGATCAGCACCCGTTCGCCTGGCGTTCAGCGGATGTATTTCCAGTGCGACCCGACGGAAAACGTTGAGCAATGGTCGGACGATCGCATCTGGAACGAACTGGAGAGCCGGCTGGAGAATCACGATGGCTGGTCGCTGAAAAAGGGCCGTATATTCCAGAAAAACGTGGTCGGCATGCGCAGCTTCGTCACCGAGCCGATGCGATGTAAACGCCTGCTGTTGGCGGGGGACTCGGCGCATATTGTTCCGCCGACCGGGGCCAAGGGGCTGAATCTGGCGATGGCGGACGTTTGTCTGCTATCGCAGGCACTGGAGACTTTCTATCGCCACAAAAGCTGGCGGCGGCTGGACAGCTACAGTGACGATGCTTTGCAACGCGTCTGGCGTGCGGAACATTTCTCCTGGTGGATGACCAACATGTTGCACACCCGCAGTGACGACAGTGCGTTCCAGCAACGCTTACAATTATCGGAGCTGCAATACACCGTGAAGTCGCGCAGCGCCATGACGGTGCTGGCGGAAAACTACGTCGGCTCACCGTTTCAGATGATGTGACCCGACAAATATCACAAAAACCAATAAATTCGCTCAATGTACCGATAATCGCCCAGCGTCGCGTTTAGCGTTCTTGACGCTGCTGACCGCGCCGCGCCATCATCGGATACTCGCCTTTTTGCCTGGAGGAACTATGGAGTTACTGACGCCGCTGCTGCGGTCTTCGGCGGTGACCCCTTGCTTTAGCGATACCGCTACGTTGCAGGGAATGCTGGATTTCGAAGCAGCGCTGGCCAATGCACAGGCCGGGTTGGGCATTATTCCTGTCGAAGCTGCGCAGCACATTAGCGAGGCTTGCCACAGCCATTTATTCGATGCGGCCGATCTGGCACAGGCGGCCGCGCAGGCAGGCAATCTGGCGATCCCGTTGGTTAAGCAATTAACCCGCCAGGTGGCACAGCAAAATGCCGAAGCTGCACGTTTCGTTCATTGGGGGGCAACCAGCCAGGACGCCATTGATACCGGGTTGATACTGCAACTGCGGCAAGCCATCGAACTGACGCGCAGCGATTTGAACCGGCTGATTGCGGCGTTGGTATCACAAATGACTCGCCATCAGGATTGCGTGCTGGTCGGCCGCACCTGGATGCAACACGCTTTACCCACCACGTTGGGGTTAAAGCTGGCGGGCACGCTGGATGCCTTGTTGCGCTATCGACAGCGGCTGGATGAAATGCGGCCCCGCGTGTTGGCACTGCAATTGGGGGGCGCCGCCGGCACCCTGGCTTCTTTGGGTGAGCAGGGAAGTTTCCTGGTGACGGCGTTAGCCAGCAGGCTGCAACTGACCGCCGCAAATACTCCCTGGCACAGTCAACGCGATCGCCTGCTGGAGGTTGCCGGTTGGTATGCCGGGTTATGTGGCTCGCTGGGCAAACTGGCGCGTGATATTTCGTTACTGACACAGACCGAAGTAGCGGAAGTTGCTGAACCGGTGGCGGCTGGGCGCGGCGGCTCTTCGACCATGCCGCACAAGCGGAATCCGGTGGCCTGCGCGGTGATCCTCGCCGCGGCCAATCGGGTACCTGCGCTGGTTGGCGGGTTATATGCCGCCATGGTGCAGGAGCATGAACGCGGCCTGGGCGGTTGGCACGCCGAATGGGAAAGCCTGCCGGAGTTGGTGATGTTAACGGCGGGGGCGTTGCACACGGCGGGTGATCTGCTGGACGGGCTGCAGGTGTTTCCGCAACAGATGGAACATAACCTGAAGTTAACCCACGGCCTGATCATGGCCGAGGCGGTCACCATGGCGTTGGGTGACGTCATGGGCCGCCAGCAAGCGCATCAGCATATCGAAAAACAGTGTCATCTGGCGCTGGCACAGCAACTGACGCTGCTAGAGGTGTTACTGGACGACCCGGTCGTCATGGCACATTTATCTGCCCAGCGGCTGGCCGAGCTGTTGGATCCCCAGGGGTATCTTGGCAGTGCCAGAGCCTTTACTCTGCGGGTGCTGGAACAGGCCGCGGCCGCAACTTCAGGAGCAAATCAACATGAATGATCAACAACGTTATCAGCAGGGCATTGAGGTGCGCAGAGCGGTACTGGGGGATGCACATGTGGATCGTACCCTCAGCCAGCTCACCCCGTTAAATGAAGAGTTCCAGGATTTTATCAGTCGCTATGCCTGGGGGGAGATCTGGACCCGACCGGGGCTGGCTCGTCATACCCGCAGCCTGATCACCATAGCGATGCTGATCGCCCTTAACCGCGAAGCCGAACTGCGCATGCACCTGAAAGCGGCGGTGAACAATGGAGTGACTCGCGAGGAGATTAAAGAAGTGCTGATGCAAAGTGCGCTGTACTGCGGCCTGCCGGCGGCCAACTCGGCGTTTCATCTGGCGGCAGAAGTGTTTGCCGAACAGGACCGGGAAGCCGATTAAGCAGAGCGCACTGCGCCAGCGATACCACGCACGGTGGAGATAAATGCCAGTACGGCCTCGCTTAATTCACCGTCGTTACGAGTCAGAATGCCTACCGCTTCTTCCATTCCCTGAGTCGGCAGCGGCAGCGGGATCAACTGACCGGCGGCAATATCGGCTTTCACCGCGCTGGAAGGCACAAACCACAGATAGTCAAATTGCAGCGTCATCTGACGGGCCAGCGAAGCGGACAGCGTTTCTATGTATTGGCCGGGCAGACTGAAGCCCTGGGTTGAAAGCAGACTCTCGGTGTTGTGGCGCGGCACCGTGCCCTTCGGCGAGATAATGGCAGGATAATGCAGCGCGCGCTCCAGAGTGATGGTCTCGCTTAACAGCGGGTGCCCCGGCCGCGTCACCATCAGCAGTGACTCCAACAGCAACAGCTCGAAAGCCAGCCCGCTCATCATTTCCGGATCGGCCATGCGGCCAATCGCCACGTCAATCTCACCCGCTTTGAGCTGTGCCAGCAACTCGGCATTTTTGCCGGTAATCACCTGAATGCGTGAATGTGGGTGGGCCTGCTGATACTGGCCGATGGACTGCGGCAGCATGCCCAGTGCGGTGGTCGGTAGCGCACCGATACGTAATACCCGCGCAGGTGCATCGTCGAGCCGGTCAAGCGCGTGCCCGGCGGCGGTCAGCGCCTCCAGCACCCGCGTGGCATAGCCGAGGAACTGCTCCCCCTGTTCGGTCAGCAGGGTTCCCTGGCGGTTACGCACCAGCAGGCGGTTGCCAGTTAGCGCTTCCAGTTCGCTCAGCGTCTTTGAAAGTGCGGGTTGGCTCAGGTTCAGCTTATCGGCTGCGCGGCTCAGCGAGCGTTCCTGCGCCACGGCAACAAAGCCGTTGATGTGGCGTAAACGCATGCGTTGGATGAATAAATTTGCTTTTTTCATCCCCCAGTGTAGGGAGTTTTTCCCATCGCTAACAAGTGACGGCGGCCGCATTTTTGCACAGACGTACGATTTTTTGCGGCCGCAGACTGGCGGCGTTTACAGGTCGAAAAACACCGTTTCGCCTTCGCCCTGGATCACGATATCAAAACGATAGACCAACTCTTCTCCCCGGCGTTCTGGCTGGGCAATCAGCGTTTTGCGCCGTACCTCGAGTTCGATCAGGTTCAGTACCGGATCCTGCTGATTAGCGGCATCCTCATCGGCAAAATACAGCCGGGTGTGCAGGCCAATATTGATACCGCGCGCGACGATCCACAGGTTAATGTGCGGTGCCATCATCCGGCCGTCCCGGCCACAGACGGCACCCGGCTTGATGGTTTCAAAGCGGTAGAGGCCGGTTTCAAAGTCACTGCAGCTGCGCCCCCAGCCCCGAAACGCGGCATCCAGTGGTTTGTTATGTTGCTGGTCGCCGGGGTGGCTATAGCGGCCGTGACTATTGGCCTGCCAGATTTCCAACAACACATCGCGGATAAGGCTGCCGCTGCCGTCAAACACCCGGCCTTCCAGGGTAATGCGCTGGCCCTGAGTTTCGGGCTGGGTCAGTACCTGGCCGAAGTTATTCTCAAAAATCTCAAAACCCGCGGCCAGAGGAGCGAGGCCAATGTGCACATAAGGCCCGGCGGTTTGCGACGGGGTTTCCTGTAGGTAGTTTTGCGGCATTATGCTTTCCCCTGCAGACGGTTTTCAAACAAGGTGGCGCGGTGGCCGCGTAACACCAGATCGAAACGATAGGCCAGGCTGTCCAACTGTACCGCGGCGGTTTTGTCCAGTCCGGCGATCAGTGAGCGCACCGCATCGTCATTTTTGATGGCGCGCACGATGGGGCAACTGGCAATCAACGGGTCGCCCTCAAAGTACATTTGAGTGATCAGCCGTTGGGCGAAAGCGCTGCCGGAAAGCGAGAAGTGAATATGCGCAGGGCGCCAGTCATTGACCCGGTTGCGCCAGGGATAAGGGCCGGGTTTGATGGTGCGGAAAAAGTAATAGCCGTTTTCATCGGTCAATACCCGGCCGCAGCCGCCAAAATTGGGATCTATCGGTGCCAGATACTGATCCTTCTTGTGGCGGTAACGCCCACCGGCATTGGCTTGCCATACTTCGACCAGCGCATTGCGCATCGGCAAGCCGTTTTCATCACGAACGTAGCCGTGCACGATAATCCGCTCGCCGATCGGCAAGCCTTGTTTGGCGTAGTTGAGGATCAGGTCGTTATCCAGTGCGCCGAGTTCGTGTTGGCCAAATACCGGCCCGGTGATCTCGGACAGTGAGTTTTGCAGGGATATCAGCGCATTTTTAGGTGAGCGCAGCACGCTGGTTTTATATTCCGGTGCCAGCACCGGCGGATGGCGATCGTAGTTACGTTGGTAGAGTTCATCTATCTGGCTCATGCGGAAATCCTCATGGCGTAGGCAGGGTGCAGAGGGCTGATCTGTTTTGGTTTAATGTCAGCACGAAGGGAAGAATAGCTTTCCCTATCCCGAGTCTCGCAAGCCAGGGTGTTACAAGAAAGTGAAATTTAGCGGTGTTTTGCATAACCTGAGGTTATGCAATGTGTCGGGTTCGCTTCTTTGCCAACCCCGAGAGTTTAAAGGAATGGATGTTTAACCGTCTTTGTGCCGACCATGATTGCTTGCCCGCCGACCCTAACACGACTAATCCTCTGCTCTTGTGTATCAATCGTCACCTGGATCAGGGAAGAACATCCCATGGCCCGTCCTTGTTCTAACAGGAAGTGCGTTTTGCCGGGCAGGAGATGATTGACCAGATAGCACCCCAAAGCGCCACTGGCACTGCCGGTTGCGGATTCTTCATCTATACCGTACAGCGGTGCAAAATTTCGACAGTGAGCGGTGATGGATGTTTGGTGACTCAATTCAAATACGTGGAAGCCAATGGCGTCGAATTTACGGCTCAGGTTTGCGATCGCTTCATAATCGGGTTGCAGCAGGTCTAGCTGGCCGGGTTGTACGGGGATAAGGATATCCGGTAATCCCGTTGAGACCACCGCAATGGGCAAGCCGGTCCCCGTAATGACCTCAGGGGGGACTCCGAGGGCAACGGCAACATCATCGATATCAGGCCCTTGCCGCGTGACAGGCAGAGCCTGATCCATGACGACACTGTGGGGGCTGACGGCCACACTCAGAATACCGGCTTTGGTTTCTTGCGTGTAATGGCCCGGCGCAAGCCGATCGAGCGAAGCCAGGGTGAAAAAAACGGCCACGGTCGCGTGCCCGCAAAAATCAACTTCCCCTTCAGGGGTAAAAAAATCCACCTTGAAATCTGTATCTTCACCGACGTAGACAAATGCGGTCTCGGAAAAACCCACTTGCCGCGCGATTGCTATTTTTTGCGCGACGCTCAGCTCGGGGGGATTGAGAATGACACCAGCGGGATTGCCGCCAGAATTATCTCTGGTAAATGAGTTTACAAGGTGTACCTGGACGTCGTGCTCAACCGAGCGAGTTACCTCTCTTTGCATCTGTTGCTCCTGCGTAATGGCTTGGTGAACCCTTTCATTCATCGAGGCTCCCTTTCTTTTAACTTTAGAAATTCTTTCTACCATCTTTAGGGACTGAAAACCGATAAGATATTTGAACGAGCATATGCTTTGTGACGATAGCACCATAAAAATGAGCCACAGGAACGTGGCTCATAATGGATTATTGGGCAGATGACTAAAGCTGTTCGCCGTTGCTGGCGATCACGCGGCGGTACCAGTCGAAGCTCTTCTTGCGCGATCGCTCCAGCGTGCCGGTGCCGTCGTCGTGTTTGTCGACGTAGATAAAGCCGTAGCGCTTGCCGTATTCACCGGTGGTGAAAGAAACGCAGTCAATACAGCCCCACGGGGTGTAACCAATCAGATCCACGCCGTCTTCGATCACCGCTTTTTTCATCTGTTCGATATGCGCACTCAGATAATCGATGCGGTAGTCATCGTTGATTTGACCGTCGGCCTCTACCTTGTCGAAGGCACCAAAGCCATTTTCAACGATAAACAGCGGCTTCTGATAGCGATCGTAGAGCACGTTCAACGAATAACGCAGGCCAACCGGGTCAATCTGCCAGCCCCAGTCGGAGGCTTTAACATGCGGGTTAGGCACATTACCGGGGAAACCGAACATCGGATCGCTGCTGCTCACCGCATCGGCCTGCAGGGCATTGCTCATGTAGTAGCTGAAACCGATGTAATCCGCGCAGCCTTCACGCAGGGTTTGCTCGTCCTGTGGCTGCATTTCTATCTGGAAACCTTTGCGCTGCCAGTCACGCAGCAGATACGACGGATAGTAACCTCGCACCTGAACGTCGGTGAACAAATAACGCTGGTGCATGGCTTCGACGCTGTACATCACGTCATCCGGCTTGCAGGAGAACGGGTAGAAGGGCACGCAGGCCAGCATACAGCCGATTTTGAAGTCAGGGTTAATCTGGTGGCCCAGTTTCACCACCTGGGCGCTGGCAACGAACTGATGATGCAACACCTGATACAGCGTTTGTTCCGGGTTTTGTTCTTCACTGTAGACCACGCCGGAGCAGCAGTAGCCGAACAGCGGATACTGGTAGTTGCTCTGGTTGTTGATCTCGTTAAAGGTCATCCAGTATTTGACTTTGTGCTGATAACGGCGCAGTACCACTTCACTGAAACGCACGAAGAAATCGACCACCTGACGGTTTTTCCAGCCGCCATACTCTTTGACCAGATGATAGGGCATTTCAAAGTGGGACAGGGTGATCACCGGCTGGATATTGTATTTGAGCAGCTCATCAAACAGATCGTCATAGAATTGCAGACCGGCTTCGTTCGGCTCCAGTTCGTCACCCTTGGGGAAAATACGCGTCCAGGCGATTGAGGTGCGGAAGCATTTGAAACCCATCTCCGCGAACAGCGCAATATCCTGCTTGTAGCGGCCGTAGAAATCCACTGCCTCATGGTTAGGATAACGATAACCTTCAAGTACGCCATCGGTCATTACGCGATCCACGCCGTGCGCGCCACCTGACAGTACGTCAGCAATGCTTGGGCCTTTACCGCCCTGATCCCAACCACCTTCAACCTGGTGTGCGGCGACCGCGCCACCCCACAGAAAATCTTTCGGTAACTGTTGCTGTTTCATCGTTGGTTTCTCATTCGCTTATTAATGAAAGGTAATGAGAAGATACTAGCAAGCTGGAATGGAATGTCACGATATAACAAAATAGCGTTCGGGTAACTTGTCACATTAAAAAAACAGGCTGTTTTATTTGGCGGCGTTAATATGGCCCAGCCGCTTGCCGATGGTTTCGATAATGTAAATGACCGGGATCTGGGTGGTGATGTTATGTTGCCCAGCGATCAGCTGTTGGGGAACATGATAAGAGAGGTTGAAGTCCGCCATACGTGCCAGCGACGAGGTTTCGTTGTTGGTGATGCTGACGATTTTGCAGTGGTGCAGGCTGAACTGGCTGGCCAGTCGCAGGATCTCTTCGGTTTCACCAGAGACGGAAAGCATAATCGCTACCGCGCTTTTATACATGTCGCTATTGACCGGATAATAAGGGTCATCAATATGGGTGCTGAATTTCCCCACGTTGGAAAAGAAACGAGCGCCATATTTTCCCAATGCCCCCGAGGTACTTACCCCGACGAAAATAATGCGCTCGGCGGCGGCAATATGTTGCACCGCCTGGTCAATCAGCTGATTAAATTCGTCGTTGTTAATGCTTTTAAAGAAACTGATTATTTCGCTGGTGCCAAAGTCTACCGGCGGCGCTTCGTTTTGCTCAAGATATAACTTAAAGCGAATACGGAATTCGGAATAACCCGCGCAGCCCATTTTCTTGCAAAAACGCAGCACGGTGGTGGTGGACACCCCGGCGGCCTCGGCCAGCTCGCGGATGGTCATATACATCACCGCGTTTTTGTTTTTGATGACGTAGTTATAAATCATCAACTCCAGCGTATTGAGTTCGGCAATGGCTTTATGGGTAAACATAGACCTATCCGGCGAGTAACAACAGACCTTAATCAGAGCGGGCTAACATAGCAAATTTTGCCGTTGCCCGCTCGTGGTTTTCGTTGTTATTCAGGCGCGTTTGGCCTTATCCAACAGTGGGTCATGCGCCGGTTCGCTGCTGGTCAGGTCACATTCTCTCGGCAAGCGCCAGGCGATAATACCGGCGATGATCAGCGATACCGCCAACGCGCACACCGCGACGTTTTGACCGTACAGGTAGATCATCACACCGACCAGATAAGGCCCGCAGAACCCCCCCAGATTGCCCAGACCGTTAATCACACCGCGCGCGCCACCGGCCACCTCCGCCGAAGCGATACGCCCTGGCATCGACCAGAACGGGCTGGTTGCCGCCTTCAGGAAGAAGCCGCACACCACCAACGCGATATAGGCCGCCACCACGTTATGGCGCAACACCACCGAAGCCAACAGCGCGGCGGCGAAGCAGAACAGGGAAACCATCACCCACAGGCGGCGCTTGCCGGTTTTATCGGTCAGCACCGAAATCAGATAAATCCCCAGCAGGGTGGCGACGAACGGCAAAATGGCCAGGAAACCCACCGAGGCCATATTGCCACCGGTCAGGTTTTTCAGAATGGTCGGCAACCACAGGGTGTAACCATAGTCACCGGTCTGGTAGAAAAAGTTCAGCAGGACCAGCTTCATCAACCCTTTGTTACGGAACACGTCTCTCAAAGGTGCGTTACTGACCGGCTGGGTTCTGCTGCGAGCCTGACGTTCGCGTGTCAGCTCGGTGATCAGATATTCGCGCTCACGGGCCGGCAGCCAGCGCGCCTCCTGCGGCCGATCGCTGATCAACAGCCACCAGACGGCCAGCACCACCAGTGACAGCAAACCTTCGAGGATAAACAGCCAGCGCCAGTCGAGCTGGTTGATGATGGCACCAGAAATGGGGGCGGTGAGCATGCCACCCAGCGGGGCGAACATCATGACGAAGGCGTTGGCTCGGCCCAGTTCTTTTTCCGGGAACCAGTTGCTGATCATGGTCAGCACCACCGGCAACATACCCCCTTCGGAAATACCCAACACAAAGCGCAAGATCAGCAATTGATAGTGGTTAGTAACAAAACCGGTAGCCACCGAAACCACCGCCCAGGCACACAGTGACCAGGCAATAAAACGTTTGCCGCTGCCGTTAACCGCAATGCGCCCACCGGGAACCTGCAAAAACAGATAACCGATAAAGAAGATGCCGCTGGCCAAACCGGCCATCTGGCTGGTGATGCCCAAATCACTTTCCATACCGCCGGGCAGGGCAAAACTGATATTGACCCGGTCCATAAAGGAAATAATGCAGGCGATCAGGATCGGGGCAATAACCCGCAGCCAGCGGGTGTTGGGTATTTTATTATCCATGGCGATCTCTCTTTATAAGGCGCAGGGAGAACCTCTCAATTCAATAAAGAGGTTCTGTGGTACGGCGATAATAAATTCGAAAGAAACGGCTTAATTATTCAATGGCGTGGGGTAACGGTGCCTGATTGAAAAAGGCTTCAACGTTGGTAAATACGATGTCGCTCATTTTTTGCCGGGTTTCCTGGGTGGCACTGGCGATATGCGGCTGCAACACGACATTATCCATGGCGATCAGCTCGGCAGGCACCTGTGGCTCGTGGGCATAAACATCCAGCCCGGCACCGGCAATGTCACCGTTTTGCAACGCGGCGATCAGGTCCTTTTCGTTTACGATGCTGCCACGGGCAATGTTGATCACCAGCGCATGCGCCGGCAACGCATCAAATACGGTTTTGTCCACCAGGCCTGCGCTGTCCTTGCCACCGGAGATGGCGATCACCAGAAAATCGCTTTCCTGCGCCAGCGCCAGCAAGTCCGGGTAATAAGCATAGGGCAGCGTGGTGTCCTGCCGATGGCTGGCATATTGGATACGCATGTTGAAACCGGCGGCGCGCTGGGCGATGGCGCGGCCGATGTTGCCCATACCAAAAATCCCCAGTCGTTTACCGCTGACCTGCACCGACAAGCCCGGGGCCTTTTGCAGCCAGTGCCCGTCACGGACAAAGCGGTCATTGAAGCAAAGCTGGCGGGCGGTGGCCAACAGCAACCCTAGCGCCATATCCGCCACGTCTTCGGTCAACGCGCCGGAGGTGATGGTTACCGCGATGTCGCGCTGACGGGTGTAGTTCAGGTCAATGGCGTCAGTACCGACGCCGAACACTGCAATCAGCCCCAGTTGCGGTAGCTGCTCGAGCACCGGCGTGGTGACACCGATATCGCCACGGGTGACGACCGCGCGGATGGCTTCGCCGCGGGTCGCCAGAAAATTGACCGGGTCCGCCTGCTCATACAGCCGGTGCACCACAAAGGTTGCCTCAAGACGGGCAAGCAGGTTTTCCATCACGGGAGCGATTAACAGCAGTTCATTGGGCGTATGAGTCGTCATGATTTCACCTGTTTAAAAATAGCGTTGATACGTTATGGCTATCAAAGCGGTTTTCCGCAGGTGGTTTTGCGACAGATATCACGCTGAAGGATGTTAAAAAAGGGTGTTACCCGGAATGTGATCAACGGGGAAAAAGTGGTAACAGCAATCCGTAACATGTCGGCAGTAACGCCAAAATAAGGTTATTTCCGATAGTCGCATAATGATTTTCATTAGCCGTATTTTAGCTAAGTCCGGCTAGATGTTTTTACTATAAACCCTAATTAAAAGTTATTTATTCCTGCTCTGAAAAGGATAATAGATTGGAATTAATCGAAGGGAATAAGCTGATTGAAAAATAGAGAAAACGCCGGAGGTTAATATGCCCGTAACATTAAATTACGCGACTGCACAACAGGTTAAGAACCATCCCAAGGTCAATGTTGATAGCCCGTACCCTGATCATCAAAGCACGCCAAACACCCCGATTTTCGAACGCGATCTGACGCCGGAGGCGAGCTGGCAATTAGTGAAGCTTGGAGCGGCAGTGTTGGTGGATATTCGCACCCCGGAAGAGCGTAAGACCTTCGGTTACGTTGAGCCTTCCTCGCGGGTTCCCTGGTTAACCGGATCGAATAAAATCCGCAATCCCTGTTTTTTCATTGAGTTAAGCAAGGTTGTCGATAAACAGCAGCCGATCATTTTGCTGTGCCAAACCGGTAAACGTTCCACGGATGCCCGGCTTGCCGCCCTTAAGGCCGGTTACACCCAGGTCTATGGCGTGCTGGGCGGGGTTGAGGCAGCACGCCATTTGCCGTGGTTTACCGACGATAATCGGCACCCCTGAAGCAGGTTTGCCAGCAGGAATTTCGGCCATTTGAAGCGATGTAATAAGGGAAAATATGACTAACTTGTTCCAGATAAAAGAACAGGCCCACTGGCAACTGGCCGACATTGTGAACGAACTGCGCACCACGCGGCTGCTCTGGCGTGAGCGCAGTGGCCAGTCTTCGCGCTCCGGGCACAAGGAACTGCCTTCCAGAGCGGTCGTCAACCAGATTGCCGAATCCCTGCGGGCCATACTCTTCCCGATGCGGCTGGGGCCGGACGATTTACGGCATGAAAGCGAAGATTACTATGTCGGCCATACGCTGGATGCGGTACTGAATGCCTTATTGGCTCAGGTGCGTCTGGCCCTGAGTTTCAGCCGTTCGGACGAGCAGGCCGCGACGCCCGGCGACGACGAAGCCATCAATCTGAAAGCGGTGGCGCTGGTTCGCCAGTTCGCCAGCGTGCTGCCGACAATCCGCAGTCGTCTGGATAGCGACGTTCTGGCGGCCTACCATGGCGACCCTTCGGCACGCAGCGTTGACGAGGTTTTACTGTGTTTCCCCGGCGTTAACGCCATTATCCATCATCGGTTGGCACACTATTTCTATCAGGTGGGCGTGCCGCTGTTGGCACGGATTATCGCGGAGAAGGCGCATGGTGAAACCGGTATCGATATTCATCCCGGCGCGCAAATTGACGACGGATTCTTTATTGACCACGGTACCGGCGTGGTGATTGGCGAAACCGCCGTTATCGGCAAGCGAGTGCGGCTCTATCAGGCAGTGACGCTGGGTGCCAAGCGGTTTGTGACCGAAGAGTCCGGCATCTTGCAGAAAGGGCAGCCACGCCACCCGATTATCGAGGACGACGTGGTTATCTATGCCGGGGCCACCTTGTTGGGCCGGATCACCATCGGCAAAGGTTCTTCTATTGGCGGCAATGTGTGGCTGACGCGCAGCGTAAAACCCGGCAGCAATATCCGCCAGGCCAATATCCAGAGTGACAGCCAGGAGTTTGGTTCCGGGATTTGATGCTAATGGTTCGCTATTATTAATTATTCCACAGGGGGTGACGCTATTCGCTAATAGTAGGTTTGTTGCTATTTAATGATATTAACGCGCTATTTGATTGGCAGTTCTTAATTATTTATTTATTCGCCATTATTTATTCGCCACCTATTTTTTCAGGAGAATCACCCGATGTCACAACAAAATGAAGCCCGCCTTGCATTAGGGGATAATGCTGCGCGGCAATTAGCCAACGCAACAAAAACCGCCCCGCAATTATCTATTCTGACGCCGCGCTGGCTGGTGCATCTGCTGCAATGGACGCCGGTAGAAGCGGGTATATTCCGGCTTAACAAGGTAAAAAATCCGCTCAATGTGCAGGTTGCCTGCTCGCAGCGAGATGAAGGATTATTACCGCAAACCTATGTTGATTACGAAGAGGCGCCGCGTGAGTATTTTCTTAATGCCGTGACCACCATTCTGGATGTGCATACCCGGGTATCCGATTTATACAGCAGCCCGCACGATCAAATTCGCGAACAGCTGCGTCTGACGATTGAAACCATTAAAGAGCGCCAGGAGAATGAGCTGATCAATAACCCTGAGTACGGGTTGTTGGCCAGCGTTGATGAGTCGCAACGTATTTCTACCCTGACCGGCGCGCCGACGCCCGACGATCTGGACGAATTGATCACCAAAGTGTGGAAGGAACCGGGTTTCTTCCTGGCCCATCCTCTGGCCATTGCTGCCTTTGGCCGTGAGTGCACTCGCCGTGGCGTGCCACCGCCGACCGTCAGCCTGTTTGGTTCGCAGTTCCTCACCTGGCGCGGTCTGCCGCTGATCCCATCCGATAAGTTACCGATCGATGACGAGGGTAAAACCAAGATTATCCTGTTGCGTACCGGCGAAAAACGCCAGGGTGTGATCGGTCTGTATCAGCCGGGCGTCGCCGGTGAACAGAGTCCGGGGTTGTCGGTGCGCTTTATGGGGATTAACCGCAATGCGATCGCCTCCTACCTGATCTCACTTTATTGCTCATTGGCGGTTCTGACCGAAGATGCCGTTGCCGTTTTAGACGATGTTGATGTGAGCAAATATCATGACTATCCAGACAGTTACAAGTAGTTCATTGCCCCACCAGGCGCAGCCTCCAGCCGGTTTGCCGGACGTCAACGCCTTGGCCAATTTGGCCAATCAGATCTTCAGTGCCTTGCCTGGACGCGAGATTGGCGCGACGTTGCCGCAGGCTGCCGAGGATGAACAGGCTGCGACGGTACTGCCGCAGTCCTATGCTCCGGCGCTGGAGCCGACACTGGCCACCGAGGTGCCTGAAGCGCCAACGTTGTCTGGTCGCCAGCAGGGCGTGCAGCGACAGGCTTTTCTGGCACCGCCCACGCTGCCTCAACCGCAGGGGCCGGTGGCGAGCGCCGGCTTCTATTTTTTGAAAGAAAACCAGCGTCAGCCGTCGGAGACGGGGTTAGACAGCCTGGCGAACCAGGCGCTCACCGGTCAGGACTCGCTTAGCGATCAACCCTTTGCGGGGGCGATTAATGGCGGGCTGGAGGCGGTGATTGGCTCGCTGTTTCCGGCTGTCTCGCTACCCGTTCATGGTGTTGCACAGGATAACGTCAGCGGAAACTACTATTTTCTGGAACAGGGGCGGCCCGGGCGCGAAGCAACGCCACAACAGCAACCGCGCAGCAGTTTTGATGTCCACGCCGTACGCCGCGATTTCCCCATCCTTGCGGAGCGGGTCAACGGCAAACCCCTGGTGTGGCTGGATAACGCGGCGACAACTCATAAGCCGCAGGTGGTGATCGATCGGCTGGCGTATTTTTATGCGCATGAGAACTCGAATATCCACCGTGCGGCGCATGAACTGGCTGCCAGGGCTACTGATGCCTATGAGGGGGCCAGAAACAGCGTAGCCCGCTTTCTCGGGGCCAAGTCGGCGGCGGAAATCATCTTTACCCGTGGCGCGACGGAGGCCATCAATCTGATTGCCAATACCTTTGGTCGTCAGCACATTGGCGAAGGCGATGAGATCGTGGTTTCCCAGTTGGAACACCACGCCAACATCGTGCCCTGGCAGCAGCTCGCCGCCAGCGTGGGAGCGAAAATTCGGGTGATCCCGGTGGACGATAGCGGGCAAATTCTGTTGGCAGAATACCGCAAACTGTTGTCATCGCGTACCCGTCTGGTTTCCATTACCCAGGTGTCCAACGCGTTGGGCACGGTGACCCCGGTGGAGGAGGTGATTGCGTTGGCGCATCAGGTTGGCGCGCGGGTGCTGGTCGATGGGGCGCAGGCGGTCTCGCACCTGAAAGTCAATGTGCAGGCGCTGGACGCGGATTTTTACGTGTTCTCAGGCCACAAGGTGTTTGGCCCAACGGGTATTGGTGCGGTGTACGGTAAGGCAGAGCTGCTGGACACTCTGCCACCGTGGCAGGGGGGCGGCAATATGATTGCCGACGTCACCTTTGAAAAAACGCTGTATCAGCCGGCACCGGCTCGGTTTGAGGCGGGAACCGGTAACATCGCCGATGCGGTGGGGCTGGGGGCGGCGCTGGACTATGTCGAACGTCTGGGGCTGGACAATATCAATCGTTACGAGCATGAGTTACTGCAGTATGCCACCGATCGGTTGGTTCATATTCCCGGCCTGCGTCTGATTGGCACCGCAGCCAATAAGGCCAGCGTGCTGTCGTTCGTGCTGAGCGGTTATCGTACCGAGGAGGTGGGGAATGCGCTAAACCGTGAAGGCATTGCGGTGCGCTCCGGTCATCACTGTGCGCAGCCGATCCTGCGGCGCTTTGGCGTTGAGGCCACGGTGCGGCCTTCACTGGCGTTTTACAATACTTACGAAGAAGTGGATCTGCTGGCAGCGACCTTGCACAAGCTGGCCAAAGGGCGCTAACAGTTCCCCGAGGCTAATGACAAGGCTGCCTTTGATTCCGAGATACCCGGGCCTGGCGCACCGAGGGGCGCTCTCCCTAATCATGGGCTTTCTCGGCAGTCTGAGCGCTAACGGCGTCTGCTGATGTTCGACCCGGCGTGGATCCTTCTGCGCCGGTTTTTTTCTGCCTGTCGGACTTAAAAGTACGGAAATTCATAATAAATACCCACTTTTCGGTAAAGCAATTCACGCTACATACCCTTAACATCACTAAGTGTTCTAATGATTATAATTAGCAGGCTGTGAATCATTCACCGCAGTGATATTACGGAGAAATCCGTTTAGTTAAGGATATATTTCACCATGGAAATCAAAATAAACGGCCGGATGGTCGCGCTTGACGACGTCTCGCCCGAGACGCCTTTACTCTACGTGTTACGCAACGATCTTGGCCTAAACGGCCCCAAATACGGCTGTGGTTTGGGGGAGTGCGGTGCCTGTACGGTGCTGGTCGATGGCGTTGCTGCTCGTTCTTGTTCCATTCCTCTGAGCGGTGCGCTCAATAAATCCATTACCACGCTGGAAGGCCTCGGTGAAGCGGGACAGCTGCATCCGGTGCAACAAGGCTTTATCGATGAGCAGGCCGCACAGTGCGGTTATTGCACCAACGGCATGATCATGACGCTGGTCGCTCTGTTTGAGCGCAATCCGCAGGCCGATGAACAACAAATCAAAAACGAACTGGCCTATAACCTGTGTCGTTGCGGCACCCATATCGAAATCCTGCGCGCCGCCGCCAAAGCCCGGCAGCTGTTGGCTGAAAGGGGGCAGGCATGAGCCGCCTGGAAATAACCCGCCGCCGCCTGTTACAGGCCGGTGGCGTGGTGATGGTCAGCAGCCTGTTGCCGGTTTCGCTTAATACCCTTGCCGCCGAACCTGCCACCCTGGGCAACCTGCCGCTGGATCGCGTGGACAGTTTTATCGGTCTGACCGCCGACGGCCGGGTCACCGCCTTTAACGGCCATGTGGATCTCGGTACCGGCATTCGCACGGCGTTGGCGCAAATTGTTGCCGATGAAATCTGCGTCCCTTTTGATCAGGTGACGGTCATTCTGGGGGATACCCAGCGCACGCCGGATCAGGGGCCGACCATCGCCAGTGCCACCATTCAGGTGACTTCAATTCCGCTGCGTCAGGCGGCGGCACAGGTGCGGCAATTGCTGCTGGGGCTGGCCGCTCGCGCTTTCGCGTTGCCGGTGGACAGGCTGCGTGCAGAAAATGGCCGGGTATTTGCAGCGGATAAACCCCACGTCAGCCTGAGTTATGGCGATCTGGCCAGCGGGCAAAACTTACAGGTGGCACTGGATAAAACGGTCATGTTGAAGAGCGTGACGGAGAGTCGTTACGTTGGCAAGGCGGTGCCACGGGTGGATATCCCGGCCAAGGTCACCGGCCAACTGACCTATGTGCACGATCTTCGCCTGCCGGGCATGCTGCACGGCAGAGTGGTGCGGCCGCCTTATATCGGGGCTGACAGCAGTGCCCCGCTGGGCAGTGGGCTGCTGTCGGTGGACAGAGCTTCCATTGCTCATTTGCCAGGTATCGTAAAGCTGGTGGTGATTAACGATTTTATCGGCATCGTGGCCGAGCGTGAAGAGCAGGCGATCGCAGCCATGCGCCAATTGAAAACCGTGTGGCGCCCGTGGTCCGGGCTACCGGATCTCTCGGCGGATGGGCTGCATGCGGCGTTGGTGGCTAACCCGAAAACCGACCGCGTACTGCGTGATGATGCGGGGGTCGATGCCGCGCTGGGGTCGTTACATACCGAGGTGAATGCCGATTACGTCTGGCCCTATCATCAGCATGCTTCCATCGGGCCTTCCTGTGCGGTGGCCGACGTCAGCAGTGAGCATGCAGAAATTTGGTCCGGGACGCAAAACCCTCACGATCTGCGTAAAGACATTGCCCATTTGCTCGACCGGCAGCCGGAGCAGGTGCACATCAACCGTATGGAGGCCTCAGGTTGCTATGGCCGCAACTGCGCCGATGACGTATCGGCAGATGCCGCGTTGTTATCACAGGCGACCGGCAAACCGGTCAGGGTGCAGTTGATGCGCGAGCAAGAGTCTGGCTGGGAGCCCAAGGGCACCGGGCAGTTAATTCGGGTGCGCGGTGGGCTGGATCAGCACCGGCAGGTGGCGGCCTATGAGTTGAAAACCAGTTATCCTTCCAATAATGCCGTGACATTGTCACTGGTGTTGGCCGGCAAGGTGGCCAATCGGGCCGACGTACAGCAGATGGGCGACAGAACTGCCATTCCACAGTATGAATATCCGAACATGCGAGTAATTTGCCAGGACGCTGCGCCGATCGTTCGGGCTTCCTGGATGCGCGGGGTGTCGGCGCTGCCCAACGTGTTCGCCCATGAGTCGTGGATTGATGAACTGGCATGGCATGCCGGGCAGGATCCGATCGCTTTCCGCCTGCAATATCTGAAAGACCCGCGTGCGGTCGCGTTGATCAATGCGCTGAAGAAACAGGCTAACTGGCAGCAGGGGCCGTCGCATCGCAACCCGGCACCGGATACGCAAGCGTGGGTCACGGGACGTGGCTTTGCTTATGCGCGTTACTTCCACAGCAAATTCCCCGGTTTCGGCGCCGCCTGGGCTGCCTGGGTGTGTGACCTTAGCGTCAATCGCCACAGCGGTCAGATCAAGCTCGATAAAATCTTTGTTGCCCATGACTGCGGACGCATCATCAACCCGGCCGGAGTGCGCCATCAGGTGCATGGCAATATTCTTCAGTCCGCCAGCCGGGTGCTGAAAGAGTTTGTCACCTTTGACGCTTCGGCGGTGACGTCGCTGGACTGGGGCGGCTACCCGATCCTGCGTTTTGACGAGTTGCCGCAGGTGGATGTTCAATTGCTGGACTATCCGGATGAGCCGCCGATGGGGGCGGGAGAATCGGCTTCGGTGCCGAGTGCGGCCGCTATCGCCAATGCGTTATTTGATGCGCTGGGGGTGCGCCTGCGGGAAGTGCCATTTACTCCCGAGCAGGTGCTGAAAGCGTTAAAACAGCAGGCTTCCGCCAACGCAGCAACCAGGGATAAGTCATTATGAGCAAATTAAAGAAAGCCGCTGGATGGGGCAGCCTGGCCGTCATCGCCGTAGCAGTCACCGGCGCTATTATCAGCTGGCAGCCGGAAATTGCGCCTCGTGATGTGAACGAGACCCAGGTTTTTAGTCAGCAACAGATTGCCCGTGGCAAAATGCTGGCCGATCTCGGCGACTGTTCGGTTTGCCATACCCGGCCGGGCGGTAAACGCAATACCGGCGGGCTGGCGATGGAGATCCCATTCGGCACCATCTACACCACCAACATCACTCCGGATAACGAAACCGGCATTGGCAAATGGTCGTATGCTGCCTTTGAACGGGCAATGCGTCATGGGGTCGATCGCCAGGGGCGCTATCTCTATCCTGCTTTCCCCTATACCGCCTTTACCCGTACCAGTGACGAAGATCTGCAGGCGTTATACGCCTATCTGATGTCGCAACCAGCGGTGAACTACCAGCCACCCGTTACCGCACTGAGTTTTCCGTTTAACATTCGCCAGGGCATAGTCACCTGGAACTGGCTATTCCTGACGCCGGGCGCGATGAAGGCAGACCCCGACCAAAGCGCCGAATGGAACCGGGGAGCCTATCTTACCGAGGGGCTGGGTCATTGCAGCGCCTGTCATTCACCCCGCAATCTGATGTTTGGCGAAAAAGGCGGCAGTGCGCACTTGACCGGCGGCGTGGCGGAGGCCTGGACGGCACCGTCGCTCACCGGCAGTTCGGTGGCACCGCTGGATTGGACCCGGCAGGATCTCCTCAGCTTTATGCGCAGCGGGTATTCAGCAAATCACGGCGTAGCGGCAGGGCCGATGGCACCGGTAATCGAAGAGGGGCTTTCACGCCTGCCGGAGCAGGACCTGCAGGCCATCGCTACCTATCTTCGCAGCTACCATCCGCAGCAGCCCAGAGTCGCAGAGGCTCAACGGCTGAACGACTGGGCAGAGTTAAAAACGGAGCCGTTAACCACCGAAGGGGCGCGTATTTTCTCCGGGGCCTGCATGGCTTGCCATGCTCAGGAGAAGGGGGCGCAAATGGCCGGTGTCAGGCCTTCACTGGCGCTGAATACCAATCTGTTTGCCGATACGCCAGACAATGCGATTAGGGTGGTGCTGGACGGTATCCAGCGGCCGGCCAATATCAATCTGGGATATATGCCGGCATTCCGTCATAACCTGAACGATGGACAGATTGCGGCGTTGCTTGATTTCCTGCGGCAAAGTTACGCCGGGAAAGCGCCGTGGCCTGACCTGCAGGCGCAAGTCAGCCGCTTACGCAGTGAGACTGAAGATAGATAGGTTTGGTAAATAGATAGGTTCGTTAAAATGGCGGGGGCCATTGCAGGCCCCCAATTTAGCATTTGCCCCGTAAACTCTCGCCCCCTCGGGCGGGGATATAAGGGGAGCTAATCAGGTATTTTCGCGATGGTACATAGGTTTTCAGTGTTTCGATTGTTGCGCTGCGGTGAGATAAAAACTCGTCCAGAATGGACAACGCATTTGCTGACCCAATGGCAACGGTGAAGATAACCGGTCAACTTATAGTGATGCACATTTTCTGGTCAAAGGCTTCCTAAGGTCATACAGTACAAGCTGATTATCGGTGAGCGTCCATGATGAAAAGAGCCACTAAAGTACGCCTGTACCCGACTACCGAACAGGAGGCATTCTTGAATGCTCAGTTCGGCGCGGTGCGTTTTGCGTACAATAAAGCTCTGTATATCAGCCGCCACAAGTACCAGCGACACGGCGTATCGGTCAGTACTCTGTGACGATGGGCTGACCGAGCCAGCCAAACCCACACTGATAACCCGCGTAACCGGTTGTGATTTGGGTTTGTCACATTACTTAATTCAATCGAACGGCAAAAAAATAGCCAACCCACGACATCTGGTACGTGCCAGCCGTAATCTGCGGCGTAAACAAAAAGCGCTGTCACGAAAGATAAAAGGCAGTGTAAACCGGGCAAAAGCGCGTTTACAGGTAGCGAAATGCCACGAGCATGTGGCGAATGCCCGTGCTGACTTCCAGCATAAATTGTCTCGGACACTGGTTGACGAAAACCAAGCGGTCATTGTTGAGACACTGAAAGCAGCAAACATGATGAAAAAATCACAAGCTGGCGCGGCACATTGCGGATGCGTCGTGGTCTGGGTTCGTGATGAAACTGGAATACAAAGCGGAGCAGTCCGGCAAACACCTGGTGAAAATTGATCAATGGTTTGCCAGCTCTAAAACCTGCCATTGCTGCGGTTATAAAATGACGGAAATGCCGCTGAATAAACGTATCTGGCCATGCCCGGCGTGTGGTGTTGAGCATGACCGCGATATTAACGCGGCCATCAACATCCAGCACAAGGGTATAACGGATTTACAGGCGGCGGGACTCGTCGTTTCTGCCCATGGAGGCCAGCGTAAATCTGTCATATCGACGGTTGCGGCCTGAGAAGTGGGAAGCCTCGCCGTTTACGGCGGGGAGCAGTCACTGAGTCACGCACAGCTCATTCCAGTAGCTGAAACGGACGCGCTGTTTCAGTCGGTTATTCCACAAATATAGCGTCATCGTTTGTTCCTCCACCATGTCTGTCTCAATAAATAACAGCTATTTCTCAACGGGGCGAATACCTTATTTTGCTGAGCTTTTGATATTTTTGGGATAGCCCTGCCTGATGTGTATCGGTGATAAAAACGGGTCTTAAGGCGTTTGGCTCTCGTCCGCCAGACAGGGCTTTTTCTTCGCCCGCATCAGTCGCCAACCAAAATTCATGCCCGCCGCCGCCAGCAAGATGGCCGCAGCGCCCAACAGTTGCATCAGGCTCAGGCGGTGGCCGAACACCGCCCAGTCGACGATAATCGCCACCAACGGATAGATAAACGATAAGGCACCCACCAGGCTGGTCGGGATTTTCTGGATCGCGCTGTACAACAGCGAAGACATCAACCCGGTATGCACCAGGCCAAGGGTTGCCAGCAGCAGCCAGGCATTTGCCGTTGATGGCAGAGCGTCCAGCCCGGCGAAGGGGGCCAACAGCACCACGCCAACGGTGAGCTGAATCAACACGATCAGATGCGGTGGCACCCCTTTCAACTGTTTGACAATCGCTGCCGCGACCGCATACATAAAAGCCGCACCCAGCGCCAGCATCACACCGGTAAAGTAATGAGATCCGGAAGCAGCGCCGTCATGTTTGCCGGTAATTATCAGCAACATGCCGCCAAAGGCCAGCAGCAGCCAGCCGATTTTGTTCGCGGTCAGTTTTTCACCAAAAAACAACAGCCCCAGCCCGACCAACATAAAGGGCTGCACGTGGTAAGTGACCGTTGCCACGGCAATAGAGGCGTAGGAATAGGCAGCAAATAACAGCGTCCAGTTCAACACCAGCGCGATCCCACCCAGTACCGCAATCGCGGCCTGTCGCCGGGTTAACCGGCCTTTTTCAGCAGGCCGAGCAGGGCGCAGGCAACCAGCATCGCCAGCGCGCCAAAGGCACAACGCCAGAAGACCACCGTGGTAGCCGGTTGCCCCAGCATCACCACCGGCCAGCCTACGGTGCCGGAAATTATCATGGCGAGCGTCATCTGCCATACGCCGCTGGTTTTCACCTTCATTCACCTTCTCCCCGTTTGCGCTCAGTGCTTGCCGACATCGGCAGTTACCATTAAAATGAACAACTGAACATTATGATGAACAGCCTGCGGCCGTTCGTCAAGTCGAACAAATGGATGATATGGTGAACAATGAGCGCTAATACCGACAGTAACCTCACTCCTATTGGCCTGCTTTCTAGCGCTATTCGCCGCGAACGCGAGCGGCTGGGGCTGTCGGTTACCGAGTTGGCCCGGCGGGCGGGTATAGCAAAATCGACGCTTTCGCAGCTGGAAACCGGCAACGGTAACCCCAGTCTGGAAACGCTGTGGGCGTTGGCGATGGCGCTGGATGTGCCGGTCAGCCGGTTAATCTCCCAGCCGCGTCAGCACGTGCAGGTGATCCGCGCCAATGAAGGGGTGACCACCGTTTCCGAACAGGCTAATTACGCCGCGACCTTGTTGGCGACCTGTCCGCCAGGCGCGCAGCGCGATATTTACCGCCTGAGCGTGCAACCGGGCGAGGCACGCATTTCGCGCCCGCATATGCCGGGCACCATTGAGCACGTGATTATCAGTAGTGGCAGGGCGCTAGTCGGGCCGAAGGACCAGGCGGTGGAGTTGAGTCCGGGGGATTACATCAGCTACTCCGCCGATCGGGAGCACATTTTCGAAGCCCTGGCAGCGGATACCACGGCGGTGATGCTGATAGAGCAAGGCTAGTCCCATTGGGTCACTCAGGCAGGTGTTCTGTGTAAAAGGTCATCTTTTGATAATGGTCGTTGAGCAGATTGACCTCCGCCGTCACGTTGAACCCCAGCGTTTGATACATTCTGCCCAGATAGGGTTTACTCTTGTCGGCCAGCAAACCGACCTTTTGGAAACCCTGTTTTTTGGCCTCAAGCGTCACCTGATTAACCAAATGTTTGGCTATGCCCTTGCCCCGGCATTCTGGTAACACCGCCAGAGAATCAATATAGATTTCATCCGGTTCAGACTCATTTTCCATATCGGGCAGATGTTCGGTGATGGACTGAAAACCGGATTCATCTTCACCGCGAAAGTAGAGGATACAACCCAGGATCCCGCTGTGGCTTCTGGCGACAAAGATGTTTCTGTAACTGAAGTAGATATCTTCACGACTGAAATTGATTTCATACTGATGGAGGGCATCGTTAATATCATCCTTACCGGAAAGAGCCAATACGGCATCTTTATCTGCCAGGGAGATGAGCCTTACAATTTCTGCCGCATCGGTTTTTTTCGCTTTTTCGATAATGATATTTCCCATAAATTGCCTTCCTTTTAAAACGTGGCCTTTGTACTTTGAAAGTTGCTGCCCCGAATGATACCTCGGATCCTGTCAGGCGAATCGGTATTTTATTGAAAACGCTTCTCATTTATACTATTGTGCCGCGCCTGATTAAGGCCACCGTCATGGTTTAACAACCTTCAAGGACTGAAGATGAAAATTGTTGTTCCCTCGATACTTTTGCTTGCCGGTCTGACTGCGGCGCAACCGGCAACGCTGCTGGCTGCAGAGGCCCCGACGGCTACCGCACAGGAAAACGCTGCCCGTAATGATTTTAGCTTTGTGCGTTACCGCGCCGATTATCAAGTGCGAGCCAATGCCAGCAATGTGAAAACCGAGAGCTACGAAGTCCTGCTCAAAACCAAAGCCGCGGTCGAGAAATTCAGCCAAATCCGCCTGAGTTACAGCGAGAAAATGGAAACGCTGGAGGTGCTCTCCGCCTATACGCTGACCGCTGACGGCCAGCGCCATGATGTGGCACCCGATCGCATCTATACCCAGGAAAGTTATTCCAGCGCCTCGGCGCCCTTGTATGCCGATCGCAAGGTACGGGTTATCGTGTTCTCCAACCTGGCACCGGGTTCACGCGTGGTGTATGAACTGCGTCGCACGCAAAACACGCCGTATTTCCCTGATTACTTTGGCCTGTGGGAAACCTTCAGCGTATTCGATCAATTTGATGACGCGGAAGTTAACCTGCTCGCGCCGGCAGATTTGCCGATGCATGTGTTTACCCGTGGCGTGGAAGGTGGCAATGCACCGCAGGTGCGCGATGGCCAGGCACACTGGCGCTGGCGTTATCAGCGCAGCGATCCGCTAAAGGCCCAGAATTGGTCGGCGAACAGTTGGACGTTCAGCCCAACCATCATGGCCAGCACCTACCGTGAATGGCCGCAGTTGGCCAAAGCCTACCAGTTGAAAGCTGGCCAGGCGGCGAAAGTCACCCCGGCAGTGCAAGCCCTGGCGGATAAAATCACCAGCGGTATCAGCGATCGTCGTGAACAGACGGCGGCGATCTACCGCTGGGTGGCACAGAATATTCGCTATGTTGCCGTGTATTTGGGCAACGGTGGGCTGGAGCCCAATTCGGCGCAGAGTATCCTCGATAACCATTACGGGGACTGCAAGGATCACGTGGTGCTGCTGGAGGCGTTGTTGGCCGCCAAGGGCATCGTCAGTTCGCCGGTGCTGATCGGCATGGATGAAGGACCAACTCTGCCAACGGTGCCGCTGTTGGGGCGCTTCAACCACGCGATTACCTACGTGCCGGAATTCAATCTGTATCTGGATTCCACCAATCCTTGGGCTCGTTTTGGTCAACTGCCGGGGGCCGATCTCGGGGCGCCGGTATTGATCACGCGCGAAGCGAAATTGGCACGCACCCCAGACAATGATGAAGTGCGTAATAACACGTCACTCAGCGTGGACTTTGTCTTCGATAAAGCGGGCAATATGCGTGGGCAGACGGAGCGCAAACTGGGTGAGGTGGATGAGATTGACCTGAGGGGCTATTTTTCCCAACTTAACCAGCAAAACCAGGCACGGGTGGAAGAAACCATTATGGCGTCTTCCGGTATTGATGGCCGTGGGGAAATTGCACTGCATGGCGATCCATTCGATCTCAAAAAGCAGTTTGGTTACAGCTATCGTTTCAAGGCCGAGGACTATGTCGATTTTGGCGTGGTCGGCGGGATGACGGTGCCAACACCGCCCGGTGGAAAATCTTTCCGTACGCTTTACTCGACGACGTCGGCACCGACCAACGAAACGCCGTTCTATTGCACCGCACAACGCTATGATGAGACCTATCGTCTGAGTTTGCCCACCGGCGTGCCGATCATTGCGGTTCCAAAGAACCAGCAGTTCAATAATGCCGCCGGTGAATACCGGGTGACGTGGCAGCTGGAGGGACGGCAGGTGGTGGTTAACCATCGGTTGCAGATGAATGCCGTTCGCGGCAAGGATGCCCTCTGTCAGCCGCAGGATTACCCGGCATTCCGCGAGCTGTTCCAGCAGGTACGTCGCGGTTTCCGTGGGCAGGTGGTTTATGGTGAATTGACTCAAGGGGCCGTTAAAGCGGCTACGGCTGCGAGGTAATAAAGCCAACCGGGCGGGCTAACTGCGAAGCCGCCCGGTTTTTATCGTTACTTTTTCACCACCAATCCCACGCCGCGGCCACGAGGGTCGGACGCCGTCTCTGGCGTATCGCCGTTGACGCGGATCGCCTGAATATCCCCCATATACCAGCCCTGATCTTCCAGCTTATAGCCCATGGCTTTCAGTTGTTCCGCTACTTTGCCGGTCAGTGGGGCAAAGCTGTCGAAGAAGATGGTGTCTTTGGGTAGCAGTTGGTGATGAACGCGTTGGGCGGCCACGGCTTTGTCCAATGGCAGTTGGTAATCATAAATGTTGTTTATCACCTGGAAGATCGAGGTGAAAATGCGCGAGCCGCCGGGGGTACCAATCACCAGGCTGACGTTCCCGTCACGGGTGATAATGGTCGGGCTCATGGATGAAAGCATGCGTTTACCCGGTTCAATGGCATTGGCATCGCTGCCGACCACGCCAAAAGCGTTGGCTACGCCCGGTTTGGCGCTGAAGTCATCCATCTCGTCATTCAGCAGGAAGCCGGCACCTTTCACCACCACACCGCTGCCAAAGTCCCAGTTCAACGTATAGGTGTTGCTGACCGCATTGCCCTGGGTGTCAACAATCGAGAAATGGGTAGTCTGGTGCGGTTCTAAGCCAGGACGTACTTTTTCGGTTGGCGAAATGGCGGTGGGGTTGATCTCCGCTGCGCGTTTTTGCAGGTAGTCCGGCGCGACCAGTTGAGCCACCGGGACCTTGGCAAAGTCCGGGTCGCCGAGGTAATCAGCGCGATCGGCAAACACGCGTTTCTCTATTTCCGACAGCAGGTGAATATAACGTGAGGAGTTAAGTTCTACGCCTTTGAAGTCGGCGGCACGATCTTCTTTGATCCCCAGCAACTGCGCCAGCGCAATGCCGCCAGAGCTGGGCAGCGGGGCGGTGTAAAGGGTGTTGCCGCGCCAGGAGATTTGCATCGGATCACGCCATTTCACCCGGTAGTCAGTCAGATCGGCCTGGGTAATCAGGCCGCCATCGCGCTGCATCTGGGCCACCAGCAGTTTGGCCGTTTCCCCCTGATAGAAGTCTTCGGCGCCTTTATTGGCGATGCGCTCCAGCGTTTTGGCCAGCTCCGGTTGTTTAAACACCGCGCCGGGTTTCATACTGCCAAAGTAATCGCCAAAGTTGGTTTTTCCGGCGAACAGCTTGTTGGCGTCTTCACGGTACTGATATTGCTGATCGGCGACCTTAAAACCTTGCTGTGCGTAGCCGATGGCCGGGGTCAACAGCTCCGCCCAGGGTAATTTACCAAAGCGTTTATGTGCTTCCCACAACCCCAGCACCGTGCCGGGCACTCCGGCGGCCTTGGTTCCTACCAAACTGAGGTTTTCAATCACTTCACCTTTTTCGTTCAGGTACATGGTTTTGGTTGCGGCTTTGGGGGCGATTTCACGGTAGTCGAGGAAATAGGGTTTGCCGTCGACGTACAGCGTCATAAAGCCGCCGCCGCCAATGTTACCGGCTTCCGGGTAGGTCACGGCCAGGGTAAAAGCGGTGGCGACTGCCGCATCGACCGCGTTACCCCCGGCCTGCAAAATTTGTGCGGCCACTTTGGCACCGTATTGATCCGGTGCCGCTACGGCGCCGGCATTCAGATTTGCGGCCAACACCGAGGGGCTAAGAGTGGCGAGTGCCACGCTGAGTGCTAAGGTTTTCAATAAGCCAGAATGCATAGCGGTTCCTTTTCGAATTGAACGATGGCAGGTGACTTCAATCTCAACAATTACTTAGCGCCATTCTGTGCAGGTTTTCGGGCGCCTGATTGAAGGTAGCATCGCTCAATCCGCCATGCTTTATCCGCTGCATGGATCCGTGAACTGGAGCGTTAAACGGTGGACGGCAACTGAGTTAGCAACCACTCACAAAACTGCCGGGTATGCGGACTCTGTTCGCTGTCGCGGTGGACAAGCCAGGCCCAGTGGGGTCCGCGTACGCTTTGTTCCGTCAGGGGTTGCAACACGCCTTTTGCCAGCTCCTGTCGGGCCAGCAATTGGCTGACCAGCGCGATCCCCAGACCATCGCAGGCGGCATCCAGTAACAGGCCAGGATCTGAAAAATTCAGCCCGTGACTGCTTTGCCCGACATTGACGCCGCCCTGAACGGCCCAATGGCTCCAGTCCATCTCACGTTCGCCGTGCAGAGTGGTTCGTTGCTCAGCCTCCAGTTTCAGTACGTCAGGATGGCCAGCCGGATAGAGTCGGTCCTGATGTAATACCCGGAGGCTGCATTCGGCTTGTGCGCTGAGATCGTCACGGATCGTCAGATCGACGGTTTCCGTCGCCATATCCGGTGGGGCGAAGGTGGTGAACAGCCAAAGGTCGATATCCGGGTGCTGCCGATGAAAACTCTTCAGGTTCGGCACCAGCCAGTGGCGGGCAAACGCCGGAGTGGTATTGACGATCAGTTGGTTGGGTTTGCGGTATTGATCCAGACGGCGGATGCCGACTGCCAGTTGTTGCAGCATCACCTGGGCGGTGCTGTACAGATCGTGCCCGGCGTCGGTCAGGCTGACGCTGCGGCCGCTGCGGAAAAACAACGGTTGTTCCAGATAGGCTTCCAGGCTGCGTATTTGCTGACTGATCGCCGACTGGGTGAGGTGCAACTCATCGGCGGCCTGGTGGAAACTGCCCAGGCGGGCAGCGGCTTCAAAACCACGTAACGCGTTCATCGGGGGCCAGTGCTTTAGCATTATTGATAAGCCTATCTAATCAGGTGTCTGCTAAATGTATCCTTTGTTATGTCAGCGTTGGAAGCTTTAACATGATTACATCGAAACCACGCCGTCTTTCACTGAACAGAATATCTTATTTAAATGACGGCAATACAGGAGCTAATCATGTCAACGCGTCGTGAATTTATTAAGCAGGCATCCCTGATTGCCGGCATGAGCCTGACGGCATCCATGGGGCTGACGTTACCTGCCCATGCCGCGCCAGCCGTGCGAGGAGAAGGTTGGCGTATGCCGGATGAAGGCGAGGAGCAGCGACGCGCTTTTATCGCCTTCGGTGCGCAGCGGGCTATTTGGGCTGATTACACTGCGGGTGTGCAGGATGCTTTGGGGCGCATCGCTCGGGCGATCGCTCAATATCAACCGCTAACCGTATTTTGCCGTGAGAGTGAACGTCGGCTGGCGGAAGAAAAATGCGGCAGCCACAATGTGACCTTTATTGTCACCGAGCTTGATGATATCTGGATGCGTGACATTGGCGCCAATTTTGTCGTCAATCAGACGGGCAAACTGGGGGCGGTGGACTTTAACTTTAACGGCTGGGGCAACAAACAGCAGCACCGCTACGATGCGCGTTTGGCGGCGTTTGAAGCCAGTCATTACGGTGTGGCCAACATATGGCGCAGCCGACTGGTGGGGGAAGGCGGCGGCATCGAAGTGGATGGCCACGGCACCGGTATCATGACCGAGAGCAGTTGGGTCAACAAGAACCGTAACCCAGGCTGGAGTCGTGATCGGGTGGAGCAAGAGTTGAAAGAGATGCTCGGGCTGCGCAAAATTATCTGGCTGCCGGGGATTAAAGGCAAAGACATCACCGACGCCCACGTCGATTTCTACGCCCGTTTTACCAGCCCGGGAGTCGTGGTGGCCAATCTGGACACCGATCCCGACTCTTACGACCATAAAGTGACCCAGGCGCATTTGGCGATCCTCAAGAAGGCGACCGATGCCGATGGCCGCAAGTTGCAGATACATACCATGTCGCCGCCGATGGAACCGCGCCGTAGCCGTTTCAGCAAGGGTAATCCGGACTTTGCTGCGGGATATATCAATTACTTTGTGATCAACGGCGCGGTTATCGCTCCCGAATTTGGCGACCCGGAAGCGGATGGTGAGGCGTTGCGACTCTTAACCGAGCTTTATCCCGATCGTGAAGTCGTGCAGTTGAATATTGACGCCATTGCCGCAGGCGGCGGGGGCATTCACTGCGTGACCCATCAACTGCCGGCGGTTTAAGTCGGGTAACCGTGCAGGGCCGGCTTGGCCCTGCAATCACACTTGTGGCCCCAGACCGTGGGTCAACAGCGTAATGGCGTGACGGGCGATAATATCGGCGCTTAGTGGGTTGCTGTCATCGCGGTGCCATTTGGGCGCGGTGGCCAACGGCAACAATGTCATGCCAAACAGGGTGATAAACAGCAACGAGGGTTCCAGTCCGGCATGCAGTTTACCTTCCGCCTGCCAACGAATGATCGATTGCAGCGCACCTTTGCGCTGGGTGTCGCCAAAACGCTCGTTCATGCGCTGCTTCAATACGCCGTTATCACTCATCACCTCACGCAGCCACAGCGGGGGAAACCACGGGTGCTCGCTGGAGATATCAATAAACCGCTGCGCCAATTGGGTAAATGCGGCCACCGGATCGTCGGTATTGGCGTCAAAAACGCTGCTGGCAGCGAGCCTCACCGGCATAAAACGTTCGTCGATCAACACATCCAGTAACTGTTCACGGTTGTGAAAGTAGTAGTGCAGCATGGCTGGGGTCACGCCGGCCTCACGGGCGATGGCGTTCAGCGAAGTTTCGGCAATGCCCTGACGGGCAAACATATTTAGCGCCGTGTCGAGCAAATGTTCGCGCTTTTCTGCGCCATTGGCGCTGCCGCTGGGGCGACCGGGGCGGCGTGGTTTTTGAACGTTTTGTGCTGTCATCGCGGTGAGATCCATTGACCGGAGAAAAGAATAACCCATATATTAATTACTCGATTAATTAATTACAAGCAGGCTCGGCTAAATGGGTATTGATAACGTAGCTGGCAACGAAGAAAGCGGCAGGGAGTCTGAACAGGCACCCTCGATCCGCTTGCTGTTCTCCGCGCTGCTGCTGGTTATGCTGCTGGCAGCACTCGATCAGACCATTGTGTCTACCGCATTACCGACCATCGTTGGCGAATTTGGTGGCCTGGAGAACCTGTCGTGGGTGGTGACCGCCTATCTGTTGGCATCCACCATCGTGGTGCCGCTGTATGGCAAGTTTGGCGATCTGTTCGGTCGCAAGATAGTGCTGCAGATCGCCATTGTGGTGTTCCTGCTCGGTTCGGTGCTGTGTGGGTTGGCACAGAATATGACGGAACTTATCCTGATGCGTGCGCTGCAAGGGCTGGGCGGCGGGGGTCTGTTGGTGGTGACCATGGCGGTGGTCGGCGATGTGATCCCACCGGCCGATCGTGGACGCTATCAAGGGTTGTTTGGCGGGGTATTTGGTCTGGCGACGGTGGTCGGCCCGCTGATCGGCGGGTTGCTGGTGCAGCATTTCTCCTGGCGCTGGATTTTCTATATCAACCTGCCGCTGGGGATTTTCGCGCTATTGGTGATTGGCGCGGTGTTCCAGTCGAAGGTCAATCGGGTTAAACATGAGATTGATTTTCTCGGGGCCAGTTATCTCGCGGCGGCACTGACCTGCATCATCCTGTTTACCAGCCAGGGCGGTACGGTGATGGCCTGGTCGGACGGTCAACTGTGGTGCATTCTGGCCTTTGGCCTGGTGTCGATAGGCGGGTTTATCTACGAAGAGCGGCTGGCGAGCGAGCCGATTATTCCGCTCGACCTGTTCCGTAATCGCACCTTTGTACTCTGTGCATTGATAGGTTTTATCGTCGGTATGTCACTGTTTGGATCGGTGACTTTCCTGCCGCTGTATCTGCAGGTAGTGAAGGATTCCACGCCTACCCAGGCCGGGATGCAGCTGCTGCCGCTGATGGGGGGGATTATGCTCAGTTCGATCATCAGCGGTCGGTTGATCAGCAAGCGCGGCAAATACCGCATTTTCCCGATTATCGGCACCCTGTGTGCCTTGGCGGGCATGGTGTTGCTGGGGACGTTGAAGAACTCGACCCCGGTGCATTTGCTGTACCTCTACATCAGCCTGCTGGGGTTGGGGCTGGGTATGGTGATGCAGGTGATGATCCTGGCGGCGCAAAACAGCGTAAAACCAAAGCATATGGGGGTAGCGACCTCCAGCGCCACGCTGTTCCGCTCTATTGGCGGCTCTATCGGCGTGGCGGTGTTTGGCGCAATTTTCACCAATGTGCTGCACAGCCGCCTGGCCACCTTGCTGCCGGAGGGCGCAGAGCTGCCGCGTTCACTGGGGGCTGATGCCGTGCACCATTTGCCGGCGCAACTGCAAAACGACTATCTGCAGGCCTTCGGCGGGGCGATCCACTCGGTGTACCAGATTGCGGCGGGAGTAATGGCGCTGGCCTTTGCCTTGACCTGGCTGTTGAAAGACGTGCCTCTGCGCAAGAAATAAACCCTGAGCCGGTGCGTGAAATGCGTGCGTACCGGCTTACCACTCGCTCTGTAGTGCACTTTTACTGAATCCTTACGGAACCCTGTCAGACTAAAAACGTCGCTTTCTATATATTGAGAATAAGCGTTCTCAATAGGATGAAAAGTCGATGCAAAGGAACAAGGTTTTACTGGTCAGCCTGTCGCTGTGGTTGTCTGCCTGTGATGGTCAGAGCGGCAGTATGCCGCCCGGAGCCGGTGGTTCGCCGGAGGTTGGCGTGGCAACGTTGCGCAGCCAGCCGGTCACGCTGAGCAGTGACCTGACGGGCCGGGTCAATGCCACCATGACCTCGGATGTTCGTCCGCAGGTGGAAGGCATTATCAAGGCACGCCTGTTTACCGAAGGGGCGGAGGTCAAAGCCGGACAGGTGCTGTATCAAATCGATCCCGCGACCTACCAGGCCAGTTACGATCAGGCCGCCGCGCAGTTGAAAAGCGCCCAGGCCACGGTGAAGTCCAGCCGTTTGAAGGCGCAGCGCTATGCCGCACTGGTGAAGGAGAATGGCGTCTCCAAACAGGATGCGGATGATGCGATGGCAACCTATCTGGAGGCCGTAGCCGCCGTCGCGCAGTATCAGGCGGCGCTGGAAACCACCAAAATCAATCTTGCCTATACCCAGGTACGCGCACCGATTTCCGGCCGTATTGGTATTTCTTCGGTCACGCCGGGGGCGCTGGTGACCGCCAGCCAAACCGATGCACTGGCAACCATTCGCGCGCTCGATCCTGTCTATGTCGATCTCACCCAGTCCAGCAGTCAACTGCTCAAATTGCGCAAGCAGCAGGCTTCACTACAACGTGACGATGTCACGCCGGTAGCGATCAAACTCGAAGACGGCACGCCCTATACCCACCCCGGCAAGCTGGAACTGACCGAAGTGTCGGTGGATGAATCTACCGGCTCTGTCACGCTGCGTGCCGTGTTCCCTAACCCCGAGCACGAATTGCTACCGGGCATGTATGTCCATGCCACCCTGGACAACGGGGTCGATCCCAAAGGCATTTTGGCACCGCAACAGGGCATTACCCGCAATGCCAGGGGCGAGGCGACCGCGTTGGTGGTTAACGCGCAAAACAAAGTGGAACAACGCACCGTCACCACCGGACAGGTGATCGGCAGCAGTTGGCTGGTCAGCAAAGGGCTGAATGCAGGCGACCGACTGATTGTCGAAGGCACCAGTAAGGTGGCCGTCGGCGTTGAGGTCAAGGCCGTTGAAGTGCAACAGCAGGCGAATAAGGCTGCGACTAACGGCGGGGATCAATAACCATGGCGCAGTTCTTTATTCGGCGGCCGGTGTTTGCCTGGGTGATTGCGATCATCATCATGCTGTGTGGCCTGATGTCGATCAATTCGCTCCCCATCTCGCAATATCCGGACGTCTCCCCACCGCAGATTTCCATTTCCGCCACCTACCCGGGGGCCGATGCGGAAACTCTGGAAAACAGCGTTACCCAGGTGATTGAGCAGCAGCTTACCGGCCTGGACGGACTGCTTTATTTTTCTGCTACCAGCAGCTCCGACGGTTCGGTGAGCATTAACGTGACCTTTGATCAGGGCACGGATCCGGATATCGCTCAGGTGCAGGTGCAAAACAAGGTACAGCAGGCGGAAAGTCGTCTGCCGGCAGAGGTGACCGCTCAAGGGGTCACGGTCAAGAAATCCCAGAGCAGTTTTTTGCTGATCGTCGGGCTGTATGATGAAACCGACAAGGCCAGCATGGCGGATATTTCCGACTATCTGGTGAGCAACATTCAGGATCCGCTGTCGCGCATAGACGGCGTCGGTGATGTGCAGATATTCGGGTCTGAATACGCGATGCGCATCTGGCTTAACCCGACCAAACTGGCGTCTTTTTCACTGATGCCGTCCGATGTGGAAACGGCGATTGAGGCGCAAAACACCCAGGTTTCTGCCGGTAAGGTCGGCGATTTGCCTTCCGGTGCCGATCAGCAACTGACCGCCACGGTGAAGGCGCAGTCGCGGCTGCAAACGCCGGAGCAGTTCCGCAATATTATCCTGAAAAGCGACAGCAGCGGGGCGTTGGTGCGCCTGGGCGATGTGGCACGGGTTGAACTGGGCAACGAGGATTACTCCTCCAGCGCCCGCTTGAATGGTCACCCGGCCTCAGGGATTGCCGTCAAACTGGCCGCCGGGGCCAATGCGCTCAATACCGCCAAACTGGTCAAGGCCAAGGTGGCGGAATACCAAACCTCAATGCCGCATGGCTACAAGGTGGCCTATCCGAAAGACAGCACCGACTTTATTAATATCTCGATCGAAGAGGTGGTGAAAACCCTGATCGAGGCGGTGGTGTTGGTGGTGATCGTGATGTTTGTCTTCCTGCAGAACTTGCGTACCACGCTGATCCCGACCATTACCGTGCCGGTGGTGCTGTTGGGCACCTTCGGTGTACTCGCCGCCTTCGGCTATTCAATCAACACCCTGACGCTGTTTGGCATGGTGCTGGCTATCGGACTCTTGGTGGATGACGCCATCGTGGTGGTGGAGAACGTCGAACGCGTGATGCGGGAAGAGAAACTGCCGCCGCGCGAGGCAACCGAAAAATCGATGAAGGAAATCACCGGCGCGCTGGTTGGCATTGCCATGGTGCTGTCGGCGGTCTTCCTGCCGATGGCGTTTTTCGGCGGTTCCACCGGGGTGATCTACCGCCAGTTCTCGGTCACTATTGTGGCTTCCATGGTGTTGTCGGTGATCCTGGCGTTGACCCTGGCTCCGGCACTGTGCGCCACCTTGCTGAAACCTGCGCATGAGGAACTGACCAACAAGGGCCTGCTGGGCAAATTTAACCGCGGCTATAACCGCCTGCAGGAGAAATATGCCGATAAGGTCGGCAGGGTGATCCACAGCCCAATGCGCTATCTGTTGCTGTATGGCCTGTTGTTGATTGCCGCTGCTGTGATGTATATGCGTTTGCCGACCGGCTTTCTGCCCAATGAAGATCAGGGGGTGGTGATGGTGCAGTATACGCTGCCTGCCGGTGCCACCAATGCCCGTACCTCGGCGGTCAGTGACGAAGTAAAAGATTATTTCCTCAACGATGAGAAGGCCAACGTCAGTACCATTTTCACCATTAACGGCTTTGGTTTCAGCGGCAGTGGGCAAAACGCCGGTATGGCCTTCGTCAGCCTGAAAGACTGGAGTTTACGCTCCGGCAGTGCCAATACCGCTGATGCGATTGCCAAGCGTGCGATGGCGCACTTCGCCAAGATCCGCGATGCCCAGGTGTTCTCGATGAGCCCTCCGGCGATTGACGGTTTTGGCCAGTCTGACGGTTTCACCTTCGAATTGCAGGCCAAAGGCGCAACGACCCGTGCAGAGTTGCAGGTGATGCGTGACCAGATAATTGCGGCGGCGGTGAAAAATCCCAGCCTGAGCGCGGTTCGCGCCAACACTCTGCCGGATACCCCACAGCTGCAGGTGGAGATCGACAATGACAAATTGCAGGCGTTGGGGCTGAGTAATAGCGACGTCAGCAGCACGCTTACCAGCGCCTTCGGCAGCACCTATATCAACGACTTTATCGACCGCAACCGGGTGAAAAAAGTCTATATGCAGGGTGACGTCGAGTACCGCTCAAAACCGGAAGATCTCGACAAATGGTTTGTCCGTGGGACTTCCAGCAGCGGTACCACCAGCATGACGCCGTTCTCGGCCTTTGCCTCTTCCCACTGGATTTACGGGCCGGAAAACCTGTCGCGCTATAACGGCCTGTCGTCGTTTGAGATCACCGGTGAAGGCGCGCCCGGTACCAGTTCCGGTACGGCGATGGATGAGATGGCAAAGCTGGCGACGAAGTTCTCTTCCGCCAGCAGCTTTTCCTGGAGCGGTCTGTCTTATCAGGAACGCTTGACCAGCGGACAGGCTGGGTCCCTGTATGCCATTTCACTGGTGGTGGTGTTCCTGTGCCTGGCGGCGCTGTACGAAAGTTGGTCAATTCCGTTTGCCGTCATGATGGTGGTGCCGATGGGCGTGGTCGGGTCGCTGTTGGCGATCACCCTGCGTGGGCTGGAAAACGATATTTACTTCCAGGTGGCGCTGTTAACCATCATTGGTCTGTCGGCCAAGAACGCCATTTTGATCGTCGAATTCGCCGAAGAGAAATACCTGCGGGGCGAAACCTTGATCGCCGCGGCGGTCGAGGCATCACGCATGCGTCTGCGCCCGATTCTGATGACCTCCCTGGCGTTTAGCGCCGGCGTGTTGCCGCTGGCGGTGTCCAGCGGTGCCGGGGCCAACAGCCGCATCGCCATCGGTACCGGGATCATTGGCGGCACCATCACGGCAACGTTACTGGCGATCTTCTTTGTTCCGTTGTTCTACGTCTTGGTGCGCCGGATGTTTTCACGCAAAACCGTCGTCGCCAAACCGCTGGAAAACACTGCGCCGCAGGCAGGAGAATAATGTGTTGCAATGTTTAATCACTCTGACATTTCCGCTGTTACTGGCGGGGTGTATCTCGCTGGATCCGAACTACCAGCGCCCACCGGCACCGGTTCCCACCACCATGCCACAGGGGGCGGCTTATACTGCGCCTTCCGGTAAATTATCACTGAACTACCCGGATATTCCGTGGCGTGATTATGTGGTCGACGCCAAACTGCGGCAGGTGGTAGAGATGGGGCTGAGCAGCAGTCGAGATCTGCGTGAAGCCATTGCCAATATTGAATCGGCGCGGGCGCTCTACGGCGAGCAGCGCTCCGATTTGTTCCCGACCATTAACGCCGGTGTGGACGGCAGCCGTGGGCGGGCACTAACCGGTAACGGTAACGCCACCGCGATTAGCCAGAGCTACGAAGCCACGGCCGGCACCAGTGCATTTGAGCTGGATTTGTTCGGCAAGAACCGTAGCCTGTCACGATCGACCTTTGAAACCTATCTGGCAGAGTCGGAGGCGGCCAAAAGCACTCGCCTGACGTTGATCGCCGATATCGTCACCGACTGGGTGAACGTGGCCGCCGAACGCAGCAACCTGAATGCGGCCAGGGGCACCATGGAAAGCGCCAAATTGTCACTGGCCGTGACGCGCAAAAACCAGCAAAACGGCATTTTGTCGATGGTTGATGTCGCTACGGCGGACACGGTGTATCAGCAGGCTCGCTCGGACGTGGCCAGCTACACCACCAGCGCCGCACAGGCGAAAAATGCGCTGGATCTGGTGGTGGGGCAAAGTGTACCTGAGAATCTGTTGCCGACGGATATCGCAGCATTGTCCGGCATAATGAAAGATATTCCGGCGAATCTGTCATCCCAGGTGCTGCTGAACCGTCCGGACGTGCTGGAGGCTGAGCATAACCTGAAGGCGGCCAACGCCAATATCGGTTCCGCTCGCGCGGCGTTTTTCCCGTCTATCAGTCTGACGGCCAGTGGCGGTATAGGCAGTGGGGAATTGTCATCACTGTTCAGCAAGGGGGCTGGGGTTTGGTCATTTGCACCGAGTATCAGCCTGCCGATTTTCACCGGCGGCTATAACACCGCCCAGTTGAATTACACCAGGGCGCAGAAAGACCTGTACGTTGCCACCTACGAGAAAGCGGTGCAGACGGCATTCCAGGAAACTGCCGATGCCCTGGCGCGTAAGGGCACTATTCAGGAACAGTTAGCGGCACAAACCGGCTATGTGGCGGCTTCACAGGAATATTATCGCCTGGCAGAGCTGCGTTATCGCCACGGGGTGGATACCTATCTGACGATGCTTGACGCGCAGCGTACCTTGTATAGCGCTCGTCAGTCGTTGATTACCACTCAGCAAACCGAATACCAAAACCTGATCACGCTGTATAAAGTGCTGGGCGGGGGTATTAGCGCAGAGAAGCAGGGCGATGGCGTTATTGCCAATAATGTCTCCCTGACCCAATAAGATTTACTGTAAGCAACCATGCTAATACGCAGGATGCCGACAACATTCTGCGTATTTTTATATTCACTCTGTGGTGAAAGTGTAAAGAAAAGGAAAATCACTTTGTCATGCAGAACTCGCTACCTTAAGAAAGGTCTGAATATTATCGCATCATTCTCGCGGCCAAATAGTTTGAGGTTGAAATGGAAAGTGATATTCAGCAGCAGGTGATTTCAGTGGTCGACCGTTATAACACGCCGGGCCTGCTCAAAAGGGGCATAGACGTGACTCTCAATACCGAAATAAACAAAGAGCTAAACCTGTCTTTACCTATGTCGGAGACGCTGATGCATGGTTACTTCGACGCCTTCCGAATAGACAGCAGTAATTACAACCATGAGCTGTATTTTCGTCAGGAGTCTAAATCAGTGTCATTATTTTCCTCATCATCCCGACGTGGTAATCATTGGGATCTTGAGATGGAAAGGATCCGCCCCTTGTATGTTTATATGCTGGTGCGATCCGCCCGGGCAAAACGTTGGCTCTATGACATTCACTTTCTGATTGAGCAATTAAAGTAACCCCGAGTTGTTGGCGGAATAATTAACCCACGAACAGTCAAAGTAAAATATTGGCCCGCGCTGGGTTGCGGGCCTTTTCATTGCGTTATTCCGCCAGCAGTTCGGCAAATTTCGCCAACCATTGTGGATGTGCCGGCCAAGCCGGGGCAGTCACCAGGTTGCCATCAACATGGGCCTGATCGATGCCGATATCGGCAAAATGTCCGCCAGCCAACTGCACTTCTGGCGCGCAGGCCGGGTAGGCGCTGCAGGTCCTGCCTTTCAACACGCCGGCGGCGGCCAGCAGCTGCGGACCATGGCAAACGGCGGCAATGGGCTTGCGTGCGGCGTCAAAGGCCTGCACCAGCTTGATGACCTGCGGGTTCAGTCGCAGATACTCAGGCGCGCGGCCGCCGGGGATCAACAGGGCGTCGTAGTCTGCTTCCTTGGCTACCGAAAAATCGGCGTTCAGGGTGAAACGATGACCCGGTTTCTCACTGTAGGTTTGCGCGCCGTCAAAATCATGGATTGCCGTCATGATGTAGTCGCCTATGGCCTTATCGGGGCACACGGCATCCACCTGATGACCTATCATTTGTAACGCTTGAAACGGCACCATGGTTTCATAATCTTCGGCGTAATCGCCAACCAGCATCAGGATCTTTTTCTTGCTCATCAGGGGCTCTCCGGGAGGGGAAATGATCCCTAACATATAGCCTATCAGGCAGCGGAGCGCGAACCTTTACACTGGTATGACCTCGTCTATACTGATTACTGCCGTGGTTTTTTTTCGCCGCAGGCTGTTCAGGGAGAGCAACCTCAGCGAGGTCGCGCAGTATCTCAGTCGATGACTCACCGGGCATGCCCGGTCTCTGCTTTCGAGAAAACCTCATGCTAAATTTGGCTACATTGCTTGAAGAGAGTGCGCGTTCGTTTCCGGATCGTCTGGCGTTGGTGCAGGAGGATATTCAGTTTAGCTACGCCACGTTGAATCAAAGGGCCAATCAGATCGCTAATTTGCTGATTGCCCGGGGAGTGCAGCCCGGTGAAAGGGTGGCGCTGGCTTGCCCGAACAGTTGGGAGTTTCCCGCTATTTACTATGGCATCCTCAAAGCCGGTGCGGTGGTCGTCCCTTTGAACACCTTGTTAAAAGCGGGGGAGTTTGAATATTACCTGCAGGATTGCCAGGCGGTAATGTTCTTCTGCTTTGAGGGCGGCAATGGATTAACGTTGGGGGAAGAAGCTCGACGCGCGTTTGAAACCGCAGAACATTGCCGTGACTTTATTATTATCGGCGATAGCCTTCCGCTGGCGGGTGACCGTTTCAGTCAGGCGATCGGCATCCAGTCCACCGATTTTGACAGCGTCAGCACGGTGGAATCCGACACCGCCGTGATCCTCTACACCAGCGGCACCACCGGCCGTGCCAAGGGGGCGGAGCTGACCCATTCCAATCTGGTGCTGAATGCGCTGGGTTCGGTACAGTTGTTCAATAGTTCGTTAGAAAATCCCGATCGCCATTTGGTGACGTTGCCGCTATTCCATACCTTTGGTTCCACCGTGCAGATGAACGCCGGTTTTGCCCTGGCGGCGACGTTGGTCATGGTGCCGCGTTTCGATGCGAAGCAGGCCATTGCGCTGATGCAAAAGCACGCCATCACCTTTTTTGCCGGTGTCCCCACCATGTACTGGGCATTACTGAACGCGCTGGATGATACGGCGGATCTTGCCCTGTTACGTAAAAACCTGCGCATGGCTGTCTCCGGCGGTGCCAGTTTGCCGGTGCAAATTATTGAAGATTTTGCCCAGCGTTTCGGGGTGAATATTCTGGAAGGCTATGGCTTATCGGAAACCAGCCCGGTGGCGACCTTTAACCATCCGGGGCGGATCAATAAAGTGGGTTCTATTGGCCAGCCGATTTGGGGGATTGAAGTTCGTCTGGTTGATGTCACCGGCAAAACATTGACGGAGATAGATCAGGTTGGCGAGATTGCAGTGCGTGGCCACAACGTGATGAAGGGCTACCTTAACCGCCCGGAAGCCACGGCTGAGGTGCTGGAAAAGGGCTGGTTCAGAACCGGTGACCTGGCACGCCGTGATGCCGATGGCTTCTATTTTATCGTCGACCGGTCGAAAGATGTGATTATTCGCGGCGGATTTAACGTCTACCCGCGAGAAGTCGAAGAACTGATGATCCGCCATCCGGCCGTGTCATTGGTAGCCGTGATTGGCGTACCACATCCGTCACTCGGCGAAGAGATTAAAGCGGTGGTGGTGCTGAAGGATTTGGACGAAGCGGTGAGTGAAGAACAGCTGATCACCTGGACCAAAGAACGGCTGGCGGCGTTTAAATACCCACGCGTCGTTGAATTTGTCGAACGGTTACCGATGACCAGTACCGGCAAGGTGATGAAACGATTGCTGCGTTGAAGGGGAGCGCTTTGAAATAATCCCGGCCTGCAGAGCAAGCCGGGAGAGATAACGCATTAACCTGGGTAAATGCCACGCTCTTTACGTGCGGTCAGGATACGCTCACAGGCGACGATATAAGCCGCTGTGCGCAGGCTGCACTCTTTCTCTTCGGACTTGTTCCAAACGTGAATCATGGCGTCGGTCATGATCTTGTCCATACGCTCGTTGATTTCGCTTTCGCTCCAGAAGTAGCTGGCCATGTCCTGCACCCATTCGAAGTAGCTGACCGTTACGCCGCCGGCGTTACAGATAACGTCAGGTACCACGGTGATGTTGCGTGAACGCAGCACGTCGTCCGCATCTGGGTAGGTTGGGCCGTTAGCGCCTTCCAGAACCAGTTTGGCGCTGAGGATTTCTGCACGTTGACGGGTAATCTGACCTTCCAGTGCGGCTGGGATCAGGATATCCATGTCTACGGACCAGAAAGCTTCGCTTTCGATTTCGCTGGCGCCAGGGAAGCCGGCGATTTGCTTGTTCTTGGCCTGCCATTCGGTCAGTGCAGTCAAATCGATGCCGTTGGCGTTGAACAGGGTAGCGGAGTGGTCCTGAATCACCACTACACGCGCGCCGATACCAACAAACAGGCGGGCGGCTTCGCTGCCCACGTTACCAAAGCCCTGAACCGCAACCTTGGCACCTTCGATTTGCACGCCCAGACGTTTTGCCACTTCACAGCCGGTAACGAATACACCGCGACCGGTGGCTTTCTCACGACCCAGAGAGCCGCCCAGGTGAATAGGTTTGCCGGTAACCACGCCGGTGATGGTAGTGCCGTGGTTCATGGAGTAGGTATCCATCATCCAGGCCATGACTTTGGAGTTGGTGCCGACGTCCGGTGCCGGGATATCTTTCTGTGGCCCGATGATAAAACCGATTTCGCTGGTGTAGCGACGGGTCAATCTTTCCAGCTCGCCTTCAGACAGTTTGAAAGGATCTACGCGGATCCCCCCCTTGGCGCCACCGTAGGGCAGGTTGACTGCCGCACATTTGATGGTCATCCAGGCTGACAGCGCCATGACTTCATCGAGATCAACGTCCGGGTGATAACGGATGCCGCCTTTACCCGGGCCGCGCGACAGGTTGTGCTGAACGCGGAAGCCTTCGAAATGGCGGATTGAACCGTCGTCCATCTGCAGTGGGATATCAACGATCAGCGCACGCTTCGGGTGACGCAGGGTATCAACCCAACGCGACAGATCACCCAGGTAAGGTGCAACGCGGTCGATTTGTTGCAGATAGGTGGCCCAGGCCGTTGTGCTGCTTTCTGAAGCGTAGGATAGCTTTTCCATAACCAACCTTTTTTATATAGAGGTGTTTATTTTGTTTAACCGTGGTTTACCAAGTGCATAACACTTTTGCGACGCCAAATTTACCATTAAAAGTGTCGCTTGTTAGCCCCCCCTTGATGGGCTGCGGGGCGGTTTCCAGCGGGTTTTTCGACGCAAAAATGAATAGTTAATTACTTTTTCAGGAGGGGTTAGCTGACCACGCATACTTTATGCATAAAAAGTGCATAAAATGCGTTTTTATCTATTTTTCAGAACCTTGAATGTGATCAAAAAGTTTCATTTTATTTAAGTGTCGTGTTGACAATGCCGTTTCCTGACGCCAGAGTTAAATTCATGTTAAATCTGTGTTGGTCGCATGTTTTTCTTGAACGGGAATGATAATAACCCACTGATATAAAGCCATTTATCCTCCATGTTCATGCTTCGCATGCTAAATGTGAGCTGGCACTCGGTTCGAACAGTCGTTTTCTGAGTCGTACAGATATTTACTTCCCTTTAACAAAAGGGCAGGCAGCGTTTGGCCTGAATTTCTTTTTTGCCGGTAGAACGCCAACGGCGTTTCACTCCTGCTGCAGCGGTAAAAGCTGCTTAATCGCCTTAATGACGGACAGGTAACACCATGACAAAAAGTAAGCAACATCGGTTGAATACCCTTTCAACCGAGGGGCACGACTGCGCCCAAACATTGCAACGAGGTCTGAGCGAACGCCATATTCAGCTTATTTCCATCGGCGGTGCCATTGGCACCGGGTTGTTTATGGGCTCGGGCAAAACCATCGCGCTTTCCGGCACTTCCATTGTTTTGACCTACGTCATTGTCGGTTTCTTTATGTTTATGGTGATGCGGGCGATGGGCGAATTATTGCTGACCAAGCTCGACTATCGCTCATTTGCCGATTTCGTCTCTGAATACCTGGGGCCCAAAGCCAGTTTTTTTCTCGGTTGGTCTTACTGGCTGAGTTGGGTGGTGACCTGCATTGCCGATGTGGTGGTCTGCGGGGGTTACGTGCAGTACTGGTACCCGGAAGTTTCGCCCTGGCTGCCGGCCTTGCTGACCCTGGGGCTGCTGTGCCTGTTCAATATGCTGTCGGTGAAGATGTTTGGTGAAGCCGAGTTTTGGTTTGCCATCATTAAAGTGATTGCCATTATCGCGCTGATCCTGACCGGTGCCTGGATGGTATTTATTGGCTGGACCTCGCCGGATGGGGTTAAAGCCTCGGTGAGCAATATCACCGACCCTAATATCTTTATGCCACACGGCATATTCGGCTTTTTTGCCGGCTTCCAGATTGCCATATTCTCCTGTACCGGCATTGAGCTGCTGGGCACCATGTCGGCCGAGACCAAAAATCCGCAGAAAGTACTGCCCAAAGCGATCAACGTGATCCCGGTACGCATCATCATTTTCTATGTGTTTTCGATGCTGGCGATTATCGCCGTGACCTCATGGAGCCACGTTTCGCCGGACAGCAGCCCGTTCGTTATGCTGTTCGACCAGGCCGGTTTGCCTGCGGCAGCCGCGGTGATTAACTTTGTCGCCTTGACCTCGGCCATGTCCTCAGCCAACAGCGGGGTTTATTCCAGCACCCGCATGCTGTATGGCCTGTCGATGGAGAAACACGCGCACGGGCAGTTCAAAATACTGTCACGTACCACCGCTATTCCAATCCGCAGCCTGATGTTCTCCTGCTTCTGTATGGTGGTGGGCACCATGCTGTTGATCCTGATGCCGAACGTGATGACGCTGTTTACCATTGTTTCTACCGTGGCGGCGATACTGGTGGTTTACAGCTGGGGCATGATCCTGGTGGCCTATCTGGTTTATCGTAAGCAACGGCCCGAATTGCATGAGCGTTCTACCTTCAAGATGCCGGGTGGGGTGATCATGACCTGGCTGACGTTGGCGTTTTTCGCTTTCACGCTGGTGCTGATGGTATTTGACCGGGATACGCTGATAGCGCTGTGCAGTATGCCGCTGTGGTTTATCGCCCTGGCGTTAGTTTGGCGCTTCAGAATCAAAAATAGCCTGGCCCGGGAAGGCTATGTGTATTACCAGGCTGGTCAAGAGGCTGAGTAGGTTCAGCGAGTAATAAGTGCCGGAACAGCTCAATACTGTTCTAAACCCCAGTTTGAATTTCTGAATGGTTCCGATATAGTTGTTTTATACAACCATATCGGAGCCGCCATCATGCCAACCCCCCAACCGAGCCGGTATTTACAACCGATCCGGGATGCGTCACGCCATCTGGTACGTGAGCTGGGCTTTATGGGCAATACCCTTGCCGGCACAGATTTACCGCCGTCGGCGGTACATGCGTTGATTGAAATCGGCGATCGCCATGTCGATACCGCGGCGGAGCTTTGCAGCGTGCTCAACCTGGAAAAATCCAGCGTTAGCCGCATGCTTAACAAACTGATCAAAACCGGAGAACTAGTGACTTTTCCCAGTGAGCGCGATGCCAGGGAAAAAATCCTGCGGTTAACGGATAAAGGACGACAGACTCTGGCTGGGATTAACCGTTTTGCCGAGCATCAGGTTCTTAATGCGCTGGATAAACTGCCGCCTGGCGCCAGCGCAGGCATTGCCGAGGGCCTGCAGAATTATGCTGCGGCGTTACGCGCTCACCGTTTGGGAGAAGCGTCGCTCTCGGCACCAGCAATCGAGATTGTCAGCGGTTATCTGCCTGGGTTTACCGGCAGAACGCTGGAAATGCACATGCAATATTATTCGCGCGCGGTGGGGTTTGGTGCCTTTTTTGAAGCTGCCGTCGGCGCAGCGCTGGCCGATCTGGCCGGGCGGCTGTCGCATCCGCTAAACCAGACCTGGTCTGCATTGAGCGACGGCCGCATTGTCGGTTCGGTTTCAATCGATGGGAGTCCTTGGGTGAAAATCGTGCCCATTTGCGCACCTTTATTATTGATGACTGCCTGCGCGGCAGCGGCGTAGGCCGCCAACTGCTGAACCGGGCGGTCAGTTTTTGTGATGAACACGGCTTTGATGAAACCCATTTGTGGACCTTCAAAGGGCTGGATGCGGCCCGGCATCTGTATGAAAGCGTCGGTTTTACGCTGGCAGAAGAGCAGCCGGGCACACAATGGGGTCAATTGATGACCGAACAGCTATTTATTCGCCCTCAAGTTGCCCGAGGTTGACGTATTTGGTTTCGAGATACTCATCAAGCCCGACTGAGGGCCGAAGAAAGTAGAGGCGGAACACGCACAGATTATGAAATCCAATAATATGGGGGTTACCTCCGAGGTTTCTGGGGACTGGGCGAGTATCCACTGGAGAAGTAATCTTGCAACTGGCCCGGTCCACCGGGCCTTATCGTTATTCTATATGTGCACCAAAACCACCCCGGCCGGGGGCAATATCGGGTTTCAGGGTTAATGCCGGGATCTCGTATTCGCCCGCATTTTGTCGGCGGAAAGGGATTGGTGCGGTATGCGCCAGGTCGTCCAGCCGTTGCCCCAGGGCGTCACCGATCTCGGTAAAACGTGTTTCATCCATTCGGCCGGTACGATAGATGACAAAGGGGGGGGAGCACCTCGAAACCGGGGTAATGCAGGATGCCATGCTGGATAGGGAACAGGATGTCATCGATCGGGCCATTGATACCGCGTGCAGCGTAATGAGATTCCCAACCACCGGTGGTAACAATCAGCATTGCCCGTTTCCCCGCCAGGGTGCCTTCGCCATAACGATCACCCCAGCGTGAGTCAGAGTGTTCCCCGACGCCATAGGCAAATCCGTAGGCATAGACGCGTTCAACCCAGCCTTTAAGGATTGCCGGCATCGAAAACCACCACAGGGGAAACTGCAAAATGACCGTATCCGCCCAGCGTAGTTTTTCCTGCTCCAGCTCAATGTCCTGGCTCTGTAACCCGTTGGTAAAGGCATGCTGGGAATCGAGTGAGGGATCAAAGCGCGAACCTAGCGGGGGAACCCTGCTGTCATTGGCATCGAGCGTGGCTTTCCATTGCATGGCATACAGATCGGAAACCTGTATCTGGTGCCCGGCAGCTTTCAAACGTTGGACCGATAAATCCTTAAGGGAGCCATTTAAAGACTGCGGTTCAGGGTGAGCATAGACCAGTAAAACATTCATAGCGGGACCTCCATTAGTTGATGGAAGTCAGGGTAGGCGCTTATCAGGTATACTAGAAATGAATTTCTAATATTACAGGTATTACCATGAATAATATTAGGCGCCTGGATCTCAATTTGTTGGTGACGTTGGACACCTTGCTGGCCGAGCACAATGTGACCCGGACGGCACAGCGATTAAACCTGTCGCAGCCTGCGGTCAGTGTGCATCTTGCCAAACTCAGGGATATCTTTCACGACCCTTTGTTGATGCCGGGACCACGCGGGATGCGACCGACCGCGCGTGGTGACGAATTACGTGAACCACTGCGGCTGGCACTCGAGGCGTTGGAGCTTGCGGTATCACCATCAGAACCTTTTGATCCCAGAGTGGCCGATAATACCTGGCGTGTGGCGGCATTCGACTACGGTGAGTCGACCATCGTTCAACCGGCGCTGATGGGGTTGCGGGCTGCGGCACCGCACAGCCGCCTGGCAGTGATAGAAACCGTGCCCTCACGCATTGCCAAACAGGCCGAGCAGGGCGAGATAGACCTGGCCTTTCATACTCGCGAAGGTTCACCGCCCAACTTGCGTCAGCGCATTTTGTTTAGTGAACGCTATGTGCTGGTCGGGCGTGCGGGGCACCCTGGCTTGCAAAACCCGCCGTCGCTGGCCCAGTTTTGCGAGTTGGAACATGTGATGGTATCACCGGACGGCGGAGGGTTTTTCGGCATCACCGACAAGGTACTGGCAGAAGCCGGTTTAACCCGGCGAGTGGTGCTTTCCGTACCACATTTTCTGTTTGTGATGTCGGTGCTGGCAAATTCAGATCTGGTGGCGATGTTGCCATCGCGGCTGGTACGTAACAACAATGCGCTGCAGGTGGTTGAACCGCCGCTTCAAGTGCCTGGGTTCGAAATGACCATGTTGTGGCATGAGCGTTCCCATCGTGATCCGGCACATCAATGGCTACGTGAGCATATTGTTGCCTCGGTTGGCTGAAGTTCAGGGATGCCTGCTGTATTTCAGTAATTTACCCTGAAGCAACAACATCAGCGTACGCACAAACAGCAGGCCAATCAGCACGTTGCTGAAGACAAAAAGAGGTAATGCAAGCGCAGACAATATTCCCTCCTGGCTTGCATGCCCCAGATGCAGCGCGGTGGTCGCCAGGGCAGAAAGTCCGAATGAGAAGCTCCAGAACGAGACATTGAAGGGACCTTTCAGATACCAGGGAAGCAGACGCACGATAAACAACAGTTGCAGCAGGCCGTAGCCGAAAAGCATTTTGGCCAGTACGTCCGCTTCCCCCCCATTAATCGCCAGCCAGGCGCTGCAGGCCACCAGAGCCGGGGCCAACTGGATCCCGAGGGAAAGACGAACCGGTGTTGGCATTTCACCCTGGCTACGCAACCGCTGCAAAATGGACGGCTCCAGACTCAGCCAGGAAAGGATCCCCGCCCCCAGAAACAGCAGGCCCAGATCCTGATAACCTAATGCACCGCAGGCCATGCAGCTGATAAAGTTGTTGGCGACCGTTGGCAAATAGAGCCCGGGCGTGGTGGCTTCAGCAGGATGAGCCCCGCGCCACAAACCGGCACTTTGCCAGGCGGCATAGCTCAGTTGTGCCACGGCCCCCAGGGGTGAATATCGCAACGGCCAGTGAACGCCACCAGGGCACCACACCAATGGCGACCAGGATGGTGGTGGCCGGGAGCAAACTGACATAACTGCTCATCAGTGGATGCTCTATTTCTGCTTTCACGCTGTGGGGAAAACGCAGTAGGCGGTATAAAAATGCGCAGGCCAGCAAAAACCAAATGCCGATGGCGATGACGATCAGCGCCTCGCCAATCATTGAGGAGACGGGCAGGATAGTGGCGGCATAACGCCAACCAAAACCCGAGCCAATGATACCCAATACCATACCAAAGTAGCCGGCAGGCAAATCGAGGAAACGCGGTGCATCGTTTAAAATAGGTTTATTCATTTTGTTTATTTTTTAAAATATATTTTAAGCGATCTTAGCGAGTTTGGGGTGGGGAAGCAATAATACTTAGGGAGTGAGAACAGGCTCAAAAGGGGCTTTGCCAGGGGGCAAAATTAGCCACATCCCTGAGGATGCGGCATAAAAGGTTATTTCAGGTTGGTTTTAAAGAACGACGTCAGCTTGGCAAAAGGGATCAGGTCGGTACGGTCGTACAGATCGACATGGCCTGCGCCTGGGACGATGTACAACTCTTTCGGTTGTCCGGCACCTTGGTAAGCATCTTCGCTAAATTCTTTCGAATGCGCCTGACTGCCGGTGATGAACAGCATCGGGCGTGGCGAGATCGTTTCAATATCATTGAACGGGTAGAAGTTCATAAACTTCCCAATGCTGCTCAACATGGGTTTGGTCGTCAGTTCTTCTTGCTCGCCTTTTGGCGTGTAGCCGCCACGCGATGTACGGTAAAAATCGAAGAATTCTCTCTGAATCGCAGATGTTGAATCATCCAGTTGGTTCACGGTCCCTGGGATATAGGCGATATCACCGCCTTTAGACTCAACAAAGCGCTGTTCGGTAGCCGATTTAATCAAGGCTTTACGCTGTTCTGACGTAACCGAATGATGAAGACCATTACGGAAAACAGACCCCATGTCATACATGCTGACAGTGGCAATGGCTTTCATTCTCGGGTCAATTTTGGCCGCACTGATGACAAAGCTCCCGCTACCGCAGATACCCAACACGCCAATTTTCTCCGCATCCACGTAAGGCTGAGTACTCAGATAATCGACGGCAGCACTAAAGTCATCCGCGTAAATTTCCGGAGAAATCAGATGACCGGGTTTTGCCATCGCTCTCACCCCAGAAGGACAGATCAATTGCCAGCGTCACAAACCCTTGTTCCGCCAGTTTCTGAGCATATAAGTTTGAACTTTGTTCTTTTACCGCCCCCATAGGATGACCAACAACGATAGCCGGGTTTTTAGCGTTCTGCTCCATTCCTTTCGGCATAAACAGGTTGCCGACCACATTCATCTGGTACTGGTTTTTAAAGGTCACCTTTTGTTGGGTGACTTTATTGCTTTGGTAAAAGTTATCTGCTCCGTTAGACATATCGGCTCCTGTGGCAGCAAACGAGCTGATTAACAGCCCCAATAACATGGTTAATGTTCTCACTGAATAATCCTCAATTGGTTTGGTAGAGATCTTTACGTGACGTCCATAAAGTCAGGGCAGCCGCGATCACTAATAAAACGATGCTGATGGTGAAAGTGCTTTGATAACCGCTATGATCAAATGCGAAACCACCGAGGGTGGATCCCAGTGCGATTGACAGCTGCACTATGGCAACCATCAACCCACCGCCGGCTTCCGCATCATCAGGCAATGTTCTGGCGATCCAGGTCCACCAACCGGTCGGAGCAGCCGTAGCGAACAACCCCCATAAACCCAGCAGCAGTGTGACAATCCAGACGCTGTGGCCAAAAGCGATCAGCGCTCCGGCTATGGCAGCCATCAGCAATGGGATGGCGATCAACGTCAGATAGAAGGTGGATTTCAAGAAAATGCCAATCAGCAAAGTACCGATAAAGCCCGCAACCCCGATGGTCAGCAAAATGAGCGACAGCGTGGTGATATCCACCCGTGTTACCGTTTCAAGAAACGGACGCAAATAGGTAAACAAAGAAAACTGGCCCATAAAGAACAATCCACAGGCGGCAAGGCCAAGGGTCACCAACGGATTGGCAAAAAGGCGAAATACAGTGCCGCTACGCTTGGCGTCTTTATCCGTAGTCATGGCCGGCAAGCTGAACAACTGCCAAATAAAAGCAATTACCGCGACCGGCACAATGCAAAAGAATGCGCCACGCCAGCCGATGACAGAACCCAGATAACTCCCCAATGGAGCGGCTATAACAGTGGCCAGCGCATTGCCCCCATTAAAAATAGCCAGTGCGCGAGGTACCCGATGTTGCGGAACCAGGCGAATAGCCGTGGCAGCCGATAGTGACCAGAAGCCACCAATAGCAATTCCAATCAGGGCTCGGCCAGCCATGTAAATAAAATAGCTGGGCGCTAACGCTATGATGGCTCCGGAAAGCGCCATCAAAGCCGTCATACCCAACAGCAAGATTTTGCGATTCGCAGCCCCAGCCAGCGTAGAAATGGAGAGACTCGTCAATACGGCAAAAAGTCCGGAAATAGCGATCCCCTGACCAACCAGTCCCTCACTCACGGCCAGGTCCGCGGATATTGGTGTCAGTAGGCTGACTGGCATAAATTCCGAAGCAATTAAGGTGAAGACGCACAATGTCATGGCGAATACGCCGCTCCAGTACGCGCGCTCATTGTGAAGTGGTGTGTCACTCGACGATCTGGGCATAAACTGCTGACTCCGAATAATCCCCGCCTGTGTTTAGGCAAGCCGGGGCCGTACGCTATTGGCAGGAATAACGTCAGAAAAGGTGAATGAAAGATGAAATGGCAACGGCATTTATCCGCCATCGCTTAAGAAACTCTTGCTGAAAATTTTACATGCAGGGTGCAAAATAACTAGCTAATGAATACTTAATGACTTTATAACCAATGCTTATTAATAGGGTGGCTAGACCAGATGAAACGCAACCTGAATGACCTGCTTTATTTTGTTACGGTCGCACGTGAAAGCAGCTTTACCCGCGCGGCGGCACAATTGGGCGTCACTCAACCGGCTCTGAGCCAGGCAATTTCCGCACTTGAAGAACGGATGCAAATTCGCCTGCTGACGCGTACCACCCGTAGTGTGTCACCGACTTCCGCTGGAGAACGATTGTTACTGGCTATAGGCAATCGTATCGATGAGATTGAAGCCGAGCTGGATATGCTGACGGAGCTGCGTGATAAGCCGGCGGGTAGGGTCCGCATCACCTGCGGGCCAGACGTTTTACACAGCACGCTGTTGCCAAAACTGGCGCCCCTGTTGCGAGAGTACCCGGACATAAATATCGAATTCGACGCCAATCATGGTTTCCGCGACATTGTGGCAGACCGTTTTGATGCGGGCGTTCGGCTGGGTGACACCATTGATAAAGACATGATAGCCGTTCCGATTGGCCCCAAATTACGCATGGCTGCAGTGGCAGCACCGGACTACTTTTCACGTTACCCGATCCCCAATACCCCCCACGAATTGACGCAACACCTGTGCATAAATCAGCGAATGGTCAGGTCTGGCGGGCTGTATGTCTGGGATTTTGATCAGGATGGTGGGGATCTTAATGTGCGCGTCAGCGGACAACTCATTTTCAATACTTCTGTACATATTGTTGATGCCGCGCTTGCAGGGCTGGGGATTGCATTTTTGCCAGAAGAAGAATTTGGAAAGCATATTGAAGACGGGCGTCTGATTCGCGTACTGGAGCCATGGTGTAAGCCGTTTCCTGGCTACTACTTGTATTATCCCAGTCGTAAACAGCCTTCCCCAGCGTTCTCATTGGTTGTTGAAGCGCTTCGGGTAGGGTGAAAATGCAGACCCGCCCAAGTCACTTGGGCAAAAATCTTTGCCGGGCGATGATAATCACCACCCGGCTCCGTTTAGTTAGAAGGTGACGTTGACCTTGGCCCAGAGGGTGCGCCCTGGCTCATTTACCGAAGTATTCGATGAATAACCGAAGGTGCTGTTGCCAGCCAGATTGAGATGCTCGCTGTAGGTTTTGTTGAAGATGTTATCCAGGCCGGTGCTGAGTTTGACCTGCGGAGTGACCTTGTAGGCCACATTGGCGGAAAGCACGCCAAAGCCCGGACTGTCGGCAAAGTCTTTACCCACCACGTTACCCTGATTGATCGCCACACGGTGCTGGCTACTGACCAGACGCCAAAGGCCGGTGCTGCTCCAGTCGCCACGTTCGTAGGTTAAACCTAAGCGTGCTTCCAGCGGCGGTATTTGCGGCAGTGGCTGGTGGTCAGTGGTATTTTTACCCCAGGCATAGGCCAGGCTGGCATCGGTTTTCCAGTGCTCGGTAAGTTGGTAACCCATGCCCATTTCACCGCCCATAATCGTGGCGTTCACGTTATCGGCCTGACTGATACGAGCATGGTGTGGATCGTATTTGAACAGGATAAAGTCATTCACATGACCCAGGTACGCGGACACCCAGCTGTTAAAGCGTTTATCGGTGTATTGAGCGCCGATATCTATTTGCGTGGTCTTTTCACTTTTCACGCTATCAAACGGGCTTTTACTGCCGTTCGGCCCCAAAGTCGGGGAGAACAGTTCCCAGTAGTCAGGGAAGCGTTCGGTATAGCCAATCCCGGCGTAAACCATCAGCGGCATGCCGGCAAGCGTATGCTCAATGCGCGTAAAACCGCTAGGCAGGGTATCGGAACGTTCACGCTCATTAGCCGATTGATAGTTATCCACCAGGCTGCGATCGAGGCGCGCACCGCTGATCACCTTGCTTTGTTCGGTCGCGGTCCAGGTCAGCTCGCCAAAAGCACCGTAGTTATGAAATTGCGCATCTTTCTGCCAGCCGTCACCCTGTCTATTGTGGTGAGTGTTGGTTTGCGTATCCATACCGCTTTCCAACTTGAAATCTTGCCATAGCCAGGTACCCATGACGCGCCCGCCGACGGTGCGGCGATCCAGTTGCATCGTCATCCCCATATTCATATGACCCATGCCCATATGTCCCATCGCCATGCCACCCTGACCGGGGGAGCGAAGGGTGACGTTATCCATAATATGGTTGGCGTAGTTGTAATAAACCTGAGCTTCAAGTTTATCCAGCACCTCACCAATGTTGGATTTTTCAAACCGCATGCCCAGACTTTCACGCTTGAACTGTGAACCGTCCATGCTGCGCCCGGCATAACGAGCCTCACCATTACCCCGGCCCATGGTCACTTCCAACAGAGTATCGCTGTCTGGCGTCCAGCCCAGCGCCAAATCACCATTCCATTTATCCCAGCGTGATGGTACGCGGTCGCCATTGCCATCCTTATAGTCGTTGGAGCGCGATTTGTTGCCCATCAGGCGTAAATAGCCTTGTTCGCCCCCCAGACTGGCATCGATATTTTCATCCCAGCGACCGTTAGAACCGGCCAATACGCTGGCATTGCCCTTGATGCCGGGCTGTTCAAAGCGCGGACGCTCACGTTCGAAACGTACCGTTCCCGCTGAGGAACCTGGCCCCCAGAGCACCGTCTGCGGGCCTTTGGTGATGGTCAGCAGATCATAACTTTCCGGCGAGATATAGGAAGTAGGGGCGTCCATCCTTGCCGGACAGGCACCCAACATTTCGCCGCCGTCGGTCAGAATTTTCAGCCGTGAGCCAAACATGCCGCGAAACACCGGATCGCCATTGGTGCCGCCGTTACGGATTTGCGAGAAGCCTGGAATGGTTTTCAGATAATCAGAACCATCGCTGGCCGGCACCGGCTGACGCGGTGTTTTAGGGGACGTCACTATGGTCATCGGTGAATAGAGTGGCGCAGTCACGGTAATGACGTCACCGTCGTTGGTTTTGACGGCAACATCATGCTGATGCTGTTCTGCGGCATGGCCGTTAAAGGCCACCAGAGCAAACAAGGGCATCGCCGCAGTAATATGCAGTGACAGAGGGTGTTTTTTATAATTTTTGGTTTTACCGAACATCATCGTTCCTTAATGCAAATTTTGACGCTAAACGTATTTTCACATCACGACCGGTTATTATTTAGACGCAGTGATGCCCGGGCATCATGCCGCCGTAAATAGAGGGTCGTCCTCGCCATGACGGATTAATAACGCCACTCGAGTTGCGATAAATAATGATCTGCAGCAGTAAATCTGACAGGCGTGCGTCAACCTCCTGATTGAATTATCTCAACAGGAATAATTTGGCTGCAGTCTATTAACTTTTAAATCAGAGGAAGTGATGCTGGTGGTGCGCGAGGTTGTGACTCGGAGTAGGTCAGATGGACGAATAACGGGAAGATATAATGCGCTGGTGGAGCACGGGACAGCAACGAACCAGACCAGAACAACGGCGAATAGGCCAGGTCCAACAGCGGCACATGGATCAGCAGCACACAGTAACCGCAGGCGCTGTCATCCATCATCATCGCCATATTGTGGCTGCCGGTCTGCATGCCCATTGGCATACCAGGCATGCTGGCCTTACCGCTCGGTGCTGACGGTGGCGGATGATGCATATGCGTCGACATATCCATACCGCAGTCTGCCATACTGGCGGTTTCAGACTGCCCGACGCGCGCATGCTCCAGCGATCGGGAGATCACCGGGGCAATGAACAACATCAGTATCGCAAAAATCCCCAGACAGGCGGGGAAACGGCTTCGCGATGTGGCAGTCCTAATTAACGACACATATATCCTAAAAATAGTGCGAAATTAACGGACGGAATTGTACTGTTTTATCTGGCAAATGTTAAAACATTTTATCCGGGGTTAGCCTATTGATAAAGTGAATTGCCGTTTGTCTCACATTCTCAACCAATTTAACCATTGAGATATATCTTGGTTCTGACGGAAAATAATACCGGCAGTAAAGAAGTGGTTATATCTCGAACATCGCATTCCTGTCGAAAATATCATCCCCGACAACAAAGACGATTAAGTGATATTACCTGCCCACATCCGCATTTCTGTTAGAGACTGATGCTTACACAGGGAGTTCCCCCAGGTTTTTTAACCAAGCAATGAAGGCGTCAATCTTCGGCCACTGGCGGTCAGAAAGTGTCGATACATAGTAGTGCTGGTCACATTTCAGCTCCATTTTCGGGAATGGCGCCACCAGTTCACCGGAGTTAAGCCGTTTGTGGATCAACCGTTTGCGGCCCATAGCCACGCCAACATGATTGATGGCTGCCGTAACGGCCAGATCGGAACGATCAAAACCTATACCCGGAGAGGTATCCAGATTGATACCGAAATGCTGAGCCCAACTGTGCCACTCATCGGTACCGGAATCATAGCTCCAGGCTTGTCGATCGTGGAGCAGGGTGCAGTGGGAGAGGTTGCCGGGAAAGTTGGCCAGCTCAAATTGACTGGCGTACTCCGGGCTGCATACCGGGATGATCGCTTCATCCATCAGGTATTGATAGTGAAGCTGCGATGACGGGTGGCGTCAAAGTAAACTGCCAGATCAATGCCGGCGCGTTGGAAGTTCACATATTCGTTGCCGGTCAGAATGGTCAGATTAATGGCGGGGTATCGGCGTGAGAAATCCGCCAACGCCGGCACGATCCAGCACTGAGCAATGGAGGGGCGGGAGTAAATTGTTAATGAACCTGATAGCGCCTGATTCTTGATATCCAGAATCTCCTGGTTCAGGGTGCCAAGTGAAGATTTTTAGCGCCCAAAAAACCCGTTTGCCTTCGGTTGTGAGTTCCACCTTACGGTGAGAGCGGACAAACAGCTGGATACCCAGATTGGCTTCAAGCTGGTTAATATTATGGCTGACGGCGCTGGGGCTGACAGAAAGCTCATCGGCCGCCATGGCGAAAGACTCATGCCGCGCAGCCACTTCAAAGGTAAATAACCGCGATAACTGCCAACCATTCAGTGAGCGATGTGGCCCCGTTAGATTTACCGTCATAATCCCCCCAGAAAATTTAAAAATATCTGCGATTTAAACACCAGCTTGGTGAGTAAAGTTGACCCATGTCGCTAAACTGCACCATTTTTTGGCGTAAGTCACTCGTTTGATTCTGTTTCACTCATGTGAGAGCGGATTTTTATCGTTTGTCACCGATCGTCGTTTTCCTGTCCAATGACAGTCAGTTTATGACGGGGGTATGGGCTATGGATTCGCAAGTTTGGGTTGCCGGCACGCTGATCGCCAGTATCGCGATCATCATTTTGACCATCGTGAAGTTTAAGTTTCACCCTTTTTTGGCGCTACTGTTAGCAAGCTTTTTTGTCGGCAGCATGATGGGGATGGGCCCGATTGATATGGTCAATGCCATCGAAAACGGCATCGGCAGTACGCTAGGTTTTTTGGCAGCGATCATTGGGCTGGGGACCATTCTGGGGAAAATGATGGAGGTCTCCGGCGCGGCAGAGCGCATTGGTATTGCGTTGCAACGCTGCCGCTGGTTGTCTGTCGACGTGATTATGGTGCTGGTCGGCTTGGTTTGCGGTATCACGCTGTTTGTTGAAGTGGGCGTAGTTCTGTTGATCCCATTGGCTTTCTCCATCGCCAGAAAAACCGGGACTTCATTACTCAAGCTGGCTATTCCTTTGTGTACCGCATTGATGGCTGTGCATTGTGTAGTTCCCCCTCATCCCGCAGCGTTATTTGTTACCAACAAGCTGGGAGCCGATGTGGGCACGGTGATTGTTTATGGCCTGTTCGTCGGGCTGACGGCGTCACTGGTCGGTGGTCCACTGTTCCTGAAATTGCTGGGTAAACGCTTACCGTTTAAAGCGGTGCCGCCTGAGTTCTCCAACCTGGCCGTGCGAGAGGAACATTCACTGCCATCACTGGGAGCAACGCTGTTTACGGTTTTACTGCCCATAGTGCTGATGCTGGTCAAAACGGTCGCTGAGCTGAATCTGAATAAAGAAGGGCGCTTATTTGCCGCTATGGAGTTTATCGGTAACCCGATCATTGCCATGTTTATTGCTGTATTTGTGGCTTATTACGTTCTGGGGATACGTCGTCACATGGGGATGAGCGCGCTGTTGAGCCATACTGAGTCCGGTTTTTCCTCCATTGCCAATATCTTGTTGATCATCGGGGCCGGCGGAGCGTTTAACAGTATTTTGAAGACCAGTGGCCTGGCCGATACCCTGGCGCTGATGCTGTCAAACCTGCATATGCATCCTATCTTGTTAGCCTGGCTGGTCGCGCTTATTCTGCATGCTGCCGTGGGTTCCGCCACCGTAGCCATGATGGGCGCTACGGCGATAGTTGCGCCGATGTTGTCGCTTTATCCCAATGTCAGCCCGGAGATCGTGACCATTGCCATCGGTTCTGGTGCTATTGGTTGCACCATAGTGACGGATTCACTGTTCTGGTTGGTGAAGCAATATTGTGGAGCGACGCTGAATGAAACCTTCAAGTATTACACTACGGCCACCTTTATCGCTTCGGTATTGGCGCTGGGCATGACCTTCCTGCTTTCATACATTATTTGAGTATCTTCATCGGTAATCGTCGCCAGGTGAAGTCCTGCGACGATTGCCGTTATTAAGGTTGTTTTGGGGCAGAAATGATGCGGGCAGGACGATAAATTGCAGGTATTTCCGGGTTATTACCGCTGATCAGTTCTTCACTGACTATTCTGCCCAGGGTAGCCGCACAGGTAACCGCCGGATGCATGACGGCAACATAAACTCCAGGCCTCTCGCCGACAAATCCGATGACCGGACATCCATCTTCCGGCACTGGGCGCTGTCCCACCGATTGGCTCAGTAAGTGCAGCGAAGCTGCGCCGTTCAATCCTGATTTCATCGCTGCCAGGGTCTCAGCGGCGACATTATCGGTATTGCCCGATAGCGGAAAGTCTTCCGCAGCCAAAATATCACCGTTACGGGCATGCCGGGCTTCTACATCATGACCAGAAATCAGGGTGTTAATTAAATGCTTTTCGGTGCCGAACCGTAACAGAATTGCCGGTGACGCCAGGATCGGCAACGGGATCCCAATGGTAGCAAGTAGGGGAGTTATACCTGTTCCGCAGGCCAGGATAACCGCATCCGAATTAATACGCCCTCCGGGGTTTGGATGCCGGTAACATGGTTGCCATTTTGGAGAAAACCGATGACCGGCGTTTGAATTTTCAGCGTAGCGCCCAAGCTACAAGCCTTTTCCAGCAGGGCGTGCGTGGCATCGATGGGGTCGACAGCACCATCATAAACCGCATAATATGCACGCCGTGGCGGGTTGTTAAACGCGGGTTCAAGCCTGGATATCTCGGGTTGTTGAAGCAGGTTTTCATTGGGCTGACTTTCCAGCGATTCATCGTCATAACTTAGTGCGCCAGTCCAATTCACCCAAAGCTCCGGGATTTCTTTTTCCAGTCGCTGCCAATCGGCCACCGAGGCGCGGCGAAGATAAGCATCAGGTGCATCATCACTTACTGTCGTGTGGATCCAGCCAAAAGAGCTGCCGGTAGCGCCAGAAGAAGGTTGGTCTTTATCAATGACCGTCACTTTTATCCCGCGGCTTGCCAAATGATAGGCTATTGATGCCCCCATAATTCCCGCGCCGATAACAATCATATGTTTCTCTGTGGTACACATCCTGAGTTCCCTGTATACAAACTGGGCTGACTATCCCATAGAATAGCCAAATCTTGCAGAGGTATTTTGGACTTGATAGCAAAGGGAGCTTTTCCCATGAAATGGCCAGGGCTTCAGATCTCAGTTTGTCATATAGGGAAGGAAATAAAGTGCGAACGCGACCAGCATCCAGGCTGTTGATTACTGAACCTTCAGGACAGGTTTTGTTGTTTAAATTCACGCACAGCTCTGGCGCGTTGGCGGGACAATCATATTGGGCAACACCAGGCGGCGGTGTTGAACAAGGTGAGTCCTATAAACAAGCGGCTGTTAGAGAGCTACAGGAAGAAACGGGCATTGTGTGCAATGAAGTTGGCCAGTGTGTGGCGCAAAGAAACTTTGAGATGATGTTGACGAATGGCGAGATGGTTGAAGCGCAGGAAAAGTTTTACGTTGTGCGAGTGAGACATCGCGAGATCAACACTGACCGTTGGAGCGGTGAGGAAAAGCGTGTCATCAGCGAGCATCACTGGTGGAGTATCGAAGAGTTAAGAACAACGGATGAGATTGTCTATCCACAAAACATAGCTGAGATACTCGAGTCGATTTAGCCGTGGAAATTCATCCGGTGGGCTGGCGGCCAACCAACTTAGAGATATCTTGATAAGGCCATGATAAAAGCCAGAAGCTCAGATTCTACGTACAGCTACCATGGTGCGCATAATGTATATTATGTTAAATTGCATTTATGACCACGCACCGGGCTGTCTATCCTGTCCATAACTCACCTCGCCTTTCTCTTTGCCGGTTCTTGTCTGTTCATTGGTGATTGTGGGTTTGTGGCCCAACATCACCTGTGTCAACAATTAGTCGGCGTGCCCTGATGAAAACGCATCTGCCATCGATCGCCATTGTCATTTGCAGATAATAACCAGATCGACGATCGCAATGTACATCGAGTAACGTCACCATCGTCACCCTGTTGAAAACTACGGTACGTCAGCAACACCGCACCTTCGGTAATGATGGCCAGCTTAAACCCTTCGGAAAAAATCGGTGTCTGACCACTTTCGATTTGAAGTGCCGCCAGGGTTTGCTGTTTGTCATAGTAATGCCCTGAACGCCCAATCTCTTCAAAGTCGTCATGCAGCAACTCGCTGACCACAGCGACGTTGTTTCTCGTTACCGGCAAATGCAGCTTAACTTCCAGGGATTGGATTAATGCCAATAGCTGTGTCGAATCGGTCAAAACGCCCTCCTTTTTTGATCGCGCTACGTGAAATCTGAAAAAAATTGGCAGCATTGCCCCTGCAGAATCCTTCAAAACGCACCATGAAATTTGGCGTTAACGCTTCTGATTTATCGCCCGGTAGCGATTTATTGCTCAGCGTAATGAACGGCCAACCAAATCGTCGGCCCGTTGGGATCGGTCCATTCAACTCTATAGCGGCATTGTGCTGGAATGAAGAATGGATCCTTACAGCCTGGAAGTATTTATTCAGCGAAGCTATCAACGCCGGCCTGAGCAAACTTGGCGTCCAATTCAGGAGTAGCGCCACTGATGCCTATGCCCCCAATATGTTTTCCCGCCTTGTTGAATATAGGCAAACCACCTTCTAATAATAACATTCCAGGAATGGATGAGTAGGGATTTCCAGGTAGTTTAGCGCTTCGCTCAGCAAGCACCTTAGAAGAAACTGGGAATTTAGCAGAGGTTAAAGCTTTCAGTTGTGAGACTTCAATACTGCCAACGCTGGTCTCATCCATTCTATTGAAATATTTGAGATTTCCATTAGTATCCACAATACTTACAACTATCGAAAAATTTTCCTTTCGTGCTGCATCTTCAGCAGCCAAGGCCATCTTTTTCGCTGTTTGCGAAGTAATGGATAATTGATTCAATGGGCTATCTTTCATTGTTTCCTTACGTTCAACGTTACTTTGAGCCATTGCTAGTCCACAGTTCAATGAGATAATGCTGGCTACAAAAAAGGTAAAAAGTTTAAATGGAATTTTCATAATGACCCGTTGGTAAAAGTTTGAAATTTATAGTTATTTTACACACCATTCACCTGGAGGGGTGGTTATAGTGTTAACAGTTAAATTAATGTTTGTTTTTCTGGAATTGGTAATATATTGAGTGCAATATAATTCTTCATGAGAAAAATAGCTTTCAACAAATTATTTTCAAGCGCGGATATTTAAACAAATTTACATTAAAGGTGCGTAAGCCTTATTTAATGTATTGTAAATATATTTTTTTAATAAATTGGATATAAATAACAGATCCCCTGCCAGTCATTTCCTCAGATGTTCGTCGGGAAAAACCAGGGGGTTGTTCCGGGGAGCACATCTCAGACGCCCGCCGGAACAATATGCCGTGAACCTTCTCTAGCGGGCCAGTTCCACTCCGTCCAGTTCAGAGATGGCCAGGCAGAATACTTCAGTGATGGCATCCACCGTGTAGGCGGTTTTAGCCGGGATCATCAACATCTCATGAGCCTGTAGAGTCTGATCGCCAATTTTCAGCTCACCGGACAGGACCATCAGTTTGACCCAGCCCGGATGCATTCTGGCTGACTGATGACTGCCAGCATCAAGTTTCAACAGCGCCGTGTGCCCCTGCGCCTCACGTTTCAAGATATGGTAATACACTCCATCGTAAGGCATTTTCTCGTAGTGCAGTGTCGCCAGTGTTCTTTTATGCATGATAGCTTCCTAGTAATCGGTGATTAGTTGGATCAAGTATCACAATTCCCTAACGGCCTATGGGCCTGTTAATAAATATATAGGACGTATGCCTCATACGCAAAAACTCACTTTTGCGAACTCAATCAGCCAGATCGCTCAAGAACTTCCGTGCAGGGACAAAGAAGTTAACGCCGGCAACGGCCGTGGAGAAATCAAGGATCCGGTCGTGCAGAGGGGCTGGATTGCCAATGAACATACGCTCAAGCATCTTCTCAATCACCCAGAGATGGCGTGAATAGCCGATAAAATAGGTGCCGTATTCACCACGCCCCGGTGAGGCAAAGGGCATATTATCGCGCAAAATGTCGTGTTCACCCTGCTCGTCCTCAATAGTACACAGAGTCTTATGTGATTTTTGTCCCTCTGTCGCATCCGGTAACTCGACGTTATCAAACTTGGTGCGCCCGATAATGGCTTCCTGAGTTTCCACCTTCTGTGCACGCCAGGCGGCCATATTGTGCAAGTATTTTTGTATCACCACATAGCTGCCACCCGCATAGTCAGGATCCTCATCACCAACGATTGTCGCCTGTGGCAAAGCCAGACCCACCGGGTTCGCGGTACCATCGACAAACTCCAACAGGTCGCGCCCGTCGAAATAACGGAATCCCGCAACTTCATCGACAACAGTGATCGAATCGCCAAAGGCTTCCAGCAGGATTTTCTCGAACTCAATGATTAAATCTGTCGCACCTGCGCGCACGTGGTACAGCAAATCGCCGGAGGTGGCCACGGCCGTATGCTTGGCGCCTTTTATTTCCTTAAACGGCGTCAGCTCCTTGGGCGCGGGTTTTCCGCTAAGGCTCTCCCAGACACGATGCGAAATACCGACGTTGCAGGTGAAGCTGACATCGATGGATCGTATCTGGACATTTTTAATCAGATCTTCGGTACTGGCGATCACGGCTCGGGCGGTGGCGAGTGATGCACTATCGTCTTTGATCTTGAGGATAAGAAAGGCGGCTGCGGCCGTCATGGGTGCATCAATGTATTGGGGTTCGGTCTCCAGCGCGCGTTGCGCCAACGACAGTGGTGAAGATGATTCTTGGCTCACGAAAATCTCCCTTAATGGGTGAGTAATCAAGGGTATTTATCTTAGCGTCGAAGACGCCGCATAGCCAAGCTATATCCCTGCGGATGCCATTGACATTGAGTAACAAATTGATTGGCGGGAATAGCAGAAATGCCCGCAAAATGCGGGCGATATCCAGTACATTCGTACCCTATCATCCTTTTTTAGACTGCCGCTCGCCGGCAAACAACCCCCGCTCTCTGGCCCAGACAATGGCTTCGCTGCGGCTGTGTACGTCGAGTTTGGAGTAAACCATCGCCACATGATTGCGCACGGTATTGGGGGCAAGATTGAGTCGCGTGGCGATTTTCTTGTCTGGAAGGCCCTCGCAGATTAACCCCAACACATCGCGCTCACGGGGCGGTAAGATCGGTGAAGGAAAATCCGGACAGATTGGGCTTATTGATACTTTTCACATTGGCCAGTTTCTCGAGCAGCGTCTGACTGAACCAGGAAGCGTCCTGCATCACTTCCTCGATGGCGGAAACCAACTCCAGTTCCGAACGTTTGCGCTCGGTAATGTCCATCATGACCAACAGGTAACAGGGGACGTCATGAATACTCACGGCATCAGCAGATACCACGCAGTCGAGCACTTCGTTGCCCTTCTTGCGGAGTTTAAGGTCCTGGCTTTCTACGTTGCCGGTTTTTCCCAGTAAGCTAAACAAGCGCCGACATTCCCCCTGCCCATCGATGACATTGATATCCTCGACCCTCTTGCCAATCAGCTCCTCAGCGAGGTAACCGGTGGTCTTCATAAAGGCTTCGTTAATATCCAGCACCTGCTGCTTGTCCGCAGTGCACACCAGCGTGGGAACCGGGCTCAAACGAAAGGACTTGGCGAACCGCTCTTCACTCTCGCGCAGCGCCGACTCGGCCTTACGGCGGGGCTCAAGGTCAGTGAAGGTGAACAGCATGCAATCGACTTCATTAATATCCAGCGGCTGACCGGCGACGATCACCAGTTTGGTTCCTCCGGCCGGCAGTTTTAACTCCGCCTGCATCTGTGGAATGGTTGCCCCTTCGCTCAAGCGCTGCACCGCCAGATCCTTATGTTCCGCTTGCTCCAGCACATCCAGCGCGTAGACCGAGTTACCCATAACCTGATCGCGGCTATAGCCGGTCATATCGAGGAACCCCTGGTTAACCTTGATGTAACGCAGGTCGCTCAGGCTACAGATCACCGCAGGCGCCGGATTGGCATTAAAGGTTTTTTCAAAGCGCTCTTCGGCGCTGGCCCACTCAGTGGCGTCACTCAGGATCAATACCAGCAGCTCGGGCTGCCCTTTGGCGTCAGTGATCGTCAGGCTGCGTAAACGGTGAACCCAGAGAAAATCCGGCTCGCCAACGGGCCGTACCTCGACCAGCACGTCGTTGAACTCCTCGCCAGCAGCCACCCGGTTAAGCGGATATTGCTCTGAACTCAAAGGATGATTGTTGCGATAACGCAAGGCAAAACGCTCTTCATACTCCTGGGCATTGGCACCCAACTCACTCAGCTTGGTCAACCCATGCATGCTCAGTGCGGCCTCATTGGCCCACAGAATGGTCCGGTCGACTTCAGTCAGGATCACCCCTTCGGTCAGTCCCGAGATGATCTGTTGTAGTTGGCTACGGTTGGTTTCGCTGGCAAGAACGGACTGGCTCATTATTTCTCCATAAGACAAAAGGTCTCAGGCCACCGGGCGGCGATCGGGGCGCCTGACAATGACACGACTTCCCCACTAGCATAGTGCTTAAGTAGTTCATTCGCGGGGTGTGAATGCACTAGCTCCATGGGTGCAAATGAACCGGGACGTTCAGTGGTGCACAGCGGCAGACTGATTCTGTCGGTGCAGCGGAGTGCTGCGCGTACAACCACTTGTCCAGTAAATATAAGGAATAACAATGACCACTGTCTATGAATCCAATCGCCTGGCGTTTAACGTTTCATGGGGCTCAATATTGGCCGGGAGTGCCATGGCGCTGGTGACCTATCTGATATTGAGTGTACTGGGTACTGCTGTCGGCGCATCGGCCGTGGATCCGTTGCACGCAGGCAATCCCCTGAGTGGCTTCGGCGTGGGGACCGGCATCTGGCTGTTCGTCACCACCTTGCTCTCCCTGGCCGCCGGTGCCTTTGTCGCCGGCCGAACGGCCCCCAAACCGCGGTGGCTTGCATGGCCTGTTGAGCTGGGCGGTCACAACCTTGCTGGCCACCTGGCTGGTTATTTCATTGGCGAGCGGCGTGGTCGGTCTGGCCGGCAGTGCGGTTGGCAAGGGGTTATCTCTGGCGGGTAACGGTGTGGCGGCGGCAGCGCCGGGCATTGGTGACAGCGTAAAACAGCAACTTGATAAAAAAGGCATCAGCCTGGATTGGGATGAGCTGCAAAATCAGTTGGCTACCACGCTCAAGCAAACCGGCAAGGCTGAATTAGACCCGTCCAAACTGCAACAAAAAACCGAGCAGGCCGGTGCGGATGGCAAGCAGTCGGCGACCGATGCGGCTAGCGACCCGGCACAGGCTGCAGCGGAGCTTAAGCAATGGTTCGAGCGCGTTAAGCAATCCGGGGAACCTACCCTGAACGCGGCGGATAAAGACGCGCTGGTGAACATCGTCGCCGCACGTACCGGCAAGAGCCACGCAGAGGCGACCCAAATTGTCGACAATTACGCCCAGGCTTATCAGCAGGCGGTTCAAAAAGTCGAACAACTTAAGGCTGAGGCCGAACAGAAAGCGCGTGAAGCGGCTGACGTTGCGGCCAAACAGGTATCCCGTGCCGCCTGGGGCTCCTTGCTGATGCTGCTGTTGGGTGCTGGCTTGAGTTTTGCTATCGGGCGTATTGCGCTGTCAACGCGTCGTACTCTTGTTGTGAGCGAATGAAGATGGACGTTTCCATAAAGCGAGAGCTGTCATCTATCTCATTAAATTATCGTAAAGTCGTGGGGGCTTCAGTACCGGTGCTTACCATCGATTTCTACAATGAAAAAAACGAGCGCTATACCCTGCGTTATAACTTGCCGCCGGACACGCCGGAGCGGACAGAGCGGCGGGTGTCTTTACTGCTGCATCTGTTGAGCAAGCAAAAACCGCTGGAGATGGATAACGCGATAACTTAATTCAAATTAAGTGACCCGCCAGGCCCGAGCCGGATACACCACCGGACTCGGGCCTTTTAATTCTCTGATGCCAATTACCTGACCGCAATCCCCCACTTTTTCATGCGTGAAAGCAGCGTAGTGCGCTTGATACCCAGGCGCTGCGCGGCGCCACGTGGGCCGGCAACCACACCGTTGGTTTCTTTCAATACGCGGATAATCCGCTCGCGATCGTCCTCACCCGCCTGGACAGGCTCTGCCGAGGGCAAGGGTAAGGCCATCGACGGCACCGGATAGCGCAGCTCCGGCAACTCCAGGTTAAGTACCGTGCCACGCGTCAGCAATACTGCCCGTTCGATGACATTCTCCAGCTCGCGCACATTGCCCGGCCAGGGCATTTGACTCAGCAGGCGCAGCGTCTCCGCCGGAATGCTGTCGATGGTGCACTTCATCCGACGCGCGATTTTTGTAGGTGAGAAACTTCACCAATTGCGGGATGTCTTCCGGCCGTTCACGCAATGGCGGGATGACGATCGGGAACACGTTCAGCCGGTAAAAAAGGTCACTGCGAAACTCCCGGTCGGCCACCATTTGCTGCAGGTCACGGTTGGTGGCGGCAATCAGGCGCACATCCACCGAAATCACCTTGTTGCCGCCTACCCGTTCAAACTCCCTTTCCTGCAGCACTCGTAGCAGTTTAGGCTGCAGTTCCACCGGGATTTCACCCACTTCATCCAGAAACAGCGTTCCTTTATCCGCCAGCTCAAAGCGCCCCATCCGCTGGTTGGTTGCGCCGGTGAATGAGCCTTTTTCATGACCAAACAGATCGCTTTCCAACAGCCCGGTCGGCATCACCGCACAGTTCATTTTCACCATGCGCTGGTCACGTCGCTCGCTCAGGTTGTGGATAGCGCGGGCAATCAACTCTTTACCGGTGCCGGTTTCGCCGAGGATCAGCACCGAACAGTCGCTTTTCGCCACCATTTCAACCTGTTTAAGCACCGCAGACATCACCACGCTGCGCCCGACAATCTCACCAAAGTCCGGGTTGTTGCCGTTGATTTGCTCGGTCAGATAGAGGTTTTCATGCACCAGGCTCTCTTTGAGTCGGCTGATTTCCTGGTAGGCCAACGCGTTGTCCACCGCGATGGCGATACGCTCGGCGATCTGCTGCAACACCCGCAGATTGGCGGCGTTGAAGTTGTCCGGCTGGCATTGCGCCAGCTTCAATACGCCCAGGGTCTTGTTGCCAAACACCAGCGGCAAGAGGCACAGCGTTTGGATTTGATCCTGCCAGAGATCGAACAGTTGGCGTTCATAAGCCGACAGACGATCGGAATGCTTCAGATTGAGCAGCAGCATTTCCCCACTCTGCATCACCTGTTCGGATAAGGTACCGGCCAGTGCCACGCTGTACTGCTGACGTTCAACCACGTCGTCTTGCAAATAGTGGGTGGAATAGATGGTCACCCGATCGGTTTTATCGACGCATAGCACCATGCTGATGGCATCGATCTTGAAAAAACGGTGGATCTCGGTAGATATTTCGCCAATCAAATCATCCAGATCGAGTTTCGATAATACTGCGTTGGTGACGTCGACCAAAACGCGGTAATCGTCACGCTCATGGCATAACTGACGTTGGCGGTTTTCCGCCTGCTCACGCAACCTGATCTGTTCCACCGCCAGCGCAACCAATTCCATCAGGGTCTGCAACTGCACCAGACTGGCATCACTGAAGGGTTGCGAACTACTGCGTAACAGTTCACAACCGCCGATCAGGCTACCGCCTGCGTGCAGCGGCATCAGGCAATATTGGTTAAACGGCAGATACAGCGCCAGGGCGTTGATTTGCGGATAACGCGCATGCAGATCTTCGCTCTGCCAGCGCTGCGGCAACGGGCTTTGTCGCAGTCGGCTCACCGGCCCATTGGCCAGCAAAGTCTCATCCTGATAGATGACCGGCTGCCGTTGCGCATCCAGCCCATGAAAGCTGACCCGCTCACTGTGCAAATCAAACAGCACCAGCGTCACATGGTCTGCCAGTTGCTGACGTTGCAGCACCTGGCGCAGCTGCCGTAACAAATCGGCGAAGCTGTGCTGACTGAGCAGCGTGCGGGTCGTTTCAAGTAATTCTTGTTTTTCTAATTGAGCATTCGACATTGTTTATCACTTGCCTGAGTCGCGATGATGATTTTAGTGAGTCACGTCACAAAGTGTAACGCTGGGCGACAAGGTTCTCCCCCGACAGGATCAACAAATGCGCGGCAAAGGTTCGGCATGCGGCAAATCCAGCAGGCGGCTGATGCCATAAGCGCCCTGCAGCCTCACTTGTCGTCCGGCAGTCACCCGGCCAATCAATGCCGCGGCCTTGCCCAGCGGATGCGCCTGTAACGCAGCCAGTACCGCCTGTTCGGCTTCCGGCGCGGCCACCACCACCAGCTTGCCCTCGTTGGCAAAGTTGATGGCATCCAGCCCCAGCAACTCGCAAATCCCTCGCACTGCCGGCGCTATCGGTAACAGGTTCTCTTCAACTTCAATCCCCACGCCCGCCGCACGAGCAAACTCATGCAAAATGGCGTTCACTCCACCACGGGTAGCATCGCGCATGGCTCGCACGCCGTTAATGCCACGCAATGGCGCGATCAATGGTGATAGCACCGCGCAATCGCTGACCACATCCAGCGACATGCCCAGCTTTTCCCGCAGATTGAGGATCGTCGCTCCGTGATCGCCGAGCGTACCGCTGACAATCACTGCGTCACCGGCGCGGATATTTTGCGCTGCCCAATCCAGGCCCGGCGGGATCACCCCAATACCGGCGGTGTTGATAAACACTTTGTCGGCCGCGCCGCGCTGCACCACCTTGGTATCCCCGGTCACAATGCGGATACCGGCCTGCTGCGCAGTGGCCGCCATCGAAGCCACCAGCCGTTGTAAATCAACCAACGGCAAACCTTCTTCGAGGATAAAACCGCAGGAAAGATAGCGCGGAAACGCGCCGCTGACCGCCAGATCGTTAGCCGTCCCGCAGACCGCCAGTTTGCCAATATCACCGCCCGGGAAGAAAATCGGGTCAATCACGTAGCTGTCGGTAGTAAACGCCAGCCGATCGCCCTGCTGGGTTAACTCGGCCAAATCCAACCGGGCCTGATCTTCACGTTGATCCAGCAGCGGATTGGCAAAGGCCGGCAAGAAAATCTCATCCAGCAGTTGCTGCATCGCGCTGCCGCCGCTGCCGTGCGCCATAGTAATCACGTTATTCATGCCGGGGTTTCCTCTGTTTCACGACGGTATTGGTACCAGGCGGCGCAGGCACCTTCCGAAGACACCATCAACGCGCCAAAAGCATTTTGCGGCGTACAGCCACCACCAAACAGCGGGCAGTCACGCGGTTTGCAACGCCCGGTCAGCACCTCTCCACAGCGGGCACGAGGATCGTCAGCCACCTGCCGGTGTTGCGGACGGAAACGTCGTTCCGCATCAAAGGTGCTATAGGCCGGGGTTAAGGCAATGCCCGAATCAGCAATGGTGCCAAGGCCGCGCCATTCGCTGCCGCCGCCCAACACAAAGACTTCGCTCATTGCCTGCTGTGCCAGCAGATTGCCCTGTTCAGGTACCACCCGGCGATATTGGTTTTCGGTTTGGCTCTGCTGCCCCACAAACTGCTCAACCAGCATCATCACCCCTTGCAGGATATCCAGCGGTTCAAAGCCGGTCACCACCAGCGGTTTATGGTATTGCCGACTGATAAAGTGATACGGCGCGGTACCAATCACCATACTGACGTGGCCGGGTGCCAGAAAGCCGTCGATGCGGACATCCGGCTGTTGCAACAGGCTGCGCAAGGTGGGGATCAGGCTGATGTGCTGGCAAAACACGCTGAAGTTATTCAACCCTTCCAGCCGGGCCTGCTGCAGGGTGATCGCCGTGACCGGCATGGTGGTTTCAAACCCCAGGGCAAAGAACACCACCTGCCGCTGCGGGTGTTGCCGCGCCAGCATCAGAGCATCCAACGGCGAGTAAACCACCCGCACATCGGCGCCGCGCTCGCGGGCCTGCAGTAAAGAGCCCTGTTTGCCCGGAACCCGCAACGCGTCGCCGAAGGTGCAAAAAATCACCTCCGGGTGAGCGGCGATTTCACAGCAGGCATCTATACGCCCCATGGGCAACACACAAACCGGGCAGCCCGGTCCATGAATGAACTCAATCTGCGGCGGCAGTAGTTTATCCAGGCCAAAGCGGAAAATGGCATGGGTATGACCACCGCACACTTCCATAATTTGCAACGGCCGCTCAGCGCTAAACGGCAACTGTGCGGCTCGCTGCCGAATATGCTGCAACAGGGTTTTTACCCGCTTCGGATCGCGGAACTCATCAACGTAATGCATGGTTGCCTTCCCCCGCCAAAAACAGCGCCACGTCCTGCTCCACTTCCCCCATCGCCTGCAGTGCCGAAAGCATCTCCTCGGCCTCTTGCCTGTCGAGCCGACTCATGGCGAAGCCGACGTGGATCAGCACCCAGCAGCCGATCATCGCTTCCCTGGGCTCACCCTCCTGGCGCACCAGTGCAATATTCACTTCGCGCTGCACGCCACAGACTTCGGCCCAGGCATGCTGAGGCTGCTTTTCATCCAGCGCCACGATCTGCCCTGGAACGCCTATGCACATAACTGTGTCTCCAGCCAGGCCAGCCACTGATCCATGCCTTCACCGCTGGTCGCCGAGAGGGTAATCACCTCAATCGTCGGGTTCACCTTGCGGGCATTGTCGATACAGGCTGCCAGGTCGAAGTTCAAATACGGCAGCAGATCGATCTTGTTCAGCAGCATCACCCGTGCAGCGGCAAACATATGTGGGTACTTAAGCGGTTTGTCTTCCCCTTCGGTAACCGACAGCACCGCTACCTTGTGGCGCTCCCCGAGATCAAAGCTGGCCGGGCAAACCAGATTGCCGACGTTCTCGATAAACAACAGGCTGTGGGGTTTGAGTTCCAGACGCCGGGCGGCCTCGTTAACCATTTGCGCATCCAGATGGCAGCCTTTACCGGTATTGACCTGAATCGCCGGTACACCGGTGGCGCGGATACGTTCCGCGTCATTGGTGGTTTGCTGATCGCCTTCCACCACCGCGCACGGGTGCTGACCACGCAGCCGCAGCAGCGTTTCTGTCAGCAGCGTGGTTTTGCCGGAGCCGGGGCTGGAAACCAGATTCAGCGCCAGAATATGTTGGGCGGCGAAATACTGGCGATTACCCTCCGCCAGACGATCGTTCTTATCCAGCACCCGGGTTTCAATTTCCAGCATCCGGCGCTGGCTGATACCCGGTGCATGGGTGCCTGCCAGCCCCAAACCGTAATGCAGATCGCCCTGTACATTGCGTTGCGGACGGAATGGCACCTTCACATCCCCTTCAATGGTTAATTCACCCTGGGCACAACCGCAGGTACTGCACATATTCATTCCCCTCTGTTATTCAATTTCCAGGCGTTTTATTTGCAAGCCATCGTCGGCCTGTACCCGCAGATTTCGTCCGGTACAGTGCGGACAGACCAGCACCTGCGGTATCAGCAGCTCGACATCGCTCTGGCAGTCATGGCACCAACACTGCGCTTTCTGTTCCGCCAGATGCAGTTCGCAGCCTTCGGCCAGCGTGTCGCGGCACACCATGTCAAAACAAAACCGCAGCGACTCCGCTTCAACGCAGGAAAATGCGCCAATCTCGAACCATACCGCGGTGATGCGTTGCGCATTATTTTGGCGAGCCTGTTGCTGCATTATTTCCATCGCATGTTGGCATAAGGTTATTTCGTGCATCCGGCCTCCGTTAATGGCGATAAACGCGTTATTCCCTTCACGTTGCAAATATGATGCCAAGCCGCCAATGACATATTTGTCGAACCGACTGTCATCGTCAGTCATTAAATCAGTTATTCCCTAACGGATTGACGGATTAATTTAACTCTGATGATTGAATTAAAAGGAAATAATGTAATTTACCGGAATTTGGCACGCTTTATGCTTTAACTCGCTGACCCGGAGCTATTTCGACAACGACTATCAATTTTGAGTGAGGACCATGAGTACAATCAGTGAAGTAACCAGTCAGGCCGATTACATCGCCAACAAAAGCAATCGTCTGATGGCACAATGGCAGACCTACCACAGCACTCTGGTCAAAGCGGTCACCACCACCAAAAAGAAGATTAATCATCAGTTTACCTACGGGCAGGAAAACGACCTGCGCTTTGTGCTGTTTAACCACTTTACGGTCAGCATCCAGTTGAGCGAAGGGTTTTACAGCCGGGATATTTGCTACCGGATTAATCTGGCCACGGCCCACGAGCCGGAAAACTTTGCCCCTTTCGCCCATGCCACGCTGGATGAAAACGGCAATATCGACGAAGTAATAAACAACCGCGACATGCAGGCGGTATTTGAACACTACCTGGATAAGATCGCCGTTATTTATCAATGCCTGTTTGATTCCTTGCATGATGGTCACGCCATTCAAGACGCTCTGAAAAAAATAACCTTACCCGTCTGATCGCAGGCGTTAATCACCGACAGAAAACTGTCGAAGCGTCATTTTTTACTGACGATTTCGTCATAAATGACGAAGCAAGGAGTGTGCATGAACCGCTTTATTATTGCGGACCCTAAATTGTGTATTGGCTGCAATACCTGTATGGCCAGTTGTTCTGCGGAACATCGGCAATATGGATTGCAGTCATTACCCCGCCTGCAGGTGATTCGCAACGCTCGCGACTCTGCGCCGGCGATGTGCCACCAGTGTGAAGATGCCCCCTGCGCGCAGGTATGTCCGGTCAACGCTATTCGCCATCAGGATGACGCCATCGTACTGAACGAAAGCCTGTGCATCAGTTGCAAGCTGTGCGGCATTGCCTGCCCGTTTGGTGCCATTGGTTTCGGCGGCAGCACCCCACTGGCGATCCCTGCGGACTGCAACACCTCGCTGGCATTGCCTGCGCCCAAAGCACCACGCCCAATCAGCCCCTTCCTGGATTGTGTGCCCGGTGTCCGTGCCGTGGCGGTGAAGTGCGATCTCTGTGACTTCAGCCCCGAAGGCCCCGCCTGTATCCGCACCTGTCCAACCCAGGCGATCCGGCTGGTGACCGACCGAGACGTGCGCAACGCCAGCGAACAGAAAAGGCGCAATGCGATGCAGGCGCTCAGCGCCGAGTTGCCGTTTGCGGCCGTCCCTGGATCCCAGAAGGAGCCAAATTGATGATATATGCCCTGTTGCCCGACCCGTTGTTACTGCTGACTTCGGCCCTGGTCGGGTATTTACTCTGCGCCCTGTTGGGCTGGCTACTGGCCCCCTGGTCGCGTGTCAGCACTTTGTTGAGCGGCGTTACCTTAATCTGTGCCGTCGCTACCCTGCTGGCCGCGGTGCAAATACTGTTTGCCCCACTGCACAGCGCCCGTTTGCCGTGGCTGCATTACGCGGTGGAAATCAGTGGCCTTAACGCCCTGTTACTGCTGGTGATGGCTCTGTGCGGGGTCTTTGCCGCGCTGCATCACGCCGGTAGCTTATCCAGGCTGAACCCGCGTGCTCGCGGCCGATTGGCTGGCTTAAGCAACCTGATGCTAGCGGCCTTAAGCGCTGCGGTGATGGCCGATAATGCCCTGGCCTTGCTGTTGCTGCTGGAGTTAGCGGCGCTTTGCGGCTATTTCCTGATTGTCCATGCCCCAAGCGCTAAAAGCCTGCGTGCCGGACATAGCCAGTTCTTGCTGATGCGCTCAGGCACCCTGTTGTTGGTTGTCGCCTTCGCACTGATCTATTGCCATAGCCACAGCCTGCAGTTCAGCGTGATCCGCGCTACGCCACTGCCGGATGCATTGCGTAATGCGGTATTCCTGCTGGCGCTGGCCGGGTTTGGCATTTTTGCCGGGCTGATGCCGTTACATGCCTGGGTGCCACAATCCCATAGCAGTGCGCCCGCCTCCGCCGCCATGTTGTTTTCCAGCGCGCTGATGAAGGTCGGCCTGCTGGGCATCCTGAAAATAGGGCTGGATCTGCTGGGTACGCCGCCGCTGTGGTGGGGATTACTGGTCTTGCTACTGGCTGCCGGTACGGCTTTCTTCGGCGGGCTGTACGCGCTGATGGAGCACGATCTGCGCCGCTTGCTGGCTTACCACACGCTGGAGAACATCGGCATTATCCTGCTGGGCATCGGGGGCGCAATGGTCGGTACGGCGCTGCAACAGCCGTTATTGACCGCCTTCGCCCTGATTGGTGGCCTGTTCCACCTGCTGAATCACAGCCTGTTTAAAAGCGCATTGCTGCTGGCAGCCGGCGCCATTGAACAACAGACCGGGCTGAAAGACATGGAGAAAATGGGCGGTTTGGCGCGGCTGATGCCCTGGACCGCCGTTTCTTTGCTGATTGGCCTGGTGGCGATGGCCGCATTACCGCCGTTGAACGGTTTTGCCAGTGAATGGTTGATCTACCAGGGACTGTTCCACTTCAGCGCGGCACCCGGTTTTATTGGCCATCTGTTTGGCCCGCTGCTGGCGGTGGCATTAGCCCTGACCGGTGCGCTGGCGGTGATGTGCGTCAGCAAAGTGTTTGGCGTGGCTTTTCTGGGCGCTCCGCGCTGCGACGCTGCAGCAAACGCGGTTCAGGCCAATGTTTGGCTGACGCTAAGCCATGCGCTGCCGGCTCTGTTGTGTCTGGTTTGCGGTCTGGGTGCGCCCTGGATCATTCCACTGTTTGCCCGCCTGATCGGCCTGACGTCCGAACAGGCGCTCTCCTTGTCCGATACGCTGGTTTCCACCCCGCTGATCGCCATTTTATTGCTGGCGATGCCGCTACTGCCGTTGTTGATCGCGGCGCGTTACCAGACGCGTCGGCAACCTCGGCGGGTACAAGGCAGCGCCTGGGCCTGTGGTTATGGGCATGAGGACGCGATGGTGATCACCGCCACCGGTTTTGCTCAACCGTTGCGAGTGATGTTTGCCCCACTGTATCAACTGCGCCGCTGGCTACCGGGATCCTTCGGTGACCGGTTACACCGTAACGCATTCGTTGCCTTCTGCCGCGGTCTGGCCGCCGTAGAGTTGGCGGTGCTGCTGGTCGTGGCTTTTGCCTGAGGAGATAACGATGACCTATCCCTATGTGTTACTCGGTTTGCTGCAGGCCCTGCTGTTACTGGCTGTTGCCCCGCTGTTTGCCGGCATCAGCCGGGTGCTGCGTGCCCGCATTCATACCCGACGCGGCCCCGGCGTATTACAGGAATACCGTGATATCGCCAAACTGCTGAAGCGCCAAAGCGTGGCGCCGGGTGCTTCCGGCCTGGCTTTTCGCGCCATGCCTTACTTACTGACCGGCACCTTGCTGGCCATCGCCTGTGCACTGCCGATGCTGACTACTGCCTCACCGCTGCCTGCTATCGGTGATGTGATCACCCTGATCTATCTGTTCGCCGTGGTGCGCTTTGTGTTTGCCATTGCCGGGCTGGATACCGGCAGCCCCTTCACCGCTATCGGTGCCAGCCGTGAGGCAGTGTTAGGCATTCTGGTCGAACCGATCCTGTTGCTGGGTCTGTGGGTGACGGCGCTGGTCGCCGGTTCTACTCAACTCAGCGCCATGGTGCAAAGCCTGCTGGGCTTGCCGCATCACGCCTGGCTGCCACTGCTGTTGGCCAGTTTGGCCTGCGCGTTCGCCACCTATATCGAAATGGGCAAGCTGCCGTTCGACATGGCAGAAGCCGAACAAGAGCTGCAGGAAGGCCCGCTGACGGAATATTCCGGCGTCGAGCTAGGCATTATCAAATGGGGCATCAGCCTCAAGCAACTGGTGGTGCTGCAACTGTTCCTCGGCGTGTTCCTGCCCTGGGGCCAGGCGGCACAGCTCACTGCCCCGCAGCTGTTGACTGGACTGGTGCTGGCGCTGTTCAAGCTGTTGTGTGCGGTGGTGCTGATCGCGGTTCTCGAAAATAGCGTGGCACGTTTGCGCTTCCTCAAGACGGGCCGTACCACCTGGGCCGGTTTTGGGCTGGCTTTTCTGGCGCTGGTTTCCTGGCTGGTCGTCGGCTGAACAATGATTAAGGCAATCAATAATGACTAACGAACATCAAGGCCAGCACTATCTGGCGGCGTTGCAGCAACAATTCCCCGCTGCCATGCTGGCAGCAGAATGGCAAACGGCCGACCAACTGACGGTGACCGTCAAACTCAACGCGCTGCCAGAAGTGGTGGAATGGCTGTATTACCAACAGGGCGGCTGGTTGTCGGTGCTGTTTGGTAACGACGAACGCACGCTGTGTGGCAATTACGCGCTGTATTACGTGCTGTCGATGGAGCAAGGCACCAAATGCTGGATCACGGTACGGGCCGAGGTTGACGCCCAAACGCTGGAGTTCCCTTCCGTTACGCCACGGGTGCCTGCTGCCGTCTGGGGTGAACGCGAAGTGCGCGATATGTATGGCCTGCGCCCGATCGGTTTGCCGGATGAACGCCGGTTGGTGCTGCCGGACGACTGGCCGGACGATCTCCATCCGTTACGCAAAGACGCCATGGATTATCGTCAACGGCCCGCGCCTACCACCGATGTGGAAACCTATCCGTTCCAGAGCCTGGCCGGCAGTAAAGCCAACGTGGTGCCGATCGGCCCGTTGCATATCACCTCGGATGAACCCGGGCATTTCCGCCTGTTCGTCGACGGCGAAGACATCATTGATGCCGACTATCGGCTGTTCTACGTCCACCGTGGCATGGAGAAACTGGCCGAAACCCGCATGGGTTACAACGAAGTGACCTTCCTGTCGGACCGGGTGTGCGGCATTTGCGGTTTTACCCACAGCGTGGCGTACACCAGTTCGGTGGAGAACGCGATGGGCATCCAGGTGCCGGAACGCGCCCAGATGATCCGCTCAGTGCTGCTGGAAGTGGAACGCCTGCACAGCCATCTGCTGAATCTGGGGCTGGCCTGCCATTTCGTCGGTTTCGACTCCGGTTTTATGCAGTTCTTCCGGGTGCGCGAACAGTCGATGAAGATGGCGGAGATCCTGACCGGTGCACGCAAAACCTATGGTTTGAACCTGATTGGCGGCATCCGTCGCGACATTATGAAAGACGACATGCTGCAAACCCTGCGGCTGGCGGCGCAAATGCGCAGTGAGTTGGTGGATCTGGTCGATATCTTGCTCAGCACGCCGAATACCGAACAGCGCAGCGTCGGGGTTGGCCGGCTCGATCCGCAGGTGGCTCGCGACTACAGCAACGTCGGCCCGATGATCCGCGGCAGCGGCCACCGCCGCGATACCCGTATCGACCATCCCTTTGCCGGTTACGCCAAACTGCCGGTGGAACTGTGCGTAGAGGACGGCTGCGACGTCTACTCCCGCCTGAAGGTGCGCATTCATGAAGTGTTCAACTCGCTCGGCATCATCGAGTTCGGTCTGCAAAGCCTGCCGAGCGGGCCGCTGGCGGTGGATGGGTTCACCTATATTCCACACCGCTTTGCCCTGGGCTTTGCCGAAGCGCCGCGCGGTGACGATATTCACTGGAGCATGACCGGCGACAACCAAAAACTGTTCCGCTGGCGCTGCCGTGCCGCGACCTACGCCAATTGGCCAACCCTGCGTTACATGCTGCGCGGCAACACGGTTTCCGACGCTCCGCTGATCATCGGCAGCCTGGATCCCTGCTATTCCTGTACCGATCGCATGACCATCGTCGACGTGCGCAAGCGCCAGTCCATCATAGTGCCGTACAAAGAGATTGAGCGTTATGGCATCGAACGGAAAAACAAACCGTTCTAACCGGAGCCCATCATGCTGAAACTGATTAAAAAAGTGCTGAAAACCGGCCCGGCCACCGTCGCCTATCCGAGCCAGCCGTTGGTTGTAGACCCCAACTTTCGTGGCAAGCCCGAATACAACCCGCAGCAATGTATTGCCTGCGGGGCCTGTGCCAACGCTTGCCCATCCAATGCGTTGAGTATGACCACCGATCTGCCCCGCGGCACGGTGCGCTGGCAGCTGTTTCTCGGGCGCTGCATCTTCTGCGCCCGCTGTGAAGAAGTTTGCCCCACCGCCGCCATCCGTCTTTCACAGCAGTTCGAGCTGGCAGTGTGGCGTAAAGAAGACTTATACGAGCAGGCCGACTTTGCCATCTGCCATTGCCGTCAATGCGGCAAAGCCTATGCGTCGCAGAAGGAAATTGACTATGCCATGGCGCTGCTCGGGCTAAGCAGTACAGAAACCGCCACACGCCGCACGCAGTTTGAAACCTGCCCGGCGTGCAAACAGCAGCAAAACCTGACTCAGGCCGATCGCATTGACGTTGGCCGCCATTTGACCCGGGAGATCATCTCATGAATCCGCCACTGATTGGCCCACGCGACGAAAATGGCCTGCCGGTGCCGATCACCCTCGACGAAAGTATCGCCAAGCTGAAAACCACCTTACTGCAGGATATCCGCCGCTCGGCCTATGTTTATCGCGTGGACTGCGGCGGGTGCAATGGCTGCGAAATTGAGATTTTCGCTGCCGTTTCCCCGTTGTTCGACGCCGAACGCTTCGGTATCAAAGTGGTTCCTTCACCCCGCCATGCCGATATTTTGCTGTTTACCGGGGCGGTCACCCGCGCCATGCGTATCCCGGCGATCCGCGCCTGGCAGGCTTCGCCCGATCCGAAAATCAGCATCTCTTACGGTGCCTGCGGCAACAGCGGTGGCATTTTCCACGATCTCTACTGCGTATGGGGCGGCACCGATCGCATCGTACCGGTTGATGTCTATATCCCCGGCTGCCCCCCGACGCCGGCCGCCACCATTTATGGCTTTGCCATGGCACTCGGCCTGTTGGATCAGAAAATCAAAGGCCGTCAGCATGACGAAACCCAGGGCGAGGCCACCCGCCTGTTGCACCCGGCATTACCTCAGCCGCTGCGGGTGCTGCTGGATCGCGAAGCCCGGCGGATGGCCGGTTATCGCTATGGCCGCCAGATCGCCGACCAGTTTATGCAACTGTTGGCCGCAGACAGCCCATTGCCGGTCGAACAGCGCATTAGCGCCTACCTGCAACAGCAGGACGATATGCGTTTAAGCGAGATTGTCGGCAACCTGCTGGGGATCTATCAACGGGTACTGCGAGGGGAACTGCGACTATGAGCCACTCCCATGCCCAGGTGGTGTTCTACTCCCTGAGCCGCAAATTCGTGCAAGAGAAAAAGGCCCCGCCGAAAGCCCAGGAGGTGATCTATTACAGCCTGGCGATTGGCCACCATCTTGGCGTCATCGACTGTCTGGAAGCCAAACTCAGCTGTCCGCTGGCCGGTTTCCGCGCCTGGGTACAACAACTGCCCGCGGCCAGCACCGCCCGGCGCAAGCTGGAAGGGGTCGATCGCTTCGGTGAAATCTGTATCGACAGTAGCCATACCCACCTGCTGGCCACCGCGTTAAGCGCTGCCGCCCCGCAAATGAACCCCCAACAGCAAGACTGGAGCCAACAGTTGATCGCCCTGCTGCAGTCGATTGAAAACGAACCCGCCATCTACCTGATGGTCCGGAGGCATGATGACTGACGTTTTATTGTGTGTAGGCAACTGCATGATGGGCGATGACGGCGCCGGCCCGCTACTGGCAGAGCTCTGTGCCGGCAATCCCCCCGCCGGCTGGACGGTGATCGACGGCGGAGCCGCACCGGAAAATGACATTGGGCATATCCGCGAACTGCGCCCTGCGCGGCTGGTGATTGTCGATGCCACCGACATGGGACTGGCTGCGGGAGAAACCCGGGTGATTGATGAAAAAGACATTGCCGACATGTTCATCATGACCACCCATAACCTGCCGCTGAATTTCTTGATCGATCAACTGCGCGAAACGGTGCCGGAAATCACCTTTATCGGCATTCAGCCTGAGGTGGTGGCGTTTTACTACCCGATCGGCGCCGCGGTACGCCGTGCGGTGACCACCCTGCACCAACGGCTACATGACTGGCCAATAAATGGCGGTTACCCGCCACTGGTGGTGACGAATGTCTGACGCCGCATCGTCATTTGTGTCGAGATGCCGTCGATCACTTCGTCAGCATCAGGCTAACCCTCTGCTTTTATTTGATTTTCAGGGTTGGCACGCTTTATGCGTAACCCAAGGCACAACCTATCCATAGTCATACCCGGATGAAGGGTAACTCAGGAGTTATTGATGAACCGGTTTATCATCGCCGATCCCAAGAAATGCATCGGCTGCCGTACCTGTGAAATTGCCTGCGTGATGGCACACAGCGAAAACCAGGATATTTCAGCGCTCAACGCCGCCAGCTTCGCCCCACGGCTGCATGTGATCAAAGGCGTTAACGTCAGCACTGCCGTACTGTGCCGCCAGTGTGAGGACGCGCCTTGCTCCAACGTTTGCCCCAATGGGGCGATTAGCCGAACCAACGGCATGGTGCTGGTGATGCAGGAGCGCTGCATCGGCTGCAAAACCTGCGTGGTGGCCTGTCCTTACGGCGCGATGGAAGTGGTCACCCGCCCGGTTGTCCGCCAGAACGGCGCCGTGATGAGTGCCACCACCGAGAAAGCCGAAGCCCATAAATGCGACCTGTGCATCGGTCGTGATAGCGGCCCGGCCTGTATGCAAACCTGCCCGACCAATGCGTTGCACTGTGTGGATCGCAACATGCTGCAAGAAATGAACGCCGAGAAACGCCGTCGCGCCGCGCTCGACACCCTGTCGTCACTGTTTTAGGAACTGAACCGATGAAAAAAATCACAACCGTCTGCCCATACTGCGGTGCAGGCTGCAAAATGAAACTGGTGGTCGACAACGGCAAAATCATCCGCGCCGAGGCGGCTGACGGCGTGACCAATCAGGGCGAACTATGCCTGAAAGGCTATTACGGCTGGGACTTTCTCAACGACACCAAACTGCTGACCCCACGTCTGAGCCAGCCGCTGATCCGCCGTGAAAAAGGCGGCAAGTTTGAGGCCGTCAGTTGGGATGAGGCCATTAGCTACACCGCGCAGCGGCTACAGCAGATCAAGGATAAACACGGCGCCAGCGCCATCATGCACACCGGTTCTTCACGCGGCACCGGCAATGAAACCAACTACGTGATGCAGAAGTTTGCCCGTGCGGTAGTCGGCACCAACAACGTCGACTGCTGCGCCCGCGTCTGTCATGGCCCGTCGGTAGCGGGTTTGCAAGCCACGCTGGGCAACGGCGCGATGAGCAACTCGATTGGCGATATCGAAAACTCCAAATGCCTGCTGGTCATCGGTTACAACTGTGCCGATTCGCATCCTATCGTGGCTCGCCGGGTGCTGAAGGCCAAAGAGAAAGGCGCGCAAATTATCGTCTGCGACCCACGCCGTATCGAAACCGCGCGCATTGCCGACCAGCATTTGCAGATCAAAAACGGCTGTAATATGGCGCTGGTGAATGCCTTCGCCTATACGCTGATTGAAGAAAATCTGTATGACCGCGACTACGTGGCGAAATACACCGAAGGTTTCGAGGCTTACCGCCAGCAGTTAGCGGATTACGCACCGGAAGCGGTAGAACAGCTGACCGGCGTCAGCGCCCAGCAAATTCGCCAGGCGATGCGCACCTACGCCAGTGCCCCTTCCGCCACCATCATGTGGGGCATGGGAGTCACCCAGTTCGGTCAGGCGGTCGACGTGGTCAAAGGGCTCGCCAGCCTGGCCTTGCTGACCGGTAATCTGGGCCGGCCCAACGTGGGGGTTGGCCCGGTGCGTGGGCAGAACAACGTTCAGGGTGCCTGTGATATGGGCGTGCTGCCCAATGAGTTCCCAGGTTATCAGGCGGTCACCGACGCCGCGGTACGCGCCAAGTTCGCCGCCGCCTGGGGGTATCGACGCCGCCAGGATGGACCCGGAAGTCGGTTACCGCATCACCGAGATCCCGCATTTGGTGCACGAAGGCAAAGTGAAGGCCTACTACATCATGGGGGAAGATCCGTTACAGACCGAAGCCGATCTGAGCCTGGTGCGCGGCGCGTTCGAAGCGCTGGAGTTTGTGGTAGTGCAAGACATCTTTATGACCAAAACCGCTGAACAGGCCGATGTGATCCTGCCAGCCACCTCCTGGGGTGAGCATGGCGGCGTGTTCTCCTGTGCCGATCGCGGCTTCCAGCGTTTCGAGAAGGCCATTGAACCGCAGTACAACGTCAAACGCGACTGGGAGATCATCAGCCTGCTGGCCACCGAGATGGGCTATCCGATGCATTACGACGATAACCAGCAAATCTGGGATGAAATGCGTGAGCTTTGCCCGCTGTTTTATGGGGCCACCTACGAAAAAATGGGTGAACTGGGCCATGTACAATGGCCTTGTACCACGCTGGAAAGTCAGGGCACTCCTTACCTGTATCAGGGCAACCAGTTCACCACCCCGACCGGTAAAGGCCAGCTGTTCGCCACCACCTGGCGTGCTCCGGCGGAAGTGCCGGATGCAGATTATCCGCTGGTGCTCTGTACCGTGCGTGAAGTCGGCCACTATTCCTGCCGCTCGATGACCGGTAACTGTGCCGCGCTGCAAACCCTGGCGGATGAACCCGGCTTTTGTGCAGATCAATCCACAGGACGCCGAAGCGCTGGGTATTGCCGATCAGCAACTGGTGTGGGTCAGCTCGCGCCGTGGCAAGGTGATCAGCCGTGCCAACTATAACGAGCGTATTAACCTGGGCGCGGTGTATATGACCTACCAGTGGTGGATCGGTGCCTGTAAACGAGCTGACTCAGGAGAATTTGGACCCGATCTCCAAAACGCCGGAAACCAAATATTGCGCGGTAAAACTGGCGGCAATTAGCGATCAGCACTGGGCGGAAAACTACGCGCAACAGAGCTACAGCGATATGAAGGCCCGCCTGCGTCGCGCAGCAGAAGATGTGATGTAAAGTTGCACTGTCACTTTGTAGAGGGGCGAAGGAATTCGCCCCGATTCACCCGGGCGCAGCATACAGCGCCCCTACAAAAACCACAGAGAGTAATAAAAAGTGTCCCATTCAGGATTACTGCTGCGCATCAGCGGCAAGGTACAGGGCGTCGGCTTCCGGCCTTTTGTCTGGCAAACTGGCCGAACAGCTCAACCTGCGTGGTGAAGTCTGGAACGACAGCGCCGGGGTGGAAATTCGCCTGGTGCAACCTGTCGATCTTGAGATACTCCTGCACGTATTACATCACCAGGCGCCACCGTTGGCACAAATCGAACGCATTCAGCAGCGTTCGTTTACCTGGTTGCAAGCCCCCCACCGATTTCAGTATCCGCCCCAGCCAAAGTGGCGCCATGGCAACCCAGATCGTGCCGGATGCCGCGACCTGCCCACAGTGTCTGCAGGAAATGAACGATCCGCAGGATCGGCGTTACCGTTATCCCTTTATCAACTGCACCCATTGCGGCCCGCGCTTTACCATTATTCGCGCCATGCCATACGATCGCCCGGCAACCAGCATGGCGCCCTTCACTCTCTGTCCGCACTGCGCCTGGGAATACCATTCTGCGCAGGACCGACGTTTTCATGCCCAACCGGTGGCCTGTAGCGATTGCGGCCCACAGCTGTTTAGCTGTCTGGCGCCAGGGCAGTCGCAGCATCTGGGGGATGAAGCGTTGCAGCAGGCCGTTGCTGCGTTGGCTGCCGGGCAGATTGTGGCGATCAAAGGCCTGGGCGGTTTTCACCTGGCCTGCGACGCCACCAACACTCAGGCCGTCGAACGGCTGCGCCTGCGTAAACGGCGGCCGGGCAAACCACTGGCGGTGATGCTGCCGGATGCCGGCTGGCTGGTACGCTGCGTAAGGGGCGTTAGCCTGGCGCAATTACAGGCATTGTTAACTTCACCCGCCGCGCCTGTGGTGCTGGTCCCCCAATCCCCTTACTCGCCGCTGTCTGCCGCCGTGGCTCCGGGGTTGGATGAAGTCGGCCTGATGTTGCCTGCCAACCCGATTCAACATTTATTGATGCAGGCGATACAGCGCCCCCTGGTGATGACATCAGGCAATGCCGCTGGCCGTGCTCCGGCGTTAACCAATGAGCAGGCATTGGCTGATTTGGTCGACATTGCCGATCTGTGGCTGATGCACGATCGCGAGATCTTGCAACGCGCAGACGACTCGCTGGTGCGTTTGCTCCCCAAAGGCCATGAAATGCTGCGCCGGGCGCGCGGGTTCGTTCCCGACGCCCTGCCGCTGCCGCCCGGTTTCCCTGCTCAGCAGGCCTTGTTGGCGGTGGGCGGCGATCGCAAAAATACCTTTTGCCTGGTTCAGGGAAATCAGGCCCTGCTCGGCCCGCACTTTGGCGATTTGGAGCAAGAGGATATTCAGCAACAGTGGCAACAGGCCATCAGGCACTTCACCGGGTTATACCATTGCCAGCCGCAGCGGCTGGCCAGCGATGCCCATCCCGGTTATGTCAGCCACCAATGGGCGGCCCGGCAGTCGCTGCCGGTGACCCCGGTGCTGCATCATCATGCGCACCTGGCCGCTTGCCTGGCCGAGCACCGTTGGCCACTGGAAGGCGGTGCCGTGATCGGCCTGGCGCTGGATGGTCTCGGTTATGGTCAAGGCGGCGCCCTGTGGGGCGGCGAGTGTCTGCTGGTTGATTACCGCCGCTGTCGTCATCTGGGGGGATTGCCCGCGGTGGCGCTGCCCGGTGGCGATCTTGCGGCTCAGCAACCCTGGCGCAATCAGTTGGCGCACTTCGCGCGCTTCGTACCGGACTGGCAAAGCTACCCTCAGGCCGAACGGCTGTTGGCTTCCCCATGGCGACCGCTGCTGCAAGCGATTAAGGCCGGTATTAATGCCCCGCTGGCCTCCTCCTGTGGCCGCTTGTTTGATGCTGCCGCCGCCACCCTGGGCTGTGCTCCGACACAACAAAGTTGGGAAGGTGAAGCAGCCAGCCGGTTTGAGGCGCTGGCGCACCAAAGTGGGCCTTGCCCACACCCGGTGACATTGTCACTGACAGACGAGCAATTTGATCTTGCCGCGTTCTGGCAGCGCTGGCTGGCCTGGCAAGCGCCCGCCCCGCAACAGGCCTGGGCCTTTCACGATGCGCTGGCGCAGGGTTTTGCCAGTTTGGCCAAGCATTTTGCCCTGCAGTATGGCATTGGCCATGTGGCGTTGAGCGGCGGTGTGCTGCATAACCGCCTGCTGCGTCAACGCCTGCAGCACCATCTGGCCCCTTTGCAGATACTGCTGCCACAGCAACTGCCTGCAGGTGATGGCGGGCTGGCGCTGGGCCAGGCGCTGGTCGCTTGTGCCCAACATTCTCCGGCTTCTTCTTCCACCTTTGACAGGACCTGACATGGTAAACCGCGAGTTTTTCCGCACCCATACCCGCGCCTTTTGGCTATTACTGGCGCTGGTGGCGCTAAACCTGTTGGCCTGGGGAGCGGCTTTTGCCGCATTCCATCACTACCCGGCGTTAATCGCTGCCGCTTTGCTGGCTTATGGCTACGGGCTGCGTCATGCGGTAGATGCCGATCATATCGCCGCTATTGATAACGTCACCCGCAAACTGATGCAGCAAGGCCAGCGCCCGGTTTCCGTCGGCGCATTCTTCTCTTTGGGCCACTCCAGCATTGTGATCCTGGCCTGCATCGCCATTGCCGCCACTTCATTGGCATTTGGCGATCGTATTGGCTGGCTGCATCAGTACGGCGCGACACTGGGCACGCTGATCTCCTCGCTGTTCCTGTTGGCCATGGCGCTGTTGAACTGGCTGATTTTCCGTGATGTTTACCGAATTTTCCGCCAGGTGAAACGCGGGGAAAAACTGGTGGAACAAGATGTCGCCCTGCTGGTTAACGGGAGCGGCGGCGTGATGACACGTCTGTATCGCTTCGCTTTTAATCTGGTGAATAAAAGCTGGCATATGTATCTGGTCGGCTTTTTATTTGGCCTGGGTTTTGACACCGCCACCGAAGTCGGCCTGTTGGGCATCTCCGCAGCCGGTGCCACTTCCGGCCTGTCGGTCTGGTCGATTATGTTGTTCCCGTTGCTGTTCGCCAGCGGCATGGCGTTGATTGACTCGCTGGATAATTTTGTGATGGTCGGCGCTTATGGCTGGGCCTTCAATAAACCGATCCGCAAGCTGTATTACAACATGACCATTACCGCCACCAGCGTGGCTATTGCTCTGGTGATCGGTGGCCTGGAAGGTTTGGGGTTGTTGGTCGACAAACTTGGGTTACAAGGCGGGCTGTGGCGCGGTGTTGAAGTCCTCAATGACCATATGGGCAACGTGGGTTACGCCGCTATCGCATTATTTGTGGTGCTGTGGGCGTTGTCCGCGCTGAATTACCGCCGCAAAAACTATGACTCGCTGACCCTCTAGCCCCCTTACCGGCAGCCACCGAGGCTGCCGGTAAAAAACACTGCATTGGTTATTAATTCCTTTCAGTTAATATTATAACCCAGGATATTAATCAACCTGCCCCGCATATTATCTTTATCAACCAATAACAATGAGTTATTTAAATAACCAAAAATTTCAATAAAAAACACTTAAGAAAAAATGACGTACCATTGAGATTCAGACTATGTTTATTACTGTTGTAATTCGCGCTCGAATAAATAAAACTAAAGTTAGTCGCCATCTTTGTTAGCCATTAATATTCCAGTTTAAAAACAGCATTCGCTTGTTACTCGCCACGTCCGAGCTACAGGCAATATCCAATCATAACTTATTAATACAGGTGATATTATGTCCATTGATAAAACACAGATGACTAATGCCATCAATGCGGCGTTAGAAGAACTTCACTCCGCAATAAGAATCGCTAATTTAAACTCTGATAAAACTACTGACGGGTCAATTGGTTGCGTCCCTTTTGCAGGAGCCGTTTATGAAAAGGCCGGAGGAAAAGACACGGATAAAATGTACAGAATCAACGTCAATAACCTGACCGGAGACGAACTTAAAAAATATAAGAATGGCGATCTGGTTAATATACTGCTCAACTACAATGACTGGGATTACACTCACGCATGCTGCATTTATTTCTCTTCAGACACCTCTTATGTTATTCAGACCTACCTTAACCACACCGTACGCATCGTCACCTCATTTGAACACGCTGTTTTAAATCAACGTTGGCATCAATACGCAGAGACCAAAGGCGGCAATGCCGACGTCTTTAATTCGCTTTTTTCAGTAAAACCCGTGAACCTGCCCAATGTGGTCGAGGTTATTATCACTGAATTGCTTTGAAGACGGCTTGGCACATTGATTGCCTTTAACGGCAGCCCAGCTCTCCTTGGTTGGGCTGCCACCAGCGCAGGCTCGCATTAACGGATGGCATAGGTCCCTTTGCCGGCGGATTTGGCCTGATACATGGCATCGTCTGCTTTGGTCAGCAGGGCTTCGGCGCTCATATCGTCGCCAGAAGTAATGGCTGCACCGATACTGGCAGAGAGTCTCACGTTTTGATTACCGACCCGTTCCGTTGCCGCCAACCTGGCCAACACGCTCTCGCAAAACGCGCTGACCTGCAGCTGCGGATGCGCCAAAGGCCAGAGAATGACAGTAAACTCATCGCCGGCGAGGCGCGAAACGCTGTGATGAGGCCCGGCACAGACACTGAGCAATTCGGCGAAGGTTTTCAGGATAAGATCGCCGAAATCATGGCCAAACTGTCGTTAAGCGTTTTGAAACCATCAAGATCGATAAACAGCAACGCCATCTGCTGTTGTGGGCAACAAGCCTGCAGCGTCGCGCCTAACCGGAGCAAGAAAGCCCGCCGATTGGTTAACCCGGTCAGCATGTCATGAGAAACGTCGTACTCTAACCGCCGCTGCAAACGTTTAAGCTCGGTAATATCCATGGAAAGAATATAAAAGCCCCGGGTTTCGCTGGGTACCAGGGTGTTATGAATGATCACTGTCCCCTGGCGCGTTTGCAGTTCGTTCTCAAAACTGACGGTTTCCCCCTTTAACGCCCGCTCGATCATAGGCTTGGCTGCGGCATAAGCCTCGTCGCCCATAAATGCCTGTACGGTCATCGCGCTGAGGTGAGATTCATCCAGACCGAACCAGCTTTTGTAAGCACTGTTGGCAAACAGATAACGCTCATTGGCGTCGATCTGGCTGATCAAGGCCGGCATATTATCGGTAATGGCCCGCAGGCGTTCTTTTTCACTACTCAGTTGCAGCTCGGTGAGTGCCCGATTGGCAATCTCGTGATTGAGTTTATTAACGGCAAAATTCAACTCACGGGTACGTGTCACTACCCTGTCTTCGAGCTCATGTTGCAGAGTGTAGAGGTCGGCCTCTGCCGCTTTGCGCTCGCTGATATCGACAATAACCGAGATAAAATGATGAGGCTCACCATTGGGCAAGCGATTAAGCGACACGGTAAGCTGAACCCAAATCCTTGAGCCATCAGCGCGGATATAGCGCTTTTCCATCGAATAGGTGTCTATTTCATTGGCCAATAACTGGTGCAGCAGCCCGAGGTCGTTGTGCAGGTCTTCGCGATAGGTGATGTCCTGGAAGGTACGCTCCAGCAGTGCCCGTTCAGAGTACTGCAACATTTCACAGAGCCGCGGATTCACCCGCAGCCAATATCCCTCTAATGAGACCAGGGCCATGCCCACTGCCGCTTGTGAAAAGGTCTGTTCAAATAAGGCTTCGCTACGTTGCAGGTTTGATTTCAGAGCCTCGGTATAAATATCACGCTCAATACTGTGCAAATACTCTTCGATAACGGCGGCAAAATCGCGTAAATCATGCACCATCTCTGAAGAGAACGCCTGTGGGTGACCGTCGATAATGCACAGGGTGCCCAACGGCAGACCATCCAGAGACAACAAGGGTTGCCCGGCATAAAAACCGATTTTGGGCCCGCCGGTGACCAAGGGGTTGTCGAAGAAACGTGGATCGGCCGCGGTATCGGGCACCACCAACGCATCACGTTGCAAAATGGCGTGTCCGCAAAACGAAATATTGCGTGGCGATTCCCGTGCCTCCAAACCCGAGCGAGAAAGGAACCATTGGCGCTCACGATCGATCAAGGAAATCAGGGCAATACTGACGCCAAAATATTTGGCGGCCAGGCGCGTGACCCGATCTAATTTCTCTACCGAATTCGTGTCCAGTACGTTGAGTGAATGCAGAACCGACAGCCGTTCGGTTTCATTTTCTGGAAAACAGGGTTCGTACATAGGTTGCTCCGGCTTATCCTTTCTGGGCGATGCTGATTCACAACCTGCATGGCTAGCCGTTACCTTTAATGGCTTAACACCGCACCGTAAATGACTTATTTCATTCAGCTTAGACGGTTCTGCTGGTTTTACTGACCCTTGGGAGGAATTAATCATGCCGACTAAACGTCAATAAAACCCTCGATTTTAAGTTCAACGACCATAGACCCTGCTTTCCCTCCGGGTATACCAGCCTTAAGTCGGTTAATTTCTAAGCAACGATTTATTTATAATAAGTTATTGCTTAAAAAACACCCAGACGTCAATCCGACGACAATCAGAAAATTGTCAGCAAAATAAATGCATTGGGCCAGTACCCCTACTTTTATTGCGGTAGCATTACGTGCCTTGTCAACTCCCCTGTCACGGCCATACGGCAGGATTATTGGCAAATAAACCAGCAATTTATTGTTTTTAATAGAAAAAACATTAAATTTCATGCGGCTAAATAACTATTGAGCCGGGGGGTAAAAAGCCATATATTGGGCGCGTTTTTTCACGGTAGTTACTTATTCATTTTAATAATTCAACTAGGGCGTTACTGATACCCCCAGTTGTAGGAGAGATATGATGACGGATAAAGTCCGTATTGATAATTTCGGTGTGAATTTAGAAAATGTAAACAACGAAACATATTTGGCGAGACAAGCCGAATTTGAATCGAATGTCAGGAGTTACCCCCGTAAATTGCCGTTGGCAATTGCGAAAGCCCAAGGCGTGTGGATCACCGATGTTGAGAATAATCAATATCTTGATTGCCTGGCTGGTGCGGGTACGCTGGCTCTGGGTCATAACCATCCTGACATCCTCCAAAGCATCCAAAATGTCATTACCAGCGGCTTGCCGTTACATACCCTCGATCTTACAACGCCGTTGAAAGATCAGTTCTCAGCTTATTTGCTCTCTTTATTGCCAGGACAGGGCCAGGAATACTGCCTGCAGTTCTGTGGCCCTTCGGGCGCAGACGCGGTTGAAGCCGCTCTGAAACTGGCGAAAAAGCACACCGGCCGTTCTGGCGTGATCAGCTTCTCCGGCGGCTATCATGGCATGACCCATGGCGCGCTGGCGGTTACAGGCAACCTGTCACCGAAAGAAGCGATTAACGGCATGATGCCGGAAGTCCAGTTTATGCCTTACCCGCATGAGTACCGCTGCCCGCTGGGTATCGGCGGCGAAGCCGGCGTTAAAGCACTGACCTACTATTTTGAAAACCTGATTAATGACGTCGAAAGCGGCGTGCGCAAACCTGCGGCAGTCATCCTGGAAGCGGTTCAGGGTGAAGGCGGCGTCAACCCGGCGCCGGTCGAATGGTTGCAGCGCATTCGCAAGGTCACTCAGGAACACGGCATTCTGCTGATTATCGACGAAGTTCAGGCCGGCTTTGCCCGTACGGGTAAACTGTTCGCCTTCGAACACGCCGGTATTGAGCCGGACATCATCGTGATGTCCAAAGCGGTGGGCGGCGGCTTGCCGTTGGCCGTTCTGGGTATCAAGAAAGAATTTGACGCCTGGGAACCTGGCCACCATACCGGCACCTTCCGCGGTAACCAACTGGCGATGGCCACCGGCCTGACTACCCTGCAGCATCTTAAAGACCACAACGTGGCCGCTAAGGTCGCCGCACAAGGCGAATGGCTGAAAGCCAAACTGGCCGAGCTGCAAAAACGTTATCCGGCCATTGGCCACGTGCGCGGCCTGGGCTTGATGATCGGCATGGAAATCGTTAAACCAGGTGAAGCCCAGGATCATATGGGTTGTTACCCGGCGGATCCGCAATTGTCTGCCCTGCTGCAGAAGAAATGTTTCGAAGCCGGGTTGATCCTGGAGCGTGGCGGCCGTAACGGCAACGTACTGCGTCTGCTGCCTTCGCTGTTGATCACCAACGACGAACTGGGCATTTTCCTGGATAAATTTGAACAGGCCCTGTTAGCCGCCGGCGTCAAGCCTGTAGGTATGGAGTGAATTCGATGTCCCGGTTAAACCCGATTCTGGCCGCTTCGGCGCAAAGCACCGAAGCCTACCAGCAAGCGATCGAGCAAAGCAGCCAGGCGGTAGTGCAGTGGCTGCAACAACCCGAGATGTATCAGGGGAAAACCGTTGCCGAATTGCGTGAACGCATTACGCTTGATTTTAATCCGCAGGGCCTGGGCAACCAGGCAGCGATCGAACGCGCGATTGAGTACTTTTTAAAAGACAGCCTGTCGGTACATCACCCACAGTGCGTCGCGCATTTGCATTGTCCAAGCCTGGTGATTAGCCAGGCCGCGGAAGTGCTGATCAACGCCACCAACCAGAGCATGGACTCCTGGGATCAAAGCCCGTCAGCCACCATCATCGAGATGAAGCTGATCGAGTGGTTGCGTACCCAGGTCGGTTATCAGCCTGGCGATGCGGGCGTGTTCACCAGCGGCGGTACCCAGAGCAATCTGATGGGCCTGATGCTGGCACGCGATGCCTTCTTCGCCAAACAGGGCCACTCTGTGCAACAGGATGGCCTGGTCGGTAACCTGCGCAAGATTAAAGTCTTATGTTCTGAGAATGCCCATTTTTCGGTGCAAAAGAACATGGCGTTGCTCGGCCTGGGTTATCAATCCGTGACGCTGGTGAAAACCGATCAATTCGCACGAATGGATGTGAACGACCTGGCCGAAAAACTGGCGCAAGCCCAGGCCAATGGCGAACAGATCCTGGCGATCGTCGCCACCGCAGGCACCACCGATGCCGGAGCTATCGACCCGCTGCGTGCGATTGCGCAGTTGGCGGCAGAACACCAGATCTGGGTGCATGTTGATGCGGCATGGGGTGGCGCGTTGCTGCTTTCCGAGAAGTACCGTGACTATCTGGACGGCATTGAATTAGTGGATTCCATTACCCTGGACTTCCATAAACAGTTCTTCCAGACCATCAGTTGCGGCGCCTTCTTGCTGAAAGAAGCCCGTCACTATGAGCTGATGCGCTATCAGGCGGCTTACCTGAACTCCGAATTCGACGAAGCTCAGGGCGTGCCTAACCTGGTGTCCAAATCCTTGCAGACCACCCGCCGTTTTGATGCGTTAAAACTGTGGATGGGGCTGGAGGCATTAGGGCAACAGCAATACGCCGCGATCATCGATCACGGCGTGACGCTGGCGCAACAGGTTGCCCACTATATCGGCGACCAACCGGCGCTGGAACTGGTGATGCAGCCACAGTTGGCCAGTGTGCTGTTCCGCTACCGTCCGCAGTCATTAGCCGCCAGCAGCGATGCCGCAGTAGCACTGCTGAACCAGCGAATTGGTGATGCATTGCTGGAGTCAGGACGAGCCAACGTTGGGGTGACCGAATTTAATGGCGTAACCTGCCTGAAAATGACGTTGTTAAACCCAACGGTCAGCCTGGACGATATCAAAGTCCTGCTGGCACTGGTGGAAAAAACCGCGCAGCAGTTGCCTGCCGCCTAATCCACCTGCCCTGACCGGCAGCCAAAAGCCGATAGCCTTTTGCGGGTTATCGGCTTTTTTGCACCAGACGCCTTCCCTTATTGCCTGCTCAGGATGCCCGACATGACAGACCCCGATCTTAATTTACTGATTGCTCTCGATGCCCTGCTTTCCCTGGGCAGCGTCGCGGGTGCTGCCCGCCGTCTTAAATTAAGCGCCTCTGCGATGAGCCGCACGCTTAGCCGCCTGCGAGCGGTCACCGGCGATCCCTTATTGGTGCGCGCTGGTCGCAAAATGGTGTTGACGCCCTATGCCGAAGAGATACGCGAGCGGACGCAAAACGCCGTGTTTGAAGCCCGTGCGGTATTGCGCCCCTCGGTGTCAGAACTGAATTTAGCTACTCTGGAACGCACCTTTACCCTGCGCGCCAACGAGGGTTTTGTCGAAGCCTTTGGCGCCGTGCTGATCGCAGCAGCCGCAAAGGAAGCCCCTTTGGTACGCCTGTGTTTTGCCCCCAAGCCAGAGAAAAGCTCCACCCATTTGCGCGAAGGATTGGTCGATCTTGAGATTGGCGTGCTGGGGGAAATGGGGCCGGAGATTCGATTACAGACCCTGTTCCGTGACCGATTTGTCGCGGTAGTCCGCAAAGGCCATCCGTTTGAGCAGCAGACCGAAATTACTGCCCAACAGTATGCCGCCTGTGGTCATGTGGTTGCCTCGCGCCGTGGGCTATTAACCGGGCCAGTAGACCAGGCGTTGGCCGAATTAGGACTGGAACGCAAGGTGGCCGCCGTAGTACCGAGTTTTCCCGCCGCGCTGGCGGTAGCTCAGGCCTCTGATTTAGTGGCATTGGTCCCCGCCTCTTTCCTGATCAACCAACCGGTCGGCACCACACTTTATGCGTTTGAACTGCCGGTAAAAACACAGGGCATTACCGTTTCGCAGATGTGGCATCCGCGTTTAGAAGCCGATCCAGCCCATCGTTGGCTGCGACAATGGGTGTTAGGCGTGGTTAAACAGCGTTTCGCGACGATAAATGATTGAGTTGTACTGAAAATTATTCATCGGTGCCGGGGGGGATTATTGATTTATTACTTAAGAATAAAGCCAGATTTAATAGTGCCCACTATGCAGTACATTAAAACGATGACGCCCAATCAACCGAAGCACTGCATAGCGGAATACTAATAATAACGTAACAAATTAAAATATTTAACCTTATGTAACTAAATAAACCGAAAAGGCCCGATTAACGGGCCAGAGATATCAATAACACCAAATACAACCTGGGTTTTGTATATTAGCTGTTCATAAACACTAGCAGCTTTTATTTGCCCTGATTTTCTCAGGGTTAATAAAGTAATCAATAACCTCATCATCAACACATTGATTCAGTCCGGTAAGTGCGAGGGTATGTCCGTCCCCTTCTACCTTAATGATCGGAGCATTAAAATCTTTTGCCATCTTTTTGGCCCCCTCATAAGGGGTAGCCGGGTCAAAACGCTGTGCGACAAATAATAATGGCGGCAGTTTGGATGAGGCTACCGGCGTATGCGGCTGTAGCTTTCCTTTAAAGGGCCAGGTATCGCAAATATTACGTGGCCATTCTTGCTTGCCGGGATAGTTACTGAATGCCGAAGCCTCCTGCAATTTTTGCTCTTTTAACCGGCTCTTTTCCAGATCGCCCCCCGGATTGGCGGAGTCCGCACAGGAAATGACCGTTAAATTGTCAGCTTCTTGATCTGCCTGGCTTTTATCGTCCAATTCCCTGTTATTACCAGGCATGCGGGCGGCTCTTGGCTGGGGGACCGCCTCCGTACTCAGGGTATTATCCAATGATGCCAGCGTTTTGAAGTCGAATTTTTCGCTATCGATAGAGCGCAACAGTTTTGCCAACGCAGGCCAATCCTCGGATGAATACAGGGTGCTGGTGGTAACGCGAACGATATTATCCGCGTTGATCTCCTCGCCGTTTTTATCAGTCAGCGCCAGTTCATCCACCTTTTTAAGTAACCCGTGATAGATCTCCGTGGCATTGGCTTTATTTAACTGACATTGGTTTTTTTGCTCACAATAGAGCGCAAACTGCTCAAAGGTTCTTTGGAACGACAGGGCCTGTTTGTAATCACTGGTGTAAGCATCCTCCGTGATGTCGACGACGCCGTCCAATACCATGGCTTGCACTTTATCCGGGAAGCGTTCTGCATATATTTGCGCCACCTGGGTACCGTAGGATAAGCCGATAATACTCAGTTTGTCTTCCCCCAGCGCCGCCCGAAGCCTATCCACATCATTGACCGCTTCATCGGTACCCAGATGTTTTAATACATTAAGTCCGGTGTTAGTAATACAGCCTTTTACCCAATCGGCATTTTGTTGCTCAAGCGTCAGAGTATCAGGTTCAGCATCGGTATCATTATCCGGCTTTGCCGGGCAGGATATTTTGGGCCGGGACTGCCCTACACCGCGTGGGTCATAGCCAATAATATCGAAATTTTCATTTAACGTGTCCGCTTCGAAAGGAACTACTATCCCCGCCATTCCCGGGCCACCGGTAATAGACAGCAGGCTGCCCTGTTTTTCGCCGGTCGCGGGTAAACGCGTGACCGCTATTTTGACGGTTTCATTCTCTTCATCGCCCGCATAGGACAACGGGGCTTCCAGATAACCGCATTGCAGACGCTCGGGAATTTCTTGTCCGTCGAACCATGGATTAAATTGGCCATTATCACAGGATTGCCAATTTATCGGCTTAACCTGAGCTGGCCCCTCACTGGCAAAAGCCGCACAGGGGGAAAGCATGCCGACAATAAAAGCTATTTTCAACAACCTCACATCACCACCTCGGTCAGATAAAGCAGAATTAAGTCTGTAACTTGCTCACGACCTAGTTATATACCTAAACCATCAGCGGTAAATTTAAGAAACTAAATAAACGCGTGTTTTTTGATCGGCAGGCGAAGCTTGAACAGCATCCCACCCTCGGGATGGACTTCGGCTACCAGGCTCCCACCGTGTAGCTCACAGAGTTCCCCGCTGCATTTGTTGCAATTCGGGCTAATATTTACCGCAACAAGCAACATATCCTTAACCTCATAACGAATCAAATGGTACAATAGCGAAATCCCATCGTTTGATTTACGCTCTGCACCTTTATCCTGCCAGGGAACAGCAAGACCGCGATCACTCGAGGTAAACATGAAGAAAAACATTATCTTGGAGTCTGTCAGCCATGCCTGAATCAAATACCCGTCCGGGTATAAAACTTAAACTATGGTGTTGTTTATTGGGGATAATCCTGACCCTGGTCGGCTTATTCTTTGCCATTGCCGGCGGTAAATTAGTCTCGCTGGGGGGCAGCTGTTACTTCCTGGTTGCCGGTATCGTCACCCTGCTTGCCGCAGTGCAATTCTTCCGCCGTAAATCTTCCGCGGTGGGGCTGTTCCTGCTGGTGTTTATCGGCACGCTGATTTGGTCGGTGTACGATGCCGGTTTCGATTTCTGGCCACTGGTTTCGCGCTTAATGGTCCCTACCGGTTTGATGCTACTGGCCTTGCTTGGCTGGCCAACGCTGCGTAAATCGGAAGGCAAGGCGCCGCTGGCGAAGCTGTCCTACCTGCTCAGCGCGGTACTGGCGGTTGGCATGGTTGGCACCTTTGTGCAGATGTTCCAGCCGCACCCTACCGTTGCTTTCAGCGGAAAACCCTTGCCGTTGATCCCGGTGGATAAAGCCAAACAGCAAAAAGACTGGGACAATTACGGCAACACCCCAGGCGGCAGCCGCTTTGTAGCGTTGGATCAAATCACCCGCGACAACGTGAAAGAGCTGAAAGTCGCCTGGACCTTCCACACTGGCGATACTCCACTAAGCCCGGACGGCAACGGTGCGGAAGATCAGCAAACGCCGCTGCAAATCGGCAACCGCGTCTTCCTGTGTACGCCGCATAACAATGTCATCGCCGTCGATGCCGACAGCGGCAAAGAAATTTGGCAGCGTGAGATCAACGCAAAATCTCAGGTCTGGAACCGTTGTCGCGGCCTGGCCTATTTTGATGTCACCAAGCCACTACCGGCTCCGACGGTGCCGGGTTCAACGCCGGCCATACCTGCCACTTTGGCGGCCGGTGACAGTTGCCAGCGCCGTATTCTGATGAACACCATCGACGCGCGCCTGGTGGCGATCAACGCCGATAACGGCGAGTTCTGTCAGAACTTTGGCAACCAGGGTGTGGTCGATCTTAAGGCCGGTCTGGGTGATGCTGCAGATCCCAAATACCAACTGACCTCGGCCCCTACACTGGCCGGCACCACCATCGTGGTCGGCGGCCGCGTGGCCGATAACGTGCAAACCGATATGCCTGGCGGCGTACTGCGTGGTTTCGACGTGATCACCGGTGAAATGCGCTGGGCGTTCGACCCGGGTAATCAAGAGCCGAACTCGGCATTGAAACCGGGGCAGACCTTCGTGCGCAGTACGCCGAACTCCTGGGCGCCAATGTCCTATGACCCGGCAATGAACACCGTGTTCCTGCCCATGGGCAGCTCTTCGGTTGACCTGTGGGGCGCTAACCGCAACGCACTGGATCACAAATACGGCGCCTCTATCCTGGCGCTGGATGCCACCACCGGTAAAGAAAAATGGGTTTATCAAACCGTTCATAACGACCTGTGGGACTTCGATCTGCCCATGCAGCCAAGCCTGATCGATTTCCCAATGAAGGATGGCACCAGCAAACCGGCGCTGGTGATTGGTGCCAAAACCGGGCAGCTCTTCGTGCTGGATCGCCATACCGGTAAACCTTTGACCGAAGTTAAAGAGCTGCCGGTGAAAACCCGCACCATCCCAGGCGAGCAATACTCGGCCACTCAACCCTTCTCTGTCGGCATGCCGCAGATCGGCAATCAAAAACTCACCGAATCCGACATGTGGGGGGCAACGCCGTTCGATCAACTGATGTGCCGCATCAGCTTTAAATCGATGCGTTATGACGGGCTGTTCACCGCTCCAGACACGGATATCTCGCTCAGCTTCCCCGGCTCGCTGGGTGGCATGAACTGGGGCGGTCTGTCGACCGATCCAAACAACCACTATATCTTTGCCAATGATATGCGTCTGGGCCTGTGGGTACAGATGATCCCGCAGAAAACCGATGCCAATGCCCCGGCCAGCAACGGCGGTGAGTCGGTCAACGCCGGGATGGGTGCCGTGCCGCTGAAAGGTACCCCTTACGGCGTGAACAAGAACCGCTTTATGTCACCGCTGGGCATCCCATGCCAGAAACCGCCTTTCGGCACCCTGTCCGCTATCGATCTGAAAACGCAGAAAGTGGTGTGGCAAGTCCCTGCCGGTACGGTGCAGGATACCGGGCCATTCGGCATCAAAATGCGCGCACCTATGCCGGTGGGCATGCCAACGCTGGGCGGCACGCTGGCGACTCAGGGCGGCCTGGTGTTCATTGCCGGCACTCAGGATTACTATCTGCGAGCATTTGACTCTTCCACCGGTGAAGAAGTCTGGAAAGCACGCTTGCCTGTCGGCAGCGGTGGTACGCCAATGAGCTATATTTCACCGGTCACCGGCAAACAATACATTGTGATCTCCGCCGGTGGCGCGCGTCAGTCGCCAGACCGTGGTGACTACGTTATTGCCTATGCGCTTGATAAATAAATCTTCCCATAAGCTATAATTAATCAGCCCCCGCTTAATCACGGGGGCTTTTTTATATCTGTCGGCATAACGGTTTAATGATATTTAACAGTGAGAACCGCCGGAGAAAACCGGATGAGTTAAAAAACATCAATACAAGAGTATTCTTAATGTGTTACCCGGGATTATATCTCATTCTCTCTGGTGTTTTTTATTGCGCAGGCCAGGTTATATAATGATTGCCGCTGGCAAAATATTTTTTGGCATGAATGTCCGGCGGTTTTCAGAGGAAATGACAAATGAGTGTTTTACCCGAGTGCAATGATGGCAACCATCCTTTTGATATAGCTAATGAAATATTTGACGGTTTGCCGAATCTCATTGGCGTAGGTAATAGCCTCGGGGGACATTTCAATAAATTGTGGTGTGAGTATTCCGGCCTGTCTTCATATGATAACCGGAACACCGGCTGGTTGAAGGCCTTGCACCCGGATGACTATGCCCTGGTTGATTCGTTGTGTCAGCAAGCGATGACCACCGCAACTTCTTTCGTTAAACAAGCCCGTCTGCGCCATTGCAGCGGTGAGTATCATTGGTTTCTGCTGTCGTTCGGTGTAAAAAAAGCCCCGAATTCCGCGCATAACCATTGGTTTCTCAGCTGTACCGATATCCATCATCAAATGCTGGAAAAACAAATCATTGCCGAAAAACTGGCGGCGCAGAAAAATATGCTTGATGCCAGTGTCGACTGTATCAAAGTGATTAATAATGATGGTTCATTGCTGCATATGAACAAAGCGGGCAGCATCGCTTTGGGTGTAGATGAGAACCAGCAACAGTTTGGCATGCCCTGGTTGGGTCTGCTGCAGCCAGAAGTTCGCCAGCGTGGCCAAAAAGCGCTCCGCAAGGTGCTGAGCGGGAAAAATGCCAGATTCGCCGGCCTTAGCGCTACCCCGGATGGCAGACTGCAGCATTGGGATAATATCCTTAGCCCGGTGTTCGACAAGGACGCCCGGATACAAAATATATTGTGCGTTTCGCGCGATGTCAGCTCTCAACGGATAGCGGAAAAACGCTTACTGATCGCCAGTGAATATGACGAACTGACCGGTTTGCCCAACCGGCGATTATTCAAGAAAAGATTAAAACAGGAAATGAAACGCTCGCGGGCCAATAATAAATCGCTTGGGCTGATTTTGCTGGATCTCGATCACTTTAAGTTGGTCAACGACACCCTGGGGCACGATGCCGGCGATCATCTGTTGCGTGTATTGGCCCGGCGGCTCAAGGCCGATTTGAACGCTAACTCATTTGTTTCCCGATTGGGCGGCGATGAGTTTGCGGTAGTGATCAGCGACGTCGAAAACGAACAGGATATCTTCAAAATCGCCAATAACTTTCTGCTGCAGCTTGAAACGCCGATTACCCATGGCGGTAAAGTACTTCATTGCGGCATGAGCATTGGTGGAGCCCTCTACCCGCAGGATGCCCGTGATGCGTCAGAATTGATGAAATGTGCTGATACCGCCCTGTACGAACTTAAGGACGGCGGCCGTGGCGGCGTTTATATGTTTAATCCGCAGATGATGGATAAGGCCAGGGAACGTGCGACACAGCTTAATCACGCACGTCAGATTGTGCGTAACAACCAGATCCGCCCCAGCTATCAGCCCAAGGTCAATCTGGCAACCGGCGCCATTGTCGGCTTTGAGGCCCTGCTGCGCTGGTATTGCCCGCAAAATGGCATCCAGACGCCGGATAGCGTCTGCGAAGCGTTTAACGATTACGAACTGGCAACCAAAATCGGCGAAACCATGCAGTTGAAAGTGTTTGCCGATATCTCGGCCTGGCTTGCTTCTGGTGCCGAAGTTTTGCCAGTGTCGCTGAACGCTTCCCCTATCGAATTTTTACGTGATAGCTACGCCGAAACATTCCTTCAGCGCTTGCAGATGTTTAATATCCCTCACCATCTGATTGAGCTGGAAGTGACCGAACATGCCTTTAATAAGCATGGCTCGAAGTATGTGCTGCGGGCTTTGCAAATGCTCAAGGAAATGGGGATACGGATTGCGCTTGATGATTTTGGCACCGGGCATTCTTCCTTTACCCACCTGATGAACTACCCACTGGACTGCATAAAACTGGATCGCGACTTTATCCGCCGTATGAATAACGAGACGGCTATTCTAGGCATTGTGGAAAGCATGGGCATTTTGGGACAAAAATTATCCATCGATATCATTGCCGAAGGGATTGAAACCGAGCAGCAGCGGCAAACGCTGTGCAACTCCGGCTATCATTTGGGCCAGGGTTTTCTGTTTAGCCAGGCCGTTGAGGCGCCCCGTGCACTCAGTATGTTGTTAAAGAGACCCGCCCCCAAAATAACCGCTTGACCTTCCCGTGGTGGGAAGCTTTAAGCTCTCCACCAACAGACACTATAAGGGACAGTTCAATGACTTCCGTTTCTCTCAAACCCGACTCCACCCCGGCGATGGCCCCGGTCACCCGACTGAGCCTGCCGGTCGAAGGCATGACCTGCGCCTCTTGTGTAGGCCGTGTCGAACGTGCGCTGAAGGCGGTACCCGGCGTGGATAGCGCTTCGGTCAATCTGGCCACCGAACGCGCCGATCTCACCTTCAGCGGCACGGCAGACCCGCAGGCAGCGGTTCACGCCATTGAGAACGCCGGATATAGCGTGCGTGAGGAAACTACCGAGCTGGCGATAGAGGAAATGACCTGCGCGTCCTGCGTCGGCCGGGTAGAAAAGGCGCTGAACCAAATACCCGGCGTGCTTGAGGCCAATGTCAATCTGGCGACCGAGCGTGCGCGGGTGCGTCATCTTGCCGGTGTCGTCTCTATAACAGACCTTGAGGCCGCGGTTGAAAAAGCAGGCTACCGACCACGACGCCTGTCCACCGCCACCGTCAGCACAGAGGATCAGGATACCGTGCGACGTGAGCATGAGGCCCGGGGATTACGGCGCTCGTTGCTGATTGCCGCCATCCTCACCCTGCCGGTGTTTATTCTCGAAATGGGGTCGCACCTGATCCCCGCCGTGCATCACTGGGTGCTGGGTGTGCTGGGTGAACAAACCAGCTGGTATCTGCAATTTGTTCTCACCACCCTGGTGCTGTTTGGGCCGGGGCTGCGTTTCTTCCGCAAAGGGATCCCGGCGCTATTGCGCGGCGCTCCCGACATGAACTCGCTGGTGTCGGTCGGCACGGTGGCGGCGTATGGCTATTCGGTGGTGACGACTTTCATTCCCGAGGTGCTGCCGCAGGGTACCGCCAACGTCTATTACGAAGCCGCTGCGGTCATCGTCACCCTGATCCTGCTTGGCCGGACTTTAGAGGCTCGCGCCAAGGGGCGTACCTCACAGGCCATCAAGCGGCTGGTCGGCCTGCAGGCCAAGACTGCACGCGTCGAGCGCAATGGCGAAACCGTCGAAATCCCGCTCGATCAGGTGAGCCCCGGTGACATCGTGCTGGTTCGTCCAGGCGAAAAAGTGCCGGTTGACGGCGAAGTCGTCGAAGGAACCTCTTACGTAGACGAAAGCATGATCACCGGTGAGCCGGTGCCGGTACAAAAAGGCGTGGGTGCCGATGTTGTCGGTGGCACCATCAATAAAACCGGGGCTTTCAGTTTCCGCGTCACCAAAATCGGTGCCAATACGGTGCTTGCGCAAATTATTCGTCTGGTCGAGGAAGCTCAGGGCTCCAAACTGCCGATCCAGGCGCTGGTCGACAAGGTCACCATGTGGTTCGTGCCGGCAGTGATGGCCGCCGCCGCGCTGACTTTCCTGGTTTGGCTGGTGTTCGGCCCGTCCCCGGCACTGACTTTTGCGCTGATTAATGCGGTGGCGGTGCTGATTATCGCCTGCCCTTGTGCCATGGGGCTGGCTACGCCAACCTCCATTATGGTCGGAACCGGCCGCGCCGCCGAGCTTGGCGTGTTGTTCCGCAAGGGCGAGGCCTTACAGGCGCTGCGCGATGTCAGCGTGATTGCGCTCGACAAGACGGGCACCCTGACCAAAGGTCGCCCTGAACTGACTGACCTGGTGCCCGCCGAAGGCTTTGAATACGATGAGGTTCTGGCTCTGGTGGCGGCAGTGGAAACTCGCTCCGAACACCCGATCGCCGAAGCGATTGTGGCGGCGGCCAGGCAGCGGAACATGACGCTCGCCGCGATAGAAAGCTTTGATGCCACACCGGGCTTCGGCGTCTCTGCCGGCGTCGCCGGGCGCACCGTCGCCGTGGGTGCGGACCGCTTTATGACCCAGCTCGGCCTCGATGTGAGTCAATTCCAGCAGGCTGCCCAGTGCCTCGGTGAACAGGGTAAAAGCCCACTTTATGCGGCCATCGACGGCCGTCTGGCGGCGGTGATCGCGGTCGCTGACCCGATCAAGGAAAGCACCCCGGAGGCAATCAAGGCGCTGCATGCGCTTGGCCTTAAGGTGGCGATGATCACCGGTGACAACGCGGCCACCGCTGCGGCGATCGCCAAACAGCTTGGTATTGATGAAGTCGCCGCCGAGGTTCTGCCCGACGGTAAGGTTGCGGCGCTGAAAAAATTCCGCAGCGGCGGTGCCCGGGTGGCCTTTGTGGGGGATGGCATCAACGACGCACCGGCACTTGCCGAAGCCGACGTTGGTCTGGCCATCGGCACCGGAACCGATGTGGCCATTGAGGCGGCTGACGTGGTGTTGATGTCGGGCGACCTGCGCGGCGTACCTAATGCCATTGCACTCAGCCAGGCGACGATCCGCAACATCAAGCAGAACCTGTTCTGGGCCTTCGCTTACAACGCGGTGCTGATCCCGGTCGCGGCCGGCGCGCTCTACCCGCTGAACGGCACATTGCTTTCACCGATCTTCGCCGCGGCGGCGATGGCGCTCTCCAGCGTCTTTGTGCTCGGCAACGCGCTGCGGCTCAAAGGCTTCCAGGCGCCCATGAAGGTCGAAGCCAAACAGCGCTGATTATCCGCGGTCGGCGGGTCCCGTTCCCGCCTGCCGCGCAACCACCCCATTTTTAAAATTAGTTAGCCAATTTTGTTCGTTCACAGATTTAGCGGCATAAAGGATAGTGAGTTGACCGCCTCAACCACATAATAATGCAGGTAATAATAATGATGTATAGCGCAAAACTCACCGCAGCGGCGGCACTCCTGAGCCTTTCCGCCCTGGCCCATGCCGCGCCGGGCATTGACCTGGTTGCCAATGAAACACCGATCAATACGCAAAAAAATCCTGAAGCGGCCGCCAAAATCCCGGCCGGATTCAAATTCGTCGAACCGGGCACATTGACCGTAGCCGTGTCGATACTGGGCAGCGGCCCGCCGTTTGGGCTTTACGCCCGTGATAATAAAACGGTGATCGGCAGTGAGTCGGATATTGCCCGCTTGGTGGCCGATGGCCTGGGGCTGAAACTCAAGCTGGTACCCACCTCGTGGGAAGACTGGCCGCTGGGCGTCACTTCCGGCAAATACGACGCGGCGATTTATAACATTACCGTCACCCGAGAGCGTAAGACCAAGTTCGACTTCGCCACTTATCGCCAGGATACGCTGGGGTTCTACGTTAAGACCGGCAGTAAAATCACCTCGATAAAATCGGCGCCGGATATTGCCGGCAAGAAGATTATCGTCGATTCCGGCACCAATCAGGAGGCGGTGTTGCTGGCCTGGGATAAAGAGAATCAGGCCAAAGGGCTGCCCGCCCTACAGCCGATCTACGTGACCGACAAGGCGGCCGCCACGCTGGCGATTCAGTCCGGCCGGGCTGACGCAACCTTTGGGCCGAACGTCGCCGGTGCATACCAGGCAAAATTGAACGGTAAAACTACGTTGGTCGGTATCGTGCCGGGCGGCTGGCCACGCAGCGCCAACATTGCCGTTACGGTGAAAAAAGGCAATGGCCTGGTGGATGCGGTGCAGGCTTCGCTTAATAGCGCTATCGCCAACGGTAGCTACCTGAAAGTGTTGGATCGTTGGGCGGAAAGCGACGAGAAAATCGAACATTCTGAAATTAATCCACAGGGGCTGGGCGACAACTAACCCTCCGGCCTTGGCCCTGAAAGGGGCCTTGGCTATTGGGCGGTCATTCTACTGCCCGCCCACGGCGTTTCTCCATCTTGCGATAAAGCGTGCTGCGTGAAACACCCAGCCGTTTCGCCGCCAGGCTGATATTGCCATTAGCGCTTCGGATAGCGTCCAGCATCTCCTGCGGTGCGGCATGGGGATCAGCGGGCAGCGGTAAGACGCCAAACTGTTCGGGGAGTGCGTCAGGCGTAATCAGCTCGCCATCATCTGCCAGGGCCAACAGCACTTTCAGCGTACTCAACAACTGCCGAACGTTACCGGGCCACGGATAGCGAGCCAGCACCGCGACGGTCTCCGGCGCCAGCCGGATACTCCGAGACTCGGCACCCAATTCACGCCACAGATTAAGGATAAAACGATCGACGTGCGCCCGTTGGCGCAGCGGTAAAATACGCAGGTTGAATTCCTGAATCCGGTACATCAAATCTTCACGGAACGCCCCCGCCGCCACCTGCTGCGCCAAATCCTGATGGGTCGCACAAATAAGCGAAAAGTCGACGGCATAGCTGAGACGGCTGCCGAGCGGCGTGACCGTTTTTTCCTGCAGCACCCGCAGCAGTCGGGTCTGTAAACTCAATGGCATATCGCCGATTTCATCCAGAAACAGTACGCCACCGTCGGCCTCTCTGATCTTGCCGAGGTAGCCTTTCGGATTAGCGCCGGTAAAGGCACCGGGCGCATAGCCAAAAAGTTCTGATTCGATCAGGTTTTCCGGCAGCGCAGCACAGTTGATCGCCACAAAATTGCCCTGCCGCCGATGACTTTCCTCGAACAGCCGTTGGCTGAAATACTCTTTGCCACAGCCGGTTTCCCCACTGATGCACAGCGCCAGCCCGGCATTCAAAATACGTAATGCTTTTTGTCTGTCGGCACCGTCCCGATCAAAGGGCAATTCCCGAGGCCGGACGACCTGCGAATGCCGTTCCGGCATCTGCAACAGCGAATAATAGTGGCGATTATTGACCGCCAGCGTTTGGCGTGGCGCGTTCAGCGTCTGACGCTGCATTTCCGGGAACAGCGTGGCGAAGTCAAGGGTGCCAAAAGAAGCGGCGGAGAGATTAAATTCCTGCATTGCCAGCCGGTTGGCGGCGGTGAGAACCTCGTCGCGAAACACCAGTATCAGCTCATGGGCGCTACCAAGCACCCGCGCATCGCTGTGCAGGCGTAACGTCCAGTGCTGAGATGTCACACAGCCCATCACCCACTGGTGTTCTATGTGCCTGACAGCCTGCAGGATCAATGAACGCGCGTCATCAAAAGGCCGCTGCGCGGGCGTCGAGATGTCCAGTACCCCGGCAATCAGGCCGTCTGGCCGGTAAATCGGCGCGGCTGAGCAGTAAAGCCCGGTATTTTGATTGAGAAAGTGCTCATCGCCATTAACTTCACATAAACTGCCCAATGCCAGCGCAGTGCCGATGGCATTAGTCCCACGCGCCTGTTCACCCCATAAATTGCCCGGGGCCAGCGAGATACGCGACGCCTTACGTAAAAAATGGCTATTGCCACAGGTTTCCAGCACCAGTCCCTTGGCATCGGAGACCACCACTATTGAGGGTTGCCGGTTAATTTCGCCGCCCAGGCGTTCGATCAACGGCCGCGCCAGTTGCGCCACCCAGCCGTTTTGCCCACGGACTTCATTGAGCAACGCAGGCCGAACAAAAGGGACAAGATCGTCGGTCCGATCAAGGCCGTAATGCCGACTGCGCAGCCATGATTCTGACAAGGGGCCAGGGAGAGACAGGTTATCGCTATCAGAGACAAACCCGGTCTGGTCTTTCTGCAACATGCCCGACTCCCGTCAATAAAGTGTTGCATTTTTGTATCACGAATGTGTCGCATGCGTTGCGACATGGGACACAAAAAATAATAGAAATGAATAATAAGCCAGGGGTTTTATTGCCATCGACAGGCATTTTTATTCTTTAATAACTTGATATTAAACATTTTGTATTTTTATAAGCCTGGCGCTGACGCAATGTGGCACAGGCAATGCTTAGGGTTACTGTGATGGTGCCACGCAGTCGGGCACAACCCTACACAGTCTGTTCCCCTGAGAGGTGTTTACATGAAATACGTTCATCCCGGTTTACCTGGTTCGCTGGTTTCTTTCAAACAACGTTATGGCAACTATATTGGCGGCAAATTTGTCGAACCCGTTTCAGGCAACTACTTCACCGATACCTCCCCAATGACCGGTCAGACTGTCGCCGAGTTTCCGCGCTCCGACGCGAAAGATATCGAACTGGCGCTGGATGCCGCCCATGCCGCAGCCGAAACCTGGGGAAAGGCCAGCGTACAGGAGCGTTCCAACGTATTGCTGGCGATCGCCGATCGTATGGAGTCAAAACTGGAGCTGCTGGCGCTGACCGAAAGCTGGGACAACGGTAAGCCGATCCGCGAAACGCTGAACGCGGATATCCCACTGGCGATTGACCATTTCCGCTACTTCGCCGGTTGCCTGCGCGCACAGGAAGGCACCGCCGCAGAGATCGACCAGAACACCGTCGCCTACCATATTTACGAGCCGCTGGGCGTGGTTGGGCAGATTATCCCCTGGAACTTCCCGCTGTTGATGGCGGCCTGGAAACTGGCTCCGGCGCTGGCTGCCGGTAACTGCGTGGTGCTCAAACCGGCCGAGCAAACGCCGCTCAGCATCTGCGTGTTGCTGGAAATGATTGGCGACCTGCTGCCACCCGGAGTACTCAATGTGGTTCAGGGCTTTGGTAAAGAAGCCGGAGAGGCACTGGCGACCAGCAAGCGCATCGATAAAATCGCCTTCACCGGCTCCACCCCGGTCGGCCGACATATCCTGGCCTGCGCGGCGGAGAATATCATCCCGAGCACCGTGGAGCTGGGCGGCAAATCACCGAATATTTTCTTTGAAGACATCATGCAGGCCGAACCGGAGTTTATCGACAAGGCGGTTGAAGGGCTGATCCTCGGCTTCTTCAACCAGGGTGAAGTCTGTACCTGCCCTTCACGCGCCCTGATCCAGGAGTCTATCTACCCGCAATTTATGGAAAAAGTGCTGGCGCGTATCACCACCATTCGCCAGGGCGACCCCTTTGATACCGACACCATGATCGGTGCGCAGGCTTCCCAGCAGCAGTTCGACAAGATCCTGTCTTATATCGAGATCGCCAAAAACGAGGGTGGCAAAATCATTGCCGGCGGCGAGCGCGCCAGTCATGAGCAGCAGTTGCAGAGCGGTTTTTATCTGCAGCCCACGCTGATCACCGGTAACAACAGCATGCGTTTCTTCCGCGAAGAGATCTTCGGGCCGGTGATTGGCGTCACCACCTTCAAAGATGAAGCCGAAGCCTTGGCATTGGCCAACGACAGCGAGTTCGGGCTGGGTGCCGGCCTGTGGACCCGCGACGTTAACCGCGCTTATCGCATGGGGCGCGCCATCAAGGCCGGACGCGTTTGGACCAACTGTTATCACCTCTACCCGGCGCATGCCGCCTTCGGTGGCTATAAAAATTCCGGCGTTGGCCGCGAAACCCACAAAGTGGCGTTGTCACATTACCAGCAGGTGAAAAACCTGTTGGTCAGTTACGATGCCAAACCGCTTGGGCTGTTTTAAGCGCTTGCCGTGAACGCCAATTCCCCGTTGCCGGGGTAACGTTAGGCTATACTCCTCCCACTCTGTCTGTGACAGACCACGGTCGGCACCCGCCGGCCGTTTCTTTTCGAGGAAAATACTTTGATAAAATTACCACAGCACCGCAAACACCTCACCCGGGGTGAAGTCGGGCGTCTGCTGCTGCAAGCCGCCGCCGGCCGGGCGCCCGAGCGTGACACCTGCCTGATCTGGATGGGTTTCATTCATGGCTGTCGCGTCAGCGAACTCACCGGCTTGCGCCTCGCCGACCTCGACATGGACGACGGCTGCCTTTACATCAGCCGTCTTAAAAACGGCCTGTCCACCACCCACCCGCTGGAAACCACCGAGAAACGCCTGTTGCAGCGCTGGCTGGAAAAACGCCAATCCTGCCGCAACCTGGACGACCAGGACTGGCTGTTTCTGTCACAAAAGGGTTATCGCCTGTCGCGTCAGCGTATCTTTCGTATGTTGCGTGAGTATGGCCGTCGGGCCGGGCTGGAGGTCGAGGCGCACCCGCACATGTTGCGTCATGCCTGTGGCTATGCGCTGGCGGATAACGGCGCAGATACGCGGGTGATTCAGGATTATCTGGGGCATCGCAACATTCAACACACGGTGCTGTACACCGCCGCCAATGCCGGACGATTCAGGGACTTATGGGAGGAAAAACGCCGAAAAAATGTAACACTTTGAGCCAAACTGACACATAAACTAAGAATTACCCGAAAAGAAGTCAATACCGCCGTCGTATTTTTTTCATCCCTCCAATAAACATCACATTATCAGTAAGATATATCCCACTCCGTTTACCCGTTCCTTTCCTGATAAAAACCCGGTTTCGCTCACTGCCCTGTTTGTTTTTTACCCGCCACGCTCGATGGTTACTATTTACCCAGATATAGACTCATTAAAAACACCGTCCATGGTGTTATATCCTGAAAACACCTCTACTTAGTCTGTCTTTTAGAACAATATGTAAAAAGTAACACTTTGGCTCAAAGTGTTACCTTTTTTCCAGTAAATCACTGCAACTCGAAAATGGTAATAATCAATATTATCAGTGGCTTATTGATTTATTTTGTATGGAAAACATGATTAAAGGAATATATCAATGAAAAAAACACGACTCGTCACATTTTTGGCCGCTAGCGCCGTTTTCTCCGCCTCATCTTCCATCGCTGCCGACAGTGTAGACCTCAAGGTTATCGGGACTATTACGCCGGTGGCCTGCACCCCAACCCTGAGCGGCGGCGGCACCGTGGACTACGGCACCATCAAGGCCGATACGCTAAAGGCGGACGATTACACCGTGCTGCCGATGAGAACGCTGGATTTCTCCATTACCTGTGACGGCAATGCCAAGGTGGCCGTCAGTGCGATCAGTGGCCGTCCGGGCACTGCCCTGGGCGCTGATGAAGCCAGCAACGGAGCCGCCACCGTTCCGGCCGGAGTCACGCTCTTCGGCCTGGACTCAGCCACCCAGAGCGTTCAGGCGTTTGGGTTGGGGCTGGACGGCACAAACAAAATCGGCGGCTATGGCGTAAAAATGGCGCTGTCGAACGCGAAGGCTGACTCCGTGGTTGTGGATACTTTATACCGCAAAGACAATCCCAACAGTGCCTGGACCAAAGCAGCAAGTGGCTTGATTTCGGTACAACCCTATCAGCATATCAGTTGGGCAACCACCGGCACCCTGACGCCACTGGCGTTCAAAACGCTGGCCACCACGCTGGACGTGCAGGCCTACCTCAACAAAACCTCAGGGCTGGATATCTCCAAACCGATCCAGTTGGACGGTTTGGCCACTATTGAGCTGACCTATCTGTAACCCGGCCTGAACGACCGCCGCAACCGCGTTGGAAAAAGATTTTGCCTGTTAGCAGGCAAATACAAAGGAACCCTCACTCAAGGGGGGAATGGATATTTATGTGTGGAACACATGATGAAAGGAATAAATCAATGAAAAAAACTCTACTCGCCACCCTTTTGGCCGCCGGTGCCGTTGTTTGCGCCTCATCCGCCTTCGCTGCCGACAGCGTAGACCTCAAGGTTATCGGAACTATTACACCGGTGGCCTGTATTCCAACCCTGAGCGGCGGCGGCACCGTTGACTACGGCACCATCAAGGCCGATACCCTGAAGGCGGACGATTACACCGTGCTGCCGCTAAAATCGCTGGATTTCTCCATTACCTGTGATGGTCGAACTAAGGTAGCACTTCAAGCAATCAATGGTCGTATAGGCTCAGGTCCAGGTGAATACAACGCTGTCACAGGGGTTTCAATCACACCTGTACCATTCCCTGGTTTTATCAAAGAGAATAATGGGGTAGTTGGCCTGGGCTTAGATGGTGGGGCCAAAATTGGCGCTTATGGGATCGCAATAAACCGCATAACCGCTGACGGCGTCGCTGTTGACGCTATTGAATGGACTAATGCGGGAAGTACTGCGTGGATAAAATCAATAGCGGGGGAGATATATAACACCGCACCAGGACGCCAATTCTCTTGGGCAGCCGCCGGCACTTTGATACCAGTAACATTCAAGAACATGGCAGCCAAGCTAGATGTCCAGGCCTACATCAACAAGACCTCAGAACTGGATATCACCAAACCGATCAAACTGGACGGCCTGACCACCCTTGAACTGATCTATCTGTAACCCGGCCTGAAGCCCCGTCATTGACGGGGCCTACCCAACCACAGCCCTACCGGTCAGGCCGAGGGTTACCTGACCGGTCCAAGAAAGAGTCCATTTATGCCACACATTCCTTTTGTGCGTTATGGGGCGCTGGCCCTGTGCCTGTTTTCTGCCCTGGCTCAGGCCAGCGGCGTGGTGCCGGACAGCTCGGTGGTGATTGTCGAAGCCGCCGACGGCGAAGGCACCATCAATGTCCAAAACACCGATCCCTACCCGGTGCTGCTGCTGACCACCCTAGTGCCCCTGCCTCAGGACAAGGCGCCGTTACTGACCGTCACCCCACCGGCCGCCCGGGTTGAACCCGGCAAGAGCCAGAGCGTGCGCTTCTTGCTGACCGACAAAACGCCGTTAAGCACCGAGCGCCTGATGCGGGTGATCTTCGAAGGGGTACCGCCCCAGCAAAAAGATAAAAGTGAAGTCCGCATGACGGTGCGCCAAAACCTGCCGCTGATTATTCGCCCGGCCGGTCTGGCGCGCGATCTCGCCCCCTGGAAACGGCTGGTCTGGCAGCGCACCGGCAACACCCTGAAAGTGAGTAACCCCTCGCCCTATGTGGTGCGCCTAGGAGAAGGGGTTCAGACCCTGCCGGGCAACGGCGTCTGGACACTGCCGCACAGCTATGTCCTGCCGGGGCAGGCGCTCACCGTGACCCAAAACGGGACTAAACCGCTGGGTACGGAGACGCAGGTGCGCATTGCCCCGGCCACCACCTGGGGGTTCAGCGTCGCCCATTATGATGCGCCCCTGACACCATTGCCGTGAGGGGAATAACCGTGAGGAGTCTATTCTGCTTTCCCCCCACTCGCCCGCTACGTTGGCAGGCGATGGCGATAAAAGTGGCCCTGGCACCTCTGTTCCTGGTGTCGCCGGCCAACGCAGAGGGTTCCCCTTCTCGGCCGGAAGAAACCCTGTTTGACCCGGTCATGCTGCAGTCCCGGGGTATCGACCGCACCGTGGCGGACAGTTTCCGCCACGGCCCGCGCTTTTTACCCGGCGAAAATGCGCTGATGCTGAACGTTAACGGACGCGGCCGGGGGCGCATCACCGCGCGCTTTAACGAGCAGGGGCAACTTTGTGCCGACGCCGCCTTCCAAAAACAGGCCGGTCTGGAGACGCCGCCGGGCTTTACCGGCCGGGAAGCCTGTTTTGACCTGCGCAGCGCCTGGCCACAAACCGAACTGCATCTGGACCCCGCTGAACGTCGGGCAGATCTGGTGGTGCCCGCACAGGCGGTTTCCGCCCCTGGTTCGGCCGAGGGCAATTGGCAGCACGGCGGCATCGCGGGCCTGTTCAACTACGATGCGCAATACATGGACAGCGCCGGGAATAGCGGTGGGGTCAGTTTTGTCCAACTGGACAGTGAGGCCGGGTTCAACACCGGGGACTGGATCGTGCGTAGCCGCCAGACCCTCTCGCGCTTTGATGGCGAAGATAGCCTGCAACATCAGGCTGCCTATGCCCAGCGCAGCTTTGCCGGTATTAAGAAGGTGTTTCAGACCGGGCAAATTAGCCTGGGCAACTCGCTGTTCGGTACCGGGCAGGTGATTGGTGCCCAGCTGTTTCCGGAAACCGCCCTGACCGGCAATTCGGGCGGAGCCGGTCTGGTGGAAGGGATTGCCGACACGCAGTCGGTGGTGGAAGTCCGCCAGTCCGGCGTGCTGCTTTACAGCACCACCGTCCCCGCCGGGCCATTCCGCCTGCAAGGGTTCTCGCTGCTCAATACCCGTAGCGATCTGGCGGTCAGCCTGAGCGGCAGCAACGGCGAAAAACGCCAGTTTACCGTCCCGGCCAGCGCACTGCTGCTCAACGGCAACAGCGTCGCACCCGGTCTGTCCGTCGGCGTGGGCAAGATGGATCAACAGGGCAGCAGCGAAGCGCCCTGGCTGGGCACCCTTGCCAGCGGCTGGGCACTGACGCCGCGCACCACGCTTAACACCGGCCTGCTGGTTTCGGTGCCGTACCGGGCGGTGGCAGCAGCAGTGGACAACCAGCTTCCCGGCGCGGGTCAACTCTCATTGCAGAGCACCGTGGCGCAGGATGAACGCCATAACAACACCGGCACGCTGGTTTCGGTCTCGCTCGGCTACCCGCTGACGGAACGGCTGGGGGTCAGCCTCAACAGCCGCCAACAGACCCGTCAATACCGGGAATTGAGCGATGCCTTGCAGCGGGACACTCAAGATAGTCAGGGTCGTTCCCGCAGCCAGTACGGTGCGGGTATCAGTTGGGGAATGCCGTCAGTCGGTAATTTCGCCCTCTCCTGGGCGCAGGGCACCACCTTTGGCGGCGACGACACCCGCTACTTGCGCGCCGGCTGGAGCGCTCAGATTGCTCAGGCCTATGTCGGACTAAGCCTGGAACGCAATACCGGTAGCGGCGACAACGGCAATGAGGATCGCGCCTACCTGACCGTCAGTATCCCGTTCGGCGCACGCAGCCTCAGCAGTTATATCAATACGGCCCGTCACAACAGCCGTGCCGGGGTGCGCTACAGCGACCGCAGCAGCCAGGACCGGGGTTGGAGCTTATCTACCGAGCATGATACCGGCAGCAGCCGAACCAGCGGTACCGGCACCCTGGACTGGGTCACGCCGGTCAGCCAGCTCAGCGGCAGCCTGACCCGTGACTCGAACGACTACACCAGTTGGAATGTCCGGGCATCCGGCGGCGTGGTGGCGCACGGCGGCGGGGTCACGCTCACGCCGTACTCCGTCGGGGACACTTTTGCCATTGCCCGGGTCGGGCAGGAAGGCGGGATCCGGCTGGAAACACCGGCAGGCCCGACCTGGACCGATGCCCGGGGTTACGCGGTATTGCCGTCGTTGAGTGGCTATCACCGCTCAACCGTTCAGGTCGACACGCGCAGCCTGCCGAAAAATGTGGATATCAGCAACGCCTGGCTGGAGACGGAACTGGCGCGCGGCGCGGTGGGACGGATGGATTTTGACGTGGTGCGTACCCGCCGGGTCCTGGTCAACGTTCAGGATGCCCAGGGCGCGCCATTGCCCCACGGCGCGGCCGTTTTCAATACCGAGGGGCAATTTGTCACCGTGGTCGGTTCGGCCGGGGCGGTATTCCTGCCGGACGCGGCACCGGGAATGCAACTGGAGGTGCAGAATGCCGGACGCCCACTGTGTTCGCTGACGATCTCTCTGCCGGAACAGGCTGACAGCAGCGGTTTATATGAAACCAGCGCGGCAGTTTGCCGCTGAACAAGGAGTGTGAAATGAAAAGATTCATGGCGCTGGCGGGGCTGCTGGCCAGCCTGACGGCGCAAAGTGCCGAGCTGGAACCTGCGCAACTCATCCCGCATCCAACGGAAAGCCGCTGCAGCGTATCGGCCAGCACCGACCAGATTGATTATGGCCGGCAGACCCGCTGGCAACTGCGGACTACGCCGGGTACGGCGTTGTTATCACCCGGTGAACGCCCGGTAACCATCAGGGTAGCCTGCCCATACCGCCAGACGCTACGCCTGAAGTTGCAGGGGGAAACCGGCCCGAGTGGTCGGCTGCGCTACGGTGAACGCGGTTATCTCCAGGTCCGGCTGGATAGCGCGCAAATAGACGGCCATCCGGCAAATTTAACGCTGAGTCCTGCAGGAGAAGCGGAAACCACCGTGACGCTGCCCGCCATGATGCCAACCAATGCGGTGCTGACCGCCGGGGAGCCGGGGCGGGCTGAGATCGGCCGCAGCTTAAGTCTGCAAATATCGCTCACCCCTCTGCTGACCGAACAAGATAGCCGGGTCAGCGCTCAGACCGACAGCCGGGGTGCATTGTCGTTTGTACTGCTGGATTAATCACCCTCGCCCACCGGGCAAGGACAGTTCGCCGGAAAGGCGTTTAATCGGACAGGAGAGTCCCATGATGACCGTATTGTTGCCCCCGCATCTGGCAGAGAAATTAACGCCGAACGAGCGTATGGTGCTGCAGGCCCTGCTCAACGGGCAGGACCTGACTACCATTGCCCAACGGCGTAACCGCAATATCCGCACCGTCAGCAACCACAAACAACGGGCGATGGAAAAACTGGGCCTGAACAACAACGCCATGCTGTATGCGCTGGCCGCCCTGCTGAGTCCGCCCTTGCCGCAGGCCTCCCCTCAGCAAATGCAGTCGCTCTCACCGCGGGAGCATCGGGTGCTGGCGGGCCTGCTGCAGGGTAAAACGGTGGGCGCGATTGCCCGCGAGCAGCATAAAAGCATCAAAACCATCAGCCTGCAAAAGCAGCGGCTGATGGAAAAACTGAGGTTATGCAGTGCGGTAGACTTGTTCAGGTCAACGCCCGGACAGGCGCAGACGCTGTTGGCCAACTGGGGGAAGGTTTTTAAGACGTCGGCGGGTTAACCCGATATTCCCTCTTCATTGGAAGAGGGAATAAGTCACCTCAACAGAGCAGGATTAAGAGGCGGAAAGATCGATAACCATACGGCCACGAATGGTGCCGGATTTCATCTCTTCAAAGATGGCGTTGATGTCACCCAGCGGCCTTTTGGTGACTTTCGGCGTCACTTTGCCTTCGGCGGCAAACTGGAAGGCTTCTTTCAGATCTTCCCGGGTCCCGACCAGCGACCCCACCACCTGGATCCCGTCCAGTACCAAACGCGGAATGCTCAGGTCCATACTCTCTGGCGGCAGGCCCACGGCCACGACCTTGCCCCCGGCACGCACGGCATTCACCGCAGAGTTAAAGGCCGAACGCGCCACGGCGGTGACCACGGCGGCATGTGCGCCACCGACTTTTTGCTGAATAATTTCTTCGGCGTTTTCAGTTTTAGAGTTGATAACCAGATCCGCCCCAATTTCTTTGGCGAAATCCAATTGGCCCTGATTAACGTCAATGGCGATCACTTTGGCATTAAACACGTTCTTGGCGTACTGCAACGCCAGATTGCCCAATCCGCCCAGGCCATAAATCGCGATCCATTGCCCCGGCTTGATGTCGGAAATTTTAACCGCCTTATAGGTGGTGACCCCGGCGCAGGTGATGCTGCTGGCGGCAAACGAGTCCAGGCCGTCAGGCACCTTGACCGCATAGTCCGCCACAACGATGCACTCTTCCGCCATGCCGCCGTCCACGCTGAAACCGGCATTTTTAACCGAACGGCACAGGGTTTCGTTACCGTTGACGCAATATTCGCAATGGCCACAGCCCTGATAGAACCAGGCGACGCTGGCACGGTCCCCGACTTTTAACGAGGTTACGCCCTCGCCGACGGCAGTGACCACCCCGACCCCTTCATGGCCCAGGGTGATGCCGGGGACTTCGCCAAAATCGCCGTTCTTGACGTGAAGATCGGTGTGACAGACCCCACAACACTCCATCTTGAGTGCCGCTTCGCCATATTTCAGTGGGCGAAGCTGCTTTTCCTGAATATCTACACTGTGGTTTTTAGTGACTACGGCAGCTTTCATAGGATGTCTCTCCTCAGGTGAGTTGAAGTACAGCTGTTAATGTAGTTACTGTCCCCCCTGAGGGCAAGAAGTCTGGCGTTTACTTTAAAAACAGAAAGTTAATAATTATTTCTTGCGAAATAGTTAAACAAAATTCTTCAGCCGAAATAATGATTAACGCTTGGTTTTAGTGATTTTTGTTGCCTTGGCGGGGTTACCGGCAACAAATTCCAGGGTGGGCGAGTAGTAAAACGGCAACCAGGCGTGGTAACTGCTCTCCCACTCCCACTTGACCGGGCAAGGCCACAGAATATCTTCATGCAGAATATAGTAGACCCATCGTCCGTGCGGGCGGCGTGGTTTGGCTGTGCGCATAGACCCTGACTTCTTTGGCACGGGTAGCCGTTGTTCCATATGAAATTCTCTTTGTCATCAGGGGCTACGGAGTGGCAAAGGTCAAATTTAACATGGACGGCGGTCGGCAAGCCATCTTTCCCGTAGGGACATTCGTCAGGTACGACACACAACTGTCATTAATTATTCATACCTGATAAATACACGCCAGCCAGGGTGGACAGAACACGCCAGTTTTGAAGTAAAAGAAGGTGATTTTATAGTGCTGCTATGGGGTAATTCAGACCGCTGGGGTATCGCGATCCTTCGTTTATCACCCCGCTTCCCTTAACGCCTCCTGCCGCAGGATCGATTGTATATAAGCATTTCTATTTTTTTAACGAGGTAAAGTCACCTCGGTCAATGATACGGCCGTTGTCCATGACGATGATTTCATCCGAGAAGTTAAAGGTGGAGCTTCGATGACTTATGTTAAGTACCACTGCATCTGGATAATGCAACCTAATGTTTTTTATCACCCCCCTCTCATTGATGACATCAAGAGCTGATGTCACTTCATCAAGAATAATGACGCAGGGGTTGCGAAGAAATAAGCGCGCCAGAGACAACCGTTGACGCTGGCCGCCAGAAAGCGTCATACCATTATCTCCGATTTTCATATCCAGTAAATCTTGAGTATTGTCGACGGCCAGATCATCAAGCCTGGCTAATTTAATAGCCATGACCAATTGCTCATCCGTAGCTTGCGGGCAGGCAATTTTCAAGTTAAACCTTAGCGTATCCATAAAAACATAATCGTTCTGCGACAGGTGAAAAATTGCGTCAGCCCGCTGACTGGATGACAATTCGCTAATGTTTTTTTCGTTTAATAGAATGTCACCGCTTTCGGGTTTTAGCTCACCAGCCAATAGTTTAGCCAGCGTACTCTTTCCTGAACCGCTGCTGCCTGTCAATGTGATGAAATGCCCTTTGGGGATTTTAAGGTTAAAGTCATTAATCACGGGGATAGCTGTTTTTTTCATAAGAAAAATGCAGACCTCTAATTTTTACGAACTCAACCGGAGTAATCAGGTCGGAATCACTCTCCTGTACTGCGGTCATGTCAGACAAGTTGTCAATGAATATATAGAGTGATGCCGTGGACTTTTGTAATGCCGTATACATTGAGCCAATACTTTCCAGAGGGGATGATAGCATTAGTATATAAGAAGAAATCATCACAAAGTGTCCAATACTTATATCTCCACGGCTAACCTGATACAATGAATAGAGAAATGACACACCAAAGAATATAATATTGCACACTGATTCAACCATTAGAAACCGCATGTCGGCCTTTAGTAAACTCTCATGTTTTCGTTCAATCTTATTAAGGAGATTCTCATATCGGGCAAACAGATAGTCATAGGAATTACATACCTTTGCGGCCCTCATATTCTTAACGCTATCTGTGATTAAACTGTATTTTTTTACCGACGTATTGTAAAAGTCATTATATAAGCCAACTATCCCAGGGTTAAATATACTTTTAATAAAAAAATACAAGATGAAATATAGGGTAAAAAAACACAGCAACAATATAATCACCAGATAGAACTATGAAGGTGACGCTAAAAATCAACTGTAATAATGGTGGAATAAAATTGTGCGATACGTTTCTTAATAAAATGGTGAGTTCATCGATGGCCTGATTCAGTCGTTGAGTGATATCACCAGTATTCTCATTGTTTTTTATGGCTTCTTCACTATAGAAAAGACTTTTGAAATAATGATTGGTCATACTGATGACAAGGTTGTTTCTCAAAGAGGTGACCAATATGAAATTCAACGCCGAAGATAGTTTTCTGAGACTCATTATAACAATATAACTAACTGCAAGCAGGTAAACAACTGCCTGAAAGTCAGTAAGTTTAGCTTCAATTACGCCAATCATTCGCGCCATGATAACCGGCTGCAGAGAAATCAAAACGGTAGATAAAAACGAAATGGTAATAATGACAAAGAACTTGGCCTTAGCTGACGAGCCTGAAGTGTTTTTAAAGTACCTTAGTATAAACCAAAAATTTCTCATCCAAGTTCCTTGTGTCACTTATTATGAAAACATAACGGGGGCCCCCGTTATGTTTTTAAACATTAAATTTTGATAAATCGTTTATAACCTAACGTCGGATCTATTTTGTCTACCTGAGTATCAGTCATGGTTGTTGTTTTAATCAGTAAAAGATCTTTTTCAGTTAACATACAAGCTCCTTTAAGCAATTAAATGAATCTGTTTAGTATGTAATTTTACAATTACACACTAGAGAGATCAGTTTATATGCTTCAAGTGAACAATCTCGATGCACTTGCAATAGAATACAATAATTGGTTCCCATTCTGAAAATAAAAACGCTTCTCGCAAACTTAAAACATATCCACTTCTTGCAACATGGCACAGTTCTGTCATTGGAATATAATTACTTTTTCCCCTCCCTAAAATCAGGTTAAATAACACTCTAGCTACACGACCATTCCCGTCATAAAGTGGATGAATATGCATCAAGAAAGCTGACGCAACAATTGCGCACAATAAAGGATTTTTTTATGATTGTTTAAAATTAATAGTCTTAACTTACCAAGTTGATCAGGTAGGTGCTGGAAATCCAGAAACTCCGTATATCCGCCATCTGCTTCAGGAACAGTTCTTACATTAACATCACGAATTTTATTCTTGGCATTAAATTCCTTTCCCGCCGAGAAAATAAAATAAAAGAAATTATTATCACTATTTAAAATACTAGACAAACTGAGTTCTAAAGCACAAAATACCATAAAATCTTTATCACTACTTTTGTTCTCGTTAGCAAACATAACATTATCAACATACGGACTGAGTCGGTGTTGCAAGATGGAAATGCTTTTATTTTCAACAGACATTATAATATTACTAATAAAATAATCATAATTGCATTCTGAAGATATACAATCTTGTAAAATAGATAAGCTACGATTTAAAATAGCCCATATATCTCCTGCTATTTCTTCATGCTTGGGAAATTCCAATGGCATTAGTTTGACCACATTCCCTTGTAATAAATAGTTTTCCATAAATGTCTGCCCTTAGCGTCGCACTCCATATCTATTTAACTTTTTTAATCTATTCGCATGACACTTAAGTTTCATATACATTAATTATTTTTAACAATAATTTCGTATTTTGTCCTGACCACTACGGTTGCGACAAAGAAAACCCACATCAAGACGCCAGCCCGCCGCCGCCTGCGTAGGGGGTCTTACCGGCAATCTTCATCACCTCGGCCCCCAGCGTGACAAAAGGCGTCTGGCGGCTGGCATAAATCAGTCCACCCGCTTTAGCGCGCACCGCTGTTATCGTATCGGTGATCGGGTCGATAATTTCAGCTACCGCCTCATCCGCTTCTACCCACTCCCCCGGCTGGCGGAGTAACAACAGAATACCGCTGGCGGGCGCGGTAACAATCTCCCCAGCGGCAAATGGCAACATGGCGACCTCAAGCTGCGGTATCACCGAGGAAGCACCGGCAACGGCACCGCGGTGTTGCAAGTATCGATAGAGGCGCTCGGCATCGCCGCTGGCCAGCTCGTGGCTAATATCCCGCTGACCGCGTAACTCCAGCGTAACCGCCATGCAACTCGGTGGCATCCCATCCAGGGCGGGATGCTCTGCGGCCAGCCGGTGCCAAGGCAGGCCGCAGGCTTCATCAAAGGAACCGCCGCCGCTGTCTTGCGAAAGCAGCACCGCCCCCATGCCCATAAAACGAGCCAATGTTTCTGCCTGTTCGCCCCAGGCCGGGTCGGCGTACATGTGCAGGATCGCCCGGTCGTCGCAGTGCAGATCCAGCACCACATCCGCATCACAGGCCAATAGCAACAGTTGCCTGCGCAGCGCCGTGACTTCGCTGGTGTCTGGCACCGCCTGTAAAACATTGCGCATTGCGATGCGCACCTGCTGATGCAGGGGTTCTGTGGTACTGAAATCCTGCTGCCGTAACAAACGGGCTAAATCAGGGAAATCACGGTTAAAATTGCGGCCACTGACCAGATCAAAGCGCCCTACACCCGCATTGAGCAGCACCTGCGCCAGCCCCGGCGGGTTGGCTACCGGGACAAGAATTATTTCACTTTGCAGTTCACCCCGCCGTTCCGCCTGGCTGAGCAATCTTTTAAGATAGTGCAGCACCAGCATGCCGGGCAGTTCATCGGCATGCAGACCGGCCTGCAGGTAAATTTTTTCGCCTTTACCCGGCTGGCCGAAATGAAAACTGGTGAATTGGCGCTGCCCACCCAGAGCATGTTCAGGTAACTTATGATGATTAGTTTTCATTGGACGCCCTATCTGTGGAAAAGAAAGCCCGGCTTGATCGCATTGACAAAAAAATCCTTGAAATACTGTGCCGGGATGGCCGCATTTCGTTTCAGAAACTGTCCGAACAGGTCAATCTGACTGCCCGCCCTTGCCTGGAGCGGGTTCGTGGGCTGGAGCGCGACGGAATTATTCGTGGCTACAGCGCCATAATCGAACTGCCGGAACCCGAACATGCGTTTGTGATCCAGGCGCAGATCGCATTGGCCGATCACGGCCACTCCCAACCGGCCTTCGAGCAGGAAATGCGTAATACCCCAGAGGTGCTGGACTGCTGGCTGGTCAGCGGCAACTTCGATTTTCTGGTGCGCATTGGCTGCCGCAGCATGGAAAACTACCGGCTGCTGGCCGATACCTGGCTGACCAGCAAAAAATTTCGGGTGGATAAAATCGTCACCCTGACCGAGCTGCAGTCGATCAAACGCTCCTGAACTGCATCAGTCGCGGCGGATAAACGCCAGCCAGCGACGCTCTGCCCGTGAAAACATGAAGATCAGCAGGAAAGTGCACAGCAAATACAGTGCCGCCGCCATCAGGAACGGAATAAAGGGTGAATAGGTGGCGGCATAAAATGCGCGTGCCACGCCGGTAATATCCAGCAGCGTGACGGTACTGGCCAGCGAGGTGGCATGCAGCAGGAAGACCATCTCGTTATTCAGCGCCGGAATGCCACGCCGCAGCGTTGCCGGCAGCACCAGGCGGCGGATAATCTGCCACTGGCTCATGCCATAGGCCTCGCCGGCAATCCACTCCTGACGCGGGAAGGTTTCCATCATGCCTGCCAACAGTTGGGCAACGTAAGCGCTGGTATTGAGTACCAACGCCAGCGTGGCGCAGAAAGTGGCGTCGCGAAACAGCAGCCAGAAAGGCTGGTCGTTCTGCCAGCCCAATTGCACCACGTCAAACTGTGACAGGCCGTAGTAAATCAGCATTAATTGCAGGTAGAGCGGCGTGCTGCGGAAAAAGTAAGTCACGCTGCGTATCAGCCACGACAGCGGTCGCGGGCCGTATACCTGGCCGATCGCCATCAGCGCTGCCAGCAGTAACCCTGGCACCACCGATAACAAGAACAGTTTGGCGGTCATCGCCAGCCCGGTGACGTCGGAACCGTCGCTCCACAGAAAGCTCGGTGCCGCATCCAGCATATTTTGCAGATTCATCAGCGTGCTCCTGCCGAATGTGAGGAAGCCAACGCGTAACGCCGCGCCAATCGGCTAAAACCCCAACTGGAGACGGCGGTAATCACCATATAAATCAGCGCCACCAGGAAATAAAACAGGAAAGGTTTTTGCGTGGCTCGCCCGGCCTGCTCTGCCAGCCAGACCATGTCCTCCAGACCGAGGATCGACACCAGCGCCGAGGCTTTCATCAGCCCCAGCCAGTTGTTGTTGATACCGGGAATGGCGAAGCTCAGCATCTGCGGCAGCAGCACCCGGCGAAACACCTGGCCCGGCCGCATGCCGTAGGCCATTGCCGCCTCGAGCTGACCGCGCTCCACGGTGAGAAACGCCCCGCGAAAGGTTTCGGTGTAGTAAGCACCAAACACAAAACCAATCGCCAGCACCCCGGAGATGAAAGTGTTAAAGCGCAGCGGCCCCAATCCCACCAGGCCAAGCAAGCCGTTGACCAGCATTTCGCCGCCAAAGAACAGCAACAGCATGATCACCAATTCGGGAATGCCGCGCACCAGCGTGGTGTAACCCGTCGATACCCAGCGCAACCAGCGCGGACCAAAGAGTTTAATCAGCGCATTGATCATGCCGAGCGTCAACGCCACCGCCAGTGAAACCAGCATCACGCACAGTGACAGCAACGCGCCATGAGCCAGCAACGGCAAATACTCTATGACCATTCCCGGCCTCCCCTGGATGACTGGATCCGAGCCGGTTTAGTTGCCATATATGTCGAAGCTAAAATATTTTTTCTGGATGGCTTCATAAGTCCCGTCGGCACGGATCGCCTTGATGGCCCCGTTAAGCGCATCGCGCAGCGCCGGATTGTCTTTACCCACCGCAATGCCAACGTCAGAGGAGATACTGCTGTCTTCAATCACCGGTCCGGCGAAGGCAAACTTCTGCCCGCGTGGGGTATCGATAAAGCTGCTGGCGGCCTGAGTGTTGTCCTGCAGTGACGCGTTAATGCGCCCGGACATCAGATCCAGATAAACGTTATCCTGGTTGGCGTAAGAGACTATTTTCACCCCTTTCCCGCCCCAGTGCTGTTTGGCATAGGCCTCATGGATCGAGCCGGTTTGCACGCCAACGGTTTTGCCTTTCAGGCTGGCAACGTCCGGCAGTAACGCGCTGCCCTTACGTGCCACCAACTGGGCAGAACTGCGGTAATAGCGGTCGGTAAAATCCACCTCTTTCTTGCGTTCATCGGTAATGGTTAACGACGCAATAATGGCATCGAATTTATGGGCGTTAAGCGCGGCAATCATGCTTTCGAACGGCTGTTTGACGAACACGCATTTGGCATGCAGCTGGGTGCACAGCGCGTTGGCGATATCGATGTCGAAACCGGTGATCTCACCGCTGGGTGCCAGCACGTCAAACGGCGGATAACCGCCGTCCACGCCAAAACTGATGGTGTCGAAGGTCTGAGCCGCCGCAGGGCCGCTTAATGCCAGACTGGTCAGTAAAACCGCTAATGTTTTTTTCATGGCTGAGATCCCCGGTAAAAGAAAGTGTCAGAAACGCAGTGACAGGCAGGTCAGGCCGCCGTCCATTTTTTTAAATTCGCTGGTGTCGAGCTGAACGATTGGCATGCCTAATTTTTCGATTTGTGCCAGCGTTTGCGGGTAACCCTGTGGGGTGATCAGCGTATCGTTGATCCACAGCGTATTACCGGCGTAGGACTCCGCTTCCGGAATGACGATGCTGTTAAAACCGCTAAAGGCAGCATGGTGCTGGTAGTCTTCCGTCAGTAACAGGGTATTGCGCCCCACGTAATTGACGATTGATTTCAGGTGCAGCCCGGCGCTCACCTCAATGGCCGTGACCCGGTAGCCATAGGGTTCTACCGCCGCGGCAAATTCGCCGATACCGGCCTCATCGGTGCGAGACGTCAGGCCGACAAAAAACTGGCGATCGACCAGCAGCACATCCCCACCATCAAGATGACCGCGTTGGCTCATGCGCACTACCGGGCGTTCTCCTTCGAACAGCGGTGCAATGGTAGCCACTTCGCCCTGGCGGCTTGGCGCGCCCGGATGGGTGATCACCGCCAGCTCCGGCATCACCACCGCGGTGTCTTCAACAAAGTGGGCGTCAGGAAATGCCGGGGCAGCCGGTAACACTGTCACTTTTAGCCCCAGGCGGAGCAAGGTGTCCACATAGGCCAAAAACTGGTGGCCGGTGACGGCAATATCCGGCGCCCCCAATTGGGCGGTGGTCTGGCCGCTGGCGCAGCTATCGGCAGGGAGTCTGGCAATGGCTTGAGTAAAGTGCATGGGCGATTCTCTCGGTTGAAAAGGACGGTCACTGTTGCTTCGATTATCAAACAGATACCCGCGCCAATCAGGCTGAATCTACTCACCGCCACTCTACATTTGCGCTGTTTATCGCCCCGCTAACGACCAATTCCGCTGTACGTCCTTCTCATGCCGTTGGCGCATGGGCGCCGGTGATGCGTGGCATTTTGGAGGGCCATGCTCATTTCGAGTTAGCCGCCATAAACTCGGCCAGATTATCCCGGGTGATAACTTTATAAGGCACCCAGTTGTACGGCTCGGTTTTTTGCTTTTCCAGCAGCGCTTTGGTCACCTGCACCGCCCCGGTGGCCTGCCCCTTGGCGTCCTGGAAGATGGTCAGGGTCATGCCGCCATTTTTGACAAACTGCTGACCGTCCGGCGTGCCGTCAATACCCGCCACCAGAATGTTTTTATTTTTGGCCTGGTTCAACGCCATGATGGCACCAATCGCCATTTCGTCATTGTTGGCGGCGATGGCGTCAATCGGGCGGCCGTTCAACAACCAACCGGACACCACATCCACCGCCTCATTGCGCTGCCATTTGGCAGTCTGTTTCTCCAGCACCTTCATGTCTTTATACTTGGCGATCACCGCTTCCACCGCCCGCGTGCGTTCGCGCGCCTCTTCGTTGGACAGCGCTCCCATCAGGATCGCCACGTTGCCGCGATAGTTCATCTGTTTCGCCAGGGCTTCCATCTGCATTTCACCGCCCGCCGCCGAGTCAGAGCCAACATAGGCCATTGCTTTGCCCAGTTTCACCTCTGGCTTGCGGTTGACGAATATCAGTGGAATGTTGGCGCGTTCGGCCGCATCCATCATCGGCTTCACGCCCTGGGTATCAACCGGATTGAGGATAATCGCGTCCACCCCGAGGTTGATAAAGTCATCCACCTGCTGCACCTGCAGCGCTACGTCCCCTTTGGCATCGACAAACTGCCCGTCCATATTCAACAGCTTTAGCTCACTGACCATCTGCGAGCGCAAAATAGAGACAAAGTTAAGATCGAAATTGGCCAGCGCTACGCCGACCTTATAGGTTTTCGCCTGGGCGTTGAAGGCCATGACCAGGCTCAGCAGTATCAACAACAAGGTTTTGGTTTTCATGATGACATCCCGTAGGTTGAGGTTTATTTTTTATTTAAATCAAGGCATCACTAATTATTCCGGGCAACAGGCCAATACCCGGTTTGTTGTGGTTTATAGGGTGAAATGGTCGCGGAACTGGTGCAGCGCCTCGGTGCTGTCACCGGATGCCCAGCCTTCCATCGCCACCACCCCCTGATAGTCCATTTCATCCAACGCGCGGGCAATGGCGCGGTAGTTGATTTCGCCGGTACCGGGTTGTTTTCGCCCCGGCACGTCCGCCACCTGAATTTCACCGATTGCCGGGCCGCAGCGGCGCATCAGCTCAATCAGGTTGCCCTCGCCAATTTGCGCATGGTAAAGATCGAGGTTCATCTTCAACCCCGGTCGATTAACCGCCTCCACCAAAGCCAAAGTGTCGTCGGCTTTAGCAAAAGGCGTACCCGGGTGATCCAGCGGCAGGTTGAGGTTTTCCAGCGTGAAAACCTTCCCCACGCGCTCTGCCATTTCTGCCAGCCGGGTCAGCGTATTGGCCGCCTTCAGCCACATTGCGCCCGTCACCACCGCCACCGGTTTCACCGGCAGCCCTTGCGAGTCCAGGCCGGTACCGTGCAGATTCAGGCACGGGCAATTCAAGCGTTGCGCCACCGCCAGCGACTGTTCGGCGCTTTGCAACAGTTGAGCGATCTCCACATCGTCGGTCAGATTGCCGCTGAGATAGCCGGTCATCGAAGTCAAGCGCGCTCCGGTAGCCACCAAAGCATCAAGGTCCTTATTGGCCCAGTTCCAGATTTCGACGCCGAAACCCAGCGCATCAATACGCGCTACACGTTCTGCAAACGGCAGGTCGAGAAACACCATTTCGGCGCAAACGGACAGTTGAAAACTCGCCATTATTGTTCCCCCAACCTGATCGGTTTGCCCTGCTGTACCGACGCAATACAGGCCAGTGCGATTTCCAGGGCATTGCGCGCATCCTGCCCCGTCGCCCGAGGCTTTTGTCCTTGCTGAATGCATTGGGCGAATTCGGTCAGCTCCGCCACATAGGCGTCATGCAGCAGATCGGTATCCTGGCGCGAAGTCTCGATGGCGATGCCCCCGGCGTGATAACGCACGCAGTTATTCAAATTGATATTGCCCGCCTGCAACATGCCTTTACTGCCAAACACTTCACCGCGTACGTCATAGCCGTAGACCGCCTGGAAATTAGCCTCGGCCGTCGCGATAGCGCCGTTATCAAAGCGAATAGTGACTACTGCGGTATCCAGCAACCCCTTGTCCTTGAAGTCCGGACGCACCAGCGCATCCGCCAGGGCGTAAATCTCTACCGGCCTGGCTCCGGGGTTGAAGTGCAGCAAGGTGTCAAAATCATGGATCAGGGTTTCCAGAAAGATGGTCCACGCCGGGATCGGCGCCGGATCGCGCAACTGCGGGTCACGGGTGACCGAGCGGGACAACTGGGTGGTGCCATTTTCGCCCGACTTGACGGCGGCAATGGCCGCTGCGAAACCGCTGACAAAACGGCGGTTAAACCCCACCTGTAGCACCACACCCGCCTGATTGGCGGCGGCGATGGCGCAGTCTGCCTCCTCCAGCGTGACGGCCATCGGTTTTTCACAGAAGACGTGTTTACCCGCCCCGGCTGCCGCTATCACCCACTGCGCATGGGTGCGCGCCGGAGAAGCGATGACTACGGCATCAATGGCCGGGTCATCCAGCATCGCCTGCAGATCGCTATGGGCCTTGACGCCCAGACGTTCCGCCAGCCGCTGCGCGGCCCCTGGTAACGGATCGGCCACCGCGGCCAGTACCGCGCCCGGCACACGCCGCGCCAGAGACTCTGCATGGAAACTGCCCATTCGTCCGGCACCAATCAGACCAACACGCAGGGTTTGGGGTAAATGGCTCATCGTGATTCCTCATGTGGGTAACGCCCTTGCGGGCAACAAGTTCACTGAGGGTATTGCAAAGGGGATGCCAGCTTAAAACGCGGGGAATTTGTGAGGCGTTGCACAGATAGCCATAACAAAGTGACAACTAAGTTGACATGTAAATTTCACATGTCAATAAAATGGACATTACATTCCAAAATGGAGTTGCCGATGCCTACCGCCGCAGACCTGCTGCCAATCAAAGATGAGAGCGATCCGATTTTCAGCCTGCCGGAAGGGCCGGAGGCCGGTGAATGGGACAGCCTGTTTTGGCAAGGCTGGCAGGCATTTAACGAAGGGAGTCAGCCGGGCTGGATACGCAAGTCAATCCTGCAATCCTGGCGGCGCTCGCGTGAGTACGGTATTGATCCTGATGAGTTTGTCTATCACGCACCGCCGGCAGAACAACTACAGGCCATCCTGTTGCACAACGCCGGGCTGATTAGCGTGGCACGCAGCATCATGGAAAATCTGTTGGCCTATAATCCCGACGGCCATATCAATCTGACCGATGCCCACGGCGTTACCCTTCACTACTGCGGTGCGGACATGACGCCGGTCGGCAGTATTCTGCGTGAAGAGGTTCAGGGCACCAATTGCACCGCACGCTGCCTGCTGGAACAGCGACTGGTGTATGTGTTAAGCGGCGAAAACTGGAAGATGGGGCTGCGCCAGCGTCATCGCCAGTGTGCCGCCGCACCGGTACGTAACGCCGAGGGAGTGATGATTGGCGTGCTGACCCTCACCGCTACGCCGGATAATTTCAATGCCCACACGCTGGGCACCGTGCAGGCAGCGGCGGAGGCCGTCGGTCAACAGCTCAAGCTGCAGCAACTCCTGGCAGAACAGCAGTCCATTCTGGAAACCCTGAATGAAGGCGTGATGGTTTGCGATCGCCAGGGCCGCCTGAAAACCGTTAATCGCTATGCGCGCCAGATTTTTGACGGTCTGGAGCCGGGCAACAAATCAATCGATGAGCTGCTGCGCCCGCAGTCCGGCTCGCTGCTGACCATGCCATTTTGTAACGATCGTGAAATGGTGTTTATGCCAGCCGGTAAACCGGCCCTCTCCTGCGTCATTTCATTGATGCCCGCGCCGGATGACGGTCGGGTGCTTTCAGTACGTGAGAATCAGCGTATCCGTGCCATTACCCGCCGCGTCATGGGGGTTAGCGCCAGTTATACCTTTGAGATGATATATGGCCACTCCAGCCGTATGCGCGAGGCGATCATGCAGGCGCGCACCTGCAGTCGCAGTGACAGCACGGTATTGTTGACCGGCGAAAGCGGCACCGGCAAGGAGCTGTTTGCCCAGGCAATCCACAATGCTGGCGGACGTTGCAACGAGCCCTTTGTCGCCGTCAACTGCGGTGCCTTACCGCGCGATTTGGTGCAGAGCGAGCTGTTTGGTTATGTGGACGGTGCCTTTACCGGTTCGCGCCGAGGGGGAGCCGCCGGCAAGTTCGAACTGGCGGACGGGGGCACCCTGCTGCTGGATGAAATTGGTGAAATGCCGCTGGAAGCCCAAACCAGCCTGCTGCGCGTGCTGCAGGAAAGCGAAGTGTTGCGCATTGGTGCGGCGCAGCCGGTAAAAGTGAATGTGCGCATCATTGCCGCCACCCATTGCGACCTGGTGCAGGCGGTGGAGACAGGCGCGTTTCGCCGCGATCTCTATTACCGTTTGAACGTGCTCTCGATCCCGGTTCCGCCGCTGCGTGAACGCCGGGACGACATCGCCGGTCTGGTCAACGGCTTTATTCACAAGCTTAGTGCGCGGATGAAAAAAGTCCCACCGCAGGTTTCACCAACGGCGATGGCCTGCCTCAACGCCTGGTATTGGCCGGGCAACGTGCGCGAACTGGAAAACCTGGTGGAGCGGATGGTAAACCTGTGTGAAGGATTACTGATCGACGTTGACGACCTGCCCGAGGATATCCGCCGCATTGCGCCTGAACCGGCCCCGCTCCCCTCCAGCCGGCTGGAAGACCATGAGCGCATACATATCATTCAGGTCATTGAAACCAACGGCGGCAATTTGAGGCAGGCCGCCCAGATGCTAGGGCTGTCGCGCACTACGCTGTACAACAAAATCAATAAGTGGCAGATCGATTTGACGCTTCTGCGCCCCTGAGTGCTCTGGAGATAGGCCGTTTTACGCTCAGGCATCAGACCCGGTTATATTTTTGTCTGATTAACGCGTGCGGACAACTCCTGATGGCTTTCCTTCCGCTCGCTGTATCTGTCTGCAAGATAGTCAGCCTGCCCCTTCAGCAGCAGGGTTATTTTGAACAACTCCTCAGTGACATCGACGATTCGATCGTACCAGGAAGAGGGTTTCATCCGCCCGTTATCATCAAACTCCTGCCAGGCTTTCGCCACTGAGGATTGGTTGGGAATAGTGAACATCCGCATCCATCGGCCAAGAATGCGCATCTGATTCACGGCGTTGAATGACTGCGAACCACCACAGACCTGCATCACTGCCAATGTTTTCCCCTGGGATGGGCGAACAGCGCCTTCGCTTAACGGGATCCAGTCAATTTGGGCCTTCATCACTGAACTCATCGCACCATGTCTCTCTGGAGAACTCCAGACCATACCATCACACCACCTGACCAGTTCGCGCAGCTCAGCGACTTTCGGATGCGTTTCTGGCGCATCGTCAGGCAGCGGCAGACCCGATGGATTAAAGGTTTTGACTTCAGCCCCCAACGCGCTCAGCAGGCGACCCGCTTCCTCAGCAGCAAAGCGGCTGTATGAGCGTTCTCTTACCGAACCATACAGGATCAGGATACGCGGTGGCTCTTGCAGAGGCAGACGCTCGGCAATTTTATTATCAAAGCACTCAGCGTTCAGGGCTGGAAATTTATCCACTTTTTTGTTCCTCATTTTGTGCCCGGTGATTCAAATGCAAACACATATGAATTATCATATATGTAATTTAAGCGCATTGAGGTTCAAAATGCTACAACCCGTTCAGCTTTTCAAAATTTTGTCGGATGAAACTCGACTGGCCATCATTATGCTTCTCAGAGAGTCGGGGGAGTTATGCGTTTGTGATATCTGCGGGGCCACTTCGGAGTCACAGCCTAAAATATCCCGCCACATGGCGATACTACGCAATGCAGGGCTGGTCATTGATCGTCGTGAGGGGAAATGGATCCACTATCGACTCTCGCCGCATATCCCTGCCTGGGCGGCAGAGACCATCACGGCATCCTGGCAGTGCCTGCGTGAAGATGTTCGCGGATGGCTGGAAAAATCAGCGACGTCCTCCTGTTAAGCCATAGGTTGCACATTGCTTTAATCATATATAACGGAGTCTGATATGTTACTGGCAGGGAGTCTCTTTTTACTGACGCTGATTCTGGTCATCTGGCAGCCCAGAGGGCTCAGCATTGGCTGGAGTGCGAGTATAGGTGCCGTGCTGGCATTGGTCTGTGGTGTTATCCACCTTGATGACATTCCTGTCGTCTGGAATATCGTCTGGAATGCCACGGCAACCTTTATCGCGGTGATCATCATCAGCCTGCTGCTCGACGAGTCGGGCTTCTTTGAATGGGCCGCATTGCATGTTTCCCGCTGGGGCCATGGACGAGGACGTTTGCTTTTCACCTGGATTATATTGCTGGGTGCGACGGTCGCCGCCTTGTTCGCCAACGATGGCGCAGCGCTTATCCTGACGCCAATCGTCATTGCCATGTTGCTCGCGCTGGGTTTCAGCCCAAGGAACAACGCTGGCCTTCGTGATGGCAGCCGGGTTTATCGCGGATACGGCCAGTTTGCCGCTAATCGTTTCAAACCTGGTGAATATTGTCTCTGCTGACTTTTTCCAGCTCGGTTTTACACAATACGCTTCGGTGATGATCCCCGTGGATATTGCCGCTATTTCCGCTACGCTGGTCATGCTGCACCTGTTTTTCCGCAAGGATATCCCGGCGACCTACGACGTAGCGCTATTGAAAACACCTGCCAGCGCCATTAAAGATCCGGCAACGTTTAAAGCCGGCTGGATTGTCCTTGTGCTGCTGCTGGTGGGTTTTTTCGTTCTTGAACCGTTAGGGCTCCCCGTCAGTGCCATTGCCGCAGCTGGCGCTGTCGTCCTGTTTGCCGTAGCGAAAAGAGGCCATGCCATTAATAGCGGGAAAGTGTTGCGAGGGGCACCCTGGCAGATCGTTGTCTTCTCGCTGGGGATGTACCTGGTGGTCTACGGACTGCGGAATGCTGGGCTGACAGATTACCTTTCCGGTGTTCTCAATATACTGGCAGATAAAGGACTATGGGCTGCAACATTGGGCACCGGCTTCCTGACGGCATTGCTGTCGTCGGTCATGAATAATATGCCTACCGTACTGATTGGCGCATTGTCGATTGACGGCAGCACGGCCTCCGGCGTCATCAAAGAGGCGATGGTTTATGCCAACATCATAGGCTGCGATTTAGGTCCAAAAATCACGCCTATTGGCAGCCTCGCCACACTGCTGTGGCTCCATGTGCTTTCACAAAAAAATATGACGATCACCTGGGGATATTACTTCCGTACCGGCATCGTCATGACCCTGCCCGTTCTGTTTGTCACTCTGGCCGCGCTGGCGTTGCGGCTCTCCGTTACTTTCTAATGAGATACTGATATGAGCAACATTGTCATCTATCACAACCCGGCCTGTGGCACCTCACGTAACACGCTGGAGATGATCCGCAACAGCGGTAACGAACCGACGATTATTTATTATCTCGACACACCACCATCGCATGATGAACTGGTTCACCTTATTGCGGATATGGGAATTAGCGTCCGTGCGTTGCTGCGCAAAAACGTTGAACCCTATGAGCAGCTTGGCCTGGATAATGGAGTATTGACTGACGAGCAGCTGATTGAATTTATGCTTCAGTATCCGATCCTGATCAACCGCCCCATCGTCGTCACCCCCATGGGAACCCGATTGTGTCGCCCTTCCGAAGTGGTGTTGGAGATCCTTCCAGATCCGCAACAAACCGCATTCACCAAAGAAGACGGTGAAAAGGTAACCGACCAGGCAGGCAATAGAATCAAGCCAGATTGACATCCTCCCCGTCCTAAATGAACTGCCCCCCAAAAGGACGGGGTTTTACGGCACGCTGGATAATAAAGGGGTTAAAAGTTAAGGCATAACCGCCTGCGGCGGGAGCTATGACGCTATCAGAAGGTATATTATTCAGCAGCCATAATTCGTTATAATCCGCGCATATATATATATCATCAGGGAATTCGATCTTAACGATCTTAAAATAATATTGTGAAAAGCCTAGCCTTTGCTATTAATTAGATGTCACACAAAACACATTCGAAAATAAATCATCCCTTCGTTTGTTGAAAATAGATTAATTAATTGAAGCAACCAATTATTGGTTGTGCCAAACGTGTGGCATGCCTTTGAATTTACCACCTTAAATACACCACCGTATAAATTAAAAATCAAAGGAAGATGAAGTTACCATCCTATATATTTTTAATTTTCACAAATAAACCCGGAGGTGAAATATAACGTTAACTTTTCAACGAAAATAATTTTAAATTAGATTTTTCATGAGTTTAACCAAGCATTAAGAGGATTTAAAATGAAAATTGAATCATCCAAGGTTGAAGGTTTGTTTAGCTCATCTTTTACTCGTGTTAATGCTGTCCCTCTCCCGAGCGATACTTTACCCGGTGTAGGTATTATTGGTTGTGGCTACAATCCATTTTTAGCCTATGCAGATGCTTCTGCTGTCCTGCATCCTATTCTCGACTGGTCAAAATCTCAGTTTCACGAAATTACTATGAACGGCCAGCAATATCAATTACCTGATGTGCTTCAGGCGGTATGGCTCAGCAACCAGTCTTACGCATCGGTAACGGGGAAATCGCTCCAAAGCTATTTAACTGAATTGGCTAACAGTATTAAAGTAAGTGGTAACTATGGCTTTTTTAGTGCCTCAGCCACAAATGAATTTAGCGACAGTTCATTGAGAAAGTCAGAAAATGAGTTTAGTCGATGTCAGCAGTCATTTGACTTGTGGTCAATTAGTATCCCTGCCGATATTGCAAGGTTGCAAAACTATGTTTCAGATGATTTTATAAAACTGATTAATGCAATAAATCCAGAAAGTAAAGATTCATTAGCCACTGTATTCAACGTTTATGGCAGCCATGTTCTAATGAGTGGTGTTATGGGCGGGAAAGCTCACGTATCCGCCTCAGCAAACAAGTTAACACTCACCCAAAAATTTGAGATGAGTACGATTGTTCAGGCTAAATACGAACAACTAACATCACAACTTAGCGTCGAAGACAAACTTAAGTATTCAGAAGCCTTCGATAGTTTCAGCGAAAGCGGTAGTTACACATATGATATTCTAGGCGGTAGCCCTTCTTTAGGGGCGCTAGTTTTTAAAGCTAACTCGCAGGGTAGTAGTGACGATAATTTAAAAAGTTGGATACAGTCTATTTCCAGTATGCCGGTGTTGACCAAGTTCATAGACCAAACCTCGTTAATGCCTGTATGGCTATTGTGTGAAGACAAGACAAAAGCCGATGCATTAAAAAAATATTACGATAATACATGGTCAAAATCGCAGATGGCCGTTGCCAGTCTCAGAGCAAACTACATCGACGAGCTGACATTTGTCCTGGGTGACAACTCAGATATCCCTGCTCCAGTCGGATACACTAAAGTTCCGATTGATCTTAATTCTGATGCTGGGGGTAAATATGTCTATCTTTGCTATCATGAAGCGCAGTTCACGCCAGTAAATGGCAAACAGCCGATTGTTGATATCCAAGTGCTCTATGGTAGCCAGATGCCAGCGCCTGGATATATAAAAATTGATGTTGATTTGAATAGCGGTGCTGGCGGGGAATTTGTCTACCTTTCATACAAAAAGGGAGAACCAACGTCGTCCGATGTAATTAATAAAATCACCGCTGTATATGGAAAAAATGAGTACGTCCCAACCCCATATGGATATAAACAAATTAGCGGTGACCTTAATGCTGGAGCAGGCGGTGACTTTGTTTACCTCTGTACTTATCAAGGTGGGACAGAATAATAAAAGAGCGTTAAAAACGGTGGGTATAACCCACCGTGACTGATTTAAACAATAAAGTCAGTGGCAGTATTTGCTTGCCCGACAATATTAACCAGGAAATCCGGAGCCGCCTGGCCATTTATATTTAGCGCCAACTCACTTAAATTACTTTGTGAGTCATAGGTTAGCAATGCCTCCCCCGCCTGCCCGCTAAACGAGTCGACGAAATGAATAAAGCCTGCGCCATTGTCGCCATGATTAAAGAAGGACAGATCGATTTTGTCGATGCCGGTTTCAAAGTCCAGGATTTTATCCGGTGATTTTAACGGTGAATCACTCACCGCAGAGAAGACAAAGATATCTTTACCGCTGCCACCGAATAACTGATCCTGCCCGCCGCCACCGTAGATAACGTCATTACCCGCACCACCATGGATAATATTGGCCGCATCATTGCCGACAATCACATCATTACCTGAACCACCAATGGCATTTTCAATCACAGCACCAACGGCGATGGAAACGTTGCCCTTCAACCCGCCGACGTCAGAGAAAGAGCCTTCCGTCAGATTGATGCGTTGGTTTTGCGTATAGCCCGAGAAATCAAGCGTATCATTGCCGCCGGCATCCCAGACGGAGAACACCAGCTTCTGGTTGCTGTCCGTCAGCGTGTAGAAATCCCGCCCGGTATTAGAATTGAACCCGTACACCGTATCCCCGGTGCGCGTAGTGGTATTGGCGCCATAGAGATATTGAATAGCGGCAATATCGTCAACCAGCGGCGCGGCAGCAAAATGACCGCCGTTATCACCACCGGTAAGGGACTCATCCCAATAGCTCATGACGCTGAATTGGCGCGTATCCTCGGCGTAATTCGCCATGCTGTAGTTGGGTGGATTGTTTTCATCAGCATTATATTTTCCTGGATGATCCAGCCCCAACGTATGCCCCAGTTCATGGGTGATACTCAAACGGCCATAGTTACCCAACTCAGGGTGTAGATTGGCGTAAACCCCATCCCGGGGATCCGCGTAATCGTAATTGATGTTGAACCAGCTTTGACCATCGGTATTATGCCCTCGATAGTCGTTACCCGCCCCGCTGAATGGCTTAATTGCATAAGCCTGGCCAGAACCCTCATAATTTCCGAAGGTAATATTGGACTTTTGATCCGGGGCAACTTCAACAAACGTAAGGTTAGCTACATCAGCCCAGGATTGCAGCGAAAGCTTGGCCTGGGCCTTTTGCTCTGCGGTAAAGGCGCTAAGGCCGGTATCTTGATTATTGGAGCCAAATCGGAAGTTTAAATTACTCTGATTATAATCCCAGTCAGGGAACGAATAAGTGACGGTAGCGCCTTTGCCGGTGACATGAATGCCATTCCAGGTCTGCTCACTACGCGCTATTTGCTTGCCAGCCTCTTCCACACCAAAAGAAGGCTTATTATTGAGGGTTAAACCATTTCCTCTATTATGATAATTCAGCAAATCATTAACATCATCCCAACCGCTGGTCTTTCCATTTAGGGAATTGTCCATATCCATCTCCAGTAGGTTAATTCATTTCCGTTATATAGAAATAAAATTTCGATATATAGAATTACCGCAACATCATATCGCAGCATTTAAATGCTAGTATGATTTTCAGATACCTCAATATATTTTGACAAAATAATTTATGGCGGAGTAATCATCTTTCAAATATCTAATTATCAGGGTGAATAACCCAATGACACCGACCAGTGATAATCCAGGGCTGCTCCCCTCAATCGAGCCAAGTCCACTTGCCATTTGCCGGGCCTGTTGCGCTATACTGTGGCCCACTTTTTGTAACGAACTCAGTTGACTATGGAACGCTTTCTAGAAAATGCCATGTACGCCTCTCGCTGGCTACTTGCCCCGGTTTACTTCGGCCTGTCGCTGGCCTTGCTGGCGCTGTCGATAAAATTCTTCCAGGAGATCATCCATGTTCTGCCGAACATTTTCGCCATAGCCGAGGCGGATTTGGTTCTGACGCTGCTGTCGTTGATCGATATGGCGCTGGTAGGCGGACTTCTGGTAATGGTGATGTTCTCTGGCTACGAGAACTTTGTTTCGCAACTGGATATCAGCGACGACAAAGAAAAGTTGAGCTGGTTGGGCAAAATGGACTCCACATCGTTGAAGAGCAAAGTGGCCGCGTCAATTGTCGCCATCTCTTCCATCCATCTGCTGCGGGTGTTTATGGATGCCAAAAACGTGCCGGACAATAAGCTGATGTGGTATGTGATCATCCACCTCACCTTTGTGCTTTCCGCCTTTGTAATGGGCTACCTCGATAAACTGACACGCGATAAAAAATGATCCTCCGTTAGCCGTCACCCTCTGCTGACGGCTAACCACTCTTCCGCTTAATCCTATTATTAATCAATAAATTGAATCGTATTTTAAACCCCCTCATTTAGTGACACTGTCACCAATTGATTTTTATCCGCTCATCTGCTCAATTTCACTTGGTGCATCCAATGATAATAACATTATAATGTTATTACACTTCGACAGGCACAGATGCCGGCACAAGCTGAGCTTTGTCCCGCTGACAGGACCCTAATCAATCATGCCGCTCAATGGTAAACCACTACAGTTTCAGGATGTTCAATCTATCCTGCCGCACCGCTTCCCCTGTCTGCTGGTTGACCGCATTCTGCCTGACGGCACCTCCGTTGCCGAAGGCCGCTTAAGTGCCATCAAAAATATCACTGCCAACGAACCGACCTTCTGGACTGGCCACCACCAGACCACGGTGTTTCCCGGCATATTAATGGTGGAGGCACTGGCACAAACCACCGGCTTGTTGGCGCATTACTTTCTCAGCCCGCTATTACCCGGCGAACATTACTATTTTGCCGCCATTCATCACGCTCGCTTCTATCGCTCGGCCCGGCCTGGCGATCAGCTTCGCATGGATGTCGCCTTTGTCCGACAGCGCTCCGGCCTTGCCCGCTTTACCGGTCGTGCTACGGTAAATGGCCGCCGCATCTGTACCGCCGAGTTTATGTGCGCTCGTAAGTAGAAGCGCCGTTTTTGATGGAGGCTTAAAGAAATAACTATGTCTATGGTTGATAAATTGCTCAATAGCCTGGATTTTTCTCCTCGCGGTCAGGTGATTGCTCGCGAGCAAGACCACTGCGGTGAAATTATTGTCTCCGACCACAAGGGCTATCGAACCCTGCGTTTTGACGGTATTTGCGAACAAAGCAAAATGTGCATCGATGCGCCACAGGTTCCGGTTCACAACTACATCAAAACCATGCTGATGGCCGTGGCCTGGCAACCGCCTTCGGCGGTGCTGATCCTGGGATTGGGCGGCGGCGGTCTGGTACGGGCATTACATGCCTATGACCCCAATATGCTGCTGGAAGTGGTGGAACTGCGCGAAGCGGTGGTCTCTGTTGCGCAAAGTTATTTCACCTTGCCCAGCGACGACACGGTTATCTTGCGCGTTGCTGACGCGGGCGACTTTTTACGTGCCCCCATAACCCGGCAGTATGATCTGATTTTTTCCGATCTCTACAGCGCCTTCAGCATGGATCCGCAACAGGGTACGCAAAGCTTTCTTCAGCGGTGTGCCGGACGGCTTTCACCACAAGGTTGGTTGGTGCTGAACTACCATGAAGTGCCCGATGAAGATTCACTGCTGTACCACAGTTTGCACCGGGTGTTTAACAGCGTGTTGTATTGTGTTGCCCCCAGCGGCAACGTGATTATCTATGCCGCATTAGCTGAAATCGAGACGCCGCTAAATCTGCTGCGTCGCCTTAGTGCCGAAGTCGGGCCGAGTTTTAACTGTGACCTCGGCTACCTGTCACGCAAGATTGAACGCTTGCACTTTAGCTAAGTCGGCATGGTCATTTCACTATTATCATTTGATTATTATTCTCTGGAGTCACCATCATGGAAAAGAAAACGGCGCGCCTGACCGTACTCATTGATCCTGACAAGAAAAAAGCGTTGGAAGAGCTGTGTTTGCAACAGGACGTCACCCCCTCCCAGGTGATCCGCCAGCTGATACGCGACTATCTGCACAAACACCAGGTGGAATATCCGAGCCAGCCGACGCATTCCAATCCGCGTGTGGATAATGCCTGAAGTCAGATGGCGCAAGACTCGTGCCATCTGTAATCGCTTCACTAATGCCAGGCATGAGTGATATCTGATGGCAACAATTCTGGAGTGTTCACCGACGCCCATCTGGCGAGCACTTTGGCAAATCAGCGCCCCTTCATATCATTAGCAAGGTATAAATATCATTACCTAACTATTATGATGACTATTTCAACTGTTTAATTAGTTATTCACAACCTTTATGATTAAAGAAATTCCTACTGTTAAACTAATTTCACAGCTAATGATATGACCTATTTTAACAATACCTCCCCAACCCACATAACCTCTATGTGCAATTCATTGATTTGTTTTGCTTTATAAATTCCTTTAACAAAATAAATACAATTGACTGTTGTTTATTTGATTCTTTAAATAATTTTTCCATGGTTTTGTTAACGCCGTGATTTGCTTGATTATCTCGATCACAACAAAAAAATACTTCATTTATTTTTAAGTGTCAGTTGATTTTTTAGTCGCCATTGCTATTGTTGAAGTTGAGTAATTCATCGCTCCCGACCCGAAAAGTAAATTCTATTTTTATACTCACAAATGTATAAGGATCAGATCATGCCCATTAAAAAATACGTCATTCTTGACAGCAATCCGGCTGCTGTTGGGAATGATGACTTTATTCTATTAGGTTTGAAAAATGAAGGTTTTGCCAGAGGTTGTCCGATGTTATTTGGCGGAACTTCTGATGCAAAAGACGGCCCGGTTGATGGCAAGAACTTTGCCTTAAACGTAATTAAAAGAGAAACCTGGGAAGAGACCCTGCACAATATCGAAGTTGAACAAGTCGTTCGCTATAAAGTTTTCCCCAATGATATTACTTTCTATACCAGCAAGGTATTTACCTTCAACGGAACAGTGAAGCTTGGTGGCGAATTCGCCTGGATACGCAAAGTTAGCAAAGGAAAACTAAAAGCCTATTTTAAAAACAAACCTTCTGCCACTAAAGATATGTTTGCTCAAGAACTGTATGCCATGACGTTGGATCCCCATATAGAACCTACAGATACTCAATTCGAAGAATATCTTGGTTCGGATACCCTGAGCGCCATTTACGCTTATTGCAAAGAAACCTGTAAATAAATCATTAATCGCTTAATTAGCTATGGTTTGGTTCATTGCCACCATCGCTTGCGCACGTTTATGTCTGAAACTTATTGGGTACTGATATTATGATCACTCAAGGTTATACGTCAGATGAGAAGACTATTGTTAAAAATGTCATCAGCAAATATAGCAATGCCGGTCTGTTTATTATTGAACCCGGCGATCCCTTGCTGGTCAGCTTTTACGATATTCAATTAAAACTTGCCGGTCTTACCCCGGGTAATACTCCGCAGTTTACTCAATGCTGGCAACAGGCAAAACGGCTTAAACTCAGTGCCGGCCGGTTGAGCGATGCCGGTAATGGCTCTGCTCAACCGGTATACAGCATTGTCCGGCTGGACTCTACCGACGGTCGAAATTATCGTGCCAATGCCATAGGTTCCCTGCCTGTCTCGGCGACAAACGTAACGCAGACCCTTGGGCTGTTTGACGGCGAAGCCGCCAATGTAGGGCCGGTTAACTACAACCAGGCCTATGTCTACGCCGCAGACTGCGCCCTGAGTGCCGATGGGGTTTATCCGGGTAGCCAGATTGCTGCAGATTATCCGGTCACGGTGATTTATACCTTTGCACAGACTATCGGTAACCAGACGGTGTATGGGGCAGAGATCATTACCAGCCAGAGTTATCCAAAAAATATCTATAATGAGTCACCGCGGAGTCTTATTAATCCAAATGAAATCAAGATCTGCCTGACCCGCGATGAGGCCGACTGTGATTACCGCAATAATTATGACGGTTCGGTCAGGGTGCCGATTAAAGGCAATATTACCTACCTGGGGCAAATTGAGCTCAACGGTGGTCAGCCTGTTAAAGCCAGCAATACCATTTATTTGATACGTACTCGTGCCGGCGGAGATCCTGTCACCCCTTTCGGTAACTACAATATTTTCAACTCGGCCAACACCAGAATTATTGGTGACAATATCTCCTGGGATCTGGACTGGCTCAGGTTCAATCAGGTTGACTTTGACTCCGGCGAGTGGATTTATTATGTATTCAAAGTCATTCTCAATGTCGATGGAAAAAGCATTGCAACCTTTATCACCAACGCACCTAAAAGCCTTGAGCCAGACCAGCGCTTCTTAAATACTGAGCTATTAAAACCCATGCGTATTGTTTATGGCTGCCTGGCTGAAAACACAAGAATTCTGATGCAGGACGGTGGTGAAAAATCAATTTCCGACCTGGCTATCGGCGAATACGTATTATCGAGAAACAATATCCCGCTCAGAATTGAAGCCATCACTAATGGCCAGGAGCGCAATTTCATCGAAATAACCACCCAGAACAGCAAGGGTAAAATAAGAACCATCACCAGCAGCCTTGGCCACCCTTTTATTACCTCAGCCGGTGTAGTGATTGCTCGCGAATTGAATCACACCTCTAAATTAATCACCCTGGAGGGTGAGTGCGAAATTATAAGCATTGAGCAACAGCAAGGAGAACTGAAGGTATATAACCTGCAGCTGACGGCTGAAGCGCCCGTTGATAAATGTCTGTACGATGACAACACCCTGTATGCCAACGGTATATTGGTCGGTGACCTCCAGATGCAACGTATCTATGAGGACGAATATTACCAGCGCCCGGTGAATATCCTGAGCAAACTGCCAAAAGAATGGCATCAGGATTATCAAAACCATCTCAACGCGGCGGGTAAATAACTCATGTATCAGGGCTACCCGGATTTTCAGCAGATTATCATTAGCGATCGGCTTAGGTTTATCGCTACCTATCAACAGAATGATAGCTATTTCTTATACCCGGACTCCGTCAGCATTCTGGTCGCGGAACCTCTGGCTTTCTCGCTGGATATTGTTCGCAGCCCCAGCACCGACAGTATCTACGGTTGGCTGAATTTCACTACCGAACTGCAGTATGCCGCAGGCCAAAGCCTGGTGAATTTCAAGCAGCAACACCCGGATAAAGCGGTGAAGGTGTTACCCGTATTACCAGGCAGCCTGGGGTTTGACGTCCCTATTGAGTATCACAGTGCCCTGCGCGGACAAAGCTATGACGCCACCTGGTATTCGGCTCAGTGTATCCAGTTTATTATTTTGCTGAACTCGGCCAGCACCCAACTGATTGAGAAAACCCTGCTTGACGATACCATCGGCTTTAATGCCCGGCTGGACGGTTTTGTTGAGGGGGTATCGCCGCGCATGGCGTATTCCGTCGAGTTTGATCCCCGCGCGCTGATGCTGGTGCTGGCCGACGGGGCCAAAGGCACGCATCTTGTTGACGATGACCGGGTAGCGTTTGACTATGACCTGCTGACGCAATATATCTATCAAAATCTCGCGCGGCTGCCGCTGCAAATCAGTCCCCCCTTGCCGGAGAATCATCCCGAGGAGACTCTGCTTTTCAGCCAGACATTGCTCGATCGGCTCTATAATTCGCTGGGTTCGCCCTATGCAGGCCCCGCCTCCAGCAATACGGCGATGATCGCCCTGCGGGTACCGGCGCAAGGCGGCCGGGTGATCTTTAAACTCGACTCGGTGGTGCTGAGCCAGCGCCCGCTGTGCTTTATTCTGGATCCTTTTGCCGCCGCACAGCAAATCGCCAGGGTCTCGCCCGACAGCATTATTCACCGCACTACCGCCCCGCCAATTCCGCAGGGTGAACGGGAGATAGACGTTTTCTACGCCTTCCCGCTGGGGTTGAAAAGCAATGTTTCTATCGATATCCAGCTTATCGTGCCGGCGGGGGATATTTACCCGCTGGAACAAAGCCAAACTCAGTTGCTGCGCCCCGACCAGAGCCGGTTGACCTTCCGTTTTTATACCAGCTCACTGGAGACCGAACCCTTCTTCTACCAAATCCGGGTTAATTATCCGCAGGAGGGTGGCTGGCGCATCCTGTACGGTGAACGACAATCGTGCGAACAACAGGCTCTGGTGCTCGATTACGCCGCGTTACCCTGCCAGTTCCTGACCATCAATATTGATCCGGGTTTTGCCCGGGAAAGCAGAATTGGCGGGCTTTATCATTCTGCCGGCTGGCAGCAGGATTTGGCCTTAACCGCCGCCGCACCCTACTTCAGTTGCCCGATCCTCGGTGATGAAACCTATGCCGAAGCAACCGCCTATCAGCTTGCCGGCAGCGGCGTCGTGCCGCTGCCGATGCCAATTACCCAGCCCACCACCATCGGGGCTTACAGCTTCCCGCAGTTTGGCTCACAGCGAGCGCGGATCACCGTCATTCTGCCCACTGAAATGCTTAAAGCCACGGTGCTCTTTCAACCCCAGGACACCGACCGCACTACGGAGCATACCTTCACCCACCAACAAAACAGTTTCGATTACTCGTGGACTGTCACTTCTATCTTTGCCTGCGGATTCCGCTACCAGACCCCTTCGGGCCAATGGTCGGCATATGTGACCGGCGATCAAACGATTGATATCAAAGGTGAAAAATGAACGCTGAAGATTTGAACCCTCAACAAACGCTACAGAACTTTTTCCTGCTTGGTCGAGCCTTCGCTTTCCACGACCAGACGCAACCGTCGGAGTGCTACACCTACGGCAGTTTTACTCCGCAGGTGGTGCTGGAGGGTAAGGTCAGCGCGCTGCATTTGCTGACCAGCCCCGGTGGCGGTCTGGCGACCTTTATCGCGCCCAATCTGCCGGTGGATACCGCGGCGATTGAAGCCTATATCCGCCAGCATTTCATCCCGGCGCCGGGAAAAATAGCGCTGCAACAGGGCGACATTCGCCAGTCGCTGTTTCTGCGCTTTGTCCACCAGCCGGAGTCTGGCAGTTATAACGTCGAATTCGAACAGTCAAAAATGCCGCTGACCCATGCCGAAGCCGGTCTGCTGGACAACGCCATTCGCGGAGCAAAGAGCCAGGTTTATCTGGTGACCCACAGCCGGTTTAGCGTTAGCAGCCGCGTTGCAGCCAGGTTGGAAACCGACTGGGTGGCTTTTTTAACCCTGGCCTTTAACCAACAGGCGCGGCAACCGGAAGTTATCGCCGTTTTGCTTAATCAGCAGATCGACGCCGGGGTCATAACCCTGCTGGAACAGTTCGATAACGATCCTTCGCAACAGACCCGCGAACTGGTCAGAAACGCACTGGTGAATACCGCAGCGCTACTGGTCAGCAATACGCTGCGTAACATCCATTCCATCGATGAGATCCCCAGCAAGATCAGCTACGACGTCAGCTACAGCAATAGCGTGCCGCAACGCTATTTGCTGGTTCAGCAGCAGGATATTGCCGCCTTGCTTGGCCAACTGCCCGCCGACGGCATTATCACTTTTACGCCGACGCCGTTGCCCGAACCTACCCGGCCGGATAAGCCGATAAAACACCGCGAATGCGTGGTGAGTCTGGGGTTCAACCCCAAGAGTTTTAACATCATGTCGATCGAGCTGCGTTATGCCCAGTCGCAAACGCCGATGCAGTGGCCCAACTTCCCCCCGGTCACCTTGAAAACCACAGAGGAGGTCAGCGTTATTACCCTCAAAGTGACGTTTTCCGATTACACCAGCTATGAAAGCCAACTCGGCTGGCAAGACACCCTGGCGCTCACCCCGCAAGACCTGGGTTTCTATAGCCTGCTGTTCGAGGCCGAACAACTGAAGGCAAAATTTAAGTCAATTAGCGGCACCGCCACTTATCAGCCGGCAGGTCAGGCAAAAAAACAAAACTTCAGCTTTTCGTTTGCCGCCCAGCAGTGGCAGGCCAACTGGTGGATTAATGCCCATGCCAGCGGGTTAAACGGCCGCGTTGACTACCAATGGCAAGGCAAACTCGACTCGATATTCCCCAAAACCTACGACTCTGGCCCGCTACAGGCCAGCGCCAGCCCCGTCAAACTGCAATACAACAAGTGACATAAACAAGAGGAACGCCCTATGTTAACCACCGCTTTGCAGCAATCGGTCAAGATCGCCACGGATAAGTATCTGGGTATTAAGGAATATGCCTTTACCTGTTATGGCGACAGCATTGATAAGAATATTTACTATGTGGTGCCGGAGATCCCGGTGTTTGTCGCCAGGGATACCAAAAGCCCCTATTTCATGTTCTACAAGTATCGTAGTGAAGACACCCAGGGCGGCTATGCGCAATTTACCGTGATGCTGCCGCAGCCTGATTCGGAGATGAAGAAAAAGATCAGCATCGAGTTGCTCGGCAAGCTTAAAGATCCGCTGATCGCCAAATCCACCCTGATCGTCAAGTATGTTCAAGCCGAGCAGGCCTCGGTGGCCGACCCTGAAAATGCGACCAAAAAAACAGCCATGGATACCGCGTTGCGCAATACCGGTTTAAATGACGATCAGGCTGCCAGATTTGTCGCGTTATATGACAGCAACCAAGGCAATGACCAATTCGTGCCTGAATTGACGCCAATAGAAATCAAGCTGGAAGTCCCAAGACTCACCTCGGCACATGCTTCATTGATTCTGGACAGCAACGAGAAATTCTATCGCCAAATCCCCACCACGGTGTCGCCATCAGGCCTGGGGGATAACAACACCGTTTTCAGCCTTTCACTCACAGGCGAAGGCGCCACCCTGTTCGAACAGGTTTTGAAAGGCACCGATACCAACTCCAGCGTAGGCATTCGCTTCGATTTCAGTCTGGATGCTTCCCTGCCGGCGGCCAAAGTTACGGTCAGCTACGACAGTGAAATCACCAAATCGGTGACGCAAAACATCACCTACCACACCTGGTCGGCCGATGAGAAAAAGATTGAACGCGAATATATCGAAAAAGGCGCGATCAAGGTCGATGTTCAGACCGGGCTCTCTTACGAAGAAATGGGCATGACCGAGGACCAATACCTCAAATGGAAAGAGGGGCTGACCGCCTGGGGGCAAAAACAGGTAGAGCAGATTTTGAGTAGCCAAACCGGGCTGGACATGAGCCTCGAATTGCTTAACGACGCCGACGGCTTTGATAAATTCAAATCCAGCCTCAGCGAAACCAAAAGTTTTACCCGCGTCTATGAGGAAAACTCGGTGGTCTCTTTCTCCATCGCCCCTCAGACCCAGTTGCCGTCTATCCAATCCATCGTCGGCGAAGAGAATCTCAAAGATTACTTTAAAGAGTACGATCTCAACGATCCTTTCTATCAGTACATTCAGCCCGAGTTTTTTGTCACTCAGGATCTGGCGAAGTACAACGTGGCCAATATCGTGGTGACCGCCATCTACGACAAAGACAATCAGAGCACTCTGCAGTTTTCCCCTGGCGACAGCGAACCGAAGAAAACCGGAAAATGGTTTATCAACCCCGAGCTGGGCCGGGCATTTAAATACTCCTACACCGTCAACTTCACCGGTATGCAGGCCAAGCCCTATCACTCTGGCGAACTTCAGAGCGATCAGGATTTGGTTATCTCCATCAACGTGGCCGAATGCGGCATCGTTTATGCCGACATTTCCACGCTGCTCGATCCTATGGGATGGAAAGTCTTCAGCCAGGTGGTGATCAAAACGCAATATTCCGATCCGGATAAGGGCGTCAAAATCAAAACCGACAGCCAGGTAGTCAGTGAGTCGACGCCTCCTCACCCCTTTATTTACCCGATTGGTGTCGATGTGGATAAGCCGATTTATTTCTCCACCGATTACTATGCCCTGGATGGTGACAGCCTGACCTACATCCCCGACGGCGTTGAGACCAGCCCGCAGCTACCGGGTTATGGGCTGATCCGTGGCCACCAGATCCTGGTCGCCAATGCCCTGCCGAAAGCGCAGAAGTACACCATTATCTTCAAGCCAAGCCAGAAGGAGATCACGCTGATCACCTATGAAATGGTGGTGTATTACCCGAAATGGGACTTTACGCAATCCCAATCCCTTGCCCTGACCGAGTTTGATTCTAAATCCCTCACCCAGTATCTGACCTTCAATCTGATGCAGGCTGAAAAAGACAACAAGGTGGAGATCCATTACGTCGCTACGGTGTATTACGGCGAAGATAACCAGGAAAAAACCGTTGAGAAGGAAGTGACAGGAACCAGCACCATTGTGGTGGTGACTTTCTGATGCGTTGAGCCCCCCAGGGCAAAGCTTCTTTGCCCTGGATCACCTTCATCAAATGGGATGGTCGCTATGAACACTCAGGTCGTAGTGCAAAACATCTGTTTTATCCGGGCCGACCCGGACAGGCCCATTTATTATTATTGCGCGGCCGCGCCGGGCATTAGCGTTATTAACGGTGACCAACCGGCAGTCCAGCTACAGATATTCAGGAACAGCAGCCAACCGGCAGTCCAGCTACAGATATTCAGGAACAGCAGCCAACCGGCCACGGTTTACTATGCCATGCTGTCGTTGCAAACCCAGTTAACCAGCAGCCCCGAGGCGGCACGGGTGGCGGCAGCGGCCAGCCCCGACATGCCGCGCGACGCGGTGTTATTACCCATGCAGGCGATCGCTTGCAGCGCCACGCTGAACATTCCCGGCTTTATCGATGGCCAAACCAGCAAGACCTCACTGAGCGACCAGCAAAACTGCTATCTGTTGGCTAAATTACCGGCTGACGCGGATATCGCTCTGTTGGCCAGCCTGATGGCGACCCCTGCCACTGCGCCCATCACCATCAGCTACAAAATTGACTATCTGCTGCAGTTGCCGCCAGCCACCTTTGAGCTGGAAGCCCGTTGGGATCAGGTTTATCAATTTCTGCAACAGTCGGTCGGTTTCAATCTGCTGATTTTTTCCGTCGATATCGAGGAAACCTCATCGCAGTTAATCAGCAAGAAAGTGGTGACCATCAAAGTCAGGGACACCGACCCCGATGGGCACTTCAAGCAGGCGGTGGCCGAGTTGACGCAGATCCTGACCGGCGAGTTCTTTACCCCGGTGTTTGCCGAAGTGCCGCAGCAAGACAAGCCCAGGGCCGGTTTTTATCTGCAAAGACTGTCGGTAGAAGATATTGACCAGCGGCGTTTAAGCGGCAAGCTGAGCGAAACCACGGTGGTCAAACGTTCGCTTTATCCGCAGGCACTGTTTGCCGAACTGGTCGCCGGCACTGACTATCAGGCCGACCGGGTGATCAGCCAAAGTGACCTGCAGGATGACTTTTTCGCTCACCGTGAAGTTCGGGTCAGCCTGCTGTCAGACGAGCTGGACGTTAACGTCCAATTGGTCATGGTGCGCCTGCGCTATGGCTCGGACAGCAAGCAATACACCTTTCGCATGGGCGATATCGGGCCGAAGCTATTCAGGTCACCGAGTATTACCGATCCTGAAACCGGCAAAATGCTGTGGCCGGTCGAATACAGCTTCACCGTCTATCTCAATCAGGCCGTGGGCGGCGTGAGATCGGTCAGTTCCAGCGTAATGCAAACCGAACTGAACGATGTCTATCTGGATATTGAGTCGGTCTACGGCCGCTACGATTTTGTCATTGAGGCCGCCAGCCTGTTCGACTGGCGTTGGTACCAGTCGGTATTGGTCACCCTGCGCTGCCGCCATATTGGACAGCCGGTAGCCAGCCTGACGAAAAGCTTTCAGATTAGCCAGACAACGCAGCAGGACAGCTACCCGGTGATGCTGCCCAACCCGGATCAGTATTTGTTTGACGTCACCAAGGAATACAGCAGCGCCGTTAACTCGCCCCATATCTCTGTGCTGTTAAACGAGCCGACCAGCCAGGATGTGTACCTGGTCTCCAGCCTGTATCACCAGCGGGTGTTGATGATTGCCGCCAACATGGACTGGCAACAGGTGGCGTCGGTGCTGGTTTCTGCCAATTATGCCTATTTGCCCGGTGATGACGCCCCACCTCTGCAGCAAATTTTTCAGTTTACCGCAGCCGATGCCGCCCCTCAGCGTTTTAGTGCCGACCAAATCGACCCCGAACGACGTAGTGTCGATCTGGAGATTTGGTTTACCTACCAACCGGACCAAGGCGGGGATAAGCCCGATTACGTCCAAACCGCAACCGTTCAAGACGATATCGATATCGCCAACCTCATTTAAGGAACCATCATGTTATTACTCAGAGCAAGAACTGCCACAATCAACAACATCACCTTCTTTGCCGACGACTCCGATGACAAGCAGTTCTGGTATTTGCCCGGTGATATCCATATCGCAGAAAAAGACGGGAAACCCGTTTTTTCATTGATCAAATACACCGGCGACGGCAGCGGTCAGCAAGGGGGTTACATCAACTTCGAGGTCAATACCTCGATCGATGCCGCCGAGCTGGACGCCGCATTTAACGAATACCTGCGTAAACTCAAAGTTGATCCGAAAACCGCCCGCAAGGCTCAGGTGCCGTATGACAAAGGTACGGTAAATTTCTTCGTGCTTGACGTCGGCAGCAATGCCAACGGTGAGTTGATCAGCGCGCAGTGCCCCAGCCTGTTTGGCAACAATAGTGCCATTTTCAGCGCCAAACTGACGCCACAGCAGGCGGTGATCCTGGAGGCGGCCTTTAACCAGGCGCAGGCACCGGCGGCCGTGGCCTATAACCTCAGCTTTACCGGTATCACCCCGGCGTTAAAAGTTGAAGTCGAGGCCAAGTTTGAAAGCATCTACAAAGAGTTCGATGTTAAATTTGGCGCCAATATCCCGATCCCGGTGGAAACCCCGGCCAGTTTTTGGCTGGGCTTTGACAGCGTAATCAAAAAACTGCAGCAGGATCAGAAGTTGATCATCAAGGTCACCGAGAGCATGCCGAGCGAGGAGGAAGCCAAAGAGAAAGAATGGGCGCTGCAGTTTGTTAAAGAGGAGATCCTGAAAAGCTTCTTCACCGCATCGCTCAAACCCAATGATGACAGCAATACCCAGGCCAAATCAGCCAGTGACTCCATCCTGGAATCTCTGCTCGCCAGCGGCAAAGAAGACGGCGAAGAAGGCGGCAAAGGCGGGCTGTTCCCCAGCGCCTCGCTGGAAATAAAACTGGTGCGCATCGAAGAAACCAAAAGCCTGAACTTCAACTACACCTCATCAAAAGCCCTCAGTCAGTCGGCGGTGCCGCAAAACTTTATCGGCAGCGACATTCTGCGTGCCAAAAAAGAGCCACCTTATTTTATTGAAGTTAACGTTAACGATCCCTTCTTCCAGAAAATCGATTTTACCGTGCTGGGGCCGGACGGTTTTGCCGAATACGGCATTAAGGCCGCTACCTTCAAAATCGAATATAACAAACAGATTTATACGCCGACCGAGGCGTTCACGGCTGATGATGAGAAATGGGGCAAGGTCATCTCCCGCAGCCCGGATATCAATGAACGCTTTGTGATCCACAGCGAGTATGCCTTCAAGTCTGCAGCCACCACCGGCTGGGAAGGCAGCAGCAGCTACCAGCCGCGGTCGGTTTCGGCTTCGACCCTGCTGAATTTGGATCCCGGCGCGGTGCTGACCTTCAACGAGATCTCCATCTTCCTCGACCGAAAATTCTCCTGGGAGAATTACAATCAGGTGATCGTCGAACTGACCTACCTGGACGACAAAAAGAGCCGAAAAATCAAGAAATACTCGTTTAATCCGGATAAAACCGAGGAACAGACCTTTAAGTATCGCTGCCTGACCGAGCAGCCCTGGACGGTCGATTACAAAATCACTTATCTGCTGGTCGGTGGTGACAGCGTCACGCGTGATGGCAGCGAGAATCCGCCGGCCATTGTTATTCCTGCCGTGGCATAGGTCATTGACGATGGCCGAACGCAATACGATATTACCAGCGGCATGGAACGCCCTGGTAAGCGCCCTGTGTCAGGAGGCGCCCTATTTACGCCGCTCACTGGTGCCCGAAATCACCCGTTTTAGCCAGGCACGCCAGGCTTCAGGCTGCTTGTCCGCGGCCTTTAACACCAGCCTGTTAGGGTATAACGGCTGTCCACTGGAGTTCACCGTTTCATCGTCAAAACCGCAGGCACTTTCCTGCACGCTGGACCCTTTTTTGCCACGCTATGCCGAAAATCGTGGGATTGAGGCTTTTTATCGGCACTACCAACAGATCACGGATTCACCCGCGCAGGACGATGCAGAGGCCTGTTTGGCCAGCGTCAGCCAGATGCAGCGCCAGGCGGTCCACCCCCTGCGGTTTGGCTCTTGGCTGGGACGCAAATATAGCCCGGAGACGGTTAAAACCAAGGTCTACTCCGAGGTACCGCCCGACGGTGCGGTGGAGGTGGTCTGGCCTGATTACCCTGCCGCGGCCTGCCAGCAGGCCGGTTTGTCACTACTGATGCTGGGTTATTACCCACAACAGGTCGACTCGCCGCGTGAATATTACTTTCAGTGGCACAGTGCGCTAATCACTGAGGTTGATATTGCGGCAGTCATGGCCTTTTTTGACTGTGAAGGGCTATTTCCGGCGTTGGCACCCCTGCTGGAGCGCGCCCGGCAACAAACTCTGAGTCGCGAAGGTTTTCCACCCACCACCTACGGTTTTAGCCTGGTCTATGGCCCCGGAGGTGAACTGGAAAGCTTCACGCTGTTTTCCATGGCGGCCAGTTTCTTTGGTGATAACCTGCGGGTGTTCCCCGCGGTACAAGCCTTGTTGACGCAAAGTGGCCAAGCCATGCCCTTGTTGCAAGGCGTCATGACCGCGCAGGTTCCCCTGCAATTCAACGTGGTGGGTTTTTCGGTGGATATGCAGGGCCGTCATGCCATCAGCTGTACTTTCAGCCCGCAAAATACCCACTTCGAAGTGCAGCCGCAGCAACCGATTTCAACTGCCAGCAATAATAATGAGGGTGCCAGTTTAAGCGCATTACTGAGTCAACAGTGTGCCAGCGGCGCCTTTGCCGCCCATGTCAGAACCCCGGACGGACGCTGGCATCAGGATGAAAACGCCTTTGTTACCGCGCAGGTGCTACGCACCCTGGATCACACCCCGCAGACCGAGCCTTATATCGAGAAAGCGCTCGATTTTTTAATCGCCTGTGAAACCCGCCCGTGCCATTTCAGCTTTTGGCCGCGTACTGCCCATCCGCAATGGATGGCGAAACAGAGTATCTGCGCCGACATTGACGACACCGCGATTATCACCGAATTGCTGTACAAGTTTGGGCGCATTTCACTGTCACAGGTCGGGGAGACGATTTCGCACATGAACGGCTATCAGCTACGCCGGGTCGATCCCCGTCAGGCTGCCGAGCAGCACCAATGGGCGGAGTGCCAAAGTTTTCACACCTGGATGAAAGATGACAATGACATCCGCCAACTGGATTGCTGCGTGAACACCAACGCGCTGATCCTGCTCCACGCCCTGGTGAGCGGCAGCGACGCCGTATTACCGGCTTACCGACGCATTATTCAGATGCTGAATCAGGCGCTGCAGTGGAGTGACCACCGTTACGATCGGCTCAGTTCGCTAACGCCCTATTACGCTCACCCCAACGAATGGCGCATTGCCCTGGAGTACGCCAGGCTGGCGGGGATCCCGCAACTCACGCCGCTGATTGACGCATTGGCCCACTGGCAGTGGCCCGCCGGCCAGTTGGAAAGCCCGCTGTACCGTCGGCACGACGGGCGCTTTCTCTGGACCTCCTCCTGCCTGAACCAATTCAGAACTCTGGCCCAAACCGAACCCACTGAGGATAGCCATGAATACCTTTCTCAATGACCTGGTGACACTGAACCAAATTATTCTGCTCAATGCCCGTGAGCAATTTCCTGACGTTGAGGGCAAACAGCTACGCTACCGGGCGGCAGCGCCAATGCGAGAGGATGACCTGACCGCGGAGGTCTGCACCGAAATCGTTTCAGGGGAAACCCGCTACCAGATTGCCACCAGCACCGACGGCACCAGCTGGCGCATGCAACTGGACTTTGCCCTGAATCACTCTATCCCGCAGATTCCCTATGTGGTGCTGAGCTACACCCGCTTTGGCAGCGTCGAAGAGATGATTTTTGACCAGGTATTGCTGACACCACAGGAAAATCGCTATCAGGCACAGCTGGATCTGTACAAGCTGGAGCAACGCGATGCCTTGCTGCAGGCCTTGTCGGATTACGATGCGCAAACCACGCTGGTGGTAGCAGTCAAAACCGAGCACGGCCTCACCAACACCGTCACCGACCCAAAAGTATTCTACTTTGCCGAAAACTATTATCCGTATATTTATCAGGGCATTGTGCCGCCACCGCCGCGCCTGCAGCTGATCCTCACGCCATTGCAGTACCAGCAACTCTGGTATAACTACTATCAGGACTACGTGCGCAAGAATTACCTTTATTACCTGCCGGATACCTTCCTGCTGGGCACGGATACCGATGGCAAGCCAATGCTGTCGATATCCTTCTCCGCCGACGATCACGCTACCTCGTTGGGGGATATCAAAGTGACCTTTGACTACTTCCTGTCGCCCAAGGTCAATCAGGGCCGCATTGCCGATGCCACGGCACAGTTTTCACAAATGCAGCCGGACGCCCGGCTGGCGCCCTTCGCCAATGCAGACTCACTGGTGTTGCAGTTGGCGTTGCCCGAAGGCAAAACCGAGGAGAAAAATGCGCTGATCAACCTGCAAAGCGGCATTGTCGATTCATTCACGCTGCCCGCCCAGCAGTTCGCGTTGATCTGGGACGCGTTATTCGATCGTTCGCCGCAAAACCTGTTGCTGAAAGGCTATCTGGCGGTGCAGTTTATAGGTTTTAACCCGGATAACCTGCCGGTGATACTGGCGCTGGATGCCAAATATCAGAGTAAGGTCCGTGACTTTATCAAACAGACGGCACCGGTCGACATCTACAAAACCATTGAATTCAGAAGCGACAGCGGAGCTTACGATCCCTCTGGGCCGCGACCTATCAAACGCATTTTGGTGAATATCGATAACCAAACCGTTGAGTTGAACAGGGAGCACCCTAATCATGACGTCACGGTCAAGGTCTCGGCATTGGATCTGATCCTCAACCCGGATAAAAAGCTGATTTATCATTACGACCTGCAGGTTTTCTACGTCGATGGCGGCATGACGCCCTACTACGATAAAACCTCCAGCTTTGAGATCATTTACGTGCCGTGAAGAGCGCTCAGTCTGCTGTTGGCATCCACAGCAGACTGCGCAAAAACAACATAATCAACCGGCCCGAGGGATCAGCCCCCCCATGGGTACGTTGCAAAGCCAACCCGTGCGCCATCGCCATAAAAGCCGCCGCCAGCTCATGGGGTTCCGCGGGCGGCGTCTTACCCACCTGCTTAAACAGCGAGGCTATCACCACGCCGATTTTTGCCTGATGGGTATCCCAGACCTTTTGATACTCGATGGCGAAGGCCGGGCTGCGCTGCGCATGCAGTTGCAGCTCTATCGACAGCATGCACCAGTCCACCTCCAGATTCAGGGTCGCCGACCAGGCCTCCAGCGCCGCAACGACCTGCTCCGGACTGCCCATATCACTCTGGGTCAGGCGGGTGAGCTGTGCCGCCTCGGTTTCCATATGCCGCTGCAACAGTTGCAACAGCAGATCCTCCTTGGAGGCGAAATTGGAATAGAACGCCCCCTGTGAATAGCCAGCCTCGCTGGCAATATCACGGATCGAAGTGCCGCCATAACCGCCGACAATAAATAATTGGCGAGCGGTTTCGATCAGCCGTTCTCTGGTCTGATGTTGGCTCTCCTCACGGGTTAATCGTTTTTTTATCGTTTTCATCTGTATCAACTTTACGCGGATTGTCACTACTCTATAAGCATTCAAGATATCACTTGATATTTTAAACCTCTACCACTAGATTTGAATATCACTTGAACTTTGAAATTCACTTAAGATTTTAATCATGATGAAAATAGAAACGGCATTTGTCACCGGCGCGACCGGTTTGCTCGGTAATAATCTGGTGCGTGAGTTGATCTCTCGGGGTGCCAGGGTCAAAGCTCTGGTTCGTTCCATGGAAAAAGGTCGCCAGCAGTTCGGGGAGATTGAAGGCGTTGAATTAATCGCAGGCGATATGACTGACGTCGCCACCTTCGCTGAACACCTGCAAGGCTGCGACATCTTGTTCCATACCGCGGCCTACTTCCGTGATAATTACAAGGGTGGTAGCCATTGGCCGAAGCTGAAAGCCATCAACGTCGAGGGTACCAGACATCTGCTGGAACAGGCTTACCATGCAGGGTTACGTCGTTTTATCCATACCTCATCTATCGCCGTGCTCAACGGCGAACCGGGCCAGTCGATCGACGAAACCTGTTTACGGCGGCCCGAAGACGCCGATGATTACTACCGCAGTAAAATACTGGCGGATGACGTGGTTTTGGAATTCCTGCGGCAGCATCCAGAAATGAACGGCAGCCTGATCTTGCCGGGCTGGATGTGGGGGCCGGGCGATCTGGGCCCCACCTCTTCCGGTCAGTTGGCCAATGACGTGATGCAGGGGAAATTACCGGGACTGGTGACCGGCAGTTTTTCTGTGGTTGATGCACGAGATGTGGCACTGGCCATGATACTGGCGGCAGAGCGGGGCCAAGGAGGTGAACGTTATTTGGCCGCAGGACAACACATGACCATGCACCAGTTGGTCCCCATGCTGGGGGATATTGCCGGTGTCAAAACTCCCACCCGCACGTTGCCACTGCCATTTCTCTACCTGTTGGCGACGCTACAGGAGGCCTACGCCCGCCTCAGTGGCAAACCGGTGTTGCTCAGCCTGGCCACGGTGCGTCTGATGGTAAAAGAGGCCAACCGTTCTCATTTCAATCACGCCAAAAGTGAACGTGACCTGGGGCTGACATTCCGACCACTGGAACAAACGCTTCAGGATACCGTTGCCTGGCTGCGTAATAACAGGCCAACCTAATCCCCCGGGCAAGGGGAAACAGGGTTCCCCAGCCGTTGTCAGTTACGCCGTCTGCGACTCCACATAGCCCAGGGCCGAGCGCAATGTGGTTTCGTTAAGCGCCAGCGGCAGCAGATGAATCGACTCTCCCGCTTGCAGGGTACGCTCAATCAACCGTTTGATTTGCTCCTCATCGTGAATATCCACCTGCAAGGCAGCCAGACTCACCGGCAAATCCAGACGGTGATAAAGCGCTTTCAACTGCGCCACGGTTTCCGTCTGCCCCAACAACGCGCTTTGCACCAAAATGCCATACGCGACTTTGGTGCCATGCAGGAAGGCATCGGTCTGCGGCAATGCGGTCAGGCCGTTATGCACCGAATGCGCCGCGGCGATGCGGGTATAACGATCGCCCAGCCCGCCCACCAAACCGCCGCCGGCAATAATCGCCTCCAGCACATTAAGGAAAGCCTGACTCGATTGCCCTTCTGCCTGGGCTTTTAGCGCCGCTTCGCTTTCGTTGAGCAATACATCGCGCAGCGTCAGCGCGGTATTAAGACCCAGTTGGACGGTGAGCGGCAAACGTTCCGGTTGTGGACTGAGTACCACGGCTTCGTACCATTTCGCCAGGGTGTCGCCGATACCGGCCAGCAAATACTCTTTTGGCGCACGCAGGATAATTTCCGGCTCCACCAACACCAGATGATTGGCATCGTCGAAGATCTCATAGCGCAGGGCCTGCCCCTGATCGTTATACCAGACCGAAAGCGGCGTCCAGGCGGCACAGGTCGCGGCAATGGTCGGGATCGCCACCAACGGCAATCCCAGCCGACGCGCCACCACCTTGGCGGTGTCCAGCACCGCACCGCCGCCAACGCCAATCACTACCTGCCGGTCTGTTCCCGCCTGACGCACGATGTCTTGTACCGTGCTTTCACTGCAGTGGCTGTTAAACAACACCCGACGGGCATCTACGGCATCAAACACCGCCGGCAGCCAGGGTTTGGCCGCGGCCAGCGCACGTTCGCCATACAACCACAGCGCGTTGTTCAGCTGTTGCGGGGAATAAAATTGCGTCAGTTGGTCAATGGCCCCGGGGTAAGCAAAATAGTTGGCGGGGCCGGCGACCACGCGAATGTGGCTATCACTCATGTTCAAGTCCTTATTTTGTCTGATCTTGCCATCATAAAGGCGAGTTTAGCGTTGCCTAATACTCTTTAGCATTAGCTTATGATTTTTCGTTCATTGTCATCCGTTCAGCCCGCGTGGAAACTGACGGCTTCAATTCATTCCTTGAATAAACAACCATCCCAATGGTGACGATGAATTGTCCTCCCGTTTTTTAATGATGCTTAACCATGCAGGGTAAAACTTAATGAAACTGTTCAACACCTCATTACTGGCGTTAAGCCTGTTCGCCGTGTTTCCCGCGTTCTCCGCCTCAACAACCGCCCCCGTCCCGGCGGCGATCGCCAATCACTCGGGGCCAATCCGCATCGCGGTGATCCGCAATCTGGGTTCAGACGACAATACCACGCAGTTTGTCTCCGGGGCGGTGCAGGAAGGCCGCAAATTGGGTTTCCAGGTCAATACCTTCCTGACCAACGGTGACGACGCCAAGTTCCAGGATTTCGTTAATCAGGCGATCAGCCAGAAGTACGACGGCATTATTCTGTCCCAGGGGCGCGATCCCTATTCCACCGCCCTGCTGAAACGCATTGCCGACAGCGGCATTGCGGTTGCGGCCTTTGATACCGCAGTACAGGGCGAGATCCCAGGCGTTACCGTCAGCCAACAGAATGATGCTTCGTTGACCGATCTTTCATTCGGCCAACTGGTGAAAGACTTCGACGGCAAAGCCAATATCGTCAAGCTATGGGTGGCGGGTTTTCCACCGATGGAGCGGCGTCAGGCGCAGTATCAGAAACTGCTGAAAGATCAGCCCGGCATCAAAGAGCTGGAGTCAATCGGCGCGGTATCCTCCGACGTACAAGGCGACACGGCCAACAAGATCGGCGCTATTCTGGCCAAATATCCAAAGGGTAAAATCGACGCTATCTGGGGAACCTGGGATGCCTTCAGCCAGGGGGCTTATAAAGCCCTGCAGGAAAATGGCCGCACCGAAATCAAACTCTACAGCATTGATATCTCTAACCAGGATTTGGCGCTAATGCGTGCCAAGGGCAGCGCCTGGAAACTCAGTGTGGCCGTAGATCCCAAGCTGATTGGCGCCGTTAACCTGCGTTTGGTCGCCAATAAGATTGCCGGTGAGAAAACCCCGGCAACCTATGAATTTAAAGCCGCCGCCATCCCGCAAGACCTGTTGCTCAGCCACCCGGAGGCCACCAATGTCGCTTCTTTGGTAAAAGTCATTCCTGGCTGGGGCAAATCGGACGATTTTATTGCGCCGTGGTTCGCCACGCTTGAAGCGCAACAGGCTAAAAAATAAGGAGCGATGATAATGGCATCGCCAGCGCTTCCCCAACCCGAATACAGCCGCAACATGCGGCTGATCGGTCACAGCGATCAGGGCGGTAAGCCTGACGGTGTGCAGGTTATGGTTCACCGAGGCTATGCCTATGTCGGGCATATGGTTTCGCAGGGGTTTTCTATTATCGACGTGCGTGACGTGAAAAATCCGCGCGCTGCCGGTTTTTTCCCCGCGCCACCGGGCACCTGGAACGTACATTTGCAGGCGCATGATGATTTGTTGCTGGTGATCAACGCCCGCGATCTGTTTGCCGACACCCGTTTTGCCGATGAGAAGGTCTACTACACCCGAGCCATCAGCCAGACGGTGTCAGGCAATGATGCCCGCGGCTGGAGCGCCGGGGTGCGCATTTTCGATATTTCAACGCCGGACCAGCCGCAAGAGATCGGTTTTTTGGCGCTGGAGGGGATCGGTGTCCACCGCATCTGGTATGTCGGTGGCCGCTGGGCCTATGTTTCCGCCCTGATTGACGGCTACAGCGATTACATTTTTCTGACCGTCGATTTGGCCGATCCACGTAACCCGCAGATCGCCGGACGCTGGTGGCTGCCAGGCATGCACAGCGCCGGGGGTGAAACGCCCAACTGGCCGGAAGGCAAACGCTACGCCCTGCACCATGCGATTATCAGCGGCGACACCGCCTATGCCAGTTGGCGTGACGGTGGGTTAACCCTGTTGGATATTAACGATCGCAGCCAACCGCAGTTAATTGCCCATCGCAACTGGAGTCCGCCGTTTGGCGGCGGCACCCACACCGCACTACCGCTGCCGGATCGGGATCTGCTGGTGGTGCTGGATGAGGCGGTACTCGACAATCAGCAGGACGGCGAAAAGCTGATTTGGCTGTTTGATATTCGCCAACCGGCCAACCCGGTGAGCATCGCCACTTTTCCGCAACCGGATGAACGCGACTATGTCAGTAAAGGCGCGCACTTCGGCCCGCATAATCTGCATGAGAATCGCCCCGGCAGCTTTGTCAGCTCAACGCTAATTTTCGCCACCTACCAAAATGCCGGAGTCCGCGCCTACGACATCAGCAACCCGTATCAGCCAAAAGAAACCGGCGCGTTGGTGCCCGCTGCACCGGAAAGGATGATGGATAAACGCCCTGACCGACCACGGGTGATCCAGTCCTGCGACGTGTTTGTCGACGCACAAGGGATTATCTACAGCACGGATTACAACGGCGGTTTGTCGATTATCGAATATTTGGGTTGAATACTCAGCGTTGTAACGATCATTTTGCGCCGATTGGCATAAGATGATTGGACGTCAAACAGGATCAACATAAGGGGCAACATGTTTAGTCATATCACCGTAGGCGTCAGCGATCTGGATAAAGCCGCCACATTTTACGATGCCATTTTGTTGCCGCTAGGGTTAAAACAACGCCCGGTCACGCCAGATGGCGGCCCCGGCGCACGTTGCTGGGTGATGCCTGAACAGGCATTGCCGCGCTTTTATGCCTACCAGCCGTACAACCGACAGCCGGCCAGTGCCGGCAACGGTAGCATGGTGGCGTTTACCGCCCAAAATGAACAACAGGTGCGTGAAGCCTATTCCGCCGGCATCGCGGCGGGCGGAACTTCGGAAGGTGAAGCCGGCGAACGCGCTCATTACGGCAAAGGTTATTTTGGTGCCTACCTGCGTGATCCCGACGGCAACAAGATCCATATCGCCTACCGGGGTGACCTGCTGTAATCAGCGTCCCGTTTAATGGCGGCACGGCTCCTGATAGTCATTACCAGCGCAATGGCCACCAATACGCCAGCCGTCAGATAGGTCACTCGCATGCCATTGGATATCGCCTCTGCGGTCGCCAAATTGATATCGTCGGCGTTCGCCGCCAGCATAAACAACGCGCCCATGGCGGAAGCACCGGTGATCAAACCCAGATTGCGTGAGAGATTGATCATGCCGGAGATCACCCCGCGCTGCTCAGGGGCCGCATGCTTCATCAGCGCGGTATTATTGGCCACCTGAAATAGCGAGTAACCCAGGGTAATCAGGCAAAGAGGGGCCACGTAGCCGAAAACACCCTGCCTGATTGACATCATCGACATTACTCCCGCGCCGACGACCATGATCGCCAGCCCCACGGCAGTTGTTCTTGCCGCTCCCAGGCGATCAACCAGTCGGCCGGCAGGCACACCGAACAAAGCGGCCACCAGCGGCCCGGCTGACATCGCCAACCCGGCCTGTCCCACCGTCAAGCCCAAACCGCGCGTCAGGTAAAACGGCCCCACTACCAGCGACGTCATCATCACCGTCATCACCAGTGCGCTCATCATTAACCCACTGCTCAGCCCTGGCTGGCGGAACAGTGCCGGCTGTATCAAAGGCGATGCCGTGGTATTTTCCAGCCGCACAAACAGTCCGATCCCCAGCCCCGCGCACAGCAACAACAGCAAATTGATGGCACCGAAATCACCATGCCCCAGCGTCATCGACAGTGCATAGCAGGCCAGTGTCACACCAAGCAGCAAAGTGCCGGGCAAATCAAACCTGCCGCTCTCCGATTGCGGTTGCGGCCGACCGTGCGGCAGATAACGGTAAGCCAGCAGCAAGGCCAGCAGGCCCAGCGGAAAGGTAACCAAAAACACCGCACGCCAGCCAAAGCCAAAAATCAATGCGCCGCCAAGCGAAGGGCCCAGCGCCGTGCCAATCGCCGACATGCTGCCAAGCAGCCCCATGGCACGGCCGGTATTTTCTTTCCCCAACGTCTCACCGACCAGCGCCATGGTCATCGCCATCATCACTGCCGCTCCCAGCCCTTGTGCAATACGGGCGGAGAGCAGCAGCCAGATATCAGGTGCCATGGCACAGAGTGCGGAAGCGACGCTGAACAGGCCAATCCCCAGCAGCAGCAGGCGACGTCGGCCAATGCGGTCGCCCAGACGCCCGACCGCGATGATGGAGGTGGTAATGGTCAGCAGATAGACGATCATTACCCACTGCACCGCCTGAAACGAGGTGTTAAACGCCAGCGCCAGCGAGGGCAAACCGATGTTGGCGATACTGGCACCCAGTGAGGAAACCAGCATGGACAAGGAAAGGCTGGCGAGGATCCCACCGATATGGGGGCTGGGGGCGGTATGCTGAGTAATTGGCTTCATAGTCTGACTCCTGAAAGAACCTGTCAGTAGCCTATGCCAGCCAATAACCTGGCGGAAGGCGCAGCATATGCAGTTTATTAGTGCATGCTACGCCATATCACTGTTTGTACTGGGCAGCATTAAGGAGCAAACCTCAAAACCGGATCAGGCAGATGATGGGCAATACCCTCAAGGAGACAATATGAACATGGACCTGCTGTTTGATGATCTGTCAGTACGCGCGGTGCAATACAATGCCCGCAACTCGGTAGAGGATTTTGACGCCTGCATGACGCAATACGCGACGCTGGCTACCCAGGCCAAGGCGCAAACGCCGGGGATTTATGACATCCACTACGGCATGGGCATTGCCGAACGTCTGGATCTGTTCCCGGCCGCCAACCAGCCTGCGCCACTGTTGGTCTTTATTCACGGTGGATATTGGCACTCCCAACGCAAGGAAGAAGCCTGCTCGATGGCCGCCAGCTTCACCCGCCACGGCGTAGCGGTGGCCACGCTGGAATATACCCTGCAGCCGGAAGCCACACTGGCGGAAATCGTTCGTGAGGTGCGCAGCGCGATAGCCTGGCTTTATCACCATGCCAGCCAATATGGCATCGATCCCGATCGTATTTTTGTCAGTGGCAGCTCGGCGGGCGGCCACCTGAGCGGCATGCTGATCGCCGATGACTGGCAGCATCTTTATCAGGTGCCGGTCAATGTGATTAAAGGGGCGCTGGCGCTAAGTGGCTTGTACGATATTCGCCCGCTGTGTGATATCTACGTGAATGACTGGATGCGTCTGACGTCAGAACAGGCGGCAACGCTCAGCCCGCTGTTTATGCTGCCGGAAAAGGCCAATGCGCCACAGATCCTGCTCGACGTAGGAGCCAAAGAAACCCAGGGCTTTAAAAACCAGACGCTGGCTTATTACGCCGCCTGTCGTGAAAAAGGGCTTAATGTCACGCTGCTGGAAGACCGACACTGCAACCATTTCACCCTGGTGAACGAATTGGCTAATTCTGACAGTGCCATGTTCAAACGCGTCATGGCGATGATTATGTAACGCCGCCCAAACAGCAGAATAGCGCCCGGCTATTCTGCCAAGGTCATTTTATTAAGATCAATTGCGCCTTTGCTATGCACAAAATTGACTAAGGCGAAGGCAACTCCGTATTGCTTCGCTTTCTCTGGGCTACCTGCTCCCTTTCATATTCCATTTGGAAATATGAAAGTCCCGTTCGTTCTTTCGGCCCCCGCAAAATCGCCACACAATGAAGTCTGAATTGCAGTCCCATGCATAACCGCATAAAAAATCAGGTTTTATATCTTGTCATCGCTCATAACCGCTCAATTTGCCCGACTGGTGCTGGATAGCCGGCCCGAAGCCTCCGCTCTGTTGGCCGCCCGTGTTGGGGTGATGGATTATTTCGCCTGCGCATTGCCTATTGCCCAGGGCGCAATCACCGACAGCGGGCTGGCGGCGGTGAAAACGGTATTCCCACCCAATACTGCTGAGAACCGCGCACTGTACTTTGGCTATGTCAGCCACTCACTGGATTTTGATGATTATCACCCAGCGCTACGCGGTCACCCGACCACGGTGGTGCTGTCTGCGCTGTTGGCGCTGACCGGCGATACCCCGGACGTTAATGCGCTGCTGAGTGCCTATGCCGTCGGCGTTGAAGCCGCCGGGCGACTGGGGCTGGCTGCGGGAACCCAGCATTATCAGTTGGGTTTTCACAGCACCGCCACCCTGGGAGCGGTGGCGGCCAGTGCGGCTGCGGCGCGCTATTTACAACTGACACCACAACAAACCCAGATCGCACTCGGGCTGGCCGCCACCCAGGCCGCCGGGTTGCGCAGCCAGTTTGGTTCGGCCGCCAAACCGCTGCATGCGGGACTGGCGGCACGCGCGGCGGTAAATGCGGTGCTGCTGGCTCAGGCGGGTTTTATCGGTCAGTCGGAAGGCGTGATAGACAGCCTGTTGCACTCGCACGGTGACGGACGGCAGCGGCCGGAACTGCTGACCGCCGACTGGGGCGCCCCCTGGCGCATTCTGCAACCGGGCCTGGAGTTTAAACGCTACCCGACCTGCGGCGGTACCCACAGCGCCGCAGAAGCGGCATTCATCCTGCGTAAGCGCCTGCTCGAACAAGGCATTACCGCCGCCGATATCCCCGCGGCAATCCGCCACATTCAGGTCAGTTTTCCGCCTGGTGCCGATACCGCGCCCTATATTCGTCGCCCGTCAAACGGGGTCGAAGCGCGTTTCAGCCTGGAGTATGTCATTGCCGATGCGCTGTACAGCGGTAGCGTGCCGCTGATGCACTACGGCGAAAACCCGGTTGATCCGCTGATCGCTGCTCTGGCGGCACGGGTTGAGCGCCACGCCGACCTGACGGCTCCACCGGATGAACTGGATGCAGAATTACGCTTCCACCGCGTGACCTTAACCCTGCATGACGGCCGCCAGTTAAGTGACATTGTCACAAGAAAGCAAACTGCCGCCCGCCAAACCGACGTCAACGCCAAGCTGCGCAGCATTCTGCAACTGTTGCCGCATCTGGACAGTGACCGCGTGATCGGCGACTGCGCCTTAGCGCAGCCCGAGGCGCTGCTCCGTTTAATCAAATTATTAAATCAATAATAAATATAGGAATAATTATGAGTACTTCACCTTCAACACCATCGCGTCAATTACGTCTCGGCCTGTTTGTTCAGGCGCTGGGCCACCACGTCGGCGGCTGGCGTGCCGCCGGTGCCAGTGGGTCTCCTACGGACATTGACTGGTTCACCTGGATCGCTCAAAAGGCCGAAGAAGGCACCTTTGACATGTTCTTCGTCGGCGATGCGCTGGCAACCAGCGTACACCGTTTGCCCTCTACGATGTCGCGCCTGGAGCCGCTGACACTGTTGGCTGCGCTGGCGGTGAATACCCGTCATATCGGGCTGGCGGCTACCGCTTCCACCACCTTTGATCAACCTTTCCATCTGGCACGCGCCATGGCCTCCATCGACCATATCAGCCACGGCCGTGCCGCCTGGAACGTGGTGACCTCATTCTCCAGCGATGCCGCTCGCAACTTCAGCCGTGACGATCTGCCCTCACACGCCGAGCGCTATGAAGTGGCACGCGAGTTCCTGGAGGCCAGCTACAAACTGTGGGACGGCTGGGAAGAAGATGCCATCGTGCGTGACAAAGAAAACGGTGTGTACGCCATTGACGATAAAATTCATGCCGCCAACCACAAGGGCAAACATTTCTCGGTACAGGGGCCGCTGAATATTTCACGTTCTCCGCAGGGCCGCCCGGTGATTATCGAAGCCGGTTCCTCGCCGGCCGGGCAGCAGTTAGCGGCAGAAACCGCCGAGGTGGTGTTTACCGCCGCCGCCACGCTGGAAGAAGGCCAGGCTTTCTACCGCAGCCAGAAGAAGTTTGTCGCCGATGCCGGTCGCAACCCGGATCACTTGCTGATCCTGCCGGGCGTGATGCCAATCATCGGCCGTACCAAGGCCGAGGCGCAGGAAACCTGGTATCAACTCAATCAGTTGGTAGATATCGATAACGGCATCGAACAACTTTCTGCCCGTTTTGGCTTCGATTTGAGCGGCTTGCCGCTTGACGGCCCGGTGCCGGACGTTGGCGCGACCGAAGGCGGCCAAAGCCGGGTGAAACTGCTGACCGATCTGGCAGCGCGTGAAAACCTGACGCTGCGTGAACTGGCTGCCGTGGCCGCCGGTTCTCGCGGGCATCGCGTGGTGGTGGGCACCGCCGAAGAGATAGCCGATGACTTCCAACTGTGGCTGGAACAGCAAGGCGCCGACGGCTTTAACATTATGCCTGCGGTGCTGCCGAACCAATTGGAACTGTTCGTCGAACTGGTGATCCCGGAGCTGCGCCGTCGTGGCCTGTTCCGCGAAGAATATCAGTATGCAACCCTGCGTGAAAACCTGGGCCTGCCGCAACCGGCAATCAACTTCGCCAACGTTAAATCGGCTTAATTCGCAGGGGAACATCATGAAAATCACCATTAAACGCACCGCTCTGTCCCTGCTGCTGGCCTCCGCTGCACTGGCACCGTTGGCCGGCGGCTTCGCCGCCGAAGGCGATGTGCCCTTCCGTGCCGCCGTGAAAGCCAGCGCCGATCCTGCGCTGCACGACAGCCTGCCTGAAGCCATCAAAAAGGTCGGTTACATTGTGGCGGGCACCAACCCGAATACCCCACCCACCACCTTCTATGAAGCGGATAACAAAACGCTGGCCGGTCGTGAAATTGATGTGATGAGCGCGATTGCCGATCGTCTGGGCGTGGCCATTCACTGGAAAGATACCGGCGGTTTCGACAATATCATTCCCGGCCTGAAATCCGGCCGCTATGACGTGGCGCTGGCCAATATCGATGCCAACAAAAAACGCTTCCAACAGGTTGATTTTGTCGGCTATTACAACGCCTCCAAACTGGCACTGATTGCCCGTAAAGATGCGGCACTGGGGCCATATACCGATCTGGCGCAGCTTTGTGGCCAAACCGTCGGTGCGGGTGCAGGCACTTCGCAAATCACCCGTTTGCAGCAGGCCAGCGAACAATGCGTCAGCGGCGGCAAACCGGCCATTACCATTCCGATTTTCCCAGACCGCCCGGCCGGGGTTCAGGCGGTGATCAGCGGCCGGGTGCCGATGTTCTTCGGCCCTTATGAAGGCTTGCGTTACCAGGCGACCCACGTTAAGCCACTGGCGCTGGCCGGTGATATCAACATTGAAGGCACTACGGTGGCCATCGCCTTGCCGAAAGGCTCAGAGCTGGTGAAACCGGTACAGGCGGCGCTGAACTCGCTGATTGCCGATGGCAGCTATCAGAAAATCCTCGACGGCTGGGATATCGGTTTTGGCGCGGTGAAAACCGCCGGTATTAATGAAGAGATCGCAAAATGAGTGGGCAATACCCTACCGACGATGCCGAGCTGCGCATTGTCGGTCATCGGCATTACGGCCGCTGGTTCAGCGCACTGCTGGTGCTGCTGATCGTTGGCATTATCGCCCATTCGATGCTGCATAACCCGCGTTTCGAATGGGCCGTGGTGGCGGAAAACTTCACCGAAGAGTCGATTATCAACGGCGTGATCATGACGCTGAAGCTGACGGTGATTTCAGTGATCTTCGGCTTCGCCGGCGGCGTGCTGCTGGCACTGATGCGCCTGTCTGCTAATCCGGTGCTGGTGGCGGTGAGCTGGTTCTATACCTGGTTCTTCCGCGCGGTACCGATGCTGGTGCAGCTTTTCCTGTGGTACAACATCGCCGCGCTCTATCCGCGCATCAGCCTGTGGATCCCGTTCCTTGGGGAAGTTGCCAGCGCGCCGACTAATACCATTATCAGCACCTTCAGCGCGGCGGTGATCGCATTGGTAATGCATCAATCGGCTTACGCGGCAGAAATTGTTCGTGCCGGTATCCAAAGCGTCGGCAGCGGTCAGTTGGAAGCCGCCAAGGCCCTGGGTTATCGCCGTGGGCAAATCTTGTGGCGGGTGGTTTTGCCGCAGGCGATGCGCACTATTTTGCCACCGGCCGGTAATGAGGTGATCGGGCAGCTAAAAACCACCGCGGTGGTATCGGTGATTGCCCTGCAGGACGTGCTGTATTCGGCGCAGATCATCTACCAGCGCACCTACGAAGTCATTCCGCTGCTGCTGGTGGCCACGCTGTGGTATCTGGTGATGACCTCAATTTTGTCGATCGGCCAGCACTACGTTGAACGCTACTTTGGTCGAGGCAGCCAGGCCAGCCACAGCAACTGGCTGTTTCGCCGCCGCAAGGCGCCGGTTAGCCAGCCACAGGGAGCTGAATCATGAGCGCTGCCATTCACATTAATCAGGTTCGCAAGTCCTTCTCCGGCACCGAAGTGTTGAAGAATATCAGCCTGCAGATCCCGGCCGGCTCGGTCACGGTGATCCTTGGCCCTTCCGGCTCGGGTAAATCGACCTTGCTGCGCTGCATCAACCACCTGGAGAAACTCGATGGCGGCACCATTCGCGTAGGCGAACAGCTCATCGGCTATCGCCAGAAAGGCAATCACCTGTATGAACTGAAGGAGCGTGAAGTCGCCGAACAGCGTAAAAGCATCGGCATGGTGTTCCAGCAGTTCAACCTGTTCCCCCACCGCACGGTGCTGGAAAACGTGACGGAAGCCCCGCTCCTGGTTAAAAAGGAAAAGAAAACCGTGGTGCTGGAGCGCGCAAAAGCATTGCTGACCCGCGTCGGGCTGGAACATCGCATTCACGCCTGGCCACGCGAGCTTTCCGGTGGCCAACAACAGCGGGTAGCGATTGCCCGCGCGCTGGCGATGAACCCGGAGGTACTGTTATTCGATGAGCCAACCTCTGCGCTCGATCCCGAACTGGTGGGTGAAGTGTTGCAGGTGATGAAAGGCCTGACGCATTCCGGCATGACCATGGTAGTAGTGACGCACGAAATTGGCTTTGCGCGCGAAGTGGCGGATCAAATCATCTTTATGGATCAGGGGAAAGTGGTGGAAACGGGGACGGCACAGCAGGTGTTGGATGCACCACAACACCAAAGAACGCGGGACTTCCTGGCAACGGTACTCTAAAACTGCATCGGGGCATTGCGCCCCCGATCATTAAATTCAGTCTTTTTTTCGGCCGATGGCAGAGAAAAGATTACACAGCTCACCCAGACCATAAATCGAGCCAAGCAGTACGGCTATCATTACCGGCACCAGGATCACCACGGTTGCCAAACTCTCAATCATTTCTAACATCGTCGTTTCCTGGTTTTAAACAGAGAACCCTCTTCCGAACCCGAGGTTTCCCCTTATTTATCTTGAGGTTATTTTTCGTTGGTTCCAATTTGTGATACAGATCACACCAACGTTTGGCTAATGTAACTGACACAGTTGCATTACCGCAATACAAAAAAATGCTCTCTTCCGGAGGCCAGAACACGACCACCGGGCACTTGCCTTTCCCGTAGGGGCATCTTCAATGCTGCCGAACAAGGGTATGTCCGGCAACTTGGGTTAACTCAATCCTCAGCGTTATCCATCAGCATCTCAACAAATACGATTAGCATTGTATTTATTCAAAATTTAATTTTATTTAACCGGAGGCCTTCTCTCTCCATCCAATTGTTTTTGATGGGAATACATATTTTTAATTGCCACAAAAAGCAATTATTAGAAATCAACAGCAAGAATGAAGTAGTTGATGCCGTCCAGATTATGCAAAAATAATAGATGTAACTTATAGCTACCTCACAAGCATTATTAAATTCAGATGTAAAACGTCGGATTGTTAAATTTTTGTTTCAGGGAGAGACTAATGAAATTAAAAGAAAAGAAACATTTAGGAGCTTCAGCGATAAAAATTCCGTTCGCAAATATGAATAGAATACAAGTCGTTAGCCGCCACACTCGCCAGCAAAAGCCTAAGCCAGGGATAATCACCAAACTGACATCCATGACCGTCAATCATCGGGCATCGACGTCACCGGTAAAAATGAAAAAAACGGCCATTCAATGGATGGAAAATTATGCCTGGCATGGCGTATTTATAATCAGTGGGTTATTTTGGCTGGCGGTTATGGGGTTTATTTGGTTTTTAACTTCACTGTAGAAACCGGTATGGTATTTCATCTCCAGTCCAACCAGATGAAATACCCTACGTATAAGTAACACGATTCTGTTTTATATTTACATCCATGTTTATCAGTCATGTGTAAATGTGTTGGATACATGTTGCACCGCGGTGTCCATCCGCAACATCTTGCTGCTTTGCACCAGCACCTCACCCAATGTCCCCTGACCGGAAACCATAATGTGCGGATGAACCTTCGGATTTTTCACGGTTCCGCATGATGACCGTTCCAGTCGCCGTACAAACTGGCGATTTAATCAACAAACCAGCGTATGACTGCAACGAGTTAAAATCTGGCCGCTCAAAATTAAGAATATTTACCTATTCTAATTTCCTGCGCAGGAATACATTCATCTCAACTTTTACCGACCGATTAACCTGTGCTTTCTTTGTCGGTTAATTAGGCAATTTACCAGGAAACTCTTATGAACTTTAAACGTGCCGCAGGTGTGATGGTTGTTGTTATGGCAACCCTTTCCGTAACTGCATGTGGGAATATGTCTCACCGCGATCGCAACACCGCGATCGGTGCCGGCGTCGGTGCATTGGGTGGTGCAGTATTGACCGACGGTAGCACGCTGGGGACCTTGGGCGGCGCAGCGTTGGGCGGCATCATCGGTCACCAAACCAGTCGTTGATCCCAGCGGCAAAAAATATCAGTCTCAGATCGGTTATTATCTATTTAAAATAACCGATCTGAAATTCACACCTTTCTATTACTTTTATCATCTGAGCTAAAAACTTAATATCCCCCACGTCATTTCATCCCAATAAAATAAAACCCACTTATAATAGAAACACTGGCACTACCGCCACCCACTCTCGTTTTCCAACGACGCCACGACGGATGTTGCTGCCGTTCTTAGCCGGCCATTTTTATTTCTTGACTTACACAACCTCAGGATTATAGTTTTCAAATAAAATTTGAAACAAAGTTTCGTATTTGAAACTTTACCAAACTTAAAATAATAAACACTTAACTAAAACTTGTCTCATATATAAAGCTCAGCGAGAAATTCCATTATTTCATGGCGGAATAGGCTCGTTTTTTAAAACGTCAGCTTTCATCAGGGGAAAGTCATGCGCAAAGCCTTTATCGCATTTTTACTATTTTCACCAATGAGTTACGCTAACACCCTCACCCCCGTCAGTGAGAAGCCTGCCACGAAACCTGAGGCAAAAAAGAGTAGTCCGGCATTCCCGCACCTGCATTGGCAAAATGAGGAAAATAATAAAAACATTGATATCGGTGGTGCATTACGCGCCAACTATCGTTATGAAGACTGGGGCAGCAGTAATTACCGCAACCCACCCCACTTGCGTTTTGATACCTTTCGCATCGATGCCAGTGGCAATTATAATGACGCCTTCTTTGATTCCGGCTTTTGGTTTCAGGATCGCCGAAAATACGCCATCGACCGTGCCTATGTCGGCTATCACCTGAGCGGGAATTCTGACCTGCAGCTGGGCGCACCTTTCAAACCCTTTGGTTTGCAGCCTTATCCCCAGTTCGGCTGGTCCTACGGCATCCCGTTTTATCTCGGTTTCGGGGTCAATAACGGGTTGGGCGCCAAATACCAATTCCATGACCAGGGCTGGGCGCTGGATGCCGCCTATTTCCCCCGCATGATGCCGGCAGGCGTGCGCTATGCACCGGAAGTGGGCAATTTCGACGAGCTGAAAAATACCAACTACGGTTCGCAACATTTGCAAGCCAACGAGAAGCGCGACCAGGTGAACCTGCGCCTGGCGCGTGAATTCCATCAGGGTGACTGGAACAACGAACTCGGCGCTTCGCTGGCGGTTTCCCGGCTCTATAATCATGACACCGGGGATAATGGCACCTACTGGGCGACAGGTCTGCATGCTTTGGTGAACTACGATCCGTGGCATCTGTCGTCACAAGTAATCCGTTATTCTTATGACGCCAAGGGACCTGAGGGAGCCAACAACTCGGTAATCTTAATGGGCGGTAACGGCCTGACGCCTGCCTATTTAATTCCGGCGCAGGCCACCACGGCGTCAATCAACCTGGCGCGTGATGTCGAGGTGCCCTGGGGGCCAGTGAAAAAACTGCGTTTTTATAACGACTACAGCGTGCTGTGGAAGGATAAGGACGGCGGTTCTGATTCTAAAATGAATACCCTTGGGGTGCAGATCTTTGCCCTGCCGGTGATGGTGTGGGTTGATCTGACCTGGGCGCAAAACGCCAATCCCTGGGGCGGTGCCGAAAACGCCACCGGCTGGACCAGTACTCAGTCTTCCGGCAGCAATAAATGGTATTTCCGCACTAACCTGAACATTGGCTATTACTTCTGATCCTTTTCCCCCTCCAGCGAGGGGGAAGATGGTGTTAGCCCTTAACCTGAGACACCACATTCAACGGTTGGGCGTCAGGCAAGATATTCATATGTTCCAGCACCTGAGCCATGATTTTGCCAAACACCGGGCCGGCTACCGAACCACCGAAGTGTTTGCCGGCTTTCGGGTTGTTAACCATTACCACCAGCGCTACCTGCGGATCGCTGGCCGGGGCGACACCGGCGGTGTAGTTGATGTAACCGCCGTCGTATTTGCCATTAGGCCCCATCTTCTCTGCGGTACCGGTTTTAATCGCCAACCGGTACCCCGGCACTGCGGCGCTGAGCCCGCTGCCACCCGGTAAAGCATCGCTTTCCATCATATGCACCACGGTTTTTACCGTATCCTCCGGCAGGATGCGCTGCCCCATTACCGGTGGCGTGACTTTGGTTATCGACAATGGGCGATAAACGCCGTAGGAACCGATGGTCGCATATTCACGCGCCATCTGTAGCGGCGTTACCCGCAGGCCATAGCCGAAGGAGAAGGTCGCCCGTTCGATATCCGCCCAGCGCTCACGGTGTTGCGGCAGGTAGCCGCTGCTCTCGTTACCAATCCCCAGGTCAGTCGGCAGCCCCAGGCCAAAGCTTTTGTAAACGGCCGGCAACACGGTGGCAGGCAGTGCCAGCGCGATATGTGAAACGGCGATGTCACTGGATTTTTGCAGTACCCCGGTAATGGTCAGTTTCGACCAATGGCCCACGTCCTTGATTAAATGACCATTGACCCGGTAAGGCGTGGTATCCAGCACGGTATCCGGCCTGATTAAGTGGTGCTCCAGCCCAACCATCACCACCACGGGTTTTACCGTGGAGCCTGGTTCGAAACTGTCGCTGCTGCATACGTTGCGAATATCTTTTGTCGGCGTATCCGCATAGTTGTTTGGGTTAAATGACGGGTAGCTGGCCATGCCCAGCACCTCGCCGGTATTCACCTTCACCAGCACGGCGCAACCGGAGTCTGCCTGGTTGGCGACCACGCCGTCGCGGATCTGCGCATACAGCACGTACTGGATAAATTTGTCGATGCTCAGCGTGACGTTCGGCGGCGGCACAGGATCGACGTTCTTGATCACGCCAATCACCGCCCCGCTGCCATCCTTCTGGTATACGCGCAATCCGTTCTTGCCTTGCAGCAGGTGGTTAAAGCCCAGCTCGATGCCTTCCAGCCCCTGATTATCCTGTCCGACAATACCGATGAGCCCGGCGGCATCCTGGCTCATCGGATAAAAGCGGCTGAAGTCCTGCTCGGTGCTGACGCCGGTCAAATGCAGCTTACTGATATAACTGGCATTATCATCTTCAACCTTACGGGCCAGATAGACAAAACGCTTATGGCCGTTGGTCTGGATCTGCTTTTGCACCTCGGTCAGCGGCATTTTCAGCACGTTGGCCAGGCTCTGCCAACGTTCATTGGTGAGGTCGGTATGGCTATCGAGAATATGTTTGGGATCCAGCACGATATCGCGTGAAGACACGCTCACGGCCAGCGCTTCTCCATTGCGATCGGTGATCATCCCCCGGTTGGTCGGCAACACCTGGGTGCGGATCGAACGCTGATCCGCCTGGTCAGTCAGTTGTTGATGCTCCAACAGTTGTAAATAGCCCACTCGAAACGCCAGCAGGAAAAAGCAAACCAGTATCCCGGCGCAAATCCAGCCAAAGCGAAGGGTTGAATAATTTTTACCGCTTTTTTTTATTAATGGCGCCACTGTTAACCCTGCGTTTTTATTAAGGTTATGTAATGATTTCAGTCTAACCTGACGAAAATCTTTAGAAGATTGCAGTTTGTAAGAAAGTAAAAACAAACGCGTTTACTGTTGCACATCCGCGCTGTCGTTTAACTCCGGTTTAACTTCTTGCCCTTGTTCAGGCTGCGGGGCGTTGGCCGGGTCAAATATATGGTCGAGGATCGCCCGCGCCGTCGGCCCTGCCACCACACCGTCACCACCGCCGTTTTCCAGAATCAGCGCCATCGCCACCCGTGGGTTTTTATAGGGGGCAAACAGCGTATAGAAGATATGGTCACGCAGCCGCACCGGGATCATTTTGGCGTTATAGGTCTGATTTTCTTTCAGCCCAAACACCTGCGAAGTCCCGGACTTGGCGGCAATTTGGTACGGCGCGGTGTGGAACAGCTTGTAGCCGGTCCCGTTTGGCAGGTTGGCCATGCCATACATGCCGTTGCGCACAATGCCCCAATACGGCGATTTGGCATCGCCAATCTGCGCGGCCTGCTTCGGCGGCAAATAGCGCGTGACCTGGTTACCCTGGCGCATGGAATACAACAGATGAGGCGTCTTCACCTTGCCGTTATTGATAAGCGTAGTGAGTGCCTTCACCATCTGGATTGGCGTGGCGACCCAATAGCCCTGGCCGATGCCCACCGAGATAGTGTCCCCCTGGTACCAGGTTTTTTTATGCACCCGCTGCTTCCATTCGCGGCTTGGCAAGACACCGCGATATTCTTCGTTAAGGTCAATTCCGGTAGCCTGGCCGTAACCAAACTTGCTCAGCCAGCTATGAATGCGGTCAATGCCCATTTCATAGGCCACCTGATAGAAGAAAGTATCGGCGGACTCTTCAATCGCCTTGGTCACGTTCAGCATCCCATGGCCGGTTTTAAGCCAGTCGCGATAACGGCGTTGGGTACCCGGCAACGTCCAGGTCGGGGCGCCAAAGAAGGTGGTATTGGGGGTAATCACCCCGGCGAACAGTGCAGAGGTCGCCATGTAGGGTTTCACTGTGGATGCCGGTGGGTACAGCCCCTGGGTTACGCGGTTTATCAGCGGCAAATCGGGGTTGGCCAACAGAGATTTATAGGCGGAGTAACTGATGCCCTTCACGAAAGGATTGGGATCGTAGCTGGGGCTGGAAACCATCGCCAGAATGCCGCCGTCACGCGGGTCTTCAACCACCACTGCCGCTCGCTGCCCTTTGAGCACCGATTCGATATATTGCTGCAGCGGCAGATCGAGCGTCAGGTAAATGTTTTTGCCCGCCTGTGGCGGTTGTTCTTTCAGCAGGCGTATCACCCGGCCGTGGTTATCTACCTCCACTTCCTGATAGCCGGTGGTGCCGTGCAGTTCCGACTCGTAATAAGCCTCAATGCCCTGCTTGCCGATATTGTGGTCGGCAGCATAGTTCTCACTCAGACCGGCTTTATCCAGCCGCTTCAAGTCACTATCATTGATTTTCGACACGTAACCCACCACGTGGGCCAGTTCGGCACCGTACGGATATTCCCGTTGCTGGTAGGTATCGATGGTTACCCCATCAAAGCGGTACTGATTGACCGCAAAGCGCGCCACCTCGGTCTCGGTCAGCCCGCTTTTCAGCGTCACCGGCTTGTAGCGACCGTTATGGTGCATATCATCGCGAAAGGCGGTGATATCTTCCGGAGTCAGATCGACAATCGGCGTCAGCTCTTGCAGCAACGCGGTCATGTTTTCGATTTTGCTGGGAATGATCTGGATTTGGTACAGCGTGATGTTACGTACCAGCGGGGTGCCATTGCGGTCGAAGATCAGCCCACGACTCGGGGCAATGGGCACCATTTTAATGTCGTTCTGATTGGAGCGAGTTTGGTAGAACCCATGCTGTTTGACCTGCAATCGATACAGGTTGGCGACCAGCACGCCAAAACAGGCGATAACCAGCACCATTGCCACGCCGGCACGGCGAATAAACAGCATTTCCTCTGCGGAATGGTCACGAATTTTATCTTTTAATAGGGCCATACGTGGCGAGTTACCTGTCAGACGTCACAATTTCCCAAGATAAATCAGGGCAGTGAAAAGTCGGCAAGCATAGCGTTATTGGCAAAGGCTCCCCATTAAAAGGTTGCTAATGAAATGGCATAAATGTTTCAGCATGTTGGAATGTTACCAAATGCCGATTTTTCTGCCGCTCAGGGATTGAGCCGTGATTTATGCCGGGCTACAATGTGACGCAGATCACACTAATTCATTTTTGCCCGCACGGCCCCCCACCGACTGCGGCTTTTTCCAAGGACCATGTTCGATGAGTGCCATTGCCACAGGTTTTATCATGATGCGCTGGGAGTTACTGAGCGCCGTTATGATGTTTATGTCCAGCCAGCTAAACGTCGTTTGCCGCAAGACCAGCCGCAACGGCATGGCATTTATGTTCAGCAGCCTGGGGCTGTTCACCACCTGCTGGTTCGTCATGGGCCTGATGGGCATCAGTTTCAGCCAGGAAGGCTTTACGCAGTTCTGGTCCCACGCCTGGGATATGTATGTCGAAGTGGTCAGCAACACCCCCACCGACTGGCCACTGCCCTGAGCCAGAATGGAGAGGCAAGGCGTGACGCGTTTTGCCTGTCCTCTATATTGCGTTTGAGCGTCGGTGGTAACATCCCGTTATTACCCAAAGGTTCATAAAATAAATAAAATATAATCGGGTGGTCTGAGACCGGCAGGGGCTTATGCTGGCCCCAGACAACCTTGTCACACTGACGGGAAGGCAAACTTCCTGCTCACCTTTCCTGTTCCCCCCTTAATTAATCCAGAATCCGGCTTAATACTTAACCGATGACTGGCCTGGCTGATGGATAGCCATGCGCCGCCATCAGGATGCGTCATGATTTCTGCTTCTGCCCGTATTGCCGACAACAGCGTGATTGAGCCAGGCGTGATTATCGGTGCCCGCGTGAGTATCGGCCCTTTTTGCTTCATTTCCGCCGGGGTTGAGATAGGTGAAGGCACCACTATCGCCTCGCACACGGTGATTAATGGCCTGACGCGCATCGGCCGCGACAATGTTATCGGTCAGTTTTCCTCGATCGGCGAAGCCAGTCAGGATCTGAAATATGCCGGTGAGCCGACCACGCTGACCATCGGCGATCGCAATCGCATCGGCAAATACGCCACCCTGCATCGCGGTACGCTGCAAGGCTGCCAACGCACCGTCATCGGTCATGACAACGACCTGCGCGACAATGTGCATGTTGCCCATGACTGCATCATCGGTGACGGCGCTTACCTTGGCGATCACAGCGGCCTGGCGGGTCATGTTGAATTAGGCGATGCCGTCTGGGTCGGTGTTCGGTGCGCGGTACATCAGTTTTGCATTATCGGTGCCCATGCGCGATTAGCCGACGCCACCCTTCTGGTGCAGGACCTGCCTCCCTTTGTGCAGGCTGGCGGTCATCGCGCCAAGCCTGATGGTCTGCATCTGGCTGCACCGGCTTTTCTGGCCGCCGATCCGCAACAGCAACGGGTGATTCACTCGCTGTATGACATGCTCTACCACCGGGCGATGCCGCTGGAGGAGGTTCGGCATGAAGTGACTCACCTCAGCGTGGAATACCCGCTGCTGAGCCTGTTCCTCGACTTCTTCACGCGCTCGACGCGCGGCATTATCCGCTGAGCAACGTGGCCGCTATGCCACCTTATGGCAACGCACCGCTGAGCCACCCAGATTAACCCGCAAGTTTTGCGGCAGTTGGCAGCCTTCTCCGGCATAAGGGCAACGTTCGCGGAAGAAACACCCCTGCGGCAACTGGCGGTTGCCCGGCAGTTCGCCCTTGCGATCTTCAATCGTGCTGTCGGTCAATGAGCGCCCTGCGCGAGGCACCGAATCCAGCAGCAACCGGGTATAGGGATGCTGCGGCTGGCGCAGTACCTGCGCGGTCGGGCCCAGTTCCACAATTTGCCCCAGATACATCACGGCGACACGGTCACTCATGTGCTGAATCACCGAGACGTTATGCGAAATCAGCACATAGGTCAGATTGCGTTGGCGCTGCAATTCCACCAATAAATTGAGGATCTGCGCCTGCACCGAAATATCCAGCGCCGAGGTAGGTTCATCGAGCACGATGATATCCGGTTGCGAAGATAGCGCACGAGCAATGGAGATACGCTGCCGCTGTCCGCCGGAAAACTCGTGTGGCAAGCGGTCAATCGCCTCCGGCCGCAGGCCGACCTGTTGCGCCAGTTCCGCCGCCTGTGCCCGCCGCTGCGCCACGCTGGTATGCTGCTGCACGTACACCGGTTCAGTAATAATGCGCCACACCGGCAGGCGGGGATCGAGCGACGACTGCGGATCCTGAAACACCATCTGCATACCGCTGCCAAACCAGGATCCATCGTTGCGCGCCCGCAGCAACTCACCGCTACTCGGTTTCAACAATCCCATCAGCAACTGCGCCAGCGTACTCTTGCCGCAGCCGGATTCGCCAACGATACCCAGGGTTTCCCCGCGTATAATGTTGAGATCCAACCCGTTGAGCGCGTGGACATACTCACGTGGCTTGCCACGCCAGTTATAACTGGCGGGAAAGCGTAGCCGCACGTCGCGCAGTTCCAGCAGCGCTTCAAGGTTCATTTCGCACCTCCAAATTAATAGACTGCGGATGCCAGCAGGCCACCCGCTGGGCCGGTTCTGCGGCTAAGGGCATTAGCGGCGGTGTTTGTCGGCACTGGCCGTCGGCGTGGCTGCAACGGTTGCTGAAGGCGCAGCCCGGCGGCAGCGCACTCAAATTAGGCACCGTGCCGGGAATGGCCCGCAGCAGGCTGCGCGGCTCGGCGCGTTCCGGCGCCGCCAGTAACAGCCCAATGGAATACGGGTGGCTTGGGTGTTCGATCACCCGCTCTGTAGTACCACTTTCAATCACGTGCCCGGCGTACATCACATACACCCGGTCGCAAAGCTGCGATACCACCGCCATATCATGGGTGATAAACAGCACCGCCGTGCCGCTGGCACGCGCTTTTTGTTGCAACAACCTCAGCACCTGGCGCTGCACCGTTACGTCCAGCGCGGTGGTCGGTTCATCGGCGATAATCAGCTCCGGCTCGCAGGAAAACGCCATGGCGATCAACACCCGCTGGCGCATACCGCCGGACAGTTCGAACGGATAACGTTCCATCACGCGTTCCGCGTCGGCAATTTGCATCTCCTGCAACAGTTGAATCGCCTTGTCACGCGCCGCCCTAGCCGAGAGCCGCTGATGCAGACGGATCACTTCACACATCTGGCGACCAATCTTGCGCGTCGGATTCAGTGCGCTCATCGGTTCCTGGAAAATCATCGATACCCGCGCGCCGCGCAATTGACGCATTTGCCGCTCACTGGCATTGAGGACGTCGGTGCCCAGTATCTGCAGCGCTCCGCCGGTCACGCTGTAGCCGTCCTCCGCCAGCAGCCGCAGGGTCATCATCGCCGTCACCGACTTGCCGGAACCGGACTCACCCACCACGCCGACAATCTCGCCGGCCTTAACCTGCAGCGAAACGCGGTTAAGTGCCTTGACGCTGCCGCCGTAGACCGGGAATTCCAGTTGCAGCTCTTCGATAGATAAAACGGTAACTTCACTCATCAGCGCCCCCGGGTTTTAGGATCCAGCAGGTCGCGCAGACCGTCGCCGAACAGATTAAAGCCGGTGGCGGTGATCAGGATCGCCGTACCGGGAAAGGCCGAATACCACCACTGGTCGAGCACATAGTTGCGCCCGTTGGCCACCATCGCCCCCCACTCGGCGGTCGGCTGCTGAGCGCCCAGGCCGATAAAGCCCAGCGTGGCCGCCATCAGGATCGCCGTGCCAATATCCAGCGACGCCTGCACCACCAACGGCGGCATTACGTTACGCAGCACATGCCAACCGATCAGGTGCCAACGCGAGGCACCAAAGGTGCGTGCTGCCTGCATATAAGCCTGATGGCGTAGCGTTAAGGTTTGGCCACGCGCCAGCCGCACATAAAACGGAATGCGCACCACCGCGATAGCCAACATGGCATTGAACAGGCTGGGACCGAGCGCCGCCGCCAGCGCCATGGTCAGCACCAGCGAAGGCACCGACAGCATAATGTCCATGCAGCGCATAATCAGCGCATCCACCGTGCCGCCCATCACGCCGGAGAAGCAGCCAAGCAGCGAGCCAATGCCCCCCGCCAGCACCACCACCGCCAGCCCGGCGGCCACCGACTGACGGCTGCCAACCAGTACCCGGCTGAACAGATCGCGGCCTACTTCATCAGTACCGAACCAGTGTTCTGCCGAAGGCGGCAGCAGGCGTGCGGTAAGATCAATCGCATCCGGGTTGTGCGGTACCAGCCACGGCGAGAACAGCATCAGGAACAGTACGGCAATCATGATAGCGGCACCCAGTAACGTCAGCGGGCTACGCCGCACGCGATACCAGGCACGGCGCAGGCTGACAAAACGCAAGGCCGGTTGCGCCGCCGGCGGTTGTTCGATTTGAGTCATTGTCATTATCCCTCGCGCCCCATTCGCGGGTCGATCCACAGATAAAGCAGATCGACGATCAAATTCACCATCACGTAGGCGAAGGACACCACCACGGCAAACCCCATTACCGCCGGGAAGTCCAGCGCCTGAATGGAGTCCACCACATAGGCACCCATACCCGGCCAGGCGAATACCGTTTCGGTCAGTACCGCGCCATACAGTAAATCCCCCAGCGCCAACCCCAACACCGTCACCGACGGGATCAGGGCGTTGGGCAGCGCATGCCCGAGCACCACGCGCCAATGCGAAAGGCCGTTGGCGCGCGCAGTGCGGATGTAGTCTTCTCCCAACTGTTCCAGCATCGCCGATCGAATTTGCCGCGCCACCACCCCGAGGTGAACAAAGGCCAGGGTCAGCGCCGGCAAAATCAGGTGCTGCAGGCTGTTCCAGAAGGCTTCGCCATTGCCGGTCAACAGGGAATCGAGCAGGTAGAAACCGGTGATATGGGTCGGTGGATCCAGCCAGTCGTCCAGCCTGCCGCCGGCCGGGTAACAGATTGAGTTGGCCGTAAAAAAGGATAATGACGCCCAGCCCCAGCCAGAATGCCGGGGTGGAGATACCGGTCACCGACAGTAACCGCACCAGATGATCGGGCCATTTATTGCGATAAACCGCCGATACCACGCCGAGCGGGCACACCCAGCGCGATTGCCAGCAACAAGGCGCAAAAAGCCAGTTCCAGCGTGGCGGGAAAGAAGGCTCGCAGATCTTCCAGTACCGGTCGCCCGGTGCGAATGGAAGTTCCCAGATCGCCATGCAACAGATCCAGCACGTAGCGGCCAAATTGCACATATAACGGCTGATCCAACCCCAGCTGCTGGCGAATATGCTGGACAATTTCTTCGCTGGCGCGGTCACCGGCCAGCAGCCGCGCCGGATCGCCGGGGATCAGGTGAGAAATGGTAAAGGTGATAACGCACACCCCGAACATCACCAGCACCAACCCCCAGCAACGCTGACGGATAAGGCTCCAAACGTTCATAGCGATTTCCCATGGTGCAGGGGCAGCCAAACGGCTACCCGAGTTAGACAGCTATGTTGTATTCAAACCTGAGATACTCGGGCCTAGCGCACCGTGGGGCCATTATGGGACACGTCCATGTGTCCCACCCTACGGGCCGACGGAAGTCGTTCCAATTTGCTCCCGGCAAATTGGTCGGCAGCTAAAGCTGCTACGACCCCATCGGCACGCTCTCCCTAATAACCGGCTTTGTTAGATGTCTGAAATAGCCAAACAACTTACTTGCTCATCTGCCCAACATTGAACACCTGCTCCAGCATCGGGTTATATACAAAGCCCTTCACCTCTTTGTTCATCGCCACCTGATAGTTTTTCTGGAACAGATAAACATAGGCCGCCTGGTCGATGACAATTTTCTGCGCCGCCTGGTAATCGGCAGTACGCACCTGCTGATCGGACACCGCTACCGCTTTCTTCAGCAGCGCATCCACCTGCGGATCGCTGTAGAACGAACGGTTGCCCGGCAGTCCTTTCTTGTCGGATTCGAACCAGTAGTTCATGAACATGTAGGGGTCGGCGAAGTCCGGGCTCCAGTTGCCGATGGCGATGTCGTAGTTACCCTGGCCGATACGGTCACGCATGGTGGCGTTGGCCAGTTTCTCCAGCTTGACGTTGATGCCCACCGTCGCCAGGCTGGCCTGTACCGACAGCGCTATCGCCTCCCAGTTGGGGTCGCTTACCGAATACAGGAAATTGAGCGAAGCCGGTTTGTCCTTCACCGCCGCCAGTGCTGCTTTGGCCTTGTCCGCATTCTGGCTATATTGCTGCGCGGTGGCGTCGTATCCCCACATGCCTTCCGGGATCGGGCCACGCATCTGTTTGCCGTTACCGCCGAGAATGCCCTTCACCATGCCCTGGTAATCCACCGCGTAGGAAATGGCGCGGCGCAGATCAACCTGATTCAGCGGCGCTTTGCCGTTGTTGAGATATAAGTAGGTCACCCGCAGCGACGGATACTCATTGACCGCCACCTTGTTTTCGCTCTTCAACGCCGTAAGCTGGTCGATCGGCAAGGATTCGGCAATATCCAGGTCACCACGGGTCAGTTGTAAACGACGGGTGGCGCTTTCGCCGATGATTTTCACCGTTACCCGCTTAAAGGCCGGTTTGGCACCGCTGTAATACGGATTCGGTACCAGCACCAGCTGCTGGCCTTTTTGCCAACGATCCAATTTGTACGGGCCGGAACCGGCGCTGTGGTTCGCCAGCCAGGCTTTACCTTCGTCCGCCGGATTAGCCTTGGCGATGGCCGGGTTAACAATACCGGCCCCGTCGTTGGCCAGGGTGTACAGGAACGGTGCAAACGGGGTTTTCAGGGTGAACCGCACGGTTAGCGGATCCACCGCCGTCACCTGCAAGTCTTTCGGGAAAGCTTCGGAAGGCCCCTGACCAATTTTCATCAGGCGTTCGAACGACCACTTCACCGCCTCGGCATTAACATCCGAACCGTCATCAAACTTGTTGCCGGGTTTGAGTTTAAAGGTCCACACCAGCTGATCGTCAGAAGCCGTCCAGCTTTCTGCCAGCTCGCCCTCCACCTGAGTCGAGCCTTTGCCGCCCTCGGTTTTGTACTGTACCAGTCGTTGGTAGGCCGGATAGGTCACCGTCCAGTCGTTGTTATCTATGGTCACCGCAGGATCCAGCGTTTGCGGGTCGGCCGCCTTGCCAATCACCAGCATGTCTTTGGGTACAGCGGCCTGCGCCTGACCCATTACCGCCATGCCCAACGTCACTGCAGCCGCCAGAGCGGCGTATTTGATCTGATTCATAAACAAAGCTCCTGATGCGTTGAATGTGTGTTGTTTTAATCGTAAGAAAAACAGCCGAAGCGATCGGCCAAAAGCGGATACTCGCCCGCGTTGGGCAGCTCGAAATGCCACCATTCGCTGGCGATAGCGCGAAAACCTCCGGCGGCCATCACCGCATTCAGCAGCAGCCGGTTGCGCTGCACCTCCGGAGGGAAATCAGGGTAAAACGGGTGGGATCTTTCGCTCATCTCATCAAAGGCGGTGCCCATATCCAGCGCCACACCGGCGGCATCCAGCAGCGTCACGTCGATCGCCACGCCCCGGCTGTGGTGCGAACCGGTTAGCGTGCTGGTGACATATTGCGGATCCGGACACGCCTGCCACAACAATGCCTGCGCCTGCTGTGGCCGATAAGCGTCGAACACCAGCAGGGAAAAACCGGCCAACCGCGCCGCCAGCAAACAGCGCCCTAATCCCTGCACCGCGTCGGGATGCAGCAGGCAGCGGCTCTCAAGATAAATCGCCCGGCCGGTCAGGTTGTCGGCGCTGGCGTATTTCAAGTCGATAGGCAACTCGGGAAAGGCTTCGGCCAAATCGACTAACGTTACATTGTCACTCATTGCGTTTTCCCATAGTGATTAAATAGTGATTAAGATTCAAATTGCCCCAGCTCTTTTTGCAGGCTGCGGTTATTGGCCAGCCGTTGCTCCACCGCCGCGCCACCCTGTTCCAGCACCGAAGACAGCAGCAGATTGAACAGACAGCTCAGCGGTGCCAGTGAGTCCCAAAACTGGCCGGGTGTCGGTTTTCACCTGCAGCAGATCAATCGGGTAATCCCTTGCCCACGGGCAGTAAATATCGGTGATCAGCGCCAGCCGCAGCCCGCGGGCACAGGCAGCCTGACAATATTTTTGGGCGATAGTGGAATAGGCGCGGGTGTCAGTCAGCACCAGATAAGGCGCGCTGAATTCCGAATTGAGTGATTCCACGTAAGTGCCGGACAGTCCGTCGGCGTAATAGACTTTGGGCCGCAGATATTCCAGATGGCTGTAGAAGGCGTTGGCGATACCGCGCGTGGATTGAATACCGACCACGAACACCGCTTCCGCCTGCGCCAACTGTCGGCTGACCTGGGCAAAGGCATCACCGCCGGCCAATTGGTAAACATGCTCGACAGCCTCCAGCTCCAGCGTTAACGACTGGCGCAGTTTTTGCGGCTGTGGCTGTTCGCGACGTTGGCGATAAGCGCCCAGACGGTCGGTCACGCCCCAGGGCTGATACAGCGCCGTCCCCTGTTCACGCAGCGTGCGTTTCAAATCGTCAAGATTGCGGTAACCCAGACTACGCAGGTAGCGGCCCACAGAGATGCCGCTGGTGGCGGTGCTGCGGGCGATGCTGTCTGCCGTTTCAAACGGTACCTGCGCCAAGTTGGCCAGTAGATATCCGGCGATACGTTTCCCGGTCGGGGTCTGTACCGCAAATGACGCTTCTATTTGTGCGATCACATCTGGATGCTCAGCCATAGTTCGCCCGTTGTTGTTGAGTTGTCATTACGCCACCCTCTGTTACTCAGGTAACAAAGACTGATGATGACAATGCATGGCCCGTGCCAATGGCGAACTGCTGGGGGAAAATTATCGCGTGGCGGCGTATGGCGCTGCAGGAGCGGTAGCGCCTGCGGTTACAACATAGTCATCAGTTGATAACTATTGCACAACAATTGGGCAATGCATCTGGCAATGCACCGCCGTGAACCCTTAATTTCAATTTTATGACCAGGCTTGCGAAACCAGTGCAAAAGTCTGTGCAAGATGGCAATCCGGTCTATGAGGTGTACCACGAACCATGATGGTGGGCGTATCCACGCAAGGCAGGCCGCGCTGGTTCAGCCATTCGCCAAGACCGGTGGCCAGCGGCGTATCTACCCGCACGAACTGGCCGCTGCAGGGGTGGCATAAGGCATCAATCAGGATAACCGCGTCGGCAAGTTCAGGCGCCACCACCGGGCCGATCATGCTGCCATGGCCAAAACGACGGCGCAAAGCAAAACCGACGGCCATCCCGTGGCGTTCCAGTACCAGCGCCTGCTCGGCGCTGGCCAGTAGATCCGCCAACAATGGCTGACGTCGCAGGCCACTGGCGGCAAAATCCAGCTCATTCAGTAAGGCAATATCCGATGCTAATGCCGGGCGCAGGAGTAAACCTTCCGGTAAAGGCTGGGCATTGCGCATTGGCAACTCCCGGCATTGATGCTGCGCCAACGTCCCTTGTTCGATAAACCCCAATTGCCGATACAGCGGTTTTCCCTGTTCAGTCGCTACCAAATGAATCTGATAAGGCATCAATGGTGCCATCAGCCGCTGCAACATGGCCCTGGCGATACCTTGCCCCCGGTGCTGCTCGGCAACAATCACCAACCCCAGCGTGGCACGCTGTTCACCCCACAGCCAGCGCAGCGCACAGCCCACCACCTGCCCTTCGGCCTCGGCTATCACACCGGCACCCAACGACCACGCCTGCTGCCAATCCTCCAGCCGGTGGGGCCACTGTATCTGTTGCGACAGTTCGAACGCGGCCGGAAGATCCGTGTCGATCATTGGGCGCAGAATAATGCTCGGTTTTTCCTGGGGCACCTTTACCTCCTGATTCATTTAGCGGCGAAAATCGCCCTATCACAAAGTAGCAAATTCGGTTGTGTCTGGCACATTGCTTATGGTCTTAATATGGACTAAATTTGACACATTCGTTCAGCGAGGAGAGCAGTATGAAAGTTGAAACCATTAGCTATGTAAAGAAACACGCCGCCGCGCTCGATTTGTCTGAACCTATTTTGGTTACGCAAAATGGCACACCGGCTTATGTGATCGAGTCTTATGAAGAGCGCAAGCAACGGGATGACGCTATTGCCTTGCTTAAATTGCTAACGCTGTCTGAAAAAGACAAAAAAGAAGGGAAAGTTTATACCCGCGACCAGTTACTGGCTGATATAGATAACTAATGCGGTAAAAAGGAGATGTTGCATGAAGGAACAGCTTGATATTGAGTATACCGCAACGGCAAAAAGCACCCTGGTCGAGATTATCCGTCATCTTAAAGCCAATAATGTCCCTCCGATGCCTGTCGTGGGCGAGATCATCACCGCGTTTGAAGCAAGGGTAAGTCAGTTCTCAACCGGTTGTCAGATATGCCCTGAACTTTTAAAGATTGGCTGCGATAAATACCGTGAATGTAATACGGTAAATGGCTATCGCGTCATCTATTCGCTCGAAGATTCACTCATTACCGTGCACGCTTTTCTTGCACAAAAGCAGGATATTCAGCAAATATTATTTAATCGACTGATAGCCCCCTAAGCCCGCAGGGCTCCCTGATACTTCCTCATTTTGCCGCGCAAAAGCAAAGGTTCCCTGTCACCCGCGTTGGCCAAAACTTGCGCCCCCGCCGATAACCCGTTAGGGTTAATTGTGATTTGCATCACAGTTTTAAGGTGCGTGCGGCGATAAATCTCCCTCTCGGTCTCCCGCGTTAAAACAAAGTAATCCGCCTATTTATCAGCGAATTGTGCACGATAGAATGGAGATGAAATGCTGAAACTGAGTCCCGACCTGTTGATTTTTACCGATCTGGACGGTTCACTGCTGGATCACCACAGCTACCGCTGGCACGCGGCGCAGCCCTGGCTGGATCGTCTGGCACAGGCCCAGACGCCGCTGATCATCACCACCAGTAAAACCGCCGCCGAGGTCTGCACGTTGCAACAGCAACTGGGGCTGAGCCACTGGCCCTTTATTGCCGAAAACGGCGCGCAGATTGTTTTTCCCGAGGGATGGCACGACCAACCCGACTACCCGGCGAAAACCCTGGGGGCCGATTACCACAGCCTGACGGCAACCTTGCGGGCATTGCGCCACCAGACCGGTTTCGCCTTCCAGGGATTTGCCGATGTGGATGCCGCGACGGTGGCAAACTGGACTGGCTTAACCCTGCCCCAAGCCCGCCAGGCACGGCAACGTGCCGGTTCTGAACCGCTTCGTTGGGCAGGCACCGATCGCCAACTTGAACACTTTCGCACCCTGCTGGCGCAACACGACCTGCATCTGACTCAGGGGGGACGCTTTTATCACCTGATGAGCCGAGAGGTCAGCAAGGGCAATGCCGCCCGCTGGCTGGCCGCGCGTTATCAATTAACCCGGCGTCAGCCTTTAACCACCCTCAGTCTGGGCGATGGCCCCAATGACCTCTCCCTGCTGCACGCCAGCAATCTGGCGGTATTGATCCGTGGCCAGCAGGCCCAGCCGCTTACTTTACCGAACGACTTCTCCGGCCGGCTGTACCGCACGCAACAGCAAGGCCCACAGGGCTGGTGCGAAGGATTGGATCATTTTCTGCTTAACGGGAGATCTCAACATGAGTGAATTTTACCAGGACGGCATCATCACCAACTTCCACAATCTGGCCCAACGTGACTTGGCCGAGCTGGAATATGAGCTGCAAGTGTTCTCCGGCCGCAACACCATGGGGTTGATTTTGCCTTCACTCTATTCCGAGCTGGAGGGCCCCGCGCTGGACAAGATCGTCGATACGCTGGCACAGGTGCCCTATCTGGAGGAAATCGTGATTGGCCTGGATCGCGCCAACCATCAGCAATTTCTGCACGCCAAAGCCTTCTTCTCGCGCCTGCCACAGCGCCACCGGATTTTGTGGAATGATGGGCCGCGCCTGACGGCGATTGCCGAACAGCTCAGCGCCGAAGGACTGGCACCCAACGAGCCGGGCAAAGGCCGCAACGTATGGTTCTGCGTCGGTTATACCCTGGCATCGCGCCGCAGCAGCTGTGTGGCGCTGCACGACTGTGACATTGTCACCTATAATCGTCGCATGCTGGCGCGTCTGCTGTACCCGGTGGCCAACCCGCAGTTTCATTACGACTTCTGCAAGGGCTATTACGCCCGGGTGGCTGGCGGCAAGCTGAATGGCCGCGTGGGTCGGTTGCTGGTGTTTCCGCTATTGAAATCACTGCAAAAGGTCTATGGCAACTCGGATTTTCTCGACTATCTGCGCAGCTACCGCTACCCGCTCTCCGGTGAGTTCGCCATGCGCACCCATATCCTCAATGACTTGCGGATTCCCAGCGATTGGGGACTGGAGATTGGCGTACTGTCGGAAATCCACCGGAACACCGCCACCAACCGAATTTGTCAGGTCGATATCGCCGACCATTACGACCACAAGCATCAGCCAATGTCGGAGGATGATCCGAACACCGGCCTGCAACGTATGGCGAGCGACATTACCAAGGCGTTGTATCGCAAGCTGGCGATCCAGGGGGTGCCGATCACCAGTGATTCTTTCCGCGTGCTGCGCGCCACTTATTACCGCACCGCATTGGATATGATCGACGCCTTCGAGCACGACGCCAAAATGAACGGCCTGGGTTTCGATCGTCACAGCGAAGAATCGGCGGTCGAACTGTTCTCCCGAGTCATTTCTCAGGCGGGCCACGCCTTTAGCGAAAATCCCGGTGACAAACCCTTTGTGCCTAGCTGGAACCGCGTACAGTCCGCCTTCCCGGACATCCTGCAACGGCTGTATGACGCAGTGGAGCAGGATAACCAGCAGTAAACGCCCCCGCCGCCCGGCGGGTTTTACTTTTGTTCACCGATTTCGCCCAGCAGCCTCTGATAACCGGTGTTATTATTACTCTGCTCAATAAATTCCTCCCAATTCAAAGTGGTACGACAAGCTGATGGAAGCGTGGAAACTCAATCTGATCTCAGTCTGGCTCGGCTGTTTCTTTACCGGGCTGGCGATGAGCCAAATCCTGCCTTTTCTACCGCTGTACGTCGAACAGCTCGGCGTCAGTGGCCACCAGTCGCTGAGTATCTGGTCCGGACTGGTGTTCAGCGGCACCTTTTTGGTTTCGGCGCTGGTATCACCGCTGTGGGGCAGCCTGGCAGACCGCAAGGGCCGCAAGCTCATGCTGCTGCGTGCTTCGTTGGGAATGGCGGTCGTGATTGCGCTGCAGGGTATGGTGACCAGCGTTTATCAGCTGTTTGCACTGCGCGCACTGATGGGGCTGACCTCCGGTTATATCCCCAATGCCATGGCGTTGGTCGCTTCGCAGGTACCGCGTGACAAAAGCGGCTGGGCTTTGGGCACTTTGTCTACCGGCCCGGTGACCGGGGTGATCGTTGGCCCACTATTGGGTGGCCTGATGGCCGACCATCTGGGGCTACGCGTGGTGTTTTTCGTCACCGCCGTGCTGATGTTTGTCAGTTTCCTGATTACCCTGTTCCTGATAAAAGAACGCCATATCGAGGTAAAAAAAGCCGATCGATTAAGCGGCAAAGCGGTATTCCAGTCGCTGCCCTATCCGGCGCTGATTGTGACCTTGTTTGTCAGCACTCTGATGATCCAATTGGCCAACTCATCGATCAGTCCGATACTGACGCTGTTTATCAAGGATTTGTCCGGTGATAGTGGCAACCTGGCCTTTATTAGCGGCATGATCGCCGCCGTTCCTGGCGTTGCCGCATTGATGTCTGCCCCGCGTCTCGGCCGGCTTGGCGACCGTATCGGCACCGCACGCATTTTGTTGGCCGCATTAGGATTGACTACGGTGCTATTTGCCATCATGGCCTGGGTGGAAACGCCGCTCCAGTTGGGGATCCTGCGTTTTCTGTTGGGGTTTGCCGATGGCGCCTTGATGCCTGCCGTGCAGACGCTGCTGCTGAAGTACTCTTCCGATCAGGTCACCGGACGCATCTTCGGCTATAACCAGTCGTTTATGTATCTCGGTAACGTGGTGGGGCCGCTGATTGGCTCTGGCGTTTCGGCGCTGATGGGCTTCCGCTGGGTGTTTGTGGTCACGGCGGTGCTGGTGCTGATTAACTGCCTGCAACTGCGCAGCCAGTTTAACAAGGTCGAAGCGAAGTCCTCTCCCTCCGGCCAAGAGGGAGAGCGTTGATTAACGGTTAATCACGTAACCAGGGGGTAAAGGTCACGCCGATCAACAGCCCTTCCGGGCTGAGCAACCGGGTAACGCTCTGGCCCCAGGGTTCTTCACGGTTGGCGATCAACAGACGATAACCGCGATCGATCAATCCCTGAGTCGCCAGTGCCATATCGGCAACGTCAAATTCCATCCAGGCCTGCGGCACCGGCAAATCGGCCGGCCATTGATCGCTGCCGAAGCAGGACTGTGCGGCCTGCGCCAAAGGCCACAGGGCGAAGTGTTTAACCCCCTCCAGTGCGCCATGTTCGGTCAGAAAATAATCGGCATTGCCGTCCATGGGCTTCAGCGGCAGCCCCAGCGCGTCAGCGTAGAACGCCTTGCTTTGTTCCGTATGCTGGGTAATCGGCCCAAATCCGGCGATAAACAACACGCCCAGTCCTGCGAACTGCTGTTCCATGTTCTCTCCTGTTGGCTATCAACGCCCCTGACGCATTTGCGTTGGGGAAAATCCATAGGCCGCCTTGAAGCGGTTGCTGAAATGGCTGGAGGAACTAAAACCGCACTCCAGCGCAATCTGCGTCAGTGGCAGCAGGCTGTGGCGCAGCAGTTTTTCTGCCTGCTGCAGCCGCGCGCGCATCACAAACTGGTGTGGTGCCAGGCCCGTGTCATGTTTGAACATCCGGGCAAAATGGAACTCACTCAGCCCTGCCTGTGCCGCCAGGTCTGCCAGCAACAACGGCTGGTCGAGATGCTGCTCAATATACCCTTTCACCCGTTTGGCGACCGCCGGAGCCAGACCGCCGCGGACCTGCGGTAACGCCCATTGCAATTGGCTGTAACGCTGGATCAGGTGTGACATCAGCAGGGTTGTGGCGCTGCTGAGTGCCAGTTGATTGGCGCGCTCATGCCAGTCGCAGTTGAGTAAAAACTGGCGATACAGCAGTGTGATCTGCGGATCCTCGCCAAAAGCGGAGGGTTCGAGATTGATTGCCGCCGGGCTGCGATCCCAGGTTTGCTCTGCCACCTGACGCAAATGCTGGTCGGTGCAGTAAAGGTGCACGAAAGACAAATCGCTGCGCACGTCCCAGGTAGATTCATACTGGCGCGGCATAATGCAGAAGCGATCCGGCCCGCCGCCGTTCTTCCAGCCACCGGGCACTTTTTGATAGCACTCATAACCGTCGGCAATATACAGACTCAGAGTATGGTGATCGGCGCTTTCCTGGGTAATTCGGTCATTGCAGTTGGACCAGGCGGCCAGTTCCACGCCGGAACCCAGCTGCACGCTGTTGTGCAACCGCGCTTTATGTTCCCGCAGTGTTTCAAACGCCTTGTAGCCGGACATCGCCGTCCCCTTTTTCACCCATCCACCCAGTGTAGAGAGTGGCGCAGCGCCACACCAGCCGTCAGCCCGCGCTTTTGCCAAAAAAAGCGCAAGAATATGCAATTGTACGCAAAGCGCTGAAAGCACGCCGACAGGCAACGACGGATACTGAGCCGGTCTATTTTGCTGGAGTCTATTATGAACACTCTGCTGTACCTTGCCGTGGTGCTGATTTGGGGCACCACCTGGATTGCGATTACCCTGCAGCAGGAAGGCCCGGTGGCTATTCCCGTGTCCATCAGTTACCGCTTTGTGGTCGCCGCGCTGGTGATGTTGGTTATTTTGCTACTGGCGCGCCGCCTGCGCCGCATTACGCTGCGTGACCATCTGTTTTGCATCCTGCAAGGCTGCTGTGTGTTCGGGTTCAACTTTTACTGCTTCTACCATGCGGCGGCCTATATCAGCAGCGGGGCTGGAATCGGTGATTTTCTCAATGGCAGTGCTGTTCAACGCGGTCAACGGGTTGATTTTCTTTCGGCAACGTCCCAGCCCGAACCTGCTGCCGGCGGCGGTGCTGGGTATCACCGGGATCGTCGCCCTGTTCTGGCAAGATCTGGTCGCCACGCAAATGGCGCCGGAGCTGTTGAAAGGCATTGGGCTGAGCGCACTGGGTACCTACGGTTTCTCTTTGGGCAATATGATCAGTTCCCGCCACCAGCGGCGCGGGCTGGATATTCTGTCTACCAATACCTATGCCATGAGCTATGGCGCTATCCTGATGGCGCTGATCGCCCTGGCCCAGGGTGCGTCATTCCAGATTGAGTTCAGCACTCGCTATATCGGCTCGCTGCTGTACCTGGCGATTTTCGGTTCAGTGATTGCCTTTGCCGCCTATTTCAGTCTGTTGGGCCGTATTGGTGCCGGGGCCGCAGCCTACAGCACCCTGTTGTTCCCCCTGGTGGCACTGAGCATTTCGACAATTTATGAAGGCTACCAGTGGCACCTGAATGCGGTGATTGGCCTGTGCCTGATCCTGCTGGGTAATCTGGTGATGTTCGCCAAACCGGGCCGGTTCACTGGGTTATGGCGACGCCGGGCGGTGTAAAATAAGTAAATAACGCCTTCTGGAAGGCGTTTTATCCTGTTCTAAACGATCACAAGTGAATCCCCCTCTTTATTATAACCAATAAAAATTAACAATTAATGCTGAAAGCCTGAGATCAGCATTGACATTCATGTCATCAAATCAATACATTTAATACTAAACCGTTACAGTATTATGGTAATTTTTTGTATTTTATTAACCAATTGGTTTGGAAAACAAAGATGAGCAATAAGATCCCTCATTTAATGATAAAGATCCTCGCCGGTTTTATCGTCACGGCAATCTCTTTATCTACTTCTCTGAGTTACGCTGAAGTTGTCGATGCAGGTAAGGATCTCAGGCTGATAAAAGGCCGCTATTTAGCTATCGCCTCTGACTGTGTAGCCTGTCACACGGCATCCGGAGGCAAACCTTTCAGTGGCGGCTTAGCCATGCCTCTGCCGATGGGAAATATCTATTCTACCAACATCACGCCAGATAAAACCTACGGCATTGGCGAATATTCACTGGACGACTTCAAGAAAGTGTTGCGTGAAGGTATCAGGCGCGACGGCTCGAATCTTTATCCGGCAATGCCATTCCCGTCTTATACCAAACTGACTGATGATGATATTTTCCAGCCTTTATGCCTATTTTATGCATGGCGTTGAACCTGTTAATCAAGAAAATAAGGAGCCCGACTTCCCGTGGCCACTCACTATGCGCTGGCCGCTGATCGCATGGAATACCCTGTTCCTGGAAAAAGGCGCTTATCAATACAAATCTGACCGGAGCCCAGAGTGGAACCGTGGCGCTTATTTGGTACAGGGCGCGGCGCACTGCGGCTCCTGTCATACCCCCCGCGGGCTAGGCATGCAGGAAAAAGCCTATGACGAAAGCCAGAAAGGTTTCCTGGCCGGTGCGAAGATTGGCGGCTGGGAAGCTTTTAACATCACCAGCAACATGGCCTCGGGAATCGGTAGCTGGTCACAGCCGGAGATCGTGCAATATCTTAAAACCGGCAATGTGCCGTTTAAAGCTCAGGCTGCCGGTTCAATGGCTGAAGCGGTCACCCATAGTTTTAGCAAAATGGACGATGCGGACCTACAGGCTATCGCTTTGTATTTAAGAGATTATACCGTCCGTAGGTGATAACCAAACACGACCTCGCTCATCAAAGATTCAGCCAATTAGAAAATAACGATCCCACCGGAGCCAACGTTTACCTAAACAACTGCGCCAGTTGCCATGGCAGAACAGGCAGCGGAACAACGGACGGCTATTACCCTTCCATGGTCGGCAACAGCGTTGTCGGTGCCATGGGACACCAACAATCTGATCAAAGTCATCTTACAACGGTGCCGAGGTGAACAATGGCAAGGAACACTACTTCATGCCCCGCGTTTGCCGACCAATTAAGGCAATGAGCAAGTGGCACAACTGGCTGAATACCTGGTGGAAAGTTTTGCAGGGCACAAGCTCACCGTGGACCGCCGAATCAGGTTAAAAAGCTCCGTGATTCCAGCAATTAGGACGTCGTATATGAAAAATAAATCGAGCTATGGCTCTATCCGACGTCGCCTGCTGAAAAGCAGCGCTATCGTGGGCCGCCACCTTGCTGTCTATCAATGTCGTTTCAGCCCCGCTCAAGTTGTGTGGATGATAGACCTGGTGTGGATGCCTTTTTGAAACTGGCCCGGTTGCTGACCAACAGGCCGACACTCGAACCCGCATTTTCCGCCGCTATGTATTCGGCCCTGGTCTCCCATACGGAGCAGTTTAATCACCGCCTCAACACCCTGGAAAAAGCGCTGTCTATCAGCGGCGCGCAAGATGTTCAATCCTTCATTTCTGCCCTTTCCTCCGAGGATGAAAACCGAAAACTGGCGTTGCTTATTATAGAAAGTTTTTATACCGGCAATGTTGGGCGCGGTCGCCAGGCGGTAGTGGTGAGTTATGAAAAGGCATTGATGTTCCAAAAGACCATTGATGTCACCGTGATCCCTACTTATATCCGCGCCCAGCCTAATTACTGGGTGGCTACGCCAAATTTAGACAATTAAAAATTTATAGTGAGCAAACTATGGCCATTGAATATGATTGCGACATTCTCGTCGTGGGTGCTGGTATTCTGGGCGGAGCCGTCGCCAACAGCCTTGCCAAACAGGGACGATCAGTCACCATTTTAGAGGCTGGCCCTCGCGTTAAGCGTTCGGAAATCCTTGAAGCATTTCGCCAATATGGCAATAAATCGGACTATAACGGTCCTTACCCTGACGTACCCTGGGCGCCAAAATCCGCTTCGGGTAAATATTCTGACGACTATATCGAGAGCGTCGGCAATATCACCCAAAAGCCTGCTTTCTTGCGTTTGGTCGGTGGAACCACCTGGCACTGGGGCGGTGCAACCTGGCGAAATCTGCCTAGCGATTTCAAATTAAAAACGCTGTACGGCCATGGCCGTGACTGGCCGCTTGACTACGATATGCTGGAACCCTGGTACCAACAGGCCGAAGAAGAGATTGGCGTGAGTGGTTCAAACACCGACGATCAGCGAGGTCTGGGGCAACAACCTTATCCCCCGCGCTCTAAACCTTATCCCATGGCAATGCAGCCCTGGAGCTATTTGACTCAGCAAGTGGCCGAAAAGGTATCAACAGTCAATCACCACTTTGTTGATGAACCTAATGCACGCGCGACGCGCCCCTATCAAGGGCGACCGATCTGCGCGGGCAATAATAACTGTGCGCCTATCTGCCCAATTGGTGCACAGTTCTCCGGCGATAAACCAGTTGTATGGGCCGAACAGAATGGCGCTAAACTGTTAGTCAATGCAGTGGCTTACCGCATTGAAAAAGGACCGGATAACAAGATTGTCGCTATCCACTATAAAAATCCGCAGGGTGAAAGCACACGCCTTACTGCACGTTACTTCGTATTGGCCGCACATGGGGTAGAAACGCCGAAACTGATGCTGATGTCGGACATCGGTAATTCATCCGATCAGGTAGGTCGTAACATGATGGGGCACACCGGGCGGTCTATCTCTATGCTGGCGAAAGATCCCGTTTGGGCGGGACGTGGTCCAACTCAACAAGGAAGCATCAACACCTGGCGCGACACGCCGCTGCGGCACCAGCATGCGGCTATTCGCCACTTCCTGGATAATACCGTTCCTAACGAACTGATTACCCGCCGGTTGCTGAGTCAAGGTATTGTAGGCCCGGAGCTTGATCGTTTGATCCGCCACAATTCCGCGCGCTACCTGAAGATTGCATCTTACGTCGAGGTATTGCCCGATCCGACCAACAGGGTCACCCTGAGCAATAAGCGCGATGCACTGGGTCTTCCTACGCCACGCATCAACTATGACATTGCCCATGAATACACCATGAACGCCATGGCTTTGCTCTATAAAGACTATGACCAATTCAGGAGTCTGTTCGGTGCGACTGAGGTACTGAATGATATTCAGGCTTGGGTACCAAGTTCCCATATCATGGGCACCACCATTATGGGGAGTGACCCACGAGACTCCGTGGTCAACCATGAATGCCGCTCTTTCGATCATGCCAACCTCTTTATCACCAGTACCAGCGTACACCCGAGTTCCACCGTGGTTAATCCAACCCTGACCGGGTATGCGATTGCGCTGCGCGTCGCCGATATTATTAATAAAGAGATTTAATAACGCATCGCCGTTGCGCTGGCAGGGCTGAACCGCAGCGCACTGGCCGATGTCACGTCTGGCAATGCGCCATTCGTCGCTCCAACCGCAGATAATCCGATCTGCATCAGCTTCAACGAAAACCCGCTGGCATGTCACCCAAGGCACAAGCGGCGGCGTCGCCCTGAAAACTCAACCATTAGGGCTATACTCAGACTCTTGCCGATTTTTCATAAGGACATCAGGATGCTGAGATTTCCCCGTCGTTGGCTGCTATCCGCCGCCCTCACCGCTTTTACCGCCACAGCAGCGACCGAATCGCCAAAATACGGCCAAGAGCTGCAGGGTTTTCATTACCCTTACCCCTTGCAGCAGTTTAGCTTCACCTCTCAGGGGCAGCAGTTAAGCATGGGGTATATGGACGTGCCGCCAGAAGGTGAAGCCAACGGTCACACTGCAGTGCTGATGCACGGTAAGAACTTCTGCGCCGCCACCTGGCAAGACACTATCAAAGCGCTGAGCAAAGCCGGTTACCGGGTGATCGCACCGGACCAAATCGGCTTTTGCAGTTCGACCAAACCGCAACATTACCAATACAGTTTCCAGCAGTTGGCGCAGAACACCCACGCGTTGCTCAATAACCTGAAAATCAGTAAAGCGACTATCGTCGGCCACTCCACCGGCGGCATGCTGGCGACGCGTTACAGCCTGATGTATCCGCAGGCGGTTGAGCGACTGGTGATGGTGAACCCGATTGGGTTGGAAGACTGGAAGGCCAAGGGTGTTCCCTGGCGCAGCGTCGATCAATGGTTCGAGCGTGAGCTGAAAACTTCCGCGGCAGGTATCAGGCAATATGAGTTGAATACCTACTACGTCGGCCGCTGGAAACCAGAGTATGACCGCTGGGTCGATATGCTCGCCGGGCTGAACAACGGGCCGGGGCATCGCCTGGTGGCCTGGAACTCGGCGCTGATTTACGACATGATTTTTACCCAGCCGGTGTACTACGAATTTAAGGATCTGCAAACGCCAACCACGCTGATAATTGGTACCGCCGACACCACCGCCATCGGCAGCGACATTGCCCCACCGGCGGTCAAGGCTACACTTGGGCATTACAATGTGTTGGGCAAACAGGTGGCAAAACTGATCCCGCACGCCCGCCTGATCGAGTTTCCGGGGCTGGGCCATGCGCCGCAAATGGAAGAACCCGCACAGTTTAATCAGGCGTTGATTAAAGCCTTGCAACCATAACGATCTCGCTACAGGACAGGAAACCACCAATGCTTGATATAAAAATTCGCCGGCTCCAGGCAGAAAACGCAGAGGATTTTCGGGCTATTCGGCTTGCCGCCTTAAAAAAATCCCCCGAAATGTTCGGCTCCTTTTACGCGCTTGAGGCTGAGAAACCGCTACAATTTTTTGCCGACAGGCTCACCAACTGTGCCGTATTCGGCGCCTATTCTAACGGCAGGATAGTTGGGGTCATGGTATTCAAGCAGGCCGAAGGCATTAAAGATGCGCATAAGGCCTCGCTGACCGGGGTATTTGTTGAACCCGAATTCAGAGGCCAGGGGATCGCCAATGCATTGCTAAAAGCGGTTATTGACCATGGTTCCAACCAGGTCGAACAGATACTGCTTACCGTTGTGGTGGACAACGATGCCGCAATCAGTCTCTACAAAAAATACGGTTTCGAGCCCTATGGTATGGAGCCTCGCGCCTTGAAAACCGAACAGGGTTATCTCGACGAAATGCTGATGGTGCTTTTTTTTCCGTCGGTAAACGAGCATTAAAACCTCTTACCCTTCACTCACCCGGAACCTGGGATCGTGCTATGGTATTAACGGATTTAAGTAAGGAGTGGCCGATGCCGAGATTTCTCTCTATACGCGCAGTACGGCGCGTTGCCCTGACAGGAGTTGTTATGAGCATGATGTTAAGCAGCACTACCTTTGCCAGTTCACTGCCCCTGCTGGCCCCCTCTGCGCTGAAAGGGCACTGGCAGTTGAACGATGCCGAAGGCAAAGCCGCCGCCTGCGAAGTTGAGTTAAGCGATGAATTGATCGAAGGCACCAACGCCTACCGTTTTACCGCCTCTGCGCAATGTCTGCAGCCGCTGGCCCTCGCCGAACTGCCGGTCGCCTGGCGCCCAACGCCGGACGGCATGACGCTGACCAACGCCGACGGCAGCATGGTGGCGTTTCTGGCGCTGACGGCCCCCAAACGCTACGAAGTGATAAATCATCACGGCAAGCCGCGCTTTACGCTGACGCCACGCCAATAACCGTCTTTTCTGGCATGACGGCAGCGTAAAAAAACCTGTCGTCACGCCACCAACAATCCCATTAACGCACCGCCCGCCAAAACCCACAGCGGATGAATACGCTTGCTCATGCTCACGACCGTGGCCAGCAGAATAATCGCCGCCAGCGGCCAGCTTGGCGCGGAAGCCTCGGCAATCAGCACCCCACTCGCCGCCACTAAACCGACGGTAACCGGCACCAGGCCACTCTGCACTCTGCGCCGCCAGGGTTTATCCTTGAAGCGTCGCCAGGCCCCCATCACCAGCAGGGTGACGATCGACGACGGGCCGAACTTGGCAACCGAAGAGACCAACAGCCCGGCCCAGCCGGCCACGTGCCAGCCAATCAGCGGCACGATCATCATATTCGGCCCCGGTGCAGCCTGCGCCATGGCGAACAGCGCACTGAACTCCTGCGCGCTCAACCATTGATGAACCTCCACCACCTGGCGCTGCATTTCCGGCAGAATGGTCATGCCACCACCGAACGCCAGCAGCGGACAATTCGGTGAAAATCAATGCCAGTGAGATCAAGATAGCGATCATGATGGATCCCTCCACCACAGCAGCAGAATGCTCAGCGGTGCCAGCACCAGCATGGTCGGTAATAACGGCAAACGCAGCCAGGCAATGGTAATCAGGCTGAGCGCTACAATCGCCAGTGCCAGCCATTTACCGCGCAGTGGCAGCAGCATTTTCACTCCGGTGGACAACAGCAAACCGGCCGCCGCAGCGGCTAAGCCGGCAAACACGTGTTGCACATGGGCATCGTTCTGGAAACGGGCGTAGACCATACCCAACCCGACCACAATCGCCGTTGGCGCGCTGATCAGCCCCAGCAGCGCGCACAAAGCACCGCGTACCCCACGAAACTCCATACCCACCGCCACTGAAAGGTTGATCACGTTGCCGCCGGGCAAAAACTGACACAACCCCAGCAGTTCGGTGAACTGTTCACCGCTCAACCAGCGCCGGTCTTCCACCAGCATGTTACGTGCCAGCGGCAGCACGCCGCCAAAACCAATCAGCCCCAGCATCAGAAAGCCCAAAAATAGCTCACTGTTACCCGGAGGGGTCGCTAGTTGGCTGTTTTTTACTGCATCAGATTCAGACATTGCCGCTTCCAGATTGCTTTTTATGATGGCTGGTATGATGCGCGCCGCCATGTCATGCTGTCTAATGCATTTCATAAGCAATAAGGATACCTTAAAGGTATGTCTATGATTGAACTCCGTCGCCTGCGGGCGTTCGTTACCGTGGTGGAAGAAGGCAATATCACCCGCGCCGCCGAACGACTGTTTATTCAGCAGCCGCCGTTAACCCGCCTGTTGCAAGGGCTGGAAGATGAGCTGGGGGTAAAACTGTTGCAGCGTCTGCCACGTGGCGTGCGCGTCACCGAAGCCGGCAATGTGCTGTTCAATGAAGCTCGTGCCCTGTTGGCACGGGCAGAGCAACTGACCGAGGCGGTGCACCGTGCCGCACGGGGTGAACAAGGGCATATTGCCATCGGCTTCACCAGTTCGGCCGCTCTGCACCCGTTTGTGCCCAATTTGCTGCGCCGTTACCGGGAGATCCTGCCGGGCATTACCACCCAGTTGGAAGAGGCCGGCAGCGGTGAGCTATTGGAGGCACTGGTGGATGAACGCCTTGACGTGGCCTTTGTGCGCTCGCCGGTGGGCGGCATTCCAGGGTTGACTATTGAACCGGTGCTGCGCGAACCTATGCTGGTCGCCCTGCCTGTCGGCCACCCGCTGGCCGTCAACAGTGAGCAACCCTTGCCGCTGGAGGCATTAACCCAAGAAGCCTTTATTCTTTATCGTCGGCCTGCGGGTCAGGGTTTGTACGACGCCATTCTGGCGGCCTGCCACCGCGCCGGGTTCAGCCCGCGGGTGATTCAGGAGGCCCCGCGCCTGCCCGCGACCCTCAGTTTGGTCGGTGCCGGTTTGGGGCTTTCCATCGTGCCGGCCTCGATGCGACGTTTGGGGGGCGACGGCATTGTCTACCGGGCGATTGGCGATCAAGCCCAGCTCAGTGCGCCACTTTATCTGGCGCTGCGCAACAACCGAACATCGGCCATCATCACGCGTTTTCGCGATCTGGTGGCCGAAGCGGTCAGCGAGCAGCCCCCCGGCTAATCTTCCTTGTCGGCGATGCGCGTCAGGTGGATCACCAGATACAGCAGCTCATCGTTCGACATTTCCATCTGCAGCAGATTTTTCACGTAGTCGCGGATCAGCAGCGCACCACTATAGGCGTGCGGATACTCTTTGGTTACCTGAGCAAAGATAAAATCGTCTTTCGACGTCATCTGTTGCCCCTCGACCATACGCTGAATAAAAAACTGCATATGCACCAGAAAACGCGAGTAATTGAGCGAATCGGTGTCGATATTGATGCGAAAATGGTATTTGATGATATTGAAAATATCTTTCAGCATCTTCACCGCCAGCAGCGTGTGCTCCATGTTTTGCACATCGGTCTGGCCATTAACCAGATGGAAAGCGATGTTGCCCGCCTCTTCTTCCGGCAGGCTGATGTTCAACCGCCGGTTGATGTGCGCCAGCGCCTGCGTGGCCACCGCGAATTCCTGCGGATAAAAGCGCTTTACCTCAAACAGCAGCCGGTTTTGGATAGCAATCCCTTTGTGGTAGCGCTCAATGGCGAAGCTGATATGGTCCGCCAACGTGAAGAAAATCTGCTCGTTAATCCGCCCATTGAGCTGGCGGTTAGCCTCAGCAAGGATCATCTGCACGATCTCAATGTGCTCTTCCGGCGTGGTTTCTATCAGCCGCAGGTAATCTCGGCCCTTTTGGCTGTTTTGCACCACATACACTTTCTCTATCGTGGCCGGGTCGAGAACGTCACCCACCTTGCTGTTAAAGCCAATACCCTTGCCCATCACGATAACTTCATTGTTATCGCCGTCAGTCGATAGCACCAGGCTATTATTGAGTACCTTAATGACTTTTCATCGTCGCGGCCATCACCCTTTATTTTTAGCGTTGCCGGCCATCTGAGGCAATCAGCCGTTGATACCAGTCAAAACTGCGCTTTTTAATTCTCCGCAGATCTTTCAGATCCTGCTCACCCCGGTTGACATAGACAAACCCGTAACGCTTGGCATAGCCCTGATGAGTGCTGACCACGTCTATCGCCGCCCACGGACAATAGCCGATCAGTTCTACCCCGTCGTTAATCGCCAACTGCATCTGTTCGACATGCTGACGCATAAACTCAATGCGGTAATCGTCGTTAATTGTACCATCGGCCTGTAACTCATCCGGAGCACCGATGCCGTTTTCAGTAATTAATATTGGCAAATGATAGCGTTCGGCCGTTTTGCGCAGCGTTAGCCGTAGTCCGACCGGGTCGATCACCCAGCCGTAGCGGGTTTTACCGACGAACGGATTCTCTGCTGCACGGTAAACTCCCGATTCCCCCAGCATGATTTGCTGATCGCCAGCGCGCGCGCTGATGTCGGAGGCGTCGCCACGGCTGGCGGCAATGGTGGCGGTAGAATAGTAGTTTATCGCCACATAGTCCGGTTTGCCCTGCAGCAACAGCGCCGCATCGCCCGGCTCCATCTGCGGAGCCAGTTCGCGGTCCAGCAAATAACGCCAGGCCAGTGGGTTATAGCGGCCATGCACCGCCACGTCGAGGAAACTCCAGCAACGCAGCGTCTCCCAGTTATGGGCGGCGATAGCATCCAGCGGATGGCAGGTTTCCTGATACATCGAAGTGGTGTTAATCGCCGGGCCAATCTTCCCGCCTGGGCAGCGCTGGTGACACAGCGCCATCACCCGCGCCTGGGCCACCAGCATATGGTGGCTTTGCTGATACAACACCCGTTTGGACGGCAGTACGCCGCCCTTTGGCGTGCCAATCGCCCCTGGGTGCAGGATCATGGTGTTTTGTTCGTTGATAGTCAGCCAGTACTTCACCCGGTCGCCAAAGGCGTCGAACAGCACCCCGGCATAATCGACAAAGGCGTCGATGGTGGCGCGATTAGACCAGCCCCCCTGCTGCTCAAGCACATAGGGCAGATCGAAATGATACAGCGTCACCACCGGCTCGATGCCATGGCTCAGCAGTTCATCAATCAACTGGCGGTAGAAATTCAGCCCGGCAGCGTTGACCTCGCCAGTGCCATTGGGCAGCACCCGCGTCCAGGCAATGGAAAAGCGATAGGCCTTCAGCCCCAACTCGGCAAACAGTTTCACGTCCTCGCGAAAGCGATGATAGTGATCGCTGGCCACCTTAAAGTCGGCGGTACCTGGCGGATGATCGAGCATATCTACAATCGACGGGCTTTTGCCATCTTCGTCCCAGGCCCCTTCTACCTGATAGGCGGAGGTGGAAGCCCCCCACAGAAAATCTTTGGGGAAATCGTTCAGTCGTTGATAAATCATGCCGGCTCCTGCTGCACATTATTCAGGCTGATGATGGGTTCGCCAAAGCCGACCCGACCCGGCTGACGGCAACTCAACTGTGGGAAATCTTCGCTGTTGACCACCAGTACCGGCGTGGTGAGGTCGTAACCCAGCGCAGCAATCGCCGCCAGATCAAAACGCACCAGTTCATCCCCCATCTTGACCCGGTCGCCAATTTTCAGGTTGGAGCTAAAATGCTGCCCTGCCAAATTAACCGTGTCGATACCGATGTGCACCAGCAGTTCAACGCCGTTATCCCCTTTGATACCCACCGCATGCATTGAAGGCAGGAAGGTCACCACCTCACCGTCCAGCGGCGCACGCAGCAGCCCTTCCTGCGGCCGTATCGCTACGCCCTGGCCCAATAACCCCTGGGAAAAGACATCGTCGTTCACCTGGTCCAGCGCCACCAGTTGGCCGGACAGCGGGCTGAAAATATGCTGTTCCGCGTCGCGGTGAGATCCCGTCTTCGGCATCTCCTGCTCTTCGACCGGATCTTCAAAACCCAGGACCCAGGTCAGCGCAAAGGTCACTACGATAGCAATGGCGCAGGTGACCAGCGCATGGACGATATTCATCGGGTTTTCACCGATAAACGCCGGCAGCGCCGCCAACCCCGGGGAGACAAAGGCATAACGCACCAGCCCGCTCAGCCCGGCATAAACACCGGCACAGCCACCACCGATCATCGCGGCAATCAGCGGTCTGCGCAGCTTGAGCGTCACGCCGTACAGCGAAGGCTCGGTGATACCCAGCAGCGCGGTGAAACCGGCAGAGGACGCCAGTTGGCGCAGGTTTTTGTTTTTGGTACGGAAGGCCACGCACAGGGTGGCCGCGCCCTGCGCAATATTGGAGGCCAGCATGCCCGGCCCGTTAATCATTTCGAACCCGTTTTTGCTCAACTGACCGGTCGCGATCGGCGTCATCGCCCAGGCGGTGCCGGTGATCACCAGGAAGGGTTGCAGCCCGCCCATCAGCATCGGGATCAGCCAACTGGCCTTACCGTCGACGATCGCCGCGCCGGCGGCAACCAGATCGTTAAGGAAAATTCCGAACGGGCCTACCACCACCAACGCCAGTGGCGCGGTGACCAACAGAATAATCATCGGCTTGGTGAAGAACTTGATCATCGTCGGCGAAACTTTCTCGGCAAAGCGCTCGATATAAGACATCAGCCAGACGGTGAAAATAATCGGCAGCACCGAACCGGCATAGTCGGCCATTCGCACCGGGATACCAATAAAATCAATCGGAGCTCCCGCCGCCAGCATCTGCGCCAGATTGGGGTGCAACAACACCCCGGCGATGGTCATGGCCAGTATCGGGTTACACTCGAACTTGATCGCCGCACCATAGGCCAACAGCACCGGCAGGAAGAAGAAAGCCGCATCGGCAATGGTGTCGAGCAGGTGATAGGTCGGGCTGGCGGCGTCTATCGTCCCGGTCAGTTTGAGGATCGCCAGCAGCGCCTTAATCATCCCCGCGCCAGTGATCGCCGGGATCACCGGGGTAAAGGTGGTAGAGATCACGCTGATAATCTGTGAAACCACTCCGCCGCGAGCCTGTGATTTCTTATCGCTCTGTCGCCCCTCGAGAGCGCCGATTTCTTTTTGTAGGGTGCGGAAAGTTTGCTGCACGTTGTTGCCGACCACGATCTGGAACTGGCCGCCGCGCTCCACCACGCTGATTACCCCCGGCAGGGCCTCAATCGCTTTCGCCTCTACCAGGCTGTCATCGTTAAACTCCATGCGCAGACGAGTAGCGCAGTGCGTCAGTTTGCTGACGTTGCCCTTGCCCCCTACCCGCGCCAGTATTTCCAGGCCCAGCTGTTTGTAATCCATAAAGTTTCCCCGTAAAAAAACAAAAAAAAAGACCAAAATCAAAATGCGCCTCATCGCAATGAGAGGTGCATTCCTATTTTGGTCTTGCCTGCCTGAGCAGTAACACGCCGTAATAAAAATGTCTGGCGATCGCTAAGATCGCGGCGAAAGTATCGTCATAGTTGTGATTTTTCGGCAATAGCCTGCGTTAAGCTTTGTGATTAACATCACTAATTTTCGAAAATGCACTGCAATGTTGCCCACCACGCCCCACTTTAGCGCATTGGTTGAATTAACCGATTAAAATAACACTGACAAAAAAATGCCCGCCTAAATAAATTAACTCTGTTTATTATTTATTGAACAAAAAACACAATTAAATTGATACCGATGCATTATTATTTAATAGTAAATACAATAATTACAGCCTCTCTCAATTGGTAACACAAACAAATAAAATATTTGCGATGAATACGGCCTAAGCCACTATGATTTAACCGTCGCAGAGCATTTTAATGCGGCAATAACACACCTGCAGCCAATAAAACCAACAGATAAATCCTGCCGATATTTTGGCAGGCATTCTATATTGGAGAAAGTCATATGTTATCGCGTCGTGATATATTAAAAGCCTCTGCGGTCAGCGCAGCAGCAGCCAGCGTAATGGGCGGTATGCTTAAATCCGCCAGCGCCGACGAACATCGCAATATTGTCCCGCCCAGTACTTTCCAACCCGCCGCAGAGGCACAAGACCTTTATAAATATGTCTTTGCCAACAGCAAAAAACGCAGCCTGCCCAGCGGGTGGGCCAGAGAGGCCACCGTCGAACAATTCCCGATTTCTGAAGGCGTTGCCGGGGTAGATATGACGCTGGAGCCGGGCGGTGTCCGCGAACTGCACTGGCACGCCATTGCCGCCGAATGGGCGTTTATGCTGGAAGGCCATGCCCGCATCACCATCATCGACCCGGAGGGCAAGTGTGAAGTGGCGGACTTCGGCGCAGGGGACGTTTGGTATTTTCCCAAAGGTTACGGGCACTCGATCCAGGCGCTGGCGGACGGCGCGCACTTTGTTTTGACCTTTGATAACGGCCATTTTTCCGAGTTTGGTACTTTCAGCATTACCGACTGGGTGGCACACATGCCCAAAGAGGTGTTGGAAAAAAGCGTTAATATGCCGGCAGCGGTATTTTCCAAAGCCAAACAGGGTGAGGCCTATATTGTCGGCGGTGCGGTTCCCCCATCTCTGCCCCTGCCCAGCAACGACGGCGGCTTGAATAACTCTCCGTTGGCCCACCGTTATGAATTAATGAAGCAAAAACCTTTTTTTCAAAATGATGCAGGCAGCGTTCATTTGGTATCGTCAAAAGAATTCCCTATTTCAACCACCATGACCGGAATTATCGAAATCGTTAAACCCGGTGCGGTGCGGGAATTGCACTGGCATCCCAACGCCAATGAGTGGCAATACTATATTTCCGGCAAGGGCCGCATGACGGTATTCAGTTCACACGGCCATGCGCAGACCGCAGAATATGCACCGACAGACGTCGGTTATGTCCCACAGGGTTTTGGTCATTACATTGAGAATATGGGCGATAAGGATCTCAAAGTGCTAATCGTACTGGATAACGGTATTTATCAGGATATTTCGCTGTCTGACTGGCTGGCAAAAACCCCGGCCTATCTGCTGGCAGATAACTTCAATAATCAGATTGCCGACTGGCAAGATCGCCCCAGGGACAAACTGGTAATGTCCCGACGTAAAAGCTGATGGGTAGCGAGGGGGCGTTAACCCCCTCGCCAAGGGTTACTGCTTACGCTGCTCCGCCACCTGTTTGGCGGTCACCTTGCCTTGTTTTTCACCAAACTGACCCACCACGTAGTTGGCTACCGCAGCCACTTCTTCGTCCGAGTATTGGCTACCAAAGTCCGGCATAAACTCGTGCTGCTCACCAATGCTGATGCGCGTACCTTTGAGGATCGCCTGCACCACGCTACGGCCCTGCGGATCGTTAACCGCGGTGCTGCCAACCAACGAAGCATATTTACTCTGGCGGCCGGTACCGTTCCACTGGTGACAACCGCTACAGTCCCCGGCGAACAGCCTGCGGCCCAGCGAATCTTCCTGCCCACCCGGTAATACCGCGCTGGAAGAGGTCGCGCCCTTCGGCTGCAGATTCACCGCGCTGGCACTGTCGGTGGCGATCGGCTCGATATTGCGCAGATATTTCACCAGGGCCTGGTTGTCCTCCGGCGTCAGGTACTGCAGGCTGTTTTCCACCGCTTCTGCCATCGGGCCGGAAGCGCTGCTGCGCCCTTCCGCATGGCCGGTGGCCAGATATTGCGACAGTTGCTGTTCGCTCCAGGCGCCAATACCGGTCTGCCGATCCGGGGTAATATTGCCGGCGAACCAGCCCTGGATCACCTCACCGCTGAGGTTTTTGCTCTGATTAATGCCAAAACCCAGATTGCGCGGGGTATGGCATTCGCTGCAGTGGCCCAGAGCCGTCGCCAGATAGGCCCCGCGATTCCATTGCTCATCCTGATTGAGGTTCGGCTCGAAGCGTTTTTCGTTGAAGAACGCCAAATTCCAGAACTTCATGCCCCAGCGCTGGTTGAACGGGAACGACAGACCGTTTTCCGGATTCGCCTGCTTCACCGGCGGCAGGCTGAACAGATAAGCCTTGATTGCCAGCACGTCGTCACGGCTTAACCCAGTGTAGGAAGTATAAGGCATGGCCGGATACAGATTCCCCTGTGGACCGACGCCTTCACGCACCGCACTCACAAACTGATCGTCACTCCAGCCACCGATCCCGGTTTCCGGGTCGGCGGTAATGTTGGTGCCGTAAATGGTGCCGAATGGCAGTTTAAAGGCAAAACCGCCGGCGAAAGGTTTGCCGCCAGGCGCCGTGTGGCAGGCCACGCAGTCGGCGGCACGTGCCAGATATTCACCGCGGGCCAGCTTATCGCTAATGCTCGCCGGGGCCCCGGCGATAGGAGCAGCAGGCTCCGGGCCGACCGGACGTAACAGGGTATAAAGCGCGTAACCTCCCGCTAACACCACTATTGCGACAATCAGCCATAACAGCCATCTCAGGGCGTTGCTCATGGGTTTCTCCCTTAATCCAACGCCTTGGCGGCCTGGTGAATGGCGGCGCGAATGCGCACGTAGGTAGCGCAGCGGCAAACGTTGCCACTCATCGCCGCGTCAATATCTGCATCGCTCGGGTTCTTGCTTTGGGCCAGCAGTGCGCTGGCGCTCATGATCTGGCCGGACTGGCAGTAGCCGCATTGCACTACGTCCAGATTGACCCAGGCCGCCTGCACCGCTTTGCCCGTCGGCGTTTCGCCTATCGCTTCGATGGTGGTAATTTTCTTGCCCTCGGCGGCAGAGACCGGCGTCATGCAAGACCGCACCGGCACACCGTCCAGATGAACGGTACAAGCGCCGCACATCGCAATGCCGCAGCCAAATTTAGTGCCGGTCAGCCCGGCTTCATCACGCAGGAACCACAGCAGCGGCATATGCGGGTCGCCATCAAACGTCAGCGGTTGGTCGTTCACGGTTAAAGTTATCATGCTGTTCTCCTTGTCAGACGCTGGCGTCACTGTTGGGACGGTGTAAAGGCAGGCTCAGTGAACTGCGGGACCGCCCGAGCAGCGCCAGAGCATTCCCGACCGCCGGGGCAATGGTCGGCACACCCAGTTCACCCACACCGGTCGGGGCCTCGCTGGAAGGCACGATAATCACCTCTATTTCCGGCATTTCATCGATACGCAGCGGGCGGAAATTGTTGAAGTTGGACTGCTCAACCACCCCGTCTTTTAGCGTAATATTGCCGTACAGTGCGATGCTCAGACCGTAGCCGATGCCGCCTTCAATCTGCGCGCGGATCACATCCGGATTGACCGCGACGCCGCAGTCCACCGCACACCACACCTTGTGCACCCGTGGAATGCCGCCTTCGCCGATCGATACCTCGGCAATCTGCGCCACCCGGGTATTAAACGCCTTGGCGACGCCAACCCCCCGCGCCCGGCCATCCACCACCTTCGCGCCCTGCCAGTTAGCGGCTTTCGCCACCGCCCGTAATACGCCAGCCTCACGCGGCGCATCCCCCATCAGTGCCAATCGCCCCTCTACCGGATCCTGCCCGGTTTCCTGCAACAGTTGGTCGATAAAGCTTTCCACCGCGTGGCCGGTGTGGGTACTGGCCACCGACCTCAGTGAGGTAGTGGGTACCTTGCCCGGCACGATATGGGCGTCGCAGCGGAAACTCTCGAAGGTATAAGGAACTTCGCTGGCACCTTCGATCATCATCTGATCGACACCGTTAACCACCAGTGCCGTCATCGCACTGTTGAGCGTCCAGGAATGGCCGACGACGGTATCGCTCCAGCCCACCACCTTGCCGCCGCGGATCGCCCCGCGCAGCCGGTGCAGGATCATCGGGCGATACCAGCCGTTGCGGATGTCGTCTTCACGCGTCCACACCACCTTCACCCCGTGCCCAGGGCCAATCGCCTTGGCGGCCGCCGCCATGTCTGCGGCCAGATCCGGCCCCAGCTTCGGGTTGCCCAGATCGATACGGCGACCAAAACTGCCGCCGGCTAAAATGGTTTCAATTTCTACCTTCTCCGGCGGCAATTGGAACAGATCGCACAGTTGCTGATGATCGAGGGTTTGGATCTGGCAGCCATAACGCGCCTTGACGCTTTCGCCGTCCCAGAACAGATAGCCGTCCAACGGCTCCATCGGCGCATGGGCCACATACGGGAAGGTGTATTCCGCTTCGATCACTTTGTCTGCTTTATCAAAAACCTCGTCCGGCTGGCCGTGACTTTTCGCCACCGCACCGGGCTTTTGCGCCACCTGACGGAACTCGGCGAAAATCTGCTCGGTGTTGCGCCGCTCGGCCTGCGAGTCGTCCCACTCCACCTGTAATTTTTCACGCCCCTGGATCGCCGCCCAGGTATTTTTGGCGTACACCGCCACGCCGGTATCGGTCTGCTTCACCGCCACGACGCCCGCTACCGCCAGCGCCCGACTGGCGTCAAATGAGGCCACCTTGCCGCCGAAACGCGGTGGCTTTTTGATGGTCACGGTCAACATATCCGGCTCATGAATGTCCTGAGTGAATTGCGCCGAACCGTTGGTTTTGGCCAGCGAATCCACCCGGTGCAGGCCGCTGGCCTTGCCGATCAACGTAAAATTGGCGGGATCTTTCAGTGTCAGAGTCGCGGGGTCGGGTGGCGGTAACTGGCTGGCCAATACGGCAAACTCGCCGAAGCCCGCTTCACGCCCACTGGCGGCATGGCGGATCTTGCCCGCCTGCACGGTAATTTCCTGCGCGGAGGTTTTCCAACTTTGCGCGGCGGCCTGCACCAGCATTGCACGCGCCATGGCCCCCATGCGACGCATCTGCTCATAGGCATTGGCCACCGAACTGGAGCCACCGGTGCCCTGGAAACCGAACGACAGATTTTTATAGACGTTGGTATCAACCGGCGCGGCAACCACCCGCACCTGCGACCAATCGGCGTCCAGCTCTTCGGCGACCAATGTCGCCATGCCGGTATACACCCCCTGGCCCACCTCGGTATGTTTACTGATAACGGTGACAATGCCTTCCTGATCAATCTGCACGAAGGCATTGGCTGCATGAGGATTGTTTTCAGGCGCCGTGGCGGAGTTGGCTCGGGCCAGCGCACCGGTAGACGGCAGATAGGCACCGATCACCAGCGCACTGGCGCCGACGATAAAACGCCGCCGGGTAAGCGGGACTTCGGGTAGATTCATTGCTCATCGCTCCAAAATGCCGATCAACCTTAATCAATGCGGCGAAATCATTCTTTTTATGCGCGCCGTCTGCATACACCAGCGCGACGGGCTAATAGTTAGCGTAGTCTATTATTTTGTCTGTCTGGCATTCATGCGGGGTTTTCTATTGTGGATTTGTGCTATGCGCAATTGCATGCCTGGAACAGCTAAGGATGCCCCGTCACGGCCCATGGATTGCACCAAATTGCATCAAGCAACTGCCCGATAGCGCGCCAGCGCTCGGTTTGCGGACTGGTATGGAAATTGCTTCTCCCGATCATGGCTATGAGGGAGAAGCAGATGAAAGCAATTGTCATTGGTGGCGGCATCGGCGGCCTGTGTACCGCCATCGCATTACAGCGTGTCGGTATCGACACCGAGGTTTTTGAAGCGGTCAAAGTAATCAAACCGGTCGGGGCCGCCATTTCCATCTGGCCCAACGGCGTAAAATGCCTTAATTATCTGGGGATGAAAGAACCGCTGCGCGCGCTCGGCGGCCCGATGCACTATATGGCCTATCAGGAATACCTGCACGGTCAGACCCTGACGCGCTTTAGCCTGGATCCGCTGATCGCCAGCGTCGGCGAACGGCCGTACCCGGTGGCCCGAGCCGAGCTACAGGCGATGTTGCTGGACACCTATGGCCGCGATCGGGTGCATTTCGGCAAACGCGTCAGCGGCATTGAAGAAACTTCGCAGGGCGTGACCGCCTGGTTTGAAGACGGCAGCCAGGCCAGCGGTGATTTTCTGATCGCCGCCGACGGCACTCATTCCGCCATTCGCCCTTATGTGCTGGGCCACGGGGTGGATCGTCGCTATGCCGGTTACGTTAACTGGAACGGGCTGGTAGCCATTGATGAGTCCATCGCCCCCGCCGACCAGTGGACCACCTTTGTGGGTGAAGGCAAGCGGGTGTCATTGATGCCCGTCTCCGACAACCGCTTCTACTATTTCTTCGACGTTCCTCTGCCCACCGGGCTGGCGGAAGACCGCAGCACGGCGCGCGCCGATCTGCAGCGTTACTTTGCCGGCTGGGCCGAACCGGTGCAGAAACTGATTGCCGCGCTCGACCCCGATACCATCAACCGCATTGAGATCCATGATATCGAACCTTTCGAACGGCTGGTGCGCGGGCGCGTGGCATTACTGGGCGACGCCGGGCACAGCACCACGCCGGATATCGGCCAGGGCGGCTGTGCGGCGATGGAGGACGCGGTGGTACTGGCGATTGCCTTACAAACCAACTCGCTCGGCATTGAAGACGCGCTGTTGCGTTATCAGGAAAAACGCAGCCACCGGGTGAAGGACCTGGTGCTGAAGGCGCGCAAGCGCTGTGATGTCACCCACGGTAAAGAGATGGCGATCACCCATGGCTGGTACGAAGAACTGAAAAGTGAAACCGGCGAGCGCATTCTCTCTGGTATGCAAGAAACCATTATGGGCGGACCGCTGGCCTGACTCTGCCCATCCTCTGCGGCAAGGCAAGGCTTTATCGTCAAACGCTCAACGTGCGGATGCGCCCCGCCGCCAGTTCGATCACCCGGTCCGCCGTGGCGATGGTTTCCGGCCGGTGGGCGATCAGTAAAATGGGTAACCCAAGCTGGCGTAAAGTCTGACCAATCAGCGTTTCGTTATTAACGTCCAAATGGCTGGTGGCTTCATCGAGGATCAGCAACTGTGGCTGCTTGTACAACGCCCGCGCCAACAGTAAGCGCTGTTTCTGCCCGGCGGACAGGGTTCCCCCCATTTCGCCGATTAACGTCTGGTAACCCATCGGCAGTTTTTCGATGTCCTGTTCCAACTGCGCCAGACGAGCACATTCGCCAAGCTTTTGCTGATCAACCCGGGAAGAGAAAAACGTCATGTTTTCGGCAATGGAGCCGCGAAACAGTTGGTCCTCCTGCAACACCACGCCGATATGCTGGCGAACCTGTTGATAATCCCCCTGCCGGTGCTCGATGCCCAACGTGCGGATCACCCCGGCGGTCGGCGGATACAGCCCCAGTACCAGCTTGGCCAGCGTGGTCTTGCCGCAACCAGAGGCTCCGACCAGCGCCAGCACCTCACCGGGCATGATTTGCAACGAGACCTGCGAGAGGATCTCACGTTCGGTTCCGGCGTATTTAAAACTGACCTGCTCCAGGCTCAACGCAGGGCGATCGCTCGGCCAGACGCAGGTCGCTGAAGGCCCATTGGCACCACCTGCCGCCTGTGACGCCGCATCTTCACGCGCCGCGAGCACAATATCCGCCAGCCGTTGGTTATAGACATCCAGCATGCGGTACGCGACCAGTTTGTCGATCAACCCATTGATGCTGGACGAAAAACGCCCCTGAAAGGACATATAAGCCACCAGCATACCCACCGAAAACTGACCGGCCAGCACCGCGCTGGCCCCCAGCCACAGCACCGCCGCCCCCACCACGCTGCCGATAACGGTCTGCATAATGCCGTATACCATCATCAGTTTGCTTTCGTGCAGTTGAGCATTGCGGCGGGCAACATTCAGATTACGCCAGACCGATTCGCGCGGTGTCAGCGCCCCATTGACCCGCAGGCTCAACACCCCGCGCAGGCTCTCCAGAAAGTGGCTGGATTCCTGGGTACCGGCGACCCAGCTATCATCTGCCGCTTTACGCAGAGTACTGAACCAAAACAGCCGCAGCAGGCCATAAACCAGAGCGGCGGCCAACGCGACCAGGGTTAATTTGGCACTGTAGAAAAACATCATGGTCAGCGTGCCCACCACCAGTAACACATCCAGAAAGGCTTCGAGCAGCGTGGTGGTCAGCGTGTCCTGAATGGTGTCGACGGCATCAAATTTGGCACTGATATCCCCCATATTGCGCGCCTCAAACCAGCTAATCGGCAGCCGCAACAGGTGGTGAAACACGTTCGCCGTCCACTGCATGTTGAAGTTGACCGCCATGGTGAGGGTCGCCCACTGTCGGGCCAGTTCCAGTAGCGTCTGGGTCGCGGCCATCAGCAACATGGCGATGACGATCAGCGTCAGCAGGCTGGCGTCCAGCGCCACCAACACTTCATCAATCACCAGTTGGTTGATCAGCGGGCCAATCAGCGCAAACACCTCGAGCGCCAGGGCGAAACAGAAGATCCTGCCCAGCGCCGATTTCAGGCCCTGAGTCTTGCCAATAAGATCGAACAGGCGGATCTTTTTTCGCTGATCTTTGACCGCAAACTGGTGCGTGGGCGTCAGTTCCATGGCAACGCCGGTAAAGTGACGGTTCGCTTCCCGCAGGCTCATGGTTACCGCACCACGAGCCGGATCGTGCAATTCCAGCCTCTGCCCTCGCACCCGTTTGAGTACCGTAAAGTGATTCATGTCGCAGTACAAAATGCAGGGCACCGCCAGCAGGTGCAATTCTTCAAGCTCCAGCTGCACGGCGCGACCACTTAAGTGCAACTGTTCGGCACAGCTCATCAACTGCGAAAATGTCATGCCGAGCTGCGAAACGTTAAATCGTGCTCGCAACGTGGGCAGATCAACCCGATACCCATGCCAGCCAGCAATCATCGCCAGACAGGCCATGCCGCACTCCGCCGATTCCGTTTGGCGAATCAACGGCAGGCGCTTGCGCCATCCCCAGTTAATCACTTCGGTAACGTCCATGTTCAGATCCTTCCTTGCAGACTCCATAACGGTTCCAGCAGCCACTCGTACAGGCGGCGGCTGTCCAGCTCCACATCCGCAGACACGGTCATGCCGACGCGCAACGGCTCCTGTCGGCCATAGGCCGTAATGGTGGTTTTATCCAAGGCTACGATGACGCGGTAATGCCCTTCGTTTTCCTTCCACACCATCGGGTTTTGCAGCAACGCCTCGCTGGCGCTGAGGCTGGTGTCGGTTATGGCGCGGGTGACGCCATACTGCACGCCAAATTTTTCATAGGGGAACGAGGCAAAGCGCAACCCCACTCGCTGCTGGGGCTTGATAAACCCCACCGCTTTGCTTGGGGCAAACAATTCGACCTGTAACTGTGCGTCGTCGGCGACCATCATCAGCAAAGGATCGCTTTGTTTTACCGTCTGACCGGCCCGCGCCAGTACCACGGCGATATGCCCATCCACCGGGGCGGTCAGCGTATGATCGCGCTGGGCGCCCAGTTCGATCTCCTGCTGTTTAATGCCCTGTAACTGACGTTCAAGCTCGGCGTCGCGCCCTTGCTGTTGTTGTTCCAGGGTCCGCAGCTCTGAGGCCGCCGCGGCAAGCTCGCGTTTTAGCCGCAGCTGCGCCTGTCGCTGGAGTTCAACCTTTTCCTGCGCCGTCGACAGCGTCATTCGCTGCTGCTGAAACTCCAGCTCGGAGACATAGCCTTTGGCGATCAGTTTGCGGTAGCGCTCCATCAACGAATGTGAAAGTTTCGCCTGTTGCTGAACCAGCAGCATTGCCGCGTCTGCGCTGGACAGTTCCTGATTGAGCTGCGCGATGCGTTGCCGTACGCCGGTTTGCTGCAGAACGCGGGTTGCCAGTTCTTGAGCGCGCTGATGCTCCAGCATGCGATATTGACGATTTAATGAATCAGAAACCGACGCCAGCGTACCGACGCCCTGCCCATTGAAATATTCACCGCTGAGCCGATACAGCGCCTGACCGGCCTTGACCGCCGCCCCTTCCGCCACCAGCCGTTCGGTGACCTGCCCGGCGCTGCGGGCTACCACCTTGATCAACCCGCTGGACGGCATCACCACCCCCTCCAGCCGCGCTTTGCGGGTATATTCGCCCAACATTAGGAATAGCAAGATGGCCAGCACCAGCAGGACGCTGACCCAGGCATAGGCGGTTAAACTGAGGCTGGCGGGGATAATCACTTCCCCTTCGGCTCTGGTGGCCTGAGCGGCAAAATAACCCTCGCGGTAAAGCTGGGGAGGACGTCCTGTCATTGGGGGTTATACCTTTATCGGCATTATAGGTCGATAATCATCTTACTGACCGCGACGCTTCCATTTACGGACCAATCCTTGCGCCGAGGTATATATTGACTTCATAAAAGTCATTGTCCCTAACAGCACGAAAAAATAAATCATCCACTTGGCCAATTCACAAGGGATATTGATTTTTAACAGACCGCTACATTGGCTAATCCCCACATTAAAAAACAGATTATGGGATAGCCCAACGGCAAGAGTGACCATAATAAAATCCGACCAAAACGTCTTCACAAAAGACACCCATTCAACATTAATGTGTAATTATATTAACATGTTATATAGAACACTCATGCCAAATTAAATTCACACCACTCATATTAAAACCACATATTCAAAAAACGCAAGACAGACATAGATATAAACACCATCCAGCATCGTGTCAATATATAAAACCATTTTCACCAATATAATAAACTCAACTAAAACGAATATCTTATACGAGGCACTTAATTACACAGTTAGCAAGATTGCGTTATTTTATCACCCCACTTCGTTTATTCATATTTTAAGCGCCGCCAAATTTGACATTCAATTCACAAGGCCAATAAACCATTAAATAAACGGCGGCGCAAAAGCCCCTCACCCCGGCCCTCTCCCTCGGGAGAGGGGGACGCCCACTTAAACGACGTCGTACATGCTTATTCAGAACTTTGCTTAACTGACCGGCATTACGCCCTTAGTGTGGAGATTAATGGCTGCCCGGATTGGCGCGTAGTCTGGCCACCTGCGCTTCCACATTGCGCCAGGCCGGTTTGTCACCGGCATAACGCTGGCGCAGGTAGTTCACCAGATCTGCCACCTGCCGATCTGAGAAACTGTCCTTGAAGCCCGGCATAAAGCCCAGATCGGCGGTGGCCGGTTTGGCAATCCCCTGCAGGATCACTTTGATCAGGTTATCCGGTCGCTCACTGAAAATATTGGTGTTATTGGCCAGATCCGGACTGACGCCAAACAGCTGTGGCCCACCGGCAGCGGCACTGTGGCAGGCCTGACAGGCCCCCTGAAACAGGCGTTCACCGGCCTGTTGCCCCAGAGCGGGTTGCAGACGGGTGGCCAGTTTGACCTGCGGCTCTACATTTAATTGAGCCGGACTGCTCAGGGATATCAGATAGTTGGCCATCGCCCGCACGTCAGACTCCGGCAACGTCGCCAGCTCGCTGACCACCGGCCCCATTGGCCCGGCCGCGACGCCGTGCTCGGCGGAATGACCGCTGCTCAGGTACTGGAACAGCTGTTCTTCATCCCAGGGTTTCTCCGCCGTGGCCAGTTGGTTCAGCGCCGGTGCCTCCCAGCCGTCCACCATCGCCCCGGCCAGGAAGCTGCTGCCCCCCTTTTCCGCCCCCATCAAATTACGCGGTGAATGGCAGGCCGCACAGTGCCCCAACCCATTGACCAGATAAGAGCCCCGGTTCCACTGGGCGGTTTGCGCAGGGTCCGGCTGAAACTCGCCCTGACGCAGAAACAGTGCATTCCAACCGGCCATCAACGGGCGGATATTGAACGGAAAACGCATCTGGTTAGCCGGATTGCTCTGCGCGACCGCCGGCTGCGACATCATATAGGCATACAGCGCCTGCATATCACCGTCGGTCATTTTGCTGAACGAAGTATAAGGAAAAGCCGGGTACAGATTACGCCCGTCGCGGCTGATGCCCTGACGCATCGCCCGGTCAAAAGCACCAAACGACCAGTTGCCGATACCGGTCTCCACATCTGGCGTGATATTGGTGCTGTACAGGGTGCCAAACGGAGTCTCCATTGCCAGCCCCCCGGCGTTGGTTGCCCCTTCCGAAGCGGTATGGCACACCGCGCAATCCCCGACGGCGGCCAGTTGACGACCGCGCTCCAGAGTCGCTGCCGACCAGGTACCCGAACCTGGGGTTGCCACCGGGGCAATCTCGGCACGCCACGGCAGTGCCGTAGCCGCTACGCCCAACAGCGCACCGAAAATACCGGCTGCACCGCCAAACCACCATTTACTGCGCCTGGGTTTAGCCGCTGGTGCCGCTTGCTGTCGGGCGCTATCCGGGCCGTTCAGCGCCTCGCGCAGTCGGTCGGAAGTGATCGGCAACTCGCGAAAACGAATGCCGGTGGCGTCAAACACCGCGTTGGCAATGGCCGCAGCACTGGGCACCGAAGCAGACTCCCCGGCCCCCAGCGGCGGATCGTAAGGCCGTGGCATCATCACCACGTCCACCTCCGGTACCTCCGGGAAGGTCAGGATCGGATAAGCCCCCCATTCCTTGCTGGAAATAGTCGATTCTTCGAAGGTCACCCGCTCTTTCAGCACCCGGCTGGTCGACTGGATCACATTGCCGTGGATCTGGTGACGCACGCCGTCCGGGTTGACCATCATGCCCGCGTCATGCCCAACCACAATACGCGTGACCGCCACTTCGCCACTGGCCTTGTCGATCGCCACATCGGCGACCCAGGCCGCCCAGGCGGCACCAAAGCCGGGGAATTTGCTGTGAATATAGCGCGCATAGGCAAAACCACGCCCGCGCAACACACCATCTTCCGCCGGGGTTTGCATCGGTTCGGTGTGCGGCGTCCAGCCAGCGCGCTCGGCGGTGCTGAGCATCAGTTCTGTGGCACGTTGATCCTTGATATAACGCAGCCGATATTCCAGTGGATCCACGCCGGCCGCCATGGCCAGCTCATCAATATAGGATTCGTGCGCGAAGGTATTCGGCAGTGCCGACACCCCGCGCATCCAGGAGGCTCGAACGATGGGTGCCATGTCCTCAATGCTGACGCGCAGTTCCGGGTATTCATATGGCGGCACCGAGGTACGGTCCCCCATCTCATAGGCCACCGGTACCGGTTCAACCATTCCGGTCAGCAACAACGCCAGCGTGGGGGCGCCATTGGACGGGTAATAAGTACGAAAATCATAGGCCACCGGGGTGACCGTCGGCGTCCAGCCCACCGTCAACCTCCATCAACTGTGCCGTGCCCTTGGGTTCCCACAGGTGTTCCTGTTCGCGGGTGAGCTGCACCCGTACCGGACGCCCTACCGCACGCGACAATAACGCCGCATCGGCGCAGACATCATCGGCACAGTTGCGGCCATAGCAGCCCGCCGCCTCCATGCGGATAATATCGATCTGCTGTTCCGGGTATTCCAGCAGCCAGGCGAGATCGGCACGCAGCAGATGCGGATTCTGGCTACCTGACCAGACTCGTAACTGCTGCGGCTGGTAGTCCGCCAATGCGCAGGAAGGGCCGATCGAAGCATGCAGTTGGTACGGCCACAGGTAACTGCGGGTAAAGCGACGATCGGCGGCGGCCAATGCCGCATCCACATTGCCGGTGTCATGCACCACCCGTGTCGAATGCGGGTTATCACGCAGCGCCTGCGCCACGTCGGTCATCTGCGGCAGGTTACGCCGCCAGTCCTTCCAGCTGACCTGCAACGCCTCTGCTGCCTTGATCGCCTGTTCTTCGCGCTCGGCGACGATGCCGATAAAATCCCCGATCACCACCAGTTTGACGATGCCGGGAATATGGGCAATGGACTGCTCGTCCACCGTCAGCAGGCTGGTGCCGACAAACTCACCGCTGTCATAGCCGGCATACGGCGGCCGCACCACCCGGCCATGCAGCATGTTCGGCAGCCGCATGTCGTGCACATAGGTGGACTCGCCGGTGGCCTTGGCCGGGATATCAACGCGTGCAGTGCTGGTGCCGACCAACCGGTATTCGCCCTGCGGCTTGAGCGGCGCATCGCCGGAGACAGGTAGTTCTACATGCACACCGGTGACCAGTTCGCCGTAGCTCACCGCCGGCCCTTGTGGGCTGGTAATCAGGCCGTCATTCAACGTCAGTTGCTCAACCGCAACGCTAAAACGCTGCGCCGCCTGTTGCAGCAGCCAGCGACGTGCCTCGGCGGCGGCATTGCGCAGCGGCACGGCAGAAATTTGCAGCGTAGCGCTGGCGATAGTCGCGCCCTGATTCGGTGTGCTTTCGGTATCGCCCAGCACCATGCGTACCTGCTCCATACGCAGGTAGAGTTCTTCGGCGACGATTTGCCCCAGCGCGGTGCGCACACCGGTGCCGAGATCAACATGGCCGTTGAAGGCATAGACCTCACCGTTGTCGCAAATGGCAATAAACAGCCCCTGCTCTTTGGGTTTCAGGCTCGGCGTCTGGCCTTTCGGCACCAGGCCCGGCGGCGGTTGGATCTGATCGATAACCAGCAAGGCGCCATGACGCTGCAATAATTCGGCCTGGCTCGGTACTGAGGAATGGGCGTCAGTCATGGGGCGAGGTTTCCTCACTGCGGCAGAGAATGATGGCGCGCTGAACCGCACGCAGGATTTCGATATGGGTGCCGCAGCGGCACAGGTTGCCGGACAGCGCCTGGCGGATTTCGCGGTCGCTGGGCGACGGATTGCGATCCAACAGGGCTTTGGTGGTCATGATCATGCCATTGAGGCAGTAACCGCACTGCGCGGCCTGTTCTTCGATAAAGGCACGTTGCACCGGGTGCAGACGGTCGCGATCGCCCAAACCTTCAAGCGTGGTCACCGCGCGGCCGGTCACACCCAGCGCCGGGATCACACAAGAACGTGCGGCAATGCCGTCGACCAACACGGTACAGGCTCCGCACTCACCCAGGCCACAGCCGTATTTCGGGCCGTTGAGCGCCAGATCGTTACGTAACACCAATAGCAGAGGAGTATCCGCCATTACCCGGGTATGAATATTTTCGCCGTTGACTGACAGCATCAGCGGATGCTCCGTCAGTGTTTTTACCGCGCCTTCCCTGGGCAATTGCACTTCAGCTATCGCCATTGTTGCGTCTCCGCCTGCGCTCTGGTTATTGTGTCGGCCCAACGCACTCACCAGACAACCGCAGTTGCGGGTGGCGAATCAGCCGGGCGGCTGGTCTTCCAGCATTTTATTGAGCAGGAACATCAGTGCTATACGTTCGGCCGGATTCAACGTACCGAAAGTTAATTCTGTGATCGTCGCCGCATGCGGCAGCGTTCCCGCCAGCAGTACGGCACCGGCGTCGGTCAGCCCGACCACCACTTTGCGCCGATCGACAGGATCCGGCATCACGGTAATCAGCTCGCGCGCTTTGAGCCGCTCGATAATGCCGCGAATGGTGGCCTGATCGACCGCCGTCACCTGTACCAGCTCGGTCAACGAACTCGGGCCCATGTCACGCACCGCGCACAGGGTAATAAACTGCACGGCGGTCAGTTGCGAATCCCCAACGTTTTGCTGGAAAATCGCCACATGGCGCTGATAAACCTTACGCAGCAGGTGCCCGACCTGTTCGGTAAAATGATAATTTTCAGTCTTGCCGCTCTCTGCAGCCGGGTATTCGGGGGGCGTCATTGCGTTACTCTCACCATCAATGGAAACCACCGAGAATAGTACAAACCCCTGCTTTTGGCAGCAAGTTAACTCTGGCTGACCCGCGATGCCGCCGGTGCCACCACTTCACCATCCGCCACCACCGTCTTGCCATCCAGACTGATGTCGCAATGACGTAGCGCGATATCCATATGGCACGGGGTTTTGCGCGTACCGCCGACTTCGGTATTCGGCCCGGTGGAGAACAGGAAATTGCCGTAGAAAGCACGTGCATCCATACACATACCGTCGTTTTTATCGTGCAGCCCCATCGCCGTCCACTGCGCACGCGGCTGCAGGCCCCAGCCGATATGCGAAATGCCGTACACCTCCGGATCGTTGAAATACTTCATGTACTCCCGCAGATACTCCGCCTCGAAGCCGCCGTGAATGCGCGTCACAAAGCCTTTGTCGATCTCAAGCGTTATGCGTTCGCGCGCGTAACTTTTAAACGGCAGCAGGATATCGCCCACCTCCAGCACCAAAACCCCTTCTGCCTGTTCTTCATTCGGCCAGGTGAACAGGAAACCGCTCGGCCAGTGATCCCAGCGCCCCGGTTCGTCGGCATAGCCATATTCGGTCACCGTGGGGTATTGCCCCAACGGCGCACGGAAGTCACTGCCGGCGGCAGACTTCACCTGCATCAAACTGGCACGTTCCAGCACCTCGGCGGCGGCCAGCACCCGCGCTTTATCCTCAACATTAGGCAACATGCGTGCCAACACCTCCGGCGGCTCGACGGCCAGCAGAATGCGCGTGCCGGTTTTCAGGATCTGCTCCTGTTCCGGCGAATGCAGCAACATCATGGTGTCGACAATCAGATCGGCCGCCTCCAGCGCACGTTGTGCCGCGTGGTTACCGGTCAGCGCCGTATCGCCACAGTAAGCCGTCATGTCATTGCCCATCGCGCGCGGATGGTTGAACGACGGCAGTTCTACCGCGTAAACCCTGGCACCCAGGCGCAGTGCCGCATCGGTGGCGGCGCGCACCGTACGCGCATCGGAATAGTGACTTTTCAGGATCGCCACGCTTTGCGAAGCATCAACCTTCGACAGCGTAAGCACCTGCTCGAACAGTTGTACCAACTGACTATCATTGACCGCCATGGTGTATCTCCTGTCTCGCTAAGGGTTGGTCGACGCAGCCAGCATCGATGAGGTTATTTTGCGCAAATTAAAGTGATCACGCTCTTTTAAACATCTAGACCAAAATCAATCGGGAAGCAAGCCCCCGTTTCCAGCCATAAGAAAACCCTATTTAAAGCCCTGCACATCCTGCTGTTAACATGAGTTTAACAGTAATGGCTGGTCAATTAGCGTGAGCCAGATCTAAATTAACACTTGTGCAACTTTGCGTTATTCAGCGTATACACTATAAATCGATCATCCGGCATCACTGCAGATGCCAGGTAAAAAACCAACAGTCAGGGGAAAAATGATGAGCAAACAACAACGCATTGCCGTGGTCGGTGCCGGTCTGGGTGGCGCCGCCGCCGCCGGTCTGCTGCAAAAAGCCGGCTTTATCGTCGACCTGTACGAACAGAGCCCGGTGTTTTCCCGCCTGGGGGCCGGCATCCATATGGGGCCAAACGTACTGAAGATTTTCCGCCGTCTCGGCATCGAGCAACCGCTGGAACAAATGGCCTCGCATCCGGATTTCTGGTTCAGCCGCGACGCCGAAAGCGGTGACTATTTGTCGCGTATTGAACTGGGGGCCTTTGCCCGTAAAGAGTACGGTGCGGCTTACGTGACGGTGCACCGGGGCGATTTACAGGCGTTGCAGATGGCGGCCCTGCAACCGGGCAGCGTGCATTTTGGCAAGTGTCTGAGCAAAATTGAGGAGCGTGACAACCAGGTGGTGCTGAACTTTGCCGATGGCACCCAGGCCAGCGCCGATATCGTGATTGGTGCCGATGGTATCAACTCACGTATTCGCGAACATCTGCTGGGGGCAGAAGCGCCAACCTACAGCGGCTGGGTCGCCCACCGCGCGTTGATCCGCGGTGAGAAGCTGGCCAAATACAATCTGAGCTTTGAAGACTGTGTGAAGTGGTGGTCGGCAGATCGTCACCTGATGGTCTATTACACCACCCAAAAACGCGACGAATATTACTACGTCAGCGGTGTGCCGCACCCGGCATGGGATTTCCAGGGCAGCTTTATCGACAGCAGCCGCGAGGAAATGTACGAGACCTTCGCCGGTTATCACCCGATTGTGCAAGCGCTGATCGAATCCAGCGAACAGGTCACCAAATGGCCACTGTTGAACCGTAAGCCCCTGCCGCTGTGGAGCGAAGGTCGCATGGTGCTGCTCGGCGACGCCTGCCACCCAATGAAACCGCACATGGCGCAAGGTGCGGCGATGGCGATCGAAGACGCCGCTATGCTGGCGCGCTGTCTGCAAGAAACCGGCCTGAGCGACTACCGCACCGCTTTCCAACTGTATGAAGCCAACCGTAAGGAACGCGCCTCTCGCGTGCAGGCCGTCTCCAATGCCAACACCTTCCTGCGCACTCAGGAAGATCCGGCCTGGGTCTACGGTTATGACCTGTACGCACAGGCGCTGAAATCGGAGAACGCCGCATGAGCCATTTTCTGTATGGCGCCAACGTGCAGGCCAACGGCATCCGCCAGCATTACCTGCGCTATGGCGGCCAGGGGCCGGTACTGATCCTGATCCCCGGCATCACCAGCCCGGCGATCACCTGGGGTTTCGTTGCCGAACGCCTGGCCGAGCGCTACGACACCTACGTGCTGGACGTTCGTGGTCGCGGTCTGTCCGCCAGCGGCCCGGATCTGGCCTATGACGCTGAAACCTGCGCCGAGGACGTCAACGCCTTCGCCGCCGCATTAAAACTGGAAAACTACGCCCTGCTTGGCCATTCGATGGGCGCGCGCTTTGCCCTGCGCGCCGCAGCACTGCAGCCGGATGGCGTACGGCGATTGGTATTGGTCGATCCGCCGGTTTCCGGCCCCGGCCGCCGTGAATACCCAGGCAAATGGCCCTGGTACGTGGATTCGATCCGCCAGTCATTGCAGGGAATGGACGCCGAGCAGATGCGTGCCTACTGCCCGAGCTGGAGCGAACAACAGCGCCAACTGCGTGCCGAATGGCTGCACACCTGCTATGAACCGGCAATTCAGCGCGCCTATGAAGATTTTCATCAGGTCGATAGCCATCGCGATTATCCCTCACTGAGCATGCCGACGCTGCTGATGGTGGCAGGTCTTGGCGGCGTGATCCAACCGCAAGACGAGGCAGAGATCCGTCAGTTGCAGCCGGAAATCACGTTGGTTCACGTCGAGAAAGCCGGCCATATGATCCCGTGGGACGATTTCGACGGTTTCTTCCGCGCCCTGGGCGATTTTCTGGATTAATCAAGGAGCCTTTGTCATGAGCAAAAATTACCGTATCGGCCAGATAGTGCCCAGTTCCAACACCACGATGGAAACCGAGATCCCGGCGATGCTGACCGCACGCCAGTTGATCCGTCCGGAACGCTTTACCTTTCACTCCAGCCGCATGCGCATGAAGCACGTCAGCAAGGCGGAGCTGGCGGCGATGGACGCCGAATCAGACCGCTGCGCACTGGAGCTTTCCGACGCGCAGGTTGACGTACTGGGCTATGCCTGCCTGGTGGCCATTATGTCGATGGGGCTGGGCTATCACCGTGAATCCCAGGCCAGGCTGGCGCAGGTCACCCAGGACAATAACGCCGCAGCCCCGGTGATCAGCAGTGCCGGTGCGTTGGTCAACGGCCTGAAGGTGCTGGGTGCCAAACGCATTGCGCTGGTGGCCCCCTACATGAAGCCGCTGACCCAAATGGTGGTGGACTATATCGAGCACGAAGGCATCGAGGTCAAGGTCTGGCGCGCGCTGGAGATCGCCGACAATCTGGCGGTAGGTCGTCATGATCCGGCCAATCTGCCGGGCATTGTCGCCGAGATGGATCTCAGCGGCGTCGACGCTATTGTGCTGTCCGCCTGCGTACAAATGCCGTCCTTGCCGGCGGTCGCTACGGTGGAGGCGCAAACCGGCAAGCCGGTGCTGACCGCCGCCATCGCCACCACCTACGCCATGCTGACTGCACTGGAGCTGGAACCTATCGTTCCCGGTGCCGGGGCCCTGCTTTCCGGCGCTTATTAAGGAGGCAAAATGGCAGCCGATAATTCACTTACCGATAACTACCAGGGCGTTTGGGGCAACCGCATCGGTTTCGGCCAGCGTCCGGCCCTGCTGGTGATCGATTTTATGCAGGGCTACACCACCGAGGGTGCGCCTCTGTTCGCCCCCGGCGTGGTCAGCGCGGTCGATGAAAGCGTGGCACTGATGGCAGCCGCACGCCAGGCGGGAGTTCCGGTGATCCACACCAATATCCGCTATCATGCAGGGCATTTTGCCGATGGTGGGGTCTGGGTGAAAAAAGCACCGGTTATGAAGGACATGGTGGAAGGTAATCCGCTGGCGGCGTTCTGCCCGCAGGTGGCCCCGCTGGCCACGGAAGTGGTGCTGACCAAGCAGTACGCCAGCGCCTTTTTCGGCACTTCATTGGCTCCGATGCTGGTGGCGCTCGGCGTCGATACCCTGTTGCTGGCCGGCTGCTCCACCAGCGGTTGTATCCGTGCCAGCGCGGTAGACGCGGTACAACACGGATTTCGCACCATCGTGGTACGTGAATGTGTCGGCGATCGCCACCCTGGCCCACACGAGGCCAACCTGTTCGACATCGACAGTAAATACGGCGACGTCGTAACCAAACAGGAGGCTATCGCTTATCTGAAAAGGTTGTAATCGAGAGTTTCACCTGCACGGAGTGCTGAAAAATCAAGAAGGCGCGACAAGCGCCTCGAAAGCAAACACACAACGCTCCTCCTCCGGAGGCCACTATGCACCACCTGGAGACATCATCATGGCCATTGTTGAAACCCCGTTAGCCGGGAAAGCGGGCGCAGAATCGCTTCTGTACCGCAAAATCACCTGGAAGCTGATCCCGTTCCTCTGTCTGTGCTATTTGGCCGCCTACCTCGACCGCATCAATGTCGGGCTGGCCAAGCTGCAGATGGCCGACCAACTGCAACTGAGCGAAGCGGCCTTCGGCCTGGGCGCCGGGCTGTTCTTTGTCGGCTATATCCTGTTTGAGGTGCCGAGCAACCTGATCCTGCAACGGGTCGGCGCCAAGGTGTGGATTGCCCGCATCATGATCACCTGGGGCCTGCTTTCCGCCTGCACCATGTTCGTTACCACCCCCAATCAGTTTTACGTCATCCGCTTTCTGCTCGGCGTGGCGGAGGCCGGTTTTCTGCCCGGCGTGCTGTATTACCTGACGCTGTGGTTCCCGACTTACCGTCGCGGCCGCATTATTGCGTTATTCATGATCGGCCTGCCGCTGTCGAGCGTGCTCGGCGGCCCGATTTCCGGCTGGATCATGGGGCATTTTGATATGCGCCACGGGCTGCACGGCTGGCAATGGCTGTTCCTGCTGGAGGGCATCCCCAGCGTGCTGTTGGGTATATTGACGTTCTGGGTGTTACCGAACCATTTCCGGCAGGCCAAATGGTTATCCGATGAAGAGAAACAACAAATTGCCGACGACCTAGCGCAGGATGACGCCGAGGCCAGTCACAGTAAACACAGCTTCCGCGATGGCTTTTTTAATCTCAAGGTCTGGATGCTCGGCGGCATTGATTTTTCGATCCTGCTGAGTGCCTATGCGATGGGGTTCTGGATGCCGACCTTTATCAAAACCGCCGGGGTGACCGACATTACCACCATCGGCATGCTGACCGCGCTACCGAGCGTCGCCGCCCTGCTGGGGATGCTGGTGATCGGCACCAGTTCGGATCGTATGCGTGAGCGGCGCTGGCATATCATTGTGCCGTTTATTATTGGCGCGATGGCGATGGCCGCCAGCACCTTCTTCACTCATAGCGTGATCGCCACGGTGTTGCTGTTCTCTGTGGCCCAGGCGGCGATCATCGGTGCAGTGCCGGTGTTCTTCAGCCTGCCCGCCACCTTCCTGCGCGGTACCGCGGCGGCAACCGGTTTCGCGCTGGCCTGCTCGTTAGCCAATATTGCCGGGTTGGTGAGTAATTCACTGATGGGGCTGGCGCTGGATCTGACCGGCAAAAGCGGTGGCGCACTCTGGGCGTTCGCCGGTTGCCTGCTGTTAAGTTCGTTACTGGTGGTCGCTCTGCCGGCCAAGGTGGTTAACCGCTGAGACCAGGGGGCGCGAGTTTCCGCCCTCCTGCTTCACTCCTTAATCTCAACCAAACTGCTTATAACAAATAAAGAGGGCGTAATTTCTTACGCCCTCTTATCACTACTCACCAGGCTAATGCCATGACCTGTTATTCGTCTTTCAGGCCACGGTTGATCAGCATCGGCTCAATGCTTGGCTCTTTGCCGCGCCAGTCGATGTACAGTTTTTCCAGATCCTGGCTGTTACCGCGCGACAGGATCATATTGCGGAAACGCTGACCGTTCTCTGCCGTCAGGCCGCCATGTTCGGTGAACCACTGGAAGGCATCATCCGCCAGCATTTCTGTCCACAGATAGGCGTAATAACCGGCAGCATAGCCGTTACCCCAAATGTGCTTGAAGTAACTGGAGCGATAGCGCGGCGGCACATAGCTGAGATCGATTTTGTCTTTCATCAGCGATTCCGCCTCGAACTTGTCCACGTCCTGCTGCGGCTGGTCGGCGCTCAACATATGCCAGTGCATGTCCAGCAGTGCCGCAGAAAGCAGCTCGGTCATGTCATAGCCTTTGTTGAACTTGTCGGCCTTTTTGATTTTGTCGACCAGTTCCTGCGGCATGGCTTCACCGGTTTTGTAATGCTTGGCGAAGTGGGCAAAGACTTTCGGATCGCTGGCCCAATGCTCGTTAAACTGCGATGGGAACTCAACGAAGTCACGAGCGGTGTTGGTGCCGGACAGGCTTGGATATTCCTGATCGGCGAACATGCCGTGCAGCGCATGACCAAATTCGTGGAACATGGTGATCACGTCATCGTACGACAACAACGCAGGCTGGCCCGGTGCCGGTTTGGTGAAGTTGGCGACGTTGTAAATTACCGGTTTGGTGCCTTTCAGCTTCGATTGTTCGACAAAATTGCTCATCCAGGCGCCACCGCCCTTGTTGTCGCGCTTAAAGAAGTCGGTATAGAACAGCGCCAATGATTTGCCGTCTTTATCGAACACCTCATAAACCCGCACGTCCGGCTGGTAAACCGGGATGTCCTTGCGCTCTTTGAAACTGATGCCGTACAGCAGATTGGCGGCATAGAACACGCCGTTGTTCAGCACGTTATCCAGTTCGAAGTAAGGTTTGATCTGCGACTCATCCAGGTCATATTTGGCTTTGCGCACCTGTTCAGCGTAGAACTGCCAGTCCCAGGCTTCGACCTTGAAATTGCCTTTCTGCTGGTCGATGACCGCCTGAATATCTTTGGCTTCACGTTCGGCACGCGCGGTGGCCGCCGGGACGATATCACGCATAAAACTCAGCGCCGCATCCGGGGTTTTGGCCATCTGGTTTTGCAGCTTCCAGGCCGCATAGTTCGGGAAGCCCAGCAGTTTCGCCTGCTCGGCACGCACTTTAGCCAGGCGAGCAATGGTCTGACGGGTGTCGTTAGCGTCGCCCTTTTCCGCACGGTTCCACGAAGCATCAAACAGTGCCTTGCGGGTCTCGCGGTTTTTCAGGCTCTGCAATTCCGGCTGTTGGGTGGTGTTTTGCAACACCAGCAGCCACTGTTTATCCAGCTTGCGTTCGCCGGCCGCCTGGGCCGCCGCCGCCAGTTCGCTTTCCGACAGGCCGTCCAGCTTGCCTTTGTCAGCGATCGCCAATGCGCCGTCTTTGGTCGCCGCCAGCAATTTGTTGGAGAACTGGGTGCTCAGCGTTGCCGCTTCCTGGTTCAGCGCCTTAAGTTTGGTTTTATCGGCGTCGGACAGATTGGCCCCGCCAGCTCAAAGTTCTTGTAGGTCACTTCAACCAGCCGACGCGATTCCGCATCCAGTTTTAGCTCATCGCGCTGTTGATAAACGGCCTTGATACGGGCAAACAGCTTGCTGTTGAGCATGATGGCATCATCCAGCGCCGCCAGCTTCGGCGAGCTTTGCTCATCGAGTTTTTGCAACCCGTCGCTGGTGTTGGCCGAGGTCATGGCGCCAAAGACGTTCATCACTCGCGACAGCAACGCGCCGCTTTGTTCCATTGCCACAAAGGTATTTTTAAAATCAGGCTTGGCCGGGTTGTTGGCAATCTTCTCAATCTCTTCCAGCTTCTGCTTGATGCCCGCATCAATTGCCGGGGCATAATCACTTTCTTTGATCAGATTGAACGGCGGCGCCTGGAATGGCAGACGGCTTTGATAGAAGAACGGGTTTTGGTTCTTTTTGTTGTCGTGTTGGTTGGCTTCACCGGTCACGGTTGCCTCCTTCGCCTGGCCACTTGGCAACGCGCTATGATCCGCGTGCGGGTTGGTTTCTGCTGCCTGTGCCTGCGTGCCCAGCGCCATGCCGATCGCCAACACCAATGTCGATAAACGCATCAAATCGAAACTCCTCCATGTCCACAGAATAATGTCGCGGAGAGCTCATCTCCCCTTGAGTCACATCCTAGCTTAGGCGCAGTTGGCAGATTGAGCAAAAACAAGTGATTAGAAGCTCTCCAGCCTCGACAACAGGCCGTTGATTGTCCGGTTTTATATAACGGTTCATCCCAAACTCACCTATAGACGCTTTATTAGCGGCGCATTAGCCTTATTCAACCGACTAATTATTCATCGAAATAACCCGACCTAACCGCTTACCAATATCAAATCCACCCTCAACTAATTCTGAAAACGCATCATGCACATGACCTAATCCGCACCAGCTTAGACCTGCGGCTATTTAAATCAGGAGATGGATATTTCATGGCTACAACACCTCAACCTAATGAACAGATTTTGGGGGGACATTCGCATCATCAGGAAAACCGGACCACGCATGAACATCCCCTACTGAGCGCCAGGGTTATCGGTCAGGGCACCCGATGCGTGGTGATGCTGCCGGGTTGGTTTGGTGACCATAGCGTCTATCAGCCGATGTTCCCCTATCTGGACACCGAGGCCTTCACTTATGTGTTCGTGGATTTTCGTGGCTACGGGCAATCACGCGGCATAGCCGGCAGCTACACCACTAATGAAATGGTCGCTGACGTGGTCAACCTGATGGACAGCCTGGGTTGGCAGCGTTTCGACGTGGTTGGGCATTCCATGGGGGGGAAAATTGCGCAGATCATTGCCGCTCGACACTCTGAACGAGTACGCAGTGCGGTAGGCCTGACGCCCGTTCCTGCCAGCGGGCTGGACGTAGAACAGCAGGTTTGGCGCATCTTCGAGCAGGCGGTCGAGGATGATACCTGCCGCCATTCTCTGATTGATTTTTCTACTCATCACCGGCTGCCACGCCGCTGGGTCAGCGATACCGTTCAACAGTCGCGTGCGGCCTGTGCCCCACCGGTATTCGAAGCCTACCTCCGTAGCTGGGCGCTGGAGGATTGTTCCATCGAAACTTACGGCTGCACGGTTCCCCTGCTGTTGCTGATCGGCCAGCACGATCCGGCACAGACGCTGCCGATGATGGATAACACTTGTTTGAAGTGGTTCGTTAATGTCGAGATGGAACTGCTCGAAGGCTGTGGACACTACCCAATGCAGGAATCCCGCTTTATCTGGCGGGTGCCATCGAGCGTTTCTTGCGCAAACAAACTAATTAACAGTGACTCTGCTGGAGGTTTACATCATGCATACCGATCTTCCATCGTCTAAAGAAACGGCGGTTAAAACCGACAACCATGCCAGGCCGATCCGTCGGCTGCACCATTTTGCCTGGCGTTGCCGGGACGCAGAAGAAACCCGTCATTTCTATGAAGATATTCTCGGCTTACCGCTGGTCCATGTGATTAAAAACGATCATGTCCCCAGCACCGGTGAGTACTGCCCGTATGTACATATCTTTTTCCGCATGAAAGATAATTCGCATATCGCCTTCTTCGATTTGGGGGACGGGATAGCGGCGCAACCCAGCCCAAATACCCCGGAATGGGTTAACCATATTGCCTTGAAAGTGGATAACCGGGCCGATCTGGACAGCATGCATCAACGACTCCTCGCGCAGGGCATTGAAGTAATTGGGGTTACCGATCACGACAGCTATATTGAATCCATTTACTTCTTCGATCCGAACGGGTTTCGTCTGGAGTTGACCACCGAAGTGGCGGCGGCCGAAACAGTGGAAGCCTTTGCCCACTCGGCGCATCAGAAATTGGCAACCTGGACCCGAGAGCAGGCACGACGTCAGGCCCTGGCTGAGGGGAAATCATGAACGCCACTCTGGCTCCGCAATTACGTTTGGCCACGCGAGAAAACGGCCGTCGGGATGGCGAATTGGTGCTGGTCTCTCCCGATCTTTCACGTTGCATTGCCGTGCCCGCTATTGCCCGCACCCTGCAGGAAGCGTTAGATAACTGGTCGGCTATAGCACCGCAGCTGATGCAACTTGCAGAGAACGGCTGGGACGGCAGTGACCTTTTCATTGCCTCAAGTTGCCTGGCACCGCTGCCCCGAGCCTATCAGTGGGTCGATGGTTCCGTTTATCGCCACCACGCCAAACTGATGTATCAATGGCGAAATGAACCTATCCCTCCGCAATATGAAGAGAAGCCGCTGGTTTATCAGGGCGGTTCGGACGTGAGGCTAAAGGCAACCGCACCGATCGAAGCCACTGATGATGAGCTGGATATTGATTTTGAAGCAGAGATCGCCGTAATCACCACTGACGTCCCTCTCGGGGTGACGTCCGAGCAGGCGCTGGAGTGTATCGCGCTAGTGGTGTTGCTCAATGACATCTCTCTCCGCGGTCTGATACCCGACGAAGTGGCCCGGGGTTTCGGTTTCTACCAGAGCAAGCCCGCCACCAGCTTTGCCCCGGTTGCCGTGACGCCCGCGGCGCTCGGCGCGAACTGGCGGGACGCAATGTTGCATTTGCCGGTGCGCGTCAGTCTAAATGGAAAATGGTTTGGCGCTCCGGACGCCGGCGATGATACGGCATTTAATTTCGGACAGCTTATTGCACACCTGGCCTGCACCCGCGCTTTGGCGGCCGGCAGCATCGTGGGTGCAGGCACCATCAGCAATGCCGATCCGGCATCCGGCAGCGCCTGCATTACCGAAGCCCGGGTGCGTCAGGCGCTGAGTGGTGTAGATGAAAGTCAGCGGCAGCCCTATTTGGTACAGGGTGACCAGGTGCGGATCGAAGTATTCGATGCCGACGGACACTCCGTGTTCGGTGCCATCGACCAAAAAGTGGTGATCCTTCAACCATAAACCGCGCTGACCCGGCTAGCGCTGCCCGTAGCAGGCAATGATCTCTGCGGCCACCGCCACTGCAATCTCGGCCGGCAGTTTGCCTTTAACATCCGGCAGACCCAGCGGGCAGCGCATGCCGGCGATTGCCGCTTCGCTGATGCCACGCTGACCGAGTTTATATTCGAAGCGTTTGCGCTTGGTCAGCGAGCCGATCAGACCGAAGTAGCCGGCATCGCCACGGCGTAAAATCCGTTCCGCCAGCGCCAGATCCAGCGCGTGGTCGTGGGTCATAACGATGAAATAGCTGCCCGGCGGCATGGCGTCGACGATCTCCAACGGTTCTTCGCAGACGTTTTGTTGCACCCCAGCCGGGAGCAGCGCCGGGAACTCCGCCGTCCGGCCATCAACCCAGCGTACCCGGCATGGCAGCGTAGCGAGGATATTGACCAGTGCGCGGCCCACATGTCCGGCGCCAAACAGCGCAATTTGCGGGCGTGGCGGGATCAAGGGTTCGAACAGCACGCTGGTAGTACCGCCACAGCACTGTCCCAGCCGTGCTGCCAGCGGAAAGCGTTCCAGCCGCAGCGTGGCCGCCTCTTGCTGTAGCATCTCGCGGGCAATCGCCAACGCCTGGAACTCCAGGTGCCCGCCGCCAATGGTGTTAACCGCCCGTTCGGCCGTCACCAACATTTTGGTGCCACGATTACGCGGCGTGGAGCCCAGCTCATCCACCAGCGTCACCAGTACGCAAGGTTCTCCGCGCCGTCGCAGATCGGCCAGTGCCTCAATCCACTCATCCATCGCCGTTCTCCTCCGCCAATTCAGTGACAATGTCACTTGAAAGCATCTGCTGTACTCCCCACAGCACCCGCTCCGGCGTGGCCGGTGCGTCAATATTGGGCTGCAGACGGTAGTCCGCCAGACTGGCCACCGCATCCTTGATGGCACACCAGACCGAGATGCCCAACATAAACGGCGGCTCGCCCACCGCTTTGGAATGAAATACCGTGTCCTCGGGGTTTTTGCGGTTCTCCAGCAGCGTAACGCGCAGATCCGCAGGAACGTCACCAATCGCCGGGATTTTGTAGCTGGCCGGGCCATGGGTCAGCAACCTGCCTTGATCGTCCCACACCAGTTCTTCGCTGGTCAGCCAGCCCATGCCCTGCACAAAACCGCCCTCCACCTGACCGATGTCGATTGCCGGGTTCAGCGAGTCGCCCACGTCGTGCAGAATGTCGGCGCGCAGCAGTTTGTATTCGCCGGTCAGCGTATCAATTAACACCTCTGCGCAAGCCGCGCCGTAGGCAAAGTAATAGAAAGGATGGCCGCTGGCCTTGTCGCGATCGTAGAAAATCTTCGGCGTGCGGTAGTAACCGGTACTGGCAAGTGAGATTTGATTGAAATAGGCCTGTTCAACCACCTGTTCGAAGCTGAAATAGCGTTCACCCACCCTGACCTGTCCATTGTTGAAGAGGATCTGCTCAGCGCTAACCTGATGCTGCCTGGCCAGCATGTCAGTCAATCGCTGTTTGATGGTCAAAGCCGCATTCTCCGCCGCCTTGCCGTTCAGGTCGGTGCCGGAGGATGCCGCCGTCGGCGAGGTGTTCGGCACTTTACCGGTATCGGTGGCGGTGATCTGGATACGCTCTATTTCCACCTGAAATACTTCGGCGACAATCTGCGCCACCTTGGTGTTCAACCCCTGGCCCATCTCGGTACCGCCGTGGTTGAGTTGAATGCTGCCGTCGGTGTAAATCAGTACCAGCGCCCCCGCCTGATTGAGGAAGCCGGCGGTAAAGGAGATACCGAATTTGACCGGCGTCAGCGCCAGCCCCTTCTTCAGGATTGGGTTTTGTGCGTTGAACTGCCGGATAGCCTGACGCCGCGCCTGATAATCCGCACTGCGCTCCAGTTCGGCGGTGATCTCTTGCAGCAGATTCTGTTCCACCGGCTGATGGTAATGGGTGATGTTGCGCTGATCTTTACCGTAGTAATTGGTTTTACGCACCGCCAGCGGATCTAGCGCCAGATAGCGCGCGATGTGGTCCATGATCTGCTCGATCGCCATCATGCCCTGCGGCCCACCAAAGCCACGATAGGCCGTATTGGAGGCGATATGGGTTTTACAGCGGTGGCCGGTTATCAGCACATCCTGCAGGAAATAGGCGTTATCAGCATGGAACATGGCGCGATCGACGATAGAACCGGAGAGATCGAGCGAGTAGCCGCAGTTACCGGCCAGGCTGATTTTCACCCCATTCAACAGACCGCTGTCGTCAAAACCGACGTCATACTGAATATAAAACGGGTGGCGTTTGCCGGTGATCAGCATGTCGTCGCGGCGGTTCAACCGCATTTTGACCGGCCGCCCGGTGAGGTGTGCCACCACCGCACACAGGCATGCCGGGCCGGCGGCCTGAGTCTCTTTGCCGCCAAAGCCGCCGCCCATGCGCCGCGTGTCGATAGTCACCTTGTGTATCGGTAAATTAAGCACCGAGGCCACCAACTTTTGGATTTCCGTCGGGTTCTGGGTCGATGAATACACCAGCATGCCGCCGTCCTCGGCCGGCAGCACCGAGGCAATCTGGGTCTCCAGATAAAAATGTTCCTGGCCACCGACGTGCAGTTCGCCCTGAATGCGATGCAACGCCTGCGCCAGTGCGCCATCCGCATCGCCGCGTCGATGGTGGTGAGCTTCCTGAACCACGAAGCCTTCCCGCAACGATTGGGTGACGTCCAGCTGTACAGGCAGCTCCTGATAGCTCACTTTAATGGCCTGCGCGGCCCGCCAGGCGATCTCCGGATCCTCCGCCGCCACCACCGCAATCACCTGCCCGACGTATTCGACCACGTCCTTCGCCAGCAGCGGATCGCCGTAGGTTAACGGAGCAATATCCAGTTCGCCCGGTACGTCCTGCCAGGTGATCACCCGTATCACACCAGGAAAATCGTAACAGGCGGACAGATCCAGTTTTACGATGCGCGCATGCGCTTTCTCACTCAGTTTTGCCGCCAGATGCAACTGGTTGGGAAACTCCAGCCGGTCGTCAATGTATTGCGCTTCACCGCTGACGTGTTTGTCGGCGCTCTCGTGTTTGCGACTGCGCCCCACGCCGCTCGTCAGCGGCTGACGGAAACGTTCGGCCAACTGTTGCTGGGTATATTCGGTGCGTTTGCTATTACTCATAAGCCGTCACCTCGATCGCCAGCTGTGGCTCAGTCAGCGCAATGAAATAGCGACGCAACAGATTCTGCGCCACCAACAGGCGATAAGCGCTGCTGGCACGGAAATCGCTCAGCGGGGTGAAGTCCTGCGCCAGCGCCTGAACCGCAAGCTCCAGGGTAGTCCGCCGCCACGGCTGCCCCACCAGTTGCCGTTCGCACAATACGGCGCGTTTCGGTGTCGCGGCCATGCCACCAAAGGCCAGCCGGGCATCGCGGATAATCCCCTGTTCAATCGTCAGGTTGAAGGCACCGCACACCGCCGAAATATCATCCTCCAGCCGCTTGGAGACTTTCCAGGCGCGGAAATCTGCCGGAGCCTGGCCCGGCAGCACGATGCTTTCAATAAACTCCCCCGGCTGCAGCGCGGTTTGGCGATAGCCCAGGAAGAAGTCGTTCAGCGGCAGTTCACGCCGCACGGCGCCACAGCGCAACATCAACCGCGCATCCAGCGCCAGCAGCAGCGGCGCTGCGTCACCAATCGGCGAAGCGTTGGCGATATTGCCCCCCAACGTGCCCTGGTTGCGGATCTGCTGCGAAGCAAAACGCGCCAACAGTTCGCCAAAGGCCGGGTGGTAGTTAGCCAGCAGCGGGTAAAGGTCACTCAACGCCGCCCCGGCACCAATAATCAGACGATCGTTGTGCCGACGAATCTGTTTTAACGCCTCAATCTGGCCAATGGCGATCATCAAGGGTAAATCCTGATGCCGCTGGGTGACTTCCAAAGCCAGATCGGTGCCACCGGCCAACAGTTTGGCCTGCGGATGCTGTAGATACAGCGTCGCCAGTTCATCAAGGCTCTGCGGCAGCAGACAGCGTTTCCCCGCAGCCTCCAGCGGCGTCGCCGCCGGGATAGTCCGCAGTTGTTGCAAGGTTTGCTGTTGGTCGCGTTCAAAACTATCTGGCGTTTTGCTGTCGCACGCCTGCTGCGCCGCCGCCAAAATAGGCCGGTAGCCGGTACAGCGGCACAGATTACCGGCCAGTGCCTGCTGCGCCTGTTCACGATGATAGGCTTCACCGTTTTTTTGCAGACAGAACATCGACATCACGAAGCCCGGAGTGCAAAAACCGCACTGCGATCCATGGCAGTCGACCATCGCCTGCTGCACGCTGTGCAATTGGCCCTGCCGTTTCAGGTCCTCTACGGTGATCAACTGCTTGCCATGCAGCGCACTGACAAACGTCAGGCAGGCGTTAACGCTGCGATAGCGCATCCCTTCGCCGTCCGGCTCCGCCAGCACCACGGTGCAGGCACCACAGTCACCGGAAGCGCAGCCTTCTTTGGTGCCACAGCGGCCGAGATCGCGGCGCAGATAATTAAGCACCGTGGTATTGGGGTCGATCGCGCTTTCATTTTTCAGCGTTTGATTAAGCAGAAACTGGATCATGCCGCCTCCTGCTGCGTAGCCGGTCGGTACACCACTTTACCGTCGACGTAGGTTCGGTAAACGTTGCGGTCATCGCCCAGCGTCATCAGCACAAACAGTTGCTCCGCCAGCTCACGGCTGTTTTCATGCCGCAGTTTTTGCAGCGGCGATACCGCCGGATCCAGCACCACAAAATCCGCCTCTTTGCCGACCGAGAAATTACCGATTTTGTCATCCAGCGACAGCGCCCGCGCCCCACCCAATGTGGCGTGGTAGAAGGCTTCGCAGGCCGAGAGCTGGTAGCGCTGCAGTTGAGCGACCTTGTAAGCTTCGCCCAGCGTTTGCAGCATATTGAAGGTGGTACCGGCACCGACGTCGGTGCCAATACCCAGCCTGACCTGTTTCTGCCAGGCCTTTTGCAGGTTGAACAAGCCGCTGCCGAGGAACAAATTGGAGGTCGGACAAAAGGCGATGGCCGAACCGGTGTGACACAGGCAATCCCACTCTTGCTCTTCCAGATGCAGGCAATGGGCAAACACGCTTCTCTCTCCGGTCAACCCATACTGGTGATAGACATCCAGGTAACTGCGGCTGTCCGGGAACAGTTCTTTCACCCAGGCGACTTCCTCCAGGTTCTCGCTCAGGTGAGTGTGCAGATAGGCATCCGGAAACTCTTCACGCAACCTTTGTACCTGAGCCAACAGCGCCGGGGTGCTGGTGGGCGCAAAACGCGGCGTGATGGCATAGCTCAGCCGTTGCTTGCCGTGCCAGCGCTCAATCAGTTCGCGGGTCTGGCGGTAGCTCTGCTCCGGGGTTTCCAGCAGTTCCTCAGGCGCATGGCGGTCCATCATCACCTTGCCGGCGATCAGCCGCATATTCAGCGCCGCCGCCTGACTGAACAGCGCTTCAACCGACTGCGGATGCACGGTGCCGAACACCAGCGCCGTGGTGGTGCCGTTGCTTAACAGTTGCTGTAAAAAGAACGCCGACATCTTGCCGGAGTGCTGCTCGCAGCAGAATTGGCTTTCCGTCGGGAAGGTGTAATGCTTCAACCATGCCAGTAGCCGATCGCCATAGGCACCGATCATTTCGGTTTGCGGGTAGTGAATATGGGTATCGATAAAGCCCGGCACTATCAATTTGTCCTGATAATGAGTGACCTCAAACCCCGGTGGCAACAGCAGTTCCCCCTGCTGCCAGGGGCCAAACCAGACAATGCGGCCTTCATCGAGCAGCAGCAATCCGTCAGGAATATGTCGCAATTGCTGATCCAACTGCTGCGGTTGATCGACACAGGCAGCAATATCGAAAAAATTGCCACGGATCGCCGTGGTGAATGACAGGCTCATTTTGCTTTCCTTCTCTACCGGCCAGCGCACAGCCCCCGGCTGAGTTAATTCAGCCCGGGGAGCCATGCTGGTCTTTTATCGTTCGCAGGTGTTGATTTAAGGATAGCAAGCAGCGTGCCAGTTGGTTTTTTATTGATAATTTTCATTTAAAAACAAAAAGATAAAAACTCACCTCACAATAATCCGAATCAATAAAAATAAGCAGAAAATAAGCAAACGGTTGCCTTTAAATAGCAACCGTTTGCTTATATTGAGTTAATGGTGAGCCTGCACCAATAACGGGCAAGAATACAAATCGGGGGAATGAAATTTATGACTTCAATAACACTTCATAGCGCGGGTTAAATTCATCAAACAGCGGTAACGCGGCCGCGCCTAATGCGGCGGTATCCGCGCCGGTAGTCCCCAATCGAACCCGCAGACCGTCGAGATATTTGCTGCGCACCGACCGGTGCAGCGGCGCCAGGCGCTTGATCAACTGTTCTACGATACTTTCCGGCATCAACCCGCCAATAATCACCGCTTCGGCGTCAAACATACACTCAATAATATTGATCGCCTGGCGTAACGCCGGCACCGCCGTATCCAGCCAGGCGTCGATCTGCGGCTGCGGTAGCGTCAGCAGGTCTTGCGGCATGGCGCGCATCGGATCCAGCCCGCAGCTCTCATAAGCCGCCTGCAACGAGACATAACGCTCCAGACACCCCTGGTTGCCGCAGTAGCAGGCCCGCCCGCCCGGTTGCACAATCATGTGGCCGACTTCACCAGCATTGTGCGCATGGCCGGTATAAATTCGGCCATCGGTAAAAATCCCTGCCCCAAGTCCGGTCCCGAGATACAAATAAATAAAGGAATTAAGCTGCCTGGCAACACCGTGCAAACGCTCGCCGATAGCGGCCACGGTAGCATCGTTCTCCAGCGTCACCGGCAGGCCACTTTGCGCGTTAAGCTCAGCCACCACATCGATATTTTTCCAACCGTTAAGCGTGGTCGGCCCGACCGACGAGATCCCTTCCACGCCAAACGGCCCCGGCATCACTACGCCGATGCCCAGCATTTTTCTCCAGCTCAGATCCGGCTGCTGGCGCATTTCTTGCAGTACATCACAAATCAGTTTCAAGGTGGCAGCAGGTTGCGGCTTTTGCACCATAATCAGCCGGTGGAAACGAACGCTGCCTGAGAGATCAACCACGATGATCAGCAGTGACTGGTGATCCAGATGGATACCGATGGAATACGCGCTATCTGGATTCAGGGTCAACGGCGTGGCCGGTTGACCTCGCCCGCCGGCACGACGCGGCAGGTGCGAGGAGAGAATACCGGCCTGTTCCAGTTCTGTTGCAATGTTTGAAACGGTTTGCGGCGTCAGTGAGGTCAGCCGGGCAATTTCGGCACGGGTCAGTTCACCGTGCAGACGGATAGCCTCTATCACTACGCGCCGGTTGTGTGCACGAGCATGTTCAAGGTTAGTGCCGGAAGTCGTCATAACTGCCTATGCAGAAAGGGAAATCGTCTTTGCAGTATGGTGCCCTCCAATAAAGCAATCAAATTGATTTAAGAATCTTTTTAACACCGGAGAACGCACAATGAAAAGCCATACCCTTGCCGCTACGGCAGTCTGTACCCTGTCGCTCCTGGCGCTCAGCCTGTCATCTGCCTATGCCGCCCCGACGCAAATTAACGCGTTGTTTATGACCCAGGCGGCGTACAGCGAAAATGATATCCGTGCCATGACCGCCGATTTTAGCAAGCAGCACCCGGACATCACCGTTAACCTGGAGTTCGTTCCTTACGAGGCGCTGCACGATAAAATCGTCGCGGCGCGCGGTGCCGGCAGCAACGGCTACGATGTGGTGCTGTTCGACGCCATCTGGCCGGCGGAATTCACCAAGTTCGGCCTGCTGCAGGACGTCACTTCGCGCATCAGCGCCGACGACAGCGCCAAAATCTTTGCCGGAGCAATGACCACCGTCACCTATAAGGACAAGCGCTGGGGCATGCCGTGGATCCTCGACACCAAATACCTGTATTACAACAAGGCCATGCTGGCCAAGGCCGGGATTGCCGCCCCGCCGAAAACCTGGCAGGAACTGGCGCAGCAGGCAGAGATCCTGAAGCAAAAAAACGTGGTCAAATACCCGCTGGTATGGAGCTGGTCACAGGCCGAGGCACTGGTTTGCGATTACACCACCCTGGTGTCTGCCTATAAGGGGCAGTTTATCCAGCAGGGGAAAATCACCTTCTCCAGCCCAGGTTCACTGCAGGCCGTCGACTATATGAAAGCCTCGCTGGACAAGGGGCTGACCAATCCGAACTCCCGCGAATATCTGGAAGAGGACGTGCGCAAAGCGTTTTCCAACGGTGACGCGGCCTTCGCCCTTAACTGGACCTACATGTACAACATGGCCAACGATCCCAAGCAAAGCAAAGTGGCCGGTGACGTCGGCATCGTGCCGGCTCCGGGATCGGTGGCGGGTCAGGTCTCTGCGGTTAACGGTTCGATGGGGCTGGGCATCGCCAAGGCCAGCGCCCACCCCGATCAGGCCTGGCAATATATCAGCTACATGACCTCACAGCCGGTGCAGGACAAATACGCCAAACTGAGCCTGCCGATCTGGAAGTCGTCTTACGACGATCCGGCGGTGCAGAAGGGTCAGGAGCCGTTAATCGCCGCCGCCAAACAGTCGTTGAACGTGATGCTGTCGCGCCCTGAAACCGCCGATTACTCTCGTTTGTCCAACGGACTGCAACAGGACTTGCAGCAAATTCTGCAGGGCAAGGTGACGCCGCAGGCCGGGCTGGATGCGGCCACCCAAAGCGCTGCGCGGCTGCGTTAAGCGATGACGATGCTCACTTTACCTCAACGTGAGCGGCGTCAGGCATGGGTGCTGCTGGCACCCATGCTGCTGATGATGCTGCTGTTAACCGCCTGGCCGCTGGCTCGCACCCTGTGGCTGAGCTTCACCGATGCGGCGCTGGTGGGCGACGGCGTAACCCCGGCCTGGGTCGGTACCGATAACTTTTTTTACGCTCTGACCGACCCGGACTTCCAGGCCGCACTGGGGCGCACGCTGTATTTCACCCTGGTTTCGGTGGCGTTCGAAGGGGCGATCGGCGTGCTGGTGGCCCTGCTTCTCAACCAAAAATTCCACGGCCGTAATGTTCTGCGGGTGCTGGTTATTTTGCCGTGGGCGCTACCGACCATCGTCAATGCCACCATGTGGCGGCTGAACTTCAACCCGGATTACGGCAGCATCAACGCGCTGTTAACCCAGCTCGGGGTGATTGACCACTACCGCAGCTGGCTGGGTGACCCGGCGTCGGCGCTCAACGCGGTGATGCTGGCGGATATTTGGAAGAACTACCCGCTGATTACCCTGCTGACGCTGGCGGCGTTGCAATCGATCCCGGACGATTTGTACGAAGCGGCGCGGCTGGACGGAGCATCTGCCTGGCGGCGCTTCCGGGCCATCACCCTGCCCGCCATTCTGGCCCCGCTGGCGGTGGCGTTGGTGCTGCGTACCATTGATGCCTTCAAGGTGTTCGACATCATTTACGTGATGACGCGCGGCGGCCCCATGGACAGTACCAAGACCCTCAGCTTCTTCGTTTACCAGGAGTCGTTCAGCTATCTGCGGGCCGGCAGCGGCGCAGCCTACGCGGTATTGATGACCTTGCTATGCGGCCTGCTGATCGCGCTGTACATGCTGATGCTGTTCCGCCAACGCAGAAGGAACCTCGCCGATGAAGCGTAAAATCCGCCTGGTATTGCGCTACGCTGCCGCATTGCTACTGGCGTTGTCGATCCTGGCGCCGATGCTGTGGCTGTTTTTGATGAGCGTCAGTTCCTCGGCCGATCTGACCCGCATACCGCTGGAATGGCTGCCGCGCCACTGGGACTTTTCACGCTATGGCAGCCTGCTTTCATTGCAGCCCGGCCAGCCGGGTACCCTGTTCCTGCACGCGCTGTTCAACAGCCTGCTGGTGGCCTGCGGCGCTACGCTGATTTCGCTGTTGCTGGCGATCCCGGCGGCGTTCAGCTTCTCGCGTTATCCGGGACGCGACGGTTGGCTGTTCGCCAGCCTGGCCATTTATATGGTGCCACCGGTGGCCTTTGTGCTGCCGCTGTACTTTATTTTGCAGCAGTTGGCGCTGCTGAACACCCATATCGGTCTGGTACTGGTCTACTGCTCGCTGATCCTGCCGTTCCTCACCTGGATGCTGAAAAACCAGTTCGACGCCCTGCCGATAGACATCGAACAGGCCGCACGGCTGGACGGACTGCGTCAGTGGCAGGTGCTGCTGCGCATTACCCTGCCCTTGGCCAAACCGGCACTGGGCGCTTCTGCGCTGTTTGGCTGGCTGCTGGCCTGGGACGAATTTTTCTACGCGCTGCTGTTCACCAGCAATATTCAGGCGCAGACGCTGCCGGTGACCATCGCCGGTTTCACCGCCGGGCGCGCCACCGATGACGGGTTGATCGCCGCCGTCGGCATTCTGGCCGCCATTCCACCTCTTTTTATTGCCATCTGGCTGCAAAAAACGCTGGTTAGCGGCTTAACCAGCGGTGGCAGCAAAGGCTAATTTACTCAGGGAAATTAACATGATGAGCACCAATACCCGGCCCACGCTGTACGTGGTGGGCAATATCAACGTCGATGTGATCATGAGCACCTTGCAGCAGTGGCCGCAAAAAGGCACCGAGGCGATGCTGGATCACAGCGAACTGCGCCCCGGCGGTTCGGCCGGTAACTGCGCACTGGCCCTGGCGGCGCTGGAAACCCCTTACCGGCTGGTGGCCAATCAGGGCAACGACTATTTCAGCCCCTGGCTGGCGCAACTGTTCCCGGAAAGCTCGCTGTACTGGCCGACCTACAGTTGCGAAACCTCGCTGACCTTCGGTGTCACCCACCCCGACAACGAGCGCACCTTTTTCAGCAATCAGGGCCATATCACCCGCCTGAGTCAGGACGACGTATTGCATCAGATCCCGCTGTTTGCCGGTAATGGCGACACCATTTTGCTGTGCGGCACCTTCCTGTGTACCACCCTGTTGGCGGAATACCCGGCGCTGCTGCAAACCCTGCGCCAGCGCGGCTATCGCATCGCGGTTGATACCGGCTGGCCGCCGCAGGGCTGGAGCGATACGCTGCGAGGGCAGATCGCCGACTGGCTGCCGTTCTGCGACATCCTGTTGCTCAATGAAGTGGAAACCTGTGGCATGGCAGGTCATGAAGATTTGTACACCGCCGCTCGGACGCTGAACCGCCAACAGCCGGCCGACGCCGCCTGCGTGGTGAAATGCGGCCCGGACGGTGCACGCCTGTGGTGCGGCGAACGGCAGTTGCAGGCGGCGGCACATCCGATCAAGGTGGTCGATACCATAGGTGCCGGCGACAGTTTTAACGCCGGTTTCCTGAGCGCTTGCCTGCTCGGCCATTCGGCTGCGGTAGCGTTGCGCTGGGGCATTCGCGCCGCCAGCCACGCCATCAGCAGTTCGCCACGCCAGTATCTGGACTGGAACACGCTGAAAACCTGCGCCGGAGAAATGGTCTGATGGCAAGTGTCGAACTGGTAAAAGTCGCCAAATACTATGGCAAGCAGCGGGTGCTGAATCCGTTGGATCTGACCATCCCCGACGGCAGCTTTACCGTGCTGGTTGGCCCGTCCGGCTGCGGCAAGTCCACCCTGCTGCGGCTGCTGGCCGGGCTGGACACGCTGACCGAGGGGGCGATCCTGCTGGATAAGCAAAAGATTAACGATCTGGATCCGGCCGATCGCGATATTGCCATGGTGTTCCAAAGTTATGCGCTCTACCCACATCTGACGGTGGCAGAAAACATGGCATTTCACATGCAGGTGATGAAGGTCGCCAAAAGCGAACAACAGGCCAAGGTCCAACAGGCCGCGCGCATTTTGGCGATCGACCATCTGTTGCAGCGTTATCCGAAAGAACTGTCCGGTGGCCAACGCCAGCGAGTGGCGATGGGCCGTGCCATGGTGCGTAACCCGAAGGTCTTTTTATTCGATGAACCGCTGTCCAACCTCGACGCCCAGTTGCGGATGGAGCTGCGCGCCGAGATTAAATCACTGCATCAGCAGTTCAAGACCACCACGGTGTATGTCACCCACGACCAGATCGAAGCGATGACGCTGGCTGACCAAATCGTGGTGATGAAAGACGGCAATATCGTGCAGCAAGGCAAGCCGCTGGAGATCTACGATGCGCCCGCCAACACCTTTGTGGCGCGTTTTATCGGCTCACCGCCAATGAATTTGTTGGCAGGCATCGTCACGCCGCGTGACAATCTGCCCGGTGTGGCCTGCGGTGAATTGTGGCTACCGCTGCCGGCCAAGTGGCGCTTGGCGACGCCCGGCAGCCAGGTGATCCTCGGGCTACGTCCGCATGATTTCCGTTTAGTGGAAACCAGCCAGCAGCCTGCCGCCACCTTGCGCCTGATGGAGATCACCGGCGATGTCAGCCTGCTGCACCTTACCTGGGGCGGTTATCGGCTGCATGTCCAGCTCAGCGGGCGGGTTAATGCCGAAAGCGGTCAGCCGCTGTGGGTGATGCCCAATACCGAGGCGATCCACCTGTTCGACGCCGCGACGGGGCAACGCTTGAGTGAAAATTGAGTCGCTGATAATGCGCGAAGACCAAACCGGCCAACAACGTTGCGGGCGCTATTGCTGCGCCCGCTAATTATCACCTGCTTAACCTCTTTTTAACCTCTGTGTGATGCGCTATGCTCCAAAACTCTGCCAGCGTTAACATTTTTGAAACGAGGTTTCTGTCATGCCTGCATGCTGTTTTTACTCCGCCCGGCGCACTCAGCCATGAGTTTTTTTTCACGCGCCAGCGCGCTGCCGCTGCTGGTGGCGGGTGCCTTCTTTATGGAAAACCTCGACGCCACGGTGATTGTCACCGCCATGCCGCAGATGGCGGCGGCCTTCGGCGTAAGGCCGGTGGACATGAACATTGGTATCTCGGCTTACATTCTGACGCTGACGGTGTTTATTCCTGCCAGTGGCTGGATTGCCAACCGCTTCGGTGCCCGCAATATCTTTGCCGCCGCGGTGCTGATTTTTACCCTGGCATCGGTGCTGTGCGCCGCCAGCGTTAACCTGCCCACCTTCACCGCCGCCCGTATTCTGCAAGGCTTCGGGGGTGCGCTGATGGTGCCGGTGGGTCGCCTGGTGGTGCTACGTAACACTGCCAAACCGGATCTGATCAAGGCCATTGCCACCATTACCTGGCCAGGGCTGGTAGCCCCAATCCTCGGCCCGCCGGTCGGCGGTTTTATTACCACCTACGCCTCATGGCATTGGATCTTTATTCTTAATGTGCCGCTGGGTATCGCCGCGCTGTGGCTGGCCTGGCGGCTGATCCCGCAGGAAGCGTCGCAGAAAGGAGTGCCTTTTGACGCACTCGGCTTCGTATTGACCGGCATCGCCTGCTTCGGCCTGATGTTCGGTCTGGATTTGATCAACCACCCGCAACTGTCCTGGCTGGTGCCTGCACTGTGTATTCTCGGCAGCCTGGCATTAGGCACACTGGCGGTTCGTCACGCCAAACGCACCGAGCACCCGCTGATCAATCTTTGGGCGATGCGAATCAAAAGTTACGCCGTCACCATTTGGGGAGGCACGCTGTTCCGTATCGCCATTGGCGCCGTGCCCTTCCTGCTGCCGCTGCTGTTCCAGATCGGTTTTGGCCTGAACGCCTTCGACGCCGGGCTGCTGGTACTGGCGGTTTTTGCCGGGAATCTGGTGATGAAGCCGTTTACCTCGGCGGTGCTGTACCGTTTTCGCTTTCGCACCACGCTGGTGGTCAATGGTTTGTTGAACGCGGCCACTATTTTCGCCTGCGCGCTGTTGACGCCACAGACCCCGACCTGGCTGATTCTGGCGCTGCTGTTCGTCAGCGGGCTGACGCGGTCCATGCAGTTCACCGCGCTCAATACGCTGGCGTTTTCCGAAGTGCCACAGCCACAGATGAATGGTGCCAACACGCTGTTCAATGTGTCGCAGCAAATGGGCAGCGGGCTGGGTATCGCCATCGGCGCGCTGGCCCTGCGGCTGGCGGAGATGCTGATGCCACAATCGGGCGAGCGCATCCCCCTGGTCGATTTTCAGTGGGCATTTGTGGTCATCGGCGTGATTGCCCTGCTGGCCGTGGTTGACTGCTTTACCCTGAACGCCAACGCCGGCAGCGAGGTTCGCCAGAGAAAACCGGCCGCCACGGTGCCAAACTCCCCCCAACGATTGCAAAAATAAGTCGCATCTGCCACCAATCAACGTAATATCGATGATCCGCCCCGTTTCACCGGTGCGGATTTTTGCCGTTTTGGCCTGAAAAGCGAGGTAATAATAATGATTCACAGTGACCTTTCTCAGTGCCGCGTGAACACCGACCGGTTGTTGATTGCCCCTTTTACCGCAGCAGACGCCGACGATGTTTACCAGGCGATCACCCCTACCTTGACGCGCTATATGAACTTTGAGCCCGAGGAGTCGCCGGAAGCCTTTGCCAACGTTTGGCAAACCTGGCTGCCGCTGATCCGCGAAGGCGAGGAAATGATTTACATCGCCCGCCTGCGCGATACCAAACAGTTTGTCGGCATGGGCGGCGTGCACGATCTTTACAACACCACGCCTGAACTGGGCATCTGGGTGAAAGAGAACCTGCACGGCAATGGCTATGGGCGCGAAATCGTGCACGCCATGGCGGTGTGGGCAAGCGAACGTTACCATCCGCGCCACTTTATCTACCCGGTGGCCGAACAGAATACGCCAAGCCGACGTATCGCCGAATCTCTGGGCGGCGTAGTGGCCGGCCGACGTGAAAACACCAAATACGACTGCGTGGTCTATCACATACCACCGCAGCTTTAACTGCATCCCCAGGGCCGGATCGACCGGCCCACAGTTCGTCATCACCTATGTTAACTGTTGAAAAAACCGCCCGTCTGGCAGCAGCGATGGCGGTTTTTCAGTGTGGATGCCGATAACCACTGCCACTTAAAGTGGGATTATGCTAATGCTAGTAGCATGTAGGGTAAAAACAGTTGAGGAACAGCAACATGATCATTTTTGTTACGGGTGCCACATCCGGATTTGGTGAGGCCATTACACGGCGTTTTATCCGCGAAGGCCATCAGGTGATTGCCTCTGGCCGTCGTATCGAACGTCTGGAAGAGTTGAAAGACGAGCTGGGTGAAGCACTGCATATCGTCCGCCTCGACGTGCGTAATCGCGCGGCCATTCAGCAGGTGATTGATGAGCTGCCGGCAGCGCTGCGCCACATTGACATACTGGTCAATAATGCCGGGCTGGCGCTGGGTCTGGAGCCGGCGCACAAGGCCAACGCCGACGACTGGGAAACCATGATCGACACCAACACCAAAGGCCTGGTGAATATGACCCGCGCCCTGCTGCCGGACATGGTCGAACGCAACATTGGCCACATAATCAACATCGGTTCGGTCGCAGCCAACTGGCCGTATGCCGGTGGCAACGTTTATGGCGCAACCAAGGCCTTTGTCAAACAGTTCAGCCTCGGTCTGCGTGCCGATCTGCACGGTACCCGCATCCGTGTGACCGATATTGAGCCGGGCCTGGTGGGCGGCACCGAATTTTCCAACGTGCGCTTCAAAGGCGACGACGGCAAGGTGGATAAGGTCTACGACGGTGCCAATGCGCTGACGCCGGAGGATATCGCCGAGTCGGTGTTCTGGGTCGCGACCCTGCCGGCCCACGTCAACATTAACTCACTGGAAATCATGCCGGTCAGCCAATCCTTTGCCGGGTTGAATATCCACCGCGAGTCTTAATCCTGAGCGGCAGGGCCTGTCCCTGCCGTCGTTTCTCAGGCCGCACGCCAGCCGGAAACGATAATCAACATGCCGGCCAGGGCCACGCCGGCCCCCAACCAGTCCAGCGCTGATAGTTTCACTCCGTCTACCACCCGCAACCACAATAACGCCGTCGCCACATAGACCCCGCCATAGGCCGCGTAGACCCGCCCACTGGCTGCCGGGTGCAGCGTCAACAACCAGACAAACAGCATCAGACTGGCCGCTGCCGGCAACAGTAACCAGGCACTAGCGTTTTTTTTTCAGCCACAAATAGGGCAAGAAACAGCCGATGATCTCGGCCAGTGCGGTGGCGAAAAATAACAGGGTGGTCTTTAACATCGGGGAAACTTTCTCTCTGTAAACTAAACAAGGCCGTGCTTGACTGGTGCAGTCCGACAGCGCGATGGTATATTTATCAACACGCCTGCGGGCGCGGTAAAGCCAGTGTTGCCGTTATCAGGCAACACTAACTCATAAGGATGAAACGATGAAAACACTTTCGACTCAACGACTGCTGCGCGGGATGCTGCCGGTCGCCATGCTGATGCTGATGGGGGCCTGGCAGGCTCCGGCGCTGGCCGCCACCTGCACTCAGGGCAGCACCTGCGTTACCGTCGATGGCAGCAACAGCGGTGCCATGAGTACCGAAGCGGCCCGTCAGAGCAAACAGCAGTTTAACGATACCAAATCCCTGCGCAATAAGGTTAACACCCGCGTGGAGAAAGAGTTCGACAAGGTAGACAAGGCGATTGACAGCGAAGAGCGCTGCGATGATAGCCTGAACGTCAATGCTTACTGGGAACCAAACACCCGTAAATGTCTGGATCGCCAGACCGGTCGTCAGATTAATCCTTAATCTGGTCGCAGCAAGACGGTGGCCGTTACTCTTCGCCACCGTAGCTGCTATCCTGACAAAGTAAGCCCATTTTCAAATAAGGACGAATGGATGAAAAAAGCGCTTATTCTGGGTGTACTGCTGATGGCCGCTGCGCCGTTGGCCGCCCTGGCCTCATGCGAAAGCGTGAAGGCAGACATTTCGCAGAAAATCGTCAAAAACGGCGTGCCTGAGTCTGGTTTCAAACTGGATATCGTGCCGAACGATCAGGCCCAACAGGCCGGTGGTCTGGTAGTTGGCCACTGCGAAAATGACACGCAGAAGATTGTTTATACTCGCCTGGGCAACGGCGATGACAATGGTGACGCGGCTCAGACCGGCACCAGTCAGGATACCAAAACCTCGCAATAGTTTCCGCTCAGGGCGCTCAGTGCGCCCTTTCCTTTTTATTTAAGCCTGTTCCGCCTCTTCCCCCTCACCCTGTGGCCTGTGCCGCGCCGGGATCAGCATCGCCGCCGCCAGTGCCAGCAATGACAACAGTGCAGAAACCAAAAATACCCAATGCAACGAAGCGGCAACCTGCTGCGTCATCTCCGCCAGTATTTCTGGCGTCATCGCGCTACGCGCAGCCGGTTCCATCAGTTGTTGTACCGGATCGGTCGTTTGCGGCAAACGAAACTGCAAGTTGATGTTCAGCGTTGCGCCCAAAATGGCGGTACCAATGGCCGACCCCATCATCCGGGTAAACACCGTGCAGGCGGTGGCAATGCCGCGGATGCTGTGGTGAGCCGCGTTCTGCACCGAAACCAGAAACGTGGTGTTGCACAACCCCATACCGGCACCGACCATAAACGCCGCCACCCGGCCCCACAATAAGCCGCCGGTCGGCTGCAGCAACAACAGAATCAGGCCACCGGCCAGTAATAACAACGCTCCCAATAGTGCCGTGGTGCGATAAGAAGTCATCAGCATCAGTCGACCGCTGAAGGTACTGGCCAGCGGCCAGCCAATCGACATCAGCGCCAGCGTGGTACCGGCCTCCAGGGGCGTTCCGCCCATCACGCCCTGAATAAAGGTCGGCAGAAAAGCACTGATGCCCATCATCGCCGCGCCAATCACCAGGCCGCCAATATTGCCGGCCACGATCACCCGGCTTTGCCATAACGCCAACGGAAACAGTGGCTCCGGCGCTCGTCGTTCCTGGCGGATCAGCAACATCAGCGAGACGGCCGCCAACGCCAACAACGGCAGCACCCACCAACCGAGATTTTCTGCCTGCAGCAGTGACAGCAGCAACGCGGTAACAAACAACGTCAGCCAGGCGGTCCCCGCCAGATCCAACGCGTGTTCGCGCACCTGCTGACGGGAAGGCAGATAACGAGCCAGGAAAAACATCGCCAACAGACCGATCGGCAAGTTGACCCAGAACACCAACGCCCAGGGCAAATGCTGGACGATAAACGCCCCCAGCAAGGGTCCAATAATCGCCGACACACCCCAAACGCTGGAAATATAGCCCATCACCTTGGGCCGCTCGGTAGGGCTGTAGATATCACCAATAATGGTGGTCGCTGTTGGCATAATCGCCCCGGCCCCCAACCCCTGCAGCAGACGAAAACCGATCAGCCAGTACATGTTCGGCGAGAAACCGCACAGCACCGAACCCAGTAAAAACAGCGATGCACCAAAGAAAAATACCCGCTTGCGCCCCAGCAGGTCCGCCAGCCGACCATAAATGGGAATAGTGATGGCCTGCGCCAATAGATAGACCGCGAATACCCAGCCTAGCAGGGAAAAACCACCGAGATCGCCGATAATGGTTGGCATTGCCGTGGCGACAATGGTCGCTTCTATGGCCGACATAAACATCGCCAACATGCAGGCAATCAGGATTAAGGGGCGATGAGCGATTGGGGCTGATGCATCGTTATTTGTCATGGCGTTATTACAAACCGTGGGTTCTTATTTTCATCCAATTATACCAGCCGGATTAAAGGTTGCCGTTACCGGTGTCTATTTCCCTGTTTTTACTGATTATAAACGCACCATTTGAACAGAAAGTGACATCGTAACACAAAGCCATCTCGAGGCTCGTCGTAACGAATAAACCGCGAGCCTGTCTGCGGATCTGTAAAGATTCTCTGGTCTTCGGCCGGGGTGGCAAGCACAATGCTCAGCGACCCTTTCATTTTTCTCACGATTTTACTGACGCATGAAACGATTGGTCCACCTGCACCACTATCGCGCCCTGCTGCGCCGCCTGTTTATCGCCATCTTTCTTGGTATTGCCGCTGCGTTGGTGGTTTGGCTGTTTCACCGTGCGATGCTCGGGCTGGAATGGTTATTGCTCGATCATGAAGACGGCAGCCTGGTGGCCGCCGCCGCCGCATTGCCCGGCTGGCGCAGAGCGTTAACCCCGGCGCTGGGTGGGCTGGCGGCAGGCCTGCTATTGTGGGTTTATCAGCGCTATCAGCACCAGCGGCAGGTTGCTCCCACTGATTATATGGAGGCGATCGAAACCGGTGATGGCCGCCTGGACGTCAGCGCCAGCCTGGTGAAATGCCTGGCCTCACTGCTGGTGGTCTCCAGCGGCAGCGCTATCGGCCGCGAAGGCGCGATGATCCTGCTGGCGGCATTGGTAGGTTCCGTCTTTGCCCAGCGCTTCACCCATGAGAAAGAGTGGAAACTGTGGGTGGCCTGCGGTGCCGCAGCCGGTATGGCCAGCGCTTATCACGCTCCACTGGCCGGCAGTCTGTTTATCGCCGAAATTCTGTTTGGCACACTGATGCTGGCCTCACTGGGTCCGGTGGTGATTGCCGCCGTCAGCGCCCTGCTGGTGACCAACCTGCTCAACGGCGGTCAGGCGCCGCTGTATCTGGTAGAGCCGCTGCCCGCCCCCTGGCCGGTGCAATATCTGTTGATGGCACTGCTCGGCGTTTTAGCCGGGGTCTGCGGCCCGTTATTCCTGTGGGCAATGTCTTCTTCCGGTCGCGCATTCCGTTCGCTACGGCTAAAACCGCCGCTGCAATTAGCGTTAGGGGGGCTGATTGTCGGGCTGCTGTCGCTGCTGTTTCCTGAGGTATGGGGCAATGGCTACAGTGTGGTGCAGGCGCTGCTCAGTGCGCCGCCCGGCGTATTGCTGGTAGGCGCCATTCTGATCTGCAAGTTGCTGGCGGTGCTCGCCAGCAGCGGATCCGGTGCACCTGGCGGTGTGTTCACACCCACGCTGTTTGTCGGGGCGGCGCTCGGTTCATTAGTTGGGCAACTCTGCGCCATCTGGCCGGAGTTGGGCAGTGCGGTACCGATTCTGATGGCATTAACCGGCATGGCTACGCTTTTGGCGGCCACCACCCACGCGCCGATAATGGCTGCGCTGATGGTGTTCGAAATGACCGGTGAATATACCCTGCTACCGGGGATCCTGTTGGCCTGTGTGATCGCCACCACCGTCTCACGCGGTTTACGTTCGGTGTCGGTCTATCACAACGCCTAACGGTTTAGCAGTGGAGAGATATCCAGATAACGTGCCAGTTCCCGCTGTTCGGCGCGTGGCAGATAAGGTATTTCACCCAGCAGCGGCGCAGGAATGCGTTGCTGCATCGCATCGATAGTTTCGGCGTAATGTGCCAGCCCCGGATTGATGCGGTTCGCGACCCAGCCCAGCAGCGGCAAGCCGTCATTAATGATCGCCTGCGCCGTTAATAAAGCGTGGCTGACACAGCCCAGTTTGATCCCCACCACCAAAACCACCGGCAGCTGTTCCTGAATGACCCATTCGGCGTAAGGCCGCATATCGTTCATCAACACGCGCCAACCACCGCTCCCTTCCACCACCACGGTATCGGCTTTGGTGGACAAATGTTGCAGCCCACTGCTCATCACACCGTAGTTGGTTTCCTTGGTAGGTTGCGCGTGAAAGACTTCTTCCAGACAGGTAATGGGATTAATTTCCTGATACGACAGCGGCATGGTCGAAGATGCCTGCAAAACCAAAGCGTCTTTATTGCGAAGGCCTTCGCTGGTTTCCTGACAGCGCGCAGCGACAGGTTTATAGCCGGCCACAGAACGGCCCTGCGCAGCAAGCGCCTGTAATAAAGCGCGAGAAACCACGGTTTTACCGACATCGGTATCCGTACCTGTAACAAATAAACGCGTTAACATGACTTAATTGCCCCGAGATGCACCGTTAACCAAAAAGTCGCCAAGAATGTGGCGAAAGCGACGAACGGGAAAAGTCTAGAGGATGCCGGGGAGACGGGGCTTGAGGTAGCTCAACCTTTTGTCGTTAAACGATAAGAATTGCTGATTGGTATTAGCCTTGCAGCAACTGCACCAGCAGCGAACCGTTGTATAACGCTTCTTTCACCAGTGCCGCGCCGGGCATAGTGCCCTTATTGAAGAACTGAGTGGACTCCACCTGCACCTGCTCACTGTAGGCCGGCAGCGACTGCTGACGTATACAGGAGGCAATGGCCGGATGCAGAATTTCTGCTGCGCGGTTCAGCGGGGAACCGACCAGGATTTTTTCCGGATTGAACAGATTAACCATGATCGCCAGAATGCGGCCCACGCTGTGCCCCACCCCGAGGATAATGTCTTTCGCCAATTGGTCACCCGCCAGCGCCGCATCACACAGCGACTCGACCGTCAGCGGTGCACCGTGCAGACTGGAACTCATTGAGGTACCGAGGCGCGAACGGGCAATTTCCAGCATATTCTCGATGCTGGCGACGGTTTCCAGGCAACCGTGATTGCCGCAGTAACAACGTTTGCCGTAAGGATCGACCTGAGTATGGCCAATCTCCACCACGCTACGGCTGCCGGCATGCAGCACCCTGCCACCGGTGATCACCCCAGCACCAACGTTGTGGTCGATCACCACCTGAATCACGTTTTGGCTGCCGCGCGATGCACCGTATAAGGCTTCGGCCATGGTCCAGGCGCTGATGTCGTGCTGCAGGTAAACCGGCAGACCGGTACGCGTTTCCAGCGCCGGGCCTAACGGCATATCCTCGACATCGTAAAACGGCATGCGGTGTACCACGCCGGAGATCGCGTCAACCATGCCCGGCAGCGTAATGGCGATCGCCGTCAGGCGTTCAAGCTTGCTTTGATGGCGGATAAAGAACTGGTCGACTTCAGCAAGAATGCGTTTTAACAATGGTTCGGGATGTTCCGCGGCCAGTGGCAACAACTCTTCCACCACCAGTTTGCTGCTGATATCGCGCAGCGCCAGCGTAATGGTGCCACGGCTGATGCGTGCGGAAAGGTAGTGCCAGGCTTCGGTGTCCAGCACCAGCCCAACCGCCGGACGGCCACGGCTGCCAACTTCCTGGAACTCGGTTTCTTTAACCAGATGGGCTTCCAGCAGTTCGCGTACGATCTTGGTGATGCTGGCGGGGGCGAGCTGCGCCCGTTTTGACAGTTCGATGCGCGAAATTGGTCCCAGTTGATCGATTAGCCGATAAACTGCCCCTGCGTTTGTTTGCTTGATTTGATCGATATGCCCAGGCTGCCCAACAGCAATCACAAACCTGCTCCTACTATTTTTCGCGCTTCTAAATAAAGACTATCGGCTATGGTGGGGCTTTTGTAATACAGCGTCAACTATTTGATTCGTTATGTGATTTGCTGCACAAATTCACCCCACTTTCCCTGCGGAATGCGTTTTATTTGCCCAGTTGGCTTTCAGGGCAACAGTAACGCCATCAGGGATTTGGCCGCTGCCGTCAGAGGGCGTTGGCGATGATGTACCAACCAAACCTCGGTCATCGCCTCAGGCTCCGCCAGCGGTAAATATTGCACGCCGTCGATTTTAACCCGCGCGAAAGACGCCGGCAGAATCGAGATGCCCAAGCCGGAGGAGACCAGGCCGATAATGGTCATCGCCTCACCAACTTCCTGGGTGATATAAGGGGTGATACCCGCTTTGGCCAGCAGCGACAAGATCTCGTCATGCAGCGCGGTTCCTACTTCACGCGAGAAAAAGACAAAGGGTTCTTCCGCCAGATGTTGGAAGCGCAGCGTACCGGGTGCCACATGGGTTAACGGATGCCCTTCCGGTACCACCGCCACCAAGGGTTCACACAGTAAAAGCTGATGCTTTAACACGTCCGGTAAGCGCGTGTTGCGCATCACGCCCAGATCCAGCTCGCCATTAAGTAAGGGTTCGATCTGCTGCTTGGTATTCACTTCGCGCATCTTGATATGCACCTGTGAATGCTGCTGACGAAAAGCTCGCAGGCTGCGCGATACCACGCTGATAAAGGGGGCCGAAGAGGTGAAACCTATGGTCAACTCACCCAGTTCGCCACGTTCCAACCGCGCCGCTTTCTCGGCTGCGCGACTCACCTGATCAAGCACCTGATAGGCCTCTTTCAGAAACATGTCTCCCGCCTGCGTCAGGCTGACATTGCGGTTGTTGCGCGCCAGCAGGCGTGCGCCGACCATTTCCTCCAGCGCCTGGATTTGCTGGCTAAGCGGCGGCTGAGAGATACGCAGACGTTCTGCGGCCCGACCAAAATGCAACTCTTCTGCCACGGCGACAAAATAACGCAGATGCCTCAATTCGATATTCATACTTTAAACGTCTCAATTTTAATTATTAATATATTAGACAAAAAACTGGCCCTCCCTATGATTTTGTTAACTCATAATGTGTTGATATATACCCTAGTTCGGTAAGGAAAAACTGTGACAACCCCTGTGCGTTCTGCGGCCGGTATGCCGTCGACGCTGGCCGCCAACGACGATGCGGCTGCTGCGCCAAAAACCCGACGTTCCACCCTTAACAAACTTCCCTACATCGAACGCGGAACGCCGCAGTTTATGCGCGTTACTTTGGCGTTGTTTTCCGCCGGCCTGGCCACTTTCGCCTTGCTGTATTGCGTGCAGCCGATCCTGCCGGTTCTGTCGCAGGACTTTGGCATCTCCCCGGCGGAAAGCAGTCTGTCGCTATCGGTTTCCACCGGGCTATTGGCGATCGGCCTGATGTTTACCGGCCCGCTGTCCGACGCCATCGGCCGTAAATCAGTGATGGTGGTGGCGCTGCTGCTGGCGGCTATTTGCACCCTGATTTGCGCCTTTATGACCAGTTGGCATGGCATTCTGCTGATGCGCGCGCTGATAGGCCTTTCACTTAGTGGCGTCGCCGCCGTTGGCATGACCTACCTGAGCGAAGAGATCCATCCCAGCTTTGTCGCCTTTTCGATGGGGCTGTATATCAGCGGTAACTCCATCGGCGGCATGAGCGGCCGCCTGGTGACGGGGGTACTGACCGACTTCTTCTCCTGGCGGGTATCGCTGGCGGTGATCGGCCTGTTCGCGCTGGCCGCGGCCTGCATGTTTTGGCGTATTTTGCCCGAATCAAAACATTTTCGGGCCAGTTCGCTGCGCCCGCGCACCCTGCTTATTAACTTCCGCCTGCATTGGCATGACAAAGGCTTACCACTGCTGTTTGCCGAAGGTTTTCTACTGATGGGCAGTTTTGTCACCATGTTCAACTATATTGGCTATCGCCTGCTGGCGGATCCTTATCACCTCAGCCAGGCGATAGTGGGTTTGTTGTCGGTGGTGTATCTGACCGGTTCCTACAGTTCGCCGAAGGCCGGAGCCATGACCTCCCGATTTGGCCGTGGGCCGGTACTGTTGGCTTCAACCCTGATTATGCTGATCGGGATCCTGATTACCGCGCTGGCTCCGGTAGCGGTTATTTTCATCGGCATGATGCTGTTCACCGCCGGTTTCTTTGCTGCCCATTCGGTTGCCAGCAGTTGGATTGGTCGCCGCGCGCGCCGCGCCAAGGGCCAGGCATCTTCACTTTACCTGTTCTGTTATTACGTGGGTTCCAGCGTCGCCGGTACCCTCGGCGGCGTGTTCTGGCACAGTTTCGGCTGGAATGGCGTGGTGGCCTTTATCAGCGTGATGCTGTTGTTGGCCCTGTTGGTCGTGCACTACCTGAAAAAACTGCCGGAAGCGGCCCGCGTTTAACCCCTGCCTTACCGCCTGCCTCTCGTGCAGGCGGTAACCCCCTTAAAACCGCTGCCAGGCTGGACTACTCGGTACCCCTGCTCACACTGTTGCCGATGTTGCCCTTCCGTTTGCTACTCTCTTATTGTATGTTGTAACTAAAATGGGAGTGCATGATGGATAAATACGATTTAATAGGTAGGATGAATGCTTGTTTCAGCGAACTGGAACAGGCACTAACGGGCCTCCACCAGCAGATCCTGCCATTGCGCTTGCTGGCTGGGCGGGTGTTTAGCCTGCCCGAAATAGAGAAAGGCAAGGAACATGACGCGGTGGCGCAGATTGCCGTCGAACAGCATGTTGGCCTGGCCGCACGCGATTTGGCGCTGGAGCACTATCAGCGGCTGTTTATCCATCACAACAAGCACAACATCAGTAGCAAAGCGGCAGTGCGCCTGCCCGGTGTCATTTGCCTGGCGGTGGAGCTACCGGAATACCTGGCGCTGCAACAGCAAATTGCCCTGATTAACCGACTGAAGGCCGAACTGGAACAGATCATCACCGTCGACTCCGGCCTGGCACCGGAGCAACGCTTTGACTTTGTCCACACTCACCTGCATGGCTTAATCACCCTTAGCGCCTATCGTAGCCTCACCCTTTTAACCAATCCGGATTCGGTGCGTTTTGGCTGGGCCAACAAGCATATTATCAAGAACGTGAAACGCGACGATATTCTGGCTCAATTGGAAAAAAGCCTGAAAGCCGGACGCGCGGTGCCGCCCCATAATCGCGAACAATGGGCCGAACTGGTGAGCCGTGAGATCGACGATGTCAGTCGCCTGCCGCAGCAGACGGTGCTAAAAATCAAACGGCCGGTAAAAGTGCAACCCATCGCCCGGGTGTGGTATCAGCCGCAGCAAAAACAGGTGCAGCACCCCTGCCCGCTGCCGCTGATTGCCCTGTGCCAGGTTGAAAACGGTGCTCAGGTGCCAAAAATTGGCGAATTGCTCAATTACGACGCCGCGGCGGTCAAACATAAATACAAACCCGATGCCAGACCGCTGCGGCTGCTGGTCAAACGACTGCATTTATATACCGACGTTCCCGATCGCTGAGGCTGCACACTCGCAGACGATGACCATCCGGCTCCAGGCATTTCTCTCAATAAAAAAGGCTTACCTCAAGTAAGCCCTTTGCCACTGGTGCTATCAATTACTTCTTCATGCTGCCGACCATATCTTCCGGGCGTACCCACAGGTCGAATTCCTCTTCGGTCAGGTAGCCCAGCTTCAGCGCCGAGGCTTTCAGCGTCAGGCCTTCCTTGTGCGCTTTCTTGGCGATTTCTGCCGCTTTGTCATAACCAATATGGGTATTGAGCGCGGTCACCAGCATCAGTGACTCATTCAGCAACTGGCTGATACGGTCACGGTTAGGTTCGATACCCACCGCACAGTGCTCATTAAAGCCCTGCATACCGTCGGCCAGCAGGCGAATGGATTGCAAATAGTTGTGGATCACCATCGGTCGGAACACGTTTAACTCAAAGTTGCCGGAAGCGCCGCCGATATTCACCGCTACGTCGTTGCCCAGCACCTGCGCGCACAGCATGGTCATCGCTTCGCACTGGGTTGGGTTGACCTTGCCCGGCATGATGGAACTGCCCGGTTCGTTTTCCGGAATCGAAATTTCCCCGATGCCGCAACGCGGGCCGGAGGATAACCAGCGTACATCGTTGGCAATTTTCATCAGCGAAGCCGCCAGCCCTTTCAGTGCGCCGTGGCCGTGCACCAACGCATCGCAGGTGGCCAGCGCTTCAAATTTGTTGGGTGCGGTAACGAACGGCTGCCCGGTCAGGTCAGCCAGCGCTTTGGCAACGCGAACCGCGTATTCCGGATGGGTATTCAAACCGGTACCCACGGCGGTACCGCCCAACGCCAGCTCACTGATATGCGGGATACTGGCTTCAATGTGCTGCAGATTATGCGCCAGCATGGCTGCCCAGCCGGAAATCTCCTGGCCGAGGGTCAGCGGGGTCGCATCCTGCAAATGGGTACGGCCAATTTTGACGATATCGCGGTAGGCCTCTGCCTTATCGCTCAGAGTTTTATGCAGCACTTTCAGTTCGGGGATCAGGTGCTCACGCACCGCGATCACCGCGGCCACGTGCATCGCGGTTGGGAACACGTCATTGGAACTCTGGCTTTTGTTGACGTCGTCGTTCGGATGCACTCGACGCTCTTCGCCACGGACCCCGCCCAACAGCTCACTGGCACGGTTGGCCAACACCTCATTCATATTCATGTTGGTCTGGGTGCCGGAGCCGGTTTGCCAAATCGACAAGGGGAACTCATTGGCATGTTGATCCGCCAGCACTTCATCGGCGGCGCTGATAATGGCATTGGCACGCTCGGCAGGCAGTAAACCCAGGTCCATATTCACGCTGGCCGCCGCGCGTTTGGTCAACGCCAGCGCATGGATCAAGGCGGTCGGCATCTTTTCAGAAGAAATACGGAAGTGCTCCAGAGAACGCTGAGTTTGCGCCCCCCATAGCCGATCGGCCGGCACTTCAATCGGGCCCATAGAGTCTTTTTCAATACGAACGGCAGCCATCACGATCTCCTTAGTACAATTCCTAAAAATGTACGATTACGCCAACGCGCTCATGCCCGCCGGCACACCCCAACCAGTATAGTGACATAATAACTATTCGCATTAAGAGAGTTGGCTCACAGCATTTTTTCTCCATATGTCCCGTTTATTGTACGGCCATTATTGGCTGGTGAATTTTCTCGCTCCGCAAGATGAACATAGGTAATAAAAAAGCGCCGTCTGGCGCTCTGATTATTTATTTTCAGTCAGAAGATTAATGGTGATGTTGATTATAGGCATTAATTCTCTGGTCCTGCAGATGATTGATTTCATCATAAGCGTCCTGACGTTCATTATGGCGATAGACCCCCCGCCCCCACTGCACCGACAGCAGCGGCAACCGGGTGAGCAACCGGTGTTGCCACCACCGGCGCAGCAGACACCACGACTGGCACCGGCGTGACTACCACAGGCCGCGGTACTACCACCACCGGACGTGGCGCTACGATCACCGGTCTTGGCGCCACCACCACCGGCCGGGCAATCCCATAACCATAGGCATGGGTGACCACCACAGCCGCATTGGCCCCGGAAGTACAGAGCAACAGGGCCAGTAACATTTTTTTCATCATCGCCTCAGTATTAATAATAATTAAATGGGGTTATAGGCGAGCACTGTATAGCGGCATTGCCTATTAAATTTAGCTAGCCGTGTGGTTGCCAATAGAAACGGAATAATTATGATGAGAAAGATATTCAGCCGGTAATAATTCAATGCAAAAAACACAGTTTGAAATATGCAGCAGTGATATGGGCCAAAATATTCAGACCTTCACTTTCTGCCAGAAGATATATTCAACGGCAAACACATTGGCGTTTTTTTAAACTCTATTTACACCGTAGTCACCGAAGGCGCAATTGTGACGGCGGTTGCTATCACGTTATACTTTGCCGGCCTTGGGCCACTTGTTTGATCGCGCCCCGCTTCCACGCCACCGTTCGCGTGTAGGATAAGGCGCACAAGGTTTTTAACAGTCAGCTACTACCGCCCCTGGCGGCGAACGCAAAGGATGTTTATCAAGATGCAAAAAATGACCAACGCAGTGCAAAACTATGCATGGGGCAGCCACGACGCGTTAACCCGGCTTTATGGCATCGCCAACCCACAAGGGCAGCCGATGGCGGAGCTGTGGATGGGCGCTCATCCGAAAAGCAGCTCCCGTGTGGCCGGTGCCGACGGTAATTTGCGCTCGTTGCGCGACGTGATTGATGAAGATCAGCCCAAACAACTGGGTGCCGACGTTGCCCGCCGCTTTGGTGAATTGCCATTCCTGTTCAAGGTGCTGTGTGCCGACCAGCCGCTGTCTATTCAGGTGCACCCAAGCAAATCGGCCGCAGAAACCGGTTTTGCCAAAGAAAACGCCGCCGGTATTCCCCTGGACGCGGCTGAACGCAACTATAAAGATCCTAACCACAAGCCGGAGCTGGTGTTCGCCCTGACGCCTTTCCTGGCGATGAATGGCTTCCGCGAACTGTCCGACATTGTTTCCCTGCTGCAGCCGATCGCCGGAGCCCATCATGATATCGCCGCCTTCCTGCAACAGCCGGATGTCAGCCATCTGTCGTCCCTGTTTGCCAGCCTGCTGGCGATGAGCGGCGAACAAAAATCGCTGGCGCTGGGCGTGCTGAAGGCCGCACTGAATAACCAACAGGGTGAAACCTGGGACACGATTCGCTTTATCGCCGGTTTTTATCCGGACGACAGCGGCCTGTTCTCGCCGCTGTTGCTGAACGTGGTACAGCTCCAACCGGGTGAAGCGATGTTCCTGTATGCCGAAACGCCGCATGCCTACCTGAAGGGCGTGGCGCTGGAAGTAATGGCTAACTCGGACAACGTGCTGCGTGCCGGTCTGACACCTAAATTCATCGATATTCCAGAACTGTTAGCCAACCTGCAGTTCCGTCCACAGCCGGCATCCGGCCTGCTGACCCAGCCGCAAAAGCGCGGTGACGAACTGTTCTTCCCGATCCCGGTTGAAGACTTCGCCTTCTCACTGCATGACCTTTCCGCCGCCCCACAGGCGCTGGCGCAAAATAGCGCGGCCATTGTGTTCTGCGTTGAAGGTGAAGCGGTCTTAACCAAACAGGATCAGCAACTGGTGCTCAAGCCGGGTGAATCCTGCTTTATCGGCGCGTTCGAATCGCCGGTCAGCGTCAGTGGCAGCGGCCGAATCGCCCGCGTTTATAACCTGTTGTCGTAAACACTCGGTAAATTTCCGCAAATTGGTTGCTGAAAGAGTGGCTTACCTTCACAATTAAACGCCTGCGGGTAAACGCCTGCCGGCGTTTTTTATTGGCCCAAATTTGCCCATCCATCTGTTTGCAACAGATGGCTTTATAAGGATGAACAGAACTATGAAAAAATCGTTAGTCGCTGTTAGCGTCATTGTGGTTCTTGGCGCAGCATGGACCGGGGCTTCCTGGTACACCGGCAAACTGATCGAACAACGGATGGGTGAAGTGGTTGATAACGCCAACAGCCAGCTGAAAGCCTACCTGCCGAAAGCCGGTGTCAAACTGGGTTATGAAAATTACCAACGCGGTATTTTCAGCAGTAAAATTCGCTATGTACTGCGTGCCGACGGCAGCGTCACCACCGACGATGCTCCGCTGAAAGCCGGTGACGAAGTGGCGTTTATGGAAACCATCGACCATGGCCCCTTCCCGTTTGCCCAGTTGAAAAAATTCAACCTGCTGCCAAGCATGGCGTCGGTGCATACCGAACTGGAAAATACCCCGGCTACCAAGGGCCTGTTTGAAATCACCAAGGGCAAATCGCTGTTCACCGCCGATTCCCGTATCTCCTACAGTGGTGATACCTCGTCTGCCATTGACGTGATCCCGCTGGAATACCAGAAAGACAAGTCCTCGCTGAAGTTTAGCGGTGCGACCATCAATGCCGACGTGTCCCGCGATATGAAAGCCATCACTCTGGACGCCAACAGCGACAACGCGGTGATCAGCGGCCCGAACCAGTTTGGTCAGACCGAGCAGGTTCAGCTGCAGGGCTTCTCGCTGAAAAGCCAGACCCACGCCGGGCAGTTCGATCTCAGCCTGGGCAACCAGAACATGGCGTTGAAACAGGTCAAGGTTGCCGTTGACGGTAAAGAGACCCTGACGCTGGCCGGCTTCAAGCTGGCAAGCCAATTCGGGGAGAAAGACACTAACCTGAACGGCCAGATTGATTACACCATGGACGCGCTGAAGATCCAGAACAGCGACTTCGGCTCCGGCAAGCTGTCGCTGAAAATCGACAAACTGGATGCCAAATCGCTGAAAGAGTTTGCCGACCGTTACAACCAGCAGGCCATGCAGATGCTGCAACAGGCGCAGACCATGGATCCGGTTGCCTATCAGCAACAAACCACCGATATCCTGCTGCAGAACCTGCCACTGCTGTTGAAGGGTAACCCAAGCATCAGCATTGCTCCACTAAGCTGGAAAAACAGCAAGGGCGAAAGTACCTTTACCCTGAATCTGGACCTGACCGATCCTGCGCAAGCCGGTTCCCCGGCAGAATCACCGGATCAGCTGATTGCCCGTTCAGTGAAAAAACTGGACGCTAATCTGAGCATTCCAGTGGCGATGGCGACCGAAACCACTTCGCAAACCGCGTTACTGCAAGGCTATAGCGCCGAAGAGGCGCAGAAACTGGCGCAGCAACAGGTGCAGGGTCTGGCGGCCATGGGGCAGATGTTCAAATTGACCACGCTGAAAGACGGGGTGATCGGCAGCAGCTTCCATTACGCCGACAACCAGGTTGATCTGAACGGCAACAAAATGTCGCTGCAAGAGTTTATCGGCACCTTTGGCCTGTTGGGTGCACCTGGCCCGGTCGAAACTCCGGCTCCGGACGCAGTCCCTGCTCCGGCACCCGCCCAGTAATCTTTCCCCTCGGGGCCCGCTTGCTCGGGCCCCTGTTTTATCCTTAATCGCCGTACACCGCATCGCGTATCTGCTGAGGATACATCCCGCTCATGCCTTCAAACGCCGTGTTGGTCAGCGCCACCACGCTCAATGCCGCCTGCGGATCGTAAAACCAACTGTGTCCATAGACGCCACTCCACTGCAGGGTGCCGTTGTGCTGTGGCGTCGCCGCCAACTGAGCATCCACCAGCACCGCCCCACCAAAACCAAAGCCCCAGCCTGGCCCCTGAACCTCAGCCTCGGCCCCGACATGCGGCTGGCGCATCAGCTCCACGCTGGCCGGCTGTAAAATGCCCTCACCGCCGCTGCGTAACGTCTCCACCATGCGCAGCACGTCGTCAGCATCACCGACCATACCCGCCCCACCAGAGGCAAAAGCCGACGGATCAAGCGCTCGTGACGGCGACATTTCGATATCAAAGCCGAACTCCTCCGGCAGTGTCAGCAGCATGCCATCCAGTAAAGGTTCCGGCCTGGTGGCGGTATCGTGATACGCGGTCGCCAGGTTGTCGGCGTCACTGGTGTAGAAACCGGTATTGCCCAATCCCAACGGCTGCGCGACCCAGTGTTCGAACACCTGCGGCAACGGCTTGCCCGCAACCTGCTCCAGCACCGCTCCCAGCACGTCGATCGCCAGAGAATAATGAAATTCGCTGCCGGGTTCCGCCAACAGATCTGCCTGCGCCAACAGACGTAAATTCTGCTCCAGCGTCAGCGACGACAACGCCAGTCCATCTTGAATACCCAACCGCTGGTACGGCCCATCAACGGGCTGATTAAATCGATAGCCCAGCCCGGCGCTGTGGCTGAGCAAATGGCGGATTTTAATTTCTGGCTGACGGCCATCGGCCAACGACGGAGTGAACCAGGGCAGCCAGCGGCTGACCGCGTCATCCAGCCCCAGCTTGTGCTGTTCGACCATGCGCATCGCCGCCAGTGTGATATAGGGCTTGGACACTGACGACAGTCGGAACTGTGTTTCACGACGCATCAACTTCTGTTGTTCTCGGTCGGCGTAACCGCTGGCCTCGGCGTAAATGACCTTGCCGTGCTGCGCCACCAGCACCACGCTGCCGACGATGCGCTGTTCGGCTATCGCTTTCTGGCTAACCGCCTGTACTCTTTTTATTAATGACTGATTCAGTTCCGACATGTTTTGTTGCTCTCTAAGGGATAATAAAATCAGTCTAAAACGATTATTATAAATTTAAACACCCAATTACTTAATGAATCATTAAGCAGAGATTACTGATAGATGAGTTCACTGTTGCAGTTACTGCCGTTTTTCGAAGCCGTTGCCCGGCTGGGCAGCTTTACCCAGGCGGCCAGTCAGTTGGGCGTCACCCCACCCGCGGTGTCGCAAAACATTCAGGCGTTGGAAACCCGGCTTGGCGTACGGCTGTTCAACCGCACCAGTCGGTCGGTGCGGCTAAGCGATGAGGGCCGCCTTTTTTACCAACGGGTGGCGCCGGCGATGGGCCAAATAGAGGGGGCCGCAGACGACGTTCGCGCCCTGCACGGTCACCCTTCCGGCCTGCTGCGCATTACCCTGCCGCAGTTGGCCGCCTCGCTGTTGGTGATGCCTCATCTGGCGGAGTTTCAGGCGCTTTACCCCGAGGTGCAGCTTGAACTGTTTACCGACGACCACTTTTCCGATTTGGTGTTGGACAGTTTCGATGCAGGTATCCGTATGCACGCCATGTTGCCAAAAGACATGATTGCTGTGCCGATCGACAACGGCCAACGGCGGATGATTATCGCCACGCCCGGCTATCTGGCAAAGTACGGCACACCACTGACGCCGCAGGCACTGTACGAGCACAACTGCCTGCGCTACCGTTTCCCCGTCAGCGGTAAGTTTGAGCCATGGTATTTCAGGCAGGATGAAGAGCTATTAATGCTGGAGTTCAGCGGCAGCCAGATATTTAATGAAGATCGCCTGATTAAAGACGCCGCGTTGGCGGGATTAGGCATTACCCAGCGCTTTAGCGGCACGGTGCAACGCGAACTAAACAGTGGACAACTGGTGGAAATACTGGCCGATTATGGCAGCGACTTCCCCGGGTTTTTCATCTACTTTCCGGCCAGTCGGCATATGCCGCTCAAGCTGCGGGTATTTGTTGATTTTATGCGGGAAAAGCGGGCGCAACAGTCATCGTCTCAGAACGCCATTACAGCGTCCTGAGAGGTCATTAATTAACGTTTATCCAGCGCCTGTATCAACTGGTAGGTGGCCGCAACCCGATCGTCGTTCGGGAACCATTTGTTGGCCAGCATCACCACGGCAATTTTCTTCGATGGGATGAACACCGCGTAGGTGGAGAAGCCACCGGTCGATCCGGTTTTATTGTACCAGGCCGCGCCCTGATCCTGCTTCGGCGGCGTTATCGCGGTAGCCGGAGTGCCGTTCATGATCATCCCGGCGTTGTTGCCTTCCGTCAGCGTCGTCAACTTTTCCGGATAAGCGTAGCTTTCCCACATCAGATCCTGGGTGAACACCCCGGCCCGGTAATAACCGGTATGGGTAGCTGCCAGTGCCTTGCGCCACTTATCCCCCACCTTGGCCACCTGCATGTTGGCTTCAAGGTAACGGATCAGATCCTCGGCATTGGATTTGATGCCGTAGGATTCTGCGTCCAACGGGCCGGGGGTGACTCGCACCGGTTGGTCTTTCTTGTTGTAGCCCTGCGCGTAATTATCCATCTGCGCAGCCGGAACATTAACGTAGCTGTGGTTCATGCCCAAAGCCGGCAGCAGCTGTTTTTCCATCGCCTGCGCAAAGGGCTGGTTCAGGCTTTTGGCGGTGATCATCCCCAGCATGCCAATACCCAGGTTGGAATAAACCCGATAACTCCCCACGGCATGTGGTGGCTGCCAGTTTTTGTAATACGCCATCAATTGCGCGTCATTGGTCACTTCGTCCGGGACAAACAGCGGCAAGCCGGAGGTGTGTGTCGCCAGGTTCAGCAGGCTGACACGGTCAAAGGCGCTGCCACGCAGCTCAGGCAGGTAATGGCTGGCCGGTTCGGCGAACGACAGTTTGCCCTCATTTTGCGCATAGGCCGCCAGCGTGGCGGTGAAGGTTTTGCTCAATGAGCCCACTTCAAACAGGGTCTGGTTGGTGATCGGCTTGCCGGTCTGTTTGGACGCCACACCATAATCATAAAACTGCTGTTTCCCGTCCACCGACACGGCGATGGCCATGCCCGGCACGCCATACTTTTGCATTAGCGGCTGAATAATGGCGTCAATCTCGGCTTTGTCGGCAGCATGGCCTGCCGGCAGGATCATTGCGGCCAACAACGCGGCCGCCAGGCGATTTATTTTGGTCATGTGAAAGCTCTTGAGTTGCAGGGTATCGGCCGATGGCAAAAGATTTTATTGCCTTTCGACGCGAAGATATCCTTGGATGATGGTGTTATTCCTTTTCTGACTGCGTTAATTCCGCACCAGCAGGCTAAATATCAGGGTTTATCCCTGGGTTGACAAGCGATAAGAATTTCAGCCAGCATAAAGAAAAACTTATGGCTAACTTTATGCGTAACCGACTTCCCCTCAATGCCCTGCGGGCGTTTGAATCCTCCGCCCGTCACCTGAACTTTACCCGCGCCGGGCTGGAACTGAGCGTCACCCAGGCTGCCGTCAGCCAGCAGGTGCGTATGCTGGAACAGCAACTGGGTATTCAGCTGTTCCGCCGTCTGCCGCGTGGATTGGATTTGACCGAAGAAGGACAGGCGCTGTTGCCGATATTGACCGACGCTTTCGGCCGTATTGAATCGGTGTTGCAACAGTTTGAAGGCGGGCATTTCCATGAGGTGCTGACGGTAGCCGTGGTCGGTACCTTTGCCGTCGGCTGGCTGATGCCCCGTCTGTCGGCGTTCAGAGAGTCACATCCGTTTATCGACCTGCGGGTGTTAACCAACAATAACCTGGTTAATTTGTCCGCCGACGGAATGGACTTCGCTATCCGTTTTGGCGAAGGCCGCTGGCCGGCAACCCACAACCTCAAATTGTTTGATGCCCCGCTGACGGTGCTGTGCCCGCCGGAGGTTGCCGCCCGCCTCCACAGTCCGCAGGATTTGCAACACGAGCGGCTGATGCGCAGCTACCGCAAGGACGAATGGGAACGCTGGTTTACCGCCGCACAAGTCACGCCGTGGCGGATTAACGGCCCGGTGTTCGACTCTTCCCGGCTGATGGTGGAAGGGGCGATCCACAGCGGTGGTGTAGCGCTGGCCCCGGCACGCATGTTTGCTCGGGAGCTGCGTGAAGGTCTGTTACAGCGCCCTTTCAGCGCCGAAGCGGATCTCGGCAGCTACTGGCTGACCCACCTGAAATCACGCGATATGACCCCGGCAATGAAAGTGTTTGTCAGTTGGATCCAGCAACAGGTCACGGATGAACAACAATGAGGTCAGGCCGAGCCGCGCTTGATCAACAAGGGCGGCAGGATCACGTTTTGCGGCGCTAAGTCGGCGTCGGCAATCCGTTGCAGCAAGCGTGAGGCGGCGCTGCGCCCCACTTCCCGCGCGGAACTGGAGACCAGCGTCAGCGGCGGTTCGGTCAGTTCGGCCTCAGGCACGTCGCCAAAACCAATCAGCGCCACCTGCTGGCCGTAATAGGTATCCACCCCCTCAGAACCGATGCTGCGCCCACTACGCACAATGCCAAAATAGGCGCCCAATGCCACCGACGCCTTGTGGCAAACCAGCGCGCTGATATTGGGATGTTGCCGTAGCAGGTTTTCCGCCGCCTCCGCCGCGGCCCGTTGATGGCAGTCACATTCGACAATCCAGTCGGAGCGGAATGGCAGGCCATATTGCACCAGCGTGGCACAAAAGCCCCCCAACCGTTCTGCGCGGGTTAACGAACTGCTTTGCCCACCCAGATAGGCAATTTGGCTGTGACCGCGTTTGATCAGAAATTCGGTGGCCATTTTAGCCGCCTGCATGTTGTCCGGCCGCACCACGTCGACCCCTTCCAGCCCATTAGAGCGCGCAGCGCACACCAGCGGCACGCCCTGCTCCGCAGCCTTTTCCTTCAGACCCTCGGCCGAGCGTACGCCGCCCGCCAGCACCATGCCGTCAATGCCGTGCTCGAGCAAAGTATCAAAACAGCGCATCAGCCCCTTGCCGTCGCGACCGCTTTGAGTCAGAAACAGCACTTTGCCGTGCGCCTCCAGCACCTCGCTCAGGCCCGCGGTCATTTCCGCATAAAACGGCTCGCAGATATCACGCAGGATCAGCCCAATCACCCCCGACTCGCCACCACGTAGCGTCGCCGCCTGACGGTTGCGCACGTAGCCCAAGCGCTCAATCGCCTGGTTCACCCGCGCCACGGTGGTGGGCGAGATACGCCCTTTGCCGCTCAGCACCAGCGAAACGGTAGTGACCGAGACGCCGGCCTGCTGTGCGACATCGGTGATGGTGATCTTTTTGATGGTCATGACCTCTGCAAGCCCGATCCTGGGCATTCTGCCTGGTAAGGCAAATGGTATACCGAATCTGTTTGGTCAGTAAAACGTTTTACTGGTCTTGCCATTGTCGCCGTAAAGTGCACGCCGGAATTGTGATTAGCGGCGCATTTTTGCTAGGTAAAACGTTTTATCTTATTTTTACCTAACAGGGGTACACACCACTTTCGCACGTTTTTTCGCCAGGAGCCGCCGGTTATGCCAGCACCTAAAAAACAAAAAATCACGCTCTGGGAGTTTTTCCAGAGCCTGGGCAAAACATTCATGCTGCCCGTCGCCTTGCTGTCGTTCTGCGGCATCATGCTGGGCATCGGCAGTTCGCTAAGCAGCCGCGATGTCATTACCCTGCTGCCGTTTATCGGCCACCCTGCCTTCCAGTTGCTGTTCACCTGGATGAGCAAAATCGGCTCCTTTGCCTTTAGCTTCCTGCCAGTGATGTTCGCCATCGCCATTCCGTTGGGTATGGCGCGTGAAAACAAAGGGGTCGCCGCGTTCTCCGGCTTTGTCGGCTTCGCGGTGCTGAATCTGGCCACCAACTTCTATCTGACCACCACCGGTATTTTGCCCACTACCGATCCGCTGGTACTGAAAGCCAACAACATCCAAAACATTCTCGGGATCCAGTCGATTGATACCGGCATTCTGGGTGCGGTGATCGTCGGGATTATCGTTTATCAATTGCATGAGCGTTTCCACAACATTCGCCTGCCGGATGCGCTGGCATTTTTCGGCGGCACCCGTTTTGTGCCGATCGTCACTACCCTGGTACTGGGTCTGTGCGGGCTAGTGATCCCACTGATCTGGCCGTGGTTCGCCGCCGGCATTACCGGTCTGGGCTGGGTGATCAACAGCGCCGGTGCCTTTGGCCCGATGCTGTTTGGCACCGGTGAACGTCTGCTGTTACCGTTCGGCCTGCAACATATTCTGGTGGCGCTGATCCGCTTTACCGAAGCGGGCGGCACGCTGGACGTCTGCGGCCATAGCGTGAGCGGCGCGCTGACCATTTTCCAGGCGCAACTGTCTTGCCCGACCACCACCGGCTTTGCTGAAAGCGCCACCCGCTTCCTGTCCCAGGGCAAGATGCCGGCCTTCCTCGGCGGTCTGCCTGGGGCGGCGCTGGCGATGTACCACTGCGCCAAGCCGGAAAACCGCCATAAGATTAAGGGCCTGCTGATCTCCGGCGTAGTGGCCTGCGTGGTCGGTGGCACCACCGAACCGATCGAGTTCCTGTTCCTGTTTGTCGCGCCTTTCCTCTACCTCATTCACGCCGTCCTGACCGGGCTGGGCTTCACCGTGATGGCGCTGCTGGGCGTGACCATCGGCAATACCGACGGTAATATCATCGACTTCGTGGTGTTCGGCATTCTGCATGGCACCGCCACCAAGTGGTATCTGGTGCCCGTCGTCGCGGCCATTTGGTTCGCCGCTTACTACACCATTTTCCGTTTCTCCATTCAGCGCTTTAATATCAAAACGCCGGGCCGTGAGAGCGAAACCACCGCCAGCCAGAGCGCATCCGCAGGCCCGGTCGGCAAATCCGGCTATAACGTACCGGCCATTTTGGCGGCGCTGGGCGGCAGTGAGAATATTGTTTCGCTGGATAACTGCATTACCCGTCTGCGCCTGTCGGTCGACGACATGAGCAAGGTGGATGACGCCGCGCTGAAGGCCAATCGCGCCATCGGCGTGGTACACCTCAACGAGCACAATCTGCAGGTGGTGATCGGCCCGCAGGTGCAATCGGTGAAAGATGAATTAGACTCACTGATAGCGGCAGCGCCTCCTGCTGCGGCCCTGCAGGGAGCGTCAAATGTTTGATTTTTCCACCCCGGTCGATCGCCACGGTACCTGGTGCACGCAATGGGATTATATCGCTGACCGCTTTGGCAGCGATGACCTGCTGCCGTTCACCATCTCCGATATGGATTTCGCCACCGCCCCCTGCATTCTCGAGGCGCTGCAACAGCGCCTGCAGCATGGCGTGCTGGGCTACAGTCGCTGGCAGCATGAAGATTTCCTCGGCGCGGTGCGCCACTGGTATCAGCAGCGCTTCAATACGCCCATCGACACCCAGATGGCGGTGTATGGCCCGTCGGTGATCTACATGGTGGCGCAGTTAATCCGCCTGTGGTCGGCACCGGGGGAATACGTCGTCACCCACACCCCGGCCTATGACGCGTTTTATAAGGTGATCCTCGGTAATCAGCGCCAACTGCTGGCCTGCCCGTTGCACAAAGACGGCAACGACTGGCAGTGTGATATGGCCCACCTGGAGGCGTTGCTGGCACGGCCGCAAACCAAAATTCTGTTGCTGTGCAGCCCGCATAACCCGACCGGCAAGGTATGGCGTACCGAGGAACTGCAGCAAATGGCCGAGCTGTGCGAACGCCACGATGTGCTGGTGATCAGCGATGAGATCCATATGGATATGGTGTGGGGCGAGCAACGCCATACGCCGTGGAGTCAGGTTGCCAGCACGCCCTGGGCACTGCTGACCTCCGGATCCAAAACCTTCAATATCCCGGCGCTGACCGGGGCCTACGGCTTTATCAGCGATGATGCCACGCGCGACGCCTACAACCAGCAGCTCAAGGCCCGCGACGGGCTGTCTTCCCCGGCGGTGTTGGCGGTAGTGGCGCATATTGCCGCTTATCGCCACGGTGAACCCTGGCTGGACGCGCTGCGCGATTACCTGCAGGACAACCTGACCTACGTCGCCGAAAGGCTCCAGCAGGCGTTCCCGCAATTGGCCTGGCAACCGCCGCAATCGACCTATCTGGCCTGGATCGATCTGCGCCCGTTGGGCATTGACGACCAACAGTTACAGCAGGTGCTTATCGAGCGTGAGAAGGTCGCCATTATGCCGGGTTTCACCTACGGCGAAGAAGGCCGTGGCTTCTTGCGGCTGAACGTCGGTTGTCCGCGCAGCAAGGTAGAGGCCGGTATGGATAAGCTGATTAACGGACTGAAATTTGTGTTGGACGAGGTTTAATCCACAGAGGCAGGCGAAAGCCTGCCTTTCCAGATGCTTACAACGCCACCTGCGGAATATCGTCCAGACGGTAATAAACGCCTAATCCTCGCTCATTGGCCAGCCGCACGTCATTATCTGCCCCCGCCGACGCCCCCTCAATACGATAGACCGCCTGGCACTGAGCAATCAGCCGATGAGCCACCGGGTAGAGATACTCCTCGCAAATGGCGTCGCCATGTTGAGTTGAACCGGCCGCCGCCGCCAGCGGTAACGCCAGCCATTCGCCAATTACCGGGACATGACCGCGCTGATAGACCTCCAGCGCCGCCTGCTCCAACCGCTGTAAATTAGCAGCAATCCGCTGCGCGTCGCCATCGGTACCGCTCCGATAAGGGCCGGCAATCAAAATCAGTTGAGCTTTCATAACACATTCCTCAGGGTGTGATTCAGGGCGACAAACTGCAACAGCATGATGGTTTTGGCATCGACGATGGTCCCCTGCGCAATAGCGCTCAAGGCCTCTGTCAGTGGCAGTTCAATCACCTCCAGGTCTTCGCCTTCCGCTTCCACCCCGCCACCATCACTGACCCGGTCGGCGGCATGGTATTCACCGACAAAGAAATGCAACTTCTCGGTGACTGAACCGGGGCTCATATAGGCCTCAAATACCTTTTGCACGTTCTGCACGATATAGCCGGTTTCTTCCTGCGCCTCGGCGCGAATACGTTCCTCCGGCGAAGCGTTGTCCAACAGACCGGCGGCAGCCTCGATCAGCATGCCGTCGTGGCCGTTGACGAACACCGGGAAGCGAAACTGACGCGTCAGCACTACCGTCTGCGCCTGCCGGTTAAACAGCAAAATGGTCGCGCCGTCACCGCGATCGTAGGTTTCGCGACTTTGTCGCTGCCATACACCATCGCGGCGTAAAAAATCAAAGGTGGTTTTTTTCAGCAGATACCAGTCATCGGACAACACCCGGGTTTCGACAATGCGAACCCGTTCTTTGGTGGTTATCATGTTGATCAACTCCAGGGTCAGGAAAGGAAATTGATACTATCGTGCAGTTTCGTGTATGATCAAGGTATTTCGTGCAGGGAAAATTTAACGGGAAAACACCATGCTCACCAGCCAACGTAAAAAAATCATTCTGGAAAAACTGGCCGAGGACGGACAGGTTGTGGCCAAACAGCTCAGTGAGATGTTCGGGTTATCCGAGGATACTCTGCGGCGTGACTTGCGTGAGCTAGACAGCGAAGGACTGTTGCAACGGGTACACGGCGGTGCGCTGCCGGTCTCCCCGGCGATTGCCACCTTTGCCGAGAGAAACGGCCAGGAATCCACCGCCAAGCGGGCGATTGCCAAAGCCGCGGCGGCCATGATCGCCCCCGGCCAGGTGGTGATTATTGATGGCGGTACCACCTCCGCCGAGTTGGTGAAACACCTGCCACCCACGCTGGAAGCCACCATCGTCACCCACAGCCCCAGCGTGGCGGTCGGCCTGGTTGATCACCCCAAAGTTGAGGTGATCCTGATTGGTGGGCGGTTGTACAAACATTCGATTGTCAGCGTGGGCGCGGCGGCGGTTGAGGCGATGTCGCACATTCGCGCCGATCTCTACTTTATGGGCGTGACCGGCGTACACCCGACCGCCGGCCTGAGCACCGGCGATCTCGAAGAGGCCTATATCAAACGCGCTCTGGCAGCGCGCGCAGCCGAAACCGTAGTGTTGGCCTCTGCCGCCAAGCTGAATGCCGCCTCGCAGTATGCGATTGGCGATCTCAGCCTGGCACAGAGCATTATTATCGAACGCTCGACCGACGCCACGCTGATTGCCCCGCTGGAACAGGCCGGGTTGACGGTAATCAAAGCCTGAGTGGCCTGCGCAATTAAATGACCTAATAAATACGTGGCTATTAAAACTTCCGCGTATTTATTACGGTTAATCTCCGCACGTCGGATAAAAATGCGAGAACAATCACACTTCATTAAACTTATTTTCTCCTGGCGAGTCACTTTCCCCTTGGCAAATAATTTCATAACAACTCAAATGTAACGTGATGATTATTAATAAATAGTGTTTAAACCCCGGTTATAGCTCCCAAATAAAAACGAGATCCTCCTCTCAAAAACATCACCCGCCGTCAGCATGTCAAGGTCATTCACGAAAATATTTGTGATTGTTTTGTGATATCGCCTGCAAATTTTAGCGATGCCAAAAATGACAATGAGCTCCACGGAACAGATTGGGAGCAGGCATATGAAAATCGGTGTGGTAATAAGCGGCGGCGACGTCACCGGTATCAATAACTTTATATTCCAGGTCGCGAGACTGACGCAGGCAGATATCATTCTGTTTAACGGCGGAATACCCGGATTATTGGCCAATCATCATCAAGCTATCAGTCATCGTGACCTGGTTGATTATGCTATTTCACCAATGCCAATCATGTCTTCCGGCCGCACGGCCAGAAAACTGGTCGCCAGTGAATATGAAACCATCAGCAAACAGCTTAAGGCTTTGCACATTGACGTGCTTATTATGGCCGGTGGCGACGGTTCGCTGCAGTTTTTAAATACCCTCAGTGAATTTGGCGTTAACTGTTTTGGCGTAGGCATGACCATCGACAATGATGTTTTTGGCAGCCTTTACAGCATTGGTTTTTCCACCGCCTGCGAACAGGTGATCAAAGAGGTTTCCAAACTGCGTAACACCGGGCGTGCCCTGCCCGGACGGGTGTTTATGATTGAACTGCTTGGCGGTTACTGCGGGGAACTGACGCTGCAGGCGGCGATAAAATCCAATGCGGACTTTGCCCTGATCCCGGAATGCCAATATGCCTTAAGCCAACTGGCAGATAAAATAAGCCAGCGACTGGAACAACAAAATAGCGTTATTATTTTATGTTCAGAAGGCTATACCAAAGAATATTCACCGGGTTTTCAGGGTGCCATCGACACCATGATTAAACAGCTCGAGCCAAAAATTGGTGTGCGCATCCGTAAAACCATTATGGGGTATGGCCTGCGCAATGGCGATCCCACCTGTGAAGAGATTTATCAGGGCACTATTATGGCCAGCGAAGTGGTTCGCTGTATTCACTCCGGCATGAAAAACAAGGCGGTCATTATTAATTCCGCTAACCAACCCATCCCTATTGATTTAATCAGCATGCAAAAACGTTTGGTTGATACCGAAGGACACCATTATAAACTCGCCAGGCAATTAAATATAATCTGAGGAGAGACTCATGCTTAAAATACTGTGCGTATGTGGCTGTGGCCTCGGCTCCAGCTTTGCCATCGAAATGAGCGCAAGAGCGGTGCTGAAAAAATTAGAGATTGAGGCAGATATTGATCACACCACTATCTCTGAGGCCAGCGCCTTTAAATCAGACATTATTCTGACCCAAAAAACCTTCGCCGACATTTTAAATGCCGACGCCAGCGAAGAAGAAAAGAAACGGGTGATTATTCTCCACCGGCTCACCGATAAGGCGGAAATTGAGCAAAAGATTGTGGCCTTTTTGAAAGAGCGCGATATGAAGGAAGCCCACCATGAATAGCCTGATTGACTTTATCGTCAAGGACCTGCTCGGTCAGGCTTCGATCCTGATCGCCTTTATTGCCATGCTGGGGCTGATACTGCAGAAAAAATCCACCGGAAAAGTGGCCGAGGGCACCTTTAAAACCCTGTTGGGCTTTCTGATCATGATGGCGGGTATCAACATTATTGTCGGTGCCCTGACCTATTTGAACAGCATCTTCACCCACGGCTTCGGCATGACCGGCTACATCACCGACGTCGCCGCCATTGCCGGCCTGGCCAACCGCGAACTCGGCTCGGAAGTGGCGATGACGCTGATGGTGATATTCGCGGTGAATATCATTATTGCGCGTATCACCCCGTTCAAATACATCTTCCTGACCGGGCAAGCCTTGCTGTGGATGGCCACCATAGGGGCGGTGATCGGCTATAAAGCGGGGCTAACCGGCCTGCCGCTGATCCTGACCGGCGGCATATTTGGCGGCGTAATGGCGGTGCTAATGCCGGCCTTGGCACAGCCGGTGGTGCGCAAGATTACCGGTTCGGATGATGTCGCTTTGGGGCATTTCTGCACCATCGGCTATCTGGTGCAGGCGGCGGTCGCCAAAGTGGTCGGTAAAGGATCCCGCTCAACCGAAGATCTGGAGCTGCCCGACAACTTCAAGTTCCTGCAGGACACCTACCTGTCGATGGCGGTGGTGATGATCCCGATGTATCTGATCCCCGCACTGGCCGCCGGCCCGCAGTACATCGCCCAGTATGCCGGCGGCATGAATTATCTGATGTACTCCTTTATGCAGGCCATCCAGTTTGTTGCCGGGGTATTTATCCTCTACAGCGGCGTGCGTCTGCTGCTCAATGAGTTGGTCCCGGCCTTTCGCGGCATCGCCATGCGCATCGTACCGGACGCCAAAACCGGCACTGGACTGCCCGGTACTCTTCCCCTACGCCCCTAACGCGGTGATCGTTGGCTTCCTGGCTACCACCCTGGGTTCCATCATCGGCATGATCGTTTTCCCGATGTTCGGGCTGGCGATGATCCTGCCCGGCCTGCTGACCAACTTCTTCGCCGGGGGGCACCGCTGGCATCTTCGGCAATGCGCTTGGCGGCCGACGCGGCGCCATGATCGGCGGCGTGGTCCACGGCCTGTTTATCACCTTCCTGCCCGCCATTCTGGTGCCAATGCTGGAAAGCTACGGCTTTGTCGGCGTGACCTTCAGCGACTCCGACGTCATCAGTAGCGGCCTGGTGATGGGGCATGCCTTCCAGGGTAACTGGCTGTTCATCGCTCTGTTCATCATCTTCGTCACGCTGATTGCGTGGTTTGTTAACGGTAAATCAACCAAGCACCATGAGGAAAAAGTCCATGAAACTCTATAACTTCAACGAGCTGTTGTCCGTAGCCAAAGCCCGTGATTTCAAGGCAATAGGTTCATTCAACCTCCACTGTCTGGAGATGCTGCCGGCCTTTTTCAAAGCGGCCAGGGACACCCACAGCCCGCTGATGATCCAGATTTCAACCGGCACCGCCGAGTATCTGGGCTACAAACTGCTGGTTGATTCGGTACGCTCACTGGCAGAGAGTGAAGATGTGCCCACCTGCCTGCATCTGGATCACTGCTCGGATATCGCCTCCATCGTGACCGCGATCGACGCCGGTTTCAGTTCGGTGATGTACGACGGTTCTCACCTGGAAATGGACGAAAACATCGCCAATACCCGCAAGGTGATCGACATTGCACGCCAGCGCAACGTTTCGGTTGAGGCCGAATTGGGCGCTATCGGCGGCTCGGAGGACGGCAAAGCGGTGGCGGAAGAAGACATCACCTTTACCACGGTGGAAGACGCCAAACGCTTTGTCGATGAAACCGGGGTCGACATGTTGGCCGTCTCGGTCGGCACCGTTCACGGCATGTACACCGGCAAGGCACATATCCAGCATCAGCGGCTGGCGGAAATCACCGCGGCCACCCGTACCCCACTGGTCCTGCACGGCGGTACCGGAGTCAGCGATGAGGACATGCGACGAGCAGTGGCAGGCGGCATTGAAAAGGTCAATGTGGGCACCGAGATGAACGTGCAATGGGTCGGACGCTGCATGCAAACATTCGAAAAGGGCAAGGTGAATGACAGCGTGCGCAAATTCCTGATCCCGGCCAATAATGCCGTCACCCAGGTATTAACGGAAAAGATCGGCCTGTTTAGATAATCACTGCCCCGTTTTCTTTTTAATATAACCCTACAACCCTGGTGCCCCGGCGCCCGTCGGGGCTGGAGAATACTATGCTTAATTTTATGAAATTACAGCGAAATAAAAAGGCCGCACCTGATGCGCAAAACGATGCTGAAGCCAATGATATATCAGCAGAAATAACATTTCTGGAGCAGCAATTGGCCGCCGCGCCGGCAAACGGCGAAATTCATAAAACATTAATGCTGGCCTATAATCGGGCATTAAAGATTTATGCCAAAAATAAAAATCACCGCCAGGAAATCGATGTGGTTTTTATCAAAATGGACGAGCTGCGCAATATTATCAGGAAGTCTCTTTGAGGGAACATGATGACCATTAAACAACTGTTGATCGAGGCCGGAGCAATACAGGTCGGCGTGCAGGAAACGGACTGGAAAAAGGTGATTGAGTTGGCGGCACAGCCTTTGGTCGAGAACGGCTATATTCACCCTTCCTATCACCAGGCGGTGATCAGTAATACGCTGGCCCATGGCGCTTATTATGTGTTTGATGAGGGGATTGCCATCCCCCATGCCCGGCCGGAATGTGGCGTGATCAAAGATTGTTTCAGCATGGTGCTGCTGGACCAGGCCATCGCCTTTCAGGACAGTGAAAAGGCCGATATTGTCATCCTGTTCGGCGCAACGGACAGCAACCGGCATATTGAAGAAGGCATCCGGGCGATTGTCGAGTTACTGGACAACAAACAGCGGCTCGATAAACTGCGCGCCGCCAAACTCTGGCAAGAGGTGGTAGAAATCTTATGACTGCGCTAACTGACAGCAGCGACAAAACCGTTATTTTGGTCAATGGCATTCCGGCTTCTGGCAAGAGCACCCTCGCCCGTGCGCTGGTGCAGCACTTTGGCCTGCCTTATTTGAGCCTCGACGGTATCAAGGAACCCTTTATGGCACAGCTGGACCACGTGGATCGTGAGCTTAACCGTCGGCTAGGTTACGCCGCCTATCAGGCCATTTGGTCTATGGTGGCGCAGGCACCGCAGCGCTGTATCTATGTGATTGACGCCTGGTATGGCTTTCAACCCAGGGAGTTGCTGCGCAAATACCTGCGCGAAGCGGGCGTGACTCAGGTTTTGGAAGTGTGGAATCAGATCTCCGCGGAGTTGGCGGCCGAACGCTATGCTGCCCGCCTCGGCCAGCGATCGGCAGGCCACCCCGGCGCAGAATATTTGCCTGAGCTGCGGGCGCTGGCCGAGCGTGCCATGCCGATGGCCATCGGTCCGGTGATCCGCGTTGATCAAGCGCTACCGCTGGAGATCGGCAAAATTACGCATTGGCTGGCGCTGCATGGCGTAGCCGATAACAACGATGAAAATATCACTAAACTGAGGGTCGGCTGATGGGGTCAACCCACAGTTTACCTGCCGGGTCGCGGGGGCGATTTTTCTCCCGCCTTCGCCTGAAAGTGCGGCACCAGTCGCAATTAATGTGATTACAGTCACTTTTTTATGCAACGACATGGCAATTTTCATCATTTTGTTTTTATACTGATCTGCACTTTACCTACAACAAAATAACGAGTGCACATCATGATTGACTCCCGCCTTCCGCTGACCGACATCCACCGTCACCTCGACGGTAACATTCGTGCGCAAACCATCCTCGACCTGGGCCGTCAGTTTAACCTTGCCCTGCCAGCCGACGAACTGGAAGCCCTGCGTCCGCACGTGCAAATCACCCATGCCGAACCGGATCTGGTCAGCTTCTTGCAAAAGCTGGACTGGGGGGTGGCGGTGCTGGGGGATTTGGAAGCCTGCCGCCGGGTAGCCTACGAAAACGTTGAGGATGCCGCTAACGCCGGTCTGCACTACGCCGAACTGCGGTTCTCGCCGTATTACATGGCGATGAAGCACCAGTTACCGGTAGCTGGGGTGGTAGAGGCGGTGATTGATGGCATTCGTTCCGGCTCCCGCGATTTGGGCATTGATGTGCGCCTGATCGGCATCATGAGCCGTACCTTCGGCGAGGCCGCCTGCTTGCAAGAGCTGGAAGGTCTGCTGGCACACCGTGACGGTATTACCGCGCTGGATCTGGCCGGTGACGAACTCGGCTTCCCGGGTGGCCTGTTCCTCAACCACTTTAACCGCGCCCGTGACGCCGGGTTGCGTATCACCGTGCACGCCGGTGAAGCCGCCGGCCCGGAAAGCATCTGGCAGGCGATCCGTGAGCTGGGCGCAGAGCGCATCGGCCACGGGGTGAAAGCCGTTGAAGATCCGGCATTGATGGACTTCCTGGCGGAACACGGCATTGGTATCGAGTCTTGCCTGACCTCCAACATTCAGACCAGCACCGTGGCTTCTCTGGCTCAGCATCCGCTGGCGAAGTTCCTGCGTCACGGCGTCATGGCGTCGATCAACACCGACGATCCGGCGGTTCAGGGCATAGAAATTGAGCACGAATACCTGGTAGCGGCACCACAGGCCGGGCTGACGCCGGCGGAGATCCGCACCGCTCAGGAAAACGGCCTGAAAATGGCGTTCCTCAGCGAGCAGGAAAAGCAGGCGCTGCGCGATAAAGTCTGCGGCTGATTGCATTGAATAACGGGCGCTCTTACGCGTAATACTTACCAGTTGAGGCGATATTGTTCCCTCTCCTTTGGGAGAGGGGGACGCCCACTTAAGCCACGACGTAGATTCTTATTACGCGATTTCGCGCCCATTTTTTACTTGGCCGTCTGCACTTCTGCACGCTGTTTGGCGGTTTTGCGCGCATAGCGCTGGGCCAGCACGGCACACACCATCAATTGCACCTGATGGAAAATCATCAGCGGCAACACCATCGCACCCACTGCCGCCGCCGGGAACAGCACGTTAGCCATCGGGATACCGTTCGCCAGGCTCTTTTTCGAACCGCAGAACACTATGGTTATCTCGTCGGCGGTGTTGAATCCCAGCCAACGCGCGGCATAGGTGTTAATAATCAGTACCACCGTCAGCAGCACCAGAGACATCACCAGGATGGTCAGCAGCGACCAGCCGTCAATCTTGTGCCAAATGCCCTCTACCACCGCGGCGCTGAAGGCGGTATACACCACCAGCAAAATCGATGACCGGTCAGTAAGATTAATCAGCTTGCGGTGGCGATCGACCCATTTGCCGATCAGCGGCCGTGCCAGATGGCCCACCACAAACGGCACCATCAGTTTCAAAATGATCGAACCGATGGCGTGTAATACGTCAGTATCACCGCCCTGGGTGTGCATCAGTGCGCCCACCAGCAGCGGCGAGAGGAAAACGCCGAGGATGCTGGATGCCGAAGCGCTGCATACCGCCGCCGCCACGTTACCGCCCGCCGCCGAAGTGAAGGCGATGGCCGACTGCACCGTGGCCGGCAGCGCACACAGGTAAAGGAAGCCCATATAGACCGTCGGCGTCATCAGCCCCGGCACCATCAAATTCATCGCCAGCCCCAGCAGTGGGAACAGCGCAAAGGTGCTGAGGAACACCACCAGATGCAGCTTCCAGTGGCCCATGCCGGCGATAATCGCCTCACGCGAAAGCTTGGCGCCATGCATAAAAAACAGCAGCGCGATGGCGGCGGTGGTCAGACGATCAAAGAAAGTTTTCCATATCCCTTCGCAGGGGAAAACCGAGGCGACGATCACCACCAGAATCAAAACCAGCAAAAATTTATCAATGCGCAGACGTTGCAACCAGGACATGGAACCGGATCCTTCGAGGAGTAAGGCGGGTTCGGTCAGCCGAACCCGGATAGGAAAGCACGACGGTTAGGCTACCGGCAGCGCTCTTTGCTGTTTTGCCGATTCCAGGCCCAGTTCGATCAGTTCCATCACCTGGATGGCATCGGCGGCCGGTACCGGGTTTTCACCCACACCGTTAATCGCATCACGCACAGCCGCGTAATAGGCTGGGTAGTTGCCCGGAATACTCAGCAGCGGTTTCTCCGCCAGCACGCCATCACGTGACAACGTCACCACACCGTCGCGCATATCATAACCCCAGTCGGCCTGCGGTAGACGCTCACCTGCTTTTAGCCGGTCTTCCTGCGGATCCAGGCCAAATTTGATAAAGCTGCCCTGGGTGCCATGCACGATATAACGCGCGGATTCCGCCGCCGCCAACATCGTAGCGTGCAGGACCACCCGACGTTTGCCGTAGTTGAGCACCGCGTGGAAATAGTCCACCGACTGCGCGCCTGGACGCAGTTCGGCCAAATCAACAAACAGCGTTTCCGGCTTGCCGAACAGTTGCAGCGCCTGATCGATCAGATGCGGCCCCAAATCGTACCAAATGCCGCTACCTGCGCCGCCCAACTCACGCCAGCGCTGACGCACTTCTGGCCGGAAGCGATCGAAATGAGATTCGAAATAAACCACCTCGCCGAGCGCGCCTTCTTTCAGCAGCGTCTTAAGCGTCAGAAAATCACTGTCCCAGCGGCGGTTGTGGAATACCGACAACAGCCGGCCGCTCTGCTCCGCCTGTTGTTTTAACGCCTGAGCCTGTGACAACGTCACGGTAAATGGTTTGTCCACCACCACATGTTTACCGGCGGCCATGGCCTGCTGTGCCAGCGGGAAGTGGGTATCGTTGGGGGTAGGAATGACGATCAGATCGATAGAAGGGTCGTTAAACAGCGCCTGCGGATCGCTGACTACCGTCATCGACGGCCAGTCTGCGTGCACTTTCCCGGCATCGCTGCTGGAAACGGCGGCCAACTCTACGCCGGGAGTGCCAACGATCAGTGGCGCATGAAAGGTTTTGCTGGCATAGCCGTAACCGACCAGCCCAACCCGAAGTTTTTCTGCCATGGTGTTTCCTCTTACTGGCTCGCAATAGACCCATCAGATTTGACACCATGATGCAGGCGGGAACAAGAAGTAAATTTAATGTTAACTTGAGGCCGCCACATAAGGCTGTTCACGTTGATTTCTGGCCGGGTAGTTTATCTCCAGGCTGCGGCGGCGGAAATCGCTCGGGCTAACGCCCACCCGCTTGCGAAATACCCGGGAAAAGTACAGCTGATCGTCATAACCCACCACCCGACCTATGGTGGCGATCGACTCCTGCGTAGTCTGCAACAGCAGCTTGGCGCGGATCACCCGCTGATCTTCGCGCCAGCGCAGAATATTGATGCCCACCTGCTCGCGGAACAAATGCGCCAACCGCGATGGTGACAAACAGACATGGCGCGCCACCTCGTCAATCCGCAGCTCGCCGGCCAGGTTGCCGGTGATAAACTGGCAGGCTTCAATGACTCGCGGATCCATAATTTTCTGCGGGCTGAGCGGGTCCTCCTCCATCGCGCGCAACAGCAGACGCTCCAGCAGGTTCATCCCCAGCTCTTCGGCAAAGCGGCGACCGGAACGCTGAGTCTGTTCGATATTGGCGAACAGCCGATCGAATTCCAGTAACAGGTTATTGTTCGGCAAGGTCAGCCGCCCCACTTCATGGGTTTTGCTGTGCCATTCCAGCCAGTCGGCCCAGTAGGCGCGCGGACGGAAATACACCCAGCGGTGATACCAGCAGTCGCTGTCCGGCGAACGGCCGTAGTAATGCGCCGCTTTGGGCGGAAACAGCAGCAGATCGCCAGGATTGCAGTAAAGGGTATCTTCGCCGTCAAACACCTTGCCCTGGCCCTTGATGGTCAGGTTGAGAATATAGCCCTTCATGCCGCCGGGGCGGTCGATAAAGAAATCCAGCGGACCGTCCGCCATAATCGGCGTCAGCCCCGCCACCAGATAAGCGTTAAAGGTGTAACCCGGCAACAGCGGGTTAGGTTGCGGTTCCTGTGCCATGCGATGATACATCGGTCCTCCCGGCAATCTTATAGCTTAGATATCAATCCTAGCTTAGCGGCCCGGTGGATAACTGCCCGGGCCGATAACAGAACTGTGAACAGGGTTGGCAATTTAAACGCTGCGTTTAGCCTGCTGTTTGTAACGGTCGAAAATCACCGCCGCCAGCAGGATCACGCCGCGCACCACATACTGCGAGAACGGCGAGATATTCAGCAGGTTCATGGCGTTTTCCACCGTGCCCAGGATCAGAATGCCGGCGATAACGTAGGAAATTTTACCGATGCCGCCTTTCAGTGACACACCACCCAGCACGCAGGCGGAGATCACGATCAGCTCATAGCCAATTGAGGTCATCGGCTGGCCACTGGTCATGCGCGAAGCCAGAATGATACCGGCGGCGGCGGACACCAGCCCGGACAGCATAAAGATCACGATTTTGGTGCGTACCACCGGCACCCCGGCCAGCCGCGCGGCCTCTTCGTTACCGCCAATCGCCAGCGTATTGCGGCCAAAGGTGGTCTTGTTGAGCAGGAAGCCAAACAGGATCAGACAGGCGACGGTGATCCAGATCGGCGCAGGCAGGCCCAGCCAGTTGGCGTAACCCAGGGCGAAGAAGCGTTCATCCTCAATGCCCACCGCTTTACCGTCGGAGATAATGTAGGCCAGCCCGCGGAAAATCTGCATGGTGGCCAGGGTGGTGATCAGCGCGTTGATTTTCAGCCGGGCGATAACGAAACCGTTAATCAACCCGGAGACCATGCCCAGTAACAGACCGGCGGCCACGCCGATCCACAGGCTTTCGGTCATGTTGATCACCACCGCGGTGGTCACCCCGGCGCAGGCAATCACCGAAGCGACCGACAGGTCAAAGTCACCGGAGGCCAGGCAGAACAGCATGCCGCAGGCCACCATGCCGGACATCGAAATCGCCAGCCCCAGCCCTTTCATATTGATAAAGGAACCAAAGTTGGGCACAAACAGCGCGCAGGCTAAAAACAGCACCGCAAACACCACCAGCATGCCGTAGCTGTCCCAAATTCGCGCCAGCCCCAGGCCGCTGCGTTTTTTCACAGAATGGGTCGTTATGGTCGACATCTCTTTCTCCTTCACAATCAGGCCACCGCCGCAGCGGCATCAGGGGCTATATCGGGGGTGCGCAGCATCGCCAGGCTGAGGGCTTTTTCCTCACTGGCCTCGTCATGCCGTAATTCGCCGGACAGTGCGCCTTCACGCATCACCAGGATACGGTCAGCCAGCCCCAGCACCTCTGGCAGGTCACTGGAGGCGAACAGCACCGCAATGCCGCGCTGCGCCAGTTGGTAAATGACGTGATAAATTTCATGCTTGGCACCGACGTCGATGCCGCGTGTTGGTTCATCGAGCAAGATCACTTTCATCTCTTCCGACAGCCAGCGGCCCAGAATGGCCTTCTGCTGATTGCCGCCGGACAAATTCATAATCAACTGCTCAGGGCCAGGCGTTTTGATATTCAATGCACGAATATGATGATCGGCATTGCTGGCCTCCCACCCTTTGTTGATCAGGCAACCGGCGCGCAGGCTGTTGCGCCTTGCGCTGATGTTGATGTTGTCACGCACCGAGTGCACCGGGATGATGCCGTCCGCCTTGCGATCCTCCGGGCACAGCATGATACCGGCGCGGATCGCGTCAATCGGTGAACGAATGGCGATCGCCTGTCCATCCAGCATCAATTGGCCGGCACTGACCCGTGTGGCACCAAAAACCCCCTTCATCAGTTCACTGCGCCCGGCTCCCACCAGGCCAAACAGCCCGACGATCTCTCCGGCCCGCACGCTAAGATCGATCGCCGTTTTGACGCCCGGCGCTTTCAGCCCCTTGAGCTCCAGACGCACCGGCCCCAGCTCACGTGGCTGGTAGCCATAGACGTCACCCAGATCGCGCCCGACCATCGCCTGCACCAACTGCGCGTTATCCACCTGCTGCATATCGTCAAAGGTGCGCACGTAGCGGCCATCTTTAAACACGGTAATGGCGTCGCTGAGGGCAAATATTTCTTCCATACGGTGTGAGACATACAGGATCACCCGCCCTTCGGCACGTAATTCCCGGATCACCCGGAACAGTTGCTCAATCTCTCTGGCGGAAAGTGAACTGGTGGGTTCGTCAAAGGCGATCACCTTGGCGTTGCGCGCCAGCGCCTTGGCGATTTCCACCATTTGCCACTGGCCGATCGACAGGTATTTCAGCGGTGTATCCGGATCAATATCCAGGCCGAGGTGTTGGAGCTGCAAGCGGGATTCATAGCGCAGCAGTTTTCTATCCACCAGCCCGCGTTTGGTCGGCAACTGGCCGAGATAAATGTTCTCCGCCACCGTCATTTCCGGCACCAGATGCAGTTCCTGATAGATAATCGCCACCCCGGCATTCAACGCATCGGTGGTGTTGGCAAACTGCACCGACCGTCCCTGCAGCTGAATTTCCCCCTGGGTTGGCGCGTAATTGCCACTGAGAATTTTCAGCAGCGTGGATTTCCCGGCGCCGTTTTCCCCCATCAACGCGTGGATCTGCCCGGCCTGACAGCTAAAGCTGATGTCATCCAGCGCCTTCACGCCCGGGAAGGTTTTACCTATGCCTTTAAACGCCAAATACGGCAATGCGGCGGTCATGGTGTGCTCCTCCTGCAGTCAAAAATGCCGCCCGACAGAGTGCCGTGGGCGGCTCGCTTATTACATCAGGCCTTTTTTCTGCAGTTCGGTTTTAAAGTTGTCGCGGGTGATCAGCACCACGTCGGTCACTTCGGTGAACTTTTGCGGCTCTACGCCCTTTTCGACCCAGTCATGCAGCATCTGGATACTCTTGTAACCATGGATATCCGGGCTTGGCAGCAGCGAACCGTAGAAACCGGTGGCCTGTGCCTTGGACAGCTCGCTGACCGCATCCACGCCGTTGATGCCGATGCCGATCACGTTCGGCGCTTTGAAACCCTGGCCTTCGGTGGCGCGCACGCCGCCCAGCACGGTGTTGTCGTTCATGCCGACAATCAGCCAGTTTTTCACTTCAGGATGCTGCACCAGCATTGAGTTGGCGGCGTCAAACGCCCCAGGGATATCGTTGGATTTGGTCGGCACGCGATAAATTTGTTTCTCCGGGAAGCCGGCCGCCTTCAGCGCGTCTATCGAACCACCGGTGCGACGACGTGCGGTGTCCAGCTCATCGGCGGTGATCGCCATTACCGCGGTGTCCGCTAATTTCCAACCGCGCTTATTCTGCTCTTTCCACAATTCCTGCCCCTGACGCTCACCGATTTTGGTGGCGGCCATCATCACTAACGGCACGCTGTCCATAGGTTTGCCCTTGGCGGTGACAAACTGGTCATCCACCGCAATCACTTTCAGGTTGTAACTACGCGCTTTGGCGACAATCGCCGAGCCGAGTTTCGGATCTGGCGTACAGATAACAAAGCCCTTGGCCCCGCTGGCCGCCAGGCTGTCGATGGCATTGAGGGTTTTCTCCCCGTCCGGCACGGCGATTTTAATCACTTCAAAACCGAGATCCTTACCGGCCTTGTCGGCAAACTTCCATTCGGTCTGGAACCAGGGTTCCTCCGGCTGCTTGACCAAAAAGCCCAGCTTCATGGTCTCGGCGATAGCTGAATGTGACATAACGGCCGCCAGACTCAGTGTCACCAGCGCCTTAGTGAATTTATGCATGATGCTCTCCGCTATTTTGTTCTCTGTGGCGACGAAAGCCGCTCGCCGTGAAAACGTTATCATTAGGGTGTCTGCTGTCGGCGCGTCGCTTATCTCGCGACATTCACCCACAACAAGAGTAAGACGGCTTAAGTTTTAGCGGGTATTTGTTACTGAAATGTAGAGCGCTATCACATCCGTGGAATACAGCAGATATGTGCATATATTTAGCGAATTCCGCCAAGCGATAACTTATGACAGCCGTCACAAAACCACTGCGGGAAGCAGAAAAGTGCATACTTCCAGCTAACGGCTCCTCACCTGCCCAGCGCTTCGGCTCCTATGGTTGTCACAGCGTATTAACACATCAGGAGTCAACATCATGACGGCAGGTGCTATTGCCCTGGGATTGGACTTCGGCAGCGACTCGGTGCGGGTGCTGGCGGTCGACTGCCATAACGGCGCGGAACTCGATACCGAAGTGGTTTATTACCCCCGCTGGCAGCGCGGCGAATTCTGTAACGCGGCGGAAAACCGTTTTCGCCACCATCCGCTCGACTATATAGAAGCCATGGAACAGGCGATCGTCACACTGGTGCAGCGCATGCCCCCGCAACAGCGGCTGCAGGTGATTGGCATTGGCGTTGACTCCACCGGTTCTACACCGGCGCCGATCGACAGTCAGGGGCAGGTGCTGGCACTGCGTCCGGAATTTGCCGATAACCCCAACGCCATGTTTGTTTTGTGGAAAGACCACACCGCCATTGAAGAGGCTGACGCCATCAACCGGCTGTGCCGCAGCGGTGAGTTTCCCGATTATTCCCGCTATATCGGCGGCGTTTATTCCTCTGAGTGGTTTTGGGCCAAGATCCTGCATGTCACGCGCCAGGACGCCGAAGTACGCCAGGCCGCCTCCTCCTGGGTTGAACTGTGCGACTGGGTACCGGCGCTGTTGTCCGCTACCACCGCGCCACATCAGTTAAAACGCGGGCGCTGTAGCGTCGGTCACAAAACGCTGTGGCACCCGGACTGGGGTGGCCTACCGCCCCAAGCCTTTTTTGCCGCGCTCGATCCTCTGCTGGTTGAACACCTGCCCTGGCCGCTGTTTGAAGACTGCCATACCGCCGACCTGCCGGTAGGTACCCTGAGCGCCGAATGGGCGGCACGCCTTGGGCTACCCACCACGGTGGTGCTGTCCGGCGGGGCCTTCGACTGCCATATGGGGGCCGTCGGTGCCGGTGCCCAGCCTTATACCCTGGTGAAGGTGATCGGCACCTCCACCTGCGACATTCTGATCGCCGAGCGTCAGCGAGTCGACGGCCGCGCTATCGAGGGCATTTGCGGTCAGGTCGACGGCAGCGTAGTGCCGGGAATGATTGGCATGGAGGCCGGGCAGTCGGCCTTTGGCGATATGTATGCCTGGTTCAGCCGTTTGCTGAGCTGGCCGTTGCATGCAGCGGCAAAAAACCAGCCTGAACTGCAACCGCAGCTACAAAAGATTGAAGCCGGTCTGCTGGCGGCACTGACCGATGCCTGGGTGGAAAACCCGTCACTGGATCATTTGCCGGTGGTGCTGGACTGGTTTAACGGCCGCCGAACCCCCTACGCCAACCAGCGGCTGAAAGGCGTAATAGCCGATCTGAACCTCGGCACCGATGCACCGACGCTGTTCGGCGGCTTTATCGCCGCCACCGCCTTTGGCGCTCGCGCCATTATGGAATGCTTTGAACAGCAGGATATTCCGGTCGATAACGTGCTGGCGCTGGGCGGCATTGCGCGTAAATCTCCGGCGATTATGCAGGCCTGCGCCGACGTGATGAACCGACCGCTGCAAATTGTGGCCTCCGATCAGTGCTGCGCGCTGGGCGCGGCGATCTTCGCCGCCGTGGCCGCCGGCCGTTTCATCAGCGTGCCCGAAGCCCAGCGCCAGATGGCCTGCGGCATCGAACGTACCCTGCAGCCCGATCCGCAGCGCGTCGCTCGCTACCAACAACTTTATCAACGCTATCAACAATGGTGCCAGGCCGCCGAGCCGCGCTACGCCCCGACCTCCGGTTCAGCAAATTAAGCCTATACCCAATACAGAGGAGTCTTTTTTAATGAATGCATTCAAGCAGCGCGAAGTCTGGTTCGCCATTGGCAGCCAACATCTGTACGGCCCGCAAACCCTGCAACAGGTTAAGGCACACGCCGAACAGGTGGTGGACAGTCTCAACCGCGAAGCCGGCCTACCGGTAAAACTGGTGCTGAAACCGCTGGTCACCACGCCGGATGAAATCACCGCCCTGTGTCGTGACGCCAACTATCAACCGCAGTGTATTGGCATCCTGGCCTGGCTACACACCTTCTCACCGGCCAAAATGTGGATCGCCGGTCTGTCCGTGCTGCATAAGCCGCTGTTGCAGTTCCATACCCAGTTCAACGCCCAGGTGCCCTGGGACAGTATGGATATGGACTTTATGAACCTCAACCAAACCGCCCACGGCGGCCGTGAGTTTGGCTTTATCGGCGCCCGTATGCGCCAGCAGCACAGCGTGATTGCCGGTCACTGGCAGGATCCCGAGGCACACCGGCGCATTGGCCAGTGGATGCGTGTCGCCAGCGCCAAACAGGCCGGCCAGCAGCTGAAAGTGGCGCGTTTTGGCGACAACATGCGTGAAGTGGCGGTGACCGATGGCGACAAGGTCGGTGCTCAGATCCAGTTTGGTTACTCGGTCAATGCCTATGGTATTGGCGATTTGGTCAGCGTCATTAACGAAGTCAGCCGTGGCGATGTAGATACGCTGATTGAAGAGTATGAGGCCAGCTATGTGCTAAGCGATGCGGCCAAAATCAACGGCGCAAAACGCGAAAACCTGACTGACGCGGCACGTATCGAGCTGGGCATGAAACGCTTCCTCGAACAGGGCAACTTCCAGGCCTTCACCACCAACTTTGAAGACTTGCACGGCATGAAACAGCTGCCGGGGTTGGCGGTACAACGCCTGATGCAACAAGGCTACGGCTTTGGCGGCGAAGGCGACTGGAAAACCGCCGCGCTGCTGCGCATCCTGAAAGTGATGGCCGATGGGTTACACGGCGGCACCTCGTTTATGGAGGATTACACCTATCACTTCCAGCCGGGCAACGATCTGGTGGTCGGCTCGCATATGCTGGAGGTCTGCCCGTCGATCGCCAAGGAGCCCAAACCGCTGTTGGATATCCAGCCGCTCGGTATTGGTGGCAAGGCAGATCCGGCGCGGCTGATTTTCTCTACTCCGGCCGGCCCGGCAGTCAATGCCAGCCTGATCGACATGGGCGATCGCTTCCGCCTGCTGGTCAATCAGGTGGACACCGTGGAACAACCGCACCCGCTGCCCAAGCTGCCGGTGGCGCGCGCCATCTGGCGGGCCCAACCCACGCTGGCGACCGCCGCCGAAGCCTGGATCCTGGCGGGCGGCGCCCACCACACGGTGTTCTCCCAGGCGCTGGACGCCGATATGCTGCGGCTGTATGCCGAAATGCATAACATTGAGTTCTTGCTGATTGACCAGGACACCACCCTGCCGGCATTCAAAAACGAGCTGCGCTGGAACGAAGCCTACTATCAACTTAACCGCCGTTAATCGCCCGGCTACCGGTGGCAAAATCGCCTGCCGGTAGCCAAACGTGCTGCCACGCCGCCTTGCTCCCGACCATCCGCTTGATATTGATGACGAAGCCCGCATTACCCGCTAAGCTATGCGGCTGTCACATTGGATCATGTCTTACCCAGGAAGCCGTTTATGTCTCAAGCTGATTACACCCGTATCGGCGGTTGGTTGCTGGCCCCGATGGCCTATCTGATTGTCACCCTGCTTAGCGCCAGTCTGATGCTGCTCCTGTATGGCATGGCGATTTTCGTGCCGGAATCGCGCGAATATCTGCTCACCAACGCCCAGGCGTTTAGCATGCAATGGTATTTCTCGGTGCTGACCACCCTGGCGATGTGGTGCTTTACCCTGTGGCTGCTGTGGCTGTTCTGCCACCGTTCGCAGCGGTTCCCCAAATTGTTCCTGCTGTGGCTGCTGATTACCGTTTTGCTGGCGGTGAAAGCCTTTGCCTTTGCGCCGGTGCCGGATGAATTGGCGGTACGCAGTCTGGGTTGGCCACTGTTGATGGCCGCGTTGCTGGTACCTTATATGAAGCGTTCCAAGCGAGTCAAAGGCACCTTTACCGAGAGCTAAGCTATCCTGTGGCACGTTTTGTGCGGATAATTGTGTAAATTTTCGCCAAAAACAGGCAAAAAGGGTAATAACCCTGCTATCCCTATGTTGTGGTCAGGCCGCCAATTCCCGATAATAGGCGGCTTTTATTTTTTTAGGCATCGCAATGACCGAATACCTGCTCCTGTTTGTCGGCACCGTACTGGTGAATAACTTCGTCCTGGTGAAGTTTCTTGGCCTGTGCCCATTCCTCGGCGTTTCCAAAAAGCTGGAAAGCGCTATTGGCATGGGGATGGCCACCACTTTTGTTATGACGTTGGCCTCGGTCAGCGCCTGGGTGATTAACACCTTTATTCTGGTTCCGTTGGATCTGGTGTATCTGCGCACGCTGTCATTTATTTTAGTGATCGCCGTGGTGGTGCAATTTACCGAGATGGTGGTACGCAAAACCAGCCCGGCCCTGTATCGCCTGCTGGGTATTTTCCTGCCGCTGATCACCACCAACTGTGCGGTGCTCGGCGTCGCACTGCTCAACGTCAACCTCGGCTACAATTTCCTGCAGTCTGCGGTATACGGCTTCAGCGCCGCCGCGGGCTTCTCATTGGTGATGGTGCTGTTTGCCGCCATTCGTGAACGTCTGGCGGTAGCCGATGTGCCTGCGCCCTTCCGGGGCTCTTCCATCGCACTGATCACCGCCGGGCTGATGTCGCTGGCCTTTATGGGCTTTACCGGGCTGGTGAAATTCTAATGACCGCGTTATGGATTGCGATTGCTGCGTTAAGCGCCCTTGGCCTGCTGTTCGGTCTGGTGCTGGGCTATGCCGCGCGCCGCTTTGAAGTGGAAGAAGATCCGGTGGCCGAACAGGTCGATGAGATCCTGCCACAGAGCCAGTGCGGCCAGTGCGGTTACCCCGGTTGCCGTCCTTATGCCGAAGCCGTCGCCAACGGTGAGATGATTAACAAATGCGCTCCGGGTGGCGAGCAGGTGATGCTGAAGCTGGCAGAATTGCTCAACGTCGAACCACAGCCGCTCGGTAGCGAAGCCGTCGCCGAACCTGTGCGCCAGGTGGCCTACATTGACGAGGCCAACTGCATCGGCTGCACCAAGTGCATTCAGGCCTGTCCGGTGGACGCCATCGTCGGCGCTACCCGCGCCATGCATACCGTCATTACCGATCTTTGTACCGGCTGCGACCTGTGCGTTGCGCCGTGCCCTACCGACTGTATTGAAATGAGACCGGTCGCCACCACTACCGCCAACTGGAAGTGGGACATGAAGACGATCCCGGTGCAAGTGATCCACGTGGAGCAACATGCTTAATCTGTTCGCCGCCTTCAAAAAAGACCGGATTTGGGATTTCGACGGCGGGATCCATCCGCCGGAAATGAAGACCCAGTCCAGCGGTGTCCCGCTGCGTACCGCCCCGCTGCCGGATAAGTTTATTATCCCGTTGCAACAGCATCTGGGGCCGGAAGGTGAACTGTGCGTCAAGGTCGGCGACGCCGTGCTGAAAGGCCAGCCGCTGACCGTCGGCCGGGGCCGTACCGTACCGGTGCACGCACCGACCTCCGGCACCATCAGCGCCATCACACCGCATATCACCGCTCACCCTTCCGGGCTGGCAGAACTGTGCGTGATTATTCAACCTGACGGCGAAGACCGCTGGTGCGAGCGTGCGCCGGTAGCCGACTACCGTCAACTGACCGCCAGCGAGTTGATCCAACGTATTCATCAGGCCGGCATCGCCGGGCTGGGTGGCGCCGGTTTCCCGACCGCCAGCAAGTTGCAGGGCGGCATGAACGGGGTGGAAACCCTGATCCTCAACGCCGCCGAGTGCGAGCCCTATATCACTGCCGATGACCGCTTGATGCAGGAACATGCCGATCAGGTGATTGAAGGCACGCAGATCCTGCGCCACCTGCTGCAACCCAAGGTCACGCTGATTGGCATCGAGGACAATAAGCCCGAAGCGATCGCCGCGTTGAAACTGGCGCTGCGCGGTCAGCCAGGTATTGCCCTGCGGGTGATCCCGACCAAATACCCTTCTGGCGGCGCCAAACAGCTCACCAAGATCCTGATTGGCAAGGAAGTGCCGCACGGCAAGCACTCTTCCGCTATTGGCGTGCTGATGCAGAACGTCGGTACTGCCTTTGCCATTAAACGTGCGATTGTCGACGGCGAGCCGCTGATCGAACGCGTGGTGACTCTGACCGGTGAAGCTCTAAGCCTGCCGGGCAACCTGTGGGCGCGCATAGGCACACCGGTACAACACCTGTTGAAATTTGCCGGTTTCCAGCCTCAGGCTCAGCAAATGGTAGTGATGGGCGGCCCGCTGATGGGCTTTACCCTGCCCGCGCTCCACGTCCCCATCGTTAAGATAAGCAACTGTATTCTGGCCCCCTCGGTCAGCGAAATGGCACCACAAGAACAGGAACAGTCCTGTATTCGCTGTGGCCTGTGCGTTGATGCCTGCCCGGCGGGCCTGTTACCGCAGCAACTTTACTGGTTCAGCCGCGGCGAAGAACACGAAAAGGCCCGCAATCATAATCTGTTCGATTGCATTGAATGTGGTGCCTGCGCCTTTGTCTGCCCGAGCAATATCCCGCTGGTGCAGTACTACCGCCAGGAAAAGGCCGAGATCAAGGCCATCGATCTGGAAGCGGCACGCACGGCTGAGGCCAAGGCGCGTTACGAAGCCAAGTTGGCGCGTCTGGAACGTGAAAAACTGGCGCGTGAAGAGCGCCATAAGAAAGCGGCAGTCAAACTGACCGATGGCGACCAGGATGCGGTTCAGGCGGCCCTGGCGCGAGTTCGCAGTAAAAATGCTGTACCGGCGACCGGCACCATCAGCGGCGACGCACCGGACAACAGCGAGATGATCGCGGCCCGCGAAGCCCGTAAAGCGCAGGCTCGTGAACGACGTGCTCAGCAGGAAACTGCTATAGCACCGGTAGCAACTTCGGCTAGCGAAGATGAAGATCCACGCAAGGCCGCAGTTGCCGCTGCGCTGGCACGAGTCAAAGCCAAGAAAGCGGCGCAGCCGGCCACAGCGGTGGAAACTCCTGCCGAATCACCCGCAGTGGTGACGGAAGAAGATCCACGCAAGGCCGCAGTTGCCGCTGCGCTGGCACGAGTTAAGGCCAAGAAAGCGGCGCAGCAGGCCACAGAGGTGGAAACTCCGGCCGAATCGCCGGCAGTGGTGACGGAAGAAGATCCACGCAAGGCCGCGGTTGCCGCTGCGCTGGCGCGAGTTAAGGCCAAGAAAGCGGCGCAGCAGGCCACAGCGGTGGAAACTCCGGCCGAATCACCCGCAGTGGTGACGGAAGAAGATCCACGCAAGGCCGCAGTCGCAGCAGCCATTGCCCGCGCCAAAGCCAAGAAAGCGGCGCAGCAGGCCGCAGCGGTGGAAACTCCAGCCGAATCACCCGCAGTGGTGACGGAAGAAGACCCGCGCAAGGCCGCAGTCGCAGCAGCCATTGCCCGCGCCAAAGCTAAAAGAGCGGCGCAAAGTCTGACCACGGCGGATACGGATAAAGAGTGACGGTGAGAGGTGCCTTGCAGGGCGCAAGGCACTTTTTAATCGATAGAAATCAGATAGGTATAATCAACGTCAATCTGGCGCATCTTGGAATCCAGACTCCTCGCCTTAGTTTGAATAATCTCCATCTCCACGCTCCCCTTCACCTCATGGCGCAACCCTGGCATCACGTGGGTAATCAGATAAGCGAAAAATTTTGTACACTCCATGGCGCTTCCCTGATGGTTGATAGAGATATATTCGCGCCCGACAATAGGGATGGTGTCGATATGGTGGCCCGACAAAATATCCTGTTTGTTCTCAGGATCCACCGCCATGATGTGGGTAGCCGAATATTGGCTGTCATCCGTGCTGCGGACGGAATGGATGCTGTACACCCGATGGCAGTCCACACTCAGGCCACGGAAGAAATCGGTAAAAATCTCGTCCTTCATCGCCATACAGGACGAATGTTCGATCTCCGTTTCCGAAGAGAAATCCAACTGCCGCGAGAACCCCACCAGTTGCATGTTCGGCAGCGTCAGGCGCTTCACCTCAGGGTAAAAATCGGCCGCAAAATCGGCGTCGAAACTAAAACGCGGCATCAGGTTCTTCACGTCCCAATGTTCCATCGAGCGGTAACGATTGGGGGTGGTTTCGAAGCGCTGTTTGAACATACGGGTAAAGGTTTGCTGCGAGTCGAAGCCCAGTTCGTCTGATATATCGATGATGGAACGGTGGGTAATGCGTAACGCCACCGCAGCGCGCGTCAGAATGCGTGAACGGATATAGGTGGCGAGTTGAATGCCGGTGATGCGTTTGAACTTGCGTTGCAGGTGCCATTTGGAATAGCCGGAAATGCGCGCGACTTCGTCCAGGTTTGGCCGTTTCTCCAGATGTATCTCAACCCACTCAATTAACTCTTCAATAAAAAATACATCTTCATTTGTCATTAATTTACATTCACTAACTCAATAATACTCGGGATAATAACCCACATAGATTATGTAAAAGTTGTTATTTTGTGCGAAAAAACGAACCAAAAAAAACCATATCAATCCAGAGGTTATTGCCTGCCACCGGCCATAAATACCGGCAGTTTCGATCTTGCACTACCAATCTAGCCCGATTATATAACCAACAAAAATCCGATCGCGCCATAGGTCGGAGAAATTTAGGATTACATCCAGTGCTAAAAGGCTAATAGCCCTACAATTAAGACGTATTACCCTCCGGGTGATTCAGGTAGAATGCAGCGCTATAATTTTTCCTGCGTCTCCGCTGAGAGGCGCGTTGAACCTGCCGATGTCCGGCAAAGATAGGTGTAGTTCTCTATGAAGTTCAGGCCGGTACAACCCACAGCCAGCAAAGGCTTGCACATCGCCAGTTCCCCCTTCACCCATAACCAGCAAAGCACCAGCCGTATGATGCTGTGGGTGATGTTGGCCTGCATTCCCGGGATCGCTGCGCAGGTATGGTTTTTTGGCTATGGCACGCTGGTCCAGACCGCACTGGCGATGATCGTCGCCCTGCTGGCGGAAGGGATCATCCTTTCTCTGCGCAAATTGCCGGTGCGCACCCGGCTGGCGGATAACTCGGCCCTGCTGACCGCCCTGTTGCTCGGCATCAGTCTGCCGCCACTGGCCCCCTGGTGGATGATTGTCATCGGCACCTTCTTCGCCATCGTTATTGCCAAACAACTGTATGGCGGCCTCGGGCAGAATCCGTTCAATCCGGCCATGGTCGGTTATGTGGTGTTGCTGATCGCCTTCCCGGTTCAGATGACCAGTTGGTTACCGCCGGATGAACTGCGGGCTACCGCGCTGTCGTTCCAGGATACCCTGTTGGCTATTTTCAGCGGCCACACGACGCAGGGCGCCACCATCCATGAACTGCAAATGGGTATTGACGGCATCAGCCAGGCCACCCCGCTCGACGGTTTCAAAACCGGCCTGCGCAGCGGTCATAGCGTTGAGCAGGTGCTGCAACAGCCGCTGTTCGGTGGCACATTGGCCGGTATCGGCTGGCAATGGGTTAATCTCGGTTTCCTGGCCGGTGGCCTGTTTATGCTGGGTCGTCGTCTGATCCACTGGCAGATCCCCTTCAGCATGCTGGCGGCCATCGCCCTGTGTTCCGGTTTGGCCTGGTGGCTTGACCCGGCGCAGCAGGCCTCGCCGCTGATCCACCTGTTCTCCGGTGCCAGCATGCTGGGCGCATTCTTTATTGCTACCGATCCGGTCAGTGCCTCCACCACGCCGAAAGGCCGCCTGATTTACGGCGCATTGGTGGGCGTGCTGGTGTGGCTAATTCGCGTTTACGGCGGTTATCCGGACGGCGTAGCCTTTGCGGTGTTGCTGGCCAACATTACTGTCCCACTGATCGACCACTACACGCAGCCGCGCGTGTACGGTCACCGCTAAGGAGCCATGATGCTAAATTCAATGAGAAAGCATGGCACCACGTTGGCGGTGTTTGCCGCTGTGACCACCGGCCTGACTGCGGTAGTCCACAGCCTGACGCAGAACACCATCGCCCACCAGGCCGCACTGCAGCAAAAGGCGCTGCTTGATCAGGTGGTGCCGCCAGAACATTACGACAACAATATGCAGACCGAGTGTTTCCTGGTCAGCAACCCGGCGTTGGGCAACGATGCGCCACATCGCCTGTATCTGGCGCGTAAAAATGGCCAACCCACCGCCGCTGCACTGGAAACCACCGCGCCGGACGGTTATTCCGGCGCCATTCAATTGCTGGTCGGTGCCGATTTCAACGGTACCGTGCTGGGTACCCGGGTGGTGGCACACCATGAAACCCCTGGCCTCGGCGATAAAATCGAACTGCGTATATCGAACTGGATCTCGTTTTTCAGCGGTAAAAAAATTGATGGCCCGGACGATAAACGTTGGGCGGTGAAGAAAGACGGCGGTATGTTCGATCAGTTCACCGGCGCCACCATCACGCCGCGTGCAGTGGTCAATGCCGTTCGACGCACGGCGTTGTATATGGAAACGCTGCCGCCTAAACTTGATAGCTTACCTGCCTGTGGAGCCAGCGAATGAGTGAAGCCAAAGATCTGATTGTCCAGGGGCTGTGGAAGAACAACTCCGCGCTGGTGCAATTGTTGGGGATGTGCCCGCTGCTGGCCGTGACCTCTACCGTCACCAACGCCCTCGGGCTGGGGCTGGCGACCACGCTGGTGTTGATACTGACCAACACCTCGATATCCGCAGTACGCCGCTGGGTGCCGAATGAAGTCCGTATCCCGATTTACGTAATGATCATCGCTGCGGCGGTGAGCATTGTGCAAATGCTGATCAACGCCTATGCCTTCGGCCTTTATCAGTCGTTGGGGATATTTATCCCGCTGATCGTCACCAACTGTATCGTGGTTGGCCGCGCCGAAGCGGTAGCCTCTAAAAAACCGGTCGGTCTGTCCGCACTGGACGGCCTGGCGATTGGCCTGGGGGCTACCGGCGTGATGGTGACGCTGGGTGCGATGCGTGAGCTGCTGGGTAACGGTACCCTGTTCGACGGTGCCGATATGCTGCTGGGCAGTTGGGCCAAGGTACTGCGGATTGAGGTGGTTCACTTCGACAGCCCGTTCCTGCTGGCGATGCTGCCGCCGGGGGCCTTCATTGGTCTGGGCCTGTTGTTGGCGGTAAAATACCTGATTGACGAAAAAATGAAGGCGCGCACGGCCAAGGCATTATTGGCCGAACCGGCGCAGGGACAAGGACAGGCAGAAAAAGCGTAATGAATAAGCAGAAACGGCTGGAAATTCTTACCCGACTACGCGACAACGATCCGCATCCGACCACCGAGCTGGTGTACACCACGCCGTTTGAGCTGCTGATTGCCGTGCTGCTGTCCGCTCAGGCGACCGACGTCAGCGTCAACAAGGCCACCGCCAAGCTTTATCCGGTGGCCAACACGCCGGCCGCCATGCTGGCTCTGGGCGTCGACGGCGTTAAAGGCTACATCAAGACCATCGGCCTGTTTAACAGCAAGGCCGAAAACGTGATCAAAACCTGCCGCATGCTGCTGGAGTTGCACGCAGGTGAGGTGCCGGAAGACCGTGCGGCGCTGGAGGCCTTGCCCGGCGTCGGTCGCAAGACCGCCAACGTGGTGCTCAATACCGCCTTTGGCTGGCCGACCATTGCCGTCGATACCCATATCTTTCGCGTTTGTAACCGCACTAATTTCGCGCCGGGCAAAAATGTCGATCTGGTTGAAGAGAAGCTGCTGAAGGTCGTACCGGCCGAATTCAAGGTTGATTGCCACCACTGGTTTATCCTGCACGGGCGCTATACCTGCATCGCACGAAAACCCCGCTGCGGCTCCTGCATGATTGAAGACCTGTGCGAGTTTAAAGAGAAAGTTTATCCCGACGCCTGATTGCCATGGGCGCAACCTGGCGCCCCTCTCTCAGCCCCGCCACTGACCTATTTTTTATCGGAAATGTGATATCAAGCAGCAGTAACCTTGGTGTTCTCACGGATTTTAGTGAAAAACTCACTTCCCGCTTATTTTCAAGCGGAAAATTAGTCAAATATTGCGGCAAGTCTCACGTTTTGACGATCACATTGTCGTCACAACCGCCAGCGCTGTTTTCTCAAATTTCTATAATTTTACAAAACCCGCCATATGCACAACATTCCAATGGATTATTCACCCCACCTATTGATATGAACCATAAAAAGCCGATACAGCAGAATATATCCCTGTTTGAATTCCGTATAGCTTTTAATCAAAACAAAAACTCGGCAAAGTAAATAAAGTTGAAAGTTAATGCTGCATAACATTTGCAACATGGTCGTTTCACTTCGCGAGCGTTATATGTAACAGGATATGACAAACGTATTGCCTCGTTGACAAAGATAGTGAACATTAACCGCCGTCATCCCATCCTATAACAACGCAGAAGGATGCAGTCCTGCATCACCTTTTGCAATTTCCCGTCTTTCTGAGTCGGGGCAGTGAAAAATCAGAGGTACCAGTGTCAACAGCAAACAACAACAGCGAACACCCTGAAAGCGTTAGTCTCAATGCCTTCAAACAGCCCAAGGCGTTTTACCTGATCTTCTCTATTGAGCTCTGGGAACGTTTTGGTTATTACGGTCTGCAAGGCATCATGGCGGTTTATCTGGTCAAGATGCTGGGCCTGAGCGAAGCCGACTCGATCACCCTGTTCTCCTCCTTCAGCGCGCTGGTGTATGGTTTTGTCGCCATCGGTGGCTGGCTTGGGGATAAAGTACTGGGCTCCAAGCGCGTGATCGTGCTGGGTGCGCTGGTGCTGGCCGTCGGCTATGCCATGGTGGCCTACTCCGGCCATGAGATCTTCTGGGTATACCTGGGTATGGCGACCATCGCCGTGGGCAGTGGCCTGTTCAAGGCTAACCCGTCCTCCCTGCTGTCAACCTGCTACGAGAAAGACGATCCGCGTTTGGACGGTGCATTCACCATGTACTATATGTCCGTCAATATCGGTTCTTTCCTGTCCATGCTGGCCACGCCGTGGTTGGCGGCCAAATATGGCTGGAGCGTCGCGTTCTCTCTGAGCGTCGTCGGCATGCTGATCACCCTGGTCAACTTTATGGTGTGTCACAAGTGGGTGAAACAACACGGTTCCAAGCCTGACTTTAAACCGCTGCAGGTTAAAAAACTGCTGATGGTGCTGGTGGGCGTGGTGGCGCTGGTCGCACTTTCAAGCTGGCTGCTGCATAACCAGATCATTGCTCGCTGGGCGCTGGCGATTGTTTCCATCGGTATCGTGATTGTGTTCGCCAAAGAAACCTTTGCGCTGCACGGCGCGGCACGTCGCAAGATGATCGTTGCCTTCCTGTTGATGCTGGAAGCCGTCGTGTTCTTCGTGCTGTACAGCCAGATGCCAACCTCGTTGAACTTCTTCGCCATCCACAACGTTGAGCACAACATTCTCGGTCTGGCGTTTGAACCCGAACAGTATCAGGCACTGAACCCGTTCTGGATCATGCTGGCCAGCCCGATTCTGGCGGCGCTGTATAACAAGATGGGCGACCGTCTGCCGATGCCGCACAAGTTCGCCTTCGGTATGATCCTGTGCTCCGGCGCCTTCCTGGTGTTGCCGTGGGGCGCCAGCTTCGCCAATGAGCAGGGTATCGTTTCGGTGAACTGGCTGATCCTGAGCTATGCGCTGCAGAGTATCGGCGAACTGATGATCTCCGGCCTGGGCCTGGCGATGGTCGCGCAGTTGGTGCCACAACGTCTGATGGGCTTTATCATGGGTTCCTGGTTCCTGACCACCGCCGCCGCCGCGCTGATTGCCGGTAAAGTGGCAGGTCTGACCGCCGTGCCTGGCGACGTCAACGATGCTCACGCTTCACTGGCTATCTACAGCCACGTGTTTATGCAAATCGGTATCGCTACCGCCGTGATCGCCATCCTGATGATGCTGACCGCGCCGAAGTTGCATCGCATGACGCTGGACACCGCAGAAGATACCGAGAAGAAAGCTCAGGCGGCCGCTATCACCAACTGATTGCTGACAACGGATTCAGACAGGTAAAAGAAAGCCGGGGCATTAATTTGCCCCGGCTTTTTTATGTCATCAGGCTGTGGATTTTGCGCTCAAATTGTCCCACATAAACTCACTGACCAGTGCACCGTGGAATGCGGCCTGTTTCTTGTCCGCCGCGGCACTGTGCCCGCCTTCGGTATTCTCATAGAAATAGGCCTGCGGATACCCCATCTGCTGCATGCGTGCCGCCATTTTACGGGCGTGCGACGGGTTGACCCGATCGTCACTGGTGGCTGTGTAAAACAGCACCGGCGGGTAGGACACTCCGGCTTTGATATTGTGATACGGCGAGAAGGTTTTGATATAGGCCCATTCTTCCGCCTTGCTCGGGTCGCCATATTCGGCAATCCAGGAGGCACCGGCGGAAAGCTGGGTATAGCGCTGCATATCCAGCAACGGCACTTCACAGACGATGCAGCCGAAAAGTTGCGGGTACAGCGTCAGCATATTGCCCACCAGCAAGCCACCGTTACTGCCACCCCGTGCGCCCAGATGTTGTGACGATGTCACTTTTCGTGCGATCAAATCTTCAGCCACGGCGGCAAAGTCCTCATAGGCGCGATGCCGGTTTTGCTTTAACGCCGCCTGATGCCAGGCCGGGCCATACTCGCCACCGCCACGAATATTCGCCACCACGTACACCCCACCGCGTTCCAGCCAGGCCGGGGCCTTAGCCCCCATGTAGCCCGGCAAGAGCGACACTTCAAACCCGCCATAGCCATACAGCAAGGTTGGGTTACTGCCGTCAAGCTTGATGCCCTTGGCTGAAATTTGGAAATACGGCACGCGCGTGCCGTCTTTAGACTCGGTGAAATGCTGGCTGACCTGATAACCGCTGGCATCAAAGTCCTGCGGCCCCTGCTTGAGCAGTTCCGCCTCACCGCCATCGAGATTGCCCAGATACAGCGAAGTCGGTTGCAGGAATCCGCTGATCGTCAGGAAATAGTCGTTGGTTTCGTCATCGACCCCACCGGCGGAAATAGTGCTGATCGCCCCTGGCTTACCCAGCGGCTTGCGCTGCCAGGTTTTGCCCTGCGGTGTCAGGACTTCCAATCGATTGACCACGTTGTCCATGATGCTGAGGATCAGGTGGTCGCGAGTACCACTGTAACCGCTCAGCGCCGCCTGAGCGGTCGGGGCAAATAATACCGTTAGCTCACGTTTGCCCGCCAGATAATCATCAAAATGGGCCGCCAGCAGTGAGCCAGAAGGATAACGAGTCCCCTCAACCTCCCAATCACTGCTCGGTTTAATCAATATCCACTCGCGGTGCGTGCTGAACTCGGCATCGGCGGGGATATCAATTTTGACCTGTTGATCTTGCGCGGTCAGCAGATAGGTTTCACGGCGGTAGAAGTCCAGACTGCGGCCCACGTAGTTGCGTTCAAACCCCGGCGTCTGGTCGTGATAAGCAAACACCGTCATATCCTGCGCTTGCGCTTCATACAAGGTCTGGGCGGCGCTCAGTGGCGTACCCCGCCGCCAGCGTTTGGCAATACGCGCATAGCCGGACTGAGTCATTGAGCCTGCACCGAAATCAGTGGCGATAAACAGCGTGTCTTTATCAATCCATGAGGCCTGGCTTTTCGCTACCGGCAGCACAAAGCCGTCTTTGACAAACTCTTTGTTAACCAGATCAAACTCACGGATTTCGGTAGCGTCACCGCCGTCCGGCGACAGTTCCAGCAGGCAATAGCGATACTCCGGCGCTAACGACTGCGAGCCGTGGAATACCCAATCTTTGCCCTCGGCCTTGCCTAACGCATCGATATCCAGCACCGTTTCCCAGGCTGGCTTGGCCTTGCGATACTCCTGCAGTGTAGTGCGCCGCCATAAGCCACGCGGATTGGTTTGATCCTGCCAGAAGTTGTAATAGTAATCGCCGCGCTTGGCGACCCACGGAATTTGGCTCTCTTTATTGAGAATATCCAGCACCTGTTTTTCCACCCGTTGGAAGCCTTCACCCTGGGCGAAACGCGCGGTGGTACGCTGGTTTTCCTGTTTAATCCACGCCTGTACGGCCTTGCCCTGCAGCTGTTCCAGCCATAAAAATTCATCGGTGGAGCTGGCGCCATTTTCTGCCGCCATCGCCAGGCGGATACTGCTCGGTAATGAAGTCATCGCGAATACGGCTCCTGCGGTTTGTGCGCCGAGTTTAAGAAACTGACGTCGGTTGCGGTGGGTAATAGGCAAACTCAAGCTCCCTTTGATGGTTAATAATAATCATTTTCAATAAACTAGGCGTTTGGCGAAGCCGAGTCAAAGCCTGCGCCCATGCCGTTGAGTCAAAATTTAGGATAATGGATAAGATCGTGAATGCGCACCGTCTGTTGACTGTCATTGCGATAGGCATGTGGCCTGTCGGCCTGAAAGCGCATCGCCTCACCGCAGGTCAAGTGGTGCCATTGGCCGTCAACCGCCAGTTCCAGTTCACCGCTGATGACAATCACGTGCTCAATCACTCCGGCCTCATGGGCCGAAGACTCGCTGAGCGCGCCTGGCGCCAGATCGATAACGAACATGTCAAAACCCAGCTGCCTGTCGAACGGAAACAGCGGCACCACCCGCATATCGGCGTTGCCTTGATTGAACACCGGAGCATCGCCGTAGCGATGTAACGTGGCTTGCTGTTGCAGCGGCGAAATCTCCAGAAAGGCGGAAAAGGCCACGTTAAAGCCGGTGGCGATTTTCCATAAGGTTGCCACCGTCGGGCTCGATTCCCCCCGTTCGATCTGCCCCAGCATCGCCTTGCTGACGCCGGTGTTTTCAGCCGCCTGCGCCAGACTCCAGCCGCGCTGGCTGCGTAGAGAACGAAGCGTTTGGGCCAAATGGCCAGACAGTTCCTGCATGTTTTTCTCCCCTGATAGTGCGGCTGATTATAGCCACTTGTGCGCTATAACGCACGGTGCTATGCTCGTCGCTTATCGTGCGTTATAACGCACAATCTTTGCCGGAGTTGACCATGCGCCCTGCCATCTCTCTGCGTCATCTGTCTCTGCCTGCCGTTATGGCCGGGTTTGTTGCGGTATTGGTCGGCTACACCAGTTCGGCGGCCATTATCTTCCAGGCGGCTGCCGCTGCCGGTGCTACCCCCTTGCAGATCGGCGGCTGGCTGAGCATGCTGGGACTGGGGATGGGCATTACCTCGCTCGGGCTTTCGCTGTATTACCGCACGCCGATCCTGACCGCCTGGTCGACCCCCGGCGCAGCGCTGCTGGTCACCAGCCTGCCCGGCACGCCGATTAACGAAGCGATTGGCGTATTTATCTTTGCCTCAGGGCTGATCCTGCTGTGCGGCGTAACCGGACTGTTCGCCCGGCTGATGGATTATATTCCGCAGGCTATTTCGGCGGCGATGTTGGCGGGGATTTTGCTGCGCTTTGGCCTGGATGCCTTTGCCTCGCTACAGGTCAATTTCGCACTCAGCGCCGGAATGGGGCTGGTGTATCTGGTGACGCGGCGTTATCTGGCGCGTTATGCCATTGTACTGACGCTGCTGGCCGGGCTGGCGATTGCGGCGCTGCAGGGCAACATTCATCTTTCACCACAACCGCTGGCATTCGCCATGCCGGAATTTATTACGCCGCATTTTAGCTGGTCGACACTGCTGGGGATTGGCGTGCCGTTCTTCGTGGTCACCATGGCGTCACAAAATGCCCCCGGTATTGCCACGCTAAAGGCGGCCGGCTACAGCGTGCCCACTTCGCCACTGATTAGCTGGACCGCGTTGACCGCGCTGCTGCTGGCCCCCTTTGGTGGATTCTCGGTGTGTATTGCCGCCATTACTGCCGCCATTTGTATGGGGCCAGACGTACATCCCAATCCACAGCGCCGCTATATGGCTGCCGCCGCCGCCGGGGTGTTTTATCTGTTGGCCGGCCTGTTTGGCGGCGTTATCAGTATGTTGTTCAGCGCATTGCCCGTGGCCCTGATCCATACCATTGCCGGGCTGGCCCTGCTGGGCACCATCGCCGGCAGTTTGCAACGCGCGCTGCAGGATGAAAAGCAACGCGACGCCGCACTGATCGCCTTTTTGATCACTGCATCCGGCGTGACGCTGCTCGGCGTCGGCTCGGCATTTTGGGGGATTATTGGCGGCGCAATCGCCCATATCATCCTGTCGTTACCGCAACGCGCCAGCCGTTCAGGGAACTAACCAGCAAGTTGGGCTATAAATCGATCCCATCCGGCAATTTCTCCCCCCTTTGGCGATCTTCTGCTTAACTGAGAGAGGGACGAATGTTGCCCTCCAGGGATCGTTAAGGGAGTTTCTATGCCATCTTCAGCGCAGATTGACCTGATTCAACGGCTAGACGCCGCATACCGCCACTGGACAGGTGACGGATTGCCCGGCCCACAGGCTACGGTCGGCGAACGCTTGACCTGGCTGCATCAACAGGCGCCCTACAGCCTGCTGGCCCACACCGGCGGCGGCGATCCGGTGTTTATTTATGCCAATCACTGCGCACAACAATGCTTTGGCTATTCCTTTGATGAGTTTATCGCGCTGCCTTCCCGGTTAAGCGCTTCTCCGGCAGACCGCGCGGAGCGTCAGCAATTGCTGGACAAGGTCACTGAGCAAGGTATTGCACAGGGATATCGCGGGCTGCGGGTCGATAAATTCGGCGACACCTTCACCATTTATGACTGCGAGGTGTGGCAGATCCCAGACGGAGGCCAGGCCGCACTGTTCTGGCCACAGCCGAAACGCCGACCGGGCTGGTATGGCCAGCAGGAACATGCAAATCGATAATGGTCGGGACGCGTCATTGATTAAGTTACATTGTCACGAGATAACCTATGAATGAACAAGCCACGCTGTTAGCTCAGCGTTTGATCCGTAATTTCGAACAGGTTGAAAAAACGCACGACGCACGCCCGCCACTGTACGACAGCCTTGGTGCGCGTTTGGGTACCGGCACCGCGGCCGGTAAGCTGGGTGCCTCTATCGACGTAGTGGCACCGGGCATGCGTTCCTGCCCTTATCACTTCCACTATGCGCAGGAAGAAATGTTTATCGTGCTGGAGGGAACCGGTACCTTGCGGGTTGCCGGAGAGCAACTGCCGATCAAAAGCGGTGACGTGATTTTTATCCCACCGGGGCCGGAATATCCGCATCAGATCATCAATACGTCGCAAGCGCCGTTGAAATATCTTTCCATCAGTACCCGCGAACAGCCCGAACTGGTGGAGTATCCGGACTCAGGCAAGTTCCAGGCGACGGCGCTGCGTGAAGGTAAAGCGGTGCGCTATGTGCAACGCCCCTCAGCCTCGCTCGATTACTGGCAGGATGAACCCTGAGTCCCCTTCCGGGAGCGAAAGCCCCAACGCACGGGCGGCCTGTTCTGCGACGCGAAAATCGATATCCGCCGCCTCGCCGTCTTCCATAAACCAGGCCGCGGACAATCCGGCCCAGGCGAGGATCCACCGCAGCAGCCGTTGGCGATCCAGTCCGGCCAACCGGCAGACCTGCTCGACCCGACAAAGAAAAATGTCGGGATCGGTGGCGATACCGTAGTTGGGATTGCAGAAGATATTGGCGTAATCGAAAGCACGCTCGCCATACAGACGTTTGGGATCGATCGCCAACCAACCGCGCTCAGCGAAGTCCAGCACGTTATCATGATGAATATCGCCGTGCAGCACCGTCTGTTCGCGCGGGCTGGTCAGTAACTCAGCCGCCACGCTGGCACTGAGACGCAACATGCCGCCATGCGCCTGCGCCGCCGGCCACAGTGAGTTGAACCACTGGTCCAGGGGAATAAGCTCCGGCAAAGGCTCGGCACGCGGCGCATGCAGGCGGGCAACCACCTGGCACAAAATCGCCGTGGCCTGTCGATCTTCGCCATCACGTACCATCTGCGCCAGCGAGAGGCGGCCTTGCGCACGCTCCAGCAAAATGCCGTCGTCATGCCAGGCCAGCACTCGAGCAGCACCATCGCCCTGCCACCAGCACATCAATAACCCGCCGAACTTCTCTTCCTGTTCACGGGCAATTTTCAACATGGCGGCGGCCCCCTGATAGCGTACCGGCATCAGCAGGCTGCTGTGAGTTTCAAATGCCTGACCGTCGGGCTGCAACTGCCAGCGTTGCATATAGGGAATTAAGGCCTGATTCATTACCCTGAAAGGTCCTTCACAGTTATAAATAAATGTTAGTGATATTATTAAAAAACAATAAATCTCTGCGTACTTCCGATGTTCGTCTCACTATCCTAACCAAGTTTGTATATTTTTTTAATTAATCTCTCGGGGTTTTTACCATGACATCATTGAAGCGCATTAATTATCCGCAATTACCGACGCCGGGCGGGCCCTATGTCCATGCCGTGCGCCATGGCAATACGCTGTACATTTCCGGCCTGACGGCATTTGCCACCGAAGCGCAAGGGCAAACCACGCAACAACAAACGCAGGCCATTCTGGAGCAGTTGGCGACCATCACCGCCGACGGGGGAACGAATCTAAAAGCGCTGATTAAAATCACGGTCTTCTTAACCGATATCGGCGATCTGCCGGCCCTGCGGCCGGTGCTGTTTGATTATTTTGATGGAGCGCTGCCGGCCTGTTCGCTGGTTGCGGTCAGCGCACTGTTCTCACCACTGGTCAGCGTGGAGATCGAGGCCGTAGTGGCATTATGAGATTGGGGCTACAGCCCCCGATGAAAACCGACCCGGCGCACGTTTGTCTTTTCCACCTTCGGGAAACTTCTGCTAATTTACCACTAAGAAATTTATTACCGACGAGACGTTATGCAGCAAAAGCCGGTTATGCACGAAGCCAGACAATTAAAGCGCCTCAACGCCGCCACGCGACGGCAATCCCATATGTATAAATGGATTGCCTTTATCGCCGCGACGGACGCCGTGCTGGTGTATTTTTATGACCGGGATATGCGCAACATTACCTTTTCAGGCGCCGTCGCGCTGGTATGCGGCTATTTGTGGATCCGCGATCGCAACAAGGCGCGCGGTTACCGACGGGAGTACGATCGCAAATTTGGCAAACACAGCGGCCTTTAGCCCTGCATGGCCTCCAGCACTTTTGCACTGTCAACAATTTGCACAAACTTGATTATTTTCCCGGCGCGCAGCTGATAAATATGCGCAAAGGATGCGGTAAATGATTTGCCGGTCGCGCCATAGGTGCCATGGTAGAAGCCCTGGGCAATCACGTTTTCACCGGCATCATAAAAATGGTCGACATCGGCGCGGTAGCCCTGCCATTCCGTTCCCAGACGTTGATGAACATTTTTGAAGATCGCCTGCGGGCCAATGTAGGTGCCGGCATAAGGAAAGCCTGCGGCTTCGGTCCACTCCGCGTCGGGCGCTAGTGCCGCCAACAGGTTACGACCATTCTCTTCGGCACTGCCGCCTTCATAGGTAGCGCGTACAATTTCAAGATTCGTTGGCATGGGGTTTCTCCGATAACATTAGCAGGATATTCCGGTCACACCCCGCAGACACAGGCTTACACCAAGCGGGAATGACCGGAACAAGGCTATTGTAAGTTGCTTATTCCGGCACAAAAACCGTGATTATGGCAATAGTCTGTTGCAGTACAGTAAACAATCTTTTTACCGCGCCGTCATAACGGCCTCATCGACGGCTGTTATGATTTTAGGTTTCCCCCCCATAAGGAGCATAGCGTGCATTTTTCAACCCTGGCGCAAGCATTGTTGCAGCCGTTTTCACCGCATCAGGAATTGGCCCAGGCCCTGTTGCCACTGACACTCGATTCCGATGATGGCTCACATGACGTGGCTCATTTACACCGGGTGTGGAAAAATACTCGCAATATCAGTCAGCAAGAAGGCGGTGACCGTCGCATTCTCTGTGCGGCCGTGCTGTTGCATGACTGCGTGGCGGTGGAAAAAAACTCGCCACAGCGCCACCTGGCTTCACGCCTGGCGGCGGAAAAAGCCACCCTGACGTTGACGCAACTGGGTTGGGAGCCGCAGGACATCGCCAAAACCGCCCATGCTATCGAGGCTCACAGTTTCTCCGCCGCCATTACCCCGGAAACGTTGGAGGCCAAAATTCTTCAGGACGCTGACCGCTTGGACGCCATCGGCATGATTGGCGTGGCGCGCTGTTTCTATATTGGCGGGCGCATGCGCAGCGCGCTGTACGACGCTGCCGATCCGCTGGCGCAGCAACGCCAATATGACGATAAGCGTTTTTGTCTGGATCACTTCGAAACCAAACTGTTCAAGCTGCAGGAAGGCTTCCAAACCGCTACCGGCAAGAAAATGGCGCGGGAGCGCACCGACCGCATGCGGCGTTTTCTCAGCGAGTTGCAGGAAGAAATGTGACAGGTTGCTTCACCCTACCCGGCATTTCCGTTACGGCATCGGCATCTTCGGGCCTCTAATTGCTGTACACTGGCTGCCATCTTCACTGACCAGGCTATAACGATGAAAAAACTGACGCTGAAAGACATGACGGAAAGCGAACAACGTGAAGTAAAAACCGAGCTGGACAAGGCACGTAAAAACCTCGGCAGAGCATTAACCAACGCCGAAAATAACAAGATCAAGGACGAAGTGGTGGCGCGAATTACCGCCGCCCGCGCGAAAATTGAAAAAGCTACCCGCGCCGAGCGTAAAGCCAACCGTATTCAACCCACTGGCGAAACTTTCAACTGGACAGCCTCTATCAACAGCACTCGCCGTCCGCGTTAACCCCAGAAAACCCTGCCAAGGCGTAATGCTTGTCAGTTAAGGTGATATTGTTCCCTCTCCTTTGGGAGAGGGTTAGGGTGAGGGGATACATACCAACGCGAAAGCCCCTCACCCCGGCCCTCTCCCTCTGGAGAGGGGGACGCCCACTTAAACAACGTCGTACATTCTTATTCAAAACGTTGCTTAACTGACCGACAGTAGGCCAAGGCGGGGTTTTTTATTTCCTCATTTTTATTAGCCAAACTCATCCGTGCCGCTTAATCATGATTAACCCTGTTATCAAGCGGTTGTAAATTGACAGCCTCATGCAGAATATTCATTATCAGCGCATCGTCCCTCGCTTGTTTTCTTATCTGGCTTCTTATTGCTCGTACTGAAGGAACTTATTATGGCCTCATTTTCCGGTATTTGGGTGGCGCTGGTTACCCCATTTAATCATCATGCAGTCGACCTGCCGGCCACCCAACGGCTGGCTCAGCATCTTATTGCCTCCGGCGTCGATGGACTGGTGGTCTGCGGCACTACCGGTGAGGCGGCCGCGTTAAGCCAGGACGAACAATTGGCGGTGCTCGACGCAGTGCTGGCCGTCACTCCGGCTCATCAGGTGGTGATGGGCCTGTCCGGTAATAACATGGTCGACACTTTGCAAATGCAGCAGGCCATCCAGCTGCGTGATATTGCCGGCGTATTGATCCCGGCACCCTATTATATTCGCCCATCGCAATGCGGCCTGGTGGACTACTTTACCCAGCTTGCCGACGCCTCAAGCGTGCCGGTGATCCTGTATAACATTCCGCAACGCACCGGTATCACTATCGAACTGGCCACCCTGCGTCAGATCGCGCGTCATCCGCGGGTAAAAGCGATTAAGGAGTGCAGCGGTAATCCTGACACCATGATGGCGCTGATTAATGACGGTGAAATCGACGTGCTGACCGGTGAGGATAACCTGATCCTGACTACGCTGTGCCTGGGTGGCACTGGTGCAATCTCGGCTTCCGCACACATTCATCCACAGCGCTTTGTACAACTGGTGCAACAGGTCGCAGAAGGCGATTTGATTGCCGCCCGCGCCAACTTCTATGCCCTGCTGCCGATGATCCACCAGATGTTCAGCTTCCCTAACCCGGCGCCGGTAAAAGCCGCACTGGCGCAGCAAGGGCTGATCCGCAATGAACTGCGCTCACCAATGCAAGCCGTGCCGCAAGCGTTGCAGCAGCAAATTGCCGCTACCCTGGCGCAGTTGCAACCGCAAGCCGCATTGATAAGTTAAATTTGTCGATTAAGGCGCTGTAATTTTGACGTTATAGGACTAGGATCAGAGGTTAAGCATGCCTGTCACCCATCATTATCAAGGAGCTTTCGATGAAACTGTTCTATAAAGCCGGCGCCTGTTCTCTGTCCCCCCATATTGTATTGCGCGAAGCAGGCCTGGACTTCACCGCAGAAAAGGTCGATCTGGCGCTGAAAAAGACCGAAAGCGGTGCGAACTATCTGACCATCAACCCGAAAGGACAGGTCCCGGCGCTGCTGCTGGATGATGGCAGCCTGCTGACCGAAGGCGTGGCAATTGTGCAATATCTGGCGGATCGCGTGCCGGATCGCGCTCTGATCCCCGCAGCAGGTACGCTGTCGCGTTATCATGCCATTGAATGGCTGAACTATATTGCCACTGAGCTGCACAAGGGGTTCAGTCCGCTGTTTAACCCGAAAACGCCTGAAGAATACAAAACCATCGCGCGGGAAAAACTGGACACGCAGTTTGACTATCTGGATTCGGTGCTGGCGAAGCAGCATTTCCTGTTGGGCAACAAGTTCAGCGTGGCGGATGCCTATTTGTTCACCATTCTGCGCTGGGCCATCGCCCTGCAGTTTGATATCAAAAAGCGCAGCCAGCTTTCGGCCTATTTTGATCGCGTGGCCGCGCGACCTGCGGTGGACGCAACGTTGAATGCGGAAGGCTTGAAATAATACCTGCGCCCCGGCGGCGAGAATACGCCGGGGCGCTCTGCCGGCAGCGTTACAGCATGACCGCTTTAAACTCGCAGCCCGGCTGCACAATACGCTCCTGAGCCGCCACCACCTGCAGCTCATACTCACCCATCGCCTGGGTCGTCAGCATCACTTCATACACCGCCGCCGTGACGTGCTCGAGTGCTTTGTCCAACGCCTCACCCTTGAGCAAATTAACCAGCAACAGACCACTGGTCAGGTCGCCTACACCCACCGGTTGACGCTCGCCGAAGTCCACCAGCGGACGGCTGATGTGCCAGGCCTGACTAACCGTGATCAGCAACATTTCGAAACAGTCGATATTATAACCGGCACGGCTCAGATGCTTGACCAGCACCAGCTTCGGCCCTTTGGCAATCAGCTCGCGTGCGGCGCTTACCGCCTGCTCCACGTTGGTCACAGTACGCTGGCTCAGCAATTCCAGCTCCAGCAGATTGGGCGCAATCATGTCACTGCACGGCAACGCCTGCTGACAATGAAACTCCGCCACGCCCGGTGCCACGATGCAACCTTTTTCCGGATGACCCATCACCGGATCGCAGAAATACCAGGCGTTCGGATTGGCCTGCTTAACCTGACGCACAATCTCAAGAATATGGTTGCCCTGCTCCGGCGAACCGATATAACCGCTCAGCACCGCATCGCAGTGCTTGAGTTGATCTATATCCGCAATACCCTGGGCAATCTCGGTCAGATGGCTGGCCGGCATCACGCAACCGGTCCACTTGCCGTACTGAGTATGATTGGAAAATTGCACGGTGTTCAATGACCAGACGTTAACGCCCATGCGGCGCATCGGAAACTCTGCCGCGCTGTTGCCTGCATGGCCAAACACCACATGGGATTGAATAGAAAGAATGTTTTTCATTGGAACAACCTGACCTCGCCATACCGTGTGCATCAGCCCGCGGCGAAATAGAATGAATAAATAACGTACATAAACGTTATGCCGGCGCGTCTAAAAACAAGAAACTAGAGGACTTTTTTATTTTTTTGGCGGCGGGATATTGTAACGAATGCTAGCCGGCAAAAAAAGCAGATAGCCAGAACATCATTCAGCTTTCTGCCGTTAATCCAGATTTTCCTTAGGGACTCTCGTATTGCAATCAACAGATTTTGGGCTGTACTTGTTGCTGATTGTTTCCTTTCATGCACACAGGGATATTCCATGAGTCTACTGACATTACAACAGGACGTTGCCATCCTGTTCTATGCCACTTTGGGAAAGAAGGCAGATGACAAGGCCTTGACCTATTTCGCGAAACAGCTTGAAAAAGGGACCTATACCCAGAGCGAACTGGTTACCAAGTTTATCCTTTCTGAGGGCGGTCAGCACCGTTACGATGGCCTGACCACCAGCCAAAAGGTGCAATACATCTATCAAAATACCAATGGCATGTCGCCGGACGCAGCAACCTTAAGCGCACTGACCGCACAGGTCGATGCCGGTACCCCGCTGGGCGGTCTGACAACGACATTAATTGCCGAAACCAAAGATTATGCCGGTAATGATGCCGTTCCACTGGCTCAACAACAACATCTGGAAAATATCATCAACACCACGTTATATCCGTCGCAAATAGGGCAACCGTCACAGGTTGACGCCGCCGCAGATGTACAAGGCATGTATTACTTGCTCGGCAGTCTGGTCAACTCCAGCGCCATCAATTACTGGAGTGGTATTCTCGATAGCGGTAAAAAAACCGCCGTTGAAATGGCCAATTATTTCGTTTCGCTCAAAGGTTATATCAGTTCTCTGAACAACGAAGACTTCGTGAAGAAGATATTTTCCCAAGCTTTTGGCACCACGGCCAACAGCCCCGAGTTGCAAAAGTATGTCAGCGGCCTGAACAACCAGAGTGAAACGCGTGGCGACGTTATGATGCGCATGATGGACGACATCAGAAATGACACCAGCCACGAGGAAGCCAGGCAGAACTTTGCGGCGGCAACCCATGTTTATGCCCCTGGTGAAATTCCGGCCGTCAAATATGCCGAAGTGGTCATGTCGCTTTATCTGACTGTCGCCGGTGTCTCGGCCGATGCCACCGCGATGGATTCTTTTAGTCGCCTGCTGGCCGGCGGCAAGACTCAGGCCGAAGTGCTCAATATCCTGGCTAAAACCAACCTGTTCAGTAATGCCGATAATTATCAGTCCATTTATCAGAAGCTCTATGGCAGCGTCCTCGACAGTGCTTCGGCGCAGGCGATCCTTCTCAAGGCCGGTAACGACAAGGTCACGGCGACCTCACTCATCATTGAAGCTTTCCGCAATGGTGAATACCCGCTCGACAGCAATGGAAAGCCGAACCCGATACGCGTCGCTGACCATCAGATTAAAATTGCCCACTCACTGGGTTATAAGACCAGCGCAGAGCTCAGTATCGCTAATGACGGTACCCTTACCGGCACGGTAAATTCTGGCGGGGATCATTCATTGAGTCAGGCCGAGCTGTTGGTATTAACCAAGGTGTATCTCAATATTAATACTCCGTCTGCCGTTAACTTCACCCACTCGCCAAATTTGCAAGAAGTGGTATTGCAGGGGGATATGCCTACCAATGACGTTACCCTCAACTCGTTAAAAAATAAATCATTCGCATTAAAAGTTAACCTGGATGATAGCACCTGGTTCAAAACGGCGGAAAAAATCGCGTTTGGCACGGAAAAAGATTCCCTGTTTGTCACCGATAAATATGACATGTCCAATGCCAGGCTCAATATAGATTTTGCTGACGGCGGTGCCAGTTTGATTTGGAACGGTAATGGCGTTAACCAGGGTGCAAATAGCGTTAGCACCACTTTCACCGCGCAAAACCAATTCGATGCGAGTGGCACTCTTTCTGCCAACTTTATCCTGAAAGATATTCTTCTGACCACCGGCGAAGATGGCAGCATCAGCGGCCAGATCTACACTAATATTAACCAATTCCTTTACTTCCTTACCCTTGACCTTGCCGGTTACCGTGGCACCGGTAATATTTATCTGGACGGTGAATGGGTTGCCACTGAAGGCACCCATGTTTTTGATTATGGTGTTATCAATCAAACCGCCAGTATCTATAACGACAGTTATGCCAATGTCGACTATCTGCAACAAGCCGATCATGCTCAAAAAAGCCCCGATGGCACCAGTTGGACAGGTGTCGATGGTTTCGTGCTTTCCGGCTATGCCGATAACGTTCATGTTATTAATATTCACATGGACAAATTGCCCCAGCTGTCAGTCACCGGCAACGCCGGAGCGCAAAGCAAACTGCATCTTGAACTGGCATCCTACCAACCCGCCGCCAGCGAATTCTGGGGAGTAAATATCGGTAACGCCGCACTGGATTATGTAGATGCCGGCACACTCAGTTTCACCAGCCATTTCACTGGGCAGCAACCCCAGGAAATGCTAAGGATTTACTCCAGCGGTTCAAAACTTAATACCCTGGCACTGACTGGCGCCGACAGCCATATCGACACCCTGTATTTGAGCGGCGTCACCAAGCTGGAGGCTACAGTGAAAGCCGAGTTCAGTGATAGCCTGAAAAACATTATCATTGAGCCGGTTTCTGACCCATTTGGTGAAGGGATCCCACGCATTGAAGTTGATCTGACGATGGAGAAAGGAGGCACGGGTGGCGGCACCTTTTACACATTGCTCTCCTCTTTGAACAACCACACCGCTTACGACGGCATTATCAGTGCGCTGGCAGGCGACCAAATCAATATCCAATATACCAACAGCCAGACACTGACCCTCAAAGGCAACACCACGCTGAATAATCTGGTGACGGGTAATGAGCAGACCCATGACAGTAAAATCAATTTTGAACAAAGTACCATCGACAGCATGGTCACCATCAATACCCTTACCCCAACGGATACCATTACCGCAGGTGGCCCAAGCCAACAGTGGGTTTTCAACAGCAATAATGTCGGGAATATTAAGGTTTATGGCAGCCTAACCAAAGAAGCTGATATTAATACTCTCTTTAACTCATTGAATGTCGACGGCGAAAGTACCGCACAGGATATCTTTGCCCAGGCATTAGCAAAAATAGCCCCCGACGGCAATGTTCTGCAAGATGTCGGCGTGGTGAAATTCGGTACTGACGCTTATATTATCATTGATAATAATCACAATCAGAAACTGGATTCTCAAGATATTATTTTCTCACTCGGCAATAAGGATGCTTATGATATTACTGAAAATCTTCATTACCAGGCACCTACTGTGGTGGTAAATGGTTCCAGCCAATACAGTGCTGAATCTATTTAATAGGAAATTCAAACCTGTGGCTCAGACAATCGGGTCGCACGCTTGGAAAAACCAGAATTTCCTTAGTCCCAAACACATTGTTTTTTCCGGATTATCAACTGTACTTAAAGCTTGTTTTTCTCTCACACACCAATGGGACATCAAATGAGCTTCCTTTCCTTACAGAAGGATGTGGCAATCCTTTTTTATGCCACACTCGGTAAAAAAGCAGATATCAAAACGCTGGACTTCTTCGCCAGACAGTTGGATCTGGGTCTCTATAGCAAAGACCAACTGGCTGAAAAGTTTATACAGTCGGAGGATGGGCACCAGCGTTATGATGGGTTAACCACCGCGCAAAAAATTCAATACATCTATAAAAACATCACCGGTGAAGCGCCGGCATCCAGCCTGCTGGGGACGCTGGTAGCCCAGGTCAATGGTGGGCAATCTCTGGGGCAACTCGCCAAAGATTTGGTTGGCGGAGTGAAGAGCTATACGGGCAGCGATGCCGTTCAGGTTGCGCAACAGCAGCACTTGTTCGAGGTTATCGATACTACGCTCTATCCTGCGTTGACGCCTTATCCCGCCAATGCCGACGCCGCCGCCGATATTCAGGCTATGTTTTACGTGGTCGGCAGTCTCATGGTGGCAGACGGCATTAATTATTGGAGCAGTATTCTTGCTGAAGGAAAAGCCAGCGCCAACTATATTGCAGGTCGTTTTGTGGATACCCGCAGTGGGTTGAAAGAACTCAGCAACGAGGATTTTGTAAAAACGGTATACAAGAATACTTTTGGCGTGGAAGCTGGTGCGAGCGAAATAGCCGATTATGTCGCCGGCTTAAATAATAATACCGCCACCCGCGGCGATGTTCTTATGCGTTTGATTAACGATATTCGCAACGATACTTCACATGATACGGCCAAACAGAACTTCCTTAATGCTACCCATGTGTATGCTGCGGGTGAACTTCCTGCGCTAAACCACCAGGAAACTGTCGCCTTGTTGTTTATGCAGTTGGTGAACAAAACTGCGCTGAATGCTGCCGGTTTGGACTATTACAGTAAAATGCTCGCCGGTGGAAAGTCCGATCTGGACCTGCTGACGTTTCTAGCCAAATCGACTCACTTCCAGGGCGCAGCCGACTTTAGTACCGTTTATCGCAAGCTCTACGGCACTTCCCTCAATGATCTGCAGAAACAGGCCATTCTTCAGCAAGCGGGCAATAACCCACTGCAGGCGACGCTGAATATTATTGATACATTCCGCCATGGTGAAGCACCACTGGACAGTGGCCCTCTGCCCAGCGCCAATAGTATGGTTGACTTCGAGTATAAAATTGGCAGTGAACTGGGTTATCAGATCCGCGGTAACCTGACGCTATCGAGTACCGACGGCACCCTCAAAGGCAGTCTTAATTCAGGTGTCGAACACCAACTAAGCCATGCCGAAATTGCCCAGCTGGTGCAAATCACCCTCAACGTCAACGTCGAAGCCGCTGTCGATCTCAGCTTTGCCAAATCATTGAAGCAGATCTCTTTGCAAGGAGACTTTGCCGCCAACCAAACCACGTTAGACTCACTGAGAGGAAAAAGTGTTACGCTTTACCTCGACGATAATAACGTAACCAATGCAGCAGGCTTGATTAATTTCAACAGCAGCCTCTTAGTTGCCGATCGGCTGGATGTCGCAACAGCCCATGCACATATCAATACTCAGAGCGGTGGCGAAACCCGGATGTTATGGAAAGGCAACGCCACTCCTGGCGATGTCAATAAAGTCAGCAATGATTTCACCGCTACGTCCACATCCACTGGGCAATACGGTAACTTCAGCGTCATTTCTGCAAACTTCATCACTAAAGATGTGTTGTTGAGCTCCGGATCAGAGGGTGACATTAGCGGCACTATTCAAAGCAATCTGAATCAGTTCCTGCATTTCCAATATATCGATTTGGCAAATTATCGCGGTACAGCCAATATTTATCTCAATGGACAAAAGGTGGCGACCGAGGGCTCAAACCTGTTTGATGCCGGCCTGTTGAACCAAACCGCCAGTATCTACAATAAGCTCTATTCAGGCGTCACCGACCTGACTCAGGCCGATGCGGCGCAAAAAGACAGTACCGGCAACATCTGGACCGGCTCGCTGGGGTTTAATCTTTCAGGTTTTGCCAACAATGTTCATGTCATAAACATTTCTATGGCCACCCCCGTGAACTTACGCATAACGGACAATGCCACCAGTAAGAGCAAGCTACACCTCGAGACCCTCACCGGCAGTGAAACACCCCACTGGAACATCGTGATAGGCAATGATAAAACGTCAACGGTGGATGGTGGCACCCTGAGCCTGACCAGTCATTCGACAGCCTTATCCGGCGAAACTTTATCTATTAACTCTGCGGAAACCTCGCATAACACCCTGACTCTCGCGGGCGGTAGCAATCATATTGAGACGATGGTGGTTTATGGTTCTACTGACCTGAACCTGACGATTAAAGCCGATTTTAGCGACTCTCTGAAAAACATCTTTATCCCGGTGCCAGAAGATCCCTGGAGCAACCCACCAATTATCAATGTAAACCTGACGCTGGAAAAAGGCGGTACCGGTGGAGGGGCCTTTTATAAGCTGCTGCAATCTCTGAGCGATCACAGTGCTTACAATGGACTCATTGACGAGCTGTCCGGCGATCAACTCACCATCGCCTTCACCGCAATGAACAGTTTTCAGATCCAGGGCAACACCACCCTGACCCGAGACCTGGGAGGAAATCCGTATAGTGGCGGCAATAAGATCAGTTTCGGCAATAGCAACATCGACAGTATGGTGACCATCGAAGCCCTGGAAACAAGCGATAGTATTTTCGTCGGTAAGGGTGCCGGGCAATGGTTATTCGGCAGCGGTGCCAGCCAGACGATGGCCGTTTACGGCAGTGTGAGTAAGGCATCAGATGTTAATACGCTGTTTAACTCAATCAGCGTGGGAAGTGGAGACAACGGACAGGATATCTTTGCCAAGGCATTGGAAAAAATCACTCATGGTGCCAGCAATGGGAATCTGGCCGAAGCAGGAGCCGTAAAACTGGGCAGTAACCTGTATGTGGTGATTGATAAAAACCATAATCAGCACTTTGATCAGGACGATATGGTATTCGCTCTGGGTGACAAGGACATTTACCAGGTAGCTAATGACCTTCACTACCAGGCACCGGCCATCGCAGTTAATGGTGTCAGCCAACACAGCGTTGAATTAGTGTGATTTAACGTCCAAACCTGCGGCCGCCGCAGGTTTGGAACACCTGAATTGCCTGGGGGACTATCGCCTCTCAATCGGCAATTTTGGCCCCTACTCGTTACTGGATTTTTCTTTCATAGCCACAGGGATATCTCATGAGTCTACTGACGTTACAACAGGATGTAGCCATCCTTTTCTACGCCACACTGGGAAAAAAAGCAGACGACAAGGCCTTGACCTACTTCGCCAAACAGCTTGAAAAAGGGACCTATACCCAAAGCGAATTGGCAACCAAGTTTATTCTTTCCGAGGATGGTCAACATCGTTACGATGGCCTGACTACCAGCCAAAAAGTGCAGTATATCTACCAAAATACCAATGGTACGCCGCCGGATGCCGCAACCTTGAACGCACTGACCGCGCAAGTCGATGGCGGTTCCACGCTGGGCAGTCTGACAACCCGGTTAATTACCGAAACCAAAAATTATGCCGGTAGTGATGCAGCCCCCTTGAGTCAGCAACAGCATCTGGAAAACGTCATCAACACCACACTGTACCCTTCGCAAATCGAGCTGCCCTCCCAGATTTCCGCCGCAGAAAATGTGCAGGGCATGTATTACTTGCTTGGCAGTATGGTCAACTCTGCTGCCATCGATTACTGGAGCGGTATTCTCGATAGCGGAAAAAAAACCGCCGTTGAAATGGCCAACTATTTCGTTTCACTCAAAGGCTACATTGGTTCACTGAACAACGAAGATTTCGTGAAGAAGATCTTTTCCCAAGCCTTTGGCACCGCGGCCAGCAGCGCCGACTTGCAAAAATACGTCAGCGGCCTTAACAGCCAGAGTGAAACACGCGGAGACGTGATGATGCGCATGATGGACGACATCAGAAATGACACCAACCACGAGGTGGCCAGACAGAACTTTGCGGCGGCAACCCATGTTTATGCCCCAGGTGAACTCCCGGATGCCAAATATGGCGAAGTGGTCATGTCGCTTTATCTGACTGTCGCCGGTGTTTCTGCCGATGCCGCCGCGATGGACTCTTTTAGTCGCCTGCTGGCCGGTGGCAAGACTCAGGCCGAAGTGCTCAACATCCTGGCCAAAACCGACCTGTTCCGCAACGCTGGCGACTATCAGTCCATTTATATGAAGCTCTATGGCAGCCCACTCGACGGCACCTCGGCACAGGCGATCCTGTTGAAGGCAGGCAATGACAAAGTCAAAGCCACTTCACTCATTATTGATGCTTTCCGCGAAGGGAAATACCCGCTGGATAACCATCCGACGCCACCACCAGCCACTCTGTTACATGACTATGAAGTGAATTTAGGTGCCGCATTAGGTTATCAAAAAACCTTTAACGGCACTTTTTCCCTTTCTGACAACGGTAAGCTGATGGCGGATATCAACGCCCGTGCTCCCCATGAAGTCACCTATGCGGAAATTGCGTCACTGACGGCATTGAGCCAGTTAAATATCAACGCCAATCTGAATATTGCGGTGGATTTAAGTCAGGTGCCGTCAAGCAGCATTAATAAAATCGTGCTTTCCGGCGACTATGCTACCAGCACGACGGTTCGGGATTCATTGGGTAACAAATATGCTATTGATCTGTTGTTGACGGAAACAAACATCGCAAATGCCGATGCTACGCAGCAGTTAAAAGCGACAAACGCCACGGTTGAGAGCGGAGCAGATCTCAGTAGCGCCAAGATCAATCTTTTGTTAAGCAACCAATTATATTGGGAAGGAAATAGCATTAACGGAGGAGCCAATCATATCGGCAACAACTTCCTGGCTGAGAGGGATACCAGTGTCGACAATAATAACTCGATGATATCGGCCAATTTCATTACCAAGTCAATATACTTGACCAGCAATGATGCTGGCGGCATCGATGGCAGCATCGTAAGTAACATCAACCAATTCCTGTATTTTTCCCTTATTGATCTCACCCACTACACTGGCACCGGCAATATTTACATGAACGGGCAACTGGTGGCCACGGAAGGCAGCAAGGTATTTGACTTTGGCGTGATTGATCAACAGGCAACTATCTTTAACCAAGCCTATAACAATGTCAGCACGCTTACGCAGGCTGACAGAGCCAACGTTCTTTTCGGTAACTATACCGGCTCTCAGGGTGCCATCATTTCCGCCTATTCCGGTGAGCTGTCCCTGATTAACATGACCAATAATTACCTGCAGATCAATGGCGACTTGACCCACCAAAGCCGCATCCATGTGTATGACTCGTTGCAAAGCGATAAAACATTTAACCTTGCCTTGACGGAGGCCGCGACTGAACTGCCCTATCTCGACATGGGGACTTTCAGCCTGACGTCAACGCATAAAGATACGCTGGATATCTCCATGAAACACGCATCTACCCATGCGGTAGAGCGTGCATTAACGTTAAGCGGTGGAGACAACCACATATCAACGCTAATGCTCACCGGCTTGACCACCGGTCCGGATATGTTGCTAAACCTGACGATCAAATCAGATTTCGGCGATAACCTGCAAACCATCACCGGCATCGATGCCTCTATGGGGCCCGTATTCTCCGAAATAGATCTCAACCTGGTGTCTGAAAAAAGCGGCACCGGCGGTGGGAGTTTCTACAAAACCCTTAACGCACTCGCTAACAAAAGTGATTTTAGCCATATCATCGATACACTGGCGGGTAACCAACTCAGCGTCAAAAATACCGGTCTGACCGTACATTCGGCCAACGTTAAAGGCAACACCACCCTGGATACAACACAAAAGCTGACCTTTAGCGACAGTACTATCGATAGCATGGTCACCCTGAATACCGGCTACCAAAAACAGCGTCATTACCGCCGGTGATGTCGGCAATCAATGGATTTTCTCCAAGACCGGTGACAAAACCGCCACGCTGTATGGCAGCGCCACCACGGCCACTGAGCTCAAAAGTGTCTTTACCGGCCTGACGGCAAGCGATAATGCTCAGGATCTGTTCTCACAGGTGTTGGCTAAAATGACCAATGGAACCAGCACCAATAACCTGTCTGAAGTCGGCTTGCTTAAGCTGGATAAATCGGTTTATGTCATTGTGGACAATAACCACAACCAGACGTTTGATGCCGATGATCTGGTGTTCTCAATCGGCAATCAGGACCCGTACGTGGCCGCCGTTTCCCTGCACTACCAGGCACCGGCGATCACCGTCAACGGTGCAGCGGCAGGAACGCATCTGGTGGAGGAAATGGCCTGAAGACTGATTAGCTAACCCATCAGCCGTCGCTGAAAATGAAAAAGCCCGGAGGTTATACCCCGGGCTTTTTCCATTCAGACAGACGCGTTTACTGCCAATCAACCAGGCAGTAATGCTTTTTGCCGCGGCGCAGCAGCGTGTAGCGACCGAACAGGCGATCGGCATCGCTGAAGCTGTATTCGGCGTTGGACTGTTTCTCACCGTTGATGGTCACCGCATTGGAACCGATCATGGTGCGCGCCTGGCCGCGTGAAGGCACCAGTTCAGCGTTAACCAACGCCTGCTGCAGATCGGCATCGCCATCGAGCTTGATGGTCGGCATGCCGTCCTGTGCCAATTGGGCGAAGTCTGCTTCGGTCATTTCGTGCAGCGCGCCAGAGAACAGGCTCTGGGTGATACGCTTGGCCGCAGCCAGACCTTCCGCACCGTGTACCATACCGGTCACTTCTTCTGCCAAAACATATTGGGCGCGTGGCGCTTTACCGCTGTTTTTGTCTTCTTCTTCCAGCGCGTTGATCTCGGCCAGATCCATAAAGGTGAAGAACTTCAGGAAGCGGTACACGTCGGCATCGGCGGTGTTGATCCAGAACTGGTAGAACTTGTACGGGCTGGTTTTTTCTGGTGCCAGCCAGACTGCGCCACCTTCGGTCTTGCCGAATTTGGTGCCGTCAGCCTTGGTGATCAAGGGCACGGTCAGGCCGAATACCTGTTGCTGGTGCATGCGACGGGTCAGATCGATGCCAGAGGTGATATTGCCCCACTGGTCGGAACCGCCGATCTGCAGTTCAACCTGATGACGGTTGTACAGCTCGGAGAAGTCAAAGCCCTGCAACAGGTTATAGGAGAACTCGGTGAAAGAAATGCCCGAGTCGTCACGGTTCAGGCGCTGCTTCACCGCTTCCTTGTTGATCATCTGGTTGACGGAAAAATGCTTGCCGATGTCACGCAGGAAGGTCAGCACGTTCATGCCGCCAAACCAGTCGTAGTTGTTGGCGGCAATTGCGCTGTTGCTACCACAGTCGAAATCGAGGAACGGAGAAACCTGTTTGCGGATTTTATCCACCCACTCATTCACCGTTTCGGTGGTATTGAGCTTGCGCTCAGCCGCTTTGAAGCTCGGGTCACCGATAAGGCCGGTGGCACCGCCAACCAAGGCTACCGGCTTGTGGCCTGCGAGCTGGAAGCGCTTCAGGCACAACAGAGGAACCAGATGGCCCAAATGCAAGCTGTCAGCGGTCGGATCGAAACCGCAATACAGTGCAATTGGCCCTTGCGCCAGTCGCTCTGCTAACGCTTCTTCATCCGTAACCTGGGCAACGAGGCCCCGCTCTTGCAGTTGTTTAATCAAGTTGCTGCTTGCCATCAATGACTCCATGTATAAACGAATGCACCTTTGTCGGTACACGACCTTTCGCCCACTGGCGAAATATTAAATTCAGAATAACGCATAGAATAAAGCGCCGGCGACATCAGTGCCAGCGCTTAAGGGGGATTTTCACCGATCAGGGTGCCAGTCGGTCAATTTTCCAGTCATTCCCGTCCCGTTGATACAGGAAACGGTCATGCAGACGGTTGGCACCGCCCTGCCAAAACTCGACGGAGTCGAAATTAACCCGGAATCCACCCCAGAAACTCGGCAATGGCACTTCGCCCTGTTGGAATTTTTGCTTCAGTTCGAGGAATTTGCTCTCCAGCACGCCGCGCGCTGAAATACGCGATGACTGCTGCGATACCCAGGCGCCGATCTGACTGTCTTTCGGCCGGCTGGCAAAGTATTTCATGACTTCGAACGTGGACAGGCGCTCCGCTTTACCGAGGAAAATGACCTGACGATCAAGCATGTGCCACGGGAACAACAGGCTGATGTGCGGGTTATTCGCCAGTTGCTGCGCCTTGCGGCTGCCCAGATTGGTGTAGAACACCAGCCCTTTGTCATCAAAATGCTTGAGCAACACAATGCGCTGGTAAGGTTGGCCGTTTTCATCCACCGTCGCCACACACATGGCGGTCGGATCCGCCAGGCGGGCGTCACAGGCCTGTTTCAGCCAATGTTCGAACAGCTCCAGGGGATTGGCGGATAGGTCGTTACGGCGCAGGCCACCACGGGTATATTCGCGGCGCAGGTCCGCAACATCAAATTCATTATTTTCAATCATTCGGTTATCAACCAACTGAAAAATCGTGATTCTATTCTGCGCCTGCGGCGTCAGGATCTCAATCGCTCTGACGCCGCAACGACCGGATCAATTCGTCAGCGTACAGTCGCTCATAATCACTTTGCCATTACGCTCAAGATAGGCGTTTTGGCCCTTCGACCAAAAGGTGTACTTATCATCGCTGTATTTTGCACCGGACATGGCCAGTACCTGTTTCAGCTTCAGTTGCTCACCGTCCATCAGCAGGCTGACGGTGCTTTCCTTACCGTCCAGTGACACCGTCAACGGCGTGGTGCCGCACTGGTAATGCAAGGTTTGGCTGTTTTGCGGCAGAACATAGCTGCAGCCGGCCAGCACCAATGTGCCGGCGGCAATAATAATTTTTTTCATGCTGTTGCTCCTTAGGAAAATCCATCGATTTCTATCCTAACAGAGCTAGCGGCCCCCCAAAGGCAAAACCGGATAAATCCCACCCAGCAGGGTTTCACAGCTGGCACCGGTCACCGAAGGCAGATTGCCGGGCTGCCCGGACAGGGTGCGAAACGCCAACCAGGCGAAGGCCAGCGCCTCCATATCGTCGCCGCTAATGCCGAAATCATCCGTCAGGCACACCTCGGTTCCTGGCAACAACGCAGACATTCGTGCCATCAGCAACATATTCCGTGCCCCACCGCCGCAAACCAGCAGACGTTCACAGCCGCCCGCCAACTGAACCTGTTCGCAAATGGTGACCGCCGTCAGTTCCGTCAACGTGGTTTGCACATCAACCGGGCTGACTGCCGCCAGACCCGCGAGCTGACGCTCCAGCCAGGCCGCGTTGAAATATTCACGCCCGGTGCTTTTCGGTGCCGGTAGCGAGAAGTAAGGATCGGCCAGCATCTGTTGCAACAGCGGCAAGCAAACGCGCCCCGCCATCGCCCAGCCACCATCCTTATCGTAAGGCTGTGATTGATGACGCCATATCCAGGCATCCATCAGCATATTGCCCGGCCCGGTATCAAAGCCACGCACCGCGGCCCCCGGCAACAGCATCGACAGATTGGCTATGCCGCCGATATTCAGCACCATGCGGCGCTCTACCGGGTGCGACAGCAGTGCCTGATGGAAAGCCGGTACCAACGGAGCTCCCTGACCGCCGTAGGCCATATCACGTCGGCGAAAATCGCCAACGGTGGTGATATTGGTCAGTGCGGCAATGCGATTATTGTCGCCCAACTGCATAGAAAAACGCGCATCCCCTTCGGGTTCATGCCAAACCGTCTGGCCATGACAACCAATGGCGGTAATGTCGTGCGCAGCCACACCGGTTTGCTTCAGCAAGCCCTGTACCGCCTCGCCAAACAGCGTGCCAAGCTGCGCATCCAGCCGCCCAACCGCAGAGAGCGTGGTCTGCTGGCCCTGGCACATCCCGAGAATATCCTGCTTCAGTTGGAGCGGCATCGGATGGCTGTAACTGGCCTGCTGCGCCACCATACGTCCGTCAATCGCAGCAAGCACCACATCGACCCCATCCAGACTGGTGCCAGACATAACACCTATATAGCGGCCTGACTTCATAGCGACATCCTTTACCCTTTACGGGGAAGCAAAATTTTGACCTGACAAATAAACCAGAATTGCCACATTAACGCCATGAAATATGTTGTATTTTTTCACCTCTGTGAGCGATGCGCCTGTTTTTAACCCATGCCGAATATTGATAAGTACGGCTAAACAGCGCTTCAACACGCAATGGAATTTCTTCCAACGCTGTTATAAAGCTAAACCACCGTTTATTATTGGTTGAACAGAACAAAGCTAAGCTGCGTGCAGTAGCGGGTTATGGTGATATGCGTGCGTTTAAGCCATACTTTGTCTATCATTTTTATGAATCTGGCCTGGTAAGGTTTCCCAGGTTATGGACTACTACCAACAGGAGTTTTATATGATCAAGCGTCTTCTCGTCGTTGCCATCGCCGCAGTTACGCTGGCAGGGTGCGCCAATGATTCTATGTCCGGCGACGTTTATTCCGCTTCGCAGGCCAAACAGGTGCAAACCGTGACTTACGGCACGCTGGTTTCTGTGCGCCCGGTCAAGATCCAGGGTAGTGAAACATCGAACACCATTGGTGCCATCGGCGGTGCCGTGCTGGGTGGTTTCCTCGGTAACACCGTTGGCGGCGGCACAGGCCGTAGCCTGGCGACGGCAGCCGGCGCTGTAGCAGGTGGCGTAGCAGGTAACAGCATCGGTGAAGCTGCCGGTCGTACTTCAGGCTATGAGCTGGAAATCAAGACCGACCAGAAAGAGAATATCGTGGTGGTTCAGAAGGCGGGCGACACCAAGTTCAGCCCAGGGCAACGCGTTCGTATGGCTCGCACTGGCGACACCATCACCGTGTCCCCACTGTAAGCTGAACCTAGCGGGTAAAACCGGAGGCTTTAGGCCTCCGGTTTCATTTCCGATGCTGTGAAATCTAATCGTATAAAGAAGAAGTTCTTATTGTTTATTTTGCAGTTCAGTAATGTTTTGTTCCAACTTGCCAATCAAACCTACCAACAATTGCACTTCGTCAGTGGTAATCCCACTCAAAATTTCACCACGCGTCGAACTGATCACGCTGTCCACCTCCCTGATAATGGGATCGGCAGCTTCAGTCAGCTTGATACGCTTCGCACGCCGGTCGTTGGCGCAGGTGTGGCGAGTAATCAGCCCCTTTTCTTCTAACTGGTCCAGAGTACGAACCAATGACGGTTGCTCAATGCCGATCGCCTTGGCCAGCTGGATTTGCGACTGCTCCGGCGGTAAACGATTGATACTGTGCAGGGTTACCCAATGTGTTTGCGTCAGCGCCAGCGGCTTGAGCCGATGATCGATCAGCGCGCGCCAAACACGAACTAATCGTGCTAAATCGGAACCTAATGTTGACTCCACTTACCCCTCCTTATAATTAGCATGCTAACATACCCTCCCAGAGTTTAGACTATTTTGAGTAACTAACATTAAAAACACAAATGTATATAATGTATATTGTGGAATTAGCCACCATTTTGGCCAGTTATTGTTTATTCTCTATGCAAAGACTCAACATATTCACTCATCGGGATTGTTAATGTGAATACTTCATGGCTCCATGCCTCGTCCCCGCTACCCGATTTGGTGCTGGGCGCCTCGCTTTATTTTCCACCCATATTTAAGGCTGTGTTGCTTGGCCTGGTTTTATGGCTACTGGTACACCACCTGTTGCGAGACTGGATTTATTCCGGCGAAATTTGGCATCCCATGCTGATGGATTTGTCTATTTTCGTCATTGCCGTCAGCGGCGCCCTGTGGCTTTTAGCAAGTTGGTAACCGATGACACATAAAACATTAAAATATTTTTCTACGGTAATCGTCTGCGCCATTGCCATCTGTGCCGGCTGGTGGTTGTGGAATTATTATATGCAATCCCCGTGGACCCGTGATGGAAAGGTACGCGCAGAACTCGTCAATATCACACCAGAAGTTTCTGGAAGATTAGAGAAAATAACCGTTCATGACAATCAGTTCATACCTGCGGGAAGTCTGATTTTTGCGATCGACCCCGTGCCATACCAGATTGCGCTCGACAATGCTGAGGCCGCACTGGCAAAAGCACAGTCCGATATGGCCAAAACCGACCATGAAGCGGCTCGCCGTCGCAGCCTGCCAAAAAATGTTATTTCTGCAGAAGATATGGATGAGTCAAATTTAGCAGCCCAGGCAATGAAAGCGGCCTATAAAGCCGCTCAGGCCAATCTGGAACAGGCCAAATGGAATTTAAGTAAAACTAAAATTTATGCCCCTACCGATGGCTATATCACCAATTTACAAGCCCGGGTCGGAAACTATGCCAGTGCCGGGACTCCGCTGGTCGCACTGGTCGACGTACATTCTTTTTATGTCCTCGGCTATTTTGAAGAAACCAAGCTAAAGCATATAAAAGAAGGCAATAAAGCGGATATCGTTTTATATAATGGCAACACTCAGCTCCGGGGCGAAGTAGAAAGCATTGGCCGCGCCATTTACGATCAGAGCGTTGAAAGCAGCAGTGATTTATTAATGGACGTGAAGCCCAACGTGCCTTGGGTACGGCTGGCACAGCGCGTGCCGGTGCGGATAAAACTGCTGGATGTGCCTGCTGATTTACCCTTGGTCGCCGGCACCACCTGCACCATCTCCATTCATCAGTAAGGCTTACCAGTGAACCTGCCTTTTTTGGAATGGAACCGTACCCCCTGGGGGAAGGCCAGCACTGGGCAATGGCGTTATGCGCTGCGCAATTCACTGGCGATGTGCCTTTCGTTATGGGTAGCGTTCGTCCTCAATCTTGACGAGCCTTACTGGGCACTCACCTCAGCGGCGGTGGTCAGTTTCCCCACCGTCGGTGGCGTGATCAGTAAAAGCATCGGGCGAGTTTTCGGCAGTCTGGTCGGTGCTGCCGCGTCAATGGCCATCGCCGGTCATTGCCTGAACGATCCCTGGCTGTTCACTCTGTTCATTGCCGCCTGGATCGGCCTGTGCACTTACATCTCCAATCATTATCAAAACAACGTCTCCTACGCCTTTGCATTGGCGGGCTATACCGCCGCCATCATTGCCTTTAGTACGGTCAACGTCACCGACACCCAGCAAATCTTTGATATCGCCCAGGCGCGCGTTTGCGAGGTGATTACCGGTATTCTGTGCGGCGGCCTGATGATGATGATCCTGCCCAGCACTTCGGACGGTGAAGCACTGTTGACCTCTCTGCGGCGCATGCACCTGCGGTTGCTGGAGCACGCCGCAATGCTGTGGCAACCCGAGATTACCGTACAGATGCGCACGTCACATGAAGGGGTCATCGGTCAGATCCTGACCATGAACCTGCTGCGTATTCAGGCCTTCTGGAGCCACTACCGGCTGCGTCGGCAGAATAACCTGCTCAACTATATGCTGCATCAACAACTGCGCATTACCAGCGTGATCTCCAGCCTGCGGCGCATGCTGCTGAACTGGCCGGATCGCCCGGCCAACCTGGCGACCGTTTTGGATCAGTTGCTAAACGAGCTACGCAATCCCGATACCGATAAATACCGGCTGGCCCGCATCCTGCAGCAGATAGCGCCGCAGGATCCTGCCGATTACCGCCACCGCGCCTTTTGGCTACGTCTACGCCATTTCTGTTGGTTGTACCTTAACTGCAGCCGCTGGTTACAACGGTTGGAGAACGCCACCCCGGTCAGCGAGATACAGCCGCCACGTGTGACTTCTCTGGCTCGTCATACCGACAGTTACGAGGCCGCCTATAACGGCCTGCGCACTTTTCTGTGCATTATTCTCGGCTGTGCTTACTGGATTAACACCCAGTGGGACGCCGGCAGTTCGGCACTGACGCTGGTTGCCATCAGTTGCGTGCTCTATTCCTCCACGCCGTCCCCTATCAACAGCATCACCACCCTGCTCAAAGCGGTAACGCTGCTTTCGATCGTCTGTTTTTTGGTGAAGTTTGGCCTGATGATTCAGATAGATGATTTGTGGCTGTTCTGCGCCTTCCTGTTCCCGGTGCTGGTCACCATGCAGATGCTCAAGCTGCAGAATCCCTCCTATGCTGCACTCTGGGGGCAACTGATCGTGTTTATGGGCTCGTTTTTGTCCGTCACCAACCCGCCAAGCTACGATTATCAGTCGTTTATCAATGACAGCATCGGCAAAATTGTCGGCGTGCTATTAGCCGGCATGGCGTTCCAGATCTTGCGGCCGAGCTCAGACAAACGCAAAAGCCGGCGCATTATCCGCGCCCTACGGCGAGACTTTATCGATCAGCTGAGTAAAAAACCGCAGCAGAGCGAGAGCCAGTTTGAATCGCTGATTTATCACCGCATCAGCCAATTGAATCAAAGCCAGGATCAAGAGGCGCGCAGTTGGTTATTGCGCTGGGGCGTGGTGCTGCTCAACTGCAGCCATATCGTTTGGCAACTGCGCGACTGGCAGACCCGCTCCGATCCGCTCTCGGCGGTACGCGACGTCTGCATTCACTGTTTGCGGGGCATTATGACGGAGAAAGGCGTACAGCACCGTTCGCTGGACGCCAGCCTGCAGGAGCTGCAGCGCATGAGCAATGCGTTGGCGCACCACCCGGAACAGGCGGCGCGCGATCTTGCCGGATTAATTTGGCGGCTTTACTGTTCGTTGCAACAGTTACAGCAGGCGATCACCCCGCCTGACAGTACCGCGGCAACCGCGAGCTAAGCGTCTTTATCACTTAATGACGCCGCAGGCGAAACGCTCCCCTCCGCCCCCCAGCGGTTTCGGGCTATCGGCGTGGTTATCGCCCCCGGCGTGCACCATCAGCGCCTTGCCGGTTATTTCACTGATTTTTTTCAACCGCGGCGCCAATACCGGATCCTTGGCCATACCGTCGTTGGTCACGTAAATCGCCGGCAGATCCCCCAAATGGCCGTCGGCATAGGGGCCAAGGTGTTTACCGGTTTTTTGCGGGTCAAAATGTCCGCCCGCTGCCAGCGCCGCAACCGCCTTGCCCTCTTTCATCCCCGGCTCGCAACTGCCGTTCTCATGAACGTGAAAACCGTGCACGCCAGCCGGTAACGCTTTGAGCTGTGGGGTAAACAGCAGGCCGTAGGGCGTTTCGCTGATCGTCACTTTGCCAATTTCCTGACCAATTCCCTGTCCGGTCACCAGATTCATGTCAACATCCACCGTCGCCGCCTGAGCAGCTCCGCAAGCCATCAGACCGAAGGCCGCATACCAATAATGTTTCATTAATCAATCTCCTTGGATTTCCTGTGAGTATTGAGTATACGAGAATCTGTGACGCCGACGCTCAAAATGCGCACAATTTTGCCGATCAAATTCGCATTATTAATAATTCATACTAATAATAATTCTACCGATGTCGGTCCTCTGACTAGCTGCCGTTCGGTATACCTTATTTACCTGCACAAGCTGCAACAGCTATTCAAAGATCACCCCGGCAATGCAGCTAATTCATAAGGAACTGATATGGGAATCTTTAATTATCAAGAGCTCGACGAGGCAAAATCCAAGGCGTTATTCACTGACGCCCTGGCGATTTCCACCTATGCCTATCACAATATCGATAACGGCTTCGATGAGGGCTACCACAATACCGGTTTTGGGCTGGGCTTGCCCTTCACGCTGGTGACGGCGTTAATTGGTAGCACGCAATCACAGGGTGGGTTACCCGGCATTCCCTGGAACCCTGATTCGGAAAAGGCGGCGCTGGCGGCGGTAAATAACGCCGGTTGGTCATTGATAGGGGCCGACCAATTGGGTTATAGCGGTAAAACCGACGCGCGTGGTACCTATTACGGTGAAACGCTGGGTTATACCACCGCTCAGGCCGAAGTATTGGGTAAATATGACAGCGAAGGTAATCTCACCTCCATTGGTATTGCTTTTCGTGGCACCAGCGGCCCACGCGAATCCCTGATTACCGATAGCATTGGAGATTTGATTAATGACCTGCTGGCGGGGTTTGGCCCTGCCGGTTATGCCGATAATTACAGCCTGAAGGCCTTTGGTACCCTGCTGGGGGATGTCGCCAAATTTGCCCAGGCGCACGGGCTGAGCGGCGATGATGTGACCATCAGCGGCCACAGCCTGGGCGGGATGGCGGTGAACAGCATGGCGGCGCTCAGCGACGACAATTGGGGCGGCTTCTATGCGCAATCAAGCTATGTGGCTTTCGCCTCACCCACACAATACGAGACCGGCGGCAAGGTGATTAATATCGGCTATGAAAATGACCCGGTATTCCGTGCGCTGGACGGCACCACGTTAACCCCGGCAACTTTTGGCGTGCATGATGCGCCGCAGGAGTCCGCCACCAATAATATCGTTAATTTCAACGATCACTACGCCTCTGCCGCCTGGAATATTCTGCCCTTCTCAATCCTGAATATTCCAACCTGGCTATCCCATCTGCCATTCTTTTATCAGGACGGCTTGATGCGGGTGCTGAATTCAGAGTTTTATTCGCTGACCGGCAAAGACTCGACGGTGATTGTCTCCAACCTCTCGGATGTCACCCGCGGTACTACCTGGGTTGAAGATCTCAATCGCAATGCCGAAAAACACAGCGGCCCGACCTTTATTGTCGGCAGTGACAGCAATGATTTAATCAAGGGCGGCACCGGCAACGATTATCTTGAGGGGCGCGCCGGTAATGACACTTTCCGCGACAACGGTGGTTTCAATATAATTTCCGGCGGCGAAGGCAATAACACCCTGGATCTGCAGCAGGCATTGAAAAATAGCGAGGTCGCCTACGACGGCAATACGCTCTACCTGCGTGACGCCAAAGGCGGCATCACTCTGGCCGAGGATATTGGCACACTGCGCACGAAAGAAACCTCTTGGATAATCTTCAGCAAAGAGCTGGATCATCAGGTTACCAGCGCCGGATTAAAATCGAGCGAAGGGCTAAAAGCCTATGCTTCGTCGCTCAACGGCGGCGCGGGCGATGACAACCTGCAGGCGCGTGCCAATGATAAATGGCTGTTCGGCGACGATGGCAACGACACCCTGCTTGGCCATGCCGGCGGCAATTTAACCTTCGTCGGCGGCGCCGGTAACGACGTCATACACAGTCAGGGCGGCAGCAACACCTTCCTGTTCAGTGGCGACTTTGGTCAGGACCAGATTTACGGCTATCAGGCGCAGGACAAACTGGTCTTTATGGGGACCGATGGCAGTAGCGAAGGCGGAAACTTCCGAGATTTCGTTTCTGAAGTGAACGACAATCTGGTGTTTAACTTTGGCGGCAATACGGTCACGCTGGTCGGACTGGGGCTAAACAGCCTGTCGGACGGCCAGGTGGTGCTGGCCTGATGCCCCGAAGAATCAAAAAGTAAAACCGGGCAGTCACCGCTGCCCGGCTTCTTATGATTATAGTGATTTAAGGTACGTCGTAACCCAGGGCCGCCTTGCGAATACGGAACCACTGCTGACGACTCAACGTCAACTGCTGTGCCTGCAGCGCCGAACGCACGCGCTCAATCTTGCCGGAGCCAATAATCGGCAGAGGAGACGACGGCAAACGCATCACCCAGGCGTAGACCACCTGTTCGATAGACTCGGCGCCAATCTCCAGCGCCACCGCCTGCAGCTCATCGCGCAGTGGCTGGAATTCGGCGTCGCTGAACAGACGGCCGCCGCCCAAACAAGACCAGGCCATCGGCTTGATGCGCAATTGCTGGCACTGATCCAGCGTGCCATCCAGAATAGCCGGCTGATGGATCGGCGAAATCTCCAGTTGATTGGTCACCAGTGAGAACGGCAGACGCGACTGCAACAGCGTGAACTGCGTCGTGGTGAAGTTGGATACGCCGAAATGGCGTACCTTGCCGCTTTTATGCAGCGCCACAAAGGCTTCGGCCACCTCATCGGCATCCATTAACGGATCCGGACGGTGGATCAGCAGCAGATCGAGGTAATCGGTATGCAGATGCTCCAGTGAGCGTTCCGCACTGTTAACGATATGCTCACGGTCAGTAATGTAGTGGCCAATCGGGTTACCCGGTTTGGCGGTGGTGGCGATACCGCATTTGGACACCAGTTCCATCGACTGGCGCAGTGAAGGCTTCAGGCGCATCGCTTCACCAAAGGCTTGTTCGCAGGCATAGCCGCCGTAAATGTCCGCATGGTCAGCGGTAGTGACACCCAGCTCAATATGCTGCTCAATAAACGTCAGCAACTGCTGTGGTGACATGCCCCACTCCATCAAACGCCAGTATCCGCAAATCATGCGGGAAAATTCAGGCCCCTGCGGCGCGAGCTGTACACGGTTTACCATTGTTGAAACCTCATGACATTGTTTAATGCCAGCATACACAAGCGGATAACACGGTGGGAAGAGGAAAGCCGCGCTTACGTGCGGCAGATCAGAAATGACTTAGAACAACGACGGTTGTTCCGGCAAGGGCTCATCCGGCTGTTTACTGGCTCGCTGCAGGCGCAGCAAGCGTTGGTGGCACAGACGCAGCACGTCGCGTTTTTGTGCATCGCTCATTTGCATCCAGCCAAAGCGTTCCTCGCGGCTGCGCAGGCAACCACGGCAAAAGCCGCGATCGTCGGCCTGACAAATGCCGCGACACGGGCTGGGGATATCAAAAAACTCGAGCTGCTGCGCCACACGTCCTCCTGCGTTCTCTTGCTAATTGAAGACGCCATCGGCGCCGCTGGCAAGTGACTTTTCGGCATGTCGGTGAAAATAGTCGCGTAAATAACGCAGCGCCTGACGATTTTTCTCCGGCATTGCCCGTTCTAGCGTCAGCGCGTGCAGCCGCAGCGGGGCCGGTCGCCATTCAGGCATCAGTTGGATCAGTTCACCGCGCTGCAATTCATCCTCTATTTCATACAGCGGTTGAATCGAGATCCCCAGACCGCTGCGAGTGAAGCCGCGCATCACGGTCATGCTGTCGCTGACGATCTGCCCTTCCGCCAGACGTAATTTTAGCTGCTGACCGCCCTGATGATGCAAATCCAGATGCGCCCCGCTGAAAGCGCCCGAGATCCAGCGATGCTGCACCAGGTCCTGCGGCGCTTCCGGCACCCCGTACTGGCTAAGGTAGCGCGGAGCGGCACACAGCACCATTGGCCATTCGGCCAGTGGGTGAGCAATCATATTGGCATCGGCCAGTTGACGATTGACCCGCAGTGCAATGTCGATCCGTTGTTCGATCATGTCGACGATTCGATCGTCCGCCAACACCCGCAGAGTCAGTTTGGGATGCGCCTGCAGCAGCGGTGCCAGCGCCTCTGCGAGCGGACGGCCGCCGATGCCAATGGTCGTAGCGATACGCAACTCCCCCACCAGAGTGTCACGCAACTCGGCCAGCCGTTGTTCAGCCTGCTGCGCCTGAAACAGCATTGCCTCGCAGCCGGGGTGAAATGCTGCCCCTGCCTCGGTCAGCGCCAGCCGTCGCGTAGAACGATGTAACAACGGCACACCGAGCGCTTTTTCCAACGAACGCATATGCTGGCTGACCGCCGATGGCGTCATGCCCAGCCGCCGGGCCGCGCCGGCAAAGGATCCTTCCGCCACCACGGTAGCGAAAACCGCCATTCGATTCAGTTTATCCACGATTATGAAGTTTTACTTACTCAAGAAAGCATGAATATGGCACTAATCAACTCTATTGTTAAGTACTACATTGTAGATACGCGCTCAGGTGAATCTGAGCTGATACACGACAGGAGCAAACAGATGAAAGTAGCCATTATTGGAGCAACAGGTTTTGTTGGCCGCCGCGTGGTGGATGAAGCGCTGAACCGCGGTTTGCAGGTCACGGCGATTGCACGTCAGCAAAAAGATTTGCCTGACAACGCAAACCTGACCATCGCTTTGGGCGACGTCGCCGACACCGAATGGCTGGCAAAACAGCTAACCGGTCAGGACGCGGTAATCAGCGCCTTTAATCCGGGTTGGGCGGAAGAAAACCTGTACGAGAAAACCACCAGGGGCTCACAACAGATCCTGGACGCGGTGAAAAAATCCGGCGTCAAACGCCTGTTGGTGGTTGGCGGTGCCGGCAGCCTGGAAGTGGCTCCGGGCGTTGAACTGGTCGATACCCCGCAGTTCCCGGAAAATATCCGTCCGGGCGCTCAGGCCGTGCGTGATTTACGCAATAAATTGCGCAATGACTCTCAACTGGACTGGACCTATTTGTCTCCGGCGGCACTGCTGGAGCCCGGCAAGCGTACCGGTCAGTTCCGTCTGGGCACCACCAAACTGCTGATGAACGGCCAGGCCCCGGCGGGTATCTCCGTGGAAGACCTGTCGGTAGCGATTATCGATGAGATCGAAAAACCGCAGTTTATTAAAGCGCAATTTACCGCCGCCTATTAATCATTCTCGCCTTAATCCCCCGCGCCAGACCGCCCGGTCTGGCGTCTCTCAAGCTAAACCAAAATTAAACAACTCTGCCACCAAACTGAATCTCTAAGGTTTTCTTAAGTTTCATCCTGTAAATTTCAGCGCATTACACAATATCAGGATTCAGATTTGGCAATGTCGTTACGTCAACGCTTACAGTGCAACAGCCTGGGTTTTATCCTCGCCAGTGCCTTATTCTTCACTCTGTTCCAGAATGCGTTATTCCTTCATAAAGCCTGGTCGTATATCACCTTCGATAACCTCCACAGCGTAATTTTCGCCGCCACCATGCCGGTGGTGATTTTCTGTGCGCTGAATATTATCTTCAGCGTGCTGACCGTGCCGTTCTTGCGCAAGCCACTGATGATTTTCTTCCTGCTCGGCAGCGCGGCCGCCAACTACTTTATGTTCAGTTACGGCGTGGTGATCGACGGCAATATGATGCAGAACGCCTTCGAAACCAATCCCCAGGAAGCAACGGCGCTGTTGACGCCACGCATGGGTCTGTGGCTGTTCCTGCTGGGTATTCTGCCTGCGGTATTGGTTTGCTTTATCGAAATCCGTAAAACTCGCCCATGGTGGTACATGGTCGGGTTGCGTGCCGCTAACGTGATGCTCTCGGTAGTGGTGATCCTGATTATCGCCGCCCTGTTTTATAAGGATTACGCCTCGCTGATCCGCAATAACAAAAGCGTGGTGAAAATGCTGACGCCGTCGAACTTCGTTTCCGGCACCATCAAATTTACCCAGCAACGTTACTTCACCCGCAATTTGCCGCTGGTGAAAATCGGTGAAGATGCACGTAAAGGGCCAGTAATCACCGCACAGCAAAAGAAAACCCTGGTGATTCTGGTGGTCGGGGAAACGGCGCGCGCCGAGAACTTCTCATTGGGCGGCTATGAGCGTGAAACCAATCCGCGTCTGAAGCAGGACAACGTGGTGTATTTTAAAAACGCCAGCTCCTGCGGCACCGAAACGGCGATCTCCGTGCCTTGCATGTTCTCCAACATGCCACGCAAGGATTATGACGCCACCCAGGCTACCCATCAGGAGGGCATGCTTGACGTACTGGCGCATGCCGGTGTCAATGTGTTGTGGCGTGAAAACGACGGCGGATGCAAAGGTGCCTGCGATCGCGTGCCACACGTTGACATGACCAAGCTAAAACTGCCGCAGGATTGCGACGGTGAAGTCTGCATGGATAACGTGCTGCTGTATAAACTTAACGACTACATCAACAGCCTGAAAGACGACGGCGTGATAGTGCTGCACCAGATGGGCAGCCACGGGCCGGCCTATTTCCGTCGCAGTACGCCAGAGTTCCAGAAGTTCTCACCCACCTGCAACAGTAATCAGATCCAGGATTGCAGCCACGAGCAGTTGGTGAATACCTATGACAACTCGCTGCTGTATACCGACGCCATGCTGGACGACACCATCAAGCTATTGCAACAGCACAGCGACAAGTTCAACACCGCGCTGGTGTATCTCTCTGACCACGGTGAATCGCTGGGCGAAAACGGCATGTATCTGCACGGCACCCCTTACGTGTTTGCGCCAAGCCAGCAGACCCATGTCCCCTTCCTGATGTGGATGTCTGCGGACTATGAGCGCAACTTCAAGGTTGATCGCCAGTGCCTGAGTACCATGGCAGAAAAGGATGATATCTCGCAGGACAACCTGTTCCACACCATGCTCGGCATGCTGAACGTGCAAACCCGTGAATATCAACCGCAGCTCGATATTCTGCAACGCTGCCGGGGAGCCGCCTAAGGGCTTAACTTCCGCACTTTATTCAGGCAAAGTATCACTCATCGTAACCGGCATTTTTATGCCGGTTTTTTTATTGTTATTGACCTAGACCAATCGGTCTATTATGCTGACACCCATTATGACTAAACATGCGCACTGCCCTACAGATACCCGTGAACATTTGCTCGCTACCGGCGAGACCCTCAGCCTGCGCCTCGGTTTTACCGGCATGGGACTGAGCGAACTGCTGAGCACGGCGGGCGTGCCAAAAGGCTCGTTCTACCACTACTTCCGGTCGAAGGAAGTGTTTGGCGAAGCGATGCTGCAGCGCTATTTCGAACACTATGATGCGGCAATGCAGCAGCTGTTTGCCGACGATAAAGGCGATGCGCGCCACCAATTGTTAAGCTATTACGCTCAGGCGATCAGCTACCACTGCCGCAGCGAATGCCATAACGCCTGCCTGGCGGTGAAATTGTCTGCCGAGGTGAGCGACCTGTCGGAACCCATGCGTCATGCGCTGGAAACCGGCAGTGCCCGGGTGATTGGTCACCTGCAGGATACGATTGAACGCGGGATCCGCGAAGGTTCATTGTCGCTGGCCATGAGCCCGGCGGCCACGGCGGAAACGCTGTACTCCCTGTGGCTGGGCGCCTCTTTACGCGCCAAAATCCGCCACTCGGTCGCCCCGCTGACCAGCGCGTTGGAAAGTATTGAACTGTTGTTGCGTCCGGCGCAGCGCTAAAAAAACCTGATTTATCATGAATTGCCGCATTGGGCGGTTTTACATTCGTTACTAGTCGACCGGTCTATTAATATAGGATGCACTATGAAGATTGAAAAATTGTTCTCCCCGCTGAAGGTTGGCTCTGTAACCCTGCCGAACCGCGTGTTTATGGCCCCGCTGACGCGCCTGCGCAGCATTGAGCCTGGTGATATCCCGACGCCGCTGATGGGGGAATATTATGCCCAACGCGCCAGTGCGGGTCTGATTGTCACCGAAGCCACCCAGATTTCTTTCCAGGCGAAAGGCTATGCCGGCGCACCGGGGCTGCATACCCCAGAGCAGATCGCCGCGTGGAAAAAGATCACTCAGGCGGTGCATGACAAAAACGGCCATATCGCCGTTCAGCTGTGGCACGTAGGCCGTATTTCCCATAACAGCCTGCAGCCAGGCCAACAGGCTCCGGTTGCCCCTTCTGCGATCAATGCCGACACCCGCACTACCGTACGTGACGAAACCGGGGCCTGGGTACGAGTACCAACCTCTACCCCACGCGCCCTGGAAACTGAAGAGATCCCAGGCATCATTAACGATTTCCGCCAGGCGACTGCCAACGCCCGTGAGGCCGGTTTCGACTTTATCGAACTGCATGCGGCGCACGGCTATCTGCTGCACCAGTTTATGGCTCCGGCATCTAACCAACGTACCGATCAGTACGGCGGCAGCATCGAAAACCGCACTCGCCTGACACTGGAAGTGGTTGACGCCAGCATCGCTGAATGGGGTTCAGAACACGTCGGTATCCGTATTTCACCGCTGGGCCCGTTCAACGGCCTGGATAATGGTGAAGATCAGGAAGACGCGGCGCTGTATCTGATTGAAGAGCTGAACAAGCGTAACATCGCTTTCCTGCACATTTCCGAACCCGACTGGGCCGGTGGCAAGCCTTACTCCGATGCCTTCCGTGACTCGGTACGCGCCCACTTTAAAGGGGTGATTGTCGGTGCCGGTGCCTATACCGCCGAGAAAGCAGAAGAGCTGATCAATAAAGGCTTTATCGACGCCGTGGCCTTTGGCCGTAGCTATATCGCCAACCCGGATCTGGTTGAGCGCTTCAAGCAGAGCGCTGAGCTGAACGAACCTAAACCGGAAACTTTCTACGGTGGTGGTGCTGAAGGCTACACCGACTACCCAACGCTGTAAGTAAAACAGCAAAGCCCGCCGGTATGCCAATGCCGGCGGGCTTTTTGCCATTTAGGGGGAAACCTGTCAGTTAACTCGCAGCCAACCTTGCCCAACGTTCCATTTCATTGGCGCCAAGATCCTTCATTATTGTCAGAAACCAAACGGTAAACTTTTCAGGATTGCGCGTTGTTTCATCCGTTAATTGCTGAATATCAGTCCACGACCAACTATGGGCCTCTTCAGGCGCCCCCTGCGGTTTGCCGTCAAATAACCCGACGTAGATATGATCGAATTCGTGCTCAATTAAATCGCCGGGTACCGCAGCCTGATAGGTAAAACTGGAAACTTGTTGTAGCTCAGTGCTGAACCCCATCTCTTCCTGCAGGCGGCGCTGAGCCGCGGCCAGCGTTGACTCACCCCAGCGCGGGTGGCCACAGCAACTGTTGGTCCATAGCCCGGCCGAGTGATACTTACTGAATGCCCGCTGTTGCAACAGCAGGCGGCCCTGGCTATCAAAGATAAAAATTGAAAATGCCCGGTGCAGTAACCCCTGTTGGTGTACCCGCGTTTTGCTTTGGGAGCCAATGGCATTATCATCAGCATCCACCAGAATTAGCATTTCATCCATTGATCGGCTCCTTCGGCAAACGCGATGTTCTCGTACTGAAAAAAGTCATATTAACCAGATCCAAATTTATAAATTAATCCCGCCCAATCCGGACGCAACAACGTTATCGTGACGCGCCATCCCTTGCAGTGGTTATAGTACCTATTTCCACCCGCCACACGGCGACAAAGTGTGCGGTTGTGTTACCCTGCCGAACTGATGAGTGACAACGTCACTGATGTAGTAATGCTCCCTGCCGTGGCATACATTGAAATCCCTTATGCGGCAACGCTATACTGGATTTGCTTCAATCCATCCGCCATTGGCAACGGCACATCCAATCAGAGGAATTATGCGCTTACTCCATACCATGATCCGCGTCGGTGACCTGCAACGCTCCATCGACTTCTATACCAAGGTATTAGGCATGCGCTTGCTGCGTACCAGCGAGAACCCGGAATACAAGTACTCACTGGCGTTTGTAGGCTATACCGATGAAAGCGAAGGTGCGGTGATTGAACTGACCTATAACTGGGGCACCGACAGCTACGAAATGGGCACCGCATTCGGCCACCTGGCACTGGGTGTGGATGATGTCGCCGCAACCTGTGACAGCATTCGTAATGCCGGCGGCAAGGTCACTCGCGAAGCCGGCCCGGTCAAGGGCGGCACCACGGTTATCGCCTTTGTTGAAGATCCGGACGGTTATAAAATCGAACTGATCGAAAACAAACACGCCGGCCACGGCCTCGGCCACTAAGGTCAACCAGGGGCGCTTACTGCGCCCTTGTTTTTCCCGCGTGATTACCGCCTGCAACCGGGCGCAAAATTTGCCATAATGCGCGCTGCATTCGATGAAGATAAGAAACTGATGGCCGAAAAAAGTGATCTTAACGCCCTGAGTGGCCGTTTTCGTGGGTTTTACCCCGTAGTAATAGATATAGAAACTGCCGGATTTAATGCCAAAACTGACGCGCTGCTGGAGATTGCCGCCGTTACGTTAAAAATGGATGAAGACGGCTGGTTGCAGCAGGACGAAACCCTGCATTTTCACGTGGAGCCTTTTGAAGGTGCCAACCTGCAACCCGAAGCGCTGGCTTTTAACGGCATAGATCCGAGTAATCCCCTGCGCGGTGCAGTCAGTGAATACGATGCACTGCACGCTATTTTTAAAGCGGTGCGCAAGGGCATTAAGGATCGCGGCTGTAACCGGGCGATAATTGTGGCGCATAACGCCAATTTTGATCACAGTTTCCTGATGGCTGCCGCCGAGCGTGCCAGCCTGAAACGCAATCCTTTCCATCCTTTCGCCACCTTTGACACCGCGGCGTTAAGCGGACTGGTGTTGGGACAAACGGTACTGGCCAAAGCCTGCATTGCCGCCGATATTCCCTTCGATAGTGCCCAGGCCCATTCAGCGCTGTATGATACCGAGCAAACTGCTCAGCTGTTCTGCGAGCTGGTTAACCGCTGGAAACGCCTTGGCGGTTGGCCGCTGGCGGTCACGAATACCGACTAAGAAAAAAAATCGGGCGGCCCAGTATTAGCTGGCACCGCCCGATGACTTCCAACAATAAAACCGAGCCGATTATGGCTGCTGGTCTTCCTGCTGTTTGTACTTCTCTGCCGTTTCTTTGATCAGCTGCTGCAATTCGCCGCGCTGATACATTTCCATGATGATATCACAGCCGCCTACCAGCTCACCGTCTACCCACAGCTGCGGGAAGGTCGGCCAGTTAGCGTATTTCGGCAACTCGGAACGGATGTCCGGGTTCTGCAGAATATCAACGTAAGCAAAGCGTTCGCCACAGGCAGACAGTGCCTGCACGGCTTGCGCCGAGAAACCGCAGTTTGGCAATTTCGGTGAACCTTTCATATACAGCAGAATTGGGTTCTCAGTGATCTGGTGCTGAATTTTTTCAATCGTCGTCGTCATTATATTGCTTCCTCAAGCCAAATCTCATGGCTACAACATGCATCACACTGGCTATTGTAGCGGCTGGAACAGTTGCAAGAAAACGCCATCTTTTGCAAGGGCATTCCCCCGTTGTCAGTCGCGTCTCACCGGCAGGGCCTTTCCGGTCAAAACATATGCTCAGAATAACATTTTTAATCCGGCCATTTCACTAATATATTTCCTGTCAAAAAGTGCACCTTAATAAATTCCCTGGCGGTCATTGTTGGTTTTTTATACATCAACAGTTTGATTTTTCGGCAAAAAAAATGCTATTAACGTTTTCTCACAATATGGATTATCATTTATGAGTTCTTCGCTGTTTTATATGGCGAAATTCGGGAATACTGTCACTCATTCGATATCTGTTCCGGGGCCAAGGTTGGTAACGTCGACATGCGTTTAATTCTTACGCTTTTTGTGCTGTTGTTTACACAGCTATTCTTTAATCTGGCGCATGCAGCGCCACAGGCACGTGTTGCCGCTGAGCAGCGCAAGAGCCACGTAAACGAAGCCCGGCCGGATGACCGCAAGAAAAAGAAAGCGGTTAAGGCCAGCAGCAAAAAAGTAAAAGTCACTACTCCGCAGAAAACCGCCAAGGTCTCCAAAACCAAAACAGAAAAAACCGCTAAAAAGATCGTTAGCGCAAAATCAAAAAACAAAACTCATAAAATAGCCAAAATTAAAGTGACCCCACCGAAGAAGGGCTATAAAAAAGGCTATGGGCGCCATCGTGAAACCGGTATGGCAACCGCCAAATTGGTGGCTGACGAAAAACCACTGAAGCTCAGCCCTGCGCACAAAAAACGCTACCAGCATGCCAAGCAAACCGCGATGGCCAAGCTGATGGATCAAATGGGTAAACCTTATCGCTGGGGTGGCTCCTCGCCAAGAACCGGCTTTGACTGTAGCGGTCTGATTTATTACGCCTATAAAGACATCGTTAAAATTAAAATGCCGCGTACCGCCAACGAGATGTATCACCTGCGTGACGCAGCGCCGATCAAGAAGAGTGAGCTGGAAAGCGGCGATCTGGTGTTCTTCCGCATTAACAACCGCGGCGTGGCAGACCATGTTGGGGTTTATTTGGGTAACGGCAAATTCATTCAGTCCCCGCGTACCGGCGAAGAAATCCGCATCAGCCAGCTCGATAACGACTACTGGCAAAACCACTACATCGGCGCACGCCGGGTAGTCACGCCAAAAACCATTCGATAAACTCCCTTGCGGCTGGCACTGTCAGCCGCTCTCCCCTGATCGTTTCCCCAAACCTCGTAGTCATAGCCAATCCCTTGCCCGTTCCCCCTGTAATTCATCGCGAAAATTGCTAAGCTAAATACCCACAATAAAAACAGGCCAATCTAATACCCGTTGTTCCGACGGTGGACTGGCACTGTACAAGGAGAAAGCAATGTCGTTTGAACTTCCTGCATTACCTTATGAAAAAAACGCCCTCGAACCGCACATTTCCGCAGAAACTCTGGAATACCATTATGGCAAGCATCACAACGCCTACGTGGTGAACCTGAACAATCTGCTGAAAGGCAGCAAGTTTGAAGGGTTGTCCCTCGAAGAGATCGTTAAGGCCTCTGACGGCGGCATCTTCAACAATGCGGCCCAGGTATGGAACCACACTTTCTATTGGCACTGTCTGTCGCCACAGGGCGGCGGTGAGCCTGAAGGTAAACTGGCCGTGGCGATTAATCAGGCATTTGGTTCTTTCGCCGAATTTAAACAGCAATTCAGCGACGCCGCAGTGAAAAACTTTGGCGCAGGCTGGACCTGGTTGGTGAAAAAACCGGAGGGTTCGCTGGCGATTGTTAACACCTCAAACGCAGCGACACCGCTAACCGGTGATGATAAACCGCTACTGACCGTCGACGTTTGGGAACACGCCTATTACATCGATTACCGCAACGCGCGACCTGCCTACCTGGAAAACTTCTGGGCACTGGTTAACTGGGCATTTGTGGAAAAGAACCTGGCGTAACGCGGGGAAAAACAATCAGGCGCAGCGGGCTGCGCCTGTTTTACTTGAGGGGATCAGTTCAAAGCAGCGGTGAAGCTGAAAGCAATAATCACGGCCAGCGCACAAACGGTGGTGAACAGTGACATTTTCAGATCGGTATCCATTACAACTCCTTTTCAGATTGGGTTTCCCAAGGGTAAAAGGCACACAATTAATGCGTCAAACCATTTTCACACAGTTGAACAATAAAATCTTGTTATCATTTCCCGGTTTATTATACCGATTACCTCTTCCACTTTGGCTCAATATGGGACAAAATTCGCAGTTCACAACTGTGTACCGGCAAAATGCCCCTCCTGACCAAGCGCTGACGACTTCAACACACTAAAAACTCAGTTTTCGCTTCTTTGGAGAAGGATCTACGCAGGCAAACGATTAACATCACACTTACATACTGCAACATGTGAGTTCAGGAGTCATTCTTTACATGGCAACGATTAAAGATGTGGCCAAACGCGCTGGCGTTTCCACCACCACCGTTTCGCACGTCATCAATAAGACTCGTTTCGTCGCCGAAGAGACAAAAGCGGCCGTTGGCGCTGCGATTAAAGAGCTGCATTACTCACCCAGCGCCGTAGCGCGCAGCCTGAAGGTCAATCACACCAAATCGATTGGCCTGCTGGCCACCTCCAGCGAAGCCCCCTACTTTGCCGAAGTGATCGAGGCGGTAGAAAACAGCTGCTACAGCAAAGGCTATACGCTGATTTTGTGTAACTCGCACAACAATCTGGACAAACAGCGGGCCTATCTGGCGATGCTGGCGCAAAAGCGTGTTGATGGTCTGCTGGTGATGTGTTCGGAATATCCAGACCAATTGCTCGGCATGCTGGAAGACTACCGCAACATCCCAATGGTCGTGATGGACTGGGGCGCGGCCCGCGGTGATTTTACCGATAGCATCATTGATAACGCCTTCGCAGGCGGCTATCTGGCCGGGCGTTATCTGATTGAACGCGGTCACCGCGATATCGGAGCCATTCCAGGCCAACTGTCGCGCAATACCGGTGGCGGCCGCCATCAGGGCTTTTTAAAAGCCATGGAAGAAGCCAATATCGAAGTACGCGACGAGTGGATTGTTCAGGGTGACTTTGAGCCGGAATCCGGCTACAAGGCCATGCACCAGATCCTGTCGCAAAAACATCGCCCGACCGCGGTATTCTGCGGCGGCGACATCATGGCGATGGGCGCGATCTGCGCCGCCGACGAACTTGGGCTGCGGGTGCCACAAGACATTTCGGTGATTGGCTACGATAACGTGCGTAACGCCCGCTATTTCACCCCGGCACTGACCACCATTCATCAACCCAAAGAGCGTTTGGGTGAAATGGCGTTCACCATGTTGCTGGACCGTATTATCAGCAAGCGTGAAGAGTCGCAGGTGATTGAAGTGCATCCGAAACTGATTGAGCGCCGTTCGGTCGCTGACGGCCCATTCATCGATTACCGCCGCTAATTGCTAATGCCGGAGGCCGCTGTGGTTTCCGGCACCACTTCGCTTAGCCATTCCTGATTCAGCGTTTCACTGTCCCCCAGGTAATCCAACAGCCAGGCCATCGCCGGTGATGGCGTATTCTGCTGCCAGGTCAGACAACAGGGGCTGGCCGGAAACGGCTGCTGCAGCTGCAACGCTACCAGTTCCCCACGCTGCACCAATGGCAAGGCCTGATGCGCCGGCATCATGCCAACGCACAGGCCGGCACACAGACAATCCAGCGCCGAGGCCCAGTCCGGCACCACCAGCCGCCGTTGGTTGTCCAGTGTCCAGGTGACCCGCTTGGGCAGGTTGCGCGAGGTATCTTCCAGACACAGCGACGGGAAAGGCCTCAGTTGCTCATCTTTCAACAGGCCATCCATCATCGCCAGCGGATGCTGCGGACTGACCACGCACAGCCAGCGCATGTCGCCCATATCGCGAAAGGCAAACCCGCCGCCGACCGGCACCGCACGCGTCGCCCCAATCGCCATATCGGCACGCCCGTCCACCAGCGCATCCCAGACGCCGTTAAACACCTCAGGTTGGACCATCAGTTCTACGTCGGGGAAATGGCGATAGAAGTCCAGTACCAGTTGGCGGCAGCGCTGGGGTTTAACAATGATGTCTACCGCAATTTTCAGTTGGCCACGCCAACCGTTAGCCACCTGCTGACACTGGCGGCGGGTGTCGAGCATTTTTTTGATGACACTGCGTGCCTCCTGCACAAACACCACGCCGGCCGGGGTCAGTTCCACGTCACGATGACGCCGTTCAAACAGCGGAACCGCCAGCCATTGTTCCAATTGCCGCACGGTATAACTGACCGCCGAGGGCACTCGGTGCAGCTCATGCGCCGCTGCGCTGAAGCTGCCGGTGCGGGCGACCGCATCTACCACATCGAGAGAATATTCAGACCACATAACCTTGCCTTCAATTTTTTTAACAGCACCTCGCAAATATTACCGTTTCACAAGCAGAGATCCAGCCGGATACACTTGCCGGCGCTAAAAACCTGCGACAATAAAATATTAATGAGAAATACCATGCGAAATTCCTTTGGTTTTATGTTCTATCTTGCCGGCCTGAGTATGCTGGGTTACCTGGCCACCGACATGTACCTGCCCGCCTTTGGCATAATGCAGCAAGACCTGCAAATTTCCGCCGGGGCGATCAGCGCCAGCCTGAGTATCTTCCTGGCCGGCTTCGCCTTTGCTCAATTGCTCTGGGGGCCACTTTCCGACCGCCTCGGCCGTAAACCGGTGTTGCTGATTGGCCTGGCGCTGTTTGCCCTGGGTTGCCTTGGCATGCTGTGGGTACAAAATGCCGTTCAACTGTGGTCACTGCGTTTCATCCAGGCCATTGGCGTCTGTTCCGCCGCCGTCACCTGGCAGGCACTGGTGATTGACCGCTACCGTGAAGGCAAGGCCAACCGGGTCTTCGCTACCATTATGCCGTTGGTGGCACTCTCTCCGGCGCTGGCGCCACTGGTCGGTGCCTGGCTGTTGAACCACATGGGCTGGCGTGCCATTTTTGCCGTGCTGCTGGGCATTACCATCATTCTCCTGCTGCCGACTCTGCTGTTGAAAGAAAACGCTAAACCCTTGCCTTCCGCAGAAAAGAAAAACAGCCTGACCTTCTGGCAACTGCTTAAATCCCCGGTGTTCAGCGGCAGCGTTACCATCTTTGCCGCCTGCTCAGCCGGCTTCTTCGCCTGGCTGACCGGTTCACCCTTTATTCTTGGCGATATGGGGTACAGCCCAAATGATATCGGCCTGAGCTATGTGCCGCAGACCCTGGCCTTCCTGTTAGGGGGTTATGGCTGCCGCACCGCGTTAAATCGCATTAATGGCAACACCTTACTGCCGTGGCTGCTGGTAGCTTATGGCATCAGCATGGTGGCGTTATATCTGGTTGCCACGCTGACCGAGCCAACGCTCACCACGCTGCTGATCCCGTTCTGCGTGATGGCGCTGGTCAACGGTGCCAGCTACCCAATCGTAGTGGCGAATGCGTTAACCCCGTTCCCGGAAGGCACAGGCAAAGCCGCAGCGCTGCAAAACACCCTGCAGTTGGGCCTGTGTTTTGTCGCCAGCATGCTGGTATCGGCCTTTATCGAACAGCCGCTGTTGGCAACGGTGACGGTGATGGTTTCTACGGTGGTATTAGCCGCATTGGGCTATATGCTGCAACGGGGAAAAGTGATGGATGAACAGCAGGCGACGCGACAGGAACATGCTAACTCTGCGTCATAATTATATGTATTAATAATCACTTAAAGAATATTTTTGCCGAGTGCGATTTACAGTTGAGTAAGCGCCTCGGCAAGCCTATACTCAAAACGACCTTTTAAAATAACACTTTTATAATTTCTTTATCACAAATTGCTGTTGTGTACGCGTATGGCGTCACACTTTTTTAAGGATTGTCTTTCCAGCGTTTCTTGCGCAGGAACCTTCTTAAAATTTTCCTCTGTTCATAGTCGGATATCAGACGCCACGGGACTTTTTACCGTAGGTAAACGTATGCACCCGCAGAATTTGTCTAAGCTATTTTTTGGCGGGTCATAAGTCAGAAGAAGGTGATGGAGAAGCTATGAGTTCATCGTGTATAGAAGATGTGAGCATCCAGGACAACCCATGGTACCGTATCGCTCATGAAATGCTCAGCATGGCCGGTATTGAAATAAACGGCTCACGCCCATTCGATATTCAGGTTAAAAACCCCAATTTTTTTAAACGCGTGCTGCAAGAAGGCTCTCTGGGCCTGGGTGAAAGTTATATGGACGGCTGGTGGGAATGTGAACGGCTGGATATATTCTTTCAACACGTGGTCCGTGCCGGTCTGGAAAAGAAACTCCCCCACCATCTTAAAGATACTTTGCGTATTGCCGCCGCGCGACTCACCAATTTGCAATCGAAGAAACGCGCCTGGATAGTCGGGAAAGAACATTACGATCTGGGGAACGATCTGTTTACGCAGATGCTCGATCCGCATATGCAATATTCCTGCGCCTACTGGAAAGAAGCCACTACGCTGGAAGAAGCGCAAGAAGCCAAGCTGCGGATGATTTGCGAAAAGCTGCAGCTGCAGCCGGGTATGAATCTGCTGGATATTGGCTGCGGCTGGGGCGGACTTTCCGCCTATGCGGCAAAAAATTATGGTGTTTCGGTGGTGGGCGTGACCATTTCCGCCGAACAGCAAAAACTAGCGCAGGAGCACTGTGCCGGGCTGGATGTCGAAATCCGCTTGCAAGACTACCGCGATTTACACCTGCAGTTTGACCGTATTGTTTCAGTCGGCATGTTCGAGCACGTCGGTCCGAAAAATTACCACACCTACTTTAAAGTGGTGGAACGTAATTTAAAACCGGACGGTCTGTTCCTGCTGCACACCATTGGCTCGAATCGGACAGATATGAATGTTGACCCGTGGATCAACAAATATATCTTCCCGAATGGCTGCCTGCCGTCGGTCTCGCATATTGCCCAGGCCAGTGAGGGGCATTTCGTGATGGAAGATTGGCATAATATTGGCGCCGATTATGATCGCACCCTAATGGCCTGGTACGAACGCTTCAAACAGGCGTGGCCACAGCTTGCCCAGCGTTATTCCGATCGTTTCGAACGCATGTTCAGCTATTATCTAAACGCCTGCGCCGGCGCCTTTCGCGCACGTGATATTCAACTATGGCAAGTGGTATTCAGCCCGAAAGGGGTTGAGGGTGGTATTCGCGTAACGCGATAATCGCGACTCCACGCAATAAAAGAACCCCGGCTAGCTTGCACTGACCGGGGTTCTTTTTATGTATTGACCAACGCGGGTATATCAGCCGCAATACACGCGGATGATCTTATCATCGCTGTCACCGAGGAAGTTCAGGCGACGCAGGTTAAAGTCCATCGTGACCGCAGAGTTATACGGAATAGCGCGCACTTGCGACTCAATCTGCACGCCTTCCAGCGCTGACATCGGTTTACCGACATAGCTCTGATATTGCGCCGCGCCACAGGTATCATTCTCTGCATCCACTGCGGTATTGGCCGCGCCCTGCTCAGGCGAGCTGCTACAAGCACTCAGCGCCAGCAGCGCCGTTAACATCAACGTTTTCCCATAAAACTTCACGCGATTGCTCCTCTCTGGTTTGTCGTTCGTCAGATCTTCTGCGCCAGCGCACTCGCCGCCGCCATTGCCGCTTCACGGCTCGCCAACACCCGCTCGACAGTGTCAACCACCGCCTGCGTTTGTGGATCGATCTCAATATTCACCTTATCACCCAGACGTTTTTTACCCAGCGTGGTGCGCTCCAGGGTTTCCGGGATCAGATGTACGCAAAAACGGTTATTGACTACCTCACCGATAGTCAGACTAATACCATCGATGCCAATGAAACCTTTGTGCAGAACGTATTTCATCAGTTCCGCATCCGGCATGCGCAACCACACCTGACGATTATTCTCAGAGGTATAAATCTTGGCCACCTCTGCCGTGCAGATAATATGGCCGGACATCAGGTGACCGCCAATTTCATCATTAAATTTGGCCGCTCTTTCGATGTTGACCACGTCACCCAATGCCAGCTCACCGAGGTTGGTCAGGCGCAACGTTTCTTTGATCAAATCAAAACTGACGCGGTTGCCCTCTACCGCCGTGACGGTCAGACAGCAACCGTTATGAGATACCGACGCGCCAAGCTCCAGCCCGGGCAGCAGTTCAGTGGGCATCTCGATGACATGAGTACGGAAGTTGGATTTTTCATCAATGGCGACCAGCGGCGCGGTGCCTTGTACGATACCGGTGAACATGTGGGCCTCTTCTTTCTAAAAATGTTTAAAGCGCTTGGGGCAGTTTGCCCCAGTTGACGAGGAAAACCAAACCCGAGGCGACAAAAAATCTGCGGCTGCGCATTTAATAACTATTTCATCACAGCATTTGCTTAACCACGCCGAGCGGGTACAATCTTTTTGAGAAAATTCCGCTATTTTTAATTGTTGTCCTTTCACGACGACCCTTCCCTCCATCATAAATAAATAGAAAAGGTGTATGCGTGCAGAAGTACTTAATTGAAGCGCGTAGCTTATTGGCCCTCGCAATCCCGGTGATCATCGCGCAAATATCACAAACCGCAATGGGTGTGGTTGATACCATTATGGCCGGTGCCTACAGCGCCACAGATATGGCGGCGGTTGCCGTTGGTACCTCAATCTGGCTACCGGCTATCCTGTTCGGCCACGGCCTGCTGCTGGCGTTAACGCCGGTGATTGCACAGCTGAACGGCGCCGGCCGACGCGATCGCATCGCTCATCAGGTGCGTCAGGGCTTTTGGCTGGCGGCCGCCGTCTCACTGCTGGTGATTATCGTGCTGTATAACAGCAAGTTTGTCATCGACATGATGCACAACATCGACCCGCAGTTGGCGGATAAAGCGGTAGGCTATCTGCATGCCATTATGTGGGGCGCGCCGGGTTATCTGTTCTTCCAGGTGCTGCGTGGCCAATGCGAAGGCCTGTCGAAAACCAAACCGGGCATGGTGATTGGTTTTCTCGGCCTGCTGGTGAATATCCCGATTAACTATATTTTCATCTACGGTAAATTCGGCATGCCGGAACTGGGCGGCGTCGGTTGCGGCGTGGCAACCGGCAGCGTCTACTGGTTTATGTTCCTGGCGATGCGCTGGTACGTGAAACATGCCCCATCACAGCGTGACATTCTGCCACAGGAAGGCAGCAGCATGCGGCCGGACTGGGCGGCGATGAAACGCCTGTTCGGCATTGGCCTGCCGGTGGCACTGGCGCTGTTCTTTGAAGTCACGCTGTTCGCCGTCGTCGCCCTGCTGGTTTCGCCACTGGGCATTGTTTCCGTGGCCGGGCACCAGATTGCACTTAACTTCAGCGCACTGATGTTTGTGTTGCCATTGTCACTGGGCGTCAGCGCGACTATCCGCGTCGGCTATAGGTTGGGCGAAGGCTCGGTCGAAGGCGCGCGGGTTGCCGCTTATTCGGCTATCGGCGTCGGTATTCTGATGGCCTGCTGCACCGCGTTGTTCACCGCCACCTTCCGCGAGCCAATCGCCCTGCTGTACAACGACAGCCCGGCGGTAGTTGCCATGGCCTCGCAGCTGATGCTGTTGGCGGCGATTTACCAGATCTCCGATTCCATTCAGGTGATTGGCAGCGGCGTTCTGCGTGGTTATAAAGATACCCGTTCAATCTTCTTCATCACCTTTATCGCCTATTGGATCCTCGGGCTGCCGAGCGGTTATGTGCTGGCGCTGACCGATATTCTGGTACCGGCAATGGGGCCAAGCGGATTCTGGATTGGCTTTATCATTGGCCTGACCTTTGCCGCCATCATGATGGCCATGCGCATGCGCTGGCTGCAAAAACAACCGGGGGCGCTGATCCTGCAGCGTTCCACCCGCTAAGCGTCGCTGTCGACCGGTAAGTTAAACCGGTCGACAGCTTACGCACCATTGTTTGCAGAAAAAACCACCGCACTGCACACAAGCGCAGCAATCGCGTGAAATACCGGATAAAATTACGTTTTTCTCCTTGCCAGCACGCAGGTTGCTCGTTAATATTCGTCCCCGCTGTCAGCCATGACAGACAGGAAAAGATGCGTCCGTAGCTCAGTTGGTTAGAGCACCACCTTGACATGGTGGGGGTCGGTGGTTCGAGTCCACTCGGACGCACCAAATTCCTAAAAGCAGTACAGTGCGTCCGTAGCTCAGTTGGTTAGAGCACCACCTTGACATGGTGGGGGTCGGTGGTTCGAGTCCACTCGGACGCACCAAATATCTAAAAGCAGTGCAGTGCGTCCGTAGCTCAGTTGGTTAGAGCACCACCTTGACATGGTGGGGGTCGGTGGTTCGAGTCCACTCGGACGCACCAAATCATTGTTTCCTCAGTTTCACCCTATCGACTCGCGCTCCCTCTACCGTTAACTCGCCAGTACGATCCCGTAGCTTTGCTCCTGTCACCGCAAGCCGTATCAGGTATCATCCAGGCGAATACCTTATCAGGACCGAATCCATGCTGACATTTACTGCCCAGACCCCGTTCGAGAAACTCGACAACGGCCTCATCCGCCGGCAAGGCATCATGAGCAACGGCGCCCGTGCCACCGAAGTGAAATTCGACGCCGGTACCTTTGGCCAGTTGCAAAAGCGCGATTTCTCTTTGCAAACGCAGGTGGTTTCCGGTGAGTTTGAATTCACTCTGGGCAATGACATTCAGGTGGTGGTAGCCGGGGAAAGCATCGTTATTCCTGCCAACACCGCCAGCGGCTGTTTCTGTCTGACTGCAGGTACCCTGTGGGAAATCATTACCACAGGCTGATCGACAATAGCCAGATTAATGAAGTGGTTATTTGCGCAACAAACACCGGCTAAGGGTTTGCATTTGCGCCATATTTACTGCTGATTTGACGGAACCGAGGTTTTGCATCGGTTTTTTATTTTGTTTCCCGCCGCTTAGCCTTTATAATGCGCAACGTCTTTCAGTTGAATGGTTTCAGCCCTTGATCTGCGAAAACGCAATAACAACACATTTTCATCTCATCACGTTGCGCAGCATCCCCGCATCCCGGCGCGGGCTGAATTTTTCCGCCCCATTTCGACTCTGGTCACCTATCCTTAACTGTGTTTTGCACCACCAGGCACGACTCAAATCCCTTATCAGTGGCCTGACCGCTGGTTTTATTCGTTTTATTATCCATCACAACTTGTAGAAAACTCCGTCATGAAAAAGACCAAAATTGTTTGTACCATCGGTCCAAAAACCGAATCGGAAGAAATGCTGACCAACCTGCTGAATGCGGGCATGAACGTAATGCGCCTTAACTTCTCCCACGGCGATTATGAAGAGCACGGCAACCGCATCAAGAACATGCGCGCCGTGATGGCGAAAACCGGTCAGAACGCCGGCATCCTGTTGGATACCAAAGGCCCGGAAATTCGCACCATGAAACTGGAAGGCGGTAAAGACGCGGCGCTGGTTGCCGGTCAGACCTTCACTTTCACCACCGATCAGAGCGTTATCGGCAACAACGAACGCGTTGCGGTAACCTACGCCGGCTTTAGCGCTGACCTGAAAATCGGCAACACCGTATTGGTGGATGACGGCTTGATCGGCATGGAAGTCACCAACGTGACCGAAAGCGAAGTGATCTGTAAGGTGCTGAACAGCGGCGACCTGGGCGAAAACAAAGGCGTTAACCTGCCGGGCGTTTCCATCCAACTGCCTGCTCTGGCCGAAAAAGACAAACGCGACCTGATTTTCGGCTGCGAACAGGGCGTGGACTTCGTTGCCGCGTCCTTTATCCGCAAGCGTTCTGACGTGCTGGAAATTCGTGAGCACCTGAAAGCGCACGGCGGCTCGCAGATCCAAATCATCTCCAAAATCGAAAACCAGGAAGGCCTGAACAACTTCGACGAAATCCTCGAAGCTTCTGACGGCATCATGGTTGCTCGTGGCGATCTGGGCGTTGAAATCCCGGTAGAAGAAGTTATCTTCGCTCAGAAGATGATGATCGAAAAATGTAACCGTGCACGCAAAGTGGTGATCACCGCCACCCAAATGCTCGATTCCATGATCAAGAACCCACGCCCTACCCGTGCAGAAGCCGGCGACGTAGCTAACGCCATTTTGGACGGTACCGACGCCGTGATGCTGTCTGGCGAGAGCGCCAAGGGCAAGTACCCGCTGGAAGCCGTTACCATCATGGCGACCATCTGTGAGCGCACCGATCGCGTGATGCCAAGCCGTATCGACAGCCTGCATGACAACCGCAAGCTGCGCATCACCGAAGCCGTATGCCGTGGTGCTGTTGAAACCGCAGAGAAACTGGATGCACCACTGATCGTAGTGGCCACCAGCGGCGGCAAGTCAGCCAAATCCGTGCGTAAATACTTCCCTAACGCTGTGATCCTGGCGCTGACCACCAACGAAACTACCGCTCATCAGCTTATTCTGACCAAGGGCGTGATCCCACAGATGGTCAAGGAAATTGCCTCTACCGACGACTTCTATCGCATCGGTAAAGAAGCGGCATTGGCCAGCGGTTTGGCTCAAAAAGGCGACGTTGTAGTGATGGTTTCTGGTGCACTGGTACCAAGCGGCACTACCAATACTGCCTCGGTGCACGTACTCTAATATAAAACGTGACATAATTATTTTGACAAAAACGCCGCTTTGCGGCGTTTTTTTTAACACTGGTAAACCGTTTTCTCAAAAACGCAACCGTGGATTGCTCATTATTTAGCTAATTATAAATCGGAGTTGTCCCATGGAATCCAGCTGTTTTCCCTACATTTTTTAACTTTTTTTCAAAAGAAGATGCAAGTTTGAGCGAACGATCAAAATAAAGCACTCCAATCCAAAAAAATTATTCTCTTTCGAAAAAAGTTTGTGTAATACTTGTAACGCTACATGGAGATTAACTCAATCTAGAGGGTGTTATAATGAATCGTACTAAACTGGTACTGGGCGCGGTAATCCTGGCTTCCACTATGCTGGCTGGCTGTTCAAGCAATGCTAAAATCGATCAACTGTCTTCTGACGTTCAGACTCTGAACGCTAAAGTTGACCAGCTGAGCAACGACGTGAACGCAATCCGTTCTGACGTTCAAGCAGCTAAAGACGACGCAGCACGTGCTAACCAGCGTCTGGACAACCAAGCACACGCTTACAAAAAGTAAGATAGCTTCGGTTATTGAAAACGGCGCACAATGTGCGCCGTTTTTTTTATCTGTAGCTCCCCCCTGCTTCCCCCTGCCGCCAGGCGAAAAAAAGGGCTCAGCACGCTGAACCCCTCAGGATTATCCATTAAGACCGCGTTTTAATTCACCGAACTGATGGGTGCGCTCTTAAATAGGCCTTTATTCGCTTCCTGTGAGGCTACAGGCGCTAAACTGACTTCAGATGGGTTCTGGCCCAGGTTAACCAGTACCGGCATGCCAGAGCGGCGTACAACCGCGCTGTCGAACACGGCCTTATCGGTCTGCGCATCCCCGACAAAAGCTTTCTCGGTTTTCGACAACGTGATCGGCATGGTCTGCGGATCGTCACTCTCAACTCTCGACAGTGGCTGATGCACTTCTACGTAGCGCTTACCGTCCGGTTCAACGGAGATTTTCACCGGATCGTTGATGACCTGCACGCGTGTGCCGCGCGGAACCATATTAAACAACGCTTCAATATCCGTTGGGCGCAGGCGGATACAGCCGGAGCTGACGCGCATGCCGATACCAAAGTTGGCGTTGGTGCCGTGGATCAGGTATTCACCGTGTCCCATGGCCAGACGCATGGCGAACAGGCCCATTGGGTTTTCAGGCCCGGCCGGTACCACCCCCGGCAGCTTCACGCCTTTTTCCAGGTAGCGTTTACGGATATTGGCCGTCGGCGTCCAGGTCGGGTTCGGGATTTTTTGGCTGACAGAGGTCACCTGCAGCGGCGTGTGCATCCCCGTTTGGCCGATACCGATCGGATAAACAATCACTTTGTTTTCGCCTTTCGGGTAGTAATACAGACGCAGTTCCGCCAGGTTGACCACGATCCCCTCACGCTTGGTATCCGGCAACAGCATCTGGGTCGGGATAGTTAATACCGAGCCAGGCTTGGGCAGGAAGGGGTCGGTGCCCGGATTGGCCTCAAGCATGCCCAGCAAACCAATTTTATAATCGGCGGCAATCGCCTCCAGAGGGCGGCCATCGTTCGGTACGGTATAGGTGGTGTTCTCGCCAATCAGACGGCTGTCCGGCGGCGGCAGCGGGTATTCGCTCGCACTGGCGGCCTGGGTGCCAGTCAGTACGGTGGCAAATAGCATGCCCATTAAACTCAACGCACGTTTCATTATCATCCCTATTATGCTTATTACGGTTCGGCCACAAGGCTAACGGGCACTTGGCGGCGGGTAAATCAGACAAGACCTGATTAATACTAGCAATGCTGCAGTTAAAGGCAATAAGTCCTCTAAAAATCAACATGTTATAACGTAATCGCTTTATGGATTTGTCAATGCAACGTCAAGGGGTAAGCTGCTGATATGTCACTGATTTGCGAGGTGAACGAACAGAGTGTTGAGGGTTTGTAAAGACTCATTGACATAGGAAAAACCAGTAACGCATCAATGAGTCTCACCGCTATGTCAGAATTTGGCAGCCTGACTGCGGATAGCGCGGATCATCGCCTCTAACCCTTGCGAGCGTGAAGGCGTCAGGTGCTGACTCAACGCCAATTCGGCGAAGAAGGGACGAACATCCAGTTCAACGATCTGCTGCGGCGTCATTTGGTGATAGAGGATAAACACCACGGCCAGCAACCCTTTGACGATGGCCGCATCACTGTCACCATGGAATTCAACACGCCCTTGATCATCAAGCTGCATCACAATCCATACCTGGCTCTGACAGCCGGAAATCAGATTGCCCGCCTGACGTTCAGTATCGTCAAGCGCCGGCAGCTTGGCACCCAGCTCAATGACATACAGGTACTTATCTTCCCAATTCAGGCAGCGGGAGAAATTACGCACTAACTTATCTTTGTCCGGCAAATTCGCCATGAGGATCCTTTCAATCATTCAGGGGCCGGCATGCCGACCCCATGTCACTGACTACCGATATTTATTCACCCGGAGGGATTAAGCTCCGGTCCGTCCTATCCCAGCAGTTTCTGGATACGCTGCAACCCGGCCACCAGTCGGTCAACTTCATCGCGCGTATTATATAACGCCAACGAAGCGCGGCACATGCTCGGCACATTATAGAACGCCATCAGCGGCATCGCGCAATGGTGGCCGGTACGAATAGCAATGCCGTACTGATCCAGGAAGCTGCCGACGTCATAGGCGTGGTGCTCACCCAGGTTAAAGGCGATCACTCCGGCACGCTCTGCCGGGCCGTAGATTTTAAGCCGGGGTACCTGTTGCAGAGCCTCCAGCGCGTAATGCATCAGCGACTGCTCGTAGTCACCAATCGCCTCCAGCCCCAGCGTATTCACATAGTCAATTGCCGCACCTAACCCCATCATGCCGGCGGTGTTGGGTGACCCGGCCTCAAAGCGCCACGGTGGCTCGGCGTAGGTGGTTCCTGCCGTCAGGCTGACCTGTTGGATCATCGACCCGCCCCCTTCCCAGGGTGGCATTTGCTGCAACAGTGCCTGACGACCGTAAAGAATACCGATGCCGGAAGGCCCATACAGCTTATGCCCGGAGAACACGTAGAAGTCGCAATCCAGCGCCTGAACATCCACCCGCTGGTGCATCACTGCCTGCGCACCGTCAATCAGTACCTTCAGGCCCGCCGCTTTTGCCTGGGCCGTAATTTCCTGCACCGGGTTCACCGTGCCCAACACGTTGGACACCTGGGTTAGCGCCAATAGTTTGGTTGACGCGTCGATCAAGCCCGGCAACCGGGCCAAATCCAGGGTGCCATCTGGCTGTAGCGGCCAGACACGCAGATTTAATCCGCGTTCCTGTGCCAGCATCTGCCAGGGTACGATGTTGGCGTGGTGCTCCATCTCGGTGATGATAATGCTGTCACCGGGCTGCAAAAAGTGGCGGCCAAAACTGTTGGCTACCAGATTGATGCCTTCGGTAGTACCCTTGACGAAGATTATCTCTTCCGCCGAACCGGCATTGATAAACGCCGCCACCTTTTCACGCACCGCTTCCATTTCCTGCGTCGCTTCGGCGCTTAACGTGTGGATGCCCCGGTGTACCGCCGCGTAGCCATGACGGTAAAAATCCAGCTCGCGATCGATAACTGCCTGCGGTTTCTGCGCGCTGGCGGCGCTGTCGAGGTAAGCCAGCGGCTGGCCATTGACTTCTCGTGCCAACAGCGGAAATTCACTGCGTACCCGTTCAATAGGAAAACTCATGCTGCCTCCCCCGGCCCCGGCAGGCGCTGTGCAATGCGCGCCAACACCGATTCACGGATGGTGTCGTTGCCAATCCCCTCGGTCAGCTCCGCGGCAAAGGCAAAGATGATCATCTGCTGCGCCGCATGCTTGTCGATACCGCGCGATTGCAGATAAAACAGTTGCTCTTCATCGATACGCCCAACGGTAGCACCGTGACTGCACTTCACATCGTCAGCGTAGATTTCCAGTTGCGGCTTGGTATCTACCTCCGCCACCTTGCCCAGCAGCAGATTGTGGTTGGTCATCTGGCCATCGGTTTTAATCGCATGTTTGGCCACTTTGATCATGCCGTTAAACACCGCTTTGGCGCGATCGCTGACCACCACTTTGTGCAGTTGGCGGCTCTCGCAGTAACCCTTGTTGTGCTCCAGGTAAGTACGGGTATCGCAAACCTCTTTACCGACAGGCAGCACCAGGCTGTTGATCGTCAGGTTGGAACCTTCACCATTCAGCTGTGCACTGGTGTTATGCCGCGTCAGCCCCGCCCCGAGCAGGAAACTGTCACTCTTCACCCGCGCATCGCGGCCAATCACCAGATCGTTATGGGCGAAGTGGTAGCTCGGCCGGCTTTCAAATGCCAGTTTGCAGTGCTGCAGTTGAGCATTGTCACCCACATTGGCGGTCAGGCGTGCGCCGGTGAAATGCGCGGCGTCGTTAAGGCTGACGTAATGTTCGATCACCTCAGCCTGCGCATTACGCGCAATCTGAAGATGATGGCGGTGATGGACGGTATTCACTTCGCCTTCAGCGCCGCGTCCACTGCTGATATGCAGCAGATACAACGGCCGCTCTGCAATTTTGCCGGCCGCCACGCGGATAATGCTGGTTTCCTGCGCCAGACTTTCGGTCAGATGCAGGAATATTTCGGCCTGGATCGGCTCCGGCAATGCCTGTAGCGTCCCGTAGGGGGCCACGTCAAACTGGTAATCGCCCAGCTCGCTGTCACTCAATGCCGCGCTGAAGCGCCCGTCGATAAACACCAGACGGTAAGCGTCGATATCCAGCGCCAGTGCATCGCGCTGAGCGGCAGTGACCTGCGCGAGTGGCGGCTCCAGAAACTGTTGCTCCAGCAAACCTTCAAGCGGGGTGTATTTCCAGTTTTCATGCTTGCGGGTCGGCCAACCCAGGCGCAAGGCCTGTTGCCAGTGTGCCAGCGCATGGGCGGAGTGCTCGCCGCCGCGGGCTTCAAACAGACTGTAGAGTTGCTGCAGCGCGCGCGAATTATTGCTCGTCGGTAAGCCAGCCATAGCCCTGCTCCTCCAACTGTTTTACCAGGGTGAAATCGCCGGATTTGACGATGCGCCCCTGAGAAAGAACATGAACGTAATCCGGTTTGATATAGTCCAGAATGCGCTGGTAGTGCGTGACGATAATGAACGAGCGCTTGCCGTCCCGCAGTGAGTTAACGCCGTTGGCAACAATTTTCAACGCATCAATATCCAAACCGGAGTCGGTTTCATCCAGAATGCACAGGTCCGGTTCCAGCGCGGCCATCTGCAGGATGTCATTACGCTTTTTCTCGCCGCCGGAGAAGCCAACGTTAACCGAACGGGTCAGCAGATCGGGCGGCATATTCAACAGCTCAATTTTTTCTTCGATAAAATCAGCGAAATCGAAGCGATCGAGCGGCTCCTGCTCGCGATATTTACGCACCGCATTAACCGAGGTCTGCAGGAAGAAATGGTTGCTGACGCCGGGGATCTCCACCGGATACTGGAACGCCAGAAACACCCCTTCACCCGCACGGTCTTCCGGTGCCAGTTCAAGCAGATCCTTGCCTTTGAAGGTCACTTCGCCCGCGGTCACTTCGTACTCTTCGCGCCCGGCCAGGGTCGCAGAAAGCGTGCTTTTGCCCGAGCCGTTCGGCCCCATGATGGCATGCACTTCGCCCGGTTTGATTTCCAGATCCAGGCCCTTGAGGATCTCGTTGCCTTCCGCGCTGACTTTTAAATTCTTGATACTTAACATGCAGTGTCCTTAGGTCGCGCTTTCGCGCTGTAAATCCGGCGATTAGCCCACGCTGTGTTCCAGGCTGATGGCCAATAGCTTCTGTGCCTCAACGGCGAACTCCAGCGGCAGCTCAGAGAACACGTCCTTACAGAACCCGTTGACGATCATCGAAATGGCATTGTCTTCGCTGATGCCGCGCTGCAGACAATAGAACAGCTGGTCATCACCAATTTTTGAGGTCGTCGCCTCGTGTTCCAGCTGCGCACTGTTGTTGCGGGCTTCAACATACGGGAAGGTATGAGCGCCGCTATCCGGCCCGATCAGCATCGAGTCACACTGGGTAAAGTTACGCGCGTTTTCCGCACCCGGCAGGATCTTCACCAGCCCGCGGTAGGTATTCTCGCTGTGCCCGGCGGAAATGCCTTTGGCGATGATGGTCGAACGGGTGTTCTTGCCGATGTGGATCATCTTGGTACCGGTGTCCGCCTGCTGATGGCCGCTGGTCAGCGCCACCGAGAAGAATTCACCGATAGAATTGTCGCCCTGCAGGATCACGCTCGGGTATTTCCAGGTGATTGCCGAGCCGGTTTCCGACTGGGTCCACGACATTTTCGAACCCGCGCCTTCGCACAGCGCACGCTTGGTGACGAAGTTGAGGATACCGCCCTTGCTGTCACCGCCGGAGAACCAGTTCTGCACCGTCGAATATTTCACTTCGGCGTCTTTGTGCAGGATCACTTCCACCACCGCCGCGTGCAGCTGGTAGCTGTCACGCACCGGGGCCGAACAGCCTTCGATATAGCTGACATAGCTGCCTTCATCGGCGATCAGGATGGTACGCTCGAACTGGCCGGTTTTGGCGGCGTTGATGCGGAAATAGGTCGACAGTTCCATCGGACAGCGCACGCCCTTCGGCACGTAAACGAAGGTGCCGTCGGAGGCCACCGCCGCATTCAAGGCGGCGAAGAAGTTATCGTTGGAAGGCACTACGCGACCCAGGTATTTGCGCACCAGATCCGGATATTCATGGATGGCTTCGCCGAACGAGCAAAAAATCACCCCGCTCTCCGCCAACTTTTCACGGTAGGTGGTCGAAACCGAGACCGAGTCGAAGATAGCGTCCACTGCCACTTCGCTGCCTTCACGCACCGGAACACCGAGCTGGTTAAACGCCAGTTCAACCTCGCTGGTCAGATAATTGTTGTCCGTCGGTGCGCCGGGTTGCTGTTCTGCGCCAGGCTGCGAGCCGCAGGCGTCATCACAGCTGCCGCAGGACGGCGCCGAGTAATAGCTGTAATCCTGATAGTTCAGGCGCTCGTAGTTCGCCTTCAGCCAGTGTGGCTCTTCCATTTGCAGCCAGGCACGGTAGGCTTCCAGGCGGAACTCCAGCATCCACTCAGGTTCGTTACGTTTGGCCGAGATAGCGCGCACCACGTCTTCGTTGATGCCCATCGCCAATTCATCGGTGGCCAACTGGGTAAAAAAACCTTCTTTGTAGCGACCTTCGCTGACCCAAGCCTGCACTTCATTAGGCATTTCTACATTGCTTCGTGTCATGTTGATTGCATCGCTCAAACGCCAAAACTCTCGCCGCAACCGCAGGCATGCTGAGCTTTAGGGTTATTAAATTTGAATATCTGATTCAGCCCTTCACGGACAAAATCCACCGTGGTGCCATCGATAAACGGCATGGCTTTCAACGGCACATACAGCCTGGCGCCATCGCGCTCAAACAGCAGGTCGTCGTCAGCAGGAGCACGGGTGAGATCCAGCACATAGGCAAACCCGGCGCAGCCTGACTGCTTCACTCCGAGTTGCAGCCCCTTCACCTGCGAGTCCTGCTGCATTAGTTTTGTAATTTGTTGTACGGCATTGTCACTGAGCAAAATGCCTTGCCAGACATTTTCGTCCAGAGAAAAGGTGCCGACATTTTCCGTTTGCATATGGCCTACCTCACACTCGTGTTTTACCACAGCCAATCTGGGTTGCTACTATGTTAGTGATAACGATTATCACTTCAACCGTTTGTTTTACAGGGGTATCCGCTAAAAGCCCGGATTTTCGCTTCGGCATGCGGCAAGTGCGCGGGACAGTCAGCGCGCCAGGCGCTGCCGGTCAGAAATGGAATCATTTTATCCTTATGAATTTACTGCACATCCTGTATCACCATTGCACTTGCCCATTGGCTCGAACGCTTTACAGGGCCGGGCTTTTTATGTCGATTTAAACATTCATAGAAAATACCTATTTCTGAATTTTGTCTGTCTTAAAAATGCGTTTATCGACAATAAGGCGCATTTTACGCCATTCCCACTCACCCGGCCGAGCCGACGAGGCGGCCACCTCTGATTAAAGTTTAGTCGTTACTGGCTATATTGGGTCGCCACTGCCTCTATGCATCCCCTGTCGATGATAAATATTTCAACAGAATGATTGATCGGCAACGCGCCAATAAATATGATAATGATTATCATTCAATTCACATTGGGCGTGAGCAAATGAATATCTCGATGAATGCGTGGCTGTTGGGCAAAATTGATGACTACAAATTCAGCGTGCGCGACGCCACGGTTGATTTCTATATGGCGGAGGCGTCACTTCGGCGGCCTGAGTGCAACATCAACCACCTGAAACGCTACAACAACGTCAGTCTGAACATGGCGAATCTGTGTCTGGAAAATGGCGATGACGAAAGCTACCTGCATGCGTTGAGCAAACTGCATAATCGGCTGATCGTGGAAATCAATAATCCGCAGCGCTGTCAGCTATTCCGGGTGCAGAGCTATCATTTTGCCCGTCATACCCTGACCCTGATCTGCCAGAAATATGCGATGGAAGGTACCTGGGAGAAGGCCAACGCCTTCCAGAAGGATTTCGTCAAGCGGGTTCCCTTTCAGTTGTAAACCGGCCGAACGAAGAAACACCCGCAGACAGGGCTGCCTGCGGGGTAAGACGCTTAATCGATGACGGCGGTGGTCAGACGTGAAGTGCAGCACAGGCGATCGCGCGAATCGAAGATTTCTATCTGCCACACCTGATGACGACGGCCAACGTGCAGCGCACGGCACACGCCGCGGACTTCACCTTCAAATGCGGCCCGCAAATGGTTGGCGTTGATTTCCAACCCCACCACCTTCTGCTCACCTTCGCAGCACAGGTAACCGGCCATCGACCCCATCGACTCTGCCAGCACCACCGATGCCCCGCCGTGCAGCAGGCCAAACGGCTGCCGGGTGCGCTGATCTACCGGCATGGTGGCCTCGAGGTAGTCGTCCTCCAGCCGGGTAAACCGGATGCCGACATGGCTGACCATGCAGCCTTCACCGGCATGGTTTAATTGTTCCAGCGTCGTTTCTCTTTTCCACAGTTTCACTCAATCATCTCCAGAAGTGCCTGTAATGGGTGTCGTACTGCGTTACCCTCAATGCGTTTGACCTGGCTGCGGCAGGAATAGCCGGTCGCCAGGCAACGCTGCCGTGGCAAACGTTGCAGCGCCTGGTGCCATGATAGCTCATAAATGCCGAGTGAATTCTGCAGGTTCTTCACTTCATGCCCGTAAGTACCCGCCATGCCACAACAGCCGACGCTGACATTTTCCAGCCTGGCGCCAAAGCGTGCAAAAATTGACGCCCAGTGTTGGCTACTGGTCGGCAATGCCGTGGTCTCGGTGCAGTGGCCGAACAGATACCAGGCTTCACCGGTCGCCGGCTGTTCCGCTCGCTCGGCCAGCAACTGTTGCAGCCATTCATGCACCAATTGCACCTGGAAGTCACCCCGAGTTTCCCCGAGGATCTCGTTATATTCGTCGCGGTAACACAGCACCAGCGCCGGATCGACCCCCACCAGCGGCATGCCTAGCTTCGCCACCCGGTTGAGAAAATCGGCGGTCTTGCGCGCAGTGCGGGCAAAGCGCGTCAGGAAGCCTTTGATATGCTGCGCCTTGCCGTTGGGTGAGAACGGCAACAGCACCGGCCGATAGCCCAGCTTCTCCACCAGCCGCACAAAATCGGCGACCACCTTGGCATCGTAATAACTGGTAAACGGATCCTGCACGATCAATACGTGCTGTTCGCGTTGTTGCGGGTTCAGCGCTTCAAGCTGTTCCAGCGTCATGGTGAGTGCGCCATGGCCGGAGAGCTGCTGGCGCAGCGTCGGGCTGGAAAGCAGCGGCAAATCAACCATGCCAATACTGTTGCGGCTCAACTCACGCACCCAGGGCTGCCTGAAGAAGAAGTTGAACACTTTTGGCGCTTTCGCCATCAGCGGGGTGTAACTCTCGACCCCGGCGACCATATAGTCACGCGCCGGTCGCAGATAACGGGTGTGATAAAGCTGCAGGAAACGTGAACGGAAGCCGGGTACGTCAATTTTAATCGGGCACTGAGTGGAGCAGGCCTTACAGGCCAGACAGCCGGACATCGCCTCTTTCACCTCGTGCGAGAAATCGTACTCTCCTTTACTGGCGTACCAACTGTTGCGGGTTTTCTCGATCAGGGCCCTGAAGCTGACACGCTGCTTCGGCAGCTGCTTTTCCAGTTCCAGCGGATCGACACCCTGTTCGGACAGCAAACGCAGCCATTCACGCACCAGCGCCGCCCGCCCTTTTGGCGAGTGAATGCGGTTGCCGGTAATTTTCATCGACGGGCACATTGGGCTGCGAACGTCAAAATTGAAACACAAACCGTTGCCGTTACACTCCATGGCACCACGGAACGAGGTGCGAACCTCGACCGGAATACGACGATCGAGGGTACCGCGTTTGGCGGCGTCCACTTTCATCATCGGCGCATCGACGCCTGACGGCGAACAGATTTTTCCGGGGTTGAGCCGGTTGTCCGGGTCGAAAGCGGCCTTGATACGGCGCAGTTCCAGATACAGCTCGTCGCCAAAGAACGCCGGGCTGTATTCGGCGCGGAAGCCTTTGCCATGCTCCCCCCCACAGCAAGCCGCCATACTTGGCGGTCAACGCCACTACCTGGTCGGAAAGCTGCTTCATCAGCACTTCCTGCTGCGGGTCACACATGTCGAGAGCCGGGCGCACGTGCAACACACCGGCATCCACATGGCCAAACATGCCGTAGCTGAGGTTATGACTATCGAGCAACTGACGGAATTCAACGATGTAGTCGGCCAGATGCTGCGGTGGCACACAGGTGTCCTCGGCAAACGGGATCGGCTTGGCACGCCCTTTGGCATTGCCCAATAGCCCGACCGCCTTTTTACGCATGTTGTAAATGCGCTCGATGCCGTCCAGATCGCCACAAATCTGATAGCCAATCACTCCGCCCTGTCGCTCGGTGATTAGCTCGTCCAGCCGCAGGCACAAAGCCTCCATCTGCTGGTCGATCAGTGCCTTGTCATCACCGGCAAACTCCACGATGTTCAGACCCAGCATCTCTTTATCCGGCACGTTGGTGATCAGTTCATTGACCGAATGCCAGACAATATCTTCGCGCGCCAGGTTCAATACCTTGGAGTCGATAGTCTCGACCGACAGCGCTTTGGCTTCCACCATAAAAGGCGCGTTGCGCAGTGCGGAATCAAAGGAGTCGTATTTAACATTCACCAACCGGCGCACTTTCGGCAGCGGCGTAATATCCAGCCGCGCCTCGGTGATAAATGCCAGCGTCCCTTCGGCACCGGTCAAAATGCGTGTCAAATCGAAGGTTTGCAGGTCATCGCTGAACACATGGCGCAAATCGTAACCGGTCAGGAAGCGATTAAGCTTGGGGAATTTTTCCAGGATCAATCCGCGTTGGTCGCGGCAACTGTTGAGCACCTGGTTATAAATGCGGCCTTCAACCGTATCTTCGTTAGCAATCGTTTCCGCCAACGGCGTCGGCATGGCTCGGGTGTCAATCATATCGCCACCCAGCAGCACCGCCCGCAAGCCCAATACGTGGTCGGAAGTTTTTCCGTAGACCAGCGATCCCTGACCGGAGGCGTCGGTGTTAATCATGCCGCCGAGCGTAGCGCGGTTACTGGTGGAAAGCTCCGGTGAGAAGAAATAACCGAACGGCCGCAGGTACTGGTTGAGCTGATCCTTGATAACCCCGGCCTCAACCTTGACCCAGCCCTGCTCGACGTTGATTTCAAGAATGCGGTTCATATGGCGCGACATATCCACCACAATACCGCTGTTGAGCGACTGCCCGTTGGTCCCTGTCCCACCACCGCGTGGGCTGAAGGTCAGCGCGGTGAAGCGCTCCTCGGTCGCCAGACGGGCAATAAGTGCCACATCCGCAGTAGAACGGGGAAACACTACCGCGTCAGGCAGCAACTGATAGATACTGTTATCGGTCGCCATCGTTAGCCGATCGGCATAACTGGTAGCGATATCACCGTTAAACCCGTTTTGCTTCAACGCTTCCAAAAAATCGAGCACCCGTTGAACAAGGCCGGGCGCCTGAGAAATCTGTGGGATCATTCGGTTTTTGACCCTGTCTGTCTAATTTTTATGCGTGATTATGCACGCTGAATCAGGCCTTTATTCAGACCCACCCTGTTTTTTATTAGAGATAAAAACTAACATACTCGTTTAGTGAAGGCATGCAGATTATTGCAATTGTCCTGCCGAAGAATCGCTCGCAACAAAAGGTGCGCCGTGCTGTCGTTTTTCATCAACGTGCACCATGATTAAACGATCCCAAGGAGTTAACTGACCAGAATGAGAACCCATTCATGACAATCCCGAAATCCCGCTATGATTTGCCACGGATTATTTTTGGCGTGCTGTTTATCGCCATAATGATCGTCGCCTGTTTTTGGGTCATTCAACCTTTTATTCTCGGTTTTGCCTGGGCCGGCATGGTGGTCATAGCCACCTGGCCACTGCTGATTAAGCTGCAAAAAATACTTTGGGGACGGCGTTCACTGGCGGTGCTGGTGATGACGATACTGCTGATCCTGCTGTTTATCCTGCCAATCTCTCTGCTGGTCAGTAGCGTGGTGGACAACAGCGCGCCAATCGTGGCCTGGGCCAGCACGCCGGGCAAACTGCATATTCCCGATCTGGCCTGGCTGCAATCAATCCCGATGATCGGCGATAAGGTCTATCACAGTTACCACACCCTGGTGAACGCCGGTGGCAGTGCGTTGGTGGCGAAAGTGCAACCTTACTTCGGCCAGACCGCCACCTGGTTCGTGGCACAGGCCGCGCATATTGGCCGCCTGCTGCTGCATTGCACATTGATGCTGCTGTTTAGCGTGTTGCTGTATGCACGCGGCGAGCAAGTGGCTCTGGGCATTCGCCACTTCGCAACACGTTTGGGTGCAGAAAGAGGCGACGCCGCCGTGGTACTGGGTGGTCAGGCGATCCGCGCGGTAGCGCTGGGCGTGGTGGTAACGGCGCTGGTGCAGTCGGTACTGGGCGGTATTGGCCTGGCGGTGACCGGCATACCTGCCGCTACCCTGCTGACGGTATTGATCTTTATCTGCTGCGTGGCACAGTTGGGGCCATTACTGGTGCTGGTACCGGCAATCATCTGGTTGTACTGGAGTGGAGATACCACCTGGGGCACAGTGCTGTTGGTATGGAGTTGCGTGGTCGCCACGCTCGATAACGTGCTGCGGCCAGTGCTAATCCGCATGGGCGCCGATCTGCCGATGATCCTGATCCTGTCCGGTGTGATCGGCGGCTTACTGGCTTTCGGCATGATTGGCCTGTTTATCGGTCCGGTGGTGTTGGCGGTGTCTTACCGTTTGCTCACTGCCTGGATGAATGAAGCGCCAGAACCAACTGCCGACCTGGAAGAAGTGGCCAAAGATCTGGAACAGATGTAACCCCGCTTCTGCCCGGGTCACCGGGCAGAACTCCCCTTTCCCCTCGCTTGCTTCCAGAATTAGAACATCCGCAATAATAAAATGCGCCGCCGTTTTTCACCTGATGAACATTATTTAAACATACCGAATAAATGCATCTTTTTATCACTGAGGTAAAAATAGCCGCTAGCAAAAATAAATTCCAATACGCTGGTTGATTAAGACGATTCTTAATGACTAATGACGCTTAAATACCTAGTATTATTGCCATATATTGCTTCAAATACCTGATTTAAAGCAAGATTTCCAAACAATGTAATGCCATACATGTGAATTGCTGTGTGTAGTCTTTGCCCGTCTCCTATGATGGGCTTTTTTTTATTCTTTTTTTGACCGCTTTTGTTCACTGCGCCTTTTTATTTACATTCAGAAATAAAAAAGCCGTAACCTGAGTTACGGCTTTCGCCTTAATAATTATTCCGTATCGCGAAAATTATGTTCTCTTCGACAGATTAACCCAGGTTTGCACCACGGTATCCGGATTGAGCGACAGACTGTCAATACCCTGATCCATCAACCATTCGGCAAAGTCTTCATGGTCAGACGGACCCTGGCCGCAAATACCGACGTATTTACCCTGACGCTTGGCCGCCTGAATCGCCATCGACAGCAGAATTTTCACCGCTTCGTTTCGCTCGTCAAACAGCTCAGAGACCACGCCCGAGTCACGATCCAGCCCCAGAGTTAACTGAGTCATGTCGTTGGAGCCAATGGAGAAGCCATCAAAGTGCTGCAGGAACTGATCTGCCAACAGCGCATTGGATGGGATCTCGCACATCATGATCACTTTCAGGCCGTTCTCACCGCGCTTCAGGCCCTGACGTGCCAATTCGGCCACCACCGCTTCCGCCTGCTCCACCGTGCGAACAAACGGCACCATGATCTCAACGTTGGTCAGGCCCATTTCGTTACGCACGCGTTTTACCGCGTCACATTCCATCGCGAAACAGTCACGGAAATTGTCGGACACGTAACGACCGGCACCGCGGAAGCCCAACATTGGGTTTTCTTCATGCGGTTCATACTTCTCGCCGCCGACCAGGTTGGCATACTCATTGGATTTGAAATCGGACAGGCGCACGATCACTCGCTTCGGCCAGAACGCGGCGCCCAGCGTGGCGATCCCTTCCGTCAAACGACCGACATAGAACTCGGCCGGATGGTCGTAGCCCTGCATCAGCGTCCTGATTTCCGCCTGCAGCTCCGGAGTCTGCTGGTCAAACTCCAGCAACGCCTTCGGATGCACGCCAATCATACGGTTGATGATAAATTCCAGACGGGCCAGACCCACACCTTCATTCGGCAAACGCGCGAAGTCAAAGGCGCGGTCAGGGTTGCCGACGTTCATCATGATTTTTAACGGCAGATCCGGCAGTTCGGTCACTTCGGAACTCTGCACGTTAAAATCGAGGATATCGCTGTAGACGAAGCCGGTATCGCCTTCTGCACAAGAAACGGTGACCTGTTGACCTTCTTTGAGCAGATCGGTCGCGTTGCCGCAGCCAACCACCGCCGGAATGCCCAGTTCACGCGCAATGATCGCCGCGTGGCAGGTACGGCCGCCACGGTTGGTGACGATGGCAGCGGCTTTCTTCATGATCGGTTCCCAATCCGGGTCGGTCATGTCAGTCACCAGCACGTCGCCTGGCTCAATGCGGTCCATCTCGCTGATGTTATGGATGACCTTCACCGGACCTGCGCCAATGCGGTGGCCGATAGCGCGCCCTTCCACCAGCACCGGGCTGGTCGCGTTAAGCTGGTAACGCTCCATCGTTTGCTCGTTCGAACGCACGGTTTCCGGACGGGCCTGCACGATCAGCAATTTGCCGGTATGGCCGTCTTTGGCCCACTCGATGTCCATCGGGCGGCCGTAGTGTTTTTCGATCAGCAGTGCCTGATGTGCCAGCCCCTGAACTTCTTCGTCGGTCAGAGAGAAACGATTGCGTTGCTGCTCTGGCACGTCTTCAATTTGTACCTGCTTGCCGTGATCCTGCGATGGCGCATACACCATGCGGATTTTCTTCGAGCCGAGGTTGCGGCGCACGATAGCCGGGTTGCCTCTCAGCAACGTCGGTTTGTGTACATAAAACTCGTCCGGGTTGACTGCGCCCTGCACCACCATTTCGCCCAGGCCGAAGGCAGAGGTGATAAACACCACCTGATCAAAACCGGATTCGGTATCGATGGTGAACATCACGCCGGAAGATGCCAGGTCAGAACGCACCATGCGCTGTACGCCGGCCGACAAGGCCACGCCGCGGTGGTCATAACCCTGATGCACCCGGTAGGAAATAGCGCGGTCGTTAAACAGGGAGGCGAAAACGTGCTTAATCGCCACCATGACGGCGTCAATACCCTGCACGTTGAGGAAGGTTTCCTGCTGGCCGGCGAAAGAGGCATCCGGCATGTCCTCTGCGGTAGCGGAAGAACGCACGGCAAATGACGCTTCCGGCTCGCCGTCGGCCAGTTGCTGGTAAGCCAGGTTAATCTCACGCTCGAATTCCGCATGGAACGGCGTGTCGATAATCCATTGACGGATTTGTGCGCCCGCCTTGGTCAATTGAGCAATATCGTCAACGTCAGTTTGATCCAGTAACTGATAGATGCGCTGGTTAACACCGCTTTGCTCGAGGAAATCGTTAAACGCCTGCGCGGTGGTGGCAAAACCGTTTGGCACGGCAACGCCCAAATCGAAAATATTGGTGATCATTTCACCGAGGGAGGCATTTTTGCCGCCGACACGGTCAACGTCGTGCATGCCGAGCTGGTTGTACCAAAGCACATTACGCAAGTCTGGGCCATTGTTGGACATCGAGACAATCCTTATTGCTATCAGTAGGGTATAGACGGATTTAATTCGCTTGCTTTCTCAGCGCCGCTAAAACGGTGCCGAGTCAGACTAGCACAATGATCCATAGGAAATGGAAAGGTGAATCGATCAACCCGGTGAAGAAAGTGGATTTTAGGAAAACTTCCTGAAACGCAAAACCGGCCTGGAACCGTTCCCTGTCGCACTAATAGCTTAAATCTCAACAAATTAAGTATTTTTTAAACTTCAGTTTTAAAAACCCTGTTATTTACGCAGTCTTTGGTGAAAATTGCGTCATCATGACTAATAATTCCTCACGGGAAATAAACGCCCGCTTTTCATAAAATTTGAAATAGTGTTTTATCCCAGTGTTTCTATCGCCAGCGTTTATTCCCTGACCGACCTGTTTATTCATAGACTCTGCCCGCATTATCACAATTTTTTTGCCCGCCCCTTTACCGTTGAATCATCTGCAGCCCATGATAAGGGCCAGCAGACGTGATAATGACGTCACTATTTCAGCTAAGGAGCCTCGGGTGGAAAGAAGCGTTTTTTATATTTCGGACGGTACGGCAATCACCGCAGAGGTTTTGGGCCACGCGGTGTTGTCGCAATTTCCGGTCAAAGCCACCACCTTTACGCTGCCCTTTGTGGAAACCGAAGCGCGGGCCCGTGGGGTTTGCCAGCAGATTAACGATATCTATCGTGATACCGGCGTACGCCCGTTAGTGTTTTACTCAATCATTTCGCCGGAAGTACGCAAAGTCATTACCCAGAGCGAAGGTTTCTGCCAGGACATCGTGCAGGCGCTGGTTGGCCCGTTGCAGGGGAACTGGAGGTAGAACCTACCCCGGTGCCTAACCGCACCCACGGGTTGACCGCCAGCAACCTCGGCAAATATGACGCCCGTATCGCGGCTATTGACTACACGTTAGCCCATGATGACGGCATTTCGCTGCGTAATCTCGATCAGGCGCAGGTGATCTTGCTCGGCGTTTCGCGCTGCGGTAAGACTCCCACCAGCCTGTATCTGGCCATGCAGTTTGGTATCCGCGCGGCCAACTATCCGTTTACCGCCGACGATATGGACAACTTGCACCTCCCCGCCGCGCTGAAGCCGTTTCAGCACAAGCTTTTCGGCCTGACGATCGATCCGGAGCGGTTAGCCGCCATCCGTGAAGAACGGCGTGAAAACAGCCGTTATGCTTCCATTCGCCAGTGCCGGATGGAGCTGGCGGAAGTGGAAGCGCTGTTCCGTAAAAACCAGATCCGTTATCTGAACACCACCAATTATTCGGTGGAAGAGATCTCGACCAAAATCCTGGATATTCTGGGCATGAGCCGCCGCATGTTCTAGCCTTAACGCGGCGGGTCTGTCTCCTGCCGCGTATTGTTTATTTCCCCACCGGCCACGTTTTTTGTGCTTTTTTTAGCGATTTTGATCAACAGAACACAGTTTCTCCGGTTGAATTCATCGGTTTTTACGTTATTGTGATCGCCATCACTTCCCGGCACTCCTGCCGCAGCGAAGAACAGTCTTTAGAGAAAATCATGCACAAAACAGATGAACTGCGGACCGCGCGCATCGACAGCCTCGTCACGCCGCAAGAGCTGGCGGAGAAGTTGCCAATCTCGGCGGAAATCGCGGACAACGTGACGGCCTCACGGCAGCGAATTGAAAAAATTCTGACCGGCGAAGATCGTCGCCTGCTGGTGGTGATCGGCCCCTGCTCTATTCACGATCTTGACGCCGCCATCGATTATGCCGGCCGTCTGAATGCGCTGCGCATCCGTTATCAGGATCGCCTCGAAATCGTGATGCGCACCTATTTTGAAAAACCGCGCACCGTGGTGGGCTGGAAAGGCCTGATCTCCGATCCGGCGCTGGATGGCACCTTCCAGGTCAATCGCGGGATCGAAATGGCGCGTAGGCTGTTGCTGGAAGTGAACCAGCTCGGCCTGCCAACCGCCACCGAGTTCCTGGACATGGTGGTCGGCCAATACATTGCTGATTTGATCAGTTGGGGCGCGATTGGCGCACGGACCACCGAAAGCCAGATCCACCGTGAAATGGCTTCGGCACTGTCCTGCCCGGTTGGCTTTAAAAACGGCACCGACGGCAACACCCGTATCGCGATTGACGCCATTCGTGCGGCCCGCGCCGGCCATATGTTCCTGTCACCGGACAAGCACGGCCAGATGACTATCTATCAGACCAGCGGCAATCCTTATGGCCATATCATCATGCGTGGCGGCAAGACGCCGAACTACCACGCTACCGATGTGGTCGCCGCCTGCGACAGCCTGCGCGAATTCGATTTGCCGGAGCAACTGGTGATCGACTTCAGCCACGGCAACTGCCAGAAATTGCATCGTCGCCAACTGGAAGTGGCCGAAAACGTCTGCCAGCAGATCCGCGCCGGTTCCGTCGCCGTTGCCGGCGTAATGGCAGAAAGCTTCCTGGTGGAAGGCACCCAGAAAATCGTTGCCGGTCAGCCGCTGACCTATGGGCAATCGATCACCGACCCTTGCCTGAGCTGGTCCGACAGCGAACAGCTGCTGGCCATGCTGGCCGATGCGGTAGACACCCGCTTCTGATCCCAGCGCCGGGGCGCCCGCCCCGGTTTTTCTGTCTGTGCCCTGCTCATCTATACTGGTAACAATTCTTGTATCCCCCCTGAAAAGGATTTGGAGTCCGGCATGATCCACTCACTGTTATCCATCCCCTGCGTCACACTGCAAGGGGAACACAAAACCCTGGGCGATTTCCCCGCCCGGGCTTATCTGGTGGTCAACACCGCCAGCAAATGCGGATTTACTCCTCAATATCACGGGCTGGAAAACCTGTGGCAGTACTATCGCGAACGCGGCCTGATGGTGCTGGGCTTTCCCTGCAATCAGTTCGGCGCGCAGGAACCCGGCGATCCGCTGGAGATTGCCAACTTTTGCACGCTGAACTATGGCGTCAGCTTCCCGCTATTCAGCAAGGTTGAAGTTAATGGCCCAGGCGCGCATCCGTTGTTCAACGAGTTAAAGCGCCTGGCACCGGGCGTGCTGGGCACTCAACGCATTAAATGGAACTTCACCAAGTTCCTGCTGACCGCTGACGGCCAGCGGGTGAAACGCTACGCGCCGATCACCAAACCCGAACGCCTGTTTGACCGCATTGAAACCCTGCTGAAATAACCCTGAATTTTACGGGCTGAGCCATCTCGGCCCGTGCCACATCCCCTTCCTGCAAAAAGCTTCCATTGGTAAGAAAATTTTCCTTGATGTAACCTTTCGTTCACATGATAATGATTCTCACTTTGATATTAATTACTATTTAACGGTCTGTTTTATAAACACATGACGATGGATAATCACCACCACAACACGCCTGCCCAGGCTGCTCACACCGCTGAAAGTGGCCTGGCCACGCCGCCTTGCTACGACAGTGCGCAACTGCTCGATGCCGATGGCGTGGCGATCATCATCCATCAGGGCCAGCGCTATCAGTTACGACAGACCAAAGCCGGGAAATTGATCCTGACCAAATAATTCCCATCCCTTAACGCCAGCCACCCAGATCCTTTTTGATCCAGGCAGCCAGCAAATCTATTGATATGTTTAAAACATACGGAGAGTTGCGACATGCCTCTGATCTATTCCACCCGGCTGCGTTTATCCGCATTGAGTCTGGCGATTGCCTGTACTCTGCCGACGGTGACTTTTGCACAAACCAGCGAAACCCCTTCTTCTTCCTCGGCGACGGCACCGGTTAAAAAGGACAAAGCCAGCGACGAAACCATGACGGTAGCCGCCACCGGCAATGCGCGCAGCAGTTTTGAAGCACCGATGATGGTCACGGTGATCGAGGCCGATACGCCGCAAAGCCAAACCGCCACCAGCGCCGGCGATATGCTGCGCCGCGTGCCGGGCATTACCGTCAATGGCACCGGTCGCAGTAATGGCCAGGACGTTTTCATGCGTGGCTACGGTAAAAATGGCGTGCTGACGCTGGTGGATGGCATCCGTCAGGGCACCGATACCGGCCACCTTGGCGCCACCTTCCTCGATCCGGCACTGGTGAAACGCATCGAAGTCGTGCGCGGCCCTTCCGCCCTGCTGTATGGCAGCGGCGCACTGGGCGGCGTTATCGCTTATGAAACCGTAGATGCCGCCGATCTGCTGTTGCCCGGCCATAATAGTGGCTACCGGGTGTATGGCACCGCCGGCAGCGGCGACCACAGCCTCGGCATGGGGGCCAGCACCTACGGCAGAACCGACAATCTCGACGGCCTGCTGTCATTTGGCACCCGCGACGTCGGCAATCTGCGTCAGGGCAACGGCTTCGATGCACCCAATGATGAAACCATCAGTAATCTGCTGGCCAAGGGGACCTGGACGCTCGATGAGAATCAGTCATTGAGCGGCGACCTGCGCTATTACAACAACCGGGCGCAAGAGCCGAAAAACCCGCAGGAATCGGCCAGCAGCAGCGGTAACCTGATGACCGACCGCTCGACCATTCAACGCGACGGCCAGCTTGGCTACAAACTGAAGCCTGTGGGTCAGGATTGGCTCGACGCCGAAGCCAAAATCTATTACTCCGAAGTGGAGATCAACGCCCACACCAACGGCAGTGAAGATGAAGCGCGCAAGCAAACCACTCGCGGTGCCAAACTCGAAAACCGCAGCCGTTTGTTTGCCGATACCTTCGCCTCTCACTTATTGACCTACGGCAGCGAAGCTTACAAGCAGGAGCAAACACCGGGTGGCGCGACAGAAAGCTTCCCACAGGCGAAAATCAACTTTGCTTCCGGCTGGTTGCAGGACGAAATTACCCTGCGCGACCTGCCGGTCACCCTGCTTGCCGGGACGCGTTACGATAACTACAAGGGTTCCAGTGACGGTTACGCCGATGTTGACGCCGACAAGTGGTCATCGCGCGGTGCCGTTACAGTGACGCCAACCGACTGGTTAATGCTGTTCGGTTCTTATTCGCAGGCTTTCCGCGCCCCGACCATGGGAGAAATGTACAACGATTCCAAGCACTTCTCTATCCCCATGGGCCCGACCACCATTACCAACAACTGGGTGCCTAACCCGAACCTGAAGCCGGAAACCAATGCCACCCAGGAATACGGTTTCGGGCTACGCTTTGACGATTTGCTACGGGCTGATGACAGCCTGCAATTCAAAGCCAGCTACTTTGATACCAAAGCCCGCGACTACATCACCACGGATGTCACCATGGAGCTGGGTCGTGGCCCTCGTGGCCCTTATTGCATCAGCTGCACCACTTTCTCGACCAATATCGACCGTGCAAAAATTTGGGGCTGGGACGCAACGCTGAGCTATAAAACCGCCATTTTTGGCTGGGACCTGGCGTACAACCGCACTCGTGGCAAGAACGAAAGCAGCGGCGAATGGCTAAACAGCATCAATCCGGACACGGTAACCAGCACGCTGGATATTCCACTGGGTGAAACCGGCCTGTCCACCGGCTGGGTGGCCACTGTGGCCCAACGAGCCACCCGCGTAGAAACCGGCACCGCAGAACAAGGCGGCTACGGCGTCAACGATTTTTACCTGAGCTATAAAGGCCGCGAACGCCTGCAGGGCGTGACCACCACGGTGGTGCTGGGCAACGCCTTTGATAAAGAATATTACTCGCCACAGGGCATACCGCAGGACGGGCGTAATGCCAAACTGCTGGTCAGCTATCAGTGGTAACGTTTTAAATCCGGCGGGCATGAAGATTGCCCGCCGCTTGATTCACACACAGGAGAACCCGCAATGAGCAATACCCTATATGCACGCTACCAGCAGGCAAAAATTGATAACCCAGGCAAATATGCGCGTGACCTGGCTGAAATTCTTGGCGTCAGCGAAGCGGAGCTGACCCACGTCCGCGTCGGTCAGGACACCCGTCGTCTGCAGGCCGATGCCCGTACCCTGCTGACCGAACTCGAACAGGTAGGCGTCACCAAATCCATTACCCGTAATAGCTACGCGGTGCATGAGCAAATGGGTCGTTATCGCAACCAGCACCTGAACGGTCATGCCGGGTTGATCCTCAATCCGCGTGAGCTGGATCTGCGTCTGTTCCTCAACCAGTGGGCCAGCGCTTTCGCCATGAGCGAAACCAACAAGCGCGGCGTACGCCACAGCATTCAGTTCTTCGATCATCAGGGCGACGCACTGCATAAGGTTTACACCACCGATGAAACCGATCTCCCAGCCTGGATGGCGTTGGTTGAACGCCACCTGAATGCGGAAAACCCGACGCTGGAACTGCAACCGGCAGACGCCACGGTCAGTAACGCCTCGCCAGATGCCGACAAAATTGACCAGGAATGGCGTGCAATGACCGACGTTCACCAGTTCTTCCAGTTGTTGAGCCGCAACAAACTGACCCGCCAGCAAGCCTTCAGCGCCGTCGGTAACGATTTGGCCTATCGGGTCGATAACAGCGCCCTGAGCCAATTGCTTAACGCCGCGATGGGCCTGCAGAACGAAATCATGATTTTTGTCGGCAACCGTGGCTGCGTGCAGATCTTTACCGGTCAGATTGAACGCCTGATGCCGCAGGAAGGCTGGATTAACGTGTTCAATCGCCGCTTCACCCTGCACCTGATCGAAGATGCAATCGCCGAAAGCTGGATCACCCGCAAGCCCACCAAAGACGGCTTCGTCACCAGTCTGGAACTGTTTGCCGCCGACGGCACGCAGATAGCTCAACTTTACGGCCAGCGTACCGAAGGCCAGCCGGAGCAAACTCAGTGGCGTGAGCAGGTTGCCGCGCTTGAACCCAAGGACGTTGCCGCATGATACCTTCATTGACCCGTCGTCTGGCGCTGTGCATTGCGCTGGCGTTGCCGTTCACCGCTGCGGCGGCGGAACGTATTGTCTCGATAGGCGGTGACGTCACCGAAATTGCCTTCGCCCTGGGCGCGGGCGATGAAGTGATAGCGCGAGACAGCACCAGCCTGCAGCCGGAAACCGTTAAAAAACTGCCGGACGTCGGTTACATGCGCCAGCTTAATGCCGAAGGTATTTTGGCGCTGAAACCCACGCTGGTGCTGACCACCGAATTGGCCGAGCCGGCGCTGGTGCTCAAACAGCTGGAAGAGAGTGGCGTTAAAGTGGTGCGCATTCCCGGCGATACCACCTTGCAAAGCGTGCCGGAAAAAATCGCTGTGATCGCCAGTGCGCTTCAGCGCACCGAGCAGGGCAAGCAGTTGAGCACCCGTTACCAGCAGCAATTGGCGGCGGTGAAAACCGATGCGTTGCCGGTCAGGGTGTTGTTCGTCATGAGCCACGGCGGTATTACGCCCATGGCCGCCGGGCAACACACGGCCGCCGACGCGGTCATCACCGCTGCGGGTCTGAAAAACGCCATGCAAGGATTCAGCCGCTATCGCCCGCTTTCGCAGGAAGGCGTGATAGCCAGCGCGCCGGATTTGCTGCTGGTCACCACCGACGGCGTAAAAACGCTCGGCGGCGAACAGGAGCTGTGGAAATTGCCTGGCATGGCACTCACCCCGGCGGGCAAACAGCATCGCATACTGGTGGTTGACGATATGGCGCTGCTGGGCTTCGGGCTGGAAACGCCCGCCGCGCTGGCCAAGCTGCGTCATGCGGCGGAGCAAAAGTAATGCGCTGCCGTACCTCTCCCCGCCTGGCGATGACCAGCCTGCTGGTACTGTTGGCACTATTGGCTTTGGGCGCGGCCAATATGGGGGCGCTGACGCTGTCATTCCGCACCCTGTGGCAACAGCCGTTCAGCGACACCTCCTGGCATATCTGGCTGAATATCCGTTTGCCGCGTGTGCTGCTGGCGGTAGTGATAGGTTGCGCGTTGGCGGTGTCCGGCGCCGTGATGCAGGGATTGTTCCGTAATCCCTTGGCCGATCCCAGCCTGTTGGGGATCAGTAGCGGCGGCGCGCTGTTTGTCGCGCTGATTATCGTTATGCCGCTGGCCCTGCCGCCGGTGATTGCCCTGTATGGCCACATGCTGGCGGCATTTCTCGGCAGCATGCTGGTATCGCTGTTGATTTACGGCATCAGCCGCAGCGGCCACGGCAGCCTGTCGCGCCTGTTGCTGGCGGGTATCGCCATTAACGCCCTGTGCATGGCAGCGATTGGCGTGCTGTCTTACCTCAGTAATGACCAGCAACTGCGCCAGTTTTCACTGTGGATGATGGGCAGCCTGAGCCAGTCACAATGGCCCACCCTGGCCGTTTCCGCCTCGCTGATCCTGCCGACCATCCTGCTGACACTCTTACAGGCGCGCCGCCTGAATCTGCTGCAACTGGGAGATGAGGAGGCGCATTACCTCGGTGTGAATGTTCAGCGTGCCAAGTTACAGCTGCTGTTGTTGAGCGCATTACTGATAGGCGCAGCGGTAGCGATGAGTGGCGTGATTGGTTTTATCGGTCTGGTGGTGCCGCATCTGGTGCGCATGCGCCTCGGCGGCGACCACCGCTGGCTGCTGCCCTGTTCTGCACTGGGGGGAGCCTGCCTGCTGTTGGTCAGCGATACGCTGGCACGCACGCTGGTGGCTCCGGCAGAAATGCCGGTCGGTTTGATGACCAGCCTGATCGGCGGGCCTTATTTCTTATGGCTGGTGATGCGCCAGCGGGAGCGCGTGGGTGGATAACACAGCAAGCCTGACGGCGCAGCAGTTACGTTACAGCCTGGGTTCACGGCGGCTGATCAACGATGTCTCACTGAGTATCAATAGCGGCGAAATGGTGGCAATTATCGGGCCGAACGGCGCGGGTAAGTCGACGTTACTGCGCCTGTTAACCGGTTATCTGGCCCCAGGCTGTGGCGAATGTCAGTTGCTCGGGCGCCCGCTGGAACAGTGGCAACCACAGCAGTTGGCGAAAGTGCGCGCGGTAATGCGTCAACATAGCGATCTGGCCTTCCCCTTTACCGTAGAGGAAGTGGTCAGTATGGGCCGTGCCCCCCACGGCAAACGCGACGCACAACGGGCGGTACAACAGGTAATGGCGCAAACCGACTGTCTCGAATTGGCCCAGCGCGATTATCGCCAGCTCTCCGGCGGTGAACAGCAACGAGTGCAACTCGCCCGCGTGCTGGCGCAGCTTTGGCAACCGCAGCCAACGCCGGCCTGGCTGTTTCTGGACGAACCGACCTCGGCGCTGGATCTCTACCACCAGCAACATACGCTCAGACTGCTGCGTACGCTGACGCGGCAACAGCCGATTGCGGTGTGCTGCGTATTGCACGATCTCAATCTCGCGGCCTTGTATGCGGATCGTATTTTATTGATGCATCAGGGGCAATTGGTCGCGACGGGCACGCCGCAGGAAGTGTTGCAGGCAGAGATCCTCACCCGCTGGTATCAGGCAGATTTGGGCGTGGTTCATCACCCGGAAGTGGCGTTGCCACAGGTCTATTTGCGTCAGTAGTTTCTTTACCGGGCGCGCTGTACCGCGCCCGTCATCTTTCTTCGTCAATCAGCTAGAACAAGAAATTTCCAGATGTTTGCCCCAATCCGGCGGCAACGCGGCGAGATCGTCATACTCCGGGTTATCCGCGAATGGCGCCAGTAACGCCTGATGCAAACGCGCCAGCTTACTGACATCATCTTGTTCGGCACTTTCAATCGCCTGTTGCGCCAGATAGTTGCGCAGGATTAGCTTCGGATTCACTGCCTTCATCGCCTGCTGGCGCTGCGCGTCACTTATCTGTTCTTGCTGCAGGCGCTGGCGGTACTGCTGATACCAGCCATCGAATGCGGCGCGATCGATAAATTCATCTCGCAGCGGCGACTGCGCCTGCTGCTGCTCCGTCTGGCTTAGCAAGCGGAATGTCCGGCTATAGTCCCGGCCCTCTTGCGCCATCAGACTCAACAACCCGGTCAGCAAATCATTATCCTGCTGCGACTGGGTGAAAAAGCCGAGCTTGGCTCTCATCTGTTCCCCATAGGCACGCATCAGGGCCGGTTCATAGGCCGCCAGCGCATTTTGCAACTGCTCAGTGCTCATCAGCCCGGACAAGGTTTGTGCCAGGCGGTGAAGATTCCACAGCGCCACCGCCGGTTGGTTATCATAGGCATAACGCCCCTGATGATCGGAATGGTTACAGATATAGTCGGGCTTATAATCGTCAAGGAAGCCGTAGGGACCATAGTCGATGGTGATACCCAAAATCGACATGTTATCGGTGTTCATCACGCCGTGAGCAAAACCGACGGTTTGCCAATGGGCGATGAGCCGGGCGGTGCGTTCGACCACATCGGTAAACCACAGCAGATAGCCATCGCTCTGATCTTTAAACTGCGGCCAGTGGCGGGCAATCACAAAATCAGCCAACTGCTGCACCTGCTCCGGCTGCTTACGGTAATAAAAATGTTCGAAATGGCCGAAACGCACGTGGCTTTCCGCTACGCGTAGCAGCATCGCCCCACGTTCAGCCTGTTCGCGATAGACGGGCTGATCGCTGGTCACAATGGTCAACGCACGCGTGGTTGGAATGCCCAGATGATGCAACGCCTCGGAAGCCAGGAACTCACGGATCACCGAGCGCAGCACCGCACGGCCGTCGCCCATACGTGAATACGGCGTCAGCCCGGCCCCTTTCAGATGCCAGTCCATGCTGCTACCATCCGCCAGCCGCTGTTCACCCAGCAAAATGCCGCGACCATCACCCAATTGCCCGGCCCAGACGCCGAACTGATGGCCGCTGTACACCTGTGCCAGCGGCTGCATACCCGGCAGCAGCGTTTCTCCCGCCCAAATAGGGGTTTTATCCTGGGTAAACCAGCTTTCGTCCAGCCCCAGCTCACGCGCCAGTGGCTCGCTGTGATACAGCAGGCGAGTCCCCGTTAACGGCGTGGGGTTCAATTCGGTATAAAAACCGGCTAATTGTTGTTGGTAAGCATTTTCAAACTGCGGCATAGGCCCTCCGTTCCACCTAGTGTAGAGCCTGGGCGTGGGGATTAACACGGAAGAAATGCAGGGAGAACGCATCTGCCTGATACCAGGACAGATGCGAGGGGATTGGCTTTTATGTATACCGATACGGCTTAAAAGCCTTTTTGCGCTGATGAATAAAATACTTTATCAGCGAGAGAATGATAATGAATAACAGTACCGGGATAGCAGCCAACTTCATCCCGACCATTATTGGAACCATTGTGTGTGTAGTACTCTCAATTATTGTTTTTGAACTCATCGGGCGTTACCCGTAACGCCGCCAAATTATCCACACCAACGCTGGGCCATAAAAAACCTTGCAGGCCAAAAACACCGGCGTGTCTGAGCTTATTAAAATACTCCTCCCTCTCTATTCCTTCGACGATGACTCCCTTGCACAGCAGATTGATATTCTTTAATAGCGAATCAATGACCACGTCATAACCCTGGTGGGTAAACAGCTGCCAGTAAAATCGCTTATCGATTTTCACGTAGTCGAATAGACCATCATACAATGCGGTCAGAGTTGCCTGACCAGAACCAAAGTCGTCCAACCACAGTGAGAATTTCTCACTAAGCCGACGAATTTTTTCATTGTTTTTCCCCGCCGAAAGATTCGGAAAACCCTCGCTGATTTCAAAGGCGATAAATGACCATTGTCTGATCCGTTCGCACAATTGATCGTCAGCAAGAATCAAATCGACCAGGATTTCTTCGACGTCAAGCGTCAACAATACATCGTTTTCGACAAACCAGGCGGCATTTTGCTCCGCCAAACTCAATTGTTCATTAAATAACTCAATCCTTTGCTCGGTGGACAATAAATTAATCCCAATGTCAGCCGGCATCGCCAAATCACCGTCCAGGCTATTAAAACGGTTCAAGATTTCTACCGCCAACAGCCTGCCCTCCATTGAGTAAACAGGTTGAAAAACATAGCTACTAATAAAGTCAGCTTCGAGTTGGATTTTCATTTCAATGCCATAGGCTGAATGGCGAACATCTCATCGTATATCAATATATTTTATCGATCAATCCCTGTGAGATTAATCGGAAATATCAATACAGCCAGTCATAATTTATCATTTTATTGATAGATTAAAGCTATATTAGGGGGGCGTAACGCGGATATGAAAACAATTTGGCTTAAGGCAACAACCGTGACCCACGGCATGAATTTGAGAAGTATTTGGCTTATGTGATAAGATAATTCTGAAAATTTGACTTATCGACATTGTTTTAATTAAAGAAATTCCTATTCCGCGTTAAATATCAAATCCGTATCTCTGGCCTATGTACAACACAGTGAGCTTAACTGATTAAATTTAATAACGCATCAATTCCTGGCGTTATTCCTTGCATTGAATCGGCAAAAAAATGCCCACCTTGATTTTCGGGTAAAATATGCTACCTGAGTGTTTTTACTGCATTTTTTTGCAAAAAAAGATTACGGCATGAAAGAGAGGCAAACTCGCGGCGTAAAAAAGGGATGAGTTGCCTCATCCCGGAGCATTCAGGATCCGAACGTTATTTGATCGTTTCAAGCAACCATTGTCGCAGCTCGGTTAATTCTGCGGCCTGCTCTGGGTACTGCACAATCAAAGCATCGCAGCAATTCGCCAACGCCTCGCTGCGATAGGTACAGCCCACCAGCATCTCGGCCAGCCGTTGCAACGGTGCCGGGCTGAGACTGTCGGTAAAAATCTGCGCCCGGCAAATGGCGCCTTTTTCCACGTCAAAGAAGATATCTACCCCACCCCAGACAAACCGTTCATTCAGCAGGTGACTGAATGCCGGCGCCTTGCCGAAATTCCATTCCCAACTGCTTTGTTTGGCAAACTGTGCGGCAAAATCCGGCAAATCGGGATAAACGTCAGGCGAAATGATTTCTGCTTTCGTAGTCTCACCATAATGCTCAAAGAACGCCTGAGTTATTGCGTCGCACACCTGCTGGTGGCTGATATCGGCTTTAAACTCCGCCAGATTGGCAACGCGAGAACGTACCGAGGTGATGCCCTTGGCCTGCAATTTTTTAGGGTCCGGATTAAGGTAGTCGGCCAGGCGATTGAGATCCGCGTTCAGCAACAAGGTGCCATGGTGGAACCCGCGATCCTGAGTTTCCCGGTAGGCCGAGCCGGAGATTTTACGCACGCCCTCTGCGGTATCAATCACCAGGTCATTGCGTCCCGATGCGGTGGCCTTAATGCCCAACTGAGCCAGAGCTTGCAGAATAATGCCGGTAGAGACGGTTTTATCGTAACCGGGTTTGCCCGCCATAAAGGTAAAACAGCTATTGCCCAAATCGTGGAATACCGCACCACCGCCGCTGCTGCGGCGTGCCAGACGAATACCGTCCTGCTCCATGCGGCGGGTGTTGCACTCTTTCCAGGGGTTTTGTGACTGACCAATGACCACGGTTTCGGCATTGCGCCACAGGAACAGAATTTTCTGCGTAGTCATTTCGCGGAAGATGCACTCTTCCACTGCCAGATTGAACCAGGGATCGTAGGAATCGGAAATCAACAGGCGTAAGTTACTCATGGCGGTCACCGTTAAGGATGTGATACCGCCATGATACACCAAATCAAGAGGTTAGAGCTAAATGCGACGCGCCTGCCAGTAGACCTTCTTCCAGTACACGTTGTTCAGCGAGGAACGTATCACGCCGCGGCTGGTCGAGGCATGGATAAACTGATCGTTGGTGTCATAAATGCCAACGTGCAAACCATTCTCACCGCCACCGGTTTTGAAAAACACCAGATCGCCGGGCATCAGTTCATCGCGAGAGACTTTGGTTCCCAGCGAGGTTTGCTCTTCAGTAGAGCGTGGTAATTGCATATCGAAACGATCGCTGAAAGTGCGATAAACAAATCCGGAGCAGTCGACGCCACCGCGGTCTAACCCGCCATAGCGATAGGGGGCGCCGTACCATTGACGCAGCTGTTCGTTTAACTGAGCGACAACCACAATCGAATCGGCCAATTTGCCGCTCGGCGGCGGCGCATGGCTGCTACAACCGGCAAGAATTAAACTGGCTAATAAAAACCAAATACGCATCCGCATAATATCCCTTCATTGAACAGATTGCCGCTTTATGCCTCCCGCTAAAGCATACCGCCTGCGAGGCAAAGCCGACACCAGCTAAGGAAAGCGCTATTTTGGGCTAATTTATCCCCCTGTAGGGGAAAAAGGCAAGCATGGTGAAGGAGATAATCGAATTGACGCCGGTTTTCGCGCTATTGGGGCGTTTTTACCTTGGCCTGACTGTTAATCAGCCACACGCCAAACAGGATAAACAGCGTGCCCAAGGTTTTCAGCAGCGTGGCGGATTCATTAAACCAGGGCAGGATCACCGCGGCCAGATAGACCAGCGCATAACTTACACTCAACAGCGGGTAAGCGCGGTTGAGTGGTAAATGGTGCAGCGCGAAGAACCAACACAGCATTGACAGCGCATAGCCGAAAATACCGCCGCTGACCACCACTAACGGCAACCAATACTGCATAAACAGGTTCAGGGTGACGTCGGCAAATGACATCAGGGGGATCTGCGCCATACCCCACTTCATCAGCAACTGTGCCAGCGTGACTAACAGCACGCTGGCCGCGCCCCAGGCATAACCTCTCATGGATTGATACTCATCAGCAGGATCCCCAGCATGATTGAAGCCACTCCGTACCAATGGCGTGCGGTAGTCGGCTCATTAAACAGCCAGCGGGCGGCCAGCGTCACCAGAACAAAATTCAGGCTGAGCGACGGATAAGCCAGGCTGAGCGGCAAACGTTGCAACACATTAAGCCACACCGCCATGCCCAGCCCCAACAGCAAAACGGCCAGCGCCAACCAGCGCAGCGTTACCCCCGCCTGATTTCGGGAGGTAACTGCCAGCTCAGAGCGGCCTGTTTCTGGCACAGCTGCCCACCACAGGTGAGCAGACTGACCACGACCACCAACAAATAGCCGACTATCATGGCTGCTGTTGGTACCAGAACAACGCCAGACGATTCATCACCTCAACCTTATCTGCTTTCGGCAGCTTTTGCTGATCAATGCTTTCTCCACGCGACAACTGCAACACCAGTGAGACATCGCCCTGTTTACGCGCCTGTGCCAGCCACTGCGGGAAATCGCTGTCGCTGATGAGATGGCTGCGGGCATCCGGATACTCCAAACCGTAGGACACCTCCCCCTTCTGGTTAAACATCAATACGTCGCTGCGCTTCAACTCCCAGGCCAACCCAGCCGCTACGCCAACGCTGTCGGTCAGCACGTAGCGGCTATGGCCTAACTCAGCCATATTCACCCGGATAAAGTTTTGCGGCAGCTTGGAGTCGGTCACCTGCTGCGGAATGGCGTAACCAATCAACAAACACAGCAACAATGGGCAAGCCGCTGCCCAGCTCCAGCGTTGCGCATTATTACGCACCGACACTACGGCAAACAACAACCAACCGGCAAAGGCGATAATGCCGATAACAATCTTCGGCCACTCTTGCGCGGTAAACAAATGCACTTTGGGTAACAGTCCGGAGCCCAGAACCACCAGCGCCAGGATGCAGATTAAGCCAAACAATCCGTTTAATACGGCGTTAACCTTGAATACCTTGCTGCGCAATGCCGCCACGCAGTCTTCGGCATAGGCTGCCATCAGCAATGCCAGGGGTGCCATGCACGGTAAAATATAGGTCGGCAGCTTACCCTTGGCGATACTGAAGAAGATCAACGGCATCATTACCCAGCTAAGCAGGAAGAACAGTTCCGGACGCTGAACGCGTTCCCGCCAGCCCTTGAGCAAGGATCCCGGCAGTAGCGCCAACCAGGGCAACACCGCAGCCATCAAAACCGGGACGTAATACCAGAACGGGGCTTTATGTTGCGCGTTGTCCTCGGCGAAACGTTGAATATGCTCCACCCAGAAGAAGTAGTTCCAGAAATCCGGCTCACGCTGTGCGATGGCCAGCGCCCAAGGCAAGCTCAGCAGCACCGCCACCACAATAGCCACTGGGCCGTAGATCAGCAGGTCTTTAATTCGCCGCTGTTGAATGACAATCGGGATCACCGCGATCACCGGCACCGCCAGTGCCAGGAAGCCCTTGGTCATAAAGCCCATGCCGCAGGCCAGCCCCAACAGCACGTAGCCGCCCAGCTTGCCTTTGGCCGTGGTCGCTTTCAGCGTCAGATAATAACTGACCATCGCGGCGGCCAACCACAAGGAGATCATCGGGTCCAACACGCTGTAGGTACCGATGCTGAATACCAGAACCATCGACAGGAAAATCAACGTCGCCAGGCTGGCACGGCGCGCATTGCGCCACATCAGCATTGCCAGTGCGAATACCAGCAGCGCCGTCATGCCGGTACTGAATACCGAACCGAAGCGCACCGCAAAGTTGGTATCGCCAAACAACCATTGGCTGATGTTATTGAACCAGTAGCCGGCCACCGGTTTTTCAAAATAACGCAGGCCAAGCAAATGTGGCACTACCCAGTCGCCGCGTTGCAGCATTTCGCGGCTAATCTCGGCGTAGCGGGTTTCATCCGGTTGCCATAGCAGGCGGCCGTTGAGCGGAATCAGGTAAACCAGTGCAAAAAAAATGGCCAACAAAATAGCCCATGATCCTTTTAGCGCCTTCATGAATCGTCCTTCACATCGGTTTGACAACCCAGCCAACCTTCACGGCCAGGGAAAGGAGCGCGCTCGACGCGGCCCAATGGCAATGACGCCAAATCTTGAGGCAACAGTGCGCTTAACGGACAGAATTCTATGCCCTGCCGTTGCGCCCGCAGCAGTAACTGCTCAAACATTGCGGCCTGTGACATGCCCTCCACTTCGGTATGAATGGTATACACCGGCACACCGCGATCGTTTTCAATCGCCCGCAGAATGTAATCGTTGAAATCATTCATACTCACTTCGCTGCCAATCACCTCATCAAAGGTGGGCAACGTGACCGGGATTTGTACGGTTCCCAACCGACCATCGCTTAACACCGGACGGAAAGGATGGGTGCCACGACAGTCGCTGTTGTAGTGAAAACCAAAACGCTGCTTCACTTCCAGCACCCGCGTATCGGCACGCCAACCGGCAACCGCCGAACATTTGACAGGCTGACCGGTACTGTTGGCCAGCGCATCCACACCGAGCTGAACCTGCTGCATCAGTTGCGCTTCTGACCAACGGCCAACTTTGGCCTGCCAACCCTGGTGATCCCAGGCGTGCAGCCCCACTTCATGCCCAGCCTGGGCAGTCAGTTTCATCAACGGCCCCAGGGCACGGGCAATATTACGCCCCGGCCAGGCCGTGCCTGCCAGCAAAATATCCCAGCCGTACAGTGACGCGGCATTGGAGCGCAGCATTTTCCACAGGAATTTCGGACGCAAAAGGCGCCACAAATGGCGCCCCATATTGTCCGGTCCAACGCTGAAGAAGAAACTGGCCTGAATATTGTACTTTTCGAACAGCTCCAGCAACTGCGGCACCCCTTCCCGGGTGCCGCTGAAGGTATCTACGTCAACTCGCAGACCGACTTTCTTCATGCACCGTCACCTTCCTGAACGGTCGTACGCAGGAAGTAATCCAACGTATCAGCGACGGTTTGCTGCATGGCGATGGTTGGCTGCCAATCCAGCAAGCGGCGGGCATTCTTGATGCTCGGCGTGCGGTGCTCAACGTCCTGATAGCCTTTACCGTAATAGCTGCTGCTTTCAACGTCCTTGAAGCCGGCAAAGGGTGGGAAACGGTCACGCAGCGGATGGTTGTTGAAGCTTTCGAGCAGCATTTCTGCCAACTCGCGGATACTGGCTTCGTTGGTCGGGTTACCGATGTTGACGATTTGGCCATCGCACAGGCCATCACGGTTTTCGATAATGCGGAACAGCGCTTCGATACCGTCATTGATGTCGGTGAAGCAACGTTTTTGCGCCCCGCCGTCCATCAATTTAATTGGCGAGCCTTCCACCAGGTTGAGGATCAGCTGGGTAATGGCGCGAGAAGAACCGATACGTGCGGCATCCAGGTTATCCAGACGTGGACCCATCCAGTTAAACGGACGGAACAGCGTGAACTTCAAGCCTTCTTTGGCACCGTAGGCCCAGATCACTCGATCCAGCAACTGCTTGGATACCGAGTAAATCCAGCGCTGTTTGTTGATCGGGCCGACAATCAGGCGTGAGTGGTCTTCGTCGAATTCCTTGTCGTCACACATGCCGTACACCTCGGAGGTGGACGGGAAGATAATGCGCTTGTTGTATTTCACGCAGTCACGGACGATTTTCAGGTTTTCTTCGAAATCCAGCTCGAATACGCGCAGTGGATTGCGGGTGTATTCAATCGGTGTGGCAATCGCCACCAGCGGCAGGATCACGTCACATTTCTTGATGTGGTACTCGATCCACTCGGAGTGGATGCTGATATCCCCTTCCACAAAGTGGAAGCGCGGGTTACCGAGGAAACGGCTGATGGCGTCAGAACCGATATCCAGACCGTAGATATCATAGCGGTCATCACGCAGCAGGCGTTCGGTCAGGTGGTTACCGATAAAGCCGTTAACGCCGAGGATCAGCACGCGGGTTCTGCGTTTCATCACTGCGTTTGGCTTGGCGGCCAGGCGCACGTCGGTGACGATACCCATTTCCTGCGCCAGACGGCTGCCTTGCACGTACAAACCGACATCGTTTTGGCCGGCCACAATTTCCAGCGCGCCTTCACCGCAGGCAATGATCAGCGGAGAGGTACTGAGCACGGTACCCGGTTGCTTGTCATGCCGGGTATCCAGCACGCGGGCACGCCAGACAATCAGTTTACGCTGGCCAAGGTAGCTGAAAGCACCAGGGTAAGGTTCGGTCACGGCACGGACCAGGTTGTTGATTTCCTGCGCTGATTTATGCCACAGAATTTCACCATCTGCCGCGGTGCGACGACCAAAATAGCTGGCTTCAGCTTCATTTTGCCTGGTGAATGAGGCCGTCCCGTTTTTCAGCTTCGGCAGTTGCTCTTTCAGCAGCGCCTGTGCCGCTTCCAGCACTTTTTTGTGCAGGGTCAGCGCGGTATCGTTAGCGGCAATCGCCACTTTGTGCTGGCCAACAATATCACCGGCATCCGGACGCTTAACCATTTTGTGCAGCGTGGCACCGGTTTCGGTTTCCCCATTTACCAGCGCCCAGTTTACCGGTGCGCGACCACGGTAATGCGGCAGCAGTGAGCCATGCAGATTGAAGCCGCCTTTTGGCGCCAGTGACAGCAGCTCTTCGCTCAGCATATTGCGGTAATAGAATGAGAAAATAATGTCAGGCTGCATCTCGCGGATACGTTCGATCCACAGTGGATGGTTAACGTCTTCCGGCGCATAAACCGGCAACTCCAATTCGGCACCCACACGGGCAACGGAGGAGAAAAAGTTGTTCTCACCAGGATCGTCGGTATGGGTGAATACCGCCTGAATATCATAGCCCGCGTCAGTCAGCGCTTTCAGACCAGCGCAGCCAATATCATGGTAAGCAAATACGATAGCTTTCATTATTCTTCTTCCTGAGTATTGTGGTTCGGCTGTTCACCGACCACTTTCTGAACAAAATAACGGGGACGAGCACGAACGTCGGTATAGATGCGACCGATGTACTCTCCCAACAGGCCCATGCCGACAAATTGGGCGCCGATAAAGGTAAACAGCACGGCAAACAGGGTGAACACCCCGCCGCCCGACCATTCAGGTCCCATAATCAAACGCAAGGCGATCAACAGCACCGCCAGCAAAAAACCTGACAGCGCCACCACACTGCCCACCACGCTGAGCAAACGCAGCGGCGTCGTGGTCAGGCAGGTGATCAGGTCATACATCAGGTTAATCAGCTTCATCAGGCTGTATTTGGAATCACCAAACTCGCGCTCCGCATGCAGCACTTCAATTTCAGTGGTGCGGCGGGCAAAGGTATTCGCCAGAATGGGGATAAAGGTACTGCGCTCGTGGCAGTTCAACATCGCCTCGATAATATGGCGGCGATAGGCGCGCAGCATGCAGCCGTAATCCCCCATCGATTTACCGGTGGCACGTTGGATCATCATATTGATGATGCGCGAAGCGCTTTTGCGGAACCAGGAATCCTGACGGTTGGCACGCACGGTTCCCACCACGTCGTAACCTTCCTCCGCCACTTTCACCAGACGCGGGATCTCTTCCGGCGGGTTTTGCAAATCGGCATCCAGCGTAATCACCAGATCGCCACTTACCTGATTGAAACCGGCCATGATCGCCGAATGCTGCCCATAGTTACGGTTAAGCAACACGGCAATCACGCAGCTGCCCGGCTGTTCGGCCGCGGCGGTCAGCATATCGGCAGAATTGTCGCTGCTGCCGTCATCGACCAGGATAATTTCATAAGGTTGGGTCAGTTGTTTACAGGCGGCGGTAGTACGTTCGAGCAAGGCAGGCAAACTTTCCTGCTCGTTATAGACCGGGATCACCACCGAAACTTTTTTTATCGGTTCAACGCGAGACACGTAACGACTCCACAACAGAAGACAAGGCTTTAACCACGCGATCAACATCGGCGTCGGTCATATCAGGGAATAGCGGCAAGGTGCACAGACGTGCCGAGTTCCATTCGGTATTGGGCAAGGAAAGCTGCGGATAGCGATCACGATAAAACTTCTGGGTATGGGCGGCACGGAAATGCAGGCCGGTACCGATACCCACTTCTTTCAGGCGTTCCATCAACTGGTCGCGATCGATACCGCAGCGTTCAGCGTCAACGCGCACCATAAACAGATGCCAGGCATGGTCATGCGGATAATCAGGTAATCCCAACGGCAGGAAAGGCGAACCTTCCAGAGCGGTGAGGTAACGTTGCGCCAGCGCCTTGCGGCGAGCATTAAGCTGCGGCAAGCGAGCCAACTGCACCACGGCGATAGCCGCGTGGATATCGGAAAGATTGTATTTGTAACCAGGCTCGACCACTTCGGCCTGGGGTTTACGCCCCAACTGCTGGCGATCAAAAGCATCAACGGCCAGGCCGTGGAACTTCAGACAGCGTAGGCGATCTGCCAGTTGGTCGTCGTCGGTGGCGATCAGGCCGCCTTCGGCACAGGTCAGGTTTTTTATCGCATGGAATGAGAAAATTGCCGTGCCGCGAGCGCCCACCCACTCACCGTTGTAACGGGCGCCCACCGCATGAGCGGCGTCTTCAATCAGGGGGAGATTATGGCGTTTTGCCACCTCACGCAGTGCATCCATCTGCAACGGTGCGCCGGCGTAGTGCACCGGGACAATGGCTTTGGTTTTCGTCGTAATGGCGGCTTCAACATCACTGGCGCTGACCATCAGCGTATCGCGGTCAACGTCAATCATTACCGGCGTCGCACCTAGCAATTCAATCATGTTGAGGGTAGAAACCCAGGTCTGGGACGGGGTGATAACTTCGTCACCCGGGCCAATGTTCAACGCCATCAGGGTGATATGCATACCTGCAGTAGCGGAACACACGGCGATGGCGTGTTTACAGCCGAAGGTGGCACAGAACTCACTTTCCAACTGCTGATTTTGCGGCCCGGTGGTGATCCAGCCTGAGCGCAATACCTTTTCTACCGCCGCGATCTCTTCATCGCCAATCGCCGGGCGTGAGAAAGGTAAAAATTGATCCATAGTTAACCCCAAACGTATCAAATTGCTTTAATGACACTGTAGATCTCTTTTATTTAACGAATATTAAACGCCAGAGAGAATCGTTCCTGATGGATTAACTGCCAATGTACGGCCGCAAGCTTAACTAAACCTTAAGATGCGATTTATTATCAGCTAACTATCTGATCTGCGGGGGCCATCATCATTAAATTTAATTGATTTCAAAATCAATTAGTTATAGTTATATGTAATTATATAATTATTCTGTTTGAACTTAATCATCTTAGCACTTCAGCGACGGCTTTCAAGATTGATGAGGTATTTTTGGGAAGCAAGGGGAAATAAAGCCGGTCGTTACCCGGCTATTTATATCAGGTCCGTTTATTTTTCGTTTAGGTCGCATTTTCAATGCGCTAACGTATTATGCCGTCCTGGTCATAATCCAGCGTTGATCGCCGACTGCCTGCAGGTGAAAATCCACGTCATAGATCTGTGAAAGCAGTACCGGCTCCATCACTTCCCGCGTGGTTCCCTGTGCGACAAGGCGCCCGGCATGCAGCAACCAGACCCGATCGGCCTGCTGCAAGGTATGATTAAGGTCGTGCGCGCAAACCAACGCGCTACGTCCACTCTGACAAAACTCCCGCAGTAACCGATCTAGCGCTACTTTTTGCGCCACGTCCAGGCTATTGGTCGGTTCATCCAGTAGCAGCAGTTGGCTGTAAGGATTGACCGTCGGCCAAACCTGCAATAATACCGCGGCCAGCCGCACCCGCTGCCATTCCCCCCCTGACAACTGAGTCAGTATGCGCGGCAGCTTGTCCATCAGTTTAAAACGCTGGCACAGATAAACAATAGTGCTCTCCAGCGCCTGTTCCGTGCTACCTGCAGGCCGGTGCAGTTCCAGATACTGGAATACCGGCATCAGCGCCACTGGCGGCTGTTGCTGGCTTAAATAAGCACGGCGCAGAGCCAGTTCATTGCCCTGATAACCTGCCAGCGGCTGGTCTGCCAGCCGGATCTCGCCCGTGCCAGGCAGCATGCCGGCCAAACACGCCAGCAGTGTACTTTTGCCGGCACCGTTCGGACCAATAAGGTGAAACTGCAACCCAGCATCGACCTGTGCTGAAAATGGGGCCAGACGCCCTTCTACCCCAACCTGACTGAGTTGCAGCATTATGAATTATCGCTCCTTCTTTATATTAATTGGCCAACGCCTGTTTGACGGCGGCCACCAACACAGGATCTTCCGGTGTCATATCCGGAGAGAAACGTTGGATCACATTGCCATCACGCCCGATCAGGAATTTCTCAAAATTCCACAGAATGTCACCGGTTTGCTTCGGTGCCCGGCCTTTACTGCTCATGCGCTCCAGGAATCCACTGTCCTGCGGCGTCACGGCTTGCGGTTCGGCGGCAATCAGCGCCTGGTACAGCGGATGACGGTTTTCGCTGTTCACTTCAAGCTTGGCAAACATCGGGAACTCAACGCCAAAGGTGCCACGGCAAAACGCCAGGATCTCTTCGTTGCTGCCAGGCTCCTGCCCGAGGAACTCGTTGGATGGGAAGCCCAATACCTCAAAACCCTGGTCACGGTAGGTTTCGTACAGGGCTTCCAGCCCGGCATATTGCTTGGTCAGGCCGCATTCCGAAGCCACATTGACCACCAGCAACACGCTGCCTTTATATTTGCCCAGCGTGGTGGATTGATTCTCGATAGTGTTCAACGGAATGTCATAAATCGCTTGAGTCATGGAGCTTATCCTCTTGTTTTACTTGCAGGTGAACAGAGAAACTACCTTAAGCTTTTTACCCGGGTCAGTAGCCAGATAAATAGCGGTGCCCCCAGCGTGGCGGTTACCACGCCGATGGGTAATTCAGCCGACAGTAGCGTAATACGCGCCACCACATCGGCCGCCAGCAACACACCGGCGCCAGCCAGTGCGCAGCCCGGCAATAAATATCGCTGATTGGTCAGGCCACTGAGACGCAGCATGTGCGGTATGACCAGTCCGACAAAACCAATCACCCCGGCCAAAGCCACACTGACGCCCACCAGCCAGCCGATGGCCAGCACCAGTAGATTACGCCACAGATACAGGGAAAGCCCGAGCTGACGCGCCTGTACTTCACCCAGCGCCATAAAGTTTAGCGCCTTGCCCTGGCAACACAGCCAAAGCAGCACCGGTAACAATGCCAGCACCAGCCATTTCTGCCGCCAGTCTACACCGCCAAAACCGCCCATCATCCAATACATCAGCTGGCGCAGGTCCAGGCTGGAACTAAAATACACCGCCCAGGTCATCACCGCGCTACACACAATGCCCAAGGCAACACCCACCAGCAGTAGACGCGCATTGGTCAGACGTTTGCGACGGGCAAAGCTCAGCAGCAGGAAGGTCATGACCAGCGCGCCGGCAATGGCGCTCAGGCTCATAAATGCTACCGGCAGCAGGCCGTTGCCCAGCAGCACCGTTAGCACCAGTGCCACCCCAGCGCCGTTGGCGACGCCCAGCAAACCCGGCTCAGCCAGTGGATTTTCAAACAGCGACTGCATTACCGCCCCGGCCACCGCCAGGCTGGCGCCCACCAACATCACTGCCAGCGCGCGCGGCAGGCGTAGTTGCCAGACAAACAGCTGCGCGGCCTCACCCGACCACTGTGAGGGCCAAAGCCAAACGTCGCCCGCACTGAGGCTGAAAACAAAGGCCACGGCAACGCCCAGCGTTAACAACAACAGATGGCGTTTATCGCGATGGCGCTGTTTGTGCAGCAATAAGGTAAAGGTCTGGCTGGCTGGCATAGGCGTGGCGATTCCCTGCTGGCCGCCAAGGCGGCCGAATAATTGACGTCTGGGTCAAATATTAGGGGGTTAGTGCCCGAAGGGAAAGCATTGCATCAGGATAATCACAGGAAAACAGCAGCTAACCCTGCCAGTCCCCCGTAACTGATGGCAAAATCAGCCGCCGTTGAATCAATCAGCGACGCGGGTCGTTATCGTTTTGCGGGTAAGGTTTGCCATGGCCATTGTCAGCAACAGGATCTTTTTCATTGTACGCTCCGACTTTATTTTCTTGCTGCGGGGGTTATATCAGTGTGCTTATATTGGGTAGGCGTATTTATTTTATATAGTCTAAGAATAAACCGAAAATTTCCGCTAAAAAGAAAAAGGCCGCTAAAGCGGCCTTTTTTGGTTTCACGCAACTTACTCTTTCGGGCTTGCGTTCTCTACCCGACTTTTCAGTTTTTGCCCTGGACGGAAAGTGACCACGCGACGCGCCGTAATCGGAATGTCTTCGCCGGTCTTCGGGTTACGCCCCGGACGTTGGTTCTTGTCACGCAAATCAAAATTGCCAAAACCTGACAGTTTAACCTGCTCACCGTTTTCAAGAGCACGACGAACCTCTTCGAAAAACAGTTCTACCAGGTCTTTGGCATCCCGTTTGCTAAGCCCAAGCTTTTCAAACAGGTGTTCTGACATTTCAGCTTTAGTAAGCGCCATAGGTTCAATCCCTCAAGGATGCTTGGAATCGCTGTTTTAGAGCCTCTACACATTTTGCAACGGTAACGGCTATCTCCTCTTCTTCCAGTGTACGAGCGGTATCCTGCAATACCAGACTGATAGCCAGGCTCTTATAACCCTCTGCCACGCCCTTGCCACGGTACACATCAAACAAGTTTACGCCAACTACCTGATTTGCGCCAACTTTCTTACACTCTGCCAAAATATCTTCTGCGGGGACGTTTTCAGCCACCACAACGGCGATATCACGGCGGTTTGCCGGGAAGCGAGAAATCTCCCGCGCCTGAGGTACGGCGCGGCTTGCGACCTTGTCCCACTCCAGTTCAAACACCACTGTGCGGCCGTTAAGATCCAGTTTACGTTCAAGTTCCGGATGAACCACACCGATGAAACCTACACGTTCACCCTGGAAATAAATCGCTGCGCTCTGCCCTGGGTGCAGGGCCGGATTAGCCTCTGCCTTGAACTGAATTTCGGATAATTTACCGGTCAGCTCCAGGACAGACTCCAGATCCCCTTTTAAATCATAGAAGTCGACTGGCTTACGCGCCAGATCCCAATGTTCTTCATGCGTATGGCCCGCAATCACCCCTGCCAGCATGACGTCCTGACGGATACCCAGATTTGCCGCAGTATCAGGGACAAAGCGCAGGCCGCTTTCAAACAGGCGCAGACGCGTCTGCTGGCGATTCTGGTTATAAACCACCGCGGACAACAAGCCGGTCCACAGCGACAAACGCATGGCGGACATCTCTACCGAGATTGGGCTTGGCAGGATCAGCACCTCTTCGCCCGGGTGCAGCAAGGCCTGTACTTTAGGATCAACGAAACTGTAGGTGATCGCTTCCTGGTAACCGTGATCGACCAGCATGGTCTTCACGCGCTTCAGGGTCAGATCTGCTTCGCGATGCTTGGTCATGATCAGGTCAGCGCGGACCGGCACGTCAGGAATGTTGTTGTAGCCGTAAACACGCGCCACTTCTTCCACCAGGTCTTCTTCGATTTCCATATCGAAACGCCAGCTCGGCGCAACCGCCAGCCAGTTATCGCCCTGCTCGGTCACCTGGCAACCCAGACGACGCAAAATGTCACTGACCTGCTCGCTTGGCACCACATGGCCAATCAGGCGATCGAGCTTTTCACGACGTAAGGTAATGGTAGCGCGCTTCGGCAATTCACTTTCGGTGGTCACATCGATAACCGGACCGGCCTGGCCGCCACAGATATCAATCAACAGGCGAGTCGCACGCTCCATCGCTTTGTACTGCAGCGCCGGATCAACACCACGCTCGTAACGATGGGAAGCATCAGTGTGCAGACCCTGACGACGTGCGCGGCCGGTAATGGCCAGCGGGTTGAAGAACGCACATTCCAGCAGCACGTCCTGGGTGGATTCATTCACCCCTGAGTGCTCACCACCGAAGATGCCGCCCATCGCCAGGGCTTTCTGGTGATCGGCAATCACTAAGGTATCGGCATTCAGTTTGGCTTCGGTACCGTCCAGCAGCGTCAGAGGCTCCCCAACGTTGGCCATACGCACCACGATACCGCCTTCGATGCGGCTCAGGTCGAAGGCATGCATTGGCTGCCCCAGTTCCAAGAGTACGTAGTTGGTAACGTCCACCACCGCATCTATAGAACGAATGCCGCAGCGACGCAGCTTCTCACGCATCCACAACGGGCTGGCGGCCTTGACGTCGATGCCTTTCACTACGCGGCCAAGGTAACGCGGACACGCCTGTGGCGCATCTACGCGGATCGGCAGCGTATCGTTAATGGTGGCAGCAACCGGGCTCATGTCCGGTTCGGTCAGGGCAACCTGGTTCAGCACCCCAACGTCACGCGCCACGCCAATAATGCCCAGGCAATCGGCGCGGTTCGGCGTTACGCTGATTTCGATCGCGTTGTCATCCAGCTTCAGATATTCACGGATATCGGTGCCAATCGGTGCGTCTTCCGGCAACTCAATGATACCGTCGTGATCGTCAGTAATACCCAGCTCGGAGAACGAGCACAGCATCCCTTCCGAAGGCTCACCGCGCAGTTTGGCGGCTTTGATTTTGAAATCGCCCGGCAGCACCGCGCCCACGGTAGCAACGGCCACTTTCAGACCGGTACGGCAGTTTGGTGCACCACAGACGATATCCAGTAAGCGATCGCCGCCCACGTTGATCTTGGTCACGCGCAGTTTGTCGGCGTTCGGATGCTGACCGCACTCAACCACATGGCCCACGACGACGCCATTAAAGGCACCGGCTACCGGCTCCACGCCGTCCACTTCCAGGCCGGCCATGGTAATTTGATCGGATAATGCTTCGCTGCTGATGGCCGGGTTTACCCACTCGCGCAACCAGAGTTCACTGAATTTCATGTAATATTCCCGCCTTACTTAAACTGTTTGAGGAAGCGCAGATCGTTTTCGAAGAACGCACGCAGGTCGGTAACGCCGTAACGCAGCATCGTCAGACGCTCCATACCCATACCGAAAGCGAAGCCGGAGTAAACTTCCGGATCGATACCCACGTTGCGCAGCACGTTCGGGTGAACCATGCCGCAGCCCAGAACTTCCAGCCACTTGCCGTTTTTGCCCATCACATCCACTTCAGCGGAAGGTTCGGTAAACGGGAAATAAGAAGGACGGAAACGAACCTGCAAATCTTCTTCAAAGAAGTTATTCAGGAAATCATGCAGCGTGCCCTTCAGGTTGGTGAAGCTGATGTCCTTGTCGACAATCAGGCCTTCCATCTGATGGAACATCGGAGTATGCGTCTGATCGTAGTCATTACGGTAAACACGACCCGGCGCAATAATGCGGATTGGCGGCTGCTGCTCCTTCATGGTGCGGATCTGCACGCCAGAAGTTTGAGTACGCAGTAAACGCGTAGCATCGAACCAGAAGGTATCGTGATCGGCACGCGCCGGGTGGTGACCCGGAATATTCAGCGCGTCGAAGTTATGATAGTCGTCTTCAATCTCAGGCCCGGTCTCTACGGAGAAGCCCAGTTCGCCGAAGAAGGCTTCAATTCGGTCGATGGTGCGGGTTACCGGATGCAGCCCACCGTTTTCCATACGACGGCCCGGCAAAGAAACGTCGATGGTTTCTGCCGCCAGACGCTCATTCAACGCAGCAGATTCCAGCGCATTCTTACGCGCGTTCAGCGCTTCCTGTACCGCCTGCTTTGCCTGGTTGATCACCGCTCCGGCCGCCGGGCGATCTTCTGCCGGCACGTCACGCAGCGATTGCATCTGTAAGGTAAAATGGCCTTTCTTGCCTAAATATTCGACGCGTACCAAATCTAACGCGGCAACATCCTGGGCATCTTCTACGGCTGCCTTGGCATTGGCAACCAGCTCTGCGAGATGTGGCATTGCTTTCCTCTTCCTCTGGCCGATATGGCTCTAAGTAATTGTTATCTATTATTCGAACACGCCTTTGGCTCAACTCCAAAGCATTTTAAGTTATAGCCCGGCAATGACTTGAGATGGCCAAAAACAAAAAAGCCTCCACAGGGGAGGCTTAGGCGCTACTTTTCGTTTCTTCTCTTACGCGCAAAGCCTCCTGAGATCAGGCGCTAAAGTAAAAAAAAGAAACGAAAAATAACAGAGTTCATGATTGCGTTACCTTGTCGATGATTGCCCACCAGCGATACGGCTGCGGTCAATAAAAGCCAGTATTTGTAGCTGAAAAACAAAGATTAAAGAGGGAGCAAGCCCCCTCTTTAATAACTGACTTACGCCAGTGCTGCTTTCGCTTTCTCGACCAGTGCGCCAAAGGCCACTTTGTCGAAGACTGCGATGTCAGCCAGGATCTTACGGTCAATTTCAATAGAAGCTTTTTTCAAGCCGTTAATGAATTTGCTGTAAGACAGGCCGTTCACACGAGCAGCTGCGTTGATACGTGCAATCCACAGCTGACGGAACTGACGCTTACGTTGACGACGGTCACGGTAAGCATACTGACCTGCTTTGATTACTGCCTGGAAGGCAACACGATAAACGCGCGAACGGGCACCGTAGTAACCTTTCGCTTGTTTTAAAATTTTCTTGTGACGTGCGCGTGCAATTACACCACGTTTTACGCGAGCCATATGCTCTCTCCTAAAGTCTTATTCTAGATTCAAAAAAAATGGCTTATGCGTACGGCAGGCACGCAACAACCAGGACCATATCGTTTTTAGACACCATGCCTTTCGGACGCAGGTGACGTTTACGCTTGGTTGCTTTTTTGGTCAGAATATGACGCAGGTTAGCATGCTTACGCTTAAAACCACCGCTGCCGGTTTTTTTGAAGCGTTTGGCTGCACCACGTACAGTTTTAATCTTTGGCATTTTAATTAAATCCACTTCGCATTGTTAAACAACGAATCAGTTAGGCGAATAAAACCCACACAACGCAAGCGCTGCGTGAGTTTTATTACTTGGAGGCCTTACTGCCTCTTCTTCGGTGCGAGCACCATGATCATCTGACGGCCTTCGATCCTCGTAGGGAAGGATTCGACAATGGCCAAATCAGAATCTTCACACAGGTCTTTACGGACGCGGTTAAGCACTTCCATGCCGATCTGTTGGTGCGCCATCTCACGCCCACGGAAACGCAGGGTGATTTTGGCTTTATCGCCATCTTCAAGAAAGCGAATCAGGTTGCGTAGTTTTACCTGATAGTCGCCATCATCGGTACCAGGACGGAATTTGATTTCCTTGACCTGAATAACTTTTTGCTTCTTCTTCTGTTCTTTTGTCGACTTGCTCTTCTCGTAGAGGAATTTGCCGTAATCCATGATTCGACAAACTGGCGGTTCGGCATTTGGGCTGATTTCTACTAAATCAACGCCCGCTTCCTCAGCTTTTTCAAGAGCTTCATTCAGACTGACAATACCAATCTGCTCGCCATCGACGCCGGTTAGGCGAACTTCTTGCGCGCGAATTTCTCTGTTAATGCGATTAGGACGCGCCGGTTGAACTCGTTTTCCGCCTTTAATACTTTATTCCTCCAGTTGATGAAGACTACGGCTGCGAATCTCTTTTAGCAGCTTGTCTACGACTTCATTTACGTCCAGGCTTCCCAGGTCTTTGCCACGGCGGGTACGAACGGCAACTTTGCCTGATTCGACCTCTTTATCACCGCACACCAACATGTAAGGAACCCGTCGTAAAGTATGTTCGCGAATTTTAAAGCCAATCTTCTCATTTCTCAAGTCCGCTTTAACGCGAATACCTGCGTCCTGCAATTTTTTGGTCAATTGCTGGACATAATCAGACTGGCTGTCGGTGATATTCATCACCACCACCTGTACCGGAGCAATCCAGGTTGGGTAGAACCCTGCGTATTCTTCGGTAAGGATACCGATGAAACGCTCCATGGAGCCCAAAATAGCACGGTGAATCATTACCGGGACCACGCGATCGTTGTTTTCGCCAACATACGATGCGCCTAAACGGCCCGGTAAGAAGAAATCGAGCTGCACGGTACCACATTGCCATGCACGATCCAAACAATCATGCAGAGTAAATTCAATTTTTGGTCCGTAGAAGGCACCCTCACCCGGCTGATATTCAAACGGAATCCCGTTTTCAGTCAGCGCAGCGGCCAGATCCTCTTCCGCACGGGTCCACATATCGTCAGTACCAATGCGCTTCTCAGGACGGGTAGAAAGTTTTACCGCAATCTTGTCGAAGCCAAAGGTGCCGTACACATCATAGACCATTCTGATGCATTCGTTCACTTCGGCACGCACCTGCTCTTCAGTACAGAAGATATGGGCGTCATCCTGGGTGAAACCACGCACGCGCATCAGGCCATGCAGAGAACCCGAAGGCTCGTTTCGATGGCAACTGCCGAATTCGCCCATACGCAGCGGCAAATCGCGGTAAGACTTCAGGCCCTGATTGAAGATCTGCACGTGACCCGGGCAGTTCATCGGCTTGATGCAATACTCGCGGTTTTCCGACGAGGTGGTGAACATGGCGTCTTTATAGTTTTCCCAGTGCCCGGTTTTTTCCCACAGCACACGGTCCATCATAAATGGCCCTTTCACTTCCTGATACTGGTATTCCTTGAGCTTCATGCGCACAAAGGCTTCCAGCTCGCGGAAAATAGTCCAGCCATCGTTGTGCCAGAACACCATGCCCGGCGCTTCTTCCTGCATATGGTACAGGTCGAGCTGCTTACCGATCTTGCGGTGGTCACGCTTGGCGGCTTCTTCCAGACGCTGCAGGTAGGCATTCAGCTGTTTCTTGTCTGCCCAGGCAGTACCGTAGATGCGTTGCAGCATTTTATTTTTGCTGTCGCCACGCCAGTACGCGCCCGAAGTTTTCTGCAGTTTGAAATGATGGCAGAAACGCATGTTCGGCACGTGCGGCCCACGGCACATGTCGACATATTCTTCATGGTGATACAGGCCAGGACGGTCGTCATGGCTGATGTTCTCATCCAGAATTGCCACTTTGTAGTCTTCACCACGCGCAGCAAAGGTATCGCGAGCTTCTTGCCAGCTAACCTTTTTCTTGATGACGTCATAATCTTTGTCGGCCAACTCATGCATCCGCTTTTCCAGCAGATCCAGGTCTTCCTGTGTCAGGGTACGGTCAATATCAACGTCATAATAGAAACCATTGTCGATCACTGGACCGATCGCCATTTTGGTGTCTGGCCACAGTTGTTTGATCGCATGACCCAACAGGTGCGCACAGGAGTGGCGCATGATTTCCAGGCCTTCGGCGTCCTTGATGGTGATGATCGCCAGTTGCGCGTCTGATTCGATCAGATCGCCGGCATCAACCAGTTCACCGTTTACACGGCCGGCAATACAGGCTTTCGCCAGGCCAGGGCCGATATCGCGGGCAACATCCAAAGGGGAAACAGGGTGATCGAAATGACGCTGACTTCCGTCAGGAAGAGTAATAACAGGCATTAATAATTCCTTATCTACAGTGGTGACCCACACGACAGATCACATGAAGAAATACAATAACGTTTAACTACATGAAGTTATCGACGCTATCCAGCTTTACCCTGCCAGATATGTACACTCATATGTACACAATTTAAAATGTACTATGTTGTTACGCCATAACGGAAAAGAGAGTGTACCACTTTGATCAGGCGAAGTTCTAGACGCCAGATCAGCAAGCCTCATCCAAGACCAAACCCCGGAGTGGCTCAATGGCAGCATCCAAACCTCAAAGTTGAATAGCCAGGGTCCATCCCGGCACATTGGCTTAACGATTACGCTTAAAGTTAAAGTGCAGCCACATATCGGACAAATACCCCGCAAGGAAAGGAACATCGCTCGCCGGTATAGGTCCGCCCTGGGTGTTTTCAAGGAAGCAGCAGAATCGCCCCGGATAGCCAGGCTGCGGCCCCCACTCAGAACTGAACACGTTATCCATGATTGCCTTTGCGGCCCCCACGGTGGAAATTCTGTCCGCGCACAACAGGATATAAACCGCATTCAACCAATGCGTTGTTTTCCCGCGACGCGACTCTGAGTTATTCATATCAATGTCACGAAGTGCCCCATGCCCTGCTGTAGCGATTAACGAGTATGTGTAGCTGCTCATATTCGTGAGTGGCGCTCTCCCAATGAGGGCGCATGAGGACAGATAGAAATAGCTTGTCCAGTGCGTGTAGCTCATCCACAGGTCATGCGTTGGTCGGTTGTCGTAGCCGTCACCCAGGATGTTCTCAATAAACACATAATTCGTGTTGATGATATTTTCCATCGAGTTAAACAACGCCAGATAGCGACCATCGGTATCCACCCCCGCATAGATTGCCAGCGCAAGAAACCGCATCCCAATGGTTCCTGCGTTCGATGGAGGGATAATGCCGGTCATACTGCCATCCAGTGGGCACAGCTTGACGGTTTGGGCATTAGCTGCAGTGATTAAGGCATTACCCATTGAGCTGAGTTGCGCCTTCAGCGCAGCCATAATGGCCGTATTGCCTTCACGCTCCGCCTGTCGATAAATCCACTCCATAGCAATGATTGTATCTGACGCAGCAAACTGTAATAGCATGCGGCCAGCCAGGTATCGGGCCCCCATATCTGGGTTAATCCACGATATGCCGTAGGACGTGTATTGCCGATATTTGAAATCCCCGAATATGTCGTTTAGCGTGCGCATTCCATAGCGGATGTAGTTATAGATATGCGTCGCATACGACGTCCACGGCCTGCGATTATCAGGTACCCCAGTAGAGCCACCAATCCCCGCCGCCGCAGGCGTATCAAGAAATTCGAGGATCGCCTCCGATATTTCCCCCGCAGTTTCAAGAACAGACTTCCGTGCCTGGCTGGGCCACATCCCGGCATTGAGATACCCTACCGGCCGGTTATGGTTGCGCGTAGCTATCGCTGTTGGATCTGTCAGTGTTTCATTCAAATCAACCCAGCTTTCCATTGACCACGCCCAATCCTTTTCCACTGGCCAGTTAAGGAAGGAGTAGTTTGTCGCCGACGTGTATCGCCATCCGAAAGTAAAATCGCCTGCAGTGGCGCTGTTTAGCGTCATTACATCAAAATAGGTTCTATCAGGCCCCCAGTTCGTACCGTCGCGGTGAACGTCATGGGTGGTGTGGATCATCCCTATGGAGTAACGCCCAAGTGCGCCGTTATACACCATGGTCTTTCTCTTGTAGTCCGACGTGTAACCTGATGCCAGCCGCGGATTATAAGAAGAATGAACACCAAAGAGGATACCTACGGGGATCTGTTTTACAGCCACAAATTTACTGTAAACCCGCACGCGCCCTGATTTGAAGATGCGATATACCGTTGTCACTTTGAGCGAGTTTTCTGCCAGGCTCCCAAGCGCAGGGTTATAACAAACAACCTCTACCTCAGTGAATACAGGGCCAGAGTTTACCACCCGGATTGACACGCCAAGCCGGTATTGAGTCGTAGTAACCACGCCATCAACGAGAACAGCAAAGTGTGTTGTGTGGCGGACAGCCAAATCATTTCCGTTTTTAATCACCCGACTCAATGTGTAACTGTTAGCATTGGAGAAAATATACTTAACATTATTCACATCCAGCGAAACAGACTTACTGTCATACCATTTGAGTTGCGGGTAATCTGATGTAATACGGGGCCTAGGGAAGCTTCTTGATTGCAGGTCTAAATACTTCATCTCCCCGCTTGCCAATGAGCCTTCAAATAGAACAGAACCAGAGGCTAACGAACCATCCGCATGATAGGCCATGTTTAATTGCTTGCGCAGGTTAATATGGTCTTCTCCAGCGAACTGACACGGATATCCGCCGATAGGCTGCTCTTTGCTTCGTCTATTGCTTGTTGCGTACTACGTGGGCTCAGCACAACGTCGGTGCCGACGATGCCATCAACTGGCAATCCTTCAGATGACATAGATATTTCTCCGGGTGTTGTGGAGTTTGTTATTGACGGTTAATCGTGTTATTGCGAAAATAATCCGGATTACCTTAATAATTAAAAAAATTACTGGAATAAATAGATGGAATTTACAAGCCTAACCACAGCAATTACCATTAGCATTTTGCTCGCAGCTATTTTGACATCGGCGGCTTTGTCTGAGACAAAGTTAATACCAACAATTAACTATCCAATTGGCGAGTACAAATCCATTAGTGGAATACGTGGGCTAGCTGCTTTGTTTGTTTATGTGAATCATGCCCCTGTAATGTTAGTTAATATGGGAATCAAGGCTGATAATGTATCCCAATGGGGATGGATTTATGCAAATCTTGGTTCTTTCGGCGTACAAATATTTTTTTGCATTACTGGTTTTTTGTTTTTCGATAGAATAATAAAGGTTGATGGTAAGTTGGATTGGAATAAATTTTTCCAATCTAGAGTTAAGCGGATAGCCCCTCTATTTTACTTCTCATCATTACTATGTGTCTTGATCTCTATATTTTATAGTTTCACCATAACATTTAGCAAATCTGATTTACTTACACTTGCCGGATTGGCAACTTTTAGTTTTATAGATAGTTCCATGACCATAGGAGGCATGAAGCTTTACCCTTTAAACTCTGTGATCTGGACTTTGGTCCATGAGTGGCGTTTCTATATGGCATTACCTTTAATTTGCTTTGCGTTTTGCAACGCAAAAATTGGTAAGTTTGCATTCATTGCTGCATGCATAATTGCTGTCATAGACTTTAAAAACTCTGTGGTTGTCTGCTGGCCGTACTTTCTAACTGGAATATTAGTTGCTTATATAGCAAACTTAAAACCAAAAATTAACAAGCCTATTAATGCAGTTGTTTTACTATTGGCAGCAGCTTTGTTTATAGTTACAGCTGGTGTAAAAATTGAAAATGGCTATAACTGGCAACGATTTGCCATGTCATCTATATTTTTCTTATGCATTGTCATTGGTGACCCTAAAATATTACATTCTAAATCGTTGCGATATCTAGGAGAAATAAGTTACAGCATTTATCTTATGCACCTCCCGATTCTTTTTTTGTCTATCTGGGTGTTATCAAAAGTTATTGATATAGCTGAAATAACTCAATATGAATACTGGCTATTTATTACAATGATTGTACCTGTAATTGTAATGCTAAGCAGCTTCAGTTTTAAATACATTGAATTAAAATTCATGGGAAAAAAGTAATCTTGCGATAGCGCCGTTTTATCGGCGCTTTAACACTAATAACCAATACCGTTTAACTACCCCAACAGGCTTACTAACATCACTTACTCGCAGTGCGGAGATCGGGTTTACGTGTATCTTCTCTGTGCGAAGACAATACGAAAAAACCTGCTTTAGCTTGGATAGCATGATCCCCGAAAACGTCTCAGCGCCGCCAGTTCTCATCCTTTTAAAAACTGGCTGCCAATGAGATATCTGCATTTCATCAACGATCATATCGCCCACGTATGGGGTTATATGACGCTCAAATGCTCGTTCCCAATACTGTAGTTTTACAAGACGCTGCGCCTGCGCACTGGCTGTCCAATGTGATAGACAGTCTTTTACTATCACTAAAATTGTTCCGGATAAATAAACTGCAATCCAGATCCAATCAGCGAATTGCCACATTGCGCGACGATAAATAGCCTTTCAGGTAACTCAGGGTGGCAATCAGGCACAGGGAATACCCCAGGACTTCACAGCCCTCTTCTACCATATTCTTCACCACCCGGTTGTAACCATCGAGCATCAATGTCTGCCACAGTAAACTTATGCCGAACAGCCGTGAAAACACCAAGATACACAGCAGGCCGGCACACATCATGCCGTAGCTCGGGTGCGTCACAAAATGCGCCAGCCCCTGCAATGTGGCCGCGATATGACGTGATGCATACCCCAAACAAATCAGTGCAACCGCCACAGCAAACCAGATCCAGGAGCCATGCCAAAGCATATCAAAGGCAAAATCCATCTCTCGAATCAGCATGCACAGAAAGAACCCCCCGATCAACATCCATGCTGGCCGATAAACAGCATCCCTGTATGCCACAATGAAAAAACAGGATGCTATGGTGGCAAGAATCAACTCCTGAGCTATTTCAGTTAACGAGGTTTCATAAACAAAATTATGCAACCAATGCACGTCGATAAAAATCAGGCCCACCAAGCCAGCCAGTAGCAGGCTGCAAAGCAGAAAGTGGCTTGCTTTTCCCAGTAAAATTTGCAGATTATGTTTCATAGTCACTCTCGTTATTATTTAAAGCGCGCCTATGGTATTTGTCTGTACCTGGGGATCGTGGCAATTAATGCGAAATAGAAGCAACTCGGGGGAAATTTGCGGTAAAAGTGCCATAAAAAACAAAAAAAAAACCACAAAACACCCTATGGCAGTGCAGGAAATCACCGTGTCGGAACAAGATAAAAAGAGCATAGAGGTATTTCCCACTGAAAAATCAGCTATGGCGCACCTCATCCGCTCCCGCTATTCTGATGCCACTAACGGCAGAGTTGAGACAGCATCCCGCATCATGAATCGGTTATTGAAGTTACTCGTTGGCGTCTGCATCGTGCTGGTGGCTATTTTTGCATTGTTACACCTGGGGGCAGACCACCGCCCAAGAGCCATTGCGGTAAACGAACCGCCCATCGAGTGTGAAGATACGCAGGAGATAACCAGCGATTGTGTGAATGACGATGATGCCAACACTGACGAGCTGCCCGAGCTGACCCCCTCCAGCACTCAGGGATAATGAGCTGCAAATACCATTCCTCTATATTTACAGCTCGCTTCCCTGGCGTTGCCGCTGAGCGTGCGGCAAGTTAGGGTATGACTTTATGCTGCGTCACAACATTCACTGAAAACAGGAAGTCTGACCCATGACGAGTATTCTGCAGTTATTCCAGGCCATTGGACTGGGTTTGGTGCTACTGCTGCCCCTGGCCAACCCACTCACCACGGTCGCGCTGTTGCTCGGTCTTTCGGGCAATATGACGCGCGAAGAGCGCAACCAGCAATCGCTGATGGCATCGGTCTATGTGTTCTTTATCATGACGGTGGCGTTCTATGCCGGCCAGTTGGTCATGAACACCTTTGGCATCTCTATTCCCGGTTTGCGGATCGCCGGCGGGCTGATTGTGGCGTTTATTGGCTTTCGCATGCTGTTCCCGCAGCAAAGTGCGGACGAAGCTCCAGAAGTTGAGAGCAAAAGCAAAGAGCTGCGCAAAAAAACCTCGGCCAATATCGCCTTTGTGCCATTGGCGATGCCCAGCACCGCCGGTCCGGGTACCATTGCGATGATCATCAGCTCGGCATCGAGCGTCAAAGAGAACACCCTGGGATTTGCACACTGGGTGTTGCTGGTTGCGCCAGTGGCCATCTTCCTGTCGGTAGCCCTGATTTTATGGGCTTGCCTGCGCAGCTCTGGCGCCATTATGAGGCTGGTGGGTCAAAGTGGCATTGAGGCGATCTCACGCCTGATGGGTTTCCTGCTGGTGTGTATGGGCGTGCAATTTATTATCAACGGCATATTGGAGATCATCTCAACCTATACCCCAGCCGTTGCCTGACCCATGAATACGGGCGCAACATGCGCCCGCTTCACTTACTTACCTGTTGGCGCCTGCGCGCCTAAAATGCCCTTGCCTTCCGGCACTTCGGTAAAACGACTGAGGATCTCGCTGTAGGTTTTCGCCGGATCCAAATCCTTGAACTGGTTCGGGTAGATAAACTTCGCCAAATACTCCAGCCCAACGATATTGTACGGGTGGTTATAGAAATTGTGATAGATGCCGTAGAAGCGACCGTCTTTTACCGCCGAAAGCTGGGCAAAGCCTGGGCGCTGTTTCATCCGGTTAAATGCAGCATCCACCTGCTGTTGCGTCACACCATAGCCAAAAGGCACCGCGGCGTTGGTTTTACTGGCCCACTGGGAACCGGAGACAATATACGCATCCGGCTTCATGCTGATCACTTTCTCAAGCGATACGTCGCCGGTCGCGCCCGGTAGCAGTGCAGAACCCACGTTGCGTGCGCCTACCGCTTCAATCATCCCACCCCAGCCGACGTGTGCATGGGTGAAACAGCAGGATTCCAGCCCGTTCAGGCCGGCTTTGGCTTCAATAAACACCAGCGGCTTGGGTTCTACCGTTTTGGTTTTATCGAGGATGCTCTGATAGTGCTGCTGATAAAAGTCCGTGTACTGTTTCGCTTCACTTTCACGGTTTAGCGTTTCCCCCAGCAAGGTAATGCTTTTCGGGGTGTTCTCCACCGGTTTCAGCATGGTATCGATAAACAACACCGGGATATTCAGCGCTTGCAGCTTGTCGAGTACGCCAGTCTGGCTCAGAGAAGGTTTAGAGCGTAGCTGCGCCACCATCAGGTCAGGGTGTTTGGCAATAACGCTCTCCAGGTTAATCTCGCCCTTGTCGCTAAACCCCATATCGATAACGTTTTTGGCTTCTGGCCACTTGCTTTGCAGAATTTTCCAGGTTTCACCATCGCTCTTCTTCAGCAGGTTGTTCCACGCCACCAGCCGGGTAAAGGGATCGGCACGGTCCAGCAAGGCCAACGTCAGAATATCGCGCCCATCCTGCACCACAATGCGTTTCGGCTCTTGTTTAATCGTCAGGGTTTGACCAGAGGTATCGGTTAGGGTGAGCGGATAAGTGGTCGCCATCACCTGTGTAGAAAAGGCGCAGGCGAAAGCCAGCAAGGTTATTCGACGGTACACGTAACACTCCTTAGCGTGGGAAATTAATCCAGAAATAATAATGAGAATTTCTCCCATTATCAAAGAGAACGCCGGGCGTGTTTTCGGTTAATTGAAAAGAGATGTGAACAGCAACAAGGTGGTGCGCCGGAACCGGCGCACCAGTCAGGTTAAATCAGGCCGTAAATCAGCGCCGACAGCGCAATCAGCCCCATCACCAGCACAAATACATTGCTCAGCGCACGGTAACGACGCATGGCGGGTACCCTACGCACCGCATACATCGGCAAAATAAACAGGATTGCCGCGATCAGCGGGCCGCTGATGGTTTCAATAATATGCAACGCACTCGGGTTCCAGACCGTCGCCGCCCAGGTCAGCAGGAACAGCAACACGGCAGAAATACGGTGTGTAATACGTGAGCTTAGCGGTTTACCGACCGCGCGCGTCAGGCCGTCAATCAGGCTGGTCGCTCCTTCGGTCACCCCCAATGAGGTGCCCAGATAGGACTTGGCCATTGCCAGCATCGCCATCATCGGCCCCAGATAAGCGATCAACGGGTTGGAAAATTTGTTCGCCAGCGTGGTCAGCACGGTAATGTTTTGATCTTTCGCCTGCTGCATATCCTCGTGGGACAGGCTCAGCACGCAGCTGAAAACAAAGAACAATACGGTGACGCAGATCAGCACGTAGCTGTAGCGCATAATTCGCGCGCAGCGGCGTTCAGCCAGTTCGCCATACAGGCTCTTTTGGGTCGAAGCGAAGGACGAAATAATCGGCGCATGGCTAAAGGAAAACACCATCACCGGCACCGCCAACCACAACGAATGCCACAGGTCCGGGCTACTGAACTGAGTATTGGCCAGGCCACTGACGAAATTGGCGGTTTGCCAGGTCGGCATCAGGTACAGCGAAATACCCATCAAAAATACCAGCAACGGGAATACCAGCATGCCCATCGCCGAAACAATGGCGTCTTTACCGCGCAGCAGCACCAGGTTCAGCACCACTACCACCGCCAGGCTCAGCCAGATACGCGGTAGCGGCGTCAGGTGAAACTGATGAGTCAGGAAACTGTCCAGCGCGTTGGTGATCGAAATGCTGTACACCAGCACGATCGGGAAGAACGCCATCAGGTACAGCACCATGATGATTTTACCGGCCAGCACGCCAAAGTGCTCAACCACCACATCATGGATATTGCCGTCACGGCTGGAGCCGGAAAGCACAAAGCGGCTCAGTGCGCGATGCGGTAAATAAGTCAGAGGGAAGGCAAACACGGCCATCAGCAACAGCACCAGTGGGCCGTTTAAGCCGGCATTGATCGGCAGAAACAACGTACCTGCCCCCACCGCAGTGGCGTAGAGACCAAACATCCAGACGGTGTCCGTCTTGTTCCATTTGCCCGGCTGGGCGGAAGCCAGCGTGCCTGAATCGGGAGAAATCGTACTCATAGGAAAGCTTACCTTAATCTGCAGCGACAACGATTGCGCCTAACGGGATATCCTTCTCCGCGAATTTTTAATAATAATCAGTTATTTAACTCAGAATTTCATTCTTATGCCTGGTAAAAGGACGGCAAAGGATAATTAAAAACGTTGCCCAGGTCTATCTTTCACTGGTTGAGTGGCTGTTTCGCGAACAATAATCGCTGTGAAAATCGGCTGAGAAGCACAAAAAACCAGGGCCTCGAATGAGGCCCTGGGAGGATGACTTACTTGTTGGCGTCCGGATGTTCCGGCACCGCGGCGCTGCCCATGTCCTTCTGGTCTTTACGCACGCTGGCCACGTCTGAGGCGCTGACCGGCTTGGCGCTGTTACCCCAGCTTGAGCGAATGAAGTTAACCACTTCCGCTACCTGCTGGTCGTTCAGGCGCCAGCCAAACGGTGGCATGGTGAGGTTGGATACCGCTCCCTTCACCGCCGGCGTGGTGTTACCGGTCAGCACGATGTGGATCAACGAGGTCGCATCTTCGGTCTGCACCACCGGGTTGCCCTTCAGCGCCGGGAAGGCACGCTTGTAGCCCACGCCATCGGTACGGTGGCAGGCAGCACAGTTATCGACGTACAGCGCCGCTCCGGGCTTGCTGTCGTCACCGCGCCACAGATCCTTGGCTACGCTGTCTTCTACCGGTGCGGCCTGTTGTTTGCCGTCTTTCGGCGGCAGCGTTTTCAGGTAGCGCGAAATCGCCGTCAGATCCTCATCGCTGAGATACTGCAGGCTATGCTCAACCACGTCGCTCATGCCGCCAAACACGATGGACTTATCGTTACGCCCGGTTTTCAGGAACTCGGTCAGTTCGGCCTCGCTCCAGGTTCCCAGCCCATCCTTGTTGTCACCGCGCAGGCTGGATGCCACCCAACCGTCGATCGGCGCATTGCTGCCGGACAGGTAGTTGTCACCGTCGTTATTGCTCAGCGCTTTTTCCTGCATGGTAATGCTACGTGGCGTATGGCAGGCACCACAGTGGCCCAACCCTTCCACCAGATAGCGGCCCCGTTCAATCACCGGATCGGCCTTGGTGTCCGCCACAAAGTCCGCCGGTGATGGCGCAAACATGCCGCGCCAGATGCTCAGCGGCCAGCGCATTGACAGCGGCCAGGGGATGTCGGAATCCTTGTTGGCCTGCTCTACCGCCGGTACGCCGTGCATGAAGTAGGCATACATGGCACGCATGTCGTCCTCTTTCACCAGCGCAAACGACGGATACGGCATCGCCGGGTACAGGGTGCTGCCGTTTTTAGCGACGCCCTTGCGTACCGCGTTGTCGAAGTCTTCGAAGCTGTAATCACCGATGCCGGTTTTCTTGTCCGGCGAGATATTGGTGGAGTAAATGGTGCCGATCGGCGTTTCCATCGCCAGACCACCGGCAAACTCTTTACCGCTTTTGCCGTTGGTGTGGCAAGCCACGCAGTCACCGGCACGCGCCAGATACTCGCCGCGTTTGATCAACTCGCTGCTGACCGTGGCGTCCTGCGCCCAGACGGAGAAACTCAGTGCACTGAGAACCAGTGCGGGAACAAATGCTTTCATCAGTCGCCGTCCTTATGCCTGCACCAAAGGGCCTGGGTTTTTCAGATACTGCTCGCGAATAGCGCGTGCAGACCAGTAAGCCAACGCGGCCACGGTGCCGGTCGGGTTGTAACCCAGCCCCTGCGGGAAGGCCGACGCGCCGATCGAGAACACGTTATGCACGTCCCAGCTCTGCAGATAGCGGTTCACCGCGCTGGTGTTCGGATCTTCGCCCATCACCGCACCGCCGTTCATATGGGTGGTTTGGTAGCTGGTGGTATCGAAATGGCTGTCGGCATTTTTTGGGCTGCCGGAGATCAGTTTCGGGTTCATGGCCTTGGCGATCGGCGCCATTTTCTCGTACATAAATTGCGACATCTTGACGTCGTTTTCCTGCCAGTCGAACGTCATGCGCAGCAGCGGCTGGCCGAACACGTTCTTGTAGGTAGGATCGAGATCCAGATAGTTGCTGCGATAAGACTGATGCGCGCCGTGGGCATCCATCGAGACATGATGGGTATAGGCATCTGCCACCGCCGCTTTCCACTTACTGCCCCAGGCCGGGGTACCCGGAGGGGTTGGCAAGCCGGAGATCGGTTTGGTGCCTGCCTGGTTGACCCAGAACGGTGAACCGCCAACAAAGCCTGCCTCGGCATGGTCAAAGTTGTCGGCGTTGAAGTCGTCCACACCCACACCGTTACCGCCGGCGCCGATGAACGGGTTAGTGAACACGTCCTTGTCGAAGAACGCCTTGATGGTGGTCATGTTCTGATAGGCGAAGTTACGCCCAACCACCCCTTCGCCGGTCACCGGATCGTAAGGTTTGCCGATGCCGGACAGCAGCATCAGGTGAACATTGTGGAACTGGAACGCGCCCAGGATCACCAGTTCGGCCGGCTGTTCGACTTCACGACCCTGCGCATCAATGTAATTCACACCGGTCGCACGAGACTTGTCGGCGGTCAGGTTCACTTTCAACGCGTTGGCGTTGGTGCGCAGCTCGAAGCGTTTCTCCATGCGCAATGCCGGCAGAATATTGACGTTCGGCGAGGCTTTGGAATACATATAGCAGGCGTAACCGCTACAGAAACCGCAGAAGTTGCACGGCCCCATCTGCGCGCCATACGGGTTGGTATAGGAATCAGAGGTGTTGGCAGAAGGCAGGTTATAAGGATGGTATCCCACGTCCCGCGCGGCTTTCTCGAACATCTGGGCGGAGAAAGTATTTTTCTGCGCCGGCAACGGGAAGTCATCGGAACGGTCACCGGCAAACGGGTTACCGCCCTTTTGGCCCACTTTCTGGCCTTTGATGGTCCAGGCGGTGCCGGAAGTGCCGAACACTTTCTCCGCTTTGTCGAAGAATGGCTCCAGCTCGGCGTAGCTGACGCCGAAATCCTGAATGGTCATGTCTTTCGGGATAAAACTCTTGCCGTAACGTTCTTCGTAGTGACTGCGCATGCGCAATTCAATCGGATCGACCCGGAAATGCACGCCAGACCAGTGCAGGCCTGCACCACCCACGCCGGTACCCGGCAAGAACGCCGCCAACTGACGGTAAGGCACCGCCGTCTGGCTGGTATTATGACGAATGGTCACGGTGCTTTTTTGACAAATCCTGGAACAGCTTGCGGCGAATGTTATAGGTCAGTTCGTCGATCACCTGCGGGTAAGAACCATCCGGATAGGTATCGCGCATCGGGCCGCGTTCCAGCGCCACCACGTTCAGCCCGGCCTCGGTCAATTCTTTGGCCATAATGGCGCCCACCCAGCCGAAGCCGACGATCACCGCGTCTACTTTTTTCATTACCGTTGCCATTGTTACCCCCTCTCCCCACGAATTGATACCGGGGGTAAGGGATAACGTTCCCCTCGCTCAACCCAGTCCATAAAGTCGGCGCGTGCGCCCGGAAAATTAATCAGCTTCCAGCCGACCATGTCTTTATTACCGCCATGGATCGGGTCGCTGAAGAAACCTTCGCGGGTGTTTTGCAGCAGGTAGGAGAAGAACAGCTTGGCAGGCAACTGCGCGAATTCCGCTTCGCCGGACTCAAATTTCTGCAACAGCGCGTCCTGCTGTGCGGCGTCCAGTTCGGCAAAAGGTTTACCGGCGGTTTTCTTGCAGTAGGCATCGGCATCGGCGATACCCAGGTTGTAGATCTGTTTCGGCACCAGCGGCAGTTGGTAACCCATTTCCTTCGGGACATCCGGGTTAAACGGCCCCTGCATATACCAGATGGACCCGGTCGCGTACGGAGTATTCATCTGACGATCGATAAACTCCGGCACGCCGGCTTCCAGCGCGCCTGGGCCACGATCGTCGGCCGGGATCAGGCGTGCCACAGCCGCTTTGACGAAGGCCCACTCTTCCGGGGTAAAGAAGGTAGGCTGGTAGTCGCTTGGTTTTGGGGTGTCTGTTGCCGCGACCGCCGGTATTGAGGCTGTCAGTGCGCTAACGCCACTGCCGCCAATCACCGCTGCGGGGATTAAAGTCATCGATTTCAACAGGAAATCGCGCCGTGAATTGTTAGTTTTATCGTCCGACATATCACATTCCATCCAAAGATAATCACAACTATTTAACCTCAACCTTGCGGTCGATGCGGGTTTTAAACATAAATTGTTACTTATTTGTATATTTATTGAAGCCCACAATGTGACCAAATGCCACGATGTTACCGGTAACTTATTGAATGAACGTAAAGATTTGCGGGTTAATGTAAAATTAACTATTCGTGCGGTTTTTTAGGTAACAGGATGGGAAATAACGAAAAATGAGAAGTGCATCGCGATTTTACCTCGCGCCAATAAAAAAACCGGCCCCATTAAGAGGCCGGTTTAGCAAAGAAATCTGAACTAGGGTGACATTGCCTGGTAGGCGGTGGTCACCTTCCATAAATAGCGCGGCGCCTGCGGGGCCGGATGCTTTTTCTGGATATGCTGATAGAACTCATCCGGGCTCATCTGATTGATACGATTCACCGCTACGCGCTTGTCCGATGAGAAGGTCCGTAGCATGGCGCCCGCTCCATTCACATAAGAAACAATGGTGGCGTAACGTAACGTCTGTGGATCGTTGATCCCGGCTAGCTGCTGGCTTTGAAGAATATTGATATAGGCCGTTCCCAGATCAATATTAACCGCCGGATCCTTCAACTCACGCGAGCTTGGCTGCCCGCTTCTTCCTTTCAGACGATAGGCGTCACGCCCGGCGGTTGAAGGTTTCAGCTGCATTAATCCCACTGCGTTTGAGGTGCTGACTGCATTCGGGTTAAACCCGGATTCCACCTGAATAATCGCTTTAATCAGCGTTTCGTCAACGCCATAGCTGTTAGCGGCCTGACGAATGTAATCGTTATAGGCTATCGGTGTCCCTGTACGGTTAACCGGAGCCTGCGGGGGAGTCTTTAACCAACCGCCACGCGATGTGCCACTGCCTGAAATATTGGTTGCTGTTTGCGGGTCTTTGGCACAACCCGACAAAAGCAAAATTGCCGTCAGGCAACCTATTTTTTGTTTTCACAGAATCCCTCACTCCTTTCAATGAGTTGCGTAGCATATACAACTTGTAAGGACGCCTGTACGCTTTTTTTGGTCTAATCTCAAGCTACTCGTATACCAAGAGGTGATTTATGAGTCAATCTGCAACAACGTGTTTTGTGGTGACTTTTCGCTATCAGGAAGAAGGATTAGCTGATTTGGCCAAGCTGACAGGACAATTAACCCTTCAGGGATTTGTCACGTCGGTGGCAGACGAAAATGGCGTTCCGCACGAACTGGGCAGCAACAGTTTTGCGCTGATAACCCCACTGGATCAACAGGATGTGCAACTACTGGCACAGAAGCTTGGGCAGGTCGCGTTGGGTAAGACTCCGGAGGTCGATATTGTCACCTACGACGATTACGCTAAGCGGTTACATACTGATACATAAAATGCTATAACTCACCGGGTGGTATTATTTTTTCCATTGAGTAAATAACCGGCAGTCGGCCGGAAGGTGACGCTTGACTTTGCTCTAGTTGATATTGATAATCATTTTCATTTGAGCCAGGAGATGTCACCATGTTTATGAAACAACGCGCTTTTCCCCGCCTATCCATTATTAAGCCCTGCGGCTTTTTCCGCCCTGTCGCCCTACTGTGCCTGTTACTGACTGCTGGCCTCGCCAGCCAGGCCGCATTGGCAGAAAAAAACTGCGCGTGGTAACCACCTTTACCATTATTCAGGATATCGCCCAGAACGTGGCCGGTGACGCCGCCGTGGTAGAGTCGATCACCAAACCGGGCGCAGAAATCCACGATTATCAGCCGACGCCGCGCGATATCGTCAAGGCGCAGCATGCCGACCTGATCCTGTGGAACGGCATGAATCTGGAACGCTGGTTCCAGCGCTTCTTCGAGAACATCAAACAGGTGCCGGCTGCGGTCGTCACCGAAGGTATCACCCCGCTGCCGATCCGCGAAGGGCCGTATAACGGCAACCCGAATCCGCACGCCTGGATGTCCGCCAGCAACGCGCTGGTATATATCGAGAATATTCGTAAGGCGCTGGTGCAACACGACCCGGCCAATACCGAGACCTATAACCGCAATGCCAAGGCCTATGCCGCCAAAATTGCCGCGTTGGACGCACCGCTGCGCGAACGTCTGGCACGCATCCCGGCAGCCCAGCGTTGGTTGGTGACCAGTGAAGGTGCCTTCAGCTATCTGGCAAAAGACTATCAGTTGAAAGAAGTGTATCTGTGGCCAATCAACGCCGATGAGCAAGGCTCGCCGCAGCAGGTTCGCCGGGTGATCGACGCCGTGCGCGCCAACCACATCCCGGTGGTATTCAGCGAAAGCACCATTTCCGACAAACCTGCCAAACAGGTCGCCAAAGAGACCGGTGCAAAATACGGCGGCGTACTCTATGTCGATTCACTGTCTGCTCAGGGTGGCCCGGTGCCGACTTATATTGACCTGCTCAATGTCACCGTACAAACCATTGCCAAAGGATTTGATCAATGACCACCGAGGTTTTTGTCCGCCCTGAATTGAGCGTGGACGACGTTACCGTCACTTACAACAACGGCCATACCGCGATCCACAACGCCAGTTTCACCCTGAGTGGCGGTGCCATCTGCGCGCTGGTTGGCGTCAACGGCAGCGGTAAGTCAACCCTGTTTAAAAGCATTATGGGGCTGGTCAGGCCCACCAGCGGCCGCGTACAGCTCAACGAACAGCCGGTCGCGCAGGCGCTGAAGAAAAACGTGATTGCCTATGTCCCGCAAACCGAAGAGGTTGACTGGAATTTCCCGGTGTTGGTGGAAGACGTGGTGATGATGGGCCGCTACGGCAAGATGAATTTCCTGCGTATTCCTTCAAAGGAAGACCGGTTGCGGGTCGATAAGGCGCTGGAGCGTGTTGGCCTGAGCGAACTGCGCACCCGCCAGATTGGTGAGCTTTCCGGCGGGCAGAAAAAACGCGTCTTTCTGGCGCGGGCGCTGGCTCAGCAAGGCACGGTGCTGCTGCTGGACGAGCCCTTTACCGGCGTCGACGTCAAAACCGAGAATGCCATTATCGACCTGTTGCGTGCGTTGCGCGATGAAGGCCACCTGATCCTGGTTTCCACCCATAACCTGGGTAGCGTGCCGGAGTTTTGCGATCGGGTGATCCTGATTAACCGCACGGTGCTGGCCGCGGGGCCGACCGAAACCACCTTTACCCAGAGCAACCTGGAACAGGCCTTCGGCGGCGTACTGCGCCATATCAACCTGTCCGGCCCGGATCTGCACGACGACAACGATCCGCGCACCCTGACGGTATTGACCGATGACGAGCGCCCGGCGGTGTTCTACGGCCATACCAAGAGTGACCCGCCTGCGCAAAGCCAGCCAAAGGAGAAACAACCCTGATGCTGGAACTTCTGCTGCAACCCTTCAGTTACAACTACATGGTCAAGGCCATCTGGGTCAGCGCCATCGTCGGCGCCGCCTGTGCGTTCCTGTCGGCTTACCTGATGCTGAAAGGCTGGTCGCTGATGGGCGACGCGTTGTCGCACTCGGTGGTGCCTGGGGTCGCGGGTGCCTATGCGCTGGGCCTGCCCTACGCCGCGGGTGCCTTCTTCACCGGCATGCTGGCCGCGCTGGCCATGACGTTGGTGCGCCACGTCACTCGCCTGCGTGAAGACGCAATTATCGGCTTTATCTTTTCCACCTTCTTCGCCGTCGGCCTGCTGATCGTTTCGCTCAACCCAACCTCGGTTAACGTGCAGTCGATTATCTTCGGCAATATTCTCGGCATCGCCGACGAAGACGTGTTGCAGGTCGAGATTATCATCGGCGTATCGCTGCTGATCCTGTGCCTGGTGTGGAAAGATCTGCTGGCGGTGTTCTTTGACGAAAACCACGCGGTGTCGATCGGCCTGTCGCCGCTGCGGCTGAAGATCCTGTTCTTCACCCTGCTCAGCGCCTGCACCGTGGCGGCATTACAAACCGTCGGTGCGATTTTGGTGATCGCCATGGTCATCACGCCGGGGGCAACCGCCTATCTGCTGACCGACCGTTTCAGTCGGTTGGTGATCATTGCCATCGTGATCGGTGCATTAACCAGCAGCTTCGGGGCCTACCTGAGCTTCTTCCTCGACGGCGCGACCGGTGGGGTGATCGTGACCCTGCAGACGCTGGTGTTCCTGGCCGCCTTTTTCTTCGCCCCGAAACACGGTCTGCTGGCATCCAAACGCCGCGTAGCGCGTGAACAGACCGGAGGCCACTGATGGAAACTCTGTATCAACTGCTCAGCGAACCGTTCGCCTATCCGTTTATGCAACGGGCGATCCTGGCCGCTATCGTCACTGGCGTAGTCTGTGCGGTACTGTCCTGTTATCTGGTGCTCAAGGGCTGGTCGCTGATGGGCGATGCCATTTCGCATGCGGTGCTGCCCGGCATCGTGCTGGCGTTCGTGCTCGGTATCCCGGTGGTGATCGGCGCGTTTTTCTCCGGTATTTTCTGCGCGGTCGCCACCGGATACCTGAAAGAAAACAGCCGGGTGAAAGAGGATACGGTGATGGGCATCGTGTTCTCTGGCATGTTCGCCTTCGGGCTGGTGTTGTTTTCACGCGTCGATACCGATCAGCATCTGAGCCACATTCTGTTCGGCAATATGCTGGGCATTACCGATGCCGAACTGAAACAGACGCTGTTGATGGCCGGTATTACCCTGTTGGTGGTGCTGCTAAAGCGCAAAGATCTGATGCTCTACTGTTTCGATCCCAACCATGCCAGGGTGATTGGTCTGCCGGTGAAGCTGTTGCACTACGGGTTACTGTGCCTGCTGGCGCTGACCATTGTCGCTTCGCTGCAGGCGGTGGGGGTGATTCTGGTAATTGCGATGCTGATCGCTCCAGGGATTATTGCCTTTATGCTGTGCCGCAGCTTTGATCGCATGTTGATGGTCGCCACGGTGGTTTCGGTGTTCTCCTGCGTGCTCGGCACCTTGATCAGCTTCCACATCGACGGCGCTACCGGCCCCTGCATTGTGATCGTACAGGCGATTCTGTTTGTGGTCGCCCTGCTCTACAGCAAGTTCAGGCCGTTACAACGTCACGATAACGATTTGCTCAACGCCAAGTCCTGAAACAGGCGGCGGTGCGCAATAGCACCGCCGCCTGATGTTACTGCTGCTGGTAGATATCCGGCCGGACAATGTGCCAGACAAAATCCTCACGATTCACCGCTTCATAACCCACTTTCTGATACAGCCACGGCGCAGTGCCCGTCACCAGCATTATCCGCCGCAGCCGTTGCAGCACAGGGTGTTCCAACGTGCAATCCATCAGCCAACGCGCCAGCCCTTGCCCCTGGTAATCCGGCGAGACAAACACATCACACAGGTAGCCAAAAGTGGCGTAATCCGTAACCAGACGGGCAAAGCCAATCTGTTGCTGCTGATAATACAAACCAAAACACAGGCTATTGTCGATGGACAACTGCACCGTCGCCAGCGAAATGCCACTCGCCCAGGTCGAGGTGGTCAAAAAAGCGTGGGTAAAGACGATATTTAATTCACTTTTATCACTGTTGATTCGGTATTCACCGCGTTGCCACTGCTGGTTTTGCTCCATTAATTTCTCATCTCATTGATAGTAAAAGACATCAATAAAAACCCCCCTTGTCTCAGCCGCAGCTGGCCTGATAAACATCGCCCTCCCGCCGGCAAGTTGCAACATGCGCCGTACTTAAATTAATCAATAGCGTATATACTTTGAGCAAACGCGGGTGGCGAGAAAATCGCCAATTGTTGGTGCCAGCTGTGCGCCAGGTCGTGTTTTCTTCAGGCTAAAGACGCTAACCTAATGAATTCGCAGGCAACACAGAGGGGGTGTACCATGTGGCAAGCCGTTAGCCGTCTGTTAAGTGAACATCTTGGCAGCGCAGAAATCCGCGAAAGAACCGAACTGCCCGGGGGCGATATTCACCCGGCATGGCGTGTGAATTACGGTGAGCACCAGGTGTTTGTCAAATGCGATGCCCGGGAACTGTTGCCGATCTTTACCGCCGAGGCCGACCAGTTGGAGTTACTTGCCCGCAGTAAAACGGTGCGAGTGCCGCAGGTGTACGGCGTCGGCAGCGATCGCGACTACAGCTTCCTGCTGCTGGAATACCAACCCCTGAAACCCTTTGATGCCCACGGCGCCTACTGTCTTGGCCAACAACTGGCTCATCTGCACCAATGGAGCGAACAGCCGCAGTTCGGCCTCGACTTCGACAACGATTTGTCCACCACTCCGCAACCCAACGCCTGGCAGCGCCGCTGGTCTGAATTCTTTGCCGAGCAGCGCATTGGCTGGCAGTTGCAGATGGCGGCAGAGAAAGGCATGACCTTCGGGGATATTGATGAGATTGTTGACGCGGTGTATCTGCGCCTGCAGCACCATCAGCCGCAGCCTTCACTGCTGCATGGCGATTTATGGCCGGCCAACTGCGCTTTAACCGCCAACGGCCCCTTGCTGTTTGATCCGGCCTGCTATTGGGGAGACAGAGAGTGTGATTTGGCGATGCTGCCACTGTATCCGGAGTTGCCGCCGCAGATTTATGACGGCTACCAGAGCGTCTGGCCATTGGAGAATGGATTTATCGAACGTCAGCCGCTGTATCAACTGTATTACCTGCTCAACCGCAGCAATCTGTTTGGCGGTCAGCATCTGGTCAAGGCCCAGCGCGCGGTAGAAGCCCTGCTGCATTCCTAACCGCAATAAAATCGAGGCGCTGAACCCAGCGCCTCAACTTCATCTCACCTTAAGCCGCGCCGGCCAGTTGGCCCAGCAGTTTGATCACAAACCAGGCGATCACCGCAATCACCACCGGCAAAATGTACAGCGGGAAGTATTGCAGCAAAATGGTGTGATGCGGCAACGTGATACGTTCTTCCAACTGCGCGCGGGTGTGCCCCTCGCTGCCCTTGGCCTGTTCGAGGATCATCTGGTCTTCCAGGCCTTCGCGAATAAACTTCACCTGACGCGACATGCGCGCACCTGAAGCCTGCAAAGCCAGCCCGACGAAAATCAGAATATAAATCACGATAAACATGAAATTAGCGCCGCTGAACAGGCTTTTTTCTAAGTCAGGAACCGGCGAGTTATACCAGAAGATATTCAGGAACGGCGTATTGAAGCGCACCATATCGACCATCACGTGGACAAAATCCAGCATTACCGCATTGATGCCTTTAGTCTTTTCGCTGTGCTGATAAACAAACATCAACATTGAGATCAGCGTCGACAGTAACGCAGGGATAAAAACCACCCAGCCAAGAATACGTTTGATAATGGCGATGCGCCCAGCCTGTTGATACGTCATGTGTTCCCCTTGTAAGCGACGTAACCGTAATTGGCTAAGTCTACCTGTAGTTACTGAAACTCGCCCACCGTTTTCTTCACCGTTACTGTGCTACAAGCGTAGCCGGGATTATCCGAAATCAACAGCTTAACGATGACCGCGCGTTACCATTAAATAGTTATATAGTTAAATCAATCCGTTTAAACAGGAGCCGCCATGATTCGGCTGATTATCTTATTGCTGGGCGCGCAGGCGCTGCACGGCCAGCGCCGCCTGCTGATGCTGTTCGGCTGGTTGTGGATCTGCGTGGGCGTACTGATGCTGTTTGATGTGTTGCAAGATGGTCGTTCGGTGCTGGCGTTAGATGCCTTGGCCGTCATGCTGGCGCTGGAGGGGCTGGTGGCGATTTCCGCCGCGTTGGTGATTGGCTCTGCCGCCAGCCGACCGGTGCTGCTGAAAGGGCTGAGTTTCTTGTTTATGGCCTTTTTGATACTGGACGTGCCCGCAGACGATAACATCGTCGCCACGCTGGTGTTTGGCAGCGCACTGCTGCTTGACGGTGCGGTACGTATCGCCTCCTCCACGGTGATCCAGCACAGCCGATGGAAACCGGTAGCGCTGGCCGGCAGCGGCGAAATTCTGCTGTCGCTGATGATTTTCGTCGGCTGGCCGGTGCCGCACCGGATGACGGTACCCTTTTGCCTCGGCGTGATGATCCTGCTTTCCGGTTGGGCGCTGTTGCGTATTGCTCGGCGACTGGAAAGCTTTTCGCTGAATCAGAATCAGGATCAGCCCGAACCACAATGGACGCATGATATCACCCCCGCTCAGCGTGTACGTCTGGACGCCAATAGGTTCAGCAAAGGACGCGCGCCGACGTTACATCGTCGACCGCTACATCGCTGCGGTAGACGGCGGCGGTAATATTTCCACCGGTCATGCCGCTCTGGCGCTCGATCCGGATCTGTATATTAGCCACTATCCGCTTAACGATATCAGCCACTCCGCACAGGATTTTCGCCAGTTGCTGCATTCCGGCGAGCAAAACAACGTCGACGGCCGTTTTCTGCCGGGCCTGCAACAAGAGGTGGCGGCCTGGTGCCCACCGGACAAAAAAATCCAGTTTCACCGCTATAACCCCGCGGCGCTGCGCACTTTCTGGCAGCACTATCAGCAGGACACCACCTACAACCTGACCCGTCGCAACTGTTCCACCACGGTGATTCGGGCACTCGACAGCGCGCTGGAGGGCGTTCTGGGCGATAAGCATCTGTGGCGCCGTTTTTCTGTTGCTGGTGCTCGATCCCAACCTGTGGATGCTGGCGGTGCTGCGCAGCCGTGGCGAAAGCATGACCTGGACGCCAGGATTGGTGCTGGACTATGCGCGCATGCTACAGCAGGTCACCGAGCGCCAACATCAGCGTTGGTGGTTAAAACTGCGGGAAGTGTGGCGTATCCTGCGCTTTGGCCGGGCTCAGCCCGGCAGGCAAAAGTTTTAGTCTCGCCGTCAGCGATGATAAAGTGTTGGCCACATTCACCGGCGCCGGCAAGGAGTTAACCGCTAATGGCCTATTCGCAACGCATTGAAACCGCTATTTTTGATATGGATGGTTTATTGATCGATTCAGAACCCCTGTGGTTACAGGCGGAACTGGATATCTTTGGCGCACTGGGGCTGGATTTGTCCGACCGCCACAAGCTACCGGATACCCTGGGTCTGCGCATCGATCTGGTGGTGAAAATGTGGTACCAGGCCATGCCGTGGCAAGGGGTTTCGCAGGAAGAAGTCTCCGCGCGGATCATCGAACGCGCCATAGAACTGGTACGTGAAAAACAGCCGCTGTTGCCGGGCGTGCAGCAGGCGCTGGAGCTGTGCCGCAGTCTGGATCTGAATATCGGCCTGGCCTCAGCTTCGCCGCTACACATGCAACAACAGGTTCTGCAGATGTTTGACCTTGAAGGCTACTTTGACCAATTGGTTTCCGCCGAATATCTGCCTTACAGCAAGCCGCACCCCGAAGTGTATCTGATTGCCGCCGAACGTCTCGGCAGTGATCCACTGCGCTGTATCACTTTGGAAGATTCATTCAACGGCAATGATTGCCACCAAAGCCGCCAGAATGCGTTCGATCGTTATCCCGGCGCACGAGTATCGCAACGATGCGCGCTGGGCATTGGCCGACCATAAGCTCGAAACGCTGGAACAGCTGACACCTGAGCACCTGGCGTAATCTTCACGGCATCGGTCTGCTCCCGGTGCCGTTACTCATCCCCTTTAAGCCCCCATCAGCGCTTGGTTTCAAAATAGCGCATTGCGTCATAAAATAAATAAAACGTTATTTCATTTATATTGAGTTAGCCTGCCGCTCTCTCTATGCTAGGGCAATAAGAAAGCACCGGGCGATCGGCACAGGCTGTCACTGCCACGCAACCTGATCCTGTCGTCCGGAGCTTTCTTCCTCCATCAGCCTTACCAGATAAAAAACGCATCCCCCTTTAACACTGACCAAACAAGCCGTTGTAAAACCGTATAAAATAAACAATTGGTTACAGGGTAACTGCTTCCACTACTGGGAATTTTCCCATATACTGGATAAATTAACAGTTTATCAGCCGGAATTGCAGTATGACCGCGGAAGGACATCTTATTTTCTCTGTCGCTTGCGCGATTTTCGCCAAGAAGGCTGAGGTGACACCATCGCTTGCTACCGGCGACTGGTGGCATATTATCCCCGCCGCTCTGCTGACTTCGTTGCTGCCTGATATCGATCACCCCAAATCGGTGTTAGGCCAGCGCCTGCGCTGGATCGCCATTCCTATTTCACGCGCCTTCGGCCATCGCGGTTTTACTCATAGCCTGCTGGCGATCGCCGGCGGCATGGCACTGTTCCAGCTTGACGTGCCACGCAGTTGGCCGATCCCGCCGGATGTCCTGCATGCGATGATTATCGGTTACTTCAGCCACCTGTTGGCAGATATGCTCACCCCCGCCGGCGTGCCCTTGCTTTGGCCCTGTCGCTGGCGTTTTCGCCTGCCGCTGCTAAATTCTCAGAAAGGCAACCAACTCGAGCGCGCTCTGTGCCTGTGTCTGGTGGCTTTTGCGATCTACTGGCAAGGCGGTTGCACCCTTCCGGTGCAGTCCTATTTTGAACAAATAAAAAATATCAGACTGTGATCACAAAAAAACGGCCATTTAATATTCGCAAAGACTATTAATTAAACAAATCAGTCAACAAAGTTATATCAAATTCCATTTGGATATAAGTGAGCCGTTACGCAAACTGTTACGATATTTAGTATCGCTACGCCTTGGTGCATAGCCATTTTTATATAAGAAAAAATAATTGGAGACATTGGGGATGAATCTTCCGCTGGTTATTAACGTGGTGATTTTTGTCGCCCTCCTTTTGCTGTTGGCGCAAAGCCGTCATAAGCAATGGAGCCTGGCGAAAAAAGTACTGGTCGGCCTGGTCATGGGCGTGGTGTTCGGTCTGGCGCTGCAACTGGTGTACGGCTCGGACAACCCGGTACTGAAAGAATCCATCAGCTGGTTCAACATTGTCGGTAACGGCTATGTGCAACTGCTGCAAATGATTGTGATGCCGCTGGTGTTCGCCTCAATTCTGAGCGCGGTCGCCAAGCTGCACAACGCCTCTTCTCTGGGGAAAATCAGCTTCCTGACGATTGGCACCCTGCTGTTCACCACGCTGATTTCGGCACTGGTGGGCGTGCTGGTGACCAACCTGTTTGGTCTGACCGCCGAGGGCCTGGTGCAAGGGGCGCAAGAAAGCGCGCGTCTGTCAGCGATCCAAAGCAACTACGTCGGTAAACTGGCCGACCTGACCGTACCGCAGATGGTGCTGTCCTTCATTCCTAAAAACCCGTTTGCCGATCTAACCGGGGCCAGCCCAACCTCAATCATCAGCGTGGTGATCTTCGCGACCTTCCTCGGCGTGGCGTCGCTGCAGTTGCTGAAAGACGACAAGCCTAAAGGCGAACGCGTGCTGGTGGCGATCGATACCCTGCAGGCCTGGGTAATGAAGCTGGTGCGTCTGGTGATGAAACTGACTCCGTACGGCGTACTGGCACTGATGACCAAAGTGGTCGCAGGCTCTAACGTCCACGACATCATCAAACTGGGTAGCTTCGTCGTCGCCTCCTATCTGGGTCTGGCGATCATGTTTGCGGTGCACGCCGCCCTGCTGGCCTTCACCGGCGTTAACCCGTTGAAGTTCTTCCGCAAAGTATGGCCGGTGATCACTTTCGCCTTTACCAGCCGCTCCAGCGCCGCCAGCATTCCACTGAACGTGGAAGCGCAGACCCGTCGTTTGGGCGTACCTGAATCCATCGCCAGCTTCTCGGCCTCGTTTGGTGCCACTATCGGCCAGAACGGCTGTGCCGGTCTGTACCCGGCCATGCTGGCGGTAATGGTAGCCCCAACCGTCGGTATTAATCCGCTGGACCCGGTGTGGATCGCCACCCTGGTCGGTATCGTCACCATCAGCTCCGCCGGCGTTGCCGGTGTCGGTGGCGGTGCGACTTTCGCCGCGCTGATCGTGCTGCCGGCGATGGGCCTGCCAGTTACGCTGGTTGCGCTGCTGATCTCGGTTGAACCGCTGATCGACATGGGCCGTACCGCACTGAACGTCAACGGCTCTATGGCTGCCGGTACCATCACCAGTCAGTTGATGAAGCAAACCGACAAGTCCATTATGGACAGCGAAGACGAAGTGGAACTGGCTCACCAGTAAATTTCGTCGGCATTAAAAAAACCGGGGCTGAAGCAGGCCCCGGTTTTTTTACGTCTGAAAAACCGCTAAATCTAAAATAAAAAAAAGCGCTGCCCATAACTGGCAACGCCATGAATTATTCGAACCCACGGGATCAGAATGGATAGTGGTGATAACCCATTTGCTCGGAAATGTTGCGGGCGGCGGTATGCAGACGTTTGACGTAATCGGCTTTGGCATCTTCCGAGTAACGAATGGACGGGAACGAGATACTCAGACCGGCGGTTACCACGCCAAAACGGTCAAACACCGGCACCGCAATGCAGCGCAACCCTTCTTCCTGCTCTTCGATGTCTTCACCCACCCCCTGCTCACGCACCTGCTCCAGTTGCGACATCAAGGCCGCGGCATCGGTCAGGGTGTTCGGGGTGCTGCGGGTAAACTCAATTTTTGACAGGATTTGCGCCACTTCAGCCCGGTCGCGCCAGGCTAACAGCACTTTACCGATCGCCGTACTGTGCAGCGGGTTGCGACGACCAATACGCGAATACATACGCAGGTTATACATGGCATCGATTTTATGGATATAGACAATACTGTCCTCATCCAGCGCCCCGAGGTGAATAGCTTCGCGGGTGTGGCTCGACAGTTCACGCATCTGGATATCGGCGCTGCGGATCAGATCGACGCTTTGCAGCGACTTGGCCCCCAGTTCAAACAGCTTGAGCGTGAGCGCGTATTTTTCCGACTCACCCTCCTGCGAAACATAGCCCAATGACTTCATGGTCTGCAGAAAACGGTAGACGGTGCTCTTGGACATCATCACCCGCTGGGAAAGCTCGGTTATGCCAATTTCACGTTCTTCGCCCAGCGCCTGCAAGATACCGAATACCTTCAGCACGGATGAAACCGCATCCGGTTGTTTATCTGAATCTGCGTTAACCATAGTCAATATCCTACCCGGCATTTTCTGTTTTAAGAAATTTGAACAAGGGTTTCAGTATACGCGGTACCCCAGAGACCACGCAATCTGCCCCGGGGACAAATGCCAGAGGGGCTTGGGCACTCTGCAGTGATAGGTTATTACAATTGCGCAGGAAACTGCGGGTGCAATCACAGACGAATATGATTAGCATGGTAATACTCCCCCGGATTAATACCTTCGAGAGCAACATGCGTTCTTGTACTGATGGCCTCCCCGTCCCACAACGCTACGGGGCTATCCTCGCCATTGCCCTGGGCATCACCGTTTCGGTGCTCGATGGCGCGATTGCCAACGTGGCACTGCCGACCATCGCGCGCGATCTGAATGCCAGCCCGGCCAGTTCCATCTGGGTGGTTAACGCCTATCAGTTGGCGATCACCATTTCACTACTGTCGTTGGCCTCGCTCGGCGACCTGATTGGCTATCGTCGCATCTATCAGGCAGGCCTGCTGGTGTTCAGCATTACTTCGCTGTTCTGCGCCCTGTCAGACTCGCTGACGACGCTGACCATTGCCCGCGTGCTGCAGGGCTTTGGCGCCGCCGCCATCATGAGCGTCAACACCGCGTTGATCCGCATTATCTATCCGCAGCGGTTTCTCGGGCGCGGTATGGGCATCAACTCGCTGATTGTCGCCTTCTCCTCGGCCGCCGGGCCTACGGTGGCGGCGGCGATCCTTTCGGTGGCCTCCTGGCAATGGCTGTTCGCGATTAACCTGCCGATTGGTATCGTGGCGTTACTGCTGGGGATGAAGTACCTGCCCGGCAATAGCCAAAAAAGTACTAATCAGCGCTTTGATCCGACCAGTGCGGTGATGAATGCCCTGACCTTCGGGCTGCTGATCACCGCCATCAGCGGCTTTGCCCAGGGCCAGAGCCTGACGGTGATATTCAGCGAAATCGCCGCGCTGCTGGTGATTGGCTTCTTCTTTGTTCGCCGACAGCTGCGTCAGGAGTTCCCACTGCTGCCGGTCGACCTGCTGCGCATCCCGATTTTCGCCCTGTCGATGGGCACCTCGGTCTGTTCGTTCACCGCGCAGATGCTGGCGATGGTCTCATTGCCGTTCTTCCTGCAAAGCACGCTGGGACGTGATGAGGTCGCCACCGGGTTGCTGCTGACGCCATGGCCTTTGGCGATAATCGTCATGGCACCGCTTGCAGGACGACTGGTGGAGCGCATTCATGCCGGATTGTTAGGCTGTATCGGTCTGGCGGTGTTTGCACTGGGCCTGTTTTTGTTGGCGCTGCTGCCGCAAAACCCTTCAGACCTGGATATCATCTGGCGTATGGTGCTGTGCGGTGCCGGTTTTGGGCTGTTTCAGTCACCGAATAACCACACTATTATTTCCGCCGCCCCGCGCAACCGCAGCGGAGGTGCCAGCGGCATGCTGGGCACCGCCCGGCTGTTGGGACAGACCTCGGGAGCCGCGCTGGTGGCGTTAATGTTCAACCTGTTCCCCACCTCCGGCACTCATGCCTCATTGATTCTGGCCGGTACCTTCGCCACACTGGCGGCAGCGGTCAGCAGCCTGCGCATTACCCAACCCTGCTCACAACCGGCAGAAAGCAGCCGGCCGGTCAAATAACGGACATAAAAAAACCCCGGCGAGCCGGGGTTTTTTACTTTCTGAAGGTTACTTCAGGTACTGACCTGAACGCAGCGCTTCGATACGTTTATCGAGCGGCGGGTGCGACATGAACAGTTCGCTGAACGACTTGGATTTGCCGTTGATGCAGAACGCCATCATGTTGCCCGCTTCCTGCGGTTCATAACTGGTTTTCAGCCGTTGCAGCGCCGCGATCATTTTCTCGCGGCCCACCAGTTTGGCGGAACCTGCGTCGGCGTAGAACTCACGGTGACGCGAGAACCACATGGTGATAATGCTGGCCAGGAGGCCGAATACCAGCTCCAGAACCATCGACACGCCGAAGTAGATCATCGGGTTGCCGTTGCCTTCCCCTTCGCCGTCACGGTTGCCCAGGAAGCCGGCGGCGGCCTGTGCGATCAGTCGTGAGATGAAGATCACGAAGGTGTTCACGATGCCCTGGATCAGCGTCATGGTGACCATGTCGCCATTGGCAACGTGGCTGATTTCGTGGGCAATAACCGCTTCCGCTTCATCGCGGCTCATGCTTTGCAGCAGGCCGGTGCTGACGGCGACCAGTGACGCATTACGGCGCGCACCGGTGGCGAAGGCGTTAATGTCCGGTGCGTGATAAATAGCCACCTGCGGCATGGCAATGCCTGCCTGCTGCGACTGACGGCGTACCGTTTCCAGCAGCCAGTTTTCGGTCTCGTTACGCGGTTGTTCAATCACTTCCCCGCCGACGGAGCGCAGCGCCATCCATTTGGACATCAGCAGTGAAACAAACGAGCCGCCGAAGCCGAACAGACCGGCCATGATCATCAGGCCCTGAACGCTACTGGATTGGATTCCTGTCAGGCTGAGCACCAGCCCGAAAACCAACATCACCGCCAGGTTGGTGAGCAGGAACAGAGCTATACGCATCATAAAATGTTTACTTCCTCATAAATGTTAACAAAACGCTGCCTCGGATACCCTAGATGGTATGGGCATTCGTCACAGTTTCAAGAGTTGCTCGCCATTAACCTACTAAAAATACGAAACTTTACAAAAACGGCGCTCAAGCAATACTTTTCAAATTGTAAACGATTGTTGCGCAAAACGGTGGGAATTTTTTTGCGTAAAAATGACGGTGTGGGTTATTCAATACCGCCAGGAGCGCCCATTAAAAAACGCACCCGAAGGTGCGCTTTTCATTTACTGAGACTCTACTGAGACTCGGCTGCGTTATTTCGCCGCCGCCGGCTGCGCCTGATCAAGGTGCGCCAGATCCAGTGCGATGTGCACGGTTTCATCCAGATATGGGTCAGGTTCCTGGTAATCCTTCGGCAAATCTTCCAGGGCCTTCAGCGGCTTTTTACCGGCGCGCTGCAGGCGATCATTAACACGTTGCAGACGGGTAGCGTCATCATCGTGGTTCTCTTTCTCGCGCTGAACCAGGTTGAGAGAGACGATGTTACGCTTGTCCTTCAGCGCCTTGTAATGAGCGATATCCTGCGCGATGTACTGGAACTCGGGATCCTTGGCGATACGCTGCTCATGATCCTTCAGCAGTTCAGGCTCAAACGGCTTCATGTCACCGGTTTTGGTGTAGGTCGCCGCATTGATGCTGTCCCACGGCATAGCGTTATCTTCAAACGCTTCACCGGTTTCCGCCGGATCAATGCCGCTTGGCATCAGGATATCCGGGGTAACCCCCTTACGTTGGGTACTGCCGCCGTTAACGCGGTAGAACTTCTGAATGGTGTATTGCACCGACCCCAACGCCGGCCACTCCGGACGCAGCATCTGATCGTAAATGCGGTTCAGCGAGCGATACTGTTGCACGGTACCTTTCCCGAAGGTCGGTTCACCGACGATCAGCGCGCGACCATAGTCCTGCATTGCCGCGGCGAAGATCTCCGAAGCCGAGGCGCTGAAACGGTCAACCAGTACCACCAGCGGCCCCTTGTAATAGGTCACGCCGTCGGTGTCCGCGTCTTCACGCACTTTACCGTTGTTGTCACGTACCTGCACTACCGGGCCGCTCGGAATGAACAGACCGGACAGCGAAACCGCTTCGGTCAGTGCGCCGCCGCCGTTAGTGCGCAGGTCGATGATCAGGCTCTTGACGTTCTGCTTGGCCATCTTCTGCAACTGAACTTTCACGTCATCGGTCAGGCCCACGTAGAAGCCCGGAATGTCCATCACCGCGACTTTCTCTTTGCCGACGGTCTTGATGGTCATTTTCACCGCGCGGTCTTCCAGACGGATACGCTCACGGGTCAAGGTGACCACTCGGGTTTTAGTGCCCTTGCCGGCAGGCAGGATCTCCAGGCGCACCTTGCTGCCCTTCGGCCCTTTAATCAGGGAAACCACGTCGTCCAGACGCCAGCCGATCACATCGACCACAGGCTTGCCCGCCTGGCCAACGCCGACAATACGGTCACCCACGGTGATCGCCTTGCTCTTCGCCGCCGGGCCACCTGGCACCATGGAGTTGATCAGGGTGTAATCGTCATCCATCTGCAACACCGCACCGATACCTTCCAGTGACAGGCTCATCTCGGTATTGAACTGTTCGGTATTGCGTGGGGAGAGATAGTTGGTATGCGGGTCGATTTCATGCGCAAAGGCATTCATCGCCAACTGGAAAACGTCTTCGCTGTTGCTTTGCGTCAGGCGCTTGATGGCAAACTGATAGCGCTTGGTCAGCGTTTCACGAATTTCCTTGTCGGTCTTGCCGGTCAGCTTGAGGTTCAGCTCGTCATATTTGACTTTCGCATTCCACAGCGCGTCCAGTTCGGCCTTGTCTTTCGGCCACGGCGCTTTGCTGCGGTCGAGATCAATAGTGTCGTTGCCGGTGAAGCTCATTGGCTTTTCCAGCAGCGACAATGCATAGGTGTAACGCTCAAAACGGCGTTTCTGCGCCAGATTGTACAGCGCGTATGGCGTATCGAGCTTACCGCTTTTCAGTTCTTCGCCCAGCTGATTACGCTTATTGGCGAATTGCGCTACGTCGGAGGCCAGCAGCACGTTATGGCTGTAGTCCAGCATATTCAGGTAACGATCGAAGATCTTGCCTGAAAAGTCCGCGTCGAGGGAAAACTGACGGTAATGAGAGCGAGTGAAGCGCGAAGTTACGCGCTCACTCACAGTGGCATGTTGCGGTTCCTGCTGCAGCTGAGGCAGTTGATCGATGCGGATGTTGGCTGGTTCCGCTCCGTAACTGACACCCGCCCACAACAGACCCGCGACTGCTGTTAATCTGACAAATTTGTTCATGCCTTGGTTGGCCTCCGTATCAGAACTGCAAGTGTTCTGCGCGCACAATCATCGCCAGACCGGAAGAGAGCTGCACACGTACGCCATCTTTGGCGATTTCAAGTACGGTTGCATCCATCGCACTCTGGCCTGCTCTGACTTTGATTTCCTGGCCAATTTGCAGTTTAGAGATATCCGTGACTGGCACACGACGCTGCTGGCTTTCCTCTTTGACTTCACGAGGTTGGCGAGCGGGCTGTGGGCGAGTTTGTGGGCGCGGCTTGCGGTTCTCCGGAGCGGCTCCGCCTTCGCGACGTGCAGCAGGTTTTTTACCGGCTGGACGTGGACGACGAGGTTCCGCAGCGGCTGATTCACCGGCAGCTTCACGTTTTTTGGCGTTTTGCTCGGCACGCTGTGCCTGAACTCGCGCTTTGGCTTCTTCAAGCTGTTGACGGGCATGATCGACATGCTGCTGTTCCAGCTCACCGCACGGGTTGCCGTCCAAATCAACGCGCTGTGCGCCAACTTTGACGCCGTACAGGTAACGCCAGCTTGAGGTGTACAGGCGCAGTGCAGAACGCAATTGCGTTTTGCTTAGGTTTTCTTCCCCCTGAACACGCTCGACCAGATCCTGAAAAATACCGATTTTCAACGGGCGAGCTTCGCCCTCGGCGCTAAAGCAGAGCGGAAAACGCTCGGCAAGAAAAGCAATGACTTCTTTACTAGAGTTCAACTTAGGTTGATTTTCCATGAAATTTCCTGATTACAACGGGTTTGCCAACCAGCGCAGGCATGAACAGGCGTCATTATAATGACGCCATCGGTAAATGCCACGTTAACCGTAGATCAACTTGCCGTTACAGTGACATATTTCGCACTATCACACTGTTCCAGCTGCGCGCAAAGCCCCGCCACCACTGCTTCCAGGCCCCTTTCGTCCTGTTCGTCGAAACGTTGATAAACTGTGCTGTCGATATCGAGAACGCCGATAATCTGACCGCCAACGTTGAGCGGCAGCACAATTTCTGCATTACTGGCCGCGTCGCAGGCGATATGACCAGGGAACTCATGGACATCACCAACGCGCTGCACGCGATTTTCCGCCACGGCGCTGCCGCATACTCCTTTGCCAACCGGAATGCGCACACAGGCGATTTTTCCCTGGAACGGACCCAGCACCAGTTGGGTGCCGTCCATCAGGTAAAATCCGACCCAGTTAACGTCGTCAAGGCGCTCATTGATCAGCGCACTGGCGTTGGACAACGCGGCGATAAAGTTGGTTTCCCCGTCGAGCAGCGCGCACAAATCACGTTTTAATTCCGCGTAGAATTGTTCTTTTGTCATGTGTTAACCATTAATACAGTGAAGAAGGCCACTAGCCCAAGTCTTAAGCCCTATAAAATAAGCATTAAATGCGTATAGCCACAAGGTTAATCATCTGTTGCTTCACAAAACCCTACCGGGCAGGGTATGTTTGCCGCTCAGAAACCCTGTTTTGCCGCCCGGTGCTTGGCCCTATAAGGCACGGACAGATTTATTTTTCAGCTACGCTAATCGATACGGCGAGCTCTGGGGCAGTTTTTTGTCATGATGAAAATACACGCGATCACCGGCCCGCTATCCAAAGCACGCCACCAACGCTGTTGCGAATGCGACCTGCTGTTTGTATTGCCGCCACTGAGCGGCAAACAGGCGGCCTACTGCCCGCGCTGCGATGCCAAGGTGGTCAGTGGCCGTGACTGGTCGATGACCCGACTGACCGCCATGGCGGTTACCATGCTGCTGTTGATGCCCTTCGCTTTCAGCCAGCCGCTGATCAGCATCCGTCTGCTGGGGGTGCGCATCGACGCCAGCCTGCTGGAAGGCATCTGGCAGATGAGCCACCAGGGGGATCCTCTCACCGCCAGCATGGTGGCGTTTTGCACTATTGGCGCCCCGCTGACGCTGGCGCTGTCGCTGCTTTACCTGCGTTTCGGCCATGCACTGGGCATGAACCTGCGGCCAGTGCTACTGATGCTCGATCGCTTGAAAGAGTGGGTGATGCTCGATATTTACCTGATCGGCATGGCGGTGGCGACAATCAAAGTAAAAGAATACGCCGATATCCAGGCCGGCAGTGCGCTGATCGCTTACCTGGCGCTCACCCTGCTCAGCATCCTGACGCTGATCCACGTCAATCTGGAACAGCTGTGGGAACGCTATTATCCGCAGGAACAGCCGAAAGGCCTGCCAACGGCGCTGCATATCTGCCTGTCCTGCCATTTCACCGGTTACCCAGACCAGCGTGGGCGTTGTCCACGATGCCACATTCCGATGTGCCATCGGCAGCCCTACAGCCTGCAAAAAACCTGGGCGGCGCTGATTGCAGCGATGATTTTACTGATCCCGGCCAACCTGATGCCGATCTCCATCATTTACGCCAATGGCGCACGAATGGAAGACACCATCTTCTCCGGAGTGGTCTCACTGGCGACCTCCGGCAATGTACCGATCGCCGCCATCGTGTTCATTGCCAGCGTACTGGTGCCCTTTACCAAGGTCATCGTGCTGATCACCTTGCTGCTGAGTATTCATTTCAAGACCTCGCACAGCCTGAAAACCCGTATTCGCCTGCTGCGTCTGGTCACCTGGATCGGCCGTTGGTCGATGCTCGATCTGTTTGTTATTGCTTTAATGATGTCGCTGGTGAATCGCGACCAATTGTTATCTTTTACTATGGGGCCGGCAGCCTTTTATTTTGGGTCTGCGGTTATTTTAACTATTCTTGCCGTAGAGTGGCTGGATAGCCGATTGATTTGGGATGCACATGCAACAGGAAACGCCGAATACACCGACTGAAGCGCGGGTCAAAAACAAGCGCCGTATTTCGCCATTCTGGTTACTGCCGTTTATTGCCCTGCTGATCGCGGGGTGGCTGGTCTATAACAATTTCCAGGAACGCGGTACCACGGTGACCATTGATTTCCAGTCCGCGGCGGGCATTGTCGCCGGGCGTACTCCGGTACGTTATCAGGGGGGTGGAAGTAGGCACCGTACAGAGCATCAGCCTGAGCAAGGATCTGCGCAGCATTGTGGTCGAAGCCAGCATCAAGAGTGACCTGGAAGATTCCCTGCGCGACGGCACCCAGTTTTTGGCTGGTCACGCCCAAAGCCTCGCTGGCGGGCGTGTCTGGCCTGGATGCCCTGGTGGGCGGCAACTATATCGGCATGATGCCGGGCACTGGGAAACCTCAGACCCACTTCACCGCGCTCGATACCCAGCCCAAGTATCGGCTGAACACCGGTGAGCTGATGATTCATCTGCACGCTGACGATCTCGGCTCGCTCAACACCGGTTCGCTGGTGTATTACCGCAAGATCCCCGTTGGTAAGGTCTATGACTACACCATCGCCGAAGGCAATAAGGGCGTCACTATCGACGTGCTGATCGACCGTCGCTTTGCCAATCTGGTGAAGGGCAGCAGCCGTTTTTGGAACGTCTCGGGCTTCAAGGGTGATTTCAGCCTAGCGGGCGCCTCGGTGCAGATGGAAAGCCTGGCCGCGCTGGTCAACGGCGCCATTGCCTTTGACTCACCGCTAGATGGTCAGCAGGCCAAGGCCGATCAAAGCTATACCCTGTATCCGGATCTGGCACACAGCCAGCGCGGCGTGAATATTACGCTTGATCTGCCGAGCGGCAATAACCTGAGTGAGAACCGCACGCCGCTGATTTATCAGGGATTACAGGTGGGCACCCTGACCAAACTGACCCTGCAGCAGGACAGTAAGGTCACCGGTGAACTGACCATCGACCCGTCGGTGGTGGATTTAATGCGCAGCGGCACGCGGATTGTCATGCGCAGCCCACGCCTGAGCCTTAACGACGCCAAACTCAGCCAGTTGCTAACCGGCAATACGCTGGAACTGGTACCGGGCGAGGGTGAACCGCAACAGCATTTCAACGTGCTGGACAGCAGCGAAACCCTGCTGCAACAGCCGGGCGTACTGACCGTAACGCTGAACGCGCCACAGAGCTACGGCATTGACGTCGGCCAGCCGCTGGTGGTGCACGGCGTTAAGGTCGGTCAGGTGATGAGTCGTGCCCTGACGGACAACGGCGTGGTATTTACTGCCGCCATCGATGCCCAATATCGCCGCCTGCTGCACAAAGACAGCAAGTTCGTGGTCAACAGCCGCGTCGACGTCAAACTGGGCCTGGACGGCATGGAAGTGCTGGGGGCCAGCGCGCAAGAGTGGCTGGACGGCGGCGTGCGTATCATCCCCGGCAGCAAGGGCGAGCCTGTCGGGCAGTATCCGCTGTATGGCAATAGTGAAAAGGCCGAGGCCGGTATTATCGGCAACAGCCCTACGCCAACCCTGACGTTGACCGCCGTCAGCCTGCCGGACGTGCAGGCCGGATCGGTGGTGCTGTACCGTAAATTCCAGGTGGGCGAGATTGTTAACGTGCGTCCAAAGGCCAACGAGTTCGAAGTTGATGTTTATATCAGCCCGGAATACCGCAAGCTGCTGACCAGTGAAAGCATTTTCTGGGCCGAAGGCGGGGCCAAGGTGCAATTGAACGGCAGCGGCCTGACGGTGCAGGCTTCACCACTCAACCGGGCGCTGAAAGGGGCTATCAGTTTCGATAATTTGCAGGGCGTCACGCTGAGCAAAGGCGCCAAAACGCATGCTGTACGCCACAGAAACCGCCGCCCGCGCGGTAGGCAGCCAGATAACCCTGAAAACTTACGACGCCAGTAAAGTGTCGGCAGGCATGCCACTGCGTTATCTCGGTATCGATATCGGCCAGGTCGATTCGCTAAAATTGGCGCCAGAGCGTAATGAAGTCCTGGTCAAGGCCGTGCTGTACCCGGAATACGTGCAGACCTTCGCCCGTCTTGGCAGCCGGTTCTCCATAGTATCACCAGAGATTTCCGCCGCCGGGGTCAGCAACCTCGACACCCTGTTGCAGCCCTATATTAACGTGGAGCCAGGCCGTGGGCGCGAACTACGCAGCTTTGAACTGCAAGAGGCCACGATCACCGACTCGCGCTACCAGGACGGCCTGAGCGTGATCCTCGACGCCGCCGAAACCGGCTCGTTGCAGATTGGGACTCCGGTACTGTTCCGTGGGGTCGAAGTGGGTACCGTGACAGGCTTCTATCTGGGTGCCATGTCCGATCGCATCCACGTCGCGCTGCGTATCAGCAAGAAGTACCAGTATCTGGTGCGTAACAACAGCGTGTTCTGGCTGGCTTCCGGCTACAACCTGCAGTTCGGCCTGACCGGCGGCGTGATCAAAAGTGGGACCTTCCAGCAGTTTATTCGCGGCGGCATTGCTTTTGCCACTCCGCCGAGTATTCCGCTGGCGCCGAAGTCAACGCCGCACAAGCACTTTATGCTGAATGCGGAAGAGCCAAAAGACTGGCGTGAATGGGGCACCGCCATCCCTAAAGAGTAAATTCCTCACCCTCTCAGGGGCTCGGCAATGCCGGGCCCCTACTTTTTTCGGTTTGTGGTAAACTCCCGCCCTTATTTTGATAGCTGCCAGAGAGCTCACCCCGTGGCCAAACCCGCCTGCGTTTTTTTGCCGCCCGCCTTTCTCGAGGCGACGCGCGCCATCATGCCCGCCGACCTGTCGATGGACGATTTCATTGCCGCCTGCCAGCGCCCGCTGCGCCGCAGTCTGCGAGTTAATACGCTAAAAATCAGCGTCACCGACTTTCTGACGCTGGTGCAAGATTATGACTGGCGTCTGGAGCCCATCCCCTGGTGCGCGGAAGGCTTTTGGATCGAACGCGGGGACGAAGAACTGCGGCTGGGCAGCGCTGCTGAACACCTGAGCGGCCTGTTTTACATTCAGGAGGCCAGCTCAATGCTGCCGGTCAGTGCGCTGTTCGCCGGAGCCGAAGCACCAAGCCGGGTACTGGACGTAGCGGCCGCACCAGGATCCAAAACCACCCAGATTGCGGCGCTGATGAACAATCAGGGCGGCATTGTCGCCAATGAATACTCCGCCAGCCGGGTCAAGGTATTGCACGCCAACATCAGCCGCTGTGGCGTGAAGAATGTGGCCCTGACCCATTTTGATGGCCGGGTGTTCGGCGCTGCGTTGCCGGAAAGCTTCGACGCCATTTTGCTCGATGCCCCCTGCTCTGGTGAAGGTGTGGTGCGTAAGGATCCGGACGCCATGAGTAACTGGTCACCGGAAAGCGTGACCGCCATTGCCGACACCCAGCGTGAGCTGATCGACAGTGCCTTCCATGCTCTGGCGCCCGGCGGCGTGATGGTTTACTCCACCTGCACGCTCAACGCGCAGGAAAATCAGCAGATCGTCAACGGGCTGCTGGCAACCTACGGCGATGCGGTCAGCATTGAACCGCTGGGTGACTTGTTCCCCGGTGCTAAGCAGGCGTTAACCGCCGAAGGTTTTCTGCACGTGTTCCCACAAATCTACGACAGCGAAGGCTTCTTCGTGGCGCGGTTGCGTAAGCACCACTCCGTCCCCCCGCTGGCAAAGCCAAGCTATAAGCTGGGCAAATTCCCGTTCACTCCGCTTTCCGCTAAGGATTCGGCCGAGATCGCTCAGGCCGCAGCGGCCTCCGGATTAGCCTGGGATAAAACCAGCCGTCTGTGGGCTCGCGATAAAGAAATCTGGCTGTTCCCTGCCGAACTGGAAGCACTGGTTAATAAAATTCGCTTCTCGCGTATCGGGCTGAAACTGGCCGAGCGTTTCACCAAAGGCTACCGCTGGCAGCATGAAGCGGTTATCGCACTGGCGGTTGCCGACGGCAAACAGCGTTTTGAACTGGACGCCACGCTGGCGCAGGAGTGGTTCCACGGCCGTGACCTCTACCCGGAGCCACCGCCGCAGACCGATGAATGTATTGTCACCTACCAGCAACAGCCGCTGGGTATCGCCAAACGCATCGGCAGCCGGATTAAAAACAACCTGCCGCGCGAACTGGTTCGTGACGGCGTGTTGGATTTCCATCAATAATCCCCTGTCACTGGCCGGAAAACTCCGGCCAGTTAATACCGCTAATAATATTCCGACAGGAGAATATTATTATTCTAATAATTTTCCCCTCTGGGTATTCTCGCCCTTTCCATTGAGAAGATAACGACGCCTTTCAAAATAAAGAAAATTTTCATCCTCTCACCAAGACAATTCCGGGTTCTTACTCTATTAATTAAACTGTAAATACATTAATGCGTTTATCCATTTCCGGATGGCGTTTTTTGGGGCTCACCTTTAACACGGCAAGGAAAAAGACATGAAAAAAATTCTGATGGCATTGACCTCGGCAGCCACCTTGCTGTGCGCGAGTGGTGCAGCCAACGCAGCTGGCACTATTCAGGGTAACCTCGGGGTAACCTTAACCATTGGCGCAGGTTGCGTGGTCGGCGGCGGTAACAGCGCGGGGAGCGCCAACGACTTTGGCTCTATCGACTTCGGTACCTATTCTTCCCTGTCCAACATTATCGACGCCAGCGCAACCGGTTCCGGCGGTGCGGGGACTTTGTCGCTGACCTGCACCACAGGGACCGCCTACACCGTGGCATTAAACAACGGTTTGCATGTAGGTGCCGGTAACCAGCGCCAAATGGCCAGTACGGCGGGTGCCTTGATCAAGTACAACCTCTACCAGGATCAGGCCCGCGCTACCGCCTGGTCCAGCGGTGCCAACGCCCTGACCGGCACCGGTACTGGCGCAGCGGTTCCGTTGATTGTCTATGCCCGTGTCCCGGCGGCAGCCACCACGCCCGATCCTGATACCTACAACGATACGGTGACCATGACGGTAACCTGGTAACAGTGCGGCAGGTTGTTTTGGGCTGTGGATTGCTGGCGTTAAGCCTGGCGGCGAATGCCGATAGCAAAACCGCCACTATTGGCGTCAGCGCCACCTTGTTGAAGGCATGTGAAGCCGGCAGCAGTTCGGGTGGCAATGTCAGTTTCGGCTCACTGGACTTCGGTACGGTCTATTTCCTCACCACCAGTGTCAGCGTAGCGGGTCAGCAAAACGCCGGAGCCATTCGCGTCAAATGCAACAATGGCACCAGCTACAATGTCCTGCTTAACGGGGGGCAAAGCGGTAACACCGCTGCCCGCTATCTGAAAAGCGCCGCCGGCCAGCAGGTGAACTACAACCTGTATACCAACAGTTCGCACAGCATCATCTGGGATAACCTGACCGGGGTGTCGCAAACCGCCAACGGTCAGGACAACTGGTTACCGGTGTACGGCATGATCCCGGTGCAATCCACCCCGCCGATCGGCAGCTACACCGATACCGTGCAGGTCACCATCAATTGGTAATGGCAATGCGTATTTTAAGCGGTGGTTTACTGCTCTGGATGATAACGCCACCGGTATTGGGCGACACCGGCGTCAACGATCAGCAAAAGACCCAGGCAATGACCGTCAATGCGACGGTGGTTAAAGGCTGCATCCTGGGTAGCGGCAGCAGCGACGTCACCACTTTCGGCAACCTCAGCTTTGGTCAGGTCTCTTCGTTAGCCAGCAACATCAGCATTGTTTCCAGCTCCGGGGCCGGTTCCGTGCTGTTTCGCTGCAATCCTGGTCTGAGCGTCACGCTGGCGCTTGGCATCGGCAACAACGTCACCGGCTCCATCTCCGCCGGACGCAAATTAAAAAACACCCTGACTCCAGAAACCCTGATTTATCAACTCTATCAGGACAGTAACTATTCCACCATTTGGGGCGATGGCACCAACGGCGGCAGCACCGAGATCGTCGCTGCCACCGGTAGCACCCAGGAAATAAAAGTTTATGCCCGTTTGTTCTCGACCAGTACCCTGCCCACCAGTGGCACTTACAGCGATACGGTCTTACTGACGGTCACTTATTAGTATTTTGAAATAAGGATTTAGCCATGCGTATACCCTTCCGACTGCCATTGACGGCAGCGCTGCTGATTGTCGGCCAACAACAGGCGCTTGCCGCCGCCTCGATCCTGATTTGGCCCATTGACCCGGTAATTGAAGATCAACAGCCTGCTACGGCACTGTGGCTGGAAAACCGCGATACCAAACCCGTCTATATGCAAGTTCGCGTGCTCGGCTGGAAACAAACCGCCGGCAAAGACGATTACAGCAACCAGAGCGAAGTGATCGCCAGCCCGCCGGTAGCCTCTATTGCCCCAGGCAAACGCCAACTGATCCGGCTGGTTAAGCAAACCCCGCCGCCTGCCGGCCAGGAGCGTGCCTACCGTATTCTGATTGATGAAGTCCCGGTGAAAGATTCAGGCAACCCATCCGCACCAGATGGCGCACAAATGGGATTGAAATTCCAGATGCGCTATTCGGTACCGCTGTTTGTCAGCGGCAAGGGCGTCTGGACCAAGCAGGATTCAGAGAAGCCGCGCGATTATGCCACCGCCAGTCAACCGCAACTCAGCTACCGGCTGTTGCAGCAAAGCAGCCAGCGCTGGCTGGAAGTACGCAACCAGGGCACGGTGCACGCGCGCATCTCCAAAGTGACGATGCAGGGGAAGACGCTCAATGCCGGCCTGATGGGTTACGTATTACCCGGCTCGCAGATGCGCTTTGCCATACCGGCCTCTGGCAGCTTCAGCAGCGGTCAACTGCAAGCCACGGTCAACGACAATAAACAGCCAATAACCCTGCCTGCTTACTGAGTGTCAGGTGCCGTTAACCAGGATAGCGTCACCCAGGCGTAACGGGTTCGGGCTCAAACCGTTAGCCTTCGCCGTACTCTGCGCAGTGGCCACACCGTGGTCACCGTACGCCTGCGCCGATGATTTACCGCCCCCGCCCAGCGCCATCAGCATGCCGGACACCACTTTGTATCTGGAGCCGGTGGTCAATGGGCGTCAAACCGGAAAAGTGGTACCGGTCAACTACCGAGGCGGCCACTATTACCTTACGCCGCAGCAGTTGCTCGATGCAGGCCTGCCAGTGGCGGATAAACAGGCGAAAGAAATTGCGGTCGACCAATTGGAGAAAGTAGACGTCACCTACAGCGGCGATACTCAGCAGTTGATGATCAACGTCCCCAACGACTGGTTACCCAATCAGAAATTCAACGCTCAAAACCCGCTGGATCGCCTGCCGGCACAAAGCAGCCTCGGTCTGCTGTTCAATTATGATATTTATGCCAGCCAAAGCAGCGCCAACGGCCAGCCGGGCTATCTTTCCGCCTGGAGTGAACAGCGGCTGTTCGACGGCTTTGGCGTGGTGTCCAACACCGGTATTTTCCGCGGCAGCTTTAACGACGGTGCCAACAACAGTGACCAGGGCAACCGCTATATCCGCTACGACAGCCAGTGGCGCTATAACGATGATGAACGCCTGCTCAGCTATACCGCCGGCGATCTGGCCACCGGCGCTCTGACCTGGAGCAGCTCGGTGCGTATCGGCGGCGTCCAGCTGGCACGTAACTTTGCCTCGCGCCCGGATCTGATCACCTATCCGCTGCCGCAGTTTTCCGGCCAGGCGGCGTTGCCCAGCAGCGTCGATCTGTATATCAACAGCTATAAAAACAGCAGCACCAGCGTTAACCCTGGCCCTTTCACCCTCAATACCGTGCCTTACATTAACGGCGCCGGGCAGGCCACGGTGGTGACTACCGACGCGCTGGGCCGCCAGGTCAGTACCGTGGTGCCGTTTTATGTCGCCAGTAATCTGTTGCAGGCCGGCATGAGCGATTTCAGCCTGTCCAGCGGCGCGTTACGGCGCAATTATGGCATTAATTCAGCCGATTATGGACAGTGGGTGTCCAGCGGCAGCGGGCGTTACGGTGTCACTGACTGGTTAACCCTGGAAGGTCGAGCCGAAGGAGCCGCAGAGTTGGCGGTGGGCGGCGCAGGGGCCAATATTCGTGTTGGCCAGTGGGGGGTGTTCAATGCCTCTTACAGCTACAGTCAGGCCGGCGAAAATGCCTTTAATGATTATCAACCTTCGCAGCAGCGCAACTACTACGATCCGCTGACCGGTCAACCCATCACTCAGCCCGATCCGCAGCCGGTCTATCAGTACAGCACCAACCATGGCGATCAGAGCAGCATCGGCTACACCTACAGCAATCGCTATTATAGCCTGAATGCCCAGCGCATCCTGCGCAGTGCGGGTTTTGGCGATATTTCGGTGTATAAAAGTGACTATCGCCTGAGCCGCCGTACCGATCAACTGACCGGCAGTATTGGTCTGAACCGATTCGGTAGCATCGGGGCCGGCTATTTCGATGTACGCGATGCCATTAGCCTGCGCACTCGCCTGGTTAACTTCTCTTACAGCATTTCGCTGTGGCGCAATACCAGCCTGTATGCGTCAGTGAACCGCGAAATCGGCAGTAGCGGCTACAGCGCCCAGCTGCAACTGTCTATCCCCTTCGACAGTTGGGGTACCGCCAGCGTCAGCGCCTCTCGTGACAATGAAAACCGCTGGAACCAACGCGTCAGCTACAGCCGCGCCGCGCCGACCGACGGCGGTTTGGGCTGGAACCTGGCCTATGCCGATGGGCAAAGCAGCGAAAGCTACACCCAGGCCGATATCACCTGGCGCACCCGCCTGCTCGAAGCCCGCGGCGGGATGTACGGCAACAGCGATGATTACACCCGCTGGGGCGAAGTGAGTGGTTCGCTGGTGGCGATGCAAGGCGATCTGTACGCCACCAACACCATCAACGATGCTTTTGCATTGATCTCCACCGACGGCTATCCGGACATTCCGGTACGCTATGAAAATCAGTTAATCGGCGTGACCAACGCCAAAGGCTATCTGCTGGTGCCGACCGTCACCTCCTATTACCACGCCAAATTCCAAATCGATCCGCTCAATCTGCCGGCGGACGTGGCGGTTCCCAGCGTGGAGAAAACCGTGGCGATCCGCGATCACAGCGGCTTCCTGGTCGATTTCCCTGTCCAGCAAATCTCCGCCGCCGACATCAAACTGGTCGACGCCCAGGGGAAACCGCTGGCCAACGGCAGCGAAGTCGCGGTTATCGGTAGCAAGCAGCAAAGCTACGTCGGTTGGGATGGCATGGTTTATGTGGATCCGGTGCAACGGCAAAACCGCCTGAGCGTCATTCCGGCCGACGGCAGCGCCCCCTGTCAGGCGCAATTTAGCCTGACCAAAACCCAGGGGATCCAAAGCATCGGCCCCATTGTTTGCCAGTAATTCATGATGGAGAAAAATATGATTAGTGGATCCAAAGCGTTATTACTGGCGCTGCTGCTGCTCATCGGCCGACAGGCGCTGGCCGACTGCACCACCGCCAACGGCAGCGTCACCTTGCCAGGCAGCAGTACTTTCGCGGTTTACAATGGCTCGCTCAGCGCGCAGGGCACTGCCGGACTCAACTGCAGCGGCCTTGGCCTGTCATTGCTGACGCAAAATACCGTGACGGTAAAAATTAACTCCACCACGCACAATATGGCGCTGGCCAATGCCGACGGTTCCGGCGATACCATTCCCTATCTGATTTACCCCGATGCGAATTACCAATATCCCTATAGCGTCGGGCAAACCATCGATTACAGTTCATTGAACCTGCTGACGCTGATCCTTATCTCCCCAAACGTCAACTTTCCGCTGTATATCAAGACCACCGCCGGGGCTAACGTCCGTTCCGGCACCTATACCGATACCGTCAATCTGGTCTGGAACTACCATATTTGCGGCCTGGGTCTGATTGGGTTGTGTATTTGGTGGGATGGCACCAATAAGCCCAGTACCGTAACCATTAGCCTGACGCTCACCAAAGACTGCCTGTTTGGCACCGCGCAAAACGTCAACTTTGGCAGCATGGCGCTGGTCGGGCAGTTTAACCCGGTGAACCAGAGCATCACCCTCACCTGTACCAAAACCGAGGGCTACAACACCTACTTTACCGACGGCAATAACCCGGTGACCGGCTGGCGACGCATGAAAAGCGGCACCAGCAACTATATGCAATACCAAATTTACCTGCCCAACAGCACCACGGTATGGAACAGCACCAACAAGCAAGCCGGGGCAGGTACCGGCTTGGCACAAAGCATTCCTTACCTGGCGCGAATCAACCCGGCGCAAACCGAAGTACCGGTAGGAACCTATCAGGACAACATCAGTTTTGTGGTGGAGTATTAAGCCCGGCCGCTAGCCACGGATTGCCAATGTTGCCAGCTTGTATTTTTTATGTGGCATTTTTTGCTCATTTGACTATGCTGATGATGACGGCCTCAACTGGTCACACCTCATACCAGCAGATCAAGCAAGGAGTTCCAATGGGCAAAACCGTGGTAAAAATAGGCAGTTTCGAGGTCGACGATGCGCATTTGTCCTCCTCGCCCGAGCAGGCCAGTACGCTGGCGATCCCTTGCAAGTCGGATCCCGATCTGTGCATGCAGTTGGACGGTTGGGATGAGCACACCAGCATCCCGGCGATACTCGATGGCAAGCAATCGCTGCTGTATAAGCAACATTACGATCGGCAAAGCGATGCCTGGGTGATGCGATTGGAATGAACGATGACAAACTGAAGAACGCGCGGTGTCCCCACAGGAGCACGGCGCGTTTTATTTTATCTGATGGCAATACCACGGCCGGCGAAGAAACGACCAAAATGGCTCAGCGGCAAAGTCACCTGTTGGCGCGTAGCCGGGCTGTCACCGGAAGGATTATGGAAGGTCACACCATTGCCCTCAACCGCGGTAACCAATACCAGATGGCCGCCCCGCTGCGGTGGCGTCTGTTCGGGCCGGCGAATGCCGGGATGTACCGAAGCGATAAAATAACGCCGCTGCGCCAGTAACTGCGGCAACGTTTCTACCTCAACACCGACCTGCACCTCGGCCTCCAGCGCAAACTGCTCACGCACATAGTCGACAAATGGCGCGTAAATCAGCCCTTTGATACGTTCACCTTCCCGCACGTAAGCACCGTACGGCAAACTGCGGCGTGCCAGTTCCAGCAGTGGTGGCGCATCCCCGTCGCGATGGGTCAGCACCATTTTCAGGCAGGCCATGCCACAGACGTGATTGGCCCACTCGATATACTCCGCCCGATCGCGTGCGCCACTGAGCGCCCAGTTGGCATCATCGGCCAGCGTCGCTCGACCGGCAATCAGCGCCGCCGCCAGTTCGGGCGTCGCCCATTGACAGACGTAAGGGACCGAGGAGCTCAAATCAGAAAGTCTCGGCCACTTTGAAATTCATCAGCACCAGCGTCATATCCGGTGAGAACAGCTCATATTCTTCGAAGAAGCTTTGCAGCTCTTTGCGCCAGTAGGCCAGGGAACGGTCACCCTCACCTTCAGCAAAAGCATGGGCTTCATCAACCTGATCGTAGGTTTTCATTTCGACCGACGTCAGCTCTACCGCACACACCGGGTTGCCTTTACCATCAACCACCACAAACACATCACCGGCCAGCGGGATGCCTTCGCCGTCAAGATTGGCGCAGGTGGCCGTCTTGGTACCGTTGAGGATCAGTTTGACTACCTCATCGGCTTGTTGCTCGGTGTTGCCAAACGCCCAACGTTCGGTGTTTTCGTATTTCTTCGGAATTTCGTTCGCCATTGCCATACCTTATTGAATGAATCATTGTGCAGACAGAATAGTACAACGTATTCCCCGCTGCCTGCACCTGCCGAATTCACCCTCAATCTTCTAATCCCGCAGCTTTACAGGCTATTTACGGTAAATCCCTGTGCCTATGTCGGGACAACAGGCATACTGTGAACGCAATTTACTCCATGGCTATCAGCCCGGCGGCAAAATGAAGCATGACGACCAAAATTCCGATGACACCTTCAGCGCCTTATTAAAGGTGCTGGCAGTGGTGGTGATTGCTATCTTTATTATCGCCGTCTGGTATTTCATCTGATCGGCAAAACAGGAGGTCACATTGGCAACCAAACGCATGCGTACCAAGCACTGGAAGATGTTTTTGATACTGTTGCTGATCTGTCTCGCCCTGCTGTTATTGCGCTGGGCGGCGATAGTCTTCGGCTAATGGCAGGGAGCAAAACAGATGGCAAAACGAAACGGCAACGGGGTACAGATCGCCTTACTGCTACTGGCGCTGGTGATTTTGGTCTGCGGTATTTTAATGATCACCACTGAGCTGGGTCATCAGGTACTCGAAGAGATCGAAGATATTCTCGAATAACACCAGTCCGGCCGGATACTGGCTCACATCACCTTATCCTCGTTCCGCGGGTTGCTTGGTTTCCGGCTCCAACAGCTCGCGCAAATAGGCAATCCGCGCCTCTCCTTGCGGTAACCACAGACGACACAGCCACTGTGGCACTTCTGCCGGCTGGCTCCGGCGATGGTACTCAGCCAGTTGTTCAATCAGTTTCATCATTCACCCTCCACAGTTTCGACACTGTCAGTATTGGGTGAAAAAACCAGAAGAAATACTGATGGCTTATCTTTTATGCTTCCTGATTTAATATTGTGCGATCGGTACGGTGGCGAACCCCAGGCTCAACTGCTACATTGACCAAAAATCACCCAGCCGAGGTAAACGATGATGTTCTCGGAGCAGGAGATAAAACCCGTGTGGGACGAAGTGGCGCGCTTGATCGGCGACAGCGTGATGCAGTTACGCCATCGTGGCGAGGTTTTATCGGTAGAAACGTTGGCGAAACATCTGGCGCAGCAACTGGCCGATAGTCACGATATTGAACGCCGGATCCTGATTGGTACCGCGATCAACATGCTGAAAGATGGAAAATGAATCGCCAACCGAAAAGGTTGGCGATTCTGCAGAAGCCCGAGGTATGCAAGCCCGGCCTTCTGTGCGCAATTATGTCAGGCTAACATGACGGAATTAATAGGAATTGTCGGGTTTTTCCTCAAAATACCGAATTTTTATTGCCATCTGGCCTCAAGCCAGCACGAAATCACTGGTTTCCAGCGGCTGCCCCACCACTTTCACCAGAAAATCGCTAGCGTCAAACCCACCGCCCAGATTGATGGCTAAATCGCTGACGTGCGCCTGCGCGTCGTAGCTCAGCATTGCCTCACCCGCCTTGCCGCTGAACTGGCTGACAAATTCGATGCCGTTGCCGCTGCCGGTATTAAACAGCGACAGATCAATTTCATCCTCATACAGAATTATCTGATAAAAAATAATCTCGTCAATTCTGATTCCATTTCAATGCTTATTATTAATCGATGACACAAATAAAAAAACCGGGGCAATCCACCCCGGTATCCATAATTCAGTCTGGACTCAGATTAACCAACCCAACAATAGCGTGGCGCCAATCACGGTGGACGCACCGCCGATACGGGTGGCGATTTGCGCGAACGGCATCAACCCCATACGGTTGGACGCGGATAGGATCGCCACGTCGCCAGTCCCACCTAACCCACTGTGGCAGCAGGTGACGATCGCCGCTTCAACCGGGTACATTTTCAGGTATGGCGCAATCAGGAAGCTCACCAGCCCCATCGACAGCACCACCGAACCGCAGACCACCACATAGCCTACCGAGAACACCGCCACCACGCTTTCCAGCGGTACGTACAGCATGCCCAGGCCAATCATCAGCGGCCACACCAGCGCGGTTGAAACAAACTTATAAAAACTGTGCGCACCGGTTTCCATTGAGGTCGGGATCACCCGGCAATATTTGCACAGTACCGCAAACAGAATCATCAGCACCGGGCCGGGAATATGAACGATGTGTTCGAACAACCCGCCGACGATAAAGAAGGCGCAGATCACCAGCAGTCCGCCGCCCATCAGCTGGAAATCCACGTTGCCGGTGCTTTCCTTGATGGCAAACACCGCGTTGTCCTGCGCCGACCGGATCAGCATACCGTCACCGCTTAGTGCCTTGCGCTTCATCCCCAGGCGGGCCAATACGCCTGCCGCCACAATGGCGAAGATATTGCCCAGCACCGCTGCCGGTGCCAGTTGCGCCACGTACACATCCGGCGTCGATCCAAGGATTGCTGAATAAGCCAGCGACAGCGGTAATATGCCCTCGCCGATACCGCCACCGATAATCGGCACAATGATAAAGAAGAAGGTGTGATAGAAGGTAAAACCAAACAGTTTGCCCACCAGCAACCCGGTCACCACCGCCGTCACCGTGCCGACCACCAAAGGCACGAACATGCGGATCATGCCCTGGATCAGGATCACCCGGTTCATGCCGAGAATGCTGCCGACCACCAGGCTGGCGATAACAAAATACAGCAGGTTGGCGTCTTTCATCAGCAGATGAACGGTACCCATCACGTTCGGCTGGAAGAAATTAAAATAGACCAGCACCGAAGGCACCATCAGGCACAGAATCGCCGGCCCACCGATATCACGCAGCACCGGGATGCTTTTGCCCAAATGCGCCAGCGCAAAACCCAGCGTCATAATCACCGCCAAACCGCCGATCATATTCTTTGGCAAGAAGTTGGCATAAGCCGAAATGGCAACAATGGCACAAATGGTAATAAACAACGCCACCGGCACGGCACCGATATTCATTTTCCGGATTTGATTAATCAGCCCTGATGAATCAGGCGACAACGCCTGTTTATCACAGGCCATTTCTGCATTTATCTGTTTCATTGTTTACCCTGCTGACAAGTGTTCAGTACGGAGCGGATCGCCCATCGATTTATGAAATAACTTAAACGGTTAAAAAATTCCATCATAAAACGATGAGGGGTTTTATTATTTATAATTAATTAAAATAGTAGACAGCCATGACGATATGATAAAAAATAAAAACACCAAACTAAATTCCGCCTTATTAATCCAATATTGTGAACTTCCACCGATGTTGGTTTTAATTAATTATCGTCAGCGTTTTGTAATTAAAATAATCAGGCTTGAATTCGCTGCTATGCTATAGATGGAAGTAAAAATCCGTGCGTTTATTAATGAGAACCGGAGCGGTAATTAGCTGAATCCGGTCAGCTGTACCCGAGCCTGCCCATGCACGCGGCACCGTGCAGAAAACAGGCAATAATATATGCCCCATGGCTTTCAGATTGTCGCCGACAGCGCGGCAGCCCGAAAGTCTGCAGGCATAGAACTAATAAGGAAGTAGGATATGTCTTCAATCGCGATTACCCCACAAACACTGGCCCGTTACGGCATCCATCAGGCTACCGAAATCGTCCATAACCCAAGCTACGAGCAATTGTTTACCGAGGAAACCCGTGCCGACCTGCCGGCACTGGAACGCGGTACGGTAACAACGCTGGGCGCGGTCAACGTCGATACTGGTGAATTCACCGGCCGTTCACCGAAAGATAAATACATCGTGCGTGACGACACCACGCGCGATACCGTCTGGTGGTCCGATAACGGCACCGGCAAAAACGACAACCAACCGCTATCGCCGGAAGTCTGGCAGCATCTGAAAACGCTGGTGGGTAACCAACTTTCCGGCAAGCGTCTGTTTGTGGTGGACGCCTTCTGCGGCGCCAATGCCGACACCCGCCTGAAGGTGCGTTTCATCACCGAGGTGGCCTGGCAGGCACACTTTGTCAAAAACATGTTTATCCGCCCGACGGATGAAGAACTGCAGAATTTCGAACCGGACTTCGTGGTAATGAACGGGGCCAAATGCACCAACCCGGACTGGCAACAGCAGGGGCTGCATTCAGAGAACTTCGTTGCCTTTAATCTGACCGAGCGTATCCAGCTGATCGGCGGCACCTGGTACGGCGGCGAAATGAAGAAGGGCCTGTTCTCAATCATGAACTACCTGCTGCCGTTGCAGGGTATCGCCTCAATGCACTGTTCGGCCAACGTCGGCGAACAGGGTGACGTGGCGGTGTTCTTTGGCCTGTCCGGTACCGGTAAAACCACCCTCTCCACCGATCCCAAACGTCAGTTGATCGGCGATGACGAACACGGCTGGGATCATGACGGCGTGTTCAACTTTGAAGGCGGCTGCTACGCCAAGACCATCAAACTGTCGCCGCAGGCCGAACCTGAGATCTATCAGGCTATCCGTCGCAACGCACTGTTGGAAAACGTGCAGGTGCTGGCCGATGGCAGCATTGATTTTGATGACGCCGGCAAGACTGAAAACACCCGCGTTTCCTACCCGATTGAGCACATTGAAAACATCGTCAAGCCAGTGTCCAAGGCCGGTCATGCGAAGAAAATCATCTTCCTGACCGCCGATGCTTTCGGGGTATTGCCGCCGGTATCACGCCTGACGCCGGAACAGACTCAGTACCACTTCCTGTCTGGTTTTACCGCCAAGCTGGCCGGTACCGAGCGTGGCATCACCACGCCAACCCCAACCTTCTCCGCCTGTTTCGGCGCCGCGTTCCTGACGCTGCACCCGACGCAGTACGCCGAAGTGCTGGTGAAACGTATGGAAGCGGCCGGAGCGCAGGCCTATCTGGTGAATACCGGTTGGAACGGCAGCGGCAAGCGTATTTCCATTAAGGACACGCGCGGCATCATCGACGCCATTTTGAACGGGGAGATTGAACACGCCGAAACCTTCACCCTGCCGATCTTTGGCCTGGAAGTCCCGACCGCGCTGCCGGGAGTTGACCCTTCCATTCTCGACCCGCGTAAAACTTACGCGGACGAATCGCTGTGGCAAGAGAAAGCTCAGGATCTGGCGCAGCGCTTTATCGATAACTTTGCCAAATACACCGTGACACCGGCGGGTGAAAAACTGGTCAGCGCCGGCCCTAAACTCTAACTAGCCTGCAGGACGCGCCAATGCCCTGCAGACCATCAAACTGAATTTACCGCATTATTGATCTATACCTCCATTCTCAGGGTGCCCCATGGCACCCTGTTTTTTTATCCAAATAAACAAAACTCATACCTCGTTAATCATTTTCCGGCAGACACCGGCAGCCACAGTCCCTAACGTGGTAACTGAGTCGTCAGTCAGGAATCACACAATTAGCTGTTTTTTATAAAATAAATGATATAAATATTCTGACAATGCCCACTGGCGCTCATTCAATACGTTTCCGGCCTGCAACCAAAGTTTTAATCCGATCACATATTAATAAAAAAAACAGAGAGCGTACCCGATGAGCAACCGCAACATTGTCGACGTCAAAGCGTGGATAGACTCCCGCCCGATTTCCCGCTATCAGTGGCTGGTATTAATTCTGTGTTTCGTGATCATCATGTTTGATGGTTATGACGCCGCGGTGATGGGTTTTATCGCCCCCGCACTGATTGAAGACTGGGGTATTTCGCGCGCCGAAATGGGCCCGATCCTCGGTGCTGCGATGTTTGGCGTCGCTTTGGGAGCGCTGATCGCCGGCCCCTACTCCGATCGTTTTGGCCGCAAGAAGGTGCTGCTGCTGTCCATTCTGTGCTTTGCGTTGTTCAGCCTGCTGAGCACCTTCGCCCGCACCCCGCTGGAAATGGCCTTGCTGCGTTTTCTTACCGGCCTGGGCTTGGGCGCGGTGATGCCCAACTGTGTCACGCTGGTGTCAGAGTATATGCCCGAACGCCGCCGCGGCCTGATGATCACCCTGATGTACAGCGGCTTTAATATTGGTTCCGGTGCCGGCGGGTTTATCGCCGCCGCCATGTTGCCGCACTATGGCTGGAAGGCGGTGCTGTTCCTGGGCGGCATCATGCCGCTGCTGATGTTGCCGCTGCTGATTTGGATCCTGCCGGAATCGACGCTGTATATGGTGGTGCGCAACCATCACAAAGAAAAAATTGCCCAAATCCTGCGCCGCGCCGGTGGCGTGTTCAGCGCCGGTACCACCTTCATACTGAAAACCCCGGTGATCCCAAAGAAAGCCCGCGTGCTGCAACTGTTCAGTAATGGTTACGCCAGAGGCACCCTGGTGTTCTGGCTGACCTATTTTATGGGGCTGTTCGTGATTTACCTGCTCAACGGCTGGCTGCCGACCATCGTGCGCGGCGCCGGTTTCTCACTGGAGCGCGCCGCGATTATCGCCGGTCTGTTCCAACTGGGCGGTACCCTGGGAGGCCTGCTGGTGGGTTACCTGATGGACCGCTTCGTCGCCAAACGGGTGATCGGACTGTTTTATCTGATGGGCATGTTCTGCCTGCTGTCACAGGGTATCTGGGGCTTTGGCCCGACGCTGTTGGCGGTGTTGGTCTTTGTTAGCGGCATGTGTATCAACGGGGCGCAGACCGGTCTGCAGGCATTCTCACCGGCATTCTACCCCACTGAAATGCGCGCGACCGGCGTCAGCTGGATGCACGGCATCGGCCGCAGCGGCGCCATTATCAGCTCGTCAATGGGTGGCGTATTGCTGGGTATTTTCCCCGGAGCCACCAGCATTTTTATCATTCTGGCGATCCCGGCGTTGCTGGCGGCGATCACTATCATTAATCATCAAAAGGCACATCCGGCGGAAATGGTTAAGGGCATCGACATCACCGATCTGCCCGCGTTGTCACGCACCATGAATAACCGGTAATTCTTATTAATACAGAGGTAGACGATGGCTAAGATCATTGGCGGATTGGCGGTGTCACACACCCCAACCATCGGTTTTGCAGTGGATCACAACAAGCAGAACGAAACGGCCTGGGCGCCCATTTTTGACGGTTTCGCCCCGATGCAGCAATGGCTGGAAGAGAAAAAGCCGGACGTGTTGCTGTATGTCTTCAACGACCACGTGACCTCGTTTTTCTTCGATCACTATTCGGCATTCGTGCTCGGCATTGACGACAGCTACGCGGTGGCCGACGAAGGTGGCGGCCCGCGTGATTTGCCGCCGATTCGCGGCCATGCGGCGCTGTCACAGCACATCGGTGCCAGCCTGATGGCCGACGAGTTTGATATGTCGTTCTTCCAGGATAAGCCGCTCGATCACGGGCTGTTCTCTCCGCTCTCCGCCCTGCTGCCGTGGCAGAACGGCTGGCCGATGCAGGTGGTGCCGCTGCAGGTCGGGGTGCTGCAGTTCCCGATCCCTTCGGCTCGCCGCTGCTACAAGCTCGGTCAGGCGCTGCGCCGGGCAATTGAAAGCTTCCCGGAAGACTTGAGCGTCGCGGTGGTGGCCACCGGCGGCGTCTCGCATCAGGTGCATGGCGAACGTTGCGGTTTTAATAATCCGCAGTGGGATGAGCAGTTTATCGACCTGCTGGTCAATGACCCGGAACGCCTGACCGAAATCACGCTGGCGGAGTACGCCACCCTGGGTGGGCTGGAGGGCGCGGAGGTGATCATGTGGCTGATTATGCGCGGTGCCCTGTCGGCCAACGTCGAAAAACTGCATCAGGCCTATTACCTGCCGTCCATGACCGGTATCGCCACGCTGATCCTGGAAAACCAGGCGCGCGAGGCACCGGTAGATGTCCATCAGCGCCAGCGCGACAAAATCAACCTGCAACTGGCGGGGGTTGAGAAACTGCCGGGCACCTATCCCTTTACCCATGCGCGCAGCCTGAAAGCCATCCGTATCAACCGTTTCCTGCACAAACTGATCCAGCCGGCCTGGCGCGAACGCTTCAATAACGCCCAGCAGGCGCTGTTCGACGAAGCGCAGCTCACCACTGAGGAACAGCAGCTGCTGCGCGAGCTGGACTGGCGCGGGCTGATCCATTACGGCGTCAGTTTCTTCCTTTTGGAAAAGCTCGGAGCGGTGGTCGGGGTATCCAACCTGCATATCTACTCGGCGATGCGTGGCCAGACGCTGGATGAGTTCCAGCAAACCCGCAATCAGCAAGTGTTGTATTCCGTTGCGGGGAAAGCGCCAAAATGAATATTTTTGACCAGCCGAAAATAGACTGTCACCACCATATTTTCGACCCACAGCGCTTTCCCTATGCGTCAGACAGTGGTTACAACCCACAAGGCCACGAACTGGCAACCCTGGAACATTATCGCGCGGTGATGCAGGCCTACGGCATTCGCCACTCGTTGATTGTCGGCCCGACGTCGGCTTACAACACCGATAACCGTTACCTGCTGGCGGCACTGGCCGGTGGCGAAGGCCGTCACAAAGGTATTGCCGTGGTGCCGCGTGATGTGGACAGCCAAACTCTTGCCGGATTGCAGTCACAGGGCGTGGTCGGCATCGCGCTGAATGTGGCGATGCTCGGCGTCGAACCTTTCTTGCAGTTGGATCGGCTAATGGGGCAACTGGCAGAACTGGAGATGTTCGCGCAAATCCAGGTGCAGGACGACCAGTTACCGGCGCTAATGCCGCTGCTGGCACGCACCCGCACCCGGCTGCTGTTCGACCATTCGGGTCGGCCGGACGTCAGCGCGGGTCTTCAACAACCGGCGTTTCAGGCTCTGCTGTCGTTGGCGCAGCGTGAGCACACCTACGTCAAGCTTTCCGGTCTGGCCAAGTTTTCACGCCAACAGTATCCGTTCCGCGACGGTCAGCCTTACCTGCTGGCGCTGCTGGCGGCCTACGGCGGTGAGAAATGCATGTGGGGATCGGACTGGCCTTTCCTGCGTGCCACCGAACGCATGGATATGGGCACGCTGCTGATGCTGGCCGAACAGATGTTCCCCGACGCACCAACGCGCCGGCAAATTTTATGGCAGACGCCGCAGCGGCTGTTTGGTTTTAGCGAGTTATCGGAGTAAAGATGAAAACCATTTACGTGCTCAATGGCCCGAACCTGAACCTGTTAGGCACCCGCGAGCCTGAGACCTACGGCTATGACACGCTGGCGACCATCGAACAACTGTGTCGCAGCACCGCCGCCGAGCTGGAGTGCCGGCTGGAGTTTCGCCAGACCAACCATGAAGGTGAAATGATTGACTGGATCCAGCAAATGCGCGGCAAGGCCCATGCGCTGGTGATCAATCCGGCAGCCTGGACGCACACCTCGGTGGCAATACGTGACGCCGTCACGGCAGTAGCCTTACCACTGTTCGAGGTGCACATCACCAACGTGCACAAGCGCGAGCCGTTCCGCCATCATTCCTACCTGTCCGACGTGGCCAACGGCGTGATTTGCGGCTTTGGCATTCAGGGATACCGTTACGCGCTGATGCAGGCGGCACGGTTATAATCGCTACAGGTTAACCGCACAGACTTCCCGCAGGCAGGCGATCAGCGCCTGCGCCGCCGGGGAGTGCAGGCTGCCGGTGCGGCAACTCAGACCGATGGCGCGTCCGGTATTGGGCAGCGCTATCGGTAACTGAACCAGTTCACCGGAGGCCAGCTCATATTCCAACTGGTGGGCTGACACCGCCGCCAGCATGTCTGAATTCAGCAGCAAACCCCTCACCAATGCCAAATCGCCGGTTTCCACCACCGGATTGGGTACCGGAATATTCATCGCCAGGAAGCAATCGTCCAGCAAGCGCCGCGCCGGCGTGGCGGAGCGTGGTAAGACCCAGCGCGCCTCTCTCAGCTGTTCAGGCCTTAAGCCTGGTGTCGCCAGTGGGTGATCGCGGCGCGCCAGCAGCACCATATCCTCGGTAAACAGCGTTTCACTGTACACATCGGCGGCATAATCGCTGGCGCGCAGAGCACCAAAAATAAAATCGATATCCCCGGAACGCAGCTCGGTGGCCAGGGCGGCAAAGGCGCTTTCGTTGGTCACCACGCTGACGCCCGGATAGCGGGAGGTCAGTTGGATGATGGCCTGCGGCAACAGCCGGGTACGTCCCAACGGTAATGCCCCCACCCGCACACGCCCCTCCAGCACCCCGCGGCGAGCAGCGATATCCGCGGGAATATGTTGCAGTTCATTCAGCGCACGGCGAACGTTAGCCTCGATTTCACGGCCGGCCAGCGACGGTACCATCCCCCTGTGGGGTGCGCTCCAGCAACGGCACCCCGGCACCGTTTTCCAGCACCTTGAGCGCGGCACTGATCGCCGGCTGGCTTAGTCCGAGCAGCGTGGCGACGGTTTGCATATGCCGGGTTTCACACAGGCAGACGAAAATCTGCAGTCGTCGCACATTGAACAGGTACAAGGGTTCGGGATCGCCGCGCGTCTGGCCCCCCTTGCCCTGTAAGCGCTTTAGCAGCGCCGGTATCTGGTGCAATTCATCAATCGCCCGCCGGGCGCGCGGCAGCACGCATTTGCCAAAGTCGGTCAGCAGCATGCCGCTGGCATGGCGTTCAAACAAGGGTGCCGCCAGCTGCTGCTCCAAATCGCGGATTGAGCGGGTGACTGCCGACTGGGTTCGGAATAGCTCATCGGCTGCGCGTGAGACGCTTCCCTGGGTCACTACCTGACTGAATGCCCTGATTTGCATCAGGTTTGTCAGCATATTCTCATCATAGTCCATCGCGTCATCTCCTTTTCCCGTGGCTGGCAATATAAATAAAACGCATACCTGCTGCAATCAAATGAATTATCCGTCCTCCGCCTGAGCTGACAGCATGAAGTCATTACACCGACCCAAGGAATCCGATGATGACGAATACAGCCTCAAACAAAACCGCCCTGGTAGTCAGCGCCCATTCCGCCGATTTTGTCTGGCGTGCCGGCGGCGCGATCGCCCTGCATACCCAACTTGGCTATCAGGTCCACGTGGTTTGCCTGTCGTTTGGCGAGCGGGGAGAATCCGCCAAGCTGTGGCGTAAAGGCCAGATGACCGAGGACAAAGTGAAAGCCTCCCGGCGCGAGGAGGCCCACGCCGCTGCCGAGATCCTGGGCGCCAGCATCGAATTCTTTGATATGGGTGACTATCCGCTACGGGCCGATAAAGAGGCGCTGTTCCGCCTGGCCGACGTATTCCGAAAAGTACAGCCGCACTTTGTGCTGACCCATTCGCAAAAAGATCCGTACAACTACGATCACCCGCTGGCCAGCCACCTGACTCAGGAGGCCCGCATTATCGCCCAGGCAGAAGGCTATCGCCCAGGTGAAACCATCGTCGGTGCGCCGCCGGTGTACCTGTTCGAACCGCATCAGCCGGAACAGTGCGAATGGAAGCCGGACGTGCTGCTGGATATCACCGAAGTATGGGACAAAAAATACCAGGCGATCCAGTGTATGGCCGGTCAGGAACACCTGTGGGAATTACTACACCCGCGTCGCCCAGCAGCGCGGCGTGCAGGCCAAACGCAACGTCGGCATCACCAGTAGCAAAAACATCGTTTACGGCGAAGGCTACCAAAGCATCTTCCCGCGCGTGACGGGAGAACTGGCATGAGCCTGATCGGTAAAAAAGGCGTGGTGATCCGCAATATCCCACGGGCAAACGCCAACACTCTGGATGCCCTGGCCGAATTTGGTGTAGCCACGGTGCATGAAGCGCAAGGCCGCAAAGGCCTGCTGGACCCGGCAATCCGCCCGATCCAACAGGACCACGGCATCGCCGGCAGCGCAGTGACGGTGTTGGTCGCACCCGGTGATAACTGGATGTTTCACGTGGCGGTTGAGCAGTGTCGGCCCGGCGACATTTTGGTGGTCGCCCCCACTTCCCCCTGCAGCGACGGCTACTTCGGCGATTTGCTGGCCACCTCACTGAAAGCACGCGGCGTGCGCGGTCTGATCGCCGACCTCGGCGTGCGTGATACTCGCACCCTGCGGGAAATGGGCTTTCCGGTCTGGTCACGGGCGGTGTATGCCCAGGGCACGGTGAAAGAGACGCTCGGTTCAGTCAACGTACCGCTGGTCTGCGCCGGGCAACTGATTTACCCCGGCGACGCGATGATCGCCGATGACGACGGCGTGGTGGTGGTGCGACAAACCGAGGCAGAACAGGTGCTGGCGGCCAGCCGTCAGCGTGCCGAGCTGGAAGAGAGCAAGCGTCTGCGTATGGCCAACGGCGAACTGGGGCTGGATATCTACCAGATGCGCCCACGGCTGGCGGAAAAAGGCCTGAAATATTACGACTCACTGGATCTGCTGGAGGATTAACATGCGCCAACGCCGGATCCCCTGTTTACTGATGCGCGGCGGCACCTCCAAAGGGGCCTTCTTTCTCGCCGGGGATTTACCCGCCGACCCGAACCAACGCGATCGGGTGCTGCTGGCAGTAATGGGTTCCCCCGACCTGCGGCAGATTGACGGCCTCGGCGGCGCCGATCCGCTGACCAGCAAGGTGGCAATCGTCAGCCGTTCACCGCGTGACGACGCCGATGTCGACTACCTGTTCGCCCAGGTCAGCGTTGACCAACCGCAGGTGGACTACGGCCAGAACTGCGGCAATATCCTGGCGGCGGTGGCTCCGTTCGCCATTGAGCGCGGGTTGGTTAAGCCCGGCCCAGTCTCGACCGAAGTCCGGATCTTTATGCAGAACACCGGCCAGATTGCTCTGGCGCGCATCGCCACCCCCAATGGAGAAGTGCAATACGACGGGGACCTGGCCATTGATGGCGTTCCTGGCCGCGCGGCGGAAATCGTACTGACCTTCAGCGATATTGCCGGTTCCAGCTGCGGCTCGCTGCTGCCGACAGGCAATCCGGAGGACAGTTTTGACGGCGTGGCGGTGACCTGTATCGACAACGGTATGCCGGTGGTGTTGCTGCGTGCGGCGGAGGTCGGCCGCAGTGGCTATGAAACCCGCGAACAACTGGATGCCGATCAAGAACTGAAAGCCCGCCTGGAGAGCATCCGCCTGCAGGCCGGGCCAAAAATGAACCTCGGTGACGTCAGCCAACGTAGCGTGCCCAAAATGACCCTGATTGCCGAAGCGCGTCACGGTGGCACCCTCAGCAGCCGTACCTTCATTCCGCACCGCTGCCATGCCTCGATCGGCGTACTGGGCGCGGTCAGCGTCGCAACCGCCTGCCTGATCCCCGGCAGCGTCACCCAGGGGCTGGCCCAGGTCGGCGACGGCGCGGAACTGCGTCTGAGCGTTGAACACCCCAGCGGCGAGTTCGGCGTGTTGTTGCAGCGCGATCCAACCCACAGCGGCGCAGCCTCGCTGCTCGGTGCCGGTTTACTGCGCAGTGCCCGGCTGATTTTTAGCGGTGAAGTCTGTATTCCCGGCGCGGTATGGCCTCAATAATCAAGGAGCATCCATGAGCTTAGCTCTCCCCTCGGTAGCGTTAATCGGCTTTGGCGAAGTCGGCGGCATTCTGGCGCAGGAGCTACGTGCGCAAAACATTGCCGTCAGTGCTTTTGACCCACAGGCCTCATTGGCAATGGCAGAGAAAGCGGCGGCCTGCGGCGCCCACTTCGCCTCAACGCTGGTGCAGGCGCTGGAAGGCGCAACGCTGGTGTTTTCCGCCGTCCACCGCCGCCAATACGCTGGCGGTTGCACAACAGTGCGCACCGTTGCTGCGTCCGGGCCAAACCTTTCTCGACCTCAACTCTGCGGCCCCCAATACCAAGCGCGCCGCCGCCGAGGCAATCAGCGCCAGCGGCGCGGTCTACGTGGAAGTGGCGGTAATGGCGCCGGTGCCGCCCAAGCGCTTGAAAACCCCACTGCTGCTGGGCGGTGAGGGTGCGGTGACGATCGCAGCTCAGCTCAATGCCCTGGGTTTCAACAGCCAGGTCTACAGCCCTCACATCGGGGAGGCCTCGGCCATCAAAATGTGCCGCAGCGTGATGATTAAGGGGCTGGAAGCCCTGACCGCCGAGTGCCTGCTCGCCGCCCAGCGTTACGGTGTCGAACAGCCGGTACTGGATTCCCTGCATGCCAGCTTCCCGTCACTGGGTTGGGACCAGCAGTTGCCCCACTACCTGATCAGCCGGATCGCGGAGCACGGCAAACGCCGGGCCGAGGAGATGCGTGAAGTGGTGCAAACGCTGCGAGACGTTGACATTGAGCCACACCAAAGTCTGGCGACCGTCGCCAGTCAGCAGGGGCTGGTTGACGCCATGAGCGCCCAAAGGCTGGCCTATTCGGAACTGACGCCTTTCGTTTGGCAAACCGCATTGAGCAAAATTTATCCGGCCGGTGATTAACATCAAAAAAACCAAAATATTTCACACGCCGAACATTGTTAACAACCTGATAACGGCGTATTTTGTACCAAATGATTCATAGCAAGCTAACCATATATCTCTTCGCGGGCTACGCCGCCCCCTTTGCACTGGAAAACACTGTGATGAAACGTCCCTCTGCCCCCCCTCTGCGCCCTGGCCTTACTGGCATTAGCCAACACCGCCACGGCAGCCCAAGCTCCGCAACTCAATAACTCCCAGGCAAATCAGGTGATCGCCAGCGTGCAGTCAACGCTGAAAACGCAAAACAGCTTCGGCTGCGTGGCAGTGGTCGACAGCAGTGGCACGTTGCTGGCCTTCCAGCGTTTCGACGGTTCCCCGTTGGGTTGCGTCGATGCCTCCATCGGTAAAGCGCGGGCCTCCGCGCTGTATCGTGCACCCACGTTGAAATTTATGCAGCGCCTGCAAAACGGTGAAATCACCGTACTGAGCATTCCGCACGTGGTGGCGCTGGGCGGCGGTTATCCACTGACGCTGAACGGCGAAGTGGTTGGTGCTGTCGGTGTCAGCACGCCAAAACAGGAAATCGACAACCAGGCATCGCAAACCGCCGCCGGCGCGTTGAAATAACCGCGGCCTGATCTTCCCGTTCGAGGAACTCATCATGATTTCAATTTCACGCCGCCGGCTGGTGCTGGCTTCGGCGAGTCTGTGGGCGGTTGGCGTTGTCGGTCAAAACCTGCTGGGCCGCGCCGCATTTGCTCAGTCGCAACCTGGCACGATGCCGGACAACTTTCTGGCTATTTCGCGCCTGCTGACCGACATTCCACTACCGGATCCGCACCTGGCGCTACGCCTTTATGTCGCGTTGCAGCCCCTGTTCCCACAGCTTGAGCAGCAGGTTGACACGCTGGCTACTTTGATGGCGCAGCATACCGATCTGGCCGGCGAAGACTTTCATACGCTGATCCAACGCCAACCTGAACCCCTCGCTGCGCTGTACCAGTCACTCATCAGCGGCTGGTATCTCGGCGTGATCGGTGATCCTGCCAGGCCAATCTGTATCGCCTTTGAAAATATCGTCAGCTACCAACGGGTGCGCGACGCGTTGCTGCCGCCGAGTTATTGCCCCGGCGAACCCAATTTCTGGACTCATCCCCCGCGTAAGGAGACGGCGCATGTCTGATTCATTAAATGCCGATGTTGTGGTAATTGGCGCCGGTATCGCCGGTTCGTTGGCGGCATTGAAAATGGTGCAGGCCGGCGCTTCGGTGCTGATGCTGGAGTCCGGCCCGGAAATCAAACGCGATAAGGCAGTCGAATTGTTTCGCAACTCGCCGTTCAAAGGTGATTTCACCGAGCCCTTCCCGCCCGAACCCTGGGCACCACAGCCGAAATTTATTCCGACGGACAACAACTATCTGATCCAGAAAGGCCCGGATCCGTACCGCGCCCAATATCTGCGCGGCGTCGGCGGCACCACCTGGCACTGGGCCGGACAGGCTTTTCGCCTGCTGCCAAACGACATGCGGATGAAAACCCTGTACGGCATCGGCCGCGACTGGCCAATCGGTTATGAACAGTTGGAGCCTTATTATTGCGAGGCGGAGTACCAGATGGGGGTATCCGGCGACAGCGAACTGGACTCGCCGCGCTCCCGCCCCTACCCGCTGCCCGGCATCCCTCTGCCTTACGGTTTTGAACGCCTTAAGCAACGCATCGCCGGGTTGGGTTACGAGGTCGGTATCGGCCCGCAGGCGCGTAACAGCGTGCCCTATGACGGCCGCCCGGCCTGTTGCGGCAATAACAACTGCATGCCGGTCTGCCCGATCGACGCGCAGTATCACGGCGGCATTTCGGCGAATAAAGCCCTGGCGGCCGGGGCGCGTATTATCGCCAATGCGGTCGTGCACCGCATCGAGGCCAATGACCAGGGACAGATCGTGGCGGTGCATTATCTCGACCGCAACAAGGCCAGCCATCGCGTCACCGGCAAACGCTTCGTGCTCACCGCCAACGGTATCGAAAGCCCAAAAATTCTGCTGATTTCCACCAGTGAACGCTACCCGAACGGCATCGCCAACGGCTCCGGTATGGTGGGCCGCAACCTGATGGATCACCCCGGTAGCTCGGTGGAGTTTTACGCCGACGAGCCGGTCTGGTTCGGCCGCGGCCCGATGCGTCCCGGCAGCATCAACAACCTGCGCGACGGCGCCTTCCGGGCCGAACGTTCAGCGCTGCGCGTTGACGTGTCCAATACCTCGCCGGTGCGTTACCTCACCGAGAGGCTGATCCGCCAGGGTTACTACGGCAAAGCGCTGAACGACAAACTGGCATTCCAGTCCGAACGCTACGTGCAGCTGAAATGCCTGCTGGAAATGCTGCCGGAACCGGAAAACCGCGTCCAGCTGAGTCAAACCGAGAAGGACGCCTGGGGCATTCCCAAACTGGAGGTGTACTACAAATTCCCGGAGTATGTTCACCGCGGCTACGACCAGTCGATGCTCGACTTTCAGCGGATCGTCAAGCAGATGGGCGGCAGCGAAGCGATTTACAGCAAACGTGGCCTGTATGACAACAACCAACATATTACCGGCACCATGATCATGGGCCGTGACGGCAGCGACTCGGTAGTGGACGGCGACTGCCGCAGCCACGATCACCCTAATTTGTTTATCGCCGGTACCGGCGTGATGCCCTCGGCCTCAACCGTTAACTCCACCCTGACCGGCGTAGCGCTGGCGCTGCATATGGCCGATCGGGTGTTGGACAGCCTGAAAGGAGGCATGGCGTGAACAAAATCTTAACGGCCCTGCTGCCGCTGCTGGTCAGCGGCAATCTGTGGGCGCAATCCAATGGTGCTGACCTGATCAAGCGCGGCGAATATCTGGCGCGCGCCGCCGACTGTACCGCCTGCCATACCGCGCCAGGCGGCCCGGCGTTTGGCGGTGGCTATCCGGTGAATACCCCGTTCGGCGTGATTTATGGCACCAATATTTCCGCCGATAAACAGTTTGGCATCGGCAACTGGAGTGACGATGAATTCGTCGCGGCGGTGCGTGACGGCATCGGCAAAGACGGCGGCCAGCTATACCCGGCAATGCCTTACGATGCCTTCACCAAAATGACCCGCGACGACGTGCTGGCGATCAAGGCTTATCTACTGTCACTGCCAGCGGTAAAACAGGCCACGCCGAAAACCGATCTCTCCTTCCCGTTCAACCAGCGCTGGGGAATGCGTTTCTGGAAATGGTTCAACTTCGACCAGGGTGAGTTAAAACCCGATCCGGCACAGAGCGCCCAGTGGAATCAGGGCCGTTATCTGGTCGAAGCCCTGGCCCACTGCGGCACCTGCCATACCCCACGGAACCTCACCATGGGCATGGACAGCGACAAAGCCTTCGCCGGGGGCGATCTCGGAGCCTGGACCGCCTATAACATCACCCCGGACAAAAACGCCGGTATCGGCAGCTGGTCGCAGCAGGATCTGGTCAGCTACCTGAAAACCGGCTATGCACCGGGCCGTGCGTCGGCGTCCGGCCCAATGGCCGAGGCGGTCGAACACAGTTTGCAGTACCTGCCGGAGACGGATCTGCAGGCGATGGCGGTTTATCTGCGCAGCGTACCGGCCATCGCCGATGCGCAACAAAGCAAGCCGCGTGATAGTTGGGGCACAGCGTCACAGGATTATCTCGACCGACGCGGTCGCAATAACAACCCGCAGGACGGTGCCGCGCTGTTTAACGGAAATTGCGCTGCCTGCCACGGTGCGGATGGCGGCGGCATCGGTAAAGGGTTCCACGCCTATCCATCGTTGTTTAACCATGGCAGCACCGGCGCGGCCGCAGGGAATAACCTGGTTTCGGTGATCCTGGGCGGCGTACACCGCAACATGCAGCAAGGGGAGATCCTGATGCCGTCGTTCGCCAGCGAACTCAGCGACTCGCAGATTGCCCAGTTGAGTAATTACGTCAGCAAACAGTTTGGCAACCCGGCGGCGGCCAACGTCAGCGCCGAACAGGTGCAAAAACTGCGCGCTGACGCCGGACTGCCCCAGCCACCGGTGGTTTTACAGGGCGACAAACCCTGATTCCAACCCCACCAGGGTAATGACGTTCTTACCCTGGTGATCCCCCCTCACAGTTCCCGCTGAAAATAATTGATTGTTTTGCCATAAGAATTTAGAACGGAGTAACAATAATTCAAATACCGGGGAATGGGGATGAGTACACCAACGACAGTGATTGACGCACGTCAGTCGCGGCAGGCATTACTGGCCGGATCGGTCGGCAACTTTATCGAGTGGTATGAATTTGGCGTTTACGGTTTTCTCGCCACCGTGATCGCCGCCAACTTTTTCAGCCTGCAGGGCGAAAGCGAAATCACCAGCCTGATCCTCACCTACGCCGCCTTTGCACTGGCCTTTTTCTGTCGGCCGATCGGTGCGGTGATTTTCGGCCGCATCGGCGATCGCATTGGTCGCCGACCGACGCTGATCGCGGTATTGCTGCTGATGACGGTAGCCACGGCGCTGATCGGCGTGATGCCCACCTATGCCTCTATTGGCGTCGCCGCCCCGCTGCTGCTGACCCTGTTGCGTATGTTCCAGGGGCTATTTGCCGGCGGTGAGTTCGGCGGCGCAGTGTCGCTGATGACCGAGTTCGCGCCCAAAGGCAAGCGCGGCCTGTTCGGTGCCTGGCAATCGCTGACCGTCGCGTTCGGGCTGCTGGCCGGTGCCGGGTTGGTGGCGCTGTTGGCCGCGTTATTGACGCCGGAACAGCTGCACGACTGGGGCTGGCGCATTCCCTTCCTGCTGGCACTGCCGATGGGCGCGGTGGCATTGTGGCTGCGGTTGAAACTGCAGGAAACGCCAACCTTTACCCAGGCACAGCAAACCCGTAGCTCGACGACGCAGCCACCAGCGGTAAAACTGAGCGGCGTAGCAAAAACCATTGCTCTGGGCATTGGCCGCATGATGGGCTGGTCCGCCGCCGGTTACACCTTTTTGGTCGTCATGCCCTCCTATCTGCAAACCTCGCTGCACGCCACCTTCCAGCAGGCACTGGTCGCCACGGTGCTGGCCAACATCGGCTTCGCGCTGACCATTTTGCCCGCCGGTATCCTTAGCGATAAGCTGGGACGCAAAACGGTGATGCTGACGGCCGTGGTGGCGGTTATCCTGTTTACCTTCCCGCTGCTGCACCTGTTGCAGGACCCGCAAAGTTCACTGCTGACCAAAGGCATCGCGGTGATGATTGCCGGTGCGGTGGTCGGCTTGCTGGCCGGCCCTGGCCCGGCGATGCTGGCAGAAATGTTCCCCACCCAGGTTCGTTATACCGGTTTGGGGCTGGCCTACTCGCTGTCCAATGCGGTGTTCTCAGGCTCCGCTGGGCTAATTATCACCGGGCTTATCAAGCAGACCGGCAACCTCGATATCCCGGCCTACTACGTGGTAGCCACCTCAGTGGTCAGCCTGTTCGCGCTGATGACCCTGCGCCGCGACGATCATCTGCGTTCACTTAACGAATCTTGATCCCTTTGGGGCGCCCAGCGCGCCCTGTTTCCCTTCGGTGATTTCGATCACATTCGCAAAAATGTTAACGTTAACTTTTGTGATTAACATCGCAATCCCTTACTTTGATGGCTTTATCTGGTTTAAAGTTAACGTTAACAATAGTGCCAATTTCATCCATCAGGGCATTCCACATGAACCGCGAAACAAAAAAATATTATGTGCTTCTCAGCGGCCTGTTGTTTTTCTTCTTCTTTACCTGGTCATCCAGCTTTTCACTGATCTCAATCTGGCTGAACCAGAAAATCGGCCTGAAAGGGACTGAAACCGGGCTGATCTTCGCGGCAATGTCGATCATGGCGTTGTGCGCCCAACCGCTGTACGGTTTTATTCAGGACAAGCTTGGGCTGCGTAAGCACCTGCTGCTGTTTGTCGGCGTGCTGCTGTTGCTCACCGGCCCGTTCTTTATCTATGTCTACGCCCCGCTGCTGCAGAGCAACCTGGTGGTCGGCGCACTGGTGGGCGGCGTGTTTGTCAGCCTGGCGTTCAATGCCGGTATTGGCGCGCTGGAATCCTATACCGAACGAGTCAGCCGCATCGTCGGTTTCGAATTCGGCCGGGCGCGCATGTGGGGGTCATTGGGCTGGGCCAGCGCCACCTTCTTTGCCGGCTTTAACTACAATATCGACCCCAATATCAACTTCTGGATCGCCTCGGCCTCGGCGGCAGTGTTTCTGCTGTTGCTGTGGCAAGTGCGTGAGCTGAAACCCAACGCCATGGCCGGTCTGGAATACGGCAAGCCGGAAAACCTGAAGCTGCAGGACGCACTGGCCCTGCTGCGCCTGCCGGGGTTCTGGGCGCTGGTGGTGTTTGTGCTGGGCACCAGCATCTACGGCGTGTTTGACCAGCAGTTCCCGGTGTATTTCGCCTCGCAGTTCCCCACCCACGAAGAAGGCAACCGCATGTACGGTTTCCTTAATTCGCTGCAGGTGTTTCTGGAGGCCGGTGGCATGTTCCTGGCCCCGCTGCTGGTTAACCGCATTGGCATAAAGCAAAGCCTGTTGCTGGCCAGCAGCGTGATGGCGCTGCGCATGGTCGGTTCCGGCTTTGCCAGCGGCGCCCTGATGATTTCCGCCATGAAACTGCTGCACGCCGTAGAATTGCCAATCCTGCTGGTGGCGATGTTCAAGTACATCACCACCCGTTTCGACAGCCGCCTGTCCTCCACGCTGTACCTGGTGGGCTTCCAGTTTATCAGCCAAATCGTCGCCGGTTTTCTGGCACCGCTGGCCGGTTATGGTTACGACCGCATCGGCTTTGCCGACACCTATTTGCTGATGGGTTGCGCGGTGGCTGGAACCACGCTGATTTCCTGCTTCCTGCTGCGCGGCGAGACCGTCGCCAGTGCGCCTCAATTTCAATCCACGTTAAAATCAAGTGAGCCAACCCAATGAAAAATGCCTTAGCTCAAGCCGATCATGCGGTCGAAGCCCTGCGCGCTCAGCGTCAGGATCTCTACTACCCGCGCTTTCATCTGGCCCCGGCCGCCGGCTGGATCAACGATCCCAACGGCCTGGTGTGTATTAACGGCGTTTATCACGCTTTCTACCAGCACCACCCTTACGACCAGAACTGGGGGGCCAATGCACTGGGGCCATGCCACCAGCCGGGATCTGGCGCACTGGCAGCACCAGCCGATCGCTCTGGCCCCCGGTGACGACTATGACAAGGACGGCTGTTTCTCCGGCTGCGCAGTAGATGATAACGGCGTACTGACGCTGCTCTATACCGGCCACGTCTGGCTGGGTAAAGCAGGCGATGACGATCAGGTGCGCGAGGTTCAGTGCCTGGCCACCAGCGAGGATGGGATCCATTTTGTTAAACACGGGCCGGTGCTGTTGCCGCCGGAAGGCATTCAACACTTTCGCGATCCGAAAGTCTGGCGCGCCGGTGACTGCTGGTGGATGGTGGTCGGTGCCAAAGAGAACGGGCTGGGACAGGCGCGCCTTTATCACTCCAGCGACCTGCGCGACTGGCAGTTTGACCGCGTGCTGAGCGGAGCGCAAACGCTGAGTCAGGGCTTTATGTGGGAGTGCCCGGACTTCTTCCCGCTGGGCGAAAAACAGGTTCTGTTGTTTTCACCACAGGGGCTGGCGGCCCAGGGTTACCGGAATCGCAACCGCTTCCAGAGTGGCTATTTGCTCGGCCACTGGCAGCCGGGTGAGGATTTTGGCGTCACACGGCCCTTCTGTGAGCTGGACAGCGGGCACGATTTCTATGCGCCGCAAAGCTTCACCGCCGCCGATGGCCGTCGCATGCTGTTCGCCTGGATGGACATGTGGGAATCTCCGATGCCGAGTAAAGCGCACGGCTGGGCCGGTGCACTGACCCTGCCGCGTGAATTGACGCTGGCAACCGATGGCAATGTACTGATGAACCCGGCGCGGGAGCTGACGGCGTTGCGCGGTCAGCAACATTCGTTTGCCGCGGTCACATTGAGCAACCAACGGCAAGCTCTGGACGGCGAAGTGCAAGAATTGGCGCTGACGCTGAACCTGGCCAACAGCAATGCCGAGCGCTATGGCATCACTATCGGCAAAGCGGCAAGGCTGTACGTCGACAATCAGGCCCATCGCCTGGTGTTAGAGCGGTTTAGTGAGGAGCCAGGGCTGTGCGGTTGTCGCAGCGTTCCCCTACCGGAGGGGGACGAACTTTCGTTGCGAGTCTTTATTGATCGTTCATCGCTGGAGGTGTTCGTCAATCAGGGTGTGGCCTGTCTGACCAGCCGCATCTACCCGGCCGACGGTCAGCGCGGCGTTAGCCTGTTTGCCGAAGGCGGACAGGCGCAGTTTGCTGCATCACAGGGCTGGGAACTGGAAAGTATCTGGGACTGACCTTTTTTTACAGGCTATTGGGAATGTCCGCTATTAGGGAGAGCGTGCCGATGGGGTCGTAGCGGCTTGTCCGCCGACCAATTTGCCGGGAGCAAATTGGAACGACTTCCAGTCGGCCCGTAGGGTGGGACACATGGATGTGTCCCATAATGGCCCCTCGGTGCGCTAGGCCCGGGTATCTCAGCCTTAAAGGCAACTTAGAATCTGACAAGGCACATATAGCGCGCCCTGATTGATTAAAGTGATTCGCGCAGCAGCAGCGGGCAAGCCACTTTTCGCGTCTCCCGGTGATCCAGCTGATTAATCAGGTGCAGCGCCGCCTGGCGGCCCAATTCGTAGTGCGGCAGTTGTACCGTGGTCAGCGGCGGCAGGAACAGTTGACCAATGCCGACCATATTGTCATAGCCCAGCACCCCGACCTGCTGGGGGATTTTCCAGCCCTGTGCCAACAGCACCTGGTAGACCATAAACGCCACCCGATCGTTGCCGCACACCACCACATCGCAATCGCGCTGCCCCGGCGAGAAATGTCGTTGCAGCAGTTCCACGCTGTCGCGGTAGTGCTCGTCGCCGTCGGTCAGATCAAGATGATATTGCCGCAACTGCTCAACGTCGCCACCGGCCTCACGCCAGGCTCGCTCCAGCCCACGACGGCGCAACCCGGCCGCCAGGGTATTTTCCGGCAGGTGAATGCACAGCGGCGCACGATACCCTTTGGCGATCAGTGTACGCATGGCATCGTACTGCCCCTGCTCATCATCGGGGATGTAGCTGGCAACCGCATGTTCCGGGCAGACGCAATTGGCCAGCACCAGTTTTTTATCCAGCAATTTGGCAGGCAGACTCACCTGGCGCAGCCCCATGGTGGTGAAGATCACCCCGTCCGGCCGATGCGCCAGCAGCAAATCGATGGTGTGCTCCGCGCTGTCATCGGCGAACAGGTTGACGACAAAACTGTTCCAGCCGTGTTCACGCGCGGTTTTTTCAATCGACAGGATCATGTCAACCGAGAAAGGGGTGGTCGCGGTATCCAGCGCCAGCACGCCGAGGGTTTGCACCCGGCTGCTGTCACCGCGAATACGCCGCGCCGCGAGATCGGGCACGTAATCGAGTTGGTCAATTGCCAGCTTAACGCGTTGGTAGGTGTCCGGCCGCAGCTTATCGGGCTCGTTGATGGCGCGGGATACCGTCATTAACGATACCCCGGCAAGTTTGGCAACGTCTTTCAGCGAGGCCATGCGCCCTTCTCTGTGTCGGATAGAAAACCAGATGATCCCACAACTTAGCGCCGGACTCTAGCCCACTTTAGCCGGGTGTGATGTCGGCCCACAGAATAACGCTATCCTCCACCAGCGGCGTCAGTGAACCGGAGTGCTCACCTGCCGCCCACCAGCACCCTTCACGCACTGCCAAAGTGACACCGTCACCCAGCACCCAATTGCCCTGCAACACGTACAACACGCCCGCATGTTGCGCCGGTAACCTGGTTGCCGCTGTTACGCGCTGCACCCTGGCAGCCCAGCGCCCACGCCGGGTCATAATATTGAAATCCTGACTGCTGCCCCCCAGCAAGGTCGCCTGCAGTGCCACATCGCCAGAGAAAGAGAACGGCTCGCCGACCTGTGACAGGTGATGATCAATCTGCCCTTCGCTGAACAGGTGGACACCGTCACCTTCCAGCAGCGTGATAGAACGATCTATGCCGCTGAACGCCGAAAACGGGCCGTCCTGCGCGATGGTGGCGATACTGGCGCGCCAGTCAAAGTCCTGAGCCCCCGGCGGCCAGCAGGCAATCTCGCGGGTTTCCCCGCCGCCATTGCGCCACGGCGTGACCGGCAGTGCAGCAAAATCAAAACGCGTCAGGCTCATCATGCCTCCTGCTGGAAGGTTTTCAGCACCTGCAAGAACTCCGTGCTGCTCTGTTGCTGTAACGCGTGACGCCCCTGGTCGATCACCTGACGACCGCCGACAAAGACGTCGCGAATTTGTTCTTTACCCCCGGCAAACAACCAGCGATTCAGAATGGAGGCATCCGGTGCGGCGGCCAGGTAAGGATCGTCACCGTCCAGCACCAGCCAGTCGGCACGGTAGCCGCTTTGCAAACGACCGATCGGCGCGCCACAGGCCTGTGCCCCACCCTGCAGGGCCTGCTGATAAAGCACGTCAGCCACCGCAGGCTGCTCCGGCGTGGTCAGGCGGTTGCGCCGCTGGTCACGCAGGCGCTGGCCGTATTCGAACCAGCGCAGCTCCTCTACCACGTTGAGCGATACATGGCTGTCGGAACCAATGCCCCAACGGCCCTGATGTTGCAGATAAGCGTCACCGGGGAAAATACCGTCGCCCAGATTGGCTTCGGTGGTCAGGCACAGGCCCGCCACCGCCTTGCTGCGCGCCAACTGCTCGAGCTCGTCGCGATCAAGGTGGGTAGCGTGCACCAGACACCAGCGGCTATCCACCGGCAGGTGCTCATACAACCAGGCCACCGGACGACGACTGCTCCAGGCCAGGCAGTCATTAACTTCTTTTTGCTGCTCGGCGATATGGATATGCACCGGCAGCGTTTGATCGGATGCCGCCAGGATCTGCTGCATCTGGCCCAGTTCCACCGCACGCAGCGAATGGAAACACAAGCCCTGGTTCTGCAGGGGCTGATCAACCAATTGACGTGCGATCACCTGCTGCTGTTCCAGATAGCCGTCCGCATCCTGAATAAAACGTCTTTGCCCCGGCTGGGCAGGCTGGCCGCCGAACCCGGCGTAGCTGTACAGCACCGGCAACAGCGTCATACCGATCCCCGCCTGCGCCGCCGCCTGACTGAGCCGACCGGTCATTTCGCCGCGATCGGCATAAGGATTGCCGTCGGCACCATGATGCAGATAGTGGAACTCTGCCACCTGGGTGTATCCGCCTTTCAGCATTTCGATATACAGTTGGCGTGCAATGACCTCGACCTGCTCCGGCGTCAACCGCTGTACCAGGCGGTACATCAGATCGCGCCAGGTCCAGAAACTGTCCTGCGGATTGCCCGCCACCTCCGCCAACCCGGCCATCGCACGCTGAAAGGCGTGAGAATGAAGATTTGGCATACCCGGCACTACGTCGCCGTGCAGTCGGGTGCAGCCCTCAGGATCGGCATCGGCAGTCACCTGGGTCAGGTGACCTTGCGCATTAACGTCCAACCGAACGTTATGCGCCCAGCCTTCAGGAAGCAGAGCGCGTGAGGCAAAATAAGCAGGCATGGCAGAATTCCACTGTTAGTGTAAAGACTAATAACGCGCGATAATCGCGCATCCGAAAAATGCACTGGCCCATCGCATTGCTGTGGCGAACCGGCCCTTAGTTGTATATACATATACATACGCCGACACCAACAGTAAACTGGTGTTATTATTTTTTTATTTGACGAGGTTAACGTCTTGGTTGATCAACAGACCGTGCTGCAACTGGCTGCTGCCATGAGCGATACCCCCGCCCCGATCTATCAACGGGTCAAGCAGGCGATCGTAAACCAAATCCGTGCCGGCCACTGGTTACCGCACCAACGCGTCCCCTCGGAAAGTGAACTGGTGGCCGAGCTTGGCGTCAGTCGCATGACCATCAACCGTGCGCTGCGCGAACTGACCACCGAAGGTTTCCTGATCCGCATGCAGGGCGTGGGGACCTTTGTCGCCGAAGCCAAAGCGCACACCGCCCTGCTGGAAGTGCATAACATCGCCGACGAAATCGCCGCCCGTGGCCACCGCCACAGCAGCAAGATCCTGCAGCTAAAGGCCCGTCCGGCCAGTGAAGAAGAAGCGCTGGCGCTAGGCATTCAACCCGGCCAGCAGCTGTTCTATTCGCAAATCGTGCATTATGAAAACGACCTGCCGGTGCAGGTGGAAGACCGCTGCGTCAATCCTCTGATCGCCCCCGACTACATGCTGCAGGATTTCGATCGCGTCACGCCTTATATCTACCTGACGCAGGCCGCCCCGTTGACCGCAGGCGAGCACATCGTGGAAGCCGTGGTACCAACCCATCAGGAGCGCGAACTGCTGCAACTGGAGGACCACGAACCCGGCCTGCTGATCCATCGCCGCACCTGGTCCGGCAAAACCGTGGTGACCTCGGCGCGCCTGCTGTACCCCGGCAGCCGCTATCAACTGTTTGGCCGTTTCACCAGCGAAGTCTGACCCCGGCGGGTGCTGCTTTGGCACCCGTCCTTCCACAACGATCACATCCCGATAACAAATTTTTATCCCGCCTCTTGTGACAACTCAATGAATGCGCTAGGTTGTTTTTAATTGTATATACAACCATGTGGGAGCCAAGGCTCCGGCGGAGAAAAGCCATGACTTCTGAGATTCACTGCGACAGCCTGTGGTACGGGGCCGATATCGTCACCATGCGCGACGGCAAGTATCACACCCTCAGCAACGGCGCGATCGCCACGCGTGACGGCAAAATTGTCTGGCTGGGCGAATATGACGCGCTGCCGGCGACGCTGACCGCAGATGAAAGGGTAAAATTCGACGGCGGCATCATCACGCCAGGCTTTATCGATTGCCACACCCATCTGGTATTCGGCGGCAACCGCAGCGCAGAGTTCGAACAGCGCCTGAACGGCGTGAGCTATGCCGAGATCGCCGCTCAGGGCGGCGGCATCATTTCCACGGTCAAGGCCACCCGCGATGCCGACGAAGAACGGTTACTGGAACAGGCTCTGTTCCGACTGCGCCCTCTGCTGGCGGAAGGCGTGACCTGCGTCGAGATCAAATCCGGCTATGGACTGACGCCGGAAAGCGAACTGAAAATGCTTCGAGTGGCGCGTCGACTGGGCGAACTGCTGCCGGTAGAGGTGAAAACCACCTGCCTGGCGGCGCACGCACTGCCGCCGGAATATGCCAACAGGGCCGACGACTATATCGATTTGGTGTGCAACACCATTATTCCTCAGGCCGCCGCCGCCGGGCTGGCTGATGCGGTTGACGCCTTTTGTGAACATCTGGCGTTCTCACCGGCCCAGGTGGCACGGGTGTTTGCCGCCGCAGAAGCCGCCGGACTGCCGGTGAAACTGCATGCCGAACAGCTTTCCGCGCTGGGAGGTAGCGAATTGGCGGCGCAGCACCATGCGCTTTCCGCCGATCACCTTGAATATGCCACCGAACAGGATGCCCGGGCGATGGGCGACGCCGGTACCGTTGCGGTGCTGTTGCCGGGCGCTTACTACCTGCTGCGCGAAACCCAATGCCCACCGGTTGATTTATTCCGTAAACACAACGTGGCGATGGCGATTGCCAGCGACGCCAACCCTGGCACCTCTCCGGCACTGTCGCTGCGCCTGATGATCAACATGGCCTGTACGCTGTTCCGTCTGACACCGGAAGAAGCTCTGGCAGGCGTAACGACCCACGCGGCGAAAGCGCTGGGCCTGCAGGCGAGCCACGGCACGCTGGAAACCGGCAAGGTGGCCGACTTTATACACTGGCCGCTGTCGCGACCGGCTGAACTGGCTTATTGGTTGGGTGGACAACTGCCCTGCACGGTGATTTTCCGAGGAGAAATACGTCAATGACCATTCGCGATCCTTTTGATTTCCATGCCGGCAGCCTGCCGCTGCTGATCAGCATTCCCCACGCCGGGACCCGGCTCACTCCGGCGGTTGAGGCCGGTTTAACCGAGGATGCACGGCCGCTGCCCGACACTGACTGGCATATCCCTCAGTTATATGATTTTGCCCGTGCGATGGGTGCCAGCGTGCTGGTCGGCAATTACTCGCGCTTTGTCATTGACCTGAACCGCCCGGCGGACGATAAACCGCTGTATACCACCGCCACCACCGGCCTGTACCCTGACGTGCTGTTTGACGGCCGTCCGAGTTTTAAGCCGGGCAAGGCACCTTCTGACCAGGAACGGGCCGACTATCTGCAGCAGATCTGGCAGCCGTATCACCAGCAGTTGCAAGACGAACTGGCGCGGTTAAAGGCTAAACACGGCTACGCGCTGCTGTTTGATGCGCACTCTATCGCCTCGGTGATCCCACGTTTATTCGACGGTAAACTGCCGGATCTCAATCTGGGTACCAACGGTGGCGAAAGTTGCGCCCCGGCGCTGAGCGACCGTCTGGTTGCCTGTTGTGAACAACAACAGCAATTCACCCACGTGCTTAACGGCCGCTTCAAGGGTGGGTATATCACTCGCGCTTATGGACAACCGCACCAGCAGCAGCATGCGATCCAACTGGAGTTGGCGCAGGTGAACTACATGTCCGAACAGTATCCCTTTGCCTTTGACCCACAGCGCGCCGCTTCCCTGCAACGCCTGCTGAAACAAATGATCGACAGCCTGCTGTCCTGGGGTGGCCAGCCGCGCTAACCCTTTTCGTCCCTGCTGCGGGGCCAGGTTATGGCCCCGCAGCCAGCACGCCCTCTGAACGATATTTCTTAGCCGGCTAATTTTCTGGCGCACTTCTTGCTTCTCTCCCTCCACCGTTTCGATTTGCGTACTGCATCGCAGTTTTGATCGAAAATCTGCCTATCTGGTCGGAACAGCGCACAAAACAGCGGCACAGGGATTTCGCGGTACGCGACAATCTGGCGAAAAGCCCGCTGAGGCACAAATCAGGAACTCACTCTGGAGGCGATGTATGTCCGAAGTCCCACTAAACTGGCGCGCCGCACAGGCATGCGCCGAGCAGTTGCTGGCTGATTGGCAGCACGACGGCGAGCCCGGCGGTGCCATTACCCTGTTCGACGCCGCACAGGTCCAGGCGTGCGCCAGCGCCGGTCTGGCTGACTTGGCACAAGAAACCCCTTTTACCGCCGACAGCGTGGTGCGTTATGCGTCGGTGACCAAACATATTTTTGCCGCGCTGGCGCTGAACGCCACCGACAACGCCCTGAACCTGGATGACCGGCTTGGCGACTTGCTGCCGGAGCTGCAGGCCCCACTGGCGGACGTTACCGTCGGTCAGGCGCTGGATATGACCAGTGGGCTGCCTGACGTGCGTGAAACCCTCGGGCTGCTGGGCATCTCGGTACATACCCGCAGCGAAGCGCAACCGGTGATGCAGTTCCTTCAGGAGCTTGGCGGGCTGAACTATCCGGCCGGCAGCGAAATCACCTATACCAATACCGGCTATCGGTTGGTTGAGGCGGCGCTGCAAGCCAAGGGGTATGACTTTAACCATCTGGTGCAGCAACACATCGCCCAGCCGCTAAAAGTGCAGCTACGGGCGCCAGAGAGCTGGTTTGACGTGGTGCCGGGGCTAACCCCCGGTTACTGGCGTTCAAAACAGGGTTGGCAACTGGCCAGTGCCGGCCTGCATCTCTCCGCCTCCGGCAGTCTGACCGGCAGCGCCAATGCCCTCACCCGCTGGTTGCAAACGCTGCTGGCCGATCAGGGGCCGGGGCGCGGCGTGCTGGCGCAACTGAGCGCTCCGCGACATCTCAATCAGGGGCAACTCAGCGCTTACGGGCTGGGGCTGGCGCGAACTCCGCTCGGCAAACATCGTCTGCTGGGACACGGCGGCTCCCACGCCGGTTACAAAACCTACTTCCTGCTGGCACCCGATAGGCAAGTCGGTGTCGCACTGGTGGCTAACCGCGAGGACTGCGACAGTTTCGGCATGGCATTGCAGGTGATGGCCACCTTACTGGGCGCAACACTACCGCAACGCAGCTGCGCCATTCCCGATGGCATTTACACCACGGTAGCCGATCCCTATTGGCTGGAAGTGAAGGACGGTAATGTCGCCTATATGGGGAGCGATGAACCGCTGTATCAGGCCGATGACGGCTACGCGGTCTCGCTTTCCGCCCATATGCCGATGCGGCTGAAATGGACCGGCGAAGCGGTTGAGGGAGAAGTCTGCCACGTGGAACGCCGTTTCCTGCCGGTCACGGCCAACCGCGAGTGTCTGAAACACGTGCAGGGTTTGTGGTATCACCCGCAATACCGCACCGCCTTTGAAATTTGCGGTGACCAGGTACACATTGGCGTTGGCCCCGCAGCGCAGTACGGCACTATCAGCTCACTGGGTCAGGGCCGCATGCTGGTCGAAAGCAGCGACGGCCCGTGGCAGAAGCGTTTTTGCCTGTACTTTCGTGGATATAGCGTGAATTTGATTGCCAACCGCAGCCGGGTGCTGACCTTTCAGCGTAGCGGTGCCGGTGGCGATTAATCCTGCCGATCACCCCGGTTTGCCGGCCCGAACGGCCAGTAAGGCGGTAAACAGCCGCTGCTTGTCGGCCTCACTGAGGTTAGTCTGCGTTAGAGTGTGAATGAAACTGTTACGGGCGGCTTCGGTCAGCGGGCCGGTTTTTAACTGCCGCGCCAGCCGCTGTAAAATGCGGCTGCTGAGTTCGGCAATTTGTGGCCGCACGCTATCCAGCGGGCGCGGCTGCCAGTCATTTTCCGGTTGTGCCAGCCAGTCGGCGCGGAAACGGTACTGAATTGCCTTGGCGGCATCCATTTGCGCCATGATAAATGGCCGCACCGTCAGCGGATCCAATCCCAGGCGTTCTGCCTCTGCTTGCGCGCCAGCCAACACTTTAGATTCCTGCGCCAAATCCTCGATCGGCAAATGCTGCTGCGCCTTGTAACCGGCAACGTCTTTCATATAAGCCAACCGCTGATTAACCAGTTCGCCGAGCGCTGCACCGCCGTCCGCCAGCGCTGAAAAACTGACCAGACAGCAGGCAATCAATAACGTCCTGAACATGACCATTCCTTATCTTCTCGAAAATAATCAGGAAAAGAGTTCACCACGTTCCCCTACCCCAGGCAAATAAAAAAGCCTCGCCGAGGCGAGGCTTTAAAACGGAGTGTGTAATCTTAGTTAAATACGCCGTTGATCACCGAGGCCACCAGGGCGGTACTCAGCGCCACCAGCACCAGATCGTCACCGGCAATACGCCATTCATAGCCCGGGTAGTAAGGCAGATCTCGCAACATGGATGACGGCACCATTTTCTTGGCGATGCCCGGAGGCAGCGGCTTGCCGCGCGCCAGATTTTTTGCAATCCCCGGCGGCAATGAGCTGTAGCCGGTCAAACCATAGTTTCGTGCCAGTGAACGTGCACGATCGCGGGTAATACTGACGGAAACCAGCCCCTGGTCACTCTCGTTGCCTTTGGCTTTATTCCCATGATTGCCGTTATTACCATGATTACCGCTGTTGCCATGACCGTTACCGTTACCGTTACCGTTGCCCCCTTTATCGGCAAATGCCGGGGCGGATGACAGGCCCATCGAAACAATCAGCGCCAGCACTGTGAGAGTAGTACGACGTTTGCTCATGATTTCACTTCCTGCATGGGTTATTAACGTCACTATAAGCCTAATTCCCCACATAAAGCATGCGGAAAACTCTGAGAGTATGATCCCCTTTAGAGACCTGTGGCAGGCAATGTTGAGAAATATTATTCCAGCGCAAAACAATTCGATAAAACCGAATTTTAAGCCCAGATTTTTCTTGCAGCAAAATAAGTCTTGCCGTAGTTTGGCAGTGTCACAAAAAAGAGTTAGCTTGCTCTTTTTCGTCGCACCTCAAATCATTTATTATCATCCAGAATGATAATTCTGACGATTTCCCGCCGCTCAGTGCGGGATTCTTTTTACCAATAATTAGACATCAGATGCACCAATACAGTGCTTTTTGTTGAGATTTGGTTGCCAATACTTTAAATTCAGCGTCTGAGAAACCTTAACCTCCCGCGGTAGCCAGTTGGCGACGGGTGGGCGTTCAGGAGCAAAAGACATGCAAATGACCCTCATGGAATATATCACGCAGCACTTTAATGGCGATCTTCACCGCTACGCGCAATCCGAAGGCGTGAGCCGTGAACAAATCATCAGTTGGATTGATAATGAATGCCACGTAATCAAAGGACGATTATTTATGCCGGTGCGACATTTACCCGCTGAACAAGTGCAGTGATGACGAAAAAAAACCCCGCCAAAGCGGGGTTTTCTGTTTCTGATACCACGGAAAATCAGAAGTTATAACCGGCAACCAGGTAGTAGCCCCAGCCGGTGGATTTGATTGGGCCCTGTGGGGTACCAATATCTGCCCCATCCTGCCATTGGCCACCGTTATGGAAATAACGAGCCACGAAGGAGTAGTGCCAGTGATCGTAGTTCAGCGCCAGAATATGGCTGGAAGCGATCGAGTTGCTGGTGCGAACCTGTTTGCCAGTGCCGTCGGTCCAGTTGCTGTCTTTGCCCAGATCGGAACCAAAGTCAAAGTTGGTAAAGCCGATGTAGCTCAGATTGCCGCCCCACACCTGGGTCAACGGCACAAAGTATTTCACCTTGAAGCGGTAACCATCCCAGCTGTTTTCGTTGGCAGCCTGGTAGTTTTCCCACTGGTATTTGGCATAGATGTTCATCGACAGGCTCATCGGCAGGCCGGTTTCGATATCGGTGCCCAGACCCATGTACCAGGTGTTCTGACGGCCGTCGGTGTCGTGGCCCAGGTCATAGATGTAGTTGTTGGCGAAGTACCATTCTTTGAATGGACCAAAGCTCAGATCGGTACCGGTCAGTTTATCGATAGAGAAACGAGGTTCGATCTCCATAAACATCGGTGAGCCCTTGTCCCAGATACCACGGTCCGGGGTGTTGCCAACGCCGAAGAATTTAGGCACATCGACGTAGCCATAGAAATCAAACCAATCTTTTTTAGCGAAGGCTTCGTACTCCAGGTAGACGTCGTTGTTCAACTGAGGTCCGAAACGGGTGTGGTAGCTGCCCACCACGTTAACGCTCTGGTGCCACCAATCCGAGACGTATTGGCTGTCTTTGCTATCAGCCATTGATGATGCACTGTAAGACGCTGCGAGCAGGATACCTGCTGCGAGAGCTATTTTTTTCATTTTATTACCACATGCTTAAAGGGCCATTTCCTGCCCGTTAGAAAAGATGACAATGAGTCTGACGACACCTGGCGTTGCCTCCGCTTACAAACTTCTTGGGCGACGCGCGCATTATAGAAATCACCGGGTGTAAGAATCTGTGATCCAGTTATGCATTTCGCGAATAGGTAATCGATTGCGTTCACATTTGTCAAATTATGTTTCATGAAAATTCACGTTCGCTGTGATTTTTGTCATGCACGGTGATTTTTAAAGCAGTTTCTGTGCCAATTGTGCGCAACACAAAAAGTTACCGGATCTTTTCGCAGAAATGAAAAAGCCGGTGTTTATAGCACCGGCATTTCTTGGGAATGCTACTGAGGAAAACGGAGGATACGGCGGAACACTTGCCAGGATTCAGCTAATTGAAGGTATTGCCTTGGCGATATTTTCCTTACGGAATACCACCTCTTGCCCCGGCTGGATCTCCCACTCCCTGGGGGGGATATCCACCTTCGGCGCGGCGGCGATCACCGAACCATAAATCAGTTTGTCTTCCCGGCGCAGAATGCTGACATCAAGCTGATATTCATGGCGCAGATTGGCGGTAGTCAGGCGCACGGTATCACCGCGCATATAACTTCCACCGTCAATCTCTGGCTGCTGAATGAATTGGATATCGTCTCTCATTTTTATGTTCCTTCATGTTTGTCTGCTAGTTAGATTCTAGTTCAACATTGGGCAACCGGCGGAGCATTTCCGTTAGTTTCCTCGGGTTGCCCGCCAACAAATTAACGATCCCAGAGTCACCATTACCACGCCCTGCCAGAAACTGGCGGTCAGTGCGGTATTCAATACCAGTGCGGCAAATACCGCCGACAGCACCGGGGTAAAATAGGATACCGTCGCCAACAGCGTCATATTGCCGTGCAGAATACCCACATTCCACGCCGCGTACCCCGCCCCCATCGCCATGCCGGCACAGAGTAACGTCAGGGTCACCGGCAGGGTGAACTGCATGCCGCTTTCGTGGCTAAAGGCGTATTTCACCCACAGCGCAACGGCGGTCAGGGTAATAAACAGCACCACGCCGTTATGGCCCTGGGCAATTCTCTTGGTCAGGTTGCAATATAACGCCCAAATTATCGCGCCACCAAAGGCCAGCGAATAACTCAATGGATTACTGCGTACGTTAGCCAGCATTTGCGCCGGTGACCAGCCGCCCTCACCGCTCATGATCCAACCGATACCGAACAATGACAGCAGTAATCCGGGCAGTAGCCACCACTTGGCCTTTTGTCCGTTAAACACCAGCGCCATCAGTACGGTGAAACAGGGCCAAAGGTAGTTGATCATCCCGACCTCGATGGCCTGCAAGCGGGTGTTGGCATAGCCCAGCGACAGCGACAGACAGATTTCATAGCTGACAAACAGCAGGCTGCCGAGGAGCAGGTAGGCGCGCGGAAAATGGCGAAGATTCGGTAGCCGTAGCGCCAACAGCAGAAAAACTGCGCTGACGCTGTAGATCATCGCGGCACCGCCAATGGGCCCCAACCCTTCGCTGACGCTGCGGATCAGGCCAACCACGCTGCTCCACAGCAGGATCGCCAGCAGACCGAGCAAAGTGGCTTTATACGAAACGGGGAGTGAAGACATGGAGGTGATCCAATCGGTTATTTTTTATCAGTATTTTCACTCTACTGTCCGACGGACAAAAAAGAAAGGCGGGAATCCCCGCCTGACTCAGTTATTGCTGCGGTTGTCGTTCCAGCTGCGGTGGCGGCTGGCGGAAACGCCGGGTGAGATACGCCAGGTAACCAAAGCCCATAACCGCCCAGATCAGTCCCATGGTCAGCGAGCTTTTTTCCAGGTTTAACCACAACACGCCGACCGTTAACGCGCCGACCAATGGCAGGAACAGGTAGTTGAAGCGATCCTTCCAGCTCTTGTTACGCCCCTCGCGAATATAGAAATGACTGATCACCGACAGGTTAACGAAGGTAAAAGCCACCAGCGCACCGAAGTTGATCAATGCGGTCGCCGTGACCAGATCGAAAGACAACGCAGACAGTGCGACCAGCCCCACCAGCAACACGTTGAGTGATGGCGTGCGCCATTTCGGGTGGATATAGCCGAAATATTTTTCCGGGAACACGTTATCGCGCCCCATCACATACAACAACCGTGAAACGCTGGCATGCGATGCCAGGCCCGAGGCCAGGGTGTTGATAAAGGTGACGCACAGGAAAATCGACTGGAACAGCTTGCCGCCCACGTACAGCGCTATTTCCGGCAGTGCCGCATCCGGCTGATGGAACCGCTGAATCGAAGGGAAAAACAGTTGGATAAAGAATGACACGCTGATGAAGATCACCCCACCATACAGCGCGGTCAGAAAGATAGCGCGCGGGATCACCCTGGCGGCATCGGGCGTTTCTTCACATAGCGTGGTCACCGCATCAAAGCCGAGGAAAGAGAAACACAAGATGGTGGCGCCGGTGATGATCGGCAGTAAATGCGCATTTTCGCTGACGAAGGGTTGCAGGCTCCATACCGTCCCCAGTCCTTCACCGTTGTGCAGGCCACGTACCACCAGGAAGATAAACACCACAATGATTGCCACCTGGGCCAGTACGAACAGGGTATTGAAGTTGGCCACCAGATTGACGCTTTTCAGGTTGATGGCGGTAATGATAATCACAAAGCCCACCACCCATATCCACGGCGGCACTTCCGGGAACAACGCAGTCAGGTAAATTTTCGCCAACAGGGTATTGATCATCGGCAGGAACAGATAATCGAGCAGTGAAGACCAACCCACCAAAAAACCGACGTGCGGATTTATGGCTTTTTGCGCATAGGTGTAGGCTGAACCGGCGGTCGGGAACTGGCGCACCAGCTTGCCGTAGCTGATGGCGGTAAACAGCACGCCGGCCAGCGCCAGTAAATAGGAGGCCGGTACGTGACCGTCGGTAAGGCCGGAGACGATGCCGAAAGTGTCGAATACCGTCATTGGCGTCAGATAGGCCAGGCCCATCATCACTACTTGCCACAGCTTCAGGCTTTTACGCAGTTGCGGCTTTGCTGCCTCATTGATGTCAGTCACATTAGTCGTCATGGCTCTTCCCCTCGTTGTCCTCTGCTGGTAACCGTTTAACGTCATTCAGAGAGGCCGCGGGGAAACTGCTGCTCAGGCGGCGGGAAGTGTGGTTTAAAGACAATAAAACTCGGCCAGCGGCTGGCCCGTATTCACTGCGGCACAGGCAGATGCCTGCGCAGACGGATGAAACAGTTATGGCTGTCATGGTTATTTCCTCGCCGGCGTCCTGTACGCCAAAGTGGAAGCAATGCTTTACCGCAGCGCGCAGCATCGCAGGCCACAGGATAGCCGGCGGAATGCGCCATACGCGCGCGGTAGGATTGGCGTCGAGCGGGTCAGGCGTTTTTCAGCATCCACTCGATTTCGGTTTCGGTGATCAGGCGCTCAAACTGCACCAGCTCATCCGTTTTACAAGCCAGGTAAACATGGCTGAACCTTTCGCCCAGCAGGGCATTCAATACCGGCTGATGCTCAAACTCATACAGCGCATCGCTTTGGCGGATCGGAAACGGTAGCCCCTCCTGCTCCAGCCCGTTGCCAGTCACCGGCTCTTGCAGCGGCAGGGTGGTTTCCAGGCCGTAGACAATACCGGCCAGAATGGTCGCCATGACCAGATAAGGGTTGGCATCGGCACCGGCTACGCGATACTCCACGCGATGACTGTCGCGATCGCCGCAGGGAATGCGCAGCGCCACGGTGCGGTTGTTATGGCCCCAGGACGCCTGGGTCGGCACGTACATGCCCGGCTGGAAACGACGATAGGCGTTAACGTTCGGTGCCAGCAACGCAATAGAAGAAGGCATCAGGGCAATCATCCCGGCCAGCGCCTGTTTCAGCAGCGCGGAGTCTTCACCGTCGTCGTCTGCCAGTACGTTGTTGCCCTGCCGGTCCAGCATGCTGATATGCACGTGCATGCCGCTACCGGCGTGTTCTTCGTAGGGTTTGGCCATAAAGGTGGCCTGCATGTTGTGGTTTTCCGCCACCATGCGGATCAGGCGTTTTAATGCCAGCGCATGGTCACAGGCCTGCAGGACGTTGTCGGTATGATGCAGATTGACTTCAAACTGGCCGGGTGAAGCCTCCGCCACCGCACCGTCTGCCGGCAGGCCCTGCATACGCGCCAATTCGTCAATCTCGCTCAGCACGTCGGCAAAGTGGTTAAGATTGTCAACCGAATACACCTGGCTTTGGGTATTGCGCTCCTGAGTGCCCGGCGCACACGGCGGCTGCAGATAGCCTTCCGAATCGCGTTGGCGATCGATGAGATAGAACTCCAACTCTACCGCTACTACGGGGGATAGCCCGCGCTGACGCAAACGCTGCCACACTCGGTTCAGCACATTGCGCGGTTCAACGTCAAAGGGAGTACCATCTTCATCGAGCATGGTGAGCAGCACCTGGCCGATATATTGCGGATCCGCCGCCGACGGTGTCAGGGTGCCCAGCACCGGCACGCAGATATGATCCGGCTCACCCAGCTCCTGCCCCAGCCCGGCTTCCTCAACCACATTGCCGAGAATATCCATCGCAAACACCGACGCCGGGAAGTAACACCCCTTCTCCAGTTTGCTCAACCCAGCGACCGGAATACGTTTGCCGCGGAAGCTGCCGTTAAGGTCGGTCAGCAGAACGTCAACGTGCTGAGTTAATGGATAACGCTCCAGGTAGTTCTTCACTTCACGCTGGAACGCGCTACTTCGCTTTTCTTCATGATGCTGAACAAAGTTTTCCACTTCTACTATGTTGGTCTGCATGATTCACCCGCCATGTATGTTTTTGTCTGTGGTTCTCACACTTATTGCCATCGATGTTTTTTGACCATCTTGCTCAATATAATGTCCACCAATGAAACATAGATGCAACAAAATTGTTTTGCAAGTGTTACTTTGAGTTTGAATATTGCCCATTTGACTGCTAGATTTATAAAATATTGAACGAAAACGGCAGTGGAGAAGCTTATCGTTCATAATTTCGAACATACCAAGGGGACAGCATGGGCAATATATTTAACAGACCGGTGGTCGGCGTAGTGATGTGCAGGTATAGGTTAAACGGGCACCTCACTCAGACCTTGCAAGAAAAGTACCTAAATGCCGTAGTCGCTGCCGGAGGGCTGCCAATCGCCCTGCCACACGCGCTGGCTGAGCCGAAACTGCTGGAAGAATTGCTGGAGCACCTCGACGGTATTGTGCTGCCAGGCAGCCCCAGTAATGTGCAGCCGCACCTTTATGGTGAAAACGGCGATGAGCCTGACGCCGATCCTGGGCGAGATGAATTGAGCCTGGCGCTGATCCGCCACTCGCTCGACAGGCGCATTCCCCTTTTCGCCATTTGCCGCGGCATGCAAGAAATGGTGGTCGCCAGCCAGGGCACCCTGCACCGCCGGCTGTTTGAATTACCCGAACTGCTCGAGCACCGTGAAGATCACGACCTGCCGCTGGAACAACAATACGCCCCCGCCCACGAAGTCATCGTTCAGGAAGGTGGCCTGCTCTCGCAACTGATACCGGATTGCAACAGATTCTGGGTGAACTCACTGCATGGCCAGGGGGCAAAAACCCTTGGCCCCGGCGTACGTATTGAGGCCCACGCCGCCGATGGGTTGGTGGAGGCCATCAGCCTGCGCGACCAGCCTTTCGCGCTGGGTGTGCAATGGCACCCGGAATGGAACAGTGAGGAGTACGCTCTGTCACGCCTGCTGTTTGAGGGTTTCATTAGCGCCTGCCGGAACTATCAAAAGGAAAAACGCCCATGAGCGATGTCAGCTTGGCACCGGGAAAACGCCTGTCGCAAATCCGCCAGCAATTGGGATTGTCGCAGCGCCGCGCGGCCGAACTGTCTGGATTAACCCACAGCGCCATCAGCACCATCGAGCAGGACAAGGTCAGCCCGGCCATCAGTACCTTGCAAAAACTGCTGACGGTGTATGGGCTGTCACTGTCGGCGTTTTTCGCCGAACCGGAAATACCGGATGAACCACAGATTGTGATCGACAGCCAGGATCTGATTGAGATTGGCAGCCAGGGGGTATCGATGAAGTTGATCCACAACGGCGACCCTAATCGCACCCTGGCGATGATGATCGAAACCTATGAACCGGGTACCACCACCGGCGAACGCATCAAGCATCAGGGGGAAGAGATTGGCACCCTGCTGGAAGGCGAAGTGGTTTTGCAGGTCAACGGGCAGGCCTATCACCTGTCGGCCGGGCAGAGCTACGCCATCAACACCGGCATTCCCCACAGTTTCAGCAACACGTCGGCGCGGATTTGCCGGATTATCAGCGCCCATACGCCGACGACATTCTGATCAACGGAGCAAGGTATGGACTTCCACCATTTGCAGTATTGGCAACACCGGGCGCAGGCCCTGAAAATTGAGAACCGACTGTTTATCAATGGCCGCTATCAGCAGGCCGCCGAAGGCCAAACCTTTGCCGTGGAGGATCCTGCCGGGCAACGTGAGTTGACCCAGGTTGCCCGGGGCACCAGCGTCGATATCGATCTGGCGGTCAGCGCAGCGCGTGAAGTATTTGAGCGCGGTGACTGGTCCAGGGCGGCTCCGGCACAACGCAAAACCACTTTGTTGCAGTTGGCGAACCTGATGGAACAGCATCAGGAGGAACTGGCGCTGCTGGAAACGCTGGATACCGGCAAACCGATCCGCCACAGCCTGCGCGATGACGTTCCGGGAGCCATCCGCTGCCTGCGCTGGTATGCCGAAGCGGTCGACAAGGTTTATGGCGAAATCGCCCCCACCGGCGGTGATGCGCTGGCGTTGATTGAACGCGAGCCTATCGGCGTGGTCGGCGCCATCGTGCCGTGGAACTTTCCGCTGTTATTAGCCTGTTGGAAACTCGGCCCGGCGCTGGCCACCGGCAACAGCGTGATCCTTAAACCCTCTGAAAAATCCCCGTTGACCGCCATCTATCTGGGCAAGCTGGCCCAACTGGCCGGATTGCCGGACGGCGTGCTGAACATTGTTCCAGGCTACGGTCACGATGCCGGTAAGGCATTGGCGCTGCACAACGACGTCGACGCCCTGACCTTCACCGGATCCACCCAGGTCGCCAAACAACTGATGATTTACGCCGGCCAATCCAATATGAAACGAGTCTGGCTGGAGGCCGGCGGCAAGAGCGCCAATATCATCTTTGCCGACTGCCCGGATCTGGACAAGGCCGCGCAGAGTGCCGCCGCCGGCATCTTCTATAATCAGGGACAGGTGTGCATTGCCGGCACCCGACTGTTGGTGGAAGAGAGTATTCAGCAAGAGTTCTTACAGGCGCTGCGACGACATGCGGCAGCCTTCACCCCAGGCGATCCACTCGATCCGGCGACGGTGATGGGCACGCTGATCGATCAGGGCCACTGCGAGAAAGTGGCTGACTACATCGAACAGGGCCTGAGCCAGGGTGCCGACCTGTTCCTCGACGGCCGCGAACACCCACAGAGCGGCCATGTCGGCTACCTCGGCCCGACCATTCTTACCCAGGTGGATAACACCATGAGCGTGGCGCGTGACGAGATTTTTGGCCCGGTATTGGCCGTCACCAGTTTTAGCGGTGAACAGCAGGCCATGCAGTTGGCCAACGACAGCGACTACGGTCTGGGCGCCGCCATCTGGACGCGTGACCTGTCCCGCGCCCACCGACTGGCACGCCAGTTAAAAGCCGGTACGGTGTTCGTCAATAACTACAATGACGGCGATATGACAGTGCCCTTCGGCGGCTACAAGCAAAGCGGCAACGGTCGCGACAAATCGCTGCACGCGCTGGAAAAATTCACCGAACTGAAAACCACCTGGATTTCGCTGGAATAAGGGCAAATATCATGACTGAACATGTAAAAAGCTATTATGCGGCCTCGGCCAACAGCCACGCGCCCTACCCGCAGCTGAATGACTCTATTGAATGCGACGTCTGCATCGTCGGCGGTGGCTATACCGGTCTGTCTTCCGCACTGTTTTTGGTAGAAGCCGGCTATAACGTGGTGCTGCTGGAATCGGCGCGCATCGGTTTCGGCGCCAGCGGCCGTAACGGCGGCCAATTGGTCAACTCTTACAGCCGCGATATTGACGTGATTGAACAACGCTATGGGGCAGAAAGCGCCCGCGTTCTCGGCAGTATGATGTTTGAGGGCGCAGAGATCATTCGCAGCCGTATCCAAAGGTACGCCATCGAATGTGACTATCGCCCCGGCGGCATCTTCGCCGCACTGAACAACCGGCAATACCATGCGTTGGTCGAGCAGAAACAGAACTGGGAACGCTACGGTAATACTCAACTTGAGCTGCTGGACGCCGGGCGTATCCGTCAAGAGGTCAATAGCGAGCGCTACGTCGGCGCGCTGCTGGATCATAGCGGTGGTCATATTCATCCATTGAATCTGGCACTCGGGGAAGCCGAAGCCATTCGCCTGCAGGGTGGGCGGATCTTCGAACAATCGGCCGTGACCAACATTCGCCACGGCGAACCGGCCATGGTCAGTACCGCTAATGGGCAGGTGAAGGCGCGTTATGTGATCGTGGCCGGTAACGCTTATCTGGGCGATAAGCTGGAGCCAAGACTGGCCAAATGCAGCATGCCGTGCGGCACGCAGGTGGTTGCCACCGAGCCGCTGGCACCGGAAGTGGCTCAGTCGCTGATCCCGCAAAATTACTGCGTCGAGGACTGCAACTATCTGCTGGATTATTACCGTATTACCGGTGATAACCGCCTGCTGTACGGCGGCGGCGTGGTGTACGGTGCCCGCGATCCGGACGATATCGACAATCTGATCCGCCCGAAACTGCTGAAAACCTTCCCACAGTTAAAAGGGGTAAATATCGACTACCGCTGGACCGGCAATTTCCTGCTGACGCTGTCGCGTATGCCACAGTTCGGCCGACTGGAAAACAACGTCTATTACATGCAGGGCTACAGCGGCCACGGCGTGACCTGTACCCATCTGGCGGGTAAATTGATTGCCGAGTTAATGCAGGGCGATGCGGAACGCTTCGATGCCTTTGCCAAACTGCCGCACCTGCCGTTCTTCGGCGGCCGCAACCTGCAAATTCCGTTTACCGCCATCGGCGCGGCCTACTACACACTGCGCGATCGGATCGGGGTGTAAAGCACGCAGGCCCGGCGTTTAGCCTTGCCGGGCCTGATGATTAACGCTTAAACAATCTTCGGTTGGCCGTCTGAGGCGGTCGCCCCACCGTCAACCGGGATATTGGCACCGTTGATAAAGCTGGCGTCGTCACTGGCCAGGAATGCCATCACCGCAGCCACTTCTTCCGGCTCTGCCGCCCGGCCCAAAGCAATGCGTTCGTTGAATTTGTCGCGGATCTCCTGCGGCCAGCCGTTGGTCATATTGGTTTTTACCAGGCTCGGGCACACCGAGTTCACCCGCACGCCATCACCACCGTGATCGAGCGCCATGGCACGCGTCAGGTTTACCACTGCCCCTTTGGCCGCGCAGTAATATGCCGCGCCCCAGTCGCCGCCCAGGCCAGAGACCGATGCGGTGTTAACGATGCAGCCTTTGGTTTTCAGCAGATACGGCATGGCAAACTTGGAACAGAACACCACGCCGTCAATATCGACCCCGGCGATGCGACGCCAGTCAGCTACGCTGGTTTCCAGCACGCTACCCGCAACGTGCACACCGGCATTGTTTAACAGCACGTCGATGCGGCCCAATTTCTCCGCGACTTCGTTCATCATTTTTTCAACCGCGACGTGGTCAGAAACGTCGATATGCACCGCCAGTGCCTTGCCTTTCGGCAGCGAGGCCGCCACTTTATCTACCGCTTCCTTTGCCCAGTCAGCCAGCACCACGGTTGCGCCCTCAGCGGAAAACCGGCGTGCCGCCGCTTCCCCCATCCCGTTGCCTGCCCCGGTGATGATGACCACTTTATTGTCGAAACGCATAAGAACTCCTCCATGTGAATGTATTTTCATAAATCATACAAATACTGATTGAGTCCGAGGATAAAACTCATGGGCGGAGAGGGACAGTCAAAACGTGCGGTTTACTAATCACAAAGAGGTATCTGGTGCAAATTCAATGCGCTAAGTCAGGCATTATCGGAATTAAGCCAAGTATTTGATAGGGTTAATAAAATTCATTGCAGTGACTATTCCCGCTGTGCATTATCACCTATCAATAAGTCCCGTACCGGCGCGATAACGCAGTTGGCGTGCATAAAAAACCATCGCCTTCACCTGCCTTTATCGTTCCTTAAATAGAACGATGCATCCTGAGTTAACCCTCTAGCGGAATTTTCCCCTGCCCCTACACTGTTTCCAAACACTGAGATTACATCTTGGTTAGGCAGCGTTAATTGTTTTCAACGTCCCGATTACAGAGGAATAAAAGATGAGTACTCCAGCAAACTTTAATGGCCAGCGTCCTGTTATTGATGCTAATGACGCGGTCATGTTGTTGATTGACCACCAGAGTGGCCTGTTCCAAACCGTCGGCGATATGCCAATGACGGAACTGCGCGCTCGCGCTGGTGCCCTGGCCAGTATCGCTACGCTTAGCAAGTTGCCGGTCATTACCACAGCATCAGTACCGCAAGGTCCGAATGGCCCTTTAATCCCTGAGATCCACCAAAATGCCCCGCATGCGCAATATGTGGCGCGCAAAGGTGAGATCAACGCCTGGGATAACCCGGATTTTGTTGCAGCCGTTAAAGCGACCGGCCGCAAAACTCTGATTATCGCCGGTACCATCACCAGTGTTTGCATGGCCTTCCCGTCGATCAGCGCCGTTGCCGAAGGCTATAAAGTCTTTGCCGTTATCGACGCCTCGGGTACTTATTCGAAAATGGCGCAGGAAATTACCCTGGCGCGTGTGGTACAGGCAGGTGTGGTACCGATCGATACCGCCGGCGTGGCCTCTGAACTTCAGGGCAGCTGGAATCGCGAGGATGCACAACAATGGGCCGAGGTTTACACCAAAATCTTCCCTGCGTATCAACTGCTGATTGAAAGCTACGTTAAAGCCCAGGACGTAGTGAAAAATAACGAAGTGCTGGATTCCCAGCGCGACTAACGCTCATGCTCTGGCTGGTCTGCTTCCCCCTGGGCCAGCCCTGTTCACCTGAGCAATATGCATAAAAAAACCCCGGCTTTCGGCCAGGGTCATCAATGTTTGTCGGTCACTTTCCCGACTGTCATGTTATGGCGTAAGCGTCCGTCCAACACTCCAACCTTACGCAGCCTAAGCACAACTTTTTCACAACAGCAAAATAGACTCAATCGCGGCCGCTATTATTATTACGACGCCAATCTTTTTTGCTGTTGCCAATAACTATTGCTATTGGAATATTCTGAATATAAATATTTTAGATAAACTCCGGGTAATCCCGGAGTTTATTCAGGTAATTCTTTTATTTCTTAGCTGCTCCGGTTTACACCTTCTTCGCTATCGTAAGAAATAAAACACTACCTATAAATTATAAAACTACTACGTTGCCAGCAGAAGGACCCTTCTGACCGTTTTCGATAGTGAATTCAACGCGCTGACCTTCATCAAGCGTTTTGAAATCATTGCTCTGGATAGCGGAGAAGTGCACGAACACGTCTTTGCTGCCGTCTGCCGGGGAGATAAAGCCAAAACCTTTACCTGCATCAAACCATTTTACCAAACCAGTCATTTTAGTAGACATAGATATTTCCTTTATATTTTTGAGACGCCATAAGGCGATTGAGGTCTGTTTTTATTGGAAACTTACTTGGGCACTAGAGAAGGAAATTCGCGGAAGAAGAGGTATCTATGGGATATCACTAATACTGAGAACTGCTTTACTAAAACTGCTTTCATAAGGTCTGTACTACAAACCGATGACGCTATTTATACACGAGGTATTTATTTAAGCAAGAGTTATTTAAATTTAAGTCTCTTCCCCCACCTCCGCATTACGCCATTTATCTTCAATCTCTGTACCTGTGGCGTCAGCACAGGTTTTGTTATTGTGTTGATGCTTAATTGTAATAAAACCTTAACATAAACCTGACAAATCAATAAGTTCTCGACACCGGCATCGCCAAATTGCTAGGATCGCAATTGTGATCTATCGGATAATGACTTGTGTGATTGTGACAGGATAGTTATGAATTATAATAAAATAATGGCCAGTGCAGCCTTTATCGCAAGCCTGACAGGGTGTCAGCCAACCCCACCAAGCTTTGTGAAAAATGCTAACGCATTGCTTGAAAAGCAAATCTCCCAGATTGCAAACGACAAAGCTCACTGTCAATACACCAGTAATAGCGGTTTTTGGCTGTCCGCATGCTCGTTGTCTGGCTCTCACCCCACCCCGCTATTCGCGTTGTTGGAGCCGGAGGGTGTTATGCAAGCAAATGATAACCTGGCGATATTTGTGGTATCGATAAACGACGATGCTCGTCATTTTGCCAAGCAACCCGGTTTCACCATTCCGGTGACGGTACGGAAAATGCCGATAGATGCCGATAAAGTGATTAAATCCTTACCCTCCGCTGGCTTGTAAAGGCGCGACAAAAGCAGGAACGCCAGTCACGCTTAGCCAATAACCGCAATACCCAGCCGCTCCATCATCTGAAACACCTGGTAGCTGTCCAGCTTCACGCCCTGCAGATCGGTGCTGCGCAGATCCAACTCACCCAATTCCGAGTTGGTCAAATCACAATGGGTAAAGTTGGCGGCACGCCAATCAAACGACGCAAACTCGCCACCGGAAAGATCCGAACCGCTAAAAGTCGCCCCCAGGATCTGTGCACTGTTCCAGCGGTTTTCCCACAGCTCGCACTTCTCCAGTACCACTTTCGAAAAATTGGCGTAGCTCAGGTTGCTTTTGGTGATGTATGCGCTGCAAAACCAGGTGCGTGGGGTGATCATATTCATAAAGCTGGTGCCGCGAAAGTCTGCGCCCTGTGCCCGGCACTCACGGATTTCGATACCTAACGCGCTGGCATTTCTGAAGTCCGCCATCGACAGGTCACAGTTTTTGAAGCTGGCATCTTTCAATAAGGCGCGGCTGAAATTACCGCCCTGTTGGCTCTCGCGGTCATAAAACTGACAGTCGATAAATTCGGTCCCCGTCAGGTCGGTGCCCGAAAAATCGCAGTTGATAAAGCTGCCGTTTTCAATTTTTTCGCCGGTAAACCGGTTACGAGTAATCTTTTCACCATCCAACTTCAGCGTCATCACACCACACCTGTTTATTTATACAGTCAGTGAGGCATTATAAGCAGATCTGCTGGCCAGTGAAAAACGTTTTGCCCGGTTTTTCCGCTGCACAGCACAAAAAACACAGCGAGAGGAAACTGGGGCTTAAACCTGCCGCACCTGAAGGCGATTCATGTTTACCCCGCCAGTCTGCGCCTGCAACACGCCCTGTTCAATTAACGCGTACAGCCGGAAATTCAAGAAGGTGTCACCCACCGAATAGGGAGTATTCACCATGGCGTTTCCCACCACCCTGGAGCCCTGGGTATACTCGCTCGGGCAATGTTCCAGCAACAGCGGATCGTAGTAATCCAACGCTTTCCCCTGCACTTCTCCCTGGGTAAAAATCCTCACGGGTGCAGTGTCCGCCAACAACCGCCGCCAGTCTTCAATGAGCGCCGCTTTATCTTCTTGAGTCAATTCACGCCGACGGATCCATAGCGGCTCCAACATTTCAGCCGGACACCAGTTGGTGCTCATCCGCCCGGTGTGTTCTGTGACGTTAACCACAAAGACCTGCCGCTCGCCGATCAGCGGCAACAGCGCGCGCAACATCAGTTGCTCATCGGGGTTATCGCCAATCCACAGAGTCACCTGACCAGTGACGGCGGCTAGCTGTATTTTCAGGCTTTCCATCGCCGTCAGGCGCTGTGAAGAAGTGTCCCACTCCGGCGCGTAAACCGATTGGTGCAGATCGCGAAACCAGCAGGACCTCGCCTGCTGTCCCTGATCATCATCCAGCGCACACAGAGGTCCGAATGACAAGGTATCGGTGAAATCCAGAACGTTTTCTCCCGGGTAGGCCAACCGCACGCAGCCCCCCGACAGTGCGATATGCACATCCTTCATCAATGCTCTCCCCCGTCTGTTCCCTAAAATAATCCTGAAGGAATTCTGCCAACATTTCTGCGCCGTCACTAGATAAAAAATCCGAATTTGCCTGCCCGAATGACACAAAAAAACTGCACCTTACTCAGTTGGTATCCAACTTTTTGGGTGCAGTTCACTTGGCCGGTTCAGACTACTGACAAAGCCCGTTGTTAGGGAGAGCGTGCCGAAGGGGTCGTAGCGGCTTGCCCGCCGGAGCGCCCCTCGGTGCGCTAGGCCCGGGTATCTCGGATTCAAAGACAACTTTGTTATCACACTCAACCGCCCTCGGGCGGTTAATTACCGCTGGCGGAATTTATTTCAGCGCTTCCTGGATCGCATCAGCCATCGGGCCAATGTGCTTTTCAGCGGCCTTCAACTGAAAATCTACACCGTTGCCGTCGTTGGTATCAGACAGCGTGGCCTTGATCAACTCCAGCGCCGCTTGCACTGCCACCAGTCTTTTATGTTGCTCATCCGTGATCGGTTTGGAGCTCATCGTGGTCGGATAGTATTGCTCTAACATCGTTCTCTCCTTGTGATTAGGCTAGTGGCCAACTTAACAGAATTTAAAGATATTTCTAATGGATCGAGCCACAGAATCCATATTCTCTGCGGTTATGTATTCCATGGTCAAATCAACATGGTGAATAAGTGAACTATAATTGGGCGAACTGAGGTTTTCAGCAGGTAGTCGATTATGTCATTTCAAGGTAGCTGTCACTGCGGCGCCGTCACCTTTACGGTGAATGCCGAACTGCCCCATGAGGCTCTAAGTTGCAACTGTTCAATCTGCCGCCGTAAAGGCATGTTGCTGGCGTTTTTCCCGATCGGCAGCTTTGTGCTGCACAGCGGTGAAGAGCTACTTCGCGGTTATACCTTTAACAAACACATCATTCAGCACCAGTTCTGCCAGACCTGCGGTACTGAGGCTTTTGCCTACGGAAAAGGCCCGGACGGTGCCGCAATGTGCGCCGTCAATCTTCGCTGCGTGCCGGAATTGGCGCTGGATTCGTTGAAAATCCATCAGTTTGACGGCGCCAGCGCCTGAATGGTAATCAGGCGGGATGCTCCCGCCTGCCCACTACTCCAGATAAAACACTTCGGTTAACGCCTCGCTCACCGGGCTGTTATCGGCATGGCTGGGCATCAATTCACGCATCGACAACCACCAGCGTTGACATACCTCGGTAGCCGCGACGGCCTGCCAACGCGCTTCTGACTCAATCTCCACCACTGCAAACAGCAGGTTGCGACCGCTATCAAGGAAAATACTGTAGTGGTGCGCACCGTGCTGCTTTAAGGTCTGCGCCAACTCCGGCCAGACTGGCGTATGGCGCCGCTGATATTCCTGATGTGCCCCGGGGTATACCTGCATGACAAACGCCTTGCGGATCATAGCTCACGTACCACATTCAGCGCCGCCGCCCAGGGCTTAACCTCAAAGCGTTCGCCAAGCGCGATCAACTGCGTTTTACTGATGGTTTGCTTCATCCCTTTCATCGACAACACCTTCACCAACACCTGGGCCGATTTTTCTGCGGTGTCGATCAGGCCGAAGGCCTCGTCCAAACAGGGGCCGCTGGCGAAAATACCGTGGAACGGCCACAGTACCAACGAGTGCGACCCCATCTGCTGCGAGGTTTGCTCACCAATGCCGTCGGTACCCGGCACCATCCAGGGCACGATGCCCACGCCGTCCGGGAACACCACCAGGCACTCGGTACTCCCTTCCCACAGCATGCGGGTGAAGCTCGCCGAATCCAGCTCCAGCACGTAGCTCAGGGCGATTAGGTTGGTGGCGTGGCAGTGCATAATCACCCGGTCACGCCCCTCGGTCAGGGTTTTGCGCACGCAGTGTGACTGCAAGTGCGATGCCAGTTCCGACGTCGGCAAGCCACCGTTGCTCAGCCCCCAGTGGATACTGTAGGCGTGACCATCCTCGCTAATGCGCAGCAATACCAGGCTATCGGCCGGATCGAGCTGCACATTGCGGAAAAACTTGCCGGAACCGGTCACCAGGAACCAACAGTTAGCCAGTTCAACCGCCGGTTGGCTCAGTTCGACGCGGCGTGGCTGCGGATAAAAATCCGCCGCGAACGGCTGTACCTCTTCGTCCAGCAGGCGCAGGCTGACGTTGCCGCCGTTACGTTCGTCCCAGCCCTTCAGCCACATATCCGCGGTGGCTTTCACCATGCCCTGAACAAACCATGAAGAAAGAAGTTGTTGCATACGGCGCCCTTAACGTTGATTGAGAATTTGTTTTTCGTATTGACGAACTTCGCCAAGCCAGCCGGCATCGGCGGGCACCTCATGGCGCAGGCAGTACATCTCCCAAACCGCCTGCCACGGCAGCGATTTCTGCTCTTCCAGCATTGCCAGCCGCGCGGTGTAGTCGCCGTCATTTTCCAGCCGACGCAGTAATTCCACCGGCTCCAACAACGCGCGCAGCAGTGCCTTACGGGCATTGCGCGTGCCGATCACCCAGGCAGCGATGCGGTTGATAGAAGCATCAAAGAAATCGAGGCCGATATGCACCTTGTCAAACAGGCCGTGACGCACAATTTCGTGGGCGATGGCCTGGGTTTCGTCATCCAGCAGCACCACGTGGTCGCTGTCCCAGCGCACCGGACGGCTGACGTGCAGCAACAAACGCGGCACGAACAGCATGGCGGTGGAAATTTTGTCGGAAATCACCTCGGTCGGATGGAAATGTCCGGCATCCAGCGTCAGCGCTACCTGGCGGCTGGTGGCATAGCCCAGATAGAACTCGTTGGAACCGACGGTGTAGCTCTCTGCACCAATGCCGAACAGTTTGCTTTCCACCGCGTCGATATGGTGGCGGGGATCCAGCGGTTGGCTGAAAACCTCATCCAGCGCGCTTAGCAGGCGTTGGCGCGGAGCCATACGATCGACAGTGAGGTCTTTCATGCCATCCGGCACCCAGACGTTCATTACCGACGGCGTGCCAAGCTGTTCGCCGAAATAGGCCGAAATCCGGCGGCTGGCCTGACAATGTTCGATCCAAAAGCGCCGAATCGCCGGATCGGCATGGGCCAGGGTGAAGCCGTCGCCGCTCAGGGGGTGTGAAAAACAACTCGGGTTAAAATCCAGCCCCAGTCCCTGCGTCTTGGCCCATTCCACCCAATGGCTAAAGTGCACCGGTTCAATGGCGTTACGCTCCACCGGCACCTCGCTTTCCAGATAGATTGCATGCAGGTTCACCCGCTTTGGCCCCGGGATCAGCGACATGGCCCGCTGCAGATCGGCGCGCAACTGGTTGGCATTGGTTGCCCGGCCCGGATAATTGCCGGTGGCCTGAATACCGCCGGTCAGCGCCCCCTGCGGATTCTCAAAGCCGCGCACGTCATCCCCCTGCCAGCAGTGCATTGAGATCGGAATACGATCCAATTGCGCCAGCGCCTGCTCGACGTCAATGCCGAGATCCTCAAAACGCATTTTGGCGAACTCATACGCCTGTTCAATCAGTCGGGTCATAAGCAAAGCTCCTTGGTCGCGGGAATAAGCATCTGGAACCGCTGCCAGTTGGCCGTAAAGGCCTCGAACGGCTGCGGTGAAAAAGTCTGTTGCGGGAAGTTGTCGGCCACCAATTGCCGGAAAGCGGCGACATCCGCCACCTCACCCAGCGCGATCAGTTGGCTGCCGAGGTTGCCCAGCGTCGAAGCTTCGACGGGCCCGGCCGACAACGGGATGCCGCAGGCGTCGGCACAAAGCTGGTTGAGCAACGGGTTCTGGCTACCACCACCGACAATATGCAGATGGCTGAAGGGATGCCCGCGCAGAGCCTGCAACTCGCCCAGCACCAGTCGGTACAGCATCGCCAGGCTGTCGAAAATACAGCGCGCCAGCGCCGGAGGCGTTTGCGGTGTCGGCATTCCCTGCTCCACACAGGCCTGCCGGATCTCTTGCACCATCGATGTCGGGTTGATAAAACGCGGATGGTTGGGATTGATCAAAGTACGGCAAACCGGCTGCGCCGCTGCCTGTTCGACCAGTTGGCACAGGTCGGTGATATTCAGTTCCTCGCACACCCGTTGCAGCAACCACAGGCCCATGATGTTTTTCAACACCCGATACCGCCCTTCCGCGCCGCCCTCGTTGGTCACATTGGCCGCCAGCGCTGCCGCACCGGTGTAGGGATGCTGACTCTCAAAACCCATCAACGACCAGGTACCGGAGCTGAGATAGGCGGCGTGTTTACCCCGTAACGGCGTTGCCAGCACGGCGCTGGCGGTGTCATGAGTGGCCACCGCAATGACCGGCACTTGCGCCCCATTGGCCATTCGCCAATGGCCGAGGGTGTTGCCCGGCGGGGTCGGACGACCGAACCAGGCCGCTTTGGCACCGGCCCAGGCCAGCAACGCCGGATCCCAGTCTCCACTGTGAATATTCAGCAATTGGCTGGTGGTGGCGTTGGTGTATTCCCAGTTCAATTGCCCGGTAAGCCGGTAATGCAGGTAATCCGGGATCAACAAGGCATGGGCGACGCTTGCCAGCAATTCAGGGTGGCGCCGGCTGAAGGCACGCAATTGGTAAAGGGTATTAAAAGGCAAAAACTGGATACCGGTGCGCTGATACAGCCATTGCGCCCCCATTTCGTGCTGCGCCTGTTGCATCAGCCCGTGAGTGCGAGCGTCGCGGTAAGCGACCGGTAACCCGACGCGCCGCCCTTCGCTATCGAGCAGCAGATAATCCACGCCCCAGGTATCAATACCTATGCTGTCCGGCGTGATGCCCTGCTGGTCCAACTGTTGCAACCCCTGACGTATGGCGTGCTCCAGCCCGTCGATATCCCAACAGTCGTGGCCGTCGATCGACACCAGATGATTACTGAAGCGGGTGATTTCCTGCAGGCTGATTGTCCGGTCGTCGGATTGATAGCGCCCCAACATCACACGGCCGCTGGAGGCACCAAGATCGATGGAGACAATGTTACGAGTGGTCATGGGGTGGCTTCCTGATGAATCGATGGCATCAGTCTAAAACCCCAGATAAACGGCACCTTATCACCACTGCCAGCCCAGCGAACGGGCTGGCAATACGGCAAAGATTTACGCGATACAGCTCACGTTTTGTTTTTTTACCGCCTGTGACGCTGCACGCACTTTGGCACTTTTCCGCGCCATTCTTGATAAATGAACGTCACATGACGGCTTTTGGCGTTGCAAATTAAAGGCGACTACCCGACGCCTCCTTTAGTATCTGTTACAAATTGGTTAACGGAGATCGAAAGATGGCTATCCTGCACGGCAGTGATTTTTTCGCTTCAAGCCCCTATCCGGTCGCTATTGAACCCCGGGAGCCGCAGTCGAGTTTTCCTGAACATCATCATGATTTTCACGAAATTGTGATTGTGGAACAGGGCGCCGGTACCCACGTGCTGAACGGCCGGCCACAAAGGCTATGCAGCGGCTGCGTATGTTTTATCCGCGATTGCGATCGGCATCTTTACGAGCAAACCGAAAATCTCCATCTGACCAACGTACTGTACCGTGGCCCCAACGCCTTCCGTTTTCTTGCCGGACTGGAACAGTTGCTGCCGCAGGCGGGCAATGAACAATCGCAGCCGCACTGGCGCATCAACAATAAGCTGCTGACACAGGTACAAGTCATTATTCAGCGGCTGGAGCAGACCCCTGCGACCTTCAGCCTGGAACATTTGGCACAGCAGGAGTTGCTGTTTATGCAATTGCTGGTGCTGCTACGACAGGGCTGTATCACAGCCTCGATTGACGATCAGGAAGGCCGTCTGCGGCGGCTATTGGACTGGCTGGCGGGAAACTACAGTGATGAGATCAAATGGGATGAGTTGGCCGATCGTTTTTCTCTGCCCTTGCGCACCCTGCATCGCCAGATGAAAAAGCAGACCGGCAACACGCCGCAGCGTTACCTCAACCGGCTGCGGCTGTTGCAGGCACGGCAAATGCTGCGGCAGGATGAAACGCGCATCACCGATATCGCCTACCAATGCGGATTTGGTGACAGCAATCACTTTTCCACGCTTTTCAAACGCGAGTTCGGCTATTCCCCCCGTACTCTAAGGCAGAACGATTTCTTAACCTGAGGTGCCATGGTGAAAAGCCCCCTTCTGTTGGCCAAAGAGGATTATCTGCCGTCGGCACTGATGCCGGTGGCGGTAGCCGATCGTGCCCCCCAATCGACATTTCCGCCGCACATTCATGAGTTCAGTGAAATCGTGATTGTCTGGCGCGGCAACGGCATGCATGTCCTGAACGATCAGCCCTGGCGGGTGACCTGCGGGGATATGTTTTATATCCGCGCCCCTGACTGCCATAGCTATGAGTCGGTCAACGACCTGGTGCTGGACAATATACTCTACTGCCCGAAACGTTTCCGACTGGCGATCGGCTGGGCGGAACTGCTGCCACCGGACAACGCTCAGCACCAATCTCACTGGCGTCTGACCACCCGGGGTATGGCACTGGCACGCAGTGTGATCCAGCAGTTGGCGCTCGAAAGCCGTAAAACCGACCTGCTGTCGATCCAGCTCACCGAGGCGCTATTTCTGCAACTGGTGCTGATCCTGCGTCGCCATCGTTATGCCGTCGGCCAGGACGACCAACTGCCGGAAGGCGAACAGCTGGATTTGCTGATGGCCGCCGTTCAGAGTGACAGCGGCGCACGTTTTGAACTGGAAGCTTTCTGCCAACGCCATCAACTGGCAGAACGCAGCCTTAAGCAGCTGTTTCGCCAGCAGACCGGCATGACCATCAGCCACTACCTGCGCCAGTTGCAACTCTGCCGGGCCAAATCTCTGCTACGCGGCAGTGATGAACTGATCGGTGAAGTGGCCGCCCGCTGCGGCTTTGAGGACAGCAACTATTTTTCTGTGGTGTTTACTCGGGAAACCGGCATCACCCCCAGCGCCTGGCGCCAGCGCTTTAAACACGCCGAGCGCCCTGCCGCCGGGGTAAAACGCTGATCAGCCCGCCATGCCCAAGCCAACAACATTGGCAGCCACAATGATCGTCAAACAGCCGATGCACAATACGCTGACCGGGCGACGGCCGGCATTTTTCCACTCTCTGAGCAACAGCCCGACCAGACCGCCGCACAGCACATAGAAGCTCATGTGCAGCATCCAACTGATAAAGTCATACTGCTCGGGAATGTTGGCGTGGCCCCAGGCATAGAAGAAGAATTGCAGATACCACATGGTACCGCCGAGTAACGAGAACAGTACGTTGGCCACCAGCAGCGATTTGGCCAGCGAGAAATCGGCCTTGACCGACAGATCCGTCTTGACCGCCAGACGGATAAAACAGTAGGCCAGGTTAACCAATGCCCCGCCCCCCATGATCACCACGTAGCTCGGCAGCGCCACATACAGCGGATCGATCCCCAAATCCGCTGCGGCCTGATGCATAGGTTTGGCGGCGTCCATGGCAAACGACATACCGGCGGAGAAGATGCCGCACATCACCGCCAACAGCAGCCCTTTACGCAGGTTGAACTCTTCAGCGCGAATGCCCATCGCCCGTTCTTTCAGCACCCCGGCCCACGAAACTATCACCACACCGAGCAAGGCAATCGCCACCCCAAGCAGCGTCAACTGCCCCCCGGCGGAACTGAACAACGCCACAAAGCGCCCCTGTAACAGCGGGGTCATCAGGGTGCCCACCACCAGCGTGATGCCAATGGCGATGCCAATTCCCATCGACATGCCCAGATAGCGCATGGTCAGGCCGTAGTTGACGTTACCAATGCCCCACATGGCACCAAACAGGAACACCGGTAGCAGGGTCGACAGGTCAAAAGAACTGTAATAGCGCCAGAAATCCGGCAGCAGCACGTAGCTCACCGCCCAGGGCAGGATTAACCACGACATCAGGCCACCGATCGACCACATGGTTTCCCATGACCAGCGGCGCACTTTTTTGAATGGGGCATAAAAACAGGCGGCGCTGGCGGCGCCCACCAGATGCCACAGAATTCCCAACATGACAGCATTATTCATTGTTTTTGATTCCTTCGTTGCTTGTGATGAGGACAAAAAACAGGCGTGAAGGAGTCTATGAATATTGTCCGGCGCGCAACCTTAGCCTGACTGCCAGTTCTGACGGAAGCTGGCAAAAAACCAGAGGTATCACCGACCGGGATCACAAATTCATTGCAAGGCTGCTCGGGTGGCAGGCATTGGCCTGAGGAGCCTGCTCTGGCTGCCATTCTGACGACGAGGCTGGCAGTGAGGCAAAGGTTTTTAACACAGGAAGGTCATTACCATAACAAGGCGTTAATAATATTCCTGTGGAGCCCTGCGATGACCCAGAACCAAAAACGGATGTATATAAACGGTGAATTTATTGCTCACAAAACTGGGCGCTGGATTGATGTCATCAACCCGGCCACCGAACAAGCGATCATGCAAATCCCGCAAGGGGGTGCAGACGAGGCCAGGCTGGCCATTGATGCTGCCGAAGCCGCACAGCCAGGCTGGGAAGCGCTACCTGCGGTTGAACGTGGCCGGTGGCTACATCGACTGGCCGAAGGCATACGCTACAGAGAGCCGGAGCTGACGAAGTTGATCGTCACCGAAGGCGGTAAAACACCTGAATTGGCCAAGGTAGAAGTGCTGTTTACTGCCGACTACCTCGACTATATGGCCGAGTGGGCGCGCCGCTATGAGGGGGAGATTATCCAAAGCGACCGGCCGAATGAAAACATCTTCCTGTTCAAAAAAGCCATCGGCGTGGTAGTTGGCATCCTGCCGTGGAACTTCCCGTTCTTCCTGATTGCGCGTAAGGCCGCCCCGGCGTTGGTGACCGGCAATACCATCGTGATCAAACCCAGTGAGCTGACGCCGGGCAATGCGTTGCTGTTTGCCGAAATCGCGGATCAGATTGGCCTGCCACCGGGCGTGTTTAACCTGGTGACCGGCTACGGGCCGGAGCTGGGTCAGGCACTGGCGGCTAACCCGAAGGTGGGCATGGTCAGCCTGACCGGCAGCGTCGGGGCCGGTATCGCCACGCTGCACGCTGCGGCAGACAACGTCACCAAGGTGTCGCTGGAGTTGGGCGGCAAGGCCCCGGCAATTGTGATGGCCGACGCCGATCTCGACCTGGCGGTCAAAGCCATCGTCAGCTCACGCATCATCAACAGTGGGCAGGTGTGTAACTGCACCGAACGCGTTTACGTACAGCGGGAGATTTATCCGCAGTTTATTGCCAGGCTGACCGAGGCTTTCCGTCAGGTCACCTTTGGCAACCCTGACCAACAAGCCGGGCTGGATATGGGGCCGTTGATCAGCGCCGAGGCGGTTCAACGAGTGGAAGATAAAGTGACGCGGGCGCTCAGCCAGGGCGCAACGTTGGTGATGGGCGGCAAGCGCGAGGCCCGCAGCGGGTACTTTTTCCCACCCACCCTGCTCTGCGACGTGCAGCAAGAGATGGAGATCATGCATCAGGAAATTTTCGGCCCGGTGCTGCCGGTCTGTTGCTTCGACAGTTTTGAGCAGGCGATCGCTATGGCTAACGACAGCGAATATGGCCTCACTTCGTCTGTTTTCACCAGTGACCTCAACGTGGCGATGATGGCGATCAAACAATTAAAGTTCGGCGAAACCTACGTCAACCGTGAAAGCTTTGAAGCGATGCAGGGTTTCCATGCCGGTTGGCGTAAGTCCGGTATTGGCGGCGCCGATGGCCGCCACGGATTGGAGGATTATTTGCAAACACAGGTCGCCTATCTGCAATTCCGGTGATTAATGCCTGTTAAGGCCCCGATACGGGGCCTTAACGGAACTCCACCCAGCTGGCACCGGCATCGGCGGAGCGCACACAGTTTTCGACCCAACGCACCCCCATCGTCCCGGCAGCAACGTCGGGGTACCAAAAGTCGGCCAGAAAATTCCGATCCCGCCGATCGGTAGCATCCATCGCCAGGGCAAAGCGTCGGTACAGATTTGACCAGGCTTCAAATAACCCCTCCGAATGACCACCACCAATCCGATCGTCCGCCAGGGCTATAGGATCCAGATAGGGCATACCGCGTTCCAGAATGCGTACCGGTTCGCCCTGCACCTCAAATCGCAGTTGGTTCGGCTGCTCGTCCCACCACTCCAGGCTAGCCTTCTCACCGACAACTCGAACCTTCTGCCCGTGCATCGAACCACTGTTAACCGCAGAGCACCACAGGGAGCCAACGGCACCATTGTCATACTCCATCAGCACATAGGCATTGTCCTCCAGCGGCGCCCGCGTTTTGACAAAACTCTGGCGGCTGCACATCAGGCGTTTGACCTTTAGCTGCGGCACCATGGTTTCCGCCAGGAACAAAGGATGGGTAGCCAAATCACCCAATACGTAGCTGGGGCCGACAAAACGGGGATCCACCCGCCAGCGGGTGCTGGGGTTATCTAGCTCCACCGCCGCCGCATGGAACCCGTGCGCAAATTGCATGTTGATAATGCGGATCTCACCCAGCAGGCCGTCGGCGATCATCTGCCGGGCCTGAAGGATCAACTGGTGTCCGGCGTAGCCGTAGGTAACCCCGATAATTTTATGCTGTTTTTGGCTCAGTTCGACCAGCGCCTGCGCTTCTTCAACGGTGAAACACAGCGGTTTCTCGCACACGACATGCAGGCCGGCTGCCAGTGCCGCCTGGCAGATGGCAAAGTGGGTATTATTGGGGGTGGCAATGGAAACCGCCTCGATGCCATCCACTCTGGCAGCCTCTTCGCGAAATAGCGTAGCGTAATCCGGGTAACAACGTTCCGCTGCGATCCCCAGGCTCTGTCCAAAAAGACGCCCTCGCTGCGCGTCAATATCAAACGCCCCGGCCAACAGGGAGAAAGTGCCATCGCGCAGTGCCGCAGAACGATGAATATAACCAATCTGACTGGTTCCGCCGCCGCCAACCATCCCCCAGCGCAAGGATCGTTCCAAAGGTTTAATGCCGTTGATCATCACGTTTCTCCTGATTAAAAACCGAGGGTTCGTAAATAGTTGAGGCTTTCTGTTACATCACTCAGGCTGCCCTGCGCATGACGGGGGTCGCGCTCCTGCTCAATGGTGATCCAACCCTGATAACCCCGCGTCATTAATAATTCTCGCACCGCCGGGTAATCAATCGCCCCCTTGCCCAATGGACACATCACTCCCTGCGCGCAGGCAGTGAAGAAATCCAGCCCACCCGCCAGCACCTGGTGGAATACCTGTGGGTTAACGTCCTTGAAGTGCAGGTAATCGATGCGCGCAAAATAGCGGTCAATCCAGGTGGCCGGGTCCATGCCTGAGTAATACAAATGGCCGGTGTCCAGGCACAGCCCGGCGATTTGGTGAGGAATTTGCTCGACCAGTTGCTCAATTTCATCGGCGAATTCGATACAACCACCGGCATGCGGATGCACTACCGGCCGCACGCCATATTCCTGCCAGGCAATTTTGCCAAGCGTCATGATATGGCCGATCATCCGCTGCCAGTCCGCCTGGGTAAGTCGCGGTGCCAGTAACGACTGCCCGGCAAATTTGGCACGCTGAGGATTACCGAAATCAATAATCACCAGATATGGCGGTGAGAAGTTACCGGCATTTATAGACTGCGCCCTGGCAGTCTGTGACAAATTTCGGCAAATGTTATGTGTCAGTTCAAGGAGATAGCTAAAATTTTGTTCGCTGACCAGATCGTCGAAAATGGTGCCTGCCACCAGCGACAGTCCGTGCCGCTGTAATTCGGCGCTCAGGATATCGGCATCGGTGGGCAGATAGCCCCAGGGTCCTAGCTCGATGCTGCGATAGCCGGCAGCGTTCGCCTCCTGCAGCACTTTGCTGTAAGGCGGAAGATGCGGGTTTTTAGGGTCATCCACACCCCAACTACAGGGCGCATTGGCAATCGGCAAACTCATCATTTTTATTCCGGGTCGAAGTCGAAGTGACCTCAGTATTAAATAAACGTTTCGAAATCAGCAATGATGAAACTTTCATTTTTTGATGGCGATCGCGTTAATTTTGATAGTTTAAATGATAGTTTTTTATCAAAACCAGGCAGACCGAAGCTCTTGGGAGATTGGGAGATTTATAATGGAAAACGGCTCCACCAGAGGGAGCCGACTATCAGAGGTTTTCTTTGGTGATCAGATCAAAGCGGTTAATAGTGTGACTAAAACCGGAGGAGCCGCCACCGGTGGCGGCGACAAAAGTGCTGATGACTGACGCCGCAAACTCGGCAATACGATGCCTGAGCATCAGATCCAGCGTGCCGTCGATCAGCGCCATTTCGCCGCCTGCAACCGGGCCATGGCAAATCAGCATCACCTGATGCTGCCTGCCGCTTTCCCGCAGCGCAGCAATAATCCCTTCCACACCCCCGCAGGGTGCATACAGAGCCACCAGATTGGGATGCTGCTCCAGCAAGGTTTGAGTGACTTGTCTTGCGCTTTCGGCCCGTTCATGACTGCGTACCGGCTCAAGCACCCGCTGACCACTCAGGTGTTCGCGCAGGTAAGATCGAAAGCTGATTTCGCAGGTTTCCTGACACAGAAAACGGTTATCGCCGATAATGACCCCGACATCGCCCTGCCGATGGCACAAGCGCTCCACCGCCCAGCCGGCGGTACGGCCTGCCTGCTGGTTATCCCAGCCGATATAACCGGCACGGCTGTGTACCGATAAATCCGACAGCAACGTGAATACCTTTACCCCCTGTCTGCTAGCCTCTTCCACCGCAAAACGGATCATCGGGTTATCCAGCGCCAGCACGCCGATCACATCTACACTTTGGCTTAACTGTGTGATGGCGGCAGCGGTGTCGCTGACCGCGCTGATATCATGAAACATGAACTGTGGCGGGTGCTCAGCGTCGTAATAGGGTGCGGCCTGTTCCAGCAGGCTATCCGCCAATTGTGCGTAGAACGAATGTTCCTTTCGCAGCAGGATAAAGCCCATTTTAATCCGTGCGGCTGGTTGGCCCATCGTCTCAAACAGTTGATGCGATTTCTCTAGTGCGAAGCCTAATTTGTGCGCCGCCGCAATGACCCTGCGTGCCGTTTCAGGCCGTACTGTTGCGCGCTGGTTTATTACCCGATCAACCGTAGCGATACCAACATGCGCCTCTCTGGCAATGGCGGCCAGGGTGGTTTTCTTGCCTGCCATAATCGTCTCCCTCATGATTTTGATAAAAACTATCATGTCCCAGCCGCCCATAGAAATCAGGCTGCCGTTTTTGTGTGATCGGGCGCGTTAATGCTTAATACGCTCAGCAATAAGGCTCGAAATCCGTTCTGGTGTTAGCCGCTGCGGTACTGGGAAGCGTGCTGGCGTTGGCGCTGGTAGCCAAACCCAAAATCTAGCCAGCCCGTCGTGACTCATTACACCATGTATAAAATCAAATGACTCTGACCCCATTTTTCTCTTTATCCATAAGCATTATCGTTTCAGCCACGCAAATAATGACTATGCAGAGAACGGATAATGGACAGAGTAAAAACAGTAATTGTTACCGGCGCATCCAGCGGATTGGGCTTCGCTATTGCGCGGGCTTACCTGGCGCGTGGCTACAATGTCGTGGGCAACGCACGCTCACTGGAACGTTTGCAGGCAGCGGCCAACCAACTCGGTAATCCTGAGAACCTGCTGCTGGTTCCCGGTGATATCGCCCTGCCGGAAACCGCGACCCGCCTGTTCGAACAGGCAGAAGAAAACTTTGGTCAGGTCGATATTCTGATCAATAACGCGGGGATCTTCATCTCCAAACCGGTGGCAGAGTATTCGGAGGAAGATGTCGACGCGATGCTGGCGACCAATCTGAAAGGTTTCTTCTATCCCTCACAGGCCGCTGCCCGTCACATGGTGCCCAATGGCGCTGGCCACATCGTCACCATCACTGCCGCCATCGCCATGCAGCCCATCAGCAAAGTCCCGGCCCTGCTGCCGATTATGGTCAAGGGCGGGCTGAACCAGGCCACCCGTGGGCTGGCGCTGGAACTGGCACCGCATAATGTGATGGTCAATGCCGTTGCTCCCGGCATCATTGCCACTCCACTGACCATGAGCAACCCGGATGAACAAAGCCTGGCGTTTATGAAACAGATGGCCCCGACCCAACGCATCGGTCAGCCGCAGGATATTGTCGATGCGGTGCTGTACCTGACTGACTCAAGCTTTGTCACCGGCACCATCGTTGCCGTAGACGGCGGCACTACCGCCGGCGTCTGGTAATTAAGGAGAACCTGCACATGCCCTATGTCAATATTAAAGTCACCGATGAAGGCGTCACCGCCGAGCAGAAGCGCCAATTGATTGAAGGCGTCACCGAGTTGCTGGAGCGCGTGCTGAACAAGCCACGATACGCCACCTCGGTAGTGATTGACGAAGTCGCTACCGATAACTGGGGCGTAGGCGGTGAAAGCGTCACGACCCTGCGCAACAAAGAACGTAACTCGGGCCAGCGATAGCCCCCAACTCCCCTGGTCTGTTGTTAACCCGACGTTCATCCGCAAAGGGTGACGGGTTAGTCAGGCTGGGGGATTTTGTTGTAACAAGCCCGCATCTCCCACTCAAATACCCCCACTGAATAGATGATGACTAATAAGTTTCATTAATCGTTCATCTATAAAATCCACTACCTGTTACGCGTTTGTGATGATAGGGTTTAATCTTCAAGAAGTGTCAATGTCATTCAATACCGACATTGGCGGAGAAATCTATCATCAGAGGGACGGGTATGATGTCTAAGGGTATTTCAAAGGGATTCTTTATTCTGATCCTTTTCATAGTTACCGCTGCTTTTCTGGACGTTTTGGGTCCCTATTATTCGTCCGTTCTGTGGGCGATCATCCTGGCGGTGATTTTCCACCCGGTGAAACAAAAACTTAAGCAGTATTTGGGCGAACGAAACGGCCTGGTGTCGCTTTTGACGGTCGCAGTGATCTGTCTGATCGTATTTACTCCCCTGGCGATTATTGCGTCTTCATTGGCGATTGAGCTTAACGTGGTCTACACCAAATTACAGGGTAATAACGCGCAATTCCCGGTGGTTCTGGCCGATACCCTGCGGGTGCTGCCTGGCTGGGCACGCCATTTCCTTACCGAGCATAACCTCGACAACGCGGCAGAAATACAAAAGAAACTTTCACAGGTGGCGCTGCAAGGTGGGCAATATCTTGCCGGTAGCGTGTTCCTGATCGGTAAAGGCACCTTCAACTTTGCCGTGGGTTTTGGCGTAATGCTCTATCTGCTGTTCTTCCTGCTGAAGGACGGCCCTTATCTGGTTAACCTGACGCTACAGGCGCTGCCGTTATCCGAGCACGTTAAACATCATCTGTTTGTGAAATTCGCCGCGGTTTCCCGCGCGACGGTGAAAGGCACGGTAGTGGTTGCCGCAGTGCAAGGTGCACTCGGCGGCCTGGCGTTTTACATCACCGGTATCGAAGGCAGCCTGCTGTGGGCCGCATTGATGGCGTTCCTGTCCATCATCCCCGCAGTGGGCTCCGCCATTATCTGGGTACCCGCTGCCATCTATTTCTTCGCCACCGGTATGTTGTGGAAAGGCCTGTTCCTGGTGGGCTTCTTCGTGGTGATCATCGGTTTGGTCGACAATATCCTTCGCCCGCTTCTGGTGGGTAAAGACACCAAGATGCCGGATTACCTGATCCTGATTTCAACCCTGGGCGGTATGGAGATTTACGGTATCAATGGTTTCGTCATCGGCCCACTTATCGCCGCCCTGTTCATCGCCTGCTGGAATATTCTTTCCGGTCGCGACAGTGCCGAAACCACCGATGAGATTGATGAGGACTTTATCGAGGAAGGCAAGAAATCACCCTGATGCCACCAAGGCGGATTGAAACATTGCCCCTGTCGGGGTATCTGTAAAACGGCAGTAAACAACGGGAGCCCTACGGCTCCCGTTGTTGTTCAAATGCTTAAACACAATTACAGACGTTTAACGATAGTTATGTCATTCAGCCGCTTAGGGGCGAAATTCCAGTACGGAATCTTTAAAAGCACCGTAAACCGCTTGTGACGGCGGCTTGGGGAAACGGGTATTTGTGATTGCCTTTATAGCAGCCCGGCAAAGCGCAGGATCACCACTTTCAGAGCGGACAGCCAAAAGCATCCCATCCGGAGCAAACTTCATTCTGATAGTACATTGCTTGCCGGCATAAGCGTTGGCATCATAAAAATGGTTCTGAATCGCAGCGCGTACCTGCCCGGCATAGTGGCTGACCTCATCCCCTGCAGCGGGAGTTACTTTGCCGTCAAGGGCAGCAAAAAGATCGTCGACACCCTCCACAGACGGCCCAGCGTTAGCCACAGAGTTCGTCTTGGTACAGCCTGCCAGCCATAGTGAGACGACAATAAGCATTAATGCCGGCAGGTTTTTTTTTAAATCCTAAATGAACTCTATTCATGATTCCCTTCTTTTAGAATAGTCACTGGAAAGAACAATAAAAAACGGGAGCCATCAGGCTCCCGTTCTTATTCAAACGCAAAACACCATTACATGTGTTTAACGATAGCGTCGCCAAACTCTGAACATTTCAGCAGTTTAGCGCCTTCCATCAGGCGTTCGAAGTCATAGGTCACGGTCTTGGCGGCGATGGCGCCTTCAGTGCCTTTAACAATCAGGTCAGCCGCTTCGAACCAGCCCATGTGACGCAGCATCATTTCTGCAGACAGGATGATGGAACCTGGGTTCACTTTATCCTGACCGGCATACTTAGGTGCGGTACCGTGGGTCGCTTCGAACAGTGCGCAATCGGAACCGATGTTGGCACCCGGTGCGATACCGATACCGCCAACCTGTGCAGCCAGGGCGTCGGAGATGTAGTCACCGTTCAGGTTCATACAGGCAATGACGTCGTATTCAGCCGGACGCAGCAGGATTTGCTGCAGGAAGGCGTCGGCGATCACGTCTTTAACCACGATCTCTTTACCGGTGTTCGGGTTCTTGATTTTCAGCCATGGGCCGCCGTCGATCAGTTCGCCGCCGAACTCTTCACGCGCCAGTTCGTAGCCCCAATCCTTGAAGGCACCTTCGGTGAACTTCATGATGTTGCCTTTGTGAACCAGGGTCACAGAGTCACGGTCGTTGGTGATTGCGTATTCGATCGCTGCACGAACCAGACGTTTGGTCCCTTCTTCAGAGCATGGCTTCACGCCGATACCGCATTGCTCTGGGAAGCGGATTTTCTTCACGCCCATTTCGTCGCGCAGGAACTTGATCACTTTGTCTGCTTCGGCAGAACCGGCTTTCCATTCGATACCCGCATAGATGTCTTCGGCGTTTTCGCGGAAGATCACCATGTCGGTCAGCTCTGGCTGTTTAACCGGGCTTGGAGTGCCCTGGTAGTAACGCACCGGACGCAGACACACGTACAGGTCCAGTTGCTGGCGCAGGGCCACGTTCAGGGAGCGAATACCGCCACCGACCGGGGTAGTCAGCGGGCCTTTAATGGCAACGCGGTAGTCACGGATCAGATCCAGGGTTTCTTCCGGCAGCCACACGTCTTTCCCGTAAACGTGAGTGGATTTTTCACCGGTGTAGATTTCCATCCAGGAGATTTTACGTTCGCCGTGGTAGGCTTTTTTTACTGCTGCATCAACCACGTGAATCATAGCAGGGGTAACGTCGACGCCAATGCCGTCGCCTTCGATAAACGGAATGATCGGGTTATTCGGAACAACCAGTTTACCCTGGGCATCGACCGTAATCTTTTTACCTTCTGCCGGAACAACTACTTTGCTTTCCATCAACCTCTCCTTCAAGCGCAATTTTTGTTAATGCTTTGTAAGATGCGTGTAGATACTACTGGAATTTTCTGTCCGCGCCAATCCGAAACGGATTCGGTTATAATGCGCCTATCATCCGTAATCTCAACTGTTATGAAAAAATTCCCTGTTAGAAATCACAAAGTTAAACGATTCAGCCAGCCTGCCTCCGCCAAACCCGCTGTCGCACAGGGGCCGCGTCGCGTGGTGTTATTCAATAAACCCTTCGATGTCCTGCCGCAATTTACCGATGAGGCCGGCCGCGCCACGCTGAAAGAATTCATTCCGTTTCCTGATGTTTACGCCGCCGGACGTCTGGATCGCGACAGCGAAGGATTATTGGTATTAACCAATGACGGCAAGCTGCAGGCGCAGCTTACCCAGCCAGGTAAACGCACCGGCAAAGTGTATTACGTGCAGGTAGAAGGCGCGCCGCAGGACAACGATTTAGTCTCTTTACGTAACGGAGTCACGCTCAAAGACGGCCCGACGCTGCCGGCCGGTGTGGAGTTGGTGGCCGAACCGCAGTGGCTATGGCCGCGCAATCCGCCGATCCGCGAGCGCAAGTCGATCCCCACTGCCTGGCTGAAAATCACCCTGTATGAGGGACGAAACCGCCAGGTACGTCGCATGACTGCACATATCGGCTTCCCTACCCTGCGACTGATTCGCTACAGTATGGGTAATATTTCATTGGGCGAACTGCAACCCGGTGAATGGAAATGCCTTGATTCGCTTTAATCCGCCCGTCAATCCGTCGCTGTAAGGGGCCGCCATGTTTAAACCGCACGTTACCGTTGCCTGCGTGGTTCACGCCGCCGGCAAGTTTTTAATCGTCGAAGAGACCATTAACAGCAAGGCACTCTGGAACCAGCCGGCCGGTCATCTTGAAGCCGACGAAACCCTGATTCAGGCCGCCGAACGCGAGCTGTGGGAAGAAACCGGCATTCGCGCCACGCCGCAGTCGTTCCTCAAACTGCACCAGTGGATCGCGCCGGACAACACGCCGTTTCTGCGCTTTTGCTTTGTCATTGAGCTGGAGCAGCAACTGCCGACCGAGCCGCACGACAGTGATATCGACCGTTGTTTGTGGCTGAGCGCCGAAGAGATTTTGCATGCGCCCAACCTGCGCTCCGCTCTGGTCGCCGAAAGCATTCGTTGTTACCAGCAGCCGGAACGCTACCCGCTGTCGCTGGTCAGCAGCTATGACTGGCCATTCTGAGATGAATAAGTGCCGTGCGCCGACGAGGGCAACGTGGTAAAATCCTGCGCTTGTTTTTTATCAGCACGGTTAGTGTTCAAGTTCGCGAGATCCCCATGTCAGACAACAGCCAGAAAAAAGTAATCGTCGGTATGTCCGGCGGCGTCGACTCTTCCGTTACTGCCTATCTGTTACAGCAACAGGGCTATCAGGTCGCTGGGCTGTTTATGAAGAACTGGGAAGAAGACGACGATGAAGAGTACTGCTCCGCAGCGACCGATCTGGCCGATGCACAAGCGGTATGCGACAAACTCGGCATCGAACTGCACACGGTGAATTTCGCGGCAGAGTACTGGGACAACGTGTTTGAACTGTTCCTGGAAGAGTACAAGGCCGGCCGCACGCCGAACCCGGACATCCTGTGCAATAAAGAAATCAAATTCAAAGCCTTCCTGGAATTCGCCGCAGAAGATCTGGGGGCAGACTTTATCGCCACCGGCCACTACGTGCGTCGCCAGGACGTGGACGGCAAAAGTCGTCTGCTGCGCGGTGTCGACGGCAACAAAGACCAGAGCTATTTCCTCTACACCCTGAGCCACGAGCAGGTTGCACAAAGCCTGTTCCCGGTCGGTGAGCTGGAAAAACCAGAGGTGCGCCGCATCGCTGAACAGCTGGAACTGGTTACCGCCAAGAAAAAAGATTCCACCGGTATCTGCTTTATCGGCGAACGCAAATTCCGCGATTTCCTCGGCCGTTATCTGCCGGCTCAGCCAGGGCCGATTGTCAGCGTCGACGGCCAGACCGTCGGTGAACACCAGGGCCTGATGTACCACACCCTGGGCCAGCGCAAAGGGCTGGGCATCGGCGGCATGAAAGACAGCAGTGAAGATCCATGGTACGTGGTGGACAAAGACGTCGCCAACAACGTGCTGGTGGTCGCGCAGGGGCATGAGCATCCGCGCCTGATGTCCGTCGGGCTGATCGCGCAGCAACTGCATTGGGTCGATCGCCTGCCGCTGAGCGGGCCATTCCGCTGTACGGTGAAAACCCGTTATCGCCAGCAGGATATTCCTTGCACCGTCACCCCGCTCGACGAACAACGCATTGAAGTGCGTTTCGACGAGCCGGTCGCCGCCGTCACCCCAGGTCAGTCAGCCGTGTTCTATCAGGATGAAATCTGCCTCGGCGGCGGCATTATCGAACAGCGTTTACAGGAGTAATCGTGGCGAAGAACTATTATGACATTACGCTGGCGATGGCCGGGATCAGCCAGACTGCGCGTCTGGTCCAGCAGTTGGCGCACGAAGGCCAATGCGATCGCGAAGCCTTTCATACCTCGCTAAGCAGCCTGCTGCAGATGGATCCCCCTTCCACGCTGGCGGTGTTCGGCGGTGAAGAACGCAATTTGAAAATGGGTCTTGAGACGCTGATGGGCGTGCTCAATGCCAACAATAAAGGCCTGGCCGCCGAGCTGACCCGCTACACCATCAGCCTGATGGTGCTGGAGCGCAAACTCAACGCCAACAAACAGGCGATGAACCAGCTTGGCGAACGTCTCGGCCAGCTTGAACGTCAACTGGCGCATTTTGATCTGGAATCAGACACCATTATCAGCGCGCTGGCCGGCATCTATGTCGACGTCGTCAGCCCGCTCGGGCCGCGCATTCAGGTGACAGGTTCACCGGCTATCCTGCAGAACCCGCAGGTGCAGGCCAAGGTTCGCGCCGCACTGCTGGCGGGCATCCGTGCCGCCGTGCTGTGGCAACAGGTTGGCGGTAGCCGCCTGCAGTTAATGTTTTCCCGTAATCGTCTGTTTAAACAGGCGCAAAATATCGTTGCTCATTGTTAATAGATCCCAGGAGTTGCTACCGATGGAATTATCCTCACTGACCGCCGTTTCACCCGTTGATGGACGCTACGGTGATAAAGTCAGCGCACTGCGCACCATTTTCAGCGAGTACGGTCTGCTGAAATTCCGTGTGCAGGTTGAAGTACGTTGGCTGCAAAAACTGGCCGCCTGCGCAGAAATCAAGGAAGTTCCGGCTTTTGACGCCGACGCAAACGCTTTCCTCGACAAGATCGTCGCAGAGTTTAGCGAAGAAGACGCGCAGCGTATCAAGACTATCGAACGCACCACCAACCACGACGTGAAGGCGGTTGAGTATTTCCTGAAGGAAAAAGTGGAAGCGGTCCCTGCCCTGCAGGCGGTGTCCGAGTTTATCCACTTTGCCTGTACCTCCGAAGACATCAACAACCTGTCGCACGCGCTGATGCTGCAAACGGCACGTCAGGACGTGGTGCTGCCGTACTGGCGTAAAATCATTGATTCGATCAAGGGCCTGGCGCTGGAATACCGCGATATTCCGCTGCTGTCTCGTACCCATGGCCAACCGGCCACCCCGTCCACCGTCGGTAAAGAATTCGCCAACGTCGCCTACCGCATGGAGCGTCAATTCCGTCAGCTTGAGCGCGTGGAAATCATGGGCAAGATCAACGGCGCAGTCGGCAACTATAACGCCCACATCGTCGCTTACCCGGAAGTGGACTGGCATGTGTTCAGCGAAGAGTTTGTTACCTCGCTGGGCATTATCTGGAACCCGTACACCACTCAGATCGAGCCGCACGACTATATCGCCGAGCTGTTTGACTGCGTTGCGCGTTTCAACACCATCCTGATCGACTTCGACCGTGATATCTGGGGCTACATCGCCCTGAATCACTTCAAGCAGAAGACCATCGCCGGTGAAATCGGTTCTTCTACCATGCCGCACAAGGTTAACCCAATCGACTTCGAAAACTCCGAAGGCAACCTGGGCCTGTCAAACGCGGTACTGGGCCATCTGGCCAGCAAACTGCCGGTTTCCCGCTGGCAGCGCGACCTGACGGACTCCACCGTGCTGCGCAACCTGGGCGTTGGCCTGGGTTATGCGTTGATCGCCTACCAGGCGACCATGAAAGGCATCAGCAAGCTGGAAGTGAACCAGGCACACCTGCTGGACGAACTGGATCACAACTGGGAAGTGTTGGCCGAGCCGATCCAAACCGTGATGCGCCGTTACGGCATCGAAAAGCCGTACGAGAAACTGAAAGAGCTGACTCGCGGCAAGCGCGTGGATGCAGCCGGCATGCAGACGTTTATCGATAGCCTGGCGTTGCCGGAAGAAGAGAAAACTCGTCTGAAAGCCATGACCCCGGCTAATTACATTGGCCGCGCGGCGAGCATGGTCGATGAATTGAAGTAATCGCCATACGGCGAAAACAAAGAGGCGGCCAAATGGCCGCCTCTTTTATTTTTACTGCATTAAATCCTGCAGCCGTCTTTTCTGCAGCCCTTGCGCATTGAAGTTGTCAGGGTTCAGCCATTGCTCAAACCCCGCCTTGATGATCGGCCAGCGGTCGGCAGTAATGGCAAACCAGTCGGTATCGCGGCTGCGGCCCTTGGTGACCAGCGCATGCCTGAAAGTGCCCTCATAATTGAAGCCAAATCTCGCCGCGGCCCGTCTGGAGGGGGCGTTATGGCTATCGCACTTCCATTCACAGCGACGATAACCCAAGTCCTCAAACAGGTGTCGCAACATCAGATAAATCGCTTCGGTGGCGCTCGAGTGCTGCTTCATCGCCGGTGACCAACTGACATGGCCAATCTCCGCCACGCCGTTAGCTTCATCGATGCGCATATAGGCAACCGTCCCGACCAGACTCTGGCTTGCGCGGTCAAACACCGTCAGGTTCACCAACGTGGGGTTCGCCTGCAGGGTGGTCAGATGCTGCAACATGGCTGCAAGGCTTTCCGGCCGTTCTATCGATAAATAGGTCCAGTCGCGGCCATCGGGTGCCTGCTGGAAAGCACTGAACAACGCGGCATGATCGCGCTGTGGCTCAAGCCGTTCCAGGCGACAAAAGCGCCCGTCAAGCGTCTCACCGCCGGGCCGTTTCACCGCCTGCCAATCGGCTAATGGCTCACCCACCGGCTGGCCGAATTGATTGATCACCATAAAGCCTCCGCAACCTGAAATTAACGTTCGTAAATAATAAACGAAGTTCTTTTACCTATTTTATCGTACAGCGAACGGGCCGGAGAATTATATTCCTGCGTCGCCCAATAAACCCGATCGCAGCCCCTTTCATCCGCCAACCGATAAGCCTGATCAAATAATTTTTCTGACACTTTCTTGCCGCGTGCCGCGGGTGAAACATAGAGATCTTCAATATAACAATAGCCGACAGAACTCCAGGTTGAAGGGTGGAATATAAGATTCATCAATCCCAACAGCTTGCCGTCTTTATCTTCCGCCACCAGGCCATAAACCTGCGATTCTTCACATAAACGTTCGAAGGTATGGTCGGTAACCTGCGCCGAAATATCTGCCCGATAAAAATGAAGATATCCCTGCCAAAGATCCAACCATTGTAACTTATCATCGGTTTGTATTCTGCGTACTACTACTTCACTGTTTACTGGATGCATGTTGCCTCACCGGTTTTTCTAAGAAAAAGTAACGTAATACCAACAGGATACACCGGTCAATGCAGCCTGAACACAGACCAATTAATAACAACGAGCAGACCAATTTTAGCGACCTGACTGCCTTTAGCCTGGCACCGGTAACGAATCAAAAATGCAGGATAACTTTTTGATAAATTTTACAATCTCGTCGGGTGTATAGGCAGCAAAGCCAAATACCAACGCCCCGTCACTTGGCGAATGGGTATAAAAATCAATCAGCCCGTAGACCCTCATGTCCTGCGCTGCGGCAGCCTGAATCAACCGCCGCTCGGTAGCCGCGTCCTTCAATGGGCAAACCAATTGCAGCCCGCCCTGCGGTAACCGTGGTTGAGTCCAGGCGGCAAGATACTGATGCACCGCCGCATGCAAAATCTCCAGCCGGGCCTGATATATCTTGCGCATACTCCTTAAATGTTCGGCATAGAAATCTTCATTGATAAATTTAAATAACGTCATTTGCGGCAGGGCCGAAGTATATCCATCCTGGAATTGTTTGGCGGCCACCATGGGTTTAATTAGCTGTGGCGGAACAATAAGAAAACCAATGCGCAACCCTGGAAAAAGGCTTTTGCTGAAAGTACCGATATATAAAGTTCGCTGATATTGATCCAGCCCCTGCAACGCTGCGGTAGTCAGGCCGTTATAATTGAATTCGGAATCGTAATCATCTTCAAGGATCCAGGCCTTTTCACGCTGCGCCCATGCCAACAGTTTTAATCTTCGTTCAATACTGAGTGAATGCCCCAGCGGATAATGGTGGGACGGCGTAATATAAACGCCCCGTCCGCCCTCTTCGGTGTTTATTAACGCATCAATATCCATACCACAGGGATCCACCCCTATCGGCTGGGCGATTAATCCCGCCGACTGAACCAACTTTTTAGCACCCTGATAGCCGGGTTCTTCCACAAAAACCCGGTCGCCGGGATTAAACAGCACCTGAGTACACAGCGAGAGCGCCTGCTGGGAGCTGGTCACCACAATCACCTGTTCCGTACCGGCTTTAACCCCTCTTTCGCGCCGCAGATACTCGATGATTTCCTCTCTCAACTCCACCAGCCCCTGTGGATCGGCATAACCCAGCAGGTATTCCGCCCCCTGTCGCACCGCCTGCCTTTCCAGTTGCAGCCAGCTGTCGATGGGGAACAAGCGCAAATCGGGCAATGAGGGGGTCAATGAGCCGCTGCGGCGGGTATGCGGAGCATGGGCGGCAATCAGCAAGGAACGGCCATGCGCACTCAACTCCCGCTCCACCAGCAAGGCCTGGTCGGTGCTGTCAGTGGCCAGCAGTTCACGACCGATCAGGGTATCTTGCTGGTAGCTGACAAAGCTACCGCGCCCAACGGCACGGGCAATATAGCCCTCCGCTTCCAGTTGGGCATAGGTCTGTTCGACGGTATCGCGTGAAACCGCCAATCGAGCCGCCAGAACCCGGCTGGGCGGCAGCTTTGCCAGGTAGCTCAGTTCGCCCGCCGTCACCTGCTGTTTGATTGTCAGATGCAGCGCAGCCTTACGCGTCATTCCTTGTCGTAAATGCTGAATAAAGCTTGCCTGTATCGCATCTGGAGAAACGTCCTGCTGGCTGTCACCGCTGTGTTTCATGCTATTGCGTCTCTGAGATCTTCCGTACCGCTGGAGGATAAACCAGCACTGGAGATGTTGAATAATTGATCTAAATCAATCTAGTTGTGAACAAAATGTTTTGAAACAGATCATCCATTGTTTCATTCAGAGCGCCAGCCCTAAACTAATACAACCATACCAGTAGCTTGCTACTAATGTGGTTATCTACTTTTAATTACCCATCCCCGCCTGTTTGCCGCTGCTGGATAGCAGCGGTGTAGGTCTGTATTGCCTGCGCGGGCATTTATTGTGAAGCATGTTCAAGGTGGAATTATGTCACAACAGCACAACCCTACGCCGCCCCGGCGTAACTTTCTCAAAAAGACCCTGGCGTTAATCCCGTTGGCTGCCGCCGGTAGCAGCATTCTGGCACTGGATGCCAAGGCCGCCCCCGCTGCCGGTGTAGCGGATCACTATGTTCCGGTCTATTTCAACGCCGACGAATGGCGTTTTCTGCTGGCGGCCTGCGATCGGTTGATCCCCACTGACGATAACGGCCCAGGCGCGGTCGATCAGGGCGTACCGGTGTTTATCGATCGTCAAATGGAAGCCCCTTACGGCCACGGCGGCTTGTGGTATATGCACCCGCCGTTCATTCCCTCCCCGCCGCAACTGGGTTATCAGTCCAAGCTGACGCCGCGCGAAACCTACCGAATAGGCATTCGCGAAATCAATGCGCACTGTCAGCAACAGTTCCAAAAGGCGTTTGCCGATCTCGAACACGCTGAGCAGGAACAACTGCTGGCGGCGCTGGAGCACGGCCAGTTGGATTCTGAAGACTTACCCGGCAAGGCATTTTTTGACCAGTTACTCACCAACACCACAGAGGGCTATCTGGCCGATCCGCTGCATAGCGGCAACCAGACGCTGGCGTCATGGAAAATGATCGGTTTCCCCGGCGCGCGCGCGGATTACACCGACTGGGTCAATCGTCCCAATCAGCCTTATCCCCTCGGCCCGGTCAGTATCTCAAGCAAAAGGAATGCATAAATGAGCGCAATTAAAAAGCCACCGGTAGACGTGGTCATCGTCGGATTTGGCTGGACCGGCGCCATCATGGGAATGGAATTAACCGAAAGCGGTTTGAGCGTGCTGGCGCTGGAGCGTGGCGAGCAACGCGATACCTACCCGGACTTTGCCTATCCGCGCATTGCCGACGAACTGACCTACGGCATTCGCATGAAACTAATGCAGGCAATGGCCAACGAAACGGTCACCGTGCGCCACACCCCGGCGGATTTCGCCGTGCCCTACCGTCAACTGGGCTCATTTTTGCCGGGTAACGGCGTTGGCGGTGCCGGCGTCCACTGGAATGGCATGCATTGGCGGGCTTTGCCCTCCGACTTAAAGCTACACACCACCCTCAACGAAAAATACGGTGCCAAGTGGATCCCGGAAGGCATGACGCTGCAGGACTATCCGTTGAGTTACCAGGAGCTGGAACCTTACTTCGACAAGTTCGAAAAGGTCTGCGGCACCGCGGGTAAAGCCGGCAATCTTCGCGGGCAAATCATCAAGGGCGGCAACCCGTTCGAAGGGCCACGCAACAGCGAATACCCCACTCCGGCGCTGAAACGGCTCTATTCCGGTTCGCTGTTTGCCCCCGCGGCGGAATCACTGGGTTATCACCCCTTCAGCGTGCCCGCCGCCAACTGCTCCGAGCCTTACACCAATCCCTATGGCGTACAGCTCGGCCCCTGCAACTACTGCGGTTACTGCGAACGTTTTGGCTGCTTTATGTATTCCAAGGCCTCGCCGCAGAGCACCATCCTGCCGGTGCTGACCCAACGTAAAAACTTTGAGCTACGTACCCAGTCGCAGGTGATCAAAGTGAATCTGGACAGCACGGGCAAGAAAGCCACCGGCGTCACCTACATCAACGCTCAGGGGCAAGAGGTGGAGCAACCGGCCGATCTGGTGATACTCAGCGCCTTCCAGCTGCATAACGTCCGCCTGCTGCTGCTGTCCGGCATTGGCAAACCTTATAACCCGGTGACCGGCGAAGGCGTGGTCGGCAAGAATTACGCCTATCAGATGAACAGCAATGTTTCGCTGTTCTACGACAAGGATATCCACTTCAATCCCTTTATCGGTGCCGGGGCCGCCGGTACGGTGATCGACGATCTGAACGGTGAGAATTTCAATCATGCCGATTTGGGCTTTATCGGCGGCGCCTATATCTCCGCCACCCGCACCGGCGGCCGACCGCTGCAGCAGATGATGCTGCCGGCGGGCACCCCAACCTGGGGCAGCGGCTGGAAACAAGGCATCAAAGATAACTATCTGCACAGCATGAGCATCAACTCCGAAGGCTCGGTGATGCCGTACCGCGATTGCTATCTGGATTTGGATCCTACTTACAAGGACGGTTACGGCCTGCCGCTGTTGCGCATGACTTTTGACTGGAAGGACAACGAGATCAAAATGACCCAGCACATCACCGGCAAAATGGTGGATATTGCCAAAGTGATGAAACCCAAGCAGATGTCGGTATCGGTGATGAAAGCCGGCGATCATTACGACGTGCGGCCTTACCAGTCGACCCATACCACCGGCGGGGCCATTACCGGCGATAATCCGGCCACCAGCGTGGTGAATAAATACCTGCAATGCTGGGACGTGCCAAACGTGTTTGTCACCGGTGCCTGTGCCTTCCCACAGAATCTGGCCTATAACCCCACCGGCATCGTTGGCGCATTGGCCTACTACTCGGCAGAGGCGATCCGCACCCAGTATTTGAAAAATCCCGGTCCCCTGGTTCAGGCCTGATAGCATAAGGAGCTTCACATGAAAGGACTTACCCCCTCGCTGCTGGCGCTGTTGATGCTGGGTGCCACCACGGTGCAGGCGAACGACGATCCGCAACTGGCGGCCCGGCTGCAACACGGGGAATACCTGGCGCGCGCCGGTGACTGCGCCGCCTGCCATACCGGCCCCGGCGGCCAGCCCTTTGCCGGCGGTCTGAAAATGACCACCCCGGTCGGCGCTATCTATTCCACCAACATTACGCCGGACAAACAAACCGGCATTGGTGAATACAGTCTGCAGGAATTCAGTGACGCGTTACGCAAAGGCGTTGCTCGCGACGGCACCCGGCTCTACCCCGCGATGCCCTATCCTTCGTTCGCCAAAATCAGTGATGGAGACATACGCGACCTCTACCTGTATTTCACCCGACAGGTTAAACCCGTGGTTCAGCAAAATAAGGACAGCGATATCCCCTGGCCGCTGAGTATCCGCTGGCCGCTGGCCCTGTGGAATCTGGCGTTTCGGGAGGACGGTACCTATCGGCCGGACGTGACAAAAAGCCTCGACTGGAATCGCGGCGCCTATCTGGTTCAGGGGCTGGGCCACTGCGGCTCCTGCCACACGCCGCGCGGTATCGGCTTTCAGGAAAAAGCGCTCAGCCAGAGCGACGACGCCTATCTGAGTGGTGGCACGCTGGAAGGCTGGCATGCTGCCAACCTGCGGGCGGACGCCGTGAGCGGCCTCGGCCGCTGGAGCGCGGAAGATATTACCCGTTTCCTGAAGACCGGCCATAATCGGCGATTTGCCGCTTTCGGCTCAATGATTGACGTGGTACAAGATAGCACTCAGCACCTGAGCGACGCCGATTTACGCGCCATCGCCGGTTATCTGCAATCATTGCCGACCGTCAATAAGGAAAAGCCGCTGGAGCTGGATGGAGGCACGGGCAAAATGCTGCTAAACGGTAACGTCAGTCAGCCGGGTGCCCAGACCTATCTGGATAACTGCGCCGCCTGCCACCGCAGCGACGGTCAGGGATATCGCGATACCTTCCCGCAGTTGGCGCTCAACCCGGCGCTGTTAAGCGACGATCCGTCCTCGCTAATCAGCATTATCCTCAAGGGTTCCCGCACGCCGGTGACCGTCGGCGCGCCAACCGGGCTGACCATGCCGGACTTTGGCTGGCGCCTGGACGATGAGCAAATTGCTCAGCTCGCGACCTTTATTCGCCACAGTTGGGGCAATGATGCATCGGCGGTGACCGCCGCTCAGGTGCAGGAGATCCGCAAAAACAGCATCACCAAACCAGAGCATCCTTAAAATCTGCCAGGGGCCCAGCCGATTGGGCTCCTGTCTTTTTCTCACAGCCCTTCTCGTTTAAGTTTGGTTTAACTTCTCATGGGCATTGTTTATCCAACGTTTATTGGACGTTGCCGATAATGACCACTCACCAAAAATCGATAGCGCTTATTTCCTGCCAAGGCTCTGCGTCCCTTGCGGTAAATGCCGGTTATACCTACCATAACGTCAATATCACGATCAGATGGCCAAGGTTGTTGCACGCTATCCCTCACACGCTGCCGAGCGTGTTACCTTTACAGCGTGGGTGACAGGATGTTCACCCGCAGATTTACAGGAGTCCGCCATGCGAGTACTGGTTGTTGAAGATAATGGTTTACTGCGCCACCACCTCTCCGTACAGATGCGTGAAATGGGTCATCAGGTTGATGCAGCAGAAGATGCCAAGGAAGCCGATTATTTCCTGCAGGAACATGCGCCGGACATCGCGATTGTCGATCTCGGCCTGCCGGGTGAAGACGGCCTGAGCCTGATCCGCCGCTGGCGCGCCCACCAAATGAAATTACCGATCCTGGTGCTGACCGCCCGTGAAAGCTGGCAAGACAAGGTAGCGGTGCTGGAAGCCGGTGCCGATGACTACGTCACCAAGCCGTTTCATTTGGAAGAAGTGATTGCCCGCATGCAGGCGTTGATGCGCCGTAACAGCGGCCTGGCTTCCCAGGTGATCGTCTTGCCGCCGTTCCAGATCGACCTTTCGCGCCGTGAGCTGAGCGTCAACGAACAGCAAATCAAACTGACCGCGTTTGAATACACCATTATCGAAACCTTAATCCGCAACGCCGGTAAAGTGGTCAGTAAAGACTCGCTGATGTTGCAGCTGTATCCGGATGCCGAGCTACGTGAAAGCCACACCATCGATGTACTGATGGGCCGTTTGCGTAAAAAGGTGCAGGCCGAATACCCGCAGGAAGTGATCACCACGGTTCGTGGCCAGGGCTATCGTTTTGATGCGAAGTGAACATGATGTTCAACAAAAATAAAAAGCCTTTTTCCCTACGAGCCCGCTTTTTGATGGCTACCGCCGGGGTGATCCTGGCGCTGTCGCTGTCCTATGGTCTGGTCGCGGTCGTGGGTTATATCGTCAGCTTCGACAAAACCGCCTTCCGCCTGCTGCGTGGCGAAAGCAACCTGTTCTTCAGCCTGGCCCAGTGGAAAGACAACAAACTCACCATCGCCATTCCGCCCGATATCGATCTCAACTTCCCTACCCTGGTGTTTATTTACGACGATAAGGGCAAGCTGCTGTGGAGCCAGCGCCAGGTACCGGAACTGGAAAAACGGATCAACAAAGAGTGGCTGGAAGAGTCCGGTTTCTACGAAATTGACACCGATACCCGCATCAGTAGCGAAGTCCTGGGTAACAACCCCAAGGCGCAAGATCAACTCAAAGACTATGACGACAACGACCAGAATGCGCTGACCCACTCCGTGGCGGTTAACACCTACGCGGCGACCGCAAGATTGCCGGCGCTAAGCATCGTGGTGGTCGACACTATCCCGCAAGAGCTTCAGCGTTCAGACGTCGTCTGGGAATGGTTCAGCTATGTGTTGCTGGCTAACCTGCTGTTGGTGGTGCCCCTGTTGTGGCTGGCGGCCTATTGGAGCCTGCGACCGATCCAGGCGTTGGTGAATCAGGTCGGCGAACTGGAAAACGGTGAGCGAGAACAGCTCGATGAGAACCCCCCCAGCGAACTGCGCGGGCTGGTACGCAATCTGAATATTCTGGTTCGCAACGAACGCCAGCGCTATACCAAATACCGCACCACGCTTTCCGATCTGACCCACAGTCTGAAAACCCCGTTGGCGGTACTGCAAACCACATTGCGCTCACTGCGCACCGGCAAGCAAACCACCATTGAGGAAGTCGAGCCGATCATGCTGGATCAGATCGGACGTATCTCTCAGCAAATTGGCTACTACCTGCACCGCGCCAGCATCAACTCCGGGCAAACGGTGCTGACACGCGAGATCCATTCGGTACCGGCCCTGCTGGACAGCCTGACGGTGGCGCTGAACAAGGTATATCAGCGTAAAGGCGTGGTGATCACGCTGGATATCTCGCCGGAAGTGACCTTTATGGGTGAAAAAAACGACTTTATGGAAGTGATGGGCAACGTACTTGAAAATGCCTGTAAGTACTGCCTGGAATTCGTTGAAATCACCTCCCTCCACTCCGATAAATATCTCACCATCGTCATCGATGACGACGGCCCGGGTATTCCGGAAAGCAAACGCGAGTTGATTTTCCAGCGCGGCCAACGGGTAGACACTTTGCGCCCCGGTCAGGGCTTGGGATTATCGGTAGCGGCGGAGATTATTGAGCAGTACGACGGCTCCATTACCATCAGTGACAGCCCGCTGGGCGGCGCACGTATGCAGGTCACTTTCGCTCGTCAGCACGACTCCCACCATAACGAGTAAATTCTGTTGCTCAGGCCCCGATCCACGGGGCCAAACTTCCGTTATAATCGCACTCAGGCTCACTCCTCTATCCTGGAATAGAACATGGATTATCAATTAGATCTGGACTGGAACGATTTTTTGCAACGTTATTGGCAAAAGCGTCCGGTGATTCTGAAGCGTGGCTTCAAAAACTTTATCGATCCGATCTCCCCGGATGAGCTGGCTGGGCTGGCGATGGAAAACGAAGTGGACAGCCGTTTGGTTAGCCACCAGGACGGCCGCTGGCAGGTCGCTCACGGCCCATTTGAGAGCTTTGACCACCTGAGTGAGAACAACTGGTCGCTGCTGGTGCAGGCAGTCGATCACTGGCATGAGCCTTCCAGCGCGCTGATGCGCCCGTTCCGCCAACTGCCGGACTGGCGGATGGACGATCTGATGATTTCGTTCTCGGTGCCGGGCGGCGGTGTTGGCCCGCATTTCGATCAGTACGACGTGTTTATCATTCAGGGTACCGGTCGCCGTCGCTGGCGCGTGGGTGAAAAAGTGCCGATGAAGCAGCATTGCCCGCACCCGGACCTGCTGCAGGTTGAACCTTTCGACGCCATTATCGATGAAGAAATGGAACCGGGCGATATTCTGTATATTCCGCCGGGCTTCCCGCATGAAGGCTACGCATTGGAAAACGCCCTGAATTACTCGGTGGGCTTCCGCGCACCGAATGGTCGTGAACTGATTAGCGGCTTTGCCGACCACGTGCTGGCACGCGAACTGGGCAGCAAACGTTACAGCGATCCGGATATTCAACTGCGTGAGCATCCAGCGCAAGTGCTGCCGCAGGAAGTCGACGCCCTTCGCCAGATGATGCTGGATCTGGTTGAGCAACCGGAACACTTCCAACAGTGGTTCGGCGAATTTATCTCCCAGACGCGCCACGAGCTGGATGCCGCGCCGCCGGAGCCGCCTTACCAGGCAGGCGAAATCTACGAACTGCTACAGCAGGGCGAGCCATTACAACGTCTGGGTGGCCTGCGCGTACTGCGCGTTGGTGATCAGTGCTTTGTGAACGGTGAACTGATGGATACCGAGCATCTGCAGGCTGTCGATGCCATGTGCCAGAACTTCAGCGTTAATGCCACCCAGTTGGGTGACGCGGTGGACGATCCGTCGTTCCTGGCGCTGCTGACCGCACTGATCAATAACGGTTACTGGTATTTTAAAGACTGAAGCTGAAGTCATTCTGATAAGGCCACCCGCCCCCAGGCGAGTGGCTTTTTTTTATGCTCGCAGCGCCTGCGTCAGGTAAGCATCAAGCTCCTCGTCCGGCATGCCCGCCTGTCTGGCTGCCGCACAAATCTGCTGCCAGGTATTGGCATCTATCGGGATCCCCTGTTGCAAGCGTTGTTCGCGATTCGCCTCTTCCCACTCCCCCGGCACCTCAATCGGCCGACCGTCACTTGGCGGTGAGGCTTTCACCCACTCAATAAACGCCTCAGCCTCGCTTTGCATCTCAGGTGCCGCAAAGGCCTCAGGGTTGAGGATAATGGTGGTCATACAGTTGAAAATGGCGTCGCTGTTGGATTTCAGCGTAGCACTATGGGTAGTTCGCCCGCCCGACAGTGCACCGCCGAGGATCTCGCACAGGGCGGCCAGCGCATAACCTTTATGCGCACCAAAGGGCAGCAGCGAACCAAACGGCTGCTCGTGCATCACCTTGGGTTCGTCTGTGGGTTGTCCATGCTGGTCAATCAGATAGCCCGGCGCGACGGTCAGACCTTTGTTGTAGGCCACGCGGGTTTTACCAAAAGCGATGCCGCTGGTGGCGAAATCCAGCAGCAGCGGCTTTTTACCGGGACGGGGGAAAATAACGCAGAAGGGGTTGGTACCAAAGCGACGATCGCTGCCGCCAAAGGGTGCCACCATAGGGTCGCCCACGACATTGACGAAGTGAATGGAGATAAAACCGGCGCGTGCACACTGTTCAGCCCAGTGGCCAATACGGCCGATGTGATGCGAATTGTTTAATGCCACCGCCGCCAGCCCCAGTTGCCGGGCTCGTTCGATGCCTTTATCCATCGCCTCACTGGCGACCACCTGGCCGAAACCCTGACCACCGTCAATCGTCAGGACCGCACCGGCGTCGCGTACCACCTGGGCATGAACGTTAAGCTGTAAATGCCCCTGCGCCAGCGACGCCATATAGCTCGGGATCATGCCGACGCCGTGGGAGTCGTGGCCGGCCAGATTGGCCTGAACCAAATGTTCGGCCACTAGCCCGGCCTCTCGATCGGTACTGCCGGCATGGCGCCAAATCGCCTGCACAAACTGCTCAAGACATTGGCTATCGATACGGTGTTCAGTGCTCATGATACGGCTCCTGGTGCGGAAAATATGTTCTACACTAGGAGCAAATCATTGTTACGGCAAGCAATTATAATAATCGCAATCGGGGCTATTTGGCGCGTTCTGCCGTCAGCGCAGCGATGCGCATAATCACGGCCACTGCTTGCTCCATCCCTTCAAGGGAAACAAACTCATGCTTGCAATGATAGTTATAACCGCCGGTAAACAGATTCGGACAAGGCAGACCGCGAAACGATAACTGAGCGCCGTCGGTACCGCCGCGAATCGGCTTCATCACTGGTTCAATATCGCAATCGCGCATGGCCTGTTGCGCCAACGCAATCACATGGGGATGTTCTGCCACCTGTTCGCGCATGTTGTAGTAGCTGTCTTCAATCGTCACTTCGATATAACAATCCCGCGGCAGACCTTTGCCCACCTGCTTGGCTACCTCAAACATCCGGCGCTTGCGGGCCTCGAAACCCTCACGCTCGAAATCACGCAGAATATAGTGCATTTCGGCGCGCTCGACGCTGCCCTTGAGGCTGCTGAGATGATAAAACCCCTGATAATCGGCGGTGGTTTCCGGCGTTTCATCCGCCGGTAGCGCCTGCTGAATACGGGTTGCCAGTGACAGGGCATTCACCATCACCCCTTTAGCGCTCCCAGGGTGAACATTATTGCCGACAATTTTCACCGTCACCGACGCCGCATTGAAGTTCTCGCATTCCAACTCACCGACACCACCGCCATCTACGGTATAGGCCCACTCGGCGTTGAATTGTGCAACGTCAAAAAATCGTGCGCCCTTGCCCACTTCCTCGTCCGGCGTAAAAGCCACGCGAATATCGCCGTGGGGGATATTGCGTTGCTGCAACCGCACCATGGCGGTCAGAATTTCGGCAATGCCTGCCTTGTCATCGGCACCGAGCAGCGTTTTGCCGTCGGTAGTGATCAACGTCTGCCCCAGCATCTGGTGCAGGATCGGGAACATCACCGGCGATAACACCTCATCGCCAATGCCCAATGCAATATCGCCGCCGCGGTAACTTTCGACGATCTGCGGGTTAACGTGTTTGCCGGTAAAATCCGGTGAGGTATCCAGGTGAGAAATAAACCCGATGGTCGGTACGGACCAGGCAACGTTGCCCGGTAAAGTGCCCATCACGCAGCCATGCTCGCTGAGCGACACCCGTTCAAACCCCAGTTCAATCATTTCTTGCTGCAACACGCGCGCCAGCTTCATTTGCCCGTCGGTACTCGGCACATGTTTGACGTTCGCTTTGGATTGCGTGTCGAATGAGACGTAGTTAAAAAATCGATCTAGTAGTTTATCCATGGTATCCGCCCTCAGAATATCGCGTTTCATTATGCGGAACCGATCAGGATCAAATATTGCGACAGGTCATTTTTAGCCAGATTTAACGGAAATCATTAAACCTTGTGATGATTTCCTTCATTGACCAGGCCGCTACGGCAGAAGTTATCGCCAGCCACGGCTTCTGATGTGTGATCTTCTTCACGACGGGTACCGGTTGTCAGCCACTGACCACCAGTGCCTATTTCCGCTGACTAATTGCATCACCGGATCTTTCCTCCTATAACTTAGCCAAGGCAGAGTTTGCCTCTTTCTCTTTCGCCATCCCAGGGAGCTTTATCGTCAACGTCGTTATCCATTAAAATATAAAAAAGGAACTGACATGAAAGGTATTATCGATAATATCTTGAGCAAGCTGCAACTTTTTTCCAAAGCCATGATGGGGCCGATATTCTTCTTGCCGGTTATTGGTTTAATCCTGGCATTAAGTTCTATTCTTACCAACGCCACACTGGTAAATGAAAACTCCGGGATTTTCCATGTAGGGAAAATGCTCGGCGATACCTTCTGGCCATTATTTGGTAATCTCGGGTTAATATTCTGTATCGGTATTACCTATGGACTAGCCAGGGATAAAAAGAGCGAGGCCGCATTGGTGGCGGTAATGTGCTTTATCATGTTCCTCGGCGCCAACTCGTCTTATCTGCAGCTTAGTGGCCACGTAGCGCAAAAAATCAACGGCGAATTTTACGGCACCGGGCAAACCGAACTGCTGGGTTTCACCGTGGTGGATATGGGCATATTCCTCGGTCTGATCCTCGGCATCACTATCGCTTGGGTACATAACCGTCTGTGTAACGTCGAACTGAACGGCGTGTTATCGGTTTATGGCGGCTCCAAACTGGTACTGATCGCCATGACGCCGGTGATTGTGCTGTATGCCATCGCCTTCAGCTATCTGTGGCCGGCTATCTCGCACGGTCTGATCTCGCTGACCGGCTTTATGAAAAGCTCCGGTTCGCTTGGCGTATTCGTTTACGGTTTCTTCGAGAAATTCCTTATTCCCACCGGGCTGCATCACTTTATCTGGTCTCCGTTCCAGCTCACCAGCATCGGCGGTTCGATCGTGCAGGATGGCCACACCGTTCCTGGCTCACAGGCGATTTTCCTGGCCTATATGCGCGACCCGAGTATTTCGCCGCTGATGAATGAAGCACTGCGCTTCTCGCAGCAGGGTATGGTGACCATCTTTGGCCTGTCAGGCGCGGCGCTGGCCTTTTATCACACCGCCAAACCGGAAAAGAAAATGCTGGCCAAGGCGATCCTGATCCCGGCCATCACTACCTCGATTCTGGTGGGTATCACCGAACCGATCGAGTTCACCTTCCTGTTTATTTCGCCGCTGCTGTGGGTGATCCATGCGGTGCTGACTGCGCTGTCGCAGGTTGCCTGCAATCTGTTCGAAGTGCGGCCCTGGGGAGCCAGCGGCCTGATTGAGTTCCTGGTGTATAACCTGCCGTTGCCGGTGGCCCTCACTCGCTGGCCGCTATATGTCGTGATTGGCCTGATTCAGTTCGCCGTCTATTACCTGGTATTCAAAACGCTGGTGCTGAAGCTTAATTTAAAAACGCCGGGCCGCGAGGATGACGATGAGGTCAAACTTTATTCAAAACAGGAGTATCAAAATAGTAAAAGCACGCCTAATGAATTGAGTGGGATAATTATTCGCGCGCTTGGCGGTAAAGACAACATTATTTCCGTCGACAACTGTTTCACCCGGCTCAGGGTGGAATTAAAAGACATGCAACTGGTAGATGAAGCGGCATTAAAAAGTACCGGTGCCAAAGGCGTGGTGAAAAATAGGCGTGAGGTTCAGGTTATTTATGGTGTCACCGTTGGCAAGGTCAAAAACCAGGTCGAAAAGTATTTAGCAGCACTCTGACATTTATTAATTTGGGAGATATTAAATGAAATTAACCGTTCTGGGCGGCGGCGGCGTGCGTTCGCCGTTCCTGGCCAAATCTATCGCCTACAACGCCCACCGTATCGGCGTCACTGAAGTGGTGTTTATGGACACCGATCAACATAAACTGGCCATCTACGGTGCCATCGCTCAGGGGGTATTCCAGCGTATTCGCAGCGATATCGCCTTCAGCCTGACCAGCGATGCGCATCAGGCACTGAGCGGTGCAGACTATATCATCACCACCCTGCGTATCGGCGGCGAAGAGGGGCGTATTGATGATGAACGCATCGCGCTCAACCATCAGGTTCTGGGGCAGGAAACCACCGGTGCCGGCGGCTTCGCCATGGCAATGCGTTCAATCCCGGCGATTATCGATTACTGCCGACTGATCGAACAGCTGTCGTCACCCGACGCAGTGCTATTCAACTTCACTAACCCTTCCGGCATGGTGACCGAAGCTATCATCAAGTCAGGCTTTAAACGCCAAGTGTACGGTATCTGCGACGCGCCCAGCGAGTTTATCCGCGAACTGGCCGAGCTGTTGGGCTGCCGCGAGAGTGAATTGAGTATCGACTGCTTTGGCCTGAACCACCTGTCCTGGTTCCGCAATGCCAGGGTCAACGGTGAGCCGGTCACCGAACGGCTGCTGGCGGACCCGCGCCTGTACCGCGACACCTGCATGAAATACTTCTCACCAGAGCTGGTCGAACTCTCCGATAACCTGATGCTCAACGAGTATCTGTATTACTACTACTATCGCGAGCAAGCGATCGCCGCTATCGTCAGCGCCGGTGAAACTCGCGGCGAGCAAATTGCGCAGATCAACCGGCAGATGCTGGCAGACCTGGCCGAGCTGGACATCCCGAACCAGCTGGATCAGGCCTTCAGCCTCTACTTCAGCCATTATCTGACGCGCGAAAACTCGTATATGCAGCGCGAGTCCAGCCAGGGCAAGGTGAAAGAGCGCGCCATGCTGACGCTGCAGCAGTTTATCGAACAACCGGACAGCGGTGGCTACGCCGGGGTGGCGATCGATATTCTGGAGGCGGTGAACAGCGGCCAACAAAAACGCGTGGTGGTGTCGATGCAAAACAACGACACGCTGGACTTCCTGCATCCTGAGGACGTGATCGAAATCAGCTGTGAACTGAGCAGTGCGGGCATTCACCCGGTGAAAATGCGCGATATTCCCGATACGCAAAAAAACCTGATCGCTCGGGTGAAAGAGTACGAACGGTTGGCAGTAGAGGCGATTCTTGAAGGTAACCGTAAAAAAGCCATCAAAGCCTTGATGGTGCACCCGCTAGTGAATTCTTACTCGCTGGCAAAAACGCTGGTGGAGGAGTATCTGCAGGCTCATCGGCAATATGCCGAACACTGGCGTTAATCCCGGCGGCGCGGCCTCAGCGGCTGCGCCGTTCAAACCAGGCCTTGATCAGGTTTTCAAACCCCAGCAGACAGTGACCAAAGAACGGGTTGGGGTAATAGATATCGTGGTCATACTTCTGCCGATCTTCATAGATAAAACTCATATCGGCCTGCTGCGCCAGCGGGCTGTCACCGTCGCCACAAAACGCCGCCAGCCGGATATCGTTACGCTTCACCGCCTCGCTCCAGTTCAATGCCGAACCACTATTGCCCGATTTTGAAATCACGATCACCATATTGAAACGAAAACGCGTCTCACGATCGAGAATATCGAAATCAGGCCACAGCGACAGATAGCTGTCGATGCCCAGAGTCATAAACTTGTTGTACATGTACTGCGCCACCAGCTGCGAGAAACCGCTGCCGTGGATCAGAATTTTCCCCTCATCGAGCAGATCGAGGAACTGCGCCTGCTGCTGCACGCTAACCGCCACGGGTGCCGATTTTTCAGCCAGATAGGCTGGCGCCATGGCCAGGTTGAATTTGATAAAATACACCAGCTCCAGATAGCCGCGAAATCCCAGTTTTTTGGCCAGCCGCACCACCGTTGACGGCGAGCTATAACAACGGGCGGAAAGCGCACGAATGCCCTCGTCGATGCAGGCATCGGGGTTATCGAGAATACAGTTGAGAATAGCCAGATCCGTTTTACTCAGATCCGCCTGGCTGAATACCTGTTTGAAGTTCACCGTCACCCCGTTGGCGCTATTATGACTAAAGAACGTGGGTACTTTCTGGATGGTCAGCCCGTGGAACGGCGGGTGTAACCCCAGGGTGCAAAAACTTGCCCCCTGGGGTCAAACTTATGGCTGGTCCGCTCGTGCTACCTTGCCGACCAGAAATTTATGCACAAACCGTGGCACCACTGCGCTGGCCTGGCCATAGTGTTTTTCATCAAACTGGCTCTCCACCTGGCTGGGTTCCAGATTCAGCTCCATGGTATGCGCCCCGCCCAACCGGGCCTCATGCACAAAACCGGCGGCCGGGTAAACGTGGCCTGAGGTGCCGATAGCCACGAAAAAGTCGGCCTTGGCCAGCGCCTGATAAATTTCATCCATGCCCAGCGGCATTTCGCCGAACCATACTATGTGTGGCCGCAACGGTGCCGGGAACTGGCAGCAATGGCAGCGATCGTCGACGCTGAGATCTTCTGGCCAGTCAAACACCTGCCCGGAACTAGTGCAGCGCACTTTCAGCAGTTCGCCGTGCATATGCAGCACCCGCGAACTGCCGGCACGCTCATGCAGATTATCGATATTCTGCGTCACCAGCAGGAAGTTATCCCCCAGCCAGGCTTCGAGATCTGCCAGGGCACGGTGTGCGGCATTGGGCGCAATCTCCGGCGACTGCAGCTGGCGGCGACGCTCATTGTAAAACGTCTGCACCAGCTGCGGATCGCGCAGGTAACCTTCCGGTGTGGCAACGTCTTCTACCCGGTGCTCTTCCCACAGCCCATCGGCAGCGCGGAAGGTGCGAATACCCGACTCGGCCGAGATCCCGGCCCCGGTCAACACCACGACAAACGGCTTTTTCAGCTCGGCGGCCGCCATGGTGTCGCGATGAAATATCCGCGAACGAAAGCGCTGATGCAGCACATGCTTACTCTTGCGAAACTGACACAGCCGATGGCGAGTGTGCATTAACTCTCTCCTTACTTTTCCCTGTTGACCAAATTGAGGAACGCAGCTCCGCGCACCCCACCGGCATCGCCGTAGCGCGCCTTTTCAATCCGTGGCAACTTGGCCACCCGCAACAGATGCGCCGGCAAACGCTGCGGTAATTCCTGGTAGATCGCTTCAAAGTTCGACAAACCGCCACCAATCACCACCAGATGAGGGTCGATGATGGTCAGCAGATTACCCAGACATATCGCCAGCACGTCCATAAAACGTTCGACGTGAGCCACGGCCTGCGGCTCACCCGACTGATAATGCGCAATGATCTGCTGCGCAGGCAAGTGCTGCTGGTAAAAGTGGGCATACATCCACTCAAAACCGCGGCCGGAAATGTAATTTTCGATGCAACCCTGATGACCGCAACCACAAGGAACGCGAGGAATATCACGCCCCAGCACCTCAAGGGCATCTACCGGCAGGCGGAAGTGGCCGAATTCACCGGCGATATAATTACGCCCGGAGACCACCTTGCCATCGACGATTAGCCCGCCGCCAACCCCGGTGCCGAGAATGATGCCCAACACCGTCGGATAGTGACGGAACTCTTCGTCCCAGGCTTCCGACAGTGCAAAGCAGTTGGCGTCATTATCAATGCGTACTTCGCGGCCAATCAGTTCGGCCAGGTCATGCGGCAGCTTCTGCCCCATCGCCGCCGGCACGTTGGCGGTGAATACCGTGCCGTCGTCATCGTTGGGCAGACCCGGAATGCCGATGCCGACCATGCCCTTCTGGCCGCAGAACGCATCCGCTTCAAAGGTCAGGTCGCGCAACGTCGCCAGCAGTTGCTGATAATCTTCACGCGGCGTCGGCACTCTTTTTTGCCAAATGCGCTGCAGGTCTGCGTCGAATACGCCCAGCTCAATCTTGGTGCCGCCCATATCGAAACCGTAGTACATAACCCACCCTCAGGCTAAAAAAATGGGGCGGCATCTCTGCCTCCCCTGATTTTGATTATTGTCCGCTCAACACTCGTGCCGGATCGATACGGCTGGCACGCCTGGCCGGATACCAGCTAGCCAACAGGCTGAGTACCAGCGCGGTCACCAATACAATCACCACGTCCAGCCAGTGCAGCTCGGAAGGCAGGAAGTCGATGAAGTAAATATCTCCCGACAGGAATGAGTGCCCCATCAGCTTTTCCAACCCTTTGATGATATTGGTCAGCTGCAGCGAGGCGATCACCCCGACCACCACGCCACTGACGCTGCCCACCAGCCCGGCCAACAGGCCGTACCAAATAAATATGGCGCGGATAAACCCGTCTTTGGCGCCCAGGGTGCGCAGCACGGCGATATCGCCGCTCTTGTCCTTCACCGCCATCACTAGAGTAGAAACGATATTAAAGCAGGCAACGCCGATCACCAGCACCATCGCCAGATACATGATGGCGCGGATCATCTGGATATCGCGGTACATATAGCCGTAGGTGCCAATCCAACTCTTGATGTAAACGTAGGAGTTGGTGACTTCACCGGCGTCACGCACCAGTTTGTTGGCGGCAAACACGTCGTTCACCTTGATGGCTATGCCGGTCACGCTGTCGCCCATATCCAGATACTGCTGGGCATCGGCCAACGGCACCATCGCCAGGCTGTGATCAAGTTGGCCGCTGAGCTGCAAAATTCCGGTCACGTGCAGACGAATGCGTTTGGGTTGCAACAGCTTCATTTGCGGATCGCTGTTGGGGATCATCACCGTCACATAACTGCCCTGCTTGACGCCAAGGGCGTCAGCGACGCCCTTACCGAGGATCACCTGTTGCTCACCGCTTTTGAAATTGGCCCAGGCATCGCCCTGCACGTATTTCGGCAGCGCACTGAGCTGGTTTTCCTGCTGAGGATCAACGCCTTTGACACCGACCGCACGCAGCTGCGCGCCATTTTCCATCAGGCCGGTAAAGTTGATATAGGGGGCGGCGGCGAGGATGCCCGGCACCTTCTCCACCCGTTGCAGAATCGACGACCAGTCTTTGAACGGCTGTTTCACCGGTTCGATTTCACCGTGCGGCACCACCGCCAGAATGCGGTTTTTCAGTTCGCGCTCAAAACCGTTCATGGCACTCAGGCCGACGATCAGCACCGCCACGCCCAGCGCAATACCGATAGTTGAAATCACCGAAATCAGTGACACCATACCGCCACGCTTGCGCCCACGGCTGAAACGCAGGGCCGTCAGAAAGGAAAGTGACGCGCCTGCCATTACTCAGCCCCCAACAGGGTCAACTGGGCCTGCAGATGGCCGTCAGCCATTTCCAGTTGGCGACTGAGGCGCTTGGCCAATTGCAGATCATGGGTCACCACCAAAAACGCGGTGCCCTGGCGCACGTTCAGTTCACCGAGCAGATCAAAGATGCTGTCGGCGGTGCGTTTATCCAGGTTGCCGGTGGGCTCATCCGCCAATACCAACGACGGATTATTGACCAGTGCGCGGGCAATCGCCACGCGCTGACGTTCACCGCCGGACAGTTCTGAAGGCCGGTGCTTGCTGCGTTTTTCCAGCCCGACCGCGGTCAGCATTTCCAGCGCCTTTTCCTGCGCCTGCGCCGGTTTCATGCCGCCAATCAACAATGGCATGGCGGCGTTCTCCAGGGCGGTAAAGTCCGGCAACAGGTGATGGAACTGGTAGATAAAACCAAGCTGGCGGTTGCGCAGTTCGGCCTTGGCCGCCGAGGACAACGTATTCAGCGACTGCCCCTTGTAGACAACCTCGCCGGAGGTCGGTGAATCCAGCCCGCCCAACAGGTGCAACAGAGTACTTTTACCGGAGCCAGAACTGCCGACAATCGCCATCATCTCGCCCGGCTGCATGGCAAAGCTGACATTACGCAGTACGTCGGTATGCAGGTTGCCTTCCTGATAAGTCTTGCACAGGTTGTCGCACTGCAACAAAAGATGGTTACTCATAACGTAAAGCCTCAGCGGGTTGTACGGCGGCAGCGCGCCATGAAGGGTAAAGCGTGGACAACAGGGAAACCGCCATCGCCGCTACGGCAATGACCGTCACCTGCAGCGGATCCACCGCCACCGGCAGCGATGCGCCGTCAATCAATGCGCCGAGGATCGGCATCAGGTTATTAAGATTGCTGGCCAGTAACACCCCGAGCAGCGTGCCAAGCAGCGAACCGATAATACCGGCGCTGGCACCTTGTACCATAAACACCGACATCACCTGTCGACGCGTCAGGCCCTGGGTCTGCAAAATAGCCACTTCGCCTTGCTTTTCCATTACCAGCAGGCCAAGGGAAGTAATAATGTTAAATGCCGCCACCGCCACGATCAGGCTAAGCAACAGCCCCATCATGTTCTTCTCCATACGCACCGCCTGGAACAGCTCGCCCTTGCGTTCGCGCCAGTCTTTCCATTCGGTACCCTGCGGCAATTTCTGTTGGCTGAGGGTATCCACCGTCAGCGGTTGCTGCAGGAACAGGCGCCAACCGGTGATATTGCCGGCCGGATAGCGCAACAGGCGCGAAGCGTCCTGCTGATTGACCAGCATCTGGGTACCGTCGACTTCACTATTGGCGTGGAAGGTGCCAACCACGGTAAACAGACGCTGGATCGGAATGCGGCCCATCGGCGTGAACTGGCTGGCGCTCGGCACCATCACCCGCAGCGGATCGCCACGTTTAACGCCAAGTTGCCCGGCTAACTGTTCGCCGATGATGATGTTGTATTGGCCCGGCTGCAGCTGTTGCTGTTTGACGTTCACCAAAAACGGCGTCAGCGGATCGGCTTCGTCCGGGTTCACCCCCAGCATCACCCCCACCGCCACGCTGCGGGCGCTTTGCAGCACCACGTCACCGGTAGTCAAGGGCGCCACGCGGCTGACGCCCTGCAGGCTCTGCACCGCCGATGCCGGGATCTGTTGAGGATTGACTGACCCCTGGGGACTGGTAATCAACGCCTGCGGCATCAGGCCGAGGATGTTGTTCTCCAGATCCTTTTCAAAACCGTTCATCACCGACAAGACGGTAACCAACGCCATCACCCCCAGCGTAATGCCGATGGTGGAAAGCCAGGACACAAACCGCCCGAAGCGGTCTGAAGCTCGCCCGCGCATGTAGCGCAGGCCAATGAATAACGCGACAGGTTGATACATGAAATCCGTTTTGTTGCCGTAGCTTAAGCGAAAGTGATCAAGGATAATAAAGGCTATACCCCGTTTAGGGAACCACCCTGACGCCTTTTATTCCGCCGATCGCGCTAACGGCAGCACGTCACCCGGCGTCACGCTTTAACAGGTTGTAAACCGACACCCGCGAAATACCCAAGGCTTCCGCCGCCATGGTGGCTGCCCCGCGCAGTTGCAGATAGCCCTGCTGCTTTAACAGTTGGAGCGCCTGAAAACGTTGCTCGGAAGAGAGCGCACGCGGAGCGGTGGCATGCGAAGCCGCAAAGTTGTTGATCACCGAGGCGATGTCCGACAGCGAGCGCACACCCTCGGCAACCGGCTGCGGCGTGCTCTGCACCACCGCGGTTAACTGCTGCAAAATAGCGGTGGCACTGTTGAAAATCGAAACGTCCAGATTAAGACAAATCGCTGCCACAAAAACGCCCTGACTGTTGCGCAGGCCTATTGAAGTGCTCTTGGCCGGGCGGCCGTCCGGGAAGGCATTGGCATAGTTTTGCACCACGTCAGGAAAATCCGGCGAGGCAATACGTTCCAGCCCCATTTCGCTGGCGGCGTCACCAATGTTGCGGTTAGACAGATTATTGGCGATGGCGACGATAGCATTCTCCGGCTGGGTCAGATCGTGCAGCACCACTTCGCAACTGGGGGCAAACATCACGCCCAGCGCCTGGACAATTTTTTCCGCTTCGCGCAGTAATAGCGCATTTTCCTGCCTGAGATCGCTCATTCACTTAACCGTTTGACAATAACTTAACAAAGAGTAAATTAAAATTTCCGGGTAATCAATCAACCTTTCACCAGCGCGAGGTCGCCATGAGTTCAACGCCCCACTGTATCACCGCCGCCGATATCTCTACTGCCGCAGAAATCCTGGCCGGACATGCCATCCGCACGCCGGTCATGACCTCGCAGCAGGCCGATCGCCTCACCGGCGCGCAACTTTTCTTTAAATGCGAGAATTTCCAGCGCGTCGGCGCCTTCAAGTTTCGCGGCGCATACAATTCGATTGCTCAATTGAGTGATGCACAGCGCAAGGCTGGGGTGATTGCCTTCTCCTCCGGCAACCACGCGCAGGCCATGGCGTTAGCAGCGCGGGAACTGGGGGTTAGCGTAACCATAGTGATGCCGCACGACGCCCCTGCGGCCAAACTGGCGGCAACGCGCGGTTACGGCGCCAAGGTGGTGATTTATCAGCGCCACAGCGAAGACCGCGCCGCCATTACTCAGCGACTGGCGGCCGAACAGGGTCTGACCATAATCCCTCCCTATGATTACCCGCAGGTGATCGCCGGTCAGGGCACGGCCACCAAAGAACTGATTGAGGAAGTCGGTCCTTTGGATGTGTTGCTGGTCTGCACCGGCGGCGGTGGCTTGCTGGCCGGCAGTGCGGTCGCAGCGCACCACTGGTCGCCGGGCTGTAGGGTATTTGGCGTGGAGCCACAGGCGGGCAACGACGTACAGCAGGCATTCCGCAGCGGTCATCCGGTACAGATCCCGGTACCGAAAACCATCGCCGACGGCGCACAGACTCAGCAGGTGGGCGCGTTGACCTTCCCAATCATTCAGCAGTACGTCGAGGATATCCTGACGGTCAGCGACCAACAGCTGTGTCGGCAAATGCGCTTCTTTATGGAGCGGATGAAAATGGTGGTCGAACCGACCGGTTGCCTGGCCGCAGCGGCGGCGATGAATTCGCTGCTCGATTTGCGCGGCAAAAAGGTCGGGGTGATCGTCAGCGGTGGCAACGTTGACGTCGATAAAATCGCCGACTATCTCGCCATGGCGGCGCAAGAATAACGCCATCAGGTGGTTAAACATACGCCAATAGACCGCCGCATCGCGCTTTTACCTGTGTCAGTTTACTGCCCAGTGGGCTAGTATTAGCGGGTAAAGGCGCAGCGTGATTTGTGCCAGGGCGAAATTTAACACATTGATTAAAGATACCTTCATGAGCATCTCCGATAACCGTAACCGTTCTGCTTCTTCTTCATCCTCCCGTTATTCCCTGCCTGAGCGCGCGGGCGATTTGCGCCAGTTGGGGCAACTGACCGGCTCGGCCTGTGCCGTGGAATGCGCCGAGATTGTCGAACGTCACAACGGGCCGGTGATGCTGATCGCCCCGGACATGCAAAATGCCCTGCGCCTGCGCGACGAAATTCAGCAGTTTACCGATCAAATGGTCACCACGCTGTCCGACTGGGAAACCCTGCCCTACGACAGCTTCTCGCCGCATCAGGAAATCATCTCCGCCCGTCTGTCGAGCCTATACCATCTGCCGACCATGGTGCGCGGCGTGATCATTCTGCCGGTCAATACCCTGATGCAGCGCGTTTGCCCGCACGAATTCCTGCACGGCCACGCGCTGGTGATGAAAAAAGGCCAGCGCCTGTCGCGCGACAAGCTGCGCGCTCAACTGGAGCAGGCCGGCTACCGCAGCGTTGATCAGGTGATGGAACATGGCGAGTTTGCCACCCGCGGTGCACTGCTTGATCTGTTCCCTATGGGCAGCGAAGAACCTTACCGCATCGATTTCTTCGATGACGAGATCGACAGCCTTCGCACCTTTGATGTCGACAACCAGCGCACGCTCAGCGAAGTCGATGCCATCAACCTGCTGCCGGCCCATGAATTTCCAACCGACAAAAATGCCATCGAGCTGTTCCGCAGCCAGTGGCGTGAGCAGTTTGAAGTGCGCCGCGACGCCGAACATATTTATCAGCAGGTCAGCAAAGGCACCTGGCCGGCCGGTATCGAATACTGGCAGCCGCTATTCTTCAGCCAACCACTGCCTTCGTTGTTCAGTTATCTGCCGGACAACACGCTAATCGTCAATACCGGTAATCTGGAGAGCGCCGCCGAACGCTTCTGGCAAGACGTCAACCAACGCTATGAGAGCCGCCGCGTCGATCCTATGCGGCCGCTGTTGGCCCCGGACAGCCTGTGGTTACGGGTTGATGCGCTGTTTGGTGAACTGAAAGCCTGGCCGCGCATGGCGCTGAAAACCGAAGAGCTGCCTGCCAAAGCCGGTAACACCAATCTGGATTACCGCACACTGCCGGATCTGGCGGTACAAGCCCAGCAGAAAGCGCCACTGGACAGCCTGCGTCACTTTATTGAAAGCTTCGACGGCAGCATTATTTTCTCGGTCGAAAGTGAGGGACGCCGCGAAACGCTGCAGGATCTGCTCGGTCGCATCAAGCTCCGTCCTTCACTGATCCAGCATCTCGATCAGGCCGAGGCGGCAGGCCGTTACATGATGGTCGGTGCCTCCGAACGCGGTTTCCTCGACGGCATACGCAACCGGGCCTTGATCTGCGAAAGCGATCTGCTCGGTGAACGCGTCAGTCGCCGTCGGCAAGATAATCGTCGCACCATCAATACCGATGTTCTGATCCGCAATCTGGCAGAATTGCACCCCGGCCAACCGGTGGTGCATCTGGAACACGGCGTTGGCCGTTACGTTGGCCTGACTACGCTGGAAGCCGGTGGCATCAAGGCCGAATACCTGATCCTGTCCTACGCCGGTGAAGATAAACTCTACGTGCCGGTCTCGTCGCTGCATCTGATCAGCCGTTACGCCGGCGGAGCGGACGAAAATGCGCCGCTGCACAAACTGGGCGGTGATGCCTGGTCGCGCGCACGGCAAAAAGCCGCCGAGCGGGTGCGTGACGTGGCGGCAGAACTGCTGGATATTTACGCCCAGCGCGCCGCCAAAACCGGCTTTGCCTTTAAACATGACCGCGAACAGTATCAGCTGTTCTGCCAGGCCTTCCCGTTTGAGACCACCCCGGACCAGGAGCAGGCGATTAACGCCGTGCTGAGCGACATGTGCCAGCCACTGGCCATGGACCGCCTGGTGTGTGGTGACGTTGGCTTCGGCAAAACCGAAGTGGCAATGCGCGCCGCCTTCCTTGCGGTGGAAAACGGCAAACAGGTTGCGGTACTGGTGCCAACCACCCTGCTGGCACAGCAGCATTTCGACAACTTCCGCGATCGCTTCGCCACCTGGCCGATCCGCATTGAGATGATGTCGCGCTTCCGCAGTGCCAAGGAACAGCAACAGGTGATGGACGATGCCGTCGACGGCAAAGTAGATATCATCATCGGCACCCACAAACTGCTGCAGAGCGATCTGCGCTGGAAAGATCTGGGGCTGCTGATCGTCGATGAAGAACACCGATTCGGCGTGCGCCACAAAGAACGCATCAAGGCGATGCGTGCCGATGTGGATATCCTGACGCTGACCGCCACGCCGATCCCGCGTACTCTGAATATGGCCATGAGCGGCATGCGCGACCTGTCGATTATTGCCACCCCACCGGCCCGCCGTCTGGCGGTAAAAACCTTTGTACGCGAGTACGACAGCCTGGTGGTACGTGAGGCGATCCTGCGTGAAGTTCTGCGCGGCGGCCAGGTTTACTACCTGTATAACGACGTTGAAAACATCGAAAAAGCCGCAGCAAAACTGGCGGAATTAGTGCCGGAAGCGCGCATTGCCATCGGCCACGGCCAAATGCGTGAACGCGATCTGGAACGGGTGATGAATGACTTCCATCACCAGCGCTTTAACGTACTGGTCTGCACCACCATTATCGAAACCGGCATCGACATTCCCAGCGCCAATACCATAATCATCGAGCGTGCCGATCGCTTCGGGCTGGCGCAGCTGCACCAGCTACGTGGCCGCGTCGGACGTTCGCACCATCAGGCCTACGCCTATCTGCTGACACCGCCCCCGAAAGCCATGAGCACCGACGCCCATAAACGCCTGGAAGCCATAGCATCACTGGAAGACCTGGGTGCCGGCTTTGCCCTGGCCACCCACGATCTGGAGATCCGCGGCGCAGGCGAACTGCTCGGTGAAGACCAGAGCGGCCAGATGACCACCGTGGGTTTCTCGCTGTATATGGAACTGCTGGAAAGCGCAGTGGACGCACTTAAAAACGGACGCGAGCCTTCTCTGGAAGATCTCACCAGCAACCAGACCGAAGTGGAGCTGCGCATGCCGGCCCTGCTGCCGGACGATTACATTCCGGACGTCAATACTCGCCTATCGTTCTATAAGCGCATCGCCAGCGCGAAAAACGACGGTGAACTCGAAGAGTTGAAGGTGGAGCTGATTGACCGCTTTGGCCTGCTGCCGGATCCGGCGCGCAACCTGCTGCAAAGCGCGGCGCTGCGTCAACATGCGCAGTTACTTGGCATCAAGCGCATCGAAGGTAATGAACGCGGTGGGTTCATTGAGTTTGGCGAAAAAAACAAGGTCGACCCAGGCTATTTAATTGGGCTGTTGCAAAGCAATCCGCAGATCTATCGCCTGGACGGGCCGAGCAAGCTGAAATTTATGCTGGATCTGACCGATCGCCAGAAACGCCTGAAATTTACCGAAGAGCTGTTGACCGCATTCCGCGAACATACGCTGGCCGCCTGAGCCAATAACCCCTTCTGAGTTCGTCAGGAGGGGTTATTGCTGCCGAAAGCCGGCCCCCAGGGGTGAAAACGGCATCAGCCGGCTGCAGACCACCTGGTTTTTCCCGCCACGTTTGGCCTCATACAGGGCTTCGTCCGTCACCTCTATCGCTTTATCTACCGCCATACCGGGCAAATACAGTGAGGCACCGATAGAGACGGTGATTTGTGTCTCGTTGCCTTCATCGAGCAAAAATATCGTTGTCTCCACGCTGCGACGAATGCGTTCCGCTACCCCGCCGATAATCTTCGGATCATAGCTGGCGGTGATCACCATAAACTCCTCACCGCCATAGCGACCGACAAAATCTTCGCTACGCACGCTGTTTTGCAACAACTGTCCCATCTGGGTCAGCAACAGATCTCCGGCCAAATGACCGTAGGTGTCGTTGATACGCTTGAAATTATCCAGATCGAGGATCATCAACCCGCAAGGACGCCGTTCCGCCTGTTGCAGCATCAACCGGTAATCGACGCTGGCGCGGTTACTTATGTGGGTCAGGCTGTCGGTGGTGGCTTTATCACGCATCGAGAAATAGGCATGGATATGCCGCTCTTTGAAGTTCAGCGCATGGTAGCAAATCGCCAGACACAGGGCAGCGATGACTTGATACAGCAACACATCCAGCCACAGCGTCCACATATCGACCCAAAACCAAACCACCGCGATACGGTATAACGCAATCACACCGATAGTCAGGTAGAACACCCTATTCGACTTTCTCAGCCAGACCCGCGACAACAGCAACGGAATGATGATCGAACCGATAAACAAGTTATCGACGGTGAAGCCGCCGCTCAAAGCCAACGACGTCAGGTAGCACACCAACCCACTGAGTGCACCACCATAGAAGGTCACCAATATCATCGGGATCATGGCGAAGCTGTAATGCACGTTGCCAGCCAGCTCCAACCGGTTCTGATTCAGAAACAGCGTCGTCAGCCCGGCCAGCAGGCCGAAAAGCCCGCGTTTCCAGGCTTCTGACTGATAGGAAAAGGGGGCGTTTTTGCTGAGGGCAAAATAGCTGACTGACAGTGTTGCATAGGTAATGCAGGCGTCACTAAACAGGGAGGGGATTGACGCAACGTAAGTCATAAATATTCGCTATGCTCCGCGGAAATTACAGGGTGATTAAGCAATAAATTTTGAGCACCAATCCCTGTCTCATCCATTCCGGCATGGAACATATTACTCGGATTAATAATAGACTAGCAGTTCTATGTTATTTCCAAGGTATCTATCCCACCAGCCCGGTTCAGGATAGTCTGTCAGTCACCTTGAGAGGAGCGACAGCTATGAATATCGATGATGATTTGCAAGCGCTGACCAAACAGGAAGCGACGTTGACCTTCAGTCACTTTGACCATAATACCGCCTGGGAACTGGGATCGGCATTGAAATCCGCTGCAGAACGCGGCCGCCTGTCCATCGCCATCGAAATCCAGCTTGCGGGGCAAACGCTGTTTTATTATGCCATGCCCGGCACCACGCCTGATATTGCGGACTGGGTACGACGTAAACGCAACGTGGTGAATCACTTCCACAAAAGTTCTTACGCTATCGGCCTGCGTCTGCAGCAACGCCAATCGACGCTGGAAGAGCGCTATGGACTCAGCGTACGCGACTACTCGGCGCACGGCGGTGCCTTTCCGATTAATTTAGCCGGGCTCGGCTGCATCGGCACCATCAGCATTTCCGGCTCGCCGCAGTTGGAGGACCATAATTTGCTGGTCAGCACCCTGGCCCACTTTCTCGGCTTATCCCTGCCGGCAGTGCATTAAGCGATAAAACCCACGCTATTCTCCTCAGGCTGGTCGTCAGAGTCGCGACCAGCCTGCCGTCTGTTATTTATTGCCATTTTGAAAGAGTCTACTTTCATTTTCCCGCAGCGTATTGATGTATATCTAGGAATCACCGCCACAACTGGCGTATGGTGTATCTCAGCTATTCGAGACGGACCGCAACCGGCCCGCCATTCCGTTCTCTTTTATAGACTTGGTTTACACCCCAGATGAAAACGCATGAAATTAACGGCATTCGGCCGTTTAGCGCACTGATTGATGCCTGTTGGCGAGACCCCTATTCCCTGCAACGTTTGCTAAAAGACGCCATCGCCGGCGTCACCGTCGGCATTATCGCCATTCCCCTGGCGATGGCACTGGCGATTGCCAGCGGCGTTCCTCCTCAATATGGGTTGTACACGTCGGCGGTCGCCGGGATTGTGATCGCCATTAGCGGCGGCTCGCGCTACAGCGTTTCCGGGCCTACCGCCGCCTTCGTGGTGATCTTGTATCCGGTTTCACAGCAGTTCGGCCTCTCTGGCCTGTTGATCGCCACCCTGCTTTCCGGGCTGTTTTTGGTGCTCATGGGGTTGGCACGTTTCGGTCGACTGATTGAATATATTCCCCTTTCGGTGACGCTGGGCTTTACCTCCGGTATTGCCATTACCATCGCCACCATGCAGGTGAAGGACTTCTTCGGTCTGCAACTGGCGGAGGTGCCGGAACATTATGTGGGTAAGGTCTACGCCCTGCTGCAGGCGCTGCCCACGCTGGATATCGGCGATACGCTGATCGGTGCAGTGACCCTGTTGATCCTGATATTTTGGCCGAAACTTGGCCTGAGGGTGCCGGGCCATTTGCCGGCGTTGCTGGCAGGTACGGCGGTGATGGGCATTCTGGCGCTGTTTGACCACCCTGTAGCAACCATCGGCTCTCGTTTCAGCTACCTGCTGGCCGACGGTACGCAGGGCCAGGGCATTCCGCCCATTTTGCCGCAGTTGATGCTGCCGTGGGCTCTGCCGGCCGGGGACGGCAAGCCGATGGCGCTGAGCTGGCAGACAATTTCCGCCCTGCTACCGGCGGCATTCTCCATGGCCATGCTGGGCGCCATTGAATCCCTGCTGTGTGCCGTGGTGTTGGACGGCATGACCGGCAAGAAACACAACTCCAATACCGAGCTTATCGGCCAGGGGGCGGGCAATATTATCGCTCCGTTCTTTGGCGGCATTACCGCCACTGCCGCCATTGCGCGTTCCGCAGCCAACGTGCGCGCCGGGGCCACTTCGCCCGTGTCCGCCATTATCCATGCGTTGCTGGTGCTGTTGGCGCTGCTGGTGCTGGCGCCGTGGCTGTCCTGGCTGCCGCTGGCGGCAATGGCGTCGCTGCTGCTGATGGTCGCCTGGAATATGAGTGAGGCCCATAAGGTGGTTTATTTACTGCGGCGGGCACCGAAGGACGACATTCTGGTGATGCTGCTGTGCCTGTCGCTGACGGTGCTGTTTGATATGGTGATCGCCATTACCGTAGGCATAGTGCTGGCTTCGCTGCTGTTTATGCGTCGCATTGCACGCATGACACGCTTGAGCGAACTGAGCGCCGAAAACGGCCGTCTGGTGCTGCGAGTGAATGGTCCATTATTCTTCGCCGCCGCCGAACGCATTTTTAACGAGTTGCTGGTACGCAGTGAAAGTTATGACGTGATTGTCTTGCAGTGGGATGCGGTACCGGTGCTGGACGCCGGTGGCCTGGATGCCCTGCAGCGCTTTATCGAAGCCCTGCCACCAGGCAAGCAACTGGCGATCACCGATATGCCGTTCCAGCCGTTGAAAACGCTGGCACGTGCGCGGGTACAGCCGATTGAGGGGAAACTGCATTTCTACGCAACGCTACCCGAAGCCTTGGCCGAGCTAGACGCCTAAAAACCTAAAGCCCGACAAGTCGGGCTTTAGGTTGCTGACAAACCCGTATAAAGGTTGAATCGGTAGGGGTCGAACATGTTCGACCCGATTTAACTCGTTGATTATGCTATAGGGCGCAGCATGCAGCGCCCCTACCACTAAGCAACAGAGCTCTTTATCAACCGTCTGAGAGTTTGCTTATCGTACTTAGTTGCTGGTATCGAGCTCTGGGAAGCTCTTCACCAGATCGTCGATGGCTTTCATCTGCACCAGGAACGGCTCCAGCTTGTCCAGCGGCAAGGCGGACGGGCCATCACACTTGGCACTGTTCGGCTCTGGGTGCGCTTCAATAAACAGCCCAGCCAGGCCAACCGCCATACCGGCACGCGCCAGTTCGGCAACCTGCGCACGACGACCGCCGGATGCGGCACCAAACGGGTCACGGGTCTGCAGGGCGTGGGTCACGTCGAAGATCACCGGATGACCGCCAGTGGCATTTTTCATCACGTTGATACCCAGCATGTCGACCACCAGATTATCGTAACCAAAGTTGCTGCCGCGATCGCACAAGATCACCTGATCGTTACCGCCTTCCTTGAACTTGTCGACGATATTGCCCATTTGGCCCGGGCTGACGAACTGAGGTTTCTTGACGTTGATCACCGCACCGGTTTTCGCCATCGCTTCTACCAGATCGGTTTGGCGTGCCAGGAACGCCGGCAGCTGGATCACGTCAACCACTTCGGACACCGGCTGCGCCTGTGAAGCTTCATGCACGTCGGTGATGGTTTTCACGCCGAAGGTCTTTTTGATTTCTTCGAAGATCTTCATCCCTTCTTCCAGACCTGGACCACGGTAAGAGTGGATGGAAGAACGATTGGCTTTATCAAAAGAAGCTTTAAAAACGTAAGGGATGCCCAGTTTTTGCGTCACGGTGACGTAGTGTTCGCAAATGCGCATCGCCAGATCGCGTGATTCCAGCACGTTCATACCGCCAAACAGCACAAACGGCAGATCGTTCGCTACGTTGATGTCACCAATGCTAACCACTTTCTGTTTCATGCTTTCGCCTTTGTTGATGTTAAATCAAATGAATTAATGCAGCGTGACCTGTTTCGGTTCAATCGAGTGGATCTGTACTTTGATCACTTCGCTGACCGGATCTTCAGGACACTGTTCGACAAAATAATTGAGATCGGAAATAGCAATATGGTTGCATTCCAACTGGGCGTAAATCAGCCCACGGTCACGGATTTCGTACGGGTCATCCGGATCGAAACACAGCACCGTTTCGCTGGCGCGCAACGCCATTTCCATCTGTTGTTCTTCCATCAGGGCGGCTTTCAGCGTATCGAGCATCTTACGCACCACCATGACGTTTTCTGACTCATCGAGATCATCGTCTTCCAACTCGGCGCCCAGACCCAGGTTGCCCTTGATCCACACTTCCAGTTGATGCTCGTTTAGCGTCTCACCGTTCAACGGATTGATCAGCCACATCTCTTCATCCAGCCAGTCTGCCCGCAGGATCAGTTGAGTGGGGAAAATCACCGGCAACAGCGGTAAATCCAGATGCGCTGCGATGTGCAGGAAAATAGTGCCAAGGGAAACCGGCGTGCCCTGCCGCCCTTCCAGCACCTTGTCGAGCCAAATCGCGTCGGACAGACGATACACGCCGCCGGCGCCGCCAAAACCCCAGGTTTTGAAGAACAGTTCAATGAGTGCGTCAAGTTGCTGTTCCTGGCTGAGATCCTTTGGCATCGCCGCACGTGCTTCATCGACCAGCTGTTGCAGCTTGCGTTCGACTTCGGCGGTAGGGAAATCACGCCGCACGGACTGCGAAACCAGGATCACGCCCGCGCTCAGCAGCGCGGTGTTAAATTCAAAATCAGCAATGCTACTCATAAGTATCCCATCAGAAAGGGTATTTTCGTCGTGGCAAGTTTAATTATCAGGTACAGACAGCCCAACGCCAGCACAAACGCCAGGGTGCGCAGGTTCTTACTTTTGGTCTTCTTGCCCAATGCGACGTAGCCAAGCAGGATATAGATAATAACGCCAAACAGCTTCTCGGTCAGCCACGAGTCCATACCCAGCAGCGGATAAAGCTTGAACATCACCACCAACGCGATACCACTGACGAACAACACCGTATCATTTATGTGCGGCGTTATCTTCACCCAGCGCTTGTTCATCATTGCCGAGTCTCGCCATTTCCAGAAAAATCGCAATACAAACAAGATAATACTGATGGTGACTGTCAACAGGTGCAGATGTTTTAACGCTGAGTAGACTGCCATATTGCTTCCTTTTGTTTATTCGCCGTGTGCTTTGTTTTTGTTAGTTCTCAGTTACTGCTGCGGCCATTGGCCAAAAGTCACGCGATCGTTATCACCGTAGTCACGGCGGGTAGCGATCGAAATAAAACCGGCGGCCTGCAGCAATGCGCGCACGCTCTCGCCCTGTTGCCAACCGTGCTCCAGCAACAGCCAGCCCTGTGGCTGCAGATACTGCGGTGCCTGTTGCACAATAGCGGATAAATCCGCCAACCCGTGCTGCTGCGCGACCAGTGCGCTGCTGGGTTCGAAACGTACGTCGCCCTGCGCCAGATGCGGATCGGCGGCGTCGATATACGGAGGATTACTGGCGATCAGGGCGAAAGTTTGCCCTGCCAGAGGCGCAAACCAACTGCCCTGAAGAAATTGTACGTTGCCGATCGCCAGCTTCTGCGCATTATGCTGCGCCAGCGCTACGGCCTCAGGCTGTAAATCAACGCCGGTCACCCTGCAGTCCTGGCGTTCGCTGGCCAGCGCCAACGCAATGGCACCGGTGCCGGTGCCAAGATCGAGGATGTTGCAAGAGGATGACGGCAGGCGCTCCAGCGCCAGTTCCACCAGGCATTCGGTGTCCGGACGTGGGATCAGGGTGGCCGGCGAGACCGATAGCGGCAGCGACCAAAACTCGCGTTCTCCAATCAGATAAGCCACCGGCTCGCCACGTTCGCGGCGCACCAGCAGCCTTTCCAACTGTTCTTGCTGTTGTTGCGTCAGCAAAGTTTCGCCAAATGCCATCAGAAAGGTTCTGGCCCGGCCGGTCACGAAACCCAGCAGGATTTCCGCGTCACGCCGGGCACTGTCACTCTGCGTCAACCGGGCAGCCGCGGCTTTCAGCCAGGATTGATAATCCATTACTCTGGCTCAGCGGACAGCGCGGCGAGCTGGTCGGCCTGATATTCCTGCACAATAGGTTGGATCAGCATGTCCAGCTTGCCCTCCATCACCTCATCCAGACGGTACAATGTCAGGTTGATTCGGTGGTCGGTCACGCGCCCCTGCGGGAAGTTGTAGGTGCGGTTGCGATCGGAGCGGTCGCCGGTACCCAACAGATTACGACGGGTTGATGCCTCGGCCTGCTGGCGCTTGGCCATTTCGGCAGCGCGGATACGCGCCCCCAGCACTGACATCGCCTTGGCTTTTGTTTTTGTGCTGTGAACGTTCGTCCTGACACTCCACCACAATACCGGTTGGCAAGTGGGTAATACGGATAGCCGAGTCGGTGGTGTTAACGTGCTGGCCACCGGCACCGGAGGAACGGAAGGTATCGATTTTCAGATCGCCGGCATTGATCTCCGGCAGCTCGGCTTCCGGCACCGCCGGCATCACCGCCACGGTACAGGCGGAGGTATGAATACGCCCCTGCGACTCGGTTTCCGGCACGCGCTGCACGCGGTGGCCACCAGACTCAAACTTCAGTTGGCCGAAAACGCCGTCGCCAGACACCTTGGCAATCACTTCTTTATAGCCGCCGTGCTCACCTTCGTTAGCACTCATGATCTCGACGCGCCAGCGACGTGTTTCGGCATAACGGCTGTACATACGGAACAGATCGCCGGCGAAAATCGCCGCTTCGTCACCGCCGGTACCGGCACGCACTTCCAGGAAGCAATCGCGCTCATCATCCGGATCTTTCGGCAACAGCAGCACTTGTAATTGCTGCTCCAGCTCTTCCGTTGCCGCCTTGGCGTCTTTCAACTCTTCCTGCGCCATTTCGCGCATTTCCGGGTCATCCAGCATCATTTCTGCCGTGGCCAGATCGTCTTGCACCTTACGCCATTCAAGGAAACAGCGGCTGACATCGGTCAACTGTGCGTATTCGCGCGACAGCGCGCGGAACCGATCCTGCTCGGCAATAACGCCGGCATCGCCGAGCAGCGCCTGCACTTCTTCATGGCGCTCTTGTAACGCTTCCAGTTTGGCAACAATAGAAGGCTTCATGCGTGGTATTAAACCCTGTTAATAAAGAGAAAACTAATGCTGATCCAGCCCGAGGCTGTCGCGTAATAATTGCAAACCGCTCCACGTCGCCATCGCCGGCGGCCTGTTGGAGGGATTTGGTAGGGGCATGAATAAGACGGTTGGTCAGCCGGTGGGCCAGCTCGTGGATAACCTGCTCCACGTCCGCGCCCTGCGCAATGGCGGCCAGGGCTTTGGCTTCCATTTCCGCACGGATCTGATCGGCCTGTGAACGGTAGTCGCGGATGGTTTCCACTGCGCCCTGCGAGCGCAACCAGGCCATAAAGTTGATGCTTTCCTGCTGGACGATAGACTCAGCCTGCACCGCCGCGGCCTTGCGCTGCGCCAGGTTGCTCTGAATGATGGCGTGCAGATCGTCCACGCTATATAAATAGGCGTTAGCCAGCTTGCCCACTTCCGGTTCGATATCGCGCGGTACGGCAATATCCACCAGCAGCATTGGCTGGTTGCGGCGCGCTTTCAGCGCTCGCTCCACCATCCCTTTACCGATGATCGGCAGTGGGCTGGCGGTAGAACTGATAATAATGTCGGCGTCCGCCAGGCGTTCGTCGATTTCCGGCAAGGTGATCACTTCTGCGCCGACTTCGTCCGCCAGCAGCTGGGCGCGCTCGCGGGTACGGTTGGCAATAATCATATGCCGTACTTTATGCTCGCGCAGATGACGCGCCACCAGTTCAATGGTTTCACCGGCCCCCACCAACAGGACGTTCAGTTCGGCAAGGGATTCGAATATCTGGCGTGCCAGGGTACAGGCGGCAAAGGCCACGGATACCGCACTGGCGCCGATTTCGGTTTCGGTACGTACGCGTTTGGCGACGGAGAAGGATTTTTGGAACAGGCGCTCAAGCTCACCAGACAGTGACTGCCCGCGTTGGGACTCGGCAAAGGCTTTCTTCACCTGCCCAAGAATTTGCGGTTCGCCCAGCACCAGTGAATCCAACCCGCTGGCCACGCGCATCAGGTGGCTAACGGCTTCGTTGCCGTGGTGCCAGTACAGGCTTTTACTCACCTCTTCCGGGCGCAGGTGGTGGTACTCACACAGCCAGGAGACCAGCTGTTCGTGAATATGTTCCTGTTGCTCCACGCTAAGATACAGCTCGGTGCGGTTGCAGGTAGACAACACGACACCGCCCTGCACCAACGGTTGTTGGAGCAAGCTGGTTAGCGCCTGTTCGATAGACTCTGGGGAGAAGGTCACCCTTTCACGCAGAGAAACCGGAGCAGTTTTGTGATTTATACCTAACGCCAGCAGGGTCATTGCTTCGAGTAATACTTCTTTTGGTACGGGTTCTCGTTGAACGGCATTCTACTTGATGCGCGGGATCAATAAAAGGCACAACCGCATCTTCCGTCCAATCGCTGAAATAGACAGCATCAATGAGTGATTAGTAATAAATACAGCAAGATAAAGAATAATTTGACGACATAACATACTGAATTTTAGTGCAGTATGCGATATTCCGCACAGTATTGAGTAAAACTGACCAACCTGAGCATGGGGATAGCGATCAAATAACCGGCGTTTACCAGCCTAAAGTGCCGCAACGAAAGGTCGGATCCAAAATGAAGGAAACCTGTTGGCAAAAAAACATGCTTCGCCTGCAGGTAAAAAAATGCCGAGCCCGCAAAACATAACAGCGAAATAACGATTCGAACTGCAAGCTTCATAATCTTCGGATCTCCCCACCGCGATAGACTCTGGCGATATTACAGAACGCTACATCAACTAAACGCCAACGGCAGCAACACCCGGCCCCTGAGATATTCTTGCGTCCAGAGCGCAGGTTGGAACGATTGTGTTAATCTTATCAGCGAAGACCGCACCTGGCCCCGTGCCCGAGAGCGGTGACAAAGCCGGGAAGTTTCAACGCGATGCAGCAAAAAATTGACGAGCCGGCGTTGCCCCGCTAGCGTAAATGCTGATACCAAGGTCTCGCTGTGCGTGCCCGCAAGGACAAAAGGACAAGAGAAAGTTATGCCAATCCGCAAAGTTAGTTTGCTCCGCCTGATCCCGCTGGCCAGCCTGGTGCTGGCCGCCTGTACTACCACCAAGCCGACCGGCCCGGCCACCAGCCCGACGTCGCCGCAGTGGCGTGCCCACGAACAAGCGGTGCAACAGCTGAGTCAGTATCAGACCCGTGGTTCTTTCGCCTACCTGTCAGATCAGAAAAAAGTCTACGCCCGCTTCTTCTGGCAACAGTATTCGCCGGACCGTTATCGCCTGCTGCTGACCAACCCGCTTGGCAGCACCGAGCTTGACCTCAACGTACAGAAAAACGTAGTGCAGTTGACGGATAACCAGGGCAAACGTTACGTCAGCGACAATGCCGAAGAGATGATCCGCAAGCTGACCGGCATGGCCATTCCGCTGGACAACCTGCGCCAGTGGATGCTCGGCCTGCCGGGTGAGGCCAGCGACTTCAAGCTCGATGACCAATATCGCCTGAACTCGCTGACCTACCAACAAGGTAGCCAGACCTGGACCGTGGATTACCAGGACTACAACAACAGCCTCAAACCACAGTTGCCAAGCCGTCTGGAACTGAAACAGGGTGACCAGCGCATCAAACTGAAAATGGACGATTGGACGCTTAAATGATTCGTCAATGGCCATCGCCCGCTAAACTCAATTTGTTTTTGTACATTACCGGCCAACGTGAAGACGGCTACCACCTGCTGCAGACGCTGTTCCAGTTTCTGGATTACGGCGACACGCTGACCATCGACGTGCGCCAGGATGACGCCATTCACCTGCTGACCCCGGTGGCCGGCGTGCCGGATGAGCAAAACCTGATCGTCCGAGCCGCCCGTTTGCTGCAACAGCATTGCGATCGTCATGGGCTAAACACCGCCCCGCGCGGTGCTGACATCAGCATCGAAAAACGTCTGCCGATGGGTGGCGGACTGGGCGGCGGTTCCTCCAATGCCGCCACGGTGTTAGTGGCGCTCAATGACCTGTGGCGCTGCGGCTTGAACGACGAGCAGTTGGCAGAGCTGGGGCTGGCCCTTGGTGCCGATGTTCCGGTGTTCGTTCGCGGCCATGCCGCCTTTGCCGAGGGTATTGGCGAACGTTTGCAACCGGCCAATCCGCAGGAAAAGTGGTATCTGGTGGCCCATCCGGGTGTCAGCATCCCGACCCCGGTTATTTTTGGCGATGCCGATTTAAAAAGAGACACCCCGGTTCGCCCATTAAATGTGCTGTTACAGGCAACTTACGCAAATGATTGCGAACCAATAGCAAGAAAACGTTTTCGCGAGGTTGAACAGCTTGTTTCTTGGCTGTTAGAATACGCGCCGTCACGCCTGACTGGCACAGGTGCTTGTGTGTTTGCTGAATTCGACACAGAAACCGCCGCCCGTCAGGTGTTAAATCAAGCCCCGGAGTGGATACGTGGTTTTGTAGCGCGTGGCGTTAACGTCTCTCCACTACATCGCATTCGTTCCGGGCAGATTGAACCGTAGTTCTCGTTTCGCTGCGCAGAGTCGCTCACACCTGGCCCTGTCATCCCTGCGCCGCTGCGGTTTCAAATTTTTTTTACACACCCGTATGATATTGCGCCGGCGTCGCTAACTGCCCCTTAGCGAGGCCGAATGACAATATCTTCTCTGGACGCATGCCTGAGGTTCTTCTCGTGCCTGATATGAAGCTTTTTGCTGGTAACGCCACCCCGGAACTAGCACAACGTATTGCCAACCGTTTGTACACCAGCCTTGGTGACGCCGCAGTAGGTCGTTTTAGCGACGGCGAAGTGAGCGTGCAAATCAACGAAAATGTACGCGGCGGTGATATTTTCATCATCCAGTCCACCTGTGCCCCTACCAACGATAACCTGATGGAACTGGTTGTTATGGTAGATGCTCTGCGTCGCGCCTCCGCAGGTCGTATTACTGCTGTTATCCCTTATTTCGGCTATGCCCGCCAGGATCGCCGCGTGCGTTCTGCTCGTGTGCCAATCACCGCCAAAGTTGTCGCCGACTTCCTCTCCAGCGTTGGGGTTGACCGCGTACTGACGGTGGATCTGCACGCTGAACAGATCCAGGGCTTCTTCGATGTTCCTGTAGATAACGTGTTCGGTAGCCCGATCCTGCTCGAAGACATGCTGCAACAGAATCTGGAGAACCCAATCGTGGTTTCCCCGGACATCGGTGGCGTAGTGCGCGCCCGCGCTATCGCCAAACTGCTGAACGATACCGATATGGCTATCATCGATAAACGCCGCCCACGTGCGAACGTTTCCCAGGTGATGCACATCATTGGTGACGTGGCAGGCCGTGACTGCGTGCTGGTTGACGACATGATCGACACCGGCGGTACCTTGTGTAAAGCAGCTGAAGCGTTGAAAGAACGCGGTGCCAAGCGCGTATTTGCCTACGCGACCCACCCGATCTTCTCCGGTAATGCTGTGGAAAACATCCGCAACTCGGTGATTGATGAAGTGATCGTCTGCGACACCATTCCGTTGTCTGCAGAAATCAAGGCACTGAAAAACGTGCGTACTCTGACACTGTCCGGCATGCTGGCTGAAGCCATCCGTCGTATCAGCAATGAAGAGTCAATTTCTGCGATGTTCGAGCATTAATCAGAATTCTTTTCGGTGCGGCCCCCTGCCGTACCGGATCGATTGATTGCCCGATAGCAGAAAAAGAAAAACCCGTTGGTGCATCAGCAACAACGGGTTTTCTACCGGGTAGTCAAACATGACCTTAGGCCTTAATGCGCGGCAGATCTCCTTTGCCGTAACGCGGGTTCCCTTTTATTTTTTTAATCAATGTGACGAACGATGATTGTCGTTTCGGCAGCGTTTATCAAAATGTTTTATCCACCAGTAACGATCCGCCACCTGCTCACGCCCGCCGATACGTGCACCAACCAGCCATAACAGCGCGCCGACGAAGATACTCATGATTGCGCCATGGGCGAAAAACTGCGGCAAATTGAACTGCGATACTTCAGCAAGAATGTTGTATCCAACGCCGAAGATCATGACTACCAGCCCCAGCCCCATAAAAAAGTTGCCCATTTTGTTCACGTTTCTACGTTTCATATGCCACCTCCATAGTGCCATTTGCCAACCAGGGTAACTCAGTAAATGGTTAACCCACTTTGATAAGTTAAGTATAGGCCCTGTTCCGGCAAGGGGATTGCGTAGGCGATCACAAATGGTAAAGAAAGCATGACAAATCTTTACTTAAAGCAAGTAATTAGTTAACAAATTGAATGATTATGCTAATGAATTACTCCCCATTCTGAGGATATCCGCTGACTAACGCCACGCACAGCATCAGGATTTTGTCATTCGCGGCGCAGGCAGGTAGACTAATGCCCTTTCCATTATCTCGATCATAGCGAATCTCCCCGTGAGCAGTATTAAATTGATAGTCGGCCTGGCGAATCCGGGCGCTGAGTATGCCCAGACGCGACACAACGCCGGCGCCTGGTACGTCGATTTACTGGCCCAGCGCCATAACCAGCAGTTGAAGGAAGAGAGCAAATTCTACGGCTACACCGCCCGCCTGAATTTGGCCGGTAATGACGTGCGCCTGCTGGTGCCTACCACCTTTATGAACCTCAGTGGCAAAGCCGTACTGGCGATGGCCAATTTCTACCGTATTGAGCCGGACGAAATTCTGGTCGCGCACGACGAGCTGGATATTCCGCCGGGTGTTGCAAAAATCAAACTGGGTGGCGGCAACGGTGGGCACAACGGGCTGAAGGATATTCAGAGCAAGTTCGGCAATAACCCGAACTTCTATCGCTTGCGCATCGGCATTGGCCATCCGGGCGATAAAAACAAGGTGGTGGGTTTCGTGCTCGGCAAGCCACCGGCCAGCGAGCAAAAAATGATTGATGAAGCGATTGATGAAGCCGCACGTTGCACGGAAATTCTGCTGACCGACGGCCTGGAAAAAACCGTTCGTCGCCTGCACAGCTTCAAAGCGCAGGCCTGATAGTGATTGCAGCGGGCATCACGCCCGCTGCCGATCCGCTTAGGTTCGCAGCTTGAAGGTTTCCTCACCGACGTTGGCATCGTCGGTCTGATAGCCTTCTTCCGCCACATAATATTGCGGATCGTCCAGTTCATGGCTGCAAAAACGGTCCGGCCTGCTTTAACAGACGTACGCAGTCGCCGCTCAGGTGGCGTAACCGAATGGTTTTTCCCGCCGCCAGATAACGTGCCGTCAGCTTATCAATCGCTTCTACTCCGCTGGAATCCATCACCCGGGTACCGGCAAAATCCAGCACCACGTTTTGAGGATCGTTTTTCGGTTCAAACAGCTCGGCAAAGGCCGTGGTAGAACCAAAGAACAGCGGCCCGTCCAGTTGATACACCGCAACATCCCCCTCCCACCTGATGCTGACGCACGCGAATGCGCGCCTGCTGCCAGGCAAACACCAGCGCCGAGATAATCACCCCCGCTGATCACCGCCATCGCCAGATCGGTAAAGATGGTGATCACCGTGACCAGCAGCATCACCAGCGCATCGGCCTTCGGCATCCGCCGCAAGCGGCGCAGCGAACTCCACTCAAAGGTGTTGTAACACACCACCAGCATCACCCCTGCCAGTGCTGCCACCGGCAGCAGGCCGATGTAACCTGACAGGCTGACCACAAACAGGAATCAACAGTATCGCGCCGACGACGCCGGAAATACGTCCGCGCCCACCCGAGGTGAAGTTGATAATCGACTGGCCAATCATCGCGCAGCCGGCAAAACAACCAAACAGGCCGCAAATGGCATTGCCCGCGCCCTGAGCGATGCTCTCGCGGTTGCCATTGCCCTTTTTGCCGCCCATTTCGTCAAGCACCGTCATGGTCAGCAGCGACTCAATCAACCCCACCAAAGCGATCACTACCGCATACGGCAGCACCACTTTCAGCATTTCCAGGCTGAACGGGGCCATCGGCAGGCTGAAATGCGGCAAGGCGCCGGAGATATCGGCCAGATCGCCGACCCGCAAGGTATGCAGGTTAAACCCGATGGCCAGGGCCGAAACCACAATCAGGGCCGCCAACGAGGCCGGGATCACCCGGGTCAGTCGCGGGAACAGCACCACCACCCCGATCGCCAGCGCCACCAGCCCGTACATCAGCAGCCCCTGCCCGGCAATCATATGCAGCTGCGCCAGCATGATGACGATCGCCAAACCATTCACAAAACCGTGGATCGCCGGCAGCGGCACCAGACGAATAAATTTACCCAGCCGGAAAACGCCAATCAGGATTTGGATCACCCCGGCGAAAATCGTCGCCCATAACACATAGGCCATGCCGTGTTGCGCCGCCAGGCTCATCAGCACCACCACGATCGAACCGGCCGCGCCCGACACCATGCCCGGCTTGCCGCCAAACAGGGCGGTCACCAGACCGATAATAAAAGCCGTGTGTAGCCCAACGATCGGGGAAAGCCCGGCGACCAAAGAAAAGCCGACCGCTTCGGGGATCATGGAAACTGCCACCACAAAGCCCGCCAGCACCTCGTTCTTGACGGTCGACAGCCTGAAATTGTTCAGGTTAAACATGGATTATTCACTTCTGACAGATAAAAAACCTTCCCGCAGGACGAGAAACACAGCCGCATGGCGCGGCAAACCTCAGGAGGGGGGCAACTCAGGGTGGACTGGGCAAGAAGTACATCCGGCGCGTTTCCTGTAGGTTAATCAGAAGTGTCAGTATGTGTAAATGTGATCCAAATCTCAATCAAAAACCGGTTTTGTGGCTGCATTTGCCCGCAGCACACAGCCAGATCGAGAAAAACGGCCATTACGTGTATAATGGCGCCATTATTTCGTCCTTTATGCAGTGGGTTAAACCTAACCGGCTGATAGTTAAGATATTTAAGGTGATAACAACATGGGATTCAAATGCGGTATCGTCGGCCTGCCTAACGTAGGCAAATCCACCCTGTTCAACGCGTTGACCAAAGCGGGTATCGAAGCAGCCAACTTCCCGTTCTGCACCATTGAACCTAATACCGGTGGTGGTGCCGATGCCCGATTCGCGTCTGGACCAGTTGGCCGAGATCGTCAAACCCCAACGCATCCTGCCAACCACCATGGAATTCGTCGACATCGCCGGCCTGGTGAAAGGCGCGTCCAAAGGCGAAGGCCTGGGCAACCAGTTCCTGACCAATATCCGTGAAACCGAAGCTATCGGCCACGTAGTGCGCTGCTTCGAGAACGACAACATCATCCACGTAAACAACAAAGTTGACCCGGCTGACGACATCGAAGTGATCAACACCGAGCTGGCACTGTCGGATCTTGACACCTGCGAACGTGCTATCCACCGCGTACAGAAGAAAGCCAAAGGCGGCGATAAAGACGCAAAAGCCGAACTGGCCGCACTGGAAAAATGCCTGCCACAGCTGGAAAACGCCGGCATGCTGCGTGCGCTTGATCTGTCCGATGAAGACCGTGCAGCCATCCGCTACCTGAGTTTCCTGACGCTGAAGCCAACCATGTACATCGCCAACGTCAACGAAGACGGCTATGAGAACAACCCATACCTGGACAAAGTGCGTGAAATCGCTGCGGCCGAAGGTTCGGTCGTGGTTGCCGTGTGTGCCGCGGTTGAATCCGACATCGCCGAGCTTGAAGACGAAGACCGCGCCGAGTTTATGGCCGAGCTGGGTCTGGAAGAGCCAGGCCTGAACCGCGTGATCCGCGCCGGTTACGAGCTGCTGAACCTGCAGACCTACTTCACCGCTGGCGTAAAAGAAGTTCGCGCCTGGACCATTCCGGTTGGCGCTACCGCACCGCAGGCAGCCGGCAAGATCCACACCGACTTTGAGAAAGGCTTTATCCGCGCGCAGACCATCGCTTTTGAAGACTTCATCACCTACAAGGGTGAGCAAGGCGCTAAAGAAGCCGGCAAAATGCGTTCAGAAGGTAAGGACTACATCGTCAAAGACGGCGACGTGATGAACTTCTTGTTTAACGTCTAAACCTCGGTTTCTGCACCAGACTCCAAAATCCACGCCTTGGCGTGGATTTTTGTTTTCTGATTGTTTGAAATCTAGAGCGAGTATCGGCAAGGCATCTGACAACTGGGCCGGTAATTACAGATGCCCCGGCTGGCGCTATAATGCGTTTACTTTCAATGGCAGGATATGTCCCGATAAGGAATTAATCATGAATAATGCGCTGGCTTCGTACACCACCAAAGCCATTCAAAAGTTGCAAAAACTGGGGATTATCCTTTCGCCTGAAACTGATTCCCCGATCCTGTCCTTACTGGATGCAGTCTCCGATCTGGACAATAACCGCGTGATCGCCATTGGCCGTACTTTACAGCAGCAAAGCGCTTTTAACGCCGTGGTGCGCGATAACATCAGCAATATGGACGTAGCCAATCGGCAGGCAAAAGTCGTCTCTGCATTTGATTCAATCCGTAAAGATGCCACTCAGATGGTTGGTTGGCTGGAGGACGGCAAGCTTGACGTTATTGAACGTATGAAATCGGGTTGGATGACTCTGCGCCGCGGATCTATCCCCGACCGTTTCAATGATATCAAACAGACCTATTTAGAAGTGGCCAGAGCGTCAGAAGAACAAATCAGCCGTGAAAAAGTCATTTTGGAAGCCTATCAGGATTTTCGATTTGGTCTGAAGCAGGCCTATGTCGATGCTCAAACTTTACTGACCGCAGCGCAGGATAATTTACAACAAAGTCGCCAGTTATTGCAGACGGCTCAAACTGCCACTGAGCAATCGCAGAGTGATGACAATATCACCCGAGCCCAGATGGAGCTGACACGTGATGAAGCATTAAGGACCATGCAGAAAGAAGACGAACGTTATCAGATAGTCAAAGATCTGGCGGATAATCTGATGATCGCCTATAACGCTGCCGAAGCCGTTTTTGCTCGTTTGCAGCAGACTAACGCCATTAAAGAGCGGGTCTACCGCCAAAGTGTCACCTTCTTCAGCACTAACGAAATTGTCTTTACCGCCCTGTCAGCCTCAATGACGTCGCTACAGGGATTGGCAGAAAGTACCGAAACGCTGGAGGCAATGAAAGCGGGTATCAATGATGGCCTCATCAACATCGCGACACAGGGTAGCAAGCAGCTTGAAGTTGGTCTGAGGGCCGGCTATGGCACTACCATCAAGGCCGATTCTGTACGCTCTTTGGTTAATGCCATTGTCTCATTCCAAGAGTCCAGCTACCGAATGATTGAGGAATTGCGTACCGAAGCGACAAACAATGCCAATGAGCTAGCCTCCGTCGTTGAAGATGGGAAACGTCGTTTTACCGAAGTCATTACCAAGGCAGAAACATCTCGCTAAATTTACCAGGGATCCCCTTATTGGTTCCAACCAGGATGATTAGGGGGTCTGACACGGAGTTATCGATGCACGCCTACGAACTTGGCCGAAAACTGGCAGCCCTATCGGACCGGGCCAGAGCGGCCCTCTCTGGAATTGAAATCAATCAGGCAGATGCTCGCCACCTGCAACTGGTGCTGAAACAGCAAATCGCCAGCCTCTATCACCAGATGGCCACAGTACTTCTGAAAGAATCTCCTCGCGTTGGCGAAATGGCAAACGTGCAGAAATTACTAAATAAACTTCAGCAAGAGATTGCCCAGTCTCAACAGGCCTTACAGCTCAGCGAGAAAGAAATCGAGAACCTACATGCTCAGTTGCAACAGTTGCATGTAGAAATAAATCGGCAAGAAGATGAACGAGATCGGCAACTACAACAAAATATTGATGCTGTAGCAGCCAGGCAGTTGATGGTTAAAAGCAGTCAGGATGTCGGCCAACAGGAAAACAGCCATAAGGAATTAATGGCTGAAACGACCACCAAGCTAGGGGAGTACCATCAGCAACGCATTTTCATGTTCCTGGAGAGAAAAGGCTATGGGCAACCGGGATATTCAGCCTGGCCGCTGTCGCGCAATCTCGATAGCTGGCTGGCACGAATTAGCCACTATCCGAACAACGCAGCCAATTACCGGATGCTCCTGGCACTGCAAAAGGAATCTACTCGGCGTCTGCTGGAGTTGCACAATCAAACCAAGCAACAGACCAATGAATATCAACAATATGTACAAGACGTCGAACAGAATCTACAGCTGCCCACGCTGTATCTGAATCTCAACGCGCTAGAAAAAATACTGAGTTCCACACAACAAGAAATCCGCAACCAGCAAAATAAGCTGCAGGAATACGCTCAGGGCGAAGGTGAGACTTACAGCCAGATAACAACACAGCTCTCGGCGCAAATGGCCTTATTGCCTCTGGATAAATTGGATATTCTGGTGGCGAAAACCGAGACGCCGACTGACGATCGCCTGTTGGAAGAGCTGAGAGAACTACAGCTTGAAGAGATAGCGGTCGAAGAGAACCTGCTACAGCAAGGGATCGACGCTCAATTAGCCCAGCGCCGTGCCACTGCCGCCATCGAATTGAACAATCAATTTTCGGCGCAGGGATATGACAATCCGATTTATGAGTACCAATGGAGATGGTCAGATAAACCGGAGGAACTGTTTGAAAACTACCTGTCCGGTGCCATCAGTCTGAAAGCGGTATTGCATAAGTTGGATATGATTACCCACCGACTCCCACCACCATCGGTAACTGCCAGAGCCTCGTCCGGTTCGTGGGGAAATTCATCCGCACGGAGCTATTCGTCTGGCGTCGGATATAGTTCTTCATCTTCATCGTCCTCTTCCGGCAGCGGTGGTAGTGGCTTCAGTTCTTCTTCTTCAACCGGCGGTGGCGGGTTCCGCACTACGGATAGTTTCTAATGAAATATATCTATGCCCTAAACACAACCAGCGGGAGTGTGGCCCATGAGTGAGATTAAATTAAGCGACCAACTAGGTGCCATGGCCATTATTGACTCACTCTACGCACAGCGAATTGCACTGGACGAACATTTGGATCTGCCCAAATTACGCCAGAAAATTACACAACGCATCCGTGATTACTATCAGTCCAGCGGAACCGACATCGACGATAAACTGATTGAGCAGGGAGTTAAAAATTGGTTTTCACAGCGCCTGCGCTATCAGACCAACAAAATGAGCCTGAGCCAACGCGCTGCTGCATTCCTATACATGACCAGTAAGCAGTGGTTGACGGGACTTGCTATCATACTTGTTGCACTGGCCCTTGCCTGGAAACTGAGTCTGTACATAGGCCAGCACCAACTTGCCGCGCTGGAAAAGAACATCGCGACCCAGACCAGCCAAAGCGACCAAATGGCGGCGCAAGCGCAGACGTTATC